>NZ_KB905035.1 GCF_000377405.1 Thioalkalivibrio sp. ALE31 | reverse complement strand
TGGTGCCCCCTGTTCCCCGATCCTGCGTTGCGCCGCTTGCGGGTAGAACCACTACCCGCTGCACGACGCGCCTTGTCTCGGAAAACAGGGGGCACCAACGCGGACGTGCGATTCAATCAGCGTCTCCCTAGGCACTCCGGCGCCGCCCCGGTTAGGCTAGGCACCCGGTTTTCTGTCCCCAGGTGTCGCCCGTGGCGATCGCAAAGCTCTCCGAACAACTGATCAACCAGATCGCGGCCGGCGAGGTGATCGAGCGCCCGGCCTCGGTGGTCAAGGAACTGCTCGAGAACGCCCTGGACGCCGGCGCGACGCGAGTGGACGTGCGCCTGGAGCAGGGTGGTGTCCGGCTGATCCAGATCAGCGACAACGGCAGCGGGGTCTATCGCGACGAGATGCCGCTGGCCCTGTCGCGCCACGCCACCAGCAAGATCGCCTGCATGGACGACCTCGAGGCCCTGCACACCCTGGGGTTCCGCGGCGAGGCCCTGCCGTCCATTGCCTCCGTATCCAGGCTCTCGCTGACCTCCATGGTCGACGGCGAGCGCAATGGCTGGCGCCTGACCGGGGACGGCTCCGACGTCTTTCGCGAGGCCGCACCGGCGGCGCACCCGGTGGGCACGACGGTGGAGGTCCGCGACCTGTTCTTCAACGTCCCGGCGCGGCGCAAATTCGTGCGCACCGAACGCACCGAATACAACCACTGCGAGAACGTGATCCGCACCCAGGCCGTCGCCTGCCCCGAGGTGGCCTTCACCCTGCGCCACAATGATCGCGTGACCCTGGACCTGCCGGCCACCGAAGACCCGGCCGAACGAGTACGCGCCCTGCTGGGCGATGCCTTCCTGGAGCACGCGACGCCGGTGGACGAGCAGCGCGCCGGGCTGGCGCTGTCCGGCTGGCTCGGCTCGCCGACCCAGTCGCGGGCCCAGCCCGACCAGCAGTTCTTCTTCGTCAACGGCCGTGCGATCCGCGATCGCGTGCTGGCCGCGGCCGTGCGCAAGGCCTATCAGGACGTGCTCTACCATGGCCGCCATCCGATGTTCGTACTGGACCTGGAGCTGGATCCGACCCAGGTGGACGTGAACGCGCACCCGACCAAGCAGGAGGTGCGCTTTCGCGAATCGCGCATGGTCCACGACTTCATCTTCCACAGCCTGCACAAGGCGCTGGCGGGCCTGCGCCCGGGGGACGCCGGGCATGCCGCCGCGGTGCCAGAGTCGCGGGGAGCGCCGGCCTTCGCAGGCCAGGAGGCGTCCCGCCCGGTACCGACGGACCGCCCGTTGTCCGGGCTCGGCGTGCCGGGCACCGGTGGCGGGTATGGCGGGTACGCGCCGCCCCGCGAAGCGCGACCGGAGCCGTCCGGGCGCGACCCGGGCTTCGGCGCGGCCTGGGCCGAGTTCCGCGGGGCGTCGGCGGTGGCCGAGGCCCGACCAGCCGCCTACGAACAGCCGTCGGCCGCCGCGCCGACGGCATCCGCGACGGACCCGGATGCCGACTCCATGCCGCCGCTCGGGTTCGCACTGGGCCAGGTGGCCGAGACCTTCATCCTGGCCGAGAACGCCCGTGGCCTGATCGTGGTGGACATGCACGCGGCCCACGAGCGCCTCACCTACGAGCGCCTCAAGCGCGAGTGGGAGGGGGCGCGAGTGACCTCGCAGCCGCTGCTGGTACCGGAGACCCTGGAGGTCACCCCGGCCGAGGCGGAACTGGCGGAGGAACGCGCCGACCTCCTGGCCGGGCTTGGCTTCGAGCTGGACCGGGCCGGTCCGGAGGCCCTGACCCTGCGTGCGGCGCCGGCCCTGCTGCGCGGGCAGGATACGGCCCAGCTGGTGCGCGACGTGCTGGCCGACCTGGCCGCGGTGGGCTACAGCCATCGGGCCGAGGGCGCGATGAACGCGGTGCTGGGCACCATTGCCTGCCACGGTTCCGTGCGCTCGGGACGGCGCCTGACCCTGCCCGAGATGAACCAGCTGCTGCGCGACATGGAGGCCACCGAGCGTTCCGGCCAGTGCAATCACGGTCGCCCGACCTGGGTGGAGCTGGACCACTCGGCGCTGGATCGCCTGTTCCTGCGAGGGCGCTGATGGCCGGACTGGAAGCGGGCCGGCCGCCAGTCGTGCTGCTGGCCGGCCCCACCGCGAGCGGCAAGACCGCGCTGTCGCTGGCGCTGGCCGAGGCCCTGGACGCGGAGATCGTCAGCGTGGATTCCGCGCTGGTCTACCGCGGCATGGATATCGGCACGGCGAAGCCCGACGCGGCTGAGCGGGCCCGGGTCCCGCACCACTTGCTGGATATCCGCGACCCGGAGGACACCTACAACGCCTCCGATTTCGCCCGCGATGCCCGCGCGGCGATCGACGCCATCCATGCGCGCGGCCGGGTCGCGCTGCTGGCGGGCGGGACGCTGCTGTACCTGCGCGCGTTGCTGGACGGCTTCGACCCGATCCCGCCGGTGCCGGACACGGTGCGCGCGTCCGTGCGCGCCCGCCTGGCGCACGAGGGTGCCGCGGCCCTGCATGCCGAACTGGCCCATGTGGACCCGGCTGCGGCCGCGCGCATCCATCCGAACGATCCGCAACGCATCCTGCGCGCGCTGGAGGTCTATGCGGCGAGCGGGCGGCCGCTGTCGAGCTTCCAGCAGGGGGCGGCCGCGCAGGTCCCGGCCGGCTGGGTTTCGCTGGCGCTGTGGCCGGAGGACCGGGAGCGCCTGCGGGCGCGGATCGCCCAGCGCTTCGACGCGATGCTCGAGGCGGGATTCGTCGACGAGCTGATGGCCCTGACCCGGCGGCCCGGACTGACCGCAGAGCACCCGTCGCAGCGGGCCGTGGGCTATCGCCAGGGCTGGCAGTGGCTGGCGGGGGAGTACGACTTTGCGACCTTTCGCGAACGCGCCATCGCCGCGACCCGGCAACTGGCCAAGCGCCAGCTCACCGGCTTGCGGCGCTTTCCGCTGCATGCGCGGCTGAACGCGGAGCACGCGGATCTGTCGCAGGCCCTGGAGGCGATCGACGCGGCTCGTACTGCGCCGGCGACGGCGGTGACGTCCGGATAACGCCGGACCGGGCGTTGAACGGCGACCCGCAGCCGGTATGCTACGCTTCAGGTAAGCCGACCGGCGGGCCGGCAAAGAGTCGTTCGCGCGGCTCGCGAACCAATAATAACGATCAAGGAACGCACCGATGGCCAAAGGGCAAATGTTGCAGGAACCCTTCCTGAATGCGCTGCGCCGGGACCGGATCCCGGTCTCCATCTACCTGGTGAACGGGATCAAGCTGCAGGGGCAGATCGAATCCTTCGACCAGTTCGTGGTGTTGCTGCGCAGTACGGTCTCGCAGATGGTGTACAAGCACGCCATCTCCACGATCGTCCCGGCCCGGCAGGTGAACATGAATCTCGAGGGCGAGGCGGCCGCCTCCGCGGAGGCCGAGTCCTGATGACGACGGGTCCCCGGCTTGTTTGAGCGTCCGGAGAGCGGCGGCGAGGCCGCCGTTGGCAACGCGGCCGTCCTGGTCGCGCTGAACATCGGGGACAACCCCGATATCGAGGCCCAGGCCCAGGAGTTCGACGAGCTCGTGCGTTCCGCCGGGGCCGAGATCCAGGCGGTGGTGCGGGGTTCCCGCGACCGGCCGCACCCGAAACTGTTTGTCGGGGCCGGCAAGGCCGACGAGATCCGCGAGGCGGTGGAGGCCACCGGCGCCGACGTGGTGATCTTCAACCACGCCCTGTCGCCCAGCCAGGAACGCAACCTCGAGGCCCACCTGAAGTGCCGGGTGCTGGACCGCTCGGGGCTGATCCTCGACATCTTCGCCCAGCGCGCCCGTTCCCACGAGGGCAAGCTCCAGGTGGAGCTGGCGCAGCTGCGCCACATGTCCACGCGCCTGGTGCGCGGCTGGACCCACCTGGAGCGGCAAAAGGGCGGGATCGGCCTGCGTGGCCCGGGGGAGACCCAGCTGGAGACTGACCGGCGTCTGCTGGCCAGGCGCATCAAGCATATCGAGCGGCGCCTGGAGAAAGTGGAGCGCACCCGTGAACAGGGCCGTCAGGCGCGCCTGCGCAACGAGATCCCCACGGTCTCGCTGGTGGGCTACACCAACGCCGGCAAGTCCACCCTGTTCAATCGCCTGACGCATTCCGACGTCTATCAGGCGGACCAGCTGTTCGCGACCCTGGACCCGACCCTGCGGCGCCTGGACCTGGCGCCGCACCAGTCACTGATCCTGGCCGACACCGTGGGCTTCGTGCGCGACCTGCCGCACGAGCTGGTCGCTGCCTTCAAGGCGACCCTGACCGAGACCCGCGAGGCGGCCCTGCTGCTGCACGTGATCGACGCCGCCGACCCGGAGCGCGATGCGCGCATCCGCCAGGTCGAGGAGGTCCTCGCGGAGATCGGTGCCGAGGACGTGCCCTGCTGGCGGGTCTACAACAAGATCGACCAGCTGGAGAACCCGGCCGAGGATCCGGACGAGCGCTTCGGCCTGGCGGATGACGCCTTCTGGCTGTCGGCCCGTACCGGCGAGGGCGTGGCGCGCCTGGAACAGCGCCTGGCCGAGACCTTCACCGAGTCCATGACCCAGGGCTGGTTCGAGTTGCCGGCCGCGGCCGGTCGGCTGCGTGCCCAGCTCTACGAGGAAAAGGCCGTGGAGGCCGAACAGACCACGCCGGACGGATCGATCCAGCTCCGCCTGCACCTGCCGCAACGCCGCTTCGAACAGCTCTTCCGCGCCGCGGGCCTGGACCCGGAGGCGACCCGCCTGGAACCTCGGGAATCCGATACCCCCGCGTAACCCAGTCGCGGCCCTCGGCACCGATCGCCATCGCCAAGCGCTTCCTCTTCTGTCGATCAGCAAGAGTCACCACGAAGCTCACGAAGGCACGAAGAAGGTCAAGGGCGATTGCACCACGGAGGGCACGGAGGACACAGAGAAGGGGCCATTCTGGTCAAGCATGACTCAGGGGCTTCGCCGCTCACCCGAGCGGGGTTGAACACACCGGCTCCCATCTAATCGGCTGAAGATCTTTCGATTTTCTCCGTGAACTCCGTGTCCTCTGTGGTTAATACGCTTTTGACCTTGACCTCCTTCGTGCCTTCGTGAGCTTCGTGGTGGATACAGCCGGCGGATCGAGGGCGCTCCCGGTGTGCGGGGTCGCGTGGCCAGGAACTTTTGCGCTAATACCTGACCAAAATAGTCGGACATTCATGCAAAAGCCAACGCGAGGAGTTCCGCATGATATTTGAACGCTTTGTCGATCCCGGTCTGTCCCAGCATTCCTTCGTGGTCGGCTGCCAGGGCAGCGGCGAGATCGCCGTGATCGATCCGCAGCGCGACGTCGACGTGTACCTGGATTATGCCGAACGCAACGGCTATCGCATCACCCGCGTGATGGATACCCACATCCACGCCGATTTCGCCTCCGGCGCCCGCGAACTCGCGGACAAGACCGGCGCCCGTCTGCTGCTGTCCGGGCACGATGCGGGCGAGCATTTCCAGGTGCAGTTCCCGCACGAGGACTTGGTCGAGGGGGATGTGATCCAGCTCGGCAATGTGCGCATCGAGACCCGCCATGTACCGGGGCACACCCCGGAACACCTGATGTTCGTGGTCTATGACGGGGCCCGCTCCGGCGAGGACCCGATCGCGATCATCACCGGTGACTTCCTGTTCGTGGGCTCCCTGGGTCGGCCGGACCTGCTCGGCGAGGAGGCCAAGCAGGCGCTGGCGCGGCAGATGTTCCACAGCGTGCGCGAGAAGCTGGCGGATCTGCCTGACGGGGTCGAGGTGCATCCGGGCCACGGTGCCGGCTCCGCCTGTGGCGCCGGGATGGCCGGTCGGCCGGTCTCCACGCTCGGCTACGAGCGTCGGACCAACCCGTACCTGGATCCGTCGCTGGACGAGGACGCCTTTGTGCACCAGCTGTTGAACGGGCTGCCGCCGATCCCCGATTTCTATCCGCGCAACAAGCGGATCAACTCCGAGGGGCCGAAGGCGGTGATCCCGCTGCCTGGCATGACGGCCCTGGACCCGGACGCGGTTTCGAGCCGTGCCGCCGCCGGCGAGGTGACGGTGATCGACCTGCGCGATCCGCTGGCCTTTGGCGGCGGTCATATCCCCGGGGCCCTGGGCATCGGCATCGACGGTGGTTTCGCCAACTGGGCCGGCTGGGTCACGCCGGACGATACCCCGATCGTGCTGGTGGACCGGAACGGGGATCCCGCGGTGATCGAGCAGGCCGTGCGCCAGCTGGTACGCACCGGCCGTGACTATATCGAGGGCTTTGTCCGCGGCGGCATGGCGGCATACGCCAGTGCCGGCCTGCCCCTGGCCACGCTTGCCCAGCTGGATGCCCCGGCGGCGCGGACCGCGATCGCCGACGGGCGCCTGCGCCTGGTCGATGTTCGGGCCGTCTCCGAGTTCGAGGCCGGCCATGCGGAGGCCGCGGTCAATCAGCCGGTGGCCGATACCCGCACCGGCATCCCCGGGATCGACAAGGCCGAGCCGGTGGCGGTGGTCTGCGGCAGTGGCTACCGCTCCACCGTGGCGGGATCCATCCTCCAGCGCCTGGGTTACCACCAGGTGTACAACGTGGTGGGTGGCATGCAGGCCTGGGACCGAGTGGATGCCAGCGGCGAGGGCGATCGCCGGGCCGCCTGATCTCCGGTGTCGCGCGGGCGGCAGGCGCCGCCCGCTTCCCCACGAAAAAGCCCCGGGTCCTGCCCGGGGCTTTTTCGTGGGGCGCCTTGTTTCAGGCGTCGCCCTGGGCCAGGGTCTCCCGGTCGGCGCTGGCCAGGTACAGGGTCAGGGTCTCGCCGGCGCGGATGCCGTCGCCGTTCAGCCCGTTCCAGCGGCGCAGATCCCCGATGCTGACCTGGTGGCGACGGGCGATGGTCGACAGGGAGTCGCCGGGGCGGACCTCGTACTCGACGCGCCGGCCATCGGGGCCACGCTCGGGATCGGCGCGCACGACCTTCAGCGTGTCGCCCGGGCGCAGGATCGCGTCTGGCTCCAGACCGTTGGCGGCGCGCAGCGCCCCGATGGACATGCCGGTGCGCTGGCTGATATGCCACAGGCTGTCACCCGGCTGGACCTCGTAATCCTCGGCGGGCTGGCCGTTGTCGCCGGCGACTTGTACCGGGGTGTCCTCGCCGGAGGCGCTGGCTGGCAGGCGCAGCGTCTGCCCGGCGCGGATCAGGTCGCCGTTCAGGTTGTTCATGTCGCGCAGCACCGCCACCCGGGTGCCGGTGCGTTCGGCAATCCGGCCCAGGTTGTCGCCGGCCCGCACGGTGTACTCCCGGAACCGGATCAGAGGTTCGTCATCGCGTGTCTCCAGCGCGGTCTCGAGGACCGGAAGGGCCTCGCGCGGGACGAACAGGTGCTGCGCGCCGCCGGGATGGGTGGCGTGCCGGTGATAGCCCGGGTTGAGCTGCTTCAGGGTCTCGGTGTCCAGGTCGGCGAGTTCCGCGATCAGCGAGAAGTCCGCCTGGCGACCGGGTTCGATCATCTCCAGGGCCGGCTCGTTGGCAATGGGCGTGATGGCGATGTCGTGGCTGTCCGGGTCCAGGAACAGGTGGCGCAGGGCCAGCAGCCGCGGGATGTAGGCGGTGGGCTCGGCGGGCAGGTCCAGGCTCCAGTAGTCGGTGGGCTCGCCGCGTGCGGCGTTGCGGTCGATCGCGCGCTGGATGTTGCCCTGGCCGTAGTTGTAGGCGGCCAGCGCCAGGTACCAGTCGTCGAACCGGCGGTGCAGGGCCTGGAGGTAGTCCAGCGCGGCCAGCGTGGACTTGTAGACATCGCGGCGCCCGTCGTACCAGTGGTCGCGCGCGAGGTCGAAGTAGTCGCCGGTGGCCGGCATGAACTGCCAGATCCCGGCCGCGCGGCTGCGCGAGGTCGCCTGAGCGACGAAGCCGCTCTCGACGATCGGTAACAGCAGGAGCTCGGCAGGCATGTCGCGCGCCTCGATCTCCGACAGGATGAAGTAGGCGAAGGGCTCCGCCCGCCGAGTGCTGTGTTCGATAATGCGCGGGTGGTCGCGGTAGTGCTGGATGTAGCGCTCCACGCGTTCGTGGTCCAGCGCATCGTTGAAGCCGAAGCCCAGGCGCGCGCGCTCCCACAGGTCATCCGTCTCGGCGGCGCGCTGTGCGGCGTCGCGGCTCTGGCGTTCCATCGCGGCCTGCACATCCTCGGTGGTGCGCGGTTCCACGATGGGCTGATCCGCCGCCGAGGTATCCAGCGTGCGCTCGGAGTCGTGTAGGCTACAGGCAGAGGCGAAGAGTGCCGTCAGGCCCAGGGTCATGGCGGTGGTCAGCCGCGAGTGGAGGCGTGGTTTCATGGCGCTGGAGGATAAACCAGAGATGGGGGATCACCAAGACCCGTTCCTGAACTGGTTGGCGCACTGGTACGCCCAGCCCCAGGGGCGCAGGGTCCGCGAGCGCTTTCTGGAACGCATTCGTCGCTACGGTGACCCGGGCCCCGGCGACCTGGCCGTGGAGCTGGCCCCGGTGCCGATCCTGGAGGACAGCGACGCCCTGCAGGCGCCGCTGGTCCGCATTGCCTCGACGCATCCGGTGTTGCGCATGGACCCGGAGGCCTGGCCGCTGGAGTCCGACTGCGCCCGGCGCATCGTGCTGGCCCATCCCTGCGCGCAGAGCGACCATCCGGAGGCGGTGGTGGCCGAGGCGGCCCGCGTGCTGGAACCCGAGGGGCGCGTGTTTCTGCTGGAGGGCAACCGCCTGCAGCACGTTGGGCGCAACGGCGTGCGCGCCTCACCGGTGCCCGAGGGACTGCGCCGGCGCCAGTATCGCGAGCTACTGGAGGCGGCGGATCTGGAGGTCCTCGATCAGTGGAGCCTGAGCCTGCTCCCGCCGGGGCTGCCCGCCGCCTGGCAAAAGCGCCTGGCGACCATGGACGCCTGGACCCTGCGCGGCCTGCCACCGCTGGCCAGCATGATCCTGACCGTCGCCCACAAACGTGTGGACATGCCCCTGCGCCCGGCACAGCGGTTCCGCTTCGCGATGCCCAACCCCGCGATGCGGCCGGGGCTGGTATCCTCGCGCACCGATCATTCCGGAGCCCGCCGAACGCATGGCTGACGAACGTGTGTACATCTATACCGACGGGGCCTGCCGCGGCAATCCCGGTCCCGGCGGCTGGGGCGCGATCCTGCGCTTCGGCGGGCGCGAGCGCGAGCTCTACGGCGCCGAGGCGGAGACCACCAACAACCGCATGGAACTGACCGCCGCCATCCGCGCGCTGGAGGCCCTGAAACGCTCCTGCAAGGTGGAACTGGTCACGGATTCCAAGTATGTGAAGCAGGGCGTGACCGAGTGGCTGCCCGGGTGGAAACGGCGCAACTGGAAGTCCGCCAGCGGATCCCCGGTCAAGAACCGCGACCTGTGGGAGGCGCTGGACGCGCAGGCCCAGCGTCACGATATCGAGTGGTACTGGGTGCGCGGCCACAGCGGCCATCCGGAGAACGAACGTGCCGATGAACTGGCCAATGCGGGCATCGACGCCCTGCTGGCCGGTGAACCGATCGAGAACTGAGGGGTAACGCGATGCGCCAGATCGTGCTGGATACCGAGACCACGGGCCTGGAGCCTGCCGACGGCCACCGCATCATCGAGATCGGCTGTCTGGAGCTGGACAACCGCCGTCCGACCGGGCGCAAGCTCCACGAGTACCTGCAGCCGGACCGCGAGATCGACGCCGGCGCTGTCGAGGTCCACGGGATCACTAACGAATTCCTCGCCGACAAGCCACGCTTTGCTGACGTGGCCGGCGAGTTCGTCGATTTCATCCGTGGTGCGGAGCTGATCATCCACAACGCGCCGTTCGATGTCGGCTTCATCAACCATGAACTGCGTCTGCTGGGCGATGCGGCGCCGGCGACCGAGGTGGCCGAGGTCTGCACCGTGCTGGATTCGCTGGTGATGGCGCGGCGCATGCATCCCGGGGCGCGCAACTCCCTGGATGCGCTGTGCAAGCGCTACGAGGTGGACGGTTCCGAGCGTACGCTGCACGGCGCGCTGCTCGATGCCGAGTTGCTGGCGGATGTCTATCTGGCGATGACCGGGGGGCAGGTGGCGCTGACGCTGGATGCCGGGGGTGACGGCGACGCCGCGGCCGGGCCCGTCCAGGCGCGGCGTTCGGGCAAGCCGCTTCCGGTGATCGAGCCGACGCCGGAGGAGCAGGCGGCGCACGAGGCGCTCCTGCAGACCCTCGACGAGGCAGCCGGCGGCGCCTGCCGCTGGCGCGCCAACGCCTGATTCCGTCGTCCGGCGGCGGAGCTTTTCCGGCCTTCTGGTGCCTTCGCTCGGCCGCCTGCCTCGTGGTGGCTGGCCCTGGTTCGTCGTCTGGTGTTTACGGTGGCTCCGGTCCACATACTGCCGTGCGCTGACTCGCCAGCGCGCCCCGAGTGACTTCTTTGCTCGTGCAAAGAAGTCACCAAGAAACACGCCCGACTGCCGCGACCCCGGCCCGCTGTGCGGGCCGGGGTTTCCCTCGCTCCGAGG
>NZ_KB905034.1 GCF_000377405.1 Thioalkalivibrio sp. ALE31 | reverse complement strand
ATCGTGGTGTTCCTGAACAAGGCCGACATGGTCGACGATCCGGAGCTGCTGGAGCTGGTCGAGATGGAAGTTCGCGACCTGCTGTCCTCCTACGATTTCCCGGGTGACGACACCCCGGTGATCACCGGTTCCGCGCTGAAGGCGCTGGAAGGTGACGAGAGCGAAGTGGGCGCCCCGGCGATCTACAAGCTGGTGGAGGCGATGGACAGCTGGATTCCGGAGCCCGAGCGTGCCGTGGACGGCGCGTTCCTGATGCCGGTGGAAGATGTCTTCTCGATCTCCGGTCGTGGCACCGTGGTGACCGGTCGCGTCGAGCGCGGCGTGGTGAAGGTCGGCGAAGAAATCGAGATCGTCGGTATTCGCGACACCCAGAAGACCACCGTCACCGGTGTCGAGATGTTCCGCAAGCTGCTGGACCAGGGCGAGGCGGGCGACAACGTCGGTATCCTGCTGCGTGGCACCAAGCGTGACGACGTGCAGCGTGGTCAGGTGCTGTGCAAGCCGGGTTCGATCACCCCGCACACGCATTTCGAGGCCGAGGTGTACATCCTGGGCAAGGACGAGGGCGGTCGTCATACGCCGTTCTTCAATGGGTACCGCCCGCAGTTCTACTTCCGCACGACCGACGTGACGGGTTCGGTGGAGCTGCCGGAGGGTACCGAGATGGTGATGCCGGGCGACAACGTCAAGATGACGGTGTCCCTGATCAACCCGATCGCGATGGAAGACGGGCTGCGCTTTGCGATCCGCGAAGGTGGCCGCACCGTCGGCGCCGGCGTCGTCTCCAAGATCATCGAGTGATACAGTAGACAAGTTGACAGATCGACCGCGAGAGGCGGCGCCGGGTGCGTCGTCTCTCGCGTTTGTTTCTTGTCGATTCGATTTATAGGCCAGTAGCTCAATTGGCAGAGCAGCGGTCTCCAAAACCGCAGGTTGGGGGTTCGAGTCCCTCCTGGCCTGCCATCTTCCGGATGGCGGCAGCACCGGGTGATACGTATTCATGAGTGAACAATCGGAACAGACCGGCGTGCTTGATACCGTCAAGCTCGCGGTGGCCGTGGCGCTGCTGATTGCCGGCGTCATGGGCTTCTATTGGTTCCAGGACGAATCCACTCTGATTCGCGTCCTCGGGCTGCTCGCCGTTGTGGGGGTCGCCATCGGCATCGGGATGACGACCGCCAAGGGCAGCCAGCTCGCCGGCTTCATGGGCAACGCGCGCACCGAGGTGCGCAAGATGGTGTGGCCCACCCGCGTCGAGACGACCCAGACCACGCTGATCGTCATTGCTGTCGTGATCCTGGTGGGGATCTTCCTCTGGCTCCTGGACATGTTCCTGGGCTGGGGCATCAGTCGGTTCATCGGATAAGCATCAGGATTCTCGACCATGGCACTACGCTGGTACGTCGTACAGGCATTCTCGGGTTTCGAGGCGCAGGTGAAGCGGTCCCTGGAGGAGCGCATCGAGCGCTTCGGCATGCAGGATCACTTTGGCGAGATCCTCGTCCCCACCGAGGAGGTCGTCGAGATGAAGGACGGCCAGAAGCGCAAGAGCGAACGCAAGTTCTTCCCCGGCTACGTGCTGGTGCAGATGGACCTGAACGACGAGGCCTGGCACCTGGTGAAGGCCGTGCCGCGCGTGCTCGGCTTTATCGGCGGGACGGCCGATCGCCCGGCCCCGATTAGCGACAAGGAAGCCGACGCCATCCTGCAGCGCATGCAGGAAGGCGCCGAGAAGCCGCGCCCGAAGGTCCTGTTCGAGGTGGGCGAGATGGTTCGCGTGATCGATGGGCCGTTCAACGACTTCAACGGCGTGGTCGAAGAGGTCAACTACGACAAGAGCCGCCTGCTGGTGGCCGTCCAGATTTTCGGCCGCTCGACGCCCGTGGAACTGGAGTTCCACCAAGTCGAGAAAACCTGACCGACGCGCAAGCGTCGTTACCTGCTGATCGGGGAGCCGCGAGGCGTTCGCACCCGAGGGAGTTCTCATGGCAAAGAAAATCGAAGCGTATATCAAGCTTCAGGTCCCGGCCGGCAAGGCCAACCCGAGCCCGCCCGTGGGCCCCGCGCTGGGTCAGCGCGGTGTGAACATCATGGAGTTCTGCAAGGCGTTCAACGCGCAGACCCAGGAAATGGAGCCCGGTCTGCCGATCCCGGTGGTCATCACCGTGTACGCCGATCGCAGCTTCACGTTCATCACCAAGACGCCGCCGGCGGCGATCCTGCTGAAGAAGGCCGCGGGCATCCAGTCCGGGTCCGGTCAGCCGAATACCAACAAGGTGGGTACGGTCACCCGTGCCCAGCTGGAAGAGATCGCGAAGACCAAGGAACCCGACCTGACGGCGGCGGATCTGGATGCCGCGGTCCGTACCATTGCCGGTAGTGCCCGCAGTATGGGCCTCGAAGTGGAGGGTCTCTGACATGGCAAAGCTTTCCAAGCGTATGCAGGCCATCCGCGAGAAGGTCGAACCGACTCGTCTGTATCCGGTGACCGAGGCCTTTGATCTCCTGCGGGACCTGCCCAAGGCCAAGTTCCGCGAGTCGGTCGATGTCGCCGTGAACCTGGGCGTTGATCCGCGCAAGTCCGATCAGGTGGTGCGTGGTTCCACCGTGCTGCCGCACGGCAACGGCAAGACCGTTCGCGTGGCCGTGTTCACCCAGGGTGCCAACGCCGATGCGGCGAAGGAAGCTGGCGCCGACGTGGTCGGCATGGACGACCTCGCCGAACAGGTGAAGGCCGGTCAGATGGACTTCGACGTGGTGATCGCCTCCCCGGACGCGATGCGCGTGGTGGGTCAGTTGGGCCAGATCCTCGGGCCGCGCGGCCTGATGCCGAACCCGAAGGTCGGCACCGTGACCCCCGATGTGGCCACCGCGGTGACCAACGCCAAGGGCGGTCAGGTGCGCTATCGCACCGACAAGGGCGGCATCGTGCACTGCACGATCGGCGCGGCGGATTTCGAATCCAGCGCGCTTGCCGAGAACCTGAACGCCCTGCTGGCCGATCTGGTCAAGATGAAGCCGGCGACCTCCAAGGGTCAGTACGTCAAGGGCGTGGTGGTCTCGACCACCATGGGTCCGGGCGTCAAGGTCGATCAGGGCTCGCTGAGCCTCTGAGCAACAACATTCGGTTTTTGGTCGGCTGTCGCGCAAGCGGCACGCCATCCAAGACCGCAGGCGCGGGGCCTTCGGGCCCGGCTTAATACCCCAGCCTGCGCAGATGGTGTCACCCGATTCAGGAAGTACCTGCGACGGGAGCACCGCAGTACCGGGTTCGCCCGGTTTCACGACCGCCTTCGGGTGGTCTTACTAGAGGAGAGTCAACGTGGCTTTGAATCTCGATGACAAGAAGGTGATTGTCTCGGAACTGGCTACGGTTGCTGCCTCGGCACATTCCGCGGTCGCCGCGGAATATCGGGGTCTCTCGGTAGCGCAGATGACCGACCTGCGTCGGCAGGCACGGTCCTCCGGTGTCTATCTGCGAGTGGTGAAGAACAACCTCGCCAAGCGTGCCATTGAGGGGACGGATTTCGAGTGCATGCAGCCCGAGCTGCATGGCCCGCTGATCCTGGCCTTCAGTGAAGAGGAGCCCAGCTCCGCCGCGCGCCTGGTGAAGGACTTCGCCAAGGAAAACGATCAGCTGAAGGTCCGGCTGGTGTCCTTTGGTGGGCAGCTCATGGGGGCGAATGATCTCGATCGCCTCGCGAGCCTGCCGACGCGTGAAGAGGCCCTTGCGCAGCTTCTCGCCACCATGAAGGCGCCGCTCGACAAGTTCGCCCGTACGGTGAACGAAGTCCCCGGCAAGCTGGTGCGTACCGTTGCAGCAATCCGTGACCAGAAACAGGCAGCCTGAACCCTTACCGCCTTTTTCTGCAGCAAGTACTGAATGAATTCGGGTACGACCCGTTAGGAGAGTTAGAAATGGCCGTTTCGAAAGAAGATATCCTGGAAGCCATCGGCAACATGACGGTCCTCGAGATCGTGGACCTGATCAGCGAGATGGAAGAGAAGTTCGGCGTGTCCGCCGCTGCCGCCGTCGCGGCTGCCCCGGCCGCTGCCGGTGGCGGTGAAGCCGCCGCCGCCGAAGCCAAGGACGAGTTCGACGTCGTGATGTCCAGCTTCGGCGACAACAAGGTCGGCGTGATCAAGGTCGTGCGCGGCCTGACCGGTCTGGGTCTGAAGGAAGCCAAGGAAATGGTCGAAGGCGTGCCGGCGACCGTGAAGGAAGGCGCGCCGAAGGAAGAGGCCGAGAAGATGAAGACGGAACTGGAAGAAGCGGGCGCCACCGTCGAACTGAAGTAAGAAGGCGCTTGCGCCTGTTGTTTTCGTGTACATCACGAAGCCCTGAGGCTGGCGGCCGTTTGGTCGTCAGCCTCAGCCCGTGGTGGCGCGGGTTTTGTTCCGCGTTGTTCAGCTAGCCTCCGAGGTAAGCCATGGCCCTCAGTTATACCGAAAAGAAACGTATCCGCAAGGACTTCGGGAAGCGTCCCCAGATCCTCGACGTCCCGTACCTGCTCGAGACCCAGTTGACGTCCTATCGGGATTTCCTGCAGGCGGACCAAGCGCCGGACGGGCGTGATCCCCTGGGCCTGCACGCGGCGTTTCAGTCGGTATTCCCCATCGTCAGCTATTCCGGTCATGTCCAGCTCGAGTACGTGAGCTACCGCCTGGGCGAGCCGATGTTCGACGTGAAGGAATGCCAGATCCGTGGCGTGACCTATGCGGCCCCGCTGCGTGTGCTGCTGCGCCTCGTGATCCACGACAAGGAAGCCCCGGCGGGCTCCACCGTGGTCAAGGAGGTCAAGGAGCAGGAGGTCTACATGGGCGAGATGCCGCTCATGACGGAGAACGGCACCTTCGTCATCAATGGCACCGAACGCGTGATCGTGTCGCAGCTGCACCGCTCCCCCGGTGTGTTCTTCGACAGCGACAAGGGCAAGACGCAGGGCAGCGCGCAGAAGCTGCTCTATAACGCCCGCATCATTCCGTACCGCGGTTCCTGGCTGGACTTCGAGTTCGACGCCAAGGACGGGGTATACGTGCGCATCGACCGTCGCCGCAAGCTGCCGGCGTCGATCCTGCTGCGCGCACTGGGCATGGATACCGAAGAGATCCTGGCCACCTTTTTCGAATTCAACCAGCTCACCCTCGACGAGGATGGTGGCGAGCTGGACCTGATCCCCGAGCGCATGCGCGGCGAGACCGCCGTGGTGGATATCACCGACGGTGACAAGGTCATCGTCGAGGCGGGTCGCCGCATCACCCCCCGTCACATCCGGGAGATCGAGAAGGCCGGCATCAGCACCCTGCGGGTGCCGGACGAATACCTGCTGGGTCGTGTGCTGGCCAAGGGCGTGGTGGACGAGTCCACCGGCGAACTGATCGCCGGCGCCAACGACGCCCTGACCCAGGAACTGCTGGACAAGCTGCGCGCCGAGGGTGTGAAGACCCTGCAGACGATCTACACCAACGACTACGACCATGGTCCGTACATGTCGGACACCCTGCGTCTGGACCCGACCAAGACGCAGCTGGAGGCGCAGGTCGAGATCTACCGCGTGATGCGCCCGGGCGAGCCGCCGACCAAGGACGCCGCGGAGAACCTGTTCTCCAACCTGTTCTTCTCCGAGGATCGCTACGACCTCTCCGCCGTGGGCCGCATGAAGTTCAACCGTCGCGTGGGTCGCGAGACCGACGAGGGCGAGGGCGTGCTGTCGCCGGAGGACATCCTGGATGTGCTGAAGGTCCTGATCGACCTGCGCAACGGCAACGGCCGCACCGACGACATCGACCACCTGGGCAACCGCCGTATCCGCAGCGTGGGCGAGATGGCCGAGAACCAGTTCCGTCTGGGCCTGGTGCGGGTTGAGCGCGCGGTCAAGGAGCGTCTGACCGTCGCCGAGAGCGAGGGCCTGATGCCGCAGGAGCTGATCAACGCCAAGCCGGTGGCGGCCGCGGTCAAGGAGTTCTTCGGGTCCAGCCAGCTGTCGCAGTTCATGGACCAGAACAACCCGCTGTCCGAGGTCACCCACAAGCGCCGCATCTCCGCGCTGGGCCCGGGCGGCCTGACCCGCGAGCGTGCCGGCTTCGAGGTGCGCGACGTGCATCCGACGCACTACGGTCGCGTCTGCCCGATCGAGACCCCGGAAGGCCCGAACATCGGCCTGATCAATTCGCTGGCGGTGTACGCCCGCACCAACCGCTACGGCTTCCTGGAGACGCCGTACCGCAAGGTCGAGGACGGCAAGGTCACCGAGGAGATCGTTTACCTCTCCGCGATCGAGGAGAGCCAGTACGTGATCGCCCAGGCGAACGCGGCCATGGACGACGAAGGCCGTCTGAGCGACGACCTCGTCTCCTGCCGCCACCAGGAAGAGTTCACGATCTCGACTCCGGACAAGATCCAGTACATGGATATCTCGCCGAAGCAGATCGTGTCGGTGGCGGCCGCGCTGCTGCCGTTCCTGGAGCACGATGACGCGAACCGCGCCCTGATGGGTGCGAACATGCAGCGTCAGGCCGTGCCGTGCCTGCGTGCCGACAAGCCGCTGGTGGGCACCGGCATCGAGCGCGCCGTCGCCATCGACTCCGGCTCCGCGATCGTCGCCAAGCGCGGCGGGACTGTGGACTCGGTCGATGCCGGTCGCGTGGTGGTCCGGGTCAACGACGACGAGACCGTCGCCGGCGAGCCGGGCGTGGACATCTACAACCTGACCAAGTACTCGCGTTCCAACCAGAACACCTCCATCAACCAGCGGCCGCTGGTCGCGGTGGGCGACGAGATCGCCCGGGGCGACGCGATCGCGGACGGCTCCTCCACCGACATGGGCGAGCTGGCGCTGGGCCAGAACATGATGGTCGCGTTCATGCCGTGGAACGGCTACAACTTCGAGGACTCGATCCTGATCTCGGAGCGCGTGGTGCAGGAGGACCGCTACACCACCATCCATATCGAGGAGCTCAACTGTGTCGCCCGCGACACCAAGCTGGGCCAGGAAGAGATCACCGCGGATATCCCGAACGTCTCCGAGTCCCTGCTGAACAAGCTGGACGAGTCCGGCGTCGTGTATGTCGGCGCCGAGGTGAATCCGGGTGACATCCTGGTGGGCAAGGTCACGCCGAAGGGCGAGACCCAGCTGACGCCGGAAGAGAAGCTCCTGAGGGCGATCTTCGGCGAGAAGGCCTCCGACGTGAAGGACACCTCCCTGCGTGTGCCGTCCGGCATCGAGGGTACGGTGATCGACGTGCGCGTGTTCACCCGCGACGGTGTGGAGAAGGACGCCCGCGCCAAGTCGATCGAGGCCGACGATCTCGCCGCCGTGCAGAAGGACCTGAAGGACCAGCTGCGCATCTACGAGGACGATATCTACGCCCGCGTGGAGAAGCTGCTGGTCAACAAGACCGCCGCCGGCGGGCCGGACGGCCTGGGTGACGGCTCCAAGGTCACCAAGAAGTACCTGCAGGGCCTGTCCCGCGACAAGTGGTTCGAGGTGCGGCTGAAGGACGACGCGGTCAACTCCCAGCTGGAGGACCTTGGTCGTCAGATCCAGGACCAGCACGAGGCGTTCGAGAAGAAGTTCGAGCACCAGAAGGCCAAGCTGGCCGCGGGCGACGACCTGCCGCCGGGCGTGCAGAAGATGGTCAAGGTGTACGTGGCCGTGAAGCGTCGCCTGCAGCCGGGCGACAAGATGGCCGGTCGCCACGGCAACAAGGGCGTGATCTCGATGATCGTGCCGGAAGAGGACATGCCGTTCCTCGAGGACGGGACCCCGGTCGACGTGGTGCTGAACCCGCTGGGCGTGCCCTCGCGCATGAACGTCGGGCAGGTGCTGGAGGTTCACCTCGGGTGGGCCGCCAAGGGCCTGGGCGACAAGATCAACCGCATGCTCGAGGCGCAGGCCGAGATCGCGAAGCTGCGCGAGTTCCTCGACAAGATCTACAACCACCGCGAGCGCAAGGTGGACCTCGACTCCATGTCGGATGCCGAGATCATCACCCTGTGCAAGAACCTGCGCGGTGGCGTGCCGATGGCGACGCCGGTATTCGACGGTGCCGAAGAGGCCGAGATCAAGGAGATGCTGCGGCTGGCGGACCTGCCCGAGACCGGGCAGGCCCAGCTCTACGATGGCCGCACCGGCGACGAATTCGATCGCCCGGTTACCGTGGGCTACATGCACATGCTGAAGCTGAACCACCTGGTGGACGACAAGATGCATGCGCGTTCCACCGGCCCGTACTCGCTGGTCACCCAGCAGCCGCTGGGCGGCAAGGCGCAGTTCGGCGGTCAGCGCTTCGGCGAAATGGAGGTCTGGGCACTGGAGGCCTACGGCGCCGCCTACACCCTGCAGGAGATGCTGACGGTGAAGGCGGACGACGTGCAGGGCCGTAACAAGATGTACAAGAACATCGTTGACGGTGAGCACCACATGGAGGCCAACGTCCCCGAGTCGTTCAACGTGCTCATGAAGGAGATCAAGGCGCTCGGCATCAATATCGAGCTCGAGCAGGACTGATCTTCTCCGATCCGATTGTGATCCGACGGGGCGTGCGCGCCCCTCGAAACCAAGTTTGTGAGGCAAGCGAATGAAAGACCTCCTGAATCTGTTCAAGCAGCAGACCCAGCCGGAAGAGTTCGATGCGATCCGCATCGGCCTGGCGTCCTCGGACCAGATCCGTTCCTGGTCCTTTGGCGAGGTGAAGAAGCCGGAGACCATCAACTACCGGACCTTCAAGCCGGAGCGTGACGGCCTGTTCTGCGCGAAGATCTTCGGGCCGGTGAAGGACTACGAGTGCCTGTGCGGCAAGTACAAGCGCCTGAAGCATCGCGGCGTGGTCTGCGAGAAGTGCGGCGTCGAGGTCACCCAGACCAAGGTGCGCCGCGAGCGCATGGGGCATATCGATCTGGCCTCGCCGGTTGCGCACATCTGGTACCTGAAGAGCCTGCCGTCCCGCATCGGCCTGCTGCTGGACATGACCCTGAAGGACATCGAGAAGGTGCTCTACTTCGAATCCTTCATCGTGACCGATCCGGGCTTCACCACGCTCGAGAAGCGCCAGCTCCTGACCGACGAGGAATACCTCGAGGCAATGGAAGAGCACGGCGACGACTTCACCGCGCTGATGGGCGCCGAGGCCGTGCTGAGCCTGCTGAAGGAGATGGATCTGCCGGCCGAGGCTGCCAAGCTGCGCCAGGAGCTGGCCGAGACCGGCTCCGAGACCAAGATCAAGCGTCTGGGCAAGCGGCTCAAGCTGGTCGAGTCCTTCCTCGAGTCCGGCAACAAGCCGGAGTGGATGATCATGAAGGTCCTGCCGGTGCTGCCGCCGGACTTGCGCCCGCTGGTGCCGCTGGACGGTGGCCGCTTCGCGACCTCCGACCTGAACGACCTGTACCGCCGGGTGATCAACCGGAACAACCGGCTGCGCCGCCTGCTGGAGCTGAACGCCCCGGACATCATCGTACGCAACGAAAAGCGCATGCTGCAGGAGTCCGTGGATGCGCTGCTGGACAACGGGCGTCGCGGTCGTGCGATCACCGGCACCAACAAGCGCCCGCTGAAATCCCTGGCCGACATGATCAAGGGCAAGCAGGGCCGCTTCCGCCAGAACCTGCTGGGCAAGCGCGTCGACTACTCCGGTCGTTCCGTGATCGTGGTCGGTCCGACTCTGCGCCTGCACCAGTGCGGCCTGCCCAAGCGCATGGCGCTGGAACTGTTCAAGCCGTTCATCTTCGGCAAGCTGCAGCGCCGTGGCCTGGCCACGACCATCAAGGCCGCCAAGAAGGCCGTGGAGAAGGAAGGCCCCGAGGTCTGGGACATCCTCGAAGAGGTGATCCGCGAGCACCCGGTGATGCTGAACCGTGCCCCGACCCTGCACCGCCTGGGCATCCAGGCCTTCGAACCGGTGCTGATCGAGGGCAAGGCGATCCAGCTGCATCCGCTGGTCTGTGCCGCGTTCAACGCCGACTTCGACGGTGACCAGATGGCCGTGCACGTGCCGCTGTCGCTGGAGGCCCAGCTGGAGGCGCGCACGCTGATGCTGTCCTCCAACAACGTGCTGTCGCCGGCCAACGGCGAGCCGATCATCGTGCCGTCGCAGGATATCGTGCTGGGTCTATACTACCTGTCGCGCGAGAAGGTCAACGCCAAGGGCGAAGGGATGACCTTCTCCGACGTGGACGAGGTGCACCGCGCCTACGAGCACAAGCAGGTGGACCTGCATGCGCGCATCACCGTGCGCATCGCGGACACCATGGCCGACGTCGCCGAGGGCGAAGCGCTGCCGTCCATGCGCGTGGAGACCACGGTCGGTCGCGCGATCCTGTCGCGCATCATGCCCAAGGGCCTGCCGTTCGAGCTGATCGACCGCGAGCTGAACAAGAAGGCGATCTCCGGGCTGATCAACTCCTGCTACCGCCGCCTGGGCCTGAAGGACACGGTCGTGTTCGCGGACCAGCTGATGTACGCGGGCTTTTACTACTCCACCCGTGCCGGCGTGTCTTTCTGCGCCGACGACATGGTGATCCCGGACGAGAAGCACCCGATCCTGCAGGGCGCCGAGGACCAGGTGAAGGAGATCGAGGATCAGTACGCCTCGGGTCTCGTCACCAAGGGCGAACGCTACAACAAGGTCGTGGATATCTGGTCGCACTGCAATGACCAGGTCGCCAAGGCCATGATGGAACGCCTCGGCAAGGAGCAGGTCACCAACAAGGACGGCGAGACGGTCGAGCAGAACTCGTTCAACTCGATCTTCATGATGGCCGATTCCGGCGCGCGTGGTTCCGCCGCGCAGATCCGACAGCTGGCCGGCATGCGCGGCCTGATGGCCAAGCCGGACGGCTCCATCATCGAGACGCCGATCACCGCGAACTTCCGCGAGGGTCTGAACGTCCTGCAGTACTTCATCTCGACCCACGGGGCGCGCAAGGGCCTGGCCGATACCGCGCTGAAGACCGCGAACTCGGGTTACCTGACCCGTCGCCTGGTGGATGTCTCCCAGGACGTTGTGGTGACCGAGCCGGATTGCGGCACCGAGCAGGGCCTGTTGATGAAGCCGATCATCGAGGGTGGCGACGTCGTGGAGCCGCTGCGCGATCGCGTGCTGGGGCGTACCACCGCGGTGGACGTGCTCCGCCCGGGCACCGACGAGGTGCTGGTGCCCGCGGGCACCCTGCTGGACGAGGCCATGGTGGACACCCTGGACGGCGCGTCGGTGGACGAGGTGCTGGTGCGTTCGGCGATCACCTGCGAGACCCGCCAGGGCATCTGCGCCAAGTGCTACGGGCGTGATCTGGCCCGTGGCCACGAGGTCAACGCCGGGGAGGCCGTGGGCGTCATCGCCGCGCAGTCGATCGGCGAGCCGGGTACCCAGCTGACCATGCGTACCTTCCACATCGGCGGGGCCGCGAGCCGCGCGGTGACGGTCAGCGCGATCCAGGTGAAGAACTCCGGGGCCGCGCGTCTGCACAACCTGAAGACGGTCACCAACAAGGCCGGTAACCTGGTCGCGGTATCGCGTTCCGGCGAGCTGGGCGTGATCGACGATCAGGGTCGCGAGCGCGAGCGTTACAAGATCCCGTACGGCGCGACCATCACGGTCCACGACGGGGACACCGTCGAGGCCGGCCAGGAGGTCGCGACCTGGGATCCGCATACCCATCCGATCGTCACCGAGGTGGCCGGTAACATCCGTCTGGCGGATTTCGTCGAGAACGTCACCGTCACCAAGGAGACCGACGAGTTCACCGGGCTGTCGTCCAACGTGGTGCTGGATCCGAAGAGCCGCTCGTCGGCCGGCAAGGACCTGCGCCCGACGGTCAAGCTGCTCGACGACGACGGCAACGAGGTGTACATCCCGGGCACCGACATGCCCGCGCAGTACATGCTGCCGGCCAACGCGATCTTCAACCTGGAGGACAACGCCCGGGTCGAGGTCGGTGACGTCATCGCGCGCCTGCCGCAGGAGTCCTCCAAGACCCGTGATATCACCGGGGGTCTGCCCCGCGTGGCCGACCTGTTCGAGGCACGCCGTCCGAAGGAGCCGGCGGTGCTGGCGGAGATCTCGGGTACCGTGTCGTTCGGCAAGGAGACCAAGGGCAAGCAGCGCCTGGTGATCACCCCGGACAAGGGCGACCCGGTCGAGATGCTGATCCCGAAGCTGCGGACCGTGAACGTCTTCGAGGGCGAGCGCGTGGAGCGTGGCGAGGTCGTAGTCGATGGCGAGCTGGATCCGCACGACATCCTGCGCCTGCGCGGTGTCACCACCCTGGCCGAGTACCAGGTGCAGGAGATCCAGGACGTCTACCGCCTGCAGGGCGTGAAGATCAACGACAAGCACATCGAGGTGATCGTCCGCCAGATGATGCGCAAGGTGAACATCGTGGACGCCGGCGATACCAAGTTCCTCGCCGGGGACCAGGTCGATCGCGTGCGTGTCCTCGAGGAGAACGAACAACTGGGTGCGGATCAGCAGCCGGCGACCTACGAGCGCGTGCTGCTCGGGATCACCAAGGCCTCGCTGGTCACCGAGTCGTTCATCTCCGCGGCCTCCTTCCAGGAGACCACCCGCGTACTGACTGAGGCGTCCACCCGTGGCGCCCGCGACGACCTGCGCGGTCTGAAGGAGAACGTGATTGTCGGGCGCCTGATCCCCGCCGGGACGGGCCTCGCCTACCACAAGGAGCGCCGTCGCAAGCGCGCGCTGGAAATGCCCGAGTTCGAGGCGGTCGAGGAGACCCAGGCGGCCACCGCCGAGTCCGAGCCCGCCACCACCGATCCGGGTACCGCGGAAGACGGGTCCGAGTGACCCGTCCCATCTTGACACTCACGGGGGCGGCGATTAGAATTCCGCTCCCTCGACAGGCCGGTCTCGGCGCCGGCCTGTCGTTATTTTTAGGCTAGGAGAAAGGGTTTCATGGCCACGATCAACCAGTTGGTACGCAAGCCCCGCAAGCGCCCCGTCGAAAAGAGCGATGTGCCGGCGCTGCAGGGTTCCCCGCAGAAGCGCGGGGTCTGCACCCGTGTCTACACGACCACCCCGAAAAAGCCGAACTCGGCGCTGCGCAAGGTTGCGCGCGTGCGGCTGACCAATGGCTACGAAGTCAGTAGCTACATCGGTGGGGAAGGCCACAACCTGCAGGAGCACTCGGTGGTCCTGATCCGGGGCGGCCGCGTGAAGGACCTCCCGGGTGTGCGCTACCACACGGTGCGCGGCAGCCTGGATACCCAGGGCGTGCAGAAGCGTGCCCAGGGCCGGTCCAAGTACGGCACCAAGCGTCCCAAGAAATCCTAACCGAGATCCAGTCCGGGAACTGAAACATGTCTAGAAGAGCAGCTGCCCCCAAGCGTCACATCCTCCCCGACCCGAAGTTCGGAAGCGAGCGCCTGGCCAAGTTCATCAACACGGTCATGCGCGACGGCAAGAAGTCCGTCGCCGAACAGGTCGTGTACGGCGCCCTGGACCAGATCGAGTCCAAGCAGGGCGACGGGATGGGCGCGCTGGAGCGTGCCCTGGACAACATCCGTCCGCGCGTCGAGGTCAAGTCGCGCCGCGTCGGAGGTGCGACCTATCAGGTTCCTGTGGAAGTCCGCTCGGTGCGTCAGGACGCGCTGGCGATGCGCTGGGTGGTCGAGGCCGCCCGCAAGCGTGGCGAACGGACCATGGCCCTGAAGCTGGCTGGCGAACTGATGGACGCCGCCGACAGCAAGGGCTCCGCCGTGAAGAAGCGCGAAGACACTCACCGCATGGCGGAAGCGAACAAGGCGTTCGCCCATTTCCGCTGGTAAATCTGTTTAGAGAGGCTCACCGTGGCACGCAAGACCCCACTTAAGCGCTACCGGAACATCGGGATCAGCGCGCACATCGACGCCGGCAAGACGACGACGACCGAACGCATCCTGTTCTACACCGGTCTGTCGCACAAGATCGGCGAGGTGCATGACGGTGCAGCCGTGATGGACTGGATGGAGCAGGAGCAGGAGCGCGGGATCACCATCACTTCCGCGGCGACCACCAGCTTCTGGTCCGGCATGGCCAAGCAGTTCGACGAGCACCGGGTGAATATCATCGATACCCCCGGGCACGTGGACTTCACCATCGAGGTCGAGCGCTCCATGCGTGTGCTCGACGGCGCGGTCATGGTGTATTGCGCGGTCGGTGGTGTGCAGCCGCAGTCCGAGACCGTGTGGCGCCAGGCGACCAAGTACGCCGTGCCGCGTATGGCGTTCGTCAACAAGATGGACCGCGCCGGCGCCGACTTCCTGCGCGTCTATGAACAGATGAAGGAGCGCCTGCAGGCGAACCCGGTCCCGATCCAGCTGCCGATCGGCGCGGAGGACCAGTTCAAGGGCGTGATCGACCTGGTGAAGATGCAGGCCATCTACTGGGACGAGGACAACTTCGGGATCTCCTTCGAGTACAAGGATATTCCGGACGAGCTGAAGGCCGACGCCGAGAAGTGGCGCGAGAACATGCTCGAGGCGGCCGCCGAGGCCAACGAAGAGCTGATGGATAAGTACCTCAACGAGGGCACCCTCAGCGAGGAAGAGATCAAGTCTGCGCTGCGCCACCGCACCATCGAGCTCGAGATCGTGCCGATGCTGTGCGGCTCCGCGTTCAAGAACAAGGGTGTGCAGGCGATGCTCGACGCGGTCGTCGAGTACCTGCCGTCGCCGGAAGAGGTCAAGGCCATCAAGGGCGTCAAGGCCGGCACCGAGGAGCCGGTCGAGAAGCACGCCTCCGATGACGAGCCGTTCGCCGCGCTGGCGTTCAAGATCATGACCGACCCCTACGTCGGCTCGCTGACCTTCGTGCGCGTCTACTCTGGCGTGCTGTCGGCCGGCGACTCGGTCCTGAACACGCAGAACAATCGACGCGAGCGCATCGGCCGCATCCTGCAGATGCACTCGAACTCCCGCGAGGAGATCAAGGAGCTGCGCGCGGGTGACATCGGCGCCGTGGTCGGTTTGAAGGACCTGTACACCGGGACCACGCTGTGCGACCCGAACGACCCGGTCGAACTGGAGCGCATGGAGTTCCCGGATCCGGTGATCTCCATCGCGGTCGAGCCGAAAACCAAGACCGACCAGGAAAAGATGGGTATCGCGCTGAACAAGCTGGCGCAGGAAGATCCGTCGTTCCGCGTGCGGACCGACGAGGAATCCGGGCAGACCATCATCTCCGGCATGGGCGAGCTGCACCTGGAGGTGCTGGTCGACCGCATGAAGCGGGAATTCAAGGTCGAGGCGAACGTGGGTCAGCCCCAGGTGGCCTACCGCGAGACCATCCGCAAGACGGTCGAACAGGAAGGCAAGTTCGTGCGCCAGTCCGGTGGTCGCGGACAGTACGGTCACGTCTGGATCCGCATCGAGCCGCTGGAGCCGGGCGAAGGCTACAAGTTCGAGAACGCCATCGTGGGTGGTGTGGTGCCGAAGGATTACATCCCGGCCGTCTCCAAGGGCATCGAAGAACAGATGGCCAACGGTGTGCTCGCCGGGTATCCGGTCGAGGACGTCAAGGTCACCCTGTTCGACGGTTCCTACCATGACGTCGACTCCAACGAGATGGCGTTCAAGGTGGCCGGTTCGATGGCCTTCAAGGAAGGCGCCCTGAAGGCGGGTGCCGTGCTGCTCGAGCCGATGATGAAGGTCGAGGTCGAGACGCCCGAGGAGTACATGGGCGACGTGATGGGCGACCTTAATCGCCGCAGGGGTCTGGTGAAGGGCATGGAAGACGTGGCCGGCCAGAAGCTGCTGAAGGCCGAGGTGCCGCTGTCCGAGATGTTCGGCTACTCGACCCAGCTGCGCTCGATGAGCCAGGGCCGCGCGACCTACTCGATGGAATTCGAGAAGTACGCCGAGGCCCCCGCCCAGATCGCCGAGGCGGTTGCCGCCAAGGCGTCCTGATACCGAATTCGCGTTATTTGAAAGAACTGCAAGAGGTTTGAGCTGTGTCCAAGGAAAAGTTCGAGCGTAAGAAGCCGCATGTGAATGTGGGGACGATTGGTCATGTGGACCATGGGAAAACGACGCTGACGGCGGCGATGACGGCGGTGCTGGGCAAGAAGTACGGGAGCGAAGCCCGTGCGTTTGACCAGATCGACAATGCGCCGGAAGAGAAGGCGCGCGGGATCACGATTGCGACCGCGCACGTCGAATACGAAAGCGACATTCGCCACTATGCGCACGTCGACTGCCCCGGGCACGCGGACTATGTGAAGAACATGATCACGGGTGCGGCGCAGATGGACGGCGCGATCCTGGTGGTGTCGGCGGCCGATGGCCCGATGCCGCAGACCCGCGAGCACATCCTGCTGGCGCGTCAGGTCGGTGTGCCGTACATCGTGGTGTTCCTGAACAAGGCCGACATGGTCGACGATCCGGAGCTGCTGGAGCTGGTCGAGATGGAAGTTCGCGACCTGCTGTCCTCCTACGATTTCCCGGGTGACGACACCCCGGTGATCACCGGTTCCGCGCTGAAGGCGCTGGAAGGTGACGAGAGCGAAGTGGGCGCCCCGGCGATCTACAAGCTGGTGGAGGCGATGGACAGCTGGATTCCGGAGCCCGAGCGTGCCGTGGACGGCGCGTTCCTGAT
>NZ_KB905033.1 GCF_000377405.1 Thioalkalivibrio sp. ALE31 | reverse complement strand
CAGGCCGAGGGTGCCTCGTTCTGGCACGCGGTGTTCACCGAGCTCAACAGTCGCGGCGTCCAGGACTGTTTCATCGCCTGCGTGGACGGCCTCAAGGGCCTGCCCGAGGCGATCGAGAGCGTGTTCCCGAACACCCAGGTGCAACTGTGCATCGTTCACAAGGTCCGCGGCAGCCTCAAGTACGTGCCCTGGAAGGAGCGCAAGGCCGTGGCCCGGGATCTGCGCGCCATCTACGGCGCCGCCACCCGCGCCGAGGCCGAGGCCGCGCTCACCCGCTTTGCGGACACCTGGGACGCCAAATACCCCGCCATCAGCCCCAGCTGGCGCGCCGACTGGCCCCGCCTGTCGGGGTTCTTCGACTATCCGCCGCCGATCCGCCGGGTGGTCTACACCACCAACGCCATCGAGTCGCTCAACTACTCGCTGCGCCGGGTTCTCAAAAACCGCGGGGCGTTCCCCAACAATAGCGCCGTGACCAAGATCCTCTACCTCGCCTTGCGGAACGTCGCCAAGAAATGGACCCGCCCCCTCCACAACTGGCGCCAGGCCCTCAACCAGTTCATCATCCTGTTCCCCGAACGGATGCCGACCTAACCCACTTACACAGAAAAATTGACACCCTCTGTCCATCAAGAACCTGCTGTTACGTTTCGTACTGCTCTATTTCTCGCTGACGATCGTCGCGATGTTCGCAATCGCCCATTTCCATCTCGAGCAGTTCGGTACAACGATCGGAATGGGGATTCTGGGCCTGGCGGTGGCGTGGCCCTGCGAGGCCTTTGGACGCAGGAACGGCCGCTATCTGTCGCGCGCCGAGAAGTGGCGGGTGATTGCCGTCATGGTCGCTGTGCTCCTCGGTACGCAGCTTTCCCTGGCCTTCCTGGTGCTGTGGGCCGACGGCACAGTACTGGACAGTTTCATGCTCGCGGTCCTGGGCGTTGTCGCGTTGTTATATGCCGGCTTTGTGGTGGCGATGGTCAATCTCACCGGACGCCACCTGCGCAAGCGCGGTTTGTTCGGGGGAGAAACCGCGGGATAGCCCTACGGCCGGTCAGTCGCCCAGGTGGCGCTTGAGCCACTCGAGGCGCTCCTCTGGCCAGTCCGCGGCCGTGACCGCATGCCAGGCGTCGATGTAGTGCTCGGTGGCGTAGACATGGCCGTAGCCGCGCGGGGCAGCATCGCCGATGGTAACGTCTACCGCCAGTTGCAGCATGGTGACCACCGGGTACCACGTCAGGTCCGCTGACACGTCCGGGCCGCGCGGGTGCTGCATCCACTCGGGCTTGCGGTACAGCGCCTGGGGCTCGAAGAAGGTGACCGGGTCACTGGCGTACTGCAGGTAGACGATGCGCATCGGGCCCCATTCGGCGCCGGGGATATCCAGGTGGTTCTCCTGGTTGGTGAAGCGCACCACCGAGCTGTCGCGAAAACGCGGTAGCCAGGCCGGGGAGTCCGGCTGGCGCTGGCGCGTGATGTCACGCCAGGTCTCGCTACGAAACGGCGGGCCGGCCCACAGCGCGCCGGAGAACGGATCGCCGATCACGTCGTACAGATCCGCGGCGCGCTCGGAGTTCAGCGCCCCGAGACTCAGGCCATAGAGGTACAGGTCCGGACGCGCGTCCGCGGGGAGTTGTTTCCAGTAGCCGTAGATCTCCGCGAACACCGCCTGGGCCGTCTCGTGGCCGTACTGCGACTCGGCCATCAGCGACAGCCAGCTGGGCAGGTAGGAGTACTGCACGGCCACGGTCGCGACATCGCCGCCGTGCAGGTACTCGACCGGCTGGATAGCGCGGTTGTCCACCCAGCCGCGCCCGGTGGGGGTGGCCAGCACCAGCACCGAACGGTCGAAGGCATTGACCCGCAACATCTCCTGCAGGGCGAGACGCGCCCGTTCCTCGATGGTCTCGGCGGCATTCAGCCCCACGTAGACGCGGATCGGGTCCAGGGCCTCGCCTGTGGCGAAATCGCGGATCGTGCTGGCATCCGGTGCCTGTCCGACGAAGCGCTGTCCCTGGCGCCCGAGTCCTTGCTCCCAGCTGACCAGCGAGGCCGGGCTCCCCGTGCGGAAGGTCGCGCGGGGCTGCTCCACGCCGGGGTATTCGCGCACGTCGAACTGCTGGAAGCTGCGGTCCGCGGTGCGCAGGCCGTATTCCAGGATCACCCCGTCAATGACCGCCCAGAACACCCCGGCGGCGGCCAGCACGCCGATCACGTTCGACAGCCGGCGCGGGATGAAACGGCGCAGATGGCGGGCGAGAAACCGAACCAGCAGCTGAAATAGCCGTCCGACCGCCAGGGTGGCGGCAAACACCGCCGCCGCGATCAGCCCGAGCCGGATCGGGAAACCGCCGTCCACCGGTTCCTGCTCCATCAGGGCACGGATGCTGTTTTGCCATTCGGTGGCCTGCCACAGGGAGATCAGGACGATCAGCACCGCGCCGCCCCCGGCGATGACGACCAGGGTGTTGTGCGTGCGCTCGCCGAACTCCGGCAGTTCCAGATAAGACCACAGCCAGTGGAAAAACACGCCCAGCCCGTAGCCGGCCGCCAGCGACAGTCCGGACAGGATGCCCTGCACGTCGTCGGTACGTGGGATCAGGCTGGGGGTCAGCGATGCGGCAAAGAACAGCGTGGCCAGGATCAGCCCCGGGATCGACAGGGTCCCGAGGACACGGTTGGCCCAGCCGGGCCAGATGAAGCGCCGCAGGCGGGTTTGCAGGCGGGCGACGATGGACATCGCGTGAGCACTTCCTTGATGAACAGAAGGGCTTATCCTGTTCGCCCGCTCGGGCGGGTTCAAGTCTCCACCGTGAGCGCCGGCCCGCTTTGGAACCTACTGGGCGTTGTCGCCCGGGCTGCCAGCGTCGGCGTGGCGAAAGCGGAAGCAGCCCTCGACCATGCGCAGGGCCACGCCGAACAGCGCGACCTGCAGCAGGAGCCCGCCGGTGGCGGCGCCCAGTGCGAGGCCGGTGGCCAGCCCCAGGGCCATCAGCAGCATCAGCAGGGTGGCGGCGAGGCGGCTGCGCAGCCAGCCGCCGACCAGCGCCAGCAATGCCACGAGTGTGCCTTCGAGCATCGTGGGCATGTGCTGCACCAGCACGCCCAGCATCACCACGATGACCCCGGCGAAGACCAGGACCCAGCCGGCCACCCGCGCCAGGCGGCGGGCCTGCTCGGTGTCATGGATGGATTGCAGCAGCAGGAGCAGGTCGGCGCCGGCCCCGGCCCAGTGGCGCGATCGCGATTCGTTCATGTGACCACGGTACTACAGCGCCATGACGCCCGGGTGACAGGATTGGCGCGCGGTTATCGCCGGGTCAGTATCGACTCGAGATCGAAGGCCTCGGTCGCGGTTGCCCCGGACTCGGCCTGTTGCACCGAGCCATGGTCCGACCAGTGCAGCAGGCTGAGGTGGCCCGAGCGATCTTCCACCAGGGCCGTGCAGTGCTCGACCCAGTCACCGTCGTTGCAGTAGAGGATGTCGCCGAACGCCTGGACATTCGGCTTGTGGATATGGCCGCAGATGCAGCCATCGAAGCCGCCCTTGCGCGCGGCGGTGACGGCGGCATGCTCGAAACGCTGGATGTATTCCCGCGCCGCCCCGCTCACGCGGGTCTTGAGCCAGGCCGACAGGGACCAGTACGGATGCCCGAGGCGGCGTCGGATGGTGTTCAGGTGGCGGCTGCCGCGCAGCAGCAGGTTGTAGCCCAGATCGCCCAGAGCGTGCACCAGGCGGCTGTGGCGTACGACCCCGTCGAACTCGTCGCCATGCGATACGCGGAAGCGCCGGCCATCGGCGGTCCAGTGCACCAGTTCGCGTTCGATGCGCACGCCGCGGATCTCCGAACCGACAAAGCCGCGCACCAGCTCGTCGTGGTTGCCGGGGATGTAGATGACCTCGACCCCGTGCAGGGCGAGCGACAGGACCTGCTCGACCACCGCCGCCTGGGTGGCGTCCCAGAAGATGCGCCGGCGCATGGCCCAGATGTCGAATACGTCGCCGACCAGTACCAGGCGATCGCAATTGACCTGGCGCAGCAGGTCCAGCAGGTAGTCCGCGCGGCACTCCCGGGTGCCCAGATGCAGGTCGGACAGGAACAGGGTGCGGCAATCCAGGGTGGCCATCGAGAAGCTCCTGCTCGTGGTTTTCCCGAGGGTCGCGCATCCACGTGACGCGGCCGTGGCGCCGTGGTGACGATTGCGTGATGCGCGGGTTGCGGGCCTACGGCCAGAGGACCAGCAGCCAGATCAGGGTGGCGTTGGCAAAGCCCAGCAGCACGGCGGCCGATCCCATGTCCTTGGCGCGCGCGGCCAGCTTGTGACGTTCCGGCCCGAAGCGGTCCACGGTGGCCTCGATGCCCGAGTTCAGTACCTCGATGATCAGGATCAGGAACAGGCTGCCGAGCAGCAACGCGCGTTCCACTCCGGTATTGCCAGCCACCAGCGAGAGTGGCGCCAGGATGACCACCAGGATCAGTTCCTGACGAAAGGCCTCCTCGTGGCGAAAGGTGGCGCGCAGGCCTTTCCAGGAGTACCCAAAGGCCCGCAGGATGCGGGTGATGCCGGTAGCGCCGCCGTTGGCCATGGTCGCTTGGTCCGCTGGAGTGGGAAGGGCCGTCAGCGAGGACGGTCGGCCGCGGTATGCGGGGTGCCGAGCGCGTCGGCCGGGCTCAGCAGATCCTGATACACGGTCAGCAATTGTTCGGCCATACGCCGCTCGCTCCATTCCCGCGCCCATGCGGCGTGGGCTGCGCGCATGGCGCGCTGGCGTTCGGGATCATCGAGGACGCGGGCGACCCGCTCGGCAAACACCGCGGGCTCCTCGGGAGCGACTTCGGCACCGGATGCGTCGGTGAGGATGTCGAGCGTGCCCAGGCGCGCCGTGGAGACCACGGGCAGCCCGCAGGCCATGGCCTCCAGCAGGACCAGACCCTGCGTCTCGGTTGCGGAGGCAAACACGAATGCATGCCCGGCGCGGTAGCAGTCGACGAGCGATGTCTCGCGGTCCAGATACCCGCACCAGTGCAGGTTGTCCTCCAGGCCCATCTGCGCGGCCTGGCGCTGCAGGGCAGCCCGGGCCGGTCCCTCGCCCGCGATCAGCAGCAGGACGCCGGGGCGACGCTCGCGCAGGTGCTGGAGCATCTGCAGCAGAAAGCCGATGTTTTTTTCGAAGGCGATGCGCGACACATGTACCAGCATCTCGCGGCCGGGTGCGATGCCCCGCTCCGCCCGGAACAGGTGGCCGTCGCCTCCGGTCCAGGCCTGTGGGTCGATCCCGGTGGGCAGGCGCACGATGGGCGTCTTGATCCCGTACTCCAGCAGGGCCTGGTGCAGGGCGGTCGACGGGGCGATCACCCGGTCGACCGCGTTGCACTGCGCGCGCGAGATGCGCCGCGCCAGCCCCCGCAGCCATTTGGCGGGCAGCCACGGCAGGTAATGCTGCAGATACTCTTCGAAGAAGGTGTGGTAGGTCTCGATGACCGGGACCTGCCAGTCGCGTGCCAGCTTGAGCCCGGCGTAGTGCGCCACGAAGGGGGTGTGGACATGGACCACGTCGGCCCGCTCGATCCCGGCTTCCCGCAGGGAGCGGCGGATGAGGCGAGGCTTCAGGATGCGGTCCTCCGGATCCACTACCAGGTAGCGCGACGGGATGCGGATCAGGTCCGGGTCCTGCGGGTCGGGGCCGGGGTGCGCGCCCAGTCCGGGGTAGGCCGGCACCACCAGCGTGACGCGATGGCCCAGTTGTCGGAGCTGTGCGCGGAAACTGGCCAGCGAGGTGGAGACCCCGTTGATCCGGGGGAAGTACACGTCGCTCAGCATCAGAATGTGCACGGCTGCACCTTGGGACGAGACTCAAGTTCCGGAGTGTGGACCGGGGGTGTGACGAGGTGATGACGACATTGCGACGGAAAGGTTGCGCGCGCAGACCGCCGGTTCGGGTTTCGGGCAATGTCACGTACCCCCGCCCGATGCGCCTTATTCGGTCGTAGAGGGCTCGGACGATCGCCCCTGTTGCAGCTCGCGCAGGCGTTCGGTGATGCCGGGGTGGTCGAATTCGCGCGCGCCGATGGCGCGATAGGCGATGCGGCCCTCGGGGTCGATCACGAAGGTGGTGGGGATGCCGCGCACCGGCCAGGTATCGATCGCGCTGGCCGCGCGGTCCAGCAGCAGGGGAAAATCCACCGGGTAGTCGGCGGTGAAGAAAAAGATGCGATCGGCGTCCTCGCCGACGTTTACCCCGAGTACCACCAGCCCGTCGGGGCCCAGTCCCTCCCATAGCCGCTGCAGGGAGGGCAGCTCGTCCCGACACGGCGGACACCAGGTCGCCCAGAAGTTCACGACCACGACGCGGCCGCGGTAGTCGCGCAGGTCGTGTTCATGACCGTCGAGGTCCTCCAGTGTCAGGGGAGGAGCGTCCGGGCGTGGCTCGATCGCGGTGAGGGACTCGGTCGCGGCCGGGGCGGTCATGGCGGCCAGAATCAACAGGATCAGGAGGGTCGCGAGCTTTGGCATGGCGATCATCCTCCCGCCTCGCCGGCGCAGCGCAGGTCGGGCAGCCGCGCCTCGTGGAGCTCCCCGGCCGCGCGCCAGCGCAGGGTCAGATCAAAGGGCGTGCCCGGCGGATGGTCGAACAGGATCATGCCCATCAGCCAGTCGCCGGGTTCGAAACGGTGTTCGCCGGGGAACAGGGCCCAGCGAAAGGCGATGCGGGCGGCTTCGGGGGCCTGCCGTCGGGCCCAGGTTGCCTCCCAGTCCCGGTTCGGGCGCGGGCGGATGAGCCCCTCCGGCCCCTGGCTGCTCCAGTCGTGGAGATTGACCTCGATGGGGGTGTGTGGGCGGTTGTTGCGCAGGATCGCCTGGAAGACGCAGTGCGCCGCAATGAGATCGGCATGTTCGGTCTCGAAGCCGCGTCCCAGGAAGAACGCGCGGGTCTGATCGGGCAGCAGCTGCGCAAGCTCCAGCGAGACGCCATCGCCCTGCCACGTCCAGGTGATCAGGCCGCTGGTGGCGTCCGTGCGAGCCTGCAGGGTTTCCGTGGCGCTGGCCGACGCCATGGGCGTGGCCAGCGCCAGCAGGGCCAGGACGCGGATCATGGTCTCACGGGCAAGCGATCCATTGGGGCCGGGCCGCCTACGGTCCGCCGAGGACATGATCCAGCAGCGCCTCGAAGGCCGGTTCGGCGTTCTTCGCCGCGCGCTCCAGGCTCGGGTGCGGCTGCAGGGTGGTCATGAACTTCGGGTGCAACATCGACAGCCTGGTGTTGCCGTCCTCCTCGTACAGGCCGATGTGGCCGCAGGGCATCATCGCGCCGACGTGCAGGCCGGCATCAAGGATGTCCGGCCCCAGCGGCAGGTAGCAGACCTTCAGGGCGGTGATGTCGCCACCGGCCAGGCCGAACTCGGCCAGGAAGATCCACTCCTCCTCGTTCTCCGCATACTCGCGAATGGCCCGGGCCAGGTCCTCGCGGGACTGTTCGCAGTCGCGGATGATGAAGTGATCGTCGGGCTCGGACGCCGCCAACGGGGCGGCCAGGCCCAGCGCAAGGGCGGCGGTGATGGCCAGTGCCAGGGTCGTGATCGGGTGTTGTGCGCTCATGGCAATGCCTCCTTGGGTTGTTATCGGGTGGCCACGTACCAGTTGTTCTGGGGGTCGTGCGCCAGTTGGTGGACGCGGATGTCGTGGAATCCCGCGCGCTCGAGGTATTCGCGGGCGCGGGGTTCGCCCCACATCGCACCCAGGCCGGGGCCGTCCCGGGCGAGCGATACCGGCATGCAGTGCATGCAGGAGACCGTGTAGAGGAAGGGCCCGAGCGGGTGGTCGAGGTCGCCGGGGATCTCCCCGGAGCCGCGGATGTCCTGCATCAGGTAGATCCCTTCGGGTACCAGCGCGCGATGGATGCCGCGCAGGACCCCCTGGGGATCGGCCTGGTCGTGGATGGCGTCGAAGGTGGTGATCAGTTCGAAGCTCCGGGCCTCGAGACGGTGCCCCATCTCGGCGGCGTCGGCCTCGATGAACACGACGTTGTCTAGCCCCTCCGCTTTTGCCTCGGCGCGCCCGCGCGCGATGGCCTGTGGCGAGAGATCCAGTCCGGTGAATTCGCTGCGAGGGTAGCGCCCCGCCAGGTGGTTGATGATGCGCCCGCTGCCGCAGCCGACATCCAGCACGCGGATGCCGCGCTCGAGATGATCGGTCAGGCCCGGCACCAGCGGCAGGATGGCGCTCTCCAGCGAGGACAGGACGGACTGGCCGCTGTCCTCGGCCATGACTTCGTGGAAACGTGTGTAGCGTTCGTAGGGCACGCCGTCACCGGTCTGGAACGCGGTGGCAATCGCATCCTCCACGGCGCCCAGCACTGCGATGTACTGGGCGAACACCGCCAGGTTGTCGGCCGCGGTGGCGCGGGTGAGGCACGTGGCATGCGCCGGCGGCAGGGCAAAACGTGGCCCGGTGGGTTCCACCGTGACGATCCCCGCCGTGGCCATCGCGCCGAGCCATTCGCGGACATAGCGTTCGTTCAGGCCGGCGGCCGCGGCGATCGCCTCGGAGGTCGACGGGGGGCGCCCGCGCAGGGCATCGAACAGTCCGGTCCGGTGCCCGATCGAGAGCATCAGGCACAGCGCACCGTGGTTGAGGACATCAACCAGGTGACTGGTGAAGGCCTCCACGGCCTTCGGTGACCCATGGTATTCCGGGGCAGACGGCATGCGGGTGACCTCCGCGATGGCGCCGGGGGGCGGCTTTACCGGGAGCCTAGGCCGTGCGGTTATCCCCTGCGGTCACGGGCTTGCGGTGCGGGGGCGAATCTTGCGGTTGTGCGTCAGGGTGTGTCGGGGTCGTCCGCGCGGGTGATTGGCGGCTCCCCGTACTGATCACGGTAGGCGCCGGGTGCCATGCCGAAGGCCTGCCGGAAGTGGCGGGCCAGTTGTTGCGGGGTGTAGCCGGTGGCCGTCGCGATTTCGCCGATGCTCGCGTGCGACTCGGTCAGCAAGGCGCGCGCCCGCTCCAGACGCAGCTGGGTCAGGTAGCGGTGGGGCGGCTGGCCGTGGGTCTCGCGGAAGGCGCGGGCGAAGTGCCAGGGGGAGAGGTCGCACAGCGCGGCGAGTTCGGCGAGACGGATCGGCTGGTCGAGGTGAGTCTGCATGTAGTCGATGACCTGTGCCGAGCGGTGCGGTGCGAGGCCGCCCCGGCAGCGGTCGGCCGGGGCGGCCTGGCTGGTCAGGCGGGCCAGGCGCACCACCAGTGCGGCCATCATGCTGTCCACGAACACGTGTGCGGCGGGGTCCTCGCGACCCATTTCCTGCCACAGACACTCCAGGCCCTGGGCGATCAGCGGGTCGCTGTGGTGGCGGTTGTGAACGGGGCCGAAATCCAGCGGGTCGTCGGCGGGCCGGTCCAGGCAACGGCGGGCCAGGTCGGCGGGGATGGCGATAAACCGTACCCTCGCCGCGTCCGTGACACGGCACCAGGGCGTGGCCCCCGGGGCCACGGCCACGAAATCGCGGGTGCGGGTGTGCCCCGAGAAGCGCCCGGCGCCGAGATCGCAGACGTAGCGGAATGGGGCCCCGGACGACTGGCTCAGGACCAGGTCATCGGAGGCCGGGGTGTGGAACAGGCCTGGTGGCTGAAGGGTCTCCAGCATGGCGACCGCTGGCGAGGCGGCCGCGCGGGTCTCGCGCAGGTGCGGACCCCCGTTCCCACGGGTGTAGTGCTCCAGCATGTTCGGCCATGGTTGCGGCATTTTCTCACCCCGCATGTCCTGTATAGGCCATGCCGGTGCCGCCTGCCAGATTCAGCGGTAGACGCGAACCTCCTGGGCCCAGCCGTCCACGCCGCGATTGGCACAGAACGCCTGGACGTGGCCGTCGGCGTAGCGGATTTCCACATTGAAACCGGCGCCCGGCACGTGGTTGAGCGCTACGCGCCGGCGCTCTCCGGGCGCGATCTCGCCCTCGCGAATGCTGGATTCGGACAGGTCGTGCCCGAAATCGAAGTGCACCGCGCGGATGGTCGTGTCGCTGTCATTGTGCAGCGTGACCATCAACGCGCCCTCGGTCGGGGGGCGCTCCACGCCCCAGTGCATCAGCCCCGCACCCATCGCGAGTCCGAGCACGAACAGCCCGGTGGCAGGGGCGCGCAGGGCGTCTACCAGGATCTCGTCCCAGCTGCGGCGTTGTGTGTCCGGTTCCATGCGGCGCCCGATGTCTTGTGTATAAGAAAAACCTAATTTAATAGGACCGGCAGGGCAAGGTCATCCGCGCCTTGCGTGGGAGCCGTCTCCTGATCGGCGTTGCGCGGTTTTCGGGTGCCGGTCGACGGTGCATGTGACCCCGCAGGCGCATTCGGGTATGTTCGCCGGGTTTGATTGGAGCAGGACAGCACGCCCGTGGGAACCGACGAACGCAATCTGCAGGGACTGGTCGCGCAGCTGGCGGAGCGCCTGGCGGGCACCGGCCTGCACGGGCGCATTGGCCTGGAGAAGGAGACCCTGCGCGTCGGCCCGCAAGGGTCGCCAGCCCTGACCCCGCACCCGGCGGCGCTGGGTTCGGCGCTGACCCACCCGAATATCACGACCGACTACTCCGAGGCCCTGCTGGAGCTGGTGACCCCGCCGTTTGACGATGTGCGCGAGACGCTGGGCTTCCTGCATGACCTGCAGGCCTTCGCCGCGGCCAATGTCGGCGACGAGACCCTGTGGTCGACCTCCATGCCCTGCGTGACCGCCGATGACAACGCGATCCCGGTCGCGCAGTACGGCACGTCCAACGCCGGGCGCATGAAGACCGTCTATCGCGTCGGGCTGGGGCACCGCTACGGACGCAAGATGCAGGTGATCGCCGGGGTGCACTTCAACTATTCCCCGCGCCCCGAGTTCTGGCCGGCGCTGGCGCAGGTGCTGGGCGAGCAGGATGACCGCGCGTTCCGCGACGAGCGCATGATGGGCATGATCCGCAACCTGCTGCGCTTCGGCTGGCTGGTGCCGTATCTGTTCGGGGCCTCGCCGGCCGTGTGCAATTCCTTCCTCGAGGGCCACGGCGCGGTGCTGGAGGACTTTGACGACGACACCTCTTACCTCCCGCATGCCACCAGCCTGCGCATGGGTGACATCGGCTACACCAACCGCAAGGAGGCGGACACCGGCATCAAGGCGGACTACAACTCGCTGGGCGGCTACGTCGACTCGCTGCGCTGCGCGATCAATACGCTCAGCCCCGAGTGGGAGCGCATCGGCGTGAAGGTCGACGGCGAATACCGCCAGCTGAACGCCAACATCCTGCAGATCGAGAACGAGTACTACTCCACCGTGCGCCCGAAGCAGCCGCTGGAGCGCTTCGAGAAGCCCACCGATGCGCTGGAGGCACGCGGGATCGAGTACGTCGAGCTGCGCTCGGTGGACATCAACGCGCAGCACCCGCTGGGGGTGGACGAGACCCAGCTGCGCTTTCTCGAGGTGTTTGCCCTGACCTGCCTGCTGCAGCCCAGTCCTTTGCTGGCGGACGGCGAACTCGACGCGATCGACCGCAACCTGCTCGATGTGGCGCATTACGGCCGCCGCCCCGGCCTCGAGCTGCGCCGGCAGGACGAGTCTGTACGGCTGCAGGACTGGGCGCGCGAACTGCTGGCCCTGATGCGCCCGGTCGCCGCGATCCTCGACCAGGAACTGCCGGGCGACCCCTACCGTAGAGCGCTAAGCGAGCAGTGGGGCAAGGTCGAGCAGGCCGACCTCACGCCCTCGGCGCGCATGCTGGAGGACATGATGGCGCGCGAGGAGGGCTTCTACCGCTACGCCAGCCGCCTGTCCGCGCAGCACCGCGAGGCGTTTCGCTTCAACGGCCCGCTGCCGCGCGCCGAGACGCTGGAGGCCCTGGCGCGCCAGAGCCTGGCGGAGCAGGCCGCGATCGAGGCGGCCGATACCCTGGACTTCGATACCTTCCTTGCCCGCTACTTCGACGGCACGCTGCGCGCCTCCTGAGCCTCGCGATCCCTCCCCCAGTCGATTCGGTATTTTCGAACTATCGGGCGGAAATAACGCGATTTATTTTCGATTTTATCGACAGGATAATCGACCCTATCATCCGTAACCGTGGCGGCTGGACCGCTGCAGAGGGAACCCCATGAGTCTCCTGATCAACGGCGAACTGCGCGAAGGCTGGCTGGAAGAGGAGTCCGACGAGAACGGCGAGTTCGTGCGCCAGGACCAGCAGTACCGCAACTACGTGACCGCCGACGGCTCCGCGGGTCCCCTGGGCGAGGGCGGCTACCCGGCCGAGTCCGGGCGTTATCACCTGTACGTCTCCTATGCCTGCCCCTGGGCGCATCGCGCGCTGATCCTGCGCAAGCTCAAGGGCCTGGAGTCGCACATCGGGTTGTCGGTCGTGCACCACTACATGGGCGATGCCGGCTGGTCCTTCGATGACTGCGACGGCTGCACCGGTGACCGGGTGCACGGCTCACGCTACATGCACGAGCTCTACACCCGCACCGATCCGAAATACACGGGTATCGTAACCGTGCCGGTGCTGTTCGACACCAAGACCGACCGGATCGTGAACAACGAGTCGGAAGACCTGGTGCGCATGTTCAACAGCGCCCTCGACGGCATCACCGGCAATACGCTGGATTTCTACCCGGAGGACCTGCGCGAGGAGATCCACGCGGTCAACGAGCGCGTCTACGAGAATGTGAACAACGGCGTCTACCGCTCGGGTTTCGCAACCTCCCAGAAGGCCTACGATGCCGCCTGGGACCGTCTCTTCGAGACCCTCGACTGGCTGGAGGAGCGCCTGGCACGCCAGCCGTTCCTGGTGGGCGACCGGATCACCGAGGCCGACTGGCGGCTGTTTACCACGCTGGTGCGCTTCGACCCGGTCTACTACAGCCATTTCAAGTGCAATAGACAGCGCATCATCGACTTCCCGGCGCTGTCGGCCTACCTGCGCATGCTCTACCAGCGCCCCGGCGTGGCCGAGACCGTGCGCATGGATCACATCAAGGCGCACTACTACGGCAGCCACCCGATGCTGAACCCCAGCGGCATCGTGCCGAAGGGCCCGGTGATCGACTACACCCGGCCGCACGGCCGTCCCCTGGGCGATCTCCCGGCCGCGCTGCGGAACGCCGGTGAAACGTGACGGTCGTTACACTAGGGAAACACTGATTTATCAGCGATTCCGTGCAGTCGCTGAAAAAGCCAGGACTGCTGTATTCAGCGCGTCTAACGGAACGTACAACCCTGGCCCGGTCAGGGGGCACCGCACTGTCCCCTGACCGGGCCGCATTCATGTAGGGGCATCGACAAGTGAAGGCGATTGGCGGGTTTCTGGGACTGGTCCTGGTGGTGGCGGTCGTCGCTGCTGCCTGGTACGCGTTTGGCCCGGAAGCGGGGGATGACGTGGCCAGCGACGCGCCTGCCGCCGAACGCGACGACCGCACGCCGGTGCGCGTTAGCGAGGTCGTCCCGCGCACCTTCGAGACCGTTGTCGAATCCCTGGGTACGGTGCAGGCCAACGAGTCCGTGGTGGTCACCGCCAGCGTCACCGAGCGCGTGGTCGAGGTCCTGTTCGACGACGGCGACACGGTGGAGGCCGGGGATGTCCTGGTCCGTCTTGATGCCGACGAGGAGCGCGCGGCCCTGCGCGAGATCCGTGTGCAAGTGGACGAGGCGCGGCGGGAGCTGGAGCGCGTGCGCGACCGCGTGGCCGATGGCGTGGTCACGCAGCAGCAGGTGGACCAGCAGCGTTCGCGGCTGAACGAGGCGGAAGCACGCCTGGCGGCCGCGGAGGCGCGTGTGGCCAACCGCGTCATCCGGGCCCCGTTCTCCGGCCGTCTGGGCCTGCGTCAGGTCAGCCCCGGTTCCCTGGTCAGTCCGGGGACTGCGATCGTTGAACTCGATGACGTCTCGGTGGTGAAGGTCGACTTCGCGGTACCCGAGCGCCACACCTCGGCGATCCACCTGGGCCTCGATGTCCAGGGGCGCAGCGCGAACGGCGAATTCGCGGGGCAGGTCGCGGCTGTCAGCAACCGTCTGGACGTGGCGACCCGCACCCTCACCGTGCGTGCGCTGATCGAGAATCCCGACCTGCTGCTGCGCCCCGGCATGCTGGTGAATATGCGCCTGCCGCTGGACCCGGTCGAGCGTCTGGCCGTCCCGGAGGGCGCGATCCGCCAGGTCGCCGACCAGCACTTCGTGTTCCGGCTGCGTGACGACGACACGGTCGAGCGGGTGCGCGTCCGTATCGGGCGACGCGATCCGGGGCATGCCGAAGTGCTGGAGGGCCTGGAGCCGGGGGATACCGTCGTCTCCGAGGGCGTGTCGCGGGTGCGCGACGGCCGCGAGGTGCGCGTGCTGCCGCCGCGTGCGCCGGATAACGGCGAGGCCGGGGACGGGGCATGATCATCTCCGATGTCGCCAATCGCCGGCCGGTGCTGGCGATTGTCTTCAATCTGCTGCTGATCACCTTCGGTCTGATCGCCTACGACAGCCTGCCACTGCGCGAATACCCGGACGTGGACCCGCCGGTGGTCACGGTGGACACCATCTACCCCGGGGCCAGCGGCGAGATCATCGAGCGCGAGGTCACACAGCGGATCGAGGACCGCATCGCCGGGATCGAGGGGATCCGGTTTATCCAGTCCTCCAGCGAGGACGGCCGCTCGCGTATCACCATCGAATTCAACCTCAGCCGCGACATCGACGCCGCCGCGAACGACGTGCGCGAGGCGGTTAGTCGCGTGCTGGGCGACCTGCCCGACGAGGTCGACCCGCCCGAGGTGACCAAGGCGGACGCCGATGCCAACCCGATCCTGTGGCTGAACCTCTCCAGCACCACCATGGATGCGCTGGAGCTGGCGGACTATGCCGAGCGCAACCTGATTGATCGCCTGTCGGTGGTGGACGGCGTCGGGCTGGTGCGCCGGGGCGGCGCGCGCAGCTACGCGATGCGCATCTGGGTGGATCGCGAGGCCCTGGCCGCGCGCGAGCTGACCGTCACCGACATCGCCGATGCCCTGCAGCAGGAAAACGTGGAACTGCCGGCGGGGCGTCTCGATTCGCTGGAGCGCGAGTTCACCGTGCGCGTGGAACGCCAGTACCGCACCCCCGAGGACTTTGCCGGCCTGGTGCTCAAGCGCGGGGAGGGCGGGCAACTGGTGCGCCTGGGCGACGTGGCCGAGGTGAATATCGGCGCGGATACCGAGCGCAGCGAGTTCCGCGGCAACGGCGAGGACATGATCGGGCTCGGTATCATCCGCCAGTCCAACGCCAATGTGCTGGAGGTCGCCAATGGCGTGAAGGCGATGGCGGACCGCCTGCAGGACTCCCTGCCGGAGGGCACCTCGCTGGTCACCACCTACGACGAGTCGGTCTTCATCGAGGGGGCGATCCGCGAGGTCTACATCACCCTGGCGGTCGCCACTGCCGCTGTGGTGTTCGTGATCTACCTGTTCCTGGGCAGCTGGCGGGCGACCCTGATCCCGGCGGTCACCGTGCCGGTCGCGATTACGGCCGCGTTCATCGGTATCAGCCTGTTCGGGTTTTCGGTCAACCTGCTGACCCTGCTGGCCCTGGTGCTGGCGGTCGGGCTGGTGGTGGACGACGCGATTGTAATGCTGGAGAACATCCACCGGCGCATCGAACGGGGCGAACCGGGGCTGCTGGCGGCCTACCGCGGTGCGGGCCAGGTCGGGTTCGCGATCGTGGCGACCACCTCGGTGCTGATCGCGGTGTTCGTGCCCCTGGCCTTCCTTGACGGCACGGTGGGCCAGCTGTTCACCGAGTTCGCGATCGCCATGGCCATCGCGGTCTTCTTCTCCAGCATCGTGGCGCTGACCCTGGCACCGGTGCTCTCCGGGCGCCTGATGCACAAGGGCGATGACGAGACCGGTGCCGCCCACTACATCGGCCGCGGCTTTGCCGCGCTGGAGGCCGGTTACGGCCGCGTGTTGGCGACCGGGCTCAAGGGTTCGTGGCTGGTGGTGCCCCTTCTCGCGGCGGTGCTGGCTGGCGCCTGGTATCTGTTCGACGCGCTGCCCGAGGAGTTCGCCCCGCAGGAAGACCGCGGGTCCTTCTTCGTGCTGGTGGACGGTCCGGAAGGCGCCAACTTCGAATACATGAGCCGCCAGATGGCCGAGGTCGAGGCCCGGATCCAGCCGCTGATCGAGGATGGACCGATCCGCCGTGCCCTGGTGCGTACGCCACGTGGCTTCGGCGGCTCCGAGCTGATGAATAATGGCTTTGTGATCGCGATCCTGGAGCACTGGGACGACCGCGACGTGTCCGGTCAGGAGGTGATCGACGAGATCCGCGGCATCATCAACGAGATGCCCGGGGTGGAGGCGCGCGTGGTCATGCGCCAGGGGCTTTCGCGCGGCCGGATCGGACCGCCCGTGCAGTTCGTGATCACGGGGCCGGACTACGACACCCTGGAGGCGTGGGGCGAGACCATGCGCGAAGCCGCCGAGGGGATCGACGGCCTGACCCGGGTGGATCTCGACTACGAGCCGACCCAGCCGCAGCTGAACGTGCGCCTGGATCGCGACCGGGCGGGCGACCTGGGCGTGTCCATGCGCGATGTCGGCCGCACGCTGGACATCGTCCTCGGCGGGCGCGACGTGACCACCTTCGTCGATCGCGGCGAGGAGTACGACGTGATCATCGAGGGTCTGGCCGATCAGCGCCGCACGCCGGGCGATATCGACAACCTCTACGTGCGCTCCAGTTCCGGTGCCATGGTGCCGCTGTCCAGCCTGGTCACCTACGAGGAACAGGCCGGTCCGTCCTCGCTGGAACGCTACAATCGCTCGCGCGCGGTCACCCTGACCGCCGGGCTGCGCGACGGCATGACCCTGGGCGAGGCCCTGGACGCGCTGGATGCCAAGGCTGCCGAGCTCCTGCCGGCCGAGGCGGGCATCGACTACAAGGGCGAATCGCTGGACCTGCGCACCGGCTCGGAGGCGATCCTGTTTGTGTTCGCGTTGGCCCTGCTGGTGGTCTTCCTCGTGCTGGCGGCGCAGTTCGAGAGTTTCGTGCACCCATTCGTGATCATGCTGACCGTGCCGCTGGCGGTGGTGGGTGCCCTGATCGGCCTGACCGTTACCGGCCAGACGCTCAATATCTACAGTCAGATCGGCATGGTCATGCTGATCGGCCTGGCGGCGAAGAACGGCATCCTGATCGTCGAATTCGCCAACCAGTTGCGCGACCGCGGGCGTGATTTCGACGCCGCGATCATCGAGGCCGCGCGCATGCGGCTGCGGCCGGTGCTGATGACGGCGCTGACCACGGTTGCGGGCTCCATTCCGCTGATCCTGGCCTCCGGGCCGGGCGAGGAGACGCGCTTCGTGATCGGGGTGGCGGTGTTCTCCGGTGTGCTGTTCGCGACGCTGTTTACGCTGTTCGTGATCCCGGCGGCCTACAGCCTGGTCGCGCGCGGCACCACCTCGCCGCTGGCGACCACGCGCCGCCTGCACGAGCTGGACGACGAGATCGACGATGTCGACGGCGAGCGCCGCGGGGCCCGCGCCTCCACCGCGCCGCGCGCCGAACCCTGATGGCCAGCCCCCAGCCCTGTTGAGGCTGGCCATGGTTCGGCGCTCGTGTTTACGGTGCCTCCGGTCCGCAACCTGCCGTGCGCTGACTCGCCAGCGCGCCCCGAGTGACTTCTTTGCTCGTGCAAAGAAGTCACCAAGAAACACGCCCGACTGCCGCG
>NZ_KB905032.1 GCF_000377405.1 Thioalkalivibrio sp. ALE31 | reverse complement strand
CGCGGCGCGCTGGCGAGTCAGCGCACGGCAGGCGGCGGACCGAAGCCACCGTAAACACCAGAGGACGAACCAGGCCTAGCCAAAAATCGGCAGGTTGCGGACCGACGGCACCGTAAACACCAGAGGACGAACCAGGACCAGCCACAACAAGGCAGGCGGCTGGATGACAGCGGCGAGTGCCTGGAAGGCGGTGTGCGGTAGCGGGTGGGTCAGGCGGGGCAGGGCGTCTGCCAGGTGGTGACGCGGGCCGGGTCGCCGTCGGTGTGATCGAGGCGGGCAAGCGTCATGCAGTTGCCCCAGACGCAGCCACTGTCCAGCGCCAGCCAGTCCGCTCCCACCCGGTGGCCCAGCGCGGCCCAGTGTCCGAACACGATCGGGTGCCCGGCGGCGGCTCGTTCCGGCATCCGGAACCAGGGCCGGAGATCAGAGGGCGCTTCCTCGGGCGGGCCATTGCCGGCGAACTCCAGGTCGCCGTCCGCGGTGAGATAGCGCATGCGGGTACAGGCATTGATGGTGTAGCGCAGGCGCTCGTATCCGTCGAGATCCGGGCTCCAGTGGCTGGGTTCGTCGCCGTACATGACCTCGAACAGTGCGTGGCGTCGTGCCGGGTCGCGCAGCTCGGCCTCCACGCGCCGGGTCTCGCGCGCGGCCGTGTCCGGGTCCCAGGCGGGCGGGAGTCCGGCATGCACCAGGGTCCAGCCGCTGGCGGTGTCGCGGTGCAGCAACGGGCGCTGGGCCAGCCAGTCGAGCAGGTCCGCGGCATCCGGGGCATCCAGCACCGGGCGCAGGGTGTCCTTGCCACCGGGCGTGCGGACGCCCTGTGCGGTGGCGAGCAGGTGGAGGTCGTGGTTGCCGAGGACCGTCGTGGCAGCATCGCCCAGGTCCATGACCCGGCGCAGGCAGCCCAGCGAGTCCGGGCCGCGGTTAACCAGGTCGCCGACCAGCCACAGGTGGTCCTCCGCCGGATCGAACCGCACCTGTTCCAGGAGTCGATCCAGCGGGTCCAGACAGCCCTGGAGATCCCCAACGGCGTACAGCGCCATCGTTCCGCCCGGCCTAGTGCAGGGTGCGCGGGACGGAGAGGGTGAACGGCGGGATCGGCGCGTCGAAGGTGTTGCCGCGTTCGTCGCGCATGCCGTAGGAGCCCTCCATGGTGCCGACCGGGGTCTCGATGACCGTGCCGCTGGTGTATTCGAAGCTGTCGCCGGGCGCGATGCTCGGCTGTTCGCCGACCACCCCCTCGCCACGGACCTCCTGCGTCTGGTCGCGGCCGTCGCGGATGATCCAGTGGCGGTTGAGCAGTTGCACGGTCAGCGCGCCGGCGTTGCGAATGACCACGTGATAGGCGAACACGTAGCGGTCGTCATCCGGCTCGGACTGGTCCTCCACGTAGGCGGTGGACACCTCGATCTCGATGGTATGGGCTTCGGCGTCGTGCTCTTGGGGCGGGTTCATGCGGTTGTGGCTCCAGGTTTGAGCGGGAGACCCGGCATCAGGGGGTCGCGGACCGGCTGGCGCAGACGGCGGCGCCCAGCAAGCCCGGTTCGGGGTGCATGATAAGGGCCACGGGCAATTGCTCAAGCAAGTGGGTCATCGGTGGGCGATTCCGGAAGGCACAGCGAAAGCGTGGGCCACGGAAGGCGTCGACCCAGCGGGGCGCGATCCCGCCGGCCAGGTAAATGCCGCCGGTGGGGAGCGCGGTCAGGGCCATGTCGGCCAGCTGTCCGGCATACAGCCCGACGAAGCGGTCGATCACGTTCTCGGCGGCCGGGTGGCCCGCCCGGGCCAATTCGCCGATAGCGGCTGCCGGGTCCCGCGCGGCAAGGGCCTCCGCCAGCTCGGGATCCGCTTGCCGGTCGAGCTCGAACTGGCCGATGCGGGCGATCCCGCGCCCGCTCAGCAGGTGTTCGCGCGTGCAGTAGCCCAGTTCGCGGGTTACGAAATCGCCCAGCGCGGCCTCTTCGGGCCCGGCGGGCGAGAAGCGCGCGTGTCCGCCCTCGCCGGGATAGATGGCGGGCCGGCCGGGCGGACCCACCAGACAGGTGCCCAGCCCGGTACCGGCCCCCGCGACCAGGCGCAGGCCCGCCGGATCGGGTGTCGCGTGCTGGAGGGTCTCGCAGTCGCCGGGTTGCAGCGCGTCGAGGCTCGCGCCGATGGCGGCGAAGTCGTTGAGGAGCGTGACCGGCATACCCAGGCGTTCGCCGAGGCTGGCGGCCTCCAGGGCGGGCCAGTCCAGGTTGGTCACGCGTGCCCGGCCCTGATGGACCGGGCCGGCCACCGCGAGCCCGGCGGCGGCGAACGTATCCACCGTGGCGTATTCGTGGCGCCAGTGCTCGAGGATGCTGGCCAGTTCCGGATGCTCGCGGCTGGGGTAGCGTTGCGCCTCGTGCAGGGACCAGCCATCCGCCTCGCGGCGGGCGCGCGCGACGCGGGTGTTGGTTCCGCCGACATCGGCAACGATCAGATCCATAGGTTCATGGTAGCGGATCGTGGTGACCGGTGGCTCAGTGCGCGCCTGCGTGGATCTGCCGGGCCAGGGCCTCGAACCCGCTGATGTCGACGTTCTCCGGCCGTTCCCCGGGGTCCAGCCCGGCGGCCTCCAGGTCCGCGATCGTGGCCAGACCGGACAGCCCGCGGCGCAGCGTCTTGCGGCGGCTGGAAAAGGCCTGGTTCACCACCCGCGCGAAGGTCGGGTACAGCGCCGGTGCGACCCGCGGCTCGGCCAGGGGCGTGATGCGCACCACGCTGGAGTAGACCTTGGGCGGCGGGTGAAAGGCCCCGGGCGGCACCGTGAACAGGGCCGTGGCCGAGGCCCGGGCGGCCAGCATGACGGTCAGGCGGCCGTAGCGCTTGCTGCCGGGCGCGGCGGTCATGCGTTCCACCACCTCGCGCTGCAGCAGGAAGTGCATGTCGCGGATTGCGCCGACCTGTTCGAGGAGATGGAACATCAGCGGGGTGGAGATGTTGTAGGGCAGGTTGCCGACCACGCGCCAGCCGCGTTCGGGCAGGGGGCCGAGATCGGCCAGCCGCATGTCCAGGGCGTCGCCCACGTGCAGGTCCAGGCGCTCCGGAGGGAAACCGGCGCGCAGCCCGGCGGCCAGGTCGCGGTCGATCTCCACGGCGACGAGGTGGTCCAGGCGCTCCAGCAGCGCCGCGGTCAAGGCGCCGCGGCCGGGCCCGATCTCGAGTACGGCGTCTCCTGGCTGCGGGTCGATCGCCGCGACAATGCGCGCGAGGATGCCGGCATCGTGCAGGAAGTTCTGGCCGAAGCGCTTGCGGATCGGCGACGAGGTCTTGAGGCGGGTCATGTCCCCGAGATGCTCCTGCTGGCGGCGGCACGGGCCGCGGCACGGGCCGCGAGGGTTTCCGCCAGGCGTTCGGCGGCCTGGAAGCTGCCGACCTCCGCGCGCCCGGTGCCGGCCAGGTCCAGTGCGGTGCCGTGATCCACCGAGGTGCGGATGAAGGGCAGGCCCAGGGTCACGTTGATGGCCCCGCCAAAGCCGGCGTGCTTGAGGACCGGCAGGCCCTGATCGTGATACATGGCCAGCACCGCGTCGACGCCTTCGAGCGCGCGCGGGGTGAACGCGGTGTCGGCCGGGAGTGGGCCGCGCAGATGCATGCCGGCCTCTCGCAGGCGATCCAGGGTCGGGGTGATGATCTCGATCTCCTCGCGTCCGAGGACGCCGTCCTCGCCGGCGTGCGGGTTCAGGCCGCAGACCGCGATCACGGGTTCGTCGATGCCGAAGTCACGGCGCAGGTCGTGGTGCAGCACGCGGGTCACGGCCTCCAGGCGTTCGGCCGTGATGGCGTCGGGGACCGCGCGCAGGGGCAGATGGGTGGTCACCAGCGCGACTCGCAGCGTCTCGGTGGCCAGCATCATCACCGGCGTCGGTGCCTCGGCGCGCTCGGCCAGCCACTCGGTGTGACCACTGAAGGCGATACCGGCGCGGTTGATTACGCCCTTGTGGACCGGGCCGGTGACCATGGCCTCGAAGGTGCCGTCCAGGCAGCCGTCGGCGGCCGTGGCGAGCAGGGCCAGCACGTGTTCGGCGTTGGAGGGGTCCAGAGTGCCGGCGACCACCGGGGCTGCCACCGGTACCGGCAGGATCTCCAGGGTGTGGGGCGGGGTGGGCTCGCGCGGGCGTTGCGGGTCGAAGGGCACCAGGCGCAGGGACTCGCCCAGCTGGTGGGCACGGGCCTCCAGCACGCCAGGATCGGCGATGGCGACGCGCTGCGCCTGGCCGCGCTGCCGCGCCATGGCGATCAGCAGATCGGGCCCGATCCCGGCGGGATCGCCGGCGGTCAGGGCCAGGCGCGGGACCGGGTGGGCCCCGCGCGGATCAGGAGCCGAAGCCGTCGACCCGGTATTCGACATAGGCCTCGTCCCGCAGGCGGCGCAGCCACAGCTCGAGCTCTTCGTCGCGCTTGCGGTTCTGCAGGATCTCGCGGGCGCGGGCCCGGATCTGTTCGCGCGAGGTGTCCACCTCGCGGCGCTCCAGGACCTCGATGATGTGCCAGCCGAACTGGCTCTCCACCGGCTCGCTGACCACGCCCGGTTCCAGCGCCTGCATGGCCTCCTCGAAGGCGGGAACCAGTTCGCCCGGGCTGACCCACCCGAGGGTGCCGCCCTGGGCGGCCGAGCCGGGGTCGTCGGAGTTGGCGCGGGCGAGGTCCTCGAAGCTGGCGCCCTCGCGGATGCGGTTATACAGGGACTGCGCCTGGCGGCGCGCGTCCTCGTCGCTGCGCACCTGGTCCGGGCTGATCAGGATGTGGCGTACCCGGGTCTGCTGCACGCGGGTCTGGTCACCGCCCTCGCGGTCCAGCAGCTTCATGATGTGGAAACCGCTGGGGGAGCGCAGGACATCGCTGACCTCGCCGGTGCGCATCAGCACGGCCTCGCGGGCGAACACGGTGGGGATCTCGCCGGCGGAGCGCCAGCCCAGATCGCCGCCGTCCAGGGCCTGCGGTCCTTCGGATTCGCTGATGGCGACGGTGGCGAAGTCCTCGCCCCCGCGCACGCGGTCGCGCAGCGACTCGGCCTTTTGGCGCGCCTCGGCGATCTGCCGGGCGTCGGCGCCCTGGGGCAGGGCGACCATGATCTGGGCGATGCGATAGCGCACGCCGCGGTCAATGGCGCCACTCTCGGAGGCGATGAGGTCGGCGATCTCCTGATCGGAGACGCGGACGCGCTGGTCGACCTGGCGGCGCTGCAGCTGGTTGACGGTCAGTTCGTGGCGGATCTGCTCGCGAAAGGCGTTGAAGTCCACGCCGTCCTGCATCAGAGCCTGGCGCAGCTGCGGCAGGGTCATGCGGTTCTCGCGGGCGATGTTCTCCATCGCGCGGTTCAGGGTCATCTCGTCGATGTTGATGCCGACGCGCTCGGCCTCCTGCAGCTGCACGCGCTCGACGATCAGGCGCTCCATGACCTGACGCGCCAGGGTGTCCTGGTCGGGCGGACGGTTGCCGCGCTCGATCATCTGCTGGGCGACCAGGTTCATGCGCTCCACCAGCTCGCGCTGGGTGATCACGTCGTCGCCCACCACCGCCAGGATGCGGTCGGTGAAGCGGTCGCCCTCGGGCGTGATGGGCGCCGCCGGGGTACCGCCGTCACGGGCGGCCCCGGGCGTGACCGGTGCCTCGACCGCGCCCTGCGAGAGCCCGCCGGGTGCCGACCCGGGCGTCTGGGCCATGGCCGGCAGGCCGAGGCCGTAGACCAGGACGGCCAGCAGGGGCAGCAGGGTGCGGACCCCGCCGCGGCGTTGTTCAGGGACGTGCGTCATATCCGGCAATACCCTCGCGCAATAGCGAATCCACGCCGGAATCGAACCTTGCCAGGCCGTCCAGCGTGAGTTGGAAGTAGATCGAGTTGTCGTAGGTCTCGTCGAAGCTGTACGCGCGGCGCGCCACCACACGGATACCATAGCAGCAACTACGATACTGAAGCCCGGCCAGAAGTTCGAGGTCGCGTTCTTCCTGCAGGCTGTAGTTCCAGCGGCCGATCGCGTCGATGCGATCGGTGACCGGCCACATCACGGAGACGTCGGTCTGGTCGATGGAGCGGGCGCCGGCCTCGCGCTGGCGGTAGCCGACGTTGATCCGCGCGCGCTCGGAGGGGTGGTAGCCGACCGAGATCGCGGCCAGGGTGGTTTCGCGCGCGTCCTCGTTGTAGAGGATGGAGCCGCGGCCGCTCCAGGCATCGCCGATGCGCACGCGACCTTCCAGGGCCAGGTCCGAACGCGAGTCCGTCAGTGGGTCCTGTCCGGTGCCGCGGCGGACCTCGCGGTCCTCGAGGTAGTGGATCTGACCGGCGGACAGGCTCAGGCGCTCGCGCCCGGTCTGCTGGTCGAGGATGCGGGTGGTCAGGGCGGTGGTCACCTGATGGGTATCGCCCACGCGGTCGGCGCCGACGAAACGGTCCAGGCTGAACAGGTTGTCGAAGCTGAAGTCGGCCTCGCCGGTGTCGAAGATCGGGATGTCGTCCTGGTCGCGGTAGGGCACGTAGCCGTAGAAGATGCGCGGTTCCAGGGTCTGCAGGCGGCGGCCGCTGGCGATCGAGCGCTCGAAGATCAGCCCGGTGTCGATCGAGGCGCGTGGTACCGTCCGGCTGATCGATTCCGGACCGCTGGTCTGGTCGCGGCGGTCCAGTTCGTAGCGGGTATGGCGGACACCGGTGGCGGGTTCGAAGAAGAAGCCGCCGGTGTCATGGCGCCAGCGCACCTCGGGATTCAGGTCGAGGCGGGTACCCACGGGGCGCCCGGACTGGTCCTCGCTGCGCTCGAAGCGCACCAGTTCGGTATCCAGATCCCAGGAGAGGCCGTGGCCCAGGTATTCCCCGGCCTCCAGCGTGATTTGCGGCAGCCGCTGGTAGGGCTCGCCGGCGGCGCTCAGCTCGGGGTCGACGATCTGGTAGTCCTCGATGCGGGTGCGCAGGCGATAGGCCGGCTGGTTCCAGGTCAGGTCGGCGGATCGGCGCAGATAGGGCGTCGAACCCGCATAGCGGTCCGAGTTGCCGAAGTCGAAGAAGTATTCCCGGTCGGAGACATCCGCAGCGTCGACGCGCAGGTTCAGATTGGAGGTGATGCGGGTCTGGTGGCGCCACTGGGCGAAGTGGCGGTCTTCGCCGGTCTCGCGGTCGTCCGGCAGGTAGCGCACGTCGAGTACACCATTGTGCCGGGGCTGGAGGTAGCGAAACTCGGTGCCGAGCATGATTCCGCGATCGGCCATGATGCGAGGCGTGAAGGTCGCGTCGTAGTTGGGCGCGATGTTCCAGTACCAGGGCGTCGCGAGATCGAAGCCGGTGCGGCCGCCGGTGCCCGCGCTGGGCAGCAGGAAGCCGCTCTTGCGGCGGTCGTCCAGCGGGAAGTTGATATACGGGGTGTAGGCGATGGGTACACCCTTGAAACGGATGGTCGCATTGCGGGCCACGCCCACGCCGGTCTCGCGATCGAGCTCCAGATCCCGGGTGCGCAGCCACCAGGAATCGTTGCCGACCGGGCAGGTGGTGTATTCGGCCTCCTCGAAGTCGTGACGGTGCGGGGCGTGCTGGACGCCCAGGGCGGCACTGCCCCGGGCCGGGATGGACTGCACCAGGAAGTCGATCCTGCGGAACTCGCCGGTCTCCGCGTCCAGGCGGTATTCCCCGCCCTCGGTGTGCAGCAGCAGGTCGCCGTCGAACAGGCGGGTGTCACCTTCGGTTCGGGCGGTGCCGGTGGCGCGGTCGTATTCGAGGAATTCGGTGTCCAGGCGCTGTCCGCCTTCGAACAGCTGGACGTTGCCCGAGGCCGAGATGCGTTCGCCGTCCCGGCGCACCTGGTCGGCGTCGATCTCGGTGAGGCCGCCCTCGAGGGTGCGCAGCTCGGGCCACTCGACCCCCGGGGCGAACTCGCATCCCGGGGGGCGCTCCTCCGCGGGCAGCGCGAGCGGGAGCAGCGCCGCGGTCACCAGGCCGATCCCGCACGCGACCGGCCGCGCGATCGGGCGATGGCGCGGCGGGGGGTTGGCGGGCCGGCGGCTCATCCCGGCGTCAGGACAGCAGCTGGCGGATCTCGTCGAAGATCAGCTCGATGTCGCGGGTGCCGTTGACGTGCTTGAGCAGACCGTGGCGATCGTAGTACTCGATCAGCGGCCGGGTCTGCTCCTCGTAGACCTTGAGGCGATTGACCACGGTTTCCTCGTTGTCGTCCGCGCGGTGGATCAGATCGCCGCCGCACAGGTCGCACACGCCTTCCTTCTGTGGCGGGAAGGTATGGGTGTTGAAGACCGCGCCGCAGTCCCCGCAGGACACGCGGCCGGTCAGGCGCTGCTTGAGCTCCTCGAACGGGACGTCGATCTGGATCGCGCGATCCAGCGGCGACTCGATGTCGGCCAGCATGCTGTCCAGCGCCTCGGCCTGGGCGACATTGCGCGGGAAGCCGTCGAGGATGAAGCCCTTCTGCGCATCGGGTTCCTGCAGGCGATCGCGGATCAGGCCCAGGACCAGATCATCCGGGACCAGATTGCCGGATTCCATCGCGTTCTCGACCTGCTTGCCGAGTTCGGTCCGGGCCGCGACCGCGGCGCGCAGCAGGTCGCCGGTGGAGATCTGGGGGATGCCGAAGGTGGCGACCATCTTCTTGGCCTGGGTGCCCTTGCCGGACCCCGGTGCGCCCATCAGGACGATACGCATAGCTGACTCCTGCCGGGTGCCGTACCGGACTGCAGGACTAGCCGGGAACGGGACGGCACGTTGATTGCGGTGGTGAAACGGGCAGCCGGCCCGGGGCGAGGGCGGGCCGCAAACCGTTTCCCGAGCGCGGTCTTATACCGCCTGAGGCCGATGCGCCGCAACCGCGCGCGGCCGTTCGAGTCTCCCTGATGCGACTGTTGATGGGTGCCCTTGCGGGGTGTCTCCCCTGTATAATCCCTCGCTCTTCAAAGCAATCGGAAACTACTCAAGCATGGACCTCAACCAGATCGAAGCCGGCAAGGATCTCCCCAACGACATCAACGTGGTGATCGAGATCCCCACCCAGGGTCAGCCCGTCAAGTACGAGATGGACAAGGACAGCGGGGCTCTGGTGGTTGATCGCTTTATGGCGGTCGCGATGTTCTATCCGTGCAACTACGGATTCATCCCGAACACGGAGTCGGAAGACAACGACCCGGTGGACGTGCTGGTGATCACCCCGGTGCCGCTGCTGCCGGGCTCGGTTGTGCGCTCGCGCCCGATCGGCATGCTGAAGATGACCGACGAGGCCGGGGTAGACGCGAAGATCCTGGCGGTGCCGGTGGACAAGCTGTGCACGCAGTCCGCGCGGTTCCAGAGCCCGGACGACGTGCCGAAGGAGCTCCTGGACTCGATCAAGCACTTCTTCGAACGCTACAAGGAGCTGGAGAAGGGCAAGTGGGTCAAGGTGGAAGGCTGGGTTGGCGCCGACGAAGCCAAGGCGGAGATTGTTGCCAGCTACAAGCGTTACCAGAAGAGCAAGATCTGACGCCGCGCCCCGCTGCATGCAGCGGTCGGTCAGCGCCGCGCCGTCCCGCAGGGTCGGTGCGGCGTTTGCGTGCGCGGGCCATGGACCTGGTCGTGACGCCGTGACCCGCTGAGATGGCCGAGCGCGATGCCTACGGCGAGGAACAGCAGGACCGCGAGCGCTTTGTCGTGCGCATCCTGCTGGCACTGGTCATCCTGGCCGCCATCCTGCTGGCGCTGGGCTGGCGGCTCTCGGGGCTGCAAGTCGGCGCGCACTCGCATTTCACCACTCTCTCCGAGAACAATCGGTTACGGGTCGAGCCGATCGCTCCCACCCGGGGCGTGATTCGCGACCGCAATGGCATCCTGCTGGCGGGCAACCGGGCGTCCTACCAGTTGGAGATCACGGTCGAGCAGGCCGGTAATCTGGATTCCCTGCTGAGCCGCCTGCGCGGCTATCTGGAACTGAGCGAGGCCGATATCGAGCGCTTCCACCGCGGAGTTCGGCAGCGGCGCCCGTTCCAGCCGGTGCTGTTGAAGGCCGGGCTGGATGACGAGACTGTGGCCCGTATCGCGGTCTCGCGCCACGAGTTGCCGGGGGTCGAGATCGAGGCCCGTCCGCTGCGTTTCTATCCCCTGGGTTCCGAATTCTCGCACGCGGTCGGTTATGTCGGGCGCATCAACCAGCAGGATCTGCGCCGGGTGGACGGGCGGGCCTATGCCGGGACCTCGCATATCGGCAAGAGCGGGGTCGAACGCTACTACGAGGAGTTGCTGCACGGCCGGCCAGGCTATCGCCAGGTGGAGGTGAACGCCCAGGGGCGGGTGATCCGCGAGCTGTCGGTGACCCCGCCGCAGCCGGGCACGGACCTGACCCTGACCCTGGATGTGAACCTGCAGCAGGCGGCCTACCGGGCGCTGGCCGGGCGGGATGGCGCGATCGTGGCCATCGATCCGAATAACGGCGAGGTGCTGGCGCTGGTCAGCGCCCCCGGTTTTGATCCCGAGGCCTTTGTCCACGGAATCTCGCAGGCCGATTTCGCCGCGGTGCGCGATGACAAGCGCCGGCCGCTGTTCAATCGTGCCCTGAGCGGGCAGTACCCGCCGGGTTCGACGGTCAAGCCACTGGTCGCGCTGGCGGCCCTGGACGAAGATGTTACAACCGCCGAACGCGAGATGTTCGCGCGCGGGTACTACCAGCTGCCGGGGCATGAACGGCGCTATCGAGACTGGCGCCGCGAGGGCCATGGCCGGGTGGATATGTCGCGCGCGATCGCGGTGTCCTCGGATGTCTACTTCTACGATCTGGCCCACACCATGGGCATCGATCGCATGGTGCCCATTCTTGGCGCCTTCGGGATCGGGCAGCACACCGGGATCGATTCCACCGGCGAGCGAGCGGGGATCCTGCCCAGCCGCGACTGGAAGCGGGCCACGCACAACGAGGTATGGTTTCCGGGCGAGACCCTGATCACCGCGATCGGCCAGGGGTACATGCTGTCCACGCCTCTGCAGATGGCCGACTTTACGGCGGCGCTGGCCACGCGCGGTGTGCGCTATCAGCCGCACCTGCTGCGCGCCATGGACAACGGGACCGGGGAGCCGGAGTATCCGCTACCGGTGACGCGCGAGCCGGTGGTCGTGGACGACCAGCACTGGGATGCGATCCACGGCTCGCTGGTGGAGGCGGTGCATGCCCGCCACGGGACCGCCTGGGGCAGCGTGGGCAGTACCCGCCCGGCCTACACCATTGCCGGCAAGACCGGCACTTCGCAGGTGTTCAGCCTCGGCGAGGATGAAGAGTACGACGAAGAGGAGCTGGCCCGGCGTCTGTGGGACCACGCCCTGTTCGTGGGCTATGCCCCGGCAGAGGATCCGCAGATCGCGGTGGCGGTCCTGGTCGAACACGGAGGGTCCGGTGGCCGGGTGGCCGCACCGGTGGCGCGCGAAGTGATGGACGCCTATCTGCTGGAAGGGTCGGGCATGACTCTGCCGGAGGACGAATGATCAGCGTAACCGGCCGTGAGATGTCCGTCAGCCAGTGGGTGCTGCGCAGCCTGCGCCTGGACAGTGTGCTGCTGGTCCTGCTGTCGATCCTGCTGCTGCTCGGGCTGGCCGTTCTGTTCAGCGCCTCCGGGCAGAGCGTGGTGGCCGTGGAGAGGCAACTGATGCGCATCGGCCTGGGCGTGGCCGCGATGCTGCTGGTCGCGCAGGTATCACTGCACGGTCTGCGCGCGATCTCCCCGTGGCTGTTCGCGGCGGGCATCCTGCTGTTGTTGGCGGTGATGTGGGTCGGGGACGTCGGCAAGGGGGCCCAGCGCTGGCTGGATCTCGGTTTCATGCGTTTCCAGCCCTCGGAGATCATGAAGCTTGCCGTGCCGATGATGGTGGCCTGGTATCTCTCGCTGCGCAGTGGGCGGCCGCGTTTTCGCGATCTCCTCGTGACCGGCGTGCTGATCCTGGTGCCGGTGTATCTGATCATGCAGCAGCCGGACCTGGGGACCTCGATGCTGGTGGCGGCCGCCGGCGCACTGGTGGTGTTTCTCGCGGGGCTGGGCTGGCGCTGGTTCGTCGGCCTGGGCGTCGTGGTGGCGGCCGCCGTGCCCATCCTGTGGTCGCAGATGCTGGATTACCAGCGCCAGCGGGTACTCACGCTGTTCAACCCGGAATCCGATCCGCTGGGGGCCGGCTATCACATCATCCAGTCGAAGATCGCGATCGGGTCCGGGGGGTTGTACGGCAAGGGCTGGCTCAACGGGACCCAGTCGCAGCTGGAGTTCCTTCCGGAGCGCTCCACCGACTTTATTTTTGCGGTCTACGCCGAGGAATTCGGCTTTATTGGTGTCGCGCTCTTGCTGCTGCTGTATTTTGCGATTGTCGCCCGCGGGCTGTGGATCGCCGCGCTGGCGCAGGACCGCTATGCCCGGCTGCTGGGCGGGAGTATCAGCCTGACCTTCGCGGTCTATATGGTGGTCAATATCGGCATGGTGACCGGCCTGTTGCCGGTGGTCGGTGTGCCGCTGCCCCTGGTCAGTTACGGGGGAACGTCGCTGGTGACCCTGATGGTCGCCTTCGGTATTCTCATGAGCATAGCCTCCCAGAAACGCCTGGTGAATCGATGACCCTGACCCTGCGCCCCGTGTGGGCCCGTCTTGCCCGCCCACTCCTGATGCCGGTCGGGCTGACCCTGATCCTGGCGTTTGCCTCCCTTCCGGCCGCAGCGGCGAGCGAATTCCGCGCCGGTGACCCGCCGTATCTCGAGCGCGACGAGGTCCAGGCCTTCATCGACGAGCAGGTGGAGGCTGGCCGTGACCGCGAGGCCCTGGAGGCGATGTTCGCGGCGGCCGATCCGCAACAGCGCATCCTTGATCTGATCTCCAGCCCCGCCGAGGCAAGGCCGTGGAAGGATTACCGCCCGATTTTCATCACCGATGAGCGCATCGAGCGTGGGCGCGAGTTCATGCAGGAGCATGAGCGCTGGCTCCAGCGCGCCGCGGACCGCTTTGACGTCGAACCGAAGATCATTGCCGCCATCATCGGGGTCGAGACCTACTACGGCCGCAACACCGGTGGTTTCCGCGTGTTCGATGCTCTGGTGACTCTGGGCTTCGACTATCCGCCCCGGTCCGACTTCTTCCGCCGCGAGCTGGGCGAGTTCCTGACGCTGGTGGATGAAGAGGGCCTCGACCCGCGCGAGACCCGTGGCTCCTACGCCGGGGCCATGGGGCGTGGCCAGTTCATCTCGTCCAGCTATCGCCACTACGCGGTGGATTTCGATGGCTCCGGCCAGCGTGACCTGCTGAACTCCTGGCCGGATGCGATCGGGTCGGTGGCCAACTATTTCCGCGCGCACCACTGGAACCACGGCGAGCCGGTGGTGGCCAGGGCCCGGGTCGAGGGCGATGCCCACGAGGCGCTGATCAGCCGCAACTATCAGGCGCGCTTTGACCTCGAAGAACTGGCCGCACACGGGATCTACCCCGACGAGGCCGTGGACGAGGACGGCCAGTACTCGTTCATCCGCCTCGAGGGCGAGGATGGCTACGAGTACTATCTCGGGTATCCGAACTTCTACGTGATTACCCGCTACAACCGGAGCCCGCTGTATGCGATGGCCGTCCACCAGCTGGCCGAGGCGCTGGCCGAGTAAACCGCGCCGCGCGGGCGCCGGCGGGGCCGCGCTGGCGGTCTTGCTGGCGCTGGTCCTGGCGGGCTGTTCGTCCACCCCCGACCACAAGGCCGACCCGGACCGCCCGCTGGGCGATGCCGCGTATGACAGCTACCCCGATCCTGCGGATGTGCCGCAGGATCTGGCGCTGATTCCGGAACCGGAGCCGCGTGACGAGCCGCCCAGCCGCTATGGCAATCCGTCCGAGTACGAGGTGTTCGGTCAGCGCTATCGCACGCTCAAGACCAGTGACGGCTTCGAGGAAGAGGGGTACGCGTCCTGGTATGGAACCAAGTTCCACGGACGGCGCACTTCCAGCGGCGAGCCCTACGACATGTACGCGATGACCGCGGCGCACAAGTCCCTGCCGCTGCCGAGCTTCGTCGAGGTCACCAACCTGGAAAACGGCAAACAGGTGATCGTACGGGTGAATGATCGCGGCCCGTTCGTGGACGGACGCATCATCGATCTCTCCTACGCCGCCGCCCATCGCATCGACATGACCGATGCCGGGGTCGCGCGCGTGCGCATCCGGGCGGTGGGGCCGGGCGACACGACGCCGGCCCGGGTGGCAGAGGCACCGGAGCCCGAGCCGCTCGAGGTGGCCGCCGCAGCTCAGCCGGACATCGCGCCCGAACCGCAGGACGCAGCGCCGGCCGCGGCCGGCGCCAATGGCGAGGCGGCGGGGCCCGGGCGTTTCGTCCAGGTCGGGGCGTTCGCCGAGCGCCATTCGGCCGAGCAGGTGCGCGAGGATCTGCGCGCGCTCGGCTTGGAGCCGGTGCGGATCTCCAGCGTCGAACGGGACAACGGGGCGCAACTGCACCGCGTGCGCATCGGCCCGCTGGCCGATGGCGACGCGGTCCGCACGATTACCGATCGCCTGCAGGGCGCGGCGCACGTGGACTACCGCGTAGTGACCGACGCGCCGTAAGCCCTCGTCCCCGGTATTTCCGGCCCGTACCGGGCCCCAATTCTGCTATCGTATTTCGGTCCTTCAGGAGGCCCTTCGCAATCATGAATTCGTCCGTCCGCACCCCGTTTCTGCCGCTGTTGGCGGCCTGCCTGCCGGTCATCCTGGCGCTCCTGCTGGCGCTGGTTCCAGCGCAGGCGCAGGAGTCGGAGCTGCCCGTGGCCGGGTCGGGCGCGAACGTGCCCGGCGGCATCCCGCGGCCGCCCTCGGACGTGACGGCGGCGAGCTATGCGCTGATGGACTTCGACTCCGGCCTGATGCTCGCCAGCCGCGATCCGCTGGTGGAGCGCGAGCCGGCCAGCCTGACCAAGCTGATGACGGCCTACGTGGTGTTTGGCGAAATCACCGATGGCCGCATGGCGCTGGACGACCAGGTTACGGTCAGCGAGCGTGCCTGGCGGACCGGTATGCGCGGGGCATCGCGCATGTTCATCGAGGTCGGCGAGGAGGTTGTGGTCGAGGATCTGCTGCGCGGGATGATCATCCAGTCCGGCAACGATGCCTCCACCGCGCTGGCCGAGCATGTTGCCGGTTCGGAGGGGGCGTTTGTCGACATGATGAACGCCCAGGCGCGCGAGCTGGGGATGCGCCAGTCCTACTTCGCCAACCCGCACGGACTGCCCTCCGACGAGTCGCAGTACACCACCGCCCAGGACATGGCATTGCTCGCCCGGGCGCTGATCCGCGACTTCCCGGATCTCTACGGCTACTACAGCGAACGTTCCTTCGAGTACAACGACATCTCGCAGAGCAACCGCAATATGCTGCTGTGGCGCGATGCCGGATTCGACGGCCTGAAGACCGGCTGGACCTCGAACGCGGGCTACAACCTGGTTTCGTCCGCCAAGCGTAACGACCGCCGGTTGGTGGCCGTGGTCATGGGGATCGAGGCGTCGGATCATCAGCAGGGCGGTACTCGCCGCGCCAACGAGTCCCAGGCGCTGGTGAACTGGGGGATGCGCTTCACCGCGACCCGCAAGCTGTTCGAGGGCGGGCACGAACTGGGGACCCCGCGGGTCTATCGCGGGGCGCAGACCGAAGTGGCCGTGGGCCTGGCGGAGGACTTCTGGGTCATGGTCCCGCCGGGGCGCGAGGACGATCTGGACGCCTCGATGGAGGTCAACCAGCCGCTGGAGGCCCCGCTGGCCGCGGGCGATCCGGTGGGCGAAGTCGTGGTGCGTCTGAACGGCGAGGTGCTCCGCACCCAGCCGCTGGTTGCGTTGCAGCCGGTGGAACAGGGCGGTCTGATCCGCCGCCTGTGGGATGGCGCGGCCCTGGGCATTCAGTCGGCCTGGCCATTCTGAGCCGTGTTTCGCCCGTGAGCATTGCCTATTACAACGGGGACTACCTGCCGCTGGACCAGGTGCGGATCTCGCCGCTGGACCGGGGCTTCCTGTTCGGAGACTCGGTATACGAGGTGATCCCCAGCTACTCCGGCGAATTCTTCCTGCTCTCCGAGCACCTGGAGCGCCTGGCGCGATCCCTGGCGGCGATCCGCATCCGCAACCCGTTTGACCGCGAGGGGTGGCGTGCGCTTCTGACGGACTTGCTGGCGCGCAATGCCGACCCTGTGACGCCCGATCTCGGGGTCTACCTTCAGGTGACCCGTGGCGTAGCCCCGCGCGACCATGCCTTCCCGGTGGATGCGCAACCCACCGTCCTGGCGATGGTCAGCCCGATCCGGCCCCTCCCGGAGACCATCCGCGTGGACGGCGTGGCCGCTGTGACGGCCGAGGACCGCCGCTGGGGCCACTGCGATATCAAGGCCACCACCCTGCTGGCCAATGTGCTGAACCGCCAGGAGGCCACCGAGCGGGGTGCCGTCGAGGCCGTGTTGTTTCGGGACGGGCAGTTGACCGAAGGCGCGGCAAGCAATGTCATCGTGGTCCTGGACGGGCGGGTGATCACCCCGCCGCTGGATGCATCGGTACTGCCGGGTGTCACCCGCTCGCGGGTGCTCGACCTGGCGCGCGAGCTGGGCTACCCGGTGGAGGAGCGCGGGGTCAGCGCCGACGAGCTGCCCCGGGCCGGGGAGATCTGGCTCACCAGCTCGACCCGCGAGATCCTGCCGGTTACGCGGCTGGATGATCGCACCGTGGGCACGGGGCGCCCCGGACCGGTCTGGCAGGCCGTGCACGCCGCCTACCAGGCGGCCAAGCCCGGGGCGCCGGTGAGCGAACCCCTGCAGTCCGGAGGTGCCGCATGAGCGACGACCGCGAGACCCTGATCGAGTTTCCCTGCCGATTCCCGGTGAAGGTGATGGGCGACGCCCACCCGGAGCTGATGGAGGCAGTCGAGGGCTGTGTCGCTGAGCATCTGGATGCCGGGGACGCAGTGATCGAGCAGCGCGCCTCGCGCGCCGGCCGCTTCGTCGGCATCACCATCACCTTTACCGCGACCAGCCAGGAACAGCTGGACGCCTTCTACCGTTCCCTGGGTCGTTGCGACCGGGTACGCATGATCCTGTGACCGACGTGCTCCCGCCCGGGCCGGTGGTCCGCCTGCTGGGTATGCAGCCCTACGTCCCGGTCTGGCAGGCGATGCAGCTCCAGGCGCGGGAACGCGATGCAGCCTGGCCGGATGCGTTCTGGTGCGTCGAGCATCCGCCCGTCTTTACCCAGGGCCGCAATGGCCGCCGCGAGCACCTGCTGGACCCCGGCGCGACGCCGGTGGTGGCGATCGATCGCGGGGGGCAGGTGACCTGGCACGGTCCCGGACAACTGGTCGTCTACACGCTGGTGGATCTGCCGCGACTGGGGATCGGGGTTCGGCGTCTGGTCGCCGGTCTTGAGCAGGCGGTGATCGACACGCTGGCGCAATGGGGGATCCATGCGCAGCGTCGAGACAAGGCGCCGGGGGTGTATGTCGATGGGGCCAAGATTGCGGCGCTGGGTTTGCGTATCCGGCACGGGCGCAGCATCCATGGGCTGGCCCTGAACATCGCCCCGGATCTGGCGCCGTTCCAGCGCATGAATCCCTGTGGCTATCCGGGGCTAGCGGCGACCTCCATGCAGCAGCTGCTCGGTCCGCTGGACGGCAACCGGGTCCGGGAGCAGTTGCTTGCCCACCTCACCGCGCAGGTGTTTCCCGCTGAGGTTGAGCGCATCCGGCATGAACCAGCGTTGCCGCCCGAGTTGGTCCGCGTGCTTGCGCTCGGGCGTTGTCCCGCGCCCTGAAACCGAGCCTGATTCTTCGAGCCCTGGTGTTTACGAGGGCTTCGTCTGGCCGCCTGCCTCTTGGCGGCTGGCCCCGGTTCATCGTTCGTGTTTACGGTGGCTCCGATCCACGTACTGCCGTGCGCTGACTCGCCAGCGCGCCGCGAGGTACTTCTTTGCTCGTGCAAAGAAGTACCCAAGAAACACGCCCGACTGCCGCGACCCCGGCCCGCTGTGCGGGCCGGGG
>NZ_KB905031.1 GCF_000377405.1 Thioalkalivibrio sp. ALE31 | reverse complement strand
GGGCCGGGGTCGCGGCAGTCGGGCGTGTTTCTTGGTGACTTCTTTGCACGAGCAAAGAAGTCACTCGGGGCGCGCTGGCGAGTCAGCGCCAGGCAGTATGCGGACCGAAGGCACCGTAAACACCGTATGCCGAACCAAGACCAGCCACTGCCAGGCCTGACCACAAAACGGCGCAGAGCCGATCCGCTCGAATCTATGGCGACGAATCGGTGGCGGCCTGGGCCTCCAGTTGCGCCATCTCGGAGTCGGTGAAACCGGCGGCGCGGCGGGCGGCGTGGGCGAAGGGCGGGCGTACGCGGCCCGGCATGTACTCTGCCAGCAGCTCGAGGAAGAGCGGCTCGGCATCGAGCCCGCGCGCGTGGGCCAACTCGCGGAACCAGCGCGTGCCGATCGCCACGTGGGCGACCTCCTCGCGCTGGATGATCTCGAGAAGCGCCACGGTCGCGTGATCGCCCGCTGCTGCCAGGCGCTCGATCATGCCCGGGGTCACGTCCAGCCCGCGCGCCTCCAGCACGCGCGGCACCAGGGCCATGCGGATCATCACGTCGTGGTCGGTCGCGAGTGCGGCCTCCCACAGCCCGTTGTGGGCCGGCAGGTCGCCGTAGTCCGCCCCCAGCTCGTTGAGCCGCGCACGCAACAGCCGGAAATGGCGCGCCTCCTCGGCCGCCACCTGCAGCCAGTCGCTGACGAACGGCGCCGGCATGTCGCGAAAGCGATAGACGGCGTCCAGCGCCAGATTGATCGCGTTGAACTCGATATGCGCGACCGCGTGCACCAGCGCCACCCGCCCGGCCGTGGTGTGCAGCCCGCGCCGAGGAAGATCCTTCGGGTGCACCAGCACGGGGTGTTCGGGCCGCCCCGGTACCTCCATGCGTTCCGGTGCCGGGGCACTCCCGGCCTCCAGCTCGCCCGCCCACCAACCGCGTATGAGCTCCAGCGCCCGCTCGCACTTGGTCTCCGGGTCCCGCTCGCGCAACGCGGCCTCGGCCGCGCGATAAACGACCGGGGACTCCGGCGCGGATTCAGGATTCGGGTTCGATGCTTGCATGCGGCACAGGATACCCGCTCAACGCTCGCCAGTCGGCATGCTGCGGCGCAGCAGGATGGAGTTGCCGATGACCGAGAGCGAGCTGGCGGTCATCGCGATCACGCCGATCATCGGGTGCAACAGGCCGACCGCGGCGATGGGGATCGCGGCGGTGTTGTAGCCCCAGGCCCAGAACAGGTTCTGCACGATCTTGCGGAAGGTCAGGCGCGAGAGCTGTACGGCCTCGACGACCTTGGTCAGCTCGCCGCGCACCAGAGTCACGTCGGCGGCCTCGATGGCCACGTCCGCGCCGGCCCCGATCGCGATGCCGACATTCGCCTGCTGCAGGGCCGGGGCGTCGTTGATGCCGTCGCCCACCATCGCCACGTGGTCGCCGTACTCCGCCTGCAGTTCGCGGATCGCCTCGACCTTGCCCTCCGGCAGCACGCCGGCTCGGACCTCGTCGATCCCCACCTGCGCGGCCACGGCCTTCGCGGTGCGCTCGTTGTCACCGGTGACCATCACGCAGCGGATGCCGAGGGCATGCAGCTGTTCGATGGCGCTCTGCGACTCTTCCTTGAGGGTGTCGGCGACCGCGACGATGCCGGCCGGTCGATCGCCGATGGCCACCAGCATCGCGGTCTTCCCGGCATCTTCGAACTGCCGCAGCGATTCCAGCAGGCCGGACGGATCCAGGCCCTGCTCCTCCAGCAGCCGCTGGCTGCCGACCAGGACGCGCTCCCCGTCGAGGCGGGCCTCCACCCCGCGCGCGGTGTGCGACTGGAACTGTTCGACCTCGGCGACCGCCAGCTCCCGATCGCGCGCACCCTGCACAATGGCCTCGGCCAGCGGATGCGCAGAACCAGCCTCCACGGCCGCGGCCGCGCGCAGCACACGAGCGTCATCGAAGCCCTCGGCGGCGACCACGTCGGTCAGTGCCGGCTGCCCGCGGGTGAGGGTCCCGGTCTTGTCGAGCACGATCACGCGGATGTCCTTCAGCGTCTGGATCGCGGAGCCCGAGCGGATCAGGACGCCGCGTTCGGCCCCCATGCCGGAACCGACCATCAGGGCGGTGGGTGTGGCCAGCCCCAGCGCGCAGGGGCAGGCGATGACCAGCACGGCGATCGCCGCGAGGATCGCCAGTACCAGCGGGGGACGTTCGGAATCCACCCACGGCAGAAACCCCTCGCCCCAGATCAGGATCGGCTGCAGCGCCCCGGAGAACGCCAGCCAGGCCGCAAACGCCGCCAGCGCAATCACCAGCACCGCCGGCACGAACCGCGCGGTGATGCTGTCCGCCAGCTCCTGCACCGGCACCCGCGAACCCTGCGCCTCGTTCACCAGACGGATCACCTGCGACAGGAAAGTGTCGGCCCCCACACGGGTCGCGCGCACCTTCAGCCGCCCCTGCTGGTTCAGGGTCGCACCGAGCACGGTATCGCCCTCAGCCTTGTCCACCGGCACCGACTCGCCGGTGGCGATGGATTCGTCCACGGTGCTCTCGCCGGCAACCACCTCGCCATCGGTGGGGATCTTCTCGCCCGGGCGCACGATCATCACCTCGCCCACCTGCAGCGATTTCACCGGCACCTCGATCTCTTCGCCGTCGCGTTCCACCCGGGCCGACTTCGCGCCCAGATCCAGCAGCTTGCGGATCGCAGAGGAGGCCTCGCCCTTGGCGCGGTACTCCAGGTAGCGCCCGAGCATGTGGAAGGCCATGATGGTCGCGGCCATCTCGATGAACGAGGTCATCGGGTAGACAAAGCCGATCAGCCCCAGCAGATAGGGCGGCAGCGAGCCCATGGAGATCAGCACGTCCATGTTCAGACTGCCGCTTTTCAGCGCGCGCCAGGACGAACGGTGGGTGGCCGCACCCCCGGCCATGAACACCACCGGGAACGCCAGCACGGCGATGATCAGCAGATAGCCGGGGATCTCCTGCCAGAACATGTGCGGCATCATCAGCACCATGATCGCGATGGTCGGGATCATCGCGATCCACAGCCGGCGCCAGGCCTGCTTCAGATAGGCCGCGTCAATCTCGGCATCGTCCGCCTCGCTGCCGGCCTCCTCGGTCTCCAACGCCGCCACGTCATAGCCGGCCCCCTCGACCGCGGCGCGCAGGGCCTCGGCGTCGGGGCCACCGGGACCGGGTTCTATGGTCACACGGTGATCACCGATGTTGGTGCGCACCGCCTGGATGCCCTCCAGCTTCTCGATCGCACCCCGCACGATCCCCGCGCAGTGGTCCGACCCCATGCCGGGTACCACCAGACGCACCGTACCGGCGGCGCCCGTTTCGCCCTCGACTTGGGCGACGTCGTAGCCAGCCCCCTCGACCGCGGCCCGCAACCCCTGCGGGCCCACCTGCTCGGGGTCGTATCCCACGGTCACCCGGTGGCGGGCGATATTGGTCCCCACCGAGGCCACGCCGGGGGTCTTCTCCAGCGCCGCGCGCACGATCCCCGCGCAGTGGTCCGACCCCATGCCGGGGACGATCACCACCGCCTCGCGGCCATCCGCTGGCTTCGTTTCCGTCGTCATCGCGCGCCTCCTCAGCGATTGCCGAACAGGTACTTGATCAGGGCGGCGATGCCGAGGATCAGCAGCACCAGGACGAGCAGCCCGATCAGGCCCCCGCCAAGACCCATACCGCCCATCCAGCCGAAACCTTGTTCATTCATCATGATGTAGTCCTCCCCGGGACAGAGTGAAAGACGCAAAGCGCGGTAATGCGCAAAGCGTGGGTGATGCGCGATCACCCGGGGCCGGGTGGAACCCCGGCCAGGGAGGAATCAGAGGGGTGGGCGCAGATCCGGTGCCGCGGGGGTACCGGGGCCCATGGCTACGGGAAGGGAAACGAAAACGGGCGCGGCCGCCGAGACCGGCGTGCCGGCGGGCGCAGGCAAACCCGAGACCCCGCAGACGCCACAGACCGCACAGGGCATCTCGCAGGCCGAAGGCTCGGCCTGGATCACGAAGTCCGGGGAAAGGTCCAGCGGCACGGCTTCCGAAAGCGATCCGGCACCCCCACCCGGGCAGTGGCCCGCCGCGGTCATGCCGCCTGGGGCATCGCCGTGCATCATCCCCGCACCGGCGATCGGCGCCAGCAACAGGGCGGCGACAACCAGCAGGTTCAGCAGATGGTGCAGGGCTCGCGACACGGGCTGGCCTCGAACAGGTATTCTGCCTGCAAGTCTAGCAGCCGCTCCGGCATTCGGTGTGACACAGATCAAGCCGCCCGAGCGTGTACGTTGATCCGTGTTTCCCTACAACACCGGCGCCAGCAGATAGGCAGCCCTTGCGGCCACCCGTCGCCACAGCGGCAGGTCGTCTACGTCCTGCCGGGCCATCTCGCGCGAGCGGGCGAAATCGGCCTCGAACATGCGCGCGGTCTCGCGAGCGAAGGCCGGGTCCATCACCAGCGCGGTAACCTCGAAATTCAGCCGGAACGAGCGGTTGTCCAGGTTCACGGTCCCCACCGCCGCGCCCATGTCGTCCACCACGAAGGCCTTGCCGTGCAGGAAGCCCTCCTGATAGCGGTAGACACGCACGCCGGCATCCAGCAGCGGCCCCAGAAAGGCATAGGCCGCATGCGTGGTCAACGGGTTGTCGGTGACCTCGGGGATCAGCACACGTACATCGACGCCACTGAGCGCTGCCAGCTTGAGCATGCCCTGCACGCCCTCGTCCGGCACGAAGTACGGGCTCGCGATCCAGATACGCCGATCAGCCGCATGGATAACCTGTTGCATCATCAGGCTGGCGGTCTCGAATTCGTCCGCCGGGCCGGAGGGCAGGATCAGCACCGGGACGCCATCGTCCGCCATGATCGCCGGCTTCCATTCCAGCTCCGGGATGTCTTCGGTCGCCCAGTGCCAGTCCTCCAGGAACACCGACTGCAGGGCCAGGGCGGACGGCCCCTCGATGCGCAGGTGGGTATCGCGCCAGGGGCCGATCTTCGGGTCCCGCCCGAGGTACTCATCCCCCACGTTCAGTCCGCCGACCCAACCCTGTTCGCCATCGGCCACCACGATCTTGCGGTGATTGCGGAAGTTCAGCTGGAAGCGATTACCGCGCCCGCGGGTCGAGTGAAAGTGCTGCACATGCACCCCCGCCTCGCGCAGGGCGTCGAGATAGCTGCCGGGCAGGCGGTAGCTGCCGATCTCGTCGTAGAGAAAATAGACCTCGACCCCGTCCTGCGCCCGCTCCACCAGCCGCCGCTTGAGTTCGCGCCCGATCGCGTCGTCGCGCACGATATAGAACTGCACCAGCAGGTAGCGCTCGGCCTGCTCGATCCCCTCGAAGATACTGTCGAAGGTCGCCTCGCCATCCACCAGCAGCTCGACCTCGTTGCCGTGGAGAAACGGCCAGCGGGCCAGCCGCTGCACCCCGTCCAGGTGCTTGCTCGGCTCTTGCGCGATGTACTGGTGGGACCACAGCTCCTCTGTCTTCGGCTGCAGGGCCCGCGCCAGAGCGGAGTCTTCGTCACGGCGCGCGACCACGTAGCCGCGAAACTCGCTGGCGCCGAATACCCAGTAGGCCGGCACGGCCACATAGGGAACGGTGTTGAGCGACACGATCCAGGCCACCGCGCCCTGCGGCGTCCGCGTGGACATCAGCGCATCCAGCGACGACAGGAACCCCAGCAGGTGGAAGCCAATAACGACCGTCAGCAGTACGCGCCAGCGCGGACGCCGGCGCGGCTTCGGATGGACATCACCGGATGCGGGTCTGGACATATCCGTGCGGTCGACCCGGGAGCCGCGTCAGAGCGCGTCGAGCCCGCGGGCCAGGTCGCGCTGGATGTCGGCGACCGCCTCCAGCCCCACGGCGACCCGCACCAGGGCCTCGGTAATGCCCTGGGCCTCGCGCCTGTCCGGGTCCACGCGGCCGTGGGTAGTGGTGGCCGGATGGGTGATGGTGGTCTTGGTATCGCCCAGATTTGCGGTGATCGACAGGAATTTCGTGGCGTCAATCACCGACCAGGCGGCCTCACGCCCGCCGGCGACCTCGAAACTCAGCACCCCGCCGAAGCCGCTTTGCTGGCGCTTCGCGATTGCGTGCTGCGGGTGGGACTCGAGCCCCGGGTAATGCACGGCCGTGACCTGCGGGTGGGCCTGCAGCCACTGCGCCAGGGCCAGGGCGTTCTCGCTGTGGGCGCGCATGCGCAGGGCCAGGGTCTCCAGCCCCTTCAGGAACACCCAGGCGTTGAACGGCGACAGGGTCGGCCCGGCGGTGCGCAGGAAGCCGTAGACATCCTTGCCGACGCGCTCGGCGTCGCCGACCACCGCGCCGCCCAGACAGCGGCCCTGGCCGTCGAGAAACTTGGTCGCCGAGTGGATGATGATGTCGGCGCCCAGATCCAGCGGGCGCTGCAGGATCGGCGTGCAGAAGCAGTTGTCCACCGCGAGCAGGGCGTCGTGCCGATGCGCGATCTCCGCCAGCGCGGCAATGTCCACCACCTCGCCCAGCGGGTTGGACGGCGTCTCGCAGAAATACAACCGGGTATTCGGCTGGGTGGCGGCCTCCCAGGCCTCGAGGTTCGACAGCTCGACGTAGGTCACCTCGACACCGAAACGGCCGAGGTAGTTGTTGAAAAGCACCGTAGTCGTGCCGAACACCGAACGCGAGCAGACCACGTGATCGCCGGCCTTCAGCAGGCCCATCATGGTCGCGAGGATCGCCGACATCCCGGAGGCGGTGGCCACACAGGCCTCGCCCCCCTCCAGCGCGGCCAGGCGGTCCTGGAAGGTACGCACGGTCGGGTTGGTGAAGCGCGAGTAGATGTTGCCGGGCGACTCCCCGCCGAAGCGCGCGGCGGCCTCCGCGGCCGAGCCGAATACGAAGCTGGAGGTCGGGAAGATCGCCTCGGAGTGCTCGCCCTCGGGCGTACGCTGGTAACCGTGCCGGATGGCTACAGTCTGCGGGTCGTAATCAGCGGGGTCGAAATCGGTCATCGGGGCATCCTTGGCTGCGGGATGCCACAGTGTACCGGGCTCAGTGCGCCGGCTGCAGGCGATCCGCCACGCGGGTCAACAGCTCGTAGCTGATGGTGCCAGCCGCGCGCGCGACCCGCTCCACCGGGAGCCCCTCGCCCCACAGTGTCACCTGGTCGCCAACCTGCGCGGCAGGCACCTCGGTCAGATCCACCGCCAGCATGTCCATGGAGACGCGCCCGATCAGCGGGCAGATCCGGTCACCGACCCGCACCGGCGTGCCCGACGGGGCATGACGCGGATAGCCGTCGGCATAGCCCATCGCGACGATCCCGGCGCGACCCGGTCGATCGGCCGTCCAGGTGGCGCCATAACCCACGCGGCTGCCCGGCTCCAGCTGCTGGGTCGCGATGACCGGGGCCTGCACCGTCATCGCCGGGCGCAGCTCGCCCTCAGGTCCTTCGGGCGGACGATCCTCCGGCGCGGAGGCCGGGTGTGCCCCGTAGAGCATGATGCCGGGCCGCGCCCAGTAGTCGCCGGGCGCGGCCCCCTCACCGCCCGAGCCCCAGCCGGCGAACAATGCAGCGGAGTTAGCCACGCTGCGGTATCCCGGCCACGCCCCGACGGCGCCGGCAAAGCATTCCAGTTGGTGAGTATTCTGCGGGTGGCCGGGCGTGTCGGCGCAGGCCAGGTGTGTCATCCAGTGCAGCCCCTGCTGCCCGTGCCCGGCGGCCTGGAGGCGCATCGCCACCTCGCCCGCCTGGCGCGGCTCGAAGCCCAGGCGGTTCATGCCGGTGTTCAGCTTGACCCAGACCTCGGGGAGGCGGATGCCAGAGGCATCCAGATGATCGAGCTGAGCCGGGTCATGCAGGACCGGCTGCAGGGCGAACTCGGCACAGGCGCGTGCGTCGCTGGCATCGTGCGGACCCTGCAGGACCAGCACCGGACCGTCGAAGCCGGCCGCGCGCAGCGCCCGGGCCTCGCCGACCTGGGAGACGGCGAGCCCGTCGCTGGCCGCCGCCAGGGCCTCGGCGGCCCATATCAGCCCATGGCCGTAGCCCTCGGCCTTGATCACCGACCACATCGGGACACCGGGCGCCAGGCGTCGCGCCACGGCCAGATTGTGCCGCAGGGCCTCGGGGTCGAGCTGGATGGTCGCCGCTCGCTTCACGTCCCGGGTCAGGCCTCGTGGCCGATCTCGCCGTAGACGTCGGGGGCATAGTTCTCGAAACGGGTGAACTGCCCGCGGAAGGTCAGGCGCACGGTGCCGATGGGGCCGTTACGCTGCTTGGCGATGATGATCTCCGCCGTGCCCTTGTCCGGCGACTCGTCGTTGTAGACCTCGTCGCGATAAACGAAGGCGATGATATCCGCGTCCTGCTCGATGGCCCCGGACTCGCGCAGATCGGACATCACCGGGCGCTTGTTCGGGCGCTGTTCCAGCGAGCGGTTGAGCTGCGACAACGCGATCATCGGGACACTCAGTTCCTTCGCCAGGGCCTTCAGACCGCGCGAGATCTCGGAGATCTCGTGGGCCCGGCTCTCGCCACTGCCGGGAAACTGCATCAACTGCAGGTAGTCGACGACGATCAGACCCAGCCCCTTGTGTTCGCGCATCAGGCGGCGGGTGCGCGCCCGCAGTTCGGTGGGCGACAGCGCCGGTGTGTCGTCGATGAACAGGGGCGCCTCGGAGAGCATCTGCACCGCGCTGGTCAGACGCGGCCAGTCGCCGTCCTCCAGGCGCCCGGAGCGCAGCTTCTGCTGGTTGATCCGGCCCATGGAGGACAGCAGGCGCATGGCCAGCTGCTCGCCGGGCATCTCCATGGAGAAGATCGCGACCGGCTCGGAGTTCTTCATCGCCACGTACTCGGCGATGTTCATCGCGAACGAGGTCTTGCCCATGGACGGACGCCCGGCGACGATCACCAGATCGCCCGGGTTCAGCCCGGAGGTCAGGGCATCCAGATCCTGATAGCCGGTGGCAACCCCGGTAATCGGGTTCTGGCTTTCGTAGAGATACTCGATCTGGTCGACCGCCGCGGTCAGCAGCGGCTTCATCCCGCGAAAGCCCTGGGCCCCGCGCGCGCCCTGCTCGGCGATGCGGAACACCTTCTGCTCCGCCACGTCCAGCAATTCCTTGGAGTCGCGGCCCTCGGGGGTATAGGCCGAATCGGCGATCTCGGTGCCCACCGAGATCAGCGACCGCAGGATGGAGCGCTCGCGGACGATATCGGCGTAGGCCACGATGTTCGCGGCACTGGGGGTTTCCGCTGCCAGGCGGCCGAGATAGGCCATGCCCCCCGCAGATTCCAGCTCCGCGGTGCGGTCCAGCTGCTCCGACACGGTGACCATGTCGAACGGGGCATTGCGATCCGCCAGCGTGGACACCGCCCGGAAGATCAGGCGGTGGTCGTGGCGATAGAAGTCTTCTGCGGTAATGCGGTCCGCCACCCGGTCCCAGGCGGCGTTATCCAGCATCAGGCCTCCGAGGACTGCCTGTTCGGCCTCCTCGGAATGCGGGGGGACCCGCGGATTCGGGGTCATGGGCGAGTTCATGCGACGAACCCGCCCACCTGCCGGGTATCAGCGACCCGGTGGGGCCACCCTCCCGACATCCGACGGATCACTCTTCGCCGATCACAACGACGCGAATGTCCACATCCACGTCCGAGTGCAGGTGCAGCCCGACCTCGAATTCGCCGGCGGTACGCAGCGGGCCTTCCGGCATGCGCACTTCCTTCTTCTCGACTTCGGTGCCCTTGGCGCTCAGCGCGTCGGCGATGTCCGCCGGGCCGATGGAGCCGAACAGCTTGCCTTCGCCACCGGCCTTCGCGGTGATCTCGAGCACGGTGCCGTCCAGCTTTTCCTTGCGCGCCTCGGCGGCGGCGAGGGCCTCGGCGGCGGCCTTCTCCAGTTCGGCGCGACGCGCCTCGAACTCGGCGATGTTCTCGGCGGTGGCGAACGTGGCCTTGCCCTGCGGCAGCAGATAGTTCCGCGCGAAACCGGGACGCACGTTGACACGGTCACCCAGGGTGCCGAGGTTATCGATCTTTTCCAGCAGAATGACTTCCATCTTTGTATTCCTGTAACGTTTGATCAGCGCCCGAAGGCACGCATTCTACACCGGTCTCGGACCGGTCTCACGGATTGTTGTCGCCGTCCTGCCCACCCGATGCGGAGCCGGGGCCCAGCCGCGAGCGGATGTCCGCCCAGGCGTCGATGACGCCGATGGTGGCGAGCAGCAGGAACATCTGCGGCATCGCCAGCGCCAGCAGGACGTACATCCCCACCAGCCAGAAGCTGCTCATGCCCTGACGGAAGGTCAGCGCGTGCATCAGCGCGATCCCCTGCAGGAAGAACAGCACCGCGAGGATGAACGCCAGTTCGGTCGCCAGCGGCACCGGACCCAGATGGCCGATCCCCGCCAGCAGCAGCGTGGCAGCGCTTGTGGCGCGCCCGAACTGCAGTGCCCGAAACTCCTCGCCGAACGCCCCCGGGTTGTACAGCAGCGCCTGCCAGTAGCGACCCAGGAGCACCGAGAGCGTGAGGCTCAGCAGCAGGATCCCGGCAAACAGCCCGGTCAGGTACGGGGCGGCGCGGCGCAACGCCGCCTCGAGTTCCTGCGGACCGGTCTCGCTACCTTCGACCAGGGGCCCCAGCAGTCTCATCCCGGCCTCGGCCCAGGTGGACTCGAGGTCCGGGACGAGCATATGGACGGCCAGCACCCCGAACCCGGCGACCCCGGCGGCGGCCTGCAGCGTGCTGCGCCACGAGACGGTCCGTCGCAGCAGCTCCGCCAGCAGCGCCACCGGCGCCCATTGCACCACCCCGGCCACCACCCCCGCGAACAGCGGGGCCTCGGGCATCAGGGCAAACATTGCGACCCCGAGCACGAGCGCGGACAGCGCGATCACCAGCAGTGCCTGCCCGAGGCCAATGCGCAGCCCGACCAGGGCGACCAGCGCGCTGCCAAGCAGCGCCACCGGCGGCAGAAACAGCCCCGCCACACCAAAACCGGAGACCGCGCCCACGGCGCGGCCCCGGCTCTTCATCGCGAATTCGGCCAGTGCGCGCATGGCGACGGCCCCCGGCGAACCGGTACGAGACTTAGTGGTTGTCGCTGTACGGCAGCAGGGCGAGGAAGCGCGCGCGCTTCACGGCGGTGGCCAGCTGACGCTGGTACTTCGCGCTGGTGCCGGTGACGCGGCTAGGCACGATCTTGCCGGTCTCGGTAATAAAACCCTTGAGCAGGTTCAGGTCCTTGTAATCGATGTAATCGATGCCTTCGGCGGTGAACTTGCAGTACTTGCGGCGACGCGGAAAACGGGCCATCTCAACTCTCCTTCAAAAATTCGGTCAACGAACGGGCGGGACTTATTCGGCAGCGGCCGAATCATCGGAGGCGGACTCGCCGCCCTCGTCGTCACGCTCGCGGCGACGGCCCTTGGAGCCTTCCTCTTCCTGGCCCTTGGCCAGCGGGGAGGTCTCGGTCACTGCCTCTTCCATGCGCATCGCAAGGTGGCGCAGCACGGCATCGTTGAACCGGAAGGCGCTGGCGAGCTCTTCCATCGCCTCTTCCGAGGCCTCGATGTTCATGAGCACGTAGTGGGCCTTCACCAGCTTCTGGATCGGGTAGGCCAGCTGACGGCGGCCCCAGTCTTCCAAGCGATGGATCTTGCCTTCGTGGCCTTCGACCAGGCCCTTGTAGCGCTCGATCATCGCCGGGACCTGCTCGCTCTGGTCCGGGTGGACCAGGAATACAACTTCGTAGTGACGCATCGGGAACTCCTTGCGGGTATCAGCCTCCCGTCCACGCGGTGAGGCAAGGGTTCGACCCCGCGGGCGCGCCCGCGGGGCAGAAAGGCGCGATACGATAACCGAAGCGGGCGACAACAACAAGCGACGAGCAGGCCAGGCGGCCGACGCCCTCAGTCCGGCGCGCCGGCCTGGCGCTGGCGCACCGCCTCGAACAGGGTCACCCCGGTGGCCACGGAGACGTTGAGGCTCTCCACCGTCCCGTGCATGGGCAAGGCGGCCAGGTGGTCGCAGGCCTCCCGGGTGAGCCGGCGCAGGCCCTCGCCCTCGGCCCCCATCACGATCGCGGTCGGCGGGCGCAGGTCCAGCGCGTAGAGGCTTTCCCCGGCCTCGCCCGCGAGGCCGACGGTCCACATACCGGCCTGCTTGAGCGAGGCGAGCGTCCGCGCGAGATTTCCGACCGTTACCACCGGCACGGTTTCGGCCGCGCCCGAGGCCACCTTGATGGCCGCCGGGGTCAGGGCGGCGCTGTGGTGGCGCGGCATGATCACCGCGCCGGCCCCCGCCGCATCGGCGGTGCGGAGGCAGGCGCCGAGGTTGTGGGGGTCGGTCACCCCGTCGAGAATCAGCACGAGGTCCAGACCATCGCGCACCCGCTGGATCAGGGTCTTTTCATCCACCACCGGACGCGGGGTGCAGTGCACGATCACGCCCTGGTGCTGGAACCCCGGATGCTGCTGATCCAGGCGCTCGCGGCCCACCCGCTCCACCGCGAGACCGCAGGCGCGGGCACGATGCAGCAGGCGCTCCAGCGCGGGCTCGACGGGGTCGGTCGCGAGCTGCAGGCGCTTCACCCGTTCCGGGGCAAGCTCCAGTACCGCCGCCACCGCATGAATACCGCCGAAGGTCTCCGCGCGGCTACCCTTGCCACCCTTGCTCACCGCCTCCCTCCACGGGACACAACCGGCGGCGAACCCGCCGCGCGCTTGCGCGGGGATGCCGCGCCTCGCGATGGATGGCCCTGCGCACTCACCGGGCGCTACCTCAGGACGAGGAGGGACGCCGGCGCCGGCTGCGGCGACGGCCGGAACCTGCGGGCTTCTTGCCCGCCCCCTGGGCTTGCGGCTCCGACTCGACGATGGTGTTGCCGTCCTTGTCGGCCTCCGGTCGCGGCGGCGGGACCGCCTCGTTGCCGGGTTCCGGGGCATCGGGAATACCCTCGTCAGGGTCGGACACCGGGGCCGCCTCGTTCCCCGGCTCGGGGGCCGGGTCCGGGGTCGTGTCACCGGAGGCCGAACCACGGCGGCGACCGCCGCGACGGCGACGCTTCTGCTTCGGTGCCGGGGCCTCGTCGTCGGCGGCGGGTGCCTGCGGCTCGGCCGGAGCCGGGTCCGCCGCAGCTTCGGCCGGCTGGGTCTCGTCCGCCGGGGTGGCGGCCGGGGCGGTCTCGGCATCCTTGCGGCGCTTGCTGCGGCGGCTGCGCTTCTTCGGTGGCGCGTCCGTCGGCTTCGGCTTGCCCGGTTCCCCGGCCAGCGCGAGGTCGATCTTGCGATCATCCAGACTCACCCGGGCCACCTGCACCTGCAGTTCGTCCCCAATACGGAACACCCGTCCGCCGCGCTCGCCGGTCAGGGTGTGACGGGTCGGGTCGAAGTGGTAGAAGTCATTGTCCAGGCTGGTCACGTGGACCAGGCCCTCGATGTAGACATCCTTGATCTCGACGAACAGGCCGAACCCGGTTACGCCGGAGACCACGCCGGTGAAGGTCTCCCCGACCTTGTCCTGCATGTACTCGGCCTTCAGCCAGGCCTCGGCATCGCGGGTGGCATCGTCGGCGCGCCGCTCCGCCATCGAGCAGTGCTCGCCCAGCGATTCCATGTCGCTGTGCGAATACGGGAACGCCTTGCCACTGCCCTTGCGCAGCACATGACGAATGCCACGATGCACCAGCAGGTCGGGATAGCGCCGGATCGGCGAGGTAAAGTGCGCGTAGTCGTCCAGCGCCAGACCAAAGTGCCCGTCCAGTTCCGGGGCGTACACCGCCTGGCTCAGCGAGCGCAGCAGCACCGTCTGGATCAGCTGCTGGTCCGAGCGCTGGCGGGCGGCCTTCAGCACGGCGGTGTAGTCGGCCGGTGTGGGTTCGGCCCCGCCGCCCAGGCTCAGGCCCGCGCCATTCAGGAACTCGCGCAGCTCCTCGACCTTCTCCGCCGGTGGCTGGTCGTGGATACGATAAAGCGCCGGCACCTTGTGCTTCTTCAGGAACCGCGCCGCCGCGACGTTCGCCATGATCATGCATTCCTCGACCAGGCGATGGGCATCGTTGCGCTCGGTCGGGACGATCTGCTCGATCTTGCGGTCCTCGCCGAAGACGATCTTGGTCTCGGTGGTGTCGAAGTCGATCGCGCCGCGGCGATTGCGGGCTGCGTGCAGGGACTTGAAGACCTTGTGCAGGGTCTCCAGATGCGGCATCACATGGGCGTTCTGCTCGCGCAGGGCCGTGTCGCCGTCGAGCATCGCCGCAACATCGTCGTAGATCAGACGCGCGTGCGAGCGGATCAGGCCCTCGTGGAAGCGATAGCTCTTCAGTGCCCCGCGCGCGCCGATCTCCATCTCGCAGACCATGCTCAACCGATCCACCTTCGGGTTCAGCGAGCACAGGCCGTTGGACAGGGCCTCCGGCAGCATCGGGATCACGTTGTCGGGGAAGTACACCGAGGTGCCGCGGGTGCGGGCCTCGCGGTCCAGGGCCGCATCGCGCTCGACATAATGGGACACGTCGGCGATCGCGACCCACAGGCGCCAGCCCTTGCCCTCCGGCTCGCAGTACAGGGCGTCGTCGAAGTCGCGGGCATCACTGCCATCGATGGTGACAAACGGCTTCTCGCGCAGATCCAGACGGCCCTTCTTGTCCTTCTCGGCGACCTCGGCACCCAGTGCGTCGGCGGCGGCCGTGACCTCGTCCGGCCACTCGTGCGGCAGGCCATGGGCACGGATCGCGATGTCGATCTCCATGCCCGGGGCCATGTGTTCGCCCAGGACCTCCAGCACATCGCCCTTCAGGCGCGCGGTGCGCGAGGCGGATTCGCGGATACGCACCACCACGATCTGGTCGTCCTGCGCCTCGCCCAGGCCGTCCGGCGGCACCAGGATGTCGTGGGTAATCCGCTTGTTGTCCGGGGTCAGGACACCGACCCCGTCCTCGATCTTCAGGCGCCCGACCACCTGGGTGGTGTTGCGCTCGAGGACCTCCACGATCCCGCCTTCACGGCGGCCGCGGCGATCCACGCCCATGACCCGGGCCAGCGCCCGGTCGCCATGGAATACGCCGCGCATCTGCTTGGGCGACAGGAACAGATCGTCGTCCTGCTCGTCCGGCACCAGGAAGCCGAAGCCGTCCGGATGCCCGATCACACGGCCGCGGATCAGATCTTCCTGGTTGACCGGCAGATAGGCCCCTCGGCGATTGCAAAGGGCCTGGCCGTCGCGCTCCATCGCCTTCAGGCGGCGGCGCAGGGCCTCGAGACGATCGTCATCGTCGATCTGCAGCCGCTCCGCGATCTCGTCGTAGGACAGCGGGTTGTCGGCTTCCTGCAGGAGCCCGAGGATGAACTCGCGGCTGGGGATGGGGTTGTCGTACTTCTGCGCCTCGCGCTCGAAGTTGGGATCGGCGGGGGTCTTGCGACGTTGTCTTGGCATTCAGTGAACTCTGTGGATGTTGCAATGGGCAGCCCTTCGCCGGGAACCGGCCGGGCGCGCAAGGGAAACGCTGATTCAGGTGCCCGCTCCCGCTCGAGCCGCTTTCCAGCGTGCGATCAAGGCGCGGTGAGTGCAGTGTAGCGGAGCGATACCAGCGGACCGCAACACCAGCGGGTACATGAATCGGCGCTTCCCGAAGCGCCCATTATGAGGCATGCAGAATTTTGTTGCGCAGCGCGGCTTCGCGCCGGCCCGCCGGCGCCCGTCCCGGACGGCGAATTTCGGCCCCCGGGGCGTTGACAGCCTCGCGGGCGCGCACTATATTGCGCGCTCCTGAAGCGCAGGACACTCGGTTTTCACCGCTGTGTCGTCCCTCGTGCCGAGGTGGCGGAATTGGTAGACGCGCTAGCTTCAGGTGCTAGTGGGGGTAACCCCGTGGAGGTTCAAGTCCTCTCCTCGGCACCATTTTTCTGCTTCAACACACTCCCTGAACCACCCCGTAACGCGCGGCATCCACATGGATGGCGTGGATTTTTTCGTGGGCGCTGCCTTCGCGGGCGCGGCCCGTGGAGCATTCACCCGGGCCATTCGCATGCCACATAGGCAAACCTCGACGCCGCTTCATACACACGCGTCATGCGCACCCGCGTGCACAGGCACCGGACCCCCGGGCCGGGGCATCACCGAAGCCCGCGCTTGCTGACGCCCCGACCGTCCGGGCGGGATATCAGCTGTCGAACGGGTCGCGCAGCACCAGGGTTTCGTCGCGATCCGGGCCGGTGGAGACCATATCCACCGGGACCCCGACGACCTCGCTCAGCCGCTCCAGATAGGCGCGCGCATTCGCCGGCAGCTTCGCGTACTCGCGGATCCCGACCGTGGACTCCGCCCAGCCCGGCATCTCTTCGTAGATCGGGGTGCAGGCCGCATAGGCCTCGGCCCCGGAGGGCGGCACCTCGCGGCGCTCGCCACCACAGTCATAGCCGACACAGATCTGCACACTCTCCAGCCCGTCCAGCACATCCAGCTTGGTCATGCACAGGCCGCTGATCGTGTTCACCTGGACCGCCCGCTTCAGCGCGACCGCGTCAAACCAGCCGCAGCGCCGCGCACGCCCGGTGGTCGAGCCGAATTCGTTGCCCTGGCGCGCAAGGTGCTCGCCCATGTTGTCGAACAGCTCGGTGGGGAACGGCCCCGCCCCCACGCGCGTGGTATAGGCCTTGGTAATCCCCAGCACGTAGTCGATGTCCCGCGGGCCCACCCCGGAGCCGGTGGAGGCGCCCCCCGCGGTGGTGTTCGACGAGGTCACAAACGGATACGTGCCGTGGTCGATGTCCAGCAGCGTGCCCTGGGCGCCCTCGAACATCACGTCCTTGCCCTGCTCGCGCAGCGCGTGCAGCCGCCCGGCCACGTCCGTGACCATCGGCTGCAGTCGTTCGGCGTGCGCCAGGCACTGCTCCAGCACTTCCTGCTGATCGACGGTCGGCGCCTTGAAGTAGTGCTTCAGCGCAAAGTTGTGATAGTCCATCACCTCGCCCAGCTTGGCCGCCAGGCGTTCGCGGTGGAACAGGTCGTCCAGACGCAGGCCGCGACGCGCCACCTTGTCCTCGTAGGCCGGCCCGATGCCGCGCCCGGTCGTCCCGATGGCCGCCTTGCCGCGTGCCTTCTCGCGCGCATGGTCCAGTGCCACGTGGTAGGGCAGGATCAGCTGGCAGGCATCCGACAGACGCAGGCGGTCGGCGACCGGCACCCCCTTGGCCTCCAGCTCCTCCATCTCCGTGATCAGGGCCTCGGGCGAGAGCACCACCCCGTTGCCGATCATGCATTCCACGCCTTCGCGCAGAATGCCGGACGGAATCAGGTGCAGAACGGTCTTCTCGCCGCCGATCACCAGGGTATGGCCGGCATTGTGCCCGCCCTGGAACCGAACCACCGCGGCCGCATCCTCGGTCAGACGATCGACGATCTTGCCCTTGCCCTCGTCCCCCCACTGGCTGCCCAGCACGACTACAAAACGTCCCATCGTCATCAATGCTCCACTACCGTCCATTCGCCGTCGCGCTGCTCCAGACGCGCGCCGGCGGGTGATTCATTGTCCTGGCCATCCAGCTCGCGCACCACGCGCACCCCGCGTGCGCGCAGGTCCGCGATCGCGGCCTCCAGCGCCGCATCGCCGCTGGCCGGCGCACGCACGCTTTCCCGGGCCGGGGCCGCCACCCCGCCTTCGCGACGCACGAAGGCGCGCAGATCGGTACTGAACCCGGTCGCCGCCCGCGCCCGGCCGAATACCCGCCCAATGTCGTTATACCGCCCCCCACGGGCGATGGCCTGTCCGGAACCCGGGACGAAAGCGGCGAACACCAGCCCCGTGTGATAGGCGTAGCCGCGCAGTTCCGCAAGGTCCAGGTGCAGGTCCAGCCCCGGCTCGCCCGCCTCGAGGCGCGCGACCACGGCCTGCAGGTGATCCAGCGCCGTCTGAACCTCCGTCGGTGCGCCGTCCAGGGCCCGGCGGGCCTCGTCCAGTACCGTGGCGTCCCCGTTGAGATCAACCAGCGCCCGCAGGCGCGCGCAGGCGACCGGGTCCATGCCGGAGGCCTGCCAGGCCGCCAGGGTCTCGTCGATCTCGGGCACGCTCTTGCGCTGGAGCTGGTCAAAGAAGTCCTGCTCCTGGCTCTCGTCGAGGCCGGCGTCGCGCGCCAGGGCGCGATAGATCCCGACATGGCCGAGATCCATGCTCGGGCGGTCCACGCCGCAGACGGTCAGGGTGGCCAGCATCAGACGGATGATCTCGAGATCGCTGTCGATCCCGTCGTGGCCAAACAACTCGGCACCCGCCTGCAAGGGACTGCGCGAGCCGGACCATTCGTCCGCGCGGGTACGCAGGGCGGTACCCACGTAGCACAGGCGATTCGGCCCCTGCACCCGCAGGCGATGCGCGTCGATACGTGCCACCTGCGGGGTCAGGTCCGCGCGCACACCCATCATGCGCCCGGTGAGCTGATCGGTGAGCTTGAAGGTCTGCAGATCAAGGGCATGCCCGGCCCCGGTCAGGAGGGATTCCAGATACTCGGCCAGGGGCGGCATCACGAGGTCGTAGCCCCAGGTGTCGAACTGGTCCAGCACGCGGCGCCGGAGCGCCTCGAGACGCCGCGCGGCATCCGGCAGGGCCTCCTCCAGGCCGTCCGGCAGCAACCAGCGGTTGATATCGGTCATGTCATCCCTGTCCTTGTCCTGTCATCCACCACGCCCGGCCCGCCGTCCGGCAAAAGTCGGGCCCGGATACTTCCGGGCCCGTTGCAAACGGCGACCTTCGGGGCGGCCGCAGCCACCCGGTTTCCGCCCCGCTCAGCGGGGCGGCAGCGGCGCCGGACGTTCGCCCCCGGGGGCATTGAAGTACTGGAAGAACTCGGAGTTCGGTTCCAGGATGAAGGTGCTGTTCTCGCCGCTCATGCTGTTGCGGTAGGCAATCAGGCTGCGATAGAAGCGGAAGAAGTCCTGGTCCTCGCCGAACGAACGCCCGAGGGTCTCCGTCGCCCGGGCGTCACCGGCACCGCGGATCTCCTCGGAGTCGCGATAGGCATTCGCCAGGATCACCGTGCGTTCGCGGTCGGCCCGCGAGCGGATGCGCTCGGCCTCTTCCTGGCCGCGGGCCCGGAAGTCCTGGGCCACGCGCTGACGCTCGGCCCGCATGCGCTCGTACACCGACTCGGATACCTCGTCGGGCAGATCCATGCGGCGGATGCGCACATCCACCAGATTGATACCCAGCTCCTGAGCGGTCTCCAGTGCCGTCTGACGCACTGCGCCCATGATCGTCAGGCGCTCGCCAGCGACCACATCCTGCAGTTCGAAGCGGGCGAACTCGTTACGCATCCCGTCGCGCAGGATCTGCGCCAGGCGCTCCTCGGCCAGACGCTCGTCGCCGCGCGTGGCGCGGTAGAACTGTCCGACATCGTCGATCCGCCACTTGGCGTAGAAATCGACGATGATGTTCTTCGCCTCGGAGGTCAGGAACCGATCCGGCGGGATGTTCAGCGTCATGATCCGTGCGTCGAACTTCTCGACGTTCTGGATCAGCGGGAACTTGAAGTGCAGGCCCGGGGCCGGGTCGACCTCGCGGATCTCCCCCAGGGCAAACTTGATCACTCGTTCGCGTTCGTCAACGGTGTAGGTCGACAGGGCAACGACGATACCGAGCACGACCACGGCAATACCGGCTATGCGGAGCATTAGCGCACCTCCCGCGAACGCTGGGCGGCCGGGTCGCGATCACCCAGCCGGCTGCTCGTACCCGAGCCACTGTTGAAGACACTGCGGCTGGTATCCAGCGGCCGCGGTGTCGGTGTGTCGCCGGAGCTGTTCCCGCTGCGCGCGGCGCCCTGGAACAACTGATCCAGCGGCAGCATCATCAGGTTGTTGCTGCTGCCCACGTCCAGCATCAGCTTGCGCGAATCCTCGAGCACGGCCTCGACCGCCTCCAGGTAGAGACGATCCCGGGTCACATCCGGGGCCTGCTGGTATTCGGCCAGCAACTGGTCAAAGCGCGAGGCATCACCCTCGGCCCGGGCGATCACCTGATCGCGATAGCCCTCGGCCTCCTCGATGATGCGGGCGGCCTGACCACGGGCCCGTGGGATCACGCCATTGGCGTAGGCCTCGGCCTCATTGCGGAAGCGCACCTCGTCCTCGCGGGCGCGGATCGCGTCGGCGAAGGACTCCTGCACCGGTTCCGGCGGCTGCGCCTGCTGCATGGACACGGCGGTGACGATGATGCCGGCACCGTAGGCGTCCAGATTCTCCTGCATCACCACGCGCGAGGACGAGGCGATCTCGCCACGCCCCTCGCCGAGAATGAATTCGAGGTTGTTCTTGCCGATGCGCTCGCGGATCGCCGACTCCATCACCCGGTTCACCGTGGCGTTCGGGTTGCGGACATTGAAGAGATAGTCGACCAGGTCGAGGATGCGGTACTGCACCGCGATATCAACATCGATGATGTTCTCGTCGCCGGTCAGGATCAGCGCGCGATGCTCGAGCGTCCGGACGTTGTCGACGTTCTCGATCTCGATGCGCTCGATGGGATAGGGCAGATGCCAGCCCGGCCCCGGGTTCTTCACCTGCTGGAACTCGCCGAAGCGCAGCACCACGCCGCGCTCGCCTTCCGAGATGATGTGGAAGCCGGACGCCAGCCAGACCACCAGCGCGATGATCAGGCCGAGGCTGACCAGGGCCTGGGCACCCCGGCCCATGCCGCCACTGCCGGAACCGCCCGAGCCGCCGCTGCCGCCCCCGCCGAAGATACCATTCAGCTGACGCGACAGCTTGCGCATCATCTCCTCGAGGTCGGGGGGCTGATTGCCACCCCCGCCACCGCCACCGCTACCGCGCTGGCCGCCACCACCCCCACTCCAGGGGTCGCGGTTGTTGTTTCCCGGTTCGTTCCAGGGCATTGACTGGACTCCGTCGCTCGCTCAGGGCTGGCCTGCCACGGCATCCGCGGACACCGGCAGGCATAAGGAGCCACATTCTAGGGAGCCGCCCCAACCCGGGCAACCTCGCCCGGAGGGAAAGGCGGGTTACTCGCCACCTTCGAGGACCACGAAGGCCTGGGCGTATTCGCGTTCGTCGCTGATGCTGAGATGGATCGCGCGCACACCGAGGCGGTCTGCCGTGGCCCGGGCCCGCCCGGCCAGCACGAATTCGGGGCGCCCGCGAGCGTCATGGGTCACCCCCGCCTCCGACAGCGCCATGTCGGCCCCGACCCCGCAGCCCAGCGCCTTGGCCAGCGCCTCCTTGGCGGCAAAGCGCCGGGCCAGAAACCCGGCCGGTTCATGGGATGGCAGATCGGCCTGCTCCAGCGGATGCAGGATGCGCTCGGCGAGGCGGCGGCCGTGGCGCTCCCACATGCCGCGCATGCGCGCGACCTGCACCAGATCGGTCCCGATCCCGAGGATCATCGCGCTCAGACCGGGTACTGCCCGGCCGGCAGCCCCTGGCGGGCAGCATCCATCAGCCCGCGCATGTGGCTGACCGCCTCGGGCAGGCCCGTAAACAGGGCCCGCGCGACGATCGAATGCCCGATATTGAGCTCGTGGAAAACCGGGTTGGCCGCGATCGGGCGCACGTTGTCGTAGTCCAGCCCGTGGCCGGCGTTGATCACCAGCCCCATCTCCCGGCCGGCGGCGGCAGCCTCGTTGATGCCGGCGAGCAGCCGTTCGCGTTCGACCGCGTCGCGGGCGTTGGCATAGGCACCGGTGTGCAGCTCCACCACCGGCGCGCCAATGGCCACCGCCGCCTCCAGCTGGCGCGCATCCGGCTCCACGAACAGCGAGACCTCGATCCCCGCGGCGGTCAGGGGCGCGACAAACTCGCGCAGGCGCTCCAGCTGCCCCACGGCATCCAGCCCACCCTCGGTAGTCAGCTCCTCGCGCTTCTCCGGCACGATGCAGCACGCCTCCGGGCGCAGCCTCAGGGCAATCGCCTGCATGCCCTCGGTGGCCGCCATCTCCAGGTTCATCGGGACCTTGAGCCGGGGCTTGATCCCGAAGACATCGTCGTCCTGGATATGGCGGCGGTCCTCGCGCAGGTGCAGGGTGATGGAGTCCGCGCCGCTGGCCTCGGCCAGGCGCACCGCCTGCATCAGGTCCGGATACGGCGTATGCCGCGCCTGGCGAATGGTGGCGATGTGATCGAGATTGACCCCGAGCTTGAGCGGAGCAGGATGCGACATGAGGCGGTGCCCTTGGTTGGATGCGGTCCCGAAGCCTACAGCAGACCCCGGGTGCGCAGGGGCCGACCGGCCAGGTGGATGTCGATCAGCCGGCGCATGAAGTCGCGACTGACGCGGGCATGATTATCCGGCACGTCCTCCCCGGTGGCCAGCGCCCGCAGCGCCGAACCGGGGATCGCCTCGCCCCGTCCGGCGGCCACGGGCTCCAGTCCGGCCTCCGGGTCGTAGCGATACCAGCCATCCGGGTCCAGCTCGGCCGGCTCGACATGCTCCAGCCCGGAGTCCAGCGGGGCAAGCAGGGCCCATTCGGCACGACGCAGGGCGGTATCGGCGCGTTCGCCCGCGGCCAGCCGGGCGTAGGCGGACAGCAGCGCGGGCAGGGCCTCCGGGATCGGGGCCTCGCGCGGGTACAGGCGCAGGATCAGCTCGTTCAGGTACAGCCCGCAGACCAGGGACCGTCCGGTCAGCGGGAAGACCCGCTGCTGCTCGGCGACGCTGAGGGTGGGCAACTCGCCGCGCCCGCGCCAGGCCAGATCCAGCAGCACGAACGGCTGGACAGACCCGGCCTTGCCGCGCACCACCGCCGACAGGCGGCCGCTCCCGGCGGTCAGCAGATCCAGCACGCGGCTGTTCTCGCGCAGCGGGCGGGCGTGCAGCACGACCCCCTGGGTGACCGCCGACCCCGCGCCACTCATGCCCGTCGCGGGGCCCTCATCGGGGTTCTTCGATGCCGAGTTCGCGCAGGGCCCGCGGGTTGCGGGTCCAGTCGGCCTCCACCCGCACGGTCAGACGCAGCATGACCTTGCGCTCCAGCAGTTCTTCCAGCTGGACGCGGGCCGCCTGGCCGATCCGCTTGAGGCGCTGGCCACCCTTGCCGATCACGATTCCCTTCTGGCTGTCGCGCTCGACCAGGATGACCGCGTCGATGTGTGTCGTGCGCGGCTCGTCCGACCAGTCCTCCACGCGCACCGCCACCGAGTACGGAACCTCCTGCCCCAGGTGCTCGAGCATGGATTCGCGGATCATCTCCTCGGCGCGAAAACGCTGAGGACGATCCGAGAGCTGATCGGGGTCGTACAGGAACGGGCCCTGCGGGAGGTGCGTCCGGATCTCCGCGATCAGGCCCTCCAGATTGGAGCCGGTCTTCGCCGACAGCGGCACCACGCCGGCATAGTCGAAACTCGCGGCCCGGGCCTGAATGAACGGCAGCAGCTCCTCCTTCGCGCGGAACTGGTCGACCTTGTTGATCACCAGCAGCGCCGGGCGCCCGGAATGCCGGATAGTCTCTTCGATGCGCTCGTCGCCCGGGCGGAACTGGCCGGCCTCGACGATGAAGCAGACGAGGTCGGCATCCGCCAGCGCCTGGCTGGCCGTGCGGTTGAGGACGCGGTTCACGAGCTGGGTGCGCTCGGTGTCGATGCCGGGCGTATCCATCAGCACAATCTGGTCCTGCCCCTCGGTCACGATTCCGAGGATGCGGTTGCGCGTGGTGTGGGGCCGCCGGGTCGTCGCCGCCAGCTTCTCGCCGACCAGACGGTTCATCAGCGTGGTCTTGCCCACGTTGGGCCGACCAATCAGCGCGATCAGACCACAGCGCGTGGATTCGCCCGCGGGGCGGTCATCGGTTTCGCTCATTGTTCCTGTACCTGTTGCAGGCGCTTCAGGGCGGCCTCGGCCGCGGCCTGCTCGGCGCGGCGCCGCGAGGAGCCCTGGCCGCGCTGCCCCCAGCCCTGGGTGGGCAGGTGCACCGCCACGGTGAACTGGCGCTTGTGATCGGGGCCGGCCACCTCCAGCACCTCGTAGACCGGAAGCTCCGCATTGCGGCCCTGCAGCTGTTCCTGAAGGCGGGTTTTCGGGTCCTTCAGCGACTCGGCCGACGGCAGATCCTGCAGGCGCTCGGCGTACAGCGCCAGGGTGAACTCGCGCGCGGCCTGCATGCCGGCCTCGCGATAGGTCACCCCGATCAGGGCCTCCACGGCATCCGCGAGGATGGAGTCGCGGCGCTGACCACCACTCTTGCGCTCGCCCTGGCCCAGGTTCAGCGTGCCCTCCAGTCCCGTCTCGCGCGCCAGCGCGGCCAGCGACTCGCGATTGACCAGCGCGGCACGCAGGCGGGTCAGGTCGCCCTCCGGGGCGTCCGGGAGCTGCTCGTACAGGGCGTCGGCGATCACCAGGCCCAGCACGGCATCCCCGAGGAATTCGAGACGCTCGTTGTTGCGCCCGCCGGCACTGCGGTGGGTCAGCGCCTGGCCCACACCCTCGCCATCGCGCACGGCCGGCGGCAGCAGGCTGCGAAAGTCACGACTCACGAAAACACCCCTGGAGGCATGCAACGGATCGACGCCGCCCTCCTCAAGGGGCGAGTGTCTCGCTGTTCGAGAAGCGTGCCACCACGTCCACGTTGCCGAGGAATTCGCGGCGCACCTCGTATTCCAGGTTCAGGCGGCGGCCCTCCCCGTGCTCGGTCACGCTGAAGTTGTCCTCGCCGATCCCGTCGTATACCGAATTGATCTGGAACCGGCGATTGATCTCGCGCCACAGCTCGCGCTCGCTCTTGTCGGCGGCGCCGGTCTGGGTGGCCACATCCTGCATGATCGAGCGCACGGTGAGGAACTGGGTGTACTGCGTACCCATCTTGATCACGAAGGTGCCGACCAGCAGCGCGAGGAAGATCAGCGCAAGAATCGTCACCGCGCCCGCGCCCTGCATCGAGTGTCTGGAATGTCGCATGAATACCCTGCCCCCTGGTTGCCTGCTCCCGCGGAATACGGCCTAGCGAATCGCCTGGCCGATCCGGGAAAAGTCCCGATGGCCTTCATTGTAATCCCAATGCAGCCAGATGAAGAGCGCCCGGCCCACCAGGTGTTCCTCGGCGACGAACCCCCAGACCCGGCTGTCGTTGGAGTTGTCGCGGTTGTCACCGACCATGAAGTAGTGACCGTCGGGGACCGTGACCGAACCGTCGAGGCTCGCCTGCTGCTCGCGCATCAGGGTGTTGTAGGTGCGCCCATCCAGGGTCTCCTCGAACATCGACGCGCCCGACATGACCTGCCCGGAGCCCTCGCCCTCGAAGGTTCCAACCCGCTCGGCCGGCTGCGGCTCGCCATTCACGTACAGCACACGATCGCGGAACGCGATGGTATCGCCCGGCAGACCGATGACCCGCTTGATGTAGTCCTCTTGCGGGTTGCGGGGATACTTGAACACCACGACCTCGCCACGCTCCGGCTCGCCGGTATCGAGGATCTTGGTGCGGGTGACCGGCAGGCGGATCCCGTAGGAGAACTTGCTGACCATGATGAAGTCGCCCACCAGCAGGGTGGGCATCATCGACCCGGAGGGGATGCGGAAGGGCTCGGCCACGAACGAGCGCAGGATCAGCACGATCAGCAGCACCGGGAAGAACGAACGCGAGTAGTCCACGAACCAGGGCATCGCCCGCTGGCGCTCCGGGCTGCGACGCCGCCGCAGGATCACCCAGCCCAGCCAGATCAGGCCGGTCACGGCGGTTGCCAGCACCAGGATCAGTTCGAGATTTGCCATGCCGTGTCCTCTGTTCCCGGCCCGCCGGGGAGTGCCCGACGGCCCTTCCGGGCCGCAGGCCTGATTGTCACTTCTTGTCGTCGTCCACCGACAGCACCGCCAGGAAGGCCTCCTGCGGCACATCCACCTTGCCGATCGACTTCATGCGCTTCTTGCCGGCCTTCTGTTTCTCCAGGAGCTTGCGCTTGCGGGTTACGTCGCCGCCGTAGCACTTGGCCAGCACGTTCTTGCGCATCGCCTTGACCGTGGCGCGCGCGATAATCTTGGAACCGATCGCCGCCTGGATCGCCACCTCGTACATCTGACGCGGGATGATCTTGGCCATGCGCTCGATGATCTCGCGCCCGCGCGACTCCGCATGGTCGCGATGCACGATGGCCGACAGCGAATCCACGCGGTCGCCATTGATCAGGATGTCCACGCGCACCAGCGGCGCCGCCTGGAAGCGCAGCGGCTGGTAGTCGAACGAGGCATAGCCGCGGGTCGCGGACTTCAGGCGATCGAAGAAGTCGAGCATCACCTCGGACATCGGCAGCTCGTAGGACAGCTGCACCTGGCGCCCGAGGTACTGCATCTTCGTCTGCACACCGCGCTTCTCGACACACAGAGTGATCACCGCCCCTACATACTCCTGCGGGACCAGGATATTCGCCTCGATGATCGGCTCGCGGATCTCGGCCACCTCGTTGTTCGCCGGCAGCTCGGAGGGGTTGTGCACCGAGACCACCTCGCCGTCGTTGCGCTCCACCTCGTAGACCACGGTGGGCGCGGTGGTGATCAGGTCCAGGTCGTATTCCCGCTCCAGGCGCTCCTGCACGATCTCCATGTGCAGCATGCCGAGGAAGCCGCAGCGAAAGCCGAACCCGAGCGCCTGCGAGGTCTCCGGCTCGAACGACAGCGCCGCATCGTTCAGGCGCAGCTTGTCCAGCGCCTCGCGCAGGTCGTTGAAGTCGTCCGCACTGACCGGGAACAGCCCGGCGAATACCCGCGGCTGGATCTCCTGGAAGCCCGGTACCGGCTCGTCCGCCGGGTTGTTGAAATCGGTGAAGGTGTCGCCCACCTTGGCCCCGGAGATGTCCTTGATGGTCGCGATCAGATAGCCGACCTCGCCAACCTCCAGCGTCTTGCGGTCCACCGGCTTGGGCGTGAATACGCCGACCCGGCTGACCTCGTGCGCCCGCCCCACCGACATCGCCTTGATCTTCTGGCCCGCGTAGAAGCGTCCGGCCTTGACCCGCACCAGCGCCACCACGCCCAGGTAGTTGTCGTACCAGGAGTCGATCACCAGCGCCTTGGGCGCGGCCTCGGCATCGCCCTCCGGTGGCGGGATCCGGCGCACGATCTCCTCCAGCAGCTCGGCGATGCCCTCGCCGGTCTTGGCGGAGACGCGCAGGGCATCCGTGGCCTCGATACCGATCACGTCCTCGATCTCCGCGGCCACCCGGTCTGGCTCGGCGGCGGGCAGGTCGATCTTGTTCAGCACCGGGACGACCTCGAGCCCCTGATCGATCGCGGTGTAGCAGTTGGCGACGCTCTGCGCCTCGACGCCCTGCGAGGCATCCACCACCAGCAACGCACCCTCGCAGGCGTACAGCGAGCGCGAGACCTCGTAGGAGAAATCCACATGCCCCGGGGTGTCGATGAGATTGAGCTGATAGCGCTCACCGTCCTGGGCGTCGTAGTACAGCGAGACGCTCTGCGCCTTGATGGTGATCCCGCGCTCGCGCTCCAGATCCATCGAGTCCAGCACCTGCTCGGACATCTCGCGTTCGGTCAGGCCATGACAGCCCTGGATCAGGCGGTCCGCCAGCGTGGACTTGCCGTGGTCGATATGCGCGATGATGGAGAAATTGCGGGTGAGGCGGGTTTCGGTCATGCAGGGGCCAGTTGGTCCAGCAGTGCCTTTCGGTCGAGGAAATGGCAGCAGAGAATGTCGCCGTCGACCGCAAGCACCGGGACCTTGACGTTGAAACGCGCCTGCAGCTCCGGGTCCTCGTCGATGTCGACGACCGTAAGCGCGAAAGTATAACGGCTTTTGAGGGCCATGATCTCGGCCAGCATGTCATGGCAGAGACCGCAGCTCTCGCGGTGATAAAGCGTCAGTTCGGTCATCCGCAAACGATCGGGAGGGCTGCCGCCGGGCCGACAGCCCTCCCTTGCTCCATGGCGGCCCCGGGGCGTGCGCCCCGAAGGCGGTCTCAGTCCCGCGGGATGCGCAGGGCGATGTAGGTCGGGTTGTCGCCGCGATACACCAGGACCGGCACCGTCCGCCGGTCGCCAACCTCGGCGATCTGCTGCTCCAGCGTCTCCGCCGAGTCGATGGCATGGCCGCCGAACTGCACGATCACATCGCCGGGGCGCAGGCCGGCGGAACGCGCCGGGTTGTCGACGACCTCCCGCACGACCACGCCGGCGTCCACGTCCAGCTCCGCGGCGCGTTCGGCCTCCAGCGGCTCCAGGACCATCCCCAGCAGGCTCTGCGGCTCGGTCCGCTCCGGCGTCTGCCGCTGTGGCCCGCCACGCTGGGCCGAGATGTCGTCTGGCAGGCGCTCGATCTCGACCGTGATGGTGCGGGTCTCTTCACCGCGGCGCACTTCCACCTCGGCCTCGGTGCCCACCGGCGTGCGCCCGACGATCGGCGGCAGAGCGGAGGAGTTGGGCACCTCGATGCCGTTGAACGACAGGATCACGTCACCGGTCTCGAAGCCGGCCTTCTGCGCCGGGCTGTCGGCCTGCACTCGCGCGACCAGGGCGCCAGTGGGCTTGTCCATGCCGAAGGAGTCGGCCAGCTCGCGCGTGACCTCCTGGATCAGCACGCCCAGCCAGCCGCGCGTCACCTCGCCGTGTTCCCGCAGCTGCTGCACCACGTCCTCCACCATCTCGATGGGCACGGCGAAGGACAGGCCCATGAAGCCGCCCGTGCGGCTGTAGATCTGGGCATTGATGCCAATGACCTCGCCATCCAGATTCAGAAGCGGCCCGCCCGAGTTGCCCGGATTGATCGCCACGTCGGTCTGGATGAACGGGACGTAGTTCTCGGTCGGCAGGTTGCGCCCCTTGGCGCTGACGATGCCGGCGGTGACGGAGTGATCGAAGCCGAACGGCGAACCGATCGCCAGCACCCATTCGCCGACCTTCAGGTCGGACGAAGAACCCAGCTTCAGGGTCGGCAGGTCCTCGGCGTCGATCTTCAGCAGGGCCACGTCACTCTGCGGGTCCTTGCCGACGATCTCGGCGTCGAACACGCGCCGGTCGGACAGATGGACGACGACCTCCGAGGCTCCGTCCACCACATGGTTCGCGGTGATGATGTAGCCATCCTCGGTGTAGATGAAGCCGGAACCCAGCGAGTTGCGTTCGAAGCTCTCCGGGGCGCGCTCGCCCGAGCCGCCCGGACCGCCAAAGAAACGCTCGAACAGGTCCTCGAAGGGCGTGCCCTCGAAGTCCGGCATCTGGCCGCGATGCGGATTCTCGCGCTCGCGGGTGGTGGCGATGTTCACCACCGCCGGGCTGTGTTCCTCCGCCAGCGGCACGAAGTCCGGCAGCATGCGCGCCGAGGCCGGCAGCGACAGGGCGAGAAAGGTCAGGGCCACCAGTGCCCATTGCATCGGTTTCATCATCATCTGATCCGCATTGGGAAGTCGAAGGTTCAACGCTCTAGAAAGCCGCACCCACCCGCAAGTTCCCGCGGGCGCACACAGACCCTCAGGGTCGCGGCGTGAGCACGGAGCCGGCGGAGCCATGCACCCCCGAGGCCGGATGACGCTCCAGCAGCACCGGCGCCAGATCCGGCGCCCGACGGCGCAGCCAGACGCGTACCGCATACAGGCCGGCGGCAAAGCCCAGGGCGCCGGCGAGCAGGTGTATTCCCTCGCCCAGCCCGGGCGCGACCAGCATCATCAGGCCGGGCGCCGCCACCAGCCCGGCCAGTGGCAGCAGGTACATTGCAAGGGCCCCTGAGACCAGGGCCTGGTCACGGATCCCCAGGGTCACGGTATCCCCGGGCTGCAGCGTTCCAGGATGCCCGACGGTCACCTCCACCGCCTTGCGGCCGAGAACCTCGGAGAGCACCCCGCTGCCGCAGCCCGAACGGGCCGAACAACTGCCGCAGGTCGACTGGCGCTCAATGCGCACGCGCGCCGCATAGCCCTCCACCGACAGCACAATGCCCCGTTCGCGGATCCATTCACTCATGCTGCGCCCCGCGAGGGATCATTCACCGGAGTGGTACACGATCGCATCCAGCACACCCTGAACCGTGGCCCGCGGGACGTCGCCCACCGCGGTTACCTGGTGCCCGGCAATCGAGCGGGCCGCGCCGTGCGTGGCGCCCGCGCGGGTCGTGCCCTCGAACATTCGCTCGCCACTGGTCTTTTCGATATACACCGAAACCGAGGCAAGGCCGTCGCTCAGCACGAAGTGGCGCAGACGGGCCTCGCCATCCCCGACCGGACGTTCGGTCGCGGCGATCGCGGTAAAACCGTCCGGCAGCGCATCGAAGTGCCAGCCGTCCATGCCCGTCTGTTCGTCCCATTCGGGCTTTTTGTGGCCACGATCGGCCCGCACTTCGACCCGCTCCGCGTCTTCCTGCGTGGGCTCGAGAGCACCCTCGGCGACCTCCTCCAGGCGCTCGAGACTGGTGAACGCGAGACGTTCCAGCAGATGGCCATGCCCGTCGTACAGCTCGCTCAGCAGCGGGAGCGCGGTCTCCGTGTGCAGGCAGTAGCGATGACTGTAGCGCAAGGTATCGCGCGCCCGCGCCAGGATCATGCGGCATTCGAGACCGGCCACCCGGTCCGCGCCCATGTCCTTCAGTTCATAGTAATCATGGCGCTCAAGTAGGAACACCGGCGCACCGGCCGGGCCGTGCGGGGGCTCACCCGCCGCCGCCCGGGCACCCTTCAGGGCACTCAGCCGGTCGACCGAACGCAGGATCTCGCGCGGGGCGCCGGTCAGGGTCTCCAGACGTTCACGGTAGCCACCGTTCTCGGCGGCATGCACCACGCGGATGGCGTCCAGCCGGTCGTCGCGCTGGAGCACGAAGGTCCCCTGGTAACTCTCCGAGTGCAGACTGCCGGTCATACGCTGCAACCAGTCGGCGGGGGATGCCTCCCCCGCCAGGACCGGCAAAGGCAGACAACAAAGCGCGGTAGCGGCAACCAGGGCGTACGCGAGGCTGCGGCGCATCACGCGTTACTCGTCACTCACCGAAAAGCGAACACGACCCAGGGCGGTGGACCCCGGCCCCATCAGTTCCGCATGGTTTTCGAGGTATCGGGCAAAGCGCGGATCCAGGCCTTCCGGCTCGGTGGCCGGCGCCTCGGAACCCGTGGTGCTGACCCGCTGGATACCGTCGGCCAGCTGCGCCGGCGCGCCCTCGCTGGCGACCGGCGTCGCCTCCGGCGCACCCGAGTCGGGGCCGATCATCTGCATCCCGACCAGGGTGACCATCGCGACCGCGGCGGCGACGCCAGTACCGGCCACCGGCTTCAGCCAGCGCGGCTGATCCGGCTTGCGCGCGACCGACAGCGGGGCCTCTTCGGCCAGGGCCGCCTGGACGCCGTCCATGAAGCTCGCGGGTGCGGTGCGACGCATCCCCCCGCGCAGACTGTCGCCGATCAGGTGATAGCGTTCCCAGCGGGCCCGGTCCTCCTCGGACCGCACCAGTTCGTCCATCAGGCGACGCGTCTCGAAGTCATCCGTTTCTCCGTCCACCAGGGCCGACAGACGTTCGTTCTTGGAGACTTGTTCTTTCATGGCGCTACTCGTTCAGTTGTTGTCTAGCAACGGACGCAAGGTCCGGTCGATGGCCTCGCGGGCCCGGAAGATGCGCGAGCGGACCGTGCCGATCGGGCATCCCATCGTCTGCGCGATCTCCTCGTAACTCAGTCCCTCGATCTCGCGCAGCGTGATGGCCATCCGAAGGTCGTCGGGCAATTCCTCGATGGTGCTACGCACCGCCCCTTCAATCTCTTCGGACAACAGCTCCCCCTCCGGGGTTGCACTGTCCTTCAGGGCGGAGTCGCCGCCCATCTGTTCCGCGTCCTGCGCATCGACCTCGGCCTCGGGCCGACGCCGTCCCTGGGAGACAAGGTGGTTCTTGGCCGTGTTGATGGCGATGCGGTAGAGCCACGTATAGAACGCACTCTCGCCGCGAAAGTTCGCCAGCCCCTTGTAGGCCTTGATAAAGGCCTCCTGGGACACATCCAGGGCCGCCGCGTGGTCATGGACATAGCGCCCGACCAGGTTGACGATCTTGTGCTGATACTTCAGCACCAGGATGTCGAAAGCCGCCTTGTCGCCGTTCTGAACTCGCTTGACCAGGGCCTCGTCGGAAGCCTTCTCGCTCATGCGGGGACTCCCGCCAGCACACCGGTCTCCGGTAATCTATGGTGCATGGACCGCCTGACTCGCATTAAGTTCGCTTTGCGCACAACACTGTTGCGCAAGGGCCACATTTTGCTCTGGCAACAAGCGCAGCACGTTACCTGACCCATGGGGACAGTACAACAACCGCGCCTGGCGGACGTCCTCGTGATCGGAAGCGGCGCGGCGGGGCTCTCCGCGGCCCTGCATCTGGCCCCGCATCGACGCGTCACCGTGATCAGCAAGGGTCCGGTCGACGAGGGTTCCACCCGCTATGCCCAGGGCGGCATCTCCGCAGTACTCGACCGCACCGACTCCTTTGACGCCCATATCCAGGACACCCTGGACGCCGGTGCCGGCCTGTGCGACCCGGACGCCGTGCGCCGCACCGTGGCGGCGGGCCCCGAGGCCATCCACTGGCTGCTCAACCTGGGCGTGCCGTTCACCCGGGAACCCCTGGAAGGCCGCAGCCGCCTGCACCTCACCCGCGAGGGCGGGCACAGCGCGCGCCGCGTGGCGCATGCCGCCGATGCCACCGGCCGCGCGATCGAGGAGGCACTGGTGCGCAACGCCTCGGGCCAGGGCAGCATCGAGGTCTTCGAACGCCATGTGGCGGTGGACCTGATCACCCAGCCGGTGGATGGCAGCCGCCGCGTGATCGGCGCCTACGTGCAGGACGCGAAGACCCGCGAGGTGGAGACCCTGCTGGCGCCGACCGTGATCCTGGCCACCGGCGGGGCCAGCAAGGTCTATCTGTACAGCTCCAACCCGGACGGCGCGACCGGCGACGGCATCGCCATGGCCTGGCGCGCCGGCTGTCGCATCGCGAACATGGAGTTCATGCAGTTCCACCCGACCTGCCTGTTCCACCCGAAGGCGAAGTCGTTCCTGATCTCCGAGGCGGTGCGCGGCGAGGGCGGGGTGCTGCTCCTGCCCGACGGCGAGCGCTTCATGCCGCGCTTCGACGAGCGCGCGGAACTGGCCCCGCGGGATATCGTCGCCCGCGCGGTCGATCACGAGATGAAACGCCTCGGCATCGACCACGTGAACCTCGACATCAGCCACAAGCCGGCCGAGTTCATTCGCGAGCATTTCCCCACGATCTACGAGCGCTGCCTGGAATTCGGCTTCGACATGACCCGGGAATCGCTGCCGGTTGTCCCGGCTGCCCACTACACCTGTGGCGGCGTGATGGTGAACCACTTCGGTCAGACCGACCTGCCCGGGCTGTACGCCGCCGGCGAGGTGTCCTACACGGGGCTGCACGGGGCCAACCGCATGGCCAGCAACTCGCTGCTGGAGTGCCTGGTCTACGCCCGTGCCGCGGCCGATCACATCCTGTCGCAGACCGATCTGCCCGCCCCCGAGCAGCTCCCGGTCCCACCGGCCTGGGACGAGTCCCGGGTCACCGAGTCACAGGAAGAGGTGGTGGTGGCCCACGACTGGGACGAACTGCGCCGCCTGATGTGGGACTACGTGGGCATCGTGCGCGCCCGCGAACGGCTGCACCGCGCCGAGCGGCGCATCCGCATCCTGCAGGAGGAGATCCACGAGTACTACAGCCACTTCCGCATCTCCCCGGACCTGCTGGAGCTGCGCAACCTGGCCATGGTCGCCGAGATCATCGTGAAGAGCGCGCTGTCGCGCCAGGAGAGCCGCGGCCTGCACTATATCCGCGACTACCCCGACACCGATCCGGCACTGGACGGACAGCCCACGATCCTCGCCCCCGACAACGCCCTGCGCCCGCGCGACACCCGCCGCCCGTAAGCCACCCCGTCATTGCGAGGCGCCACAGGCGACGTGGCAATCGATGTGCTCAGCCACCTGATCCCGGCGCACTGCCAGCGTTGGGAGATTACTCGCTCCGCTCGCCCTTCGGGCCGGCCTGCGGCCGTTCAACGCAGCTTCGCTGCTTTTGTGCTTCGTCGCCTGCGGCGACTCGCAATGACCAATTCAGACCGCCGCCTGGCTCACTACCACCACTTCTCGTATTTCAGCTGGGCCTCGGGGATGCCCCATTCCGCCAGCAGGGTGGCCATGTCCTCGATGAACTCGCGCGACCCGCAGAAATAGAACAGCGCATCGCGCGGCAGGTCCAGCGACTCCAGCAACGCATGACTGATGCGGCCGGTATGCCCCAGCCAGTCCTCCGCCTCGCGCGTGACCGTCAGGCTGACGTCGATGTTCGGTGCCGCGGCCATTGCCTCCAGCTCCTGCGGGAACAGCACCTCGTCCTGGTGGGCCACGCTGTAGACCAGGTGGGCATAGACGTCCGGCATCCCGGCATGGATCGCGCGCAGGATGCCGAACAGGGGCGTGACCCCGATGCCCGCCCCCAGCAGCACCACGTTCTGCGCCATGCCGGGCTCGAAGAAGAAGCTGCCCTGCCCCGGCGTGATGTACACCGTGTCGCCCTCGCCGGCCTCCGTGTGCAGGTAATGGGTCGCCGCATGATGATCCGCGTACTTGATGGCCAGCTGCAGTCGCCCGTCCGCGCGCGGCGCGGAAACCACCGAGTACCCCCCGACGAAGGGCTTGCCCTCCGCCTGCGGGATCACCAGGTCCAGCCACTGGCCGGCCTTGCTGGAAAACCGCTGCGGGTCCGCCGCCAGGGTGAATACCTTGATCAGCGGGGTAACCTGCTCGATGGTCTCGATCCGGGCGGGCAGAAAGTGGTCGGGCAGCTCAACGGCTTCGGTCATGTCGGGTCCTTGGTATCGAATGTGTCCCGGGTCGCGCGTTCAAGACGCCGCGCCTCCTGGTAAAGGGTCTCCTGGCGGTCGAAATCGAGCCCGGCCAGGGTCTCGCCGCTGGCCGCGGCCAGCGCCTCCATCTGGCGGAAACGGGCCTCGAACTTGCGCGTGCTGCCGCGCAGCGCGCCCTCCGGGTCCACCCCCAGATGCCGCGCCCAGTTGCTGACCGCGAACAACACGTCGCCGACCTCCTCGGCGATGCGCGCCGGCGGCTCGCCCTGGTCCACCGCCACCTGCACCTCGGCCAGCTCCTCGTGAATCTTGGCGACCACCGGGGCCGGGTCGTCCCAGTCGAAACCCAGGCGCGCGGCGCGGCGCTGACTCTTCACCGCGCGCGACAGGGCCGGCAACGCCAGCGGGATATCGTCCATCGCGCTGGTCTGGGCGCGCGCCGCACGCTCGCGCGCCTTGTCCGCCTCCCAGGCGGCCTCGCGCTCGGCATCCGAGCCGTGCTCGACATCGGCGAACACGTGCGGATGCCGGCGCACCAGCTTGTCGCCAATCGCGCGGGCGACATCATCCAGATCGAAGCGACCGGCCTCCTCGGCGATACGCGCCTGGAAGACCACCTGGAACAGCAGATCCCCCAGCTCGTCACGCAGCTCCCGGGTGTCCGCATGCGCGCCCTGGTCGCGGGCGATCACGTCGGCCAGCTCATAGGCCTCTTCCAGGGTGAACGGGACGATACTGCCCGCAGTCTGCGCCCGGTCCCAGGCACAACCGGCCTCGGGATCGCGCAACCGCGCCATGATCGCGCGCAGACGTTCCAGCGGGTTCGGCGACGCGAGCGAGCCCGGCGCGTCAGCGGGAGTGTGGTCGGTCATCGCGGGAGTGTACGGGGTCCGGCAGGCGGTAAAAACCGCCCACCGGATGAACATTCGGAACCGGTGGCTCCTGGCGGGGCCACCGGAAGGGATCGGACTAACCCTGCTGATCGGTCTCGCAGAGGCGCTTCTTCTCGTCCGGCAGGTTATCCGGACAGATGCCGCAGCCCTCGTTGCCGGGCAGCGCCCAGTCGATCTTCTTCGGATACGGCAGGTCCATCTCGTCCATGATCTTCACGAACTCGGCCTCCGGCTTGCCCTTGCCCAGGCGCGGGTTGCGCATCTTCTCCTGACCAATGGTGGTGATCTGGCGCTCCTCGTAGTCGTGCGCGGGGTACACCAGGGTCTCGTCCGGCAGGGTGAAGAACTTGTCCTGGATCGAGTGGTACAGGGTCTTGGCATCCCCCGACTGAAAGTCCGTGCGGCCGCAGGCTTCGATCAGCAGGGCATCACCGGAGAACAGCATCTTCAGGCCGACGTGATCCATCAGATAGGCATGGTGCGCATCCGTGTGACCCGGGGTGTACAGCGGGTTGATCACCAGGTTGCCCACCTGGAAGGGCTCACCCTCGCGCAGGCCGAAATCCCGGCAGGGCAGTTCGTCCATCGCCGGACCGCCCAGCTTGCAGCCGGTCTTCTCGCGCAGCATCCGCGCACCGGTGATGTGATCGGCATGGATATGGGTCTCGATCACGTAGTCGAGACTCAGGCCCATCTCCTGCAGCACGCGCAGATCGCGGTCGACGGTCTCGATGACCGGGTCGATCAGGGCCGTCTTCCCGGTATCCGGGCAGCTGAGCAGATAGGTATAGGTGGACGACTCGTCCTCGAACAGTTGCTTGAAGATCATGGTCTTTGCCTCCGTGGCCCGGCGGGCCGGTCGATGATGGCCTGATGCTAGCGAGCCGGTTCGGGTCGGACCAAACCACCCCGACTTTCCATGCAGGTGTTCCGATGGGAACCCCACTCCGGGTTGGAGTTCCCCGTGTGGGGGCACTTCATGTCGGGCCAGACGCCCGGCTATCATCCGCGGCTGACATTCGCACTCATCACACGCACGCACGCAAGGGGACTCATCATGGAAGCCAGCCAAGTGGCCGAACTCATCCGCGCCGGCCTGCCGAAGGCCCAGAAGGTCGAGGTCACCGGGGGCGAGGGCAAATTCGAGGCCCTGGTCGTCAGCCCGCAGTTCGCCGGCATGAACGCGGTCAAGAAGCACCAGACCGTCTACGCCACCGTGCGCGATCAGATCGACTCCGGCGAGGTGCACGCGCTGTCCATCCGCGCCTTCACGCCAGAGGACGCACCGGACGCCTGAGGCGTACCGCATCCGCCCATGCTGTCACCCAAGGGCCGCGAGGAGATCGAGCGCCTGCTGGAAGGCGGACTGGTCCAGGACTGGGGCGAGGCGGAGACCACGCTGCGCAACGTCACGCGCATGCTGCTGACCACCCGCCCCGACCTGCTGCGCCTGTACTTCACCCCCGAGGCCTGGGAGCAGATCACCACCTGGCCACAGAAGAAGGCCGCCAACGCGATCATCGCGGCCCTGCGCACCGGGGTAGTCGACACCCTGGGACGCCCGGCCATTGTCAACCGCGAACAGGCCCGGTTCTACCTGCTGTGCTTTCAGGATGACCTCGCCGAGCGCGTCGACGCCTGGTGCCGCGAGCATCCCGAGGAGTGCCCCCGGCGCAGCCGCAAGCACAGCAGCGCCCTGCCCGGTCGGCCAGACGCATGAGCCCCTCCGCGATCCAGACCTGCGGCGACCCCGGCCTGCGGGAGGCCCTCGCGGACCTGCTGGCGCGCTACGGCCTGCGTCTGGTGACACACCCGGCCCGGGCCCCGCTGCCCGGCACCTGGTGGGGCGAACCCGAGGCCGGGATTATCGGCCTGGAGGTCCACGTGCGCCCCGACACCCCGATCCACTCGGCCCTGCACGAGGCCGGACACGTGATCTGCATGGACGCCACGCGGCGTGCCACCCTGCACACCAATGCCGGCGGCGACGACCTCGAGGAATGCGGTGTCTGCTACCTGCAGATCCTGCTGGCCGACGAGCTGCCCGGCGTCGGCCGCGAGCGGCTGATGCGGGACATGGACACCTGGGGCTACAGCTTCCGCCTGGGCAGCACCGCCGCATGGTTTTGCGAGGATGCCGCCGACGCGCGCCGCTTCCTGCAATCCCACGACCTGATCGACCACGACGACCGGCCGCGCTTCGCCTGCCGCGGGGCCGCGGCGGCGGTTCCTGTGGCGGGATCGGATGCTACACTGGCGTCCATTGACTAGATCGCGCACGCGCGCCCGCCCCGCTGCCCTTCCTGCGGCGTCGCGACGCGGGAATGGATTGGCACAGCACGGACCGGGAACCGCCCCATGGATAGCACCAGCATCGACACCCTGCTTCAGGACCTGGACCTCACCTCCGGCCTGTCGGACCAGGCCCGCAGCGAACTCGCCTCGGCCTGCCTGGCACGGGAGCTGGACGCCGGTCGGCGCCTGCGCCCGCAGGAGGTCGAGGACCGCTACCTGTTCCTGGTAAGCGGCCAGCTGGTCCGCGTCAGCGGCGGCAGCCCGGCGCGTATCACCCTGGATGCGGCCGACCCCGACAGCCCGCTGCAGATGTTCGACCAGAACATCGGCCAGCAGGACTTCCTGATCACCGAGAAGACCTGCCAGATGCTGGAGATCCCGACCGCGGCCCTCGAAAAGGCCCACAGCGCTTCGCTGGTCGTGCATGACACCGACCTGGACGATACCGAAGGTGCTTTCTTCGGCGAGCTCTACGACCTGATCACCAGCAACCGGCTGGAGTTGCCGACCATGCCGGAGATCGCGCTGCGTATTCAGGAACTGACCAACGACCCGGACGCCGACCTCGACAAGCTGACCGAGGTCATCCAGCGTGACGGCACCATCGCCGGGGCGTTGCTGCACGCGACCAACAGCCCGCTGTTCCGCGCCGCCAAACAGATCCAGTCCGTGCGGGACGCGGTCAATCGCCTCGGTTTTCGCAACACCCGCATGCTGGCGATGAACATGGCGCTGCGCCAGGCGTTCAAGGCCAAGCACGCTTCCACCCGCGACGCCATGGAAGCCAGCTGGAAGCATGGCGCCCTGCAATCCGCCTACAGCTACCTGATCGCGGATTCGCTCCAGCTGCTGGACCGCGAACGCGCCCTGCTGGCCGGGCTGGTCGCCGGGATCGGCGCGGTCCCGATCATCCAGTTCGTGGAGCTGCGCGAGGACCACCCCGACACCGAGCGCGTGCAGTCGCTGGTCCGGCGCCTGCGCAACCTCGCCGGTGTCCTGGTGATCAACTACTGGGACCTCGGGGGCGACCTGGTCACGGTCGCGGAGCATGCCGGGGACTGGGGCTATCGCGCCGGCGAACCGGATTACGCCAGCATCGCGCTGGTCGCGGAATGGGCCGCCCGACGCGCCGAGGGCGAAACCGTGCCCGATGCGGCCGAGGTCGCCGCCTTCGGCGTCCTCGGGATCGAGCCGCCGGCGCCGGGGGAACCGATCGCGTTCCTCGAGGAACGCGCCGAGGACCTGGCCGAACTCCGCGCGATGTTCAACGTCTGAACCCCCGTGATCGAAAAACGCCTTCCACAGCTGCGCCCGTTCGCCGAACTGAGCGAGCGCGCCCGCGACAAGCTGTTGCAGCATGCCCGCACCATGACGGTGGATCCGGGGTTCAAGCTGCATGCGCGCGACGAATTCCGCAGCATGATCTTCCTGCTGGAGGGGCGGATGATCCTGGCCAGCGGGCGCAACTCGGTCATGCTCAACGGGGACTCCAGCGAGGCCCTCAACCCGCTGTTCGAACCCCACGACTATCACAGCCATGCGATCGCCGCGACCCGCGCCACCCTGGCGATGCTGGACCGCAAGGTCTACGAGACCCTGGTCGACGGCGGCGGGCAGGACAGCGTCGAGGTCAGCGAGATCGAGCTGTCCGACCTCGAGGGCGAGCTGTTCGGCAGCATCTACACGCATGCCTACTCGGGCGAGCTGGCCCTGCCCCAGCTCCCCGAGGTGGCGCTGCACCTGCAGCAGGCCCTGAAAGATCCGGACGTCTCCATTGCCGAGGCCACCCGCATCATCGAGGAAGATCCGAGCGTGGCGGGGCGCCTGTTGAGCGTGGCCAACAGCCCGGCCATGGGCAGCCGCCGCGAGGTGTCACGCCTGCAGGATGCCGTGGCCCGGCTGGGGCTCGAACGCACCCGCCAACTGGTGATGGCCCTGGCCATGCACCAGGTCTTCATCCATCGCGACAGCCCCTACCACGACCTCCTCGAACGTCTGTGGCGCCGCTCCGCGCGCATCGCGGCCATCAGCTGCGTGCTCGCCGACCAGTGCGAGGCAGTCGATCCGCAGACCGCCCTGCTGGCTGGACTGCTGCACCGGGTGGGCGCCCTGCCGGTGATCGCCGAGGTCGCCCGCACCCACCCGGAGCGCACGCCGGAAGAGGTCGAACGGGTGTTGTTTCGTCTCGAAGGCCTGATCGGCGAACTGGTTGCCCAGCAATGGGATCTGTCATCCGATATCATTGACGCCATTCGCGATTCCGGCGGCCCGGAGAACCCCGAGGCCCCTGTCCTGACGGACATCGTGCGGATCGCACGCGCCGCGTGCCCGCGAGATGCCGAGGACGACCCGCTTGCCGACCGCATCCCGCTCGCCGATCTGCGGGCCGTGGAACGGCTCGGCTTCATCCTCGACGAGGATGGCAGCCTGCCCGCGATCGAGACCGCGCGGCAGGAGGTCGAGGAACTGATTCGTCAGGTTGCCTGACCCGGTACCGCCCAGTCGCCCCACGTCGGCCGCCCACACACCGGCCGCCCGAGAGATTCAGGGAAGGTCCATGGACACACGCACCCGCCCCCAGCCCGGAGAAAAACAGCGCGCCGCCGACAAAGTCGCGCGCATCCCGGTCAAGATCAATCCCACCGAGCGCCCGCAGCGCAAGCCCAAGTGGATTCGTGCCCAGAGTCAGGCCCGCCCCGAGGTGCAGCGCATCAAGGGCATCCTGCGCGAACAGAAGCTGCACACCGTCTGCGAAGAGGCCAGTTGCCCCAACCTGGGCGAATGCTTCGCCCACGGCACCGCCACCTTCATGATCATGGGCGACATCTGCACCCGTCGCTGCCCGTTCTGCGATGTGGCCCACGGCCGCCCGGAGGCACTGGATGCCGACGAGCCGCGCCATCTGGCCGAGACCATCCAGGCGCTGGGCCTCAACTACGTGGTCATCACCTCGGTGGACCGCGACGACCTGCGCGACGGCGGGGCCGGGCACTTCGTGGACTGCATCCGCGAGGTGCGCAGCCTGAACCCGAACACCCGGATCGAGATCCTGGTGCCGGACTTCCGCGGGCGCATGGACCGCGCGCTGGAGATCATGCACCAGGCCCCTCCGGACGTCTTCAACCACAACCTGGAGACCGTTCCGCGCCTGTATCGCGAGGCGCGCCCCGGCGCCGACTATGCCTGGTCGCTGGACCTGCTCCGGCAGTTCCGCGAACAGCACCCCGGCGTGCCGACCAAGTCCGGCCTCATGCTGGGGCTGGGCGAGACCCGCGAGGAGTTGCTGGAGGTCCTGCAGGACCTGCGCGAGCATGGCTGCGACATGCTGACCCTCGGCCAGTACCTGCAGCCGTCGCGCCACCATCTGCCGGTGACGCGCTTCCTGTCGCCGGAGGAGTTCGACGAGCTGGGCGAACGTGCCCGCGAGATGGGCTTCAAGCAGGTGGCCAGCGGCCCGATGGTCCGCTCGTCCTACCACGCCGACCTCCAGGCCCAGGGCCTCGAAACCGCCTGACCCGCCCTGCCGTTCCAGCCTCTGGGCCATCATCCCGTGCCCCGAGGCTGGCGCTGGCGCTTCGAGCCCCGGTGATTGCGATGGCTTCGTCCGGCCGCCTGCCATGATGTGGCTGGGCCTGGTTCGTCCTCCGGTGTTTACGTGCCTTCGGTCCACGTACTGCCGAGCGCTGACTCGCCAGCGCGCCGCGAGGTCCTTTCTTGCTTGCCCAAGAAAGGACCCAAAGAAGGGCACCCGGATTTCGCCCGGGAACCTTGCTCCAGGGCCCTCGGGCCGGCGGCGCTGAACTCGCTACGCTGCGCTTCGCTCAGACATCCAGCGCCTTCTTCCGGCCCGAGGACCCTTCCGCAAGGGGCTCCATACGGGAGGGGAAGGTCAAAACAGAAGGCATCCCAACGCCACGACACGACAACGGCCCTGCCGCCTGAACCCCCCGGCGCCCGCACCGCGGGCGCGGCACGCTATGGCCGAAGGCCGAGCGTGCCCAAGATGTGCGAAGACCTAGCCTTCATCCACTGGCAAGACCGTCGGGACAGCCGTTGTCTTGACCTTGAGCCCCCCGTTGTCGTCGCGCCGAGCGGAGAGGGTTTTCGCGGGAG
>NZ_KB905030.1 GCF_000377405.1 Thioalkalivibrio sp. ALE31 | reverse complement strand
AATCCGGGTGCCCTTCTTTGGGCACTTTCTTGGGCAAGCAAGAAAGTGCCTCGGGGCGCGCTGGCGAGTCAGCGCCAGGCAGTATGCGGACCGAAGGCACCGTAAACACCCGAGGCCGAGCCAGGACCAGCCACTACAAAGCAGGCGGCCGAACGAAGCCGCCGTAAACACCGACGACGAACCATGCCCAGCCGCGCAACGGCGCGAAGAGTGCGGTTCAGGCGTGCAGCAGGTGCGCCGGGTAGGGCGAGCCGTCCAGTTCGCGCAGGACGGGGCCGGTCGCCGCGACCTCCAGGTAGCCGGGGTGCTCGTCCCAGGCCGGGAGCACGCAGCGCTGGCGCGGCTGACCATCGACCGCCAGGTCGTGGATCGCGGGGCGGTGGGTATGGCCATGAATCATCAGCGGGACATCGGCGTCGCGGAAGGTATCGGCCACGGCGTTCGCATTCACGTCCATGATGGCGTCGGCCTTCATCCGGCTGTTGTCGCGGCTGGTGGCGCGCATGGCCTCGGCCTGGCGGATGCGTTCCTCCAGCGGATGGGCCAGAAAGGCCCGCTGCCATTCGCCGCCGCGCACCTGCTGGCGAAAGGCCATGTGCTCGGTGTCGTCGGTGCACAGGGAATCGCCATGCAGCAGCACGGCGGGCCCGCAGGGCAGGGCCGCATGCAATGGCTCGGGCGCCAGCTGAATCCCCGCCCGTTTGGCGTAGTCCGGGCCCACGAGAAAATCCCGGTTGCCGTGGATGAAGGCGACCGGGATCTCGAGTGTCTGCAGGGCCTCGGCGAGCTGTTCGGCCGCCGGGAAGCCGGCGTCATCGCCGACCCAGTATTCGAACAGGTCGCCGAGGATGTACAGCGCCGAGGCGCTGCGCGCCGGCCCCTTCAGGAAGGCAAGTACGGCCTCCAGCAGGGGGCCGGGCTCGCGATCCAGGTGCAGGTCGGAGATGACCAGGGCCGGCGCGCTCGAAGCCACGGGGTGGCTCAGTCCTCGACGCGTTTCACGCTTTCCATCACGACCGGCTCCTGCGGCACATCCTGGTGCATGCCGGAACGCCCGGTGGGCACGGACTCGATCTGACGCACGACGTCCATGCCCTCGGTCACCTTGCCGAAGACCGCATAACCCCAGCCCTGCGCATTCGGGGCCGTGTGGTTGAGGAAGTCGTTGTCGTTCACGTTGATGAAGAACTGCGCGGTGGCCGAGTGCGGATCCTGGGTACGGGCCATGGAGATCGCGCCCACCTCGTTCTTCAGGCCGTTGTCCGCCTCGTTGCGGATCGGCTCGCCAGCGGACTTCTGGCTCATGTTCTTGTCGAAGCCGCCGCCCTGGACCATGAATCCCGGGATCACGCGGTGAAAGATCGTACCGTCGTAGAAGCCGTCATCCACGTAGGACATGAAGTTGGCGACCGTCTCCGGGGCGGCTTCGGCGTTGAGTTCCAGCACGATGCGGCCATGGTTGGTTTCGATCGCGACCTGCGGATTGGTATCGGCCATGGGGGCTCCTGAAAGCAGTAGGGCAAGAAGGGCGGTGGCCAGCACAATGGCAAGCCGGGTGCGGATGCGCTGCATGGTTCTGACCTCCGGGGAATTCGAGGGGGGCATGGTACCCGCCACCGGCGGGGCCTGCCAGCACGCCGGTTGGATGTGTGGACGCGGCGCTGGTGAGGCCGCGGGCGCTCCGCTACCATGCGCGCGATGACGAACACCATGACCCGAACCCGTTTCGCCCCCAGTCCCACCGGCCTGCTGCATCTGGGCAACGTCCGCACCGCGCTGTTCAGCGCGCTGCTGGCGCGGTCGCGCGGCGGCCGTTTCCTGCTGCGGATCGAGGACACCGATGCCGAGCGCTCGCGGCCGGAGTTTGTCGAGGCCCTGCAGCGTGATCTCCGCTGGCTGGGCCTGGACTGGGACGAGGGCTTCGGCGCAGGGGGTGACGCCGGTCCCTACGCGCAATCCGAGCGCGGCGAACTCTACGCGGGTTATTACCGGCAGTTGATCGATCAGGGGCTGGCCTATCCGTGCTTCTGCTCGGCCGCCGAGCTGGACCGCGGGCGCAAGCGCATGCGCGCCCAGGGCAAGCCGCCGCGCTATCCCGGGACCTGCGCCCACCTGAGCGCGGAGGAGGCCGAGCGGCGCGCGGCCGAGGGGCAGAAGCCGACCCTGCGCTTTCGCGTGCCGCTGGGCCGGACGGTCCGTTTCGAGGACGGGGTACGCGGGCCGGTGAGCTTTCGGACCGACGAGATCGGCGACTTCGTGATCCGGCGCTCCGACGGCACGCCCGCCTTCTTCTTCTCCAATGCGATCGACGATGCCCTGATGGGCGTGACCGACGTGGTGCGCGGCGAGGACCATATCGCCAACACCCCGCGCCAGATGCTGCTGCTGGAGGCGCTGGGGCTGGTGGCGCCGGCCTATCACCACCTGCCGCTGGTGATGGGGCAGGACGGGGCGCCGTTGTCCAAGCGCAACGGCTCCGCCAGCGTCGAGGAGCTGCGCGCCGATGGCTATCTGCCGCTGGCGATCCTGAACCACCTGGCGCGGCTCGGGCATCGCTTCGAGTCGGACGAGTTGCTCTCGGCCGAGGCGCTGGCGGCCGGCTTCAGCCGCGAGCGGATCGGGCACAGCGCGGCCCGGCATGATCCGCAGCAGCTGGAGCACTGGCAGTCGGAGGCCCTGCGCGGGCTGTCGGACGAGTCACTGCAGGCCTATCTGGAAGCGGCCGGCGTGCTCGAGGGGGTCGCCGCCGACGAGCGGCCGGCCCTGGCGCGCCTGCTGCGGGACAACATCAGCCGGGCGGCCGAGGCGCCGGTGTGGGTGGCGGCGTTCGCGGCTGACCCGATGCCCTACAGCGACAGCGCCCGCCAGGAGCTGGCGGGGGCCGAGGCTGCGTTCTATGGCGCGGCGCTGGCGGCGCTGGATGACGCCGAGGACTTTCCGGCGCTGGCCAAGGCCGTGGGGGCCGCGACCGGTGCCAAGGGGCGCAAGCTGTTCATGCCGCTGCGCGCGGCCCTCTCCGGGCAGACCTTTGGCCCGGAGCTGCCGCGGATCTGGGAGTATCTGGGGCGCGAGCGGGTGCGGGCGCGGCTGCGGGCCGCGCAGGAGATTGCCGCGGCCGGTTGAGCGGGGTCCTGGGCGGGCCCGGGGCGCGTCGTCAGCCCGCTTCGTGGGTCCCGAAGGCGCGGGCGCGCAGGGTGTTGTCCAGCAGCATGGCCACGGTCATCGGGCCGACGCCGCCCGGCACGGGCGTGATCCAGGCGGCCTTCTCGGCGGCGGCGTCGAACTCCACGTCCCCGGTCAGCGTCCCGTCGTCGCGGCGGTTGATGCCGATATCGATGACCGTGGCCCCCGGCTTGATCCAGTCGCCCTTGACCAGGCCGGGTTTGCCCACGGCCGCGACGACGATGTCGGACTGGCGGGCGATGGCGGCGGTGTCCGGCGTGAAGCGGTGGCAGATGGTCGGGGTGGCGCCGGCCAGCAGCAGCTCCAGGGCCATCGGGCGCCCGACGATGTTGGAGGCGCCGATCACGCAGGCGGTGCGGCCCTTGAACGGCTCCTCGATGTGGCGCAGCAACTGGATGACGCCCCAGGGCGTACACGGGCGCAGGCGCGGCACGCGCGCCACCAGGCGGCCGACGTTGTAGGGGTGGAAGCCGTCCACGTCCTTGGCCGGAGAGATGCGCTCGATCACCGTTTCCGGGTCGATGTGGTCGGGCAGGGGCAGCTGGACCAGGATGCCGTCGATGGTGCGGTCGGCGTTGAGCTGGTCGATCAGCGCCAGCAGGTCGGTCTGCGGGGTGCCGGCCGGCAGGTCGTAGGAGTGCGAGACGACGCCGACCTGTTCGCAGGCCTTGCGCTTGTTGCGCACGTACACCTCGGAGGCCGGGTTGGTCCCGACCAGGACCACGGCGAGACCCGGCGGACGCAGGTCGCGGGCGGTCATGGATTCGATCTCGGTCGCGATCCGTGCGCGGTGACTTTGTCCGATCGCGCGTCCGTCGATGAGCTGGGCCGTCATGGGGTCTCGCCTTGGAAGGAATGCCCGCGATCTTCCCATGGCGGGGGCGGGCGCTCAAGCCGACGCGGGCGGGAATCCGTGTTGTCGGCGGACGCAGGAAGAATCCGTTACAGCGCCGCGGAGAGGCTGGTTGTGGCGGGGCTGGCCTCGCAACGGTTGCGGCCGTCCTGCTTGGCGCGATAGAGCGCGTCGTCGGCGCGGCCAATCAGGGTTTCGCCGGTGTCGGATGACTGTGGGTGCGCGTCCAGTGTGGCGATACCGACACTGACAGTGACGGTCAGTTCGTCCGGGGCGCACGGCGGGGCGGCCTGGTGACCCACGAGCGAGATGGGGGTGCTGGAGATGGCATCGCGCAGCTTTTCCCCTAGGGCCAGGGCTGCGTCGAGATTGGTATGCGGGGCGATCACGACAAATTCTTCCCCTCCGAAACGCGCCGCGAGATCCGAACGCCGCAGGACTTGCTGCACGCGTTGAGCGATCGTGGTCAGTATGTAGTCGCCCACGAGATGACCGAGGCGATCATTGATCGGCTTAAATGCGTCGATGTCCAGCATTACTGCCGATAGCGGCTGCTCGTAGCGATGCGCCCGGGATACCTCCTCATCCAGTCGGCGGTCCATATGGCGGCGGTTGAAAAGCCCGGTTAATGGGTCGGTAATGGATTCGTGTTCCAGGCGGGTGATATGGCGAATCTTCTCCAACGAACTGTGGGTCAGGCCGACCACGGTGCAGACGAAACAGCCGCCCAGCAGGAAGATCGCCGGGACCAGCAGGTCCGGAAGGCCCTGGTACAGGCCCCAGTTCAACGGGATGTAGCCGAAATAGCCCAGGGTGAACACCGGGACCAGGAAGGCCATCATCTTCCAGCCCGTACGCACGCGGCTTTGCGGCAGTTGGCGCAGGAGCTGGGCGAGCTTCCACTGGGCGTACAGAAGGCCTGCCGCCCCCAGCACAATGGCCGTACTGGCTACCCAGTCGAGCATCCGTTTCTCCCTGCGTCGCAGCCTTGCGAACGTTGTAGAGTCGACGTTACCACGACAGGCGGTAGCCGGGTGCGAGCGCGGCCGAAATTTCGCGTTTTTCCTTGACCGGATCCCTCTTCCAAGGCTAACATCCTGCGCTCGCTGTGTAGGCCCTTTTTGCGGGGACGGCTCGACGGGGTATAGCGCAGTCTGGTAGCGCGCCTGCTTTGGGAGCAGGATGTCGGGGGTTCGAATCCCTCTACCCCGACCATGGCTCCCGGCCAAGGCTTGCAGGCAGGTTCGAATCAGGCGCCATGGCCCCAATGCTCGGCGGTAACGCGCTCGTAGCTCAACCGGATAGAGCATCGGCCTTCTAAGCCGACGGTTGCAGGTTCGAGTCCTGCCGGGCGCGCCAGGGCCGCCCCTCGCGCAAGTAGCTGTACAGTGACACGGTGGTGACCGTAGCTCAGTTGGTAGAGTCCCGGATTGTGACTCCGGTTGTCGTGGGTTCGAGTCCCATCGGTCACCCCATCCCCTTTTGTTCCGGGGGCCGTTAGCTCAATTGGTAGAGCAGTGGACTCTTAATCCATTGGTTGTAGGTTCGATTCCTACACGGCCCACCATTTCCTTTTCGTTATTCCCTACAGGGTGCCTGGCGGCTGCTGCGGGCGTCTTTCTGTGTCTTGCTGGGTACACCTCCTGTCCGCCATTCCTTCACCTGTCGTTCAGATGCGCGGGCGTAAGCTAACCGCGTGATGTCCGATCAAGGCGGTTGGAAACGGCGGGAGGTGGAAAATGGCAGGGCGATTGATTTTGATTATGGCATTGGTTGGTTCGGTGGCCTTTCTGACCGGATGTCAGACGATCAGCAAGCAGCAGACCGGGGCCCTGATCGGCGGGGCCGCCGGGGGCGCGATCGGCAGTCAGATCGGTGGCGGGCGCGGGCGTACCGCCGCGATTATTGCCGGCACCCTGGCGGGTGCGGCGATCGGCGGTTCGGTGGGGCGCAGCATGGACGATGTCGACCGGATGCGGGTGTCGCGCACGCTGGAGACGGTCCCGGACCGGCAGAGCTCGACCTGGCGCAATCCGAACACCGGGCATCAGTATCAGGCCACGCCCACCCGCACCTACCGTTCCTCGGGGCAGGACTGCCGCGAGTATCAGGTGCAGGCGACGATGGACGGATATCCGGAGACCATCACGGGCACGGCCTGCCGCGATGCCAGCGGGCGCTGGGTGAACGTCTGACGTTCAGGCGTGATCGCTCGGTCTTGGGTTCCGGTGGTAACCGGTCAAGCACGGCTGTCGAGAGCCGCGCAGCCACAAAAAAGCCCCGCATGAGCGGGGCTTTCTCGTTCCGGGTCGGGCCCGGACGGGTGCCGGCAACTGATCAGGAGCGGCGGTACATGTCCTCGGTGGTCGGAACGAAACCGAGGTTGTCCTCGCCGATACCCTTGACCTTGGGTTCGTTGAGGTCGCTGATGCGTACGTTGCCGTCCAGGCTGCGCAGGTATTCGGCGACACCATCCCAGATGTCGACCCCGACACCGCCCGGAACATTCTGCTGCACGCTGGCCCAGCCGGCGACGACGTATTCCTTGTCGGCATCCAGCTTGCGGCCGTCCAGTTCCATCTCGGAGATCCGGTTGCCGATCTCGGCGGTCGGATCGATGGCGTACTTCAGGCCGCCGACGCGCACCATGTCGCCGCCCTGCTGGTAGAAGGGGTCAGCGTTATAGAGGTTGTCCGCGACGTCTTCCAGGATGTCCTTGATCTGGGCCCCGGTGAAGGTGTTGCGGGTCATCTCCGGATAGGTCAGGCCGGTCTGATCCATCACGTGCTCGAAGGTGATGGGCATGCCCGGCAGCACCGTGGTGCCCCAGCGGAAGCCCGGGGAGAAGGAGATCTGGGCGTCGTTGTATTCGATCAGGCCGTCGCAGATCAGCTGGTCGAAGGTGCCGTTGAAATTGCCGCGGCGGTAAAGCAGGTCGTCGGTGACCGCCAGTTCTTCGGACAGCTTTTCCTCCATGTTGAAGGTTTCGCCCTTCCAGGTGACCTCGCTGTTGCGCATGTTGTGGATGAACGAGGCCATGCCCGGGTGTTCCGGCAGCATCTCGGCGAACACCGGCACCAGGCGGTATTCCCAGTCCTGGATCGCGCCGTCGCGGAAGTCGAAGTCCAGCACGCCGACAAACTTGGCGTTGGAGCCGGCGTTGGTGACCAGGCAGGTGCCGCCATCGGGGCGCTCCACCGGCAGCGGCTGCGGCACGGCGTCGTGGGTGTGGCCACCCATGATGGCGTCCAGTCCCTCGACCATACCGGCCATCTTGATGTCCACGTCCATGCCGTTGTGCGACAGGGCGACGACGATCTCGGCGCCCTCCGCGCGGGCCGCGTTGACCTGTTCCTGCATGTCGTCCGGGCGGATGCCGAAGGACCACTGCTCCACCATCCAGCGCGGGTTGGCGATGGGGGTGTAGGGGAAGGCCTGACCTACGACCGCCACGTTCACGCCATTCATCTCGCGGATCACGTAGGGCTTGAAGATCCGATCACCCCAGTCCACGTCGCGCACGTTCTGGGCCACGAAGTCGATGCCTGCGTCGGCGAAGTCGCCGTTCACGACCTCTTCGACGCGGTCGGCGCCGTAGGTGAATTCCCAGTGGCCGGTCATGATGTCGATGCCCAGCAGCTTCTGTGCATCCACCATGTCCTGCGCGTTGGTCCACAGCGCGGAGCCGGAGCCGCCGCCCCAGGTATCGCCGCCATCCAGCAGGAGGGCGTTCGGGCGGGAGTCACGCAGCTTGTCGACCAGGGTCTTGAGGTGCGCGAAGCCGCCCACACGACCGTATTTCTCGGCCGCTTCCATGAAGTCGAGATTGGTGTAGGCGTGCGCGTAGATGCTGTCGCGCTCGATGTCGTAGTGCTTGAGGAAGTGCTCGCCCACGATATGCGGCGGGCGATTGCGCATGTCGGCCACGCCGAGGTTCATGTTCGGTTCGCGGAAGTAGATCGGCTTCAGCTGGGCGTGGCAGTCGGTGTAGTGCAGCAGGTGCACGTTGCCGAAGCGATCCAGCGCATCGTAGGGATCACCCGCGGTGCCGCCCTTGTTGTTGCTGCAGGCAGCGGTGCCCAGGGGGAAACCGGCGGCGCTGGCGGCGGCCAGCAACTGCATGAATTCTCGGCGTGAGATGTGCATGAGGAGTCCTACCTCTCTATTCCGGGTTGGTGGTGAATGGCAGTAAAGACATTTTGCGACGCGAGGTAGACGATCCGTTGCCGGCGTGCATTCCCTAGCGCCGCCCCTCGCGCGCCTCGCGCGCGGTCTCGCGGGCGGAGTCACGCTTGTCCTCGATACGCTGGCGGTCCCGTTCGCTGGCATCCGAGGCGTCCATGGCGGCCTCGAACTGGCGGACCGCTTCTTCATACTGAGCGCGGTGGAAGAAGTATTCGGCCATGGCTTCGCGGCTGATTGCAACATAGCCCGCGCCGTCCGCGATTTCGGCCTGCAGGCGCAGCAGCTCCGGGTTGGGGGCGGCCTCCTGGCGGATCATGTCCGACAGGATGCGGATCGCGCGATCGGGCTGGCCAAGATCCCGGTGTACGCGGGCGAGGCGTTCCCGGATCACCGGGTGGCCGGGGTACACCGCGTCCAGGTCCTGGAGCCGCTCGAGGGCCTGTTCATGTTCGCCCTCCTCGCGCAGCAGGGCGGTGAACGCCAGCTCGAGGGTCAGCCCGGGGGCGTCGGCGGCATCGAGCCGTTCCAGTTGTTCGCGCGCGCGGGTGGCCTCTCCGCGCTCGAGATAGGCGACGGCTGCGCCATAGCGCCGCGCGGGGGATGGGGAGTCCGTCGCGCGAAAGCGCTCCAGGGTGCGGCGCGGGTCTTTCAGGGCCTGCACGCGGGCCTGCATCCATTCGAATTCGGGCCCGCGGGCGCGGGTTTCGGTCGCGGCCATCTGGCTGGCCCGGTTGCGGGCATCGGTGATGCGGTCGAGGGTCACCGGGTGGGTGCGCAGGTATTCCGGTACCTGGTCGCCGACCCCGCGCGAGAGCTCCTGCAACCGCTCGAAGAAATCCGCCATCGCGTGCGGGTCGAACCCGGTGCCCTGCAGGATCTGCATGCCGGCGCGGTCGGCCTCGGCCTCGTTCGCGCGGGTGAAGTTGATCTGCTGCTGGATGCCGCCGGCCACGCCGCCGGTGATGACCGCCGAGCCCAGCGTCGGGTCGACCGCGGAGGCGAGGATGCCCGCCAGGATCGCCAGGCCGGTGGTGAAGTTGATGTCGCGCCCGCGCGCGAACATGCGCGCCAGGTGACGCTGGGTCACATGGGCGATCTCGTGTGCCATGACCGCCGCCAGTTCGGCTTCATCGCGTACCTCGAGGATCAGTCCGGCGTGAATGCCGATGATGCCCCCGGGCATCGCAAAGGCGTTGACCTGGCCGTTGTCTACGGTCAGGAAGTAGAAGGGGCCGTCTGCACTGGGGGCGTTAGCCAGGAGCTGGCGCCCGAGCGAGTCCACGTAGAACACGACCTCGGGGTCGGTGACCAGCGGGGCGGTGCGGCGGATCTCGCGCAGCAGCGAGCGACCGAGCTCGCGTTCTTCGGCGGGGGTCAGGACGCCGCCGGAGGCCTCGCCGAGATCAGGGAGGGAGACCCCGCCGGAGTGGGCGGGCGGGGCCGCCAGTAGTGCCAGCGCCAGCAGCGCGGCGAGCAGGAAATGAGCAATAAACAGCAGGCCGCGAGGGCCGGCGGGCGCCGGCCCTGCATTGCGGCAATGCCGGGAGGCGTAGTTACTTGCCAAGCCCCGGGGCCGACGAATAGGTGCGCATGCTGTCACGGGTTTCCCACAGCTTCGGCTTGAGCATCGCCTCGGGCACCATGAACTTCTTGCGATCCAGTACCTTGTGAGTCCGGACCTTCTTAACGATGTCGTCGTAGCCCATCTTGAACAGCAGGCCGACGTCGCCACCGGAGGTGCGGCGCGCGATCATGTAGTCGTCCTGCATGTCGTGCACATAGATGTTGGCGGGGCGCAGCTTGCCGTTTTCGTCTTTCAGCGTGACGGCGTAATGGCCGTCCACCTGGAATTCGCTCTTGTCCACCGGGATATCCTCCGCGAAGCAATGAAGCTGATCAGTATGCATCAGCGTTTCCTGAAGCGGGAGCGACCATAGCAGAACTTTTCGCGACGGGCGACCATCCACCTGCCCGCCGTCGGACTTGTTTGCATTTGCGGCCGGTTTCGCTATGCTCCGCGCCCACTCTTGCGCTGTCAGCGCCAAAGGCATGCCGGCGGGAGTCGCGAGAGTTCGCATTCCACGACGAGACGACCCGGAGCACAGCGTGTACGGATTCAGCGAGATCACCCCGGACGAACTGGAGCAGTGGCGCAGCGAAGGCAAGACCTTTCGCCTGCTCGACGTGCGCTCGCCGGGCGAGACCGGGCGTGGGGTCATTCCGGGCGCCGAGCTGATCCCGCTGGCAACCCTGCCAATGCGCAAGGACGAGTTCACCGGCGACGACACGCCGCTGGTGATCTACTGCCAGAGTGGCGCCCGATCCGCGCAGGCCTGTGCCTTTCTCGCCCAGCAGGGTGTCGACTGCGCCAGCAGCCTGCGGGGCGGCATCGTCGGCTGGGCACAGACGGGCAAGCCGGTGGTAAGCCCGGATTAGAATTCGGTTGTATTCCGATGCCGTTTCGCCTATAAGGGGGAATTCGGTAGGTAACCGTTCGGTCGTGGCTGTCGCGTTCAGGGCCCGATTCGGACTGCAGTACCCGACTGATAAAACGCACTCAAAGGAGAGAAACGATGGCCAACTTTGACCAAGAACTCGATGCTTCCGGCCTGAACTGCCCGCTGCCCATTCTGCGCGCCAAGAAGGCGCTCGCCGCGATGGACGCCGGCCAGGTTCTGCATATCATCGCCACCGATCCGGGCGCCGTGAAGGACTTCCAGGCCTTCGCCAAGCAGACCGGCAACGAGCTGATGGAACACAAGGAAGAAGGCGGCAAGTTCTACTTCCTCGTAAAGAAGGCCTGAAGCGTTTCAAACGCTTGATTCGGGGCGGCAATCCGCAAGGGTTGACCGCCCCGAATCCTGAATAACGACGGTTGCCATGCGGTAACTGGATTGGTGCCTGGACGAGGTCTAGGCTGGCTGCGCAAGGTTCACAAAGAAACCTGCATCGCCTAAAGCGAAGAGGTGTGAGATATGGCGACATACGCTGAGATGCAGCAAATCTTCGACGATATCCGCGGGGATTTTCGCTACGACCACGAGCTCAACGGCTGCCTGAACTGTGGGATCTGCACGGCCACGTGCCCGTCCGCTCAGTTCTACGATTACTCGCCACGCGAGATCGTCCAGCTGCTCTGGACCGAGAACGTCGAGCAGATCTACGACGCGATGCAGGAGAAGATCTGGGCCTGCGCCCAGTGCATGACCTGTGCGGCGCGCTGCCCGTTCAAGAACTCTCCCGGTGGCCTGGTCGCGATCATGCGCGAAGTGGCCATCAAGCACGAGATGCAGTCCGCGAAGGACGTACTCCGTCCGTTCGGCCGCGTCATGCTCAAGCTGATCACCACGGGTAACCAGCTGTCCCCCGATATGATCCAGCCCGATCACTTCCCTGACTGGGGCCCCAACATCCAGAAGGTGGAAGGCGATCTGCGCATCCTGCGCAAGGCGATTCCGGTGAAGACGCTGCAGACGGTCGAGACCGCCTGGGAAGTGTCCCTGAAGACCTCGGTCGAGATGTACACCATCTGGGAAATGACCGGGGTCCTGAAGTCCCTCGAACTGATGGACGAGAACCTCTTCGACGTGATCGAAGACTTCATCGACGAGAAGCGCGAGGACTACGAAGACTGGCTCGAGGAGCAGGAAGAGGAAGACGACGAATAAGTCGCTCGCCGAATCCCGCATCCAAGACATCAGGAGAAGCGTTATGAGTGAACAGACCCCAGGCAATCACAACCAGAATGGTGAAGGCGCTGGCGCCGGCACCATGAAGCCGGGCTACCACAACACCGACGGCCAGGGCATCGCCGGTCACGGTTCGTTCTTCCAGTCGACCGATCTGTCGAAGGAAGACGCGGTCAAGGCCACCGACTGGGTGCGCAAGCACGTCGACCGCCGCACCATCGATCTTGGTGATCGCATGGATGACGTCCGCGAGCATATGTACGAGCTCGAGAAGGACGGCCAGATCATCATCCATCGCATCGAGGATCAGCACGAGCCGATGTCGGTGAACACCCTGTTCGGCTGGGAGAAGAAGGTCCCGACCAAGCAGCTGTGGCACCACAAGTCCTGCGGCCAGTGCGGCAACATCCCGGGCTACCCGACCTCGCTGCTGTGGTTCATGAACAAGTTCGGCTTCGAGCCGGGCAAGGACTACCTCGACGAGACCGACCAGACCTCCTGCACCGCGTGGAACTACCACGGTTCCGGTATCGGGAACGTCGAGTCGCTGGCGGCGGTGTTCCTGCGCAACTTCCACCAGGCCTACGTCTCCGGCAAGCAGCACGGCCATGAGCTGGGTCACTTCTACCCGCTGGTCCATTGCGGCACCTCCTTTGGTAACTACAAGGAGATCCGCAAGTATCTGGTGGAGTCCGCCGAGCTGCGCGAAAAGGTCACCAAGATCCTTGGCAAGCTGGGGCGCCTGGTCGACGGCAAGCTGGTCATCCCGGAAGAGATCATCCACTACTCCGAGTGGGTGCACGTGATGCGCAACCGCATTGCCTCCGAGCTGCAGACCATCGACGTCTCCAATATCCGCACGACCGCCCACGTGGCCTGCCATTACTACAAGATGGTGCACGAGGACGCGGTGTACGATCCGTCCGTGCTGGGTGGCAACCGTACCGCGATCATCACCTCCACCGCCCAGGCCCTGGGTGCGCAGGTGATCGACTACTCGACCTGGTACGACTGCTGCGGCTTCGGCTTCCGCCACATCATCTCCGAGCGCGAGTTCACCCGCTCGTTCACGATGGATCGCAAGATCCGCGTGGCCCGCGAGGAAGCCAACGCCGACGTGATGCTGGCCAACGACACCGGCTGCGTCACCACCATGGACAAGAACCAGTGGATCGGTAAGGCCCACAACCAGAACTTCCAGATCCCGATCATGGCGGAAGTCCAGTTCGCGGCCCTGGCCTGCGGTGCGGATCCGTTCAAGATCGTCCAGCTGCAGTGGCATGCGTCGCCCTGCGAGGACCTGGTCGAGAAGATGGGCATGTCCTGGTCCGAGGCCAAGAAGACCTTCCAGGAGTACCTGAAGGAGGTCGAGGCCGGCAATATCGAATACCTCTACAATCCTGAACTCGCTTACGGGGGCAAGGTCTGATGCAGCAAGATACCGTTCTAGTAGTGGGTGGTGGCCCGGCCGGTCTGGCCGCCGCCGCGAATGTCACCTCGGCTGGCTTCAAGGCCGTGATGGTCGAGAAGGAAGACGTCCTGGGGGGCGCCCCGATCCTCTCGGGCTACGCCAAGCTGGTGCCCTCCGGCGAGTGGGCGAAGGACGCCATCGGCCGCATGGTCAAGCGTGTCGAGGATGACTCGAACGCCACCGTGCACAAGGGTGCCAAGGTCGAGAAGCTGGACGGCGAAGCCGGCAACTTCACCGCGACCCTGACCAATGGCGAATCGGTCCAGGCCGGCGCCGTGGTGCTCGCCACCGGCTTTACCCATTTCGACTCCATCAACAAGCCGGAGTGGGGTTTCGGGACGTACGAAGACGTCCTGACCACCACCCAGATGGAGCAGATGGTCGCCAGCGGCAAGATCGCCTGCCCGTCCGACGGCCGTGTGCCCGAGCGGGTCTGCATCCTGCTGTGCGTGGGTTCCCGTGACCGCCAGATCGGCCGCGAGTGGTGCTCCAAGATCTGCTGCACCGTGTCCGCCAACCTGGCGATGGAGATCAAGGAGATCTCGCCGGAAACCGACGTGTTCATCTACTACATGGACATCCGGACCTTCGGCCTGTACGAAGACAAGTTCTACTGGAAGTCCCAGGAAGAGTTCAAAACCAAGTTCGTCAAGGCGCGTATCGCCGAAGTGACGGCCTCTGGTGATGGCCGCCTGCTGGTCAAGGGCGAAGACACCCTGGTCAAGCGTCCTATCGTCATCCCGTTCGACATCGTGGTGCACGCGATCGGCATGGACCCGAACGCCGACAATCCCGAGATCTCGCAGGTCTTCGGTGTCGGGCTCGAGAAGCACGGCTTCCTGGAGCGCGCCGAGCAGTACACCAACACCTGTGGCACCACCCGCAAGGGCGTCTATTCCTGCGGTGCGGCCTACGGTCCCGAGACGATCGATGACTCGATCGCCCAGGGTGCCGCCGCTGGTGGTCGCGCGGTTGCGGATCTGCATGCGCTGGTTCAGAAAGCCGGCTGAGGTCGTTAGCGACGCGGCGGCTTCGGGGCTCTCCCCGGAGCCGCTGGAGGTCAGCTTCGACAAGGAGATCCTTTCGACGAAGCTGAACAGTCTGAACGAGGCCATCGCCGAGGCCGGCGGGGTCGACGGACTGGAGACCTTCATCGAGGCCCTGCGGTCGAAGCACGAGGTGTTTGCCGCGATCGTGGCCAAGGGCGACGAGATCGATGCCGAGGATGTCCGGACCCTTGGCGGTCTGGTGTTCTCGGTCCGGCGCAAGCTGCGCTCGTTGATGGCCGAACGACAGGGTGCGCTGGTCGACGGGGTTCGGGCGCTGGTCCGGCCGGATGTCGAGGTCAACGAGCGCCTTGCCGGGTTCGCGGACCTGGCGGCCGACGACAAGAAGCTGCGGCGAGCGATCTGGGACTTCGGTGCCGAGATCCTGCACTTCGCGGACCCCGAGGCCATGCCGCTGGCGTGTCGCTGGGTCTGGGATACGTCGACCACGACGGGTGCGCTGCGGGAGTTTATCCGCGGCAATGACACTCTCCGGTCGATCCCCATCGGGGATTCGGTCGGGGCGATCGAGGGGGCGCGGCGCTGGTTTTTCGATGCGCTGGCCGAGGAAGGCTTCTATCGGGACCTGCCGTTCGTGACGGACCTGGTCTGGGTGCAGGCCTATTCGGACTATGCCCGGTCGCTGTCAATGAGTCTGGGGATGATCGACAACCAGTTCGGTACCAAGCAGGACCCGCTGGAACTGGCTGTCAAGATGCTGGGGATCGACTCCCCGGAAGGTCGTCTGAAAGGAACCGATGCGTCGCTGCATTGAATAACGGAACGAACTTGAGCCTGGCTACACAGGTTTTCGGAGAGACGTCATGGCAATACATGAAAAGGCACTGATCGAGGACGAGCGCCTCCAGCAGCACGATGAGCTGGTGGTCGACGGGGTGGATGTGTCCGGCCACTGGAACACCATGATCGCCCCGCGCACGGTGCGCGATTACGACGACGATTTCGAATCGAAGATCCAGAGCTTCGCGGGTGGCGAAAACGTCCACCGCTGCTGGCAGTGCGGGTCGTGCACGAACTCCTGCACGATGTACGCGCAGAACGTGCAGTTCAATCCGCGCTACTGGATCTACCTGACCCGTCTGGGCATGAAGGAAGAGCTGGTCAAGGACAAGGACATCATCTGGCAGTGCGTCTCGTGCAACAAGTGCACGAACATCTGCCCGAAGGACGTGAAGCCGGAAGGGGTCATGAAGGCCCTGGCGCACTGGATGGAAGAGGAAGGGATCACCGAGAAGGCCCCGTCCACGCACTTCGACGAAGAGTTCGCCGACCAGATCTACAAGACCGGCCGCATCGAAGACGGCAAGGTCATGCAGAACTTCTTCAAGAAGACCGGCCAGCCGCTGGTGCAGGAATGGCTGAAGGTGTTCATCTTCCGCATGATGAAGCACCTGCCGGTGAAGCATCTGATGGCGATGGGCTTCAACACGATTCATACGCCGCGCACGAAGTCCTGGGGCAAGACCGGGGACGTGCTGAAGAATTACGTGCGCGAACAGAAGGAGGCCGCTCATGGCTAAGGTTGCTTACTATCCGGGTTGCGCGCTCGAGGGCTCCGGTGGGCCGTACGACCGCTCCACCCGCGTGCTGGTCAAGGCGCTGGGTCTCGAGATGGAGAACCTGCGGGACTGGAACTGCTGTGGTGCGATGGAGGTGAAGAACGTCCATCCCATGCTGCAGACCTACCTGTCCGCGCGGAACATGGCGATCGCCTCCGAGCAGATGGGCATGGACACCGTGATGGCGCCGTGCAACGGCTGCTACCACAACCTGAAGAAGGCCGAGTACGAGACCGCCACCTCCGAGGACGCGATGAATACCGTCCAGGATCTGGCGCGCAAGTCGGACGACCCGGTCTACAGCGGCGACGTGCGCACGCTGCACCTGCTCGAGTGGCTGATGGAAGAGCTGGGTCCCGAGGGGATCAAGCAGAAGATGACCAAGAGCCTGAACGGCATCAAAGTCGCCAACTACTACGGCTGCATGTATACCCGCCCGCGCCAGATCTTCCCCGAGAAGGACAATGGCCCGGGTTCCGACTCCAGCTATCAGCCGCACTTCATGGACGACCTGCTGGGTGCCGCCGGCGCGGTGAACGTCGAGTACCCGCTGAAGACGTCCTGCTGCGGCGGGGCGCATACGCTGTCGGATTCCGACACCTCGACCCAGCTGGTGCTGAACCTGCTGCAGTCAGCTGAGGACTCCGGCGCGGAAGTGATCGCGACCGAGTGCCCGACCTGCCACTCTGGTCTGGAGATGCATCAGGTGCGCGCCGAGACCGAGTTCGGGATCAAGACCGACGTGAAGGTGCTGTACTTCACCCAGCTGCTGGGTCTGGCCATGGGCCTGTCCCCGCGCAAGCTGGGCATTCACGAAAACGTGAGTGACTCGATTGGTCTGCTGAAGGAGAAGGGGGTCATCTGATCCCCCGATCCATGCCCAGCATGGCCCATTGACGAGTTCAGAAGACGGGCGCCTGGCGCCCGTTTTTTGTGGAGGCACGGGTCCGCTCGGTCCCGGGAACGAGGCGAAACATGGATTGCAACGGCTGCGAGTTTCACCCTGAACTGTTCTACGACGACGAGTTCCAGATCTGGCTGCGCCGCGAGGACGACGACACCCTGACGGTGGGGATGACCGACCTGTCGCAGACGATCGCGGGGAAGATCATCCACGTGCGCGTCCGGCGCCCCGGTACGCGACGCCCCCCGGGCAAGCCGGTGGCGACCATCGAGAGTGGCAAGTGGGCAGGCCCGATCCCGAACTTCATCGACTGCAAGATCGTCGAGGGGAATGACGAGGTGCTGGAGAATCCGGTGCTGCTGAACTCGGACCCGTACAATGCCTGGATCGCCCGGGTCGAGCCGACCAACGGGGTCGAGGCGGCGCTGGAGGAATTCCTGACCGGGGACAAGGCCGAGGAAGGCTATTGCAAGCGGGCCAAGGATGATGACATCCAGTGCCAGCGCAAGCTGCGGTGAGCGAAACCATGGCGAATCTCGACGACGACTACTACCTGGACAACGACGAGCAGACGGTCGTGATCATCATGACCTCGGGCCCGTCGACGCCGGGGCGCTGTGCCACCCCGTTCTATCTCGGTTCCGTGATGGCGTCCATGGACGTGGATGTCTATATCTTCTTCACTATGGAAGGCGTGCGCCTGATGGAGAAGGGGGTCGCGGACGACCTCCGGGCCATGGAAGACGGCAAATTGATCAAGGATTTTATTCAGGACGCGAAGCGCGCCGGAGTGCGGCTGCACGTTTGCCAGCCCGCGCTGCCGGGGTATAGAATCGACGCGTCTTCGGATCTCATCGACGAAGTCGATGAAGTGAATCGGGCGAGCGAACTAGCCGACCTGATACTACGCAGTGATAAAACGATAACGTTTTAATTTTCCCGCTTTATTTGAATATTCCTGGAGGAAGACATGGGTGCAGTTCGGGGTTGTGATATTCCGGAAGATCTGATGTACAACGTTGAAAACAACGTTTGGGTGCGCAAGGAAAGCGACGGTACCGCGACGGTCGGCCTGACTTCCTACGCCTGTTCGCTGGCGGGCACGATCGTGTCCTACACCCCGAAGAAGGTTGGCAAGACGGTCAAGAAGGACAAGTCCTGCACCACCGTCGAATCCGGCAAGTGGGTGGGTCCGGCGAAGACCCCGGTCACCGGTGAAGTCACCGAGACCAATGACAAGGTTGCTGCCAATCCGGGGCTGATCAACGAAGACCCCTACGGCGAAGGCTGGCTGATCAAGCTGAAGCCGGAAGACTGGGACGGCGAAGTCGGCGATCTGAAGACCGGCTCCGATGCCCTGGCGGCCTTCGAAGCCAAGATGGAAGCGGACGGTTTCGGCGGCTGCTGATCCCGTTTCCGGTCCGGGCCGCCGTTCCCTCGAGGTCGGCGGCCCCTTTTTTTCGGTAATACCCGAGTAAAACCTTCAAGAAATTCGCCGAACCCGGAGAACGCCCATGACGAGCTGGAACGATGTAATCCAGCGGGTCGAGCCCCTCGAGGACGTCCCTGTCGATCCGTCGCTGGTTGATGACCTCCAGCACAGCCTGCGACACAGCGGTGACCCGGGTTCGGTGCACTTCTACACCCCGACGTTCAAGTCCTATCAGTCGACGGAACTGGCCGATTGCGGCAAGAGTGCCTGGCCGGCCATGTCCATCACCGGCGGTGACTGCAAGCTGGCCTGCGATCACTGCAAGGCGAAGATACTGGAGCCGATGATCCCCGTCCGCACCCCGGAGGATCTCTGGCGCCAGGTGAATGGTGTGATCGAGTCTGGTGCCCAGGGCATGCTGCTGACCGGAGGCTCCAACCATCGCAACGAGGTGGAGTACGACCCGTACTACTCCACCATCCGCCGGATCAAGGACGAGTTCCCCGAGTTCCGTATTGCCATGCACACGGCGCTGGTGGATGACGACATCGCGTTGTCCATGGAGCAGGCCGGCATCGACGCGGCCATGATGGACGTGATCGGGGCCCAGGACACGATCACGCAGGTCTACCACCTGCGGCGCAGCGTGGATGATTTCGAGCAGACCCTCGAGAGCCTGGTGAACACCAACATGAAGGTGGTCCCGCATATTGTGATCGGCCTGCACTACGGCAAGCTGCTGGGCGAGTGGAACGCGCTGGAGATGCTGGCGCGCCATCTGCCCGACGCGGTGGTGCTGGTGGTGGTCATGCCGTTCTACGCCCCGGCCAGCCGTCCGTTCGAGACCCCGGACGTGCACGCGGTCGGTCGCTTCTTCCATGATGCGCGCGAGCGCCTGGGCGATACGTCGCTGCTGCTGGGTTGCGCGCGGCCGCCGGGCGAGGCCAAGAGCCAGATCGACAGCTACGCGGTGATGGCGGGACTGTCCGGCATCGCGCACCCGGCCGAGGGCGTGGTCGAGCTCGCCGCGCGCCTGGGCAAGAAGGTCCGGGTCACGCCGGCCTGCTGTTCCATCGCGGTCGGCGACGAGGTCATGGCCGAGGACGCCGGCGTCGGCAGCGGCGTCGAGCTGGATCTCGACACCATCGTGGCGGAGGAGACCCGCCGTCGGGAGCAGGAGCGCAAGGCCCGCCAGGGCCTGGGCGGTATCCGCATCGTGACCGAAGGCGGCGAAGTGGCGTCCGGGGGTGGCTGTCATGCCTGAACGCGATCAGACGACCCTGCGCGTCCTGGACACCGGGCTGCGCCCGGCGGCCGAAAACATGGCCTTCAACCGCTCGCTGCTGGAGTGTCACCAGGAAGGCGTTTCCCCGCATACCCTGCGCTTCCTGCAGTTCGAGCCCTGCGCGCTGGTGGGCTTTCACCAGAACGTCGACCAGGAGATCAACACCGAGTACTGCAAGGAGCACGGGATCGCGATCCAGCGGCGCATTACCGGCGGCGGTGCGATCTATTTCGATGCCACGCAGCTCGGCTGGGAGCTGTACCTGGACAAGCGCTTCCTCGGCACGGCGGACATGGGCCAGATCGCCGCCCGCATCTGCAACGCGGCGGCCGCGGGCATGCGCTCGCTGGGCGTGGACGCGCAGTTCCGCCCGCGTAACGACATCGAGGTCGATGGCCGCAAGATCTCCGGTACCGGCGGCGCCTTCGATGGCGAGTCGATCATGTATCAGGGCACGCTGCTGATCGAATTCGATGTAGAGGACATGCTGCGCATCCTGCGCATTCCGGCCGAGAAGCTCTCGAACAAGGCGATCGAGTCCGCCCGGGACCGGGTCGTGAACCTGGCGACGCTGCTGGAGGAGATGCCGGCCCTGGATGTGGTGAAGGACGCCATCGCGCGTGCCTTCGCCGAGGAGTTCGGCGTGCGCACCGAGGCCGCCGATCTGCTGCCGGAAGAGCGTCGCGCCTTCGACGCGGCCCTGGCCGAGATCGATACCGAGGAGTGGGTGTACCAGCGCAACCGCCCGGCGACCGACGCCCCGATGTTCGAGAGCATCTTCAAGTCCGACGGTGGCCTGATGCGCGTGGGTGCGGCGCTCGATCCCGAGCGCAAGCGCCTCAAGCAGCTCTGGATTACCGGCGATATCTTCGTCAAGCCGGCGCGGACCATCGCGGATCTGGAAGCCGCCCTGCGCGATACGCCGCAGGCCGAGATGGAGGATCGCGTGCGCGCATTCTTCGCGGAACGCGACGTGGAGATGCTGCAGCTGACGGCCGACGACTTCATCGCCGCCATCCAGTCGGCCCTGGCGCAGGCCGAGGTCGACTCGGCGGCCGCGCAGTGAGCCGCGCCGGGAGCCTTCGCTGATGCTGCCGTCCAGGGTCGATGTCCTGGTGGTGGGGCTGGGGCCCGGCGGGGCCTCCGCCGCGCGCGTATGTGCCGCGGCGGGGCTGTCGGTGCTGGCGGTCGAGCGCAACAAGGCGTTTGGCGAGCCGGTGCAGTGCGCCGAGTTTATCCCCAACCCGATGGGCGCTTATGCAAAGCCCGAGGGCGTTCTGCTGCAGCGCATCGATTCCATGCAGAGCTTCCTGCCCTCCGGCACCGTCGAGCATTCCGACTTCCCCGGCCTGATGGTGGATCGCGGCGAGTTCGACCGCGCCATCATCCGAGCGGCCGAGGCGAATGGGGCGCAGCTGGTCACCTCCACGCCGCTGATGGCGGTGGATGCCGAGCGTCACGTCGCCCGGGTGAAACATCAGGGCGCGGAGCAGGAGGTCGGCTATCGCGTACTGATTGCCGCCGACGGTCCGCATTCTCCGGTCGCCGAATCGCTCGGCCTGGAGTCTCTGCCCACGGTGCAGACGCGCCAGTACACCGTGCCGCTGAAAAAGGCCTATACCGCAACCGATGTCTGGCTCTCCGACGATTATCCGGGTGGCTACGCGTGGCTGTTCCCCAAGGGGGAATGGGCCAACCTTGGTCTGGGCGCCGACAAGCGGATCGCCGGTGACCTTAAGGCCCCGCTGGAGTCCCTGCACGCCCAGCTTGTGGAGCAGGGCCTGCTGGGCGAAGAGATCCGCTATCGCACCGGCGGGGCGATCCCGGTCGGCGGCCTGCGGGAGTCGCTGGTGGCGGGGGATGTCCTGTTCGTCGGCGATGCCGCCGGGCTGACCCACCCCATCACCGGCGCCGGCATCGCCGCCGCCGTGGTGTCGGGCGAGGCCGCCGGCGAGGCCGCGATCGGCCACCTGGAAGGCGATGCCGAGGCCTTTGCCGACTACGACGAGGAGATGCGCGACCAGTACGGGCCGGCGCTGGAGCGGGCCTGCGAACGGCGTGCCTTCCTCAACGAACACTGGCGAACCCCGCGGGCGCAGGAAGACGCCACCCAGCGCCGCGGATGGATTGCATTTTCCGAGTATTTCAACGATGGTGACCGGGCCGCGTAATCGGACCCGGTCGACGGATGCCTGGCATCCCCGAGACAACGCTGGAGGAACCCCATGAGTGCAAGTGCAGAGGAGATGGTCGCGCCGATCAACTTTTACCGGCCCGACTATCACATCAAGACCCCGGACATGCGTTCGCCGGAGTACGTGCAGATGTCCACCGCGGCCGCGATCACGCTGGGCCTGGTGCCGGGCACCATGCATCGCACGTCCTGCACGCACTGCCTGAACCTCCTGGTGACCTATCCGGAAGGCTGCCGCGCCAACTGCTCCTACTGCGGCCTGGCCCGCCACCGCGAGGAATCGCGGGACTACGCCGATCGCAACTTCATCCGCGTCGACTGGCCGACCGCCAAGTACGACGAGGTGATCGAGCGCGTGAAGAATCATGCCGACGCCGGTCAGTTCGAGCGCATGTGCATCTCCATGATCACGCATCCGAACTCCGATGCCGACACCGTCGAGCTGCTGGAGCGCTGGGTCGCCGAGGTCAACCATATCCCGGTGTCGATCCTGTCGAACCCGACCACCATGAGCTATGAAGACCTCCAGCTCCTGCGCGACAAGGGCGCGGACATCTTCACCGTCGCGCTGGACGCGGTGACCCCGGAGATCTTCGAGCGCACCCGTGGCAAGTCGGTGGAGAGCCCGCATACCTGGGACAAGTACTGGCAGTCCATCGAGTGGGCCGCCGAGATCTTCGGCCCGGAGAAGTTCGGCGCGCACCTGATCTGCGGCATGGGCGAGACCGAGGAAGAGATCCTGCAGGTCTGCCAGCGCATCCGCGACCTGGGCGGTCATAACCACATGTTTGCCTTCTTCCCGGAAGAGGGCTCGCTGATGGAAGACTGGAACCCGGTCCCGCGTGACCAGTGGCGCCGCGTGCAGCTGGGCCGCTTCGTCATCGACTACGCCGGTGGCCGCATCGACGACATGAAGTTCAACGCCGACGGCCAGGTGGTGGACTTCGGTCTGCCGCAGTCCGAGGTCGAGGAACTGATCGCCTCCGGCAAGCCGTTCCAGACCTCCGGCTGCCCCGGCAAGTCGGACGAAGAGGTCTCGGCCTGCAATCGCCCTTACGGCGATTCCAGCCCGACGGACATCCTGTCGTTCCCGTTCGCGCTGAACAGCAGCGACGTCGGGTTCGTCAAGCGGCAGATGGCCGGGGAAGACGTCGGCACCTTCGACTTCGACGCCGACGAGGCGGAAGACGAGAAGACAGCCTGAAAACGATAGTGGTAGTATCCAGCGAAAGCCCCGGCATCCCCGGGGCTTTCGCACGTCAGGGGATCAATAAGACTTTTTGAATATTCAGGTTTCGAGCAGGGTTATCAAGGCCATTCCGAAGAGTGCCCTTGAACAGACCTGCCGAAAAACTCGCGACACGGTCGGTCACCGTGGCGCGGGCCGTGGGGACACCACCAAGACCGGACCGGCGGCATTACAAGGGGGCCGCGCGTAACCGGGGTGTTCGCACAACACAACAAGAAGACCACCAAAGGAGATACAAAATGGAAGCACGCATCATTCGCCGCAGCCTGGTGACGATCGCGGTCGGCCTGGCCATGGGCTCCGCCGGCGTCGCGCACGCCACCAACGGCTACTTCGCCCACGGCTACGGCACCAAGGCCAAGGGCATGGGGGGCGTCGGGATGGCGATCTCCCAGGACGCCTATGCCCCGGGCATCAACCCCGCCGGCATCGCCGGCATGGAAACCCGCATCGACGGCTCCCTCGCCTACTTCCGCCCCGAGCGGTCCTACACGGCTGGACAGCCGCAAGGGCAGGGACCTTTCCCGCTTGCACCTGGTGAGGTGGAAAGTGGGAGCAAGAATTTCTTCATTCCGTCTCTGGGGTATGTTCAGCAAATCGATGACACGCGGTCTTGGGGTATAGCGCTACTGGGCAATGGCGGGCTAAATACGGATTACCCTAATGTCAATAATGGCCCGGGCGCGCCCACCGGCACGTTTGGCGGTGGGCCAGCAGGGGTGAATCTCGAGCAGCTGGCCATTATCCCGACGTATGCACAGAAATTTGCCGACGGACGGGTCAGTGTCGGCGTTAGCCCGATCGTGAGCTATTCGCGATTCAAGGCAACGGGACTCCAAGGGTTTGGGGATTTTAGTTCAGATCCGGGCAACCTTAGCGACAACGGTACCGATTCGGCCTGGGGCTACGGCGGTCAGATTGGCTTCCAGGCTGAAGTGGCTGATGGCGTAGTGGTGGGTGCGAATTATCGATCCAAGATTCGTAACGGTGATTTCGACGACTACAGTGGTCTGTTCGCGGAAGGTGGAAGTTTCGATATTCCGTCGACTTGGGGTGCGGGCATCTCGTTCGATGTAACGCCTAGCATCACGATCGCTGCTGACTATCAGCGAATCAACTACTCGGATGTGGATGCAGTTTCCAACCCCTTCTCTAACCTCTTCAATAGCCCCGAAGCCATTGGCATGATGGGTGGCGATCCCGCAACCGGAGACCCGGAAGCTCGACTTGGAGGGCAGAATGGTCCCGGGTTCGGATGGCGAGACATCAACGTCTTTAAAATCGGTGCCCAATTTGAAGCTGGCAATGACTGGACGTGGCGAGTTGGCTACAACCGTGGCCAGAACCCGGTTCGCTCGGATGATGTTTTGATTAATATCCTCGCACCGGCCGTGATGGAAGATCATTTCACGGCAGGCTTTACCAAGGGCTTTGGTGACAACCACGAACTCAACTTCGCTGCGATGTACGCGCCAAGGAAGAGTGTGAGTGGTACCAACCCGTTGGACGGTCAGGATATCAAGATCGAGATGCGTCAGTACGAGCTCGAGATCGGGTACGCGTACCGGTTCTGATCGGGAGGTCCGGGGCGGTCGCCTGACCGCCGCGGACTTCGGTGTCGTGTGCCCGGGAGGGCGCACCGGTCTTGAGGGGAAGGCCGGGTCCGCCAGGGCAGGCGGGTGATGCCGAGGTCCGTGACGCACTGGGGGTGCGTCCCGGGCCCTTCTTTCTGTCGAGCATTCCGCTCGGATTTACCTGAGAATTCAAAGGAGGATGCCATGCGAGCAATCCACGCCTTGCGCGGGAGTGTCCGCGCCGTCGGCATGGTCGCGGCGGTTGCGCTGTTCGCGGCGAGCCAGACCGTGGCGGCGGACAACTACCGTCCGTTCGTGCTGGCCTACACCGAATCGGGGACGGATGTCTCCGCCGAGGCCGCCAGTGTGCGGGAACGCCTGGAGGGGGCCGACTTCCGGTTCCTGGGCGAATATCCGGTCAGTGACGACCGGCATGTGGTCGTGGTGACCCACGATGATCTGCTGTCGGTGGCCGGCTCCGAGGCACGCGGTGGCTACATCGCCCCGATCCGTGTGTCCGTGACGGCCGTCGATGGCGAACTGCAAGTGAGTTACAACAACCTGGAGTATTTCCGTCATGCCTACCGTCTGGATGCGCCGGTATCCGGCGTCAGCGACCGGCTGGCCAGTACCCTCGGAGCGGAGCGCGACTTCGGGTCCGAGGACGGCATGAGCGAGCGCGACCTGAATCGCTATCGCTACACCTTCGGCATGGAGCGCTTCGATGCGCCCTACGAGCTGGCCAGCCATGGCAACCGGAGGAGTGCGTTGAGCGAGCTGGACAGCAACCTGGGCAACCGGGTCGCGGGGGTCAGCGAGATCTACCGGGTGGATATCCCGGGCCAGGACGTGACCGTGATCGGTGTGGCCGTGCGCGAGTCCGACGGGGCGGCCCAGGACTCGGCCGATCTGCACCAGCTTGGCATCGTGGACGTGGGCGAGTTCCGCCATACCGCGACGGTGCCGATCGAGATCCTGGTCCGCGGCGGCGAGGTCGAGGCCCTGCACATGCGTTTCCGCAAGGCCCTGCACTTCCCGGATCTGCGCATGCTGGGTGACAACAGCTTCATGCGGCTGCGCAGCTCGCCCGGTGCGCTGGAAGAGACCCTGAAGGAAGTCGCGGGTTACGAAGAAGAGGATACCGGCTTCGAGTGGTAAGACCGCTGGAGACCGCCTGCGCCATGGAACGGCGCAAGGGTGCGCGGAATTCCCGCGTAGCCCACTCAAGAACCCCGGTCCGCCGGGGTTTTTTTACGATCCGGACATGCACTTGTTTTATGCTCCCGCAACATTCGCGGCAGGACGCACATCCATGAAATCGATGAAGATCGCCAACATTGGCGAGATCCGCAACGAACTCAACAAGTACAAGAAGGGCAAGAAGCTCGATATCCACCAGTTCAACCAGGTGGCGCGCCTGGCCTGGCTGGGCAAGATCGTGATGCAGCCGCTCGATCTGGAAGACCCGGACTGCAAGTCCTTCCTGGTATATATCCAGGAGCCGGAAGAGCTGGCCGCACATTTCCTCGATACCGACCAGGAACTGACCGGCGGCATCCACATCATCGATGGCGAGCAGGCGATGGCCATGGTCGAGATCATGCGCAGCGGGGTCGAGGAGCGCGCCAAGCTGTACGAGGATCTCTCCCGCAGTGACTTCTATTTCCGCTATTTCTACCAGCCCGGCCAGGAGGACAAGGCAGACGACTCCAGTGCCGGACAGGACAAGCCCGAGGGCTGACACTTGGTCGCATCCACGGTAACCCCGGAGTGGATCGACGCCGGGGCCCGATCCGCCGAAGAACTCCACGCGCTGTATACCGGTCTTGCGGCCTCCACCGCTCCGGATGCGCCCCCGCGTATCCTGTGGGTGCACGCGCACGAGCCGCATATCTCGATCGGGGCCAGCCAGGACGCGGAATCCGACCTGGACCTGGCTGCCTGCGCCGAACAGGGTGTGCCGGTCGTGCGGCGTCCACTGGGCGGTGGCTCGGTCTGGGTGGACGCCGACCAGGCCTGTTTCTTCCTGATCCAGCCGCGCCAGGTGCTGGCCCGTGGGCATCGCCACCTCTTCGCCGTGGGACTGGGCATCGCCATGGATGTGCTGCGCGCGCTCGGTCTGGAGGGTGTGGAGGCCCGGGGCCAGGATGTCTGGGTCCAGGGGCGCAAGATCATGGGGACCGGGGCCGCAACGCTCGATGAGGGCTGTGTGTTCGGCGCCAGTTTCCTGCGACATTTCCCGGTCGAGCGCTTCCTCGCCTGCGTGTATGCCCCCAGCGAGGGCTACCGTGACTGGTTGCGCCCGGCGCTGGAGACGGGCATGACCGACTGCGCCCGCCAGTGTCCGCAGGTCCCCGCGCCCGCGCAGGTCGAGGCGGCCCTCCAGGGTGTCCTGGAACGCCGTTTCGGCATTCCGGCACGCCGGATCGAGCCGGACCGGGCGACCCTCGAGCAGTGGCTGGCGCTGGGGCGCGAGGAGCTGACGGACCTCGCCGACGGGCAGGGATCGCCGTCGGTGCGCGATGGCATCCGCGTGAACCGCGACAATCACGTGTTCGAGACCCGCGGGGCCTGCGGGCGCCTGCGCCTGCACGTCGAGGGGTCGCATATCGCGCGGATCTGGTGCGAGGATGCGGCCACCACCGCCATCCTGGAGGAGTGTCTGGTCGGTGAATCGCCGGAACGCCTGCGCGTACGCTCGCGTCTGAACGGCCAGCTTGATGCCCGCATGGTGGACGAGATCAGTGCCCGCATCGACGGGCTTTATCGCGGAATCGCAGCGGCCTGACAGGCCCCGGTCCCGAGCCCCCTCCCCACGAACGCCGGAGAAGCCGCATGTCCGAACCGACGATCGAACGCCGCCTGGAGAAACGCCTGATCCTGATGACCCAGGACGGCGCGATGGCCGAGCGCCTGCAGGCCCAGCTGCCGCCGGAGTGGCAGTTGCACCAGGTCACCGACCTGGATGAGCTCGGGCCTTGGAACGAGATCCTGCTGTACCGATTCCTGCTGCTGGACCTGGACGAGATCGAGGCCTTTGATCCGCTCGACGTGATCCGGATGCTGCGCATGGAATACCAGATCAACCTTCCGGTATTCTGCTTTGGTGGCGATCAGGACATCCAGGATGAAATGCGCCTGGCCCGCGCCGATCGCTTCTTCGGGCGCGATGAGATGATCGACAAGTTGCCCGAATTCGTCCGCCAGTACGACTGGTAGCCATCGGCCCGCGCGGGGCCTGGCGCCGCGAGGTTTGTTGCAGGGAGATCGTCGAATGGACCCCATCATCCGGGTGCGCGAGTTGTACAAGGTCTTTGGCCCGAACCCGCAGGAGGGTCTGCGGCTGATCGAGGACGGGCTCGACAAGGACACCATCTTTGAGCGTACCGGCAACACGGTGGGCGTGAAGGACTGCAACCTGGATATCGCCGAAGGCGAGATCTTCGTGGTGATGGGGCTGTCCGGGTCCGGCAAGTCCACCCTGGTGCGGCTGCTGAACCGCCTGATCGAGCCGACCGCGGGAACGGTCGAGGTCCGCGGGCGCGATGTCACGCGCATGAGTCAGCGCGAGCTGATCCGGCTGCGCAGCGAGGATCTGGCGATGGTGTTCCAGTCCTTCGCGCTGATGCCGCACAAGACCGTGATCGACAACGCTGCGCTGGGGCTGGAGATCGCCGGCGTGGGCCGCGCCCGGCGCCGCGAGCGCGCGCTGGAGGCGCTCGACCAGGTTGGTCTGAAGGCCCATGCCCGCAGTTATCCCGACGAACTCTCCGGCGGCATGCAGCAGCGCGTGGGACTGGCGCGGGCGCTGGCGACCGACCCCTCCATCATGCTGATGGACGAGGCCTTCTCCGCGCTGGACCCCCTCATCCGTACCGAGATGCAGGACCGGCTGCTGGATCTGCAGCGCGAGCACCGGCGTACCGTGGTGTTCATCTCCCACGACCTGGACGAGGCCATCCGCATCGGCGATCGCATCGCCATCATGCAGGGCGGCGAGGTGGTGCAGGTTGGCACGCCCAAGGAGATCATCCTCGATCCAGCCAACGAATACGTGCGTTCGTTCTTTCACGGGGTGGACATCACCCAGGTGTTCCAGGCGCGCGACATCATGGACAGCGAGACCATCCCCGTCCTCGCGGCGGATACCACGGCCGGCGAGGCCCGTAGCCGCATTGCGCGCGTGCCCGGCAACGAGGCCGTGATCGTCGATGCCGCGGGGCGTTTCCAGTCCGTGGTTCAGGCCAAGCGCCTGGGCGAGCTGACCGTGGACCGCCCCGCGAGCGAGGTGGCCGTGGAGGTCGAGCCGGTGGGCGAGGACACGCCTCTCGCGAATCTCCCGGGCCGGGCGGCGCAGGCGCCAGTGTCCATCCCGGTAGTGGATGCGGAAGGACAGTTCCGGGGGCTGGTGACCCTGCAGCGCCTGGTCGAGGCCCTCGATCGCAGTCGGAACGCGGCCGCCGCGAACGGAGATCACTGACATGGAAGGACGCATCAACATCCCCGTGGGGGACTGGATCGAGACCGCGGTCGACTGGATCCTCGACAATCTGGAGCCCGCGCTGGACGGCATCGCCTGGTTCCTGGGGCTGCTGACCAACTCCTTCGAGGGGGCGCTGCTGGCGATCCCGGCGTGGCTGCTGGTGCTGATCCTGGTCGGGCTCAGCTGGTGGCGGGTTAGCTGGCGCTTCGGCATCTTCGCCATCGTGGCGCTGGGGCTGATCCTGGGGATGGACCTGTGGGAGCCCACGATCAAGACGCTGTCGCTGGTGCTCGCGGCGACCGCCGTCGCGCTGGCGATCGGCATGCCGGTGGGTGTGGCGATGGCGCGCAGCGACTGGGTCGAGGCGTCGATCCGTCCGGTGCTGGACCTGATGCAGACCATGCCGCCGTTCGTCTATCTGATCCCGGCGGCGATCTTCTTCGGGCTGGGCACCGTGCCGGGTGCGATCGCCACGGTGGTGTTCTGCATGCCGCCGGTGGTGCGCCTGACCAACCTTGGTATTCGCCAGGTCAACCGCGAGCAGATCGAGGCGGGGCTGGCGTTTGGTTGCAATCGGCGCCAGCTTCTGACCAAGATTCAGTTACCTCTGGCGATGCCGTCCATCATGGCCGGCATCAACCAGACCATCATGCTGGCACTCTCCATGGTGGTGATCGCGTCGATGATCGGTGCCGGCGGGCTCGGCAATACCGTGCTGACCGGTATCCAGCGGCTCGATGTCGGGCTGGGGTTCGAGGGCGGCCTGGGCGTCGTGATCCTCGCCATCCTGCTCGACCGGATCACCCAGAGCGTAGGGCTGCGGCGCAAGGCGAGCGGCTGATTCGGGCTCGTGCGCGGCGCCATCCGTTTCACTCGAAGGAAGGAGTAGCAAGATGAACAAGACACTGACTTCAACCCTGCTGGGCGGCGTGCTGGCCGCCTCCATGGGCCTGTCCACCGCGCAGGCCGACGATATCCAGATTGGCTGGACTGCGTGGTCCGATGCCGAGTTCGTGACCAAGCTGGCCGAGCGGGTCATCGAGGACGAAATGGGCTATTCGGTCGAGCTGATTCAGACCGACATCGCCCCGCAGTATCAGGGCCTGGCCTCCGGCGATATCGACATGATGCTGATGGCCTGGCTGCCGGGTACCCATGCCGACTACATGGAGCGCGTCGGGCAGGACGTGGTGAACCTCGGCCCGTTGTACGGCAATGCCCGCCTGGGCTGGGTGGTGCCGGACTACGTGCCCGAGGATGAACTCGGCTCTATCGAGGATCTGAAGAAGGACTCGGTCCGCGATCGCCTGGACGGCCGCATTACCGGGATCGACCCCGGCGCGGGCCTGACCCGGCTCTCGGAAGAGGCCCTCGAGACCTACGGCCTGGACGGCTACAGCCTGCAGATCTCCTCCGGGGCGGGCATGACCTCCGCGCTGGACCGGGCGATCCGTCGTGATGAATGGATCGTCGTCACTGGCTGGAGCCCGCACTGGAAGTTCGGCGCCTACGACCTGCGCTACCTGGAAGACCCGGATGAGGCCCTGGGCGGCTTCGAGCGTATCCATGCCCTGGCCCGCGAGGGCTTCGCCGAGGAGTATCACGATGTCGCGATGATGATCTCGCGCATGCACCTGAACCTGGACGTGCTGGAAGAGGCGATGTTCTACGCCCAGGAGAACTCCTACGCTGAGGCCGTGGACCGCTTCATCGAGGACCACCCGGAGTACGTGCAGTACTGGGTGACCGGCGTGATCGACTGATCAGCACGGACTACCCGCAGCACCCGAAAGCCCCGCCCCGGTGGGGCTTTCTTCGTTCAGGCCACTGCATTTTGTTTCACCACGAAGCGCACGAAGGCACGAAGAAGGGCAAGGGCTATTGCAGCACGGAGGGGGCGGAGGGCACGAACAGCACGGAGAAGTTCGGTTCAGGGGCGGACGACGGGGCGAATGGAACACGTTGTCGGCATTCTCCGGTCACGATGAAGATTGGCGGGCGTCCGGGATGGCGGGGGCGGGTGCTTTGAGCGGGCCGCTACTGTGGCTGGTCCAGAAACGCGAAAGGCCCCGGGCGGGTCGCCGCGGGGCCTTTGAGTGACGCGCCCCGGGACGAGCCGCGGGGTGGGGCGATCCGGGATCAGCCGATCCAGGCGTGCTCCAGCACGTCGATGCGGATCTTCTCGTGGAAGGTCTCGCCATTGCCCTCGATCACCAGGTCGCCAATGCGGGTGCCGGCGGTATCAAAGCTGAACTTGCAATCGAAGGTACCCGGCAGGGACACGCTGCCCTCGCACAGGGTTTCGCCTTCCACCGAGAACTTGCAGCTGGCGCTGCCGGAGCCGTTCAGCATGGCCTGGACCCGGAATTCCTCGTTGATCGGACGGCGGTACACGTTCGGGTCGCGGTTCGGGTTGTACTGCAGGTTGTTCAGCTTGACGAGTTTGACAAGTTTCATACCGGGTCCTCTGTTGAAGCGCTGAATCCGAGTGACGGGCGCCTTTGCACGCCCAACCCCGCAGCCGTGGGGCGTTTGGTTCATGCAAGTGCGCAGGTTCGATAGAATATAAACAGCAAATGATACAACAAAGCCTGCGCGAACACGATTGGCCGCCCGCCCAGCGCGCTGGAGGGTAACGCTGCGCACGCGCATACACCAGTCCCTGCCGGAGATCCCATGAAGAACCTGATCAACCGCATCCGCGGTGTGGAACGCGATGTCATCGAGAAGCCGGGGGACGCGGGCGGTGCCCCCTTCTACAAGCCCCAGGGTGACGAGATCGAGATCTTTCAGGCGGCGTACTCGAAGCGCCTGCCGGTGATGCTCAAGGGCCCGACCGGCTGCGGCAAGACCCGCTTTCTGGAGCACGTGGCGCACACCCTCGGCCAGCCGCTGGTGACCGTCTCCTGCCACGAGGACCTGACCAGCTCCGATCTGGTCGGCCGCTTCCTGCTGGAAGGCGAGGAGACCGTCTGGCAGGACGGCCCGCTGACCCGTTCGGTCAAGGAGGGCGCGATCTGCTACCTCGACGAGATCGTCGAGGCACGTACCGACACCACCGTGGTCATTCACCCGCTGACCGACCACCGCCGCCAGCTCCCGCTGGACAAGAAGTCCCAGATCATCGACGCGCACGAGGACTTCATGCTGGTGATCTCCTACAACCCGGGATATCAGACCGTGCTGAAGGATCTGAAGCCCTCGACCAAGCAGCGCTTTGTCGGCATCCACTTTGACTACCCGGCCGAGGATGTCGAGCGCGAGATCGTGGCCAAGGAATCCGGCGGCCTGGATGCCGACCGCGTGGAAAAACTCGTGGCGGCCGGGCGCAAGGCCCGGGCCCTGAAGGACCATGGGCTGGAAGAGGCGACCTCCACCCGAGCACTCGCCTATGCCGGCGAACTGATGCAGGCCGGTCTGAGCCCGCGTGTGGCCTGCCGTGCCGCGATGATCGCCCCGATCACCGACGACCCCGAGCTGATCCAGGCGCTGGAAGAGATCTTCGACGCCCACTTCCCCGAGTCCGAAGCCGCGTGAGCGATATCGCGACCAACGGCGGCGCGAAACCGGAGGCGGAAGAACTCGTCGAGATCGAGGAAATCCTCCAGCACCTGGAGGACATCAGCTTCGTCGCCCACCGCGACACGAAGGAAGCCCTGCCGGCTATCCGCCCGTTCGGCGCCACCAGTGCGCGGCGCTGGATCGAGACGGCCCGCGACCTGTTCTTCCATGACCGGGAGTCGGGCAAGAGCTTCATGCGCCACTCGGCGCGACTCGCCGAGCACATGCAGACGGTGGAGCTGTGGCTGGAGCAGGCGGCCCGCTTCAAGGAGTGGGTCAACTCGAACTATGCCCTGGAAGGCTTCATGGCCCAGGCCGATCGCGTGTATGACGCCTGGGGCGAGGCCGGCGAGCGCGAGTGGGCCGAGATCGGCCTGCGCTGGTGCGCGCGCAGTCTCCCGGATGCCCGGGCCTATTTCGAGACCGACTTCGAGAAGCTCGCCGGCGGGCGTGGCATCGACGGCCTGCGCGCCCTGATCGAGCCGGCCGAGACCCTGTTCGACGAGCGCGGCCTGACCCTGGATGCCTACCTCGAGGGTGCGCCGATCGCCCGCAACCTGGTCGGCGACCAGGGCCTGCTGTCCTGGGCGCGACGCGGCGCGGACCTGCTGAAGGCCGGGCGCTCGCGCGGCGAGGCGTACTTTCGCCTGGAGAGCGACGAGAGCCTGAAGCTGCTGCTGGAGGCGTTGCCGGGCTTTCGCCCGCGCATGCACGGGCGCTTCCTGCGCCTGGTGCTGATGGCCTGGCTGGACGCCGACATCCCGCTGGCCGATTCCAGCTGGAAGCCGGGCGAGGGCCGTCCGATGCTCGAGACCGATGGCCGGCGCCTGTTCATGCCGGCGGTAATGGACTCGCGCGAGGAGGCGATCGTCGCCACCCAGCATGCGGCCGCGCATCTCGCCTTCGATACCTATGCGCACAGCGAGGTGGAGCGGCTGTTCGCACGCGCGGGTGCCGAGCATCCACCGCTGGACGACAAGTCGCGCATCACCTGGCGCCCGCTGTTCGCGCCCTTCGAGGCGCGCATGTTCCGCTTCCAAGTGCTGTTCGACCTGGCCGAAGACCTGCGCGTAAACGCGCGCCTGGCCCCGCGCATACCGAACTTCCTGCCACGCCTGGTGGCGCTGGCCGAGGTCCACGGTCGCCCGGAGGGCGTGGCCGGCGTCTATTTCGACTTCGCACTGAAGGCCCACCAGGCCCTGCTGCGCGACGAGCCGCAGGACCCGCGTCTGGCGCGTGTGCTGGAGCCGGACGCGGACGTCGTAACCGCCTGGGCGGTCGGCGAGGAGCTGTTCGCCGACGAGGCCTTCCCCGAGATCACCATCGAGGATCGCGCCGAGGCCTATCTGCCCGGGCTGTCGCTGAACCAGTCGCTGCCGGTGTATCCGCAGCGCAAACGCGACGGCAGCCTGGCCGACTTCCGCGACCACGAGGCGCACGACGAGCACAAGTTCGAGCACCAGAAACAGGAAGAGCAGCCGCAGCAGGCCCCGGAGCAGGCGCAGAAGGACCCGGACGCCGACATCCAGACCCCGCAGCAGGAGACTTCCGGCACCGGCGGGCGCATCGGCACGGGCATCCCGCAGCCGGCGCAGGTGGCCAAGCGCGCCGCGCCCTACACCCCGAAGAAGGACGGCATCCCGTATCCGGAGTGGGACTACCGCGAGCAGCGCTACATCTCCGACTGGGTGAACCTCTACGAGCGGGTTCTGGACGACGAGGACCCGGAGCGGGCGGCCACGATCCTGTCGGAGAACGCCGATACCCTGAAGCGCCTGACCCGCGGCCTGGAGATGCAGCGCCCGATGCGCCTGGCGCCGCTGAGGAAACAGCTCGACGGTGACGAACTGGATACCGAGGCGGTGATCGACTACATCGCCGACAAGAAGGCGGGGCTGTCGCCCAAGGCCTTCATCTACCGCCGCCGTGCGGTGCAGCACCGCGATACCGCCGTGCTGATGCTGGCGGACATGTCCACCTCGATCATGGCGCGCCACCCGGGCGGGCAGGGCAAGATCGTCGACCGCGTGCGCGAGGGGATGATGCTGTTCGCCGAGGCGATCGAGAAGGTCGGCGACCCCTACGCGATTTCCGGCTTCGCCTCCAAGCAGCGCGACCAGGTCAACTACTACTGGCTGAAGGACTTCAACGAGGACCTGAACGACACCGTCCGCGCCCGCATCGCCGGGGTTTCCGGGCGTCTGGCCTCGCGTATGGGCGCGGGCATTCGGCACTCGCTGGAGGCATTCCGGCGCAGCTCGGCCCAGCGCCGACTGCTGCTGATCCTGTCCGACGGCCGCCCGGCCGACTACGACGACGGCGGCGATCAGCGCTACCTGCACGAGGACACGCGCATGGCGATGAAGGAGGCGGTGGACGCCGGCGTCCACCCCTTCTGCATCACCCTGGACCCGTCCGGTTCGGAATACCTGCCGGCGATCTTCGGTCCCGGCCACTACACCATCATCGACCACGTGGACGAGCTGCCGCGCCGTCTGCCCGAGATCTACCTGAGGCTGCGCCAGTGAGTGCCACCCCCGAATCCATCGATGCATCCACCGGGGCCGCGGCCCGGCACTCGGAGCCGGCCCGTCGTCATGCCACGTTGCTGCATGCCCCGCGCTATCGCGGGCACAGCTACGGCGACAACCACCCGCTCGGGATCCCGCGCGTCTCGCTGACCATCGACCTGATCGAGGCCTATGACGCGATCACGCCGCAGGAGATGGCCGTATCGCGCAAGGCACAGCCGGCCGAGCTCGAATGGTTTCACACCCGCGAGTACGTCGCCGCGATGCAGCGCGCCGAGGCGCTGGGCAAGGTCTTCCAGCGCTACCGCGACCGCCACAACATCGGCAACTTCGAGAACCCGTTCTTCGCCGGTTTCTTCGCTACTCCGGCGACTGCCACCTGGGGCTCCATCCAGGGGGCCGAGGTGGTGCTGGGCGGGCGCATGGCCTTCAACCCGGCCGGTGGCATGCATCACGCCGCCCCCGACCAGGCGCGCGGCTTTTGCTACTTCAACGACCCGGCGCTGGCCATCCTGCGCCTGCGCCAGGCCGGGCAGCGCGTGCTGTATCTGGATATCGACGCCCACCACGGCGACGGGGTCGAGGCCGCGTTCACCGACGACCCGGACGTGCTCACCGTCTCCCTGCACATGGACACCGAATACGGCTACCCCTTCGAGGGCGGGCGCATCGAGGACACCGGACCGCTGGGCAACGCCGTGAACCTGCCGCTGCCCAAGGAGACCAACGACACGGAGTTCCGCGCCGCCTTCACGGCCGTCTGGGAGGCCGTGCGCACCCGCTGGCAGCCGGATGCGGTCGTGGTCCAGGCCGGGACCGATGCGCTGCTGCCGGACCCGCTCGGCAAGTTCGGCATCTCCACCCAGTGCTTTCTCCAGTGCATCGACGACGTAATCGAGACCAGCCCGCGCCACGCCGACGGCACGCCGAGGCTCCTGGTGCTCGGAGGCGGCGGTTATCACCCGCTGGCGCTGGCGCGCTGCTGGACCGGGGTCTGGGCCCTGCTGACTGGCCGCGAGCTCCCCGCCGCGATCCCGGAGGCCGGCCAGAACCTGCTGCGCGAGGTCGACTGGGACATGGACGAGGAGGAGGACTGGTACGAGAACCTGTTCGTCTCCCGCCTCGACGCCGACCGCTCGGGCCCGGTCCGTCCTGAACTCAACGCCCGCCTGGAGCACCTTTTAGCCACGCATCCTTTGTTCGCGCAAGGCTGACTGCGGCGGAGTGAGGCGGGGTGGGAGTAGCCCGGCCCACCTGCGGGTTTTCGCAAATCCCGTCGGCTGACGTAGGATTCCACAGCTTGCAGGCTGGGGGCACCCGGTCGGTACGACGTCTGATCGAGCGAGGAGACGCATGGAGTCCGAGCAGAAACTGATACCCGGATACGCCAACGCCAAGGCAACGCGCCGCTACGCGGAGCAGTTCGTGGCCGAGGGCAAGGCCGCCGAGGGGCATTACAGCGAGTTCTCGCGCGCGAAGATGCGCCTGTCGAGCCTCGGCATCGGCACCTTCGGCGGCGCGGCCACCGCCGAGGTGGACGCGCAGATCTCCGCGATCGTCGCGCGCGGGCTGACCGAGGGCGTCAACGTGGTGGATACCGGCGCGCACTACCGGTACGGGCGTTCGCTGGCGGCCGTCGGGGCGGGTGTGCGCACCGCGCTGGAGGCGGGCGTCCCGCGCGAGGCGATGTTCCTGATCTCCAAGGGCGGCTTCCTGACGCTGCGCGGCGGGCCGCCGGAGGACATGGAGGCCTGGTTCCAGCGCGAGATCGAGTCCCAGGGCATGGGGACGAAGGACGACCTGGCCAAGGGCGCGCACCTGCTGACGCCGGAATACATCCACTACCAGATGGAGCTGTCGCGCTCGCTGATGGGGGTGGAGACGCTGGATGCCTTCATCATCGACCAGCCCGAGGTGCACATCCACGAGATCGGCAAGGAAGCGACCAACCGCAAGCTGGAGCCGGTGTTCGAGGTGCTGGAGCGGGCCGCGCGCGAGAAGAAGATCCGCGCCTACGGCATCTCCACCTTCGAGGGCTTCCGCGAGGAGACCGATGCCGCGGTGTTCCAGTCGCTGACCTCGATGCAGGGGCTGGCCGAGCGCGCCGCGCAGACCGTCACCGGCGACGACCATGCCCGGCATCACTTCAAGATCGCGATGCTCCCCTTCAACCAGGTGATGCTGGAGGGGTTCACCCGCTTCAACACCGCCACCGGGCAGGGCAACGTGGCGAGCCCGCTGCAGGCCGCCCACCAGCTCGAGGTGTACATGATTGCCTCGCACTCCATGCTCAAGGGCCATCTGGCGCAGCAGTCGGTGGAGGTGGTCGAGCAGCAGCTGGCCAGCCTGCCTAATCCGGCCCAGCGCGCGATGCAGTTCAACCGTTCCACGCCGGGGCTGGGCACCTCGCTGGTCGGCATGAGTACGCCGGCGCACCTGGACGACATGCTGGCGGTGATGCGCGAGCCGATGATGGACAAGAAGGCCTACCTTGGCATGTTCAAGAAGGCCGAGGAGTAAGCCGGAGCCGGGTCTTTCCCTGGTGGGAGCCGGCTTGCCGGCGAAGCCCCTGCCTGCATCCGGCTTTGGCAGGGGCTTCGCGTGCAAGCACGCTCCCACAGGGTCCCGGGCCCCGGCTGCAATCGCGAATTCATGCACAAGGGTATGCCATGCAGGTTGATCTGAAGGCCCTCGAATTTCCCGCGATCCAGCGCCTGCTGGAGCGCCTGACTGCCACCCCCTACGGTGCCGATGCCGCGCGCGGCCTGGAGCCGGCGCCGAACCTGGATGCCGCCCGGGCCCTGCAAAAGGCGGTAACCGTCGCGCGCCAGCGCCTGGACGCCGGCACCCTGCCGCGGCTGGGCCAGCTTCCCGACGTGCGCGCGGCGCTGCGCCAGGCGGCCAATCCCGGCGCGGCCCTACCGGTGCAGGCGCTGCACAACCTGCAGACCATCATGCGTCATGCCCGCGAGCTGGCGGACCAGCTCGCCGATACGCCGGAGATCTACCCGGCCGACCTGAACAAACTGTATCCGCCCGAGGCACTGGAAGAGCGTCTGTCCGCGTGCCTGAATCCTGGGGGTTCGCTGCGCGAGGACGCCAGTGCATCACTGGTCGAGGCCTTTGGCGAGCGCAACCGCCTGCGCGGCGAGGTCGAGGCGGTGGTAAAGAAGCGTCTGGCAGCCTCCGATGTCGCGCAGAAGGGCGAGGACGCGCTGAAGGTTCAGTGGCACCAGGAGCGCGCCGTGATGGTGCTGCGCGGGGATGCCGCCAGCGCGGTAAAGGGCGTGCGCCGAGGCACGGCCATGGGCGGGCGCGACCAGATCGTGGAGCCGATCGAGGCGGTGCCGCTGAACAACCAGCTGGATACGGTCAACGGTCAGATCAACACCGAGCAGCAGCGCCTGCTACGCGAGCTGACCGATGTGGTGCGCCAGTACGGCGAGCCGCTGGAGCTGATGCTGACCGCGCTGACCTGGATCGATCTCGCCTCGGCCGCGGCGCAGCTCTCGGCCCAGATGAATGCCCACGCCCCGCGGCTGGAGGCCGAGGCGGGCGTGGAGCTGGTCGAGGCCTACCATCCGCTGCTGCTGTTGCAGTTTGCCGAGGGCAACGGCCCGCAGCCGGTGCCGCTGTCGATCCGGCTGGATGGCGAGCAGCCGCTGTTGCTGATCACCGGGCCGAACACCGGTGGCAAGACGGTCGCGCTGAAGACCTTGGGCCTGCTGGTCACCATGGCGTGGTGCGGGCTGCATATCCCGGCCGAACAGGACTGCCGCATCGGGCGTTTCGATCAGGTGATGGTGGATGTTGGTGACAACCAGAGCCTGTTCCACCACCTGTCGACCTTCGCCGGGCATGTGGAGGTCCTGAAACGCATCCTCGAAAACGCCGGCCCCGAGAGCCTGATCCTGCTGGACGAGCTGGGCACGGGCACCGACCCGGACGAGGGCGCGGCCCTGGCGATGGCGATGCTGGACGAACTGCGCGCGCGGGGCACGCGCGGGATCGTGAACACCCACCTGGCGCCGCTGAAGGACTACGCCGCACAGCATGCGGGCATCGTCAACGCCTCGATGCAGTTCGACGCGGAGACCCTGTCGCCCACCTACCGGTTGCTGATTGGCGAGCCCGGCGTCTCCTTCGGTCTGACCATCGCGGAGAAGAACGGCCTGCCGCCGCAGCTGGTGGCCCGCGCCCGCGAGCACTTCGCCGAGCTGCCCACCGCGCAGGCTGGGGCCGAGCACAGCTGAGCCTTGATCCGAGGTGCTCCCTGGAGATCGCCGCGGCGCTGCGCGCGTCGCGATGACGATTATTTTTTGTGCCGGTCATGGCGAGGCCCCGCCGGGGCCGTGGCCATCTCTGGGCACAACCCCAACGCGGGTTGCGGCAGGCTCCTCGGCGTTGCATGAATTGCACCGATTCCGCGCGTCATGGCGTGAAATGGGGGCGATTTCATATTAGGATGGTGGGCTATTTTGATTTGTGGTGCATGATCGCTCGACGATCGTGCACAAGCCCCCGGTAAGGAAGTCGACCATCATGTCCGAGACCGCAAGTTCCTCCACCGCCATCACCGGCGCCGAAATCTTCTGCCGCAGCCTGCAGGCCGAGGGCGTCGAGGTCGTATTCGGCTATCCCGGTGGCGCGGTACTGCACATCTACGATGCGCTGTACCGGCAGGACAAGGTCTCCCACGTACTGGTGCGCCACGAGCAGGGCGCGGTACATGCGGCCGAGGGCTATGCCAAGTCCTCCGACAAGCCCGGCGTGGCGCTGGTCACCTCCGGCCCCGGCGCGACCAACGCGATCACCGGGATCGCCGATGCGTACATGGATTCTGTGCCGCTGGTGGTGTTCACCGGCCAGGTGCCGACCAGCCTGATCGGCAATGATGCCTTTCAGGAGGTCGACACCGTGGGGATCACGCGTCCCTGCGTGAAGCACAACTTCCTGGTCAAGGACGTGAAGGACCTGGCCACCACCATCAAGAAGGCCTTTTACGTGGCGACCACCGGTCGTCCGGGCCCGGTGGTGGTGGATATCCCGAAGGACGTAACCGCCGACAGCTGCGAGTTCGAGTATCCGGAGAGCATCCACATGCGCTCCTACAACCCGGTCTCGAAGGGGCACACCGGGCAGATCCGCAAGGCGGTCGAACTGATTCTGTCGGCGAAACAGCCGATGATCTACACCGGCGGTGGCGTGATCCTGGGCAAGGGTTCCGAGGCGCTGACGGAGTTCACCCGCAAGCTGGGCTATCCGATCACCAACACCCTGATGGGGCTGGGCGGCTACCCGGCGTCGGACAAGCAGTACCTCGGCATGCTCGGCATGCACGGGACCTACGAGGCCAACATGGCCATGCATCACGCGGACGTGCTGATCGCGATCGGTGCGCGCTTCGACGACCGTGTGACCGGCAACATCGAGAAGTTCTGCCCGCATGCGAAGATCGTGCACGTCGATGTCGACCCGTCCTCCATCTCCAAGAACGTGAAGGTGGACGTGCCGATCGTGGGCGAGGTGGAGCCGGTGCTGCGCGAGCTGATCAAGGGGCTGGACGAGAACGGCGGCAAGCCGGATGCCGAGGCTCTGGCCACCTGGTGGAAGCAGATCGAGGAATGGCAGGCGCAGGACTGCCTGAAGTACGACCAGAATTCCGAGCTGATCAAGCCGCAGTACGTGGTGCAGAAGTTCTGGGAGCTCACCCAGGGCGAGGCCTTCGTGACCTCGGATGTCGGCCAGCACCAGATGTGGGCCGCGCAGTTCTACCGCTTCGACAAGCCGAACCGCTGGATCAACTCCGGCGGCCTGGGCACGATGGGCGTGGGCCTGCCGTTCGCAATGGGCGTGCAGTTCGCGCACCCGGACGCGACGGTGGGCTGCATCACCGGCGAGGCCAGCATCCAGATGTGCATCCAGGAGCTCTCCACCTGCTTCCAGTACCAGCTGCCGCTGAAGATCCTGAACCTGAACAACCGCTACCTGGGCATGGTCCGGCAGTGGCAGGAGTTCTTCTACCAGGGCCGCTACGCGATGTCCTACATGGATGCCCTGCCGGACTTCGTGAAGCTGGCCGAGGCCTATGGCCATGTCGGCATCCAGGTCACCCAGCCCGGGGACGTCGAGGGTGCGATCAAGGAGGCCCTGGCGCAGAAGGAGCGCCTGGTGTTCCTGGACTTCATCACCGACCAGTCCGAGAACGTGTATCCAATGATCCCGGCCGGTGCCGGCCAGAACGAGATGATCCTGGTCTGAGCCGGGTACAGGGAAGAGCCGTATGCGTCATATCATCAGTGTCCTGCTGGAAAACGAAGCCGGTGCCCTCTCGCGGGTGGCCGGGCTGTTCTCCGCGCGTGGCTACAACATCGAGTCGCTGACCGTCGCGCCGACCGACGACCCGTCGCTGTCGCGCATGACCATCGTCACCAGTGGTTCCGACGAGATCGTCGAGCAGATCACCAAGCAGCTGAACAAGCTGATCGACGTGATCAAGCTGCTGGACATGACCGCCTATCCGCACATCGAGCGCGAGATGGCGCTGGTCAAGGTCCGCGTGCCGGAGGCCGCCGATCGCGAGGAGGCGAAGCGCCTGGCGGATATCTTCCGCGGCCGCATCATCGACGTGACCCACGACACTTATGTCGTCGAGATCACCGGCGAGGGCTCCAAGCTGGATGCTTTCCTCGAGGCGCTCCAGCCGTTCCCGGTGCTGGAGGTCGTGCGTTCCGGCGTCATGGGCATCGCACGCGGCGACGTCAGCCTGCAGATCTGAATCCCCGGGTCCGGCCCCCACTGGCGGGGCCGGACCCGTTTGTTTGCCATGGGCCCCGTACGGGGTTGATATCAAGGAAATTGTGATGAATCTCTACTACGACAAAGACGCCGATCTCTCCATCATCCAGGGCATGAAGGTGGCCATCATCGGCTACGGTTCGCAGGGCCACGCCCATGCGAACAACCTGAAGGACTCCGGCGTGGACGTGACCGTGGGCCTGCGCGAGGGCTCCGGTTCCCGCGCCAAGGCCGAAGAGGCCGGCCTGAAGGTCGCCGACGTCGACGCCGCGACCGCCGGCGCCGACCTGATCATGGTGCTGGCCCCGGACGAGTACCAGGCTGCTCTGTATCGCGACGTGCTGGAACCGAACCTGAAGCAGGGCGCGACCCTGGCCTTCGCCCACGGCTTCGCGATCCACTACAACCAGATCGAGCCGCGCAAGGACCTGGACGTGATCATGATCGCGCCCAAGGCCCCGGGTCACACCGTGCGCTCCGAGTTCGTGCGTGGCGGCGGTATCCCCGACCTGATCGCCATCCAGCAGGACGCCTCCGGCAAGGCCCGTGACATCGCGATGTCCTATGCCTCCGCGATCGGCGGCGGTCGCACCGGCATCATCGAGACCACCTTCAAGGACGAGACCGAGACCGACCTGTTCGGCGAACAGGCCGTGCTGTGCGGCGGTGCGGTGGAGCTGGTCAAGGCCGGCTTCGAGACCCTGACCGAGGCGGGTTACGCCCCGGAGATGGCCTACTTCGAGTGCCTGCACGAGCTGAAGCTGATCGTCGACCTGATGTACGAAGGCGGCATCGCCAACATGAACTACTCGATCTCCAACAATGCCGAGTACGGCGAGTACGTGACCGGCCCGCAGGTGATCAACGAGGAGTCGCGCTGGGCCATGCGCGAGGCGCTGAAGAACATCCAGAACGGCGAGTACGCCAAGCAGTTCATCCTGGAAGGCGCGATGAACTACCCGTCGATGACCGCCAACCGCCGCCTGAACGCCGCCCACGAGATCGAGCAGGTGGGCGAACGCCTGCGTGCGATGATGCCGTGGATCAAGGCCAACCAGCTGGTCGACAAGTCCCGCAACTGATGCGGCTCCCCGCGGCGGGCATTCCGGCCCGCCGCGGTCCTTCTTTCCTGCCGAGCGTCCGATGCTGTTTCCGCTAGCCCCTGAAGGCCGCCTGTTCGTGATCATCGCCGCGTGGATGGCGGTTATCACGTTGCTGGTCGGGGAGGCGGAGCTGGGCCTGTTCATGGTGATCCTCACCGTGTTCCTGATGGCGGTGTTCCGTGACCTGCGGCGCAAGGCCCCGGCGCCGGCCCTGGGCGTGATCGCCCCGGCTGATGGCACCATCGAATCGGTCGCCGAGGCCCGCGACCCGTTCACGAAGAAGCCGGCGGTCTGCATCCGCCTGCGCCAGCGGCGGCTGGGCGAGTACAACGTGCATGCTCCGCAGGAGGCCGAGATCCGCGAACGGGTCTGGCCGGGCAAGGAAACCGACGAAGCCCCGGATGCGCAGCTGGAGGGCCGCCTGGCCTACGCGCTGGAGACCGACGAGGGCACGCGGCTGACCCTGGCCCTCAGTGTCGATCACTGGCCGCGGATGATCCGCATGCAGAACAACGTCCCGGGCAATCGTCTGGGGCGTGGCAAGCGCATGGGATTCGCCGGCTTTGGTGGTACCTTCGAGGTGTGGTTGCCGGCCGGGTCGCAGGTGATGGTCGAGCCGGGGCAGCGGGTGCTGGCCGGTTCCGCCCTGCTGGGCGGACTGCCGGAGTCCGAATCGACCGGGGACGCCGAGGGCGCCGTGGAGATGCTGCAATGAGTACAGGCGACGAAGGCGACCGCCGCGCGGAGCCCGACTACATCGAGGGCGAGGACACCATCGCCGACGACCAGCCCCCGCATCGTCGGCGCCGGCGCGGCGTGTTCCTGCTGCCCAACCTGTTCACCACGGGGGTGCTCTTCTCCGGCTTCTTCGCCATCGTCTCGGCGATCAACGGTGAATACATCACCGCCGCCATCGCGGTCTTCGTGGCCATGGTGCTGGATACCCTGGACGGCCGCGTCGCGCGCATGACCGACACCCAGAGCGAGTTCGGCGCGCAGTACGATTCGCTGTCGGATCTCGTCTCGTTCGGTGTTGCGCCGGCGCTGATCGTCTACCTGTGGCAACTGCATGACCTGGGCAACTTCGGCTGGGTGGCGGCGTTCTTCTTTACCACCGCCGCCGCGCTGCGCCTGGCGCGCTTCAACAGCCGCCTCGCGGTCAGCGACAAGCGCTTCTTCCAGGGCCTGCCAAGCCCCGCCAGTGCCGCGATCCTGGTCGGTATGGTCTGGGTGCTGGAGGATTGGGGCATCCCCGCCGAGCTGGCCGATCCGTACGTGGTCGGCATCCTGGTGGTTACCGTGCTGTCCGGGGCGGCAATGGTCAGTAACCTGACCTACTTCAGCTTCAAGGACATGGACTTCAAGCACCGGGTGCCCTTCCTGGCGATCGTCGGCGTGGTGGTCGCGCTGATGCTGCTGGCCCTGGATCCGCCCAAGGTCCTCCTCGCGGGCTTCGTGATCTATGCCCTGTCCGGTCCGCTGCTGACCCTGGAGCGCTGGCGCCGGCATCGTCGCCGGGCGCCCTCGGGGGAGTAGTCGCGTGTCGCTGTCGGTGCGCCAGCGCCGCATCCTCGCGGATATGGGTATCCCGGTGTGGCGGTCGCGGGTCGCGGCCGCCCCGGCGATCGAAGCGCCGCCGGGCGAACCGCTGGCCCCAGCCGCCGAGATGCCGTCCGGGGCGGCGGATGCGGGTGGCGGGGGGCAGGACGCCGCCGTCGCGACCCTGGACTGGGAGGCCCTCCAGACACGCGTGCGTGACTGCCAGGCCTGTGCCGAGCTGGCGCGCGAACGTACGCAGACCGTGTTCGGGGTGGGCGATCCGCGCGCCCGCTGGCTGTTCATTGGCGAGGCCCCCGGCGCGGAGGAGGACCGGCGCGGGGAACCCTTCGTCGGCCGTGCCGGACAGCTGCTGGACAACATGCTGCGGGCGCTGGGGCTGGAGCGGGGCCACGATGTCTTCATTGCCAACGTGCTGAAGTGCCGGCCCCCCGGAAACCGCGACCCGAAACCGGAGGAATCGGCGGCCTGCCGCGCCTACCTCGATCGCCAGATCGCCCTGATCCAGCCCGAGGTCATTGTCGCCTTGGGACGGATCGCGGCCCAGAGCCTGCTGGCATCGGAGGAGCCCCTGGGACGCCTGCGCGGGGCGCAGCACCGCTATCAGGGCGTGCCGCTGGTGGTGACCTATCACCCGGCCTACCTGCTGCGAAAGCCGGGAGACAAGGGCAAGGCCTGGCAGGACCTGCAGCGCGCCCGGGCCTTCCTGGAGTAACCCGATTCCCGTTGTGGAGATGGGAACCCGGGGAGCATTCCCGGGCTCGGAACTGCCGGAAGCGCCCCGTATCCCCTTCGTTCACCGCGTTCAGGAGGAAGCTGCGTCATGAGTGCCGAACCCCGCGTCCAGCCCGAGTTGCGCCGTATGCAGACGGCGGATGTGGAGGGGGTGATGCGCGTGGAACGCGAGGCCTATGACTACCCGTGGACCGCCCGCATCTTCGAGGACTGCATCCGTGTGGGCTATGACTGCTGGGTGCTCGAGGTGGATGGCCGCCAGGTGGGCCACAGCGTGCTGAGCGTGGCCGCGGGCGAGGCCCACCTGCTGAACCTGACGGTGGACCCGCGCTGGCAGGGCAACGGGCTGGGCCGGTTCATGGTGCGGCGCTTGTTCGACTATGCCTGTGAGCAGGAGGCCGAGGCGCTCTTTCTGGAGGTCCGTCCGTCGAACGTGGCCGCGGTCCAGCTCTACCGTTCCGAGGGCTTCGAGCATGTCGGCACCCGCCCGCGCTACTACCCGCTACCCAGCGGCCGTGAGGATGCCTGGGTTCTGACACGTCGCTGCAACGCCCCGGCCGGGGCCTGACGGGTTCCGCTGGCGGCGTGAAACCGGTCACAGTCCCGGGTGACCTTTGCGTGATGTGCGCCCGTTTTGCCGTCATCGGTTCTCGTCCTGCCACCCCCGCGTTGTGACGGCCCGCGGCCCGGACTATGATCAAAACCGGTATTCGCCCCGACACCGGATGAGGTAACCCATGTCCCGATCCCTGCGCGCACTGTTCGTTTCGCTCCCTCTGGCCCTGCCACTGGCGCTGTCCGCCGGGGCCGTTCAGGCCCAGCAGTCCTTTGGTTATGACGAGGCCGAGCGCCAGCAGGAACTGCTGGAGGTCTGGTACGAGATCCGCGAAAGCAACGCGCAGAAGGGCAATACCGCGGCGATGTTCGACGTGGGTATGGCCAACTACTCCGGGCGGGGTACGCCAGTGGACCACGACCAGGCCGTGCGCTGGTTCGCCCGCGCAGCGGATGCCGACCACGCCGGGGCCCACTACTACCTGGGCTATCTCCTGGCGGCCGGCAAGGGCGCCCCGGCGGACCCCGAGCGCAGCCGCGAGCACTACACCCGCGCCGCCGAACTGGGACATGCCGATGCCCAGTACTGGCTGGGGAGCCACCTGGCCAATGGCGAACAGGACCCGGCCGCCGGTCTCGAATGGCTGACCCGGGCCGCGGATCAGGGGCTGCCTGCCGCCCAGTACTACGTCGGGTTGCTGCACGAGAACGGCCAGGGCACCACGCGCGATGCGGCCGCCGCCGCCCGCTGGTACACCGCCGCGGCGGAACAGGGCTACCGGCATGCCCAGATCGGGCTGGGCCGGCTGCACCAGAACGGCCGCGGGGTCGAGCGTGACCTGGTGCAGGCGCATGTCTGGTACAGCCTGGCCCAGGACGAAGAGCGCATTGCTACGCTCGAGGCCCGCATGAACAACCGCGACCTGGTGACCGCGCGCGGGCGTCTGGAGGAGCAGAACGCGGCGATCCAGGCGGCCGCCGCACGCTGAGCCCGCAGCGGCCAGTGTGGGGTTGCACAACGGCCCCGGCTTCCGGGGCCGTTTGCGTTTCGGGGGCATCCGGCTGAACCGGACCCCCGATTTCGCGTTAAACTTGCGGGCTGTTCCCAGCGGCCCGAATGCATGTCCTTTATCGAGGAAACCCGCCGACGCCGGACCTTCGCGATCATCTCGCACCCGGACGCCGGCAAGACCACCATGACCGAAAAGCTCCTGCTGTACGGCGGCGCGATCCAGCTCGCCGGTACGGTCAAGGGGCGCAAGTCGTCGCGCCATGCCACCTCCGACTGGATGGAGATGGAGAAGTCGCGCGGGATCTCGGTCACCTCGTCCGTGATGCAGTACCCGTACAAGGGGCGCATGGTGAATCTGCTGGACACCCCCGGGCACGCGGACTTCTCCGAGGACACCTACCGCACGCTGACCGCGGTGGACTCCGCGTTGATGGTGATCGACGCGGCCAAGGGCGTGGAAGAACGCACCATCAAGCTGATGGAGGTCTGCCGGCTGCGCGACACGCCGATCATGACCTTCGTCAACAAGATGGACCGCGAGGGCCGCGACCCGATCGAGCTGCTCGACGAGGTCGAGGAGGTACTGAAGATCGAGTGCGCCCCGGTCACCTGGCCGATCGGCTCCGGCAAGCGCTTCCGTGGCGTCTACCATATCCGTCGCGATGCGGTGCACCTGTACGATCCCGAGCAGGGCGGGAAGAAGTCCACCGGCGAGATCATCGAGGGCCTGGACAATCCGCGCCTGGACGAGGTGCTGGGCGATCAGGCGCAGGAGCTGCGCGAGGAGCTCGAGCTGGTGCAGGGGGCCTCGCACGCGTTCGACGCGGACGCCTACCTGCGCGGCGAGCAGACCCCGGTGTTCTTCGGCTCCGCGATCAACAACTTCGGCATCGAGGAGTTGCTGGACGATTTCGTCGAGTACGCCCCGGGCCCGCTGCCTCGCCCGACGCACTCGCGCAAGGTCGAGCCGACCGAGGAGAAGTTCACCGGCTTCGTGTTCAAGATCCAGGCGAACATGGATCCGAATCACCGTGACCGCATCGCCTTCATGCGCATCTGTTCCGGCACCTTCGACAAGGGCGCGAAGCTGCGTCACGTGCGGATCGGGCGCGACGTGAAGATCCCGGATGCGCTGACCTTCCTGGCCTCCGACCGCGAACATGTCGAGACCGCGTATCCGGGCGACATCATCGGCATTCACAACCACGGCACCATCCGCATCGGGGATACCTTCACCCAGGGCGAGGACCTGACCTTTACCGGCGTGCCCAACTTCGCCCCGGAGCTGTTCCGGCGCGCGCAGCTGAAGGACCCGCTGAAGATGAAGCAGCTCGCCAAGGGCCTGCAGGAGTTGTGCGAGGAGGGTGCGACCCAGCTCTACCGCCCGCTGACCAACAACGACCTGATCCTGGGCGCGGTCGGCGTGCTGCAGTTCGACGTGGTCGCCGAGCGCCTGCGTACCGAGTACAAGGTCGAGGCGCAGTTCGAGAACGTGAACGTCCAGACCGCGCGCTGGGTCGAATGCGACGACCCGAAGAAACTCGAGGAGTTCAGGGAGAAGGCCGCGGCGAACCTGGCGATCGATCACGGTGGCGATCTGGTCTATATCGCCCCGACTCGGGTGAACCTGCAGATGGCGATGGAAAAATGGCCGGAGATCCGCTTCGAGGCGACCCGCGAGCACGGCCAGCCGACGGAGTAGATCGCCGCTCCGGGGTGCACTGGAACCGCCATCGGGAGGAGCGAAGCGACGTGGCGAACTCCATCCGAAATCAGCGGCCCCGGGCTTCATGCCAGCTTGAGGCGATTGCCACGGTGTCTGCGACGCCTCGCAATGACGGTGCAGTTGTGTGGTGCAGGAGGAGAATATGGCGTTTCGATTCTTGTCTGTGATTGGCGTGGTCGTGGCGCTGATGGTTGGCGGCTGTGCGGTGCACAAGACCGAGACCCGGGGCGATGGACCCGAGCCGCGACCGGGTACGGTCGAGCAGATGAACCCGTTCCTGCACTTCCTCGAGAGTCGGCCGACGCCCGGGGAGTTCGAGCGCGTCTACCCCGACGTGATGCTGGTGCTGCCCGGCGACATCGTGACCCAGGAATACCGCACGGATAACAGCCGCTTCTTCGCCGAACTGGACGCGGATGGCCGCATCCATGGCGGCGATTTCCGCTGATTCCCCGATGCTGCGCATTTCCAACAGCGTGAGCGTCCCCGAGCACGAGATCGAGCTGACCGCGATCCGTGCCCAGGGGGCCGGCGGGCAGAACGTGAACAAGGTGGCCTCGGCCATTCATCTGCGCTTCGATATCCGCGCCTCCAGCCTGCCCGACGTCTACAAGGAACGCCTGCTGCGCCGCCGGGACCAGCGCATCACCAAGGATGGCGTGATCGTGCTCAAGGCGCAGCAGTACCGCACCCAGGAGGCCAACCGCGAGGATGCGCTGGAGCGCCTGGCGGAGCTGCTGCGCGAGGTGGGTCGCCCGATCAAGGCGCGCAAGCCGACGCGCCCCACGCGCGCCTCCAAGCTGCGCCGCCTGGAGGGCAAGACCCACCGCGGCCGCAAGAAGGCCCTGCGCGGCCGCGTCGCCCCCGACTAACTGCCAAGAGCTTTTTGTTCACCACGAAGCACACGAAGGCACGAAGAAGGGTCAGGTCAATGGCATAAAAGCGGACAGGAAGACGGGAAGGTCGGAAGGATTTCTGGTTGGGGCGCCGGGCACCGGCTGGCCACATCCGCGCGCCCGGGCATCAGGGGCTCTGGGAGACGCACCTATTCATCTTCCCGTCTTCGTACCTTCCTGTTAACCGCCCTTGAATTCCTTCGTGCCTTCGTGTGCTTCGTGGTGAATAAAAGGGTTCAGGCCCCGGCGTTCGGGCTCGGATCGACGGGCGCGGGTTCGTGTTCCTGCTGGTGTTGCCACAGGCGGGCGTAGGCGCCGCCCGCCGCGAGGAGTTCGCGGTGGGTGCCGCGTTCGACCACGCGTCCCTGGTCGAGGACGACGATCTGTTCGGCGTCCTTCACGGTCGACAGGCGATGCGCGATGACCAGCGTGGTGCGCCGCGCCGAGACCTCGTTCAGCGCCTGCAGGATCGCCTTCTCCGAGCCCGAGTCCAGCGACGAGGTAGCCTCGTCGAAGACCAGGATCGGCGGGTCCTTCAGCAGCATGCGGGCGATGGCGATGCGTTGCTTCTCGCCGCCGGAGACCTTGAGGCCGCGTTCGCCGACGACCGTATCCAGGCCGTCGGGCAGGCGCTGGATGAAATCGTCCAGGTGCGCCAGGTGGACCGCGCGCCGGATGGTTTCTTCGGACGCTTCCGGGTCGCCGTAGGCGATGTTGTAGCGAATGCTGGCGTTGAACAGCACGGTGTCCTGCGGGACCACGCCGATCGCGCGGCGCAGGCTTTGCTGGGTTACCTCGCGGATGTCCTGGCCATCGATGGTGATGCGCCCGTCGGTTACGTCGAAGAAACGGAACAGCAGTCGGGCGAGCGTGGATTTGCCGGCCCCGCTGGGCCCGACCACCGCGAGCTTGTGCCCGGCCGGGATTTCCAGTGATACGTCCTCGAGGATCGGGCGTTCCGGCTGGTAGTGGAAGGCGACCTGCTCGAAGCGCACATGCCCGTCCGCGACGTCGAGATCCGGCGCGCCTGGCCGGTCCTCGACCTGTACCGGTTTTTCCAGCAGGCCAAACAGGCGCTCGATGTTCGCCAGCGACTGGCGGATCTCGCGGTAGACGAAGCCGAGGAAGTTCAGCGGCATGAACAGCTGGATCATGTAGGCATTGACCATCACCAGATCGCCCAGCGACATCTGCCCCGAGGCCACCCGGCTGGCGGCCAGCAGCATCATCACGGTGATCGCGGCGGCGATGATCAGGGCCTGGCCGGAGTTCAGCAGCACCAGCGACAGTACGTTCTTGGTGCGCGCCTGTTCCCAGGTGGCCAGGCCCTCGTCGTAGCGCCGGGCCTCGAAGCCCTCGTTGCCGAAGTACTTCACCGTTTCGTAGTTCAGCAGCGAGTCGATCGCGCGGGTGTTGGACTCGTTGTCGCGCTGATTGGCCTCGCGCACGAAGCGGGTGCGCCACTCGGTAATCCACACCGACCAGACGATGTAGGCCGCCACCGCGATGATCACCGTCAGGGTGAATACCGGGCCCACCGCCACCAGCAGGATGACCGCGACCATCGCGATCTCGATGATCGTCGGCAGGATGTTGAACACCATGAAGCGCAGCAGGAAGCTGATGCCGCTGGTGCCGCGCTCGATGTCCCGGGCCAGGCCGCCGGTCTCGCGCGCCAGATGGAAGCTCAGTTCGAGCCGATGCAGATGTTCGAACACGCGCAGGGCCGCGCGCCGCATGGCCCGCTCGGCCACCCGTACGAAGACCGCGTCGCGCAGCTCGCCGAACAGGGTGCTGCCAAAGCGCAGCAGGCCGTAGGCGATCACCAGTGCCACCGGGACCGCGACCAGCGCCTCGGTGCCGCCGTCCTCGAAGTGGTCGACGATGTATTTCAGTGCCAGCGGGACCAGCACGGTCGCCAGCTTGGCCAGGCCCATCAGCCCGAGGGCGAGGAACAGCCGTCCGCGGAACTCCGCGAGATAGGGAAACAGGGAGCGAACGATGCGCCAGTTGATCGCGTCGTCGGGCGCATCGTGCACGCTGGAGTGACCGCGCATGAGGGAATCCGGGGCTGGGTAGGCTGCCTACTTTAGGAGGTCCCTGCCGGGTACGCACATGGGCGCGCGTTCCGTGGCGGCTCCCCGGCCCGGTGCGGCCCGGCCGCGCATCTCACCGGTGGATGCGGAAGCCCTCGCCCCGGTCCTGTTCCAGGTCGATCCGCAGGCGCTGGTGACTCCAGCCGTCCTGCGAGCAGCGGGCCTCGATCTGCAGGAAGCGCGTGTCATCGGGGATCGACAGCCGGCGCAGGCTGCGGGTAAACGGCTGCTCGTTGACATGCGGGTGGTGCAGGATGCGTTCACCGAGGACGTTCCCATCGGCGTCCAGCACACGCCAGGCATCGGCATAGTGATCCCAGCCGGTATCGGGATGCTCCACGGTGACGGCGACCCGCCACTGGTTCGGGCCGCTGGCATGCAGCTGGGCCTCCAGGATGTCGACCGGGTTTGCCTGAGCGGGCAGGGCCAGAAGGCCCAGAAGGGTGGCGAGGGTCAGTCTCTTCGTGCACATGGCAAGGCTCCTTTTGCCGATCGGGGTGAATGCGTTCCTGCGGTTACCGGGCGGGACGCCCCAAGGGCCGGATTGATTTCACGCGCCCTGGACCCGGTTGCGCCCGGCGTGCTTGGCCGCGTACAGGGCGCGGTCGGCCCGGTCCACCAGGGATTCCGCGCTCTCGCCGGGCTCCAGCTGGGCGACGCCGAAGCTGGCGGTCAGTGGCTGTCCGGTCTGGAAGTCGTGGATCTCCAGGCAGTGGCGCAGGTCCTCGGCCAGCCGGGCTGTGGCGGCGATGTCATCTTGCGGGCAGAGAATGAGGAACTCCTCGCCACCCCAGCGCGCGGCCCGATCGGTGGCGCGGATACGGCCCGTGATCAGCCGCCCGACCGCGGTCAGTACCGCGTCGCCGCGACCATGTCCCAGGGTGTCGTTAATCGGCTTGAAGTGATCAAGGTCCAGCAGGATCACGCTGAGCGGGCTCGCGTGACGCTCGGCCCTCAGGATCTCTTCGGCCAGGGCCTCACTGGCCTTCATGCGGTTGTTCAATCCGGTCAGCGGGTCGGTGGTGGCGAGGTGTTCCAGGTGTTGCTGGGCGGCCTCCAGGGAGTGCGTGCGTTCCCGTACCAGGCGTTCGAGCACCTGTGCGCGCTCCTCCAGCTCCTTCACCGGGTAGGGTTCGTCGTCTCCATGGACGCTCGCGGGGAAGGAGCCATGCAGGTGCTCCAGGCGCCAGCCGTCGGCGGTCGCGTGCAGCACCAGACTGGCACGCAGGCCGTTCAGTCGGACCCGCTGCCCGCGGGTGTCCAGCATCATGTCGAAGATCAGCATGACCAAGGCCACGTCATCGGTCAGCAGTCGGACGTCCTCGCGATGAATGGTGTAATCGAAGGGTTCCGGTACCTGTTCGATGTCGCGCCCGACGATGCGCCCGACCTCTTCCGGGGTGAAGGCGGCCTCGTCGGCACCAGTGCCAAAGCCGCTGACCGCGGGGGTGTGAAGGCGCAGCAGGGCCGCGAGGTCGCGCTGGCGCAGCCAGGCGTCCAGGTAGGCGTGGACCGTGCCGCGGATCGCCTCCGTGCGTGGATCTGTCATGTACGGGTTGAGTTCAGTCGATGCCGACGGCGCGCTGCTCCTGGCGGATCCAGGCGATGATATGGGCGGTCCCCTCGCCGGTGACGCCGGCCACCGGCGGCATGTCGCCAAAGTCCCAGTGGTGCGCGTGCACGCCCAGGGCCACGGCGCGATGGAAGGTGATGTCCGGGTGGTGCGAAGGCTCGTAGATGCGGTGGATCAGCGGCGGGCCCTGGTCGGTGCCGCGGGCGTCCTCGCCGTGGCACTGCATGCAGTTGGCGCGGAACAGCGAGCGCCCGGCCTCGGGGTCGGCGGCGAAGTCCTCTGGCGGCAGGCTGTAGTCGAGCTGCGCGGTGGAGCCGGAGGCCGCGCTCGAGTCTTCGCCGGATGCCTGCGCGGGCGGCTCGGCGGCGGTGTCCGGTTCCGGGGCGTCGGAACAGGCGGTCAACGCGAACAGGGCCAGCAAGGCGGCGGGCAGGAGGCGGGCGGTTGTCGGCATCGGGCGTCCTGGATTTTGGTATTCAGGCGGGGAGTTTATCGCGGCGGGTCACGGCGGGCGACTGCGCACCGGGAGGGATTGCGGCCGGCGCGGGGCGGTTGTGGCGCTGGTGGCTTGCAGCAGTGGCGGGCATTCGGCAGTCTTCGTGGCTTGTCTTCCCGTCTGGAGTACGTCCATTGGAACCCTCGGGTCTTGCAGCTGGAGAAGCGCAGGGAAGCGCTCCGGCGGCGGCGCCACTGGAGATCCTGCGCGAGACCTTCGGCTACACGGAATTTCGCGGTCAGCAACAGGCCATCGTCGAGCATGTGACCGCGGGTGGCGACGCCGTGGTGCTGATGCCCACCGGCGGTGGCAAGTCGCTGTGCTACCAGATCCCCGCGCTGGCGCGGCCCGGGTGCGGCATCGTGATCTCGCCGCTGATCGCGCTGATGCAGGATCAGGTGGCGGCCCTGCGCCAGAACGGCGTGGCGGCCGCCAGTCTGGATTCCGGCCAGAAGGCGGACGAGGCCCGCTCCGTGCTGGCCGCGCTGCATGCGGGCGAACTGGATCTGCTGTACATGTCGCCGGAGCGCCTGTTCGCCGCGGGCATGCTGGAGCGCCTGGAGGGTATCGAGCTGGCGCTGTTCGCCATCGACGAGGCCCACTGCGTCTCGCAATGGGGGCATGACTTCCGCCCGGAGTACAGCCAGCTGGCGGTGCTGGCCGAACGCTTCCCGCAGGTGCCGCGTCTGGCCCTGACGGCGACGGCGGACGGGCCCACTCGCCAGGAGATCCGCGAGCGGCTGCGCCTGGAGCAGGCCCGTGCCTTTGTCAGCTCCTTCGATCGCCCCAATATCCGCTACCGCATCGCCCAGGCCGACGGGGGGCGCGGCGGTTCCGCACGCGACCGGCTGCTGCGCTTCATCCGCGAGGAACACGCGGGCGAGGCCGGTATCGTCTACTGCCTGTCGCGCAAGAAGGTCGAGGCCGAGGCCGAGTGGCTGGTGGAGCAGGGCATTACCGCGCTGCCCTATCACGCGGGTCTGCCGGCGGCGACCCGCGCGGCTAACCAGACCCGATTCCTGCGCGAGGAGGGCGTGGTGATGGTGGCGACCATCGCCTTCGGTATGGGTATCGACAAGCCGAACGTGCGCTTCGTGGCTCACCTGAACCTGCCCAAGAGCCTGGAGGGCTACTACCAGGAGACCGGCCGCGCCGGGCGCGACGGCCTGCCCGCGAATGCCTGGATGGTCTATGGCCTGCAGGATGTGGTCACCCTGCGCCAGATGCTGGAGGGCTCGCAGGCCGGCGCCGAGCGCCAGCGCATCGAGCAGCAAAAGCTGGAGGCGATGCTCGGGTTCTGCGAGATCACCAGTTGCCGGCGCCAGGCCCTGCTTGCCTACTTCGACGAGCGCATGCCCGAGCCCTGCGGGACCTGCGACAACTGCATGCAGCCGCCGGCCACCTGGGATGCCAGTGTCCCGGTGCAGAAGCTCCTGTCCTGCATCTACCGCACCGGCGAGCGCTTCGGCGCGGGGCACGTGATCGACGTGCTGCGCGGCTCCGCGAGCGAACGCCTGAGCCGCCTCGGTCACGACCGCCTGAGCACCTTCGGGATCGGCAAGGAACTGGACAAGGCGCAGTGGCGCGGCGTGGTGCGTCAGCTGCTCGCCCGCGGTCTGCTGCGTCTGGACGAGGAGGGCTACGGCGGGCTGAAGCTGGACCCGGCCTGTCGCCCGGTGCTGCGCGGCGAGGAGTCGATCCACCTGCGCGAGGAGGTGGCGCGCCCGGAACGCGAGGCGCGCGCCGCCCGCCCGGCCCGCCGCGACACCGCCCGCAGTGTGGCGGCGATGGACAGCGAGGACCGCGCGCTGTGGGAGGCCCTGCGCGCATTGCGCACCGACCTTGCGCGCGATCAGGGGGTGCCGCCCTACGTGATCTTCAGTGATGCCACGCTGCTGGAGATGGTTGCGGCCGCCCCGTGCAGCCGTGACGAGATGGCCGGGATCTCCGGGGTCGGCCAGCACAAGCTGGAGCGCTATGGCGATGCCTTCATCAAGGCCATCGAGGGGCATTTCGGGCTATAGTGGTGCGAAAAACCACGCCGCAATACGATTTCGGGGAGACCGCGTGACCGACAAAAGCTTCCTTGAGGATTTCTACCGCCATCGCGACGGTCAACTGGTCGTGACCCCGGAGCAGGGCAGTGACTTTGCCAAGACGCTCGCCGGCGATTTCAATCCGATCCACGATGCCGACAACCGGCGCTTCTGCGTGCCGGGCGATTTGCTGTTCGCGCTGGTGCTGGATACCTACGGCGCCAGCGCGAACATGCACTTCCGCTTTACCGGAATGGTGGGGGGCAACGTGCCGCTGATCTTCCCGGAGGCCCCGGGCGAGGCCTTTGCGATTACCGACGACAATGGCAAGAGCGTGATCGAGGTCGAGCGCTCCGGCACGGTGATCGACGAGCCCAACGCGATTGAATCCCTGATCCGCAGTTATGTGAGCTTCTCCGGGCAGAACTTCCCGCATGTGCTGGTGCCGCTGATGGAGGAGCACGGCGTGATGGTGAACCCGAAGCGCCCGCTGGTGATGTACGAGCGCATGGGCTTCCGCCTGCCCGAGCCGCTGGCCGCCAGCGCCGGGGTGCCGGAGCCGCGCCTGAAGGATGCGGTGATGACCGTCAACGGCAAGCGCGGCGAGATCCGCCTGGACTACGAGCTGGTGATCGATCAGTCCGTAGTCGCCGACGGCAGCAAGCACCTGGTGCTGAGCGGCCTGCGCCCGTTCGATGCCGCCGACGTCGAGCAACTCGTCGCCGACTACGAAAGCTGGAAGGCCGCCTACTTCAACCCGCCCGCCGGGACCCGCGCCCACGCCTGAGCTTCTGTATCCACCACGAAGCGCACGAAGGCACGAAGAAGGTCAAGGGCTTGGAGCGGACAGGAAGGCGAGAAGATCGGAAGATAGGCAAGATACGGCTGATCCGGGGAGGGTGTACAAGGAACTGTGTAAGTGGTCATTTAGCAGACCTGAGCAAGGAGTATGCGATGACCGATTCGAAGACGATTCCCGATGCTTTGCTGGATGAGCTGCTGAAGGACTATCAGCACCCGAAGGATCTGCTGGGTCAGGGTGGGCTGCTCCAGCAGCTGACGCAGCGCCTGGCGGAGCGGGCGCTCGAGGCGGAGATGACCACCCACCTGGGCTATCCGCCGCATGCCCTGGAGGGCCGCGGCAGTGGCAACAGTCGCAACGGCAAGACGCGCAAGCGCGTGCAGGGCGAAGCCGGCGCGTTCGAGATCGAAGTTCCGCGGGATCGCGACAGCAGCTTCGAGCCGCAGCTGATTGCCAAGCGGCAGCGCCGCCTGGAAGGCTTTGACGACAAGGTCATCGCGCTCTATGCGCGGGGCCAGTCCACCCGCGAGATCCAGGCGCAACTGGAAGAGCTCTACGGCGTGGAGGTCTCGCCGACCCTGATCTCCAACGTCACCGAGGCGGTGCGTGAAGAGCTGCAAGCCTGGCAGGAGCGGCCCCTGGCGGCGGTCTACCCCATCCTCTACTTCGACGCCCTGCACGTGAAGTCGCGCGAGCACGGGCCGGTCAAGAACCAGGCCGTCTATCTGGCCCTGGGCATCAACCTGGAAGGCGAGAAGGAGCTGCTGGGACTCTGGGTCGGTCAGGCCGAGGGTGCCTCGTTCTGGCACGCGGTGTTCACCGAGCTCAACAGTCGCGGCGTCCAGGACTGTTTCATCGCCTGCGTGGACGGCCTCAAGGGCCTGCCCGAGGCGATCGAGAGCGTGTTCCCGAACACCCAGGTGCAACTGTGCATCGTTCACAAGGTCCGCGGCAGCCTCAAGTACGTGCCCTGGAAGGAGCGCAAGGCCGTGGCCCGGGATCTGCGCGCCATCTACGGCGCCGCCACCCGCGCCGAGGCCGAGGCCGCGCTCACCCGCTTTGCGGACACCTGGGACGCCAAAT
>NZ_KB905029.1 GCF_000377405.1 Thioalkalivibrio sp. ALE31 | reverse complement strand
CCCTGGACATACATCTCCATCAGGGCCGAGACCAGCGCCTTCTCCGAGCGCTGATAGCGCTCGAACAGGCTGGTGGAGAACTGGCCGTTGCGGTCCCGGGGGACCCGCAACTCCAGCTTGCCCACGCGCGTGATCAGGGTGCGCGGGTAGTACCCGGCCCGGTAGCCCAGGCGGCCCTCGGTGCGCTCGCCCGGCGCCGCCTGGAGCTGGTCGCTCATCTCGGCCTCCAGGACCTGCTGGACCGCCTCGCGCACCAGCGTGCGCATCAGTTCCTCGTCCGTCCCCAAAAGCGCTCGCAGTGACGTGCGATCCGCAGTAGCCTGGCTCTTGTGAGTGGTCATGGTCTCGCCCTCCTTGAGGGGTTCCGGTGGTCGCTAACCAACCCGAATACCATGGCCGCTCACCTCCTGCCAGCTTCTGCACACAACTCAGCACACTACTCCGAGACCACGCGCCCACCGAATGGAAGGTGCCCGTCTGGGCAGGGTCCGTGGGCCGGGTTTGAGCGGGGGATAAACTGCCCCAGAGCACGTCGTTTGCCGGAGGGGTAAAAGCACCGATACCTACCCGAAGACAACACCGAGAGCCGGGCGGGCAGGGGCTATGAAATCGCGTTCTTCTTCATGCGATACAGCAGGGTGTCGCGTGTGATCCCGAGCAGGCGGGCAGCGCGCGAGCGATTGCCGGCGGTACGCTCCAGGGCCTGCCGGATCAGGTCGATCTCCAGGCGTTCCAGGCTCAGACCGTCGGGCGGGATCACCCACGGGCCGTGTTTTTGGTCGCGCGGCGACTGCATCCAGGAATCAGGCAGATCCTGCGGCCGGATCGTCTGACCGGCCATGAAGATCACACAGCGCTCGACCAGGTTCTTCAGCTCACGCACGTTACCAGGCCATGGCCAGCATTCGAGCCAGCGCACCAGCTCTGGCGTGAAGTGTGGTGGTTCAAGCTCATGGGCGGTGGCGAGCTCCAGGCGGAAATGCTCCACCAGACGCCGCACATCGCCCTGGCGCTGCCGCAAGGGTGGCATTTCCAGCGGCACCACAAACAGGCGAAAGAACAGATCCGCGCGGAACCGGCCCTCGGTCACATGCTGGTTCAGGTCTTGGTGGGTCGCGGCGATGATGCGGACATCCACCTTCTCGGGGCGAGCCGCCCCCAGCGGCTGGCATTCGCCGCTCTCCAGAAAACGCAGCAGCTTGGCCTGTGCCCCGGGAGGCAATTCGGCGATCTCGTCAAGCAGCAGGGTGCCGCCATCGGCCTGGCGAATCAGGCCGGACTGGGCCTCGTGTGCCCCGGTGAAGGCCCCGCGACGGTGACCGAACAGCTCCGACTCGACCAGATCGGCCGGCAGGGACGCGCAGTTCACGCTGATCAGCGGTGCCGCACTGCGCCGACTGTGCGCATGGATCCGGCGCGCCAGCCGTTCCTTGCCGGTTCCGCTCTCGCCCTGAACCAATACGGTCGCGTCGGTACGCGCAACCAGATTCGCCTGCCGCATCAGCGCCTGCAGTTCGGGGGAGTCACCAATCAGTTCGGGAGGGACGTCCATCAGACAACATCTAACCGGATTAACAGGACTGAAAGCCTGCCCGGACCCGCCCCGTCTGGCAAGGCATGCGACGCGGCGCGGCAGCAGTCAAAGTGCGAGCTTTGCCGCGCCCGGTATGGCATTTGCCACACCCTCGGCGTAGGCTCCCACGGAGCGACCGCGCGCAAAACACTCCTCCGAACAGTGTGTTGAGAGGGCCCACGCGGGCTGGCACGGGGTTTGCCCCTGTCCTGGCTCCTGATGGACAAAGGAGCAGGATGCAATGAAAGCGCGATACGCCTTGCCGGGCTGTCTGATGGGTGCGGGCCTGATACTCGCCGTTATGCCCCTGGCAGCCGATGAACTGCCGCGGCTGAGCCCGGTGGTTATTACGGCTTCGCCCATGACCGGTCCAGGCGTGGTGACCACCGACCCGCGCCAGCCCCGCCTGCCGCTGCCCGCCCACGACGGCGGCGCCTATCTCGGCTTCATCCCGGGGTTCACGGTTAGCCGCAAGGGCGGCACCAGTGGAGACCCGGAGCTGCGTGGGCTGGGCGGCTCGCGCCTGTCGATCCTGCTGGACAACGCCCCGATCCTCGGCGGCTGTGAAGGGCGGATGGACCCGCCAACCGCCTATGTCTACCCCCAGGCCTATGAGCATATCGAGGTCACCAAGGGACCGCAGAGCGTTCGCTATGGTGCCAGCCCCGCCGGCGTGGTGCGCTTCGAGCGCGAGGCCCCGCGGTTCGAAACCGCCGGAGAGGTCCGGGGCTTTACGGGGATCACTGTGGGTCGCTTCGACCGCTTCGATCTGGTCACGGATATCGCGACCGGGAACGAGCACGGCTACATCCGCGGCATTGGCACCCTGTCCGACCAGTCCGACTATCGCGATGGTGACGGGAATACCGTGCACTCGCAGTACTCGCGCTGGAGTGGCACCGGCATTGTCGGATGGCGCCCGGATGACGACACTCTGGTCGAGTTTACCCTGGACCGCTCGGATGCCGAAGCCGCCTACGACGATCGGGGCATGGACGGCACGCAATTCGAGCGCAATGGCTACAGCCTGGCCGTGACCCGAGAGCGCCTCGCACCCTGGCTGGACCAGATCGAGGCCCGGGTCTTCTACAACGAAATCGACCACGTGATGGACAACTTCACGCTGCGCGAGCCACCGGGCATGCCGATGGTCCGCTACCCCGACCGTGTCACGACCGGGGCGCGCCTCGCCGCTGATTTCGTGCTGCCGGGCGAGGCCCTGCTGCACGCGGGGGCCGAATATCAGCGCAACCGGCACCGCGACAACCGCCTGATGGGCATGGCGGCGTTCGGCTGGCGTGACGTGCCACGCAACGACACCGCCCGGTTCCGCGATACCGGCGTGTTCGCGGAGCTGGAGTATCCGCTGACGGACACCCGCCGCCTGGTCACGGGGCTGCGCATGGATCGCTCGCGGGCCGCGGCCCAGGACGAAAACGGATTCGGCGGGGCCGCGGCCGGGAGCGTCGACAGCAGCAACCAGATGAGCGGCTTCCTGCGGGTCGAACAGGACTTCGCGGCCTGGCCGGCCACCGGGTACCTGGGTATCGGGCGGGCCGAACGCGCCGCCGACTTCTGGGAACGCCGTCGCGTGTTCGAGCTGGAGACCGAGACGCTCACCCAGTTCGATCTGGGAGTACAGGTCCATCATGGCGATCTGACCGGATCGCTGGCCGTGTTCTACGGTCAGTTCGATGACTACATCCTGATCGCCCGCGAGGCCCCCGAGGCGCGTAATGTCGATGCCACCACCTATGGCGCAGAGCTGGACCTGGCCTGGGCGCTGCACCAGCACTGGACCGCCCGCGCCGGCGCAGCCTGGGTACGCGCTCGGAATGACAGTGATGGCGTGCCCCTGGCACAGACGCCCCCCGCCGAGCTCACCCTGGGCCTGGAGTACGCGGCCGGGAACCGCTTTGCCGGGGCGCAGGTGCGCGGCGTTGCGCGCCAGGACCGCATCCACCTCGATCACGGCACCATCTACAGCTTTGATACCGAGGAAACGCCCGGATTTGCCACCGTCGCGGTCTATGCCGGGATGGAGGTCTTCGGAAACTCGCGGGTCACCTTCGGTATCGACAACCTGTTCGACCGCAGCTACCGCGAGCATATCCAGCGCGGTCAGGCCGAGCTCGGCACCGCGACACGCTCCATCAACGATCCGGGGCGAACGCTATGGGCCAACTGGACCGTGGAATTCTGATCCAATCTCGGGCGCAAGGATTTCGCCGGCAGCCCACTACGAGGAAGCAAGAAATGAACACATCCATTCGCACGCTTTGCGCATTCGCGCTGGTCGGTCTGTTCGCCACATCCGGTGCACATGCCCATCATGTTGAGGGCCACGAAGAGCCGGGGTTCTGTGACTGCATGGAGGGCGTCGAGATCGATGAACGGCCCTGGGTGCGCCTGATGCCCCCCGGAATGCCCAGCACCGCGGCTTACATGACCTTGCGCAACACGACGGACGAAGACATCGAGATCGTGTCCGGGTCGTCGCCGGTGGCGGCGGTCACCGAGCTTCACGATCATGTGGAAGACGACGCGGGCGTGATGCGCATGCGCGAGGTGGAAGCCATCACCATTCCGGCCGGGGGCGAAGTTGCGCTGCAGCCGGGCGGCCTGCATGTGATGCTGATTGACCTCCACGAGCCCCTGCAGAAGGGCCAGGAAGTCTCTATCGAGCTGCATACCCGCTCAGGCGAGGTGTTCACCGTGGAGGCCGAAGTCCGGCGAGCCGATGGAGGGATGGGTCATGGCCACGGACAGGGCCATGGGGCCGGTGGCCATCACCATCACTGACCCGTCAGGGGGCCAGACACCTACCCGGTGGCGCCGATCCAGAACTCGATGGAGCGGCCGAGGAACTCGTCCCAGGTCATGTAGTGCGAGCCGTCACAGGAGAAGGTCAGGCTGACCATGCCATTGAACAGGTTGATGGAGGCGGAGCGCAGATAGATGGTCTCGTCCGCGTAGCGCAGGGCCTTCAGCCCCTCCAGTACCCGGCCGACCTCGTCCTTCGGGATGAGTGCCTCCTCGGGGTACGGCTCGTGCGGAAACGCCAGGCACACGTCCGGATCGCCGAGGGATTCGTGGGTCAGGATGCGGTAGCGGTACGGGTCCTCGGTGGTCCACAGCGTGGCGCGTGAACTGGAGAAGTGGAATACCCCCTGAAACACCCCGCGCTCGGTGAACAGTTCCTCGATGATGGCCAGGGCCGTATCCATGTTCTGGTCCATCAGGCTCTCGGTACGGCTCTGCAGGAACAGCGTGCCGCGGATGGACGGATCGCCCTTGATCTGCCGCCACTCGTTCGGCTCTTCGTACAGGTCCTCGGAAAAGTCGGGCAGGTTGCGCAGGTCAAAGTCCGCTCCGAGAAAGCCCAGCGCATTGCCGTCGCTGTCGCGAACCAGCTGCAGCGCGGTCAGCGAGGGCCGCCGTCCGAGCAGGCTGATGTAGGCATCCGAAAGCAGAAAGCCCGTCGCCGGCACGACCTCCTTCATGTACGGGCGTTGTGACCGGTCGCGCCCGAAATGCTCCGGCAGTACGCCGCTGCGCGAGATGTTGTCGGAGAGCTGGATGCCCCGGGTATTCAGGGCATAGACGAACGTGGCCTCCGGGATCTGGCGGATAGCCTCTTCCAGAATCGAGTCCAGGTCCTCGCGGCGCGGCCAGACCGCGGACAGCCGACGCGCGATGTTGGCCAGAGGCTCCTGCAGCTTGTTCTCGAGGTAGTCGCGCTGGTGCTCGATCGCCTTCTTCAGTTCCGTCATGGTGCGGTGTCGTCTCCTTTCGGTGCGGCGCGGATTATCCCCGATCGAGGGTTTCGTTGTCGTGAAGGGCCTCGTGGGTCCATGCGTTTGGCACTTCGCGTTGCGCAAAAGGTCCGAGCAGGAACCGTGCCGACAAACCTGATGACCGATGCCCGAAACCACAACCTCCCTTACCACCTTGACTGCCCGTGCCGCGCGCCCAGAGGATCTCGATGCCATCAACCGCCTCGTCGCCGAGGCGATTGAGGACTGGCCGTTGCCCGAACGCGTGCGCCGCCTGGCCCTGCCGGCCTACCGCTACACCGAGGCCGACCGGATGTTCCTCGACATGGTCGTGCTGGAGTGCGCAGGCGACGTGGTCGGCGTCGCGGCCTGGGAGGCGGCGGGGGCCCAAGAACTGCCGGAGGGTATACCGGATGGCCTTCTGCTCCACGGCCTCTATGTCGGGCGCGCCGCGCGCGGGCAGGGGGTGGGGCGGCAACTGGTCGAGGCCAGTCGCGCCGCCGCGAGGGAGGCCGGTGTCGCCGGGGTGCTGGTCAAGGCCCAGGCCTCCGCCGCCGGTTTCTTCGCCGCCATGGGCTTCGTCCCGGTGCCGGTCCGCGATCGCGACCGGGATTACGAACAGCGTTACTGGTGGCCGGCGAAGGGCGCGTCCTCTCCGCCCTGAGCTCAGCGCCGCGGGCGCTTGCGGTGCCACTGTCGGGCAAACAGCCCCACGATGATCGCCATGGCCAGAAGGCCCAGGCCCAGCGGCCACGCGTGTTCCGGAGCGCTCAGGAAGTGAAGCAACGAGAACCCTTCGCCATGGCCGTGCCCCGGGTGGGCCAGAGCGGGGCTGCTGGCGAGCGTGAGGACTGCGGGAATCAACGGGCGCATCGACATCGGGGGTTCCTCCTGATTGAACCGGGGGGATCACCATAACGCCCGACGGCCGCCGCCGTCATGCGCGTGATCCCGTGTCGTCGTGAGCACTCCATCGGGCGGTTTCCGTGGTCCCTCGGCAGGCGCTGCAAACAGCGACTCAGCAGATGCGGGGCAACTGCTCGCCGGCCGGCAGGATCACCCGGCGTTCCACGCCGGTCGCGAGGCGTCGGATGACCGCGGGTTCGCCCGCCTCGGCCTGGCCGATCGCAACGGCCCCGGCCGTCTCCGGTCGTGACCGCAGCACGCTCAGGGCATGTTCGGCCGCGGGTTCCGGCACGGCGGCCAGGAAGCGCCCCTCCGAGGCGCTGTGCAGCGGGTCCAGCCCGAGGATCTCGCAGGCCCCGCGCACGTCCTCGCGCACCGGGATGGCTGCGTCCTCCAGTATCAGGCGGCAGCCCGAGGCGTCCGCCAGTTCCTGCAGCGCGGCCACTGTGCCGCCGCGGGTGGGGTCGCGCAGGGCATGCACGGGCACATCGGCTGCCAGCAGCGCGGCCACTGCCCCGGCGACCGGGGCGCTGTCGCTGGGGATCGGCGGGTCCAGTCCCAGGCCCTCGCGCGCGGCCAGGATGGCGACGCCATGTCGGCCCAGGTCACCGCTGGCCAGCAGCATGTCGCCCGGCCAGATCGCGTCCGGTGCGATCCGCACCCCCTCCGGCACGACGCCCACCCCGCTGGTGTTGAGGTAGGCCCCGTCGCCGCGCCCGCCCTCGACCACCTTGGTATCGCCGGCCACGACCCGGACGCCGCATTCTTCGGCGGCCGCGCTTACGGAGGCGAGGATGCGCCGCAGGTCCTCCAGGGGCAGCCCCTCCTCGAGGATCAGCCCCAGCGTCAGCCACAGTGGCCGCGCCCCGGCCATCGCCAGGTCATTGACCGTACCGTGCACCGCGAGGCGGCCAATGTCGCCGCCGGGGAAGAACAGGGGGCGCACCACGAAGCTGTCGGTGGTCATGGCCAGGCGTCCGTCCGGTCCGTCGAGCACGGCCGCATCGGGGGCGCCGCGAGCGGACGTGCCCAGCGCCGACAGGATCACCTCGTCCAGCAGCTTGGCCTGCAGGCGGCCCCCACCGCCATGCGCGAGGCGGACCACCTCCGTGGTCATGCCCCGCCCCGGTAGTGCAGATAGGCGGCGCAGGCCCCCTCGGAGGACACCATCGGCGCGCCCAGCGGGGTGTCCGGGGTGCACTCGCGGCCGAAGGCGGGGCACTCGGTCGGTCGGCGCAGCCCGCGCAGCACCTCGCCGGCGATGCAGGGCCCGTCCGCACCGGTCGCGGGGGCCGCGATCCCGAAACGCGCGACCGCATCGAAGCGGGCATAGGCCGGGCGCAGGCCCAGCCCGCTGGCGGGCAGGCGGCCCATGCCGCGCCACTCGCGTTCCTCCGGCTCGAACACACGGCTGACCGTATCGCGTGCGGCCACGTTGCCGTCGTCGCGGGCGGCTCGGTCATAGCGGTTCTCGACTCGGGCCTCGCCACGTTCCAGCTGCTCCACACAGGCCCGAATCCCCGCCAGCAGGTCCACCGGCTCGAAGCCCGTCACGACAATGGGCACCCCGAAATGCTCGGCGATCGCCTGATAGGCCGCGGCCCCCTCCACGGTGCAGACATGCCCGGCGGCCAGGAACCCCTGGATACGGTGGTCCGGATCCGTCAGCAGAGCCTCCATCGCTGGGGGTACCAGCGAGTGCGAGACCAGCAGCGACAGGTTGGGCAGCCCCAGGGCCTCGGCCTGCAGTACCGCGATCGCGGCGGCCGGGGCGGTGGTCTCGAAGCCCACCGCCAGCAGCACCACCTCGCGCTGCGGGTGTTCGCGCGCCAGGGCGACCGCATCCAGCGGCGAGTAGATCACGCGCACATCGCCGCCGGCCGCGCGCGCGGCGTTCAGGTCGCCCAGTGCGCCGGGGACGCGCAGCATGTCGCCGAAGGTACACAGCATCACCTCCCGGCGGCGGGTCAGCAGCACGGCCTGGTCCAGAGTCTCGGTCGGGGTCACGCAGACCGGGCAGCCGGGCCCGTGGAGCAGCTCGACCGAGCCCGCCAGCAGGTCGTCCAGCCCGTGGCGCAGGATCGCGTGGGTCTGGCCGCCGCAGACCTCCATCAGGGTCCAGCGCCGGGTGCAGGCCGCGCGGATCGCCTCCGCCTGGCGCAGGATCAGCGCCGGGTCGCGGTATTCGTCGAGGTGCCTCACGGGCCCTCCGGCGCGGGCGGCTCGTGCTCGGGGATCTCGCGCAGTGCGGCCAGGGTGCGTTCGGCCGCGGCCTCGTCGATGGTGGCGATCGCGATGCCGGCATGTACCAGCACGTAGTCGCCCGGCCCGGCCTCCGGCGTGCAGGCCAGCGAGACCGTGCGGGTGACGCCGCCGAAGGCCACGCGCGCCTGGCGGAACAGCGGGTCGTCACCTTCCACGCTGTCGATACGACCGGGGATGGCAAGGCACATCGGCTAAGTCTCCGTTCGGTGGCACAGCGGCCCGGCGCGCGATCACCGCCTGACCGAGCGCCAGCCCGCCGTCGTTCGGCGGTATGTGCTGCGGCCACAACGGGCGGAAGCCGGCGGTTTGCAGGGCGTCCACGCATTGTTGCAGCAGTCCCCGATTCTGGAAGCATCCGCCGGTCAATGCCACGGTCTCGCGTTCGCCCGTCCGGGCGGCCGCCACCGCGAACCGCGCCAGTGCGCTATGCAGCCGCGCGGCGATCGCCCCGGGGGTGGCACCGCCCGCCTGCGCCGCCAGCAGGTCGGTGATCAGCGGGCCCCAGTCCGCCTGCCAGGGCATCGCGTTCTCCAGCTCGAGATCCGGGGCATCCACCACGCCCGGCGCGGCCTCTGCTGCCTGCTGCACCAGCATCGCGGCCTGCCCCTCGAAGCCGGCACCGGTGCGCAGCCCGGTCAGGGCTGCCACCGCATCGAACAGCCGCCCGACGCTGCTGGTCCAGGGCGCATTGACCCCGCGATCCAGGGCGCGGAGCAGCGCTGGCCACTCGGCATCGTCGAACAGGGCCCGCGCCGGGCTGGCCGCCAGGGCCGCCGTATCGCCCGCGAAGTGTGCATGCAGCAGCCCCAGCAGCGCGCGTCGCGGCTCGCGGATTGCGGCCTCGCCCCCCGGCAGTCGGAACGGGCGCAGATGGCCCGCACGCTGCCAGTCACCGTCGGCGTCCACGGTCAGGCACTCGCCCCCCCAGAGCGTCCCGTCCGTACCCAGCCCCGCGCCGTCCCAGACCAGCGCCAGGACCGGGTCCTGCACCCCGTGCTCGGCCAGACAGGCCGCGGCATGGGCGTGGTGGTGCTGCACGGGGAAGACCGGCACGCCCGGGCGCTCGGCGAGTGTGGTAGAGGCATAGTCCGGGTGTCGGTCGCATGTGATGCGCTCGGTCTGCACGCCGCAGAGCCCGGCCAGCGCGCGGGCCTCGCTGTCGAGGCGGCGCAGGGCCGGATCGCTGTCGAGGTCGCCGACGTGGGCGCCGACCACGACCTCGCGGTTCAGGGCCAGCGCCGGTGCCGCCTTGAGGTGGCCGCCCAGCGCCAGCGTGACCGGGCCGGGCTGCGGCAGCGGGATGCGCAGGGGCAGGGCTCCCCGTCCCACGCGCAGGCACTGCGGCTGCCCGGCCGCGATCTGGAACACGCTGTCGTCCAGCGGCCGCGCAATCGGACGGTCGTGGTCGAGGATGGCATCCGCGATCCCGCCCAGCCGAGCCACCGCCTCCTCGCCGGAGATACAAAGCGGTTCGCCGCTGCGGTTGCCGGAGGTGCAGACCAGCGGGGTCGCGAGTGCGTCCAGCAGCAGCTGGTGCAGCGGTGTGGCGGCCCGCATCAGCCCGAGGCGGTTCAGCCCCGGGGCGATGTTGTCGGCCAGCGGCGCGCCGGGCTGGCGATCCACCAGCACGATCGGAGCCTCCGGGGCCTCCAGCAGGCCCCTTTCCGCATCGGATACGTGGGCCAGACAATCCAGCCAGTCGCCGTCCGGCAGCAACACCGCCAGCGGCTTTTCCGGGCGCTGCTTGCGCGCTCGCAGGCGGGCGATGGCCTCCTCGCGGGTGGCGTCCGCCAGCAACTGGAACCCGCCCGCGCCCTTCAGGGCCAGGATCTGCCCCTCGCGCAGGGCCGCCACAGCGGCCTCCAGTGCCGCATCCCCGGTGGCCTGTTCGGTGCCGTCCGGCGCGCGCAGCAGGAGCCGGGGCCCGCAGTCCGGGCAGGCCATCGCCTCGGCATGGAAGCGCCGATCCCCCGGGTTCTCGAACTCCGCACGACAGGCCGGGCACAGCGGGAAGTCATGAAGGGTGGTGCCGGCACGATCCCAAGGCAGCGCCGTGGCAATGCTCCAGCGCGGGCCGCAGGCCGTGCAGGCGGTGAACGGGTAGCGGTAGCGCCGCGCCGTCGGGTCGCGGATCTCGGCCAGGCAGTCGGGACAGGGGGCGCGGTCCGGGGCCAGGGCCGGGGCGCCGCCTCGGTTCGGCCCCGTAGTGAGCCGGAAGCCGGCTGCGCCGGTGGGGGTTACGGGGCTGACAGAGATGTCATTGACACGTGCGGCCACCGGCGCCTCTTGCGCCAGTGCCGAACGAAACGCATCCAGGCGAGCCGCGTCCCCCTCGACCTGGATCACCACGCCCTCGGGCGTGTTGCCGACCGTGCCGGCCAGCGCCAGCCGTTTTGCCAGCGCCGCGACGAATGGGCGAAATCCCACGCCCTGCACCCGGCCGGTGACGACCAGGCGCCAGCGCTCCCGCGCCGGGCTAAGTGTCGCGGGCGTGTTCACGCCACGTCCAGGCTCCGCAGCAGGATCTGTTGCGCCTCGGGGTGGGTCTCGTCGTCGGAGGTCTCCACCTCCAGCTCGGCGCCCTCGGCCAGCGTGCCGCGGGTGCCATCCTCGAAGTGCTCGCGAAAATGCTCCGGCGTGATGTGCGACAGCGCGCCCAGCCAGACCCGCACCCGGGTGACCCGCTCGGCGTTGTTATCCGCCGCCACCTGCTCGATCTTGCGCATCAGGTCGGCCATCAACGAAAACTCGTGCATCCGTGTTCCCCTATCCGAAAAAGCAGGCGTACTCGTCTTTCTCCACCACACTCAGCACATCCTCCAGCGAGGCCAGTTCCGGGTGTGGGTCGTAGCCGTGCCACTTCAGGTCTGCCCGTTGCCAGTAGAGTTTCCAACGGCCCGATTTGCGCACGAACGTGGCCTTGAACACCGGGTGTTCCATGACCCTTGTGGGAGCGTCCATCAGCGGGCGCACTTCGTACAGCACCACGCTTTGGCCTTCGAGACGCCAGACAAGGTCCAGACGGTCTCGAACATGGGCGGGCGGTCGGCGCCTTTCCATGAACCCCTCCATCACTTTTTCAATCCGCTTGCGCTCGAATTCGCTCAGGGCCATATGTATCCGTTCTCCGTTGCTGTCGGGGCCAATCGTTGGCTAGTCGGGGTCGGCAAAGTGACGATCCCGATAGTTTAGAGTGTGTGCCACGAGACAGCGCTGAAGCGATCCTACGGGCAAGGCTGCCCGTGTCCGGCCAAGTCTCCGTAAAGCGCGACCCCTTCCACCAGCCGACCCCCTCGGGAGACCTCATGCAGATTCACCTCGACACCCCGGATCTGATGACCCGCGTACGGCTGGAGTCGCGCTGGCGTTCGGCCGGCGCCGTGGTCACCTCTAGCCAGACACCGGAGGCGCCTGACCTGGTGGTGGTCGATCTCGGCAGCCGTGGCGTGGAAGCGGTATCGAGCTGGCGCGAGCGCTACCCGGACGCAACGATCCTGGCCTTTGGCCCGCACGTGGAAGGGGCCATGCTCAAGGCCGCGCGCCAGGCGGGCGCCGACGAGGTCGTGGTCCGCGGCAAGGTGGCCGATCGGGTTGCTTCCAAGCTGGGGTGCTGATTGAACCGGAAGGCGTTCGGCCGCGTCATCCGGCGCCCGCGCTCACGCCGTACCGCCTCTGCGTGAGGCGGACAGAGCGCGCAGGCGGCGGCGCTGCATCTTGAGGCGATACTCCAGCTCCTTGAACTGGGTGTGCAGTTCCGTGCGCAGCCAGCGGTCGTTCAGGACCTCGCGCCCGGCCCGCATGTTGCGCGCATGGACCTCCTGCCACTGGTTCACGATTTCACGGAAGCGCTGGTACTCGCGCTCCAGGGTCGCGCGCCAGTTGTCGTGGATTGCGCCCGCTGTGTCGGCGTTGAGCAGCCGGCGAAACTCGGTGTGCAGCCGCGCGCGCAGGATCTTGAAGCGCGGCGTCCAGCGCCGGTCATACACCAGTCCTGTCCAGGCAAAAAGGTTGATCAGCCATTTCGAGGGGTCGTACTGCCACCAGCGCACCCCGTTGCGGTAGTCCGCCTGAAAGGCGTGGTGGAAGTTGTGGTACCCCTCGCCCCAGGTGAGCAGGGCGACCAGGCCGTTGTCCACGGCGGTGTTCTCGTCGCTGTAGGGGCGCCGGCCCCACCAGTGCGCCAGGGAGTTGATGAAGAACGTGAAGTGGTGGCTGAGCACCAGGCGCAGCACGCCGGACAGCAGCAGCATGCCGACCACATCGCCGAACGCCAGCCCCAGCAGCAGCGGCAGGCCCAGATTCAGCCCCCATGCGAGCGTCCAGTAATGACGGTGCTGCCACATTACCACCGGGTCCTTCGCCAGGTCCTTCACGCGCGAATAGTCGGGCTCGCTGGTGGGCCAGTTGCGCAGCATCCAGCCCATGTGGGCGTGCCAGAAACCGCGCTTGATCGAATGCGGATCGCGGTCCACGTCATCCACGTAGCGATGATGTACGCGATGCCGCGCGCCCCAGTTGTAGATGCTGTTCTGCAGTGCCAGGGCGCCACACAGTGCCAGCACAACGCGCAGAGGCCCACGCGCCTTGAGGGTGCGGTGCGCCCACAGCCGGTGATAACCGACCGTGACGCCCAGCCCGCTCAGCACCAGGAACAGCCCGAAGAACAGCCAGGCCGCGCCGCTGAAACCCTGGGTGAACCACCACCACGGCACCAGCGTGACGGCGGCCAGGTTGGTCAGTACGAAGAAAACTGCCGGGGTCCAGGCAATCGGAGGGGAGCGTTCGGACATCGGGGAGACCTGCTGACGATCGGGGCGAGCGAGGGTGCTCGTTCATTCATACTGTATGAGACCACTGCGGGCGCAAGAAATGCCCTTGTGCCGGAAGGCCGGCCCCAGCGACCGGTCGGATGCGGGGCATTCCACCGGAGCCGACGTTCGGCGCCGGGTCTTTCCAACCGTGTCGGGCCTACCTGTAAGATATGACGCTTGTTTCGAAGGCCGGCCCGGTCGCTCCCGTGGCCGAATACCCGCCATTGCTGGCCACGTCGAGTCACCGACTACGGCCCGTTACATCCAGCGATCAAAGGGAGTGATTGATGGGCCTCGGTGTTGGACTCGTGGTGCTGGCGGCTTTCTTCTGGGGGTTGTCCGGCGGGATCGGCGGCATCCTGATGGCCGAGGGCTGGGACGCCTTCGTGGTCTCGTTCTACCGCGGTGCCATCGGCCTGCTGTTCGTGCTGATCTGGCTCGCCTGGCGTCCCGGTGGCAGCGGGCTGGGCAGCGCCAAGATGTGGTTCTGGTCGGCCGTGGCCGGGCTGGGCGTGGCCGGCAACTTCGCGTTCTACTTCCTCAGCATCGCGCATGGCAGTGTGGCGGTCGCCGCCACGTTGATGTACTGCGCCCCGGTGTTCGTCTACATCATCTCCTTCGCCCTGCGGCTGGAATCCCCGACCACGCTCAAGCTGGTGGCCATCGCGATGGTCATGGTCGGCATCGTGCTGCTGACCCAGATCTACGACACCGGAGCGGGCAATGTGACCCTGATCGGCGCCGGTGCCGGCCTGTTGGCGGGCCTGTCCTACGCGATCTTCATCTTCGGCTTCAAGTACGCCGGGCAGCACGGCAGCCCGCAAGCGATCCTGACGATTGCCTTCGGTGTGCTGGTCATCCTGCTGATGCTGCCGGGCGACAATACCCAGATGGTGGAGGTCCTGAGCACCTCCGACTGGCCGCTGTTCCTGGCCCTCGGCATCTTCGGTGCCGGGCTGTCGTTCGCGTTCTACATCAATGGCTTGCGGACTACGGCCCCCGCCGTTGCCTCGATCGTCGCGATGATCGAACCGGTCACCGCCACGCTGTTCGGCGTGGTGATCCTGCACGAAAGCCTGGCACTGGTTCAGATCATCGGCATGGCCCTGATCCTGGTCACCGTCACCGCCCTCAGCGTGTCCTCCCGCGCCACGCCGCCCCCGGTCCCCGAGCGGGGCCGCGACGCCGAGTAGCGTTGTCGCACGGAGTTCCGGATCGCCCGCGCGATCCCTCCTGCCGGGCGGCAGGCCTTTGATGCGCGGGGAGATGCCACGCCGGTCTGCAGGGCTGGTATCCTCGCAGCCTGTTGATGGTGGCCGCTGCGGGCGGTCGCGCACGATCTTTCCGGGCTCGCCCGGACCGAGGATTCTGGAGGCTGCATGAGCAGTACGCACCGACCCACCGATATCCAGCTGCATCAGAAGTCGCGCATCCTGGAGTTGACTTACTCCGACGGTTCGCATTTCGAGCTGCCCTGCGAGTTCCTGCGCGTGTACTCGCCCTCGGCCGAGGTGCGCGGGCACGGGCCGGGCCAGGAGGTGCTGCAGGTGGACAAGGAGGACGTGAACATCACCGCGATCGAGCCGGTCGGCAACTACGCGGTGAAGCTGGTGTTCTCCGATGGTCACGACACCGGCATCTACGACTGGGACTATCTGCACAAGCTCGGCACGGAGCAGGAAAGTCTGTGGCAGGATTATCTGGATCGGCTGAAAGAGGCCGGCCACGAGCGCAAGACGCACTGACAACGGCAGCTTGATGAAAGAAGAACCCGGCAAGACCCACTTCGGCTACCAGACCGTACCCGAGTCCGAGAAGGCCTCGCGGGTCGGCGAGGTCTTCCATTCGGTCGCATCGCGCTACGACGTGATGAACGACCTGATGTCGATGGGCATCCATCGCATCTGGAAGCGCTACACCCTGGAGCGCACCGGGGTGCGCCCGGGCATGAAGATCCTCGACCTGGCCGGGGGCACCGGGGACCTGGCCGGGGCCTTCGCCCCACGTGTCGGGCCGAAGGGGCAGATCGTGGTCTGCGACATCAACGCCTCGATGCTGGAGGCCGGGCGCGACCGCATGCTGGACGAGGGCCATGTGGGCAACCTCGACTTCGTGCAGGCGGACGCCGAACAGTTGCCCTATCCGGATGACTACTTCGACCGCGTAACCATCGCCTTCGGCCTGCGCAACGTGACCCGCAAGGAACGCGCACTGGCCGAGATGCGCCGGGTGATCAAGCCGGGCGGGCGCGTGCTGGTGCTGGAGTTTTCGCAGCCGATGGCGCCGCTGCGCCCGCTCTACGATGTCTATTCGTTCAAGATGCTGCCGCTGATGGGCAAGCTGGTCGCCAACGATGCGGACAGCTACCGCTACCTGGCGGAGTCCATCCGCATGCACCCGGATCAGGAGACCCTGGCCGGGATGATGCGCGACGCCGGCCTGGAGAGGGTCGAGTACGACAACCTGACCGGCGGCATCGTCGCGCTGCATCGCGGCACAAAACTGTAACGTTTTCATGGCCGAACCCTTCGCTCTGCCCAGTCCGTTCACGGCCCTGATCGAGGCCACGCTGAACGAACACCTGGCGAGCGCGCCGGAGAAGGACCGGGCGCGCCTGGCCGGGCGCGCAATCGCCATCGTGATCGAGCCCCCGGGGCTGGCCCTTTCGCTGGTCGGGGCTGCCGACCGACTGCAGGTCATCGGCGGTGTCGAGGAGCCGGTGGATGTGCAGCTGACGGGCTCGCCCCTGTCGCTGGCCGCGGCGCTGGGCCGTGACGACCGTTCCGGGCTGACCATCACCGGTGACGCCACCGTGCTCTCCGATCTGCAGCATGCGCTGCGGGATTCCGGAATCGACTGGGAGGGGCTGTTCGAGCGCTTTGCCGGCGCCGGGGCCGCCGGACCGCTGCGCCACCTGCTCGATCAGGCCCGCGGCAGCCTGCGCCACCTCGGCCGCCGCTCCGCCGAGGATACCGCCGACTATCTGCGCGACGAGCTCGAGTGGCTGCCGGCCGGCGGGGCCTTCGAGGCCTTTGCCGAGGACGTCGCCGACCTGCGTGACGGGGTCGCCCGCCTAGATGCCCGGCTGCGCCGTCTGGAGGCACAGTCCTCCGCACCTGACGACCGGCAGGCCTGATGCGCCGCGCGCTGTACCGGGGCCTGCGGCTGTGGACCATTGCGCGGGTCCTGGTGCGCTATCGCCTCGACGTCATCCTGTTTACGCTGAAGCCGCTGCGCCCGCTCAGCTTCCTGCTCTACCTCGCGCCCTGGAACTGGTTTCGCCGTACCGAAGGCACGCGCGGCGAGCGCATCCGCCGCGCGCTGGAGGACCTGGGGCCGATCTTCATCAAGTTCGGGCAGATGCTGTCCACCCGGCGCGACCTGCTGCCGGACGACATCGCGGTGGAGCTGGCCCGGCTGCAGGACCGCGTACCCCCGTTCCCGTTCGAGCAGGCACGCGCCCTGATCGAGGCCGAGCTGGAGCGCCCGATCGAGATCGCCTTCGCCACCTTCGAGGACACGCCGATCGCCTCGGCCTCCATCGCCCAGGTACACGCGGCCACGCTGCAGGATGGGCGCGAGGTGGTGGTCAAGGTCGTGCGCCCCGGCATCCTCAAGACCATCCGCGCGGATCTCGAGGTGATGCACCTGATCGCGGACCTGGCCGATCGCTACTGGTCCGAGGCCAAGCGCCTGCGCCCGCGCGAGGTGGTGGACGAATACGAAAAGACCGTCACCGACGAGCTGGACCTGATCCGCGAGGGTGCGAACGCCGCCGCGATCCACCGCAACTTCGAGGACAGCCACCTGCTGTACATCCCGGAGATCATCTGGGACTACACGCGCCGCAGCGTGCTGGTGATGGAGCGCATCGGCGGCATCCCGGTGGCCGACATCGCCGCGCTGCGCGAGCGGAACGTGGATCTGAAGCTGCTGGCCGAGCGCGGGGTGGAGATCTTCTTCACCCAGGTGTTTCAGCACAACTTCTTCCACGCCGACATGCACCCGGGCAACATCTTCGTCGATGCCACCCACCCGGACGACCCGACCTACCTGGCGGTGGACTTCGGCATCGTCGGCTCGTTGCTGGACTCCGACCAGCGCTATCTGGCGGAAAACTTCCACGCCTTCTTCAACCGCGACTACCGCCGCGTGGCCGAACTGCACGTGGAGTCCGGCTGGGTGCCGAAGGACACCCGCGTGGACGAATTCGAGGCGGCCATCCGCACCGTCTGCGAGCCGATTTTCCAGCGCCCGCTGGACGAGATCTCCTTCGGCCAGGTCCTGCTGCGCCTGTTCCAGACTGCGCGGCGCTTCAACATGGAGGTCCAGCCGCAACTGGTGCTGCTGCAGAAGACCCTGCTGAACATCGAGGGCCTGGGCCGCCAGCTCTATCCACAGCTGGACCTGTGGACCACCGCCAAGCCATTCATCGAGAAGTGGATGCACGAACGCATGGGCGTGCGCGCGTTCATCCGCAACGCCCAGCAGCACCTGCCGCGCTTGCTGGCCCATCTGCCGGAGATCCCGATGCATCTGGAGAAGGCGTTGACGGTGGAGGAGCAGCGCGCCGAGCGCGACGCCGCACTGCGCCGCCAGATCCTCGAGCTGGAAGACGGACTGAGACGACAGTCCCGACGACGCAACGAGGGCTGGGCCGGGGTCGCGTTGCTGGCGCTGGCCGGCCTGGCTACGCAACTGGAGGTGGCCAGCTGGCTGGGACTGCCCTGGCCGACCTGGCCGCTCGCCTTCGCCGGTGCCGGCGTGCTCCTGCTCGGTTTGCGCCCCGGTCCGCGGCGGCGGCGCCGAGACGTGAACGCCTGACCCCTACAAAGCCCCGCCCGACGATCGAATCCGACCGCTGAGCGGCGCGCGGCTGCTGTATTAACAAACCCTGTTTGTTCCCGGCGGGATGCCTTTTTAAGCTACAGACTCCCCGCACGGACGCCGGGGCGCCCCCAGTCCATCGAACAAGAGGACCGCATGGCCCGCAGGCGCCGCCTTTTCCGACTCGGGATTCGCCAGAAGGTGGTGCTGGTCCTGCTGACCGTGCTGCTGACCGCGCTTTCGATCAGCGGCTATCTGGTCCTGCGCGATGTCGAGCAGAACGTCCTCAGCGAAACCGATCGCCGCGGCGGCGAGACCGCCGACTCCCTGGCCCGGTCGCTTTCCTTCAGCGTGGTGGGCTACGACTACCACACCATCCAGTTGCTGCTGGACCAGTTCGTCGAATCGGGCGGCGTGGTGCATGCGCGCGTCTTCAGCGATCGCGGCAACACCATGGCGGAGGCGCAGCATCCCGAACGCATGGAGCTCGAACGCGTGGCGTTCGACCGACCCATCGAACTGGACGGACGAGCCGTCGGGCACCTCGAGATCGAACTCAGCATCGAGCCCATCCTGGCCCAGCTGGAACAGCAAAAGGCCTCCCTGATCCGCCGCGAGGTGGCCGTGATCGCGCTGATCGCGCTGGGCGAGTTCGCCGCCCTGTCCTGGATCATCATCGCCCCGCTGACCCGCGTGTCGCGCGCCCTGGAGTCGAACGTCGACCGCAACGGCGTGATCGTGCGTGACATCGAGGTGCACTCCAATGACGAGATCGGGGACCTGGCGGCCCGGTTCAACCAGATGCGCGCCCAACTCAACGCCGCCAACGAACAACTGCGGGGGCGGGTGGAGTCGGCCGACCGTGAACTGCGGGAGGCCTACGAACGGCTGATCCAGCAGCAAAAGGAGCTGGAATCCTCCAATGCCGAGCTGGAGGCCTTGACCCGCACGGATCCGCTGACCGGCCTGGGCAACCGCCGGGCCTTCCAGGAGGCGATGGAACAGGACATCGCCCTGTTCCGCCGCCACGGCGATCCGGCCAGTCTGCTCATCCTGGACCTGGATAACTTCAAGGCCATTAACGACACCTGGGGCCATGACACCGGGGATCGCATCCTCAAGGCGTTCGCCGGGCTCATTCGCGAGCAGTGCCGGGATACCGACACCACATGCCGCATGGGCGGCGAGGAATTCGCCGTGTTCCTGCGCCGCTGCGATGCGCGTGGCGCGCAACGGACCGCGGAGAAGCTGCGGCGCACCGTCGAGGCGATGGAAGTGCCCACGGAGGATGGTGGCCAGCAGTTGCATGTGACCGTCAGTATCGGCATCGCGACGCTCTCGCTGGAGGAGGGTGTCACCTCCTCCAGAGCCCTTTGCCGCGCGGCCGATCAGGCGATGTACTCCAGCAAGCGGCGCGGACGCAACCGCGTGACCAACTACACCACACTGATCCATGAAGACCCGCTGTCAGTCAACTTCGAGGGAGACGAGTCATGAACAAACGGTTCCAGGGAATGCTGCTCGGCGGTCTGCTGGCACTGACCGCATCCGCGGGCGCCGCGGACGCAAATGAACCACTGGTGTTCGGGTCGGTGGCCATGGACATCCCGGCGCAGATGATGGCGCGCCTGGAGCCGTTCACCGAATATCTGGCGGAAACCCTGGAGCGGGACGTGTCCCTGCGCCTGTCGTCCAGCATGCCCGACGCGATCCGCGAGATCGCGGAGGGGCGTTCGGACATCGCCTACCTCACCCCGGTCGCGTATATCCGGGCGAATCAGCGCGGGGACGCCGTACCCCTGGCGCGCACCATCACCAAGGGCGAGGACAGTTTCCGCCTGATGATCGTGGTCGCGGAGGACAGCCCCTTGCAGACCCCCGAGGAACTGGCCGGCAAGCGTTTCGCCTTCGGCGACGAGGCCGCCCTGCTGCAGCGGGCCGCGGTGGTCGACTCCGGGGTTGAACTCAGCGAACTCGGGGAGTACCACTTCCTCGGGCATTACGACAACATTGTGCGCGGGGTCATCAGTGGCGATTTCGATGCCGGCATCCTGAAGGACACCGCTGCCTACCGCTGGGAAGGCGAAGGCATTCGCATCCTGCACGCCTCGCCCTATCTGCCACCGTACGTCATTGCCGCCCGCGCCGGGCTGGACCCGGACCTGCGGGAGCGCGTCCGCGACACCCTGCTGGCGGCGAACCCGGACGACCCGGCCTCGGGCCCGGCCCTGCGCGCGCTGGACGAGAACTACAACGGCTTCGCCCCGGTTCGCGATGCCGACTACGATGTGGTGCGCGAACTGATCGCGCCGTTCGACTGACGGCGGACCTTCGCCACCTTCGGTCCCCGCAACTGTAGGAGGCCAGCCCTCTGGCCGATAGGGGCCTGCCCGACGCCCCATTCGCCAGAGCCCCTATCGGCCAGAGGGCTGGCCTCCTACGGGGAGCGGTCCGGCGCCCGGGGTCAGACGTCGAGGAGCAGGCGCGCCGGGTCCTCGATGGCGTCCTTGATGGCGACCAGGAACTGCACCGCATCGGCGCCATCCACCAGACGGTGATCGTAGGATAGAGCTACGTACATCATCGGCCGGATCACCACCTCGCCGTCCACCGCAACGGGGCGCTCCTTGATCGCGTGCATGCCCAGGATCGCGCTTTGCGGCGGGTTCAGGATGGGCGTCGAGAACAGCGAGCCAAACACACCGCCGTTGGTGATGGTGAAGGTGCCCCCGCGCAGCTCGTCGATATCCAGCTTGCCGTCGCGGGCACGCTCGGCGAAGTCGCGGATGCGGCGCTCGATGTCGGCGACGCTGGCGTTGCCGGTATCGCGCAGCACCGGTACGACCAGCCCGCGCGGTGACGACACCGCGATCCCGATGTCGCTGTAGTGATGGTAGACAATCTCCTCGCCGTCCAGCGCGGCATTGATCACCGGGAAGCGCTCCAGCGCCCGCGTGGCCGCGGCCACGAACAGGCCCATGAAGCCGAGCTTGATGGAATGGCGCTTCTCGAAGGTCTCCTTGTAGCGCCCGCGCAGGGCCATCGCCGCGGACATGTCGATCTCGTTGAAGGTGGTCAGCATCGCGGTGGATTGCTTGGCCTCCAGCAGGCGCTCGGCGATGCGCGCACGCAGCCGCGTCATGGGCACGCGCTCGATGCGTTCGGCACGGTCCGTCGGCTCGGTCGGGCGTTGCGCCGTGCGGGCGGCCGAACCGGAGTCTTCCGCCTGCGCACCCGTACGGGTCCCGGAACCCGCGGCCCGCTGGTCACGAACGCGCTCCACATCCTCGCGCTGGATGCGCCCATCTTCCCCAGTGCCCTCGACCTCCCCGGCACTGAGCCCGGCCTCCTGCAACAAGCGCCGAACGGAGGGAGAGGGCGGCGGCGCACTGCCGGCATCATCCGCGCCCGTACCGGACGCTGCGGACTCGGCAGCGGGCTGCGCGTCGGCGCGCTCCTCCTGTGCGTCGGCAGCCGGGGCGGGCTCGGCAGTCTGCCCCTGAGCCGCGGTCTTCGCCGGCTCCGGTTCGTCACCGGACTCGTCTTCCTCATCCTTTGGCGCGGCCTCGGCCGGCCCCAGATAGCCCAGCACGGCATCGGCCTTGACCACGTCGCCCTCGCTGGCGGACAGCTCCACCAGGGTGCCGGGGCCAGGCGCCGACACCTCGAGGACCACCTTGTCGGTCTCCAGCTCGGCAATGAGTTCATCGCGCTTGACGGGGTCCCCGGCCTTTTTGTGCAGGGCGATCACGGTCGCGTCGGCGACCGATTCGGGGAGTTCCGGGACCTGGATCGGGGTGCGATCGGTTGCCATCTCGCTTCCTTGTGCTGTACGTCAGTTTCGAAGATTCAGGGCGTCGGGTGCGGCGTGTCCCGCGAGCTGATGGGCCCGAACGCACGTTCGAGCAGATCCTTCAGCTGGGCCTTGTGCACCTCGGGGTAGCCGACGGCAGGGGCCGCAGCCGGGGGCCGCGCCACCGCGTGCAGGGTCTGGCCGCGTACCGCCAGCAGCGGGTTGATGCGCGGCGCGACGAACTCCAGATACCCCTGGTTCTCCGGCTCGTCCTGGACCCAGACGAACTCGTCCGCCTCCGGGTAGCGGCCCAGCAGCTCGGTCAGGCGTGCCTCGGGGAAGGGGTAGCACTGTTCCAGGCGCAGGATGGCCGTGTCCGCGTGCTCGCCCTCGGCCTGGCGGGCGGCCAGGTCGTAGAAGATGCGGCCGCTGGTGAGCAGGACGCGCTTCACCCGGTTCGGGTCGTCGATGCCGGCGTCGTCGATGACCGTCTGGTACTGGCCGCTGGCCAGGGCATCGAGGTCGGAGACTGCGTCCTTGTGTCGCAGCAGGCTCTTGGGCGTCATCACGACGAGTGGCTTGCGGTAGGGGCGCAGCATCTGGCGGCGCAGCAGGTGGAACATCTGCGCTGGCGTGGTCGGCACGCAGACCTGCATATTCTCCTGTGCCGCGAGCTGCAGGAAGCGCTCCGGGCGCGCCGAGGAGTGTTCCGGACCCTGCCCCTCGTAGCCGTGCGGCAGCAGCAGGGTCAGACCGGACAGGCGGCCCCATTTCTGCTCCCCGGAGGAGATGAACTGGTCGATTACCACCTGGGCGCCGTTCACGAAGTCGCCGAACTGCGCCTCCCAGATCACCAGGGCCTCCGGGGCGGCGGTGGCGTAACCATATTCGAAGGCCAGCACGCCCTCCTCGGAGAGCAGCGAGTCGATTACCAGGAAGCGCGGATGGTCCGGGTCCAGACGCCGCAGCGGCACGATGGCCTTCCCGGTCTCCTGGTCGTGCAGCACCGCATGGCGGTGGAAGAAGGTGCCCCGGCTGGAGTCCTGTCCGGACAGACGGATGCGGTAGCCATCCTGGATCAGCGCCCCATAGGCCAGAGTCTCGGCCGCGCCCCAGTCGAGCGGCTGTTCGCCCCGCGCCATGGCGACGCGGGCCTCCAGGATCTTCTGCACGCGGTCGTTCGGGCGAAAGCCCTCCGGCGGCGTGGACAGCTGCTCCAGGGTGCGCGCCAGACGCTCGGCGGGCGCACCGGTCTCCACGTCCTGGTCCCAGGTCTGGTTCACGTAGGGGCCCCAGTTGGTCGAAGACCCGGTATGGCCATTGCGCTCGCGCAGCAGCGACAGTGCCACCGGCTGTCCGGCATCCAGCCGGCCGCGGTAGTCCTCCAGGGCCTGATCCTGGGCCTCTTCGGTGGTCAGGCCGTCGCGGATCAGGCGCGTGGCGTAGCGCTCGCGGGTGGTCGGCAGCTCGCGGATGCGGTGGTACATGCGCGGCTGAGTGGCGGCCGGTTCGTCGGCTTCGTTGTGCCCCTGGCGGCGATAGCAGACCAGGTCGATCACCACGTCCTTGCCGAAGCGCATGCGGTAGTCCAGCGCGATCTGGGTGACAAACACCACGGCCTCGGGGTCGTCGCCGTTCACGTGCAGGATGGGTGCATTCACCATCTTGGCCACATCGGTCGCGTAATGGGTCGAACGTGCGTCTTTCAGGGTCGATGTCGTGAACCCGATCTGGTTGTTCACCACCACGTGCACGGTGCCCTTGGTGGAGAACCCCCGGGTCTGGGACATGTTCAAGGTCTCCATGACCACGCCCTGCCCGGCGAACGCGGCATCGCCATGGATCACCACCGGCATCACGCGGTTGCCCTTGCGATCGCCAACGCGGACCTGGCGCGCGCGCACTGAGCCCTCGACTACCGGGGTGACGATCTCCAGATGCGACGGATTGAAGGCGAGCGCCAGGTGAACCGGCCCGCCCGGCGTATCCAGATCCGACGAGAATCCCATGTGGTACTTCACGTCCCCGGTACCGCGATCGTCACGCGGCCGGCCCTCGAATTCGTTGGCCAGTTCCTCCGGCGACTTGCCGAACAGGTTGACCAGCACGTTCAGGCGCCCGCGATGGGCCATGCCGACCACGAGTTCGTGCAGCCCGCGCGCGCCGCCACGCTGGACCAGGGCATTCAGCAGCGGGATCAGGCTCTCCGCGCCCTCCAGCGAGAAACGCTTCTGTCCGACATAGCGCCGGTGCAGGTAGCGCTCCAGGCCCTCGGCCGCGGTGAGACGCTCGAGGATGGCCAGGCGCGTCTCGTCGTCGAAGCCGAACCGGCCATGCGCGGACTCCAGGCGTTCCTGCAGCCAGCGCTTCTCGTCGGTGGCCATCAGGTGCATGTATTCCGCGCCGATACTGGCGCAGTAGGTCTCCTTCAGGACCCGCTCGATGGTATCGAGCGAGACGCGCCCCTCGATAAACAGGGAACCCGGATCGAAGGTGATGTCCGGGCCGACCTGGTCCAGCCCGTGATGCTCGCGGCTCAGCTCGCGCGGCGGCTCGGGGGACTCGCGTTCCAGCGGGTCGAGGCGGGCGCCGAAGTGCCCGAGATAGCGGTAGGCGTTGATGAACTGCAGCACCCGGATCTGCAGTTGTTCGTGCGCCAGGTCCGGACGGTCGGTCGAACGCCGGCGGCGTTCCGGCCGCGACACACCTTCCAGCGAGCGAAAATAGTCGGCCCAGGCGGGCGGGACCGAATCGGGGTCCTCGCGGTAGCGCTCCAGCAGACCCTCGGCAAAGGCCAGATTGTCGGGGTGCAGTTCCTGGCCGGAGACGGGGCTGTCCAGCCGGTGCCGGGATGGCATCTCGTTCATTCGCGGTCTTCCCATTCCTGATGCGACTACCCTTGTGACTCCGTCGGCGTGCGAGGTTCCTTGCAGGCACCCTGGCGCTTCGACGCGGGCTGACTTCGAGAGTAGCGCGTTTGCCCGGCCGAAGGCACACGGCCCGCATGTGGAACGTGCGATTCCGGCCGGGTTTCCCTACCATTCGCGCATGGATGTCTCCCCCCTGCTTGATTCCCTGAACCCGGCCCAGCGCGAGGCCGTGGCCGCCCCGCCGCAGCCGCTGTTGGTACTGGCCGGCGCCGGCTCCGGCAAGACCCGCGTGCTGGTGCACCGCATCGCCTGGCTGATCGGCGTGGAGGGCGTGGCCCCGCACAGCCTGCTGGCGGTCACCTTCACCAACAAGGCGGCGGCCGAGATGCGCGGGCGCATCGAGGCGCTGCTGGGCCACCCGGCCACGGGGCTGTGGGTCGGCACCTTCCACGGCCTGGCGCACCGGCTGCTGCGCCAGCACTGGCAGGAGGCGAAACTGCCGCAGGGCTTCCAGATCCTCGACTCCGACGATCAGCTGCGCATGGTCAAGCGCGTGCTGCGCGGCCTGGAACTGGACGAGGCGCGCTGGCCGCCGAAGCAGGCGCAGTGGTACATCAACGCGCGCAAGGACGAGGGCTCGCGCCCGGAACACCTGCCGGATACCGGCGACCCCGTCGCGCGCCAGTGGGTGCGCGTCTACACCACCTACCAGCAGGCCTGCGAGCGCGCCGGCGTGGTGGACTTCGCCGAGCTGATGCTGCGCTCGCTGGAGCTGCTGCGCGACAACAAGGCGCTGCTGGAGCACTACCGCACGCGCTTTCGCCATGTGCTGGTCGACGAGTTCCAGGACACCAACGATATCCAGTACGCCTGGCTGCGCCTGCTGGCCGGCGACAGCCCCGTGTTCGCGGTCGGCGACGACGACCAGTCCATCTATGGCTGGCGCGGCGCGAAGATCGAGAACATCCAGCACTTCCAGCAGGACTACCCGGGCACCCAGGTCGTGCGCCTGGAGCAGAACTACCGTTCCAGCGCCAACATCCTGAACGCGGCCAACGCCTTGATCCGCCACAACGCCGGCCGCCTCGGCAAGGAGCTGTGGACCGAGGACAAGGAGGGCGCGCCGGTGCGCCTGTACACCGCGCTGAACGAGCAGGAAGAGGCGCGCTTTATCGCCGAGACCATCGCCCGCCATGTGGACGAGGGCGGGCTGTACCGCGAGTGCGCCGTGCTCTACCGCTCCAACGCCCAGTCGCGCGTGCTGGAAGAGACCTTCATCGGCCGGCGCATGCCCTACCGCGTCTACGGCGGTCTGCGCTTCTTCGAGCGCCAGGAGATCCGCGACGCCCTGGCCTACCTGCGCCTGGCCGGCAACGGCGATGACGACGCCGCGTTCCTGCGCGTGGTCAACCAGCCGCCGCGCGGGATCGGCGAAAAGACCCTGGAGGGCCTGCGCCAGGCGGCCCAGGCGGCGGACACCAGCCTGCTTCAGGCGGCGGCCCACGCGGTGGATGCCGACGCCCTGCCCGGGCGCGCGCGCAACGCGGTCGCCGGGTTCGTGCAGCTGGTCCGCGATCTGCAGCAGGAGCTCCCGCGCCAGCCGCTGGCGGACCAGGTGGAGCAGGCGATCGAGCGCGCCCAGCTGCGCGAGCACTACAAGAAGGAAAAGGGCGAGCGCGGCGAGGCGCGCCTGGAGAACCTGGACGAACTGGTGGGGGCGGCGCGCGCCTTTGACATGGAATCCACCGCCGAGAGCGAGGAAGGCGAGGGCAATCCGCTGACCGAATTCCTCGCCCACGCGGCGCTGGAGGCCGGCGAGGGCGCGGCCGACCCGCACGAGGACGCGGTGCAGATGATGACCCTGCACTCTGCCAAGGGCCTGGAGTTCCCGCTGGTGTTCCTGACCGGCATGGAGGAGGGCCTGTTCCCCAACGCGCGCTCGTTGGAGGAGCCGGGCCGGCTGGAGGAGGAGCGCCGCCTGGCCTACGTCGGTATGACCCGCGCCGAGAAGGAGCTGTACCTGATCCACGCCGAGACCCGTCGGTTGTACGGGCGCGAGTCCTACAACGTCGCCTCGCGCTTCATCAACGAGATCCCGGAGGACGCGCTGGAGGTGCTGCGCCCGCAGGCCTCGCCCTACGGCGCCGGACGCTTTGCGGCGGCCCGGCAGAAGACGGCGGGCTTTGGGTCCATGGATGCACAGGCCGCCGAGGCCTCCGCGGCGGGCCTGGCCATCGGCGCCCGTGTGCATCACGCGAAGTTCGGCGAGGGCTTGGTCACCCAGTTCGAGGGCTCCGGCAACTCGGCGCGGGTACAGGTGAACTTCGCCCACGCCGGCTCCAAGTGGCTGGTGCTCAGCTTCGCCAAACTGGAGGTTCTGGGTTAGGCGGAATGCCGCTTATTTCACCACGGAGAAGGGCCAGGGCGATTTACAGGAAGGTGGGGAGACAGGAAGAGATGGGCTGGATTGATAGGGCGGGCGTTGTGAGCGTCGCGCGGCAATCCTTTGGGTAACACTGGAGGGGATCCCAACCCGATCGCCACGTCGCTTCGCTTCTCGCGATGACGTACTCAATAGCGACACGATGCGATTCGCTGCGCTCGTCACATCCTGCCCCCCTTCGCGGGGTTTCTCCGTGCCCTCTGTGGTGCAAACGCCCTTGATCCCCTTCGTATCTTCGTGCGCTTCGTGGTGACACAAAAAAGCCCCGCCGAGGCGGGGCTTGTGAGCATCAAGCCGAACGGCGATCACTCGATCTTGATGTAGGCGAAGCCTTCCTCGTTCTGCAGTTCGGCCACGCGCACCACGCCCGAGGGGACGAAATTCACGTGGTCGTAGATCAGATCCTCGTCGAGGCCGATCTGCGAGCGGGTGATCTCGCACAGTTCCAGCTTCACGCCATGGGTGCTTGCGAGGCTCATCAGGCGGCCGCGCAGGGTCTCGCGCTCTTCCTTCAGTTCCTCGTCGGCCTCGAACGGCGTATCGGCGAGATTGTCGTCGGTCAGGAAGCGGATGCCGTGGGCCACGAACACGATGCGCACGTCGGCGTCGATGAACTCGTTCTGGTAGTGCGTCATCATGTTATTGATGCTGGTCAGCATCGCGGAGAAGCGGCGCGGGTCGGCGAAGTCGGCGTGATAGACCACCTTGGCCTCCGGCTCGAAGGCCTTGGCATGGGGCATGAAGGCCAGGCTCGCGACCAGCAGGGTGGCCAGCAGGAGGGCCATGCCCGCGGCGGTTGCCGAGGTGGTTTGAAGGGTCCGGGGAAAGCGGTTCATCGTGGTCTCCTTTGTATGGTGTTGTTTCTTTCTAGAGTAGACGCCCCGGAACCCCCCTGTCATTCCCGCCACGCCCCGCTCCCGGTTGACGCGCAGCCGGCCCGGCGGTATGCTCTGCCGCCTTTTCCAGAACCTAGCGATTCAACGCGAGGGAAGTACTTTGGCGAATATTGCTTCTGCCCGTAAGCGGGCCCGTCAGGCGGTCAAGAACCGCGCCCACAACATGGCGCTGCGCTCCCGTTTCCGTACGGCCATGAAGGCCGTGCTGAAGCCGCTGCACAAGGGCGATGCCCAGGCTGCCGCCGAGGCCTACAAGTCGGCCGTGCCGGTGATCGACAAGACCGTGAGCAAGGGCCTGATCCACAAGAACAAGGCGGCCCGTCACAAGAGCCGTCTGAACGCCCGCATCCGCGACCTGGCCCAGGGCTAAGCCCCCGGGCATCTGGCCGGCCTCGCGCCGGCCGCGGATAGCTGAATCGCGAAGCCGCGCCCCGCAAACGGGCGCGGCTTTTTGCGTGGGTGGCATTCGGCGCGCCCCTGAACGTATTCGTCGCCGCTATCCCCCGTCATCGCGAGTCGCACAGCGACGTGGCGAGCTCTCGGGGTACCCGCGACTGCCGCGTTCCTTCCACAATGAGGGTTACGGGAGCTGAAAGACGCGCGCCTCGCCCTCGCCGCGCGGGTCGGAGGCGGCCTCCAGACGGTCGGCCTCGGGCTCCCACAGAATGGCGTGCATGTCGCCGAACGGGCGGACCTGAGGCACCAGCTGGTGCCCGCGCGCGACCAGCTGGCCGCGCAACTCGGCATCAAAGGCGCCGGTCTCGTGCTCGACCCGGTCCGGCAGGTACTGGTGGTGATAGCGCGGAGCCGCCACCACATCCTCGATGGACTGTCCCTCGAGCACCCCGAGGATGCCGTGCAGCACCATGGTGATGATACGGCTGCCCCCGGGCGTCCCCAGGATCGCCACCCGCTCGCCGGTGTCGACGAAGGTCGGGCTCATGCTCGACAGCGGCCGGCGCTGCGGGGCGATGGCGTTGGCCTCGAAGCCGACCAGGCCGTAGGCGTTGGGCTCGCCCGGTTTCGCCGAGAAGTCGTCCATCTCGTTGTTCAGGAGCACACCGGTGCCGGGCACCACATAGCCGGCGCCGAAGGGGTAGTTGAGGGTCAGGGTAGCCGCGACGCGGTTGCCCTCGGCATCGATCACGGAGAAATGCGTCGTCTGGCGGCTCTCGGTGGCGGCGGCCTCCGGGTGGTCGGCCTGCGGATCCACCGACAGCGGCAGGTAGCGGCTGGGGGTGGCCGTGTCCGGATGGATCGTGGCGCGCAGTCCGGCGGCGTAGTCGCGCGACAACAACCGCTCCAGCGGCATCTCGACATGATCCGGATCGCCCAGATACTCGGCCCGGTCGCGGTACGCGCGGCGCATGGCCTCGATGGTCAGATGGGCGCGCATGTCCGGCGCCAGTGCCTCGAGGTCATAGAATGAAAGGATGTTCAGGATCTGCCCCAGTGCCACCCCCCCGGAGGATGGCGGGGATGCCGTGGTGATCTCGGCCCCGTGGTAGTCGAGTCGGATCGGGTCGCGCTCGACCACCGCGTAACCGGCGAGGTCGTCCAGCGTCCAGATCCCGCCCGCCTCGCGCACCCCCGCGACCAGCAGCTCGGCCAGTTCGCCGGTATAGAACCCGTCGCGGCCGGCGTCCGCCAGGCGCCGCAGGGTCGCGGCCAGATCCGGCTGGCGCAGGGGCGCCCCTTCGTCCGGCAGCTGGCCGTCGTCCAGGTAGATGTCGCGCGCGTCTGCCCCGTCGCGCAGGGCCTGGTGGCGGAACCCCGCCATCTGCCGATAGCGACCGCTGACGGGCACGCCATCCTCGGCCAGACGGATCGCCGGGGCCAGGCTGTCCGCCAGGGACAGACGCCCGTAGTTCCGCGCGAGGTGATCGAGGCCGGCCGGCATGCCGGGGATGCCCGCCGCCAGCACGCCGTCCAGCGACAGTCCGTCGACCACCTCGCCTTCCGCATCCAGATACATGTCGCGATGCGCCGCGGCCGGGGCGGTCTCGCGAGCGTCGACCATCACGCTGCGGTTCGAGTCGGCCTCGTACAGCAGGAAGAACCCGCCGCCCCCGAGGCCGGAGCCATAGGGTTCGGCCACGCCCAGCGCGGCGGTGATGGCCACGGCGGCGTCGAAGGCATTGCCGCCGTCGCGCAGCACGGCCTCGCCGGCCTCGGTGGCCGCGGGGTGGGCAGTGGCCACCGCATGCTGCCCGGGCCCGGCCCAGGCCAGCGGGGCGGCCAGTGCTAGGGTGACAAGGACGGCGCCGCGCTGGAGGGGTCGATGCCAGTCCACGAGGTTGCCTACTTCGCGGCCATCAGGGCTTCATACTTGGCCTGGAGCTGTTCTCGGGTCTCCTTGTGATCCGGGTCCAGCGGGATGCAGTCGACCGGGCAGACATCCTGGCACTGCGGCTCGTCGAAGTGCCCAACACATTCCGTGCACAGATTGGGGTCGATCTCGTAGATCTCGTCACCCGGGTAGATGGCCTCGTTCGGGCACTCGGGCTCGCAGACATCGCAGTTGATGCATTCGTCGGTGATCATCAGGGCCATGGGCCAATCCTCGTATCCAGTCGCAGGGCCCGGCCGCTAGCGCTCCAGGCCGTTTTGTTCGGCCAGCATGCGCGCCACGCCGGGGCTCACGAATTTTGAGACGTCGCCGCCCAGACGGGCGATTTCCCGTACCAGACTCGAGGAGACGAAGCTGTATTCCTCGGCCGGTGTCAGGAACAGGGTTTCGACCTCCGGCGCCAGCTGGCGGTTCATCGCCGCCAGCTGGAATTCGTGTTCGAAGTCGGACACCGCCCGCAAACCGCGCAGGATTACGTTGGCGCGCTGGGCGTGGACAAAATGCGCCAGCAGTACGTTGAACCCCTGCACCTCGACGCCGGGGATCTCGCCCACGGCCTCGCGGGCCAGGGCCACGCGCGTCTCCAGCGGGAAGGCCGGGCCCTTGTTGGGATTGGCGGCCACCGCGATCACCACGCGATCGAACAGGCGGGCGGCCCGGCGCACGATATCGGTGTGACCATGCGTGATGGGATCGAAGGTGCCGGGGTAGATAGCGGTAACGGACATGGGCGAAAGGCCGGCCGGGAAAGCCCCCATTAGACCCCAAGCACCGCAAGCAGACAAAATGCGCCCGCCGCACCGCAACCAGGGAATGCCCCATGAGTGACGACTACCGCCCTCCGCTTGCCGACTACTGGGATCAGCTCGAGTCCCGCTACGGTGGCGGCTTCAATTTTCACCAGATCTCGCGCGACGAACTGGCGCAACTGGTGGAACACCTGCGCCACGCCGTGAAGGAAGACCCGCAGGTCACGGACGTCGAGAAACAGAACCTGGGCCTGGTCCTTAAGCACGCTGAACAGACGCTCGAGAAGCGCAAGTAGGCGCGCCGCACACGCCCCGGCCGGAGAGGACCGGCGCGCGCCGCGCAAGCGTGCACCCGCCTAATCGCGCTCCGGTAAAGCCGCGGAGTCCATCGTCGTGGCACAAGGCGGCAGGGCGCGGCATTCGGCCCCCGTGTCCGGCGCATCCGCCGCCGCGCCGAGGGTGCGAGCGTAGCTGCCCGGCCCCGCCAGACCGGCCGCGCAGCTCGCCGCCTCGCGTGCCTGCTCACCGCACTCGCGGGCGATCAGTACATGCGCCAGGTTGTTCCACCCTTCGTGACGCGCCGGATCACGCTCCACGAGGTTCCGCAGGGCGTCCTCGGCCGTGGTCAGGTCGCCCTGGGCAAACGCCACGTTGGCCCGGCCCACATAGGGGATGGCCTCGTCGGGCCAGCGCTCCATCGCCGTTTCATAGCCAGTGGCGGCCGCCGCGAGGCGTCCGGTCTGCTCCAGCTCGTTGACCGCTCGCAGCCAGCGCAGGGGCGTGGCCGTTGCCGGCAGGGTGTCCGGTGCCATCACCAGGAAGGCCCAGCGTTCCCCGCGGGCCCAGGTCCGCTCGAAGCGGGCAAACGAGTTCACATGGCGCTGGATGGGGCCGCTGCGCAGGAAGATCTCGCGATCCTCCAGGTCATAGCCGATCACCACTGCGAAGTGCCATTCCGGGATCAGGGCCACGCCGAGGTTCTGGAACACCACCACCGGGTTGCCGGCGGCCACTTCGCGCAGGACGGTCTCCAGTTGCGGCTCGATGCGGTAGGCGACCTGGTCGCGGGCCCGCACCGCCGCGCGCATCTCGGCCTGGAGACTGCCCTCGCGGCCGGGGAGGTAGACTTCCTCGATCAGGTCGTCCAGCGCGGCGTCGATGCCGCGGGCGTTCAGGGCCGTGGCCAGGGCGGCGGGGCCGCACTGGTATTGCTCCTGCGGGAAGAAGGGCGTGTCCGTCAGTTCCACGCGTGTCGGCAGGTCGGCCGGGCGCTCGCTCGCCAGGCTCGCGCTCTGCGGCGCGGTGGCGCAACCGCCCAGGGCGAATGCCCCAAGCACCAGGCCGAATACAAGAACGGCGAGCCCGGGGGCTCGCCGTCGGTTCCGGGATGTCATGACCGCGTCAGCGGTTGGCGCGCGCCGGACCCACGAACGAGAAGATGTCGGTCACGCCGACCGCATCGAGGATCACGAACACCACGAACACGATGGCGACCACACCGAGGGCGCTGGCGGCACCGGCCGGGTCGGTTTCCATGTGCGCTTCCAGGCGGGCGAGTTCCTCGTCGGTCAGACGCGCCACGCGCTGCTCGGCCCGTTCGGGGTCGACCCCCATCTCGATCAACTGGGCACGAACATCGGCGTCATTGAGCTGTTCCAGCAACTGGGCGCGGGTGTCGTCGGCGCTGGCCTGCTGGATCATGCTGCCGGTATCGAGCATGCCCACGCCGGCGAAGGCCGGGGTGGCGGGCAGCAGGGTCAGAGTCAGCGCGACCAGAAAGGCCGCGGGGGCGGACAGGACTTGGCGAAACGAAGGGACGCGCATGGACAGACTCCTCGAATGGGGACGGGGTGCATAACGCTTACGAGTGTAGCGCGCCCACGGCGCAAGGGAACCGGCCGCGAAGAAAAATCGCGGCCGGAATCACAGGCCTCAGCTTTCGTCGGGGGCGTCAACCACGTTGATCTCGTACTCCAGGACCTCGACCCCGCGCGCCCAGGCCCCACCGCACACCGAGTTGTCACGCGTGCGTTCCTGGGTCTCGCCCGGACCGAGGGTGCGCCACAGGCGGGTGGTCGTGCGGACATCGTCCTCCAACTCGCCGGGGCAGTTGTAGGCGGTCTTGGTGACGCGCACCTCCAGCCAGTCGTCGGTGTTGTTGGTCGCCCGCCATTGGCCGCGCACGTTGGCACAGCCGTATTCGCGCATGCGGTACTCGAAGGTGACCTCGTCCGGCGAGCCATCGGCCGGCGCGAAATAGGCGCCCTGCGCGGCGACCTGGCCTGGCGCCAGGAATGCGGCGGCCAGGACGCTGGCGGCCGACAGGGCAAACGTGCGGTTCAGGATTCGCGTGTACATCGTTTCCTCCATCCGGTATCCGGTGTTGGCGCCCGTCTTGCGCGGGCTTGCAGTGCTGTAGACTCCGGAACCGCCCGTTTTGTGCCGATCCCGGTTGTCCGGCGGGGTTTTTCGCCTGCCCGCCTGGATCTTGCATCCCATCCTCGCAAACCGACCTGAAACGCATATGAACGAGATCATCCCCGACTCGACCCTGACCTGCCCGGAGTGCGGCCATCAGAAGACCGAGACGATGCCCACCGATGCCTGCCAGTGGTTCTATGAGTGCACCGGCTGCGGTGCCCTGCTGAGGCCGTTGCCGGGGGATTGCTGCGTCTTCTGTTCCTACGGGTCCGTGCCCTGTCCGCCGATCCAGCAGGAGGGCCCCGGTGCTTGCTGTACCCCCGGGAGGCCTTCGGGTCCGTAGTCCGCGTATCTACTCGGTCTTCACGTCGAATGGCGGGCAGCGTTTTGGCAACAGCTCGCCGCGGATGCGCGGGTAGCAGGGCAGGCCCCGTTCGAATGGCGGGGCATCCTCGCCCTGTATCAGCGGGCGCAGGTAGTCGCGCGCGGCCTGGGTGATGCCGTAGCCATCCGGGGTGATGTAGTTGCGCGGCATGCCCTGCTCGATGTCCGCGACGGTCTCCAGCGGGGTAAAGCCGATGCTCCAGCGGTACGGCTGGTTGGAGTCCCGGCGAATGATCGGCATGAAGGCGTCCTCGCCGGCCACCACCCCCTCCACCGCCGCGCGACCGCAGGCATAGGCCTGCTCCACGTCCACCTTCGATGCGATATGGCGCGAGGCGCGCTGGATATAGTCCACCACGGCCCAGTGCAGCTTGTGGCCGGTCTTTTCGCGGATCAGTTCGGCCAGGCGCGGGGCGGCACCGCCGAGCTGGGTATATGCGTACACGTCGTGACTCTGCGCGACCGAGAACAACTCCCCGTCCGGGTTCTTGATGCCCTCGGAGACGACCACCACGCAGTAGCCGTGGCGCTCGATGGTCCGGTTCAGGTGGTCGAGGAAGTCGTCCTGGTCGAACGGGACCTCGGCGAACAGGATCAGCATCGGCGGCTGACCGTCGAACTCCTGCGCCAGCGCCGCGGCGGCCGCCAGCCAGCCGGCATGCCGACCCATCACCTCCATCACGAACACCTTGGTGGAACTGGTGTGCATGGACTCGACGTCCAGGCTGGCCTCGCGCACTGCCGTGGCGATGAACTTGGCGGCCGAGCCGAACCCCGGGCTGGAGTCGGTCACGGCAAGGTCGTTGTCGATCGTCTTCGGCACGCCGATCGCCTTGATCGGAAAGCCCATGCGCTCGCCCATCTTTGCGATCTTCAAGGCGGTATCCATGGAGCCGCCACCGCCGTTGTAGAAGAAGGTGCCGATGTCATGGGCGCGGAAGACCTCGACCAGGCGCTCGTATTGTTGCGGGTCCTTGTCGGGGTCACCCAGATCGAAGCGGCAGGAACCGAACGCACCGCCCGGCGTGTGGCGCAGGGCGGCGAGGGTCAGCGGGTCCTCCTGGTCGAGGTCGATGATCTCTTCGCGCAGCACACCCAGGATGCCGTCGCGCGCCGCATAGATCTTGCCGAAATGGGCCGGGTGGGCGCGCACCGCCTCGATCACCCCCCAGGCGCTGGCGTTGATGACGGCAGTGACTCCGCCCGACTGGGCGTACAGCGCGTTCTGCGGCATGCGAATCCTCCATTTCCTGTTGGTTCCCGAAGGCCGAGCAAACACAGTGCCAGGCCGATCACGCCACGATCAGTACCGTGGATCGGCCACTCCGGGTGCTTTTGCTACACTATGCCGCCTTTGACACCCGGCGCGCCGGGGCCGTTCGCCCCGCGACGGGGCTGCTGTGCCCCATTTCGCGCCGTGTCGCCCGATTCACAACAGCATCAGGATTGCATCATGCATATCGGTACCACTCTGACCAACTGCATTATCGAAACCCAGCGCGGCATCCAGGGCGCGACCGGCGAATTCACCGGTCTGCTGAACGACATCTCCGTGGCGTGCAAGAAGATCTCCGACCTCGTCGACAAGGGTGATCTGGTCGGCGTGCTCGGCTCCGCCGGCTCCGAGAACGTGCAGGGCGAGACGCAGAAGAAGCTCGACATCATCACCAACGAGGTGTTCATCGAGAGCCTGAGCCACAACGGCCACGCCGCCGGCCTGGCCTCCGAGGAGATGGACGAGATCTGCGAGATGCCGGCCAACGAGCCGCGCGGCCACTACCTGGTGCTGTTCGATCCGCTGGACGGTTCCTCGAACATCGATGTGAACGTTTCGGTCGGCACGATCTTCTCCATCCTGAAGGCCCCGGAGGGCGTCACCGATCCCAAGACCGAGGACTTCCTGCAGCCGGGCACCAAGCAGGTCGCCGCCGGCTACTGCCTGTACGGCCCGTCCACCATGATGGTGATGACCACCGGCCAGGGCGTGAAGATGTTCACCCTGGACAAGGACTTCGGCGAATTCCTGCTGACCAAGGACAGCGTGCAGATCCCGGAAGACACCCAGGAGTTCGCGATCAACATGTCCAACAGCCGCTTCTGGGAGGCCCCGGTCAAGCGCTACATCGACGAATGCCTGGCCGGCAAGGAAGGCGCCCGCGGCAAGGACTTCAACATGCGCTGGGTGGCCTCCATGGTGGCCGAGGTGCATCGCATCCTGTCGCGTGGCGGGGTGTTCCTGTACCCGATGGACACGAAGATGCAAGCCAAGGGCACGGCCGGCAAGCTGCGCCTGATGTACGAGGCCAATCCGATGAGCTTCATCATCGAGCAGGCCGGCGGTGCCGCCACCACCGGCCGCGAGCGCATCATGGACATCAGCCCCGAGGGCATCCACCAGCGCGTACCGGTGGTCCTGGGCGCGAAGAACGAAGTGGAGCGCATCACCAGTTACCACAACGAGGGCTGATCCCTACGCCCTTTACAGTCCGAGGCCCGGCCCCGCAAGGCGCCGGGCCTTTTTGATGAAGGCAATCGACCATGACCGACTATCGTAGCCGGCAAGACGTCCAGCCCGGACCGCCGCCTGCACCGGGCCGGGGCGAGGCCTTTCGCTACTGGCTGAAACTCGGTTTCATTTCGTTCGGTGGCGCCGCCGGGCAGATCGGGATGATGCACGAGGATCTGGTCGAGCGGCGGCGCTGGGTCTCGGAGAAGCGTTTTCTGCACGCGCTGAACTACGCCATGGTCCTGCCGGGTCCCGAGGCACAGCAGCTGGCGACCTATCTCGGCTGGCTGTTGCACGGGACCTTGGGCGGCTTGATGGCCGGACTGCTGTTCATCCTGCCTTCGCTATTCCTGATCGCCGGGCTTTCATGGGTCTACCTGGCCTTTGGCGATGTGCCGGCGGTGGAGGCGGTGTTCTACGGCATCAAGCCGGCCGTGGTCGCGATCATTGTCTACGCCGGCTGGCGTATCGGCGGACGGGTGCTCAATAACGGCCTGCTGTGGCTAATGGCCATCGCGGCCTTCCTGGCCATCTTCGCCCTCAACGTCCCGTTCCCGTACATCATCATCACGGCGGGGATCCTCGGCTGGCTGGGCAGCCGCGTCTGGCCAGAACGCTTCCAGAACGGCGAATCTCACGGGGCCGGCAGTGTTGAGTCGCGGGGCCCGGCGGTGGTGGATGACGACACGCCACCCGCCCCCTGGATGCAGTTTCGCTGGTCGCGGGTGATTCGCTTTCTGGTGGTGGGTCTGGGGCTGTGGGCCGCCGTGTTCGGGGCCCTGCTCGCGCTGTTCGGCTGGGACGCCACGCTGACCCGCATGGGGCAATTCTTTACCCAAACGGCGCTCGTGACCTTCGGCGGGGCCTACGCGGTCCTGCCCTATGTCTACCAGGGTGGGGTGGAGACCTATGGGTGGCTGAGTCCCGCGCAGATGATCGACGGGATCGCACTGGGGGAGGCCACACCAGGGCCGCTGATCATGGTGGTCACGTTCGTGGGCTTCATTGGCGGCTGGACCCAGGCCTTCCTGGGTCCGGATCAGGTCTTTCTGGCGGCCGTGCTGGGTGCGCTGGTCGCAACCTTCTTTACCTTCCTGCCATCATTCCTGTTCATCCTGGTCGGTGCGCCGCTGGTCGAACGCACGCGCGGGGATCTGCACTTCACGGGGCCGCTGACCGGCATCACCGCCGCGGTGGTCGGGGTGATCGTGAACCTCGCGGTCTTCTTCACCTGGCACGTGCTGTGGCCCGACGGCTTTGACGGCGCCTTCGAATGGTTCTCCGCCCTGCTGGGCATCGCCGCCTTCATCGCCCTGGCCCGCTTTCGCGTCGGGATCATCCCGCTGATCCTCGTTTGTGCGGGGCTGGGGGCGGGCTTCCAGCTCGCGTTCTGATCGCGGGGAGATGCCTCAGACGACGCGGCCTTCGGGTTGCGCGTCCGGGTCCTGGTGCAGGGTGGTCAGGTTGGCGACGGTGGTGTCGGCGATGTTGGTCAGCGCCTCGTGGGTCAGGAAGGCCTGGTGGCCGGTGACCAGCACATCGTCGCGCTGCATTAGCCGCGCCAGGCGCCGGTCCGGAAGACCGGCCAGCGACCAGTCGTGGAAGAACAGCCCCGCCTCGGCCTCGTAGACATCCAGTGCGAATCCGCCCAGCTGACCCGAGTCCAGTGCGACCTCGGCGGCATCGGTATCCACCAGCGCCCCGCGCGCCGTATTGATCAGAAAGGCCCCTCGCGGCATTCGCGCCAGGGTGTCGGCATTGATCATGTGCCGGTTCTCCGGCGTCATCGGGCAGCTCAGGCTCACCACCGAGGACTTGACCAGTAGCGTGTCCAGGTCCCGATACTCCACCCCCGCGGCCTGCAGCTCGGCGTTAGGGTGCGGGTCGTGCGCAAGCACGCGGCAGCCAAAGCCGAGCATGATCCGGGCGAAGGCCTGGCCGATGCGCCCGGTGCCCACCACCCCCACTGTACGCCCCACCAGATCGAAGCCCGTCAGGTGATCGAGCCGGAAATCGCCGCGTCGGGTCCGCTCCCAGGCCCGGTGCACCCGGCGGTTCAGCGTCATCAACAGGGCGACGGCATGCTCCGCGATCGCGTTCGGGGAGTAGGCCGGAACCCGCCCCACGCGCACGCCGCGCTCGCGGGCCCGCGCCACATCCAGATTGTCGTACCCGGAGCAGCGCAGCGCGATCACGTGGATGCCCTGATCCGCCAGCCCGTCAATCACCCGGCGGTGCAGGTCGTCGTTGGTGAATACGCAGACCGCATCCGCACCCCGGGCCAGGTGCACCGTCTCCGCAGTCAGGCGCTCGGCGTACACCACCGGCACCAATTCGGCGGCCACCAGAGCCGGTATCAGGTGCTCGCGATCATGCTGCTGGGTACTGAAGACGGCGACCTTCATCGCATCCCCCGGACAGTGGTTGGGCCAAACTCCAGCATAACCGGGAAAGGTTACCGCCCGGGTGGATCGTGCCCCGTGATTGGCGCACTATGTTTTGACCCGCACGCATCGATTTCGGCGCTGCCTGCGGCGGGCGTCCGGGAGCAACCTATGCATGTGATCGCCCCACAAGCCGTGGATACGCTGATCCGCCTGCTGGCCGGTGATGGCTACGAGGTGGTGGGTCCGACACGGCGCGACGGCGCGATCGTCTACGATCGCGTGCAAGGTCTGGATGACCTGCCGGTGGGCTGGGGGGACGAGCACGCCCCCGGCCACTACCGCCTGCGCGAGCGTGACGACGCGGCCCTGTTCGGCTACGTGGTCGGGCCGCACTCCTGGAAGAAGTACCTGTTCCCCCCGCAGGAGACCCTGTTCCGGCTGACCCGCCAGCCGGACGGCAGCTTCGTGACCGAGCCGGGCGAGCCGGCACCGCCCCGGCGCGCGTTCATCGGCATGCGCGCCTGCGAGCTGGCGGCGATCGCCGTGCAGGACCGGGTGTTCCTCGGCCAGGCGGTGCAGGATCGCGGCTATGCGGCGCGGCGCCAGGATGTGTTCATGGTCGCGGCCCACTGCGCGGAGCCCGGCGGCACCTGCTTCTGTGCCTCGATGGACACTGGGCCCCGTGCGCGGGAGGGCTTCGATCTGGCCCTGACCGAGGTGGTCGACGCCACGCAGCATTTCCTGGTCGCCGAGGCGGGGAGCGAGGCCGGGCGCGCGGTGCTCGACCGGCTGGAGCCGCGCCCGGCCACGGACGCCGAGCACGCCGCCGCCGAACGCGTCTGGGCCGAGGCGCCGGAAAAGATGGGCCGACAGATGCCGGCGGACGCCCGCGAGGTGCTGAACCGGGCCTTCGAGCACCCGCGCTGGGAAGAGACGGCCGAGCGCTGCCTGTCCTGCTCCAACTGCACCCTGGTCTGTCCCACCTGTTTCTGTTCCCAGGTCGAGGAGGTGCCCGATCTGGAAGGTCAGCGCACCGAGCGCGTGCGGCGCTGGGATTCCTGCTTCAACCAGGAGCACTCGCACCTGGTCGGTGGCGCCCACCGCGATTCGGTCGCCGCGCGCTATCGCCAGTGGATCACCCACAAGCTGGCCACCTGGCACGATCAGTTCGACACCTCCGGCTGTGTCGGCTGTGGACGCTGCATCACCTGGTGCCCGGTGGGAATCGACATCACCGAGGAGGTGACCGCCGTGCGCCGTGATGCGGAGGGGCAGCGATGAAGGAACTGCTGGCCATCCTCGAACAGCAGCCGTTCTTCGAGGACTTCGACCCGAAGCACCTGCGCCTGCTGGCGGCCTGTGCGGCCGAGCGCAGCTACGAATCCGGCGCTCGGCTGATGCGCGACCACGAACCCACCGAGACCTTCTGGCTGATCCGCGAGGGCCAAGTGGCGCTGGAAGGCCGCGTGCGCGAGGGCAATGTGCCCTTTATGACCCTGGGCCCCGGTGACATCCTCGGCTGGTCCTGGCTGCTGCCGCCGTACCGCGCGAGCTACGACGCGCGCGCGACCACCGACTTGCACACCCTGCGCTTCGACGCCGGCGTGCTGCGCGAGCGAATGGAGGCCGACCCGGCGCTTGGCTATACCCTGATGAAACACTTCGCCGCACTGATCGTCCAGCGCCTGCAGGCCGCGCGGCTGCAGGCGCTGGATATCTACAGCCACGGAGGGTCCGAGCATGGCCACTGACGCGGCCGCGACCCTGCCGGACCAGGTGATGGCCCCCCAGCCCTGGCGCATCTACTCGGTGCACCGCGACGTGGCCAGCAACGAGGTCTTCAGCTGGGAGCTGCGCCCAGCGCCCGGGGTGGAGCCCGGCACCCTGCCGGCGCCCGGGCAGTTCAACATGCTCTACCTGTTCGGCGTGGGCGAGGTGCCGATCTCGGTCTCCGCGATCACGGACGACGGCGGGATCGTGCATACCATCCGCGCGGTGGGCAGCGTGACCCGGGCGATGCAGGACCTCGAGGCCGGCGCGGTCGTGGGCCTGCGCGGCCCGTTCGGCACGGCCTGGCCGCTGGAACAGGCGCGCGGCCGCGACCTGGTGCTGGTCGCCGGCGGCATCGGCCTGGCCCCGCTGCGTCCGGTGATCCATGCGGCGCTCGAACGGCGCGCGGACTTCGGCCGGGTGGTGGTCTGCTACGGCGCGCGCGCCCCGGGGGACATGATCTTCCGCGACGAGCTGGATGCCTGGGCCGCGCGCGACGACCTCGACCTGCGCGTGACGGTGGATCGCGGCACCGCGGCCTGGCGTGGCGATGTCGGCGTGGTCACGCAGCTGATCGACCGCGGCGGCTTCGACCGGCGCAACACGCTGGCGATGGTCTGCGGCCCGGAGGTGATGATGCGCTTCGCGGCCTCCTCGCTGGAGCGACGCGGCGTCAAGCCGGAAGACATCTTTGTCTCCATGGAGCGCAATATGCGCTGCGCGGTGGGCTTTTGCGGGCACTGCCAGATCGGGGCGCACTTCGTCTGCCGCGACGGCCCCGTGTTCCCCTACCCGGTGATGGAGCCGGCCTTTCGGATACGCGAACTATGAGTGCCGAACGTCCGACCCTTGCCGTATTCAAGTTCGCCTCCTGCGACGGCTGCCAGCTCAGCCTGCTCGACTGCGAGGACGAGCTGCTGGCGGTGACCGACCGGGTGCAGATCGCGCACTTCCCCGAGGCCACCCGCACCCGCATTGATGGGCCCTGGGACCTGACGCTGGTGGAGGGCTCGATCACTACGCCGGAGGCGGCCGAAGAGATCCGCGAGATCCGCCGCGCGTCGAAGTTCCTGGTGACCATCGGCGCCTGCGCCACCGCCGGCGGCATCCAGGCCCTGCGCAACTTTGCCGACGTCGAAGAGTTTACCCGCCAGGTCTACGCCCACCCGGAGTACATCTCGACCCTGGCCACCTCGGATGCGATCAGCCAGCACGTGCCGGTGGACTTCGAGCTGCGCGGCTGCCCGATCGACAAGTACCAGCTGCTGGAGGTCATCAGCGCCTTCCTCTACGGCCGCCGCCCGCAGGTCTCCAGCGCCAGCGTCTGCGAGGAGTGCAAGCGGGCGGGGCAGGTCTGCGTGATGGTCGCCCACGGCACGCCCTGCCTCGGCCCGGTCACCCACGCCGGCTGCGGCGCGCTGTGCCCCGGCTGCCACCGCGGCTGCTACGGCTGCTTCGGCCCCAAGGAGACGCCCAACGCGCCCGGCCTGTCCGGGCAGCTGGAGGCCCTCGGCATGGAGCGCGCCACCCGCGTGCGCTTCTACCGCACCTTCAACGCCGGCGCCGACGCCTTCCGCGAGGAGGGCGAGCGCGAAGAATCAGGAAACGGACCATGAGCGAGACCCGCACCATCGAAGTCGACTACCTGGCGCGCGTGGAGGGCGAGGGCGCGATGTACGTGCGCGCCGAGGGCGACCGCGTGGAGGAGGTGAAGCTGTCGATCTTCGAGGCCCCGCGCTTCTTCGAGGGTTTCCTGCGCGGGCGCGACTTCCGCGAGGCCCCGGACATCACCGCGCGCATCTGCGGCATCTGCCCGATCGCCTACCAGCTGGGCGCCTCGCTGGCGATGGAGGACGTCTGCGGCGTGACCGTGGACGGCGTGCTGCAGGACCTGCGCCGGCTGGCCTACTGCGGCGAATGGATCGAGAGCCACGCCCTGCACGTGTTCATGCTCCACCTGCCGGACTTCCTTGGCTATCCCGACGCGGTCACCGCCGCGAAGGACCACCCGGACATGGTGCGCAACGGCCTGCGCATCAAGAAGATCGGCAACTCCATCCTGCGCCTTTTGGGCGGGCGCGAGATCCACCCGGTCAACCTGCGGGTCGGCGGCTTCTACCGCACGCCGACGCCCGACGAGGTCGCCGGGCTGCGCGAGGACCTGGCCTGGGGCCTGGAGGCGTCCTGCGAGGTGGCCGAGTTCCTCTCCACCCTCGACTACCCGAACCTGGAACGCGACTACGAGTTCGTGTCGCTGGTGCACCCGGACGAATACCCGATCACCCACGGCCGCCTCGGCTCCGGCAGCGGTCTGGACGCTGCCATCCGCGACTACGACGACGTCTTCACCGAGGAGCACGTGGCCCACTCCAACGCCCTGCACAGCCACCGCTCCGACAGTGGCGAACCGGTGTTCATGGGCCCGCTGGCGCGCTTCGCCCTGAACCGCGAACGTCTCACCCCGCGCGCCGCCGAACTGGCCGAGCGCGCCGGGCTGGGCGCGGCCTGCCGCAACCCGTTCCGCAGCATCCAGGTGCGCATGATCGAGATCGTGCTCGCCTTCGAGGAGGCCCTGCGCCTGGTCGACGGCTACCGGGACGCGCCGGCCGAACCCGCGCTGCCGGTCACCCCGCGCGCCGGCACCGGCTTCGGCGCCACCGAGGCTCCGCGCGGCATCTGCTACCACCGCTACAGCATCGACGACGCGGGCGTTATCACCGACGCCAAGATCGTCCCGCCCACCTCGGTCAACCAGCCCACCATCGAGGCCGACCTGCGCGAACTGGTGCTGAGCCACCTTCACCTGCCGGACGACGAACTGCGCCACCACTGCGAGGTCGCCATCCGCAACTACGACCCCTGCATCTCCTGCGCCACCCACTTCCTCGACCTCACCGTCGACCGCCAGTGAGTGCGCACCGACCCGGCGGAAACGAGGAACCTTACCATACCGATGAAGATGAGCCCTCTCCATTGGTAAGGGCCTGCTCCGAAGGCCGCATTCCCCTTGTCGACCCCACCCCGGGTTGTGCGACGCTACCGAAATTGGCTCGCCTCACCTATATTCAAGCGAAGCTTAAACTGCGCGGGTTCGCTCACTGACTCGAAGGCCACACCAACGTGCATCTTTCCAGAAGACCTAGCTTGTCCATGACCAAACAGCAGACTCTATCAAAGGAAACCAATTCATAGATTATGAACTATTACGCGAAGGACTGCGAATTAGTACTTGCTCTTGTCGCCCCTGTCGGAGTCAACTTAGACGACGTTGAAACCAGGCTCGAATCCCTGCTCAGCCAATTCGGATATTCAACAGCGATTTTTCATTTGAGCCAGATCGCCGCCAATCTGGAAGGGCATCAATCGTCCGAGCATCAAAGTGAGGCCGAAAGGCTGGATGCTGGTATGAACCTCGGTAACAGCCTAAGGGAGAAGTATGACCGAGGAGATGTTTTGGCTCTTCTCGCCATTCAAGCCATAAATGATCGCAGGGGTTATGAGCAGGATGCTCCTGAGCCTTTGTCTCGAGCTGCGCATGTAATCCGATCTCTCAAACACGAAGATGAGGTTGAAACGCTTCGGCAAGTCTACGGCCCAGGGTTCTTTCTTATAGGGGTTTCCTCATCTCTAGAAAGCCGAAAACAATACCTAAAAGAACTAAAAGGTGTTCCAGAGGAGGAGATTCATAGACTGATTGAGCGCGATGACAAAGAAAATCGTCCTCTAGGGCAGCAGACAAGAGATGTGTTTCAGCTGGCGGATGCATTCCTCACCACTGATGCTCCTACAGTCTTGGAGAGTCAGTTGGGGCGCATAATGGACCTGATTTTTTCCAAGCCTGTTGTGCCGCCTACGGCTGAGGAATACCCAATGTTCATGGCCTATGCTGCGTCTTTACGCTCCGCAGATCTTGCCAGACAAGTGGGCGCGGTAATCGTGAATGAAAAAAATGACATAATATCCACAGGCGCGAATGATGTGCCGGCTTATGGTGGCGGGCTCTACTGGACAAACCAAAATGACCAACGAGATTACGTCCGAGGGTGCGACTCGAATGAGCAGGAAAAAATTGAGATCGCAAAGGACGCCGCCACCAGAATTTTAGGGGAAGAGGCTCAGAGCGCAGACCTGGAAGAGGCCGTAAAACGCCTCAAGGGGTCTAAATTAATGGATATAACCGAGTATGGAAGGTCAGTCCATGCCGAAATGGAGGCTCTGCTACAAGCTGCTCGCAATGGAACTCCTGTACGGGGAGGAACGCTGTTTACAACTACTTATCCGTGCCACAATTGTACCAAGCATATCGTGGCAGCAGGGATACAAAAAGTCATATACATAGAGCCTTATCCGAAGAGTTACGCGACTACGCTACATGGTGATGCAGTTGAAGACAAAGGGTCGCAATCGTCCGATAAAGTGGAATTCAAGCAGTTCGTTGGGGTTGGCCCGCGTCGGTTTGTGGACCTTTTTTCTATGAAGTTGAGTAGCGGGCGAGAACTTCCTCGAAAATCAGAAGGAAGAATAATTGAGTGGCATAGGCGTCAAGGTGAGACACGTGTCCCAATGTCACCATTATCGTATCTAGATTCAGAAGTATCGATAAGGCATGAGCTTGAAGAACTTTTGGAGGGCGGGAGAGATGAGAAGAAGGGATAATTCAGAGAATGCCAACAGAGTGTATAGTGGCTGGCCAGGGTGGAAGAAAGAGTTTTGTCTCACAAAATACTCAGCTTGCAAGGATGAGTCCAGCGCTGGTCGTGACCAAGAAAAATCGAGGCCGAGAACTGTAGTTCGTAAGTTGCGGTAAGTGGGTACAAAGGCTACGAGGCTGCGATTGGATTGGACGCGCACAGAGGCAGTGACATCGCTCGATAGAACGGCTTTGGTGTGTGTCCAAAGCGATGTAAACGACGACCGGTGAAGGGCGTTCGACTGTGGGGTCCGGAAGCTCTCTGGCCTTCCTTGAGAAATTTGTACTTTCGATCGGTGGATATGGGACAGCCTTGCGAAGCCTCCGCTGTCTATCGGTTCATTCGGGAGCGCCAGTAGGCGGGGCATCGTGCGTGATGCGCAAAGCCCAGGACGATGATGCGACGGGAAGACCCGAGGAAGACGATGTCATACGGGAAGCGGCGCAACACCAGTCGGCGCACGCCTTTCCGGCCTAGATGCCCCGGCATGGGACTTCCGGAGACCAGACCGTCTTCAAGCAGTTCGAGGCCCGCGTTCAGCGACTCGCGAAACTGCCGCCCGAGCCCGGGCTGTTCGTGTTCGTACCAGTCAGCCGCCGCTTCTGCTTCATCGGCCGCGGCGGCGACGATCTCCAGTATGGGCATCCATGCTCATCCGGTCTGGTCCCGCAAACGTCGATTGAGTTCGTCACGTGAGAGGGTTTCCGCGTCCCCGCTCTCGACCTGCGCAAGGCGGCGAGCAATCTCCTGCTCCCAGGCCGCGGCGACGCCGGTGTCCGGCGACCCCTCCAGAGTCTCCAGAAGATCATGCACCAGCCGTGCACGCTCCGAGTCCGGGAGCGCTCGCGCCTGGTCAAGAATGGTTTCGAAGTCGTCGCCCGGCATGTCTGACACTGTTCACAAGGGGTGGTGGCCTTTCAGGTTACGCCTGTGCCGGAGCGTGTTCCAGCGAGCCTGGGTGCCCCCGGCGCTGGCCGGGGACTCTCACGCTTGCCGGGAACCGGTCCGGCAAGCGAACCGCTTCGCGGGATGCGGGCCGTGAGCACTGACAAGGGGCCGCTGGTCATCGGCATCGGCAACCCCTGGCGCGGCGACGACGGCATCGGCCACGCCGTGGTGGACGCGCTGGCCGATACCCCGGGCCTCGCCACCGCGAAGAGCCACGGCGAACCCGCCGAACTCATGGAGTTATGGCAGGGCCACGACCCGGTGATCCTCGTCGATGCCATCGTCACCGGCGCCGCCCCCGGCACCCTCCATCGCCTGGATGCCCGCGAGCCCCTGCCGCGCGGCGCGCGCTACTCCTCCCACGGTATCGGCCTCGCCGAAGCCGTCGAACTTGCCCGCTCCCTGGGCGAGCTTCCCCAGCACGTCATCGTGCACGGCATCGAGCCCGCCTGCCTCGAGGATGGGGCCAGCCTTTCGCCCGAGATCTCAGTTGCCATTGTCCGGATTTGCGAGAACATCCGAATGGAGCTCACCGGGCCCCGGCCTGACGCCTCTCGCTGACCGGAATCCTACGGGGGACGGATCAGGCGGAGGATGAGGCCGGGAAGGTAAAGGACTCATCCCGGCCGGCCCGGATGCAGTTGCTTTCGCTGGCGCCCAGGTAGAGATACCAGGTTTGCTGGGTAAGAGGTTCCGGCTGCGTGAATACTGCCGGGGCCAGGAGCGCCAGATTGGCGCCTCGCTGAGGGTCGCGCACAGATTCATAACGGATGGCCTGGATACCGGCTCGTCGCGCCTCTGCGGCGAGCGCCCGGGTGGCGGTGTAGTCGTCCGGGTGGGTCCACTGGGCGCGATCCTGGTTGAGCGGCGGACGGGTCAGGTCCAGGTGACTCGGGGTGCGCCAGGCGACGCTGAAGACCGTGAGCGATTCGTGGGCTTCAGGTAACGGTGTGCCCGGGGACGCCTCGAAAAAGTGTCGGCGCCAGTAGCTGAACTCGGCCAGTCCGGTGCGGACGGCTTCGGCACAGTAGAAGACGCCCTCGCCTTCCTGGGGTCGACGGAACCGGGAACCGAAGGGCGACGGCGGATAGCGGAACGGCGTCTTGAGGAGGTAATGCAAATGCGCCGTATTGGCGGGAAAGGCGGGCTTGGTCTCCTCCAGAATCGCCTCCAGCACTTCCTGCTCGTCCCGGGTACTCACAAGCTTGCGGGTAGACACGGTGTACTGATGCTCCACCACCCGCCATCCCTCGCCGTTCGCAGGCGCGGCTTCAGATGCGAGCGCGGTGTGCGTCCACATACTCGACTACGCGAGCCAGCCCCGCCACATTGTCCACCAGGTCTCCCGGAACACCGTGCAGGTCGGCATTGGGATTGCGCATCCAGGCCCGAAGGGAACGCTCGTCGCCGGCCGTGATGGCGTCAAGCCCACGGTAGAGACGGACCAGCAGGGCCGCGATCTCCCAGTGCTTGGTGCGCTCGTCCAGGAAATAACCACCGGCGTACATGCGGCTGATTGTAGCGGGGCTCAGCCCCAGGGCCCGGGCCAGCTCCGACTGTTTCATGCCGAGCCGTGCCCCGGCCTGCGCGACAGCCCTGGTGAGTACCTCCTGGCGCTGTTCCGCGTTTGCCGTTTGTTCCATATGGCCCTCCGGGACAAGAAGGAGTATTTCTATAGAAAATATAGAGCCAGGTTCTTCCTGACGCAAACAAATCGCGTGGGCGTGAAGTCGCGGTGTCCCTTTTGGTTCACGCTGGGGTGTCCGGCGTCCCGGCGTGTCGTCAGGCCCGGGGCCAGTCGCGCGTGGCCTGCTGGTAGAAGGCCGGGTCGTCGGTGGTGGCGCCCTGCAGGGTGCAGACTGCGGCGGCAAATCGGAGGGCGCGCTCCAGGGTGGTCGCCCAGGGCCAGGCGTTCTGCAGCCCGATGATGGCGACGCTGGCGAAGGCGTCGCCGGCGCCCACGGCGTCGCGGAACCCGTCGACGGGCGGTGCGGGTGCCTGCCAGTGCTGGCCATCGGGCTCGTGGATGGCGGCACCACCGGCCCCGTGGGTGACGATCAGGGCGGAGCGGATCGCGGCCCGTTCGAGCAGCGCGGTCGGGCGCTCGGCCTCGGCGACATCCGGGGCCAGGGTCGCGGCCTCGTCGGTGTTCAGCTTCACCACGTCGGCGCCGCGGATCAGCGCGAGGACGTCATCGGTGTCGTACCACGGTGCCCGCAGGTTCACGTCGACGAAGCGCTGGCGTGAGCGGGCCCGCAGGCGTTCCAGCAGCTCGCGATTGCCGGTGCGCAGGGCCAGCGTCCCGTGATAGAGGAGCGTGGCCGTAGCCGGCAGCTGCTCCGCCCAGTCCGCCGGGACGTCGTCATAGGCCTGGCCGGGGACGATGGTGTAGCTCGGCTCGCCCTGCTCCAGGGTGACGCGGACCTCCCCCGTTGGGGCCGTGGGGTGCTGGTACAGCCCGCGTGTATCCATCCCGATGTGGTGCATGCGTTCCCGCACGCGGCGGCCATCGGCGTCGTCGCCGATGCCGCCCACAAAGCAGGCGGCGGCACCCAGCTGATGCAGGTTCCAGGCGACGTTAAAGGGCGCGCCGCCGAGGACGCGCGTGCCGTCGGGGAAGCCGTCGAACAGGACCTCGCCGAAGATCAGGTGAGATGGGGGCGTGCCGCGCATGGCGTCTCCCGGGATCGGTCAGTCGTTGGCGCGTTCAATGCGGTCGCGCCCGCGTTTCTTGGCCTGGAGCAGGGCGTGGTCGGCCGCGTCGAAGATCGCCTCCGGGGTCGCGGCGGGATTGATGCCGGCCAGGCCCGCGGAGATGGTGACCTTCAGCCGGGTGTTCCCGGCGCGCACGATCAGGCGATCGACCGCCTCGCGGATAGTGTCCGCCTGTGTATGGGCGGCCGCGGGTTCGCGGTAGAGGATCATCACGAATTCCTCGCCGCCGTAGCGCGCGACAAAGTCGGGTGCGCGGACCCCTTCGGCCAGGATCTCGGCGACCGCCCGCAGGACCTTGTCGCCCGCGCTGTGTCCGTATTCGTCGTTGATGGTCTTGAAGTGGTCGATGTCCCAGACCAGCAGGGAGGCGGCGCCGGCCTTTTTCAGCTCCGCCGGGAGCTGGGCCAGGCGCTGTTCGAAGGCGGTGCGGTTGGGCAGGCCGGTCAGGCTGTCGCGCGTGGCCTCGGCGCGGGCCTGTTCCAGGCGCGTGCGCAGGGCCTGCACCTGGCCCTCCAGACTGCGGCCCTTGGAGCGCAGGGCGCGGTTGCGCTCCAGTGCTGCCAGCAGCTCGGTTTCCTGTTCATCGCGAAACGCGGTGACCCGCTCCACCATGCGGTCGAGGCCGCGGCTGACCTCGGTGCGCAGGGTCGCCAGATCGTCGACGTCGACGACCCGGCCCTTGATATGGGCGACATCGCCGGAGATCCCGGCATGCAGCTCGGACACGGATTCGCGGGCGCGTTCGCCGCGGGCCTCGTCCTCGGACAAGGCGGTGTCGACATCCTCGAGGCGGTGCCAGATCTCGCCGACGACCTCGGTGAGCTCCTCGCGCTCGGTCATGGCCTTCTGGCACTTGTCGTGCAGGACCGTGAACAGACGGTTGAGGGTGCGTTCGATCTCCGCCTTGTCGCGGCGGTCAGCGGCCCGGGTCAGGGCGTCCACCTCGGAATCGAGGAACTCGAAGCCGTGCAGGCCGCGGCGCACCACCTCGAGGATGCCCTCGGCAAGATCCTGGCGATGGTCGCTGGAACGTACCGCGTCAGCGAGCTGGCCGCTCAGGCGGTCCAGCCAGGCGGTGTCGCCGGGGTCGGACTCGATGGCCCGGGTCAGGTCGCGGACCGCGCCCTCCAGTGCCGGCACCTTGGCGGACACCACCGCAAGCGAACGCAGCGCGACTCGGCGGATCGTGTCCTGCAGGGCCCGTTCCCGGTCCAGCGAGCGTTCGAGCTCGATGATGGTTCTACGCAGATCGCTGTCGGACATCGGGAAATCCCGGAAAGGAGGCGTGTCTATTTAAACGCGTAATACGGGTAGATGCCACCGGGATCGTACCCGTATACGGGCAACGGTTTAGTGCGCTGGATCATGAAGGGCCTGGCGCTGCGGCAGTTCGATCTCGATGCCGACCGGGAGATGGTCGGACAGCGCAACGTTGTAGACGCGCACGTCGCTGACATGCAGGTCGGGGGTCAGCAGGATGTGGTCGAAGACCAGGCGCGGGTCCCAGGCGGGGTAGGTCGCGGGGCAGGCCATTGGCTCCATCAGGCCGGTGCGCGCGACCAGCTGGCGCAGTTCCTCACTGTCCTGCTGGCAGTTGAGATCGCCCATGACCACCGCATGGGGGAGGTCCTGGATGTGTTCCGCGACGTAGGCCAGCTGGGACTTGCGGGTCCGCTTGCCGAGGGCGAGGTGCAGCAGGAACAGGACCAGTTCGTCTCCGTCGCCCATCGCGTAGTGCGCCTCGATCGCGCCGCGTCCCGGCAGGGCGCCTGGCAGGCGGTGCATCTCGACCCGGTCCGGTTCCAGGCGCGAGAACAGGGCCAGGGAGTGCTTGGCGAACTGCCCGAGATCCCGGTTGATCCGGTTGTAGGTGTACGGGAACTGCGCGCGCTCGGAGAGATAGGACGCCAGATCGACGAAATTGCTGCGGATGCTGCCGCCGTCCAGCTCCTGCACGCCGACGATATCGAACTCGGAGATGAACCGCGCGACCCGGTCCAGGTTGTCCATGCGCCCGCCATAGGGGAGCACGTGCTTCCAGCTGTTGGTGACGTAGTGATGCAGGCGGGAAGAGTGGATGCCCACCTGGGCATTGAAACTCAGCAGACGCAGGCGCTGGCTGCCCTGTTCGTGCTGGTAGCTCAGTTGTTCCGGGGTGGCGGTTTCCGGTTGCGCCTCGCCTTCGGGGCCGAGGGGCGTGGCACGACGGTCGCCGGGCGCGATCGACGTCATCGCGGGTGGTCTCCTGCTGGAGGGAAAGTCCGTGTTCTCAGAATGGACAAACCAGCTCGCCCAAACGTTCCGTCAGCTTCATGTTCTCGCTGTAGTCGACCGGGCAGTCGATCACGGTCACGCCCGGCTCCACCAGGGCCTCGCGCAGGGCCATTTCGAGGCTGTCTCCCGGTTCGATGCGCACGCCGCGGGCGCCGAAGGCGCGGGCCAGCTGGACGAAATCCGGGTTGCCGAATTCGACGAAGGCCTTGCGCCCGTACTCGCGGACCTGCTTCCACTCGATCAGGCCGTAGGCGTTGTCGTTCCAGATCAGCACCACGAAATTCAGGCCCAGCCGGACCGCGGTCTCCAGCTCCTGCACGTTCATCAGGAAGCCGGCATCGCCGGTGACGGCGACGACCTGGCGTTCGGGATGGAGCTTGGCTGCGGCGATGGCGCCGGGCAGAGCGATCCCCATGCTGGCGAAGCCGTTGGAGATCAGGCAGGTGTTGGGTAGCTCGCAGCGGAACATGCGCGCCATCCAGAGCTTGTGGGCGCCGACATCGGTGATCATGATCGCGTCGAGATCCGCCGCGGTGCGCAGGTCCCAGATCAGCTTCTGTGGCTTGAGCGGCACCTGGGTGTCGTCGCGGTGCTCGTTCATGTCCTCGATCAGGCTCTGGCGCAGCGGGCGCAGGATGGTCTCCTCGCGCGGACTGACCTGCTCGGCCAGACGGTGCAGACAGGTCGTCAAATCCCCGAGGACCTCGGCCGTCACGTTGTAGTGGCCGTCGATCTCGGCCGGGGCCGAATCAATGTGGATCAGGGTGCGGTCGCCGTCTGGATGCCAGAAGCTTGGCGGGTATTCGACCAGGTCGTAGCCGATGCAGACGATCACATCGGCCTTGTGGAAGCCGAAGTTCACGAAGTCCTGGCTCTGCAGCCCGACCGAGCCGAGCGCCAGCGGGTGGCGGAACGGCAGTACGCCCTTGGCCATGAAGGTATTGGCCACCGGGATGTTCAGCGCGCTGGCGAGCGTGGCCAGGGCCCCGCTGGCGCCGGAGCGGATCACACCGTTGCCGGCGAGGATCAGCGGGTGGTGGGCCTCGTTCAGCAACCGGGCCGCGGCCTCCAGCGAGGCGTCGGCCGGCACGGCCGCCGGGCCGGCGTGGACCGGCAGGGGCGGGTTGGGGCACGGCTGCGAGGCGATGTTCTCGGGTAGTTCGAGGAAGCTGGCCCCGGGTTTGCCGCCTTCGGCCCACTTGAAGGCCTTGCGCACCACCTCCGGGAGAATCTCGGGCTCGACCACGCTGGAGCTGTACTTGGTGATCGGCTGGAACAGGCCCTTCAGGTCGAGGACCTGATGCGACTCCTTGTGCAGGCGATGGGTGCTGGCCTGGCCGGCAATTGCGACCAGCGGGGCGTGATCCATGTTGGCGTCGGCAACGCCGGTGATCAGGTTGGTGGCGCCGGGACCCAGGGTCGCCAGGCAGACACCCGCCTTGCCCGACAGACGCCCGTGGACGTCGGCCATAAAGGCGGCGCCCTGTTCGTGGCGCGTGGTGACGAATTCGATGGAGGAGTCGGCCAGGGCATCGAGAACGGCCATGTTCTCCTCGCCCGGCAGACCGAAGATGCGTTCGACGCCCTCCTGCTCGAGGCACTCGACCAGACGCTGGGCGGTGGTCGGCGTGCTCATGCTGAAGACGCCCCGGCGGGCCGGGGCATATGCCGCGCGTTAGCCGCGGGCACGTTCGATCAGGAAATCAGCGACTTCCAGCATCTCGTCGTGCCCACCGGCCATGCTGGCGGAGACGATCGCCTCGCCATTGATGACCAGGGTGGGCACGCCGCCGACGCCGTAGTCCTGCACGGCCTCGGTGGCCTCGACGACACGGCGGCGGATCGCGTCGGAACGCATGGTCTCGCGGAACTCGTCCGCGTCCAGCCCCCGCTGGTCGATGAAGCGCAGAATTGCACTTTCCGAGCGCATCTGGCGGCCCTGGTCGTGGATCGCGTCATAGAACGCCTGGTGCACGTCGTCGAGCACGCCCAGCTTCTCGGCGGTGTAGAACACCCGCGCATGTAACGCCCAGACGTCGTTCATCGGCGCCGGCAGATACTCGAACTGCACGTCGTCGGCCAGGTTCGGCTTCCACGCCTGGACCTTGGGCTCGAAGGAGTAGCAGTGCGGACAGCCGTACCAGAAGACCTCGACCACCTGGATCTTGCCATCCTCCAGGCCGGTATCCAGTGGTGGCTGGATGGCCCGGTAGTGCTGGCCCTCGCGGAACTCGGCCGCAAGGCTGGTGCCAGTGGCGAGGAGCAGGCCGGCGCCGCCCAGGGCGCCCATGAATTCACGACGTCTCATTACAGCTCACCGTAGGAGTGCAGGCCGGACAGGAACATGTTCACGCCCAGGAAGGTGAAGGTCGTCACGAACAGCCCGATGATCGCCCACCAAGCCATGACCGGCCCGCGCCAGCCCTTGGTAAAGCGCATGTGCAGCCATGCGGCGTAGGTCAGCCACAGGATCAGGCTCCAGGTTTCTTTCGGGTCCCAGGTCCAGTAGCCGCCCCAGGCCTCGGCGGCCCACATCGCGCCGAGCACGGTGGCGATGGTGAAGAAGGCGAAGCCGATCGCGATGGCCTTGTACATCACGTTGTCCAGCGCTTCCTTGCTCGGGATGCGCTGGGTGAGGGCGGCGTCGGGCCGGGTGCGCTCGAGCCGATGCTTGACCAGATAGGCCACCCCCAGCATCGCGGCGATGGCGAAGCCGCCGTAGCCAACAAAGTTGGTAGGCACGTGGATCTTCATCCACCAGCTGTTCAGCGCCGGAACCAACGGCTCGATCTCGTGTGCCTGGCGGTCCCACATGTACCACAGCAGGAAGGTGACCGACGCGGCGATGACCAGCATGACGAACGCGCCCATGGTGCGCTGGCCGGTGCGGCCCTCGTAGTACAGGTACATCAGCGTGGTCAGGGCGGCCAGCAGGATGAAGACCTCGTACAGGTTGGCCACCGGGATGTAGCCCCAGGTCGGGTCGGTCAGGTAGATCTCGCGCCAGCGCACCAGCAGGGCCATGAGGCCGGCACCGGCGCCGATCCAGGCGAAGGCCCCGCCGACGCGGGTGGGGAAGTCGGAGCGGCTGAACAGCCCGGTCACGTAGGCAACCGTGGACAGGTACAGGAAGACGCTCATCCACATCACACCGGCCTGGCCCGAACCGACGTAGTTCAGCCAGAAGTTGGTGCTGCCGCGGGCGAGGTCGTCGCCGTACATCCAGATGCCGAACAACGAGAGCGCGGCGACGATGATCGAAAAGAGCTGCCACGGACGCCAGAACCAGCCCATCCAGGCACTCAGGCCGACGGCCAGGATCAGGCCGCCGGTGTCGTAGCGGTCCATCATGTGGCCGTATTGCCAGAAGGCGATCAGCCCGACGGCGATCGTCAGGGCGATGTACGCCCAGTCGCGCGGCTGGATGCGCCGGAAGATGCCGGGCCGTTCGAAATCCAGGGCCTCGTGGGGGACTGACATGGGGTGCTCCTCCGACTGCTTAGCTTTTAGTCGTTTTTGTTGTTGGACTCATGGGTGCCGTCGCTGGCGCCATCGACCGGCTTCTGATCGATGATCCACCTCTTAAGATGCGCGAAACGTTCCTCGAATTCCACCTGGTGGCGGTTGCTCGTGCCGGCCATCACCACGTGAGTGCCTTCGCCGTTCTCGCTCCGCCGCGCCATGATCCACAGGCGCTGATAGGACACGTAGAAGAGGAAGAAGATCCCGACGATCAGCATCACGCTGCCGGTGTAGACGGTGCTCTGGCCGGGGGCGCGTGCGATCTGCAGGCCGGACGCCTCGCGGTGCTCGAAATCCTTCAGGTGGAAGAAGAACGGCGACTGATAAAGGCTGATGGCATTGATCGCGGAGATCGTATCCTCCAGGAAACGCTGCTCTTCTTCCTGGATCGAGACTACACCCTCGTCCTGAAGGACTTCCATGTAAAGCCCCTGGAGGCCGGCGTGCAGGATGCGGATCATCAGGTCGCGCACCTCGTCGATGCGCTCGCCCGGTACGCGCCGTTCGATCTCGTTGTTGACGGCCATGTAGCCGCCCTCGGCGAACAGCCCCATCAGCTCGGCCGTCGTGCGGGCGATGGCCTGGGTCTGCTCGTTGGGTACCGTCTCGTCGTCGCGCGCCACCTGGCGGGCAATCTCGTTGCGCACTTCGGGGTTGTGCAGCATGGCCAGGTAGGTGCGGAAGCGCTCCAGCGAATCGTCGGCATCTGCCGGCAGGAACAGGTAGTGGAATTCCTCCGCCGGACTCTCGCGCACGCCGCTGAGGAAATACATCGCCCCTTCCTGCAGGGCCGGGCGCTGGTAGTTGCGGTAGTACAGGCCGTGGCCGGTGCGGTCCATCAGGCGGAAATCGAAGCTCGGGCCCATATGGCGGTTCTCGCGCACGCCCTCTTCGTTGAGCAGCGGAACCACGTTCTCCAGCTGAAAGTTGGTGAACTCGATGATCCGGGTGTCGCCGTCCGGCGTCGGGACCTCCATCTCCTGGAACACACGACCGGGCACCTCGAGCTCGCGCAGGGCCTCGGCGCCCAGCGGGATGGCGTCGATATCCAGGCGGGTGCCGCCGTCGGCGAAGCTTGCCTGATAGATCGCGAAGCCGTTGTAGATCAACGGGTGGTTGACCGAGATGGTGTGCCGCAGCGGCTCGTCGCGGTTCGGATCATGGATAACCAGGTCCGACTCGTAGGAGCTTTCGGCACCGGTGGAGAAGCGTTCGATCCGGAACTCCTCCAGTTCGACGCGGAAGGGCAGCTCCTGCACGAAGTAGCCTTCCCGCATCGGCAGGAACACCACATTCGCCGATGCACCCTCGGGGATCTCCACCGAGCCGCGGAAGGACGGGTTCCAGTCCGGTATCCAGGCCGAACGCGGGACCTCGGAGATCGGTACGCTGCGGGTCTCGATCTCGAGATTCCCCAGCCACTCGTTAACCTTCAGCAGGGTCGTGCCGTCGGCCAGGGCGCCCACACAGATCACCACGATGCCGACATGGGTCAGCAGGTAACCCATGCGGTTCCAGCGCCCGCGCATGGCAGCGATCACGGTCTGTCCGTCGTGGTTCTTCTCGCGCGCCTTGAAACCCTGTGCCTTCAGCACCCGGTGGGCGTGCTGGATGAACTCCTCCGGTGACTGATCGAGATCGCCGGTGGCACTGGAATGGAACGAGCGCAGGGACTTTTCCTTGACCTGCGTGTTGTAGCGGCGCAGGTCCTTCAGCAGCCCGGGGGTCTGGCGATAGACGCAGAAGGAGGTCGAGATGACCAGGAAGGCCACCACCAGCAGGAACCAGGTCGCGGAATACACCTGATACAGGCCCATCCCGGCAAAGATCTCGTGCCAGAAAGGCCCGTAGTCCATCAGATACTCGGTGTACGGTTCGTTCTGCACCAGGACGGTGCCGATGACCGAGGCGATCGCGAGGGCCACCAGGAGGGTGATCGCCAGGCTCATCGAGCCCATGAAATCGACCAGTATGCGGCTGCGCCGCGGCTTGCGCGCGGCCTTCTGGCGGGATGCGGGGGCCGGGCCGGCGGTGGCGGCCTGATCGTTATTCGACATGCTGAAACCTGCTTTAGCCTGACGGACTATGCGAAGCAACCCGACAGGGGTTCAATTTCCAAGACAAACTGCGCGGGCGTTGCGCGACCAGTGGATGGACCGATGATCCGCCCGGGAGTTCGCGCGCCCCACCATGACGCCCCTGTACAGGATTGCATTCCAACTGGGTGCGTTTTTCCGCGCCCACAAAAAAGGGGCGGCCAAGGCCGCCCCTTCCCTGGGTCGCTTCGCCGCCGGTCCTGCGCGGCGTACCCGAAGCCGAATCAGTTGCTCGGCTGCAGGCCGGCCATGTACTGGGACACGGCCTCGATGTCTTCATCGGACATGTTGCGCACCACATTGCGCATCATGCGGCCATTGTCGTTGGCGCGCTCGCCGCTACGGAAGTAGCGCAGCTGATCCGCGCTGTACTGCGCGTGCTGGCTGGCGACGGCCGGGAACATGGCTTCCGGGTTGCCGTTGCCGTTCGGGCCGTGGCAGGCAATGCAGGCGGCGACGTTCTGCGACGGGATGCCGCCGCGGTAGATCTGCTCGCCCCGTTCGACCACCGACTCGTCGGCGGTGCCGGCGCTGATTTCCTGCTCGGCATAGAAGGCCGCCAGGTCGCGCATGTCCTGCTCGTCCAGGTTGGCCACCTGGCCCAGCATCAGGCTGTTCTCGCGGCGCTCGGACTTGTAGTCCTGCAGCTGCTTCACGGTGTACTTGGCGTGCTGGCCGGCCAGCTTGGGCCATTCCGGGTTCACGCTGTTGCCATCCGCCTGGTGGCAGGCCGCGCAGGCTTGGGACAGTTCCTGGCCGCGCTGGGGATCGCCCGCCTGGGCTGCCGACAGCGGGAGCAGCAGGGATACGGACAGGGCAGCAAAGAGAGCGGAAAGCTTGTGGTTCATGACGGAGAATCTCCTGCTTGTAAATGCGTGCCGGGTCGCGACCCGTTCCTTGTGCCCCATCGTAGGGCGATCAACATAAGGGGCGCAGTTTATAGCACAATGCTAATTTGTGCTCAAAAATAAACCGAGTCCGGCACTCGGCCAAGGGAAACACTGATGAATGTACACGCTCGCGTTGGCACCCCAGGTTTTCCGAGACAAGGCGCGTCGCGCAGCGGGTAGTGGTTCTACCCGCAAGCGGCGCAACGCAGGATCGGGGAACCTGGGGTGCCAACCCCACAAGCCATTGAAAGCAGGGGCTCGGCCGCTTTTGCGTGCGCCCGGCGTTGCGGCTCGCTTATGTAGCTCGGCTACACTTCACTCACCGCGCCTTGTTCGCACGCAAAAGCGACTCGAGCGCGAGCGTGTACATTCATCAGTGTTTCCCTAGGACGCTCTCTCGCCCCATGGAACCCCGATTTCGCGAAACTGACCTCCTGCGTGGCGTGGCGCAGATTGCCCAGCTCCC
>NZ_KB905028.1 GCF_000377405.1 Thioalkalivibrio sp. ALE31 | reverse complement strand
GCCGGCTAGGGAGACGCTGATTGAATCGCACGTCCGCGTTGGTGCCCCCTGTTTTCCGAGACAAGGCGCGTCGTGCAGCGGGTAGTGGTTCTACCCGCAAGTGGCGCAACGCAGGCTCGGGGAACAGGGGGCACCAACCCGACAAGTGATTGAAAGAGCGGGCTCGGCCGCCCGTTGTTGATCGAAAACGGGCGCGCACACGGCGTTGCGGCTCCCTTGTGCAGAATGACTGCACGGCGGTCACCGCGCCTTGTTCGCACGCAAAAGCGACTCGAGCGCGGACGTGCGATTCAATCAGCGTCTCCCTAGCGAAGCGTTCGCGAAAAGCCCCGTTCGACGGGGCTTTTTTTGTTCTGTACTGCGGGAAACAAGCAATGAAGTTCATCGACGAGGCCACTATCACCGTGAAGGCCGGCGACGGCGGCAACGGCTGTGTCAGCTTCCGCCGCGAGAAGTACATCCCCTTTGGCGGCCCGGACGGGGGCGACGGCGGGGATGGTGGCTCCGTGTGGCTGGTGGGTGACGAGGGCCTGAATACCCTGGCCGACTTCCGTTACCAGCGTCGCTTCGATGCCCAGCGTGGCGAGAACGGCATGGGGCGCCAGCGCACCGGGGCCTCCGGCGAGGACCTGGAGATCCCGGTCCCGGTCGGCACCCAGGTGCGTGATGCCGAGACCGACGAGATCCTCGGCGACGTGACCCACGAGGGCCAGCGGCTGCTGGTCGCGCAGGGGGGCTTCCACGGGCTTGGCAACACGCGCTACAAGTCCTCCACCAACCAGGCGCCGCGCCAGAGCAAGCCGGGCACGCCGGGCGAGCTGCGCAAGCTGTCGCTGGAGCTGATGGTGCTGGCGGATGTCGGGCTGCTGGGGCTGCCGAACGCGGGCAAGTCCACGCTGCTCGCGCGCGCCTCCGCCGCGCGCCCGAAGATCGCCGACTATCCGTTCACTACCCTGATCCCGCAGCTGGGCGTGGTGCGCATCGGTGTGAACCAGAGCTTCGTAATCGCCGACATCCCCGGGCTGATCGAGGGCGCGGCCGAGGGGGCCGGCCTGGGCACGCGGTTCCTCAAGCACCTGGCGCGCACCCGGCTGTTGCTGCACGTGGTGGATGTGGCGCCGCCCGACCCGGAGGCCGACCCGCTGGTGGATCTGCGCACCGCGATCACCGAGCTGGAGCACCACAGCGACCAGCTGGCGTCACTGCCGCGCTGGATCGTGCTGAACAAGAAGGAGCTGCTGGACCCCGAGGATCTGGCGGCCCTGGTCGAGCGGGTGCGTGCCGACCAGGGGGCGGAACGTCCGGTGTTCGCCATCTCCGCCGCGACCGGCGAGGGCGTGGATGCCCTGCTCCAGGCCGTGATGCGCCATATCGAAGAGACCGCGCAGGCGGCGGCCGAGGCTGGCCGGCGCGATGCGATCGCCAACCCGGAGGACCCCGCGTGACCGCGGGGGACATGCGTGCGCTCCCGGCGATCCGCCGGGTGGTGGTCAAGATCGGGAGTGCCCTGATCACCGCGGATGGGGCCGGGCTCGACCGCCCGGCGCTGGAGTCCTGGGCGCACCAGATCGCGGCGCTGCGCCGACGCGGTCTGGAGGTCATCTTGGTCTCCAGTGGCGCGGTGGCCGAGGGCATGCGCCGGCTGGGCATGACCGAACGGCCGCACCAGTTGCATCACGTGCAGGCGGCCGCGGCGGTCGGCCAGATGGGGCTAGTGCAGGCCTACGAGCGCGAGTTCGCCAGCCACGACCTGCACGCGGCCCAGGTCCTGCTGACCCATGATGATCTGGCCGATCGCTCGCGCTACCTGAATGCCCGCAGCACCATGCAGGCGCTGCTGGAGATGGGCACGATCCCGGTGGTCAACGAGAACGACACGGTGGCCTACGAGGAGATCCGGCTGGGGGACAACGACACCCTGGCGGCGCTGGTCGCAAACCTGGTGGTGGCCGACCTGCTGCTGATCCTGACCGACCAGGATGGCTTGTTCGATCGCGATCCGCGCAAGCATGCGGACGCCCGCCTGATCGCCGAAGGCCGGGCCTCGGATGCCCAGCTGCACCACTACGTGGCCGCCGATTTCGGGCGCCTGGGGCGCGGCGGCATGGCGACCAAGCTGCTGGCCGCCGAACGCGCGGCGCGCTCCGGTACGCATACCGTGATCGCCTCCGGGCGCGAGGCGCAGGTGATGGGGCGGGTGCTGAAGGGCGAGCCGCTGGGTACCTGGCTGAAGCCGGACCGCGAACCCCTGGCGGCGCGCAAGCGCTGGCTGGCGGATCAGCTGCACTCGCGCGGGCAGTTGCAGCTGGATGCCGGGGCCGCGCGCGTGTTGCGCGAGTCGGGCAGCAGCCTGCTGCCGGTGGGGGTGGTCGGAGTCGAGGGCGATTTCCGCCGCGGCGAGATGGTGACCTGCCTGGACCCGGACGGGGTCGCGGTGGCGCGCGGGCTCACCAACTACGGGGCCAGCGAGATCCAGCGCATTCGCGGCCAGCGCGCCGACCGCATCGAGGCGGAGCTGGGCTACCTGCTGGAGCCGGAGCTGATCCACCGCGACAACCTCGTCCTGCTCTCCTGATTCGCCTGCGGGCGCGTACGCGTTCGTACCCAGCCGCCCTCGGCGGGGCTCCATGCACCCCCTGTGGGAGCGTGCTTGCACGCGAAGCCCCTGCCCGCGTCCGACTCTGGCAGGGGCTTCGCGTGCAAGCACGCTCCCACGGTGTATTGCGTGTGCCGAGCCGATCGCCATCCCGGCTCTGCGCCGCGCTGCGGCCCGGGATGACCCCGCGCCGCACGGCTCCCTGCTACGGGCTCAGCGTCTCCTTAAAGGCGGAGGCCGCGCGCCTCAGTCGTCGGTGTGGGTGGCGGTGACGTCGAGGTCCAGGCGGCCGCGCGCCAGGCGTGCGCGCAGGTGCTGGCCGGGGGCGGTCTGGTCCGCGCGGCGCAGGACCTCGCCCTCGGGGGTCTGCAGGATCGCGTAGCCGCGTTCCAGTACCGCCTCCGGGTCCAGGGAGCGGAGCTGGCGCGCGGTGGCATCCAGGTGGCGCTGGCGGGTGGCGAGCGCCTGCCGGGTGGCGCACTCCAGTTGCCGCTGGAGCCGCGCCAGGGCCTCCCGCCGCTGGGTGATGTCGTGGTCGGGGCGCACCCGGGCCAGACGCTGGCGCAGGTGCTCCAGACGCATGCGCGCGGCAGTCAGGCGGTTGCCGGGCGAGGCCCCGGCCAGGCGCAACTGGGCGCGCTGCAGCCGCGATCGGGCGCGTTCCTCGAGGCGTGACCAGGCGCGGTTCAGGCGCTCGCGCTGGTCGTCCAGGCGCTGGGCATTGCGCTCCAGGAGCTGGCTGGGGTGGCGGCGCTCCAGGCGGGTGTGCAGGGCGGTGAGGGTCTGCCGGTGGCGCGCGATGCGCTGGCCTAGCAGGCCGGTGAGGCGTTCGCGGGCCCGCGCCAGCTGGTGGCGCAGGGTGGCGGCATCCGGGCTGACGGCCTCCGCCGCGGCGGTCGGCGTGGAGGCGCGCAGATCGGCGACGAAGTCGGCGATGGTGGTGTCGGTCTCGTGCCCCACGCCGGTGACGATCGGGATGGGGCAGGCGGCGATCGCGCGTGCGACGCTCTCCTCGTTGAAGGCCTGCAGGTCCTCCAGCGAGCCGCCGCCACGGGCGAGGATAATCACGTCGACCCGGCCCTCGGCCGCAGCCTGTTCCAGCGCCGCGACGATCTGGCCGGCGGCCTGCGCGCCCTGGACGGCGGTGGGGTAAAGCGTGACCGGCAGCAGCAGCGGGAAGCGCCGCGCCAGGGTGCGCTCGATGTCGTGGCGCACGTCGCCCTGGGTGGAGGTGATCACGCCCAGGCGGTGGGTCCAGGCGGGCAGCGGCTGCTTGCGCTCGGCGTCGAACAGGCCCTCGGCGGCGAGTTTCTCCTTGAGCCGCTGGAAGGCGGCCAGCAGGCGCCCCTCGCCGGCCGGCTGCAGGGCCTCGACGATGATCTGGAACTGGCCACGGGCGCCGTAGATCCCGGCGCGCCCGCGGATCTGGACCGCGTCGCCGTCGGCAAAACGCGCCGCCTGGCGCGCCTTGCCGCGAAACAGCACGCAGTTCACCGAGGCGTTCTCGTCCTTCAGCGAGAAGTACTGGTGGCCCGAGGCATACTGGCGCAGGTTGGAGACTTCGCCCTCGACGCGCACCACGCCGAGGCCGTCGCGGAGCAGCCCGTCGGCGCACTGGTTGAGTTGGGTGACGGAAAAGACCGGGGTATCGCTCATGCGGCCCTCGCTTACAGGCGGCTGAAGACGCGCTGGAACACGTCGGTGCCGCGCCCGACCGGGTCGACCCGCAGGCGGGCCTCTTCCTCGGCCATGGCATGGAACAGGCCGTCCATGGTGTGCTCCAGCACGTGCTCGGCAAGGTCCAGACGCACGTTCGCGAGGAACGGGATGTCGCGCATGCGCGCCTCCAGTTCGCGATAGGTTGTCAGGGCCTCCACGGCGTCCAGGCTGTTCTCCACGACCGGGCGCATGGCATCGGTCAGGCGCGGGCGCATGTGGGCCTCCAGATGGCGGGTGGCGGCGTCCTCGTCGCCCAGCAGGATGCCCCGTGCATTGTTCAGGTCGAGGGCGAAGATGGCCCGGATGAAGGGCTCCCGTGCCTGCCAGACGGCGTCCTCGGCCGCGCGGTTCATGCGCTCCTCCAGGGTGTCCAGCGGCGCGGCCATACCCAGGCGCCCCAGGGAGCGCCGGGTGGTCGCGAGTACCTCGGGCAGGGGGATGCGCACGTCGGGATTGCCGTAGAAGCCGTTGCGCCGGCTGAGGGTCTCGGAGGCCGCGTGGGTCGCGATGACCAGTGCTTCGTGGACGGCCTCGATCAGCTCCGCGGTGGACAGCCCGGAGAACTCCGGCGGACGCGTGATCAGCGAGCGGAACATGTCCTGGCCGAAGCGCCACCAGTCGGCCTGGGCGCTGGACGCGGTGGCCAGGCCGAGGCCGGGGGCCAGCAGCAGGGCCAGCGCGGAGCGGCGGGTGATGCGGGCCGGGGGCGCGCGTTCGGGCATGGGTTCTCGCCTGGCGGAGGGTCCGGAGTGAACCGGCATCCTATCAGGGTGCTCCGGCAGCGTCTGCGATCCGCCCTTCGCAGGCCTGTGTGCGCTTGTCGCGGGAGAGTGCGAATTCTATACTGAAGGGCTATTTATCTACCCCCGGGATTTCCTCCCCCTGCGTCCCGGCGGGCCTGTCCTGGAGTGGTGCATGCGGATACTCGGTGAAGCCCTTACCTTTGATGACGTGCTGCTGATCCCGGGACATTCGGATGTCGTTCCGCGCGATGTCGACCTGAGTACCCGGATCACCCGCGAGATCACGCTGTCCGCGCCGGTGGTGTCGGCGGCAATGGATACGGTCACCGAGGCCAGCCTGGCGATCGCGATGGCTCAGGAGGGCGGGCTCGGTATCGTCCACAAGAACATGTCGGTGGAGGCCCAGGCGGCCGAGGTCCGGCAGGTCAAGAAATACGAAAGCGGCGTGATCAGCGAGCCGATCACCATCGGCCCGGGCGCCACTATCGGCCAGGTGGTGGAGCTCACCGAGGCCAATCACATCTCCGGCGTGCCAGTGGTGGATGGGAACGATCTGGTCGGCATCGTGACCTCCCGTGACCTGCGCTTCGAGACGCGGATGGAGGCGCCGGTCACCGAGATCATGACCCCGCGCGACCGACTGGTGACCGTGCCCGAGGGGGCCGACCGCGAGATGGTGCTGGAACTGCTGCACAAGCATCGCATCGAGAAGGTGCTGGTGGTCAACGACGACTTCCAGCTGCGCGGGATGATCACCGTCAAGGACATCCAGAAGTCCACCGAGCATCCCAATGCCTCCAAGGACGAGCGCGGCCGCCTGCGCGTGGGCGCGGCGGTCGGCGTGGGCGATGGCACGGACGAGCGCGTGGCCGCGCTGGTCGAGGCCGGGGTGGATGTGCTGGTGGTGGATACCGCGCACGGTCATTCCCAGGGCGTGCTCGACCGCGTTGCCTGGGTGAAGAAGCACTACCCGGACGTACAGGTGGTCGGCGGCAACATCGCCACCGCCGCCGCCGCGAAGGACCTGGTCGCGGCCGGGGCGGATGGCGTGAAGGTGGGGATCGGGCCGGGCTCGATCTGCACCACCCGCATTGTGGCCGGCGTGGGCGTGCCGCAGATCACCGCGATCTCGGATGTGGCCGAGGCGCTCCAGGGCACCGGCGTGCCGCTGATCGCCGACGGCGGCGTGCGCTTCTCCGGGGACCTGGCCAAGGCGATCGCCGCGGGCGCGGACTGCGTGATGCTGGGTTCGATGTTCGCCGGGACCGAGGAGGCCCCGGGCGAGGTCGAGCTCTACCAGGGCCGCTCCTACAAAATCTATCGCGGCATGGGCTCGCTGGGTGCGATGCAGCAGGGCTCCTCGGATCGCTATTTCCAGGACCCGAACGCATCGGCCGACAAGTTCGTGCCCGAGGGCATCGAGGGTCGCGTGCCGTACAAGGGCTCGATCGTCGCGATCATCTACCAGCTGATGGGCGGGCTGCGCTCGTCCATGGGGTATGTCGGCGCGCACAACATCGAAGAGATGCGGACCAAGCCGCACTTCGTCCGCGTGACCGCCGCCGGCATGCGCGAGAGCCACGTGCACGACGTGGCGATCACCAAGGAAGCCCCGAACTACCGAATGGACTGACCGGCCCGACACGGCCCGGTCCCGATACCCCACCGGCCGTCCGGCCGGTATAGCGGATGACCTCATGACCCAGGATCTTCACGCCCACCGCATTCTGGTGCTGGACTTCGGCTCCCAGTACACCCAGCTGATCGCCCGCCGCGTGCGCGAGGCCGGGGTCTACTCCGAGGTACACGCCTGGGACATGCCGGCGGCGGACATCCGCGCGTTCAATCCCACCGGGATCATCCTGTCCGGTGGCCCGGAGTCGGTAAATATCGACCAGCCGCCGCGCGCCGAGGACACAGTGTTCGAGCTGGGCGTGCCGGTGCTGGGGATCTGCTACGGCATGCAGACCATGGCCGCGCAGTTGGGCGGCCGGGTCGAGCCGTCCGAGCGTCGCGAGTTCGGCTACGCCCAGGTGCGCGCCCGCGGTCATACCCCGCTTTTGCGCGACATCGAGGATCACACCACACCGGAGGGCTACGGCCTGCTGGACGTGTGGATGTCGCATGGCGACCACGTGACCGAACTGCCGGAGGGCTTTCGCCTGATGGCCTCCACCGACTCCGCGCCGATCGCCGGCATGGCCGACCCGGAGCGCGGCTTCTACGGCGTGCAGTTCCATCCCGAGGTCACGCACACCACCCAGGGCCAGCGCATCATCGAACGCTTCCTGCACGAGATCTGCGGCTGCGAGGCGCTGTGGACCGCCGACAACATCATCGACGACATGGCCGCGCGGGTGCGCGAACAGGTCGGCGACGACCACGTGGTGCTGGGCCTGTCCGGCGGGGTGGACTCCTCGGTGGTCGGTGCGCTGCTGCACAAGGCGATCGGCGACCAGCTGACCTGCGTGTTCGTGGACACCGGACTGCTGCGCGAGGGCGAGGGCGACCACGTGATGGCGACCTTCGCCCGCCACATGGGCGTGAACGTGATCCGCGTGGATGCCGAGGACCGCTTCATGCGTGCGCTCGCCGGGGTCGAGGATCCGGAGGCCAAGCGCAAGGTCATCGGCGGGCTGTTCATCGACGTGTTCGACGAGGAGGCCGCGAAGCTGAACAACGTGCAATGGCTGGCCCAGGGCACGATCTACCCGGACGTGATCGAGTCGGCCGACTCGAAGACCGGCAAGGCGCATGTGATCAAGTCGCACCACAACGTGGGCGGCCTGCCGGAGAACATGAAGCTGGGGCTGGTGGAGCCGCTGCGCGAGCTGTTCAAGGACGAGGTGCGCAAGATCGGCGTGGAGCTGGGCCTGCCCACCGAGATGGTCTACCGCCACCCGTTCCCGGGGCCGGGTCTGGGCGTGCGCATCCTCGGCGCCGTGAAAAAGGAATACGCCGATCTGCTGCGCCGGGCCGATGCGATCTTCATCGAGGAGCTGCGCAAGGCGGATCTGTACGACAAGACCTCGCAGGCGTTTGCGGTGTTCCTGCCGGTGAAGTCGGTCGGGGTGATGGGCGACGGTCGGCGCTACGATTACGTGGTCGCGCTGCGCGCGGTGGAGACCATCGACTTCATGACCGCGCGCTGGGCGCACCTGCCGTACGACTTCCTCGATCACGTCTCGCGCCGGATCATCAACGAGATCCCCGGCATCTCGCGCGTGACCTACGACATCTCCGGCAAGCCTCCCGCCACCATCGAGTGGGAATAGTCCTCTTGGACGGCGTCTCTTAGGGAGACGCTGATTGAATTGCACGTCCGCGTTGGTGTCCCCTGTTTTCCGAGACAAGGCGCGTCGTGTAGCGGGTAGTGGTTCTACCCGCAAGCGGCGCAACGCAGGATCGGGGAACAGGGGGCACCAACCCCACAAGCCATCGAAATCAGGGGCTCGGCCGCTTTTGCGCGCGCACGGCGTTGCGGCTCCCTTGTGCAGAATGACTGCACGGCAGTCACCGCGCCTTGTTCGCACGCAAAAGCGACTCGAGCGCGGACGTGCGATTCAATCAGCGTCTCCCTGGTTGGGGCAGAAAGCTGGACGTGGCAGTATCGGGTATTCCCGAGTTGTGCGTGGTCCAATTCTGTTGAAAACGCCTCCCTGCCCCGGCAACGAAAAAGAGCGGCTGCGAGCGCTGCGGGCTCGAGGGCTATTGGATACCGCGGCTGAGGAGCGGTTCGACCGACTGACGCGTCTGGCGCGGCGGATGTTCGGGGTGTCCATCGCGCTGGTTTCGCTGGTGGATGAGGACCGGCAGTGGTTCAAGTCGCGGCAGGGTCTCGAGGTGGCGGAGACCGGGCGTGATGTCTCCTTTTGCGGGCATACGATTCTCGGGGGCGATATCTTCGAGATTCCCGATGCGCGCGCGGACGCCCGGTTTGCCGACAACCCACTGGTGACCGGGGAGCCGCAGATCCGGTTCTACGCCGGTGCACCACTGACAACCTCCGACGGTTACCGGATCGGGACGCTTTGCCTGATCGACGGCCGGCCGCGGCAGTTGAGCGAGGACGAGCGACGCTCCCTGCGTGACCTCGCCGATGCGGTCGCGGCGGAAATCGACTCCACCGAACAGCGGGCGCTTGGCAATGCGCTGGGGGATCTGCGGCAGCTTGGCGAGGTGATTACCCGTGCGCAGTCGGCGTTTATTCGCGATGCCGATCAGGACCGTGGGCAGGTCTTTGACGGACTGCTGGCGGATATTCTCGAGCTGACCCACAGCGAATACGGCTTTATCGGAGAGGTGCTGCACACGCCTGAAGGTTCGCCTTACCTCAAGACCAGTGCCATCACCAATATCGCCTGGGATGACGCGACCCGCGCCTTCTATGCGGCCAACGCACCCCAGGGGCTGGAGTTTCACAACCTGGAGACCCTGTTCGGCGCGGCCCTGACCGGCGCGGGGCCGGTGATTGCCAATGACCCCGCCGGAGACCCGCGCAGCGGCGGGTTGCCCGAAGGACATCCGCCGCTCAAGGCCTTTCTGGGGATACCCATCGAGTACGGGGGCGAGCGGATCGCCGTGCTGGGGATCGCCAACCGTCCGGGTGGCTACGACCCGGAACTGGTGGAGTTTCTGCAGCCGCTGCTCGCCACGCTGGGGCAGTTGGTGGATGCGGCTCGCACTCGTCGTCGTTACCGGGCGGGCCAGTTGGAGCGGGCGCGGCTGTCCCGGGTGGCGAGCGAGACGACCAATGGCGTGATCATTACCGACGCCGACGGTCGGGTCGAGTGGATCAACGACGGCTTTACCCGCTTGAGTGGCTACACCCTGGACGCAATGCTTGGCCGCCAGCCGAGTGAACTGTTGCAGGGTGCCGGGACCGATCCGGAGACGGTAGCCCGGATCGGTGGGGCGCTGGCGCGTGGCGAACCATTCGTTGAAGAGCTGTTGAACTACCACATCGACGGCCACCCGTACTGGGTGCGGATCCACTGCACCCCATTGCGCGACGAGCAGGGGGTGTTGCAGGGGTTCATCGCGATCGAGTCCGATGTGACCCGGGAACGCGAGGATGCCGAACGGATCCGCGAGAGCGAGCAACAGTTCCGCTCGCTGGTCGACAATATCCCCGGAATCACCTATCGCTGCCTGCCGGATTCGGACTGGACCATGCTCTACATGAGCGACCAGGTGGATCCGCTGTCGGGCTATCCTGCCAGCGACTTCATCGACAATGCCGTGCGCAGTTACGCCAGCGTGATCCACGAGGATGATCAGGCACGAGTCCAGGATGCGGTGGAACAGGCCTTGAGCGCCGGCAACGACTGGTCCGTTGAATACCGTATTTGGCATCGTGACGGCAGTATCCGCTGGGCCCAGGAACGGGGCTCCGCCATTCGTGATCCGGATGGCCGAGTACGCTACCTCGACGGCTTCATCCTCGATGCGACCCGGGAACGGGAACATCGTGAACAGCATCAGCGCCAGCTGGACGCGTTCGCGGCGCTCAACGAGATTGCATCCCTGGTGGCGCTGGACCTCGATGACCAGCTCGAGCGCGCGCTACAAATGGGGGCCGACTTTCTTGGGCTGGAACTGGGCATCGTCAGCCGGATCCGCGGCGACGACTATACGGTGCGTGCGTTCGTCGCGCCGGCTGGCGCCCCTCTCGAGCGTGGTCAGCGCTTTGCACTCGGGCATACCTACTGTGCGCTGACCCTTGCGCACAACGACCTGCTGACGATCGAGCACATGGGCGCGTCCGAGCACCAGGGCCACCCGTGTTACGCGGACTTCGGCCTGGAAGCCTACATCGGTGTCGTGCTGGAGGTTGAGGGGCAGCGCTTTGGCACCCTGAACTTTTCGTCGGCGCACCCCAGACGGGCCGCGTTCAGCGAGGGTGAACGCATGTTCGTGCGTCTGTTGGGGCGCTGGGTGGCGGCGAGCCTGGAGCGGGAACAGTCGCACGAGCAGTTGAAGAAGCTGACCTCACTGGTGCCGGGTATGGTGTATCAGTATCGGCAGTGGCCGGACGGCCGCGTGGCCTTCCCGTACAGCAGCCCCGGCATCCGGGACATCTACGGCATCAGCGCAGAGGCGGCACGCGAGGATGCCAGCGCGGTGTTCCGCCGTCTGCACCCGAAGGACCGGGATCGGGTGGCGCAGTCCATCGAACGGTCACGGCGGGAAATGAGCAACTGGCATTGCGAGTATCGCACCCTGCGGGATGATGGTCGCGTGGGGTGGGTGCAGGGTCACGCCTCGCCCGAGCCCCTCGACGACGGCAGTACGCTGTGGCACGGATATATTCGGGATATCACGGATGAAAAGGAGGCCGAGCTGGCCGTCGCGGACAGCGAGGCCCGCCTGCGGGGGCTGTTCGAGCTCTCACCGGTGGGGATCGCGCTGAACGATTACGAGACCGGGGCGTTTGTGGATCTCAACGCGGCCCTGTTGCGCCCGACCGGTTATACCCGCGAGGAGTTCGTTGCACTCAGCTACTGGGATGTCACGCCCCGGGAGTACGCAGCGCAGGAAGCGCAGCAACTGGAGAGCATGGAACAGACGGGCCGTTACGGCCCCTACGAGAAGGAATACATCCGCAAGGACGGCACCCGGTATCCCGTGCTGCTCAACGGAATGGTCGTGCACGACAAGTCCGGTCGCAAACTGATCTGGTCCATCATCGAGGATATCTCCGAGCGCAAGCGCATCGAGCGCATGAAAAACGAGTTCATCTCCACCGTCAGCCACGAGCTGCGCACGCCGCTCACGTCGATCTCCGGGGCCCTGGGCCTGCTGACGGGCGGGGCGGCAGGAGCGTTGCCGGAGCGGATGCAGGAGATGCTGGAGATTGCCCACAAGAACAGCCAGCGCCTGGGGCTGCTGATCAACGACCTGCTGGACATGGAAAAGCTGGTGGCCGGCAAGATGCGCTTCGAGATGCAAGAGCAGCCGCTGTTCCCGTTGCTGGAGCAGGCTGTGCGCAGCAACCAGAGCTATGCCGACCAGTACGGGGTGCACCTGGTGCTGGATGTGGAGGATGACGGGGTCCGGGTCGAAGTGGATGCCGACCGCCTGCAGCAGGTGCTGGCCAATCTGCTCTCCAACGCAGCCAAGTTCTCGCCGGAGGGTGGCGAGGTGCGGATGACGATGGAGCATGGCGAGGCGCAGGTGCGCGTCTCGGTGATCGATCACGGCCCCGGGATCCCGGAGGCGTTCCGCGAACGCATCTTCCAGAAGTTTTCCCAGGCCGATGCCTCCGACACCCGCCAGAAGGGCGGTAGCGGCCTGGGGCTGGCGATCACCCGGGAGCTAGTGGAGCGCATGGGCGGTGAGGTCGGGTTCGACTCCGTGCCGGACGCGGGGGCGACCTTCTGGTTCGACCTGCCACTGACCGGACAGGGCCGGGGCAAGCATGGGGGTGCCCAGTGAATGTGGGGAGCGTAAGGCTCGGCCTGATGCCGCCACTGACCGGCCTGGTCAGCATATACGGAACGGAAATCCTCCGCGCCGCCGAGATCGCCTGTGCCGAGATCAACGAACAGGGCGGTGTGCTGGGCCGGCCACTGGAGCTTGTGGTCGAGGATGACGGCAGTTTGCCGGAGAGCGCGGTCGCCGCAGCGGAAAAACTGGTCAAGCAGCATGGCTGCGCCGCCATCATTGGCAACCTGCTGTCCAACTCCCGTATCGCCGTTGCCTATCGCGTGGCCGAACCGAACCGGGTTCCGCAGCTCAATTTTTCCTTCCACGAAGGCAGTATCGATAGCCGCTATTTCTTCCACTTCGCCGCCCTGCCCAATCAGCAGATCGACCGCATGATCCCCTACATGCGGGAGCAGTACGGCCCGCGGTTTTTCTTTGCTGGCAACAACTACGAATGGCCCCGCGGCTCCATTGCAGCCGCCAAGGACGCGTTGGCGAAGTGCGGCGGTGAGTCGTTGGGTGAGGAATACCGCGACCTCGGCGTGGCCGTAGAGGAGATTGATCGCCTGCTCGATGTTGTTGCGGCGGCAGCCCCCGACGTCTTTGTGCCCTACTTTGCCGGAGCCGACCAGATCAACCTGCTTACGCGCTTTTCCGAGCGTGGACTCAAGTCAGGTATTGCTGTGGTTATGGGGCACTACGACGAGATGATGGCGAGCAAGCTGCCGCCAGAGGTGCGTGAAGGCCTGTACTCCAGCAACACCTATTTCATGAGCGTTGACAGCGATGCCAATCGTGATTTTATGGAGCGGCTTGCACAGATGCCCGATGTCAATGGCATCTGGCCGCATGGCAATGGCACCGTCACCAACTTCAGCGAGGGCGCCTATGTCTGTGTGAAGGCATTTGCCACGGCAGCCAATGCCGCCGGCAGCACCGATTCCGAGGCGCTGGTCGATGCACTCAAGACCGTCCGCGTGACGGCTCCGCAGGGCAGTGTGGTGATGGACCCGGAGACCCAGCATGCCGCGGTCAACTGCTATCTGACCCGATGCAACCGCGAGGGTGTCTTCGACATCATCCAGGCATTCGAACTACAGCCACCGGTGATTCCCGAGCGTTACCGTCACCAGAAAATCAGCAGTCACGCCACCCTGGAGGACGATATTCGTCTGCAGGCGCGAATGCTGGAGCAGATGCAGGGTGGGGTGTTGCTCATCGATTCGGGCAGCCAGGCCGTCATCTACGCCAATGCCGGCGCTGAGAAGATGTTCGGATACGAGCGTGGCGGACTGGTCAACACTCCGTGGCAGCAGCTCGGCCCGCCTGGTCGCGAATCTGGCGCCAGTCGGCTGGAGGATGTCGCCACCAGCATCCTGCAACATGGCGCCTGGGAAGGGGAACTGCGACAGCGGCACCAGAACGGCACCGAACTCGACTGTATGGTTTCTTTCAGCACCTTCACTCACCCGGTACAGGGAGAGGTGTGGCTTGCCGTCTACACCGACATAACCGACCGCAAGCAGGCTGAACGCAAATTGCGCGAGAGCGAGCAGCGCTTCCGGGATGCCACCCAGCAGTTGACGCTGGCCACCGAGGCGGCGCAGCTGGGTGTATGGGATTTGAACCTGACCAGTGGGCGGCTTGACTGGGATTCCGGGATGTTCCGTCTTTACGGCGTGTTACCCCGCGATTTTGGTCACCATGCCGATGACTGGAGGCGCGCCTTGCTGCCCGAAGACGTGGAGCACGCAGAAGCCAGCCTCGAAACGATCCTTGAACGTCCCGGGACACCCCGCGAGTTCACGTTCCGAATTCTCCGGGGCGATGGGGCGACACGTCATATTCGCGCTATGGCACAGGCGATAACCGATGCGGCAGGTGTGGTCGTGCGGGCGACTGGCGTGAACGAAGACGTAACCGAGCGTATAGAGGCGGAGCGAGCCCTGGCGGAGCAGGCGCTTCGCACGCAGACGATCATCGATAACATCGTAGACGGGATCATCACGATCGATCGCGATGGGTTGATCCAGTCGTTCAATCCGGGTGCAAGTCGCATCTTCGGGTATATGCCCCGTGAGGTTGCCGGTCGCAATGTAAGCGTGTTGATGACCGGGCCTGATCGTGAGAGCCATGACGTATACCTGCGTAATTATCAGGCCACTGGCAACCGGCGGGTGATTGGCACCAGCAGGGAACTGCAGGGGCGCCGCAAGGATGGAACCGTGTTCCCGATGGAACTCGCCGTATCGGAGGTCACGCAACACGGCGAGCCCCTCTATGTGGGGGTTGTGCGTGACATCACCGAACGCAAGCGGGTGGAGCGCATGAAGAACGAATTCGTCTCCACGGTCAGCCACGAACTGCGGACACCACTGACGTCGATCTCGGGCGCCCTCGGGATGATTGCCAGCGGCGCGCTCGGCGAACTGCCCGGCAAGGTCGGCGAAATGGTCACGATTGCCCAGCGCAACAGCCAGCGGCTAACGCTGTTGATCAACGATCTGCTCGATATGGAGAAGATCGCGGCGGGCAAGCTGCACTTTGATATGCGTGCGGAGCGGCTCGAGCCGCTGCTCGAACAGGCGCTCGAGAGTTATCGGGGTTATGCCGAACAACACCAGGTCCAGCTGGTGCTCGATAGTGGCGCGCCCGGGGTTGCGGTTCGGGTCGATGACCAGCGCCTGTTGCAGGTGCTCGCCAATCTTCTGTCGAACGCAGTGAAGTTCTCGCCCCCGGGCGGCAGCGTGCGGGTTTCGGTGCAGGCGTTGAGTGAACCGACTGAAGGCGTCCGGGTCAGTGTGGCGGATGATGGGCCGGGTGTTCCGGACAACTTCCGCGAGCAGATCTTCGGGAAATTCGCACAGGCGGATGGCTCCGACAGCCGAACGAAGGGCGGGACCGGGCTCGGCCTCGCGATTAGCCGGGAACTGGTAGAACATATGGGCGGGCGTATAGGCTTTGACTCCGTGGAGGGCGAGGGAGCGACATTCTGGTTCGAGTTGCCGCTTGCCCGCGATGCGAATGGTTATCCATCCAGTTCAGAACCAGGGTCCGGCTACGGCCCGCACGTCACGGACCCGTAGCGGTTCACCCCAGGGGAGTCGAAAGTGTCCGAGTTGCAACGCATTCTCTATGTCGAAGACGAGCCGGATATTCAGGCGGTTGCCGAACTGGCCCTGGAGACGGTGGGTGGTTACACCGTGAAGACCTGTGCTTCGGGCGAGGAGGCGGTACGCGATGCCGAGGCATTTGCACCAGACCTGATCCTGCTGGATGTGATGATGCCCGGGATGGATGGTCCCACGACCCTGGAGGCCCTACGCGGGATTCCGGCGCTGGCCGAGGTGCCGGTGGCGTTCATGACCGCCAAGGTGCAGCCCTCCGAGATCGCACACTACAAGTCGCTGGGGGCGCGTGACGTGATCGCCAAACCGTTCGACCCCATGACGCTTTCCGACGAGGTACGGCGGATCTGGCAGGGGGCGGCATGACAAGTGCTGGCGCCGAGCAGGCCTTGAAAGACCGTCTGGCACAACTGCGTGCTCGGTATCTGGAACACCTGCCGGATGAGCTAGCTGCATTGAGTTCTCTGCAGGGCCGGTTGGCCGGGAAGGAGCAGGACCGCGAGGTGCTGGACGAACTGCAACAGCGTCTGCACAAGCTGGCCGGCAGCGGGGGCAGTTTCGGCTGTGCGTCGCTGAGCACGGCAGCCCGTGCGCTGGAGCAGCGAATCGGGGACTGGCTGCAGGTGCGGGAATTGGCGCTGGATGCGCCGACTCGGCGGTCCCTGGCGAACGAGCTGGCGGCCCTTGCGCGTACGGTGCCCGAAAGCCCGGAGCGCTCGGCGGTCCGGTGGGTGCCGGAGGCCTGGAGTGCCACCGAGAGCGCTATGGCAATTTGGCTGGTCGAGGACGATGCGGAACTGGCCCGCCAACTCAAGCAGCAGCTGGAATCCTTCAACTACGAGGTTCGGGTGTTCAAAGGCATCGACGCGCTCCGGCGGGCGGTGGAAGACCAGCAGCCGGATCTGCTGCTCGTGGATGTCATGCTGGAAGATGGTCGCGAAAACGCGACCGAGCGGCTGGTGGATTGCCCGCAGGTGCAGGCGCTGGATTGCCCGCTGATCTTCATCTCCGTGAATGACGACTTCCCGTCGCGTGTGCGCGCGGTTCAGCTGGGCGCGCAGGGGTATTTCCTGAAACCGCTGGATGTACCCCGGCTCGTGAGCCGCATCTCGCAGATCTTCGAGGAGCGCCATGCGCCGGCGCAACGGGTGCTGATCGTGGACGACGACGCCGATCTTGCCGAGCATATGCGGCTGGTGCTGACCGCGGCCGGGATGGAGGCCCGGGTGCTGGATGCGCCGCGCGAGATCATGGATACGATCGCCGCCTTTCGGCCGGAACTGGTGCTGATGGATCTGTATATGCCCGAATACGCGGGCACCGACCTGGCGGGGGTGATCCGCCAGCACGAGGCCTATATCCATCTGCCGATTGTGTATCTGTCCGCGGAAACCGATATCGAGCGCCAGATCGAGGCCATGGGTCGGGGCGCGGACGACTTTCTGACCAAGCCGATTTCCGACCTGCAACTGGTGGCAGCTGCCCGCTCGCGGATCGCGCGCGCACGCCAGCTGGAGGAGCGGATCAGCAAGGACAGTCTGACCGGACTGCTCAAGCACGCCAGCATCAAGGAGGCCGCCAGTCGGGAGGTGTTGCGCGCTAGACGGATCGGGCGACCCGTCACGCTTGCGATGCTCGACATCGACCACTTCAAGAGAGTCAACGATACCTACGGGCATGCCGTGGGAGATGTCGTGATTATGTCGATCGCGACCTTGCTGCGACAGCGCCTGCGCCAGTCCGACATCATCGGCCGCTATGGCGGGGAGGAGTTTGTCGCGGTGCTGCCGGAATGCGAAGCGGAACATGCCCGACCGGTGCTGGAGGAAGTTCGGCGGAACTTCGCTGCTCTGGAATTCAACCACCAGGGGGAGCGCTTTGGCAGCACCATCTCCATCGGCATGGTGTGCTCGGCCGATTACCCCGACCAGGATGGGCCCGAACTGCTGGTTGCCGCCGACGAGGCGCTCTACCGGGCCAAGCGGGGTGGGCGCGATCAAATCCAGCAGGCGTTCCCGGCGCCCGCACCCGACGTCACGGATTGTTGAAGGCGGCGGGCCGGGCTGCCGGTATGTCCCGAGGTCTCTACGACGTGACGAGCAGGTAGGTCGCGGCTCCGATCACGCCGAGCACGATCGCCACCGTGACCAGGCCGACCCCGAGCAGGGCACGGCTTGCGCCAGGGGTGGCATCTCCCGGGTTGGAAGCGGTGGAGCTCGCAGCTACGCCGTGGGTGGTATCGCGGCCTTGGCGCAGCAGGTCCAGCATCGCGTCGATGCGGTCGTTGTCGAAGGCGAACGGGTCGAACTGGCGCTGGCCGAAACGTTGCAGCAGCTGCCGGACGTCCACGGCCGCTGGAACGTATTTCATCGACCATTCCCCGAAGCCGGGGTCGTCCAGTGACTGTTCGCGCAGCACACGGACCTCCTCGTGGCGTTCGTCGCGGCGGATGCGGTCGAGGGTTTCCCGTACCGTATCCGGCTCGCCCTCCAGGCACTGGAAGAAGTGGCCATCCCCGTAATAGAGCGCGCCCACGATCCCGCCGCGCGGGTTGTTCTGGCGCGACTGCATCAGGATACGGCTGACCTCGGGTTCGATGCCCTGGCTGGAGGCGGTTTCGGGAAACGTGGCGCGCGAGGCGTAGACGAGCTGGAGAATGGCGGGCATGCGGGCGTCCGTTCCGGGGCGATATGAAGAAGACCGCCCGCGCCCCGCGGGGTTCATTCGATCATCTGGTTGACGTGTTCCAGGCCGATTGCGTCGTCTTCCCAGTTCAGGCGGGTGGTGCCGGGCTTGGCCGCCAGACGGCGGATGGAGGCGACCGAGCTGCGGTCGATATGGGCCAGTCGATGCCGGGTGGCGTTGTGGCTCTCGATGTTGGCGGCCTGCAGAATGTCGCTGTAATTGACCGGTTCGCCTTCCTCCGGCTCGCGCTTGAGGTTTTCGTGTTCGGCCACGGCGCGGATGATCTCCGGCTCGAAGTTCCAGTTCTTCAGCATCGCGCGGCCGATGGCGACGTGCGCGGCATCGGCCGCGGCCTGCAGGGCGCGTGGATCCTCGTAGATCTCCTGGGTCTTCTCGGCGCGGCGCAGGATCGGGATCATGCCGATGTCGTGAACCAGCCCGGCGAGCAGGGCGGTGTCCGGGTCCAGATGGGGGTGGCGACGGGCCAGCAGGTAGCTGATGATCGCCACCTCCAGGCTGTGGTTCCACAGCTCCTCCATCCGGATGCGGATGGCCTCGTTCCCGCTCTGGAAGACCTCCTTCATGGACAGCGCGATGATGGTCTGGCGGGCGCGTTCCATGCCCAGGCGGGTCACCGCAGAACGGATGGTGGCGCAGCGGGTCAGCCCCCGGTAGGCCGGGCTGTTGGCATGGCGCACCAGGCGCGAAGCCAGGGCCGTGTCGCGCGAGATCAGGTTGACCAGATCGGCGATGGAGCTGGATTCGTCCTGGGTGATGAACAGCGCCTGCACCGAGACATCGGGCAGGGTCGGGATCTCGATCTGGTGACGTTCGAGGTCCTCGCGCAGGCGCTCCAGGAATTTTTCGACTTCCGCTCGGGTGGCCAAGGGCAATCCGTGTCCGGCTGGGTAAAGACGCGCCGATTATGCCACAGGCGTTGGCACGGGCGGGGTGTCGCGGGCCGGTTGACGGGCTGCCGGCCCCTGCCGATGATGAAGGGAGCCGACAGGAGGTCGTGATGCGCCGATTCGTGCTGGATACCAGCGTCTTTACCAACCCGCATGTGGCCGGGCAGTTCGGCGAGGACCCCGAGGACATCCTGCGGACCTTTCTCAACCTGGCGCGCCACTGCCCCGCCGAGTTCTACATGCCGCTGTCCGTGTACGAGGAGTTTCGCGGCATGCGCGACCTCGAGGCCCTGGCGGCCGACTTCGAGACCGTGGTCTGGGTGCGCTCCCCGCGGCGTTTCGCCCTGACCCTGCCGAGCGACATCCTCTACGAGTTCATCGACGAGGTGCGTACCCGCATCGACCGCGGCCTGCGCATCGCCGAGGAACACACGCGCCAAGCCGGGGCGGCCGAGTCGCTGCGCCCGGAGCTGATCACGCAGCTGCGCGAGCGTTTCCGCGAGGCGATGCGCAAAGGCCTGGTGGACTCGCGCGAGGATGTCGATGCCGTGCTGCTGGCGATGGAGCTGGATGCCGAGCTGGCCAGCGCCGACGAGGGCATGCGCAAGCTGGGCAACCGCATGGGCATCAAGCTGGTCACCGCCGACTACCTGCGCCAGGTGATGGAGAACCTCTCCGAGTCGGGCATCCCCGGTCAGGGCGGAGCCTGAGGCCGCAAGTCGGGGCCTTTCCCGAGTTCGCCTGCAAGCAGGCGAAGGGCTCAGTCGTATTGCCGGTCTCCGGCCAGGGCGGAGGCGAGGGTGCCGGTGATGCGGTCGAACAGGCGTTCGAACTCCAGCAGCCAGTAGCCGCTTTCTTCCTGACGCGGGGTGCCCGGCAGGAAGCGCACGTGGCGCCCGCCGGTTGCCTGCATGTGGTCGACAAAGCGCTGCGCCCCCGCGCGCTCGCGAAAGCGGCAGCGGTAGGTATGGCCGACGCGTCCCTCGCGCCGGCTCTTGTCCACTGCGGTTGCCAGTCCGGACAGCAGGGCCTCGCCCAGTTCCCTTTCCACGGCGGCAGGTTCGGTGGGGGGATGCTCCGCGAGGAACACCGCCAGGCGGGTCAGGCGGTTGGTGAAGTATTCCGGCGGCAGGTCCAGCAGCTGCTCGGAACACACCCGGATGTCGTTGATGCAGGAGCCCCCGGCCACGTACTTGGCGCGGTGCTGGCCGTCCGCGGTCTTCAGTACCAGCCCTTCGGCCCCCTCCGCATCCAGTTGTCGGATCAGGCGTCCCAGTGCTGCGCTGTCCGCGGGCGTGAACCGTCCGTGCAGGGGTGCCGGGGGTAGCTGGTGGCGTTCCATCAGGGCGAATTTCTCGTCCTGCGGCACGAAGCCGGGGCGGCCGAGCCGCATCAGGTCGAACACGAACAGGCCAACATCCTGTGCCACGCGCGGCGTGGAGCCTTCCAGGTAGGGGGTGTCCGGTCCGGCGATCTCCGCGCACAGCACCAGGTCGGGCTCGGCGTCGAACACCCCGAGGTCCACGAAATCGGGCACCCGGTCGGTGCTGAAGGCGCAGACGAAACCGCCCCGACTGAAGGCGTAGACCCGGCCGTCCCGGCGCAGGATGCGCACGTTGAAGCCGTCGATCTTTTCCTCCGCCCAGAACGGCTGCTCGAACTGGCGCGGCAAGCCGGCCTCCAGTGACTGGATCCGCCCAATGGCCGGGTAGCCGGGCACCACCGAGCCGTCCGGCAGCACCACGGAACCACGCGGGTAGTGGTTCACCGGTTCCAGCAGCCGGGCGTATTCCAGCCCGTCAAAGGTCAGGGCCTCAGCCCGGTGGTTCGCGATCGCGTCCTGCAGCGTGTCCCGGTCGATCATGCGTTCTCCATTGCCAACGCGAGCGTGTGCATCAATCCGTGTTTCCCTTGCGCAGCCCCCGGATCTGGTCTTTCAGCGCCTCGGTGTGGTGACGCGCCTTGGCCGCCTGAGTGACCAGGCGCCGCGCCATGCTGATGATCCGCAGCTGGCGTTCCATCTCGGCCATGCTCAGCGAGCCGAAGGTGCCCTCGCGCAGCAGGGCGGCCTTCAGTTCGGCGTAGGTGGTTTCCACCGCGTCCACGGCCTCGGCGGCGGCCAGATCATGGCCATTGTCGCCGTCGTCCGCCTCCAGATTGCACAGGTCCAGGGCGCGTATCGCCTGTTCCTGCCAGGCGCGGCGCTGCTCGGTCACGATCGGGCGCTCCTCGCCGCTGGACTGGCGGCGCAGGTCGGCGATCTCGTCGGCCAGTATGGCGACCTCGCGGTGGTAGCGGGCGATGCGCACGGCCTCGGCGATGCCGTGCCCGACCTGTTCCGGCATCGGGTGGTTGGCCGTGTGCGCCGCGAACTCGGCAATGGCCTGGGTGAGCTGCTCCGCGGCCAGGCGCCGGCGATCGAGGATGCCGGCAGCTGGCGGGGTGGCCTGCAAGGCCTCGCGTGCCATCGAATGGCCGATATCGGCCAGGCGTTCGGTCTCCTGGATCAGCGACTGCAGGGCGAGATCCGGGACCCCGGAGCTGCTGCGGTCCAGATACCGGGGCCGGGCGATGTCTTCCTCGATGGTGCGGAAGCGGCCCTGCAGCCAGCGGATCATCGGCGGGGCGACCGGGACCATCAGCGCCACGCCCAGCAGGTTGAACGCGGTATGGAACAGCGCCAGCAGCACCGCCGGGGCCGGGGCCTCGCCGGTGCTGCCCCAGATCCAGGCGATCGCGGCCAGGAACCAGGGCAGGATCAGCAGCGCGACGATTGCGGTCAGGCCGTTGAAGATCACATGGGCTGCGGCGACGCGCTTGGCGTTCGGGGTCGCGCCGATCACCACCAGCAGCGCCTTGACCGTGGTGCCGAGGTTGGCGCCGATCACGGCCGCGGCGGCCGCCTCCAGCGGGACCGCACCGCTCATCGCGGCGGTCAGGGCCATGGCCATGGAGGCCGAGGAGCTCTGCATCAGCACGGTCAGCAGCGCGCCGATGCCGACCATGATGACCAGCCCGAGGAAGCCGGGGCGGGCCAGCGCGCCGAGGTCGAAGGTGGCACTAAGCCCCTCGAAGGCCTCGCGCAGTACGTCGATGCCGAAGAACAGCAACCCGAAGCCGGCCAGGGCCAGGCCCAGGTAGCGCGGCCGCGCGGCCTTCATGAACAGGTAGAGCAGGGCGCCGATGCCGATCGCCGGCAGGGCGAAGGCCTCGATGCGGATGTTGAAGCCGATCAGCGCGACCAGCCAGCCGGTCATGGTGGTGCCGACGTTAGAGCCGAAGATCACCCAGACCGACTGTCCGAGCGTCAGCAGGCCGGCGTTGGCGAAGCCGATGGTGGCCACGGTGACCGCGCTGGAGGACTGCACCAGTGCGGTCACGCCCATGCCCGAGGCGAGGGCGCGCGGCCGGGTGCGGGTCCATTGCCCGAGGATATGCTGCAACGCCTTGCCGCCGGCGGTCTTCAGGCCGTCGGTCAGCAGGGTCATCCCGAGCAGGAACAGGCCGAGACCGCCGAGAAAACCGGCGATCAGGGCGTAGGTGCTGACGGCTTCGGCCTCCGGCATCGCAGCTGTGGGGATGCGGCGTTACAGGGTGATGGTCTCGCCGAAGGCGGGCACACGCGCCTCGGCCCCCAGCTCGTCACGCAGGCCGGCGGCCAGGGCCTCGCGCGCCTCCGGCTCGCCGTGGACCAGATGGAACACCGGCTGGTCCTGAAAGCCGCGTGCCCAGTCGAGCAGCTGGCTGCGCCCGGCGTGAGCGGAAAAGCCTCCCAGGGTATGGATCTTGGCGTTCACCGCGACCTCGTCGCCCAGCAGCTTGACCTTCTCGGCGCCGTCCACCAGACGCCGCCCGAGCGTGCCGGCGGCCTGGAAGCCGACGATCACCAGATGCGCCTCGCGCCGCCACAGGTTGTACTTCATGTGGTGGCGGATGCGCCCGCCATTGCACATGCCGGAGCCGGCGATGATGATCGCGCCGCCCGTGATGCGGTTGATCGCCATGGATTCTTCCACCGTGCGACAGACCTGCAGCCCGGGCAGGTAGGCAGCCGGATCCCCATTCGCGGCCTGGTGCAGCCGGTCCATGTCCTCCGGGTCCAGCGTTCGGCGCAGGCGGGCGTACAGCTCGGTGACCTTGATCGCCATCGGGCTGTCGAGGAAGACCTTTTGCTGCGGCAGGCGCCCGGCGTGGTGCAACATGCTCAGGTGGTAGAGGACCTCCTGGGTGCGGCCGACCGCGAAGGCCGGGATCAGCACGTTGCCGCCGCTCTTGTCGGCCTCGGCCAGCACCTGCGCGAACTCCTCGACCGTCTCCTCCATCGGGCGGTGGTCGCGGTCGCCGTAGGTGCTCTCCAGCAGCACGTGGTCGGCGTGTTCCGGGCGCGCGGGCTCGTGCATCAGCACGGCGTCGGCATTGCCGAGATCGCCCGAGAACACCAGATGCCGGTCGCGACCGCCAGCGGGCACGATCAGGTCCACGATCGCGGAGCCGAGGATATGCCCGGCATCGCGAAAGGTCAGGCCAATCCCGCCCGCGATCTTGCGCGCCTGGCCGTAGGGCACGGCCTCGCACAGCCCGAGGGTGGTGGCGACGTCGTCGATGTCATAGACCGGCTCCAGCAGCGGCTTGTCCGCGCGCCGGCGCCACTTGTTCTCCCACTCGATGTCCTTGCTCATCACGAACGCGGCATCCTCGAGCATGATCTCGAGCAGTTCCTCGGTGCCCGGCGTGCAGTAGATCGGGCCGCGGTAGCCGTCGCGCACCAGCTTGGGCAGGAGCCCCGAGTGGTCGAGGTGGCCGTGCGACAACACCACCGCGTCGAGGCTTTCCGCCAGCTCGGCGAGCGGGGCGCGGTTCGCCTCGTCCGCATCACTGTTGCCCTGGTACATCCCGCATTCCAGCAGGATGCGGGCGTCGTCGGTCTCGAGGAGATAACGCGATCCGGTGACCTCGCCGGTCGCCCCCTGAAAGGTCAGCTTTGCCATACGGTGAAGTGTACGCGCGACGCGGGTGTGATGGGCAAGCAACGGCCCGGGACTTGATCCCGATCAATGTGGCCGCGGGTTGTCGGGCGCACGGCTTGACCCGCCCTCGGCCGCGGGCGAGCCTGTAACCGGGTCATGGAGGAGGATGCGGGCCATGCGATTGAGCAGTCCGGCCTTTACCGATGGAGAACGGATGCCGATCGAGGTCTCGGCGCGGGATGCCAACGAGCTGCCGCAGCTGGAGATCCGCGAGGTGCCGGCGGGCGCGCGCAGCCTCGCGCTGATCCTGGAGGACCTGGATTCGCCGCTGGGGGAGGTCACCCACTGGCTGGTCTGGAACCTGCCGCCGGATACGCATTGTGTGGATGCCCTGCACCTGCCCCGCGAGGGGCGCGTGGGGATGGATGCCTTCGGCAAGGTCGGCTACCTCGGCCCGGTGCCGCCGGAGGGCTGTCATCACTACCGCTTCCGCCTGCTGGCGCTGGATGTCGAGCTGGAGCTGGAGGCGGGGGCGACCCGCAGCCAGTTCGATGTCGTGGCCGAGGGGCACGTGCTGGACCAGGCGGATCTCACCGGGGCGCTGTGCTCCGCGGACGAGGGCACGGATTCCGATGCGTCGGGCTGATCCGGCCAGCGGGGAGGCGGCGGCATGAATGACTATCGCCCGGAGGCCTTCTTCGCCACGGTGAACCCGACGGTGTTCACTGCCTCCGCGATCATGGTGGTGGTGTTCGTCGCCTTCGGGGTGATCTTCCCGTCCACGGCCAGCGAGGTGTTCGCCAGCATCCACGGCTTTATCACCGAGTATCTCGGCTGGGGCTACCTGCTGGTGGTGACCTTCTTCCTTGGCTTTTTGATCTGGCTGGGTTTCAGCCGCTATGGCGTGATCCGGCTGGGGCAGCCGGACGACCGGCCGGAGTTCGGTTTCGCTGCCTGGTTCGCGATGCTGTTCTCCGCCGGTATGGGGATTGGCCTCGTGTTCTGGAGTGTGGCCGAGCCGATCCTGCACTACCAGCACCCGCCGACCGGCGATGGCGAGACCGACGCGGCCGCGCGCCAGGCGATGGTCTACACCTTCTTCCACTGGGGCCTGCATGCCTGGGCGGTGTACGTGGTGCTGGGGCTGTCGGTCGCCTATTTCAGCTTCCGGCACCGCCTGCCGCTGACCATCCGCTCGATCTTCTACCCGCTGCTGGGGGATCGCATCTACGGCCCGATCGGGCATGTGATCGACATCCTCGCGGTGTTCGGCACCCTGTTCGGGCTGGCGACTTCGCTGGGGTTCGGGGCGATGCAGCTCAATACCGGGCTCAACGTGCTGGTCGACATGCCGGTCTCGCACTGGTGGCAGGTGGGCATCATTACCGCGATCACCGCGGTGGCAGTGCTGTCGGTGATCTCCGGGCTCGATCGCGGGCTGAAGTGGGTCAGCGTGTTCAACCTGGTGCTGGCGATCAGCTTCATGCTGTTCGTGCTGATCGCCGGGCCGACGCTGTTCATCCTGCGCTTCTTCCTCGACTCCACCGGCGGCTATCTGCAGCAGATCATCCAGCTCAGCCTGCACACCGACGCCATCGGCGGTTCGCAGTGGCAGAAGGACTGGACCATGTTCTACTGGGCGTGGTGGATCGCCTGGTCGCCGTTCGTCGGCATCTTCATCGCGCGCATCTCGCGCGGGCGCACCATCCGCGAGTTCATCGTCGGCGTGCTCGCCCTGCCCAGCCTGTTCGTGTTCGCCTGGATGGCGATCTTCGGCGGCACTGCATTGCACATGGAGCTGTTCGACGACGGCGCGGGCATCGCCGCGGCGGTCGCCGAGGACACCACCGTGGCCCTGTACGCGACCCTCGCGCAGCTGCCCTGGACCACGATCGCCTCTGGCGTGGCGACCCTGCTGATCGCGACCTACTTCATCACCTCGTCGGCCTCCGGCACCTACGTGGTGGATGCACTGATCTCGCGCGGCTCGAAGCACTCGCCGAAGCGCCAGCGGGTGATCTGGGGGATTACCGAGGGCGCGGTGGCCGCGACGCTGCTGATCGTCGGCGGCGAGCGCGCGCTGGACAGCCTGCAGACCGGCTCCCTGACCGCCGGGCTGCCAGTGGCAATCATCCTGGTCTTCTGCTGCTTCAGCCTGCTGCGCGCGCTGGGCCGCGAGTATCGTGTGGAGGGCGTGGATCCGCCCTGGCGTTGAGCCGCGTTCAGTGTTTCCCGAGCGTCTTGCGCAGGTGCTCGATCTGTTCCGGCTTGATGCCGGCGATGTCCTTGATCGGCAGGGTCACGGCAAACCCGTTGCCCAGTCGGCTCAGTTCCAGTTCCGCGTCCAGGTGGTCCAGCATGCGCCGGGCAAGGCTGGACTCCAGCACCATCAGCAGCACCTTGCGGCCGGAGGTGTCCTTCAGGTCCATGACCGGGTTGCGCCGCAGCTGGGCGATGCCCTGGGCATCCAGTAGGGTCAGGCCGGCGGCCCCGTCGCGCTGAACGATCTCGATCGCGCGGTCGGCCAGGCTGCGCGGGATGACGGCGGCGAGCAGAACGAATTGCATGGCAGAGTCTCCGTATCCGGGGGCGTCAGGGCGTGGTGGTCAGGTGGCCGACGAACTCCATGCCCTGAAGGGCGTTCACGTCCAGGGTGAAGGCAAGCCCGTTGTAGGGCTGGAACAGGTCGAGCTCCAGGTTCAGGCGCTGCGCAATGCGTTCGGCGCGCGCGGTATCCAGCTGCCAGATGCAGACCGACTCGTTGCCCTGGTAGGTCACGCCGAGAAAGGTCATGTGCTCGGGGAAACCGAGGCCCGAACCCTGGATCACCGCCCCGTCCGCGCCGCCTTCCTCGGCGGCGATGGCCAGGGCCTGCTCCTCGCGGTCCTGGTCGACGATCGCGATCAGAAAGGTCTCCTCCATGATGGTGTCTCCCCGTGACAGGCTCCGTCAGTTGCCGAGATAGCGCCGCAGCACCCGCTGCCACTCGTCGGATTCCAGAATCTCGAGGATAGCGACGTTCATCGGGGCGCGCAGCGGCGAGCCCTGGGGCAGGGCGAGGGCATAGTCCTGGCGCAGAAACTCGACCGGCAGAACCTCCAGTTGCCCCGCAAAGTGCTCGCGGACCTGATAGCGCAGCAGCGGAGCGTCGTAGACCATGGCGTCGGCCCGGCCCTCGGCGACTGCGCCCAGTGCGGTGGCGAGGTCCGCATGGTCACGGTAGGCAAAGCCCTGGTCGTCCAGCCAGGCGGCGGCACTGGAGCCGCCGATGGTGGCGATGCGCTGGCCCTCCAGGTCGGAGACATTCTGGATGCCGGTGTCCAGCGAACTGACGGTCAGCGTGGTCGCAATGGCGGCGGTGAAGGTGGAGACCAGGATCAGCGCCGCGAACATCCAGACCAGCGCAATCGCGCGGCCGGGCAGGGTGCGCGGGGCCTTGTCGCCATAGCCCACCGTGGTCATGGTCACGGCGGCCCACCAGAACGCGGAGCCGAGCCCTTGTGCGGCACTGCCGCCGAACTCGTCAGCGTTGCGCCGGCGTTCGAACAGCCAGAGCAGCGCACCCACCAGCAGGAGCAGTCCGGAGAGCGCGAGGATGACCATCAGGAAGGGTATGGAGATGAACGCGCGCAGGGCCCCGGCGACCGGGTTGCCCTGCTGGGGCACGGCAATCGACAGCCCGGTGCTGTAGTACGGATGGGTGAAGTCGACCCGTTCGGCGCGTTCAGCGGTCGCGGTTAGGGCCGCGACCGAGATATCGATACGGTCATCCCCCAGGCCCTCGATGAGTCCCTCGAGGCTGGTCTCCCGGTAGTCGGAGTCCAGTTCCATGCGTTCCGCGACCCGCTCCCACAGTTCGATGGCAATGCCGGAAGGAGCGGCGCCCGGCTCCTCCGGCGCAATCACGAACGGTGGCACGAAGCGCGTCCCCACGCGCAGGGTCGAATCGGCGCCGATGCCGCGGGCCTCATCTCCCTCGGCCTGAGCGGACGGCAGGCTCAGCAACGTGGCGAACACGAACACTGCGCCGGCCAGCAGCGACACAAACGGGGGCGAGCAGAGGGTGCGGGGCATGCGGACATCCGGTGGGGGCTTGCCCGTACCATAACCGGAAGATCGTCAACGAGGCAGTCTACGGGAGGGTGTTCATGCGGGATCCATTCGCCAATCCGAATAACAGTGAAGCGCGACCGACGCAGGGAATGGCTGTGGATGTCGGCTTCACGCTGGACTGGGTGAGTGCCGAGGCCCGTCACCGGGAGTGTCTGTTCCTGCCGTGGCTGGAGCCGGAACGGGACCGCTGGCCGGGCGATCTCGGGGCCGCCCTGCGCGGGTCGGGCGCGGGGCTGGCGCACGAGGCCTCCCGCGAGGCCGCCGCGGCCCTGGTTCCGCAAGAGGAGGCCGACCGTGTGCTGGAGCTTCCGGCATCGGCGTTCAACCGGGGCCTGCGCCGGCACCGCCGGGTGGAGCCCCGTGCGGGGCGTTTCTACCCGCGTGCGTTCCTTGCCGGTCATGCGGGGATCGAGGCCGGGGATCGCGAGTTGTTCCGGATCGGGGCGCTGGAGGGTGATCACCTGGTGGCGGATCGGAATCATCCGCTGGCCGGGCACGAGCTGCGGCTGCAGGCGCGGGTCATGGCGCGCCACGAGGTTGGGCGTGACGATGAGCGGGCGGTGGATGTCGCCCGGCTGCTGACGGCCCGCGGGCCGGGCATGCAGGCCCGCTGGCGTGGACGGCCGACCGACTTCTGGGCCGACGGGGCGCTGGGGCGCGAGGACCCGGAGTCCGATGCGGTGTTCTATGCCGAGCCGCGCCGGGTGCACCACCTGGACGCGACCGCGCGGGCCGAGATCGCCGCGCTGTATGCCGCCTGCATCCCGGCGGGTGCGCGGGTGCTCGACCTGATGAGCAGCTGGGAGTCCCACCTGGACCGAGTCGAGTCGCCTGAAGCCGTGATCGGGCTGGGCATGAACGCCGAGGAGCTGGCGGACAACCCCCGGCTGACGTCATCCTTGGTGCACGACCTGAACCTCCGTCCGGAACTGCCGTATGCGGCGGCGAGCTTCGATGCCGTGGTCTGTACCGCGTCGGTCGAATACCTGACGCAGCCCGAGGCGGTGTTCCGCGCGGTACGCGAGGTGCTGCGCCCGGACGGGGTGTTCATGGTCACGTTCTCCGATCGCTGCTTTCCGACCAAGGCGATCGCGGCCTGGGAGCCGCTGTACGACTTCGAGCGCATGGGGCTGGTCCTCGACGTCTTTCTGCGCGCCGGCTTCGTGGATCTGTCGACCTTCTCCCTGCGTGGGCTGCCGAGACCCCCGGACGACCCGTATGCCGGGCGACTGGAGCATGCCGATCCGGTGTTCGCGGTCTGGGGCCGGCGGCCGTGAGCGGCACCGTCCGCATCATCGGGGTCGATTGTGCGACCCAGCCACGCAAGACGGGCCTGGCTCTGGCCCGCTGGTCCGGCGGGGTTCTGCGTCTGGAGGCGGCACGGCGCGCATCCCCGACTGAACCGCCCGCCGCGATCCTGGGCGGCTGGATGGATACGCCGGAACCCGTTCTGCTGTGCCTGGATGCGCCGCTTGGCTGGCCATCGAGCCTGGCAAGCGAGCTGGCCGGGCACCAGGCCGGGGCGGGCATCGCGGCGCACGCCGATGCAATGTTCCACCGTCATACGGACCGGGTGATCCGGGAGCGCCTTGGCAAACGCCCGCTGGAGGTGGGGGCGAACTTCATCGCGCGCACCGCGCTGGCGGCGGTCAACCTGTTGCAGGCCCTGCGCGACCACAGCGGGCAGTCGCTTCCGCTGCCCAGGGTGGCCGGGCCGATTGCCGATTCGACCGCGATCGAGGTGTATCCGGCTGCCTTGCGCAAGGTCCGAGGCTGGGAGACTCGGGTCGACGTCCGAGCCCGGCTGCCGGGGTCCTTCGAGGTGTCCGTGCCGGACCTGGACGATGTCACTGACGATGTGGTGGATGCCGTGCTGTGCGTACTGGCCGGGGCCGATTTTCTGGACGGGCAGGCGGTTGCGCCGACGGCAGACGAGGCCGCGATCGCCGCGCGCGAGGGATGGATCTGGTCCGCCGACCCGGAACCGGTTCGCAGCCCGGGCCGGGCGCGCCCACGAACGCCGGTTTAACCGGTAAACTGCGCGATGATTCGAGTTGCCCGCGACGCGGGCCTGACCAGTGGGGAGTGCATGGCCGCAAGCAAGGCCAAGACCGGGGGCAAGGGGAAGAAGACGGCGGAGCCGGTGGCCCCGCCGAGCCTGAGCGGGCAGCTGCTGCGCGGGCTGCGCGAGGGCGCGCTGCTGATCTTCGGCATGCTGGCGCTCTATCTGCTGGTGGCGCTGGCCAGCTATCACCCCGGCGATGCGGCGTGGTCGACCACCGGCGACGGCGAGGGCCTGCGCAATCTCGGCGGTACTACCGGGGCCTGGTTCGCGGATATCGCCTTTCACCTGCTGGGCTATCTGGCCTACCTGATCCCGCTGGCGGTCGCTGGCATTGGCTGGTGGCTGTTCCGGCATCGCCGCGAGGCGCAGATTGCCAGCCCCACGGAGCTGACCGTGCGCGGCCTGGCGCTGATCGTGGCGCTGATCGCCGGTTCCGCGCTGGCCGCCCTGCATTTGCTGCCGGGCGGGATGCCGGTGCATGCCGGCGGTATCCTCGGCGATCTGTTTGGCGGCTGGGCGGTCGCCGGACTGAGCCTGGTGGGCGGTACGCTGGTCCTGCTGGCCCTGTTCCTCGCGGGGGTGACGCTGTTCACCGGGCTTTCGTGGTTCCTGCTGATGGACCGGCTCGGCCAGCTGGCCGTGCGCGGTTGGGAGCGCGCCCGTGCGGCGATCGATTCGGCGCGCGACCGGCGCATTGGTGCCCGTGAGCGGGCCGAGCGCGAGACCCGGGTAGAGAAGGAGCGCAAGCGCACCGAGAAGCGCGCGCCCTCGCGGGTGGAGCCGCGCATCGAGACGCCGCCCCCCAGTCCGCGCGTGCAGAAGGAGAAACAGGTTCCGCTGTTCACCGAGGGCAGCGGGGCCGATCCGCACCCGCCGCTGTCGTTGCTCGACGAGCCGCCGCCGCCGCCCGAAGGTTTCTCGGAGGAGTCCCTGCAGGCGCTGTCGCGGCAGGTGGAGCTCAAGCTCAAGGATTTCGGCGTGGAGGTCGAAGTGGTCGCGGTGCAGCCGGGCCCGGTGATTACGCGCTTCGAGCTGCAACCGGCCGCCGGGGTCAAGGCCTCGCGCATCTCCGGGCTGTCCACCGATCTCGCGCGTTCGCTCTCGGTGATGGCGGTGCGCATCGTCGAGGTGATCCCGGGCAAGTCCACGGTGGGCCTGGAGATCCCGAACGAGAATCGCGAGATCGTGGCGCTGTCCGAGATCCTGCGCTCGGACCTGTTCGATTCGAACAAGTCGCCGCTGACCATGGCGCTGGGCAAGGATATCGGCGGCGCCCCGGTGATGGCCGATCTGGCGAAGATGCCGCACCTGCTGGTGGCCGGGACGACCGGTTCCGGGAAGTCGGTGGGCGTGAACGCCATGCTGCTGTCGCTGCTGTACAAGGCGACTCCGGACGAGGTCCGGCTGATCCTGATCGACCCGAAGATGCTGGAGCTGTCCGTGTACGAGGGCATCCCGCATCTGCTGTGCGAGGTCGTGACCGACATGAAGGACGCCTCCAACGCCCTGCGTTGGGCGGTGGCGGAGATGGAACGCCGCTACAAGCTGATGTCGGCAATGGGCGTGCGCAACATCGGCGGCTACAACAAGAAGGTGCGTGATGCCCAGGCCGCCGGCGAGCCCCTGAAGGATCCGCTGTTCAAGCCCGAGGAAGCGATTACCGAGACCGAGGCGCCGGAGCTGGAGCCGCTGCCGTTTATCGTGATCGTGGTCGACGAGTTTGCCGACATGATCATGGTGGTCGGCAAGAAGGTCGAGGAGCTGATCGCGCGCCTGGCACAGAAGGCCCGTGCCGCCGGCATCCACCTGATCCTGGCCACCCAGCGCCCGTCGGTGGACGTGATCACCGGCCTGATCAAGGCGAACATCCCGACCCGCATCGCCTTCCAGGTTTCCTCGCGCGTGGACTCGCGCACCATCCTCGACCAGATGGGCGCGGAACACCTGCTGGGCCACGGCGACATGCTCTACCTCCCGCCCGGCAAGGCCATGCCCGAGCGCGTGCACGGGGCCTTCGTTGGCGACAACGAGGTGCACCAGGTGGTCGAGTACCTGAAATCCACCGGCGAGCCGGACTACAACGAGGCCATCCTCGACGAGCCGGAGGCGGGTGCGGCCAGCATCCCCGGGCTGGAATCGCCGGACGGGGGCGAGAGCGAGTCGGACCCACTGTACGACCAGGCGGTCCAGGTGGTCATCGAGTCGCGCAAGGCCTCGATCTCGTTCGTCCAGCGGCGGCTGAAGATCGGCTACAACCGCGCCGCGCGCATGGTCGAGGACATGGAAGCCGCCGGTCTGGTCAGCCCGGTGCAGTCGAACGGGAATCGCGAGGTCCTGGTCCCCGGCCCGAACGACTGAGCGCCCCGAACCCGGGCGATCCGAACCCTGGGGCATGGGCGAGGTCCATGTCCCTGATCGCGTGACGCGGTTCGTCCTCCCCGTACACCACATTCACGCCCGGTTAAGCGACCGGGCGCAGGATGATTGCAACAACCCAACTGGAGTTCGCATGAAGCCTCGCTCTCCTTCGCGCCTGTTCCTGGCCCTCGTGGCCGCGGCTTTCCTGGTCGCCGGCCCGCCAACGGCCGCTGAACCCGCCGCGGATGCCCGCGTCGCGCTGGATCGCTTTGTGGACGGCCTGGAGACCTTCTCCGCCGTGTTCACCCAGACCGTGCGCGACGACACCGGCTACGTGTTGCAGGAGTCCGATGGCCGCATGCAGCTGGGCATGCCCAACCGCCTGCACTGGGAGGTGACCGAGCCGTTCCCGCAGACCATCGTCTCCGACGGGCAGGACCTGTGGATGTACGACCCGGACCTGTCGCAGGCCACGGTGCGCCCGCTGGGCGATGCCTTCGATGCGACCCCGATCGCCGCGATCACTCAGCCGGAGCGCCTGGACGAACACTTCCGCATGTCGCTGCGCCCGGTGCCGGGGGGTGACGCCCTGCGCCTGGTGCTGGTGCCGCGCAACGAGCAGGCCGACTTCACCAGCCTGGACCTGGACTTGACCGCGGAGGGGGATCTCACCCGCATGGCCTTCCGCGACATCTTCGGCCAGGAGACCGTGATCCGCTTCCACGAGACCGAACGCAACGCCGACCTCGACCCGGCCATCTTCACCTTCGACCCACCCTCCGGCACCGACATCTACCGCCCGTAAACACGTCCCGTCCGCGCTTGGTCCTCTGCGCAAGGCACGAAAAACCAAGGGCGATTTACAGGAAGGCAGGAAGGTGGGAAGGGTTCTTGGGGGAAACGTGGTAGCAGAACGTTTACAACGTTTACGTGGTTCCCCGTTCATGGGTCACGGCACCGCGCCACGGCCCCATCAATCTTCGAACCTTCCCATCTTCCTGTGAATCGCCCTTGCCTATATTCGGGCGCTTCGTAGTGACTAAGGGGTCTTTCCCCCGAGGCGTTACAATCGCGCCATGAGCGATTCCCCCGAAGGTGATCTGTTCGGCCCGGATCCGGACATGGCATCGCCCGAATCCGATCCCGAACCGGCCCCGGCAGCCCCGGATCCGACCGCGCCACTGGCCGAGCGGATGCGTCCGGCGCGGCTGGACGAGATGGTCGGCCAGGACCACCTGGTGGGCCCGGATGCGGCGCTGCGCCAGGCGATCGAGCAGGGCCAGACCCCCTCCATGATCCTGTGGGGCCCGCCCGGATGCGGCAAGACCACGCTGGCGCGGCTGGTGGCGGCGGCCGGCGCCCAGCGACTGGTGACGCTGTCCGCCGTACTGGCCGGGGTGAAGGACGTTCGTGCGGTTGTGGAGTCCGCGAAGGCGCGCCGGCGCAATGGGGTCGGCACGCTGTTGTTCATCGACGAGATCCATCGCTTCAACAAGGGCCAGCAGGATGCGCTGCTGCCGCATATCGAGGACGGCACGCTGACCTTCGTGGGCGCGACCACGGAGAATCCGTCGTTCGCCCTGAACAGCGCGTTGCTGTCGCGGGCGCGGGTTTACCGCATGGAGGCGGTGGGGCCGGAGGCCGTGGAGGCCCTGATCGAGCGCGCCCTGAACGACCCGGAACGGGGTCTGGGCGGGCGTGGCCTGACGCTGGACCCGGAGGAGCGTCAGCGCCTGGCGCGGGCCGCGGACGGGGATGCCCGGCGTGCCCTGAACTGGCTGGAGACCGCCTCCGACCTGGCCCGCGACGGGGCGATTACCGGAGACGCCCTGCGCGCGGTCATGGGCGCGCAGTCCCTGGCCTTCGACCGCCAGGGCGATGCCTTCTACGACCAGATCTCTGCCCTGCACAAGTCGGTGCGCGGTTCCGACCCCAACGCGGCGGTGTACTGGCTGACCCGCATGCTGGATGCCGGCTGCGATCCGGACTACCTGGGCCGGCGGCTGCTGCGCATGGCCTACGAGGACATCGGCCTGGCCGCAGTCGGGCTGGGCGCGCGGGTGCTGGCGGCCTGGCAGACCGTGGAACGCCTGGGCCGGCCGGAGGGCGACCTGGCGCTGGTGCAGGCGGTGATCGAACTGGCCGCCGCACCCAAGAGCAACAGTGCCTACGTTGCGCTGAACCAGGCGCGCGCGGCGATCCTCGAGACCGGGAGCCCGGGCGTGCCGCTGCATCTGCGCAACGCGCCGACCGAGCTGATGCGCGCGGAAGGCTTCGGGGCCGGGTACCGCTACGATCACGACGAGCCCGATGGCTTCGCCCGTGGGCAGGTCTACCTGCCGGAGGGTCTGGAAGACGAGCGCTTCTACAGCCCGCGCCGGGACGGCACCGAGCGCGCGCTGGCGGAGCGCCTGGACCGTCTGCGCGACGCGGATGGAAACCCCGGCGGGGAGGGCTGACCGGGTTGCGCATCCGGCATCACAAGCGGTGGCTGACGGTGGCGGCGATCCTGTTCGGCGTGTCGCTGGCGTGGATCCTGCTGACCACCGAGTGGCCGAGCCTTGGCTTCCCGCTGGGCGAGGTGGAGGCCTGGCTGCGGGGCTGGGGTGCGGGTGCCTATCTGGTGTTCGTGCTCGCCTTCATGCTGCTGGCCCTGTTCCCGCTGCCCAGTACCTTCTGGATCCTGCTGGGCGGGGCGTTGTTCGGCCCCTTCACCGGCGCCGCCCTCAGCCTGCTGGCAGCGACCCTGGCGGCGGTCATTGCCTTCCTGCTGGCGCGTACCTGGCTGCAGCCCTGGCTGGCCCCGCGCATGGGGCCGCGCAGCACGCGGCTGCGGGCGGATGTGGAGGCCGAGGGCTGGCGGGTCGTGGCCCTGACCCGCCTGGTGCCGGTGTTTCCGTTCGCGCCGACGAACTACGCCCTGGGACTGGTCCGGCTGCCGCTGCCGGTCTTCGCGCTGACCACCATGGTCGCCCTGATCCCCAGCCTGTTCGCCTATGCCTGGCTGGGGCACGCCACCCGGGAGATGGCCAGTGGCGCCGACAGCGGGGTCCAGCTGGGGCTGGCCCTGCTCGCGGTGCTGGCGCTTCTGTTGTTGCTGCCGCGTCTGGTGCGCCGCATCTGGCTGGGCCAGAAGACACTGCACACCGAGGCGCCGCTGACCTCAGTATCTTCCTCAGACCCAGGCGAGCAGGACCCCGATGCCCAGGGCGAGGAACAGCAGGGCGGCGAGCGCGCGTAACAGCCGCAGGGGCAGGTGGCAGGCGAAGCGCTGGCCCAGCCACACCACCGGGGCATTCGCGAGCACCATGCCGATGGTCGAGCCGATCACGACCAGGATCAGGCTGTCGAAGGTCGCGGCCAGCGCGCCAGTGGCGACCTGGGTCTTGTCGCCCATCTCGACCAGGAAGAACAGCACCGTGGTGGTCCAGAACACACCGTGCTTCGACGCGGCCGGCAGCTCGTCCTCGCCATCCGGGACCAGTACCCAGGCGGCCATCACGATGAACCCGATCCCCAGGCCCCAGCGCAGCCAGTCCTCCGGGATGCTGGCGCCGATCCACACGCCCGCCAGCGCGGCCAGGAAGTGATTGGCCAGCGTGGCCACCACGATGCCCCAGATGATGGGCCAGGTCTGCTGGTAGCGGCAGATCAGGAGCAGGGCGAGGAGCTGGGTCTTGTCGCCCATCTCGGCGATGGCGACGATGACGGTAGAGACGAGCAGGGCTTCCATGACGGTCTTCCGGGCCGGGTGGGTGGGCAAGACATGTGACATCGCACCACCCACCCGGCCACGGATCGGGGCGCCATGCCACAGGTCTCGCGGGGCCCGGTGCCGCATCGGCGGCGGGGCTGTCTGCACCACGGTCCTCCGGGCGGAGGATCGAATCTGTTGATGCAGACCCCGGTGAGGCCAGGCCACCCGGGTCGCTACTCCCCTGAAGCTGGCCGGATTCTAGTCATCCCGGTCCGCGCGGGCAAGGACGATCGCGGCTCCGGGCTGCGGCGCTGACGAGGCTTGGGTAGCATGCGCGCGATGAAACGCTTCCTTTACTGGGTCGATCGGGCCCCCCTTTGGCTGTTCGCACTGCTGGTTGCGACCGTCGGCCTGGCCCCCTGGATCCCCGAGCCGCATGTCGCGGAGAAACTGCGCTGGCTGTTCGCCGGTGAGCTGACGCGGCTACCGGACATTCTTGACCTGGTCCTCCACGCCACACCGTGGCTGTTGATGGCCTTCAAGCTCTACCGCAACAGCGTCACGGCCCGCGGCACCCCCTGACCCGAGTGTTTCCCCGCCGCTTGTGGGAAATCGACGCCGCGATCACCGGCCGCTACCGTTTTCGCACCTTTTCAACCCCGGGAGACTCCCATGCGCTTTATTGTTGCCGTCACCGCCGGTACCGACGACCCGACCCGCGCCACGCTTGGCATGATCGCCGCCAATGTGGCCAAGCAGCAGGGCCACGATGTGACCGTCTGGCTGCAGGGCGAGGCCGTGAACATCGCCAACCGCAACGTGTACGACAAGATCGTTGGCCACAACATGCCGGCAATGAAGGACATCGTGGATTCGCTGGTGAGTGAAGGCGTCCCGTTCTGGGCCTGCGAGGCCTGCGCCAAGGGTCGCGACGTCGGCGAGCACAACTTCCTGCCGAACGCCGAGATGGCCGGCATGGGCCACTACGTCCAGGCCGTCGCCGAGTTCGACCGCTCCATGAGCTTCTGATCGGCCGTGCCGTTCCGCGGGCGGGGCGTGATGCCCCGCCCGTTTTTGTTTGTACCCCCGCTGTCAGTCGGTCGAACTGGCACATCGCATGCTTGTTTGTTCCGGGAGTGATTCACGGACGACGAGCATGACCCAGAACACATCCCCGAATTTTTCCCTCGAAGAGTCCATTGGCGATTTCCTGGTCGCCTCGCGCAAGTGCGAGGTGGTGAGCCTGGAGCGCCTGCTGGAGGCGGTGCAGCTGGTCGGGCGCATCCGCGCGCTGGTGCATGCCCTGCAGCGCGAGCGCGGGGCCTCCAGCCTCTGGATCGGGTCCGGCGGCCAGCGCTATACCCGCGAACTGGAGCAGTACCGGGCCGAATCGGACGCCGCCGCGGCCGCGTTCCGCGAGCACCTGGATGGCTGGCTGGCCCCGGACGCCTGCGCCCATGGCCGCAGTCGGCTGCTGGGGCGCATGGCGCTGGCGCTGCATGGCCTGTCCGGCCTGGGCAGCCTGCGCGAGGAGGTCCTGGAGCTGACCCTGAGCCCGATGGACTCGACCCGCGGCTTCAGCGAGCTGATTCGCGCCCTGATGGCCCTGGTGTTCGAGGCTGCGGATTCGGCGACCGATCCCGAGGTCTCGCGGGCCCTGGTGGCCCTGCTGAACTTCATGCAGGGCAAGGAACTGGCAGGGCAGGAGCGCGCGATCGGGGCCGCCGGGTTTGGCGCCGCGAACTTCGAGCCCGAACTGCGCCAGGCGCTGGTCCATCGGATCGATGCCCAGGAACGGGCGTTCCGCATCTTCTCCGAGTTCGCGGCACCGGCGGCCTGTGCCGCCTGGCGCGAGCTGCAGACGGCGGCCTTCGCCGCCGACATCGAGCGCCTTCGCCGTCGGGCCTGTACCGAGGCTTCCGGGCACCACGACCCCGCCCGGGCCGAGGAATGGTTTGCCTGTACCACCGCGCGCATCGACGCGATGAAGGAGATCGAGGATCTGCTGGAGATGCACCTGAACGAGTGCTGCTCGGCACGCATCACGGCGGATCGCGCGGACCTCGGCGCGGTGCGTGACCGGGTCGCGCAGCTCGCCGAGTCGGAGCTGCGCGACAGCGTGCCGTATGCGGTGTTCTTTGGGGCGCCGGAGGGCCTGGAGCCCGCGCAGGAGGAGGGCGATGCCGCACTCAACGTACCCATTGTCGGGCACTCGGTGATGGACCTGGTGCAGCGCCAGGCGGCCCGGCTGCAGTCGGTGGAGGACGAGCTGCATGCGGCACGCCAGGCCCTGGCCGAGCGCAAGACCATCGAGCGTGCCAAGGCGCTGCTGATCCAGCACCGCGGCCTCAGCGAGGATCAGGCCTACAAGCTCCTGCGCCAGACGGCGATGAACCAGAACCGGCGCCTCGCCGAGGTCGCCGAGGCGACCGTCGCGATGTCCGACCTGCTGGGCAAGGGCGGCCTGTAGCCCATTCTCCGGGAAACGGATGCCGGTGGGCGGCGCCTCTGTGGGAGCGGGCTTGCCCGCGAAGCCCCTGCCAGTGGCGGACACTGGCAGGGGCTTCGCCGCCAGGGCGGATCCTACAGGTTGTGCACCAGCGCGGTTCATCTGCACCGCAAGCGCGCCCCAGTATGGTGCCTTGCGGATCGTCTCCCGGACGCCGGGTTTTCCGAAAGCGTTCGACTCCATACGGCGAACCATCCGATTTTCCCGCGCCATGGCGCGATTGTTTCTGGCGGGGTCGATTAGCAACGGCTAATTGGCACACCTCCTGCAGGAGTATCGGCAAGACGAGCCAACGGCGGTTCGTCGCCTGACAACAGGGAGACCCGACGACCGGGCCTCCCAAGGGACTGGACAAAGGCGTCCATCACCCGGCTGCAAACGCGGCCGGGCTGATGTGACGCCTTTTTTCGTTTTTGGGATGTGTTTGCTGACAAGGGGAGTGAACCCGCAATGACCGATCACACGAATGACACGAAAAAGACCTCCGGCCTGTCGCGCCGGCGTTTCCTGGGCGGCATGGCCGCCGGGATCGGCGCGACCGCGCTGGGTGTTTCCGGGGCCGCGCCGTGGGGCTATGCGAAGGCCGGCAACGGCAAGCCGGAGACGACCGAGGCGAAGCTGGGCTTTATTGCCCTGACCGACGCCGCGCCGCTGTTCGTCGCGTTGGAGAAGGGCTTCTTCGCCGCCCATGGCATGCCCGACGTGCAGGTGCTGAAGCAGTCCTCCTGGGGCACGGTGCGCGACAACCTGGAACTGGGCTCGCGCCGCGGCGGTATCGACGGCTCGCACATCCTGACGCCGATGCCCTACCTGATCCACCGCCGTGGCACGCCGATGACGATCCTCGCGCGGCTGAACCTGGCCGGGCAGTGCATCTCGGTGGGCGACGAGTACGCGGACCTGAAGGTCGGGACCGACACGACCGAGTTCAAGGGCGCGCTCGCCGAGAAGGCCGCCGGCGGTGACGACATCCGCGCGGCGATGACCTTTCCCGGCGGGACCCATGACCTGTGGATCCGCTACTGGATGGCCGCCGGTGGGATCGACCCGGATCGCGACATCGCCACCATCGTCGTCCCGCCGGCGCAGATGGTCGCCAACATGCGCGTCGGTTCCATGGACACCTTCTGTGTCTGCGAGCCCTGGAACATGCAGCTGATCAACCAGGGCATCGGCTACACCGCGAACACCACCGGCGAGCTCTGGCACAACCACCCGGAAAAGGCGCTGGGGATGCGCGCGGACTGGGTGGAAGCCAATCCGAATGCGGCCCGCGCCCTGACAATGGCGGTAATGGAGGCGCAGATGTACTGCGAGGATCCGGCGAACAAGGAAGAGGTCGCCGAGATCTGTTCGCGCCGGCGCTACATCCACGCCCCGTACGCCGACATCATCGATCGCATGCAGGGGAACTTCGACTACGGCACCGGCCGCGTGGTCGAGGACCACCCCGACCAGATGCGCTACTGGAAGGACCAGGCCTCCTATCCCTTCAAGAGCCACGACCTGTGGTTCCTTACCGAGGACATCCGCTGGGGTTACCTGCCGCCGGATCTCGACATGCAGGCCCTGGTAGACGAGGTCAACCGCGAGGATATCTGGCGCGAGGCGGCCGACACGCTTGGCATCGATTCGGCCGACATCCCCGAATCCACCTCGCGCGGCCAGGAAACGTTCTTCGACGGCAAGGTCTTCGACCCGGAAGACCCGCAGGCCTACCTCGACAGCCTGGAGATCAAGGCGATCGCGTCCTGACGCGGCGGCCCGCCGACACCTGCACAGACGATTCAAGAGGATTCGATGATGAGTGCCATTCTCGATCGCAACATGACCTTCGGCGCCGGGCGCGAACGTCCGGCGGCCGCGGAGACCTCCACGGCCCCGGTGGCCCGCTCGGCCCCGCCGCCGGCCCGTTCCGGCGGTGCCCCGCCGCCCGACCCCGGGCTCTGGGGCCGGCGTATGCGCCACGCGGCCACCGTGGTGCTGCCCCCGGTGATCGTGACCGCGATTTTTTTGTTTCTGTGGGAAATGATGACGTCCTCCCAGGGAGCCGTACTGCCCGGCCCGAGTCAGGTGATCTCCGACACCTGGGAACTGATCGTCAATCCGTTCTATGACTACGGCGGCAACGACGTGGGTATGGCCTGGCAGCTGCTCGCCAGCCTGGAACGTGTGGCCTACGGCTACGCCCTGGCGGTGGTCGCCGGGATCGGTCTCGGCGTGCTGGTCGGCCAGTCCACCTGGGCGATGCGCGGGCTGGACCCGCTGTTCCAGGTGCTGCGCACTGTACCGCCGTTGGCCTGGCTGCCGATCTCCCTGGCTGCCTTCCAGGCCAGCAACCCGTCGGCCATCTTCGTGATCTTCATCACCGCGATCTGGCCGATCATCATCAACACCTCGGTCGGCATCCGGAACATCTCGCAGGACTACGTGAACGTGGCCCGCGTGCTGCGTCTGAACGGCTTCGAGTACTTCACCAAGATCATGCTCCCGGCCGCCGCGCCGTATGTCTTCTCCGGTCTGCGCATCGGCATCGGCCTCGCCTGGCTGGCGATCGTTGCCGCCGAGATGTTGATCGGCGGGGTCGGCATCGGCTTCTTCATCTGGGATGCCTGGAACGCCTCCATGCTCAGCGACATCGTGCTGGCCCTGGTCTACGTCGGCCTGGTCGGGTTCTTCCTCGACCGTCTGGTCGCGATCGTCGGCAACTGGGTCACCCGCGGCACGCAGGCCGGCTGAGCCGGCCCCCTCAAAGGAGAATCATCATGACCAGCTATCTCTCCATCGAACACGTCCACAAGACCTTTGGCGAAGGCCCGACGGCCAGCGAGGTGCTGCGCGACGTCGACCTGCACGTGGACCGCGGCGAGTTCATCTCCATCATCGGCCACTCCGGCTGCGGCAAGTCGACGGTGCTCAACATCGTCGCCGGGCTGCTGGAGACCAGCACCGGCGCGGTGATCCTGGATGGCAAGGAGGTCAGCAAGCCGGGTCCGGATCGCAGTGTCGTGTTCCAGAACCACTCCCTGCTGCCCTGGCTGACCGTGCGCGACAACGTGGCGCTGGCGGTGGACAAGACCTTCAAGGGCACCAAGTCCGCCGCCGAACGCCGCGAGTGGATCCTGCAGACGCTGGATATGGTCGGCATGAGCCACGCGCTGGACAAGCGCCCGGACGAGATCTCCGGCGGCATGAAGCAGCGCGTGGGCATCGCCCGGGCGCTGGCGATGGAGCCGAAGGTCCTGCTGATGGACGAACCCTTTGGCGCGCTTGACGCGCTGACCCGGGCGCACCTGCAGGACGAGGTGATGCGCATCCAGTCGGAGCTGGGCAATACCGTGCTGATGGTCACTCACGACGTGGACGAGGCGGTGTTGCTGTCCAACCGCATCGTGATGATGACCAACGGCCCGGCGGCGACCATCGGCGAGATTCTGGAGATCGACCTGCCGAAGCCGCGCGAGCGCCTGGCGATGGCCGACAACGCCGATTACAACCACTACCGGGCCGAGGTGCTGCGCTTTCTCCACGAGCGCCACAAGAACCCCGAGTCGGAGGCCGCGTGATGGATACCGCGAACGACAAGCCGCGGCTGGTCCTGATCGGCAACGGCATGGCCGGAATGCGCACGGTCGAGGAGCTTTTGAAGCTCAAGCCGGACATGTACGACATCACCGTGTTCGGTGCCGAGCCCTGGGGCAACTACAACCGCATCATGCTCTCGCCGGTACTGGCCTCGGAGAAGACCGTCGACGAGATCATGCTGAACGACGATGCCTGGTATGCCGAACGCGGCATCACCCTGCACAAGGGCAAGCGCATTGAGCGGATCGACCGCGTAAACCGGCGGGTGATCGCCGAGGACGGCACCGAGGCGCCCTATGACCGCCTGCTGCTGGCGACCGGCTCCGACCCGGTGATGATCCCGGTGCCGGGGCACGAACTCGAGGGCGTGGTCGCCTTCCGCGATATCCACGACGTGGACGCGATGCTCGCGGCCAGTCGCGCACACCGGCATGCGGTGGTGATCGGCGGTGGCCTGCTAGGCCTGGAGGCCGCCAACGGTCTGATGCGCCAGGGCATGGAGGTCACCGTGGTGCACCTGATGGATCACCTGATGGAGCGCCAGTTGGATGCCGAGGCCGCCGGGATGCTGCGCGGCTCGCTGGAGCAGCGCGGCATGCGTTTTCGCATGGCGCACCAGACCGAGACGATCCTGGGCGAGGACCGCGTCACCGGCGTGCGCTTCACCGACGGCAGCGAGGTCGATGCCGATCTGGTGGTGATGGCGGTCGGCATCCGCCCGAACACCGCGCTGGCCGAGTCCGCCGGGCTGCACTGCGAGCGCGGCGTGGTGGTGAACGACACCATGCAGACCTATGACCCGTCGATCTATGCGGTCGGCGAGTGCGTGCAGCACCGCGGCGCCACCTACGGCCTGGTCGCGCCCCTGTGGGAGCAGGCGAAGGTCTGCGCCAACCACCTGGCCGAGTACGGCATCGGGCGTTACGAGGGCTCGATGACCTCCACCAAGCTGAAGGTGACCGGGATCGACCTGTTCTCTGCCGGCGACTTCACCGGCGACGAGACCACCGAGGACCTGGTGTTCAAGGATGCCGCGCGCGGCGTCTACAAGCGCCTGGTGCTGAAGGACAACCGGATCCAGGGGGCGGTGCTGTACGGCGATACCCTGGACGGCTCCTGGTACTTCCAGCTGATGCGCGATGCCACGCCGGTGGCCGACATCCGCGAGAACCTGCTGTTCGGCCAGGCGCATATCGGTGACTCCGGCCACGGCGACGAGGCCTCGCGGGTCGCGGCGATGCCCGACGAGGCCGAGATCTGCGGCTGCAACGGCGTGTGCAAGGGCGAGATCGTCCAGGCAATCAGCGAGCACAAGCTGTTCACGCTGGAGGACGTGCGCGCCCACACCAAGGCGTCGAACTCCTGTGGCTCCTGCACCGGGCTGGTGGAGTCCGTGCTCGCCACCACGCTGGGCGGCGACTACTCCGACGCCCCGGCGAAAAAGCCGGTCTGCGCCTGCACCGACCACAGCCACGACGAGGTGCGCGCGGCGATCAGCCGCGACGGGCTGAAGACCATGGACGCGGTGTTCGAGGCCCTCGACTGGAAGACCCCGAACGGCTGCCATGTCTGCCGCCCGGCGCTCAACTACTACCTGCTGGCGGCCTGGCCGAAGGACTACCAGGACGACGCCCAGTCGCGCTTCATCAACGAGCGTGCCCACGGCAACATCCAGAAGGACGGCACCTATTCCGTCGTGCCGCGCATCTGGGGCGGAGTGACCACGCCGGCCGAGCTGCGCGCGATCGCCGAGGTGGCCGAGCGCTACCAGGTGCCCACGGTCAAGTTCACCGGTGGCCAGCGCATCGACCTTTTGGGGGTGAAGAAGCCCGATCTGCCGGCGATGTGGCGCGATCTTGGCGCGGCCGGGTTTGTCTCCGGCCATGCCTACGGCAAGGCCCTGCGCACGGTGAAGACCTGTGTCGGTTCCGAGTGGTGCCGCTTCGGCACCCAGGACTCGACCGGGCTCGGCATCCAGCTGGAACGGATGACCTGGGGCTCCTGGACCCCGCACAAGTTCAAGATGGCGGTCTCCGGCTGTCCGCGTAACTGCGCCGAGGCGACGATCAAGGACCTGGGCGTGGTCTGCGTGGACTCGGGCTACGAGCTGCACGTGGGCGGCAACGGCGGGGTGAAGGTCCGCGCCACCGACTTCCTCTGCAAGGTGGAAACCGAGACCGAGGTGCTCGAATACGCAGGGGCCTTCATGCAGTTCTATCGCGAAGACGCGCGCTACCTGGAGCGCACCGCCCCGTGGATCGAGCGCGTCGGGCTGACCCGCGTGAAGGAACGCCTGGTGGACGACGCCGAGAACCGCGCCGCGCTGTACGCCCGCTTCCTGGAGTCGCAGGAGGTGGCGCAGGTGGACCCCTGGGCCGAGCGGGCCGCCGGGCATGCGGCGCACGAGTTCATCCCGATCACGCCGGTGGACGCGGCCCCGCGCCAGGGGGTGTCGGCATGAGCTGGCTCGCGATCTGTCCGCTCGAGGACATCCCGCCGCTGGGTGCGCGCGTGGTGGCGGGCCCGAACGGCGACATCGCCGTGTTCCGCACCGCGGATGACCGCGTGTTTGCCCTGCGCGACCAGTGCCCGCACAAGGGCGGGCCGCTGTCGCAGGGCATCGTCCACGGCGAGCGCGTGACCTGCCCGCTGCACAACTGGGTGATCGACCTGCAGTCCGGCGAGGCCACCGGGGCGGACAGTGGCTGCACCCATGCCTTCCCGATCCGGGTGACCGACGGTCAGGTGTGGCTGGATCTCTCCGGCGCCACGGCCAATTCCGCGGACGATCCCTCGGCAGTGCCGGTCGCCTGCCGCGAGGCGGGCTGAGATGGCCACGGCTGAGTCGGTGACCCGCACGACCTGCCCCTATTGCGGGGTGGGCTGCGGCGTGGAGGTGACCGCGACGCCGGAAGGCGAGTTTCCGGTCGCGGTGCGCGGCGACCTCGCCCATCCGGCGAATGCCGGTCGCCTGTGCTCCAAGGGCGCGGCACTGGCGGAGACCCTCGATGACGAGGGCCGGCTGCTGCACCCGGAGATCGGCGGGCGGCGCGTCGACTGGGAGACCGCGCTGGATCATGTGGCGGACGGCTTTCGCGAGACCATCGCGGCATACGGGCCGGATGCGGTCGCCCTGTACGTCTCCGGGCAGATCCTGACCGAGGACTACTACGTCGCCAACAAGCTGATGAAGGGCTTCGTCGGCTCGGCCAATATCGACACCAACTCCCGGCTCTGCATGTCCACGGCCGTGGCCGCCCATACCCGCGCCTTCGGGGTGGATGGCGTGCCGGGGAGCTATACCGACCTCGAGCAGGCCGATCTGGTCGTGGTGACGGGCTCCAACATGGCCTGGGCCCACCCGGTCCTGTTCCAGCGCCTGCAGGCCGCCCGCGCGGCGCGCCCGGAGATGAAACTGGTGGTGATCGACCCGCGGCGCACGGCCACCGCCCAGGCGGCCGACCTGCACCTGCCGCTGGCGCCGGGCACGGATGCCTGGCTGTTCAATGGCCTGCTGGACCATCTGCGCCGGGAGGATGCGCTGGACCCCGGCTTTCTGGAGCGGCATGTCGACGGCTTTGCCGACGCCCTGGCGGCCGCGCGGGCCTCCAGCCCGTCGATCGCCGCGACCGCCGAGGCCTGCGAACTGGAGCCGGAGGCCGTGGCAACGTTCTTCCAGTGGTTTGCCCGTACCGAACGCACCGTGACCGCCTTCTGCCAGGGCATCAACCAGTCCGACAGCGGCGTGGACAAGGCCGGGACGATTCTCAACGTCCACCTGGCCACCGGCCGCATCGGGCGCCCGGGCATGGGCCCGTTCTCGCTGACCGGCCAGCCGAACGCGATGGGCGGGCGCGAGGTCGGCGGACTGGCCAGCCAGCTGGCCGCCCATATGGGCTTCGACGACGCGGCCCTGGACCGGGTCGGACGTTTCTGGGGCGCACCGAACCTCGCGCGCCAGCCGGGGCTTAAGGCGCTGGACCTGTTCCGCGCGGTCGAGTCGGGGCAGGTGAAGGCGGTCTGGATCATCGGCACCAATCCGCTGTTCAGCCTGCCCGAGGCCGCGCGCTTCGAGCAGGCCCTGGCCGAATGCCCGCTGGTCGTGGTCTCCGACTGCGTGCGCGAGACCGAGACCACGCGGGTGGCCGACGTCCTGCTGCCGGCGACCACCTGGGGCGAGAAGGACGGCACGGTAACCAACTCCGAGCGCCGCATCTCGCGCCAGCGCCCGTTCCGGGCGCCCCCGGGCGAGGCCCGCCACGACTGGTGGGCGCTGGCCCGAGTCGCGCAGCGGCTGGGTTTCGCCGACGCCTTTCCCTATACCCATCCGGGCGAGATCTTCCGCGAGCATGCGGCGCTGTCCGCCTTCGAGAACCACGGCACGCGCGACTTCGACATCGGCGCACTGGCCAGGCTGTCCGACGCCGAGTACGAGGCCCTGGAGCCGGTGCAGTGGCCGCTGCCGGCGGGGAGCCGGACCGGTGCCGAACACCTCTATGCCGATGGCCGTTTCTTCACCGCCAATGGCCGGGCGCGGCTCGCGGCCGTGACTCCGCAGGCCCCGACCGACCCCGTCGCTGCCGACTATCCGCTGCGCCTGAACACCGGCCGCATCCGCGACCAGTGGCACAGCATGACCCGTACGGGATGCACCCCGCGCTTGAGTGCGCATCAGCCGGAGCCGTTCGTCGAGATCCATCCGGTGGATGCCGGGCTGTTCCGGGTCCAGGCCGGCGATCTCGCCGAGGTGACCAGTCGCCACGGACGCCTGCTGGCGCGGGTGCAGACCCGCCGCGAGCAGCGCCCGGGCAGCGTGTTCGTGCCCATGCACTGGAGCCGGCCGATCGCGCGGCTCGCCCGGGTCGATGCGCTGGTGCCCGCGCATGTCGACCCGGTCTCCGGTCAGCCGGCGTTCAAGCACACGGCTGTGGCCGTGTGCCCGGCGGCGCTGGACTGGCACGGCTTCGTGCTGAGCCGCGAGCCGGTCGCTGCGCCCGCAGCCGACTATGCGGTCACCGCCCGTGGTCCCCGGCACCTGCGCATCGAACTGGCCGGGCGGGGCGCACCGCCCACGATGGATGCGTGGCGCGAACGCCTGGACGGGCCGGGGGAATGGCTGGAGTTCGCCGATCCCGCCGGGGGCCGCTACCGCGCCGCGCGGATCCACGAGGGCCGGCTCGCCTGCGTGCTGTTCGCGGGTCCCGACCGGGGCCTGCCCGAGCGCGAGTGGCTGGCGGGCCTGTTCGCGGCCGAGACCATCAGCGATACCGAGCGCATGGCGCTCCTGACCGGGCGACCGCCGAACGGGCAGGTCGCGCGCGGGCGCATGGTGTGTGCCTGCTTCGGCGTGGACGAGACGCGAATCCGAGCCGCGATCCGCGAGCAGGGGCTGGCCACCTGCGAGGCCGTGGGTGCGTCCCTCGAGGCGGGGACCAACTGTGGCTCCTGCCGACCCGAGATCCAGACCCTGTTGAATGAAGAAGCCGAGGTGCCCACGAACCCCGTGGCGCGGGAGGGATAAGCATGGAACACCTGCCGATTTATATGCAGTTGCACGGCCGCGAGGCCCTGGTCGTAGGGGCTGGTCCGGTGGCCACGCGCAAGGCGGCGCTGCTGCTGGAGGCCGGGGCGCGGGTGCGCCTGCGCTCCCCGGCGTACAGCGAGGCCGCCGAGCGCCTGCTGCGCGAACAACCGGGGTCGATCAGCCGCGATTCGGGGGTCTATGACACCGAATGCCTGGCGGGGGTGGCGATCGTGATCGCCGCCACCGACGACGCGGCGGTCAACCGCCAGGTCTCGGAGGACTGCATCGCGCGCTCGATCCCGGTGAACGTCGCCGACCAGCCCGAGCTGTGCAGCTTCATTCTGCCGGCCATCGTGGAGCGCGGGCCGCTGACCATCGCGATCGGCTCCGGTGGCCGCGCCCCGGTGCTGGTGCGCCTGCTGCGCGCGAAGATCGAGAGCCTGATCCCGGCCGGCTATGGCCGGCTGGCCGATCTCGCCGGGCGGCTGCGCGACCGGGTGCGCGCCCGTTTCGACCATGTGAACGCCCGGCGCGCCTTCTGGGAACGGGCCTTTGCCGGGCCGGCCACCGAGCTCGCCCTGGCCGGTCGCATGGACGCGGCCGAGGCGCGCCTGGAACAGGAACTGGCCGACGCGGCGGCTAGTACGCCGGGCGAGGTCTACCTGATCGGCGCCGGGCCGGGCGATCCCGACCTGCTGACCTTTCGCGCGCTGCGCCTGCTGCAGCAGGCGGATGTGGTCGTCTACGACCGGCTGGTGTCGTCCGAGGTGGTGAACCTGGCCCGGCGCGAGGCCGAGCGCTTCTATGTCGGCAAGGAGCGCGACCACCACTGCGTGCCGCAGGAGGAGATCAGCGCGCTGCTCTCCCGGCTGGCGCGCGAAGGCAAGCGCGTGGCGCGGCTGAAGGGCGGCGACCCGTTTGTGTTCGGCCGGGGCGGCGAGGAGCTGGACGTGCTGGCGCGCGACGGCGTGGCCTACCAGGTCGTCCCCGGCATTACCGCGGCCAGCGGCTGTGCCGCCTATGCGGGCATACCGCTGACCCACCGCGACCATGCCCAGTCGGTGCGATTCATCACCGGCCATACCCGCGAAGGGCGGCTGGATGTGGACTGGTCGCAGCTGACCAGTACCCGCGAGACCTTGGTGTTCTACATGGGCCGCAAGGGCGTGGGCGAGATCTGCCGGGGGCTGAAGGGTGCCGGCCACGCCGGGCAGACCCCGGCGGCGATCATCGAGAACGGCACCACCGCCCGCCAGCGCGTGGTCAGCGGCACGCTGGATACCCTGGCCGCGCGTGCCGAGCGCGAGCAGGTGGGTTCGCCCAGCCTGATCGTGATCGGCGAGGTGGCGGCCTGCCACGCGCGTCTGGCCTGGTTCCAGCCGGATGTCGGGGCCTCCACGGTGTTCCCGCAGCCGATGCCGATGCCGATGTCGGGGCCGGGGCCGCGGGCCGCGGCGGCGAGCGCGGCGTGACGGCCGCATCCGTCCTGCCGGAGGCGGCGGCCGGCGCCCTCGCGGGTCGCCGGGTGGCCTTGCCGGAGAGCCGGGCGCTGGAGGTCTTCGCCGGTCTGCTGGAGCGGCGCGGGGCCGAGGTCTGGCGCTGTCCCCTGATCGCGATCCACGACAGCCCCGACCGCACGGCGATCGAGGCCTGGCTGCACAGGGCGATCGAGGCGCCGTTCGACCGCCTGATCTTTCTGACCGGCGAGGGCTTCACCCGCCTGACCGGTTTTGCCCGGAGTGCCGAACGCGAGGACGCCTGGCTGGCGGCCGTGGCGCGGACGCCGACCCTGGTGCGCGGCCCCAAGCCGGGGCGGGCAATGAAGCCCTTCGGCGTGCGGCCGGATGCGATTGCGGCCACACCGACGACCGAGGGCATCATCGAAACCCTTTCCGGACAGGATTGGGCCGGACAGGATCGGGCCGGGCAGCATCTGGCCGGCCAGCGTATCGGGGTGCAGCTCTACGGCGCTGAACCCAACCGCCGCCTGCTCGAGTTCCTGGAGCAGTCGGGCGCCGAGGTCTTCCCGGTCTGGCCCTACCGCTATGCGGACGCCGCCGAGACCGGGTGCGTGACCGGGCTGATCGAGGCCCTGATCGCGGGGGAGGTCGATGCGATCGCCTTCACCAGCCAGGCCCAGGTGCGGCGCCTGCTGGCGGTTGCCCGGGCCGATGATCGTCACGATGCGTTGCGGGCGGCGCTGGAGGGAACCGTGGTCGCCGCGATTGGCCCGGTGGTGGCCGAGGAACTGCGCACCCACGGCATTTCCCCCGCGGTGGTCCCCGAAGGCCGTTACTTCATGAAGCCGCTGGTCTCGGCGCTTACCCGGCATCTGCGGGCGGCTGCGTAGGGAACTTGTGGCCCGGGCGAATGGCCCACGAATTGAACCCCCTGCGTTGATCCGGGCCATGAAACCAACGTCCACACGGCGTTCGCGCCGATCCTTCCTGCGCTGGATGGCCGGCTCTGCCCTGGTGGTCGGGGCGGGCTGGCCGGTCGTCGCGGGTGCCTCCGAAGACCGTGAACCGCAGCGTAAGGTGATTCCGTCCACCGGGGAGAAGATCCCGGTGATCGGCATGGGGACCTGGATCACCTTCAACGTGCCGGAGGACCCGGATGCGCTGGCGGTGCGCACGCGCATCCTCGACACCTTCATCCGTCGCGGCGGCGGAATGATCGACTCCTCCCCGATGTACGGCCGCGCCGAGGCGGTGGTGGGGCACGGTCTGCGCGAGCTGGGGCATCCGGAAGGTGCCTTCGCGGCCACCAAGGTCTGGACGCGCAGCACCGCTACCGGGCGCGAGCAGCACGCGAAATCCCGGGAACTGTGGGGCGTCGATACGCTCGACCTGCAGCAGGTGCACAACCTGCAGAACTGGGAGGCCCACCTGGAGACGCTGCGGGAGCGTCGCGAGGCGGGGGAGCTGCGCTACATTGGCGTGACCACCTCGCACGGACGCCGCCACGACGAGCTGGAGCGTATCCTGCGGCGCGAGGATCTGGACTTCGTGCAGCTGACCTACAACATCCTCGACCGCGAGGCGGAGCAGCGTCTGCTGCCGCTGGCGCGCGAACACGGGGTGGCGGTGATCGCCAACCGGCCGTTCCGGCGCAAGGCGCTGATCAATCAGTTCGAGGGTCATCCTCTGCCGGACTGGGCGGCGGAGATCGAATGCGCGAACTGGCCGCAGTTCCTGCTCAAGTTCATCGTCTCGCATCCGGACGTGACCTGCGCGATCCCGGCGACCTCGGTCGTGGCGCACATGGAGGAGAACATGGGCGCGCTGTACGGCCCGCTTCCGGATGCCGATATGCGCAGCCGCATGGTTGCCTACGTCGGCGACCTGTAGGAGGCCAGCCCTCTGGCCGACGAGTCTAGTCGCACTCCGAATCGGCCAGAGGGCTGGCCTCCTACAGTAATGACTTTCAACCCATGGATACGGGGTAGATAGATGCTGCCGTTCGATAGCGCCACCTGGCTGGCCATCCTGGGCCAGTACAACACCGCCATCTGGCCGCTGCACGCGGTCGGTGCCCTGCTCGCGCTGGTGGCCGTCGCGCTCGCGTTCACGGGCTGGCGCGGGGCGGCCCGTGTCTTGGGCCTGATGCTGGGCGTGCTGTGGATCTGGACCGGAGTGGTCTTCTTCGGCGGCTCGCTCGCACCCTTCCACTTCGCCTCTGAATGGCTGGCCGGGGTCTTCGTCGCCCAGGGCCTGATGCTGCTGTTCGCGCTGACCCTGATGGGCCAGGCCCGCTTCGGCTGGCCCGGCGGGCTGGCGGGCAGCGGCGCGGTCTTGATGATCGTCTCCGCGCTGGCCGGCTATCCATTGCTCGATCTCGCGCTGACCGGTGCACCCTGGGCCCAGTTGCAGTACGTCGGCGTCGCGCCCGGTCCGACCATGCTGCTGACGCTCGGGCTCCTGCTGCTCGCCCGCCCGCGGCCCCCGCTGGTGCTGGCCATCATCCCGCTCCTGTGGGCGCTGGTCACCGGATTCATCGCCTGGGAGCTGGGCCTCTGGCTGGAATACCTGCCGGCCGCGCTGGGTGTGCTCACCTTCGGGTTGCTGCTGGTGCGCTGGCTGCGTTCGGGTGATCGGGCTCGTTAAGATGACGGCTGATTCCGACAAGGAGACCGTCATGTCCATCGAAGTGATCCATCGGCCGGAGCAGGACCATCTGGAGCGTCTGGGGGTGTTCGACTGGCCGGTGTGGGAGAAGGAGGTTTCGACCTTCCCCTGGCACTACGACGAGCGCGAGGTCTGCTACATCCTGGAGGGTCAGGTGACGGTGACCCCGGACGACGGTGGCGAGCCCGTCACCGTGGGCGAGGGCGATCTGGTGACCTTCCCCGAGGGTATGGGCTGCACCTGGGAGATACACCGCGACATCCGCAAGCACTACCGCTTCGGCTGAGGCTCGTGTCAGTGGATTGAGTTGACCACTGTAACGTTACAGATTACATTTTAGTCGTGTGCCAAGGAAGGCCGATGATCAGGAAGATTCGTCACAAGGGGCTCAAACGGCTTTACGTGAAGGGCGACCGCCGTGGGTTGCCGGCGGACCATGTGGAAGACCTGGAAGATATTCTCGCGCTGCTGGATGCGGCGACCCATCCCGGACAGCTGGATCTGCCGGGATTGGATTTTCATCCGCTACGTGGGGATCGCGCGGGCTTTTTCTCGGTGCATGTGAATGGCAACTGGGTTGTCACCTTCACGTTCAGTGGCGACGATGCGGACCAGGTGGATTATGAAGACTACCATTGACCCTCAGGAACACGCGGCGATGCGGAACCCGCCCCACCCAGGGCGGATCCTGCGCCGCCGTGTGCTGCCCGGGCTGGGCCTTTCGGTGACGGAGTTTGCACAGCATCTGGGGATGTCCCGCAACGCGGTCTCGCGCGTCCTGAACGAACATGCCGCGATCTCGCCGGACTTTGCCGTGCGCCTCGAGAGCGGCGGCATCGGCGAGGCGCGCCACTGGCTCACCATGCAGACGAACTTCGATCTGGCCCGGGCCGAATCCCGCGACGAGAACCACATCCGGCGCTTTGCGGCCGCCTGATCGTTGCTGCTCCTTTCGTCGCTGTGGCAAGTAGCCCAGTGGGAGCGTGCCTGCACGCGAATGCGGTGCCGGTGCCTGCGCCTACCGCCGGTTCGCGGCCAGGGCCGCTCCCACACGGCCTTTAGCGGGCGAGCCACTGGGTGTCGAGGGGGGTGTTGAAGGTCTCCTCGACGCGGCGCAGGTAGTAGAGCATGTCGACGGGCAGGTTGATGCCGTCGTGCATCTGCAGGGGGTAGAGGTCGGCGGCGATCACGCAGTCGGCGATGGACGGGTGGCCCAGGTAGAAGCGACTGGCGGCCAGGTGCTTGGCCAGCTCTGGCAGGTGGCTTAGTTTTGCGAGCTGGTTGTAGCCGTCGTAGCGGTCGTTGGCCAGTTCCTCCAGCGACATGCCGAAGCGGTGCTGCACCTGGGCCTTGAAGTCGGCCAGGGCATCGGCGCTTTCGCCGATGCCGTGAAAGCCCGGTGCCAGCGGGGCGTAGAGGCGGTCCAGTACGATCTCCACCTTGGCGCGCCAGTCCACCAGGGCCTGCCAGGCGTCTTCGGCGATCACGCCGTCGGACAGCGGCTCGCCGGTCGGGAACAGGCGGTCGATGTCGCGCAACGCGGCGAGCGTGTCGGTGGCCAGGGAGCCGTCATCCATCTGCAGGATCGGCGACTGGCGCGCCACGCCCAGTTCGAAGAAGGTTTCGTCGTCGAACCAGTCCAGCGCGCGGGTTTCGAGCTCCACACCCTTGTAGCCACAGGCCAGGCGAAGGCGGTCGGCCTTGGCGTCGTGCGGGAAGTGGTAGAGCGTGGCCACGGGGCTATTTCCCGCGCTGGGCATGGCTCAGGATGAAGTCCCACTGCTCCTGGGTGATCGGCATGACCGACAGGCGGTTGCCGCGGCGTACCAGCGGGCAGTCCTCGAGCTGCGGCTGCTGCTTCAGCCAGTCGAGGGTGATGATATCGCCGAATTTTTCCTCGAAGGCGACGTCGACGCGCAGCCAGCGCGGGTTGTCCGGGTCGCTTTTCGGGTCGTAGTGCGGGTCTTCGGGGTCGAAGGCGCAGGAGTCCGGGTAGGCCTCTTTCTCGATGCGCAGGATACCGACGATGCCCGGTGGCTTGGCGTTGGAGTGGTAGAAGAAGGCGAGATCCCCCTTCTTCATCTCGTCGCGCATCATGTTGCGCACCTGGTAGTTGCGGATGCCGTCCCAGGGCTCCACGCCGACGCGCTCCAGGTCGTCGATGCTGAACTCGTCGGGCTCGGACTTCATCAGCCAGTAGGCCATGCGGGCTCCTCGTGCCAAATCAGGGGTGGGGTCAGGTGTGCGTATTGTGCCGCGCGCGGTCCGGCAGCGCATGCCAGCCCTGTTCGGTCACGACGGCGTCCAGCGGGACGTCCCAGGGCTGGGTGGGCAGCGCCGGCACGCCCTGCAGCGAGTGGGCTACGCCGATCAGCTTCGGCCGGCGGATGCCGAAGCGCCGCCGGGCGAAATAGCGGTCGTAGTAGCCGGCGCCCATGCCCATGCGGTTGCCGGCCGTGTCGAAGGCCACCAGCGGCATCAGTACCACCTGCATCTCGCGGCGCCAGATGCGCGGGGCCTCCGGGCAGGGCTCGGCAATGCCGAAGCCGTTATGACACAGCGCATCCCCGGGCCCCCAGGCATGGAAATGCATGCGGCCGGGGCGTTTGTCGTCCATCACCGGCAGGGCAACGCGGGTGCCGCGTCCGGCCAGGGCGACGGTCAGCGGGGTCAGGTCCACCTCGCCGCGCAGGCCCCGGTAGGCGCCGACGCAGCGGGGCTGCCAGCGCTCGAACCAGCGCAGCAGGTGTTCGCAGATGGCGGCGGAGTGCTGGTCGAGCTGGGCGTCCGACAATGCGGCCCGCGCGCGGCGCAGACGCAGCCGCAAGGCGCGCAGATCGTCGGGCGATAGCGAATCGTGAACGGAGTCGGTTTCCGCTGGCATAGAGGGATCGGTATGGAGAGACGGGATCAAAAGGAAGTGGACGCGCCCCGCGGGCGCCGGCGTGACCTTTGACCTTGAACCTGAGGTTCAGGTGGGAGAAGTCTCCGAATCTTTAGGCTTTCCGCTCGAAGACGGACCTGCACAGCGAAACGGAAGTACTCGGTCCCGTGGTGAAGAATTAAGGCTCAAGGGTACCACCGGGCCACAATCGAACGCCGCAGCGACGCGTCCGGCTCCATTATGGACCAATCGCCCCGGGGTGCGCGCAACCCCCGTGACAGTGGGGGATCCACGGGGATATGAGTGCTTCAGCACTGCTCCCAGGGCAGGCCGTGGTAGCGCCAGCCGCCGCGGGTGGAGCGCTGGTGGTGTTCGTCCAGCGGGCCCTCGAAGCCTTCCTCTACCGAAAAGACATGTTCGATACCGGCATCCACCAGGGCCTGGCCGGCATCCAGCGTGCGCTTGCCGCTGCGGCAGATCAGGTACAGGGCCGGGGCTTCGTCGCTGTGGTCGCTGACGCCGCCCAGCAGCAGCTTGCGGACCTGGGGCACGAACTGCGGGTTCACCGTCCAGTCCGGTTCGTCGATCCAGGGGATGTGGACCGAACCGGTCGGATGGCCGACGAACAGGTATTCCATGGTCGAGCGGATGTCGATCAGCAGGTCCCGTGGGCGTGCCTGCAGCCGCTCGTAGGTCTCCACCGGCGAGATGCGAATGGGGGTTCGGGAAGAGTTATCTGGGGGCATGGTCTCGATCCGGCTATCGGGGTGGGCGCCGTCCCTGGCGCCCGAGTGGACTACATCACGAAGTCGAGACGTTCCTGGACCCGGTCGATCCCGGCTTGCGCGCATTCCTCGTCGAGGTCGCCGCCCGGCGCCCCGGAGACGCCCACCGCACCCAGCATGCTGCCGGCCGCTTCGACGGGTAATCCACCGGCCAGCATGATGATGCCGTCCACGTGGTTCATCTCCATGCGGATATCTTCGCGGTTGTCGCGGAAGTTGGCGGAGGTAGTGCCGGACATGGTGACGGCGCGGGCCTTGTCGCCGGCGATCTGGATGGTCTGCACGCCCGCCATGCGATCGCGCAGGACCACCTGGTCGTTGCCGGCCCGGTCGACCACGACGACCGAGGTCTGGTACCCCATGTCGCGGCAGGCCTCGACGGCGCCCATGGCGATGTCATTGGCCAGCTCCAGGGTCATGAAGCGCTGGGTGTAGACGTCATCGGCCTGGGCGCTGCTGGCCAGGCCCAGGCAGAGGGCGGCAACGGCGCCGGTGGCGAGTCGGGTCAGGGATTTCGGCATGGTGTCCTCCTTATTATGGCTTCGGATGCTGCACACCGATCATGGCAGATAGGGGACGGGGTTGCCGAGGGGTGCATTCCACAGGCTGCCGACCGGCCGCCGGGTGGGGGAACAGGCGACAGCCGCGCCGCCCGCGGCTACACTACGCGCATGTCGGGAAACAGCTTTGGGCGACTGTTCGTCGTCAGTACCTTTGGTGAGAGTCACGGGCCGGCCCTGGGCGCGGTGGTGGACGGTTGTCCGCCCGGTCTGGAGCTGTGCGAGGCGGATCTGCAGTTCGACCTTGATCGCCGCCGGCCGGGGCAGTCGCGCCACACTACCCAGCGGCGCGAGCCGGATCAGGTGCGCATCCTCTCGGGCGTGTTCGAGGGTCGCACCACCGGCACGCCGATCGGGCTGCTGATCGAGAACGTGGATCAGCGTTCCAAGGACTACAGCGAGATCATGGATCGCTTCCGTCCCGGGCATGCGGACTACACCTACCATCAGAAATACGGCGTGCGCGACTATCGCGGTGGCGGGCGCAGCTCCGCGCGCGAGACGGCGCTGCGGGTTGCGGCCGGCGGCATCGCCCGGCGCTACCTTGAACAGCGCTACGGCATCACCATCCGCGGCTGGTTGTCCCAGCTGGGCCCGATCGCGCTGGAGGCGAAGCAGCCGGAGATCGCCAACGACAACCCGTTCTTCTCCCCGGACCCGGACAAGGTGCCGGAGCTGGAGGAGTACATGGACGCCCTGCGCAAGTCGGGCGACTCCATCGGCGCGCGGGTCACCGTCGAGGCCACCGGCGTGCCGGCCGGCTGGGGCGAGCCGGTATTCGACCGCCTGGATGCCGAGCTGGCGCATGCGCTGATGAGTATCAATGCGGTGAAGGGCGTGGAGATCGGCGCGGGCTTTGAGTCCGTGACCCAGCGCGGCACCGAGCACCGTGACGAGATCACCCCCGAGGGTTTCCTCTCCAACCACGCCGGCGGCGTGCTGGGCGGGATCAGCACCGGCCAGGCGGTGCGCGCCAGCATCGCGATGAAGCCGACCTCCAGCATCCGTCTGCCCGGGCGCAGCATCAACACCGCGGGCGAGTCGGTCGAGGTGGTGACCAAGGGGCGGCACGACCCCTGCGTGGGCATCCGCGCAACCCCGATCGCCGAGGCGATGATGGCCCTGGTGCTGATGGATCACGCGCTGCGCCATCGCGGGCAGAACGCGGACGTGGCGGATACGGGCCTCGCACTGCGCGATCATCCCGGCGAATGACGCGGCCGTCCGGCCGTAGTCTCCTGAACCGCTAGGGCCCCTGCAATGGCCGTGACGCAGAACGCGCGCCTGTCCGGGGTCTATTTCTTCTACTTCGCCAGCCTCGGTGCGTTCATGCCGTTCTGGGGGCCGTATCTCTCCGAGGAGGGGTTCAGCGGCGCCCAGATCGGCGAGCTGATGGCGATCGTGCTGGCGACCAAGATCATCGCCCCGAACGTCTGGGGCTGGCTGGCCGACCGTGCTGGCGCGCACATGCCGATCGCGCGCTGGGGCGCGCTGGGCGGGGCGGTGGCCTTCACCGGCGTGCTGCTGTACACCGGCTACTGGTGGCTGGCGGTGGTGATGGCTGCCTACAGCTTCTTCTGGAATGCGATCCTGCCGCAGTTCGAGGCGACCACCATGCGCTCGCTGGGGCAGGATGCGCACCGCTATGCCCTGGTGCGGCTATGGGGGTCGGTGGGTTTTATCGTCGCGGTGGCGCTGCTGGGCTGGGCCTTCGATCATATCGACGTGGCCTGGCTGCCGTGGATCGTGCTGGCGATCCTGATCGCGGTGGTGGCGGCCGCGCAGTTCGTGCGCGAACCGGCGCGCAACCAAGAGGAAGACAACAACGCCCCGCCGCTGCTGACCGTGCTGCGCCGGCCGGAGGTGATCGCGCTGTTCGTGGCCTGCTTCTTCATGCAGGCCAGCCATGGGCCGTACTACGCCTTCTTCACCCTGTACCTGGAACAGGCCGGGTTCTCGCGCGCCGTGGCCGGGCAGCTGTGGGCGCTGGGCGTCGCGGCCGAGGTGGTGCTGTTCCTGCTGATGCCGCGGCTGATCCTGCGCTTCGGGGCCTGGCTGCTGGTGTCGGCAGCGCTGGTGCTGACCACGCTGCGCTGGGGGCTGCTGGCGGCGGTACCGGATTCGTTGCCGATGCTGCTGTTCATCCAGGTGCTGCATGCGGCCAGCTACGGGGTGTACCACGCGGCGGCGATCTCGCTGATCCACTATTTCTTCCCGGGCCGGCTGCAGGGGCGCGGGCAGGCGCTGTACTCCTCGCTGGCCTTCGGGCTGGGCGGGGCGATGGGCTCGCTGGTGGCCGGCTATCTGTGGGACGGCATCAGCCCCGCCTCGGTGTACGTGTTCGCGGCGTTCCTGGCGGCGGCCGGGGTGATCGCCTCGGTGTACGGCGAATGGCGTTTCCGCACCCCGGTGCGAACCCTGTAACTGGCACGTTGCGGCAAAGCTTCGTAGGGTGCGCATACCCCGATGGAACGACAGAACCGGATGGAACAAACGATGATTCGAATTGCGATTGCGGGCGCCGGCGGGCGCATGGGCCAGAACCTGGTGCAGGCGGTGGACGAGCACCCCGAGGCGCAGCTGGGCGCGGCCAGCGAGCGGCCGGGTAGCGAGGCGATTGGAGAGGTCGTCGGTCAGGAGGGCCAGGTACGCCTGGTCGAGGACTTGGCAACCGTGACCGACGACTTCGACGTGCTGATCGACTTCACCGCGCCGCAGGCCACCATGCAGCACCTGGATCTGTGCGCGCGCGCCGGCAAGGCCCTGGTGATCGGGACCACCGGTCTCGACGCGGATCAGGAGCAGCGTCTGCGCGATGCGGCGGCCACGATGCCGATCGTGTACGCGCCGAACATGAGTGTCGGGGTGAACCTGACCTTCAAGCTGGTGGAGCTCGCGGCGCGGGCGCTGGGCGACAGCGTGGACGTCGAGATTCTGGAGGCGCATCACCGCCACAAGGTCGATGCCCCCTCCGGTACCGCGCTGAAGCTGGGGCGTGTGGTCGCGGAGACCCTGGGACGGGACCTGGAGCGCGATGCCGTGTACGGCCGCGAGGGCCAGACCGGGGCGCGTGACCGTCGTACCATTGGCTTCGCCACGGTACGTGGCGGCGACATCGTGGGCGAGCACACCACGCTGTTCGCGGGCGATGGCGAACGCGTGGAGATCACCCACAAGGCCTCCAGCCGGACCGTGTTTGCTTCCGGTGCGGTGCGGGCCGCCGTCTGGCTGGCTGGTGCCGGCAATGGGCTGTTCGATATGCAGGATGTACTGGGGTTGCGGGACCTCTAACCGGCGGCGCCGACAGGCGTTACAAGCGCAGTATTTTCCGTCGTTCGAGTTTCGGGGGGCTTCGCTTGGACGTCTGCCTCGTGGTGGCTGGTCCTGGTTCGTCCTCCGGTGTTTACGGTGCCTTTGGTCCACATACTGCCCGGCGCTGACTCGCCAGCGCGCCCCGAGGTCCTTTCTTGCTGGTTGTGTGCGTCAAGTTGTGCAGAAATGAGTCGGCCATGTTCGGTTGGTCCGTATGGCTCAGGCGGCCTCGGCCTGCCGGAGCAAGATCTTCTTGTGCTCTTTGAGCAGATCCATGTTCAGGTAGCGGTTGTCCTCCAGCCAGCCTTCGTGGATTTCGACGGCCAGGGCCCGCACCAGACGTAGACAGCTGTGGGTGTTGGGGAAGATCCGGACCACCCGGGTCCGGCGCCGGATCTCCTCGTTCAGCCGCTCGAGCATGTTGGTGCTCTTCATGTGCTT
>NZ_KB905027.1 GCF_000377405.1 Thioalkalivibrio sp. ALE31 | reverse complement strand
CAGGCCGAGGGTGCCTCGTTCTGGCACGCGGTGTTCACCGAGCTCAACAGTCGCGGCGTCCAGGACTGTTTCATCGCCTGCGTGGACGGCCTCAAGGGCCTGCCCGAGGCGATCGAGAGCGTGTTCCCGAACACCCAGGTGCAACTGTGCATCGTTCACAAGGTCCGCGGCAGCCTCAAGTACGTGCCCTGGAAGGAGCGCAAGGCCGTGGCCCGGGATCTGCGCGCCATCTACGGCGCCGCCACCCGCGCCGAGGCCGAGGCCGCGCTCACCCGCTTTGCGGACACCTGGGACGCCAAATACCCCGCCATCAGCCCCAGCTGGCGCGCCGACTGGCCCCGCCTGTCGGGGTTCTTCGACTATCCGCCGCCGATCCGCCGGGTGGTCTACACCACCAACGCCATCGAGTCGCTCAACTACTCGCTGCGCCGGGTTCTCAAAAACCGCGGGGCGTTCCCCAACAATAGCGCCGTGACCAAGATCCTCTACCTCGCCTTGCGGAACGTCGCCAAGAAATGGACCCGCCCCCTCCACAACTGGCGCCAGGCCCTCAACCAGTTCATCATCCTGTTCCCCGAACGGATGCCGACCTAACCCACTTACACAGAAAAATTGACACCCTCGATCCGGGCGATGCAGTTAATAGCCCTCGATGGCCGGCCGCCCCCCGAGTCCATCTAACCGATCGTTTTTACTTCTAGTCTTCCCATCTTCCTGTTAACCGCCCTTGACCTGGCCCTTCTTCGTGCCTTCGTGTGCTTCGTGGTGAAAAAAGTCAGTAGAACTGGCCGAGTGCGGAGCGGACCTGGACCTCGGTCTCGGGCGTCAGGTGGTCGGCGAGCTTCAGCGGGTGGTCCGGCAGGAGCAGCACCACCGAGGACCCGAGGTTGAAGCGGCCCATCTCGGCCCCGCGTTCCAGGGTGATATCGCGGTCCGGATACTCGCTTACGCTGATCTCGCGCCCCCGCGGCGGGGTGACCTCGCCGGCCCAGACGGTCTCGATGGAACCGACGTTCTGGGCACCGATCAGGGCCATGGCCATGGGTCCGACAGGCGTGTCGAAGCAGGCCACGACCCGCTCGTTGCGGGCGTACAGCCGGGGTACGTGGCGCACGATGCGCGGGGCCACCGAGAACAGCCGCCCGGGCACATGGATCATGTGGGTCAGGGTGCCGGTCAGCGGCATGTGCAGTCGGTGGTAGTGGCGCGGTGAAAGGTACAGGGTCACGAAGTGACCGTGGCGGAAGGCCTCCGTCAGATCGTCCTCGCCACCCAGCAGCTCGCGTACCGTGTAGTGATGGCCCTTGGCCTGGAAGATCTGGCCGGCCTCGATGCGCCCGGCCGCGCTGACGCGCGAATCGGCCGGGCTGACCACCGTGTTGGCGTCCCCCTCCAGCGGCCGCGCATCCTCGCGCAGGGCGCGGGTGAACAGTGCGTTGAAACTGGCATAGGCCGCGAGGTCCGGCTCGGCGGCCTCGTCCAGGTTCAGGCCGAAGCGGCGCACGAAGGCGCGCAGCAGGGGCTGCAGGCGCGGCGACTCGATGCGCGCCAGCCAGTGCACGCCGCGCGAAAGGGCGTGCTGGGGCAGCAGGTGCGACAGACGCGCCAGCCAGGGGTCGATCTTGCTCATGCGGAGTCCGTGGGTGGGTTACGTACAGGGCGGTAGCGAGACGGTATGATGACCGCCCTCGCACGTAACGGAAAGACCGGGCATGGATTCGACCACCGGATTGCGCAGCCTGCGCGACTTCATTCGCTTCGGCGCCAGTCAGTTTCGCGGCGCCGGCCTGAGCTTCGGGCATGGCACCGACAACGCCTTCGACGAGGCCGCCTGGCTGGTACTGCACACCCTGCATCTGCCGCTGGATCTTCCCGAGTCCTGGTGGGATGCGCGCCTGAGCGAGGTCGAGCGCACGCGGGTGGTGGCGGTGCTGCGCGAGCGGGTCGCCACGCGCAAGCCCGCGGCCTACCTGACCCGCGAGGCCTGGTTCGCCGGGGTGCCGTTCTATGTCGACGAGCGCGTGCTGGTGCCGCGCTCGCCGCTGGCCGAGCTGATTGCCGCAGGCTTCGAGCCCTGGGTCGACCCCGATGGCGTGACCCGCGCGCTGGATCTGTGCACCGGGGGCGGGTGTATCGGGATCGCAATGGCCCTGGCGCTGCCGCAGGCGCGGGTGGACCTGGCGGATGTGTCGACGGATGCGCTGGCGGTGGCGGGGATCAACATCGAGCGCCACCGGGTGGGCGATCAGGTGCGCGTTGTGCAGTCCGACGTGTTCGACGGGCTGGAACCCGGGGATCGCTACGAGCTGATTGTGTCCAACCCCCCATACGTGGATGCCGAGGACATGGCGGCCCTGCCGGACGAATACCGTCACGAACCCGCGCTGGGGCTGGCCGCCGGCGGCGACGGACTGGATATCGTGCGCCGCATCCTGGACGGGGCCCGCGAACACCTGACGGAAGACGGCGTGTTGATCGTCGAGGTCGGCAACAGTCAGGCCGCGGTGGAGGCGGCCTTCCCGGAGCTGCCGCTGATCTGGCTGGAGTTCGAGGCCGGCGGGCACGGGGTGTTCCTGGTCTACGCGCGCGATCTCCCCGGGGCCTGACGGCGCTATGGGCGGGAACGCTCGAACGCATGCGAATCCGAAAACCCGCCGGACGGCCCTGTAAACGGCACCGGTGGCGATGCATACTGCGGGGCTATGGAATCACGTCTGGTGGATATGCAGAGTCGGTCCGAGGAAGAGCGGGCCGAGGTCAGCCTGCGCCCGAAGCGGCTCGCGGACTACAACGGCCAGCCCCGCGTAGTCGAGCAGCTGGGGCTGTTCATCGAGGCCGCCCGCCGGCGCGACGAGGCCCTGGATCACACCCTGGTCGCCGGCCCGCCCGGGCTGGGCAAGACCACGCTGGCGCACATCGTCGCCAACGAACTCGGCGTGGGCCTGCGCCAGACCTCTGGTCCGGTACTGGAACGCGCCGGTGACCTGGCCGCCATCCTGACGGCCCTGGAGCCGCGCGATGTCCTGTTCGTCGACGAGATCCACCGCCTGCCGACGGTGGTGGAAGAGGTGCTGTATCCGGCCCTGGAGGACGGCCAGCTGGACATCGTGATCGGCGAGGGCCCGGCGGCGCGCTCGATCAAGGTGGACCTGCCGCCGTTCACGCTGGTGGGCGCGACCACCCGCGCGGGGCTGCTTTCGGCCCCGTTACGTGACCGGTTCGGTATCGTGCAGCGTCTCGATCATTACACTGTCACCGATCTCGCGCATATTGTGGATCGCGCGGCCGGTTTGCTGGGCGTGGGGATCGAGGCCGAGGGGGCCGCGGAGATCGCCCGCCGGGGCCGCGGCACGCCGCGGCTGGCCAACCGCCTGCTGCGGCGGGTACGGGATTTCGCCCAGGTCCGGGCCGATGGCGTGGTGACCCACAACGTGGCGGCGCAGGCGCTCGACCTGCTGGCGATCGATGCCTCCGGGCTGGATGCCCAGGACCGTCGCCTGCTGGAGGTGCTGGTGGAGAAGTTCGACGGTGGCCCGGTCGGGGTCGAGAGCCTGGCCACGGCGATGAACGAGGACCGTGGCACGCTGGAGGATGTGGTCGAGCCCTTCCTGATTCAGCAGGGCTACCTGCAGCGCACTCCGCGCGGGCGCCAGGCGACCCGGCGTACCCTGGCGATGTTCGGCCTGACCCGGATGGACGAGGGCGATCTGCTGACGCCCGCGGCGGAGGGCCCGCGCCAGCCATGACCGCAGCATTCGAGTGGCCGGTGCGGGTGTACTACGAGGATACCGACGCCGGCGGCGTGGTCTATCACGCCAATTACCTGAAATTCATGGAGCGCGCGCGTACCGAATGGCTGCGTGCCCTCGGCTTCGAGCAGGACCGGCTGCGGTCCGAGTATGGAATTGTGTTCGCCGTGCGGCGTCTGGCTGTGGAGATGCAGCGTCCCGCGCATTTCAACGAGGCCCTGACGGTCACATGCCGGGTCACGCGCATGCGTCGCGCCAGCGTGGAGTTCGCGCAGGTCGTGCAGCGCGAGGCGACGGCGCTGGCAACCGGCGAGGTCGCCATTGCCTGTGTCGATGTGGCCCGGCAGGCGCCGGTGGCGATCCCCGATGAAGTGGCGCGCGCGATGCGGGCGGCGGACGGAACAACGGCATAACGGGAGATGGACAAGTGACAGTCGACTTTTCGATGTACCAGCTGATCATGGACGCCAGTCTGATCGTGCAGCTGGTCATGGTGATCCTGGTGATCGCCTCGGTGCTCTCCTGGCTGGTGATCATCATCAAGGCGCGCTCGCTGAACGCGGCCCAGCGGGCCAGCGACGAGTTCGAGGAACGGTTCTGGTCGGGCGCGGACCTCTCGCACCTGTACGAGGGCGTACGCCGCAAGTCCGAGATGTCCGGCATGGAGCACGTGTTCTCCTCCGGCTTCAAGGAATTCCTGCGTGCCCGCCAGCACGGCATGGTGGCCGGCGAGCCGGCCCATCGCGCGATGCGCGTGGCCATCGCCCGCGAGACCGACGAGATGGAGCGCTACCTGCAATTCCTGGCCACGGTTGGCTCCACCAGCCCGTACATCGGCCTGTTCGGGACCGTGTGGGGCATCATGCATGCATTTCTCGGGCTCTCCGGGGTGCAGCAGGCCACACTCGCCATGGTCGCCCCGGGGATCGCCGAGGCGCTGATCGCGACCGCGCTGGGCCTGTTCGCGGCCATCCCGGCGGTCATCGCCTACAACCGCTTTGCCGGGGACGTCGATCGCGTGGCCTCGCGCCTGGAGAACTTCAGCGACGAGTTCGTGGCCCTGCTGAACCGCCAGGGCGCGGGCAAGCCGGCCGAGGGCGCCGCCGGGGCGCCGGCCTGAACCATGGCCGAGTCGCGTCGCAACAGCCGCCGCCTGCGGCGGCCCATGTCGCAGATCAACGTCGTGCCGTTCATCGACGTGATGCTGGTCCTGCTGATCATCTTCATGATCACCGCCCCCATGCTGCAGCAGGGGGTGGAGGTCGATCTGCCGGAGGCCGATGCCGAGGCCCTGGACGAGGATCCATCGGCGGCCGAGCCACTGGTGGTCACCGTGGATGCTTCCGGGGCCATGAGCCTGAACCAGGGCCCGTACGTGAACGAGCCGCTGGCGCCGCAGGAGATGACCGAGATCGTGCGCGAGTTCCTCGCCGAGAATCCGGGCACCCAGACCTTCGTGCGCGGGGACCGCAACGTGGACTACGGCCGGGTGATCGATGCAATGGTCGCCCTCCAGCGCGCCGGGGGCGGTCGTGTCGGCTTGATCACCGAACCGCCACGTAACAACCAGGACTGAGCCACACGCCGTGTTCGAGCTCCTGCGCCGTCACCCCCTCAGCCTGCTCCTCGTCCTGATCCTGCACGGGGTGCTGTTCGCGGCGTTGCTGCTGAACGTGAGCCTGATGTCGCCGACCTCGACCCGGGCGGCGGTGGAGATCGCGGTGCAGGAGGATATCGAGGTGATCGACGCGGTCGCGGTGGATGCCGAGACCTTCGATCGTGTCGAGCACCAGCGCGAGGTGGCCGAACAGGAGCAGGTCGCCGAGCAGCTGCGCGCCGAGGAGGAACGCCGCCGTGCCGAGGAGCAGGCCCGGCGCGAGGAGGAACGTCGCCAGGCCGAGGAACAGCGCCGCCGCGAGGAAGCCGAGCGCGCGCGCCAGCAGGCGCTGGAGGAGGCCGAGCAGGCGCGCCGCGAGGCGGAGGAAGAACGCCAGCGCGCACGCGAGGAGGCCGAGGCCGAACGCGAGCGCATTCGCCAGGAACGCGAGGCTGCGGAGCAGGCGCGGCGTGAGGCCGAGGAGGCGCGCGAACGCGAGGAAGCCGAGCGGCGGGAGCGCGAGGAGGCGGAGCGCCAGGCGCGGGAAGAGGCGGAGCGGCGCGAACGCGAGGAGGCCGAACGCCGCGAGCGGGAGGAGGCCGAGCGTCGCGCCGAGCAGGAGCGTGAACTGGAAGAGCAGCGCCGGCGCGAGGCGATGGAGCGCGAACGCGAACGTCTGGCCGAGGCACAGGCGCAACGCGAGGCCGCCGAGCGCCAGGCGCAGCTGGATCAGGAGCTGAACGAATGGCGTGCCCAGGTGCAGTCGGTGGTGCAGCGGCGCTGGCGCCAGCCCTCGGGGCTGGATGCGTCGGACCGTGCCATTGTTCTCGTGCGTGTCAACGAGACCGGGCGTATCATCAATTTTGATATCGAGAGCTGCTCGGGCGGGTCCGCCTTCTGCGAATCGGTCCGCCAGACCATGGACCGTTTGTCCTCGCTGCCGCGTCCGCCCGACGCGGATGCCGTGCGCGGCGGGGTGCGCATCCGTTTCGAGCCCGACTGACCGGCCCGCTCCCAACCGGGCCACGAGGAACACCATGCAACGAATGATTCACGCGATGCTGCTGGGGCTGGCGCTGCTGTGGTCGGCGCAGGCTCACGCGGTGCTGGAAGTGACCGTGACCGAGGGTGTGACCGGGGCCATTCCGGTCGCGGTCGCACCGTTCACCTGGGAGGGCGAGGGCCGCCCGGACGAGGATGTGGGGCGAATCCTGGCCGCGAATCTGACCCGTAGCGGTCTGTTCGACGTCGAGCGCGAGGGGCTGCCGCGGGCCCCCTCGGGCCCGGCCGACTTCATCGCGCAGCCCTGGGCCGACGCCGGCATGGAGTACCTGGTGGTGGGCTCCAAGCGCCCGGACGGGGACAACGTGATCGTGGAGTTCCACGTGTTCGACGTGCTGGCGGAGGAGCGCCTGGGTGGCTGGCGCATCCCGGTGCCCGCGGACATGCTCCGGAGGGGCGCCCACCGCGTATCGGACATCGTCTACGAACAGATCACCGGCGACCCGGGCGCCTTCAGCGCGCGTATCGCGTTCGTCAGTGTCGAGCGCCGGAACGACTCGCGCACCTTCCGACTGGAGGTGGCCGACTCCGACGGGGCCAATCCGCGGACTCTGTTCCGCTCCGAGGATCCGATCATGTCGCCGGACTGGTCCCCGGATGGCCGCGAGCTGGTCTACGTCTCGTTCGAGAACCGCCGTTCCGAGGTCTTTCGCCAGAATGTGGAGACCGGCGAGCGCTCGCGCATCGCCAGCTTCACCGGGATCAACAGTGCCCCGGCCTGGTCCCCGGACGGTCGCCAACTGGCGCTGAGCCTGTCGCGCGACGGCTCGCCGAACATCTATGTGATGGACCTGGCCTCCGGGGATCTGCGGCAGCTGACACGTTCCAGCGCGATCGAGACCGAGCCGGTCTGGTCGCCGGACGGCGAGACGATCTATTTCACCTCCGACCGGGCGGGGGCCCCGCAGATCTACGCCCAGCCAGCCGGCGGCGGGAATGCGCGGCGTCTGAGCTTCGAGAGCGGCTACGCGGCCGCCGCCACCATCTCGCCGGACGGGCGGTCGCTGGTGTATGTCCATGGGGGTGACGGCGGATTTCAGCTGGCCCGACTCGATCTGGATGACCGCCGTGTGACGCGCCTCACGGACGGACGCGATGCAGAGTCGCCAAGCTTTGCCCCCAATGGCAGCATGATCCTGTATGCCATGACCGACGGGGGGCGGGGCGTGCTCGGTTCCGTCAGCCGCGACGGCCAGGTGCACCAGCGTCTGGCCGCCCGCGAAGGCGAGGTGCGCGAGCCGGCCTGGTCACCCCTGAACTGATTTTCGGACCCTTTGACTGTCACCTTCTTTCGAGGAACCAACACCATGAACAACGCGTTTCGTCTGACCCTTGCCGCCGTGGTGATCGCGGCCCTTTCGGCTTGTGCCACTCCGACCCGCGATGCCGAGGATGCCGAGCGTGCCGCCGAGCGCGAACGTGCCGCCGAGCAGGAGCGGGCCGAACGCGAGGCCGCCGAGGCCCGTGGGATCGGTCGCGACCGGGAGTTCGATGCCGCCGCCCTGGACGACCCGGACAGTCCGCTGGCCGAGCGCCTGGTCTACTTCGACTTCGACCGTGACGAGGTGAAGTCCGAATTCATGCCGATGCTGGAGGCCCACGCGGCCTACCTGGCGGAGAACCCCGGCGCGCGCATGCGCCTGGAGGGGCATACGGATGAGCGCGGCACCCGCGAATACAACCTGGCCTTGGGCGAACGCCGTGCGCAGTCCGTGCGGCGGGTGCTGAATCTGAACGGCGCCTCGGATGACCAGCTCGAGGTCATCAGTTATGGTGAGGAGATGCCGGTGGCCTTCCAGCAGAACGAGGAGGCCTGGGCCAAGAACCGCCGGGTCGAGCTCGTCTACGAATCCCGGCGCTGAGTCAGGGTAGGTAAACCCGGGAAGCCAGATGCGATCGATGTTCAGTACGTCTTGCGGAGATGCCCCCTCGGGGGCATTTCTGTTTCGGAACCCGGCGCGCCCGGGGCCGTTCCTGGCGGCCATGCTGGCCGCGGCCTTTGTCCTGACCCCGCTGGCTCTGATGCCGGGGACCGCCGGGGCGCAGGACGACACCGTGTTCGCGACCCAGTCGCAGATCCGCCAGCTGGATCGGCGCCTGGACCGTATCGAACGCGTGCTGGACTCCAGCGCGATGAACGAGCTGCTGCAGGTCTCCGAGTCGCTGAACCGGGACCTGCGCGAACTGCGCGGGGAGGTGGAGACCCTGCGCCACGAGGTGAACCGCCTCAGTACCCGTCAGCGCGACCAGTTCCGCCACCTGGACGAGCGCGTGGCCGCCGTCGAGGGCGGAGGGCCGGCGCCGGATGCGGCCCCGCGCGAGGAGGTGGTCGAGCTGGATCTGCCGGAGGCCGACGAGCAGGCCGCCTATCAGGAGGCCTTTGACGACCTGATGGCCGGCGACTTTGCCACCGCCATGCGCAAGCTGGAGCGGTTCATCGAGGATTACCCCGAGGGGAGCTTTACCGCGAATGCGTGGTACTGGCTGGCGGAGGCGAAGTACGCCAGCGGCGAATTCGAGGCGGCGCTCGAGGACTTCCAGCGCCTGCGCGAGGATTTCCCCGAAAGCGACAAGAGTGGGGATGCACTGCTGAAGATCGGGTACTCCCACTACGAGCTGGAGGACTTCGATGCGGCCCGCGAGGCCCTGGAGGCAGTGCGTGCCGACTATGGCGGTACGACACTGGACCGCCTGGCCCGCGAACGCCTGCAGCGGATCGATCGCGCCCAATGACCACCGCCCCGTTGCGTGACGCCCGTGGCTCGGGGGTCGTCGACCCGGCGTCGGTGCGACTGCGGGTCAGCGAGATGTTTGTCTCGCTGCAGGGCGAGGCGGCGCAGGTCGGCTGGCCCACGGCCTTCGTGCGCCTGACCGGTTGCCCGCTGCGCTGCCGCTGGTGCGACAGCGAATACGCCTTCGAGGGCGGCGAGGCGCTGATGTTGCCGACGGTCCTCGACTGGGTCGGGCGCACCGGGGTGCGGCATGTCTGCGTGACCGGTGGTGAACCCCTGGCCCAGCCGGGCTGCCTGCCGCTGCTGGAGGCACTGTGCGACGCCGGGTTCACGGTGTCGCTGGAGACCAGCGGGGCGATGGACATCGCCGGTGTCGACCCCCGGGTCGCCATCGTGATGGACTGGAAGGCGCCGGGCTCGAAGGAGGCCGAACGCAACCTCCCCGATAACATTCCGCGGCTGAAGGCCGGGGACCAGCTGAAGTTCGTGCTGGCCGGGCGCGCAGACTTTGACTGGGCCCGGGCCGAGCTCGAGCGCCTGGGGCTGGACCCGGAGGTCGAGGTCCTGTTCTCGCCCGTGTTCGGGGAACTGGAGCCGCGGACCCTGGCTGACTGGATCGTGGCCGAACGTGTGCCGGTACGCTTCCAGGTGCAGCTGCACAAGCTCCTCTGGGGCGATCAGCCGGGCCGCTGACATGAGCGAGCGCGTGGAACAGGCCGTGGTGCTGCTATCGGGCGGGCTCGACTCGGCGACCTGTCTGGCCATGGCGCGCGCCGAAGGCCTGGAGTGCCATGCCCTGTCCATTGACTATGGACAGCGCCACCGGACCGAGCTGGAGGCTGCGCGGCGGGTCGCAGCGGACCAGGGCGTGACCGACCACCGCGTGGTGGCGGTGGACCTGAGCGCCATCGGCGGCTCGGCGCTGACAGACACGGCGATCGACGTACCGGCCGCGCCGACCGAGGGCATCCCGGTGACCTACGTGCCGGCGCGCAACACGGTGTTTCTGGCCCTGGCCCTGGGGCTGGCCGAGACCCTGGACGCGCGGCTGCTCTACGTCGGCGCCAATGCGGTGGACTATTCCGGTTATCCGGATTGCCGTCCGGCCTTCATCGACGCGTTCCGCGACCTGGCCCGGGTGGCCACCCGCAGCGGGGTCGAGGGCACGCCCTGGGAGGTGCGGGCGCCGCTGATGCACCTGTCCAAGGCCGAGATCATCCGGGCGGGCAGCGAGCTCGGGGTGGACTACCGCCACACGGTCAGCTGCTATCAGGCCGATGCCGAGGGGCGCGCCTGCGGCCGCTGCGACAGTTGCCGCATCCGGCGCGAGGGCTTTGCTGCGGCCGGCGTGCCGGACCCGACCCGCTATATCCCCGCGTGATGCCCGCCGGCAGCCCGCCGGCTGCATGTTCGTTCCCGCAGGAATGAAAACGGGCTCGATCTCGTCTAGCGTCCGATGTATGCTGCGCACCCCGTGGGTGCAGGCCTGCCCTGAAATCTTTCGTCGAGAGGATACGTGATGGAATTCTCCAGTTTTTCAACTGCCGCGATGGCGTTCCTCGGTGGGGCGTTCATCCTCGCCTTCATCATGGGGGCCGTGGCGAACAAGACCAACTTCTGCACCATGGGCGCCGTCTCCGACTGGGTGAACATGGGTGATACCGGGCGTATGCGCTCCTGGCTGCTAGCGATCGCCGTGGCCATGCTGGGCGTGGCCATCCTCGAGTTCTTCGGGGTGCTGAGCGCCGACGGTTCCTTCCCGAACTACCGCATGAGCGAGTTCCAGTGGGTCGAGCATGCCCTGGGCGGCTTCCTGTTCGGGATCGGCATGACCTACGCCTCCGGCTGCGGGAACAAGACCCTGGTGCGCGTCGGTGGCGGCAACATCAAGTCGCTGATGGTGCTGATCGTGATCGCGATCATCGCCTACTACATGGTGCGCCCGCTGCCGGGTACTTCCGATACCCTCTATTCCCTGCTGTTCATGGACTGGACCACCGCGCTGGCCATCTCCACCCCGGCGGGCCAGGACCTGGGTACCCTGGTGGCCGGCGAAGAGAACGGCCTGACCGCCCGCCTGGTGCTGGGCGCGGTGATCGGCGTGCTGCTGCTGGCCCTGATCTTCAAGGCCGCGGACTTCCGCAAGAGCTTTGACAACATCCTGGGCGGTCTGGTGATCGGCCTGATGGTGCTCGGCGCCTGGTGGCTGACCAGCAACATCCAGATCGACGATGGCATGGACACCTATACCCCGCAGGCCTACGTGGCCGATTGGGACTTCGTGGCCGATGCAGACGCGGGTGAGCGCCCGTCCGAGAGTGCCCCGTGGGCCAACCAGTCGTTCACCTTCATCAATCCGATGGGCCAGAGCCTGCGTTACGTGTCGAGCGGGTTTGACAACACCGTGCTGTACTTCGGCGTGATGGCGCTGGCCGGCGTGATCCTCGGCTCCTTCTTCTGGGCCCTGGTTACCCGTGCGTTCCGCTTCGAGTGGTTCGCCTCGGTGCGCGACTTCGTGAACCACTTCATCGGCGCGATCCTGATGGGCTTCGGTGGCGTGCTGGCGATGGGCTGCACCATCGGTCAGGGCATCACCGGGATCTCCACGCTCGCGCTGGGCGGCTTCCTGACCTTCATCATGATCGTCTTCGGGGCCGCGCTGACCATGAAGATCCAGTACTACAAGATGGTCTACGAAGACGAGGCCTCCTTCGGCAAGGCGCTGATCACCTCGCTGGTGGACATGAAGCTGCTGCCGGGTGGCATGCGCAAGCTGGAAGCCATCTGATGGCGTAGCGGCGGGGGCGCCTTGCGTTTTCCCCGCCGCGCCGTAAACTACGCGGCACTGGAGGCCCGGTGATCCCGGGCCTTCGGTTTTGCAGCTCGGCCAGGGCGACCCGCGGGGTCGCCGCCGGCCAAACCGAAAAGGGTCGTTAGCTCAGTTGGTAGAGCAGTTGGCTTTTAACCAATTGGTCGTAGGTTCGAATCCTACACGACCCACCATTTTCTCCGGTCCCCGCGCCGGCACAAGGGCCCGTTCATACGGGCCTTTTGTGTTTGTGGGCGGGGAACACGCTAGAATGCGCGGCTAACGCGCGAACACAACAAGAGTTTTCTGCAAGATCGCGAAAGTGGCGGAACTGGTAGACGCGCTGGGTTTAGGTCCCAGTGGGGTAAAACCCGTGAGAGTTCGAGTCTCTCCTTTCGCACCACAGTCCGCATTTCCCAACGCCATGAAGGTTACCACTGCGATCGGCAGGGATGACCGATATCCGAACTATGACGAGGCCCTCCATGCAAGTTTCTGTTGAAGCCACCGGCAACCTGGAACGCAAGATGACCATCCAGGTCCCCTCCGAGCGGGTCGACACCGAGGTCGACAACCGCCTGAAGTCCCTGGCCAAGCGGGTCAAGCTGGACGGGTTTCGCCCGGGCAAGGTCCCGCTGAAGGTGGTGCGCCAGCGCTATGGCACCGGCGTCTACCAGGAGGTGCTGAGCGAGGTCCTGCAGGAGAGCTACCGCGAGGCGGTGCAGCAGGAGGGCCTGGAACCGGCCGGTAACCCGAGCATCGAGCCGACCAGCCTGGAGGGCGGCGACGCCATCGAGTTCACCGCCAGCTTCCAGGTGTTCCCGGAGGTGCAGGTGGCCGACTTCGCCGACGTCGAGATCGAGCGGCCGAAGGCCGAGGTGGCGGACGAGGACATCGACCGCGTGATTGACTCGCTGCGCGAGCAGAACAAGGAGTGGGCCGAGGTCAAGCGCAAGGCGAAGAAGGGCGACCGTGTCACCCTGGACTTCGTCGGCACCCTGAACGGCGAGGAGTTCGAGGGCGGCAAGGCCGAGGACTTCCAGGTCGAGGTCGGCGCCGGGCGCCTGATCGAGAGCTTCGAGAAGCAGCTCAAGGGCGTGAAGGCCGGCGAGGAGCCGACCATCGACGTCACCTTCCCCGAGGATTACCCGGCGGAGAACCTGAAGGGCCAGACCGCGCAGTTCGCCCTGACCATCAAGCAGGTCGAGGGGCCCAAGCTGCCGGAGGTCGACGAAGAGTTCGCGAAGAAATTCGGCATCGAGGACGGCTCGGTGGAGAAACTTCGCGCTGATGTGCGGTCCAATATGGAGCGGGAACTGCGTCAGGCCCTGAAGGGCCGGGTGAAGCAGCAGGTCCTGGAGGCCGTGGTCGACAAGCACGACTTCGACCTGCCGGACGCCCTGGTGAAGTCGGAGATCAACCGTCTGCGCGAGGAAGCCGAGAAGCGCTTCGGTGGCGCCGAGCAGACCCAGCCGCTGCCGGACAGCCTGTTCGAGGACGAGGCGAAGCGCCGTGTCCGCCTGGGGCTGGCCCTGCGTGCGATCATCGACCAGAAGGGGTTCGAGGTGGACGCCGAGCGCGTCGAGCGCGATCTCGAGGAGATGGCCGCGACCTACGAGGACCCGGAAGAGGTGAAGAACTACTACCGCTCCAATCCCCAGGCCAAGAGCAACCTGGAGTCGCTGGTGCTGGAAGACCAGGTGGTCGACTGGGTGGTCGAGCAGGCCAAGGTCACCGAGAAGGAAACCAGCTTCCAGGACGTCATGAATCCGAACAAGGAGTCGACTGAATGAGCCACGACATGGCCGACCAGGGTGCGCAGCATGCCCAGGGCCTGAACCTGGTCCCGATGGTGGTCGAACAGACCGCCCGCGGCGAGCGCGCCTACGACATCTATTCCCGTCTGCTGAAGGACCGGGTCATCTTCTGTGTGGGTCCGGTCGAGGACTACATGGCCAACGTGATCGTGGCTCAGCTGCTGTTCCTCGAGTCGGAGAACCCGGACAAGGAGATCAGCCTGTACATCAACTCCCCGGGGGGCGCGGTCACCGCTGGCATGGCGATCTACGACACCATGCAGTTCATCAAGCCCGAGGTCAGCACGCTGTGCGTGGGCCAGGCCGCGAGCATGGGCGCTGTTCTGCTGGCGGGCGGGGCCCCCGGCAAGCGCCATACGCTGCCGCACTCGCGGGTGATGATCCACCAGCCGCTGGGCGGCTTTCAGGGTCAGGCGTCGGATATCGATATCCATGCCCGCGAGATCCTGAAGATCCGCGACGAGCTGAACCGCGTACTGGCCCACCACACCGGCCAGCCGATCGAGAAGATCGAGCAGGACACCGATCGCGACCGCTTCATGACCGCGACCGACGCCAAGGAATACGGCCTGGTCGACCACGTCCTGACCCACCGCAACTCCGCGGACGACTGATCCCCTCGTCCGCGCCGATCGCAACCGCGCCCCGGAGACCGGCTCCGGGGCGGGGCCTCAATACCGGACTTCTGCTTGGCCCGTTTGCAACTCACAGGCAAACGGGGCATGTTTTGAAGAACACTGAAATCGCAACCGAGGCAAACGGATGAGCGACGAAACCACCCCCTCCGCCGACGGCAAGCTCCTGTACTGTTCTTTCTGCGGAAAGAGTCAGCACGAGGTGCGCAAGCTGATCGCCGGGCCATCCGTATTCATCTGCGACGAGTGCGTCGAGCTGTGCAATGACATCATCCGCGAGGAGATGCAGGAGGCCGGCCACACCGAGCGGGATTCCCTCCCGACCCCGCACGAGATCCGCGCGATCCTGGACGACTACGTGATCGGCCAGAACTCCGCGAAGAAGATCCTCTCGGTCGCGGTGTACAACCACTACAAGCGTCTGCAGGCCAAGGCCGGCAAGGACGATGTCGAGCTGTCCAAGTCGAACATCATGCTGATCGGCCCGACCGGCTCCGGCAAGACGCTGCTGGCCGAGACGCTGGCGCGAGTACTGAACGTCCCGTTTACCATCGCCGACGCGACCACGCTGACCGAGGCCGGTTACGTGGGCGAGGATGTCGAGAACATCATCCAGAAGCTGCTGCAGAAGTGCGACTACGATGTGGAGAAGGCCGAGAACGGCATCGTCTACATCGACGAGATCGACAAGGTCTCGCGCAAGTCGGACAACCCCTCCATCACCCGTGACGTCTCGGGCGAGGGTGTGCAGCAGGCGTTGCTGAAGCTGATCGAGGGCACCACCGCCTCGGTCCCGCCGCAGGGCGGGCGCAAGCACCCGCAGCAGGAGTTTCTGCAGGTCGATACCAGCAACATCCTGTTCATCTGCGGCGGGGCCTTCTCCGGGCTGGAGAAGGTCATCCAGCAGCGCGCCGAGAAGGGCGGCATCGGCTTTGGCGCCGAGCTGCGTACCACCGAGGCGGCCAAGTCCGGTGGCCAGTGGCTCAAGCAGCTGGAGGCCGACGACCTGGTGCGCTATGGCCTGATCCCCGAGTTCGTGGGGCGCCTGCCGGTGCAGGCGACCCTGGACGAGCTGGACGAGGACGCGCTGATCACCATCCTGACCCAGCCCAAGAACGCCCTGGTCAAGCAGTATGCCCGTCTGTTCGAGATGGAAGGGGTGGAGCTGGAGTTCCGCGACGACGCCCTGTCCGCGATCGCCCACAAGGCGATGGAGCGCAAGACCGGGGCGCGTGGCCTGCGCACCATCATGGAGAACATCCTGCTCGACACCATGTACGAGCTGCCTTCCATGGAAGGCGTCAGCAAGGTGGTGATCGACGAGGCGGTGATCCGCGGCGATGCCGAACCGTATCTGGTGTACGAGAACGACTCGTTCGCCAAGAAGCAGGCGGCCGCGGATTCCTGAGCGGAAGTGTTGCGGCGCCCTTGAAATGGGCGCCGCCGCCCCCACTTCCTCCTGTACATTCGTCCAGCCCTGAGGGGGCAACATGACCGATACCCACTCCTCCCAGAACGAGGTGGACTCCCCCGTCAAGCGCGTCGCGGTGCTGCCGCTGCGCGATGTCGTGGTCTATCCGCACATGGTCATCCCGCTGTTCGTGGGTCGCGAGAAGTCGATCCGCGCGCTGGATTCGGCCATGGCCGAGAACAAGCAGGTCCTGCTGGTCGCCCAGAAGAGCGCCGAGGTCGACGAACCCGAAGCCGGCGATCTGCACGATATCGGTACCCTGGGCAACATCCTGCAACTGCTGCGCCTGCCCGACGGCACCATCAAGGTGCTGGTGGAGGGGGCCCAGCGCGCCCGCGTGATGGATGTTTCCACCACCGGCGATGCGGAGAAGGAGGAGGACTACTTCGTCTCCGACATTCGCCTGATCGACGAGGAATACGACACCGAGGACAAGGAACTCGAGGTCCTCGGGCGGTCCGCGCTGAACCAGTTCGAGCAGTACATCAAGCTGAACAAGAAGGTCCCGCCGGAGATCCTGACCTCGCTGGCCGGGATCGACGACACCTCGCGCCTGGCCGATACCATCGCCGCGCACATGTCCCTGAAGCTCGAGGAGAAGCAGCAGGTCCTCGAGATCGCCAATGTGCGCGAACGCCTGGAGCACCTGGTCGCCAAGATCGAGGGCGAGATGGACGTGCTGCAGATCGAGAAGAAGATCCGCGGCCGCGTGAAGCAGCAGATGGAGAAATCCCAGCGCGAGTACTACCTGAATGAGCAGATGAAGGCCATTCAGAAGGAGCTGGGCGACCTCGAGGACGCGCCGAACGAACAGGAAGACCTGGCCGAGAAGATCGAGAAGGCCGGGATGCCGGAGGAGGCCAAGAAGAAGGCCACCGCCGAGCTGAACAAGCTGAAGATGATGTCGCCGATGTCGGCCGAGGCCACCGTCGTGCGCAGCTACATCGACTGGCTGGTCAATGTCCCGTGGAAGAAGAAGACCCGGGTCAGCAAGGATCTGGCGCGTGCCGAGAAGATCCTCAACGAGGACCACTACGGCCTGGAAGAGGTCAAGGAACGCATCCTCGAGTACCTCGCCGTGCAGTCGCGAGTGCGCAAGCTGAAGGGCCCGATCCTGTGCCTGGTGGGCCCGCCCGGCGTCGGCAAGACCTCGCTGGGTCAGTCCATCGCTCGTGCGACCAACCGCAAGTTCATGCGCATGGCGCTGGGCGGGGTGCGTGACGAGGCCGAGATCCGCGGCCACCGTCGCACCTACATCGGCTCGCTGCCGGGCAAGATCATCCAGAACCTGGCCAAGGTCGGGGTACGCAACCCGCTGTTCCTGCTCGACGAGATCGACAAGATGGCGATGGATTTCCGGGGCGACCCCGCCTCGGCCATGCTCGAGGTGCTGGATCCGGAGCAGAACCACACGTTCAGCGACCACTATCTGGAGGTCGATTTCGACCTGTCCGACGTGATGTTCGTGGCCACGGCCAACAGCATGCACATCCCCGGGCCGCTGCTGGATCGCATGGAGGTCATCCGGCTGTCCGGCTACACCGAGGACGAGAAGGTCAACATCGCCCACAACTACCTGCTCGACAAGCAGATCAAGGCCAATGGCCTGAAGCCGGCCGAGATCCAGATCTCCGATGCGGCGGTGCGCGACATCGTGCGCTATTACACCCGGGAGGCCGGTGTGCGCTCGCTGGAGCGCGAGATCGCCAAGGTCTGCCGCAAGGTGGCCAAGCAGCGCCTGCTGGCCAGCGAGAAGGAGCGTGCGCGGACCACGTCGGTGACCCCGAAGACGCTGGAGAAGTACCTGGGCGTGCGCCGGTTCCGCTTTGGCCTGGCCGAGGAGAACGATCAGATCGGTCAGGTGACCGGTCTGGCCTGGACCGAGGTCGGGGGCGAGCTGCTGACTATCGAGGCCAGCGTGGTCCCGGGCAAGGGCAAGACCCAGCAGACCGGGAAGCTCGGCGACGTGATGCAGGAATCCATCCACGCGGCGCTGACCGTGGTGCGCTCGCGTGCCGAGGCCCTGGGGCTGGAGGAAAACTTCCACGAGAAGAAGGACCTGCATATCCACGTGCCGGAGGGTGCGACGCCCAAGGACGGACCATCTGCCGGTATCGGCATGTGCACCGCGATCGTCTCGGCACTGACCGGGATCCCGGTGCGAGCGGATGTGGCGATGACCGGGGAGATCACCCTGCGCGGCCAGGTCCTCCCGATCGGCGGGTTGAAGGAGAAGCTGCTGGCCGCCCATCGCGGCGGGATCCGCACGGTCCTGATCCCCGAAGAAAACGAGAAGGATCTGGTCGACATCCCGAAGAACATCAAGCAGAAGCTCGATATTCGCCCGGTGCGCTGGATCGACGAGGTCCTGGAGGTGGCGCTGACGCACATGCCGGACGGCAAGGCGGGCGAGACCCCGGAAAAGGTCGAGGAAGTCGTCAAGCCGGCCAAGGAATCCGGCCGCCGCCGGGTTCGGCATCACTAACCGTCTGTAAACGGACGGAAACCGCGGGGACCCGCAGACCGGGCCCCGCGGTTTTTTTGTGCACGGGATCACACCCGTTCGGGGGCGGTTACGAGATCGCGTTTGACTCGTTTTCCGGGGGCTTGCTATAACCCCATCCGCATCACCTGATTTCTCGCCGAGGGCAGTTGCGGGGCCATGGAGAAAAGGCCTCCGGCTGGTGTAAGCTAGGCCCAGTCCGGCAGAAAGCCTGAGTCACCACTGAGATAAGGAAGCGCTTCATGAATAAATCCGAACTGATCGACGCGATCGCGGCGGAAGCCGATGTCCCCAAGGCCCAGGCCGGCCGGATCGTGGATGCCATGGTAAGTGTTGTTGGCGACACCCTCGCCAAGGGTGACCAGGTCTCCCTTGTCGGCTTCGGTACCTTCCTGGTGCGCGAGCGTGAGGCCCGCACCGGTCGTAACCCGCGTACCGGTCAGACCATCCAGATCGCCGCTTCGAAAACGCCTTCGTTCAAGGCTGGTAAAGCGCTCAAGGATCGAGTAAACTAGCGCGCTTTATCGGGTGCTTAGCTCAGTTGGTAGAGCGTCGCCCTTACAAGGCGAATGTCGGCGGTTCGAACCCGTCAGCACCCACCAAGTGCAACCCTGACCCTGGTTGCACTGCAAGAATACGGAGCGGTAGTTCAGCTGGTTAGAATACCGGCCTGTCACGCCGGGGGTCGCGGGTTCGAGTCCCGTCCGCTCCGCCATCTCCGAGAAAGGCGCCCTTGTGGCGCCTTTTTCTTTTCTTGGCTATTGCGATCCAGGAGCAAAGAAGGTCAAGGGCGTTTGCACCACAGAGAACACGAAGGACGCGGAGAAGGGCAAGGAATTCGGGGCCGCGGCAACACGCGGCTTGCCCCCCCTGACACAACTTCATCCTTCCAATCCTACGATGCTCTGTCCTTCCCGCGGATCGCTATCGACTTTCTCCGTGCCCTCCGTGTCCTCTGTGGTGCAAACGCCTTTGACCTTGCCCTTCTTCGTGCCTTCGTGCGCTTCGTGGTGGATAACCTAGGCGCAGACGTGCGCGGGCGCGCCTGCTACCATCGGCGGTTGATTCCCGATTTCCTCTCCACGGCGGAGTGAGCAGAGACCATCATGTTGCAAGCGATTCGTGACCGGGCGAGCGGCTGGCTCGCCTATGTGATCATCGGCCTGATCACCATTCCCTTTGCCCTGTGGGGCCTGGGCGAGTACTTCGGCGGGGCCGGCCCGCTGGTGGCGGCCGAGGTGAACGGCACGGATATCGCGGTGCGCGATGTGCATCAGGAAGCGCGCGCCCAGCGCGACGAAATGGCGCGCATGTTCGGCGGCGAGATCCCCGATGATGTGCTCGACGAGCAGGGCATCCGCCTGCAGGCCCTGGAGTCGCTGATCCGGCAAGAGCTGTTGCGCCAGGCGGCGGATTCCGCGGGCTTCAAGGCCGCCGGAGACAGCGTGCTGCGCGAGATCCGCGGCATGCCGGTCTTTCAGGAAGAGGGGCGCTTCAGCCGCGAACGCTACAGCCAGCTGCTGAACGCCCAGCGCATCAGTCCTGCGGACTTCGAACAGGACATCGCGCGCAGCATTGTGCTGTCGCAGATCCAGCGGGGGATCCAGGCGACCGGCGTGGTACCGGAAAGCCTGGTGGAAGACTACAGTCGTCTGCGCAACCAGACCCGCGTGGCCAGCTGGCGGGTCTTCTCCGCGGACGAGTTCGACCGTCCGGACGTGGTGGACGAGGACGCCATCCAGGCGTACTACGAAGCCAATCCCGATGAGTTCACCACCACCGAGCGCGTACGGGTGAGTTATCTCCGGCTGGATCCGGAGGGCCTGGAGGCCGGGGTCGAGGTCACCGAGGACCAGGTGCGCGAGCACTACCGGGTGAACCGCAGCCGCTACGAGCAGCCGGAGCTGCGCGAGGTGCGCCAGATCCGTATTCAGGACACGGGCGAGGAGGGCGAGGCCCGCATCCGCGAGCTGCGCGAGCGGCTGGAGGCCGGCGAGGACTTTGCCGAGCTGGCCGAGGAATACTCGGAGGACAGCCTGACCGCCGACCGTGGCGGGCGAATGGGCGAGATCGCCCGGGGGGACCTGGGCTCGACGCTGGAGACCGTGATCTTCACCCTGCCGAAGGATCTGATCAGCCAGCCGGTGCGCACCGAGCGAGGCTGGTTCATCCTGGAGGTGACCGCGATCCAGGAGGCCCAGCCGCAGCCGTTCGAAGAGGTCCGCGACGAGGTCGAGCAGGATCTGCGCGATCGCACGGCGGAGCAGATGCAGATTGACGCCCTGGACGACATGATGGCGCTGGGGATCGAGTTCCCCGACAGCCTGGAGCCGGCGGCCGATGCGACCGGGCTGGAGATCCAGACCAGCGACTGGTTCTCGCGGGGCTCCGGGGACGGCATTGCGCGGCACCGCTCCATTCGAAACGCGGCGTTTGATCCGCGGGTGCTGGAAGACGGCCACAACAGCGAGGCGATCGACCTGCAGGACGGCTCCACCGTGATCCTGCGGATCGACGAACACCAGCCGTCCGAGCTGCGCCCGCTGGCGGAGGTGGAAGACACGATTCGCGAGCGCCTGCAGCGTCAGGCGGCGGCCAATGCTGCCCGTGAAGCCGGCGAGGCCCTGATCGAGCGCCTGACCGCGGCGGAGGACTGGGCCTCAGAGGCGGACGAGAACGGGGCCTGGAGTCGCTCGGTCGAGGTCACCCGCGAGCGCGCCGCGGAACTGCCCACCGGCTTGCAGGACCACCTGTTCCGCCTGCCGGCCCCGGGCGAGGGCGCGGTGGAGATCGCCGGTGCCCGGATCGGCGACGGCGACTTTGCCGTGACCGTGCTGGAAGAGGTGCGTATGGGCGAGGACGCCGCCGATGCCGCTGCACGCCAGCAGGCGCGTGACCAGATCGGTAATGCCTATGGCAGCGCCGAATTCCGGGCCTACCTCTCCTGGCTGGAAGAGCAGGCCGACATCAAGCGCTTCCCCGACGCGCTCGACTAGCCTGAGTCGTTGTTTGGAAAGGCCAAGGGACGTAACACCACGGAGGAGACGGAGCCCACGGAGAACGTCGATTGTGACTGACTGGACGGGGCGCGGGGAGCGATGCGTTTGTCCTGTCTCTCGGAATACCTTCGCGCTAAGCAGTCCCTGCGAATTCTCCGTGTCCTCTGTGCACTCTGTGGTTCAACGCCCTTGCCTTATGGCCGCTAATGCCGAGCGGGTTTGATTGGCCGAGACCGGTTGCAGCCCGAAAACAAGAAAGCCCGGCTCCGCTCATGCGGGCCGGGCTTTTCCATGTCTGCCACGGGAAGAGGCGGCATCGGGGCCGAAGCCTGCGAGCTACTTGTTGTCGAGGCCGATCTCGGCCGCGCCCAGGCCCACCGTGTTGTAGCCGGAGTCGACATACATGATCTCGCCGGTGATGCCGGAGGCGAGATCGGAGCAGAGGAAGGCGCCGGCGTTTCCGACCTGTTCGGTGGTCACGTTGCGCCGCAGCGGGGCATTGGCCTCGACGTGGTCGAGGATGCGCTTGAACTCGCCGATCCCGGAGGCCGCGAGGGTGCGGATCGGGCCGGCGGAGATCGCGTTCACCCGGGTACTCTCCGGCCCCAGCGTATAGGCGAGGTAACGGACGTTCGCCTCCAGGCTCGCCTTGGCCAGACCCATCACGTTGTAGTTGGGCATCGAGCGTTCGGCGCCCAGATAGCTGAGGGTAAGGATGGAGGCGTCTCGATCCTTCATCATCGCGCGGCCGGCCTTGGCAAAGGCCGCGAGGCTGTAGGAGCTGACGTCGTGCGCGATGCGGAAGCCGTCGCGGGTCATGTTGTCGAGGAAGTCGCCTTCCAGTTGCTCCTTGGGTGCGAAGGCCACCGAGTGCACCAGGATGTCGACGCCGTCCCAGTAATTGTCCAGGTGCTCGAAGACCTGTTCGATCTCGCGGTCATCCTCGACGTTGCAGGGCACCAGGATGTCGGAGTCGAAGTCAGCGACCAGTTTCTCGACGCGATCGCGCAGGCGTTCGTTCTGGTAGGTGAAGGCGAGCTCGGCGCCCTCGCGATGCATGGCCGCGGCAATGCCGTAGGCGATGGAACGGTTGCTGGCAACGCCGACGATCAGTGCGCGCTTGCCCTTCAGAAAACCCATGTGACACTCCTTGGTTCGGATCCGTGCGGACGTACCCGGGCGGGCCGTCTCGACGGCGCCCGCCCGGCTGCGGAACCGGGGACGGGCGCGACTGTCTCCGGGATCATACCGATGTGGTGCTAGTGCGGCCAGCACCCGATGAGCCGAAGCAGGTGGCTTGCTATAGTGCCAGCACCCGCGGTCCCCGCGACCGCTCGCCCGTCATGCCGAAAACAGTGTGGCGGGCGGCCAGCGCAACAACCCGGAGGTCTTGTGAGTCGTCATTTCGGTTGGATCGTGACCCTGATCGTGCTGGGCATCCTGTTGCTGCTGGTGATGGTCCAGATCGACCGCCAGTGGCAGCGCATGGCCTCCATGCAGAACACCATGAGCGAGCAGGCTCGGGACCTGCGGGCGCTGCGGCGCAGCCTGCAGGGGCTGGAGTCGGACCTGGCCTCGGGACGTTTCGCCGGCATGGAGGCCGAGCAGGGCCCGCGGGCGGACGCGGTCCCGTCGGCCTTCCGCCGCGCGGCACGGGCCGCGGAGCAGGAGGACTACGCCGAGGGTGACTGGCTGGTGCAGGCCTTTGGCACCGGGCTCGCGACCATTACGCCGTATGTGTCCTCGGATGCCTATGCCTCCGAGGTGCAGAACTATGTGCTGGAGTCGCTGGTGGTTCGCGATCCGGACACCCTGGAATGGCAGGGTCTGCTGGCCGAGTCCTGGGAATTTGACGACAGCGGGACGGAGCTGACCTTCCGCCTGCGTTCGGGGCCGCAGTTTTCCGATGGCGAGCCACTGACCGCGGAGGACGTCGAGTTCACCTTCGATTTCCTGATGACCGATGCTATCGCGGTGCCGCGGGCGCGTGCCTTCCTGGAGAAGGTCGAGGCGGTGGAGGCCGTGGACGAACGCACGGTACGGTTCGTGTTCGAGGAACCGTTTTTCGATGCGATGCGGGTGGCCGGGGGCCTCGATGTGCTGCCGAAGCACTTCTACGAGCGCTACCTGGAGGACCCCGAGACCTTCAACGAGTCGCGCGGCATCCTGCTCGGTTCCGGCCCCTACCGGCTGGAGGACCCGACCGGCTGGACGCCGGACGCCGGGCGCATCGAGCTGGAGCGCAACCCGCGCTACTGGGGTCCGATCGAGCCGCCATTGGATCGCCTGGTCTGGCGCGTAATCCAGAACGACAGCGCGCGCCTGACCACCTTCCGCAACCGGGATATCGATGTCTACGGCGCCCGGCCCCGTGAATACGCCCGGCTACGTGACGACGAGGCGCTGCGCGAACGCGCGGACACCCACGAGTACATGAGTCCGACGGCGGGCTATTCCTATATCGCCTGGAATCAGCAGCGCAACGGCGAGCCAACGCGCTTCGCCGATCCGCGGGTGCGCAAGGCGATGAGCTACCTGACGGACGTCGACCGGCTGATCGAGGAGGTCATGCTGGGGTATGCCGAGCGGGCGATCTCGCCGTTCTCGCCGCGCAGCGATCAGCACAATCCGGATCTCGAACCCATCCCCTTTGATGTCGAGCGGGCCCTGGAGCTGCTCGCCGAGGCCGGCTATCGCGAGCGCAATCGCGACGGCGTGCTGGTCAACGAGGACGGGGAGCCGTTCTCCTTCGAACTGGCGTATTTCCAGGACAACGAGGACACCCGACGGATCGCTCTGTTCCTGCGCGATCTCTATGCGCGTGCCGGAGTGGAGATGCGACCCCAGCCGACCGAGTGGTCGGTGATGCTGGAAAAGCTCAGTCGCCAGGACTTCGACGCCATCACGCTGGGCTGGACCAGTGGCGTCGAGGTGGATATCTACCAGATGTTCCACTCCAGCCAGACCGTTTCCGGCGGCGACAACTTTATCCACTACCAGAACCCCGAGCTGGACGCGATCATCGAGGCGGCCCGCGGCGAGGTGGACGAGCCGGCGCGCATGGAGCTGTGGCGCGAGGCCGAGCGCATCCTGCACGAGGACCAGCCCTACACCTTCCTGATGCGGCGCCAGACGCTGGCCTTCATCGACCGGCGCATCCAGAACCTGGAACAGACCGCGCTGGGGCTGAACCTCGGGGCGGTGCCACTGGAGGTCTACGTGCCCTTCGAACTCCAGCGCTACGGGCAGTAGTCGCCCATGGGCCACGCAGTGGAACCGATCGGCAGGCGGCGCGCGGGATGCTGACCTATATCCTGCGCCGCATGATCCTGATGGTGCCGACCCTGTTCGGCATCACCGTGGTCGTGTTCGCGGTGATGGCGGCGGCGCCCGGGGGCATCAGCGCCCTGACCCTGGTGGAGGGGCAGGGCCTGGAGCCGCAGGCGCAGAAGGCGATGGAGGAGTACTACAACCGCCTCTACGGCCTGGATCAACCGGCGCCGGTGCAGTTCGGACGCTGGCTCAACAACATCTCGCCGATCGGATTCGCCCAGGACGCGGACGGTTCGCTGACCGGATGGCCGCACTTCAAGGCGCCCAACCTGGGGACCAGTTTTCGCTACGGCCGCCCGGTGGTCGACCTGATCGCGGAGCGGTTGCCGATTACGCTGCTGCTGAACGTGCTGTCGATCCCGCTGATCTACATCGTCGCGGTGGCCGTGGGGGTGCGCGCGGCCACCCAGCACGGCCAGGCCTTCGACTCGCAATCCGGCGTGGTGTTGCTGGCGCTGTGGTCGGTGCCGACCATGCTGGCGGGCGTGCTGCTGATCGGCTTCCTCGCCTCCGACCAGTTCTGGCAGTGGTTTCCCACCGGGGGCATCAGCCAGCGCGCGGCACTGGACATGACCTTCCTGCCGACGGTGGAGGTGGTGTGGGCCCTGCCGCTGCTGCTGGTCCTGCCGTTTCTGGGCGCGGCCCTGGGGATCTACCTGGCGCGAACCCTGCCGGCGCGGATCCGTGGCGGGCTCGGGGCCGTGCTCGGGGCCCTGTGTGGCTGGCTGATGTTCCGCGACCTGGCCGTTGCCGGGACGGTCAGTACCGGGGTCGCCATGGGGGTCGGCGCCGCGGTCGGCTGGCTGATGGCGCACAGTGACTGGGGGGTGCTGCGCGGCTTCTATCTGGGCACGCTGGGGCTGGGCGCGGGGCTTGCGCTGGCCCTCGGACTGGCGCCGGGCAGCATGGTGCCCGGCTTCCTGCTGGATCGGGCCTGGCATCTGGTGCTGCCGGTGCTGTGTCTGTCCTACGGCGGGCTGGCGTTCCTGGCCAAGCTGTCGCGCTCGGCGGTGCTGGAGAACCTGACCTCGGACTATGCGCGCACCGCGCGGGCCAAGGGGGTCGCCGAGCACGACGTGCTGTGGCGCCACGTGTTCCGCAACTCCCTGCTGCCGCTGATCACCGTGTCCGCCACCCTGCTGCCCTCGCTGCTGGCCGGGTCGGTGATCGTGGAGGCCATCTTCTCCATTGACGGCATGGGCAAGCTGGCGGTGGAGGCCGTGCAGACGCGCGACCGCGAACTGGTGCTGTCGATCACCCTGATCTCCGGGGTGCTGACCCTGGTCGGCTACCTGCTGGCGGACCTCGCCTACGCCATCGTCGATCCGCGGGTGAACTATGACTGAGCCGAGCCGCCATCCGGAAACCGGGGGTCGCCGCAGCCGCTCCTGGGCGCGGCGCGTGGTGGGCGAGGTCCTGCTGCGCTGGGGCGCGCGCCTCGGGATTGGCTGGATCGCGCTGTTGACCCTGGTGGCGATCCTCGCGCCGGTGCTGGCGACCTCCCATCCGCTGCTGGTGCAGACCACCGACGGCGAGTGGGCGATGCCCTTCCTGCGCTATCTGACGGCAGCCGACGTGACGCTGTTCGGTCTGCTGGTGCTGGCGCTGGTCTTCTGGCGCCTGCCCGGGCGGCCCTGGCGACGCTTCGGGCTGTGGGCCGCGCTGGGCGCGGTGCTGGCCGCGGTGGCCTGGCAGACGGTCTCGCCGCCGTCGCTGGTGATCCACGATCAGTACCGCGAGGCCGAGCGCATGGGCGAATACCAGACGGTGATTCGCGCCCCGATCCCGTATTCGCCGCGCGACTACCTGCGCGACTATGCCGATACCGGCCTGGAGGCCCCGCGCGAGGCGCCGGACCGGGTGCACTGGTTCGGCACTGACGACACCGGTGCGGATGTCCTCTCGCGCATGATCCACGCCTCGCGCATCGCGCTGTCCATCGGCTTCATCGCCACCGGGATCGCGCTGGGGATCGGGGTGATCCTGGGCGGGCTGATGGGCTACTTCTCGGGGATCGTGGACATCATCGGCATGCGCCTGGTGGAGATCTTCGAGGCGATCCCGACGCTGTTCCTGCTGCTGACCTTCGTTGCCTTCTTCGGCCGCTCGCTGTACCTGATGATGCTGATCATCGGCCTGACCTCCTGGTCCGGCTACGCGCGCTATGTGCGCGCGGAGTTCCTGCGCCTGCGCCAGCAGGACTTCGTGCAGGGGGCGATCGCGTCGGGGCTGTCGCTGCCGTCGATCCTGTTCCGGCACATGCTGCCGAACGGGATCGCGCCGATCCTGGTGGCAGCCAGTTTCGGGGTCGCCTCGGCCATCCTCGCCGAGGCGACGCTGTCGTTCCTCGGCCTGGGTCTGGTGGATGATCCCTCCTGGGGGCAGATGCTGAACCAGGCGGTACAGAGTTCCACCTTCAACTGGTGGATGGCGGCCTTCCCCGGCGGGGCGATCTTCCTGACGGTGTTCGCCTACAACCTGATCGGCGAGGCCCTGCGCGACGCCGTGGACCCGCACGCGCGCTCGGCCGCGCGCAGTGCCAATCGCGATGCCGGCGCGCGTCCGGCGGCCGGTGCCACCAGCGCGACCAGCGGCGGGGTGCGCTGAACATGCTGGAAGTGCGCAACCTGCAGATCCGTCACCGTGACAGCGAGGCACCGCTGGTTGCGGAGGCGAGCTTCGCCATCCGCGGCGGCGAACTGTTCGCGCTGGTCGGGGAGTCGGGTTCCGGCAAGTCGATCACCGCGCTGGCCATCATGCGCCTGCTGGACGAGGGCTTCGAGCGCCCCACGGGCGAGGTCTGGCTGGCCGGGCGCGAGGGACGCCAGGAACTGCTGGGGCTGCCAGCCCCGGCGATGCAGCAGGTACGCGGCGACCGAGTGGGGATGATCTTCCAGGAGCCGATGACTTCGCTGAATCCGGTGCTGACCGTGGGCGATCAGATCGAGGAGGTGCTGCGTCTGCACCGCCCCCAGATGAGCCCGGAGCAGCGCGCCGCGCGCACGCTGGAGGTGCTGCGCGAGGTGCAGCTGCCGAACCCCGAACAGCGCCGCGACGAGTATCCGCACAAGCTCTCCGGCGGGCAGCGCCAGCGGGTAATGATCGCGATGGCGCTGGTGGCGGAGCCGGACCTGCTGATCGCGGACGAGCCGACTACCGCGCTGGACGTGACCATCCAGGCCGAGATCCTGAAGCTGATCGACCGCCTGCGCGAGAAGAACGGCATGGCGGTGCTGCTGATCACCCACGACTTCGGGGTGGTGGCCTCGGTGGCCGACCGGGTGGCGGTGATGCGCGAGGGGCGGCTGGTGGAGCAGGGCGAGTGCCTGCCGTTGTTGCGCGACCCGCAGGATGCTTATACGCGCAAGCTGATCCAGGCCCTGCCGGAGAATCTGCCCCCGCTGCCGCCGGTGCCGGGCGCCGGACGCAATGCGCTGCTGCAGGTCTCCGGGCTGCAGGTGCACTTCCCGGTGCTCAAGGGGCTGATGCGCCGCCAGGTCGACGTGGTGCGCGCGGTGGACGATGTCAGTTTCGAGCTGGAGAACGGCGAGGTGCTGGCGGTGGTCGGCGAATCCGGCTGTGGCAAGACCACCCTGGGCCGGGCCATCCTGCGCCTGGTGGAACCGACCGGTGGCGAGGTCCGCTACCGCGGCGAGTCGCTGACCCGCATGCCGCGCAAGCCCCTGCGCCGACTGCGGCGCCACCTGCAGGTGGTGTTCCAGGACCCGGCCTCGTCCCTGAATCCGCGCCTGAACGTGCTGACGCTGCTGACCGAGCCGATGGCGGTGCACGGCATCGGGGCGGACGTGGACGAACGCATCGCCCTGGCCGGGCAGGTCCTGCAGCAGGTGGCGCTGCCGGAAGATACCCTGTGGCGCTATCCGCACGAGTTCTCCGGCGGTCAGCGCCAGCGCATCGCGATCGCGCGGGCCCTGGTGCTGGATCCGGACGTGATCATCTGCGACGAGGTCACCAGTGCGCTGGACGTGTCGGTGCAGGCAGAGGTGCTGCAGATCCTTGCCCGGCTGCGGGCCGAGCGGCGTCTGGCGATGATCTTCATCACCCACGACATGGGCGTGGTCGAGTACTTCTCCGATCGCATGCTGGTGATGCACGACGGACGCATGGAAGAGATCGGCGCCACCGCCGAGGTGCTGGCCAGCCCGAAGGCCGACTACACTCGCCACCTGCTGGACGCCGTGCCCCGCGTCTCGCGCTACCTCTGACTCTGCGGGAGTGCCCCACATCTTTGCGAATGCCGTTTCGATGCACCACGAAGCGCACGAAGACACGAAGAAGGGCGAGGTCAAGGGCGTTTTCACCACAGAGGGCACAGGGGGCACGGAGAAGACCCGGGTTCGGGCTCCCGTGTGCCTTGGTCGGTAATTATCTGAAGGCCCGTTTATGATTCTGAAAACAGGACTGACCGGCGCCATCTGGGAAACCGCGCAGCGGTTATCCGGGATGGCCGAAAACGGGCAGAGCGCCAGGCGCTGAGGGTGCCGTGGGAGATCTCGGCTCTTCGCGGCGCTGCGGCCGGGATGACGACGGGTCTGGGTGGATCATTGTAGCCGCGGTGGCCCGCATTGCTACTGACCACATTCATTCCATCCGGCATCTTCACGAGCTTCCTGTCTTCCTGTGACCCGCCCTTCTCCGTGTCCTCTGTGCACTCTGTGGTGAAAAGTTCTTCGCGGCCTTTCGGTTAGACGGGCGGCTATTTCTGGCAGGTGGGGCAGTAGCTGCTGGCGCGCTGGCCGATGCGGCGGGTGCGCAGTACATCGGCGCAGACGTGGCAGGGTTCCCCGGCGCGGCCGTAGACGTGCAGGGACTGGCGGAAGTAGCCGTGGGTACCGTCCTCGCGGAGGAAGTCGCGCAGGGTGGTCCCGCCCTGCTCGATGGCCTCGGCCAGTACGGCCTTGATGTGTGCGGCCAGGCGCTGGTATTCCGCGCGGGTGACCCGGCCGGTCGCGCGACCGGGCCGGATGCCGGCGAGGAACAGGGCCTCGGTGGCGTAGATGTTGCCGACCCCGACCACGATGGCCTGGTCCATGATGAAGGCCTTCACCGGGCCACGGCGGCCGCGGCTGCGCAGGAAGAGGGTGTCGCCATCGAATGCGGGGTCCAGGGGTTCCGGGCCGAGCTCAGCCAGGAGCGGATGCGGGGTGCCGTCGTCTGGTAGCGGCAGACAGCAGCCGAAGCGGCGCGGGTCATGCAGTCGGACCTGATAGCCGTTGTCGAGGTGAACGATCAGGTGGTCGTGGCGCCGCAGTGGTGTCTCCGGCGGGCAGTGGCGCAGGCTGCCGGACATCCCCAGGTGCAGCAGCACGCCGGCGCGATCCGTCTCCAGCAGGAGATACTTGGCCCGGCGGGCCAGTCGGTGGACCTGCGCGTCGGCCAGCCGCGTGGTCAGGTCTTCGGGGACGGGCCAGCGCAGGCGTGGCTCGCGGACCTCGAAGGCGGTGATGCGGCGCCCGGCCAGCAGGGGTTCCAGTCCGCGTCGGGTGGTCTCGACCTCGGGCAGTTCAGGCATGCACGCCCTCGATCTCCAGCAGCAGCTCGCGGCGGCAGATGTCGCCGCGCACCCACTGCACGATCGGACCCGGGTGGGCCGCGTTGTAGTGTTCCGCCAGCACGGCCGCGACCCGGGGGCGGTCCTCCGGGCGGCGCAGGTAGACACGCAACCAGGACGGCCGGGGCAGCTTGCGCCCGGCGGTATTGTGCAGGGCCTGGAGGTTGGCGAGGGTCTCGCGCGCCTGGGCCACCACGTCGTCCGGGTGCCGGCTCTCGTGGCCGACGATGCTGGCGGTGCCGGAGAGCAGGATCAGCGGGCCGTCGGCCGTATCCAGTTGTGTGGCGCGGGCAAAGGTCGGGCTCTTCGGGCTGTAGCGCGCCGGGTAGTGGTAGGCGCTGACCTGGCGCGGGTTCTCCAGCGGTTTCGCCGGTGTCCGGGTGGCGATCAGGTAGATCACCAGCTGGCGCCGGTCGCCACCGATCGCGGTGGCGGCCGGCATGCTGGCCAGCGGGACTTGCAGGGCCTCCAGGGCGGCGGCGCGCCCGACACAGAACGCCTGGTAGCGTTCCAGTCCGTCCTCTTCGCCGTGGATATCGCCGAAGAAGTTCCAGATGCGCGCCAGGTGTTCGTAGCCGCGCGTGCGGCAGGCGGCCAGCAGCGACTGATAGGCCTGTTCGGTCTGCTCCCGCAGTCCGTGGTCCGGGCCGGTCCAGCTCGCAAACAGCACATCGTCGTGTTCCAGCAGGTGCACGGGGCCCTCGCGGGATGAGCGCGGTGTGCCGGGGGCGGTCCAGTATTCGACATAGTCATCCGGTGCCAGGGGGCTCAGGCCCGGATGGATCTCGAGGGTGCCGCGCGCGGCCTCGATCCCTGCGGGCTCGCGCAGCCGGATCCGCAACCCCGTGTCGGGGCCTGTCGCGGCTTCCGGCATCAGCTGGCTGCGCAGGGTGAGGGGCATCGTCTAGGGCTCCGCCAGGGATGCGAGAAGGTCCTCGGTCCAGCGTACGGCTTCCAGGTAGAGCCGGCTGGAGACCGGCGCGGGGACGGGGGCATTCTCGCTGTCGGGCGGCAGCGCCGGGCCCTCGAAGGCTGCGATGGTCGCCAGCAGCGGCGCCAGCGGGCCGCTCCCCTCCAGCAGTGCCTGTTCCATCTCCGTGGACAGGTGGAGTTCGCCGAGGATGCGCCGCAGCGGCACACCCAGCACCCGGTCCAGGCCGGACAGCATGCCGAGCGTGAAATAGCGCTCGCATTCCTCCGGGGGCAGGCCCAGGGCGCGGGCCATCAGCATGCCCATGCGGGCGCGGATCATGACCTGTTCGAGACCGTGGCTCTGGCCGTCGGCGCCGCGCAGGACCATCAGCATCGCCAGGCGCTTGATCCGCCCCTGGCCCAGCCGCAGGATCGCATCGTACAGGGAGTCCGTGGGCCGCCGGCCCCGGTAGGCCGGGCTGTTGGCGAGGCGCAGCAACTGGATCGCCAGCCCCGGTTCGGCGGCGATCAGGCGCTCCAGTTCGGCCGGCGTGGGATCGGGGGCCTGCAGGGCCTTGAGCAGGCGCAGCAGGGCGAGCTCCAGGCTCTCCAGGCGCTGCCCCTCGATCACGTGGGGAAATGACAGGTGAAAGCCCTGGAACAGGCTGAACCCGAGGTGGCGGCAGCGCGCATAGTCCTCGGCGGTCTCGACCTTCTCGGCCAGCAGTTCCACTCCGAAGCCGCGCAGGGTGTCGACTTCCTGCGCCAGGCGTTCGCGGCCCAGGGTCAGCACGTCGAGCTTGACGAGGTCGGCCAGCTCGACCAGTTCCGCGTGGCTCTCCTGGAACTGGTAGTCGTCGAGCGCAATGCGAAAGCCCCGGGCCTTCAGGCGGCGCACGGCGGCGACCACTTCGGCGTCGATCTCGACATCCTCGAGGATCTCCAGCACCACCTGCTCCGGTGGCAGGCTGGTGATGACGTCGTGCTCGAGGAAGCCGCGGGTCAGATTGACGAACGCCAGGTGCTCGCCGACGAGATGCTCCAGCCCGATGTCGATGAAGGCGCTGCGCAGGAGATCGGAGGTGGCCAGGTCGCCGTCGGTGACCGAGGCGGTATCCATATGCCCCGCGCGAAAGAGGAGCTCGAAGCCGACCAGGTTCTCCTGATCGTCGAAGATGGGTTGCCGGCCGACAAAAATTGGTTGCATGCTTGCGTCAGGTGAACACGATCAATCACGGATGGGCGGCCACGACGAAGTGCGGCAGGCCGGCTCGGGAGGAACACACGCACCATGGATTCGATTGATGCGCCATTTGGCGAAGTCGTGGAGTTGCGCCAGATCCTGCACGACTCGGGGGTTCCGTTGCTGCGAGTTATTATCCGCGATGGCGAACGTTATACCAAGATCGAACTGGACCCGGCGACCGCGCATCGTTGGGGACGCGTGATGACGCGCTGGGCGGAGACCGCCGCGGAGGGCAGCGCGGCATCCGGGAAGGGTGGTCAGCCGGATCCGGTTTGAGGATGGGCCCCGGGTGCGCGCTGCGGTGCATCCGGGGCTTCCGGCACGCAGACACAAAAAGGGCCCGGCACCGCGTGAGCGGGCCGGGCCCTTTTTTGCCCGGGATCAGGCAATCGTGCCGGGGGGCGCGATTACTTGATCTTGGCTTCCTTGTACATCACATGCTTGCGGACGACGGGATCGAACTTCTTGATCTCCATCTTCTCGGGCATGTTCCGCTTGTTCTTCGACGTGGTGTAGAAGTGGCCGGTGCCGGCGGAGGACACCAGGCGGATCTTGTCGCGTGCGGACTTGGCAGCCATCGTGAAGCCTCCTTAGACCTTTTCACCGCGGGCACGGCAGTCCGCCAGGACCGCGTCGATGCCGCGCTTGTCGATAATGCGCATGCCCTTGCTGCTGACGCGCAGGCGTACGAAACGGTTCTCGCTCTCCACCCAGAAACGGTGGGAGTGCAGATTGGGCAGGAAGCGCCGCCGCGTCTTGCGGTGGGCGTGCGAAACGTTGTTACCGGTCGCCGGGCGCTTGCCGGTCACCTGACATACTCGGGCCATCGGGGGACTCCGGAATTTGGGTCTACCAGAAAGACGGCGGACTATAGCGCAGCCCCGGGGCCGGTGCAAGGGAGAAACGGGTCTGGCGCGGCGCGCTCAGTTGGCCCCGGGGGCGCAGTGTGCTCGGACCCGGGGCGCCACGCCGCATTCGCGGGCCCAGGCAAGCGTTGCGTCCAGCGGCATCGGACGGGCGATGCCGAAGCCCTGGGCCGCGTCGCAGCCCCATTGTTGCAGGGTGTCCAGGGTGGCGGCGTCCTCCGCCCCTTCCGCCACCACCTTCAGCCCGAGGTCGCGGGCCAGGCTGATGCTGGCGCGGGTGATCTGGGCATCCACCGCGTGTTCCAGCATCTGGCGCACAAAGGCCTGGTCGATCTTGAGGGTGGTGACCGGCATCCGCTTGAGATAGGCCAGCGAGGAGTAGCCGGTGCCGAAGTCGTCGATGGCGAGCGCCAGCCCGGCGGCGGTCAGGCGGTTGAGGGCGGTGATCACCTCGTCCGGATCGGCCATCAGGGCGGTCTCGGTGAACTCGAGCTCCAGGGCGCAGGGGGGCAGGCCGGAGGCGTGTACCTGTTCCAGCAGATCATCGGCGAATGCCGGGTCGAGGAAATTGCGTGCGGAGATGTTGATGCTGACCGGCATGGTCAGGCCGTGCTCGCGCAGGGTGGCGAGGTCCGCGAGGGCCAGGCGCAGGACGCGGCGCGTCAGCTCGTGGATCAGCCCGGTGCGCTCCGCCTGCGGTATGAACTCGCCCGGGGGTATGCGGCCGCGCGTGGGGTGTTCCCAGCGCAGCAGGGCCTCCAGCCCGATCAGCTGCCGGGTCTCCAGGTCCACCTTGGGCTGGTAGTGCAGGTGCAGCTGGCCGTCGTCCAGGGCGCCCTGGAGCTCGCCGAGGAGCTCGACCGTATGCAGGCTGTTGTCGTCGCTGCGCCGGTCATAGCTGCGGTAGCGACGGCCCGAGTGGCTCGCCTGGTGCATGGCCATCCAGGCCTTGGTCAGCAGCCGGGTCGGCTCGTCCTGCTCGTGGAAGGGGAAGGACGAGATCCCCGCGTGGGCCCCGAGATAGACCGGGATGTCGTAGACCTCGAAGGGGACCTGCAGGGCGTCGATCACCGCCTGGGTTACCGCCAGGGCCTCCTTGCGCCCGCGGTGCGGCAGGATCAGGGCGAAGTGGTCGTCGTGGACATGAAACACGTCGGCCCCGGCAGGACCGGCCACGCCCTGCATGCGGTCGGCAATGCCGCGCAGCAGGGGGCGCTCGGCGGCCAGGCCGAGGGCGCTGATGCTGTCCTGGTAGTTGTCCATTTGCAGGCTGATCACGAACACCCGTGTGGCGGCGGCCTGCGGGGACTCCGCCTGGCGCATCAGCTGCTGGACGTACTGTTCCAGCGACTCGCGGTTGGGCAGGTTGGTTACCGGGTTGGTGTAGGCCTGCTCCAGCAGGCGGCCGGAATGCCGCCGCAGGGTGTCGAAGAGCCAGCCGGAGAAGCCGCCCAGCACCACGTAGATGCCCGTGCGCGTGAGCCAGTTCAGGGCGGGCTGGGCCGCCCCGGTGGTGGTGTCCAGGGGCATGAAGGGCCCTAGGAGCAGGCCGGCCAGCAGCCCGAAGGCCAACCCGCCCCACAGGCCGAACAGGGCCGCCCCCAGCAGCACCGGGATCAGGATGAAGTTGAGATAGGCCGTGGAGGTGCCGCCGGTCTGAAAGACCAGCAGGGTGACCAGTGCCATCAGGAGCGCGGCGGCGGCAGTCCCGGCGACCCTCCAGCGCTTGTGGATGCCTTGCGAGCGCCCATGCGACCCGGCGTGGTACGGGGATGCCCCCATTCCGGTTCCTTCGGCTTGCGCCATGATGTCGTGATTCCCTTATAGACGTTTCTCGCGCGGGCGGGGGCATAATCCGGGCCGATGCATCCGGGCGGCGGGTCGCTGTTGCCCGTCGCGGGGGCTTGGTAGCATCCGGGGATGGTACGGACTTTATTCTCCAGGACGGGGCGGCATGGCTGATCGGCGGTTGCAGGTTTTTCTAACGGTTGCGCGCCTGTTGTCCTTCACCCGCGCCGCCGAGGTGCTGCACATGACGCAGCCGGCGGTGACCTTCCAGGTGCGGCAGCTGGAGGAACAGCTGGATACCCGGTTGTTCGATCGCAATCACAATCGGGTCACACTGACCGATGCCGGGCGGCTCGTGCAGCGCTATGCCGAACGCATCTTCGACACCTACGGCGAGCTGGAGGCCGCCCTGCGCGAGCTGAAGGGCGCGAATGGCGGGGCGCTGGTGATCGGGGCCAGTACCACGGTGGCGGAGTACATGCTGCCGGCCCTGCTGGGGGCCTTTCGCCGCGGGCATCCGGATATCGGCATCCGCCTGCGGGTGGGCAATACCGAGAGCGTGGTGCTCATGGTCGAGGAGGGCAGCGTGGATCTCGGCATTGTCGAGGCCCCGGTGACTCACCGCAGCCTGCAGGTGCAGCCCTGCCTGGTCGATCAGTTGCGCCTGATCGTGCCGCCGGATCACGAACTGGCCACGCGCGAGAGCGTCCGCGTCGCGGACTTCATCGAGCGTCCATTCATATGCCGCGAGGAGGGTTCCGGGACCCGCGAGGTCATCATGGAGTACCTTGGGCGCGCCGGGTACGACCGCAGCAGCCTGCGGGGTTGCATGGAGCTGGGCAGTTCGGAGGCGATCAAGGGCGCGGTGGTGGCCCGTATGGGGCTCTCGGTGCTGTCCGAGGCGGTGGTGGCCAAGGAGCTGGAACTGGGCGAACTGGTGGCACTGCCACTGTCACCGCCGCTGGAGCGGCCGATCTCCCTGGTGCACGCGCGGCAGAAGTTCCGCGTGCCCACGCTGGAGGTGTTGATGCAGTTCCTGCGCGGATACTGCACGGCAGAGGAAAACCGGGATTGAGGTGCGCGGTGCCGGGCAACGGCACCACCGTCATGTGCGTTGTTCGCCGGTCGGAGTGACACCGCCGCGAGCCGGCCCCGATCCGTGTTTCCCTCGCCCGGACCCGAATACAAAATCAGGATTGACGCGACATGAAGAACTACTGCGTAGTGCAGCATACCTATTCCGAGTTTCTCGGACTGATCGAGTCACAGCTGGAAAAACGCGATATCGGCTTTTCCTACTATCGGCCGTTCGTGGGGCAGGACCTGCCCGGTTCCGCGGCCCAGTTCGACGGGCTGTGGCTGCTGGGCGGCGCCTGGCCGACCGCGGATCACGAGGAGAACCCGCAGGTCCCGGACGAGCTGTCGCTGATCGACATTTTTCGCCGTTCGAAGCGCCCGGTGGTCGGGATCGGCATGGGCGGTTTGCTGGTGGCCGAGCAGGCCGGTGGCACCGCCCACGAGGACCCGATGTATCGCGCGCGCTTCGTGACCGCGCACAAGACCGCGGCGGGCGAGGGCGACGAACTCGCCGAGGCCCTGGATGGCCGGCGGGTGCTGCAACTGGTCAATGGCCGGGTCGACCTGCCGGACGGCGTGCAGCCGGTACTGGTGGACGGCGACGGCGACTGGCTGGCGATCCGGCCGGACGAACTGACCTATGGCATGCTGTTTCGACCCGAGATGAAGCCCGGGATGCTCGAGGACATCATCATGGAGGCGCGTCACAACCCGCCGCCGAACATGGGCGAACTCCTGGGCGAGGCGCGCATGGAATGGGGCGAGATGCAGAAGGTGACCGAGGACGTGATCGTGGCGCTGGTGAAGGCGCTGGGCCTGATGCAGGAACGCCGCAAGATGCCGGTGTTCAGCCTGAAGATCGAGGACGAGGGATGATCCCTCCACTGGGCATGGGCAGCGATGGCGGTCTGTCGGGAGGCGATCTCGGCTCGGTGCTGGGGGGTGCGCGCAAGAAGGGCCGCGAGGACCCGGCGCGGGCGATCGCCGAGATCGCGGCGCGGCTGTCGCCCGAGGACCAGGCCAGCCTGCTGAAGTTTGCCCGCTTTCTGGAGCAGGAATCGCCGGCCCCCGCACCGGAGCCGGTGCCCGAGCCGGAGCCCATTCCGCGGCCGGAGAGCGAGTCGGTGATCAAGGCCATGCGCCGCCTGTCCGCCACCTACCACATGCTGGATCGCTCCAAGCTGCTGAACGAGACCTCGGCCCTGATGGGCCAGCACGTGATGCAGGGGCGCCCGGCGGTGGAGGTGATCGACGAGCTGGAGGTCGTCTTCCGTACCCATTACGAGAAGGCGGTGGCCCAGGACCCGACCCGTTCCGCGGACGGGGATGACCCGGAGGCGGGAGGAGCGTCGCGATGATCGACATCCTGCGTCAGTGGTACCAGCGTCATTTCACCGATCCGCAGGTGGTGATCCTGGCGTTTCTGCTGCTCGCGGGATTCCTGGTCATCATCTTTGCCGGGCGTATCCTGGCGCCGCTGCTGGCCTCGCTGATCATTGCCTACCTGCTGGAGGGCGCGGTACGGAGGCTGGTCCTCTGGCACATCCCGCGTATCCTCGCGGTCACCTGCGTGCTGCTGGCCTTTCTGGCACTCACCGTTGCGGCGCTGTTCAGTGTGGTGCCGCTGATGTCGGCCCAGGTCACCCAGCTGGTGCGCGAGCTGCCGGGCATGATCTCGGAGGGCCAGAAGCTGCTGCTGCAGCTCCCCGAGCGCTACCCGCAGCTGATTACCGACGAACAGGTCCTCGAGCTGATGGGGGCGATCCGCGCCGAGGCGACCCTGCTGGGGCAGCGCGTGGTGTCCTTCTCGCTGTCCTCGGCGCGGCACATCGTGGACGTGGTGATCTACCTGATCGTGGTCCCGCTGATGGTGTTCTTCATGCTGAAGGACCGTGACCTGATCCTCGGCTGGGTGCGCGGGTTCATGCCCCGGGATACCCACCTGGCCAGCCAGGTGTGGCGCGAGGTGAACCTGAAGATCGCCAGCTACGTGCGCGGCAAGTTCATCGAGATCGTGATCGTCTGGGCGGTCACCTTCCTGACCTTCAACTGGTTCGGGCTGGAATACGCGGTGCTGCTGTCGTTCATGGTGGGCATCTCGGTGATCATCCCGTACATCGGGGCGGCGGTGGTGACCATCCCGGTGGCCGCGGTCGCCTATTTCCAGTTCGGCCTGAGTTCCGAGTTCGCCTGGGTGCTGATCGCCTACGGGGTGATCCAGTTCCTCGACGGCAACGTGCTGGTGCCGCTGCTGTTCTCCGAGGTGGTCAACCTGCACCCGGTGGCGATTATCGCCGCGGTGTTCGTGTTTGGCGGCATCTGGGGGCTCTGGGGGGTGTTCTTCGCCATCCCGCTGGCGACCCTGGTGCATGCGGTGATCAAGTCCTGGCCGCGAGCCCAGCACCCGCCGCCCGAAACCTCGACGGACGGCGAGGCCGGTTCGGCCGAAGCCGTCACCAAGTAGCCCGAAATCCCGGACCTCCGCCGCGCCCGCCCGCGGGCCCGGCGGCTGGTTGGTCCCCATTCGATAACAAGAAGAACGCATGACCGGAACCGAGATCCTGATGAATGTGACGCCCCAGGAGAGCCGTGTGGCCCTGGTGGAAAACGGCGTCCTGACCGAGCTGCACCTGGAACGCACCCGTCGCCGCGGGATCGTGGGCAACATCTACAAGGGCCGGGTGGTGCGCGTGCTGCCGGGCATGGACGCAGCCTTTGTCGACATCGGCCTGGAGCGCACCGCCTTCCTGCACGCCTCCGACGTGGCGCCGGTGGAGCGCGAGGAGCTCAATGGCAATGCGCTGTCGGGCGGGGATGCCCCGGCAACCGCCGCGGGCAACGGGACCGCCAATGGCGGCGCGGCGCCGGCGCGCGAGGGCATCCGCGAACTGCTGCGCGAGGGGCAGGACGTCCTGGTCCAGGCGGTCAAGGACCCGCTGGGGTCCAAGGGCGCGCGCCTGACCACCTACATCACGCTGCCGTCGCGCAACCTGGTGCTGATGCCGAACCAGTCGAATGTCGGGGTGAGCACGCGCATCGAGGACGAGGGCGTGCGCGCGCGGCTGCGCGAGTCCATCGAGCAGCTGCGTGACGAGCTGGCCCCGCAGCACGGCTTCATCGTGCGCACCGCCGCGGAGCTGGCCGACTACGAGGCCCTGTACAACGATACCGCCTTCCTGAAGAAGGTCTGGGATAGCCTGCAGGAGCAGGCCGCCAGCGCGCCGCCGGGGACCGAGGTCTACGCCGACCTGCCGCTGGTCGAGCGCATCCTGCGCGACATGGTGGGAGTGGATATCGAGCGCATCCGTATCGACTCGCGCGAGACCTATCAGAAGGTCTGCAGCTTCGTCGAACGCTACCTGCCGGAACTGATCGGGCACATCGAGCATTACCCCGGCGAGCGCCCGATCTTCGACCTGTTCAACGTCGAGGAGGAGATCCACCGCGCCCTGGAGCGCAAGGTGGAGCTGAAGTCCGGTGGCTACCTGATCTTCGACCAGACCGAGGCGATGACCACGGTCGACATCAACACCGGCGGCTTTGTCGGCCATCGCAAGCTCGAGGAGACGATCTTCAAGACCAACCTGGAGGCGGCCCAGGCCATCGGGCGCCAGCTGCGCCTGCGCAATCTCGGCGGGATCATCATCATCGATTTCATCGACATGCAGGACGACGAGCACAAGCGCCAGGTGATCCGAGCGCTGGAAAAGGCGCTGGAACGGGATCACGTGAAGACGCAGATCTGCGACGTCTCGCCGCTGGGGCTGGTGGAGATGACCCGCAAGCGTACCCGCGAGAGCCTGGAGCACCAGATGTGCGAGCCCTGCCAGGTCTGTGGCGGGCGCGGCTACCTCAAATCGGCGGAGACCGTCTGCTACGAGTTGTTCCGCGAGATCCTGCGCGAGGTGCGCCAGTACGACGCGCGCGAGCTGCGGGTCCTGGCGTCGCAGAACGTGATCGACCTGCTGCTGGACGAGGAATCCGCCGCGCTGGCGGAGCTGCAGAGCTTTGTCGGCATCCCCATCCGCTTCCAGGTGGAGACGCTCTACACCCAGGAACAGTTCGACGTGGTCTTCGTCTGAGCTATACCTAGTCTAGATGCTCGCCCGGTGCGGGCGATTGTCGCCAGCGGGGAGGGAGAGACACCAAGGTGAAGCACGCGTGCGGACCCAGCATGGATCGGGGTCCCGGTCGGCCGGGCAGGCCGCGCTGTGATTGGACGGGTGAGAAATGAGCATCCGTTCACAAAGTGTACGGGTGGCCCTGGGGATCCTGCTGGCCCTGGTGCTGACACTGGTGATCGCCATCCTGGCATTGCGCCTGGCGTTGCCGCACTGGGACGGCCTGCACGCCTGGGTGGAGGCGACCGCCAGCGAGCAGCTTGAGCGCGAGGTCTCCGCCGCGGGCATCGAACTGGGCTGGGCCGGCTGGTCCCCGGCGCTGGTGGCGCGGGAGGTCCGGGTGGCGATGCCCGAGGGCGAGCCGGTTGCCATCGAGCGCCTCGGGATATCGCTGAGTGCCGGGGCCAGCCTGCGCAGCCGGCATCCGGCGCTGGCGGTGCGGGTCGAGGGGGTGGACCTGCGCCTGGTGCGCCATGCCGATGGCCGGTTTTCTCTCCACGGGCGCGAGATCGGCATGGGCGAGGGGCGGCTGCTCACCATCCCGGTGGCGCAGTGGCCCGATGTCGAGGCGGAGGCGATCCGGCTGATCTGGGAGGACCGCGGCGCGGGCCTGGAGTCCGCCGCGCGGCTGGACCGGGCGGCCCTGCGCACGGCGCACGACGGCTCGCTGCGGCTGTTTCTCGACGGGGCCCTGGACGCGCCGGACGCGGGTGGGCATTTCGTGCTCGGGTTGCAGGCGCCGGCGGCCGATCTGCGCGATGCGCGTTTCTTCCTCGAAGCGGATGCGGTGGACCTGACCGCCTGGCAGCCGTGGCTGGCCTACCTGGGCTGGCCCGCGCCCGAGGGCACCGCGACGCTGCGCCTGTGGGGTGCGCTCGACGATGGCCGCATGGCCTGGCTGCGCGGGGATCACGAGACGACTCTTAGCCTGGCCGGGGAACCGGACGGTCCGGCCATCGGCCATCGATTCGACTGGCGGGTCCGGGACGGTCGGCACCGGTCGTCCTGGAGCGGGACGCGGCCGGGTTCCGGGGACCTGCGCCTGGCCTACCGCCTGGAGGGCGAGCCCCGCGCGCTGGTGGTGGATGCGGTGGAGCTGGCGGCCCGCGATGTCGACGTCGAGCCCTACGCGCCCCTGCTCACCCTGCTGCGCCAGGCGGCGCCCGAGCTGGCCGAGCGTATCGCCGACCTCCATCCGCGCGGAACACTGGACCTGGCCCGGTTCGAGGCGCGCCGCGAGTCGGACCGGCTGCAGCCGGTCTGGGCCGAGGCCGATGTGCGGGATCTCGGCTGGCGGGCCGCCGGGCATGGGCTCGGGGTGCAGGGGGCGGCGGGCTACCTGCAGTGGCGTCGCGGCGGCGTGGAACTGCTGCTGGACAGCCGCGACCTGGAGATCGATCTGCCGCGGGTACTGGCCGAGCCGGTGGTGCTGGACACCGCCCGTGGCCGCCTGCGCGCCGAGCGTGACGACTCCGGGCACTGGCATCTGGCGGGCGAGGGCCTGAATGCCGCGAATGCCGACGCCGCGGTACGCGGGCGCATGCGGATGCGGCTGGACGGGCACGCGGCCGGCCCGCGGGTCGATATCGCCATGGACATCCTGCGTGCCAACGGCGACCGTACCGCGCGCTACCTGCCGCTGTATCACCTGCCGGAGAACACTTATCAGTGGCTGGTGGACAGCATCGTGACCGGGGTCTCCACGGGGGGCGGCATGGCCTACCGGGGACGCGGAGAGGACTTCCCGTTTGCCGACGGCGAGGGGGTGTTCGACCTGTGGGCGGATGTCGAGGCGGGCATCCTCGACTACCAGGAGGGCTGGCCCAGGGCCGAGGACGTCGGCGGGCGGCTGCTGTTCCACAACGCGGGCTTCCGCGCCGAGGACGCGCGGGGTCGCATCCTCGACACCGAGGTGCATGCCACCCGGATCGGGATCGAGGATATGGAGAACGCGGTCCTCGAACTGGAGGGCACGGCCGAGGGTGATGCCGCTGATCTGCTGACTTATCTGCGTCAGGCCGACCTGCTGGAGGAGGCGGCGGAACTGCGCGATCAGGCGCGCCTGACGGGCCCGACCCGGCTGGGGCTCTCCCTGACCCTGCCGTTGCAGGAGGGGCGCATGGACCAGACGCGGGTCGCCGGCACGCTGGATCTCCAGGGCACGCGCGCCGAGGTCCCGGGCTGGCCCGCGGTGCTGGAGGCCGTCGAGGGCCAGGTCCGGTTCGATACCGCCGATCGCATCGCGGCGGAGGATGTGACCGCGCGTGTCCATGACGAGACCGTCACCCTGGGGGCGGACTGGCCCCTGGATGGCGAGACCGCACGGCTCACGGCGCGCGGGAGACAACCCCTGGGGCCCTGGCTGGAGGATTTTCCGGAGCTTGCCCCCTACCTGGAGGGTGCGGCGCAGTGGGAGGCGCAACTGCGCCTTGGCCAGGCGGTGGATGGCGTGCGTCTGGGCCTGAGCTCGGATCTGGTGGGTGTGGCGATCGACTGGCCGGAGCCGATCGGCAAGCCGGCGGAGGAGGCCCGCGCGCTGGAACTGACGCTGCCCTTGGGGCATGACGGCGCGGGCATTGGCCACCTGACACTGGGCTCTGTCCTGCGGGCCCACCTGCGTCTCTCCCCGACTGCTGCCCCCGAGGATCCGGCCGTGCGCGGCGCCGAGCCCCGCACGGCGGCGCGCGGGGTTGCCCTGCAGGCCCTGGCGCTGGAGATCGGCGCTCCCCGGGCCAGCGCCCTGGCCCTGCCGGGGGCGGGTGTGTCGGTGCGTGCCCGCCTGCCACGGCTGGAGGTGGACCCGTGGCTCGAGGCCTTGGGCGAGGCCCCCTGGGGCGGTGCGGTGGATCTGGGCGCGGCCGGCGACGATGCCGAGGAGGCGGAGCAGGCCGTGGCGCTGACGCGCCTGGAACTGGATATCCGCGACCGTATCCGCTGGAGCGGGCGGGACCTGCGCGGGCTGCGCTTTCTGGGCCGGCGCGGGGACGCGGGTTGGGATCTGGAGGTGGCGTCCGACTGGCTGGCCGGCGAGGCCCGCTGGCGCCCGATGGCCGCTGGCGGGCGTGATCGCTGGGAGGCGCATCTGCGTCACCTGATTCTGGACGATCTCGAGTGGACCGGCGCTGGCGAAGAGGCCGAAGCGGAGGTGCAGCCCGTCACGGCCGGGAGTTTCGAGGATCCGCGGGCCTGGCCGGCGGTGGACCTGACGCTCGACAGCCTGGCGCTGGGCGATTACCGTTTCGCGGATATCGAACTGGGCCTGGAGCCGCAGTCCAGCGGTCTGGTGATCCGGGACCTGGAGGTCCGTGCCCCGGAAGGCGATCTCCACGCCGACGCCGTCGGCATCTGGCGGGTGTCCGGGGAGGGTCTGCCGGAGACACGCCTGGATGCGACCCTGTCCGGTGACGACTGGGGCGCGGCCCTGCGGTCGGCGGGGCTGTCGCGGGCCCTGGTCGGGGGCGCCGGCGACGGGTCGCTGTCGCTCGTCTGGCCGGGGCCGCTGTACGCCCCGAGCCTGGCGCAGCTGACAGGGTCCGTGGAGCTGTCGCTGTCCGACGGGCGCCTGGCGGATGTCGAGCCGGGGGCGGGTCGCCTGCTGGGGCTGGTCAGCCTGGACGTACTGCCGCGGCGGTTGCGGCTGGATTTCCGCGACGTGTTCACCGAGGGTTTGACCTTCAGCGAGCTGACCGCGGACGCCGTGCTGCGCGACGGGGACCTGCATGTGCCCGACCTGCGCCTGGAGGGACCCTCGGCCAAGGTGCGTCTGAGCGGCCGCACCGGGCTGGTGGCACGTGACTATGATCACGAGATCGTGGTCGTGCCGAGCCTGCGCACCGCGCTCCCGATCGTCGGGGCCCTGGTGGGCGGCCCCGTGACCGGGGTTGTGGTGCTTCTTGCGGAACGCGTGCTGGGGATCGGGGATCAGATAGAAGAGGCGGCCCGCGTCGAGTACGCGGTGACGGGCCCCTGGGACGACCCGCAGGTACGCGTGCTGGTGGAGCCGGCAGCGGAGACCGACGGGGCCGACAACGACTGATACCGGCGCGGGCAGTGGCGCCCCGACCGGTCTCGCAACGGACAAGCGGAGCAACATGACTCAGGTAGCGGCCATCCAGATGGCCTCCGGACCCCAGCCCCAGGCGAACCTCCTGGAGGCCAAGCGACTGCTGCAGGAGGCGGCCGACAAGGGCGCGCGCCTGGCGGTGTTGCCGGAGAACTTCGCCTTCATGGGCATGCAGGAGACCGATGTCCTCGGCATCGCCGAGGTCGCCGACGGGGCCGGTCCGCTGCAGGCCTTTCTCGCCGAGCAGGCCCGGCGCCTCGGGCTGTGGATTGTCGGCGGGACCATCCCGCTGCAGACCGCGGGTGGCGACCGGGTGCGGTCCGCCTGCCTGGTGTTCGACGATCAGGGGCAGCAGGTGGCGCGCTACGACAAGATCCACCTGTTCGACGTGCGCCTGCCGGACAGCAGCGAGGCCTATACCGAATCGAAGGTCTTCGAGCGCGGCGACCAGGTGGTGGTCGTGGATACGCCGGCCGGCCGCATGGGCCTGGCGATCTGCTACGACCTGCGCTTCCCCGAGCTGTTCCGGGCCCTGCTGGATCAGGGGGCGGAATGGGTCGCCCTGCCGGCGGCCTTCACGGCGCAGACGGGGCAGGCGCACTGGGACGTGCTGCTGCGGGCGCGCGCCATCGAGAACCAGTGCTACATGCTGTCGGCGGCTCAGGGCGGGTTCCATGTGAACGGCCGCGAAACCTATGGCCACAGCGCCCTGGTGGATCCGTGGGGCCGGATCGTCGGCCAGCTCCAGCGCAACCCGGGCGTGCTGCTGGCCGATCTGGACCGGGCCCAGGCCGCACGCATCCGCAACAGCTTCCCGGCCGTGGAGCATCGCCGCCTGCCGTGCCCCGGGACCACCTGATCCGGCGACATAAACCCGCAACGCCGGCGCGCTTGAAAGCGCGGGCGGTGCCCCAAGCTCCATACTGAACCGACAAGTGCTGCCCCGCCTGCGAGTGCGGCGGGGCAGCCGATCTCCGAACCCGAGAGGACTGCATGATCGACCGTCTTGCGCAACAGACCCTGCTCGACCCCGCCGGTCTCGGCGACAGCGAGCTGAGCACCCTTCTGGGTACCACCTTCGGTCACGACATCGACGGGGGCGACTGCTACTTCCAGTTCGCCAGCCAGGAGGGGTGGTCGCTGGAGGATGGCATCGTGAAGTCCGCCAGCTTCAATATCGAGCGCGGGGTCGGCATCCGCGTGGTGCGTGGCGAGCAGACCGGGTTCGCCTATTCCGACGATATCGCGATGCCGGCCATGCTGGAGGCCGCGAAGACCGCGCGCAGCATCGCGAGCGCCGGTCAGAGCGGGCGCATCGCCGTGGCCTCGCGGTCGCCGTCGCGCCCGGCGCTGTACGCCCCCGACAACCCGCTGGATTCGCTGGACGAACAGACCAAGATCGACCTCCTGAAGGAGGTGGATGCCGTGGCCCGCGCCGAGGATTCGCGCGTCACCCAGGTGATGTGTTCCCTGGCCGGGGTGCACGAGGTCGTGCTGGTTCTCAATGCCCGCGGCGAGCTGACGACCGACGTGCGCCCGCTGGTGCGCCTGAACGTGCAGGTCATCGTCGAACAGGGAGGGCGTCGCGAATCCGGGACCTCGGGCGGCGGCGGACGCTTCGGCTACCAGTACTTCCGCGAGTCGGACCGGGCCGCCGGCTATGCCCGCGAGGCCGTGCGCCAGGCGCTGGTCAACCTGGAGGCGCGCGAGGCCCCGGCCGGGACCATGAAGGTGGTGCTCGGCCCCGGCTGGCCGGGCGTGCTGCTGCACGAGGCGATCGGCCACGGGCTGGAGGGCGACTTCAACCGCAAGGGCACCTCGGCGTTCTCCGGGCGCGTCGGCGAGCAGGTCGCGGCGAAGGGCATCACCATCGTCGATGACGGCACCCTGGAGGGGCGGCGCGGCTCGCTGAACGTCGACGACGAGGGCAACCCCACCCAGCAGACCGTGCTCATCGAAGACGGCGTACTGCGCGGCTACATGCAGGACGAGATGAACGCCCGCCTGATGGGCACGCGCTCCACCGGCAACGGCCGCCGCGAGTCCTATGCCCGGCTGCCGATGCCGCGCATGACCAATACCTACATGCTCGGCGGCGACGCCGACCCGGAGGAGATCCTGGCCTCGGTGGACGACGGCCTGTACGCAGTCAATTTCGGCGGCGGCCAGGTGGACATCACCTCCGGCAAGTTCGTGTTCTCCGCCTCCGAGGCCTATCGGGTGGAGAAGGGCAAGGTGACGTACCCGGTCAAGGGTGCGACCCTGATCGGGAATGGCCCGGATGTGCTGACGCGGGTATCGATGATCGGCAACGACATGAAGCTCGATTCCGGTATCGGGACCTGCGGCAAGGAGGGCCAGGGCGTGCCGGTTGGCGTGGGTCAGCCCACGCTGCGGATCGATGGCATGACCGTGGGCGGTACCCAGGCGGCGTGAGCGCTGCGGGACCGGAGAATCGGCGTCGAAACGGCGACAAGGACAAGGAGGCAACAGATGAATCTCGATTTCCTCGAACAGGAACGTTCCCTGCCGGAAGGGCATGGCCACGACCAGATCGTGCAGTGGCATGTGTTCCGCGCGCGCGACAAGGCCGAGCAGTTTGCCCACCACGTCGAGCTGGGCGAGGGCCAGGACCTGGTCGGCGGCTGGACCCGGGACAGCGTCGGCATGCTGTACTGGGTCGGCGTGCATGTCGACGACCTTGAGCGCTGGGGCAACGCCGGCGCGGTCCACAAGCACGGCGCCCGGGTCGACTAGATCGCCCGGCACCGCATGCGGTTCCGGGCTGAATGGCCCGGGGCCGCTTCCCTGTTTCTGTATCCCTGACGGATATCCCCGACTCGTCCCTTTATAGCGGAACCCTGCATGAGTACATCTCCCGAACGCGTGAGCCCGGAATCCCTGTCCCAGGACGGCGAGGTCCAGGCCCTGTCCCATTCGCCGGAATCCCTCCAGGCACGGGTCCAGCGCACGCTGGAGGCGGCGCGCGAGCGCGGGGCCTCGGACGCCCAGGCGGTGGTCAGCCACAGCGTCGGGCTGGAGCTGGGTGTGCGCAAGGGGGAGATCGAGAGCCTGGAGCACGAGCGCGACCAGAGCCTGTCGCTGATCGTCTACTTCGGCCAGTCCAAGGGGGCGGCCTCCACCACGGACTTCAGCGACCAGGCCCTGATCGACACCGTCGAGGCCGCCTGCCGCATCGCCCGCTACACCGAGCCGGATCCGTATGCCGGGATGCCGGACCCCGCGTTCAAGGCGAGCGACTGGGAGGACCTCGACCTTGACCACCCCTGGGGCTGCAGCGCCACCGAGGCGACCGAACTGGCCCGCGCGATCGAGGCCGCGGGCTTCGCGGCCGACGACCGGATCGAGAACTCCGAGGGCGCCAGCGTCAGTACGCGGCGCGCCATGGCCTTTCTCGGCGACAGCCAGGGCTTCATGGGGGGCTATCGCAGTACCCGGCACTCGCTGTCCTGCGCCCTGGTGGCGCGCGACGCGGCCGGCATGCAGCGCGACTATGCCTACACCGTGGCCCGCCACGCGGGCGACCTGACCGCCGCCGAGGCGATCGGGCGCGAGGCGGCCGAGCGCACCGTGCGCCGGCTGGGCGGGCGCAAGCTCTCCACCCGCACCTGCCCGGTGCTGTTCGCGCCGGAGATGGCGCGCACCCTGATCGGCAGCTTCACCCGCGCGATCTCCGGGCCGGCCCAGTACCGCGAAAGTTCGTTCCTGTTGAATGCCGTGGGCGAGACCGTGTTCCCCGCCTGGATGCAGATCGAGGAACGCCCGCTGACCCCGCGCGCGCTGGGCAGCGCACCCTTCGACGGCGAGGGGGTGCGCACCCGCAACCGGCCGCTGATCGCCGATGGCGTCCTGCAGAGCTATACCCTGGACAGTTACGCTGCGCGTCGGCTGGGGCTGGAGACTACCGGCAACGCCGGTGGCGCGCGCAATGTGACCGTGGCCCCGGGGGACAAGGACTTTGACGCCCTGCTGTCCGAGATGGGTACCGGCTTCCTGGTGACCGAGCTGATCGGGCAGGGCGTGAACATGGTGACCGGCGACTACTCCCGCGGGGCTGCCGGGTTCTGGGTCGAGAACGGCGAGCTGCAGTACCCGGTGGAGGAGATCACCATCGCCGGCAACCTGAAGGACATGTTCCGGCGCATGGCGGCCGTGGGCACCGATGTCGACCGCCGCGGCAACATCCACACCGGCTCCATCCTGATCGAGTCGATGACCGTCGCCGGCGACTGAGCCGCCCTCGCGGCGCGCGCCCGGCAGTGGGCGTGCGCGGCGCATTCCCCGGTACCCTCCACGCTGCTACGCTCGTCGTGTGGCTGCATGGCCGTGACCGCCCGACCCCGCGAGGCGGCGGCCTAGGGAGACGCTGATTGAATCGCACGTCCGCGTTGGTGCCCCCCAGTTTTTCGAAACAAAGCGCTCCGAGACAAGGCGCGTCGTGCAGCGGGTAGTGGTTCTACCCGCCCGTTTCTGATGGATTGGGGCGCAACGGAGGATCGGGGAACAGGGGGCACCAACCCGACAAGTGATTGAAAGAGCGGGCTCGGCCGCCCGTTGTTGATCGAAAACGGGCGCGCGCACGGCGTTGCGGATCCCTTGTGCAGAATGACTGCACGGCAGTCACCGCGCATTAAACGCACGCAAAAGTGACTCGAGCGCGGACGTGCGATTCAATCAGTGTCTCCCTAGCGCGGGCGAGGGACAGCCATGAACTTTTTCGAACAGCAGGACCAGGTGCAGCGCAGGACCCGCTGGTTGCTGGTTCTGTTCGCCCTGGCGGTGCTGGCGGTTGTCGGAGTGCTGGGCATTGCGGTCTGGCTCCTGGGCGGCAGCGGTGCGGCGATCGCCTGGACCATGGGGATCACGGCGGGGCTGATCGTGCTCGCGAGCCTGTACCGGGCCTGGCAGCTGCGGGCCGGGGGTGGCGGCCTGATCGCGCAGGAGATGGGCGGCGTGCGCATCGCGGGCAACCCCGCCGACCCCCAGTGGCAGCGGCTGCGCAACGTGGTCGAGGAGATGGCGATTGCCTCCGGGATGCCGGTGCCCGAGGTCTACGTGCTGGAACAGGACCTGGGCATCAACGCCTTCGCGGCCGGGTTTGCCCCGAATGACGCGGTGATCGCGGTCACCCGCGGCGCCCTGGACAGCCTGGAGCGGGCCGAGCTGAAGGGGGTGGTCGCGCACGAGTTCGGACATATCCTCAATGGCGACATGCGCCTCAACATGCGCCTGATCGGCATCCTCTACGGCATCGAGGTCCTGGCGCTGCTGGGCCAGGGCGGGCTGGCGCGCCGGCGCCGCCGCCACAAGGGGGATGTCGCGGATACCGGGGTCGGGGTGCTCAGTGTCACGCTGATCGTGGTCGGCTATGCGGGGTTGGCGCTGGCGCGCTGGATCCGCGCGGGCATCTCGCGCCAGCGCGAATACCTGGCGGATGCCCACGCGGTGCAGTTTACCCGCGAGCCGGACGGCCTGGCCGGTGCCCTGAAGAAGGTGGCGGCGCGCTATGCCGGTCTCAACGGCAATACCGAGGAGATCACCCATATGCTGTTTGCCAGCGACGCGATCGGGCAGCTCTTCGAGACCCATCCGCCGCTGCTGGAGCGTGTACGCATCCTGCAGCCGCAATTCGATCCGGAGGAGCTCAAGGGCCTGCGCGAGCGGCTCAATGCCCGCGTGCGCGAACGGGCGCGCGAGCGCGCGGTGGACGGCATGCAGCGCGAGCGCGAGGGGCGTCTGCCCGGGGCGGAGGCCGTGGAGGACGCCCTGGGCGGCCATCCGGCCCTGACCCACATCCTGGGGGCGGGGATGCTGCTGGCCGCCATCCCGGGGCCGCTGGCCTGGGCCGCGCGCTCGGAGGCGCGGGCGATCGAGGTGGTGCTGTATCTGATCCTGAACCCGGACCCGGAGGTACGCGAACGGCAGCTGGCGCTGATTGGCGAGGCGCTGGGTGGTGACCTCCAGGAGGCCGTGCGCCGCCTGCAGACAGCGGAACCCGAGCTGCGGGACGATCTGCGCCTGCCCTTGCTGGAGCTCGGATTCCCGGCCCTGCGGCGCCTGGACGCGGACGACAGGGCACGCCTGCGGTCCTTGGTCGATCGCCTGATCCATGCCGACGGGCGAGTGGCGGTCTTCGAATACGCGCTGGGGCGTCTTCTTGACCGGCAGCTCGGGGACATTCAGGACCCGGCCGCCGCGTCCCGGCCGCGCCACGCTGCCCTGGAGGACCACCAGGAGGGCGCGCATTTCCTGCTGGCGGTGCTTGCCCATCACGGTCACGCGGCCGATCCGGCCGCGGCGCGCGCGGCGCTGACGGCCGGCGTGGGTGTCCTGACCGGCGCCCTGCCGCTGACAGTCGAGCTCCCGGAGGCCCTGACCGGTCCCTCCGGGACCCGCGCCTGGGCCAGTGTGCTGGACCGTGTGCTGGAGCAACTGGATGGCCTGCGCATGCGCGACAAGGACCAGCTGATCCAGGCCATGGTCACCACCGCGAGCCATGGCGGGCAGGTGGTGACCGCCGAGGTCGAACTGATGCGGGTGATGGCGGCCGCGCTGCATGTCCCGTTGCCGCTGGCCGTGGACGACTGGGCTGGATCCCAGCCGACCGGCGAGGGCGGCGTCTGAACGCGATGCGGGCAGAATCGCGGGTTTTGCGCTCGGTTGCCGCGGGGACGGTCTGGCCCGTGTGCGAACCGAAAAATAAATTCGATGGCAAGTCACGGATCCCAAAGGGGTTTCTGGCTGGCGCTCGAGAAAACCCGAAAAAACACTATCAATGCACCGCGGTTTGGGCGGACAATGGCCGCGAGGTAACGGTAACAGGCTCCATGCAGCACCAGGCGACACCCCGCAAGGGGCGTTCAGATTCGCAGTTCCGGTCCCGGTTGGGGCCGCAGAGAATCACGATCAATCTTCACCGTCGTTCGGTTGCCCTCCAGTCTCTCCCCCCTCGAAATCCCAATCCAGTACGTACAAAACAGAGGTAACCGAAATGGCTACAGGTACAGTGAAGTGGTTCTCCGACGAAAAAGGCTTTGGCTTTATTACCCCGACTGATGGCTCCAAGGACGTGTTCGTCCATCACAGCGCCATCCAGGGTAGTGGCTTCAAGTCCCTGGCCGAAGGCCAGAGCGTCTCGTTCGACGTCGAGCAGGGCCAGAAGGGTCCGGCTGCCGCGAACGTCGAAGCGCAGTAAGACAACCCCGGCGCGCAAGCGCCAGGTTGTTGAAGAGCCCCGCCTTGTGCGGGGCTTTTTCGTGTGGGGCCGGGTGCGCGGGGGAGGGCTGATGCGGGCCGTGCCTGCACGGATCTGCCCCGAAACGGCCGCATTTTCGCGTGGTTCGGGACGCGGACCGTGCTACCGTTCGCGCATGAATGCTGTATTTCACCAGGCCCTTTTCCGGCCCCGCCGCGGATCGCTCGTCCGGGTGGGGCTGGTGGTCCTGTGCCTGCTGTTATTCGCGCAGCAGGCGGCGGCCCAGGGGCCCTACCGCGCGCCGGAGATGATCCCGGGGAGTCAGACCATCGAGGCCGCCGAGGCCTGGGGGCTGTTCCGCGCGGGGGTGCCGTTTGTCGACACCCGGTTGCGTGCGGACTACGAGGCGGGGCGGGTGCCCGAGGCGCGCAATCTGACCATCATGCGCGACCGGGACGACGAGCGGAATCGCTTCACCCGCGAGAACCTGCTGGAGTTCATCGGCGATGTCGACGCACCGCTGGTGATGTACTGCAACGAGCGGGACTGCTGGCGTACCGAGGCGGCCACCCGCCGCGCCCTGGAATGGGGCTTTACGAACCTCTACTACTTCCCCGGCGGCTTCCCGGAGTGGATCCGTTCGGGCTATCCGTTTGAATAATCGCGTGGTGTCTGCAGGCGCACCCACCGGGCGGCGAATCCGGCTCCAGACGATCCTGGCCGGGGTCATGTTCGCCGGGCTCCTGGTGCTGGGCGTGACGCTGGCCACCGGCACTCATCTCGCCGTGGGTCAGGCCGAGCAGCGCCTGGACCGGCTGGACGTGGAGGGCCAGTCGGCCGCCTGGCGCCAGACGCTGGCGAACGAATGGCAGCGGATGCGCGCCGAGGCGACGGCCGTGACCCGCAACGAGGCGCTGATCGGCGCGCTGCGCGACGATGCCGGCATCCGGACCTATGCCGACCCCCTGTACAACCGGCTGCGCGCCGGGGGTATCGCGGACCGGATCGTGGTCGTCGATGCCCAGGGGGGCGTGCGCTACGACTCCGCGGACAACCACGGCGAACGCGTCCCGCTGGCGCGCGCGGCGCTGGAGGACGGGCGCTTCCACGAGGGGCTGCATCATGTACCCGGGGAGCGGGTCTATGCCGGGCTGGCGATCCCGGTGTATCGGGGGGCAATCCGATCGGTGCAGTCGTGCAGTTGCGCGACCTGTCGACCTCCGCGCTCGAGTCCATGGCCGAAGCCATCGGGGGGCGCGCCGCGCTGCTGGATGAGCGCGGGCCGCTGGCGCTGACCGCGCCGTTCTTGATGGCGCTCGCGCCGGGCGAGCGACTGCACCAGCAGGCGGCGGCCAGCCGCGTTGACGCAGATGGCCGGCATTCCCAGCTGGTCTACCTGCCGCTGGTCCCGTTTGGTGGCGAAGAGGCGACGGCCACGGTGGTCCTGGCGCGGGATCTGACCGAATCGGTGGCGACCCAGAACCTGATCAATGCCACGACCTACGTCGCCGCCTTCGGGATGCTCGTGCTGATTGCCGGCGGGCTGTACCGGTGGCTGGGGCGCACCCTGCGCCCGATGCGGCGGGCCATGGACACGCTCGACCGGATCGGTCACGGGGACTTCGAGACCGATCTGCAAGCCGACTCGCGCGTGGCCGAGATCGCCCGCCTGCAGGAGGTGACCCGGACCATGGCCGGCCGCCTGGGGCATATCGTGGAGATCGAGGAAGAGAATGCCCGGCTGGCCTTTCGTGATGCCCTCACCGACCTGCCGAACCGGCGGCTGCTGCTGGAGCACCTGGAGCACGCCATCCACACGGTCAACCGCACCCGGCGCCACGCGGCACTGCTGCTGATCGACCTGGACAACTTCAAGACGCTCAACGACACCTGCGGCCATTCCGCCGGCGACCGCCTGCTGCAGGCCCTCGCGCAGCGGTTTACCGCGCGCCTGCGCGATCAGGATATCGTGGCCCGCCTGGGCGGGGACGAATTCGTGGCTCTGCTGGAGGAGCTGAGCCCGGATCGCTCGCAGGCCGGCGCGGACGCCCAGCGCATCGCGGGCGAGTTGCTGAAGGCCATGCGCGAGCCGGTGCGCATCGACGATATCGAGCACGTGATGTCCGGGAGCATCGGCATCACGCTGTTCCCGCGTGGCTTTGACACCCCGGAGGAGCTGCTCAAGCAGGCCGATTTCGCGATGTACCAGGCCAAGCAGCAGGGGCGCAACGGGGTGCGCTTCTATGATCCCGCCATGCAGCGCACGCTGCTGCGCGAGGCGGAACTCGAGCGCAAGCTGCGCCGGGCCCTGCAGGGCGAGGAACTGGTGATCCACCTGCAGCCCCAGGTCGACCCGGAGGGGCGGATCCTCGGGGCGGAGGCCCTGATGCGCTGGCCGCAGCCCGATGGCAGCTGGATCTCGCCCGGTGAATTCATCCCCGTGGCCGAACACACCGGCCAGATCCTCGAGGTCGGGCGCCTGGCGCTGCAGCAGGCCTGCCACACCCTGCGGGCCTGGCAGGGGCGCCCGGTTCTGGACAGGCTGCCGATCTCGGTGAACCTGTCCCCGCATCATTTGCGCCAGCCCCGGCTCATGGAGGAGGTGACCGCCATCCTGGACGAGACCGGGGCCGCCGCGCAGCGGCTGCATATCGAGGTTACCGAGAGCGTGATGGCGGATGCCTCGCAGCCCCTGATTGCCAACCTGGAGGCCCTGCGGGCCCGGGGCGTCGCCCTGGCGCTGGACGACTTCGGGACCGGCTACTCGTCCCTTGGCTACCTCAAGCGCCTGCCGCTGGACGTGCTGAAGATCGACCGTTCCTTTGTCCAGGACATCGAACACGACGCCGATGACGCCAATATCGTCGCGACCATCGCCGCCATTGCCCACAACATGGGGCTCAGCCTGATCGCGGAGGGGGTCGAGAACGAGGCCCAGCGGGACTTCCTGGTGCGCCACGGCTGCCATCGTTTCCAGGGCTATCTGTACCACCACGCGATGCCGGTGGCCGATTTCGAGGCACTGGTTGCGGCCGGAACGGACGCCGCCGATCACGGGACGATTGATACCCAAGGAGAGCAGGAATGATTCGGATACGGCAGGGCAGGTGGCGGTCGCGGGTGCTTGCCGGATTGTGGATTGGGCTCCTGGCCGTTCCGGCCGCCCTGGTTCACGCGGAGGAGACCCCGGCACCCTGGGGAAGCGCCGCGCCGGTGGAGCAGGACTATGCGGGCCTGAAGGCCGTCTATGATGTGACGGCCGGTACCCCGGAGGCCCTGGAGGACGTGCTGGATCACGCCGCCTACCTGAGCCGCATGACGGGTGACGATCCGTTCGACAGTCACATCGTGCTGGTCATCCACGGGGACGCACTGGACCTGTTCGCGCGTGAACACTTTGCCGAACATGAAACCCTGATGACCCGCGCCCGCGGGCTCACGCTGAATGGCGTCATCGAGTACCGAATCTGCCAGGCCGGCGCCGCCCGCCGTGGCTATGGACCGGAGGACTTCCACGGCTTCGCCAGCGTGGTCCCGATGGCCGATGCCGAGATCGTGCGCTTGCAGCAACAGGACGGCTACGGTTACATGCGCTGAGCCCGGGGCTGCCGGGCACGCAACCCGGACCCAGAGGGATCGAACGCATGACGGACCGCCAGCAACCGGGATTTCTGGAAGCCATCGAGCAGGCGGGCCTGCTGGTGGAGATCTGGGAGTACTTCCCGGAGAACATGTTCCTGATCCGGGTCGAGGGGCCGGACTTCCTGGTCGAGGCGGCCAACCCGAAGATGACGGAACTGTTTGGGCAGGACTGCAGCGGCAAGCGCCTGCACGACTTCCTGCCCTGGTCGGTCGCGGAGGAGGTGGTGGCGCACTACCGCGAGTGTCTGCGCCAGGATGCCCCTCTGCGCTACGAGGAACACGCGACCTTTCACGATGCCCGTGGCCAGGAACGCGAGGGGCACTGGCTGACCCTGCTGGTGCCCGTACACGACCCGAACGGGGCCATCACGCACCTGTTCGGGGTCTCCCAGAATGTCACCGAGCTGCGGCTGGCGCGCGCGAGCCTGGAGCGCTACAACCGCGACCTCGAGGCCGTGGTCGACGAGCGCACACGGGCCCTGAACGCGGTGAACCAGCAGCTCCAGGAGGCGAACCGGCAACTGGAGGCGCTCGCCTCGAGCGATACCCTTACGGGGGTGGGCAACCGCCGGCATTTCCAGGCGGGGGCCGAGCGCGAGATGGAACGCGCGCGACGGCATGGTGGCGCCTTGTCCCTGCTCATGTTCGACCTCGACGGCTTCAAGAGCATCAACGACCAGGACGGTCACGCGGCGGGCGACGCCGTGTTGAGAAAGGTAGCGGCGAGCGTGCAGACGACCCTGCGCGCGAATGACCTGTTTGCCCGCTATGGCGGGGATGAGTTCGTGCTGCTCCTCCCCGATACGCCCCTCGCGGCCGCGCGCCAGATGGGCGAGCGCCTGCGTACTCAGGTGCAGGAGGACGCGGGTGTGGCCCTGAGCCTTGGGGTCGCCGGTTTCGAGGCCGCCGATACGCAGCTCGAGATGCTCGTACAACGCGCCGACGCCGAGGTCCTCGCGGCCAAGCGCGCCCGCAAGGCAAAGTAGAGCCCGGCCCGGCCCCCCGGATCACCCGCGGCGGCGGTCCTGCCGGCCGCACACGGGCCGGTGGTTCAGAGGCCGAAGATCTCGGACTTGAGGTTCCACTTGGAGGCGAGGGTCTCGGTGGCGTTGAGGAACTCCTCGGCGCGGGCCGGGTGGTTCCACTGGCCCTGGGCGATCCAGGCCAGCGCGGTGTCGCGGTCGGGGGCCAGAGACAGGATGTGGATCAGCTCGCCGGCATCACTGCCGATGACCTCGCCGCCCAGCAGGGCGCCGGTGTCCATGTCGCCGATCAGGCGGACGAAGCCCTCGGGCTCGTCCTGGCCCAGCGCGCGCGGGGAGGTCTCGAAGGCGGCGAAGCCGACCGCCGGTTCCAGTTCCTCGTCCTCGGCGTCGTCCTCGTCCATGCCAAGGCGGGCCATCTCCACCGCGGAGTAGATCGCGATTGGCACGAAGCGCTCGTCCTGTTCGCGGGTATTGCCGTTCTGGATGTTCTCCACCGCGATGGTGGCGTCCGCCAGGGCGTGGTTGGCGGTCTGCCATTCGCTCGCGACATCGCCGATGGCGTAGATAGTGTCGACATCGGTCTGCAGCGTGGGGCGGCGCTTCACGAAGCCGCGGGCGTCGGTCTTCACCCCGATGGCGTCGAGGTTCAGGCCCTCGGTGTGCGGGGTGCGTCCGGTGCCGAGCAGGACCCAGTCGACCTCGAAGCTGTTGCCTTCGCTGTCGGTGATGGTGACGCCGTCATCCGAGGTCTCGACGCTTTCGTAGCCCTTGACCCGCACCGGCTCGATGCCGTCCGCGGCCAGCTGTTCCTTCAGCGTGCCCAGTGCCTGCGGGCTGAACTTCTGGTTGGACAGCGGCTTGGAGCGCGACAGCCAGGTCACCTGCTTGCCGAGATGATGGAAGATCCAGGCGAACTCGGTGGCGACAACGCCGGAGCCGATGATCGCGACGCGTGCGCCCGCCGGCGGCTTGTCGTCGAACAGCATGTCGGTGGTCAGTACGCGCCCGGGTTCGGCCGTGAACGGGGCCGGAACGGTGGCGGTGGCGCCGGTGGCGATGATGGTGTGGCGGGCGCTGACGGTCTCGGTGCCGTCGTCGGTGACGACCTCCAGGATCTCGGCGTCGCGGAAGCTCGCAGTGCCGTGGCGGTACTGGATCTTCAGGTGCTTCATGTAGCCGAGGTAGGAGTTGCGCACCTCGGTGACCACGTCCTTCTGGTGGTCCCAGGCGCGATCCATGTCGGCCGTGAGGCTGCCGCTGATGCCGCGGCCCTCGAAGTGGCGCTGCGCGGCGACGGTGCGGGCGGTGTGGTACCAGTCCTTCTTGGGTACGCAGCCGCGGTTGAGGCAGCAGCCACCCCAGTCGCCCTTCTCGATGATGACGACGCTCAGTCCGCGCAGGGCGCCCAGAACGGCGGCACGATAGCCCCCGGGGCCACTGCCGATGATGGCCAGGTCAAAGGTCTCGCTCATGGTGTCTACTCGGTCAGGTCAATGATCGGGTCGTGCCATTCCAGCTGCGTGAGGTTCAGCTCGAACACGCGGCCGTCGGCCTCGTAGTCGAAACGCACCGGGACGTGGCGCAGCTCGCGCGCAAACCAGGCGGACAGCGCAACGTCGCTGTCCTTGCTGCGGCGGTCGATGCGGATGGTCTCCACGCGGCCGATCGGGGAGTCCATGGTCTCGCGTCCGACGACCTCGAACTCGTATTCGCGCAGGCGGTCGCGTTCCAGCGCCTGGATGGTCTCGCGGTCCCCCGCGGCGGCCAGTTCGCCGGTCTCCAGGCGCTGCATCATCAGGTACAGCGAGCCGAGGAAGTCCAGGGTCTGTTCCGGGACCTCGAGATCGAAGCGCTCGCTATTGATGGTGCCGATCGCGCGGTTGCTCTCCCAGTCGAAACGCGTCTCGACCTTGCGCTCGCGGCGCGGGGTGATCTGCTGGCTGCGCGACTGCACCAGCTGGAGGTCGCCGTTGCGGCTGTTCATCAAGGCCTCGCGGCTCAGCTCGAAGCGGCCGAGGATGCGCAGGAAGCCGGAGACATGGGCATCCATCGCCATGCGGGTCTGCACGTCCTCGTGGTTGAGGGTGATGCGCGCCTTGAGCGTATTGCCCATGGCGCTGGCCTCGTAGCTGGCGGTGTAGGGCGGGATCGGGCGCAGGTCGCGGTCCGCGGCTGCCGGGGTGGCCAGCAGGGCCAGCACCAGGGTCAGCATTATGGAAACAGCACGCCGGGTCATCGCGCGGCTAGCGCCGGTCGTCGGGGCCTGAACGTTCATGGGTGTCCTCGTCGAGTTGCAGCGGTGCCTCAAGCGGCCTGCCGTCGTCTTGCAGGATCCGCCCGCACCACTGAATTTCGCCTGAACACACGCGCCGGACGACCTCGGGGTACAGCCGGTGCTCGGCCCGTTGCACGCGGGCGGCCAGGGTGTCGGCCGTATCGTCGGGCGCCACCGGCACGCGGGCCTGCATGATCACCGGTCCGCCGTCCAGCTCCGGGGTGACAAAGTGGACGCTGGCGCCGTGCTCGGTCTCGCCATCGGCCAGGGCGCGGGCGTGGGTGTCCAGGCCGCGATACTTGGGCAGCAGCGAGGGATGAATGTTCAGCATGCGGCCGGTGAATCGGTCCACAAAACCGGGGGTCAGGATGCGCATGAAGCCGGCCAGGATGACCAGGTCCGGGGCATAGTCCTCGATGGCGGTGGCCAGGTCGGCGTCGAAGGCCTCGCGCGAGGGGTAGTCGCGATGGTTCAGCACGCGGTGGGGGATGCCGTGGCGTTCCGCGAACTCCAGCCCGCCGGCATCCGGCCGGTTGCTGATGACCCCGACCACTCGCCCCGGGATGCGCCCCTGTTCGCAGGCCTCGATCAGGGCGCCGAGGTTACTGCCGCGCCCGGAGATCAGGACGACCAGGCGGCGCGGGGCCGCGGTCGATTGCCCGGCGGGTCCGCTCATGCGGCGGCGTAGGTGACGCCGGGCTGGTACTCGTCGCGTTCGCGGATCACGCCGATCGGCCAGCTGCGGATGCCGGCCCGCGCGAGCTGCGTGCTGGCGGCCTCGACCCGGTCCTCGGGGAGGATGACGGTCATGCCGATGCCGCAGTTGAAGGTGCGCAGCATCTCCTCGTCGGCGATGTCGCCGGCCTGCTGCAGCCAGTCGAACACCGGCGGCCGCGCCCAGCTGTCGGGGTCGATGCGTGCGCCCAGGGTGTCGGGCAGCACGCGCGGGAGGTTCTCGGTCAGGCCGCCGCCGGTGATGTGGGCCATGGCGTGCACCGGGAACTGCTCCAGCAGTTCCAGCAACGGGCGCACGTAGATCCGGGTGGGGGCCATCAGGGCCTCGCCCAGCGTGACGCCGTCGGCGCCCGGCAGCGGTGCGTCGAGGCGCGTGCCGGCGTGCTCCAGCACGCGCCGGATCAGGGAGTAGCCATTGGAATGAGGGCCGCTGGCCTCCAGGCCGAGGACGACATCCCCGGCGGCGACTCGGCTGCCGTCGATCAGGGCGTCCTTCTCGGCGATGCCGACAGCGAAGCCGGCCACGTCGTAGTCCTCGCCCTGGTACATCCCGGGCATCTCGGCGGTCTCGCCACCGATCAGGGCGCAGCCCGCCTGTTCGCAGCCCTCGGCGATGCCGGTCACCACGTCCGCGGCGATGTCCACGTCCAGATGGCCGGTGGCGTAGTAGTCAAGGAAGAACAGCGGTTCGGCCCCTTGGACGACGATGTCGTTGACGCACATCGCGACCAGGTCGATGCCGATGCGGTCATGCCGGCCGGTCTCCTGCGCCAGGCGCAGCTTGGTACCGACGCCGTCCGTGCCGGATACCAGGACCGGCTGCCGGTAGCGATCCATCGGCAGTTCGAACAGGGCCCCGAAGCCACCCAGGCCGGCCATCACGCCGGGGCGTCGGGTGCGCGCCGCATGCGGCTTGATACGTTCGACCAGCTCGGCGCCGGCCTCGATGTCGACACCGGCCTCGCGGTAGGTCAGGCCTGAACGGGATTCGGACATGGGTTCCCCGATGTTGAATGAGCGCGGGTGGAGGCCGCGCGCTGCGGCGGTCTCGCAGAACCCGGCATGGTAGCGAGCCGGGTGCGGGGGTGCAAAGCCGGGAAGCGTTTCGCGGCGAAGAAGTCGGGTGCGAACGGGCGGCGCTGGCGAGCCTTCTCCGGCGATGCCGGGGCGCATGCCTGTGGTATTTTGTGGCGCCTGTCGAACAACCGATCATGACCATGCCCCTGCATCCTCGAGCGCATTCCCGCCTGGCCTTACTGCTGGGCCTCCTTTTCCTGGTGCTGACCCCGGCCGGGGCCGCCGATGACGCGCTGGTGGTGACGGTCACCGCCGAGGACGAGGCCCGGGCCCTGGAGCAGGGGCTGGAACAGGCGCTGGTAAGGCTGGCGGGGCTGCGTTCGGGCCCGGTGCTGGATCTGGCGGGTGAACTGCTCGAAGGCCGCGACGACGAGGGCTGGATCGCGGCGCTGGAGCGGCGGCAACAGCTCGAAGAGGACCGCTACCGCCTGGAGTTCGACCCGTTTCGTCTGCGCACCGCGTTGCGAGACGCGGGTGTGCCGGCCTTGCTGGGCGAGCGTCCGGCGCTGCTGGTATGGGCCGTACATGATGCCGGCGGGCAGCGTGACCTGCTCGGGGATGCGGTGGACGGCCCGGGGATCCTCGCGGCGCTGGACGAGCTGGCCGAGGCCCGGGACATGCCGTTGCTGTTCCCGCTCGGCGATCTGGAGGATCGCCGGTCCGCCCAGCCCTCCGATATCGTGGGCGGTGTGAGCGAGCCGCTGGTTGCGGCCGCGCGCCGATACGAGGCCGACGGGGTTCTGCTGCTGCACGTGCGCGAGACCGCGAGCGGGGCCGAGGCGCGGGTGGTCGCGGTGCACGACACCCGTGAATACCGCAGTTCCGCCAGTGGGGACAGCCCCGCAGTGGCGGCCCGCGAGGCGGTGGCGCGGGCGCTGGACCGGGTGGCCGAGCCCCTGGCACGGGTCGCGGCCGAGCCGGAATGGCTGCGCCTGGGGTTTGCCGGGATCCAGGGCTTTGCGGCCTTCGAGCGCCTGCGCGCGGAATTGGCGCGGCTGCAGGCGGTGGAGGCGGCGCGTCTGGATGCGCTGGCCGGCGACAGCGTGGTGCTGCAGGTGCGCACCGGCCTTGATCGCGATGACCTGGTCGACCTGCTGCGCGGCTCCGGCTTTGCCCGGGCCGAAGCGCCGGATGCGGCACCCGAGGCCGATGCCTGGCTTGATCGGCGCTGATTGCTGTCGCGGCGAACCGGATGCTGCCCCGCCACCAGATCCCCAATGCCGTCACGATCGGCCGGATCCTGCTGATCCCGCCGATTGTCGTGCTGCTGGCGCTGGAGCACTACCTGGTGGCGGTGGTGCTGCTGGCAATCGCCGGACTGAGTGACGCCCTGGACGGCTGGCTGGTCCGGCGTTACGGCTGGCATACGCCGCTGGGTGCCTGGCTGGATCCGGCGGCGGACAAGCTGCTGATGCTGGGGATCTATGTGGCCGTGACCCTGTCCGGACTGCTGCCCCTCTGGCTGCTGTTGCTGGTGGTGGGGCGGGATGTCTGGCTGACCCTTGGCTCCGCGTTGTACCGGGTGTTTGTCGGGCCCCTGGCCATTCGGCCGTTGCTGATCAGCAAGGTGAACACCTTCCTGCAGATCGCGCTGGTGCTGGTGGCCATCGTGAAGGTCGGTCTGCTGGCACTGGACCCGATCTGGGTGCAGCTGCTGATTATTGTCGTGGCCTTCACGACCCTGGCCAGCGGTCTGGCCTATACCGTGCAGTGGGGCCTGTATGCGTGGCGTTACCTGCGCGGCCAGGGCGGGTCGGACGCGGCGAACGGGAGGGCGTCATGAGCACGGGGGTCGAGTTGCGCGAGCGCGTCGGGCCGGTCTCGGCCGCGACCCTGGCCGCCCTGGTCGGATTGCTGGTACTGGGCGGGGCGCTGTACCTGCTCGCGCCAATCCTCACCCCCTTCGTCGTGGCGCTGCTGATCGGTTATCTGTTCAATCCGCTGGTGACACGTCTGGCGGTGCGCACCGGGCGTTCGCGCACCCTGGCCACGGTGGTCATCTTCCTGCTGGTGATGCTCGGGCTGGCCGCGCTGATCCTGATCCTGATCCCGCTGGCCATCGCCCAGTTCGAACGACTCACGCTGGCGCTGCCGCAGATCCTCGGCTGGTTCGATGCGCAGGTGCGGCCGTGGCTGGAGGAACTGGCCGGGGACGGCCTGCCGCCGCTGGACGCCGGTGCGCTGCAGGGGCTGGTCACCGAGCACTGGCGCGAGGCCGGCGGGCTGGCCGGGGGTGTACTGCAGTGGATCGGCAGCTCCACCGGCGCGCTGGTGCTGGGGGTATTGAACCTGGTGCTCATCCCGGTGGTGAGTTTCTATCTGCTGCGCGACTGGCCGCGCCTGCTGGACGGATTGCGCGACCTGCTGCCGCGGGCCTGGCGTTCGGCGGTGATGACCTTCGCTGCGGAGTCGGACGAAACGCTGGGGGCCTTTCTGCGCGGACAGATGCTGGTGATGCTGGCGCTGGGCCTGTTCTATGCGGTCACCCTGACCGTGGCCGGGGTCGAGATGGGGCTGGCGATTGGCCTGATCGCGGGGCTGGTCAGCTTTATCCCCTATGTTGGAGTGATCGTCGGTGTGCTGCTGGCCAGCGCCGCCGCGCTGGTGCAGGGCGACGGCTGGACCCTGCTGCTGATCGTGCTGGCGATCTTCGCCGTGGCCCAGGTGCTGGAGTCCATGGTGCTGACGCCCTGGCTGGTGGGCGACCGCACCGGGCTGCATCCGGTCGCGGTGATCTTTGCCGTGCTGGCCGGCGGACAGCTGTTCGGCTTTTTCGGCGTGCTGCTGGCGCTGCCGGTGGCGGCGGTGCTGGCTGTCGGCGTGCGCCACCTGCTGGTGCACTACCGGCGCCTGAATGCCGGGGAAGCGCCCTCGGAGCCGGGAGGTCCCGGGGAATGAGTGCCGGCCAGGGTCGCGAGGCTGCCCCGCAGCGCCAGCTGCCGCTGGACCTGCGCCTGCGGGATACGTCGCGCTTTGCCGGCTTCTATCCCGGCGGCAATCCGCTCGCCCGGGATGCCGTCGAGGCGCTGGCCGTCGGGGTTGGCATGAGCGAGCCACAGATCCTGCTGCACGGGCCGTCCGGCGTCGGCAAGACCCACCTGCTGCAGGCGGCCTGCCATCAGAGCCACGAACGCGGCGATCCGGTGTCCTACCTGCCGCTGGGCGAGGTCGCATCCGCCCCGCCGCTGGCGGTGCTGGACGGCCTGGAGGGTGCCCGCCTGGTGGCACTGGACGATCTCGACGAGGTGGTCGGGCAGGGCGACTGGGACGAAGCCCTGTTCGGGCTGCTGAACCGCCTGCGCGACAGCGGCTGCCGGGTACTGCTGGCGGCGACCCATGCGCCGGACGGGCTGGGCAGTCGCCTGCCGGACCTGACCTCGCGCCTGGCGTGGGGGCCGGTGTTCCGGATGCAGGCACCGGAGGAAGACGACCTCAAGCGCATCCTCGCCCAGCGCGCCGCACTGCGCGGGCTGGAGCTGCCGGAGGCGGTGGCCGACTACCTGCTGCGCCACTACCGCCGTGATCTGGTGGCCCTGCTGGCCCTGCTGGACCGCCTGGACCTGGCCGCCCTGGCCGAACAGCGGCGCTTGACCATCCCCTTCGTCCGCGACCAGCTCGCGCGTTCCTGATCTTCACCACGAAGCACACGAAGGCACGAAGAAGGGCCAGGTCAAGGGCGTTTAACAGGAAGACGGGAAGGACGGAAGATTCTGGATGGGGCGTACCGGGAGGCGGTCCTCGGCCCGGGGATGCTGGCTGGGCGCCTCGCTCCGGCCGAAGCGTGGGTACATTGCGCACCGGAAAGGACTTTCCCGCAACCTCCTGTAAACAAAATGCCCTCTTCCAGCCTTCCCGTCTTCCTGTGAACGGGTTTTGACCTTCTTCGTGTCTTCGTGCGCTTCGTGGTGAAAATCAGGAAGTAAGCTTGCGAGCGCGGCGGGCGTCGAGTTTGACGTAGAGCAGGCAGCCGGCGAACCAGGCGAGGCTGGCGGCGGTCATCAGCAGCCCGTACAGGCGCGCGTCGGCCGCCGCGGCCAGCGTGATCCCCAGGGTCACGTAGGCCAGCGCCAGCAGGCTGGACCAGGCGTGGGTGTAGCGGCGCCCGTGCAGCATCCCGCGCAGCGGGAACAGCAGCGGCAGGACCAGGGTCACCAGCGCCAACGAGACCGGCACGATCTCCGGCTGGTCGATCCAGGTGGTCCAGACCAGGATCAGGCCGATCAGGGCCAGATAGGCGACCAGCGCCAGCGCGCGCGCCGCGAGGATCATGCCGATTCCCCGTTCTGCAGGCGGCGCGTGATCCGCCCGACCCGCTCGCCCAGGGCCGTGGCGATGCGCTGCTCCTCGCGGGTCACCGGGTGCTCGCCCTGGCCACCGGCGACATGGCTGGCGCCGTAGGGCGAGCCCCCGGAGGTCGTGGTGCTCAGTTCCGGCACGGTGTAGGGCACGCCGACCCAGAGCATCCCCTGGTGGATCAGGGGCAGGGCCATGGTCAGCAGGGTGGTTTCCTGCCCGCCGTGCTGGGTGGCGGTGCTGGTGAACAGCCCGAACGGGCGATCGACCAGGCCGCCGCTGGCCCACAGGCCGCTGGTGCCGTCGAGGAAGTGCTTCAGCGGCGCGGCCATGTTGCCGAAGCGCGTGGGCGAGCCCATGACCAGCCCGGCGCATTCCTCCAGGTCGCGGGTCTCCGCGTAGGGCGGGCCGTCGGCGGGAACCGCCGGCGCCTCGCCGGTGATGTTGGTGCTCACCGGCGGCACAGTGCGCACGCGGGCGACGGCGCCGGCCCGCTCCACGCCGCTGGCGACGTGACGGGCCAGCTCGGCGGTCGCGCCGTAGCGGCTGTAGTACAGCACCAGGACCTCGGGGGCCGCGCTCATGACAGGATCTCCAGCACCTGCTCGGGCGGGCGCCCGATGCGGGCGCGGTCACCCATGACCAGGATCGGGCGTTCGATCAGTTTCGGGTGCTGCACCATGGTCTGGATCAGCGCCTCGTCGTCCAGCTCGGCATCCTTCAGGCCCAGTTCGCGGTACTCCGCCTCGCCGGTGCGCAGGAGATCGCGCGGGGCGATGCCCAGCCGGTCGACGATGGCGCGCAGGGTGGCGGCATCCGGCGGCGTCTTCAGATATTCGACAATCTGCGGCTCCACGCCCTGCTCGCGCAGCAGTGCCAGGGTCGCGCGCGACTTGCTGCAGCGCGGGTTGTGGTACAGCGTAGGGGCATCGGACATGAATCCACTCCGGAGGACGAAAAATGACGGAGGCCAATGATAACCATGCCCGCCGCTGGCGTGTCAGCGGTCAGGTGCAGGGGGTGTTCTTCCGCGCCTCTACCCGCGACGAGGCCCGGCGGCTCGGGTTGACCGGTTATGCCCGTAATGAGCCGGACGGCAGCGTCGAGGTGCTGGCCGTGGGCCCGCGCAGGGCGCTGGACACGCTGGAGGAGTGGCTGGCCGACGGGCCGCGCATGGCGCGGGTGGATGCGGTGGAGGCCGAGGAGCTGGAACCCCCGGAGCCGGCGCCGCGCGAGTTCTCCACGGGCTGACTCGGCGGTGCCTCAGTAGCGCCGCAGCGGGCGACCCGGTGGCGGAATGACCTGGACGAAGGCACGCACGTCGCGCAGCCGGTGCGGACCTTCCGACCGGATGCGGGTCTCGGCCCCCTGCATCCAGGCGCCGTCCCAGGCGAGGCGGGCCGCCCCGGTGCGCGAATGGCGCGGCAGGTCGATCAGCAAGAGGCCGTCTTCATAGGCGACCTCGAGCTCACTGCGGTAGCGCTCGGCGTGTACTTCGATGCTGCGGCTCTCGCCACTGGCGAGGGTAAAGGCCGTTGGCTCCAGCGCGCGTTCGCGACCGCCGATCCGCAGCGTGCCGCCGCTGAGACTGACGCGGATCAGGTCTCCGGGCAGGCCGGCCTGGCCACTGCGGATGGCCGCGACCCGCTCGGCGCGTTCGGCTGCCCGTGCCGCCTCCTGCTCGGCTTCGGCCTGCAGCCGGGCCTCGCGGGCCTTCTGCACCGATTCCCAGGCGCGGATGGCCTCGACCCGTTCGGCCTCGCCCATGGCGTCCCATTGTTCCTCGCTTACCCCGTAGATCCGCGGGCTGCAGGCGGCCAGCAGCAGCGCCAGGGCTGCCAGGACCGGGTACAGACGAAGCGTTGCGGGCATGCGCGATTTCCGTGTGGGTTTGTAGCCGAGTCTGTCCGAGTAGCCTGTACCGGCCCTGAACGGGGCTCAGTGTTTCCCTCAGAAGAGCAGGTTGATGACGAGCAGCGAGACGACCATGAACAGCAGTGTCACACCGGCGCCGGCGCGCAGGTAGTCGGCCACGCGGTACCCGCCGGGATCCATGATCAGGGCATTGACCTGGTGGGTGGGCAGGATGAAGGAGTTGGATGCGGCGATCGCGACGATCAGCGCGAACACCCGCGGGTCGGCGTCGATCCCCATGCCCTGGGCGACGCTCGCGAAGCTGACCGCCAGCGGGACCAGCAGAACCGTTGCCCCGACGTTGGACATCACCAGCGTGAAGAAGGTGGTCAGCAGGAACACCGCGACCTGCAGCACCCAGACCGGCATCCCTTCCAGTTGCTGCATGCCGTTGGTCGCGATCCACTCACCGGCGCCGGAGTTCTCCACCGCCAGCCCCAGCGGGATCAGCGAGGCGAGCAGGAAGACGGTCTTCCAGCTGATGCCGCGATAGGCCTCGTCCATCGTGATCACGCCGGTGAAGATCATCCCCAGGGCCCCGCCCAGCAGGGCCAGTGCCAGCGGCAGGTCAGTGAACAGCACCAGTCCCAGCCCCAGCGCCAGGGAGCCGAGCGCGGCCAGTGGCCGGTGGGTCTTTGAGGCCTCCTGCTTGCGTCGCGGATAGCGGCTGGTGACCACGACGAAGTCGCGGTCGTCCTCCAGCGCCTGCAGGTTCTCCCAGGGCGTGTGCACGACCAGGGTGTCGCCGGCCTTCAGCGGGGTATCCGGGACCTCGTCGACGATCAGGTCATCGCCGCGCTGGATGCGCAGCACCGAGATGCCGTAGCTGCGGCGCATGCCCTTGTCGCGCACGGTCTGTCCGATCAGCTCGGAGCCGGGCGGGATGATCACCTCCGCGATGCCGCCGTGGCGGGCGGACAGGGCGCGGGCGAACACGTCCAGTTCGTCCTTCAGCACGGTGCCGGTGTGGTCGCAGGTCGTCTCGATGGTGGTGACCGGTCCGAGGATGGCGAGGTGTGCTCCGCGCTCCAGCTCCACGTCCCGGTTGGGTTCGATGCGGGTCTCGTCGCCCGTGGTGACGCCCACGACGTGTACCCCGAAGGCCGCCTCGAAATCGCCCACACGCATTCCGGCCAGGGAGCTGTCCTCGTCCAGGCGTGCTTCGCGCACGCCGAAATCCATGCCGTAGACATCGCGGAACCAGGCCGAGGTCGTCTGCACCCGGCTCTCGTCCGGGTCCTCGGTCTGGGGATCGCGGGCCGGCAGGACCCAGCGTCCGAACAGCGCGAAGTAGAGGATCAGCGTACCCAGCAGGGCGAGTCCGATCGGGGTGACGTCGAACAGCCCGAAGCCCTCGACCTCGCCGGGCAACAGGTCGTTGAGCAGGATCAGCGGGCTGGAGGCCACCAGCGTCAGGGTGCCGCCGACGATCGCGGCAAAGCCCATCGGCATCAGCAAGCGCGAGCGCGGGATGCGCGCGGCGGCCCCGATGCGGTTGATCACCGGCATGAACAATGCGGCGGCCCCGATGTTCTGCATGAAGCTCGTGATGATGCCCACGGCCCCCGAGGTGGTGGCCATCACGCGGCGCTCGGTCTGCCCGCCAAAGCGCAGGATCAGGTCCGCGAGGCGGTTCATGACCCCGGAGCGGTCCAGCCCCTTGCCGATGATCATCACCGCGATGATCGCGATCACCGCGTTCGAGGCAAAGCCGGAAAACAGTGCCTCGCCCTCGACGATCGGCGCCACCCCCGGCACCAGCGCGACCATGCCGAGCAGGAACAGCACGCTCAGCGCCGCCAGGTCGATCCGGATCACCTCCGTCACGAACAGCAGGATCGTCAGCCCTAGTAGGCCGAACACGATCCCCATCTCCAGGGTAAAGGCGACCGACCCCATCAGAAGCGGCCCTGTTTGCGGGGATCGGTTGCGGCGGGGCAGTCGATGAGGGGGCCGCGTGAATCAGGCAACGCGCGGATGTACTTCTTGTTCAAGCCGAGGCCCCAGGGACTGGCGGGCCTGCTCGAGCTCGAAGTGATCCTGGAGGTTCATCCAGAACTCGGGCGAGGTGCGGAAATAACGGCCCAGGCGAAGCGCCGTATCCGCCGTGATCGCGCGCTTGCCCTGCACGATCTCGTTGATTCGGCGGGGGGGCACGCTGATGTCGTGCGCCAGGCGGTACTGGCTGATGCCTGCCTCCTCGATGAATTCGGCCAGGTGCTGGCCCGGATGGATCGGGGCCTCGATATCCTGTGCTGTCATCGTTGCCTCCCTGGTGGTCGTCGGATCAGTGGTAATCCACGATCTCGACGTTGTAGGCGTGACCGTCTCGCCATTCGAAACAGATGCGCCACTGGTCGTTGATCCTGATGCTGTATTGACCCGCGCGGTCGCCTTTCAGTGCCTCTAGGTGTGATCTCTCAATAGGTTGTCCACGGGACGACTCCGAAGGATGCTGAGTTTGCGGACTGAGCCATTCCCAAGGAGGACGCCCCGTGAACCTTCATCAAAATGCCTTAATGGGTCCCCGCGGTCGAGAGCGGATGGCTCGCCTGGTCGTGGATCACGGCCTGAGCCTTCGTGCAGCGGCCCGCGCCTTTGACGTGGATCCGAAGACCGTGCAGCGCTGGGTCCAGCGGTTCCAGGAGGCCGGCCGTTCCGGACTTGTGGACCGTTCGTCCCGGCCGCGGAGCCAGCCGCGGCGAACCCCCCGACGGATCCAACGGCAGGTGGTCGCCTTGCGGCGCCAGCGCTGGACCATGGATCGCATCGCGACCTTCACAAGGATCTCGAGGGCCAGCGTCAGCCGCATCCTGCGGCGCGAGGGCCTGAACCGCCTGAGCGCACTGGAGCCGGCCGAGCCACCCCGGCGCTACGAACACGAACACCCCGGCGATCTGCTCCACCTCGACATCAAGAAGCTGGCGCGCTTCCGTCACCCGGGCCACCGCGTGACCGGCGTCCGCGCCAAGGACTCCATCGGAGCGGGCTACGAGTACGTGCATGTGGCCATCGACGACCGCTCGCGCATCGCCTACAGCGAGATCCATCCCGCCGAGCGGGCCCAGGATGCGATCGCGCACCTGGAGGCGGCCGTGCGCTACTACGCCACCCTGGGGATCACCATCCGACGGGTCCTGACCGACAACGGACCCTGCTACCACGCCCGGGCGTTCAGCCAGGCCTGCCGCCGACTGGGCATCCGCCATCGCCGCACCCGGCCCTACACGCCGCGAACCAATGGCAAGGCCGAGCGCTTTATCCAGACCGCCCTGCGCGAGTGGGCCTACGCCTTCACCTACGCCACGTCAGAGGAGCGCAAACGCCATCTGCCCCGATGGATCCACGACTACAACTGGCACCGCCCACACGGTAGCCTGAACAAGCAGCCACCCATCAGCGTCCTCGGTCTACCTGAGGACAACCTTGTGAGACTCCACA
>NZ_KB905026.1 GCF_000377405.1 Thioalkalivibrio sp. ALE31 | reverse complement strand
ATTTGGCGTCCCAGGTGTCCGCAAAGCGGGTGAGCGCGGCCTCGGCCTCGGCGCGGGTGGCGGCGCCGTAGATGGCGCGCAGATCCCGGGCCACGGCCTTGCGCTCCTTCCAGGGCACGTACTTGAGGCTGCCGCGGACCTTGTGAACGATGCACAGTTGCACCTGGGTGTTCGGGAACACGCTCTCGATCGCCTCGGGCAGGCCCTTGAGGCCGTCCACGCAGGCGATGAAACAGTCCTGGACGCCGCGACTGTTGAGCTCGGTGAACACCGCGTGCCAGAACGAGGCACCCTCGGCCTGACCGACCCAGAGTCCCAGCAGCTCCTTCTCGCCTTCCAGGTTGATGCCCAGGGCCAGATAGACGGCCTGGTTCTTGACCGGCCCGTGCTCGCGCGACTTCACGTGCAGGGCGTCGAAGTAGAGGATGGGGTAGACCGCCGCCAGGGGCCGCTCCTGCCAGGCTTGCAGCTCTTCACGCACCGCCTCGGTGACGTTGGAGATCAGGGTCGGCGAGACCTCCACGCCGTAGAGCTCTTCCAGTTGCGCCTGGATCTCGCGGGTGGACTGGCCCCGCGCATAGAGCGCGATGACCTTGTCGTCAAAGCCTTCCAGGCGGCGCTGCCGCTTGGCAATCAGCTGCGGCTCGAAGCTGCTGTCGCGATCCCGCGGAACTTCGATCTCGAACGCGCCGGCTTCGCCCTGCACGCGCTTGCGCGTCTTGCCGTTGCGACTGTTGCCACTGCCGCGGCCCTCCAGGGCATGCGGCGGATAGCCCAGGTGGGTGGTCATCTCCGCCTCGAGCGCCCGCTCCGCCAGGCGCTGCGTCAGCTGCTGGAGCAGCCCACCCTGACCCAGCAGATCCTTCGGGTGCTGATAGTCCTTCAGCAGCTCATCCAGCAAAGCATCGGGAATCGTCTTCGAATCGGTCATCGCATACTCCTTGCTCAGGTCTGCTAAATGACCACTTACACAGTTCCTTGTACACCCTCGATGGACATCGCCTCCCCTCCATGGGACGTCTGAAAGCCGCACTCCCTTGTGCGGCCAGGGTGCATGTCGGAGTCCTCCAACATGCACCATCACGGCATGCGGCTATTCCTCGGAAAACGAGGCGCCTTCGATGATCACGGGATAGGTGTAGCCGGCCCCGAAGTCACGATCCAGGATCAGCGTTCCGGTGACCGAAACGCGGTCGCCCACCTCGGGCAGCTCGGTGGAGGTGATGGTGATGTAATCACCCTCGCTTCCCGTGCCGTCCACGAAGTGGATGAAGTTGCGGCCCATGATGTCCTCGTTCACCCGCCCGACGATGCCCTCCAGGCGCACTTCTTCGCCCTCGAGCTCCGCCGGCGCCTTACTCAGCTGCTCGACCGTATGCAGTTCGTCGGCCTGCGCGGGTACCCCTCCCGCCAGCATCGCCAACAGCACTGCGCCACTTCCGATTACGCGTCTCATCCCGTTCTCCTCGTCGTTCGTGATGTTCCGGATGCCGGGCATCCTAACTGATCGCCCCCATATCCGAGGGCTCGCGTGACCGGGTTGCCAGCGTTCCCTTTACGCGCTCCGCGGCGCGGTTCACCACCAGGTACAGGCAGGGCACCACCAGCAGCGTCAGGATCATCCCGGCAATCAGGCCGCCGACCACGGTCAGCGCCAGCGGGCGCATGATCTCCGCACCCTCACCGAGGCCGATGGCCAGCGGCAACATGCCGAGCACTGTGGTCAGGGTGGTCATCAGGATCGGACGCAGGCGCAGTGCACCCGCCTCCACCACCGCGCGCGCCGGGCTCAGGCCGCGTCGTCGACGGCCCTGTTCGATGTACTCGACGAGCAGGATCGCGTTGTTCACCACCACCCCGATCAGCAGGATCGCGCCGATCATCACCGGCGCGGAGACCGGCGTGTTCGTGGCCCACAGGATCGCGACCACGCCAATCAGCGACAGCGGGGCCGCCGCCACGATCACCAGCGGATTGGCCAGGCGCTCGTATTGAACCGCCAGCACCACCAGGACCAGGAAGATCGCCAGCGCAACGACGGTGGCCATCTCGCGCTGCGTCTCCTGGATGGTCTCCCACTCGCCCCCGATCAGCAGGCTGTAGTGCTCGGGTACCTCCACCTCGGCCAGACGCTGTTCGACCTCGGCCATCACCGAACCGACGTCGCTGACCTCGGTATTGATATCGCCGTTCACCCGCACCACCCGGCTCTGGTTCTCGCGCTCGATATGGGCGGGCCCCTCGCCGATCTCGAACTCGGCCACGTCGGCGAGCCGTACGGGATCGCCGTTATCACGGAACAGGATCATCCGTCCCAGTGTGGCCGTGTCCTGTACATCCTCGCGCGGCAGGCGGACGCGCAAGTCGTACTCGCGGTCATCGCGCACATACTGGGTCGGTACCGCGCCCTCCACCGCATCGCGGATCGCCTGACCGACCGTGCCCACCTGCAGGCCCAGCGCGGCCGCGCGCTCGCGATCCACGTGTACGCGCAGAATCGGGCTCTGGTCCTCGCGCCCGACCTCGACGCCCTCAAGGCCCGGGATGCCCTCCAGGCGCCCCGCGATCTCGCGGGCGATGGTACGCATCTCGGTCAGATCCGCCCCCACCACGCCGATCGACAGGTCGTCGCCAGTCACGCTGAACTGCAACCCGTCGATACGCGGCGGGCGCACGGTAATCCGCGCCCCGGGCAGGTCCAGTTCGTCCATCGCCGCCTGTGCCTCGGCCACCCATTGCCCGGCGGTCATTTCACGCTGTCCGGCCGGGGTGAGCTGCACCGTGAGATTGGACGTCCCCGGACGCTCGTTGACCACGCCACCCCCCAGGTGCCCGCCGACCATGGCGAACACGCTCTCGACATGCGGCAGCTCCTCGAGTGCGGCCTCGATGTCGCGGGCGGCGGCATCGGTCTCGTGCGGCGGTGTACCCGGCGGCAGGACCATGCGCACGCTGACCTGACCATCGTCCACCTGCGGCAGGAACTCGGTGCCCAGCTCCCCGCCGACCTGGATGGCGCCGACCAACAGGACCCCGGCGGCGCCAAGCACCACCCAGCGCGCGCGCAGCACCTTCGGCAGCAGACGCCGGTAACGTCGGCGCAAGCCCTGCACCCCGCGGTCGAAGCCGCGCAGCAGCCAGGTCCGGTCCAGCCCGCTCTCCCAGCGGATGCGCGCGAGCAGGGCCGCCAGCATCGGCACCAGCGTGATCGCTGCGGCCAGTGTGGCGATGATCGCGAACGACAGCGTCAGGATCAGCTCGCGGAAGATCAGCGCGCCGATACCCGTAATCAGCAGGAACGGGAGCACCGCGGCCAGGTTGGTCAGCGTGCCGGCGGTGACCGCCGACACGACCTCGCCCGCCCCGTCATGGGCAGCCTCCTCCGGCGATTTCCCGAGCTTGTCACGATGGCGGTAGATGTTCTCCAGCATCACGATCGCGTTGTCGAGCAGCAGCCCCACGCCCAGCGCGAGCCCGCCCAGGCTGATGATGTTCAGGGTCAATCCGCCCAGCCCCATCATCGCGAAGGTCGCCATCAGCGCGATCGGGATCGACAGCCCGATAATGAAGCTCTTGCGCAGACTGCCGAGGAACAGGAACACCGCCAGCATCGCCAGCACGCCACCGAGGACTGCAGCGGTGCCCACGGAGGACACCGCGCCACGGATAAACGGGGCCGAGTCGCTGACCACCTCCCACTGGATGTCCTCGGGGATAAACCCGGAACGCTCCAGCCGCTGGAGCGTCCCGCGCACGGCATCCACCGATTCGACGGTATTGGCCTCCGGCAGCTTGAACACCGACACGCGCGCGGCCGGGGTGCCATCCAGGCGGATGAACAGGCGCTGCTCGCGGTGGCCGTCGCGCACCTCGGCCAGCTCGCCCAGGCGCACATGCGCCGACTGCGGCCCCGGCAGCGGAATCAGCACGTTGCGCACATCCGCCTCGGAAGTGAACAGGCCCTCGGTCTTGGCCATCACATCAAAGGTGTCGGAGGTCACCCAGCCACCGGCCACCTCACGGTTCTCGTCCGCCAGCGTCTCGCTGATCGCGGCCAGCGACAGGCCGTAGCCGCGCACCCGTTCCTGGTCGAGGATCACCTCCAGCTCGCGCTGCTGGCCGCCGGAGGCCTCCACCGAGGAGATCCCGTGGATGGCGATCAACTGCGGGGCCAGCTCGTGCTCCACCCAGTCGCGAACTGCGGTCTCGGAACGCACGGTGGAGGAGAAGCCCGCCTCCCAGATCGGGTCCTGCGACGGGTCGAACTTGTACAGGCGCAGGGATTCGAAATCATCCGGCAACTGGGTGCGCGCCAGCTCCAGGTGACGCGCCGCATCCTGCAACGCCAGATCCAGGTTGGTCCCGTACTCGAACAGCAGGTTGACGTTGGTGCGCCCCTCGGAGGCACGGCTGTAGATGCGCGTCAGGTTCTCGGTCGCCGCAAGATTGCGCTCCAGCACTCGTGTGACCTGCTCCTCCATGACCTCCGGCGCGGTGCCCGGGTGGTTCACCGTGACCCGGATGTGCGGGTACTCGACATGCGGCAGCAGGTCCACCGGCAGGCGGTCGACAAAGAACATGCCCAGCACGATCACCACCGAGGCCAGCGCCATGATCGCGACCGGCCGGCGGATGGAGAAGCTGGTCACCCGCCCGTGTGGGCGCTGGGAGTCCCCCGCATCGGCCATGCCCTAGCCCCGCCAGCCGACAATGCGCACCCGCTGACCCTCGCGCATGTCGATCGGATTGGTCGCCAGCACGATCTCGCCTTCTTCCAGACCCTCGGTAATCTCGGTCCAGGGGCCCCGGGTCACACCGGTCTCGACCGTGCGCCGTTCCAGCTGTTCATCCACCACCACGTACACATAGCGCGCGTCATCGTCCTCGCCGATCGCCGCGGCCGGCACCGCCAGGGCGTTCGGGCGCTCATCAACGGTCATGCGGATGCGTGCGAGGTTACCCGGACGCACGCCGTTGTCGGCGGCCTCGGCCGGCAGCGCGATCTCCACCGTCACCTGCTGGGAATCCGGCGAGGCCGCCGGGAAGATGCGACGAATCTCGGCGACGTAGTCAGTATCAGGAAAGGCATCCAGCCGAATGGGCACGTCCTGGCCCACGACCAGGTCGCGCACGTCCAGCTCGGACACCCCGGGTCGCAGCACCAGCGTAGTAATATCGACCAGCTCCAGCAGCGCATCGCGCGCCGCGACGGCCTCTCCAGGCTCCACCATCCGCTCGGTGATCACGCCGTCGCGGCTGGCAGCGAGCGTCCCGTAATCGACCCGCGCCTGCCACAGGGCCTGCTCGCTCTCGGCCGAACGCAGCGCGGCGCGGGCCCGTTCGTAGCTGGCGCGGCTGGAAATCCCCTCGTCACGCAACTCGGAACTGCGCGCGTATTCCAGCTGTGCCTCTTCGGCATGGGCCTCGGCGCGCGCCAGCTCCGCGCGCTCCTCGGCCACGTCCAGCTCGACCAGGATATCGCCCTGCCCGACGCGGTCGCCTTCCTCGACATGGACCGCCTTGACCACGCCATCCGTACGAGCCGCCAGGCGCACCCGCGCCCGCGGCTCGACCCGCGCGGAAAGTCGCAGTTCACGCGAGAGGTCCCGCGGCTGCATCTCCACCGCCGCGATCGGGGTCGCCGCCTCGCCAGCGGGCTCGTCAGCCGCTTCGGAAGACTCGCCCCCACAGCCGGCCAGTCCCACGGCCAGGATCATGAGCAGGGACAGGCGGCCGCCCCCCCGCGACATGCAGGTGGCGGGCAGCGGGCGCTTCAGGGGCGGTCGGTCCGACCGCCGCCAACACAAGAGGGTCTCGAATCGCATGCGCCGGGTCGCTCGCGGGGAGTGGACGAAAGCACAGAGTAGCCGTTATACAACCCTCGACGCAGGAACGAGCCTCCGCGTTCCGTCAGGCCGTCAGATCGATCTGCTGCACGCTGCCGCTGCGGCCATCCTCGGCCACCCAGACGCCGGTCGACTGCACCTGGCCCAGCAGGCTGTTGTCACCGCCATGGCGCAGGTCAAAGGGGGTACTGACATGTCCGAGGTAGATCGCCCCCACCCCCACCTCGCCCAGGGCCAGCAACTGATCGCGGCCCTGGGCGTCGCGGGTCCAGACGCGCAGGCGGTCATAGACCGGGTCCGCCGCATCGATCCAGCCATTGCCGTCATGATCGAGGCGGCGCAGTTCGGCGAAGCCGTCCCCGGTCAGCGGCCCGAACAGCTCGGAGCCATCATCGACCTGCCCGCTGCCCGATCGGTCGAGGGCCAGAAAACCGCTGCCGGGCTGCAGGAAGGCCACCTGCTGCGGTGAGCCATCGGCGTCCAGGTCGAATTCGAAACGGGTCTCGGTCAATGCCGCCGCCGGGGCATCGAAATTGATCACCAGCGGGTCATGCAGTTCGCCATCGACACCGCCCTGAATACGGGTGTGCTCGACGAACTCGCGACTCATGGTCAGGGCAATGTCGATCTCGATGGTCTTGCCGTCGGCCGTCTGCACCCGCCCCTGGGCCTGGAAGGCCGTGCGCTCGATCTCCACCCGGGTCTGCTCCACCGACCAGGCCACGGCAAGGCCGCCCGGCGCACGCGGGGCGCCCGGGGGCCGGGCTGCGGGCGGTTCGAGGAATGCCGGCGGGTTCGCATCCGCGTTCGCGTCGGGCCGGAGGTCCGCCGGGTCCACGACGCGGATCTCGCGCCCGGTAAAACGTTCCAGGATCAGCCGGAGCAGTTCGGTGCGCAGCTGGTCCACAGACGTCAGCTCACTGTCCGCCGGGGCCACGCCCACGAAGGGCGCGCGCAGGGCCGCAACGGAGGCCGGGGCCGGCCGTTCGCCCCGGTCCGGGCTCACAAGTCCAGGCAGCCCGGCGCCCTGGCGGGGCTCCGCCGGGGGCGCGGCCCCGCCCCCTTCGCGCACCGTCAGGCGCACCTCGCGCCGGGTAGCCTCCAGCGCCAGGCGCTGGCTCGAGAACTGCATGGAATAATCGGCAATATGCATGGATGTTCCTCAACGGGACGGATTCCCGAGAGGGTTAACGGCCGCACAGCGGCAATCCTTAACCGCCACCGGCAAGCCTTTGCCGCAGGCGGACGCGACACGGCCAAACATGCGACGATCGGGCGATGAACTCGACACCGCAATTCCCGCTGCGAGGCCTGTTCCGCCGCCTGCTGGGACCGTTCGCCGGACTGGAACCAGAGGCGGTCCCCCTCGACAACGACGAGTGGGAGGCCATGCGCCAGCGGGTGCCGTTCATCGCCCGCCTCACACCGGAGGAACGCGCCCGGCTGCGCGAACTGATCGGGCAGATCCTCGCGCAGAAGGAATTCATCGGGATCGCCGCGGAACCCGAGCCGTGGCAGTGCCAGGTGATCGCGGCCTACGCGGCACTCCCGATCCTGGAGCTGGGCCTGGCGCCGTACCGGGACTGGCGCACGCTGATCCTCTATCCGGATACCTTCGTGCCGGAACACGAGTGGGTAGACGAGGCGGGCATCGTGCATCAGGGCGCGATGCCCCAGTCCGGCGAGGCCTGGGAGCGCGGGCCGGTGATCCTGTCGTGGAATGATGTCGCACGCGACGGCGCCGTGGTCGTCCACGAGATGACCCATGTGCTGGACGCCGGCAACGGCGAGGTCAACGGCTTCCCCCCGCTCCCCCGCGGACAGTCCACACGCGCCTGGACCGAGGATTTCTCCCGCGCCTTCGACCGCTTCGTGGAGACTGTCGAGGCGGTGGAGGCCGGCACGGTCGACGAGTCGACTCTGCCGCTGGACCCCTACGCGGCCACGGCCCCGGAGGAATTCCTGGCGGTCGCGGTGGAGTCCTTCTTCTTCGAGCCCGCGCGGCTGCGCGAGCGGCTGCCCGCCATCTATGATCACCTGGTGGCATACTTCGGTCAGGAGCCGCATCGACGCGGCGACTGGATCGCCTCCAGCACGCAAACCGCCCCGGAGCACGCACCATGACCTCGAGCCCCCTTCGTTTCCTGCCCCCGACCCTGTCGGGGCTTCTCCTGCTGTTGCTTGCCCCCCTGGCTCTTGCCGTGGACGATCTGGACAGCCACTACGTGACCCTGGAACCCGTGGTCGTGAACATGGAGGCCGCCGATCGCGGACGCTACCTGCAGGCCTCCATCCAGCTGGAGGGCCACAATCTGGAAGATGCCCGGGCCATCCGCGAACACATCCCCGCCGTACGCGACCGCCTGATCCACATCCTCGGCGGCCGCAGCCCCGACAGCCTGACCGGCAGCGGCGCCCGCGAGGATCTGCGCAACCAGGCCACGGACGAGCTGAACGAATTGCTCGAAGAGATCACCGGCTCCCCGCGGATCGCCGCACTGTATTTCTCGGATTTCATCCGCCAGTAGTAGCCCCGGAAGGTCCGGACGGATACCCCGAACGAAAAGACCCCGGCAGTCGGGACCACCGGGGTCGGCAAGCGGGACGCCGCATCCGGAGTCCCGGGCCCCGTTGGGGGCCCAAGCCATTCAGAAAACGCTGATCAGTGGGGCCGGTGCAGCAGCGGCATCTCGCCGCGCTCCATCATGTGACGGATCAGCGTGGCCCGGCCCGGCTCCTCCTGCTCCAGTTCCTCGGCGCACTGCGAGGGCTCATGCGCGGCCTCGGCCAGCATCACCTCCAGTTCGCGCAGATCCACCTTCGGCTCCTGCAGGTCTTCCGGCTTCGGGTTCTCCAGCATGTGGGTCTCCCAGAACATGCGCGGGTGCCAGCAATGCAGCTTTGCATCCGGGTGGTGAAAGAGCTCGACACAGCGACGATTCAGTTCCTGTGCATTCATGGGGGCACTCCTCGTTCCGGTGCATTCCCCTCCTGTATAGACCTCGCAATACCCGATCTCAAGGGTTGGTCTTTGAATCGCTTCTCACTCCGTCGGCTCGGCCTGTGCCGCCTCCAGGGCCTCCAGCGCCTCCATCCACTCGCCCTCCACGGCCTCCAGCCGGGCACGCAGCTCCCCCTGCTCGCGGGTCAGCTGCGCCAGGCGATCCGCCGCCTCGCCCTCGTAAAGGGCAGGATCGGCCATCTCCGCCTCCAGGGCCTCCAGGCGCTCCTGCACCCGGGTACATTCCTGCTCGGCGCGGTCCGCGCGCTGCTTCAGCGGCTTGATCGCCGCCCGTGCCTGTGCGGCCTGCTGGCGCCGCTCCTTCTGCGACGGGGCCGGGGCGCTGCGGGCTGCCGATTCACCGGTGCCGGGTTCGCTCGCGGCAAAGGCCTCGCGCTCGCGCGCCTGCAGTTCCCGGGCGTAGTCATCCAGGTCCCCGTCGAAATCTCTCAGATGGCCGTCCTCGACGCGCCAGAAACGGTCGCACACCCGCGCCAGCAATTCGCGGTCATGCGCCACGACCACCAGCCCGCCGGCATAGTTCTCCAGCGCCTCGGCCAGTGCCTCGCGCATATCCAGATCCAGGTGGTTGGTGGGCTCGTCCAGCAACAGCAGGGAAGGCGCCTGCCAGATCAGCAGCGCCAGCACCAGGCGTACGCGCTCCCCGCCCGAGCACTGGCCAACCGGGGCATCCGCCTTCTCCCCGGGAAAGCCCATGCCACCGAGAAAGTTGCGCAGCCGCTGTTCCTCGGCGCGCGGATCCTGGCGTTGCAGATGCACGAGGGGCGAGGCGCCCAGATCCAGCTGCTCGCTCTGGTGCTGGGCGAAATAGCCCACCTTCAGGCTCGGCTCGACCCGGCGCTCGCCGGCGGTGGGCGCCAGCTCGCCGGCCAGCAGGGTCAGAAGCGTCGATTTCCCGGCACCATTGGGCCCCAGAACACCGATCCGGTCTTCCGGCCGCAGACGTAAACTCGTCGCATGCAGGCGGGTGCGGTCCCCGGAGCGCACCTCGGCATGGTCCAGCGCCAGGAGCGGGTCCGGCAGACGCTCGGGGGTCGGGATCTCCAGATGGATCGGCCGTGCGGCCCGAATCACGGCGACCTCGTCGAGCTGCTCCAGGCGTTTCAGGCGGCTCTGGGCCTGGCGCGCCTTGCTCGCCTTGGCCCGGAAGCGGCGCACGAAATCCTCCAGATGGGCACGCTCGGCCGCGACCTTCGCGGCCGCCGCCTCGCTCTGGGCGATCGCCTCCGCGCGCTTGGCCTCGGCATGGGTATAGCTGCCCGCATAGAGCGCGATGCCCCCGCGCTCGATGTGCGCGATATGGGTACAAACGGAATCGAGAAACCGCCGGTCATGCGCGATCACGATGACCGTCCCCGGGTAGCGCGCCAGCCAGTCCTCCAGCCACAGGATGGTCTCGACATCGAGGTGGTTGGTGGGCTCGTCCAGCAACAACAGATCGGAGCGCGTCATCAGCGTGCGCGCCAGCCCCAGGCGCATGCGCCAGCCGCCGGAGAAGTCGCTCATCGGCCGGTCGGCATCGGCCGGCGCAAAGCCCAGCCCCGCGAGCAGCCGCCGCGCCCGGGCGTCCGCCGTCCAGCCGTCGATCGCATCCAGGGCCGCATACAGGCGCGCCTGTTCGGCGCCGTCGGCGACCTGCTCCAGGCGCGCCTGCAGGTCGCGCAACTCGGCGTCGCCGTCCAGCACGTAGTCCGCGGCTGAACGCGCGCTCCCCGGGACCTCCTGCGGCAGGTGCGCCACCACCCAGTCGGCTGGCCGGTCGATCTCGCCGGCATCCAGGCTCAGCTCACCCTGCAGCGCCGCCAGCAGACTGGATTTGCCGGAGCCGTTGGCACCGGTCAGGCCCACCCGCCAGCCGGCGTGCACGGTCAGACTGGCATGCTGCAGGAGGACCTGTCGGCCACGGCGCAGCTCGATATCTTGAAGTCGAATCATGTCGCGCAGTGTAGGGCAAGCGAAGGGCGCGCTCATGTAGTCCGGTCATGGCCCGGGACTCGGCGGCCGACACTAGAAGCCTGTCGGATTTGGGACTGATCTCCCACAACGCTCGCGACGATCGCCCAAATCCGAGAGGCGCCTAGCGTCAGGATATTGCCGCCCCTTGCCGGTCCGGGCGGCCATCACCTGCCGGAAGCGGCAAAAATCCGACGGAATTCCGTCTTTCGCACACCAAAAGGACAAACAAGTCACTGTTTCGACGATTGTTTTGATCGATGGCATGGATCTCGCATTACCTTCGACCCCAGGATCTTTGCGAGCGAGACAGCCATGAACCGCGACGGGAACGCCCACAACCTGCGACTGGTATCCGCCAAGGGCAAGACCACCGGCGATGCCGGCACCCCCTTTGACGCCCTGGCGTTTGTCCAGTCGCTGTCATCCAGCCTGGAGCTGGGCACGGTCCTCGCCCGGCTGCAGGAGCACCTGCATGCCCAGGTTCACCACAGCGGCTGGTTCTTCATCCTGCAGGAGAGCGACGAGACCTGGTCCGGCGGCGACGAGGATCGCCATCGCATCGAATACGGGATGAGCGCGAACGGCGAAACCATGGGCTCGCTGATCCTGATGCGCGGGCGCCGCTTCAGCGACGACGAACAGCAACTGATCGAGGCCCTGCTGGGCCTGGCCGCTCCGGCGCTTGCCAATGCCCTGCGCTTCAAGCGCCTGAACGAGAACCTGGAGACCGACGAACTGACCGGCCTGGGCAACCGCCGCGCATTCGAGAAACAAGGCGCCCGCTGGCTGGCCGACTGCCGCCGTCAGGGGCGGCCCTTGTCGGTGCTGGCCATCGATCTCGATCACTTCAAGCAGATCAACGACGAATACGGCCACAGCGTGGGGGACGACATCCTGCGTCTGGTCGCGCAGACCCTGCGCAGCACCACCCGTGAATCCGACCTGTGCGTGCGCATGGGCGGCGAGGAGTTCCTGGCGGTCCTGCCCGGTGCCGACCTGAGCCGTGCGATGGAATGCGCCGAGCGCATCCGCCTGGCCATCGGCGCGCTGCGAACCGCCGCCACGGCAGGCGACCAGTCCACGCTCGAGAGCGATGGCGCGGTCAAGGTGACCGCCAGCATCGGCGTGGCCGGCATCGGGCCCAATACCACTCTGCAGTCGGCCTACCAAGCCGCCGACGAGGCCCTGTACGCCGCCAAGCAGGCCGGCCGCAACCGCGTGCTGGCCGGCAACTGACATCCACCCGCCGCGGGCGGGTCAATCCGGGTTGCCCTGACCCGAGCCGGGCTGGATGAAATCGACGCAGGTCAGGGGGGTCGACAACACCGCCCGGCGCAGGGCCTCGATGGCCTCCGGGCGCGGGAAACTGGCGCGCCAGGCCAGGGCTACCCGGCGGCTGGGGGCCGGATCCTCGAAACGCCGCACGGCCAGCAGGCGCTGGGCATAGCGATCCGCCCCCACCGCCGTACACGGCAGAATGGTGACCCCCATTCCCGAGGCCACCATGTGGCGGATCGTCTCCAGCGAGGAGCCCTCGAGGTTGCGCGGCGTACTGCCGTCCGCGGTCACGGTCCGCTGGCAGTCGGGGCAGCGCTCCAGCACCTGATCGCGGAAGCAATGGCCCGCGCCCAGCATCAGCAGCGTGGCATCGGCCATATCCTCCAGACGCAGCGGATCCTTGTCCTTCAGCGGGTGCGCCGCCGGCAGCACGGCCATGAACGGCTCGTCGTACAGGGGCAGGGTGACCACCCCGGACTCCTCGAACGGCAGCGAGATGATGATCGCGTCCAGCTCGCCCTGCTTGAGCCGTTCACGCAGCCGCGCGGTGTAGTTCTCCTCGATCACCAGCGGCATATGCGGGGCGCGCTCGCGCAGCGCCGGAATCAGCTCCGGCAGCAGATAGGGGCCGATGGTGTAGATCGCGCCCAGCCGCAGCGGGCCGGACAGCTGATCCTGGCTCTGCACCGCGACCGAACGCAACTGCTCCACCTCGGCCAGCACCCGCCGCGCCTGCGCGATGACCTGTTCACCCGCCGGCGTCACGGAGACCTCGCCGCGGCCGCGTTCGAACAGCGTGACCCCCAGCTCCTCCTCGAACTTGCGCACCGCGACCGACAGCGACGGCTGGCTGACATGACAGGCCTCGGCCGCATGCCCGAAGTGCCGGGCATCCGCGACGGCCACCACATAACGCAGCTCGTTCAGCGTCACCCCGGACCACCCGCGCTCGGGTCGTCGCGCTCCGGCCCCTGAAACTCGCGACCACCATCCGGCCAGTCCAGGGTCACACGCTTCAGTTGCCGACCTTCCAGAGAGATCTCGCCGGGGTGGCGGCCCGCCCCGTCGGCGGAGAACTCGAAGCGATAGTGTCGTTGCAGGGCCAGGCCGCGCTCGCCCCACGTCAGGCGCTGACCGGTACGCACAACGGTCGCATCCAGCAGCTGGACCCCCGCCCGTTCACACGCCTGGCGCCCCACCCGGCGAGCCCGCTCGTTGGCCCGCCAGGTGTCATTCACGTAGAACGCGACCAGTGCCAGGGCGAGGATTATGATCAAGCCGGTCATGGACCGGTATGATAAGCACATTCGTAGCCGAGTTCGCCCGGGCCGACCGGGCCGCATCCGGCTCACTCACTCCGCAATCGGCGTTGCCAGGGCTGCATGACTGCCACCTCCATCCCCTTTTCCGATCTCGCCCGGGGTCTGCGCGTGATCGGACAGCAAGAACTCCTGCCGCGCTTCGAAGCCGGCATCGACGTGGACTACAAGGCCGACGGCAGCGTGATCACCGAGGCCGACCACGCGGTGGACGCCCGGGTGCGCGAGCTGCTGCGACTGCACGGGCAGCGCGAACCGGTGTTGAGCGAGGAGCAGGCGCGCGCGGAACAGGCACAGGTCCTGGAGACCGCCCCGGCCTTCTGGCTGGTGGACCCGCTCGACGGCACCTCCAATTTCGCCGGCGGCATGCCCTTCTTCGCCATCTCCATCGCCCGCATTGCAGGCGACCGGGTCACCCACGGGGCGACCTACGACCCGGTTCGCGACGAACTGTTCACCGCGACCGAGGACACCGCGCTGGAGCTCAACGCCGCCACCCCGCCGGCGGCCCGGCGACCACCGGTCCCGGAGCTGAAACGCGCCATCGCCCTGGTCGACTACAAGCGGCTGGACGCCCCACTGGCGCGCGAACTGGCCAGCCATGCCCCGTTCCGGTCGCAACGCAACCTCGGGGCCTGCGCCCTGGAGTGGGCCTGGCTGGCGGCCGGGCGCGCCGATCTGTACCTGCATGGCGGACAGGCCCCCTGGGACAGCGCGGCCGGCGGACTGATGCTCGCCCGCGCGGGCGGGGCCATGTGCGACCTCGGGGGCCGCCCGGTGTTCGGTCGCTCCCTGGCCAAGCGTTCCGCGGTAGCGGCCCGCTCCTCCGCCCTGCTCGCCGACTGGCGGGCCTGGCTGGCCCCCTGGCTCGCACCACGCGAGGATGCCTCGTGATCGGGCGGCGCAAGCGCGGTGTCAGCGCCCGCCTGAATGTCGGCGGGGCCGACTTCACGCCCCGCTATCTGCCGATCGCATGGAAGATCGTGGCGGCCATCGCCGGGCTTACGCTGGCCGGGATCGTGACCCTGTCGGCCGTGGTGCTGAACCAGGTCAGCAATGTGCTGGACAACCAGATTCGCGCCCAGGCCGAGATCACGGTGGCGCCGGTCGCGCGCACTTCGGCCGAGTTGATGCTGGCGGAGGACTACCTGACCCTGGAGACCCTGCTGAACTCGCTGGTGGAGGAGGGGCGGGTCGAATCCATCGCCGCCTACGCGATCGATCGCGGCCAGGTCGCGCGTGCCGGAACCCCGCCGGAGCAGTCTCTCACCGACGGCGTGTGGCCCCTGGCGCCCACGGTGGAACCGTACCGCCGCGAGGTCCTCTTTCAGGATGTGCAGGTGGGCTACATCGAGGCCTATATCGACACCTCGCCCATGCAGGAACTCATCCGCAACACCCTGAATGCCGGGATTGCCACGGCCATCGGGGTCTTCCTGCTGAGCCTGCTGCTGGCGATCGACATCAGCAAGCGCCTGGTGCGGCCGCTGGAACGCCTGGCCGAGAGCATGCGCTCGCGCTTCCGGCCGATGGACGCCGAGGGCAACCCCCTGCCCATGGTGCGCCAGGACGAGATCGCCCAGCTGACCGATGCCTTCAACGACATGGCGCGCGACCTGCTGCGCAAGGACCAGGTCGAGGCCGCCCTGCGCCGCTACGTATCGGACGCCATCGCCCAGGACATCCTGGAGAACCTGGACCGGGTCGAGCTGGGCGGGCGCGCGGTGGAGGGCTCGGTCCTGTTTGCCGACATCCAGGGCTATACGGCGCTGTCGGAGCGCTGCAGCCCGGAGGCCCTGGGCCGGATGCTCAACGAATTCTTCGGCCCGATGTCGGAATGCATTGCCCGTCACGGAGGCACGGTGGACAAGTACATGGGCGACTGTACCATGGCGGTCTTCGGCCTCGGGACGGACGCCGGCAACCACCGCCTGACCGCTGTGCAGACCGGCCTGGCCCTGCTGGAAACCGTCGCCTCGATCAATGCCGAACGCGAACGCCGGGGCGAGACCCGGGTGGAATTCCGTATCGGCCTGAACGCCGGCGAGATGCTGGCCGGCAACATGGGGGCCGAGGACCGCATGCAGTTCACCGTAGTCGGCGACACCGTCAACCTGGCCGCCCGCCTGGTCACGGTCGCGCCCCCCGGCGGGCTGGTCACGACCGCCGCATTCATGGAGCACGAGCAGGTGAAGGGACACTTCCGCACCGAAGACTGGGGCACCCACGAGCTGCACGGCGTCAGCGAGGCCGTTCCGGTCACCCGGGTCCTGGACCGCGCATGACCACACGCGGCGGCCTCCTCCCGCTCGCGGGCATCCTGCTGGCGGTCCTGCTGGTCCAGGGCTGCGCGGCCCTGGACCCCTTCGCCCCGCCGGAGCAGCGCATCGAGCGCGCGCTGGAGGCCGGCGACTACCAGCGCGCCCTGGAGCTGATCGAGCAGCACGAGCCGGAACCGCAAGCGGAATGGACCGAGCGCCGTGAGGAAATCGAGCGCGCGGCCGAGACCGCCGCGGCCGCGGCCATGGATGAGGCGCGCGCCGCCTCGGCCGAGGGCGCCGTGGCCCGCGCCCTGGAGATCCTCGAGGACGCCGAGCAGAAGCTGCCGCCCGCCAGCGAACGGCGCCAGTACATCGAGCAACTCGAGCGCCAGCGGCAAGTCGGCCTGCAGACCCTGGAACAACGCCACGACATCCTCGAGGCCCGCGCCCTGGTCCAGCAGCTGCGCCTGCTGGAGGTGATGCGTCCGCTGGTGCGGCGCAGCGAACAGCTGCCGGACGATCCCGACCGCCTGGCCCAGCGCCGCGACCCCCTGGCCCGGTCGCTGGACGGCTACGCCGCGGATACCGAGGGCGAGGAACGCCTGGAGCTGCTGCGCCTGGCCCAGAACCTGGCACCCGCCTCGGAACGCGCGCGGCGCATCGCGGAACTGGAGCAGGAACTGCGCGAGGCCGAGGCCCCCGCGGTCGAGGACGAGGTCCCGCGCTCCACCATCAACGCACGCCTGCGCCAGGCCCTGGAGGCCGACGACCTGGCCACGGCCGCGCGCTGGTGCCGCAGCGAGATCACCCCCGATGCCGACGCCTCCGGCCCGGACCAGGCCGCGCAGCGGGCGCACCGCGTGCTGTGCGAGGAATGGCGCGAACGCCGCGACGCACGCGCCGAGGAACTGCTGGAAGCGGGGCGCGGGCACTACTCCGCCGGGCGCATCGAAGAGGCCCTGGAGCACTGGCAGGAAGGGCTCGACCTGGCCCCCGATCACGCCGGACTGATCACCGCCCACGAGCGCGCCCTGCGGGTAATCGAGCGCCTGGAGAGCCTGCGCGTGCCGGAACCCCTGCCCGCGACCGACGAGGCGACCCCGCCCGCCGACGTGCCGCAAGCCGAACCCGAGGCCCCCTGACCACCTCCCCGCAACGCCCCCTTCCGGCGCTGCGGGCCGCACGCATTCGCCGTAGAATACGCCCGCCCACCGGAGCAAGAGCCCGCCACGCATGAATCCCGCCGTCCAGGAACTGATCGCCGACGAACCCCACCGCGTCCTGCAGCTGGGCGACACCGAGGTCGTGGTGCTGGGGACCGCGCACGTCTCGCGCGCCAGCGCCGACAAGGTGCGCGCGCTGGTGGACACCGGCGCCTTCGACAGCGTCGCCATCGAGCTGTGCGAGAGCCGCCAGCGAGCCATGCTGGATCCAGATGCCATCGGCCGCATGGACCTGTTCAGCGTGATGCGCAAGGGCCAGGCCCCGATGATCGCCGCCAGCCTGGCGCTGGGCGCCTATCAACAACGCCTGGCCGACCAGTACGGCATCGAGCCGGGGGCCGAGATGCGCGCGGCGATGGACGGCGCCCTGGACCGCGGCCTGCCGCTGGCCCTGATCGACCGCGACATCGGCCTGACCCTGCGCCGTACCTACCGCGCCGTACGCTGGTGGGAGCGCATGGGGCTGATCGGCGGCCTGTTCGGCTCGGTGCTGTCGCGCGAGAAGATCGACGAATCGGAGATCGAGCGGCTCAAGGAAGGCGACATGCTGGAGTCCACCTTCAGCGAGTTTGCCGAGCAGTCCGAGGATCTCTACCGCACGCTGATCGAGGAGCGCGACCACTACATGGCCGCCCACCTGCGCCGGCTCGCGGCCAACCCGGACACCCGCCGCATCCTCGCGGTGGTCGGGGCCGGGCACCTGCCCGGGATTGCCGAACAGGCCGAGGATCACCTGACCCCGCCAGACGCGATCCTCGAGGCGCTCGACCAGGCCCCGCCCAAGGCGCGCTGGCCGAAGGTCATCCCGTGGGTGGTGATCGGGGTCATCCTGGCCGGCTTCGCCATCGGCTTCTCGCGCAACCCGGACATCGGGGTGCAGATGGTCACCGACTGGGTCCTGATCAATGGCGGCCTGGCGGCGATCGGCGCGATCGTAGCGCTGGCCCACCCACTGACCGTGCTCACCGCCGCCCTGGCCGCCCCGCTGACCTCGCTGAACCCCACCATCGGGGTGGGCTTTGTCGCGGCGGCGGCCGAGCTGTTCCTGCGCAAGCCCCGGGTCTCCGACTTCGCCAGCCTGCGCCAGGACACCACCACCCCGCGCGGCTGGTGGCGCAACCGCGTCTCGCGCGTGCTGCTGGTCTTCCTGCTGACCACCCTGGGCTCCGCCGCCGGCACCTACATCGGCGGCGCCCGCGTCTTCAGCCACCTCTTCGGCGGCTAGCAAGGGCTGATTGATTTCACCACGAAGGGCACGAAGGCACGAAGAAGGGCAAGGTCAAGGGCGCTTGCACCACAGAGGGCACAGAGTTCACGGAGAAAGGGCCCATCCTTCCAGCTGCGTTGACCCGGTTCCGCTGTAATTCTTATGTCCGGTGAGCGGCCAATCCCTGCGGGTGCTCTCAAACCAAGTAATGCCTTTCTCCGTGTCCTCTGTGCCCTCTGTGGTGCAAGCGCCCTTGACCCTGCCCTTCTTCGTGCCTTCGTGTGCTTCGTGGTGAACCCAATACCTACTCGGGGATGCGCAGGACGAGCTTGCCGCGGCGGCCGCCGGCCTCGATGCGGCGGTGGGCCTCGGCCGCCTCGGCCAGGGGCAGGGTGTCCTCGACATTGACCTGCAACCGCCCGCTGGCCAGCCGGGCCAGGCCCTCGGCCACGAGGGTCCCCTGGTGCTTCAGGCGCCGGCGATCGTTCTCCAGCATCGGGGTCAGCATCAGTTCCAGGCTGATACTCGGGTTGCGCAACCGCGCGGGGTTCCAGTCGACATCCGCCGGGGGTGCCAGCAGGGTCACCAGGTCGCCGCCATAGGCCACCTGGGCCAGGCCCTCGCGGAAGGTCTCGCCCCCCACGGTATCCAGCACGACATCGAAGCCCTGGCCATCGGTGTACCGGCGAATGGCCTCCCCGGCGTCCGGCTTGCGCAGATCGGCGACATCCACGCCCAGGGCCGTGACAATGGCGGCGGCCTCGTCGCGCCGCACCAGCCCCAGCACCCGAGCGCCAGCCGCCCGCGCGATCTGCACCGCCATCTGGCCCACGCCACCGGCCGCCGCATGCACCAGCACACTCTGTCCGCGCTGCAGATCGGCTCGCTCGAACAGGGCCTCCCACGCGGTCAGCCAGGTCAGCGGCAGGGCCGCGGCCTGGATATCGGACACCGCCGAGGGCACCGGGACCACCGCGGCCTCCGGCACCACCACCTGCTCGGCGTAGGTACCCGGATCGGCGCCGACCCCGCCAAAACAGAAGGCCACACGTTGCCCCGGCCGCGCGTGGTGTACCGCGCTGCCGCATTCCTCGACGATGCCGACGCCATCGCAACCGGGGGTGTTGCGGGGGGCGCCGGGGACGATCATGCCGCCGCCGCGCACCTTGGTATCCACCGGGTTGACGCCGGCAGCCAGCATCCGGACACGGACCTGGTCGGGGGCCGTCAACGCCGGTTCCGCCACCTCGTCCAGGCGCAGGACCTCGGCGGTGCCGGGTTCGTCAAACACCACTGCTCGCATGGGACCTCCCAGACAAATTCGAATGGTTGTGCCCGCGCGCCGGGACGACCCGGTCCCGCGCTACAGGCCGATACCGATCCCGATGCCGAAGCGCACGCCGCCGGATGAACGCGGCGGGTCGGGCTCCGGCCACAGATGCACCGAGTGGGCATCCAGCACCGGGAAGACGTAGTCCAGTTCACCGATCCGCCCTTCCTCGACGCCGGTAACCGTGCCTACGCCCGTGATGCGGCGACCGGCGCGATAGTCCACCGGGTCGGCGAAACCGTCCACCCGCAGGCGGAAGCGCCCGGTGGTGGACTGCCGGGTCTGCGGCTCCTGGCGAGTCAGTGGGTAGCCAACCACCTCGACGAAGGTGGCCTCGGCGCGATTGTCCACCCGAGCGATGACGCCGCCCCAGACCTGCTCGTCGGCGGGCAGGCTGTCCGCCGTGACGGCCCGCGGTTCGACCTGCACGGACGGGTCGTCAGGCGCCTCCAGCGGGCCGGAGGCACAGCCGATCAGAAACAGGGGCAGCAGCAGGGCTGCCAGGGGAAACCGGAATCGGGACATACTCACCAGTACCACGGATGCGGGTGATAACGCCCGTAGACCCCGTAACGCGGGCCCCAGGGGCTGTAGAACGGATCGTAGAAGGGGTCGTAGAACGGGTCGCGATAATACCGCTCGGACGGCGGCGGCCGGCGTGGCCACAGGTACACCGCATCCGCCTGCAGGGTCACGAAGGTATAGGCGTAGTCACCGATACTGCCTTCCTCGGTGCCCTGGATGACGCCGCGTACGGTGACCTCGCGGCCCTCGGCATAGACCTGGGGGTCCAGGAATCCGCCGCTGACCGCGCGAAAGCGCCCCGGGGAGCGGTCAGCCTCCCGCGGGCGGCCCTGGCGATCCAGCTCGCGGGCGACCACCTCCAGCCGGGTGCCGCCGTCGGTGTTCTCGATGGCCGCGATCACTCCGCCCCAGACCACGACCTCGCCCTTCACCGCCTCGGGGTCGGCGAGCACCTGCTCGCGATCCGGTGCCGCGGCCGGCAACGGGGCCAGCGACGCCGGCACCCCGGCGCAGCCCGCCAGCAGGAACAGCAGGCCGGCCGCGAACCACACGCGCAGACCCGGGTTGATACAGGCGGACATCGACATAATGCTTCCGACCCCGGAGGCCGGCGCGGGTTCACGCCACGCTCTCACGCGCGCGGCTCCGCGTCGTGCGCCGGATCGCATAGGTCCTGCACCGCCAGCACCTCGTGCTGGGCCTCCTCCACGGCGGAGAGCAGGACCTCGGGGGCCAGGTGCAGGGCCTCCCAGACCGCCGGGTCCACCGGTGGGGCGTCGGCCCAGTCGCGCGAGTCGATCTCGGCCAGATGGGCGCCGGTATTGGCCAGGTGCACCAGCATCACGGCGGTGCGGTGGCGCTCCGGCGCCTGCATGGGCTGATGATGACCGGCCAGGCAATCGACCAGCAGCTCCGGCAGTCCCCAGTGCTCGGCCAGGGCCCCGCCCAGCTCCGCGTGATCAAACCCCAGCTGGGCACGTTCCGCACCCTGCGGGCTGAGCCCGTCGCCGACATCCAGGCTGGAGAGGAAGGCCCGATGGGCCGATTCCGGCGACTGCGAGAACAGCAGCAGCTTGCCCAGGTCATGCAGCAGACCGGCCAGGAAGATCCCGCTGGCCTGGCGTGGCAGCACCCGCATCGCCAGCTGACGCGCGATCACCGCGCAGTAGGCGGAATGCCGCCAGAAGACCTCCAGCGGCAGGCGCTCCTGATCGGGGATGCTGGCCGTCGCGCGGGTGATCGCACTGGCCACCACCAGGCGCTGCAGGGCATCGCGCCCCAGCATCGCGATCGCGCGGTCCACCGAGTCGATGGTCCGCGCGGGGGCGTAGGCGGGGCTATTGGCGATGCGCAGGACCAGGGCCACCAGGCCGGGGTCGCGGCTCAGGCTGTTCGCGATCTGGACCGCGGTCGCGTTGTCGTCCTCCAGAAGACGCGCGACCTCGAATACCACCTGCGGCATCGCCAGCAGCTTGTCGGCCGACTGGACCCGGGCCTCCAGGGAATCGTTGGCGGAACGCTCGGACATGGATGGATCCTCTTGCCGGAGCGAAGCGCCGATCGCTTCGCCCCACTCGTCCTGTTCCCGGGCCGGCGCGCTGACACGGCCCGGACGTCTCTACTGTAGCCGCTGTCCCGATCGTTGTAACCCGGCGGGGCAACGAACCATACTCGAGGGTCCGGGTCTATCGAGAGTCGATTCGACGATCAAGGAGGTGTTCGATGTTCGCCAAACCCGCTTTCGCGCCGCTCGCCGTCCTGCTGGCCGGACTCCTACCCGGCCTGGCCTTCGCCGGCATCCAGACCGAAGAGGTCGCTTACGACCACGACGGTGACGAGATGACCGGCTACCTCGCCTACCCCGAAGGCGACGGCCCGCATCCGGCGGTCCTGGTTATCCACGAGTGGTGGGGCCACAACGACTACGCCCGCGACCGCGCCGAGCAACTGGCCCGCGAGGGCTACGCGGCCTTCGCCCTGGACATGTACGGCAGCGGCAAGCTGGCCGATCACCCCTCCACCGCCGGTGAATTCGCCGGCGAGATCCGCGAGAACCGCGATCTGATGCTGGGCCGTTTCCAGGCCGCCTACGACTGGCTGCGCGCGCATGATGCGGCGGCCGATGCCGCACCCTCCGCGGTCGGCTACTGCTTCGGTGGCACCGTGGCCCTGGAGGCCGCACGCGCAGGGATGGACCTGAACATTGCGGCCAGCTTCCACGGCGGCCTGGGGACCGAACACCCGGCCGAGGCCGGCAAGGTCACGGCGGAGCTGCTCAGCTTCACCGGCACCGCGGATCCGATGATCCCGCCGGAACAGATCGCCGGCTTCCAGGACGAGATGCAGAATGCCGAGGCGCGCTACACCGTGGTGGAATTCTCCGGGGTGAAGCACAGCTTCACCAACCCCGGGGCCGACGCCATTGCCGAGGAATTCGGCATGCCGGTGGGCTATGACGCCCGCGCGGACCACGACTCCTGGAACCATCTGCTGGGCGTACTGCGCGACCGCCACCAGTAGGAAATGCCCCCGGCGGGCCCCGGGTCACCCGGGCCCGCCACCTCCCAACAACTCATCGAATCGCCGGGCCCTCCGGCGACGTCAGTATCCACGCAGGTAGATCGCCACACCCAGGGCGACCACAACCGCCAGCACTCCCACGAAGGCCACCCGGAACCAGCGCCGGCGCCCCAGGCGCTCGGAACGCCTGTGCGGCGGGTCTGACGCTGGCGCGCGCAGGCGGTCCTCCGGCTCCGCCTTGACCGACCCCTCGGGATCGGCCGGGCGCTCGGGCTCTGCGGCCGCCGTGGTGCTGTGTCCGGTCAGGGCGTGTTCCAGATCGCGGATACGGCCACGCAGCTCCTGATTGCGCTGCTGAGACTCGGCCAGTTCCTGTTCGCGCGCTACCAGGCGCTCGCCCAGATCCGCCGCCGAGTCCCCGGTGTCCGCGCAGCGCTGCTCCGCCTCCGCCTGGGCCTTCTCCGCGGCGGCCGCCCGCTCGCACTGCTGATTGCGCTCGCGGCGCAGGCGATCGGCCTCGGCTCGCGCGTCCTGCAGCTCTTTCTGCACCGCGTCGCGCTGGCGCTCCAGCTCGACCAGGTCATGATCCAGGCGAACGTTCTCGCCCTCCAGTTCGCGCACCCGGCTGCGCAGTTGCTCGGTCGCCTCGCTGGCCGCCGCGGGTGCCCCGGCCTCCTCGGCCTCCAGCTCCTCGACCCGCGCGCGCAGCGTGGCCAGTTCGGCCTCGCGGGCCTCGGCCTGCTCGCCGGTGGCCGCGGCCTCCTCGTCGCGCGCCCGCGCCTCGGCCAGCGCCGTCTCGGTCTCCTCCAGCCGGGCCTGCAGGGTCTCGATCTCGCGCTCGCGTTCCTCGGCGCGCTGGAAGGCCGCCGTGGATTCATCGCGAGCCTCGCCCAGGGCATTGCGCAGGCGCTCCAGTTCCTTCTGCGCCTCGCGCTCATTGGCGGACTGCTGGCGCAGCATCAGCTCGCGACGCAGGCGCTCGACCTCTTCGCGCAGCGCCGCGGCCTCGGCGGTATCGACTTCCGCGCCGGCGCTCGCGAGCTCCGGCTCCGGGGGCGGCGGCAGCAGTTCGGCCACCACCTCGCGCACACGGGTCGGCACGAACGGCTTCATCAGGACGGCGCTGGCGCCCAGCGAACGCCATTCGTCGCTGGCGGCCTCGTCGCTCTCCTGGCCGGTCACGATCGCCACCGGGAGATCGGCGGGGACATTCTCGATGCCATCGCGCACACGGAGCAGCAAATCCTGGCCGTCGATCCCCGGCATCGAGAGATCGGTCAGGACCAGGCCGATATCCGGATACTGCTGCAGCAGCTCCAGGGCCTGCTCGCCATCGGCGGCCTCGTAGACCGTGTGCTGGCCCTGCAGGATGCGCTGCAACGCGACCCGGATGACCTTGGAGTCATCCACCACGAGAATCGCGGCGCGTTTCGGATCCGGCGTCTGCTCGTTCATTCCTTCCCCCTGACTGACATCCGCCCGTCCAGTGACGGCGCGGCCTCGATCATGGCCGACGGACCGCGACCGATGCTCCCTGTACCAGCAAGACTAAGGGGCGCGGCCTCCGGATGCCAGTGGCAGCCAACGGGCAACCGGAACGCGTTCACGTTTTGTCCGCGCGGGCTACACTGGCTTGGACTTCCACTTGACCGAGTAGAGATCCCGGCGGCGGTCGCGCAGGTTGCGCACCGAGCCGTGGTTGCGCAGCTCCTTCAGGTTATCGAGGTCGAGGTCCACGATCAGTGTCATCTCGGTATTCGGAGTCGCCTCCGCCGCCACCGCGTCATGCGGGAAGGCGAAGTCGGACGGGGTGAAGACCGCGGCCTGGGAATACTGCATGTCCATGTTCTCGACCTTGGGCAGGTTGCCCACCGAGCCGGACATCACCACGTAGCACTCGTTCTCGATGGCGCGTGCCTGGGCACAGCGCCGCACCCGAAGGTAGGCGTTCTTGGTGTCGGTCCAGTAGGGGACGAACAGGATCTGCAGGCCATGATCGGCCATCACCCGGGGCAGTTCGGGGAATTCCACGTCGTAGCAGATCAGGATGCCGATCTTGCCGAAGTCGGTATCGAAGACGTGTACCTCGTCGCCCCCCTGCAGCCCCCAGTAGGAGACCTCGTCGGGGGTCACGTGGACCTTGTACTGGCGGTCCCAAGTGCCATCGCGGCGGCACAGGTAAGAGACGTTGCGGAGCACGTCCTCGGTGTATTCGGGCATCGACCCGGCCACGATGTTGATGTTGTAGGCCAGCGCCAGGCGCACCATTTCCTCGCGCACCGCCTCGGTGTATTCGGCCAGGCGGCGTACGGCCTCGGCCGGGTAGTCCTGGTTGAACGCCCCCATCAGCGGGCCGTTGAAGAATTCCGGGAACAGCACGCAATCCGCGCGGTAGCCGGAGACCGCATCCACGAAGTACTCCACCTGCTGGAACAGGGCATCGAGATCCACTGTCGGGCGCATCTGCCACTGGACCACGCCGATGCGCACGTCCGAGCGGCTGCCGCCGATCAGCTTCTCCTTCTCCTCGTAGTAGATGTTAAGCCACTCGATCAGGGTGGCGTAGGCCCCGGACTTCTCGTCGTCCGGCAGGTAGTTGGTGATGATCTTGCGGACGTGAAAGTCGTTCGCCAGCTGGAAGGTCAGGATCGGATCGGTGATCTCGTGGTTCTTCACCCGGCGCACGTACTGCTGCGGGGTCAGCTCGTCGCGGTACTGCTCGTAGCCGGGGATGCGCCCGCCGGCGACGATCGCCCGCAGGTTCAGCTTCTCGCACAGCTCCTTGCGCGCGTCGTACAGCCGCCGTCCCAGACGCAGCCCGCGATAGTCCGGATGCACGAAGATATCCACGCCGTAGAGCGTGTCGCCGTCGGGGTCATGGGTGGTCAGGAAGCCGTTGCCGGTGATCTGCCAGTAGTTGTGGTGATCGCCGAAGCGCTTGTATTCGACGATCAGGCTGATCGCCGCGGCCACCACCTTGCCGTTGTCCTCGATGCAGATCTGGCCCTCGGGAAAACGCTTCACCTGGGAGCGGAACTGCGCCTCGCTCCAGGCGCCGTCCAGGTCGTGATAGACCCGCTCCATGATCTCGCGGATGTCCTCGTAGTCCTCGATCCGGGTCGGCCGCAGGGTCAGGTGGTGCTGGGGATTGGATTCGTTGTCCGCGTCGGTCGTCACGCTCGGGGCTCCGGGGATTGAGAAGGAAACGCAGGATGCACGGTGCACCGGCCGGGATCAAAAGATCCAGGCCAGCATCAGCCAGAAGAAGACGAAGAACAGGAAAAAGCCGGGGATCATGAACTGCAGCTCCCCGATCAGGCCCTCGCCGGCGGCCAGGGCAAACACGATCGAGATCAGGACTGACACGATGGCCGCGACCAGCGCGGCGTTCTTCAGGCCCATGCCGTCGTCGAAGGTCATCGCCACCCAGTCCGACAGCCCCGGCAGGGAGACCGCCGCCGCCAGCACCAGCAGGGCCACCAGCAACGCCACCAGCGCCGAGGTGCCCAGCAGGATGCGCAGCGCCAGGCGGCTGTCGGAGCGATCACTCCGGCTCATGCCAGGGCCTCGCGGCGACCGCGCACGTACTCGCGCACGCGATTGGGGTCGGGGATGCCGGTGACCCGGAACTCCGGGTTGTCGCCAGTGGTGTACACCGCGATGCGGCCCACCCGGAAGATGCGGTCGAAAAAGCTCTGGTCCACCTTCACCGTGCGGATCTGGCCGATATCCAGATCCACATGCGACTTCGACAACAGACCGCGCTCGAGATGGACCTGGTCGGCATCGATGCGCAGCCGTACCGAGCGGGTCTGCAGATACCACCAAAGCAGGATCAGCAGGCCGAGCCCGAAGGCCGGGATCAGTACCAGGCTGAGGATGAAACCGAACGGGTGGTTGCGGAACATCGCCGGTCGGGCGTCGATCGCGGGTTCACGGGCGGACATGCACGAACTCCGGTTGCGGGCGGACCCGAACAGTTTGGCGCGGCCACCCAGACAAAGCGAGCCCCGCACCGGGGATTCCCTGATGCGGGGCTCGCAGTTTGCCGGACCCGCCCGCTCGCACGGGTCGGCCCGGAGACGGGACCGGGGTGTTAAGCGGTCCGGGCTTCGCGCTCGGCCTTGGCTTCCGCCTTGGCCTCGTCGCTGTCGTCGTAGCCGATGTTCGGCGCGAGCCAGCGCTCGGCCTCCTCGAACGACATACCCTTGCGCTTGGCGTAGTCCTCGACCTGGTCGCGGTTGACCTTGCCGAGACCGAAGTAGCGCGACTCCGGATGCGCGAAGTACCAGCCGGACACGGCCGAGACCGGCAGCATGGCGTAGCTCTCGGTGAGCGTCATGCCAGCGTTCTCTTCCGGCTGCAGGAGCTCCCACAGGGTGGACTTCTCGGTGTGCTCCGGGCACGCCGGGTAGCCCGGGGCCGGGCGAATGCCCTGGTACTTCTCCTCGATCAGGTCCTCGTTTTCGAGCGACTCGTCCGGGACATAGCCCCAGAATTCGCGGCGCACATGCTGATGCATGCACTCGGCGAAGGCCTCGGCCAGGCGGTCCGCCAGGCTCTTCACGAGGATCGAGTGGTAGTCGTCGTTGGCCTTCTCGAATTCCGCAGCCTTGGCATCGACATCGCCACCGGCACTGACCGCGAAGGCCCCGATGTAGTCGGGACCGCCGGCCTCCTTCGGCATCACGAAATCGGCCAGCGAGTGGCTCGGCTGACCCCGGCGCTTCTCGGTCTGCTGACGCAGGTGATGCAGCTTCTTCAGCACCTTGGAGCGATTCTCGTCGGTGTACACCTCGATATCGTCATTATTGACGGTGTTCGCCGGGAAGAAGCCCACCACGCCCCGCAGGGTGACCCACTTCTCGTCGATCATGCGCTGCAGCATCTCCTGGGCGTCCTTGAACAGCTTGCGCGCCTCTTCACCCACCTTCTCGTCATCCAGGATGCGCGGGTAGGCGGCGTGCAGCTGCCAGGAGTGGAAGAACGGCGTCCAGTCGATGTACTCGGCGACCTCGTTCAGATCGTAGTCGTCGAAGCGCAGCAGCACGGAGCCGTCGCCATGCGGGTGCAGCACGGTCGGCTCGCCCGGCAGCTTGTCGGTCTCCAGCGCCTTCGGCTTGGTTGGGGTATAGCTTGACCAGTCGATCTGCGGCTTGTTGGCGCGCGCCTTCTCCAGCGTGACCCACTGGGTCTTTTTCTTGCGCCCGGCGTTCTGCACGCGCAGCTTTTCGTACTCCTCGCGGATCTCGGCGGCGTACTTCTCGCGCAGTTCGGGGCTGATCAGGCTCTGGGCCACACCCACCGCACGCGAGGCGTCCTTCACCCAGACCACGGGACCGGAGTAGTTCGGCTCGATCTTGACCGCGGTGTGGGCGCGCGAGGTGGTCGCGCCCCCGATCATCAGCGGGGTCTTCATGCCTTCGCGCTCGAGATCGGCGGCGAAGTTGGCCATCTCCTCCAGCGAGGGGGTTATCAGGCCGGACAGGCCGATGACGTCCACATCGTGTTCCTTGGCGGCCTTCAGGATCTCGGCGCCCGGCTGCATCACGCCGATGTCGATGACCTCGAAGTTGTTGCACTGCAGCACGACGCCGACGATGTTCTTGCCGATGTCGTGGACGTCGCCCTTCACCGTGGCCATCAGGATCTTGCCGTTGTTCTCGGTGCCGGTCTTCTCGGCCTCGATGTACGGGATCAGATGGGCCACGGCCTTCTTCATCACGCGGGCGGACTTGACCACCTGCGGCAGGAACATCTTGCCCTCGCCGAACAGGTCGCCGACCACGTTCATGCCGTCCATCAGCGGACCCTCGATCACCTGGATCGGGCGGTCATAGGCCTGGCGCGCCTCTTCGGTGTCCTCGACCACGTAGGTGTCGATGCCCTTGACCAGGGAGTGCTCGAGGCGCTTGGTGACTTCCCATTCACGCCACTCGAGGTTCTCCTCCTTCTTGCCGCCGCCCTGGCCCTTGTACTCCTCGGACAGGTCAAGCAGTCGCTCGGTCGCGTCATCGCGACGGTTCAGGACCACATCCTCGACCGCTTCCTTCAGCTTCTCGTCGATGTCGTCGTAGACCGCGAGCTGGCCGGCGTTGACGATGCCCATGTCCATGCCCGCCTTGATGGCGTGGTACAGGAACACCGCGTGGATCGCCTCGCGCACCGGTTCGTTGCCGCGGAAGGAGAACGACACGTTGGACACGCCGCCGGAGACCAGCGCGTGCGGCAGGTCGTTCTTGATGCGGCGGGTGGCCTCGATGAAGTCCACGCCGTAGTTGTTGTGCTCTTCGATACCGGTCGCGACCGCGAAGATGTTCGGGTCGAAGATGATGTCTTCGGCCGGAAAACCGACCTTCTCGGTCAGCAGCTTGTAGGCGCGGGTGCAGATCTCGACACGGCGGTCCTCGTTGTCGGCCTGGCCGTCCTCGTCGAAGGCCATGACCACGATCGCGGCGCCGTAGCGGCGGCACAGCTGGGCCTGCTTGATGAAATTCTCCTCGCCCTCCTTCATGGAGATCGAGTTGACCACCGGCTTGCCCTGCACGCACTTCAGGCCAGCCTCGATGATCTCGAACTTGGAGGAGTCGATCATCACCGGCACGCGGGCGATATCCGGCTCGCCGGCGAGCAGATTCAGGAATCGGACCATCGCGTCCTGCGACTCCAGCATCCCCTCGTCCATGTTGATATCGATGATCTGGGCGCCGCCCTCGACCTGGTTCAGCGCGACTTCCAGCGCGACGTCGTATTCCTCGTTCTGGATCAGGCGCAGGAACTTGCGCGAGCCGGTCACGTTGGTGCGCTCGCCGACGTTCACGAACAGCGAGTCGTCAGTAATGTTGCACGGCTCGAGGCCCGACAGGCGACAGGCCGCGGCAACCTCCGGGACCTTGCGCGGCGGATGCTTCTCCACCGCCTCGCGCATCGCGCGGATGTGCTCCGGCAACGTGCCGCAGCAGCCGCCGATGATGTTCAGCAGGCCCTGCTCGGCCCAGGGGCCAACGTCCGCGGCCATCTGCTCCGGCGACTCGTCATAGTCACCGAACTCGTTCGGCAGACCGGCGTTCGGGTGCGCGGAGACAAACGTGTCGGCAATGCGCGACAGCTCTTCCACGTACTGGCGCATCTCTTTCGCACCCAGCGCGCAGTTCAGGCCGATGGAGACCGGGTTCGCATGACGCACCGAGTTCCAGAAGGCCTCGGTGGTCTGGCCGGACAGGGTACGGCCGGAGGCGTCGGTGATGGTGCCGGAGATCATGATCGGGAGGTCCTTCCCGAGCTCGTCTTCCAGGGTCTTCACCGCGAAGATCGCGGCCTTGGCGTTCAGGGTGTCGAACACCGTCTCGATCAGCAGCAGGTCCACGCCGCCCTCGACCAGAGCCTCGGCGGCCTCCTTGTAGGCCTCGACCAGGGTGTCGAAATCGACGTTCCGCGCGCCCGGGTCGTTCACGTCCGGCGAGATCGACGCGGTACGGTTGGTCGGGCCGAGGATGCCAGCTACGTAACGCGGCTTGTCCGGGGTCTTCTCGGTCCAGGCATCGGCGGCCTTGCGCGCGAGCTTCGCGGATTCGCGGTTCAGCTCGGGGACCAGATCCTCCATGTGGTAGTCCGCCATCGCGATGCGGGTACCGTTGAAGGTGTTGGCCTCGATGATGTCGGCGCCGACCTCGAGATAGTCGTTGTGGATCTGCTCGATGATGTCCGGACGGGTCAGCGACAGCAGGTCGTTGTTGCCCTTCAGGTCGGACTCCCAGTCCTTGAAGCGCTCGCCGCGGTAGTCGGCCTCGTCCAGCTTGTACAGCTGGATGGTGGTTCCCATACCGCCGTCCAGGATCAGGATGCGCTCTTTCAGCGCCTTCTCGATATCTTTACGTGTTGCCGTCATGTGCCGTACACCATTGGTTTCGAATGGGATAAGTGTACACGCCGGGGTTCCATCCCGGTCGTGGAGCCCACCCTTCCGGCAGGCTCTTTCGTATCTCGTGGCGGTCTGGGATGCCCCTGTTTGCGCCCGTGCACGGAGATGTCACGATAGCGCCATGCAGGAACATCCAATCCGCTGGTTCATCACTGCCCCGCAGGCCTGCCCCTATCTGGACGACCGCGAGATGCAGAGCCTCCTGGTCGACCCCGCGGTCAGCCTGGGCGGTGCCCGCTTCGGCCAGCTACTGGCCGAGGGCTTTCGCCGCAGCGGTCAGTTTGTCTACCGGCATCACTGCCCCGAATGCGCCGCCTGCGTGCCGGTACGCATTCCGGTCGCGAGCTTTCGCCCGAATCGCAGCCAGCGCCGTTGCCTGGACCGCAATCAGGATCTCGCGGTGGCGATCCGGCGCCCGCCGGAGCAGCCGGGCACCGGGCCCGCCGCCGATCTCGACGAGCACATGCCGTTGTTCTCGCGCTACCAGACCGCCCGCCACGCGGGCGGGGGCATGGAGCAGATGGGGCGCGAGGAATACACGGGCATGCTGGCCCACCATAACGGCCCGGTGGATCTGATCGAATTCCGCCAGGCCGGCACGCTGGTCGCGGTAGCCGTCACCGACCGCACCCCGCAGGGGCTGTCGGCGATGTACAGCTTCTTCGATCCGGATCAGCCGCGCCGCGGCCTGGGCACCCTCGCGATCCTGACCCAGGTGGCGCATGCGCACCGCCTCGGTCTGCCCCATGTCTACCTCGGCTACTGGATCGACCAGGCGCCGAAGATGGAATACAAGACCCGCTTCCAGCCGCTCGAAGGCCGCATGGACGGGGTCTGGAGGCGACTGCCCGCCTGACGGCGGCCAGCCCCTCGGTCCCTGCTTCGCAAGCGCGACCTAGCGGGCCGGCTTGCGGAAGCGGAAGATGCCCCAGGTCAGGTAGCCCGAGTTGCCGCCATCGACCCAGTGCTGCAGGCCCTGCTTCATGCGGTCGATGTAGTCCTGCGAGATGTAGTGCTTCAGCTCGTCCTCGCGGGACTCGAGCTCCTGCTTCACGCGGCCGTAGTGGGTCGCGATCTGGCTGGAATGCTCCTCGAAACCGACCTCTTCCAGACCCGCTGCCTTGGCCGCCTCACGGTAAAACTCGGGGCTAGCCAGCGAATCCAGATGGATGCGGGCGAGGATCGGGTCCAGCACGCCGTCCGGGCAATCGTCGGTCTGCATCGGATCGGTGAAGATCAGCCAGCCACCCGGCTTCAGCACTCGAGCGGCCTCCTGAATCACCTTCTTCTTGTTTTCGTTCTCGCTATGCAGGAACGAGTCTTCGGACCAAACTACGTCATAGGACGCGTCCGGCTCGTCGACCTTCTCGAAGCTGCCGTCGACCACGGTGATCTTGTGGTCCAGGTGGCGCGCCTTGTTGATCTCGCGGTCGCGCTCGTTTTCCTTTTCGGACAGGTTCAGCGCGGTGACCTCGCAGCCGTAGTTCTCCACCAGATAGCGCGCGACACCGCCGTAGCCGGCACCCATGTCGAGCACGCGCCATTCCGGCTGCGGCTCGCCGAGCAGGTCGGACATATGGGCGACCGTGCGCCGGCTGGCGTCGCCGATCGGCTCGTCCTTGTACTCGTACAGCCCGATATGGAGGTCTTCACCGCCCCACACCATCTTGTAGAAGGTGTCGGCGTCCTCGCTGTTGTAATAGTCGCGAGCCGTCTCGACGACGTCGGAGTAGTTCTCGCTCATCGTTCCTCGCCCTCGATATAACGCTTGTCGGCAACGTGGATGAAGAAGTCGGGATCGGTCTCGCGGTAGGTCTCCTGGAAGTCCCCGTAGGTCTCGATCTTCTGGAAACCGACCTCGCGCATCAGGCGGCGCACATAGGCCTTGCGCAGCGGGAACATGTTCAGGAAGTACTCGGAGCCATCCGGGAAGCGATACTGGAAGCGGGCCAGGCCTTCGTCGACATGGGCCGGCTGCACCTGCACGTCGTCGCCGCAGTAGTAGTAGGTGTGCTTGGACGAGTAGCCGTGGTCCATGATGGTGTCGTAGTTGCGCTGGTCGAGGATCAGCACGCCATCGTGGTTCAGGGCGGAGTAGAACTCGGCCAGGGCCTTGCGGCGGTCATGTTCGTTGAACAGGTGGGTGAACGAGTTGCCCAGACAGACCACGGCGTCGTAACGGCCGTAGATATCGCGGTTGAGCATGCGCCAGTCGGCCTGCACGGTGCGCAGGATGTGCCCGCGCTTGCGGCCGTTCTCGAAGGCCTTGACGAGCATCTCCGGGGCGCCGTCGGCGGTCACCACGTCAAAGCCCGCTTCGCGCAGCTGTACGGAGTGAAAACCGGTACCGGCGGCCACGTCCAGCACGCGCTTGGCGCCACGCTTCTTCAGTTCTTCGATAAAGAAGGTGCCTTCGCTCTTGGCGCGGTTGTCCCAGTCGATCAGGTCGTCCCACTTGTCGACGAAACCGGTGGTGTACTCGTTGAGGTAGTTCTCGGTATCGCGACGTTCGGTCGGCTTGTCACCGAAATCCTGATCATTCTTGATGTTCGCTGCCATGCTGGTTCCTCTTGGCTTTTGCTGCTGTCGTAAGCGTGAACGGACGGCCCGCGGCCGATCCGTCGGCACAACACCCCGCAAACGCAGAGAACCGCGACCCCCGCATGTCCCGGCGGTCTCGCCATTCGCCCGATCCGCCCAGGCCAGGCCTGGTGTTCGGGTAGCAATGCAACGGGCGCGTTGTTCGCAGCGCCCGCTACCGGCCTGGCCGGTTCATCCTGCACATCCGGAGGGCTCTTCATTACCCGGATGCCGAGCCGTGGTCTGGCGGGCCCATCCCGCCTGGCTCGGGGATCGTTTACGGCGCCTCGCGCTGCGTCTGAACGCGGGCGTTGTGTCCGAAATCGTTTTTATACCCTGAAGGTTTTGCGCAAAAATTACAAGTTGAACCCCGGCCCGCCCGCTGTGCCACGGCCGGGTCGGAGGCGCCTCCACGGGCGTCACGCGTTCGATATAATGGCGGTTTTTGCAGCGATCCCGAGGCCCCGCATGACCCCCAGCCGCCCCATCCAGCGTGCCCTTTTGTCGGTCTCCGAGAAGACCGGCGTCGTGGAGCTCGCCCGCGCCCTGCACGAGCGCGGCGTGGAGCTCCTGTCCACCGGCGGCACGGCCCGCCTGCTGGCCGAAAACAACCTTCCGGTGACCGAGGTTTCCGCGCACACGGGCTTCCCCGAGATCATGGATGGCCGGGTCAAGACCCTGCACCCGCGCATCCACGGGGGCCTGCTGGGGCGGCGCGACATCGACTCCGCGGTGATGGCCGAGCAGGACATCCCCCCGATCGACCTGCTGGTGGTGAACCTCTATCCCTTCGAGGCGACCGTGGCCCGACCCGGGTGCAGCCTGGAGGATGCCATCGAGAACATCGACATCGGCGGGCCCGCGATGCTGCGTGCGGCAGCCAAGAACTACCGTGACGTGGCCGTGGCCACCAGCCCCGACCAGTACGGCGAGATCGTCGCGGCCATTGGTGACCAGGGCGAGGTGCCGCAGTCCCTGCGCTTCCGCCTGGCGGTGGCGGCCTTCGATCACGTCGCGCGGTACGACGCCGCGATCAGCAACTATCTGTCGGCCCTCGACGAGGACGGTGAAACGACGCCCTTCCCCGGGCAGCTGAACGCCACCTTCGAGCGCGTCGAGACCCTGCGCTACGGCGAGAATCCGCACCAGCGCGCCGCGTTCTACCGCGATCCGCAGCCCACACCCGGCACCCTGGCCAGTTACCGCCAGCACCAGGGCAAGTCGCTGTCCTACAACAACCTGGCGGACGCCGATGCCGCCTGGGAATGCGTACGCCAGTTCGAGGCCGGGGCCTGCGTGATCGTCAAGCACGCCAACCCCTGCGGCGTGGCGGTCGCGCCGAGTCAGCTGATGGCCTACGAGCGCGCCTTCCAGACCGACCCGACCTCGGCCTTCGGCGGCATCATCGCCTTCAACCGCCCGCTGGACGGCGACACCGCGCATGCGATTGTCAGCCGCCAGTTCGTCGAGGTCGTGATCGCCCCCGAGATCACGCCGGGCGCGCTGCGCGCGCTGGCCACGAAGAAGAACGTCCGGGTACTGGAGATCCCGCCGGCGGGCGTTGGCCCGGGCCTGGACTACAAGCGCATCGGCGGCGGGCTGCTGGTCCAGGATGCGGACCGCGGCAGCCTGGCCGATGTGGAACTGAAGACCGTGACCGCGCGCGCGCCGTCGGAACAGGAGATGAAGGACCTGTGCTTCGCCTGGCAGGTCGCCAAGTACGTCAAGTCCAACGCCATCGTCTATACCCGCGACCAGCAGACCATCGGGGTCGGGGCGGGCCAGATGAGCCGCGTGTACTCCGCGCGCATCGCCGGCATCAAGGCCGCGGACGAAGGCCTGCAGGTCGCCGGCTCGGTGATGGCCTCGGATGCCTTCTTCCCGTTCCGCGACGGCATCGACGCCGCAGCCGAGGCCGGTATCACCGCGGTGATCCAGCCGGGCGGCTCGATGCGCGATCAGGAGGTGATCGACGCCGCCAACGAGCACGACATCGCCATGCTGTTCACCGGCATGCGCCACTTCCGCCACTGAGGTCCTGATGAACGTACTGGTAATCGGCAACGGCGGGCGCGAGCATGCGCTGGCCTGGAAGCTGGCACAGTCGCCGCGCGTCGAGCGCGTCCTGGTGGCCCCCGGCAACGCGGGCACCGCGCGCGAGGCCAAGTGCGAGAACGTCGACGTCGGCGTCACCGACATCGACGCGCTGCTGGCCCTGGCCGAACGCGAGGCCATCGCGTTTACCGTGGTCGGCCCCGAGGCACCCCTGGTCGCCGGCGTGGTGGATGCCTTCCGCACCGCCGGCCGGCGCTGCTTCGGCCCCACAGCAAAGGCCGCGCAGCTCGAGGGCTCCAAGAGCTTCGCCAAGGACTTCATGCACCGCCACCACATCCCGACAGCCGCCTACGGCAGCTTCGAGGACGAACAGGCCGCGCTGGAGTTCATCGCCACCCACGGCGCGCCCATTGTGGTCAAGGCCGACGGCCTGGCCGCCGGCAAGGGCGTGATCCTCGCGCAGACCGAGGACGAGGCCCGCGCGGCGGTGCACGACATGCTGGCCGGCAACGCCTTCGGGGAGGCCGGCAACCGCGTGGTCATCGAGGAATTCCTGACCGGTGAGGAGGCCAGCTTCATCTGCATGGTGGACGGCGAACACGTGCTGCCGCTGGCCTCCTCGCAGGACCACAAGGCGCGCGACAACGGCGACCAGGGCCCGAACACGGGCGGCATGGGGGCCTATTCACCCGCCCCGGTGGTGACCGATGCGCTGCATGCGCGCATCCTGCACGACGTCATCGAACCGACCGTGCAGGGCATGGCCGCCGACGGCGAACGTTACACCGGCTTTCTGTATGCCGGCGTGATGATCGACGCTGCGGGCAACCCGAAGGTCTTGGAGTTCAACTGCCGCTTCGGCGACCCCGAGACCCAGCCGATCCTCAGCCGCCTGGAATCGGACCTCAGCGAACTGGTCGAGGCGGCGCTGGACGGGCGTCTGGACGCGGTCGAGGCCCGCTGGGATGCGCGCGTAGCGCTGGGCGTGGTCCTGGCCGCCGGGGGCTATCCGGGGGACTACCGCAAGGGCGACGTCATCAGCGGCCTGGAGACCGTGGAGGCCGATCCCGACGCCCACGTGTTTCATGCCGGAACCGCCCGCGATGTCGAGGGTCGCATCGTGACCGCCGGCGGTCGCGTACTCTGCGTGGTCGGCCTCGGAGCCGACGTGAAGAGCGCGCAGAAAAAGGCCTACGCGGCCGTACACCAGATTCATTTCGACGATATATACTGCCGAACAGATATCGGCTATCGCGCCGTCGCCCGGGAAGGATAATTCCGGGCATCGGCGCTTCTACCCCCTTTCTGGAGATCCGCCCGATGGCCGCCCCCGAAGTGACCCACCTGCCCAACCTCCCCAACGATGTGGAGGGTCTGCGGCAGTCGATCCGCGATGCTGTGGTCCGCGTGGTCGGCGAGGACCCGCGCCAGGCCACCGAACGCGACTGGATGGAGGCCCTGGCCTTCGCCATCCGCGAACGCATGGTGGAGCGCCGCCTGCTGACTCGCCGGCAGTTCGCCGACGAGGACGTCAAGCGCGTCTACTACCTGTCGCTGGAATACCTGATCGGGCGCATGCTCGAGGCCAACCTGCGCAACATGGGCATCCTCGAGCCGGCCCGCCAGGCCATGGCCGATCTCGGCGTCGACCTCGACACCATTCTGGACCTCGAAGACGACGCGGCCCTCGGCAATGGCGGGCTGGGGCGCCTGGCCGCCTGCATCCTGGAGTCCCTGGCGACCCAGGGCTACCCCGGCTACGGCTACGGCATCCGCTACGAGTTCGGCATGTTCCGCCAGGAATTCGAGCCCTACCATCAGGTGGAACACCCGGACAACTGGCTGCGCTACGGCAACCCCTGGGAGTTCCCGCGCTCGGACCGCAAGTATCCGATCCACTTCTACGGCTACGTGGTCGAGCACCATCACCCCGATGGCTCCACCCGCTACACCTGGGAGGACGGCGAGGAAGTCCTGGCCATGGCCTACGACTACCCCACCGCGGGCTATGGCCGGCGCAACGTGAACAACCTGCGTCTTTGGGCGGCCAAGGCCACCCGCGACTTCGACCTGCGCTATTTCAATGAAGGCGACTACATCCGCGCGGTCGCGGACAAGGCGGAGTCGGAGACCATCTCGATGGTCCTGTACCCCAACGACGCCACCGCGATCGGCAAGGAACTGCGCCTGAAGCAGGAGTATTTCTTCGTCTCGGCCTCGCTGCAGGACATCATGGAGCGCCATCTGGCTCTGGACTACAGCCTCGACGCCCTGCCCGACAAGGTCGCGATCCAGCTGAACGACACCCACCCGGCGATCGCCGTCGCAGAGCTGATGCGCCTGCTGATGGACGAGCACGAGCTGCCCTGGGAACGCGCCTGGGAGCTGACCCGGCGCACCTTCGCCTACACCAATCACACCCTGATGCCCGAGGCCCTGGAGACCTGGCCGGTGGAGCTGATGGAACGCGTACTGCCACGCCATATGGGGATCATCTACCAGATCAACCATGGCTTCCTGGAGGAGGTACGCCACCGCTACCCGGGCGACAACGACCGCCTGGCGCGGCTGTCCATCATCGACGAGGAACACGGCCGTCGGGTCCGCATGGCCCACCTCGCGGTGGTGGGTTCGCACCGCGTCAACGGCGTGGCGGCGCTGCACACCCAGTTGCTGCAGGAGACCCTGTTCGAGGACTTCTACAACCTGTGGCCGGAGCGCTTCGTGAATGTCACCAACGGGGTGACCCCGCGCCTGTGGATGATCCAGTCCAACCCCGCGCTCACCGAACTGCTGGGCCAGCGCATCGGCGACGACTGGCAGTACGATCTGGATCGCCTGCGCGCGCTGGAACCCTACGCCCACGATGCCGACCTGCAGAAGGCCTTCATGGACGTGAAGCGCGCGAACAAGCAGCGCCTGGCGGACCTGGTGCGCGAGCGCACCGGCGTGGAGCTGAACCCGGACGTCATGTTCGACGTGCAGATCAAGCGCATCCACGAGTACAAGCGCCAGCTGCTGAAACTCCTGCACGTGGTGGACCTGTACCGCCGCATCCGCGCCGGCGAGGACATCCCGCCGCGCGTGGTGCTGTTCGGCGGCAAGGCCGCGCCGGGTTATGCCCGGGCCAAGGGCATCATCCAGGTGATCAACGAGGTCGCCGACATCGTCAACCATGACCCGGCCATCGGCGACCGCCTGAAGTGCGTGTTCTTCCCCAACTACGAGGTCAGTTCGGCGAGCATCATCATCCCGGCGGCGGATGTCTCCGAGCAGATCTCCACCGCCGGCTTCGAGGCTTCCGGGACCGGCAACATGAAGCTGGCGCTCAACGGCGCCCTGACCATCGGCACCCTGGACGGTGCCAACATCGAGATCCGGGACGCGGTGGGCGAGGACTCCATCTTCATCTTCGGCATGACCGCCGACGAGGTCGTCGAGCACCGCCGCCACGGCCCGTCCCCGGAGGCCATACTCGCCGGCCAGCCGGGCCTCGCCGCCGCAGTCGAGATGATCGAGTCCGGGTTCTTCACCTGCAACGACCCGGGCACCCACGCCGACCTCGGTCGCTACCTGCGCCAGGAAGATCCCTTCTTCGTGATCGCCGACTATGCGGCCTACGCCGAGGCCTGCGCGCGGGCGGACACCCTGTACGCCGACCGCGCCGCCTGGGCCGAGGCCGCCATCCTGAATGTCGCGCGCATGGGGTATTTCTCGATCGACCGCACGGTGCGCGACTACGCCCGCGAGATCTGGGACATCACGCCGGAGCCGGTCGCCCCGTCGCGCACCAACGGCGCCGCCTGACGCGGCGGCGCGCGCTCAGAGTTTCCCTCAGGCCTCCGGCAATCCCAGGCGGCGCAGCCAGCCGTCGGGGTTGCCGGCGCACACCAGAAACTCGGGGTTCAGCAGGCTCTCGCGCGTGTTGTAGCGAAGCTCCTGGCCCTGGAGGTCGGTCACCCGGCCGCCGGCCGCCCGCACCACCGCATGGGCCGCCGCGGTATCCCATTCGCTGGTGGGCCCCAGGCGCGGATAGATATCGGCGGCGCCCTCGGCCACCAGGCACAGCTTCATCGAGCTGCCCATGCTGACCAGCTCGTGCGGGCCCAGCCGGTCCAGCGCGAGCTTCAGGCGTTCCGCCCCGTGTGAACGGCTGCCCGCCACCACGGGATGATCCGTGCCGATGCGCTCGCTGGCGACCGCAATCGTGCGCGGGGCCTGGTCTTCGTCCCGCCGGATCGCCACCCCGTCGCGGTGCCCGGCATACAGCCGCTTGAGCACCGGACACCAGACCACGCCGAGGACCGGCTCGTGGTTGTGAATCAACGCCACGTTCACGGTGAACTCGCCATTGCGCTTCACGAACTCGCGGGTCCCGTCGAGGGGATCGATCAACCAGTAGGTCGGCCACTGCCGACGCCGCGCGAAGGGCACGTCCTGCCCCTCCTCGGACAGCACCGGCCAGTCCGGGTCGATATCCGACAGCCCGCCGATCAGGATACGGTGGGCGGCCAGATCGGCCTCGGTCAGCGGCGAATGGTCGGCCTTCTCGGTGACCGCGAAACGGGTCTCGTAGAGCTCGAGAATGGCGTGGCCGGCCGCGTCGGCCAGGCTCGAAACCTCGTGCATCAGGGCAGTCAGGGCCGCATCCTTCGGCGGAGCATGCATGGGGAACTCCCGTTTTCCCGGAACATTCCCCCTAGCTTGGCAGGGTTGCGGCCCCGGGGGAACACCGGCGCGCGCCAGGAGGCCTCTATCCGTCGAGGTAGTCGCGCACCATGTACAGGGCGGCAATGGAACGCGCCTCGGTCAGGTCCTCGCGTGCAACCAGCTCCGTCAGGCGGTCCAGCGACCAGGGCACCACCTCGATCGCCTCCGGCTCGTCGCCCTCTGCGGTCTCGGGATAGAGATCCTCGGCCAGCACCAGATGCGTCTGGTGGGCCATGTAGCCGGGCGCCACGGTCAACGCGCCCAGGTGGGTCAGGCGGTGTCCGGCGTGCCCCACCTCCTCCATGATCTCCCGGTTGGCGGCAGCCAGGATGTCTTCGCCCGCCTCGATCCGTCCCTTGGGCAGGCCCAGCTCGTAGCGGTGGGTGCCCGCGGCGTATTCGCGGATCAGGAGGATTGTCCGGTCGGCCTGCACCGGGGCGATGATCACCGCACCATGGCCGCGGCTGACCAGGCGCTCAAAGCAGGTGCGCGCGCCATTGCTGAACTCGAGGTCCAGCTCTTCCACCTCGAACAGGCGACTGCTGGCGACCGTGCGTCGCCCCTGGACATCCGGCTTGTCTCGGCTCATGCGCCCTCCCGGGCGGTCAGTGGCTGTTGCGCAGACGCACCAGGGTCCGCAGTTCGCCCTCGAACAGGGTGTCGAACATGAACCCGTGATCGGAGGTCACCACCTCGAACCCGTCCTGCTCGGCCGGCTCGGTCTCCGCCAGGCGCAGATCCAGATCGCCCCAGCTCACGGCCATGGTGACGCGCATCGGGAAATAGCCGTCGAGGAAGCGGCGAACGAACGGGCCGTTCTCCAGGCGATAGACGCCGTCCCCCTCGTGCTCGACGATCTTCATGCGCGCGGTCACACAGACCTCGGCGTCCTTCTCCACCCCGCGCAGATCCACACGATCACCCTCGGCGCGCGCGGATTCGATGTTGCGGGTGGACTCGACCTGGAGTTCGTCGATGGTCGCCTCATTGTACACAATGACCATGCGCCGAATGGCCGCCACATCGTTGTGGCACTGGCGCAGATCGGCCCATCCGTCCTTCAGGGAGGAGGCCGTGATGCGGATCTGATTCTGGTGGTGATGCGGCGTCCGGTCCGGCTCCTCCAGCAGGAACGTCAGCTCCGGGCTGGTCGTCTGGGTCTGGTCCGGGGAGACCGTCTCGCCCCACAGGGCATCATCCTCCAGCGGATCATAGTCCGGATCATCCGGGTCCATCGCCAGGGTGGGGCCCGGCTGGGCCAGAAGCGCGGCAAGAAGGGGCGCGGGCAGAAACCGCACCTGGGGTACCATGAGAGCCATAACCAATCCCCTCGATCATGTGGCCGTCTGCTGTGGACCCGCAAAACCCCGAAAAAAATCCGCACGCCCCCGCGCTCGCCGTGGACTGGAGTCGCATCGACACCGTGCTGTTCGACATGGACGGCACGCTGCTCGACCTGCACTTCGACAACCGCTTCTGGCGCGAGCTGATCCCGCGGGAGTACATCCGCTGCCAGCCGGACGACCCGGAATGCGCACGCCGCCGCCTGGAGGACGAGATGCAGCGGGTGCGCGGCAAGCTGGAATGGTACTGCGTGGATCACTGGACGCGCTTCACCGGGCTGGACATCCTGGGCCTGAAACGTGAACTGGCCCATCATATCGCCCTGAAACCGCATGCCGATGCGTTGCTGGCCGCCCTGCAACGTGCCGGCCGACGGCGGGTGCTGGTGACCAATGCCCACCCGCAGGTCTACGCCTTCAAGCACCGGCTCACCCGCATCGGCGACCGCCTGGACACCATCGTCTCCGCCCACGATCTGGATTGCGCGAAGGAAGAGGCCGCGTTCTGGGAGCGCCTGCAGCGGATCGCCCCCCATGACCCGGAGCGCACCCTGCTGGTGGACGACAACCTGCTGGCGCTGGCGAGCGCCGCCGGGGCGGGCATCGCAGAGCTGCGCGGCATTCGATACCCGGACGAGCGCGGCGAGCCCATGCACTCGGAGGACTTCGTGCTGCTGGAGTCGCTCGCGGACCTGATGTCCGGCCTGCCCGCCACGAGAGACCGGGCCGGCGATTCGGCGGCTACTTGACCGGGGTCGGCAGGTTGCGGATCAGGTCCAGGCGGATCTGCACCGGCCGGCCTTCGCACTCGCCATCCAGCCAGTGATAACCATCCGCCTCGCGCACTTCGCGGGGCGTTACCTTGCCCCACCAGGCTTGACTGGAACCGGGCTCGGCCCAGTTCAGTTGCAGGGTTTCGCCGGTGAGGATGGCGATCTCCAGACGCTCGGAGACATGGCGGGGAATGGCGGCATCGGTCATCGGGGTGCTTCGCGGTAGTCGGTCGGGTCGGGGATGCCGGCCGCGGCGAACGCGGCGCGCCGGGCCTGGCACTGCGGGCAGCGCCCGCAGTGGCGCGATTGTGCCAGAAGGCAGCTCCAGGTGCGGCGCCAGTCGATCCCCAGCGGATCCGTCGTGGCGATGATTTCCGCCTTCGACTGCTCGATCAGCGGCGCCTCGACCTGCAGATGCGGGACCAGGGTCCCGGCCAGCGCCGAGACCTGCTGCACGAACCCGGGCTGCGAACCCGGCCCATGCCCCTGATCCTCGCGGTTCAGGGCCAAAAGGATACGCCCGGCACCGTGGTGTTCGGCCAGGTTGACCGCCAGCGCCAGCACCAGCAGATTGCGCTGGGGCAACGGCACATGCCCGACCCAGTCGTTGCGCCGGGTGAAGGCCGCGCGCAGGGACTGCAGGTCCAGCGCGACGGGCGTCGCGCCGTAGACCCCGGCCAGATGCTCCACCGCCGCCCATTCGCGGACCGCATTGCGCTGGCCATAGTCGACCCAGACGGCGCGCAGCACCTGGCCGGCTGCATGGCACTGCGCCAGCAGGGCGCTGCTCTCGATGCCGCCGGAGAGCAGGAGGAGATCGGGGGATTCGGGCCGAACGGATTCCATTCGGGCACCATACCGCACAGCGCGAGTAGACGGAGACCACGCGGTGATTGAACAACTACGCAGCCACTGGCAGCGCCTGCTGGGCGCCGAACGCAGCGATCGCGCCGAGGGCGATCCCGAACAGCGCCTGCAGCGCGCCGCCGCGGCCCTGATCATGGAAGTCTGCCGCGCCGACTTCGAACTGCGCGCGGAGGAGCTCGAATCGGTACGTGGCAGCCTGATCGAGTTGTTCCGCCTGGACAACGATACCGCCGATGCGCTGCTGGAGATCGCGCAGGAGGAGAGCGACGCGCTGATCTCCATCCACCCGATGGTGCGCGAGGTCAATGCGGCCTTCGATGCCGAGCAGAAGGCCGACATACTGCGCGCCCTGTGGCGCGCCGCCTGGGCCAACCGCGACCTGCACAAACGTCAGGAGGCGGTCATCCGGCACCTCGCGGACCTGCTCTACGTGCCGCACGCCACCTTCATCCGGACCAAGCACGAGGTCCTAGGGAAACACTGATTCATGTACACGCTCGCGTTGGCACCCCAGGTTCTTCGAGACAAGGCGCGTCGTGCAGCGGGTAGTGGTTCTACCCGCAAGCGGCGCAACGCCGTATCGGGGAACCTGGGGTGCCAACCCCACAAACCATTCAATGCAGGGGCTCGGCCGCTTTTGCGCGCGCACAGCGTTGCGGTTCCCTTGTGCAGAATGACTGCACGGCAGTCACCGCGCCTTGTTCGCACGCAAAAGCGACTCGAGCGCGAGCGTATACATCAAGCAGTGTTTCCCTGGGCGATGCGGCCGATCCGGACTGACCGGGGCACGCACTGATGGGTGACCCGGGTACCCTGCTGGCCGCGCTGGCGGTGGGCATCCTCGGCGGCGTGCACTGCCTGGGGATGTGCGGCGGCATCGTCGGCGCAATCTCCATGGGCCACGGTCGCCGCGGGCCGGGGCTGGACCTGCTGCTGGCCTACAACCTCGGGCGCATGGCGAGCTATGTCGTTGCCGGGGCCCTGGCCGGGTGGCTGGGGGCCAGTCTGCTGGGCGGCCTGCCGGCCGGTCAGGCGATCCTGCAGAGCTTCGCTGCGGTCTTCCTGATCCTGCTCGGGTTCTATCTCGCCGGCTGGTGGCCGATCCTCGCGCGCCTGGAACAGGCCGGCGGGGTGCTGTGGCGGCGCATCGAACCGCTGGGGCGGCGCTTCCTGCCAGTGCGCCACGCCGGGCAGGCCCTGGTGGTCGGCGGGCTGTGGGGCTGGCTGCCCTGCGGGCTGGTGTACAGCGTGCTGGCCTGGTCACTGGGCGCCGGCGGGGCCCTGGAGGGCGCCGCGCTGATGGGTGCCTTTGCCCTGGGCACGCTGCCCAATCTGCTGCTGATGGGGGTGTTCGCCGCACGCCTGGCGGCCTTCGTGCGCCGCCCCTGGGTCCGCCGGATCGCCGGCGGCGGGGTCGCGCTGTACGGGGTCTGGATGCTGCTGAGTGTGGCGATGTGATCCCCCGCCCGGGCGGGGGATCATTCTGAAGGCCCCGGGCGGGGCTCAGTCCACGAAAAAGTCGCGCGAGAAGCGCACCGGCAGCACGCGTTCGCTGCCCGCCGGGGCGACATCGATCGCGAAGTCGAGGGTCTCGCCGCTGCGAACCGTCACCTCCGACAGGAAGTAGATGGCATCACCATCCTGGATCTCGCGGAAACGCAGGTTGCGCATCTGGTCGTTCATGTTGGTGGCCGACCCGGTGACCTCGGCGGAGACCGCCTGCAGACCGTTATCGCCCCGCTCCATCACGCTGACGTTGACCATCGCCCGGTTGGAACTGCGCCGCACGTCATAGGCCCGCGCGACCTCCGGCGACAGGAAGGTGGTGTTGATCACGTTGTAGTGGACGACGTAATTGTCGAACTCCGCCTCGTTGGCGGATGCGATCGAGCTGCCGAGAGCGACCGCCGCCAAAGCGACGAGAAAGCCGGTAAAGACCCGATGCACTCTTGCCATGGCTGACTCCTTTGCCTGATGGGGAAAGCGGGGCCCTGCGGAGACAGGCTCTCAGGTACCCCTGTCTTCGAGTCTAGCCGCTTTTGCTGCGATTGAAACCGGGGGTGGCGGCGCGCGTGCCGACCCCCGCTCGGCGGATTCAGAAAGAGCGGACGATAATCAGCAGGATATAGAGCCCGACCAGGGCAATCATCGGCGAAAAATCGATCGCACCGGTGTTCGGCAGGGCCCGGCGCAGCGGGCCGAGGATGGGACGGTTCACCGCGCCGGCCAGGCGCATGATGGGGTTGTTGGCGGCCCCGCCGCCCCCGGCCTGGATCCAGCTCATCACCACCTCGACGATCAGCGCGATGATGAAGACCCAGATCACGGTGGTCAGCAGCTCGCGGATCGCCACGGCCAGGATGAGCCCGAGCCCCACGTCCACGCCAACGATGAGCACGCGCAACCAGATCTCGATGAACTTGAGCACGATCATCAGCACGATCGCGGCGAGATCGACCCGCCCTACCGACGGAATCACCGGCCGCAGCACCCGCAGCGGCGGATCGGTCAGCATCACGATGGTCTGCGAGATCGGGTTGTAGTAGTCGGCCCGCACCAGGCCGAAGATCGTCCGCAGGATCAGCAGGATGATGTAGATCCCGAAGACAACGCTGACGAGGAAGATGGCGATCTCTTGTCCGGTTCCGGCGGCGGGCATGCGGGCTCCTTGCGGTGCAGCGAGTTAACCGCGCCCATTCTCCGGCAAGCCCGACGGGATGCCAAGCTGTGACGCGTCCGGTGCGGCTTGCCGGCGCGGCTCAGCCGCCGCGGCGGGCATCCATGCAGTCGCGCACCCGGGTGGCGATCTCCTCGATCGACAGCTCGGTCACGTCCAGGTGCGGGATCCGCCAGGTATCGAAGAACTCCTGGATCGCCACGCATTCCGCCCGGCACTGCGCCAGACTCGCGTAGCGGCTGTCGGGGCGGCGCCCCTCGCGAATCTGCGCCAGGCGCTGTGGCGTGATGGTCAGGCCCACCAGTCGACCGCCGAGCCCCCGCAGCCCTTCGGGCATGTGCGGGATATCGCCCTGGTGCAGGTCCTCCGGGACCAGCGGGTAGTTGGCGGCAAAAAGGGCGTAGTTCATCGCCAGATAGAGACTGGTGGGTGTCTTGCCGGAACGCGAGGCCCCCAGCAGCACGACGTCGGCGACCGACAGATCCTGAGTGGCCAGGCCATCATCATGGGCCAGGGTGTAGTTCAGCGCCTCGATGCGGCGGTCGTAGCGGCTGACGTCGCCCATGCCATGGGCCCGTCCGGACACAGACTGCGACGCGACCCCCAGCAGGCCCTCCAGTCGCTCCACCTGCTCGCCGAAGACATCGATCACCGGCACCGGGCAATGGCGCAGGTCGGCCCGCAGGTCGGCATTCGCCAGGGTAGCGACCACCAGGGCCGGCTGCGGACCGGCCTCGGCCCGGGCGAACACGCCGGCCAGGCGGCCGGGGGTCTGCACGAATGGCAGTCGGTGCCAGGCCGGGTCGACATCCGGAAACTGGGTGAACAGCGAGCGCGCCAGCGTCTCCGCGGTGATCCCGGTCCCGTCCGAAACCAGGTAGACCTGCGGGCACTGGGCGGCGGCATCAGCCATTACCGGGCTCCCGCCCCTGTGCGAGCTGTTCCCAGGTGGACAACAGCGAATCGGGGTTCAGCGACAGCGACTCGATGCCCTCGTTCATCAGCCAGGCCGCCAGCTCCGGATAGTCGGACGGGGCCTGGCCGCAGATACCGACGTACTTGTCGGCGCGCCGGGCGGCCCGGATGGCCATACTCAGAAGCGCCTTCACCGCATCGTCGCGCTCGTCGAACGACTCCGCCACCAGTCCGGAGTCGCGGTCCACTCCCAGGGTCAGCTGGGTCAGATCGTTGGAGCCGATGGAGAAGCCGTCGAAATGCTCGAGAAAACGCGCCGCCAGCAGCGCGTTGGAGGGGATCTCGCACATCATCACGACCTTCAGGCCGTTCTCGCCGCGGCGCAGCCCCTCCTCGTCCAGCACCCGGATCACGTCCTCGGCCTCGGTCAGGGTGCGCACGAACGGGACCATGATCTGCACGTTGTCCAGTCCCATGTCGTCGCGCACCCGCCGCAGGGCCTCGCACTCCATCGCGAAGGCCGGGCGGAAGGTCTCCGAGCGGTAGCGCGAGGCCCCGCGAAAGCCGAGCATGGGGTTTTCTTCCTGCGGCTCGTAGCCGCGCCCCCCGATCAGGTGGGCGTACTCGTTGGACTTGAAGTCCGACAGGCGCACGATCACCGGCTCCGGCGCGAAGGCCGCCGCCAGCGTCGCGATGCCCTCGGACAGCTTGCGCACGAAGAACTCGCGCGGGCCGTCGTCGAATCCATGCAGCCGCTCGGCGATGCGCTCCTGCACCTCGGGGTCCAGGCGGCCCGGGTCCTCGGCGTAGTCCAGCAGCGCCAGCGGATGCACGCCGATGGTGCCGTTGATGATGAACTCCAGCCGCGCCAGGCCGATCCCCGCGTGTGGCAGTTGCGAGAAGGCGTAGGCGCGGCCGGGGTTGGCCACATTGAGCATCAGCTTGACCGGCAGCTCCGGCAGTTCGCCGATGTCGGTCTTCTTGACCTGGTATTCCAGCTTGCCCGGATACACGTGACCATCATCCCCCTCGGCGCAGGAGACGGTCGCCTGCATCCCGTCGGAGAGCACCTCGGTCGCATTGCCGCAGCCCACTACCGCCGGGATGCCCATCTCGCGGGCGATGATCGCCGCGTGGCAGGTACGCCCGCCGCGGTTGGTGACGATCGCGGCGGAGCGCTTCATGATCGGTTCCCAGTCGGGATCGGTCATGTCCGCGACCAGGATGTCGCCCTCCTCCATGGTGTGCATGGCATCCGGGGAATCCAGCACGCGCACCACGCCAGCCCCGATCTTCGCGCCGATCGCCCGGCCGGTGACCAGCGGCTCCGCCTCGTGCGGCGCCAGTTCGTAGCGCTCGCCCGCGCCCAGCTCGAAGCGACTCTCCACGGTCTCCGGGCGCGCCTGCACGATAAACAGCTCGCCGGTCTCTCCGTCCTGCGCCCACTCGATGTCCATCGGCCGGCCGTAGTGCTGCTCGATCGCCACCGCAAAGCGCCCGAGCTGCTCGGCGTCGGCATCCGACAGGCAGAAGCGCTGGCGCAGGTCCTCCGGGGTGTCCTCGGTGCGCGTGCCATCCCCGGTCAGCACCATGCGCACCGCCTTGGTGCCGAGGGTGCGGCCGATGATGGCGCGCTTGCCGGCCGCCAGCGCCGGCTTGTAGACCTGATACTCGTCGGGATTCACCGCGCCCTGCACCACCGTCTCGCCCAGGCCCCAGGCCCCGGTAATGAACACCGCATCACGAAAGCCGCTCTCGGTATCCAGCGTGAAGATCACACCGCTGGCGCCGACGTCGGAGCGCACCATGCGCTGGATACCGGCCGACAGCGCGACCTCGTCATGGGCGAAACCGTTGTGCACGCGATAGGCAATGGCGCGGTCGTTGTACAGGCTGGCAAAGCACTCGCGCAGCCGCTGCAGCAGGGCATCGATGCCGCGCACATTGAGAAAGGTCTCCTGCTGTCCGGCGAACGAGGCCTCGGGTAGGTCCTCGGCGGTCGCCGAGGAGCGCACCGCCACCGGGACCTCGTCCCCCAGTTGCGCGTAGTGTTCGCGCACCGACTGTTCCAGCTCGGCCGGCAGTTCGGCCTGCTCGATCCAGCCGCGCACCTCGCGCCCGGCGGCGCGCAGCGCCTCGATGTCGTCGATATCCAGATCCGCCAGGCGCGCCTTGATCCGTTCATCCAGGCTGTCCTTCGCCAGCAGGGCGCGATAGGCATCCGCGGTGGTGGCGAACCCGCCCGGCACGCGCACCCCGGCCGCGCCCAGCTGTCCGAGCAGCTCCCCCAGGGACGCATTCTTGCCGCCCACCTTCGCGACATCGTTCATGGTCAGGTCGGCGAGATCGACTACCCAGTGCATGGCGACTCCTGGACTGCGGTGACCGGCCGGCACGAAGACGGCCGCGGGTTTGTGAACCCCTTAACAGGGGTGAACCACTATGATCAGCTAGACTTCGATGTTTTGTAACCTTCAGGAGACTGCGTGACTGCCCCAGCCGCCCGTCGTTCCAGCTTAACCCACTCCATCCTGCCGACCATGCTGCTCGGCTTGGCGTTCCTCGCGCAATCCGCCGTGGCCCACGAATCGGGCCCGTCCATGGCCATCCTGGGCGCGGTGGAGGACGTACAGATCGTCGAGGAAGACGTCGTGCTGGAGGCACGCATGGACACGGGTGCGACCTCCTCCTCCCTGAACGCGCTGAACAAGGAACGCTTCGAAAAGGACGGCGAGGACTGGATCCGCTTCGAGATCATCGATCCGGAAGACGAGGACGCCCGCATCACCCTCGAGCGCCCGATCGAACGGATCGTCCGTATCCGGCGCCACAGCGGCGAGTCGCAGGAGCGCCCGGTCGTGCGCATGGAGTTCTGCATTGGCAACCAGCTCCTGACCGCCGACACCAGCCTGATCGACCGCACGGCACTGACCTATCAGGCCCTGATCGGTCGCAGCCACATGGCCGGCCATATCCTGGTCGATTCCGGCGAGAAACACCTGCGCGCGCCCGACTGCGCGGCGGATGACCAGTGAAGCACTTTCACCTGCCGATCCTGATCGTGCTGCTGAGCGCGGTCGGGCTCGGGGTCTTCGCCTACAAGGTCAGCGCGCTGGGCATGCCCCTGCAGCCGGACGCCACCGCCGAGACCTGGCAGGTGGAGGCACGGGTGCGCTATCAGCCCACCGGCGGCGCGGCCACGGTGGAGCTGCGCATCCCGCATCGCCTGCCCAATTTCTCCATTCTGGACGAAGGCTTCGTCTCGCGCGGCTACGGCCTGAACTCCATTACCCAGGCCGAGGATCGCCTGGCCCAGTGGACCACCCGCCAGCCACGCGGTGAACAGGTTCTCTACTACCGCGCCACGCTCTATCGCGACGGCAACGACCGCTCGGAGTCGGAGTACCCCGGGCCGGTGGCCGTACCCGACTGGACCGAGCCCTTCCGTTCCGCCGCCGATGCCCTGATCGACGACGTACGCGGCCGCTCCTCGGATATCCAGAGCTTTGCCTCGGTGCTGGTCAATGACCTCGCCAACGCCGCCCCCGCATCCAACGCGGCGGTGTTCATCGAGAGCGACGACAACCGCACGCGCCGCACCGAGACCCTGATCGAACTGCTGGCCACCGCGCGGATCCCCGCGCGCCAGGTGACGGCCCTCCGGCTGGTCGATGGCCGCCGCGACATCGAGCCGCAGACCTGGCTGGAGGTCCACAACACCCGGCGCTGGGTCCCCATCGACCCGGAGACCGGCGAGATCGAGTATCCCGCGGACGTAGTCGTCTGGTCGCACGGCAGCGCCCCGCTGCTCGAGGTATCCAATGGCGAGGCCGCCGAGGTCCGGTTCGCGGTCTCGCGGGGAGTCCAGGATGCCCTGGCGACCATCCAGCGCTTCGGCGACACCCTGGACACCCGCATCCTCGACTTCTCCACCCTGAACCTGCCGCTGGGCACGCAGAACACCTACCGCGTGCTGCTGATGGTGCCCCTGGGTGCGATGATCATCGTGTTCCTGCGCAACGTGATCGGCATCCAGACCTTCGGCACCTTCATGCCGGTGCTGATCGCGCTGTCCTTCCGCGAAACCCAGCTGCTGGCCGGGATCATCCTGTTCACCCTGATCGTGTCGCTGGGCCTGGCCGTGCGCTTTTACCTGGAGCACCTGCGCTTGTTGCTGGTCCCCCGCCTGGCCGCGGTGGTCAGCGTGGTCATCATGCTGATGCTCGGGATCAGCGTGCTGTCGCATCAACTGGGCTTCGAGCGGGCCCTGGCGCTGTCGTTGTTCCCGATGGTCATCCTCGCCATGACCATCGAGCGCATGTCGGTCGTATGGGAGGAGCACGGGCCGGCCGACGCCATCACCCAGGGCATCGGCAGCCTGGTCGTCGCGGCCGCCGCCTACGGCCTGATGGCCAACCGTCAGCTGGAGCACCTGCTGTTCGTGTTCCCGGAACTGCTGCTGGTGCTGCTGGCTGTGACCCTGCTGCTCGGGCGTTACACCGGCTACCGCCTGACGGAACTGTTCCGCTTCGGCCGTATCCAGGACGCGATGCGGAGGCCCGACTGATGCCGGCCTGGTTCCCGCGCTTCGTGCGACCGAAGCTGCTGAAGGAACAGGGCATCGTGGGCATGAACGCCCGCAATGCCCGCTACATCGCGGCCTGGAACTCCCGGCGCTTCTACCCGCGGGTGGATGACAAGCTGCAGACCAAGAAACTGGCGCTGGATGCCGGCCTGTCGGTGCCCGATCTCTACGGGGTCGTGCGCACCCACCGCCAGATCCGCGACGTGCGCCGCCAGCTGCGGGACTACGAAGACGGCTTCGTGATCAAGCCAGCGCATGGCGCCGCGGGCGACGGCATCCTGGTGATCGAGGGCTGGCGCGGCGACCGGCCGCGGCGGGCGGGCGGGCGCGCCATGGAGCTGAGCGAGCTGGACGACCACATCTCCAACATCCTGTCAGGGATGTACAGCCTGGGCGGGCGCCCGGACGTCGCCATGATCGAACAGCGGGTGCGTTTTTCCTCGGTGTTCGACGCGGTCTCGCACCGGGGCGTGCCGGACATCCGCACGGTCGTCTATCGCGGCTACCCGGTCATGGCGATGATGCGCCTGCCGACCCAGGACTCCGACGGCAAGGCCAACCTGCACCAGGGCGCGGTCGGCACGGGCATCGACCTGGGCTCCGGCCGGACCATCGGCGGGGTGCGCTACAACAAGCCCTGCCGCGAACACCCTGACAGCGAGCAGAGCATCGTCGGTCTGCAGATTCCTGACTGGGGCCAGCTGATGGAGCTCGCCGCGGGCTGCTTCGAGCTGAGCCAGCTCGGCTACCTGGGAGTGGACGTGGTCATCGACGCCGACCGCGGACCGCTGATCCTGGAGCTCAATGCTCGCCCGGGGCTCGCCATCCAGATCGCCAATGGCGAGGGCCTGGACCACCGGATCACCGCCGTGGACGCGCACATGGTGGCGCGCGAGACCGAACCGGCGGCCGACCGCGCCCGCTGGTCCGCTGAGATCTTCGCCCGTCCCGACGCCACGCGCCCCGAACAGCCCGACCCGGAGCCCGCGACCGATGCCGAACCCGCCTGATGGCCGGGGCGGTTACGGACGCGATGAGTGTTTGGGCTATGCTAGGCGCATGACTGCCGCCGCCGAGACCCAGACGCCGGACATCGAACAGGCCCTTGCCGACGCCGAACGCGTCTGTGCCCGCCAGGGTGCGCGCCTGACCGAGCAGCGCCGGCGCATCCTCGAACAGATCCTGCGCACCGAGGGCGTGATCAAGGCCTACGACCTGATCCACGCCCTGTCCTCCGACGATCACAGCATCAAGCCGCCGACGGTCTACCGCACCCTGGCCTTCCTGCTGGAGCAGGGGCTGATCCACCGCATCGAGAGCCTGAACGGATTCGTCGCCTGCTCGCATCCGGGCGAGCGCCACGAGTCCGCGCTGATGATCTGCGACGGCTGCGGCCAGATCACCGAGTTCCACACCCCGGAACCGGCCAGCCGCGCACTGGAAGAGGAGGCCGAGGTACAGGACTTCGCTATCGAGTCGCGCATGGTGGAACTGCACGGCCAGTGCGGCGACTGCCGTCGGAGTCAGCAGGACCGCGCCTGACACCGCCCACCCTCTCAGCCCGCTTGCTCCACCTTCCTGTGACCGCTGGCTCAGCCACCCTTGAAGCGTTCCCACCGATCCTGCGAGCGGATACCCGACTGGTCGTGCTGGGTAGCTTTCCCGGCGTGGCGTCGCTGGAGGCCCGGGCCTACTACGCCCACCCGCGCAACCAGTTCTGGCCCATTGCCGGGCAGATCCTCGGCGAACCCTTCCCGGAGTTGGACTACCCGGAGCGCATCCAGCGCCTGCTCGACCACGGCGTGGGCCTCTGGGACGTCTACGGGGCCTGCTCGCGCGAGGGGAGCCTGGACAGCGCCATCCGCGAACCGGTCCCCAACGATCTGGCCCGCCTGACCCGCGAGGCCCCGGGCCTGCGCGTGATCATCCACAACGGCGCCGAGAGCGCGCGGCGCATCCGCGAGACCCGCGCCCTGGGCGTCGAGGCCCTGCGCCTGCCCTCCACCAGCCCCGCCAATGCCCGCCTGAGCCTGACCGAAAAGCTGGAGCCCTGGCGCGCGGCGTTCGCCCGCGCGGGCCTCCCCCGAGACCGATCCGCCACAAGCTGACTGGCTGGAACGGGGTTGAACCCAGGGTTGTTATTGTATAACGTTCATGCCTTGACGTTACGCTATAACAACTCACCTTCATCGGCGGACCCACTGATCCTGGCTGCAGTCTGCCGTGCAACAAGGAGCTCGACATGTCCCGCGCCCCATACGCCCGCCCCGTCCTTGCCGGACTCACCGCCCTGGCCCTCGCCGCCCCCGGGGCCGCTGCCGCGCAATGGAGCGCCCAGTCCGAAGACCGTTCCTGGGGTCTGGACGTTTCGCTGATCCTGGAAGGCGTCTACTACAACGAACTCTCGCACGGGATCGACGAACCCGCCGGCTTCGACGATGGCCACGACCACGGCCATGGTCACGACCACGGACACGATCATGGCTTCGACGACGGATTCAACCTGGGCCACAGCGAGCTGGTCTTCCAGGCCAACCTGGGCGACCTGTTCGACGGCGTGCTGATGCTCGGCTTCGACGACAGCGACATCGAAGTCGAAGAGGCCTACCTGACTACCCGCGCCCTGCCCGGCGGCTTCCAGATCAAGGCCGGTAAGTTCCTGTCCGATATCGGGTACATCAACAGCCGCCACGGCCACGACTGGGACTTCGTCGACCGTCCGCTGGTAAACGAGTACATCTTCGGCGACCACGGCCTCCAGGAAACCGGCGTCCAGGCCACCTGGGTCGCACCGACCGAGGCCTACACCCAACTCGGGGTGGAACTGCTGCAGGGCGAAACCAGCGGAATCGCCAACTACGAGGGTAGTCAGTCGGCGCTCAACGGTCAGGAACGCATTCTTCGGGACCGCTCCGGCCCGCGCCTGGTCACCGCCTTCGCCAAGTTCGGCCCGGATCTTGGCCCTGACCACGCCGCGCAGTTCGGCGTCTCCGGTGGCTACGCCCGCAGCTATCAGGTGACGGACGAGCACTCCACCCGCTTCGAGGACTGGGACGGCAGCGCCTGGTTCGCCGGCCTGGATGCCGTCTACAAGTACAGCGCCGGGCGCGCCTACGGCCATGGCGACTGGCGGCTGCAGGGCGAGTACTTCTACCGCGAAATCGACGTCGACCGCCGTGACGTGAACTTCGAGGCAGACGGCAATGGCCCCGTGGGTTTCGTGCGCAACGAGCAAAGCTTCAAGAACAAGCAGGACGGTATCTACGTCCAGGGCGTCTACGGCTTTGCCCCGCGCTGGGAGGCCGGTCTTCGCGCCGAGGCCCTTGGCCTGACCAACGACGTCGGCCGCGGCGACGGCGACTCCTTCGGTACCTCCTATCGCCACTCCGCCCAGGTCACTTTCCGCCCGGTGGAGCCGGTGTTCCTGCGCGCCCAGCTGTCGCAGAATGACTTCATCGATGACGACGGCCACCGCGACCGCGGGCTGGAGTTCATGCTGCAGCTGAACGTGGCCCTCGGCGCCCACGGCGCCCATCGCTTCTGATGCCCACTCGCGCGGGCCCGCCCGGGCCCGCTCGCTTCCGCCCGTGTCGGCCAATCCGGCCGGCATCGGTACCGTGCTAGCACACCATATCCCCCAAGGAGTCCCGCATGTTCTTTCGCAAGACTCGCACCCGCAGCACCCGGTGGCTGATTTCCATCGCCGCCCTTACCCTGACCGCGCTGGTCCTGGCGCCCGCCCAGGCCGCGGCCGGTCTTAACGTCGTCGCCACCACCTCCAGCCTCGGCGCCCTGGCCCGCGAAATTGGCGGCGACCAGGCCGAGGTCCGCGTACTCGCGCCACCGGACCGCGACGCCCACTATCTCGATGCCCGCCCCAGCTTCATGGCCGCCCTGCGCCGGGCCGACATGCTGCTGGAGCTGGGCGCCGGCCTGGAAGAGGGCTGGCTGCCGGCCGCGCAGCGGGGTGCCAGCAACCGTGCCATCAATTCCGGGCAGCCGGGGCACTTCCGCGCTGCGGACATGATCGAGCTGCGCCGCTCCATCACCATGGATGGCCCGAACATGGGGCACGTGCATGAAGAGGGGAACCCGCACTTCAACGCCGACCCGCGGCGCATGGCCGAACTCGCCCTCGCACTGGGCCAGCGCATGGGCGAACTGCGTCCGGACCATGCCGACAGCTTCATGGAGCGAGCGGAACGCACCGCCGACCGCCTGCGTACACACGCCGAGACGCTGGCCGAGCAGGTCGTGCCGGAGCAGCGCATCGTGGTCTACCACGAGGACCTCGACTATCTGGAAGAGTGGCTGCCGGTCGAGATCGTCGGCTATCTGGAACCGGCGCCGGGGATCCCGCCCACCGCGCGCCATCTGCGCAGCCTCGTGGATGATCTCGAAGGCACCGAGGGCACTGTCCTGTACGCCGAGTTCCAGCCGCCTCGCGGCGCCGAATTCCTCGAACGCAACCTGGGCTGGCCGAGCCATGCGGTCCCTCTGGATCCGCCGGCCGACTCCAGCCTGGATGGGTACCTGGACCTGATGACCACCTGGGCGCAAACGCTGCCCCAACGCTAACCCGGGGCGAAACATCTTCCTCACGATCGGGCCCGGAAAATGCTTTCCGGGCCCGATATCATTCAGGCCCCTCCAACGATTTCGAGTCCGCATGCCCCCTCAAACCGCGCTGCACGCAGAGGCCGCGCACCTCGGCTTTGATCGTCCGGTGCTGGGCCCGCTGTCCCTCGACGTACCCACGGGGACCCGATGGGCCCTGACCGGCCCCAATGGCATCGGCAAGTCGCTGCTGCTGAAGGCCGTAACCGGCCAGGCTCGGGTCCACTCAGGCACCCTGCGGCTTGGCCCCGCGACGCGTGTCAGCCTGCTGGCGCAGGACCACCCCCGGCGGGACCCCTGGCCCTTGTGCGGTCACGACTGGTTCAGGGCGATGGGCGCCACCCCGCCCGATCAACCCCGGGTGCAGGCCTTGCTGGATCGTCGCCTCGACCGCCTGAGTGGCGGCCAGTGGCAGTTGCTGCGCCTGGCCGCGGCCCTGCACAGCAGCGCCCACCGGCCACCGGGGGAACGCCTGGTCCTTCTGGACGAGCCCGCCAACCACCTCGACGCCGAGGTGCGCGGCGATGCGGTCGACCTGATTACCTCCCTCCCGGCTGCTACGACACTGGTGATGACCAGCCACGACGACGAGTTCCTGCAGGCCGTCGGGGTCGAGAACCATCCATTGACGGACTACCTCGATGCTCGGTGACCTGTTGTTCGAACCGTTTGTCTCCGGGCTGCTGATCACGGGCGTGCTGGCCCTGGCCGGGGCCGGCCTGTTCCTGCGCGGGTCGGTCTGGCAGGCGCTGGCACTCGGACAGTGGGCCGCCGTCGGGGGCGTCCTGGCGTCGGTCGTCCACTGGCCGGTGCTGCCTGTAGCCCTGGCACTCGGGGCCGGAGTCATGGCCCTGCTGCAACGCAGCTCTGACCGCGAGCGCCTGCCGCTGGCCGTTTTTCTGGCCGGACTGGCGGCAGTGACATTGCTGGCCGCCAATTTCGCGCAGGCCAGCCTCGCCGCGGCCGCCTGGGCCGAGGGCCAGCTGTACTTCGCCGGACCGCGCGAACTATGGGCAGTGGTCGCGCTCGGGTTGGCCAGCCTCGTGTTCGCGCCCGGGCTGTACCACGTCTGGCGACACGCACAGCTCGCCCCCGACGTCCCCGGCACGCGCAGCCCGCGCACGTGGCTGCGCCTCACGGAGATCGCCTGGTTGGTGGCCGCAGTGGTGCTGGGCAGCATGGTGCTGGGCCTGCCCGCTGCCCTCGCCACGCTGCTCCTGCCCGCCTGGGGCGCCGCCTATCTCGCACGCAATCTGCGCGGATTATTCCTGTGGGCCCAGGCCCTGGCCCTCGCGGGCTTCCTGATCGCCTGGAGCGTCAGCCTGCCGCTGGATCAGCCGTTTGCGCCAGTACTCGTCCTGGTCAATGTCGGCCTCGCCCTGGCGGCCCGACTGCTCGCAATGTCACGTCCCTGAACCGATCGAGAAGTCACCGCGGAGCAGAATCATGCCCCCGAAGCCAACCCCCCATGGTGCAACCCCATCCGGCGGGCCGAAGCGCCAGGGCACCCACTCGCCGATCTTCCAGGCGATCGAGAAGCTGCAGGGCGACCGACCCTGGGGAAGTGTGCTCGATGCCGGAACCGGACGCGCATCCATCGAGTGGATCTGTGCGCTGGAGACCGAGCGCTGGACCGCCGTCACGGCCTCGCAGGAGATGGCGAACACGGTGAAGAAGGCGGCAGGAAAAGACCGACGACGCGAAGATCGCATCCTCGTCGGCAACTGGATGTCGGACCAGCTGCTGTTCGGCGAGCGCTTCGACACCGTCCTGCTCGACTACTTCATCGGAGCAATCGAGGGCTTCTCGCCCTACTGGCAGGACCGCGCGCTGCATCGACTACGGCCTCATGTGGGCGAGCGGCTGTATCTCGTCGGCGTGGAACCCTATGTACTGACCGAACCCAAGACCGAGTCTGACCGCATCGTGCGCGAAATCGGTCGCCTGCGGGATGCCTGCCTGCTGCTCGCGGGGAACCGCCCCTATCGCGAATACCCTTCGTCCTGGGTCATGCGCCATCTCGGAATCGCCGGCTTCCGGGTTCTGGATGTCCGCTATTTCCCGATTCACTACCGCGAGCGCTTCGTCAACGGCCAGCTCGACCTGTGCCTGCGCCAGCTGTCGCACTTCAATGACGATGGCCTGGCAAAGGCCATGCACCAGAAGATCGAGGCGCTGCGGGAAACCGCCCTGCCGCTGGCCCGAAGCAAGGAGGGCCTGCGGCACGGGGCGGATTACCTGATCACGGCCGAGCCGATGGCCGACCGGCATCGCAGCCTGCCCGACGCGGCAGGCACCTCTCAGTCAGTGCCGTCCGGGCCGTAGCACGGGCTACGCCATCGCCCCCCTGGGCCCGAGCAGGCCTCAGTCCGCTTGACAATGCACCGCAAGTGCGTATGATTCTCATTTCGATGCGCAGCCCGGACAGCTGTGTGTCGCCAGGACGAAAGGTGACTTCCTGCCTTTGGTCTCTCCATCCTCCGTAAGCATTGCCGCCGGATTGCGTTTCCGGCGGCTTTTTTACGTGTCCACACGCTTGCCGAAGAGCGACCTGGCAGATGCCTGACCAACCCCACCGCCTTGTGGCGGTCCACGCTCCGACTGGCTGCTTCAGCGTTCCGCTGACGGCAGACGCACGACCCGCGCCACGGCGTCGTGTGCATGCAGGCTCTCGCGGTGGCGAACCTGGATGCGATAGCCGCGGGCGTAGTACTCCGGGCGCAGGGCGCTGTCCAGGCGCCGTACGGCGTCTTCGCAGAACATCAGGTTGCGGCCGTTGGCGAGCGCGAAGGCCTTCTCGTCCACGCGCTTTACCGCCGTTTGCAGGGCGGTGCCCAGCGCCTGTTCCACGCGATCAATCAGATCGGGCAGGGGCAGCGTTGAGACCAGCGGTTCCAGACCGACCGTGACGGTTGCCTCGCTGCGCTGGCTGTGGGGCGTCGCGACGATCCCCTCGGCCCGGCCCAGCCATTCGCGCACGGTTGCCGCATCCACGGCCGCTCGCGTGAAGTCACGGTCGAACTGCTCCTGGATCGCCTGCCGCGCCAGGGCGGCGGAGCACGGACAGGTGGAGGAATAGCCCACCTGAACCTCCAGCTCCAGAGACACCGCCCCGGACTCGCTGCGCGCAGCGATCCGGAACGGGTAGCGCTTCCAGCCCGCGGCGGCACTGACCAGGGCCGGCCGTTCCAGCGGCAGCTCCCCGGCCAGACGGACCTCGGCCACGCTGGACAGGCCATCGTGCGAAGCCAGAAACGCTTCGAGCACGCCCCACAGCCGCGCAACGTCCAGCTCGCGGGACTCCAGCTGTCGCAGGGCCCCGTAGAGCCGTGACATATGGATACCGCGCGCGCCCGCGTCGTCGAGGCTCACCCCCGCGCTTGCCCGGGCGATCACTGGCTGGCCGGTCAGATACAGCGGAAGGGTGATGTCTTCCATACCCACCCAGTCGAGCGCGGAGGCGTGCGTAGCAGCCGACGCGGCAATATCCGGTAGCGGATCGGTCGCGGAGGTTTCCGTATCCGGCGAGGCCGGAGACACACAGGTAGAGGACATAAGACACCTTTTTGCAGGCGGGTCGACCCCATCACAGGACGGTGGCCGATCCGTGTTGTCGGGGCGCAATCGAAACGTTATGGTATAACATCCTGATCGCAACCGACGGAACCCCATGACCCGCGACGAACTGCTGGCCATGCCTGCCGCGGCCTACATGAACGAGGCCCAGCTCGCGTACTTCCGCGAGCGCCTGCTCGAAATGCGCGACGAGATCCTGGCCGACATGGAGGGTGCCCGGGACGGATTGCGCGACAACGAACGCACCCCGGACGAGCTTGACCGCGCGGCAATGGAGGAGTCGCGCCTCCTGTCGATGCGGGTGCAGGAGCGCGAAGGCCGCCTGCTGCGAAAGATCGATGCGGCCCTGCATCGCATCGAAACCGGCGATTACGGCTACTGCGAGGTGAGCGGCGAACCGATCGGTCTGCCCCGCCTGCTGGCCCGCCCGACGGCGACCCTCTGCATCGAGGTCAAGGAACGCCAGGAAAAGGCCGAACACGTGTTCGTGCGCTGAGCCTGCCCAACCCTTCCATCCGGGCACATTCCGACGCCCGGGCATCCCGATTCCCTGGAGGTACCATGAAACGCCTGCCCGTCACCGTCCTCTCCGGCTTTCTCGGCGCCGGCAAGACCACACTGCTGAACAACATCCTGCACAACCAGTCGGGGCTGCGCGTCGCGGTCATCGTCAACGACATGAGCGAGGTCAACATCGACAGCGCCCTGGTGCGCGGCGGCCAGGATGCCGTAACACGTACCGATGCCCGCATGGTCGAGATGACCAACGGCTGCATCTGCTGCACGCTGCGGGACGACCTGCTGGTGGAGGTGCGCCGCCTCGCCGAATCCGGGCAGTACGACTACCTGGTCATCGAATCCACCGGCATTTCCGAACCCATGCCGGTCGCGGCCACCTTCGCCTTCCGCGACGAAGACGGCCAGTCCCTGGACGATGTCGCCCGCCTCGACACGATGGTCACGGTGGTGGATGCAGGTGCCCTGCTGCAGGACTACGCGTCCAGCGATTTCCTGGGCGACCGCGGCGAATCCCTGGGGGAGGAAGACGACCGTACCGTCGTTGACCTGCTGGTGGATCAGATCGAGTTCGCGGACGTCATTGTCCTGAACAAGGTGGATCGCCCGTCGCCGGAACAACTGGATACCGTCCGCAGCGTCGTGCGCGCCCTTAACCGGGACGCCAGAATCATCGAAACCACACACGGCCAGATCGCGCCGGAGTCCCTGCTGGGCACCGGACGCTTCGACTTCGACCGCGCGTCCCAGGCCGCCGGCTGGGCCCAGGAGATGATGGGTGGCCACACCCCGGAGACCGAGGAATACGGCATCTCCAGCATCGTATACCGCGTCAATCGGCCATTTCATCCGGAACGCTTTTTTGCCCTGCTGCACGAGGAATGGCCTGGCATCATCCGCAGCAAGGGCTGGTTCTGGCTGGCTTCGCGCCCCGACTGGGCCGGCACATTGTCTCAGGCCGGCGGGGCGCTGACCCACCACGCTGCCGGGTTCTGGTGGGCTGCCGTATCCCCGGAGCAGCGCCCCACCCACGAAGACTGGTGGGAGACGGCAATCGCGCCGGTCTGGGATGACCGATTCGGGGACCGACGTCAGGAGATTGTACTGATCGGCATCCACATGGACGCGGATGCGATGCGCAAACGTCTCGACGCCTGCCTGCTCACCGACGACGAGATGCTGGAAGGCCCGGAACGCTGGCTGAGCTACGCGGATCCCTTCCCGGTCTGGCGCCTGGGGTCCGAGACCGCCGAGCCCGAGGTGGATGCCCCGGAAACCCGAGAGTCCCGCCCGGACGTAACCGCATGAACACTGCGCGAACGTCGCACCCGGTCGAGCGCGCGCCGTCTAGGCACCGCTTCGTCGACCGCGCCGCCGAGCTCAAGGGCATTCACCGCCACGATGTGAACGCGCTGATCTGGCGCCGAAGCCTGGATCCGCAACTCCGGGACCAGGCCCGGGCGCTGCTGTCCCGCGGCCCCGGGATGATTCTGGACATCCACTGCCGACCGGACCAGGTGCGCGAACGGTTGCACGGCGCCATCGACCGGGCACCGTTCAGGATTCATCGTCTGGCATACGATCTGGAGCGCCTGGCGCACAACTTTGCCGTCGTCGCGCATGCGATCAGTGTCCGCCTCCAGCTCGAAGTGCTGGCCCACCAGCCATGCCCGCTGTTTCACGTGGACAACAACGTGCTGCGGATGGTCTGCAGCTACACCGGCCCCGGAACCGAATATGCAGACGACCGTTTCCTGAACCGCGACCGGCTCCGTTGCGGCGACAACGAGGGCGTTCTTGCAGGCCATCCGCCCTTGGCACTTGAGAGCGGATCCGTGATCCTCATGAAAGGCGAACGTTCACCTACGTGCGGGGGGCTTGGAGCCGTCCATCGCTCGCCGCCGGTTGCGGGAGATCAACAGCGCCTGCTCGTACGACTCGACCACCCCTGACCCGCAAGCCCGTCGGACCCGGGACGGATCTGCTGCGCGTCTGGCAGAGTCAGTCCGTCAGGCTCCCCCGAGGAGACACTGACGGCCCTCGGTCCTCTGCCCCGGGCAGGGCCGGAGAAAGCGGACCGGCCCACAAAATCCACCGATCTTCATGATCGCTCGCATTCAATGCTTGACTCGCGCCTCTCCCTCGACGACTATGAATGCGAATGGTTCTCATTTCTTAGGAGGCACAATGTTCACGCTCGACGCATGGCTGGAAAACCCCGACCCCTCGCTCCGGATCATCGACGAGCCGTCGCGCCGGATCGTGGCCGAGTGGCGCGGCCAGGAACTCCGCGATCTGCTGGAGACGGGGATCATCGCCCCCGCGGATTGCTGCGGACCGCAGGCCCGCGACCAGGCCCACGAAACGATCCGCGAGCTCATCCTGGAGGCCTGCCTCGAAGGTATCACCGTCCAGCGCAGACCACCGGAGCCGCGGCCAGACATGTCCGCGTCCATGAAACGGCCTGCGGACAGCGACGACCACCCCACCCGCAATCCCCATCCGGGAGGCGCGTCTTGCGAGCCCGCCACCGCTCGCAGCCGCTCTCGACGAATGACCTGTGCTCAGGGCCCCGGAGCGACGCAGCCGACGAAAAAAACCCGTGACATTGCCAAGGGGCAGGTTCTCCACGTAGCGTTCCGGAAATGTCCATCCCTGCATTGACTTCGTGAACCGCGCCGAGCGGATCTTCCATCTGCACCGCCTGCTCCAGGCGCGCCAGCCGCCGTCGCTGGCGCACCTGATGGAGGCGCTCGAGGTCTCGCGCGCGACCATCAAGCGCGACCTCGAGTACATGCGCGACTTCATGCAGGCACCGATCGAGTACGACGCGGAGGCCAACGGCTACCGCTACGCACAGGATGTCCCGGCCTTCGAGCTGCCGGGGCTATGGTTCAACGAATCCGAATTGCTCGCGCTCCTGACCATGGAGCAGCTCCTGGAGGACGTGCAGCCGGGTCTGCTGGCGCCCACACTGGGGCCATTGAAGGAGCGTATCCGGGAGCTGCTCGCCAGCGGCGGGCACCAGCCGGACGCCGTGCGCCGCCGCATCCGCATCCAGCCCCTGGCCCAGCGCGGCAACCGCAGCGACGGCTTTCAGGCCGTAGCCGCCGCGACCCTGGACGAACAGCCGATCGCGATCGAGTACCACGGCCGTGCCCGCGACTCCGCCACCCAACGCGTCGTGCATCCCCAGCGACTGCTGTACTACCGCGACAACTGGTACCTGATCGCCTGGTGCGAAAAGGCCCGGGCCCTGCGCACCTTCGCGCTGGAACGCATCCGGTCCACCCGGGCGACCGATGGCCCCTACCACGACATCGACGAAGCGACCCTGGATGCCCACACCGGCGCGGCCTTCGGCATCTTCACCGGCCCCGCACAGGAATGGGCGGTGCTGCGCTTCACCCCGGAACACGCCCGCTGGGTCGCGGACGAGACCTGGCACCCGGACCAGACCGGCCACTTCGAGGGCGACCACTACCACCTGCGGGTGCCCTTCGGGGATCCCACCGAGCTGATCCAGGAGATCCTGCGCCACGGTCCCGGGGTCGAGGTCCTGGCCCCCGAAAGCCTGCGCACCCGTGTCGCCACCACGCTGCGCGAGGCCGCTGCGCAATACGCGGCTTCGTCCTGATGCTGCGCCGCTGGCTGGCCCGCCACAAAGCCGCCTCCGGCCGGCTGGAAGCGATCTGGATCGCCGATCGGGCCGGCACCCCCATGCACGCGTGCGCCGCCGTGGAGGTCACCGAAGCGGGCCTGACCGGTGACCGCTACGCCACCGGGCAGGGCCACTGGCACACGGTGGAATCCTGCCCCGTCACCCTGATCTGCAGCGCCGAGCTGGACCGCGCCACGCGGCGGGCGCGGCGCCTGCGCCAGCCCGCGACCCCGACGCCCGGCGACCACCGCCGCAACCTCGTGGTCAGCGGCCTCCGGCGCAGCCCGCGCGCGGGAACCTTGCGCATCGGTGTTGTGCGTTTTGCCATCACACGGCCGCGCCCGCCCTGCGGCTGGCTCAACCAGGTGGTCGGCTACAACCTCGCCGGCGCCCTGCGCCAGGACAGCGGCATCTGCCTGCGGCCACTGGAGCCGGGCACCATCCGGCGGGGCGACCCCGTGCACTGGGAGGCCGCCCCGGGGCCCGCAAGACACGATTAGCCGGGGTGGCTCATTCTGTGAGCCACCCCCGGTGCTACAAAGGTCGCAACCCCCCAGATGGAGCGCGACCATGCAATCGAACACCCCCAACCGCCAGGCTCGCCGCACCCCCGTACTGCGCGGCTACTACGCCCAGCGCGGCCGCTACAACGCCACCGCCACCACCGAGGAACTGCTGCAGACCATCCCGCTGGCCGGCTACCGCCACCACGACGCCCCGAAGCTGTGGAATGCGTTGAAGCGCGGCCAGGCCCTGACCCTGCGCCGCGAGCGGCTGAACCCGCACGATGACAAGGCCGTTGCCATCGACTGGATCGACCACCAGCTCGGCTATCTGCCACGCGAACAGAACCAGCTCGCCGCCGACCTCCTCGACCGCGACGAGCCCCTGGTCGCCCGCATCATCGCCAAGCGCGACCAGGCCGACCCCCACAACCGGCTCGAACTGGGCCTCTACCGCGCGCGGCCGAGGACCGCGCCGGCCCACTAGGGAGACGCGGATCCTCCCCCGGGCGGGGCAAATCAAGCGACCCAGATGGTCTTGGCGTTCTGGAACTCGCGGATGCCGAGTTCGGAGAGTTCGCGGCCGTAGCCGGAGTCCTTCACGCCGCCGAACGGCAGGCGCGGGTCGCTCTTGACGATGCCGTTGACGAAGGCGCAGCCGCATTCCAGCCGCCGGGCCAGCGCCTCGCCGCGGGCCGGGTCGGCGGTCCAGACGCTTCCGCCCAGGCCGAAGCGCGAGCGGTTGGCGAGCTCGACGGCATGGTCCGCGTCGCGCGCCCAGGTGACCGCTGCAACCGGGCCGAAGGTCTCCTCGTCGAAGGCCGGCATGCCGGGTTCCACGCCATCCAGCAGGGTCGGCGGGTAGAAGTAGCCGGCGCCGACACGCGGCGCGCCGCCGGCGACCAGGCGGGCCCCGGCGGCCACGCTGCGGGTGACCTGATCGTGCAGCTCACTGCGCAGGTCGTCGCGCGCCAACGGGCCGATGTTCGTGCCCTCGTCCATCGGGTCACCGATGACCAGGGCCTCGATAGCGGCCCGGAAGCGCTCCACGAAGGCATCCGCGATGGGTTCCTCCACAATGAAGCGCTTGGCGGCGATGCAGGTCTCGCCGTTGTTCTGGAAGCGCCCGCGCACCGCCTGCTCGACTGTATGGTCAAGGTCCGCGTCGGCCAGCACCACAAAGGCATCCGACCCGCCCAGCTCCAGCACCGAGGATTTCAGCGCCTTGCCTGCAGCCGCCCCAACCGCGCGGCCGGCCCCCTCGGATCCGGTCAGGCTGACGCCCTGCACGCGGGTGTCGGTGATGATGCCTTCCACCGCGTCGGAGCCCACCGGCAGATTGCGGAACACGCCCTCGGGGAACCCGGCCGCCAGGAACACCCGCTCCAGGTGTTCGGCGCAGCCAGGAACGTTAGAGGCATGTTTGAGCAGTACGGTGTTGCCGGCCAGCGTGGCCGGGATCGCCTGGCGAAAGGCCTGCCAGTAGGGAAAATTCCAGGGCATCACCAGCAGCACGGTCCCCAGCGGCTGCCAGGCAATGAACGAGCGGCTCGCGTCCGAGGCGATCATGGTGTCCTGCAGGTAATCCGGGCCGTGTTCAGCGTAGTACTCGCAGGCGGCGGCACACTTGTCGACCTCGGCCCGCGCCTCGGCCAGGCGCTTGCCCATCTCCTGTGTGGCAGTGGTCGCCAGGGTCTCGCGTTCCTCGCGCAGCACGCCGGCCAGATCGCGCAGGCGCGCGGCGCGCTCCGTCACGGGGCGCGCCGCCCAGTCCGGCGCCGCGCTCGCGGCACGAGACAATGCGGCCTCCAGCGCTTCCTCGTTCATGCGCGGGTAGCGCGCGAGGGTCTCGCCGGTGGCAGGATTGATCGCAGTCAGTTCGGGCATATCGGTGCCTCGGCGTCAGGGCCCGAAATACGGGCTTGTTTGAACAATGCAGGTCACCCGAGTATAAGACGTCCCGCACTCGCTTTCGGAAGGACCTTGCCACCATGTCGATCGATTCGATTCGCAATGTCTGCCTGCTGGGCGGCACGGGCTTCGTCGGCCACCACATCATTCGCCGACTGATTGATCGCGGCCTGAAGGTCCGCGTGCTGTCCCGCCGTCCGCATCGCCACCGCGATCTCCTGGTCAACCCCGAGGTGGATCTGGTCGAAGGCAGCGCCCATGACCCCGCCACCCTGGAGCGCGTCTTCGCGGGGCAGGACGCGGTGATCAACCTGGTCGGCATCCTCAACGAGCGCGGGCACAGCGGCGCCGGTTTCCGCACCGCCCATACCGAACTGACCGAAAAGGCCCTGGCCGCCGCCGAGGCGCAGGGCGTGCGCCGCTTCCTGCAGATGAGCGCGCTCAAGGCGGACATGGACGACGCCCCCAGCCACTACCTGCGCAGCAAAGGCGCGGCGGAACAGGCGGTATTCGCCAGCGAATCCCTGGCGGTCACGGTTTTTCGCCCGTCGGTGATCTTCGGCCCCGAGGACTCCTTCCTGAACCGCTTCGCGACTTTGCTGAAGTTCTCGCCGATGATGCCCCTGGCCCGCGCCCGGGCGCGTTTCGCCCCGGTGTATGTCGGCGATGTGGCCGAGCACTTCGTCGAGGCCCTCGACGACCCGGATACCTTCGGGCAGGGCTTTGAACTGTGCGGCCCGAAGACCTATACCCTGGCCGAACTGGTGCGCTACGTCGGACGCGTCTCCGGTTACCGGCGCCCGGTGATCGGCCTGCCCGACTGGGCCGGCAAGCTGCAGGCCAGCGTGCTCGAGTTCGTGCCCGGCAAACCGTTGTCGCGCGACAACTTCGCCTCGCTGACCATCGACTCGGTCTGCGACGGCGAGCAGCAGCTACCCTGCCCGACCCGGCTGGAATCCATCGCCCCCGGCTACCTGGGTGGCGGCGGCGCCGGACGCGAGGCCCGCATGCAGCAACTGCGGACCCTCAACCGCGGATCGGGCCGCGGCTGACCCGGATCGCGATCCCGGGGCCGCCATGCAGACCTATCTCGTCGGCGGTGCGGTTCGCGACCGCCTGCTGGGTCGCCCGTTCACGGAGCGCGACTATGTCGTCGTCGGCAGCACGCCGGAGGCGATGGAGGCTGCGGGCTTTCGACCGGTCGGGCGCGACTTTCCCGTCTTCCTGCATCCCGAGACCCACGAGGAATACGCGCTGGCGCGCACCGAGCGCAAGACCGCGCGGGGCTATCACGGCTTCCAGTTCAACGCCTCGCCCGAGGTCACCCTGGAAGCCGACCTCGAACGCCGCGACCTCACCATCAACGCGATGGCCGAGGACACCGACGGCCGCCTGATCGACCCCTATGGCGGACGGGAAGATCTGGAAGCCCGATGGCTGCGCCACGTTTCCCCGGCCTTTGCCGAAGATCCGGTACGTCTGCTGCGGGTGGCCCGGTTCGCCGCCCAGCTCGCGCCCTGGGGCTTCCAGGTGGCCCCCGACACGCTGACCCTGATGCGCGAGCTCGTCACCTCCGGCGAGGTCGACGCTTTGGTCCCCGAGCGCGTCTGGGCAGAATGCGAGAAGGCCCTGAAGAGCCCCGCACCGCGGCGCTTCCTCGAGGTACTGCGCGAGGCCGGGGCACTCGCCATCCTGTTCCCGGAGATCGAGCGGCTGTTCGGCGTACCCCAGCCCGAGCGCTACCATCCGGAGATCGACACCGGCGTGCATACGCTGATGGTCCTGGACCAGGCGACCCGCCTGTCCGACGCCCCGGAGGTGCGCTTCGCCGCGCTGGTGCACGACCTCGGGAAGGGCACGACCGACCCCGACATCCTGCCCAGTCACCACGGGCACGAGGAACGCGGGGTGGACCTGATCCGCGCCCTGTCCGAACGCCTGCGCATCCCCAATCGCTACCGCGACCTCGCGGTGCGCGTGGCGCGCTACCACGGCCTGGTCCATCGCGTGTTCGAACTGCGCCCGAAGACCGTGATGAAGCTGGTCGACGGACTGGACGCCCTGCGCCGCCCGGAGAACGTCGAGCCCTTCCTGCTCGCGGTGGAGGCGGATTTCCGCGGGCGCACCGGCTGGGAGGACAAGCCCTACCCGCAGGCCGATGCCGTACGCCGCGCGGTAGCCGCCGCGCAGGCCGTGCAACCGCAGGCCCTGATGGCCGAAGGCTACAAGGGCAAGGCCCTGGGCGAGGCATTGCAGCGCGATCGCATCCGAGCCATTGCCGAGGCCCTCGCGGACAACCCCGAACTGTAGGAGCCCAGCCTCTGGGCGATGGGGCCTGTCCAACACCCAATCGCCGAGAGGCTCGGCTCCTACGCGGGGCCGGAGCGTGGGAGCCTGCTCGCAGGCGAAGCCCCCGCCAAAGCCGGACACGGGCAGGGGCATTCGCCTGCAAGCAGGCTCCTACGGGGACTCGGCCCCGTAGGAGGCCAGCCCCCTGGCCGATGGAATGTTGACCAGACCCCATCGGCCAGAGGGCTGGCCTCCTACTTGCCTGTTTCGGCGCGTGAACGTACTCTTTCGCGGCTGTTTAGCGTACAGAGGAAACCGCGATGGATTTCGCCAAGGCCCGGATCAACATGGTCGAGCAGCAGGTTCGCCCCTGGGACGTGCTCGATACGCGCGTGCTGGACGTGATGGAAACCCTGCCGCGTGAACGCTTCATGCCCGAGCCCTACCAGGCCCTGGCATATGCGGATTCCGAGATCCCGCTGGGGCACGGCGAAAACACCCTGCCGCCGGTGGTGGTCGGCCGGCTGCTGCAGGCCGTGTCGCCGCAGCCCACCGAGACGATACTGGAGATCGGCACCGGTTCCGGTTACGTGACCGCCTGCCTGGCCCACCTCGCGGCCCGGGTCGACAGCATCGAGCGGATCGACGATCTGCGTCTCGCGGCGCGTAACCGCCTGACGGATCTGGGTCTCGATAACGCCCACCTGCGCACCGCCACGGTGACCCGTGACTGGACCCCGCCGCGCCCGCGTTACGACGCGATCATCCTCACTGGCGGCATGACCGAATACGACGACTTCCTCGAGCCCTACCTGACGCTCGGCGGCCGCTTGTTCGTGGTCACTGGCGATGGCCCGATCATGGAGGCCCAGCTGATCACCCGGACCACCGAAGACGACTGCCGCCACGAGGGCCTGTTCGAGACCCGCGTGAAGCCGCTGGTTGGCTTCGAGCCGAAGCCCGCGTTCGAATTCTGAGCCGGTCGCCTGCGCCCCGGCACGGGGCGCGCGCCGGAGGCCCCATTCCGGAACATGCTCTGATAGGATAGGCGTTTCCTAATATCCTCCGGAGTCGCGTCCATGAACCGTCTGCCGTCGCTTCTCGCCGCCGCCGGGCTGGCCCTGGTGATCTCGGCCCCCGCCACCGCCTCCAGCCTGATGGAGGTCTACGAGCGCGCGGCCGCGGAAGACGCCGAACTGCGCACCGCCGAGGCGGAGTACCGCAGCGTGCTGGAGAACCGGCCGCTCGCGCGCTCTGCCCTGCTGCCGCAGATCTCCGGGCAGGCCGAGGCCGGCGCGTTCTACCGCGACGGCCGCAATGAACCGAGCATTGATGGGCGCGAGACCAGCTTCGGCGTCAATCTGGCCCAAAGCCTCTACGACCGCCGCAACTACATCGAGCTGGCGCAGGTGGATCTCGAGATCGCCCGCGCCGAGGCCGAACTGGATGCCGCCCGCCAGGACCTGATCCTGCGCGTGGCCCAGGCCTACTTCGACGTGCTCATCGCACAGGAAACCCTGGCCTTCCGCGAGGCCGAGGTCGAGGCGATCGAGCGCCAGCTGGAACAGACCCAGCGCCGCTTCGATGTCGGCCTGGTCGCCCGTACCGACGTCACCGAAGCCCAGGCCCAGCGCGACATCGCCGAGGCCGAGCGCATCGCCGCCGCGAACCAGCTGGACCTGACCCGCGAGCAGCTCGCGGTGATCACCAACACCTACTGGGACGAGCTGGACATGCTGCGCGACGAGGCCGAGCTGACCCCGCCGGAACCGGCCGATCCGCAGGCCTGGGTCGATATCGCGCTCGCCAACAACCTGGAACTGGCCGCCCAGCGCCTGAGCACCGAGACCGCCCGCGAACAGATCCAGCGCCAGCGCGCCGAGGGCCTGCCGCGGCTCAACCTGAACGCCTCGGTGCGCGAGAACCGCTACCACGGCCTGGATGTACCAGCTGATGCCAGAGGCGCCTTCTTCGAGGGCACCGACGCCCAGGTCGGCGTGCAACTGGAGATCCCGCTCTACACCGGCGGGCGCGTCAGCGCCCTGACCCGCCAGGCCCGCGAGGACTTCCAGGCCGCGCAGGAAGGCCAGTCGCTGGTGGAGCGCCGCACCACTCAGGACACCCGCAGCGCCTACCTGTCGGTGATCTCCAACAACTCGCGGGTGCGCGCGCTGGAGCAGGCGCTGGTTTCGACCCAGTCCGCGTTCGAGGCGGCCGAGGCCGGCTTCGAGGTCGGCACCCGCACCCAGGTGGATGTCCTGCTCGCCCTGCGCGAGGTCTTCCGCGCCGAGCGCGACTACGCCGAGGCCCGCTACGGCTTCCTCGGCGAATCGCTGCGCCTGCAGCGCGCCGCCGGTCGCCTGAGCGTGGCCGACCTCGAGGCCATCGACGACCTGCTGGAGTAATGTCCGCCTCCGCCACGCATAACCCACGGGCCCGCTGCGAGCGGGCGCGCTCGCGCCTGGTCCTGATCGACCTGCAGGAACGCCTGCTGGCCGCGATGCCCGAGGCGGCCCGTGCCGAGGTCGAGCGCAATGCCGCGCGCCTGATCGAGGCGGCGCGCAAGCTCGGCATCCCGATCGAGGTATCGCGCCAGTATCCCAAAGGCCTCGGCGAGGTCACCGCCCCCCTGCAGCAGGCGCTGGACGGCGAGGGCGCGGTCACCGACAAGACGGCCTTCTCCTGCTGCGCCGAAGCCGACCTGCACACCCGCCTGACCCGCGGCGACCAGATCATCCTGACCGGCGCGGAGACCCACATCTGCGTGACCCAGACGGCACTGGAACTGCTGGAGGCGGGCGTGACCGTGTTCGTGGTCGAGGACGGGGTCTGCTCGCGCGATGCCGGGCGCAAGCGCAACGGACTGGAGCGCCTGCGCGCCGCCGGCGCCATCATCACCAACCACGAGTCGGTACTGTTCGAATGGCTGCGCGACGCGGCCGATCCGCAGTTCCGCGAACTGAGCCAGTTGATCCGCTAATCACGAACCGGGAGACACGCAGGGATGCGCATGCTTGGAAACATACTGCTGGGTTTGTGGCTGATCCTGTTCGGCCTGCGCGGCCTGCTGGGGCTGCAGTTCCAGTACGACCACTACGTCATCAGCGGCCTGGCGGTGATCGCCGGTATCCTGTTCATCCTGCGACGCTAACCGAACCCGAGCCATGCGCCTGACCCCCGACGAGTACCGCAATCAGGACCACCGCCGCATCACCCTGCTGGGGATGTCCGGTGTCGGCAAGACGCGCCTGTCCAACATGCTGCGGCGCGAGGACTGGTTCCACTACTCCGGCGACTACCGCATCGGCACGCGCTACCTGAGCGAACCGATCCTGGACAACATCAAGGCCCAGGCGATGGCGGTGCCATTCCTGCGCGATCTGCTGCGCTCGGACTCGATCCAGATCATCAACAACATCACGGTGGACAACCTGCACCCGGTGGCGAGCTTCCTCGGCAAGCTCGGCAACCCGGAGCTGGGCGGGCTGCCGCTGACCGAGTTCAAGCGCCGCCAGACCCTGCACCACGAGGCCGAGGTGCAGGCCATGCTCGACGTGCCCGACTTCATCAGCAAGTCCCAGACGCTGTTCGGCTATCCGCACTTCGTCAACGATGCCGGCGGCTCGGTCTGCGAGCTGGACAGCCCCGGCGTGCTGGAGACCCTCGCGGAGCACACGCTGATCCTCTACATCAAGGCGACCGACGAGGACGAGCGCCAGCTGATCGAGCGCGCCGAGAGCGATCCCAAGCCGCTGTACTACCGCGAGGCCTTCCTCGACCAGCAGCTGGCCGAATACATGCGCGACGAGGGGCTGGACTACGTCGCCCAGATCGACCCCGACGCGTTTGTGCGCTGGGTCTTCTCGCGCCTGTTCCGCGCACGCCTGCCACGTTACGAGGCGATCGCCGAGAGCCACGGTTACACCATCAGCACCACGGAACTGGCGCGGGTGCGCAACGCAGCCGACTTCGACGACCTGGTCTGCATGGCCCTGGAACGGGAGGCGCGACTGTAATGCCACTTGTCGCCTACTCCGACCTGCCCACCTTTGCCCGCCTGAAAAGCGAGGGCGAGACCGTACTGCCCAGCGACTTCGCCCAGCAGCAGGAGATCCGCGCCCTGCATATCGGGCTGCTGAACATGATGCCGGACGCCGCCCTCGCGGCCACCGAGCGCCAGTTCTTTCGCCTGATCGGCGAGAGCAACCAGATCGCGCAGTTCTATATCCACCCGTTCACCCTGCCGCAACTCAAGCGCGGGCCGAAGGGGCGCGACCACGTCAAGCAGTACTACGAATCCTTCGAGGACCTGAAGAAGGAGGGCCTCGACGCGCTGATCATCACCGGCGCCAACGTGACCCAGCCGGACCTGGCCCTGGAACCCTTCTGGGAACCGCTGGCCGAGGTGGTCGACTGGGCCTGGGAGAACGTGACCTCCACCCTGTGCTCCTGCCTGGCGACCCACGCCGTGCTGCAGGCGCGCTACGGCGAGCACCGCCGGCATATGGGCGAGAAGCTGTGGGGCGTGTTCCCGCATCGCGTGGTCGACCGCGGGCATCCGCTGGTCACCGGCGTGAACACCCGTTTCGACGTGCCGCACTCGCGCTACAACGATGTCTCGCGCGACCAGTTCGAGCGCCACGGCCTGCGCGTGCTGGTGGAGAGTGACCAGTCCGGGATCCACCTGGGGGCCTCGCCCGACGGCTTTCGCATGGTCTTCTTCCAGGGCCACCCGGAATACGACTCGATCAGCCTGCTCAAGGAATACAAACGCGAGGTGGTGCGCTACATCCAGGGCGAACGCGACGCCTACCCGCCGCTGCCGGAGAACTACCTGATGCCGCAGGCCGCCGCTATCCTCGACGAGCACCGCGAGCACGTGGAGGCCGCCCTGGAACACTGCACCGAGATCCCGGCCCTGCCCGAGGCGCTGCTGCTGGACCGCCTCGACAACACCTGGCACGACACCGCGCTGGCGGTGATCAATAACTGGCTGGGCAACGTCTACCAGCTGACCAACCTCGACCGGCGCAAGCCGTTCCGCGACAGCGTCGACCCGAGCGACCCGCTGGCCGGGCGCCGGTAGCGCGTCGCACCCGCCCCTGTCATTGCGAGGTGCCGCAGGCACCGTGGCAATCTGCCTTCCGGCACCACCGGATCCCGCCGCCCTGCCAGCATCTGGAGGTTGCCACGTCGCTTTCGGCTCCTCGCAATGACGGGACAACGCAACGGAAAGACCTCATGACCGTCAACGACCTGGACAAGCTTCCGCGCCCGATTATCGGACTGTACGAAACCATTGCCGGCGACGAGGACGCGCGCGTCTGCAAGGACATCCCCGAAAACGCCTGCCGCGCCCAGCCGGTCAATTTCTTCGTCCACCTGGTCGCCAACACCCTGAGCAAGATTGGCGACGAGCTCGCCTCGGCCCGACTGGTGCTGGCCTGGCTGCTCGGCGCCCTGGGCGCCCCGGCCGCCTTCGCCGGCTTCCTGGTGCCGATCCGCGAATCCGGCTCCCTGCTGCCGCAACTATTCGTTGCCGCCTCCATTCGCCGCCGGGCGATCCGCAAGGGCTTCTGGGTGCTGGGCAGTGTCCTGTCCGGCCTGGCCGTCGCCGGCATGGCTGTCGTCGCCCTGACCCTGGAGGGCGCCGCCGCCGGCTGGGCCATCCTCGGGCTCCTGATCGTCTTTGCCCTGTCGCGGGGGATCAACTCGGTGGCTTCCAAGGATGTGCTCGGCAAGACCATCGCCAAGCACCAGCGCGGAACCGTGATGGGCTATGCCGCCTCCCTCGCCGGCTTCTTCACCCTGGGCCTGGGTATCTACCTGACGCTGGCGAACCTCGAAGAGGCCGGCATCGGGGTCTTCGTCGCCCTGCTGGCCGCCTCGGCCGGGGCCTGGTGGGTGGCCGCCGCGACCTTTACCCGGCTGCGCGAGGACCCGGGCTCCACCGAGGGCGGCGGCAACGCGGTGACCGAGGCCATCCGCTCCATGCGCCTGCTGTGGACCGACCGCGCCTTTGGCCACTTCGTGCTGACCCGCGCCCTGCTGATGAGCACCGCGCTGGCCCTGCCCTTCTACGTCCTTCTCGCGGAGGACGCCACCGCCGGCGATCTCGGAACCCTGGGGCTGCTGATCCTGGCCAGCGGCCTGGCCTCGGCGGTCAGCGCCCCGGTCTGGGGGCGCCTGTCCGACCGCTCGGCGCGCTGGGTGCTGATCCTGTCTGGCCTTCTGGCCGCCGGGCTTGGCATTGCGGTCGCGGTGGGCGTCTGGTTCGTGCCGGTGGATACCGACCACGCACTGGTCCCCGGCGGCTGGCTCTATGCGGCGTTGTTCTTCCTGCTCGGGGTCAGTCATGCCGGTGTGCGCCTGGGGCGCAAGACGTATCTGGTGGATATGGCCACGCAGGAGACCCGGGCCGCGTTCACCGCGGTCAGCAACACGGTCATTGGTGCCCTGCTGCTGGTCGGCGGGCTGTTCGGGCTGCTGGCGCAGCTGGCGGGCACCGAGGTGGCGATCTTCGTCCTCGCGCTGATGAGTCTGGCCGGCGCCGCCAGCGCCTGGCTCATGGGCGAGGCCTGACACGCGCCCCTCTCTCGCCCTCGCCCCCAGCGAGACAGGCTTTGCGCTCTCGGTTTTACGTGCCTCCGTCCGGCCGCCTGCCTCGTGGTGGCTGGTCCTGGTTCGGCCTCGGGTGTTCACGGTGCCTTCGGTCCACATACTGCCCGGCGCTGACTCGCCAGCGCGCCGCGAGGTCCTTTCTTGCTTGCCCAAGAAAGGACCCAAAGAAGGGCACCCGGATTCCGCCCGGGAACCTTGCTCCAGGGCCCTCGGGCCGGCGGCGCTGAACTCGCTACGCTGCGCTTCGCTCAGACATCCAGCGCCCCGAATTTATAGAAAACGGGCCGGCCCGAGAACCCTTCCGCAAGGGGCTCCATACGGGAGGCGAAGGTCAAAACCGAACGCATCCCCATGTTTGCGCCTAACCATAGGCAACGCCGCT
>NZ_KB905025.1 GCF_000377405.1 Thioalkalivibrio sp. ALE31 | reverse complement strand
TACCCGGCCCGGTAACCCAGGCGGCCCTCGGTGCGCTCGCCCGGCGCCGCCTGGAGCTGGTCGCTCATCTCGGCCTCCAGGACCTGCTGGACCGCCTCGCGCACCAGCGTGCGCATCAGTTCCTCGTCTGTCCCCAAAAGCGCTCGCAGTGACGTGCGATCCGCAGTAGCCTGGCTCTTGTGAGTGGTCATGGTCTCGCCCTCCTTGAGGGGTTCAGGTGGTCGCTAACCAACCCGAATACCATGGCCGCTCACCTCCTGCCAGCTTCTGCACATAACTCAGCACACTACTCGGCTCTTCGCAGCGCGGTGGCCGGTGGGCCAGGGGTGCGACGGGGCGGATTACGCGCTGGCAGGTGCTTCGCCGCCAAGGCGGCTCCTACAGGGTGGACAAGGCTCTGCCCGACAAGTGGTTTTGGTGCGGGTGCGGTTCAGCGCTGGGCGAGTAGATCGGCTGGGCGGAGGATGCGGATGCCGTGGAAGGGATCGAGGTCGAGCAGGTCGGCGTCTCCGGTGACGATGGCATGGGCCTCGCCGTGGACGGCGACTTCGAGGAACTTGTCGTCTTTCGGATCGCGACAGGCCGTGATTGGGGTGGTGATCGCAACGAACCGTGCAATGCCACCCAGCAGGCGGATGAACTGCTGGCGCTCCGCTTGACTGATGTAGGGATCGAACTTGGGGCGCGAGAGAACCTGGACGAGCTCGTCGAGGGTGGCCTCCGAGACCAGGAGGATGCCCCGGTCGAGAGCGTGGTCAACGGCCCGCGCCGCGGGGCCGGATGGAACCAGGAGGCGACTGACGAGCAGGTTGGTGTCCAGTACCCATCGGCCCTGCCGCTTGGACTCAGTCATCCGCGAGCAGTTGGTCGAGCTTTTCCTGGGTCAGGCCGGCCGCTTCGGCCTTGCCGCCGATCTGGTCGCAGAACCGGCGGAACTCATTCACGTTCAGGTGGACCAGGCGCTCGTATTCTTCGGGCGAAAGGACCACGGCCACATCGCGTTTCTGGCGCTGGATGATGACGGGCTCCTTGCGCGCGGATTCGATGACTGCTGCCAGGCCCTGCTTGGCTTCGCTTGCGCTGACGGTACGCATGCCGGTCTCCTTATGTCTACTAGGTACAGATTGTACAAAATAGCTAGGGGTGGCGCTATCGCCGGCGTATCGGGTTCAGGCGGTCGGCTCGTGGATTGGACCGGTGATGTTTGCCAAGGGGGCTGTTGCCGATTTCGTCGTTGTTCCGGGTGGTCCTCGGTGGTCGTCCGGGATGTGGTGGGTTTCGCTCATCGGTGGAGATCCCGTCTCTTCGGGTTACTGGGCGCGGGTCTACGAGAAGCGCTCCGGGCTCTCAGGCCGATTGCTTCGTCGCTCTGCTCCTCGCAATGACGGGTTTCTTTTGGCAGGGGTTTCGCGGGCAAGCCCGCTCCCACGAAGGACGCTGCCAAAAGGGGGGGCGCCCGCGGGGAGGGTGGTGTTTCGGTGCCGGCCTGGCGTTGGCAGGGGCTTCGCGTGCGAGCACGCTCCTACAGGGAGGACGGGTGCTGGGGAGCTAGAGGCCGAGGATGGCGACGGCGGTGGCGAAGTAGATGGTGATGCCGACGACGTCGACGACGGAGGTGATCAGCGGGGCGCTGGCGACGGCCGGGTCGACGCCGAAGCGGGTGAGGGTGAAGGGGAGTAGCAGGCCGAACATGGAGCCGAACAGGACGACCAGGAACATGCCCAGCGCGATGGCGTTGGCGACCTCGAGGCTGCCGAGCCAGTTGCCGGAGAGCCAGATGGCGCCGGCGAGGGTGGCACCCAGGGCGGAGGAGACGAGGATTTCCTTGCCGCCCAGGCGCCACCAGTCCTGGAGCTTGATGTCGTTGGTGGCGAGTGAGCGCACCACGAGCGTGGAGGCCTGGGCGCCGGCGTTGCCCCCGGTGGCGATTACCATGGGCAGGAAGAAGATCAGCGCGACGACGGTTTCGATGGCGGCCTCGAAGTGGGCGATGGCCATGCCGGAGAGGATGTTCACGGCAACGAGGATCACCAGCCAGCCGATGCGCTTGCGGTAGAGGAGCTGCATGCTGGCGTCGCGCAGAGAGAGCACGACGTCGCCGACCGCGGCCATGCGGTGGAAGTCCTCGGTGGTCTCCGCGCGCAGCACGTCCATTACGTCGTCGACGGTGATGATGCCGAGCAGGTGTCCGTCGTCGTCCACGACCGGGAGCACGTCCAGGTCGTAGTGGGAGATGCGGTGGGCGGCCTCTTCGCGGTCTTCCTCCGCCGCGATGCTGACGACATCCGTGTGCATGCGTTCGCGCACGCTGGTGGAGGGGCGCGAAAGCAGCAGTTCCTTCAGGCGCACCCAACCGAGCAGTTCGCCGTTGGGTGTGATCACGAAGATGGTGTTGACCGTCTCGGCCAGATCGCTGTGTTCCCGCAGGTGATCCATGGCCTCGGCCACGGACCAGTCCGGCTGGACGGTGGCGAACTCGGGCGTCATCAGGCGCCCGGCGCTCTCCTCCGGGTAGCCGAGCAGGGTCTCCAGGGCCTCCTGGTCGTCGTCCGGGAGGGTCTCGAGCAGGGATTCGGCCTGGTCGTCCTCCAGGCCGTCGATGACGGAGACCGCGTCGTCGTAGGACAGCGCGGCGACCAGGCGGCTGGCGTGCTCGTCGTCCAGTGCCTGGAACACCCGGGACTGGTGGTCCGGTTCCAGGTGGGCGTAGATATCCGCCGTGCACTCGACGTCCAGGCGCTGGAAGAAGGTCTCCATCTGCTCGGCCGGCAGGGCCTCAAGCGCGTCGGAGAGGTCCGGCGCGGCGTAGGAGCCGCAGATCGCCTGCAGGACGTCCGCCTCCGGTTCGTCCAGGGCGTCGGCGATCACCTGCGGCAGGGTCTCGAGATCGGGTTCGGTGGCGCTCATGCGCGAGGTCTCTTACGGAGTCGCCAGGCCGAGCAGGGCTACGGCCAGCGAGAAGTAGATCAGGATACCGCCGATGTCGGCGAGCGAGGTGACCAGCGGGACGCTGGCCGTGGCCGGATCGAGGCGGAGCTTGTTCAGGACCACCGGCAGGAGCATGCCGAGGATGCTGGCCACGGTGACGATGACGGTCATGGCCAGGGCGACCAACAAGGCGATCTCCGGGCCGCCGCGCCACAGGCCGACCAGCGAGACCGCCACGCCCATGCTGACGCCCAGGGTCACGGAGACGCCCATCTCCTTGGCCCACAGCTTGAGCCAGTCGCGGGCGGTGACCTCGCCGGTGGCCATGGCACGCACCATCAGCGTGGAGCTTTGCGCGCCTGCGTTACCACCGGAGGCGATCAGCAGCGGGAGGAAGAACACCAGCACCACCACCGCTTCGATGATCTCTTCGTACTGCGAGATCATCATGGCGCCGATGGTATTGAAGGCCACCAGGCCCAGCAGCCAGCCGATCCGCTTGCGATAGAGCAGGAACGGGCTCGCCTCCTGCGGCGATAGGGGCAGGGTGCCCACCGAGCCCAGCTTGTGGAAGTCCTCGGTGGATTCGGCCTCGATCAGGTCCATTACGTCGTCCACCGTGACCACGCCCAGCAGCTCGCCGGTCTCGCCGACGACGGGAAGGGTCTCCAGGTCGTAGTGCTGGATCCGGCGAGCGGCCTCCACCGCGTCTTCGGAGACCGCGATGGTAATCGGCTCGCCCTCGTCCAGCAGGTCGCGCACCGGGCTGTCGGCACCGGCGCGCAGGAAGTGGCGGATGGGCACGGCGGCCAGCAGCACGCGGTCCGGGTCGACCACGAAGATCACGTTGTTGGAGTGCTCGTCGGCGTTGCGGCGGATGAACGCCAGGGCGCGCTTGAGGGTCCAGTCCGGGTCCACCGCGACCACGTCCGGCGACATCACGCGGCCGACCGAGTCTTCCGGGTAGTTGAGCTGCTTGAGCGCGCGGCGGATCGCCCGGAACGGCAGCAGGCGCAGGTAGCCGCGCAGGGTGTCCGGGTCCAGGGTCTGCAGCAGGGCGGTGAGGTCGTCCGCCTCCATCTCGGAGAGGATGAAGCGGGCATCCTCGCGCGGGGAGGCCTCCAGCAGGCGGATCTGATGTGCCGTGTCGAGGTAGGCGAACACGTCCGCCTTGCGCCCGGGCGGCAGCAGGTTGAACACGGCGCAGAGGTCGTCGTCGCCCAGCTCCATCAGCGCGTGGGCGATATCCTGCACGCGCATGTAGTCGAGCAACTCGTGGAGCCCGTCGCGGTCGTCCAGACGCAACAACTCCTTCAGCTCGATGATGGACTGTTCGAGGTGAAGCTCCATGCCCTTCTCCCGGCGGCATCGGGGCGCTCGGAGTGGACTGTGCTCGGGCACAGACCAGCGAGGCGCCGCACGGATGCGGTGGATGGTCCAGGTTCGGGTCGGGCTGGGCCCGGCCGCTCCCGGCTCTTTGATCAAAGAGGCCTGACGGAAGCGACCGGTCGGGGAACGGGCGCTTGCCGCTAGGCGCGGATAGATCGACTTCGTGATCGACGTTTCAAGGCGTGTTCCCGCGTGTGGAGATGCTGCTTATTCTAACGGATGACGGGCCTCAATCAACCGCTTGTGCGGGGTTTTGAAACATTCATCTACTCTTCATGGTCTGCAGGGGGGCAGAGGGTGCGGGGTGTTCAATGAGGATTGTTCGCCTGCGAGCAGGCTCCTACGGGGGGCTTCCCCTGCCGGGTAGGAGCCTGCTCGCAGGCGAAGATTCGTGTGATTGAGAAGGTGTGCGATGGAGCAACAAGGCTCGGTAGAAGGCGCGGTGCTGTCGCTGACCGATGTGGCGTTTGCCTACCCCGGCGAGGGGGAGGTGCTGCATGGGGTGGATTTCGCGCTTCGCGCCGGGGAGCGGGTGGCGATCGTCGGCGAAAGCGGCAGCGGCAAGTCCACCCTGCTGCATCTCGCGGCCGGGCTGGAGGCGGCGGCGCGCGGCCAGGTGCACCTTACGGGGCAGGCGCTGGCGGGGCTGGACGAGGCGGCGCGCACGCGCCTGCGGCGGGGCCGCGTGGGGATCGTGTTCCAGTCGTTTCACCTGATTCCGACGCTGACCGTGCTGGAGAATGTGATGCTGCCACTGGAGCTGGCGACAGACTTGTCTGCCGGCGAACGCCGCGAGCGCGCCGCGGCGCAGCTGGAGGCGGTGGGGCTGGGCGACAAGGGCGCGCGGTATCCGGAGGCCCTGTCCGGGGGCGAGCAGCAACGCGTCGCGATCGCGCGGGCGCTGGTGCACGAACCCGCGCTGATCCTGGCGGACGAGCCCACCGGCAACCTCGACTCGCGCACCGGCGAGACGGTGTTTGCCCTGTTGCTGGAGCAGGCTCGGGCCACCGGTTGTTCGTTGCTGCTGGTGACCCACAGTCATGAACTGGCGGGTCGGCTGGACCGGGTCCTGACCATGCGCGACGGGCTTCTGCAGTCGGCCGGTTCCACGGAAGCCGCTCCCGCATGAGCCTTCTGGTCCTGCGAGCCTGGCTGCGCGACTGGCGCCGGCGGCCGCTGCAGCGGTTGCTGACGCTGGTGGGGGTGATCATTGGCGTGGCCGTGGTGCTCGCGGTGGACCTGGCGAACCAGTCGGCCCAGCGGGCGTTTGACCGCTCTATGGATGAGGTCGCAGGCGCTGCGACGCACCAGGTCCTGGGGCCGGCCAGCGGGTTCGACGAGGCCTTGTACCGCGAGCTGCGTATGGCCGGATGGCGTGATACCGCTCCGATCGTCGAGGGACCGGCCCGTCTGCCGGACGGCAGCACGATCTATGTGCTGGGTGTCGATCCGCTGGCCGAGGGACCGTTTCGCGGCGCGGCTTCGGATATCGGGGATGTTCCGGTGCAGCGGCTGGTGACCGAGCCGGGGACGATTCTGCCGCCGGTGGGCTGGTTCCGCGATTCGGGCCGGGCTCACGAGTCGCGTGTGACACTGGAGGCGGCGGGGGGTGCGCGCGAGGTGACGGCCATTGATCGCGCGGCCGAGCGTGACCAGGCGGACGCCGCGACCGATGAGGGTGGTGGCTCGCTATGGGTGACGGATATCGCCACGGCGCAGGGGCTGCTCGACCGGCTGGGGCGTCTGGACCGGATCGATGTGCGGCTGACGGATGCCGAGGTCGATGTGCTGGCCGAGGCTCTGCCCGCCGAACTGGAGCTGGTGCCGGTGGAGAGCCGGGGGCAGGCCGCGCGCGAGCTGGCGCAGGCATTTCGCACCAACCTGACGGCGATGAGCCTGCTGGCGCTGCTGATCGCAGCATTCTTGATCTACAACACGCAGACCTTTGCTGTGCTCCGGCGCCGCGAGGTGATCGCGAGTCTGCGCCTGGTCGGTGTGGGCCGGCGGGCGATCTTTGGCGTGGTGTTGCTGGAGGCGTTGCTGGTCGGCGTGATCGGGACGCTGCTGGGCGCGGTACTGGGCATTGCGCTGGCGCAGGTGCTGGTAGCGCAGGTGGCGCAGACCGTCACGGATCACTTCTTCGCGGTGGCGGTTACCGGGGTCACGCCGCGCCCGCTGGCCCTGGGGGCGGTATTCCTGCTGGGAGTGGGGCTGTCGCTGTTGGCGGCGCTGGCCCCTGCCTGGGAGGCGGCGCGCGCGGCCGGTGCGGGCACCACGGGGCGCGGGGGGCTGGAGCGCCGTGCCCGTCGCTGGGCGGCATGGCTGGCTGTGCTGTCCATGGCGCTGTTGCTCGCGGGGGGTGGTTTGATCGTCACCGGTGCGGGGGCGCTGGTGGGCGGCTTCGTGGCGTTGTTCCTGTTGATTGCCGGATTGGTGTTGCTGCTGCCCTGGGTACTGGTGTGGACGCTGCGCGGGCTGGCGGCGCTGGTTCGCGGGGTGACCCTGCCGCGCATCGCGGTGCGCAGCCTGGAGCGCAGCCTGTCGCGCAGCGCGCCTGCTACCTCGGCGCTGACCCTGGCGCTGGCGGCAGCGATCGGCGTGGCGGTGATGGTCGGCAGCTTTCGCGGCAGTGTGGAGCAGTGGCTGGGCCAGGCGCTGACGTCGGATCTTTACGTGGTGCCCGCGGCGCCGGCTTCGGCGCGCGGTGGTGCGCGTCTGCCCGAGGACTGGATGGCCGACCTGGTGGCGCGCTCGGGAGCCGTGTCGGTCAGTACCGGGTCCAGTCAGGAGGTCGTCAGCGAGCGCGGCCTGGTCGATCTCTATGTGGTGCGACCGCATGCCAACTGGCTGGATTATCTGCCGCTTTTGGAGAGCACGGTGGCGCGTGAAGCGCTGGGGGAGCGGCTCGCGACAGAGGATGCGGTGCTGGTGACCGAGCCGTTTGCGGCGCACCACGACGTTCGGCCGGGGGATCGGCTGTCGCTGGCGGTGCCCGGCGGCCAGCGCCCCTTCGAAGTCCTCGGGATCTACCGTGATTACGGCAACCCGAGCGGTACTGTGCTGATGACCCAGGCGGCCTTTGTCCGGGCGGGCATGCCACCCGATGGAGTGGGGTCGTTCGGGCTGCGGCTGCCGGCGGGAGTGGATGTGGAAGCGGTCGTGGAACGCCTGGAAGCCTGGCTGGCAGAGCAGGACCGCGCGGCGCTGGTGACGCGCCCGGGCGATATCGAGCAGGAGTCGATGGCGATCTTCGACCGGACGTTTGCCATTACCCATTTGCTGCGGGTGATCACGCTGGTGGTGGCCTTCATCGCGATCCTGGGCGCGCTCATGGCGTTGCAGATGGAGCGGGCGCGCGAGTTCGCCACGCTGCGCAGCCTCGGGCTGTTGCCCGGGGGCGTGCGTAGTCTTGTCGTGCTGCAGGGCGGGGTACTCGGCACGTTTGCCGCGCTGGCGGCGATCCCGCTGGGGCTGGGCATGGGCTGGCTGCTGATCGAGGTGATCAACCGCGAGGCCTTCGGCTGGGGGATGGACCTGCGTCTGCCCTGGGACGAGGTGGTCGAGACCGTGCTGCTGGGCATCGGAGCGGCATTGCTGGCCTCGGCCATCCCGGCGTGGCGAATGGCGCGCATGCGGCTGGTACCGGCCCTTAGAGAGGTGCCGTGATGGACTGGATGAGGCGTTGGTTGGGACATGTGGGAGCGGGCTTGCCCGCGAATGGGGTTTGGCAGGGTCCAGCGCGGGCAGGGGCTTCGCCTGCAAGCAGGCTCCCACTGGGGCTGCGCCTGCGCCTGCGGGTGGTTATGGTGCTGATGATGGTGGGGGTGTTGGGCGCCTGCGGGGGTGTGGATCCGCCCGAGACCGATGATCCGGGGGTGACCGGATTGCGGGTGGGCGAGGCCCTGGGCGGGGAGGAGACGGACGGGTTCCGGCGTGCGGATGCGCCGCGGGTGTTCGAGTTTCCGCGTGATCACGGGCCGCACCCGGGGTTTCGCAACGAGTGGTGGTATGTGACCGGCAATCTCGACGGGCCGGAGGGCGAGCGGCTGGGCTTTCACATTACCTTCTTCCGCGTCGGGCTGGCGCCGGAGCTGGCGGGGGATGCGCGCTGGGTCGACTCGGCCTGGGCCAGCCCGGATATCTGGATGGCGCATACGGCGGTGATCGATCGCGAGGCCGGGCACCATGCCTCCGAGGAGCGTTTCGTGCGCGACGGGGCGGGACTGGCGGGGGCCACGGAGCCGGTCGGCCGCGTGTGGGCCGAGGACTGGCAGCTCGCGGATATGGACCAGGACCGCTGGACGCTCGATTTCAGCGTGGACGACTACCGGCTGGCGCTGGAACTGGAGCCCCGGCGTGGCCCGGTGCTCCAGGGCGAGGCGGGGCTCAGCCAGAAGGGCCCGGAGCCGGGCAATGCCTCCTACTACTACTCCATGCCACGCATCGCGGTGCGCGGGGAGGTCGAGCGCGCGGAGCGCGGGCCCCTGGCGGTGACCGGTCAGGCGTGGATGGACCGCGAGTGGAGCACCAGTGCGCTGTCCGAGGATCAGGTGGGCTGGGACTGGTTCGCGCTGCAGTTCGACGACGGGCTGGACGTCATGTACTACCAGCTGCGCAAGGAGGACGGGGAGCCGCATCCGCTGTCCAAGGGCCGCTGGATGCCGGCGGATGGCGACGACCGGCTGCTGGAGCCCGACCAGGTCGAACTGGAACCCCGGCGCTGGGCCACGCAGCCCTCCGGTAACCGCTATCCGGTGGAGTGGGCTATGCGCATCGCGCCGCAGGATGGCGCGGCGTCACGCGAATTCACCGTGCGCGCCATCCGCGACGAACAGGAGATGGATACCGTGATCCGCTACTGGGAGGGCGCCGTGGATATCCTCGATCCGGACGGAGAGGCGATCGGGCGAGGCTTTGTGGAGCTGACGGGGTACGAGGACTAGGGCGTTTCGACCACAGAGCGCACAGAGGACACAGAGAACAGCCAGGTCAAAAGCGAAAAGCTTTCACAGGAAGATTGGAAGATCGGAAGGTTTTTTGGGTCCGGCAGTGCTGCGTCGGAGGCAGGATCAGCCCTCGCGCGCTGGGGGTGCCCGGGCGCCCCACAACAACCCTTCCTACCTTCCAATCTTCCTGTTAATCGCTTTCGACCCGGCCTCTCTCCGTGTCGTCTGTGCCCTCTGTGGTGCAACAGGGCGGCTCGCAGGAGGGGGTGGCGCGAGGCCACCCCGGGGGGTTACCAGTCCATCGCCTCGTGCGGGATGTCGAGGTCGAAGTCGTCCTTAAGATGGGCGCGCAGGGCGCGTTCCTCCATCAGGCGTTCCAGGGTGCGGCGGGCGGCGTGACGCGCCGGGCCGCGATCGTTGACGAGCTGGTTTTCGAACAGGCTGGCGATCTCGTCGGCGCCATCGGCCGCATCATCGATCGTCGGGTCCATTGTCGGGTCTCCTGACAAGCCGGCCGGGCCACCCCGGACTGCGGTATCAGAAAAGCCTTATATATCGTTTCGGCCGGCCCGCAAGCAGAAAATTCTTATTGTTCCTCGTTTTCCCTTATGGAGTACGCGATCCGAACTCGAGCGGGCGCTGCTGGTCCATCGTGCACGAGTGGTGACGCCTTCCGTTGCCGCCGAAACCAGTCGCGAGGGCAGGCCATGCTGATCCGCACCCGACGTCGTTCCGAGTGTTCCCGCAGCCAGATCACCCCGCCGGAGGTCTACGCGCGGCGGCGCGATTTCCTGCGAAAGGGAATCGGGCTGGGCGCCGGTCTGGCGCTCGGTGGGCTGGGCGCTTCGCTGCCGGCCTCCGCCGCTCTGCGGGGGTATCCGCTGGAATTCGAGCCCAGCGATTTCTCGACCGACGAGTCGAAGACCTCGTACGACGAGATCACCAGTTACAACAACTTCTTCGAGATGGGCCCGGGGAAGGGGGATCCGAAGACCTACGCCGATCAGCTGAAGACCGATCCCTGGACGATCACGGTGGACGGGCTGTGCGACAACCCGGGTGAGTACGCGGTGGAGGACTTCATCAGCCCCTGGTCGCTGGAGGAGCGCATCTATCGCATGCGCTGTGTGGAAGGCTGGTCGATGGTGATCCCCTGGATCGGCTTCGAGTTGAACCGCATCATCGAGCAGGCGCAGCCGCGCGGGGGTGCGCGCTACGTGGCGTTCGAGAGTATTCATGACCCCGAAAACCTGCGGGGGCAGCGGCCCCGGCGCCGGGCCAGTTCCGGTGGGCTGCAGTGGCCCTATACCGAGGGCCTGCGCCTGGACGAGGCGATGCACCCGCTGACCATCCTCGCGGTAGGTCTGTACGACGAGGTGCTGCCTAACCAGAACGGGGCGCCGATCCGGCTGGTGGTACCGTGGAAGTACGGCTTCAAGAGCATCAAGTCCATTCAGCACATCCGCTTCGTCGAGGGCCAGCCACCGACCCTGTGGAACCAGGCGCAGCCTGACGAGTACGGCTTTTACAGCAACGTGAATCCGGACGTGGATCATCCGCGCTGGTCGCAGCGCACCGAGCGCCGCATCGGCGAGTTCCGGCGCCGGCGCACGGAGATGTTCAACGGTTACGGGGACGAGGTGGCGTCGCTGTACGAGGGCATGGACCTGCGCGAGCACTTCTGACGGGATGGGGGCATGACCGCCACAACCCGTCGAGCCCGGTCCCGTCCGCCCACCGGTGTGTGGTGGGCCGTCCTGTTGGTGGCGCTTCTGCCGGCCATGTGGATCGGCTTGCGTACGCTTGGCTGGTTCGGCGGGTTGGGTGTGAACCCGATCGAGAAGCTGCTGGAGCTATCCGGCACGCACGCGATGATCGCGCTGCTGGTGGCGTTGGCGGTGACCCCGTTGCGGCAGATGACCGGGCTGGCGTGGCTCACCCGGTTGCGGCGGATGCTGGGGCTGGTCGCGTTCGGTTACGTGACCGCGCACGCCCTGATCTGGCTTGGGGTGGACCTGTTCTTCGACTGGGAACTGGTGCTCTACGACCTGACCGAGCGCCCGTTCGTGATGGTCGGCTTCGCCGCCTGGGTGATCCTGCTGGCGCTGGCGGTCACCTCCACCGATGGTGCCCAGCGCTGGCTCAAGAAGGGGTGGGTCTGGCTGCACCGCGGAGTGTACGTGGCCGGCGTGCTGGCTATCCTGCATTTCCTGTGGCTCGCGCGGGCCGACTATGCCGAGGTCGCGCTGTACGCGGCCATCCTGGCCTTCCTGCTCGGCTGGCGCGCCGTCTACCGCTGGCAGACCCGCCGGCGCATCCATGCCCGCCGCCGTGTGCCCGCCTGAACACCCCGATTCAAGGTCAAGGGCCTTTTGTTCACCACGAAGCACACGAAGGCACGAAGAAGGGCTAGGTCGAGGGCGATTTACCACGGAGGGCACAGAGGACACGGAGCAGGTCTAAGGGTGACAGGCCCGGGCTATGGCCCATAGCTCTACTGCCCGCCGGCAGCTCCGAAAATTCTCTGTTATTTCGACCGTTCTCCGTGTTATCTGTGAACTCTGTGGTTACAAGCCTTTTGCCCTTCTTCGTGTCTTCGTGTGCTTCGTGGTGAAAAAAGCCCTTACGAGACGCGCTGGTCGGCGTTGAGGGTGATGAGGAATTCGAGCAGGGCCTTCTGGGCGTGGAGGCGGTTTTCGGCCTCGTCCCAGACGACGCTCTGCGGGCCTTCCAGGACCTCGGTGGAGACCTCTTCCTCGCGGTGGGCGGGGAGACAGTGCATGAACAGGGCGTCGTCGTTGGCGAGCCGCATCAGGTCGGCATCGACGAAGAATCCGGAGAAGGCCCGGCGGCGGGCGCTCTTTTCCTGTTCCTGCCCCATGCTGGCCCAGACGTCGGTGACGACCAGATCCGCACCCTCGGCGGCGGCGCGGGCATCGCGGGTCAGCTCGAAGTGTTCGCGCGTGGTATCGACCACACTGGGCTCCGGGTCGTAGCCCTCGGGGCAGGCGGCCACCAGCTGGAAGCCCAGCAGGCGCGCGGCGTACATGTAGCTGTGGCACATGTTGTTGCCGTCGCCGATCCAGGCGACGCGCTTGCCGCGGATGTCGCCGCGATGCTCGAAGTAGGTCTGCAGGTCGGCCAGCAGCTGGGCCGGATGCTCGAGATCGGTCAGGCCGTTGATCACCGGCACCGTGGCGTGCTTGGCGAACAGCTCGATCTTTTCGTGTTCGTAGGTGCGGATCATCACGCAGTCGACCATGCGCGAGAGCACGCGGGCGGTGTCCTCGATCGGCTCGCCGCGCCCCAGCTGGGTGTCGCGCGGGGACAGGAACAGGGCGTTGCCGCCCAGCTGCTGCATCCCCACTTCGAACGACACGCGGGTGCGGGTGGAGGACTTCTCGAAGATCATGCCGAGCGTCTTGCCGCGCAGCAGGTCATCGTGGTGCTCGCCGGCCTTCAGTTGCTGCTTGAGCTCGATGGCGCGCTGCAGCAGGGCCCGGGTTTCGTCGCCGGAGAGATCCAGGAACGAGAGGTAGTGGCGTGGGTTCATGCGGAGACCTCGTTGGCTTGGGGCGACGCCAGGAACGCGTCCACCAGGTCGGCTACGGTTACGGCGATCTGTTCCACCTGGTCGTCGTCGATGATCAGCGGCGGCAGCAGGCGAATGACCCGATCCGCGGTCACGTTCAGGATCAGCCCCCGCTCCAGCGCCGCCATGACCATCTCGCCGGCCGGGCGGTCCAGTTCGACCCCGATCATCAGACCGCGGCCACGCACGGCGACGACGCCCGCATGGTCCGCGAGGCGGTCGTGCAGCCGTTTCAGCAGGAGCTCGCCCTGACGGGACGCCTGTTCGCACAGGGCCTCGTCCTGCATCACATCGAGTACGGCCAGCGCCGCCCGGCACACCAGCGGGTTGCCGCCAAACGTGGTGCCGTGCATGCCCGGGCTGAAGAGCTCGCGGGCGGCACCGGCCACCAGATTGGCGCCAATGGGGATGCCGTTGCCGAGACCCTTGGCCAGGCTGACCACATCCGGGGTGATGCCCTCGTGCTGGAAGGCGAACCAGTGCCCGGTACGGCCGATGCCGGCCTGGATCTCGTCCAGCATCAGCAGCCAGCCGTGCTGGTCGGCCAGTTCGCGCAGGCGGCGCAGGTAGCCGGGCGGCGGGACATGGATGCCGCCCTCGCCGGTGACCGGCTCCACCAGGATCGCGACGACGTCCGGGTCGGCCGCCAGGGCTTCGACGGCCTCGGCGTCGCCGTGGGGCACATGCACAAAGCCCGATACCAGCGGCTCGAATCCGGCCCGGACCTTCGCGTTGCCGGTGGCGGACAGGGTGGCCATGGTGCGGCCATGGAAGCTGCCCTCCATCACCACGATCTTCGGCTCGGCGATCCCGCGGGCACGGCCATGCAGGCGGGCGAGCTTGATCGCCGCCTCGTTGGCCTCGGCCCCCGAGTTGCAGAAGAAGGCGCGATCCATGCCGGACAGCGCGCACAGGCGCCGCGCCAGCTGTTCCTGCAGCGGGATGCGGTAGAGGTTGGAGGTGTGCACCAGGGTGCTGGCCTGGTCGCAGACGGCCTGGGCGACCTTGGGATGGGCGTGGCCAAGGCCACACACCGCGATCCCCGACAGGGCGTCGAGATAGCGCTTGCCGTCGGTATCCCACAGCCAGGCGCCTTCGCCGCGCTCGAAGGCAACGGGCAGGCGCTTGTAGGTGTTCTGCAGGGCGTCGCTCATGGGGTTCTCCGAAACCAAAGAGCCGGCGGAGGGCCGCCGGCTCGATGCAGGGCTTGGCCGCATCATGCAGCCAAAAAAGCCCAGTATATCGCCGCTTGGGACTTTACTTCATCTGCTGGGCCACAAAGTCCCAGTTCACCACGGCCCAGAAGTTCTCGAGGTACTTCGGGCGGGCGTTGCGGTAGTCGATGTAGTAGGCGTGTTCCCAGACGTCGCAGGTCAGCAGCGGGGTCTTGCCGTCGCGCAGCGGGTTCGCGGCGTTGGAGGTGTTGACGATCTCCACCGAGCCATCACTGTTCTGCACCAGCCAGGTCCAGCCGGAGCCGAAGTTGCCAACGGCGGACTCGTTGAACTTCTCCTTGAAGGCGTCGAAGGAGCCGAAGGCGCTGTTGATGGCATCGGCCAGCTTGCCCGAGGGCTCGCCGCCGGCGTTCGGGGCCATGCAGTTAAAGTAGAAGGTGTGGTTCCAGACCTGGGCGCCGTTGTTGAAGATGCCGCCGGCCGGGGCCTTCTTGATGATGTCTTCCAGCGTGGCGTTTTCGAACTCGGAGCCCGGCAGCAGGCCGTTCAGCTTGGTCACGTAGGTCGCGTGGTGCTTGTCGTGATGGTATTCCAGCGTCTCGGCGGAGATGTGCGGCTCCAGCGCGTTCTTGGCGTAGGGCAGATCGGGCAGTTCGTAGGCCATGAAAGACTCCTTGGACAGTGTCGTGAGAAACTGCTGTGGCAGCGGCCCGAAACGGGGACGCCGCATAACGGAACAACGATAGTCACGTTGCCCGGACGATGCAATTTCCGATGGTACGGGTTGGTTTTGGCCCGGGCCGTATACCCTGATGCTTGACCGACGAAAGAGGCCCATGGCAGCGACCGAGGACACGGCAGGGCAACGCGACACCCAACCGGAAAAGACCCCTCCGGTGAACTGGCGCGGGCGCATCGGTCTGTTGCTGGGGCCGGCGATCTTCGCCATCTTCCTGCTGGTACCGGCCCCGGCGGGGTTCGATCCGGCGGCCTGGCGGGTGCTGGGTCTGACGCTGTTCATGGCGACCTGGTGGATCAGCGAGGCCCTGCCGCTGCCGGTGACGGCGCTGCTGCCGATCGCGGTCCTGCCGGTGCTCGACATCGTGCCCATGGACGAGGCCACCGCGCCGTACGCGAATCCGATCATTTTCCTGTTCATGGGCGGCTTCGCCATTGCCTTGGCCGTGCAGCGCTGGGATCTCCACCGGCGCATGGCGCTGGCGATCGTGGCGCGCGCCGGCAATCGCCTGCATGTGCTGGTGGGGGCCTTCATGCTGGCCACGGCGGGGTTGTCCATGTGGGTCAGCAATACCGCGACGGCGGCCCTGATGCTGCCGATCGCGCTCTCGGTGCTTGGACTGATCGAGCGCGGCGCGTCTCCACAGGGGCCGGACATGGAATCGCGACGCCCGGCCCTGGCGCTCCTGCTGGGCATCGCGTTCGCCGCGAACATCGGGGGCATGGCGACCATCATCGGTTCGCCGCCGAATGCCCTGACGGCCGCGTACCTCGGGGATCGCCACGGGATGGAGATCGGGTTCCTGGAATGGATGACCCTGGGGCTGCCGCTGGCGGCGGTGCTGCTGGCCCTTGCGTGGTGGTCGCTGACCCGCTGGGTGTTTCCGGTGCACCGGGTGGAGCTGAACGGTCTGCGTGCGCTGCTGGACGAACAGCGCGCGACCGTGGGCCCTTGGTCGGTCGCGGAAAAGCGGGTGGCCGGGGTGTTTCTGCTGGTTGCGCTGGCCTGGCTGACACGGCCGCTGCTCGAGGGCTGGCTACCGATCTCGCTGACCGATGCCGGCATCGCGATCCTCGGGGCCGGGTTGCTGTTCCTGGTCCCGTCGGGGTCGCGCGAACAGCGCCGGCTGCTGAGCTGGGACAACACGCGCGAGCTCCCCTGGGGCGTGCTGTTGCTGGTAGGCGGGGGCTTGAGCCTGGGTGCGGCGATCGAGTCCAGCGGGCTGGCGGAGCTGGCGGCGGATGCCCTGGTGATCGCCCAGGCCTGGCCGCTGATCCTGATCATGGCCGGGGTGGCGCTCCTGACCATGACCCTGAGTCATGTGACGAGCAATACCGCGACAGCGGCTACGCTGTTGCCGCTGGTGACCGCGTTCGCGCTGAGCATGGACGTGCCCGTGCTGTTGCTGGCCCTGCCGGTGGCGTTTGCCGCGTCGGTGGCCTTCATGCTGCCGGTGGCGACGCCACCCAACGCCATCGTGTTCGCCAGCAACCGGCTGCGGGTGCTGGACATGGTGCGTGGCGGGGCATTGCTCTCGGTGCTGGCGCTGGTGCTGATCAGCCTGGTGGTCTACGTGTTTGCCGAGATTCTGTTGTTGTAGCCCGTCTGAGCGCGGAGGCCGGAAGCGGCCTACCGAGGGAATCTTGTCCCCTGAGAACCTGTGGGGAAGAAAGCACTTTGGTATTCAAGTTTTAGGATTCGCCGCCGCTAGGAAGGACGACTGACCTGAATCTTGATTCTGAAGCCGGCCGTGACCGGTGCAGGAAAGGACGCGCAGACATGTTTGACAATATCCGGATTGGTGTACGGCTCATGGTGGGCATCATCGGCGTGGTCGTACTCGCCGTGGTGCTGACGCTGGTCGTGGTGATGAACGCCCTGGGCACGATGGCGGACCGGGCCGAGCAGCGCGAGCTGAACGACCTGGCCGGACAGTTGCTGGATCGGCTGGACCAGGAGGCGGCGCGGGCCACGGCGATGGCCGAGACGGTCGCCCGCATCCCGGATGTCCAGGAGGCACTGGCCACGGGTGATCGCGAGCGCCTGGCCGCGATGACGGTGCCGACCTTCGAGTCGCTGAGCACGGACTACGGAGTGCGCCAGTACCAGTTCCATACGCCGCCGGCGACATCCTTCCTGCGCGTGCATCGTCCGGACCGCTACGATGACGACCTGTCCGGCTTCCGCCAGACCGTGGTCGATACCAACAACAATCAGGCGCCGATCTCCGGTCTGGAAGAGGGTGTGGCGGGCCTCGGGATTCGAGGTGTCGTGCCGATCGCCCGTAACGGTGAGCACGTGGGCTCGGTGGAGTTTGGCCTGTCCTTCGGTGATCCCTTCTTCGAGCAGTTTACCGAGGAGCTGGGGGCGCCGGTCGCGCTGTACCTGCGGGACGACGGACGTTTCAGCCGCTTTGGCGGCACCATCGATGGCGAGGCCACCTTCAGCGCCGCCGAGATGCGCGAGGTGCTCGGTGGCGAGCGACACGTGCGCAACGTGACCTACCAGGGCAAGCCGATGGCGGTGATCGCGCGGCCGGTGATGGACTTCTCCGGGGACGCGGTGGGCGTCCTCGAGCTGATGGTCGATCGCAGTGCCTATGTCGACATGGCGCGCAATGCCACAGGTACCGTGGTGATGGTCGGCGTGATTGCTGTGGTCCTGGGCGCGCTGCTGGCCTGGTTCCTGACGCGCAGCATCGTGCGGCCGTTGTGCCAGACCGTGGACCGTCTGAACGACATCGCTAGTGGCGAAGGGGACCTGACGCGTCAGCTGAAGGTATCCGGCAAGAACGAGCTGGGGGATCTCTCCATCGCTTTCAATAACTTCGTGGAGAAGATCCGGGTGCTGATCCAGCAGGTGGCGGCCGGTTCCGACCAGGTAGCGGCCGCGGCCAACGAGCTGTCCGCGACCAGCGAGGAGACCAACGAGCAGGTCCGCCGCCAGAAGGCGGAGACCGACCAGGTCGCCACCGCGATGAACGAGATGACGGCCACCGTGCAGGAAGTGGCCCGGAATGCGGCGGACGCCGCCGCCGCCGCGCAGACCACCGATCAGGATGCGAACGCCGGCCAGCAGGTGGTGCAGAAGACGGTCACCGCGATCAATGGCCTGTCCACTCAGGTGGACAGCGCCGCCGAGGTGGTCAGTCGTCTGTCGCAGGACGCCGAGGAGATCAACAAGGTCCTAGAGGTGATCGGCGACATTGCCGATCAGACCAACCTGCTGGCGCTGAACGCGGCGATCGAGGCCGCCCGCGCCGGCGAGCAGGGCCGCGGCTTCGCGGTGGTCGCGGACGAGGTGCGCACGCTGGCCAGCCGCACTCAGGACTCGACCCACGAGATCCAGCAGATGATCGAGCGGGTCCAGACCGGCACGCGCGAGGCGGTGCAGGCGATGGAAGACGGTCGTGCCAAGGCCCACGAGAGCGTGGAGCAGGTGAACCTGGCCGGCGAGTCGCTGGTCGCGATCACGCAATCCGTCACCCGCATCAGCGACATGAACACGCAGATCGCCAGCGCCGCCGAGGAGCAGTCCACGGTGGCCGAGGAGATCAACCGCAACGTGGCCAACATCACCGAGGTGCTGGATCAGACCGCGTCGGGTTCGGAGCAGATCCGCAATGCGTCCGAGGAGCTGTCCAAGCTGGCCTCCGAGCAGCAGCAGCGCGTGGGTCAGTTCAAGGTCTGATCACGATCAGGTTCCGGGAGCCGAGCCCGCCATCCTTTTGGGGTGGCGGGCTTTTTCATGCGTGTGTGGTTGAACGGCTTGATTCACCACGAAGTGCACGAAGGCACGAAGAAGGGCTGGTTCGATGGCGAAAACCGGTCTACAGGAAGCGGGGAAGATTGGAAGCGAGATTGATGGGGTAATGGATCGGGCACGGTCTGACGGGGAGGGTTGGTTGGAGGGCTGGTGCTCGAGCGGACGCGGGCGGGGGCTTCGCGGGCGAGCCCGCTCCCACAGGGGGCTCGGCCGGCGGGCTGGACGGGTCACGGCGTCGGCCAGGCCCCGGGCGGTTTTAGCCGATTCATCCTTCGAATCTTCCGGTCTTCCTGTGAACCGCCCTTGTCCTGGCCTTTCTTCGTGCCTTCGTGCGCTTCGTGGTGAATCCAGGCCCTTACTGGGCGGGAAAGAGCCTTTCGCCGTTCTCCCATGCGATCGCGCGGGCGACGTCCTCGGGGAGTTGTTCCAGCCAGGCGCGGGTCTCGTCCTTCAGGCGCGTGTACTGTTCCCAGCGGGTGCGCGTGAAGGTGTCCACGCCGATCATGAAGCGGTCGGGGTGGGCCAGGAAGAGCTCGAACCAGGCGTCGTCGATCTGGCCGCCGGGATTGATGCGCGGGTTGCGCATGGACAGGTCCATGTTCATGCGCGGGTGGCGTTCGAGGTAGTCCTGCACCAGCGGCGGGTACGCGTAGCTGCCGGCATGGGCCCAGAGGATGCGGACCTCGGGATGGGTCGCGTAGGCGTGGTCGATTACGGCGGGGTCCCCGTGGATCATGATGGTGAGGTCGCGCGCCACGGCCAGGTCCAGCAGCTGCTCGAAACCGGGGGCGAAGCGGTCATCCGCCAGGATATGGAACTCGCCCAGGCCGCGCCATTTCACGTCGGATTCATCGAGCATGCGGGCGACGCGGTCGCCGAGATCCTCGACATGCATCCAGTCCATCTTCTTGCCCAGCCGCTGCGAAACCTCCAGGAACGGCACGATGCGCGTATCGGACCCGGCCTTGAGGCGGCGGATCAGATCGTCTTCGGGGGCCATGACGATGGCGCTGCGCACCTCGTTGGCGGCCAGGGTACGCGCGACGTCGCTAATGCCGAAGTGTGCGGCCTCGGCCGGCCGGTAGTGCAGGTGGGCGTCAAAGATCGGCGAAGCGGCGCTGGCCGCCGCGAATGGCAGGGTCAGCAGGAGCGCGAGCAGGGAACGACGGATGGAGTGATACATGGTCTTCGGCTGTCGCTCCGGGTCAGGAACGCGGCGGGGCGTCGGTGGCGGCGGCCGGCGCGGCCTGTTGCGGATCGAAGCGCTCGCGCAGGTAACGGATGATCGCGTCGGATTCGTACAGCCAGCGCACCGAGTGGTCGTCTTCCTCGATGCGCAGGCAGGGTACCTGAAGGCGCCCGCCCTCGTTCTGCAGCTCCTCGCGCCAGGGCCCGGCGGCCTGGGCGTTGCGCAGTTCGATGTCCAGCGAAAGCCGCTGCATGGCGCGTCGGGCCTTGATGCAGAACGGGCAGGCCGGGAAGTGATAGAGGGCCAGATGGCGGGTTTGCTCGTCGACCCGGGCCTGTTCGGCCGGGTCGCGCTCGATGCCGCGCGGGCGCGAGACGCGCTCCCCGATCAGCATGAACGGGGTCAGGATCAGGCGCACGCCACGGAAGAAGGTTCGGATCAGGAATCGCATGCGGGAAGCATGCCACAGGAGCCCGACGGCGTTACAGCATCCCGACGGCCGGAGTGTTAGTCATGCTGCTTCAAGGGCGGTTTAAGGGCGGATTCACCACGAAGCGCACGAAGGCACGAAGAAGGGGCGGGTCAAGGGCGGAGAATCGATTTACAGGAAGAGGGGAAGATTGGAAGAGATATGGATCGGGTAATGGGTCTGGCAGGGCCCGGCGGGGAGGGGTGTTTTGAAGGCCGGTGGCTGAGTGGGCGCGGGCGGGGGCTTCGCGGGCAAGCCCGCTCCCACAGGGGGTTGCCCGGTGCGTTTGCCGGGTTCCGGCCGGTTCTGGCCGATCCATCCTTCGCATCTTCCAGCCTTCCTGTGAACTGCCTTTGACTTTGACCTGGCCCTTCTTCGTGCCTTCGTGCCCTTCGTGGTGAAAAAGGTCTTGCAAGCGGCAGGTCAGGGGGTGCCGAAGTCGAACTGCCAGGGGTCCTGTTCGGGGGCGTCGAGCAGGGAGGGGCGCAGGCGGATGATCTCGAAGCCGAGCGCGCGGTAGTCGTCGAGGCGATCCGGGGCCAGATCGGCGACCTCCACGAAGTCGGCGAAGGCGTCGGCCTCGATGCCGCGCCAGTCTGCGAAGGTGCCACAGACGGCGACGCTTACGTCTTCGTCGCGCACCAGTGCCTCGACCTCGGCGTGCAGGCCGGGGTGCTGGCCGGCCTCGCCGCGGGTGAGGGTGAACTGCTCCGCGCCGTGGGCGACGATGGCCACCGGGAAATCCGGGTCGTCTTCGCGCAGCCGGGCGATGTTCGCGCGGATCTCGGGAAGCAGCGCGGCGAGTGCCGCGCGGTCATTCTCGATGATCTCGAAGACCACGCCGGCGGGGCGTTCGTCGCGCTCCAGCATCTCGAGTACGGCGGCCGAGGGTTCTCCCTCGGGCGCCACTTCGGGTGCGCCGAGCGGGTTCGCGGCCAGCGCCGGCATCGCGCTCAGGATGCACAGGCACAGGGCGACGAGCCCCCCGGAGCGGGATGCGAACGACTTGAGGAGGCTGTAGCTGCGCATGCCCCCATTGAAGCGGGCACCGGACCGGGACGCAAACGACCGTGTCCCGGGTGCGACGGGACCTGGCTCAGTGGCGGTCGCCGGTGGCCTCTTCGGCCATCTGGTCGTAGCTGGTGTGGCGCACGTCCTTGCCCTTGACGAAGTAGACGACGTATTCGCAGATGTTGCGGGCGCGGTCGCCGATGCGTTCCAGGGAGCGCGTGGCCCAGATGATGTCCATCAGGCGCGGGACCGAATCGGGCGAGGCGGTCATCTGTTTCATCAGCTTCTGGGTGATGATCTCGTACAGGCTGTCGATCTGGATGTCCTGCTGCGCCACACGCACGGCCTGTTCAACATCCATACGGGCGAAGGCATCGAGAGCGCCGCGCGTCATCTCGCGGGCGTGTTCGCCCATGCTGGCGATGTCCGCCATCGGGGCGCTGTTGCGGTCCGCGTCCAGCAGGTGCAGGCCCATGCGGCCGACGCGCTCGGCCTCGTCGCCCATGCGTTCCAGGTCGGTGATGGTCTTGATCACCGCGATCACCAGGCGCAGGTCCGACGCGGTTGGCTGGCGCCGCGCGAGGATGTGGGTGCATTCCTCGTCGATCTCGACCTCCTTGGCGTTGATCTGGTAGTCCGAGGTCATCACCTTTTCGGCGAGTTCGACATCCCCCTCGACCATCGCGTGGACAGCATCGGCGAGCTGCTGTTCGACCAGGCCGCCCATGGCCATCACCTGCTTGATGATGTCCTCCAGCTCGGCGTTGAACTGCTGCGAGATGTGCTGTTTGAAGAAGCTCTTGTCCATTGTGGTATCCCCTTGCGGTCGCGACGTCAGCCGAAGCGGCCGGTGATGTAGTCCTCGGTCTGCTTTTTCGCGGGCGAGGTGAACAGGGTGTCGGTGTCGGCGTATTCGATCAGCTCGCCCATATACATGAAGGCGGTGTAGTCGGATACGCGCGCGGCCTGCTGCATGTTGTGGGTGACGATGACCAGCGTGTAGTCCTTCTTCAGCTCGATCATCAGCTCCTCGATCTTAAGCGTGGCCAGCGGGTCCAGCGCGGAGCAGGGCTCGTCCAGCAGCAGCACCTCGGGGTCGATCGCGATCGCGCGGGCGATCACCAGGCGCTGCTGCTGGCCGCCGGACAGGCCGAAGGCGTTCTCGTGCAGGCGGTCCTTGACCTCGTCCCACAGCGCCGCGCGCTTGAGCGATTTCTCGACTACCTCGTCCAGCCGGCGCCGGTTCTTGACCCCCTGCAGGCGCAGGCCGTAGGCCACGTTCTCGTAGATCGACTTGGGGAACGGGTTCGGCTTCTGGAACACCATGCCAACGCGCCGGCGCAGTTCGGGGATATCCACGGTCTTGTCGTAGATGTCCGCGCCGTCCAGGCGGATCGTGCCCTCGATGCGCACGGAATCGATCAGGTCGTTCATGCGGTTGAAGCAGCGCAGGAACGTGGACTTGCCGCAGCCGGACGGCCCGATGAACGCGGTGATGCGGTTCTTCGGGATGCGGATGTCGAGGCCCTTGAGTGCCTGGTCCTCGCCGTAATAGAGACTGAGGTCCTCCGCGGTCAGGCAGATGTCCTCGCGGTCGAGGTTCAGGCCGCGCGGGGCCTGGTTGTTCTGGGCCACGTTGACGGCGTGGGTCTGGGTGTCACTCATTTCGGGTACTCCATGGGGAATAGGGTTCGACACATCGCGTCGGCACGAAGCGTGCGGCGGCGGTCCGGAAAAGCACCGTCATCGCGAGCGCCGCAGGCGCGTGGCGATCGGCGTGGTCGGCGCCGACGCGGCCCGGGGCAGGCATCGGGGTTGCGTCGGGAGATAACTCGCTGCGCTCGCCCTTCGGGCCGGCCTGCGGCCGTTCAACGCGCTTCGCGCTTTTGTGCCACGGGTCCTGCGGACCCTCGCAATGACGGGAGAAGCCAGGCGTCATGGGGAGGCGCGCAGCGCCGTGGCGATCTCTGTGACGGACGCCGCAGGCGACTGGAGCGAACGTCGGGGTTGCGTCGCGAGGTTGCCGCGGCCCCTGCGGGGCCTCGCAATGACCGTGCCTGAGAGAGACGTTGTGCATGGCGCGTCTCAGTCGCTGTCGGCGCGGTACTTTTCGCGCAGGTGGTTGCGGATGGAGATCGCCGTGAGGTTGAGCACGATGATCAGCAGCACCAGGACCAGCGCGGTCGCGTAGACCAGTGGCCGGCCGGCCTCGACATTCGGACTTTTGAAGCCGACGTCGTAGATGTGGTAACCGAGGTGCATGAAGGCGCGGTCCAGGTGGAGATACGGGAAGTTGCCGTCCACCGGGAGGTTGGGCGCCAGCTTGACCACGCCAACCAGCATCAGGGGGGCCACCTCGCCGGCGGCACGCGCCACCGCCAGGATCAGGCCGGTCATCATGGCGGGGGCGGACAGCGGCACGATCAGCCGCCATAGCGTCTCGGCCTTGGTGGCCCCGAGGGCCAGCGAGCCATGGCGGATGCTGCTGCCGATGCGGGTCAGGCCTTCCTCGGTGGACACGATCACCACGGGCAAGGTCAGCAGGGCGAGGGTCAGCGAGGCCCAGATGATCGCCGGCGAGCCGAAGGTCGGCGAGGGCAGGGCGTCCTGGAAGAAGACCTGGTCGATGTTGCCGCCGATCAGGTAGACGAAGAAGCCCAGGCCAAACACGCCGAACACGATGGAGGGGACCCCGGCGAGGTTGTTCACCGAGATGCGGATAGTGCGCACCAGCGGCCCCTGCTTGGCGTATTCGCGCAGGTAGATGGCGGCCAGCACGCCGAACGGGGTCACCACGATGGACATCAGCAGCACCATCAGCACGGTGCCGAAGATCGCCGGCAGGATGCCGCCCTCGGTGTTCGCCTCGCGCGGGAAGCCGGTCATGAAGTCCCAGAAGTTGACCACGTAGTGGCCGAGCTTCTGCACGGTGCCCATATCGTTCGGCCACCAGGCGTTCACGATCTGGGACAGGCTGATGCTGGAGCGCTGGCCATCGGCGGTCTGCAGGGTGAGCGCGTAGCGGGCGACCTCCTGGCGCAGGCGGTTGCGCTCGGCCTCAAGTTCGCTGTACTCCGCATCCAGTGCCTCGCGCTCGGCCTGCAGGGCCTCATGGCGTTCGGAACGTTCCGCGTCGGAAAGCGCGGTGTCGCGCTCCAGGCCGCGTTCGGCCAGGCGGACCTGTTCCAGCGCGTGGTTGATACGGCCGATCTCGATGCGCTCGATGCGCTCGATCTTCTGCACCAGGGAGCGGGTTTCCGGGATGCGCGCCTCGAAGGCCTCGCGGGCCGCGCTGCCCTCGGCCACCACCTCGTCGTCCACTCGGAACTCGCGGATGTAGCCGTAGAAGTTGCCCCACTGCAGGCGCTCCAGGGCCACGGCATCGCGCGGGCGTTCCCATTCGGACATGAAGTCTTCGATGTACCAGCGGAAGTCGCGCGAATCGAGGTCGCGGTTGCCGCGCTTGATCAGGTGGCGGACCACGATCTCCTGGCCTTCCGGGACATCGAAGCCGGTCTCGCGCATGGCCTGGGCGGTCATGGTCTCGGAGCGTGAAAGCTCGCCCATCACCCGGACGGGCTCGCTCTGTTCGGTGGTCTGGTACTCGAACTCGATGATATTCGAGGGCCAGAAGAACGACAGGCCGTTGACCGCGATCATCATGATCAGCCCGAAGACCATCGTCAGCGACACCGCCACGGCGCCCGCGTTGAGCCAGATCCAGGGGGTGCCCGTTTTGAACCATTTATTCATCGGATCGGAGCCTGTCGTCGGTGCGGTTTAGAGGGAGCTGTACTTGTTGCGCAGGCGCTGGCGCACGATCTCGGCGACCGTGTTCACGAAGAAGGTCAGCGCGAACAGCACCAGGGCGGCGAGGAACAGGATGCGGTAGTGCGTGCCGCCCACCGCGGTCTCGGGCATCTCTACCGCGATGTTGGCGGAGAGCGTGCGCATGCCCTCGAAGATGTTGAAGTTCACGACCGGCGAGTTGCCGGTGGCCATCAGCACGATCATGGTCTCGCCCACGGCGCGGCCGAAGCCGATCATCACCGCCGAGAAGATCCCCGGGCTGGCGGTCAGCAGCACCACGCGTACCACCGTCTGCCACGGGGTCGCCCCCAGCGCCAGCGAGCCCTGGGTCAGGTGCTTGGGCACGTTGAAGACCGCGTCCTCGGAGATCGAGTAGATGGTCGGGATCACTGCGAAGCCCATGGCGATACCGATGACCAGGGCGTTGCGCTGGTCGTAGGTGTAGCCAGCATCGGTCAGCCACTGGCGGGCGTCGCCGTTGAACAGCCAGACCTCGATCAGGGGGCTCATCGACGCGGAGAACCAGCCCACCAGGATCACCACCGGGATCAGCACGGCGGCCTCCCAGCCGGCCGGGATCACGCGGCGCACGCCCTCCGGCAGCAGCCGCGTCCAGACGAAGGCGACCACCAGCATCATCAGGGGCATCAGGATCAGGATGCTGGCGACCGCCGGCAGGTTGGATTCGATGTACGGGGCCAGCCAGAGCCCGGCGAGGAAGCCGAGGATGACGGTCGGCAGGGCCTCCATCAGCTCGATGCTGGGCTTGGTCAGGCTGCGCATGCGGCTGGACATGAAGTAGGCGCTGTAGATCGCCCCCATGATCGCCAGCGGGGTGGCGAACAGCATCGCGTAGAAGGCGGCCTTGACCGTGCCCAGGGTCAGCGGCACCAGCGAGAACTTCGGTTCGAACTCGTCGGTTGCGGAGGACGACTGCCAGACGTAGTCACCGCTGGAACGGCCCTCGTACCAGACCTTCTGCCACAGCACGTGGAGCGAGACCTCCGGGTGCGGGTTCGACAGGCGGTGCAGGGTCCAGGTCTCGTCGGTGTCGATCGCGACCAGGAGCCGGTTGCGCGGGTCCATGTAGACCCGATGCAGGGGCGTGGTGCCGACCTGATGCTGGACCAGCGTGCGCTGCGAGGTGGGGTAGTGGATGGCCAGGGCGCCACTGGCGTCCGCGGTGGCGAAGCCCTTGCGGATATATTCCGGTTGGGTATTGGTCACGGCAGCCGCGTGACGGGGAAACTCGCGTACCCGGGTAATCCGGTTCACGTTGTCGTCGTCGCGCACCAGCATGTACTGCGTCACGGAGCCGTCCGACCCGCCAACCATCACCGAGACCGTACCCAGCAGATACTCCAGCGAGGTGACCTCGGCGTCCTCGCCCTCGACCACGCGACGGGTATCGATACGCTGGGCATTGCGGGGGTTGGAGATGTCGTAGTAGTGGAGTCGGCCCTGATTGTCACCCACCAGCATGTTGCGCCCGGTGATGTCCAGCAGGATGCGCGACGGGGTGGCGCCATCCGGCAGGGACGGCAGGTCGTGGGCGGAGCGGCGAACTTCGACCTCGCCGGTCATCATCGAGGTGCGTTCCTCGAAGTTCACCAGACGCAGGCGGCCATCGGCTGTGGCCGCGGCGACGCGGACGCCGCTGGAGCCGCGCTGGATGCCGACGACGTCGATGGCCTGGCCGTCGCCATCGACATCGAGAAGGGAGGAGCTTTCGTCCCCCAGGGGATAGACCAGGCCGGGATCATAGGCGCGGCCTTCGGGTGTGAAGCGTTCGTTGTACTCGTACTCGATGGCGAGGACCTGACCATTGTCCAGTCCGATCGCGACCAGTCGGGTGCGCGGTTCGGCGGCCGTGAAGCTGGTGACCCGGGCATCGTCGGGGATCGGCAGTGACTGTTCCTGCACGATCTCGCCGCTTTCCGGGCGGAAGAAGATGGCCCGCCGGTCCTCGGTCAGGCGCACGGCCATTTCCCGGTGGCGGTTGACGGCCAGGTGGACGGTCCCCGTGTCGGCGCCGCCGGGGGCGCTGTACTGGGTCTGTTCCTCGAGCTCCGCGCCCAGGAACATGGGCAGCGTCTCGCTCAGCAGGTAGACGAACATCAGAGTTAGCGCACCGACCACCGCGACGCCGAAAAAGCCGATCAGGTAGCGCGCCGAGGTGTCCTTGGCGCGGCGCCAGCGCTGGAAGCGGCCAAGGGTGGAGATCGCATGAGGTCCGGACATTCGGGATTCCCCTGAGGGTCGGCAGGCGGAAGGCTTGAGATGGCGTGCATGCTACGGGCGCTTCGTGACAGAACGGTGACAGCTACGTGACAGCCGTTTGAACGCCAATGGGAAGGCTTGGCGGCACAAAAAAAGGCCCGGACGGAGTCCGGGCCTTGTGCGGTCTCGGCCGCGGCCGATGATCGCGGTGGGAGCGGCCTTGGGGGTGAAGCCCCGCCGGCAGACTCCTGTGGCAGTGTTTACTCGAGGCCGAGGGCTTCGCGCTGGCGCTGGGCGACGGTCTCGGGCAGCGGCACGAAGCCGTCACGCACGACCACTTCCTGGCCTTCCTTGGACAGCACCATCTTCAGGAACTCGGCCTGGCGCGGGGCGAGACCGTCTTCCGGGTGCTTGTTGACCGCGACGTACAGGAAGCGGGACAGCGGGTAGTCGCCAGACGCGGCGTTCTCGGCGGTCGGCTCGAAGTATTCGCCTTCGTTCTCGCCCAGGGCAACGGTGCGCACGCCGGAGGTCAGGTAGCCGATGCCGGAGTAGCCGATGCCGTTCAGGGACTCGGCGACCCCCTGGACCACGGAGGCGGAACCGGGCTGCTCGTTCACGGCGTTCTTGAAGTCGCCGTCACACAGGGCGTGCTGACGGAAGTAGCCGTAGGTACCGGAGACCGCGTTACGACCGTAGATGGTGATGTCGCGGTTGGCCCAGGAGCCTTCCAGACCCAGCTGGCCCCAGCGGGTGATGTCCTCGGCACCGCCGCAGCGGCGAGTCGAGGAGAACACCGCATCCACGTCGGCGATGGACATGCCCTCGATCGGGTTGTCACGGTTGACGTAGACCGCGATGGAGTCGATGGCGACCGGCACCAGGGTCATCTCGTAGCCGTGACGCTCTTCGAACGCGGCCTGCTCGCTGTCGCGCGGCTGGCGGGACATCGGGCCGAAGTCTGCGGTGCCTTCGGTCAGGGCGGGCGGGGCGGTGGAGGTGCCGGCGCCCTGGATCTGGATGTTGACGTTCGGGTAGAAGTCCTGGAACTCCTCGGCCCACAGCGCCATCAGGTTGTTCAGGGTGTCCGAGCCTTCGCTGGACAGGTTGCCGGAGATCCCGCTGACAGCCTGATAGGCCGGCAGGTTGGGGTCGACATCGGCCATCGCCGGGGTGATGGCGAGGGCGGCGGCCGCGGCGGCGGCGAGAATCGTGCGCTTGAACAGCATGGGTGTACTCCCTGGTGCTTGCTTTGAGGTTTGTTCGGAGCCGATCGGTCGGTCCTTGATGCGGGATTATCGGGAGGCTTGCTTGCAGTTGCGTGACGGCAACATGACAGCGGTGTGACATGTGGCGGGCTACTGCGGCAGCGCGGCGATCGGGGATGTGGGTCCGGCCAGACCCGGGCTATGCCCGGTAGATTGCTTCGCTGCGCTCGCAATGACGGGTTGCTGTAGCAGTCATTGCGAGGAGCGCAGCGACGCGGCAATCGGTCCGGATGGCCCGGGACCGTGAACCTTGTGGATGCTCGTCAGGCGCCCGCCGGGTCTTCCTGGCTGGACCGGTCGGCGGCTTCGGCGTGGCGAATGCGGCTCAGAGGGAACAGGCAGGTGAAGCGGCTGCCCTGGCCGACCTGGCTCTCGATCGCGAGGTGGCCGTCGTGGCGGGCAAGGACGTGCTTGACGATGGCAAGCCCCAGTCCGGTGCCGCCGCGGGACTGAGTGCGTCCGGCGTCGACCCGGTAGAAGCGTTCGGTCAGCCGACCGAGGTGATGGCTGGCGATGCCGGGGCCGGTGTCGTCGACGATCAGGCGCGCACCGTCAGGATCGGCTCGCCATTTCAGGGTGATTGTGGTCCCGCCGGGGGTGTACTTGACCGCATTGAACATCAGGTTCGCGCAGGCGGAACGCAGCTCGTCCGAATTCCCCCGGAATTCCAGCGTGGGGTCGGCGTCAAGGACGATCCGATGGGCCTCCGTGCCCGACAGCAGCCGTGCCTCCTCGGTCAGTTTCTGCAGCATCGGTAGCGGGTTGAACCAGTCCTGCGGGCCGGTGGTTTCGCCGGTTTCCAGGCGCGAGAGCAGTAGCAGGTCGTCCACCAGCAGCTTCATGCGTTCCGACTGTTCGCGCAGCATCTGCACCGAGCGGGTCAGTTCCGGCTGGTCCTCCAGTGCGTCTTCCAGTGTCTCGGTAACGCCGTAGAGCACGGTCAGCGGCGTGCGCAGCTCGTGCGAGACATTCGCGATGAAGTCGCGGCGCATCACCTCCAGCCGGTGCAGGTGAGTGGTGTCGCGCGCCAGGAGGAGGTACTGCGCATCGCCGTAGGGGAGCATGCGCATCTCCAGCTGGCGCTCGTCATCCAGCGGCGACGGCACGGTGACCCGCGCCAGCGACTCGCGGGCGCGTTCCATGAAGGTGAGGAATTCCGGGTGGCGCAGCAGGTGGGTGATGCGCTGGCCCTCGTCACGCGGCCACTCGAGCCCGAGCAGCTGGCAAGCCATATCGTTGATCCACTCGATGCGCAGGTCGTCGTTGAGGACCACGACCGCGTCGGGCATCGCGCGGGCCGAGTCGCGGTAGCGTTCCAGGAGCTGGCGCAGCCGATGCACCCGATTCTCGTGGCGTTTGCGGCGGCGGTAGAGCTGATCGAAGATCACGCCCCAGAGCCCACGCACATCGGGGGGCTCGGCGCGCCCGCCACGGCGCAGCCAGGTCTCCAGCCACAGCAGGTTGGCGATATTCCAGGCCAGGGCCGCGCCCAGCAGGAAGGCCACCGTGGGCCAGAACTGGCCGGTTGCCCAGCCAAGCGCCAGGATCGGCAGCGCGATCAGCAGGCTGGTAATGAGGATGTCGGGCCAGGTCTTGCGGGGCTGCACGGGGACCGCCGAAGGTCAGGGGTGTTGCGAGAAACGGTACCCCGAACCGCGCACGGTCTGCACCAGGTGATCATGGCCGGTGTCGGCCAGCGCCTTGCGCAGGCGGCGGATGTGTACGTCTACCGTGCGTTCCTCGACGTACACGTTGGTGCCCCAGACTTTGTCCAGAAGCTGTTCGCGGCTGAACACGCGGTCCTGGTGGGTCATGAAGAAGTGCAGAAGGTTGTATTCCGTGGGGCCCATGCTGATGGGTTCGCCATTGCCGGTGATGCGGTGCGAGACCGGATCCAGGCGCAGGCCCTCGATCTCGACCGGTTCCTCGCTGGTAGTGGGCGAGGTGCGTCGCAGCACCGCCTTCATGCGCGCGACCAGCTCGCGCGGCGAGAACGGTTTGGTTACGTAGTCGTCGGCGCCGACATCCAGGCCGCGCACGCGGTCCTCTTCCTCGCCGCGCGCGGTCAGCATGATCAGCGGGATGTCCTTGGTGACCGGGCTGGCCTTCAGGGTGCGGGCCCAGTCGATGCCGCTGATGTCGGGCAGCATCCAGTCCAGCAGGATCAGGTCCGGCGGGTCTTCCAGCAGGAGGGATTTGGCGTTACGCACGTCGCCGGCCTCGCGCACCTCGTAGCCTGCCTTCTGGAACGGCAGCTGCAGCATTTCGCGGATTGCGACGTCATCCTCCACCAGCAGAATTCGAGTGGCCATGGTCCCGTCTCGTGATTGCCTGGTCGGCATTAGATAACAGCCATGTTACAGGCATGTGAACCTGCGGATATCGGGTGGTGCAGACACGAAGGGCCGTGGCCCGTGTGTCTGCGCACTGTGTGCCATGCTTCAGGTGCCGAGTACGAAGCGCTCGTCGCCGTGCAGGAAGATCATGCCGTCGTGGTGAGGGGAGCGGGCCAGCTGCTGGCGGATGGCCTGTTCATGGCCGGGCTTGAGGTGGGTGATGGCGATCCGCGGGCGATGCTCCAGCATGGCGAGATCCTCCCCCAGGTGCTGCGGGGTGTAGTGCTTGGCGAGGTCGGCCATGCCCTCCATCTCGTCCGGGAGGCCGGTCTCGATCATCAGCAGGTCGAGATTGGGCAGGGCGTTCAGGGCCGGCCAGAGCTGGTGCGAGGAGGTGGTGTCGCCGCTGAAGGCAAAGGCTGCGCCGTCGTCGTTGGTGACGCTGTAGCCAACCGCGGGAACGGTGTGGCGCGCCGGCAGCACGCAAATCTCGCGCTGATCCACCGCGATGCTCTGTCCTGGCTGCACGGTCTCCAGCCGGATCAGGGGCTGGTCGGGGCGGGGCAGGCGGGTGAAGTCCGGCCAGATCACCCAGTTGAACACGTGATCGCACAGGGCCTTCAGCGTGGCGGGCAGGCCGTGGACGTGAATGGGCGTGGCATCCGCGCTGTAGACCATGTCCGCCAGCATCGGGAGGAAGGCGATGTGATCCAGATGCGAGTGGGTCAGGAACACGTGGCGAATGCGGCGGAGTTCGTCCAGGCTCAGGTCCCCGACGCCGCTGCCGGCATCGATCAGGACATCGTCATCGATAAGGATCGACGTGGTGCGCCGGCCCGGGCCGATCCCGCCGCTGGCGCCCAGGATGCGAACGGTCAAGCTCATGCGGGGTAGTATATCCAGCCGGCGGCGGGCCGTCCCGCGGCTGGATTGGGGGAGTGCGAGCCGAGGCCGGACGCCCCTAGGGAAACACGGATCCATGTACACGCTCGCGCTCGAGTCGCTTTTGCGTGCGAACAAGGCGCGGTGACTGCGGTGCAGTCATTCTGCACAAGGGAGCCGCAACGCCGTGCGCGCGCCCGTTTTTGGTCACAACGGGCGGCCGAGCCCCTTCGGGGTTGGCACCCCAGGTTCCCCGATCCTGCATTGCGGCCCGCATCCATCAAAAACGGGCCGGTAGAATCACTACCGGCTGCGGACCGCGCCTTGTCTCGGAAAACCTGGGGTGCCAACGCGAGCGTGTACATGGATCCGTGTTTCCCTGGGTGCTGGAGGTGACTGACGGACATGCCTCAATCCTAGACCCAGTCCAGCCCCGGCTTCCGTGACGTGTCGCTCGAAAAGGCGATTTCGCGGGCCGTACGCTGAAGCGAAAGTTGCGCGGACGGGGCTTCCCGCCACCCGGTGGAGTTGCTAGAATGCGCGTCCTGTTTGGGGCGGTAGCTCAGCTGGGAGAGCGTCGCGTTCGCAATGCGAAGGTCGGGAGTTCGATCCTCCTCCGCTCCACCAAACACCTGAAAAAGGCCTGCTTTCGCAGGCCTTTTTTGTTTTCGGTAGAAGGGCGTCGGGTCAGAGAGTTACCAGCTCTTGTACGGCAGGAACTTGCCGTTCCAGGTGATTTTGACGCGGTCGCCCTTGGGGTCCTCGACCTTGTCGATGTCCATGGTGAAGTCGATCGCGCTCATGATGCCGTCACCGAACTTCTCGTGGATCAGGGCCTTCATGGTGTCGCCGTAGACGTTGATGGCCTCGTAGAAGCGGTAGAGCACCGGGTCGGTCGGGATGGTCTTGTCCCAGTCCTTGTGCGGGAAGACCTGCAGGGCCTGGGCGACTTCCGGGCCAAGCCCCAGGAAAGTGGCCAGTTTGTCGGCCTGGTCGCTCTCCAGGTGATTCATGCCGTAGCAGGCGGAGGTCACATAGACCTCGTGCAACCCGGTGGCCTCGGCGATCGCGGCCCAGGTGGTGCCGCGGTTCTCTTTCGCCTCGAGGATGGTGGTGGTCATGGCGCTCTTGCTGAGACTCATCGTGTGCTCCTTGAAAGGGATAGAGGAAAGGGTTCAGACCGCGCGGACCATGCGCGGGCCGGGTTCGGGATCGGCCTCGGGCCGGGCCGGGTTGACGATGCGCGGACGGTGGCGCGGATTTTCGCCGCGGGCGGCCGCCTCCTGCGCCTTCGCGGACATCGCCTTGGCGCCGTCCACCAGGAAGTCCACCAGGTGGTTGCGGATCGGGTAGTAGGCCTCCTCCTGATGCAGGGTGGCCCGTTTCCGCGGGCGCGGGATGTCGATCTTGACCGACTCGGCGACCTGGGCATGCGGACCGTTGGTCATCAGCAGCACGCGGTCGGCCAGCAGGATCGCCTCGTCCACGTCGTGGGTGATCATGAACACGGTCTGGTGGGTCTCCGACCAGATCTTCAGGAGTTCTTCCTGGATGACGCCGCGGGTCAGGGCGTCCAGGGCCCCGAACGGCTCGTCCATCAGCAGCAGCTTGGGTTCAATGGCAAAGGCGCGGGCAATCCCGACGCGCTGGCGCATGCCCCCGGAGAGCTGAGCGGGCTTGCGGTCCATCGCATGATCCAGGCCCACCATGTGCAGATACTTCTCCGCGTGTTCGCGGCGCTTGGCCTTGCTCCAGTGCGGCCAGCGGGCGCGCACCGCGAACATCACGTTGTCGCGGGCCGACAGCCAGGGCAGCAGGCTGTGGTTCTGGAAGATCACGCCCTGGTCGAGGCTCGGGCCCTTGATCTCCTTGTTGTCCATGATCACGTTGCCGTCGGTGGGGGTGGCCAGGCCGGCGAGCACGTTGAGGATGGTGGACTTGCCGCAGCCGGAGTGACCGATCAGGCAGACGAATTCGCCCTTTTCGATGTCCAGGTCGACCCCCTCGAACACCGTCATCAGGTCGTTCGAGTCGGGCTGCGGGAAACGCTGGCTCAGGTTCTCGATTTCGAGGAATCCCTTGCTCATGGTTGTACTCCTGGTTGGGCTGCGCCGACTCAGTCGGCGTAGCGCACGAGTTTGGTGGCCTGGGCGAGGGAGGCATCCAGCAGGAAGCCGACAATGCCGATCATGATGATCGCGAAGATCACGCTGGCGAGATCGAGGTTGTTCCACTCGTTCCAGATGTAGTAGCCGATGCCGGTGCCGCCCACGAGCATCTCGGCGGCGACGATGACCAGCCAGGCAATGCCGATGGAGATGCGCATGCCGGTCAGGATGGTCGGGGCCGCGGCGGGCAGGATCACCGTGAAGGCCGTCCGCAGGTTGGATAGCTCGTGGGTCTTCGCCACGTTCAGCCAGTCATTGCGCACCGAGGCGACGCCGTAGGCCGTGTTGACCAGCATCGGCCAGATCGAGCAGATGAAGATCACGAAGATCGCCGACATGTTGGAATCGCGGATCACGAACAGGGCGAGCGGCATCCAGGCGAGCGGCGAGATCGGCTTGAGGATCTGGATGTAGGGATCGAACGCCTTGTTCAATAGTGGCGACATGCCGATCACGAAGCCGAGCGGGATGGCGATCAGCGCGGCCAGCGCAAAGCCCAGCAGGACCCGGTAGATCGAGTAGGCCAGCTGGATCCCGATGCCCTTGTCGTTCGGGCCCGCGTCGTAGAACGGGTTGCTCAGTTCGCTGAAGGCGTGGCTGAACACCTGCGTTGGGGCCGGAATGCCGCTGCCCGAACTCTGCTGAGCACCGCCACCGGTCAGACGTTCGTATTCGCTCAGCTCGCCCTGCTGAGGCGCGAGGACCTCCGGGGCGGTGGCGAGCTGCCACACACCCAGGAAGACCACGAGCATCACCAGCGACAGGACGGTCGCCCGGAAGTTGAGATTGCTCAACATGGCTTAGCTCCTGCGGATTTCGAAGCTGTCGAGATAGCCTTCCGGGTCGGTGTAGTCGAACACCTTGCCCATGATCTCGAAGTTCTTGTACGTGTCGCTGGGGGCCTCGTAGCCCAGCTCGGTCATCACCTCGGCACATTCGCTGGCCAGGAAGACGTCTTCGGCCAGGCGGTTGTAGTCGAAGTCTCGATCCACGTACCCCCAGCGCTTCATCTGGGTGAGGATCCAGGTCGCCATCGAGTGCCAGGGAAAGGGGTCGAAGTCGATCCGGTGCGGGTCGTTCTGCACGTTGCCCAGGCCGTCGGCGTAGCGACCGGTGAGCACCTGTTCGACCACCGATTGCGGCTGGTTGAGGTAAGCGCGCGGGGAGATGGCCTCGGCGATCTCGGCGCGGTTGTTGATGTCCGAGCTGTACTGGGTGGCCTCGATCAGCGAGCGGAACAGGGCCCCGAAGGTGTTGGGATGCTCGTCGGCCCAGGCCGCGGAGCAGGCGAACGCGCAGCACGGGTGCCCATCCCAGATATCCTTGGTCAGCATGTGAATGAAGCCGATGCCGTCCCAGACCGCGCGCTGGTTGAACGGGTCGGGGGCCAGGTAGCCGTCGACGTTCTCGGCGCGCAGGTTGGCCACCATCTCCGGCGGCGGGACGACGCGGATGCTGATATCGCGATCCGGGTCCAGCCCGTGCTCGGCGACCAGGTAGCGCAGCAGGAAGTTGTGCATGGAGTACTCGAAGGGCACGGCGAAGGTGAAGCCCTTCCAGTCCTTCGGGTCACGCTTGTCCTTGTGCTTGTTGTGCAGGGTGATGGCCTGGCCGTTGATGTTCTCGACCGCCGGCATGATGTAGTGCTCGCGCGAGGAGCCCGAGCCCAGGGTCATGGACAGCGGCATCGGCGAGAGCATGTGCGAGGCGTCGTATTCACCCGACAGCGACATGTCGCGGGCGACGGCCCAGCCGGCGGTCTTGATCACGTCCACGTCGAGGCCGTGGCGCTCGTAGAAGCCCATCGGGTGGGCCATGATGATCGGGGTGGCGCAGGTGATCGGCACGAAGCCGACGCGCAGCTTGGTCTTCTCCAGCGGCCCGCCGTCCTTGATCGCGGCCTTCACCTTCTCCAGCGGCAGGATGGAACCCAGGGCCGCGGCCACGGTGCCGCCGCCCAGCATCTGCAGGAAGCGGCGACGGTTGATCTCGTTGTGGCCGAACATGCCGCGGACGATGGCGCTTTCCACGGCGCGGTCGATCATGCCCTCGTCGCTCAGGTCCTCGCCGGTCTGGTGGGCGTCGGCCTGCACGGGGTCATGGGTGGCGCGCTGCTCCAGTTTTTCTTCCAGGTCCGGGGACGCGGTGTCGAAGCAACTGCAGCTCCCGGGGCCGGTATGGCCGTGGCGGCAGCTGGAGCCATGGCGCAGGTCGGCATTGGCGTCAAAGGGATCGTGAAGACTCTTGGTCGGCATGGTCGGCTCTCCTCGTGGCTCGAATCGATGCGGGCATCTTTGCCGCGCATGTCGAGAGTCTTTGCAGGTGCCATGCCAACGGCTGGAAACGGTTGCCGCGGGGCCCCCGCAGGGGCGCGACCGGCCGACACTTTGACGTCATTTCGGGCAATGCGGACGAATCGTCCATTGGCGCCGGGGGCGGCGCTAAGTCGTTTCGATGCCGAGCTTTTTCAAGCGGTAGCGCAGCTGGCGCGGGGTCAGCCCGAGTTCCAGGGCGGCGCGGGTCTTGTTCCCGCGCGCCCGCTCGATCGCCCGCGCCAGGCGCTCTGCCTCGGAGGCGTGCACACGCTGGTAGGGGCGCACCGCGCTGGTGCAGTCTGCGCCGTAAGGGGGCGCCGGCGCGGCTTCGCGGGGCGCTGCCGACGAGGGCTCGGTGTGCGAGCCCAGGGGCTCACGCTCGAACGGACTGATGCGGGACTCCTCGTGGAGGATCTCGTCAATCAGCGGTGTGCCGATGCGGCCGTCGGTGGACAGCAGCACGGCCCGCTCGAGTACGTTTTCCAGTTGCCGGATATTGCCCGGCCAGTCGAAGGCCTCCAGGCGCTCCAGGACGCCGTCATCCACGACCACGTTCCAGCCGTGCAGGTGGGTGTAGCGGTCGAGGAAATGACGGGTGAGCAGGCGGATGTCGCTGGCGCGGTCGCGCAACGCCGGCATGTGCAGCGGGATGACGTTCAGGCGGTAGAACAGGTCGAGCCGGAACTCCCCGGCATTCACCGCGGCCTGCAGGTTCTGGTGGGTCGCGGCGATGATGCGCACGTCCACCGGGATATCGCGCGAACCGCCGATCGGCTGGACCACGCGCTCCTGCAGCACGCGCAGGATCTTCGATTGCAATGCCTCCGGCATGTCGCCGATCTCGTCCAGGAACAGCGTGCCGCCGTCGGCCAGGGCGATCTTGCCGGTTTTGGCGCTGGAGGCACCGGTGAAGGCGCCCTTTTCGTGGCCGAACAGTTCGGACTCCAGCAGGTCGGCCGGGATCGCGGCGCAGTTGATGGAGATGAACGGCTTGGCGCTGCGCTGGCTGATCCGGTGGATCATGCGCGCGATCTTTTCCTTCCCGGTGCCGGAGGCCCCGGTGACGAGGACGGTGGCCTGGGTGTCCGCGATGCGGTGGACCTGCTTCAGGACATGGCGCAGGGCCGGGCTCTCGCCGAGGATGCCGTATTGCCCGCCCTGGGTGTCCAGGGCGCTCTTCAGATAGCGATTCTCCGAGACCAGTTCGGCGGTGCGTTCGGCGATCAGCTGGTGAATGCGCAAGACCTGGCCGATCATGCTGGCGACCACCCGCAACAGGTTCAGGTCGTCCTGGAACTGGCGCGAGCGGCGGCGCAGGCGATGCACTCCGAGGACGCCGATGGCGTGTTCGTCCTGCACGATGGGGACGGCGATATAGGCGACGGTCTCCTGCGGCAGGGTGGAGCGGTCGATGGCGCGCGCGAGATATTCGGGCTCGTTGTCGATGTCCTGGATCAGGGCGATCTGGCCGGTCTTCATCACGCGCCCGGTGACGCCTTCGCCCAGGCTGTAGCTGCCGCGGTCGCGCTCGGCGTCGGTCAGGCCGTAGGCGTGGCGGATGCGTAGCTGTCCGCTGTTCGGGTCCGGCAGCAGGACGCGGCCGCGGTTGAGGCCCAGCAGCTGCGACATCATCCCGAGGATGCGGTAGATCGCGGCGTCCGGGTCGCCGGAGCGGCCCATGAGTTTGGCGACCTCCAGCAGCAGGGTGATCTCCTGCTCCCGCGTGGCGAGGTCGGGCGGGGTCGAATCGGATGCGTGTTGCGAGGCCATGGGTGGGGATATGCAGAAACCCTGCCAGTGCGCCCAAGGCGGCTTGTACAGGTCTGGCGCAGTAGCGGCGCGGTCCGTTTTGGTGCTGGTGCCTCGTGACGGGGCGGGGCGGCGCACCGTTGGCTTGCATGCGCGTTGCCCGATGGGGGAAAGAGCCCGGCCGGGGTGGCCGGGCCCATGGGGTCCCGCTTGTGGGGATTATCCCTCGGCGTGGTAGCTGCTGCGCTTGATCAGGCGCACGCAGATGGCGTCCAGCATGTAGCCGATGATGCCGATCACCAGCACGAAGGCGGCCAGTTTGTCGTACTCCAGGGTATCGCGGGCATCGTTGATCGCGTAGCCCAGCCCCGAGGTGACGCCGAGGTATTCCGCCGGGACCAGCACGATCCAGGCGACCCCCACGGCCAGGCGGATCCCGGCAAACACATCCTGCGCGATCGCGGGCATCACGATGTAGCGCAGGGTGTGGTACGGGTTGGCCCCCAGGTTGTTGCCCACCTTCAGCCACATCGGGTCGATGCGCTGTACCCCGTGCGCGGTGGCATAGGTGATGGGCCAGACGGCGGCAATGGCGATCAGGAAGATGATGGCCGCGTCCCAGGTGGCGAAGGCCAGCACCGCGATCGGCATCCAGGCCAGCGGCGAGATCATGCGCAGGAACTGGAACGGCACATGGGTGACCTGCTTCAGGGTCAGGAAGTAGCCGATCATTACCCCCAGCGGGACGCCAATGGCGATCGCATAGGCCAGACCCCAGCCCACGCGGTACAGGCTGGACTCGATCGGCTTCCAGACGTTGCCGGAGACGACAAGGTCCCAGAACGCCGCCAGCGTCGGCCCGGGGGCGAAGCTGGCAAAGGCCATCGTGTCCTCGTTGTTGGCGATGGCCCAGCCGCCCCAGTACCACAGGGCGAACAGGCCGGCGATCCCCAGTGCCGGGTATTGCAGTGCCCGGCGGGCGCGGTCGGCGAACCGCAGAAGCGGCATCAGCCGCTCCACGGTTGTGGGGTCGACGGAGAGCGTGGCTTCGCGGTTCATAGGACCACCACCTCCTCGCGGGCGAACGGCGAATCCATGTCCACACCCGGGGCACCCTGCCACGCGGTGTGGGTCTCCATCGCCTTGCGCACGAAGTCGTAGTTCACCAGGTCATCCTTCACGAAGTCCGGGTCCAGGCCTTCAAGGAAGGTGGTGTCGCCACCGACCAGGGTCTCGTTCATCGCGCCCACCAGCATTTTCGTCGCGGACGGATACGGCCAGGGCGAGAAGTCGATGCGGCCGTTCTCCCATTCGGGGTGACGGATCGCGCCGCTGTCGGCGTAGGTGCTGTCGTCGTGGTAGTTCGTCATCGCGCGTTCCACCACGTTGGCGGGCATTGGCAGGTAGCCCTTGCCGTCACGCGAGAGCATCGTGGCGATGCTCTTCTTGTCCTCCTGGATGGTGCCCTGGGCGCGGACCACGGCGTTCATCACCTTCTGCGTCCACTCCGGCTCGCGGTCGGTCAGGCGCTCGTTCATGCAGACCACGCAGCAGGGATGGTTCTTCCAGATGTCGCCGGTAAAGCGCAGCACGTTGCCGCGGGCCAGCAATTCGCCGGCGGCGTTGAACGGCTCGGCGACGATGTAGGCGTCGATGGAACGCGCGGCCAGCGCCGGTGGCATGTCCGGCGGCGGCATGATCATCAGGTTGACCTCGTGCGCCTCCAGGGCCGAACCCTGGTCGCGGATTACCGGAGTCAGGCCGGCGTCGCGCAGGGCCATCTGCATGACCACGTTGTGCATCGAATACCAGTAGGGGACGGCCACGCTCTTGCCGCCCAGGTCGGAGAACGACTGCACGTCCACGTGGCGCCCGGTGACCACGGCGGAGCCGTTGGTGTGGGCCCAGGACATGATCTTGACCGGAAAGTCGTTCTGGTAGCGCATCCACAGCGGGATCGGCTTGAGCAGATGCACCAGGTTGAAACGGTTGGCGGCGAAGGACTCGATCAGCGGCGACCAGCCGCGGATCAGGGTCGGGTCGGCGACCTCCAGGCCTTCGTCCTCGAAATAGCCCTCGGAGTGGGCGACCAGCAGTGCGGCGGCGTCGGTGATCGGGATGTAGCCGATGCGTACGACTCCGTCGAAGACGCGGGTGGCAGCCTCGGGCTCGCCGAGGCTGCCGGGCTCGGCGCCGAACAGCGATCCGGGCAGGGCCAGCCCGGTTCCGGCCAGGCCGCCGACGGCGGCGGTGCGCAGGAAGTTGCGGCGGGAGAAGCTGCGGTCCAGCAGGCTGTCCAGCTCGCGGTCGATGTCATGGTGATTGTCGCAGTTGCACATGGTGGTGGTTCCTCGGTCAGGGTCGGGCAGTGGCGGCGGTGGATCAGGCAGCGCGTACGCGTGCCCGGGATTCGGATGTGGTCGGTTCGGTCGCCTGGCCTTCGTCTTCCGTTTCAGGCGAAGCGGTCTCGGACCCGGCGGCTTCCGGGGCGGCGGCCGGGCTACGGGTGGCCCCGAAGTAGCCCATCAGTTCGGCCTTGCGGTCGACGAAGGCCTGGCTGTTGCGGTCGCGGGGGTGGTCGATTTCGATGCTCAGCTCGGCGGTGATCGTGCCGGGGTTGGAGCCCATGACCAGCACGCGGTCGGCCATGGCCACGGCCTCCTCGATGTCGTGGGTGACGAACACCACGGAGATGCCGCGCTCGCGGGCCAGGCGGGTGACCTCGTCCTGCAGGGCGACCCGGGTGAAGGCATCCAGAGCCGAGAACGGTTCATCGAGCAGCAGCAGCTCGGGGTCGGTGGCCAGGCTGCGCGCCAGGGCGACACGCTGTTGCTGGCCGCCGGAGAGCGACTGCACGTTGACCTCGGCCTTGTCGGTCAGGCCGACGGTCTCCAGCAGTTGGTCGATGCGCTCGCGCATGTCGCGCTTGCGGCCCTGGAAGATCAGGCCCAGCGAGGCGTTCTTGCGCACGGTCATCCAGGGGTAGAGCGAGGGCTTCTGAAACATCATGTTCCAGCGCGGACTCGGCTTGATCACCTGGTGGCCGTTGATGCGCACGCAGCCATCGCTGGGCATCAGCAACCCCGCGAGCATGTGCAGCAGGGTGGACTTGCCGCAGCCACTCTGGCCGATCAGGGCCACGGTCTCGCCCGGCGCGATGTTGACCTGGATGTCCTTCAGCGTGGGGGCTTCCTGCCCGGGATAGTGATGGGTGATGTAGTCGATGGAGATGGCGGCGCCCATGGCGTGTCCCTCTTGATCCTTCGTTCATGAGCCGCCGGGCGGATCGCTTCGGCGGCGCGTTCAGAAGGTTCCTTACAAGGGACGTGCCAAACCCGTCCTGATCCCCGGGATTTTCATCGTTGGCGGGTTCGAAACGGCGTGCTGACGCGAAATACCGGGAGGCAGGGTGGGTGCGCCGGCAAGCCGGGGCGATCCGGCGCGGGGCATGCGCAATGGACAATCCGGACAAAGCGGCCGATTCCGGGTGGACAAAGTGGACGAAATGGTCGTCGGGTGACGGGGCGATTCCGGAGCGACGTCCCGAAAACGGCATTGTGGTGCGGTGTGCGCGATGTTGGCACGGCTTCTGCACCGGGATGGGTGACCCGGTCGAACGCCGGGGAACCACGAATCCCAACTGCGAGGAGTATCACCATGTCCGTAGCCGAAGCCACCACCTCCCTGACCGTCAACGGCCTGGAGCCGATCGACCAGGACGGCCTGAACGGCCTGGCCGCCAAGGGCAAGGCCAACCCCGAAAGCATCGTGACCCTGAAGGCCACCACGGTCTGCGAGGGCAAGTTCCGCAACCTGACCTACGTGCGCGATCTGGATGCCCACGTAATCGACGAGCCGCCGCACCTGCTCGGTGACGACACCGCGCCGAATCCCTCCGAGGCCGTTCTCGCCAGCCTGGGCGCCTGCCTGTCGGTGGGCATGCACGCCAACGCGATCGACCGCGGCATCACGCTGACCAAGCTCGAACTCACCCTGGAAGGGGATATCAACGTGACCGCCGTATGGGGCGTGGGCGACACCGACGTCAACAAGCACCTCGGTTTCTCCGACATCCGCGTGAAGGCGCACCTGGAAGGCGATGCCAGCGAGGAGCAGCTCCAGGACCTGGTGGCGCATGCCGATTTCTGGTCGCCGGTCGCCAACACCATGCGCAACCCGGTCAACGTCAGCGTCGAGCTGGCCTGAACCGGTTACTGGATCTTTACGGGAGTAAAACCCAATGCTTGAAACCCGCACTCAAGACGTGACGGGGGTGTCGCCGGCCGCAGGGCCGGCGGATGCCGACGCCGCGCTGCAGGCGCTGGTGGAACGCGACCTCGCGCCACTGACCGCCCGTATCGACCGCGAAGGCCTGTACCCCGAGGATTTTCTGCGCGAGGCTGGCCGCCTCGGCGCCTTCAATCGCCATCTGGCCAGCCAGAACGCCAGTGGCACCACCGACATTGCCAGCGCGATCCGCGCCACCGAGGTGATCTCGGCCGAGTGCATGACCACCGGGTTCGTGGCCTGGTGCCAGAACGCCTGCGCCTGGTACGTGGAGAACAGCAGCTCGGACACACTCAAGCGCGAGGCGCTGCCGAAGCTGGCCAATGCCGAGGCGCTGGGCGCCACCGCGCTGTCCAACCCGATGAAATGGTTCGCCAACATCGAGGACCTGAAACTCTCCGCCGAACGCGTGGATGGGGGTTATGTGGTTTCCGGGTCGCTGCCCTGGGTGTCCAACCTGGGCGAGGATCACTACTTCGGCGCGATCTTCCGGACCACCGACGCGAACCCGCGCCCGGTGATGGCACTGATCAACTGCGCCGACCCCGGTTTCAGCCTGACGGCCTGCCCCGAGTTCACGGCCCTGGAGGGGTCGCGCACCTTCGGTTGCCACTTCGACCGCGTATTCGTGCCCGATGCGCACGTGCTGGCCGAGTCGCTCCCCGAGTACATCCGCCGGATCCGTCCGGGCTTCGTGCTGCTGCAGATGGGCATGGGGCTGGGGCTCATCGACGGCTGCCTTCGCACGATGCGCGAGGCCAACGAGACCCTGGCGCACGTAAACGGCTATCTCGACGACCAGGTCGGCGAACTGGAAGAGGCCCTGGAGGACGGGCGCGCGGCCTGTTATGCGCTGGCCGAGACGCCGTTCGACGAATCCGAGCGGTTCTTCGCGGACGTGCTGCAGATGCGCCTGACCGGGTCCGAGCTGTCCCTGCGCGCGTCGCAGTCGGCCCTGCTGCACTGCGGGGCGCGCGGATACAAGGCGGATGCGGCGGCCCAGCGCAAGCTGCGCGAGTCGTACTTTGTGGCCATCGTGACACCGGCCATCAAGCACCTGCGCAAGGAGCTTGCGCGCATCCACGCGCACTGAAACCACCACCCACGGTCGGGGCCCCCGGGCCCCGGGCCGAATCAAGGAATCGCCATGCTGGAAATCACTACCCGAATGGATCCCGAGGCGGCCGTCGACACCCTGAAGGCGGCGATCGATGCCCAGGGCCTGAAGCTGGTCTCGCATATCAATGGTCAGGCCAATGCCGCGAAGATCGGGGTCGAGGTGCCGACGGATCAGATCCTCGAGGTCTTTCACCCGAGCTACGCGGTGCGTGTCTGGGAGGCCTGCAAGCCTGCGGGCATCGACATCCCGTTGCGTATCCATGTGTCCGGTGATGGCGACATCCTGCGTATCAGCACGCGTTCCGCGCGGGAGGTGTTCGCGCCGTGGGCCAACCCCGACCTGGAGGCCATCGGATCCGAACTGGACCCGAAACTGCAGGCCATTCTCGACGCCGTGGAGGCCGCGTGATGAGTACCGAAACCGACGCATTCAAGCGCTATATCTGCAAGGTCTGCGGCTATATCTACGACGAGGCCAAGGGCGATCCGGATTCCGGCCTGGCGCCGGGGACCCGCTTCGAGGATATCCCCGACGACTGGTACTGCCCCGACTGCAACGTGACCAAGGCCGACTTCACCGCGCTGGAACCGCGCGCCGAAACGGCGGACGCGGGCGCCGCCGCGATGGCCTGGAGTGCCGGGAGCGGTATGGCCGACCCGGATGCGGTGGTGATCGTCGGTGGCGGTATGGCCGGCTGGGCCCTGGCCGAGGCCCTGCGCGAGCGGGATCCGCGGCGGACCATCCGCCTGCTGACGGCCGACTCGGGCGATTACTACACCAAGCCGCGGATCTCCAACGCCTTCGCGCGTGGCACCGCGATCGAGGACCTGGTCGAAGAGACCGGATCGGCGCGGGCGGCGCGGCTCGGGATCGACCTGATGCCCTTCGTGCGGGTGCTGGATATTCACCGTGCGCAGCAGCGCCTTATCACAGCGCGCGGAGGTGTGCCTTACGGCCAGTTGGTGCTGGCCACCGGCGCCCGGCCGCGCCGGATTGCGTTCCCGGGCGGCGCCGCGGCGCCCCTGGCCGTGAACACGCTGGAGGATTATCGGGTCCTGCGCGCGGCCCTGGAGGCCGGCGGCGGCGCGCCCGCCCATACCCGGGTGGCGATCATCGGGGCCGGGCTGGTGGGCTGCGAACTGGCCGACGACCTGGCGGCGGGTGGCCACCCCGTGCAATTGATCGAGTGCGCGCCGGGGCCCCTGGCCGGGCTGTTGCCGTCGGAGCTGGGAGCCGATCTGCGGCAGGCGCTGGGCAACCACGGCGTGCAGTGGCACACCGAGGCCACCGTCGAGCGCATTGAACCGGTAACGGAGGCGACGCAGCGCCTGGTGCTGGCGGGCGGCGAGACCCTCGAGGCCGAGGTCGTGATCAGCGCCCTGGGCCTGGAGCCCCAGCGCGAGCTGGCGGAGCGCGTGGGCCTGTCCTGCGATCGCGGGATCGAGGTGGATGCGCTGTTGCGCACCACCGATCCGGCGATCTTCGCCCTGGGCGATGGCTGCGAGTTCGAGGGCCGGCTGCGTCCGTACGTGGAGACCCTGCGCGGCCAGGCCGCGGCGCTGGCGCGGACCCTGTCGGGCGAGGCGACGGTCTACCGACCGGATGCCGGTGTCGTACAGGTCAAGACGGGGAGCCTGCCGTTGAATGTCTGCCCGCCGCCGGTGGATACCGGGGAATGGGTGGAGATCAGCGCCGATGGGGACGGGCGCCACCTGGAATATCACGCCGACGGACGGCTCGCCGGCTTCGCCCTGTCGGGGCGGCACGCGCGGCGGGCGCGCGAACTGGAGACCTGCCTGGGCAAACCAGTGGCGGATCCCCGGGCGCGCCTGGCGTCGTGATGCGCTACCGGGCCGGCGTGGCCGGCCCGAAGCGGGCTCATATGACCCCGTCGAGCCGCAGGTAGCCGATCAGGAACAGCACGGCCAGTACACCGGCCAGCACGTAGAGCCAGTTGGACAGCGTGGGGTTGTTGGGGCGGCTGAAGAAGGCCGCCCACAGCGCCAGCAGGATGAGGACGAAAAAGAAGAACAGGAAGCGCATGCGTCAGGCTCCTTCCGGGACGGCGTAGGGGAGATCGACCACCTCGGCCGTTGCACCATCCGGGGCACCCCAGCGCAGCTCGCCTTCCGCGGCGGCCACCTGCACGACCGCAAGGGCGGAGTAGAGCCCGTCCGGGTGGAGTTCGGCCGCGACGATCTCGCCATCCGACTGCTCCGGCTTGCCGTCCGCGCGAAAGACCGGCGAGCCGGGTTGCGGCGGGGTCTGGGTATGGATGGCCAGGCGGAACATGCGCCGCTTGAGCTTGCCCAGGTAGTGCATGCGCGCCACCACCTCCTGCCCCGGGTAGCAGCCCTTCTCGAAACTGATCGCGCCGAGGGCGTGCAGGTTCAGCATCTGCGGGACGAACATCTCGGTGGTTTCCTCCACCACCGTCGGGACGCCGGCAAGGATGTCCAGCAGTGCCCAGTCACGCGGGCCCACCGGGGCCGCGTGGACGTTCAGGCTGTCCCAGGCGCGGCGCATGGCGTCGATCTCGCCGAACAGTTCGAAGCGCGGGTGCAGTCCGGGTACCCGGACGACGGTCACGCCATTCTTCTCGATCACCTCTTCCGGTGCGCCGGGACACACGCCCAGAGCGTTGGTCAGCTCCTTCTCGGCATCCGGTCCGGAAAAGCCGAAGTGGATGCGGGAGTCCCCGGCGTGCTCGATGATCACGTTCGCGCGCAGCACGAACATCTGCAGGCGCTTGGCGACCGGCTCGATCCGGTCCGCCGGCATCTCGAGCAGGTAGCCGTCCGTCGTGCGCAGCACGCGGAACACGGCATAGGCCCGCCCCTTGGGGCTGGAGTAGCTGGAGAGCTGGCTGTGCTGCGCGTCCACCGCGTGGATGTCGTTGCCGAACTGCCCCTGCAGGAAGTCGGTGGCGTCGTCGCCGCGCACCTCCAGCAGACCGCGGTGGGAGAGGTCGCAGATCACTTCGCCGTTGACGGCCATGCGGCGCTCGCGCTCCGGGTTGCCGTAGTGCAGGAGGTCGTCCTCCTCGAACTCGGCGCCGGCGTCGATCAAGTGGTGTTTCCAGTCTTCGCGCATCGGGATTCTCCTGTGGCAGTGCTCGTCGCCGCGCGCCGCCGGACCGATTCGCCATCGGTGGCCGGGACGCCCGGAAAGGCAGCGCTGCACTGGATTGAGGTGGTAAGCTGAACCAAGCGGCTCGATAGTAGACGAACCTTTCACAGGGTGTCAGCCCTGGATTCTTTATCTTTGTTCAAGGGGGTGGCATGACTCGGCAGGGACGTCCCGTCTTTCTGGATTTGCGCAAGATCCGACTGCCGCTGAATGCCGTGGTCTCCATTCTGCACCGGATTACCGGCGTCTTCCTGATTCTGTCGATTCCCGTGCTGCTTTGGCTGCTGGACCGCTCCCTGGCCAGCCCCGCGGGCTTCGCACAGGTGATCGCGATCATCCACCATCCGCTCGGCCTGGCGGCGCTGGCGCTCGGGCTGTGGTGGCTGCTGCATCACCTGTTCGCCGGCATTCGCTACCTGCTGATGGAATTTGGTATCGGGGAGGATCGCGAGGGCTCGCTGCGCACGGCGCGTGATGCGCTGTACGCCGGCCTTCTGGCCACCGCGCTGGTTTGGCTGGGGCTGGTGCTGTGAAGTTGTTGAGCGGACAGCGCGCCTGGCTGCTGCAGCGCATCACGGCGGTCTATGTGGGCGTGTACGTAATTCTCGCCCTGGGGTTCTTCGTGCTGGCCGCGCCGGCGGACCATGCGGCCTGGCTGGCGGTGATGGGACACCCGGTGGTGGGGCTGCTGACAGCCGTGTTCGTGTTGCTGCTCTGGCTGCATGCGTGGATCGGCCTGCGCGACGTGGCGATGGACTACGTGCACGCCCCCGGTGCACGGCTTGTGGTGTTCGTGCTCGGTGGCGGCGGGTTGCTCCTGACGGGCCTGTGGGCGTTATTCATTCTGATTCGAGCGGGGCTTGCATGAAGGGACTGGCATGAACGTGGCACGGCGCAAATTCGACGCCCTGATCATCGGCGCCGGCGGCGCGGGCCTGCGCGCCGCGCTGCAGCTGTCCAACGGCGATGCCCAGGTCGCGGTGGTCTCCAAGGTGTTTCCCACGCGCTCGCACACGGTGGCCGCGCAGGGCGGGGTGAACGCCGCGCTGGCCAACGTGCTGCCGGACTCCTGGCACTGGCACATGTTCGACACCGTGAAGGGGTCGGACTACCTGGGCGATCAGGACGCAATCGAATACATGTGCCGCGCCGCGCCCAAGGTGGTCTACGAGCTGGACCACTTCGGCGTGCCGTTCTCGCGCCTGGACAACGGCAATATCTACCAGCGCGCATTCGGCGGGCAGAGCCAGAACTTCGGCCAGGACCAGGCGGCGCGCACCTGTGCGGCGGCTGACCGCACCGGGCACGCCATTCTGCACTCGCTGTACCAGCAGAACCTGCGCGCGCGCACGCACTTTTTCGACGAGTACTTCGCGGTGGACCTGCTGCGCGACGAGCAGGGCTTCGTGCTCGGTGTGCTGGCCTTCGAGATCCTGACCGGCGAGCCGATCGTGATCGAGGCGAAGACCACGCTGATCGCCACCGGCGGGGCGGGGCAGTTGTTCCGCACCACCACCAACGCCCTGATCAATACCGGCGACGGTATGGCGATGGCCCTGCGCGCCGGGGTGCCGCTGGAGGACATGGAGTTCGTGCAGTTCCACCCGACCGGGATCGCCGGGCGCGGCATGCTGATTACCGAGGGCGCGCGCGGCGAGGGCGGGTTCCTGATCAACTCCGAGGGCGAGCGCTTTATGGAGCGCTACGCCCCGCGGGCCAAGGACCTGGCCTCGCGCGACGTGGTCAGCCGCTCCATCGCCACCGAGGTGCGCGAGGGCCGCGGCTGCGGGCGCGACGCGGACCATGTGCTGCTGGATCTGCGCCATCTGGGCGCGGACACGATCATGCAGCGTCTGCCGGGCATCCGCGAGACGAGCATCACCTTCCTCGGGGTGGATCCGATCGAGGCGCCCATCCCGATCTTTCCGACCTGTCACTACAGCATGGGCGGGATCCCGACCAACCGCTTTGGCCAGGTGGTGGCGCCGGTCAAGGACACCCCGGAGGACCCGGTGCCGGGGCTGTACGCGGCCGGGGAGGCCGCCTGTGTCTCGGTGCACGGGGCCAACCGTCTGGGCGGTAACTCGCTGCTGGACATCCTGGTGTTCGGCCGCGCAGCGGCGAACCACATCCTCGAGTACCTGGCCGAGAACCGCTACCACCGGCCGCTGGACGAGACGGCCGTGGAGCAGGCGATGGCGCGACTGACGCGCTGGGATCGCAAGGACCCGGGCGACGGCTCCGCCGAGCAGGTCGAACCGCTCAAGCGCGAACTGCGCAAGGTGATGGAGGACCACTGCTCGGTATTCCGCAGCGACGAGGTGATGCGCGAGGGGGTGGAGAAGGTCCGCGCGCTGCGCGAGCGCCTGAACCATGCAGTGATCGCGGACCACTCGGCCACCTTCAACACCGCACGGGTGGAGGCGATGGAGCTGGAGAACCTGATGGACTGCGCGATCGCGACCATCCGCTCCGCGCTGGGGCGCGAGGAGAGCCGCGGGGCACATTCGCGCATCGACTTCCCCGAGCGCGACGACCAGCACTGGCTCAAGCACAGCCTGTACTCGCTGGCGGACGACAGCCTCGACTACAAGCCGGTGCGCACCCAGCCGAACACCGTGGCCTCGTTCCCGCCGAAGGAGCGCGTGTACTGATGGCCTGTCGGGAATGCAACGCTCTGCGGGATGCGGTTCGCGCCGCGAACCGCATCAGCAGGCGCTGAAGGAAGGTACGGATGGAATTCTCGATCTACCGCTTCAACCCGGAGACGGATACGCTGCCGAAGATGCAGCGCTTCACCCTGCCCGACGACCAGGTCGAGCCGGGGATGATGCTGCTGGATGCGCTGCTGTTGCTGAAGGAGCAGGACGATTCCCTGGGCTTTCGCCGCTCCTGTCAGCACGGGGTCTGCGGCTCGGACGGCATGAACATCAACGGCACGAACGGTCTAGCCTGCATCACGCCGCTGGCGGATCTGGAAGCGCCGGTCACGCTGCGCCCGTTCCCGGGGATGCCGGTGATCCGCGACCTGATCGTGGACATGGGCAACTTCTGGGACCAGTACCGCAAGGCCGAGCCCTGGCTGGTCAACGACAGCCCGGAGCCCGAGGTCGAGCGCAAGCAGAGCCCGGAGGATCGTGACCAGCTGGATGGTCTGTACGAATGCATCCTGTGCGGCTGCTGTTCCGCCGCCTGTCCGTCGTACTGGTGGAATCCGGACAAGTTCCTCGGCCCGGCCGCATTGCTGCAGGCCGCGCGTTTTATCCAGGACAGCCGCGACGAGGCCACCGATCACCGCCTGGCCGAGCTGGACGATGCCTGGAAACTCTACCGCTGCCACACGATCATGAACTGCACGCAGGTATGCCCGAAGGGCCTGAACCCGAGCCGGGCCATCAGCGACATCCGCCGCACCATGCTGAAAAAGTCGCTGTGAGTGGATGGATGCCCAAAGGTGGTTTAGCCCCCGTGGGAGCCTGCTTGCAGGCGAGTGCCCCTGCCAAAGCCAGACGCGGGCAGGGGCTTCGCCTGCAAGCAGGCTCCTACGGGGGGGCTGGACGGGCGTTTTTGTGATGGAACCCGACAGCCGTACTCGCTGGCGCTGCCGCCGCGGGATGCTGGAGAACGACTGGCTGCTCGGGCAGTTTCTCGCGCAGGGATATGCGCAACTGGACCAGGAGGGTCGCGATGCCTTCGAGCGCCTGCTCGACTACCCCGACAATGTGCTGCTGGATGTGGTCATGGGTCGCCAGGCCACGGTGGATGAAGGGATAGCCCGGCTTGTCCCGGCGATCCGCGCCGCCGCTGCGGCTGCACCTTCGGCCTGACCTGGTTCTTCCCCGGCTCGCGCTCGCGGGCCAGATCCTTCTGCTGCTGGCGGTCGTGGGGTACGTGCTCGCATACAGTCCGTTGTGGGCGTTGATGCCCGCGTTCGGGCTGGCGGTGGCCGGCTGGGTATGGCAAGGACGGACACGGCCGCCGCCCTGGGACTGGCTGGGCCAGACGCCCGATGGCGCGACGTGGCTGGCCACGGCCGAAGGACTGCGCCAGGAGCGGGTGGACTGGGTGGAGATCCTGCCCGATACCCGGGTGCTGCGCGGGATGGTGATCCTGGTGGTCCGGCTCCCGGAGACCGGTCGGGTCCGGCGTCTCTGGCTGCACGCGGGCCGGTTGCACCCGGAGGACCTGCGCCGCTTGCGCATGCGCCTGCGCTGGCCTCCGGGGCGCGAGGAAGCGGATCCCGGCTGGCGGGTGCGGCTTCGCGCTGGGCTGGAGCGGGGCGTTGCTATACTGGCCAAAAGCCGAGTACCCGGAGGCCCGAGCATGGCTGGACCCGACAATGCGCAGGTGATGGTGGACGTCTCGCATCTGCTGAGCGACGAGCCCGATCACGTCTACAGTGAAGAAGAACTCGACGCGATCGAGGAGCTGGACCCGGAACTCGCGCTGCGTCTGGACCGTGCCCAGACCCATGCGCAACGCGAGGCGGCGGACGTGCCCGCCGACGGTCCGATCGACGAGGACGCCGTGCGCGCCGCGATCGAGGAGGCGCGGCGAATCCTGATGCAGGACGGGGGCGATATCGAGTTCGTCGAACTCGATGGGCGCACCGTGCGGGTTCGGTTGAAGGGAGCCTGTGTCGGCTGCCCGCGTTCCACGCTAGATCTCAAGAATGTCGTCGAACGCCTGGTCCGCTCGCGGGCACCGGGCGTGGCCAGCGTCGCGAATACCTTCTGACGGCTGCCTTCAGGCCGGGCCGGAGCCCAGACGGCGCAGCAGTTGCCGGAGGCGTCCCGGCCCGAACCCGTGTACCCGCTTGAAGGCCTTGCGAAAGGCCGCCTCCGAGGTATAGCCCACCGCGTCCATCACGCTGGCGACCGACTCGCGGCCATCGCGCAGCAGCCGCTCGGCCAGGACCATGCGCCACTGCGTCAGGTAGTCGATGGGGGTCTGCCCGACCAGGGTGTGGAAGCGCTCGGCGAAGCTGCTGCGCGACATGGCCGCCTCGCTGGCGAGGCCTTCCAGGGTCCAGCTCGCCTCGGGCCGGGCGTGCAGGGCATCCAGCGCGCGGCGGATGCGGTCATCCGCCAGGGCCGCGATCAGGGATCCCTCCGAGTGCTCGCGCTGGGTGCAGATGTGATGGCGCACGGCCATCACGAACAGCGTATCCGCCAGACGATCCAGCACCGGCCGGTAGCCCGAGGAACGCTCCGCGAGTTCGATGTTCATGAGATCCGCCAGATGCGCCAGGCGTTCGCCCGATTCGCGACGGCGGATGATGATGTGGTCGGGGAGAGCGGCCAGGATCGGGTTGCGCCGGCCGGAATCGAACTCGAAGTGCCCGCACAGGAGCTGTGTGACCGGGGTGTCCGGCGGATCCGCACCCTCGACCAGCGTCAGGTGGTTGTCCCGATCGGGCACGGTGTCGCGGCTGGCCATCAGGTGCCAGTCGTCGTGGGGCAGCAACAGGAGATCGCCGGCCTCCATCCAGACCGGGGCCATATCCTCCATGTGCAGATAGCAGCCGCCTTCGCCGACCAGGTGAAAGCTGGCATTCCCCGAACCCGCGGTGCTGAGCTGCCATTCCCCGCACAGCCGCGGGTTGGTGTCGATGCGCGCGCGCAGGTTGTAGGCCGCCAGTACCGTCGACAGCACGTCTTCGTGCGGGCTGATATCCATTGAACGTCCTTTTCCCTTGTGGTTGGGATTCACCTTAGACCGTTGCGCCCCGGGTTTCCGCCGTTTTGTGGTCATAAGGGGGGGATCTGGACGCTCGAACATAAACGCCGGCGTCTGACCCCGCGTACTGGCGACGCGGTCGGTCTAGGCTTTCATCCAGTAGCAGACGAAATGGAGAAGGGCATCATGGGCGCGACGGGAAACTTGATGGTACGGATACAGGGCTGGCTTGACTGGACGCGCGGCGCGGATTTCCTGGCGCCCTTGCTGTTGCGGCTTTACCTCGCCCCCATCTTCTGGATGGCGGGGACCAACAAGCTGGACGGGCTGCTGCCGAAGGAAAGCGTGGTGATGTGGTTCGGCAACGCGGACTGGGGCCTGGGCATGCCGTTCCCGTATCTGATGGTGTTGTTGTCGGCCTATGCCGAGGTGCTGGGCGCGATCGCGCTGCTGCTTGGGCTGGCCACGCGCTGGTTCTCCATCCCGCTGATGATCACGATGGTCGTGGCGGCGGTCACCGTGCATCTCGAACACGGCTGGCAGCGCATCTCCGACCCGATGATGTGTCTGTTCAACTGTTCCGGGATCGAGCAGGCGCAGATGCGCCTGGACCGGGCCAAGTCCATCCTGCAGGAACACGGCAACTATAACTGGCTGACCGAGACCGGGAACTTTGCCATCGTCAACAACGGGATCGAGATGGCCGCGACCTTTTTCGTGATGCTGCTGGTCCTGTTCTTCTGGGGGGCGGGGCGCTATGTCAGCATCGACTACTACATCCGTCGGAGGATGATGAGCAGGGGATAACACCAAGAGCTGTGCGAGCAGCCATTACTGAACGGGGCCGGGTTCTATAGCTCAAGGGTCTATAACCCAAGGATCTATAAGCCAAGGGCCCATAATCGCAAGACGAGGAGTGAAATCATGAAGAACGATCTGTTTTCCACCAAGACCCTCGCCGGGGCCGTCGGCAGCGCGGCGATCGGTATGGCCATGGCCACCAGCCCGGTGTTCGCATCGGCCGACCTGAACCACGGCTATCAGCAGGGTGGCCAGTCGCCGCTGATGCTGGCCGAAGGGGCCTGCGGAGAAGGTACCTGCGGCGGTGCCGGAGAACCCAAGGACAGCGAAGGTAGCTGTGGCGAAGGCACCTGCGGCGGATCCGGCGACGACAAGGATTCCGAAGGGGCCTGTGGCGAGGGGACCTGTGGCGGCTAGGAGCGTCAGGCCCGTCAACCCGGCCCGCGTCAGCGGTGCCGGGCTCGGTTTGCGGCGGGCCCTTCTGGGCCCGCTGGCCGAGGCCCCGGAGGCGACGGAACGCCTGGGCTTCTTCGAGGCGGCGCCGGAGAACTGGATGCACCTGGGCGGACGCCTGGGGCGCATCTTTCGCGAATATACCGAGGCCCAGCCCTTTGTCTGCCACGGGCTGTCCCTCGACATCGGCGGGCCGCGCCCGCTGGACCGAACCTTCCTGCAGGACCTGCGGACCTTCCTGGATACTCACGGGATCGAGGATTACAGCGAGCATCTCTCGGCCTGTGGCGATGGCCAGGGGCATCTGTATGACCTGATGCCGATCCCGTTTACCGAGGCGGCGGTGCACTACGTGGCCGACCGCGTACGTCAGGTACAGGACATCCTCGGGCGCCGGATGGCCCTGGAGAACGTCTCGTATTACACCCCGGTGGGGGCCGAACTCGACGAGATCACGTTTGTTCGCGCGGTGCTGGAGGAGGCCGACTGCGACCTGCTGCTGGACGTGAACAACGTGGTCGTCAACAGCATCAACCACGGCTACGCGCCGACCGAGTTTCTCGACGCGATGCCCCTGGAGCGGGTGCGCTATCTGCATATCGCGGGGCACGAGGCCGAGGCGCCGGATCTGCGCGTCGATACCCATGGCCAGCCGATCTGCAGCGATGTCTGGGATCTGCTGGGCGAGACCTACGCGCGCATCGGCCCGGTGCCGACGCTGCTCGAGCGTGATTTCAATTTCCCGCCGCTGGAGGAGCTCCTGGCGGAGACCAACCGCATCCGCGATATGCAGCTCCAGGCGCGGGCAGGGCAGGAAGAGCGTATCCTGCATGCCTGAGACCGACTTCCAGCAGATCCAGGCGGCATTCGCGCGGCATCTGCGCGACCCCGAACGCTACCCGGCGCCGGAAGGCATCGAGAGCCGGCGCCTGGAGATCTACCGGCGGCTGTTCTTCAACAACGTGGCGAACCTGCTGGCCAGGGGGTTTCCGGTCTTGCGCGGGTTGCTGGAAGCCGCCGCATGGGAACAGCTGGTACGTGATTTCTACCGTGATCATGGCAGCGAGACGCCGTACTTCCCGCAACTGGCGGCGGAGTTCGTGCGCTACCTGGCGGACGAGCGTTCGGCGCAGCCCGGCGATCCGCCGTTTCTGGCGGAACTGGCCCATTACGAGCGGGTGGAGACCGAGCTGGTCTACGCCGAAGACGTCTGCCCCGCGGACCTCGACCGCACCGGCGACCTGATGACCGGGGTCCCGGTGTTCTCCGCCACCGCGCGTCTGCTCGCCTACGAGTATCCGGTGCATCGCATCGGGGCGGAGTTCCAGCCGGAACAGCCGGGTGAGGTCCCGACCTATCTGCTGGCCTATCGCTCGGGCGAGGAGCGGGTGCGCTTCGCCGAGCTGAATCCGCTCGGTGCCCGCCTGCTGTGGCGTGTGCTCGAGGCGCCGGCGACGGGCGCCGAACAGATCCGTCGGGTGGCTGGCGATTTCGAACTGGAGGTCACCGATGACCTGGTCGCCAGTGGCCGCCAGCTCCTGGAGCACTACCGTGGCCTGGGCGCCATTGTGGGGACGCGGCCGGAAGGTGTTTCCGGCTGAGGGAGAGGGACTGGACGCCGGCACCGCAGACCCGGACGCCCGGGCATGGGAAAGGCCGGTGAAAGACGCTAGTTACTGAAACAGAAAGCCTTTGGGAAACATTGATCAGTGTTTCCCCGGTTTCAGTGAGGCGAGCGTCAATGGGCGGCAAGCTGAGGGGCTGGTTCAGGTATCTGGTAGACGGAGTCGGGCGTCGAGTGCCGAGGGCTGATGTCCTCCGGGTTCCTCGGCGGCACCGGATACGGGCCCAACTGCGCCGGCACAGCGTCGCCATGATCTCGCTGATGATCGCGATCTCCTCCCTCGGCTACAACACCTGGCGCAACGAGACATCGGAACTGCACCGCAACTGGCGCCAGGCGTCCTTCGAACTGACGCGCGAGATCAACGAACTCCAGCAGGTAGTTCTTTACCGGCGTTATTTCCATCCGGTCGAGAGCGATGTGCCAGCCGGGATTGGCGATGCGGAAACCTGGATACGGGGCTGGGGCCGCGCGGCCAGCGTACGGGATCTGACCTCCGTCCTACCGGATCCACTGCCGGCGCATGGGCTCCATCTGCACACTACCAGGGCGCAGCATGCGCGGCACCTGCACGGGGACGACGAATTGGCCCGCGAGGCGGAGGAGGCGCTGCTGACGGCTCTGGACGACACCCGCGACTCGGTTCTGGAGCTCATCCGGAATCTGCGGTGAGGCCGTGACCGGTGGTTCAGTAACCCAGCTCGAGCGCGGGCTCGTCGAGGGCGGCGGCCTGCTCGCGCAGGGTGAGGATGTGGTCTTCCCAGTAGCGCGGGGTGTAGAAGACCGGGAAGCCGTCGATGAAGGCCGGGTCGTCGGCGCGGCGGGCCAGCCAGGCGGCATGCCGCAGGATGCGCAGCGTGCGCAGCGGGGCGATCAGCCCAAGCTCGCGCCGATCCAGCGGCACGAAGGTCTCGTAGCCCTCCAGCAGGGCCTGCATCTGCCACGCCATCTCCGGGGGCTCGCCGGACAGGAACATCCACAGATCCTGCATCGCCGGACCGGTGCAGGCATCGTCCAGATCCACGAAGTGCGGCCCGTCGTCGGTCCACAGGATGTTGCCGGGATGGGTGTCGCCATGCAGGCGCAGCTGCTGGACCGGGCCAATGCTGTCGAGTGTGCGCTGGATGCGCTGGAGCAGGTCGGCGCTGAGGTCGCGGTAGACCGATTCCAGTTCCAGTGGCAGATAGCCGGAGGCGAGCACGGCCTGGCGCGCTTCCTCGCCACGTGGCACGGGATCCAGTACCGGACGCTCGCGAAAACGGTCGGCGCGCCCGACCTCGTGGATACGCGTGATGAAGCGGCCAATGCGCACCAGCGTCTCGCGCTGCTCCAGATCCGGCGCGCGGCCACCGCAGCGCGGGTAGACGGCGAACAGGAAGCCCGCGTGTTCCTGCAGCGTTTCGCCCCGGTCGTCCGCCAGCGGGGCAACCACCGGGACCTCGCGCGCGGCGAGTTCCTGGCTGAAGGCATGTTCCTCGCGGATGGCATCCGGCGACCAGCGTCCGGGCCGGTAGAACTTGGCGATTACCGGCGTGGCGTCCTCGATGCCGACCTGGTAGACCCGGTTCTCGTAGCTGTTCAGGGCCAGCAGGCGCCCGTCGCAGCGCAGACCGGTGGTCTCGACCGCGTCGAGGATGACCCCGGGCTTCAGTGCGTCGTACGGATGCGGTTGCGATGTGCTCATCCTTGCAGTGTACGGGTTTGCCGCGCATGGTTTCGCCGAGATGCACGCGAGGAACCGCGCTTGAACCGTTACTACTGGGGGCTGCTGGCCGCACTGACAGCTCTGGTCGGCGTCTGGCTGCTGGCTGGAGTAGGGACGGGGCTGGACGTCGAGAGCCTGAAGGCCGCACGCGGGGAGATCGAGGTGTGGCGGGATGCACGGCCCCTGTCCACGGCCGTGTTGTTCTTTGTGGTGTATGCGGTGGTCGCCGCGTTTTCCGTGCCGGGCATCGTGGTGATGACCCTGGCGGGCGGTGCCCTGTTCGGGGTGGTCTGGGGGACGTTGCTGTCGTCACTGGCCTCCACGCTGGGCGCAACGCTGACCTTCCTGGCAGCCCGCGCGCTGGCGCGCGATGCGGTGCAGCGGCGTTACGGCCGGCAGCTGGGGCGGATCAATGAAGGCTTCGTCCGCGAGGGCGCGTTCTATCTTTTCGCGTTACGGATGATTCCGGTGTTTCCGTTCCTGCTGGTGAATGCCGGGATGGGGCTCCTGCCGATCCGGACCTGGACCTATTTCTGGGTGTCGCTGGTGGGGATGCTGCCGGCCACGGTCGTTTTCGCCAATGCCGGTACGCAGCTGGGGCAGCTGCAGGGGCTGGACGGGCTACTGTCGCCGGTGCTGCTGCTGTCCCTGGCCGCGACGGGTGTGTTTCCGCTCCTGGCGCGCTGGGGCGTGACCGCGGTTCGCTCCCGGCGCCGGCACGCCGGCAGGGGCTGATTCGGGTACCGTATCTGCATGTGCGCATGTAGTGCGGATGCGCGGTAAGCTGTGACTTTGGAACGAGAGGCGCGGGATTGCAGTCTCAAGGCTTTCGGGATCGATTTGCCTGTCCGCCGAGTGCACTGCCAGGCCCAAGGAGAGTTAATTACATGACATTGAATATTCTTCTGCGCCAGGGTCAGGCGGCACTTCTCGCGCTGGGTCTGCTGGGGCTCGCCATGGCGGTGCAGGCGGAAGACGAGCCGCTGGATCGACCGATCGAAAAGGTGCTGGAGCCGATCCAGCTGACCGACCGGGTCTACTACTTCTATGGCTCGCTCGAGAACCGCACGCCGGTCAATCTGGGGTTCACCAACAACACCGGTTTTGTGGTCACGGACGAGGGCGTGGTGCTGATCGATTCGGGCCCGAGCTACAAGGTAGCCCAGCGCATGGAAAAGGCGATTGCCGGCGTGACCGACAAGCCGATCACGCACGTGATCTCCGTAGGCTCGCAGGACCATCGCTGGCTGGGGAACGGGTACTTCCACGAGCAGGGCGCGGAACTGGTGGCACTCCAGCGGACCGCGAGTACCCAGGCCGAACGGGGCGAGGGGCAAATCGCCTCGCTGGCCAACTCCGTGGGTGAGGAGGCGATGGAGGGCACCGAGCCGGTTCCGGCACCGAACCCCGTGGATGCCGATGAGTACACCCTGAGCGTGGGCGGCGTGGACTTCGAGCTGATCTATGCCGGGGATGCCCATTTCCCGGGTGACATCATGGTCCATCTGCCGGGCGAGGACGTCGTCTTTACCGGCGATATCGTCTATACCGAGCGCATGCTGGGGATTCATCCGTTCAGCAACCCGGTGGAAAAGCTGGAGGCCTTCCGGCACCTGGAGTCCATTGACCCGGAGATTGTGGTGCCGGGTCATGGCCGCGCGACGGATATGGCCGAGGCGCGCCAGGATACCGGTGATTACCTTGAGTTGCTGGTGCGCGAAGTGCGCGCGGGGATCGAAGACTGGGAATCCCTGAGCGAGGTGGTGGACCGACTCGCGGATCTGGAAGAGTTCAAGCATCTGCGTCATTACGATGACTGGCACCGCCCGAACGTGAACCGGACCTACCTGTTTATCGAAGGCAACATGTAAGCCACCCCTAGGGAGACGCTGATTGAATCGCGCGTCCGCGCTCGATTCGCTTTTGCGTGCGAACAAGGCGCGGTGACCGCCGTGCAGTCATTCTGCACAAGGGAGCCGTAACGCCGTGCGCGCGCAAAAGCGGCCGAGCCCCGGCTTTCAATGGCTTGTGGGGTTGGTGCCCCCTGTTCCCCGATCCTGCGTTGCGCCGCTTGCGGGTAGAACCACTACCCGCTGCACGACGCGCCTTGTCTCGGAAAACAGGGGGCGCCAACGCGGACGTGCGATTCAATCAGCGTCTCCCTTGGGAATCCCGGCAGCTGGCCGGGAAACCTGCCGACGGCGCGGGGCGTGTGATACGCTTCGCGCCGTTGTCGTTTCCGGCAATTCCAATCTTTTACACGCGACGTTCGACCCCGCGTATGGGTCGGCGAAGGAGCCTCGCAATGCCCGCAGTAACCCTCCCCGACGGCAGCCGCCGCGAGTTCGATCATCCGGTCACCGTGCTGGATGTGGCCAAGGACATCGGTCCGGGCCTCGCCAAGGCGACCCTGGCCGGCAAGGTGAATGGCCAGCTGGTCGATGCCCGCCACGAGATCGACGATGACGCCGAACTCGCGATCGTGACCGACCGCGACCCCGAGGGGGTGGAGATCATCCGGCATTCGACCGCGCACCTGATGGCGCAGGCGGTCAAGCAGCTCTTTCCCGAGGCCCAGGTCACCATCGGCCCGACCATCGAGAACGGCTTCTACTACGACTTTGCCTATGACCGCGGCTTCACGCCGGAGGATCTGGAGAAGATCGAGAAGCGGATGAAAGAGCTGGCCAAACAGGACCTGCCGGTGGAGCGCTCGCTGATGGATCGCGACGAGGCGGTGAAGTACTTCCGCGACATGGGCGAGGAGTACAAGGCCGAAATCATTGCCAGCATCCCGCAGGGCGAGAACATCTCGCTGTACAAGCAGGGCGACTTCGTCGACCTCTGCCGCGGCCCGCATATCCCGTCCACCGGCAAGCTGAAGGCCTTCAAGCTGACCAAGGTGGCCGGCGCCTACTGGCGCGGCGACTCTGACAACGAGATGCTGCAGCGCATCTACGGCACCGCCTGGCCGAACAAGGACCAGCTGAAGGAATACCTGGAACGCCTGAAAGAGGCCGAGCGCCGCGACCACCGCAAGATCGGCCAGGAGCTGGATCTGTTCTCGATCCAGGACGAGGCCGGCGGCGGCCTGGTGTTCTGGCACCCGAAGGGCGCGCGCATTCGCCGCGAGATCGAGAAGTACTGGTACGACATGCACGAGAAGGCGGGTTACGACTTCGTCGTGTCGCCGCACATCGCGAACCTGGAGCTGTGGAAGACCTCCGGCCACGCGGACTTCTACGCTGAGTCCATGTACGAGCCGATGGAGGACGAGCATCAGGCCTTCCAGCTCAAGCCGATGAACTGCCCGTTCCATGTGCTGATGTACAAGGACCGGCTGCACTCCTACCGCGACCTGCCGCTGCGCTGGGCGGAGATGGGCACGGTGTACCGCCGCGAGATGTCCGGTGCGCTGCACGGGCTGATGCGTGTGCGCGGTTTCACCCAGGACGACGCCCATATCTTCTGCCGCGAGGACCAGATCGAGGCCGAGGTGATGGCGGTGATCGACCTGACGCTGGAGGTCCTGCAGACCTTCGGCTTCGAGAAGTTCGACGTGAACCTCTCGACCAAGCCCGAGGACGCGGTCGGCTCCGACGCGATCTGGGAGCACGCGACCGCTTCGCTGCGCTCGGCGATCGAGAAGAAGGGGCTGAAGTATTCGGTGGACGAAGGCGGCGGTGCGTTCTACGGACCGAAGATCGACATCAAGATCCACGACGCGATCGGCCGCGAATGGCAGTGCTCCACGGTACAGCTGGACTTCAACCTGCCCGAGCGCTTCGACATGGAGTACGTGGCCGAGGACAACGAGCGCCGTCGCCCGATCATGATCCACCGCGCGCTGCTGGGGTCGGTGGAGCGCTTCTTCGGCGTGCTGATCGAGCACTACGCCGGGCACTTCCCGACCTGGCTGGCGCCGGTGCAGGCCGAGGTGCTGACCATTACCGAGCGCCAGGACGACTACGCCCGCGAGGTCACCAAGACGCTGCGGGACAAGGGTTTCCGGGTCGAGTCCGACTTGAGAAACGAGAAGATCGGCTTTAAGATTCGCGAGCACACGCTCAAGCGCGTGCCGTATCTGCTGGTCCTTGGAGACAAGGAAATGGAAAACGGGCAGGTCGCGGTACGCACGCGAAGCGGAGAAGACCTCGGCGTGATGAGTCTCGAGGCCTTCGGCGAGCGCCTCCGGGAGGAGGTCGCGAGTCGCCAACACTGAACCTTGAACTGGAGAGAAGGCTATTAGCGCAGCGAAAACGGTCCGCCTGAACGATCAGATCACCAGCCCGCAAATCCGACTGATCGACGCCGAGGGCGAGAATCGCGGCGTCTGCAGTACTGCAGAGGCCCTGGAAATGGCCGCGGAAAGCGGTCTGGACCTGGTCGAAATCTCGCCGAATGCCGAGCCGCCCGTGGCCCGGATCATGGACTACGGCAAGTACAAGTTCGAGCAGGCGAAGAAGGCGCAGGAAGCCAAGAAGAAGCAGAAGCAGATCCAGATCAAGGAAGTGAAGTTTCGTCCGGGTACGGACGAGGGCGACTACAACGTCAAGCTTCGCAACCTGCGCCGGTTCATCGAGGCCGGCGACAAGGGTAAGGTCACCATCCGCTTTCGCGGGCGCGAGATGCGCCACCAGGAACTCGGTGGCGAGCTGCTCGACAAGATCGAGCAGGACATGGCCGATATTGCGGTCGTGGAACAGCGCCCGAAGATGGAAGGGCGCCAGATGATCATGGTGCTGACCGGCAAGAAGAAGTAGGCCGGTCAGACAACAAGGGCGGTCGGGTCTCCGCATACCCGTATCGCCTTTTCACAAACGGCCGGCCCGAATCGGGTACGGCCCCAAATGCCGGAGAGAGTAATGCCGAAGATCAAGACCAATCGGGGTGCGGCCAAGCGCTTCACCCGTACCGGGTCGGGGAAGTTCAAGCGGTTCCAGTCGCACCGCAGCCACATCCTGACCAAGAAGCCTACCAAGCGTAAGCGTCACCTGCGCAGTCCGGCGATGGTGCACGAGTCGGATGCCCCGGCCGTGCGCAAGCTGCTGCCGTACCGTTGAACTGACCGAGGAATCGAGACATGCCACGAGTCAAGCGCGGTGTAACCGCTCACGCCCGTCACAAGAAGGTCCTGAAGCAGGCCAAGGGCTACTACGGCGCCCGGAAGAACGTCTTCCGCGTTGCCAACCAGGCCGTCATCAAGGCCGGCCAGTACGCCTACCGTGACCGTCGCCAGAAGAAGCGCCAGTTCCGGTCGCTGTGGATCGTCCGCATCAATGCGGCGGCCCGTCAGTTCGATCTCTCCTACAGCCGCCTGATGGCGGGTCTGAAGAAGGCCGAGATCGAGATCGACCGCAAGAGCCTGGCCGATCTGGCCGTGCACGACCTGACCGCCTTCGGCAAGATCGCCGAAAAGGCCAAGGCCGCACTGCCGGCCTGAGCAGGATCCTGCAGGATTACCCGCCGGGCACTGCCTGGCGGGTCCCGGAAAGGGGAGGGTCGACGCCCTCCCTTTTTTGTTTCGGGAACAGGGAACACCGGGACGGCGGGTAAGCCGTCGCCCATCATTTTCGGGGAACGCACGTGGAGCAACTGCAACAGCTCGTCGCCGAGGCGCGCGACCGCATCGAGGCGGCCACCGACCTGAAGGCGCTGGATGAGGTCCGGGTGCAGTACCTGGGCAAGAAGGGGTCGATTACCGCCCAGTTGAAGGAACTCGGCAAGCTGACGGCGGAGGAACGCCCCGCCGCGGGCCAGAAGGTGAACGAAGCCAAGGCCGAGGTCGCCGGTCTGATCGAGGCGCGCAAGGAAGCGCTGGCGCAGGCGGCCCTGGCGGATCAGCTGGCCAGCGAGCGGGTGGACGTGACGCTGCCGGGGCGCCGGCCGGGGCCGGGTGCCCTGCACCCGATCACGCAGACGCTTGAACGAATCGAGACCTTCTTTGCCGGTCTCGGGTTCCGCGTGGCCGAGGGACCGGAGGTGGAGGACGACTTCCACAACTTCGAGGCCCTGAATATCCCCGAGCATCACCCCGCGCGGGCGATGCACGACACGTTCTACTTCGACGCCCACCGGGTGCTGCGTACGCATACCTCGCCGGTGCAGATCCGGACCATGGAGCAGCAGAAGCCGCCGCTGCGGGTCATCGCGCCCGGGAGGGTGTATCGCTGTGATTCCGATCTGACCCACAGCCCGATGTTCCATCAGGTGGAAGGGCTGTGCGTGGATACGGATATCACCTTCGCGGATCTGCGCGGTGTGCTGAGCGCCTTCCTGCAGGCCTTTTTCGACCGTGATGATCTGGCCACCCGGTTTCGGCCCTCCTACTTCCCGTTCACCGAACCCTCGGCGGAGGTCGACATCCAGTGCGTGCACTGCGGCGGTGAGGGGTGTCGGGTGTGCAGCCATACCGGCTGGCTGGAGGTGATGGGCTGCGGGATGGTGCATCCGAACGTGCTGGGGCACGTCGGGATCGACGCCGAGCAGTACACGGGCTTTGCCTTCGGGCTGGGGGTGGAGCGCATGGCGATGTTGCGCCACGGCGTGAATGATCTCCGGCTGTTCTTCGACAACGATATCCGCTTTATCGGGCAATTCGGGCAGACAGGCTAATGCGTATCAGTGTGCAGTGGCTGCAGGAATGGCTGCAGATCGACGAAACCCCGGAGGCGCTGGGGCATCGCCTGACCATGGCAGGGCTGGAGCTGGACGCCCTGGAACCCGCGGCCCCGGATTTCAGCGGCGTGCGGGTGGGTCATGTCCTTTCGGTGGAGCCGCATCCGGATGCCGATCGCCTGCGCGTGTGCCGCGTCGCGGCTGGCGCGGCGGAGCCGCTGACCATCGTGTGCGGGGCGCCCAATGTGCACGAGGGCATGCGTGCGCCTGTGGCCGTGGTGGGGGCGGTTTTGCCCGGCGATTTCCGGATCAAGCGCTCGAAGCTGCGCGGGGTGGCCTCCGAGGGAATGCTCTGCTCGGCCCGCGAGCTGGGCCTGTCCGAGGATGCGGCGGGACTGATGGCGCTGCCATCGGACCTGGAGGCCGGCCTGGACCTGCGCGAGGCCCTCGGGCTGGACGACACCATCCTCGAGGTGGACCTGACCCCGAATCGGGCGGATTGCCTGGGGATGCGGGGTATTGCCCGCGAATGTTCGGCCTTGCTCGATCGCCCGCTGCACGCCCCGGACATGCCGGGCGTGCAGGTGGCCAGTGAAGCCCGTGTGGCCATTGAGGTCCGCGATGCGGAGGCCTGCCCGCTGTATGCGGCGCGGGTGCTGGAGGGGCTGGACGCGAAGGCTGCCACACCGGTCTGGATGACGGAACGCCTGCGGCGTGCCGGGGTGCGTCCGCTAAGCGCCATCGTGGATGTGACCAACTACGTCATGCTGGAGCTGGGCCAGCCCCTGCATGCCTTTGATGCCGGGCGCGCCGGTGAACGGATCATCGTGCGCCGCGGGGAAGGGGGTGAATCCCTGACCCTGCTGGGTGGGGAGCAGACGGTGAAGCTGTCGCCCAGGGACGTGGTGATTGCTGGAGAGGATGGGCCGCTGGCGCTCGCCGGCGTGATGGGCGGGGCCGCCAGTGCGGTCGACGACGCCACCACGCGGGTAATCCTCGAGTGCGCTCATTTTACCCCGCGTGCCCTGGCCGGCCGCGCCCGGGCCCACGGGTTGCACACCGATGCCTCGCACCGCTTCGAGCGCGGGGTCGATCCCACCCTGGTCCCCCGGGCCATGGAGCGCGCCACAGAGCTTCTTCTTGCGATCTGCGGAGGGCAGTGCGGCCCGATCGAGCAGACCGGCGAGACGCCGGCTCCGCACCGGGAGAGCGCGATCACCCTGCGCCCGGAGCGGGTCCAGCGGCTGCTGGGGATCACACTCGATGGCGCCGAGATCGAACGCATCCTGCGGGCGCTGGACTGCGAGGTCGAGACGGTCGGTAATGGCTGGTCGGTGCGGGCGCCGCGCGCGCGGTTCGATCTGGAACGCGAAGAGGACCTGATCGAGGAGCTGGCGCGGGTGCACGGCTACGATGCCCTGCCGCAGACCCTGCCGACGCCCGTGGCGCCGGTGACCCCGGACAATGCCCTGCGGTCACTGCGCGACGGGCTCGCGCGCCGCGGGTTTCACGAGATCATCAGCTTCAGCTTTGTTGCGGCGGACACGGCCCGGGCGTTCTATCCGGACGTCGAACCCCTGGCCCTGGCCAATCCCATCTCGTCCGACCTGGCAGTGATGCGCTCCGGGCTGTGGCCGGGACTGGTAACCACCGCGGCGTACAACCAGGCCCGCCAGCAACCGGATCTGCGGCTGTTCGAGCATGGTCTGCGGTTTGTGCCGGATGCCTCGGGCTTGCGCCAGGAGGCACGCCTGGCCGGTCTGCTCGGTGGCCGGGCGGCACCGGAGCACTGGGAAGGGACACCGAGGAAGATCGATTTCTTTGACGCGAAGGGGGTAGTGGAGACCCTCTGCGAGCGGCTCTCCGGGGAGCTGGGCTTCCGTATGGAACGGCACCCGGCGCTGCATGATGGTCAGTCAGCGCGCGTCCTGGTGGATGGCCAGGCGATTGGCTGGGTCGGGCGGTTGCACCCCTCCCTGTGCGAGCGATTCGACGTGGAGCCCGTCTACCTGTTCGACCTGGACGCGGTCGCCGTGGCCCGCGCGCCGGTGGCCCAGTTCAGCCCGCTGTCGCCCTATCCGTCGATCCGGCGCGATCTGGCGGTGGTGGTCGGCGAATCGGTCGCCGCCGGCGACGTGCTGGCGGCCATCCGGGAGCTGGACCTGGAGCTGGTGCAGGATGTCCGCCTGTTTGATCTGTACCAGGGCAAGGGCTTGAATCCGGACGAGAAGAGCCTGGCTTTGGGCTTGATTTTACGGGCTTTTGATCGCACCCTAGGCGAACAGGATGTGGCTGGCGTCACCGACGCGGTGATGCAGCATCTCCAGGCCCGGTTCAACGCAACCCTGAGACAATAAGGCGATGGCAGCTGTTACCAAGGCGGATCTTGCCGCCGTGCTAAACGAGGAACTGGGTCTCAACAAGCGGGAGGCCAAGGAATTCGTCGAGATGTTCTTCGAGGAAATGCGCCAGTCGCTGGAAGCAGGCGAGGGCGTAAAACTCTCGGGCTTCGGCAACTTCATCCTGCGCGACAAGAATCAGCGTCCGGGACGCAATCCGAAGACGGGCGAGGAGATCCCGGTATCCGCGCGACGCGTGGTTACCTTCCGCCCGGGGCAAAAACTGCGCGAGCGGGTAGAGAGCTATGCTGGAGGCGAGTAACCACCAGGAACTGCCCGCGATCCCGGGCAAGCGCTACTTCACGATCGGCGAGGTGGCGGAGCTGTGCCAGGTCAAGCCGCACGTGCTGCGCTACTGGGAGCAGGAATTCCCGATGCTGGCGCCGGTGAAGCGCCGCGGGAACCGCCGCTACTATCAGCGCCAGGACGTGATCCTGATCCGCCAGATCCGGGCTCTGCTGTACGAGGAGGGCTACACGATCAATGGGGCCCGCCAGAAGCTCTCCGGTGATGAGGCGAAGGGCGATCGCCAGCAGGCCCAGCAGATCATCCAGGACACCATCTCCGAGCTCGAGTCCGTACTGCGCACGCTCCGCGCCTGACCTTCCTTGTGCCCGCGTTCAGAAAGTCTTTTTGAACCACAGAGGGCACGAAGTTCACGAAGAAGGTCTTTCGGGTCTGGTCGCGGGTTAAAGGGCCGCATCCATTGCGGCGCATCCCGTCTCCGAATCCGCGAGCCATCGATGCCTTCCGTTTTCACGCGTTTCTCTGTGTCCTCCGTGCACTCTGTGGTGAACTAAACAGCCGTGTGCCGTGGTGGGCGCTCGGTTCGCTTTGACGGTGTTGGGTGCTTTCGTGACGGCGGGGAATCGGATATAGTTCGCGGCTTCGGGGCGTGGCGCAGTCTGGTAGCGCATCTGCATGGGGTGCAGAGGGTCGCAGGTTCAAATCCTGCCGTCCCGACCAAACAGGAAGCATCAAAAAGGCCGCTTGTAGCGGCCTTTTTTGTGTCTGACGTCCGAGTTTGTCCGGGCGGGTCTATTCCATCGAGCGGCGACGCGCCTCGCGCTGGTAATGCAGCAAGGCGAGGTTGGTCTGGCGCTCCAGCCACTGGGTCATCCCGACAATCTCGAAGCCGGCGTATTCGTAGCCCTCCCGCGTACTGCGCCGCCGGTTGGCCAGGCGCAGGTCGCCCGAGAGCCGCTCACTGACGTCGGGGAGCAGCAGATTGGTGAACGCGAGGGTGGTGCCGGTCTCCAGCGTGTCGAGCGTGGCCGTGGCCAGCTCGATGCACATGCCCTGGCCCGAGAGATCGACGAGCTCGCCGATGACCGGGTCCTTCCAGCCGGGCGCGCGCAGTTCGATCTGCGGGCGCTGGGCCATGGGGATGTGAACGCGGAAGGTTTCGCGGCGCTGGAGATGCTCCAGTGTTTCCGGGTAGGGGCAGGCGTACAGGGCGCCGCCCTTTTCCTGTTCGATCCGGGCCACGGTGGTGGAGAAGCGCACCGCCACGCCGCGCAGCGCCGCGAATACCCGAAGGGGCATGCCGGGGGTGACCTGCTGGTGCGCGCGCGGCGGATTCAGCTCATCCAGAAAGACTTCCTTCGCGGCGGCGTTCAGCCGGACCAGGGCCGAGGTGTACAGCGGGCCGTCGGCGTCGAGCCGGACGCTGACCAGGGTGAGCTTGTGGTCCAGGTCCTTGAGAATGCCGGCGATCCGGTCCGGCTTGTCGACCGTGTAGTCGGTTTCGTCCATGCGTCCGTGACGTTAGCTGGGTGTGAGGACGCAAGGTACTGGTCGAGCATCCGAAATGCCAGCATCGGTGCGAATAAGCTGCATCAGGCTTGTGTGATACGGCGTCCGCCACGGGTGTTGGGGCGGGTGCGCCCGTAGGGGTCGTAGGTCGCCGCCGGGCCGGCCTCTTCGCCGCGCAGGATCTGCATGGAGAGCTCCACGCGCTGGCGATCGCGATCGATCAGGCGTGCGTTGCCCTGGTTGAGGCTGTTGCAGCGCTCGATGGACTGGCGCAGGGCCTGCCAGTGATCGTTGAGGACGGCACCGTCGTCCATGCGCGAGAGCAGGCGGGCCATGCCCTCGGGTGTGAATGACTCGCTCGCGGCCTCGGCGATAGCGCGCTGCTGGCGGGTCTCGGTCTCGAGGTCCTGCAGCAGCCCCTGCTTGGTCGCCACCACCTCCTGCAGGGTCTCCGGGGTGCGCGCCTCGACCGCGCGGGTCTCCTGGATCAGGGCCTCTTCCAGTTGGTGGGCCAGCCGGATCGAGGTTTCCAGGGAGCGCAGCAGGCGATGGCGCGTGTCGGTGTTCATCGGTGAGGTCCGTGATTAGCGCAGCAGGCGCTCGAGGTCGATCATGCGGTCGGCCAGCTGTTCGTTGTCCACCGGGTAGTTGCCGCTGGCGATCGCCTCGCGCAGCTCGGCCACACGCGCCGCGTCGAACGGGGCGTTCTCGCCGGCGCTGGCGGCCGAACTCATCGCCTGGGCGGCGCCGGTCAGGGTAAGCGAATCGTTACCGGTGGTCGCGGCGCTATCCGACCCTTGCGCCCGGTTGGGCGCGCCGCCGGAGTCCTCGCGGCCCTTGACCGTGGAGCTCTGGCCGTCGGGGCGCAGACTGTTCGTATTGAGGCCCTTGATATCCATTGTGCCGTCCTGTCGTTGTAACTGTGCTGCAAGTGTTTACGGCCGCGTGTGCTGAAACTGTAGCCCTGTGGCGGTGGTTTTTGTAACACCGATCACAGAGTCGGCATCAAAGTGTCACCAGGACGTGCCCGGAGGGCTGGATTTCGCCCTCGACCACGCGCCCGGACGAGGTGTTCTTGACCCGGATGCGGTCCCCGAGGGTGCCGTTTTCCAGGGCCTCGCCCTGCATGCGGATGGCGATCGAGCCGTTTTCGGCAAGGATCGTGACCCGCTGGCCGCGGCTGACGATCTCGCGCTGGGTGACGTGCTGTGTGCCGATGATCTGGCCCGGCCGAATGCTGCGCCGGGTCTGCTGACCGATGAGGGCCGACTTGTCTTCATGATAACTGCCCGCGTGGCGTGACGTCTCGATGCGCTGGAAGCGCAGATCGCCGCTGGTCAGCGTGTGCTGGCGAGGGAGGTTGCGACTGGCCACCAGCACCTGAGCGTAACGTTCCACCGTGGCCGGGACATACAGCTGCCAGGTGACCGGGCCCGCACACTGAAGGTGGATCGCGGTATTGCCGTCGCGGCGGCCGCCGGGCGGGAAACGGGCGTTGAGTCCGTCATGGCAGTAGGCCAGCCGGAGCCGGTTGTCGAGCTGGCCGATCTCGATATTGATGTCGTCGCTATGTTCGGCGTCCAGCTCCTGCAACAGAAACTGTTCCGCGGCCGCGCGGATCTCCGCAACGGGGTGGATCTCGGCGTGGGCCGGCACGGAGAGCGCGAACCACGCCACGAGAGCCATGAGCCCCATGGGGATGCAGCGTGATGTACAGGTTGTATGTGGATGCATATGCCGGTCCTCGCCGCCCGAGGGAATACCCCGGGTCTGCCGCGTCCGTTCGCGGACCCGAAGCTATGCAGGTTTGATGCCAGTTGTCCGGGCGGTGCCCGACTCAAGGCCCGGCGTTCAATGCCGTTATCCCTGGGAAGCGGCGCCAGAAGGCGCATACAGGCGATTGCAAATGACAGCCCGGGGGTGCGCGGTGCACACTGAGCTCCCGGGAGCGGCTCGCGGCAGATGGGCGCGGGACAAGGAGAGCAGCACCATGAGTCAATTCATTGACGATGTGAACCAGCGAACGCAGCTGGTGGGTCAGAACCGGATGGAACTGCTGCTGTTCCACCTGGGTGGATCACAGACCTTCGGAATCAACGTGTTCAAGGTGCGCGAGGTGATCCCGTCGCCGCCGCTGCGCCAGATCCCGGGGTCGATGAGTGTGGTGCGCGGTGTGGCTACGCTGCGGGGCGGCACGGTGCCGATCATTGATCTGGCGCGCGCCATGGGCCTGCGCAGCGCGGCCGGTGCCAGCGACAGCGGCGACCAGAAGGTGGTGGTCACCGAGTTCAATCGGTCGGTGCAGGGCTTCTGGGTATCGGCCGTGGACCGGATCGTGAATGTGAACTGGCAGGATGTGAAGTCGCCCCCGCGCGGAACCGGGCGCGAATCCTTTCTGGTCGCGGTCACCGAGATCGACAACAAGCTGGTCGAGATCATCGACGTGGAACGGGTGCTTTCGATCGTCAATCCTCTGCCGACCGAGGTCTCCGAGTCCATCCGAGCGGACGCCACGCCAGCGGGGGGGCGCAAGGTCGTGATCGTTGACGACTCGGTCGTGGCGCGCAAGCAGATCGAGGGGGCGATTCGCGGTCTCGGGTTCGAATACGAGGTTTTCAAGGATGGTCAGGAGGCGCTCGACTTCCTGGAGCAGAAGGCCGGGGAGGGCCCGGTTCGCGACCAGATCGAGCTGGTGATCTCGGACATCGAGATGCCACGCATGGACGGCTATACGCTGACGGCGCGGATCCGGGACAATCCCGCCCTGAAAGATCTGAAGGTGCTGCTGCATTCCTCGTTGAGCGGCGAGTTCAATACCGACATGGTCAAGCGCGCCGGGGCCGATGCGTTTCTCTCGAAATTCAACCCCGACGAACTGGCCAACGCGGTGCTCGACCAGACCGGGCGCGAGGATCAACAGGTCGAATGACCGCCGGGGGGAACGGGGTTGCCGCCCGGCAAGGCCGGGGCGGCGTCACATGGCCGACAAGGGCCCAGTGTCGTGTCCCGCCTGCGACACCGTATACTGAAACCCGCTACCGGGGATTCCCCCTGCGTTTCGTGGCGCGGGCGCCGCTGTCAAGGACTCGTCATCAGGATGCTAATCACCATGGACTGTGCTCGGGGATGAACCGGTGATCGATTCCCGCGATTACGAGGAGTTTTCCCGCTTCCTGCAGGACTGCTGCGGCCTGGTGCTGGGTGACAGCCGTCAGTATCTGGTGTCGAGCCGACTGTCCCGGCTGCTCGACGAGTTCGACTTCAAGAGCGTGCCGGAGCTCCTGCACGCGATGCGGCAAGCCCCGAATCCGCGGCTGCGCACCCGTGTGATCGACGCGATGACGACCAACGAAACCTCGTGGTTTCGCGATGGCTTTCCGTTCGAGATCCTCCGGCATGTGTTGTTGCCGGAGCTGGCTGCGAAGGGAAGCAGCATCAAGGTCTGGTCTTCCGGCTGTTCCAGTGGCCAGGAGGCCTACAGCATCTCCATGGTCGTCTCCGAGTGGGAGGAATCCCGCCCCCCGCGCAAGGTGCCGGTATCCATCCTGGGGACGGACCTGTCGGAGAAGATCCTGGATGACGCCCGGCGGGCGGTCTACGACGGCCTGAGTATTGTGCGCGGGTTGAGCGAGAGCCGCCGCGCGCGCTTCTTCGAGACCGTGACGGACGGCCACAAGGTCGTTCCCGAGGTCCAGCGGCGCTGTCGTTTTCAGAAGCTCAACCTGATCGACAGCTACGCGGCACTGGGCAAGTTCGACCTGGTGTTCTGCCGCAACGTGCTGATCTATTTCTCCGGCGAGACCAAGCGACAGGTTCTTGACGGTATTGCCCGGCAGATGAATCCGGGCGGCTATCTGTTTCTTGGCGCTTCGGAGACGGCCGGCCCGTACACCAAGGCCTTCGAGACGGTTCGCACCGACTACGGCTCGGTCCTCCGGCTCAAATCCTGACGCCCCTCCGTCGCAGGGCCGCCAGGTCCGAAACGCCCGCGCAATGCGGCCGCGATTCGAATTGCCCCCTTCCCACGTTTCCCGCTAAGGGCGTCCCCAGCCGAGACGGATTCCCGTCGCTGGCATAGCGATTGCATCGGTCTCCTCGCAAAGGGCCGCAATGGCTGCGTCCCGGTTCTGGTAGCGAGGGTCCGCCACGGGCGGACAGGACGGAAACGATGAGTCTCTCTCTCGACAAGGCGATGGGCATCCTGCCGCAGGCGGTCAACGTGCGCGCCCAGCGCATGGAGCTGCTGGCCTCCAACATCGCCAATGCGGACACCCCGAACTACAAGGCGCGCGATATCGACTTTCGCGCGGTGCTCGAGTCCGCGGCTGGGAGCGGCAATCACTTGCCCATGGCGCGTAGCCAGGCGGCGCATATCGACCCCAATGCCGGGGCGATGAACGGGCAGGCCGAGGCGCTTTATCGCGTCCCGTCGCAGGCGTCTCTGGATGGCAACACGGTGGACCCGCAGATGGAACGTGCGGCCTTTGCCGAGAACGCGATCCAGTACCAGAGCAGTCTGGAATTCCTTAACCGCCGGGTCTCCGGCATCCGCGAAGCCCTGAGGGGCGACCGTTAACGCGGGCCTGATCGGGAGATCGCTGTCGTGAGCAACATGTTCAGTCTGTTCAATACCTCGGCTTCGGCGCTGTCGGCGCAGTCGGTGCGCCTGAATACCGTCGCCTCGAATCTGGCCAACGCGAACACCGCCGCCACCAACCCGGACGAGGCGTATCGCGCCAAGCAGGTGCTGTTCCAGAGCGTGATGGATCAGGCCAACCCGAATGGTGCGGCGACGTCCGTGCGGGTGGCCGGCGTGACCGAGTCGCAGGCCCCGCCACAGGCCCACTACGAGCCGCACCATCCGCAGGCGAACGAGGAGGGCTACATCTTCCGCCCGGCGATCAGCGTGGTCGAGGAGATGGCCAACATGATGTCCGCCTCGCGCAACTACGAAGCGAACGTCGAGGTGATGGAGACCTCGCGTCAGCTGCTCCAGCGCACATTGCAGATCGGCCAAGGCTAGAGGAGCCCGCCATGACACAGATTTCCCCCGAATTGCTGGATCGCCTCGGCCTGTCGCGCCCGGAGAAGAAGCCGGAAGGCGAGATGGACCGCCTCGGGCAGTCCGACTTCCTCAAGCTGATGACCACCCAGCTGGAGAACCAGGACCCGATGGAGCCGATGGATAACGGTGATTTCCTCGGCCAGATGGCGCAGTTCTCCACCGTGACCGGCATCGAGCAGCTGTCCAAGTCCTTCGAGAAGCTGGCGCAGTCCCTGGGGCAGAACCAGACGCTGCAGGCGGCTTCGCTGGTTGGCAAGGATGTACTGGTGCCCGTCGAGTTTGGCGAACTGGGGCCCGACGGGCGGGTGAACGGCGCGGTCGATCTGGAGCGCGCCACCGAAGAGCTGCAGATCGACGTGTACAGCCCGAATGGCGAGCGCATTCGCCGCATGAATATGGGCGCTGCCGGCAGCGGCCTGCAGGAGTTCACCTGGGACGGCATGCGCGACGACGGCACCTTCGCGCCACCGGGCGTCTACGAATTCAAGGCCACGGCCCGCTCCGGGACCCAGTCGGAGGCCGTGGATACCTTTCTGGATGCCCGCGTGGAAAGCGTCGCGGTGGGCAGTGACTCCGGGCTGGCACTGACCGTGCAGGGCCTGGGCGAGATCAGCTTTTCGGATGTACGGCGGATTGGCGGCTGACGCCCCGCAACAAGAACCCTGACGGAGGAAACACCCCATGCCCTTCAATATCGGATTGAGCGGACTCAACGCGGCCCAGGCCGATCTGCAGACCACCGGTAACAATGTGTCCAACTCGGGGACCACGGGGTTTAAACGTTCCCGTGCCGAGTTCGGCGATGTGTTCGCCCAGAGCTTCGGCGGGATCAGCCAGACAGCCATCGGCTCCGGCACACGACTGCAGGCGGTCACCCAGCAGTTCTCGCAGGGACGGACCGAGTTCACCGAGAACGGCCTGGACCTGGCGATCAACGGAGAGGGTTTCTTCGTCCTTAATGACCAGGGCAGCACGGTCTACACCCGGGCGGGCGAGTTCCAGGTCAACCGTGACGGCTTCCTGGTGAACAATCAGGGCCAGCAGCTGCAGGGATATCCGCCGCAGAACCCTAACAGCGCGGACCCGAGCTTCAACACGGGGCAGCTCGAGGATATTCGCCTGCAAACAGGCGATGCGTCCCCGCAGGCAACAAGCGAGGTCGAGGCCCTCGTGAATCTGCGTTCCGATGCTGAGGACCTTGACCCAGCGTTGTTTGATCCAGCGGATCCCGACACTTACAGCTTCTCCACGGCCCTGACAGCGTATGACTCGCTCGGTACGGCCCGAGATGCAAATGTGTTCTTCGTCAAGACCGGAGATCTGCAGTGGGAGGCCCACACTCGGATCAATGCCGGGGTCGATGCGGCTGGCGACCCAGTGGTCTTCGACGCAGGACCCTTCGATCTGACCTTCAACAATTCGGGGACACTGGACGATCCGACTGAATTCAACTTCACCACGCCTGATTTCCCGAACGGTGCGGCGGGTCTGGACGTCGATATCGACTTTGCCGGAACCACCCAGTATGGCGGTGATTATTCGGTCAACGACCTTAACCAGGATGGTTTTGCCTCAGGGCGGCTGACTGGTGTGGACATCGATGACTCCGGGGTGGTGTTCGCGCGCTTTACCAATGGCCAGTCCACGGTGTTGGGCCAGGTGGCGATGGCCAACTTCACCAACCCGCAGGGGCTGGAGCAGCTCGGGAACAACAACTGGGCGGAGACCTTTGCCGCGGGTGAGCCGGTCTTTGCCGCGCCCGGGACCGGCAACCTCGGCACCATTCAGGCCGGGGCGCTGGAGGCCTCGAACGTGGATATCGCCCAGGAGCTGGTGAACCTGATCACCGCGCAGCGCAACTTCCAGGCGAATGCGCAGACGATCTCCACGGCCGACCAGGTCACCCAGACGATCATCAATATCCGCTAAGTATCGGATAAGTCGGTAAAGAGGGCTTGAGCATGGATCGATTTCTGTACATCGCGATGTCCGGTGCGAAGGAGACGATGCACGCACAGGCCATCAACAATCACAACCTCGCCAACGCCAACACCGACGGCTTCCGCCAGGCCCTGGCCACCGCGGATACGGTGCCGGTACGCGGCCCGGGCTATGCCTCGCGGGACTACACCCAGGTGGGCAACGAGGCCGTCGATTTCAGCAAGGGCAAGATGCAGAGCACCGGCCGCGACCTGGACATCGCCATCGAGGGCGAGGGGTTCATCGCGGTGCAGGGGCCGGAAGGGGAGGAGGGCTACACCCGGGCCGGCTCGCTGCATGTGGATGCCTTCGGCCTGCTGCGCACCGCGCAGGGCCACCAGGTCCTGGGGGATGGCGGGCCGATTGCCATCCCGCCGGCGGAGCAGATCGAGATCGGCACCGACGGGACGATCAGCGTGCGCCCGCTGGGCGTGGGTCCGGAGGCCCTGGCGGCGGTGGAACGCATCCGCCTGGTCAACCCCGATACGGACGACCTGCAACGGGGTGATGACGGTCTGTTCCGCCTGGCGGATGGCGGCGAGGCCCCGGCGGATGCCGAGGTGCGCGTCGTCTCCGGGATGCTGGAGGGCAGCAACGTGAACACGGTGGAGGCCCTGACCCGAATGATCGAGCTGTCCCGTCACTTCGAGATGCAGGTGAAGATGATGGACAGCGCCAACACGCTGGAACAGAGCAGTAACCGCTTGCTGGGCCTAGGGTAATTTCCCGGGACTCGCGCGGCGCTTGAGAGAAAACAGGAGAACACCATGAACCAGGCACTGTGGATCGCCAAGACCGGCCTCGACGCGCAGCACACGCGCATGTCGACGGTCTCGAACAACCTGGCCAACGTGAATACCACGGGCTTCAAGAAGGACCGGGCGGTATTCGAGGACCTGATCTACCAGACCGTGCGCCAGCCGGGCGCCCAGGCCACCCAGGATCAGCAGCTGCCTTCGGGCCTGCAGATCGGCACCGGCGTGCGCGCCGTCTCCACCGAGAAGATGTTCGAGCAGGGAAATCTGCAGCAGACGGACAACTCGCTGGACATCGCCATCGAGGGGCGCGGGTTCTTCCAGATCCTGATGCCCGACGGCAACGTCGGCTATACCCGCGACGGCAGCTTCCAGCTGAATTCGGACGGCCAGGTCGTGATGTCCAACGGCTACCCGCTGCAGCCGGGTCTGTTCGTACCGGAGGACACGCAGTCCCTGGCCATCGGCAAGGATGGCACGGTGACCGCTCAGATCCCGGGTCAGGCGGCGCCGGTGGAGCTGGGCAACATCCAGCTGGCGGACTTCGTGAACCCGGCGGGCCTGCAGGCGGTGGGCGAGAACCTGTTCCGCGAGACCGCCGCGTCCGGCGTGGCACAGCAGTCCCTGCCGGGCCTGAACGGGACCGGCACCGTGGTGCAGGGCTCGCTGGAGACCTCGAACGTGAACATCGCCGAGGAGCTGGTGAACATGATCGAGACCCAGCGCGCCTACGAGGTGAACTCCAAGGCGATCTCCGCGGCTGACCAATCGCTGCAGTTCGTCAACCAGACCATCGGGTGATGTGATGACGCGCCTCGGAACCGTTCTCCGCCCGGCCCTGGCCGTGACCGCCGCACTGCTGCTGTCCGCCTGCGCCGCCACGCAAACAACCAAGCCGGACGACAACCCGGAATATCGCCCGGTGATGCCTGCCCAGCCGGTCCCGCAGTCGCAGAACAATGGCGGGATCTACCAGGCGGCGCATTCCCAGGGCCTCTTCGAGGACTACAAGGCGCGCAACGTGGGCGACATCCTCACCGTGATCCTGGCGGAGAGCACCAACGCGCAGAAGTCGGCGTCGACCTCCACGGGCAAGGATTCCAATCTCGACCTGGGGAACCTGTCGGCCTTCGGCCGCGATGCCACCTTCAACGGGCGCCCCCTTTTTGGCGCGAGCAATTCGAGCTCGCGTGACTTCGACGGCTCGGGGGATTCCTCGCAGAGCAACCAGCTCGACGGCGAGATTACCGTGACCGTGGCCGAGGTCCTGCCCAACGGCAACCTGGTCGTGCAGGGCGAGAAGTGGCTGGGGATCAACCAGGGCGAAGAATACGTGCGCTTTCGCGGCATCGTGCGCCCGGTGGACGTGACCACCAACAACACCGTGCTCTCCACGCAGGTCGCCAACGCTCGTGTCTATTACGGCGGTTCCGGCGTGCTGGCGGACAGCAACACCCCCGGCTGGATCACGCGCTTCTTTAACAGCCCGATCTGGCCCTTCTGACGCAGCGTGCGCGCGGCGAGGTACGACATGGACTCGATATCCCTCAAACAACCCGCGAACGACCGCCGGATCGTGGCGCTCGGCGACTGGCGGCGCTTGGCCCTGCTGGTTCTGGTAGCGCTGCTGGTGGCCGGTCCGGGGAGCGCTTCGGTGGCGGCGCAGACCGCCATCCAGCAGCAGGCGGCGATGCAGGAGCGCAGCTACATGGAGCGAGTCAAGGACGTGGCCAGTGTCTCCGGCGTGCGCGAGAACCAGCTGGTCGGGTACGGCCTGGTGGTGGGCCTGGACGGCACGGGGGATCAGACCACCCAAACGCCATTCACCGTGCAGAGCCTGAACAATATGCTCGGCCAGCTCGGGCTGACGCCGGATGCCGGCAACCCGCAGCTGCGCAACGTCGCCGCCGTGATGGTGACGGCCGAACTGCCGCCATTCGCCAAGTCCGGCCAGCGCATCGACGTGACCGTCTCGTCGATGGGCAACGCGACCAGCCTGCGCGGTGGCACGCTGCTGATGACGCCGCTCAAGGGGGCGGACGGGCAGACCTACAGCATCGCCCAGGGCAATCTGGTGGTCGGGGGCTTCGGGGCCGAGGGGACCGATGGTTCGCGCATCACCGTGAACGTGCCGAGTGTCGGCCGGATCCCCAATGGTGCCACAGTGGAACGCGAGGTCCCGACCGCGTTTGCCCAGGGGGATCATGTCACCCTGAATCTGCACCGCCCGGACTTCACTACGGCCAACCGCCTGGTACAGACGGTGAACGATACCTTCGGCCAGGGGGTCGCCCATGCCCTGGATGGATCGTCGGTGCGCGTGCGCGCGCCGTCCAACCCGGATCACCGGGTCGGCTTTGTCGCGGAGCTGGAGCGCCTGCCGATTGAACGTGGTGCGCCACCGGCGCGGGTGATCGTCAACTCGCGCACCGGGACGGTGGTGATCGGCTCCAGCGTGCAGGTGACCCCGGCCGCCGTCTCGCACGGCAGCCTGACGGTGACGATCAGTGAGGCCCCTCAGGTCGTCCAGCCGGCGCCCTTCGGCGCGGGCGAAACGGCGATCCAGCCGGATACCGACATCGCGATCGAGGAGGGCGACAACACCATGTTCCTGTTCGATCCGGGCACCTCGCTGGACGAGATCGTGCGCGCGGTGAATAACGTGGGGGCCGCCCCCGGCGACCTGGTCGCGATCCTGGAGGCCCTTCGCGAAGCCGGCGCGCTACGCGCGGAGTTGGTGGTGATCTGATGATTACCCCGGGCGTCGATACCCAGATGCAGGCCCGCGCGGCCCTGGCCTCTGACCCCAGTGGTCTGCAGGACCTGGCCCGGGGTGCGCGTTCGGGCGATCAACAGGGCCTGGAGGCCGTCGCCCGCGAGTTCGAGGCGATGCTGATCGGCCAGATGCTCAAGCAGATGCGCGAGGCCTCGTTGGGCGATGGCCTGTTCGACAACGACCAGAGCAAGATGTACCTGGAGATGCAGGACCAGGAATTCGCCAAGGCCATGAGCCAGGGCGATGGCATCGGCCTGCGCGATGCCCTGATGCGCCAGCTCTCCGCGCAGCAGCCCGCGGATCCCGAGGTCCTGAACGACCCCGATCGCCAGGCCGCGCTCGAGCTGCCGCGACGTCGGTCGGAGCTCGACACCCTGCGGGCCCTACAGGGGGATGCGCGCCCCGAACTGCAGCCCGTGGGGCCGCAGCGGCCCGAGGCCGTGACCCCGCATGCGGGCGAGGCGCCGACGCCGCCCCCCATCGCCTGGCCACCACGGGATGCCGCCGACTTTGTGCAGAGCCTGGAGCCCCTGGCGCGGGATGCGGCCGCGGAGCTCGGGGTCGAACCCGGCATCCTGCTGGCGCAGAGTGCCCTGGAGACCGGCTGGGGGCAGCACGTGCCGTCGCGTGCCGACGGCCAGCCGAGCTTCAACCTGTTCGGGATCAAGGCGGACAGCCGATGGAACGGGGATCAGGTCTCCGTGGGCACCCTCGAATTCCGCGAGGGGGTTGCGCAACGGGAGCAGGCGCGCTTCCGTGCCTACGCCGATCCGTCGGAGTCGTTCTCCGATTACGTCGACTTCATTCGCAACAATCCGCGTTACCACCGGGCTCTGCAGGCTGGAGATGACGCGCAGTACATCCGCGAACTGCAGGATGCCGGTTACGCGACCGATCCGGCCTATGCGGACAAGGTCCTGCGCCTGCGCGATCAGTTGGCCGCGCACCAGGGCAGTGGATCGACTCAAGTCGCGGCCGATGCGGCCGTTACCCGTACCGAGGGGTAGAGCATGAAGCAGAAATGGCCCAATCCGGTGGTTGAACGAGCGGTTTCGCGGGAGGCGCGGGCATGAGCGCGTCCGGGATCGGCACCTCGGCCCTGCTGGCCTTCCAGCGCGCGATCGGGACGACCAGCAACAACATCGCGAACTCCGCGACCGAGGGCTACAGCCGGCAACGCACCGAGTTGTCCAACCTGACGCCGCAGTTCCTGGGGGGCAGCTTCCAGGGACAGGGCGTGCAGGTGGACACGATCCGGCGCATCTCCGACGACTTCGTGAACACCCAGCTGCGCAATTCGATCTCCGATCAGTCGAATGCCGAGCTGAAGGCCTCGCTGGCCGGGCGCATCGACGACCTGCTGGGCAGCTCCAGTTCCGGTCTGACGCCGGTACTGCAGGACTTTTTCGACGCCGGCCAGGATCTGGCCAACGACCCGACGTCCAGTGCCGCGCGCACGGTCTTCCTGACCGAGGCGGAATCCCTGGCTGAGCGTTTTGCCTCCATCGACCGGCGCATCGAGGAGCAGCGCGACATCATTAATGGCCAGATCCGCACCAACGTCGAGGAGATCAACTCCCTGACCGATGCGATCGCCGGGCTCAACCGCGAGATCGTGTCCAAGTCCACGCAGGGCACCCCGAACGACCTGCTGGACCAGCGCGACCGTGTGCTGAACCAGCTGGCGGAGAAGGTCAACGTCCGCATCACCGAGCAGGATGACGGAGCGGTCAACGTCTTCGTCGGCAACGGCCAGGCCCTGGTGCTGGGCGGCAACAACCGCGAGCTGGTCGCCGAGTCGCTCACAGGCGACCCGCGCTCCCCGGACATCGGGCTGGCCACCAGTGGCGACCCGGTGAACATCTCCCGCTTCATCCAGGGCGGCGAGCTGGGTGCGTTGCTGGAGACGCGCACCGGGATCATCGACGAGGCCCAGAACACCCTGGGCCGGCTCGCGATCAGCATCGGGGCGGAATACAACCAGCAGAACAACCTGGGGCTGGATCTGAACGACGAGCTGGGTGCGGATATCTTCGGGATCGGGGATCCGGCGGTGCGCAGTTTTCCGGGGAACAGTCTGAACGCGGTGCCGGACGTGGCCTTTGGTGATACCCGTGACCTGACCACATCGGATTATCGCCTGAGTTACGACGGGTCGGACTACCAGCTCACACGCCTTTCGGATGGTGAAACGACCACGCTGAATCTGGATGGCGACAACGTGGCGGATCCGGTTGACGGACTGGTGATCGATGTCGACGGTCTCGGTGGCGCCGTGGATGGTGACGAATGGCTGATCCAGCCGACCCGGAATGGTGCCCGTGACCTGTCGGTCGAGATGAGCGATCCGGGCGGCATCGCAGCCGCCGCTGCGGTGCGGGCCGATGTCGGTGGAGACAACGCCGGAAATGCAAGCATCGGTTCGGTCCAGGCGGTGGACGCCACTGATCCGGATTTGCTGGCCGATGCGGTGGTGACCTACGACGAGGCGAACCAGGAATTCTCGGTGAACGGGGAAACATTCGCACTGGATCCCGATGGGGTAACAACGATTACCGCCAACGGCTGGGAAATGGAGATCCGTGGCACGCCGGCCGATGGTGATACCTTCGAGGTCAGCAGTAACGAGGGGTATCCCGGCGACAATCGCAACATGCTGGCGATGAACGAGCTGTCGGATCAGCGCCTGGTGGGCGGTGACCGGACCTTCGGGGATGGCTACAACAGCCTGCTGGCCAATGTCGGCACGCGCACCCGGCAGGCCCAGGTCGCGCAGGAGTCCGCCGATGCGCAGCTGGCACAGGCGCGGGCGCAGCGTGAGGCAGTGTCCGGCGTCAATCTGGACGAAGAGGCGGCGGATCTGATCCGCTACCAGCAGGCCTATCAGGCGGCGGCCCAGGTCATCTCGGTCAGCAACTCGCTGTTCGACTCACTGCTCGGCGCCTTCCGCCGCTAGCGCCCACCGGGAGATACGGACATGCGCATCTCGACCACCCAGATCTTCCAGACCGGGATCGACCAGATCCAGCGGGGCCAGACGGAGCTGAACCGGACCTCGCTGCAGATGGGTCGCGGCGAGCGCATCCTGAGCCCCTCCGATGACCCGAGCGGGGCCACCCAGGTCAACCAGTTCGAACGCATCATCCAGGCCACCAAACAGTACCAGCGCAATATCGACAACACCCAACCACGCCTGCAGCAGGAGGAATCGGCCCTGCAAAGCGGGACGGATCTGCTGCAGCGGGCGCGCGAACTGGTGGTGGCCGGCAACAACGATTCCCAGACCAACGAGACCCGCAGCTATCTGGCCGGCGAACTGCGTCAGTTACGAGAGGGCCTGTTCGACATCGCCAACACCAAGGATCCCAACGGCGAATACCTCTTCGCCGGGACAAAATCCTTGCAGCAGCCCTTCCAGCAGGATGGCACGGGCGCGGTGCGCTATGAGGGGGCCGAGGGTACGGGCAGCGTCCGCGAGGTCGCAATCTCGGCCAACCGCAAGGTGCCGGTGGGCGATACCGGTGCGCGGGTGTTCATGGATATTCCGGAGAACGACGGGCGGGTCGGGGCCGAGGTGCTCAATCGGGAACCCGGCAGTACTCTTGTTGTGGAGCAAACCGGTGTAAGCGACGTTGGTGCACTGGATGAGCGCGACTACACGATTGAATTCTCTGAAGACGCCGGCGGGAACGTCCAGTTTTCCATCACCTATGTAGATGAGAATGGAGATACCCAGTTCGCCGAAGACAATTCCGGGAATTCGATGGAAGATCGGCCTTTTGTGGCCGGTGAGGCGGTCCTTTTTGAGGGGCGGAGTATCACCCTCAGTGGCACACCCCAGGCTGGGGATCAGGTCTTGTCCCGCGCCGCCGAAAACAAGAGCGTGTTCGAGACGCTGGACGCGATTATCGCGGCGCTGGAAGAGGGCGGTGCCAGCGGCACCAGCCGGGCCAATCTTGCGACCGCCAGCAACACGGCACTGGCCGACCTGGATGCGGTGCTGGGCAACTTCAGCGACATCCGGGCCGAGGTCGGCTCGCGGCTGAAGAGCTTCGATCAGCAGAAGGACCTGAACGAGGACCGCCTGGTGGACCTGAACAGCGCGGTCTCCGAGATCCGCGATCTGGACTATGCCGAGGCCATCAGCCGCTTCAACCAGCAGCAGGTGGCCCTTCAGGCCGCGCAGCAGACCTATACCCAGGTGAACCGCCTGTCGCTGTTCGACTTCCTCTGATCCATGCCCCGGCCGTGCGGATCATGGTCGCGCCTTTGTGCGACCATGACGCCATTGTGATCTGCGAGACTCCGGCATGGCCAAGAACAACGAACCCTCCGCGCCCATCCAGTACCGTTCCACCGGGCGGCCCCCGCGCTATCTGATCGTCCTGCTGATCCTGGCCGCGCTGTGGGCGGGGTTCTGGGGTGTCATCCACCTGCAGTCGGGCGAGCCCAAGCCGGTGACCCTGAATGTCGAGGAGCAGGCGGAGCTGGAGGCCAAGCTGCGGGCGTTGGGTCCGCGCGATGCGGAGCCCCGCCCCGATAGCGCACCAGGCGATCCGATCATCGATCTCGACGCCGAAGCCGAGCCGCTGGTCCCCGAACTCTACGAGGAACGCGCCGAGGCCCGGGTGGTGCAATTCAGCGAACGCGAGCTGAATGCGCTGATCGCGCAGGACCCGGACCTGGCCGGGCGGGTGGCGATCCGCCTGACGCCGGGACAGGTGAGCACGCGGGTGCGCATCGATGTGCCGCCGGATATCCCCCTTCTGGGCGGACGCGTCCTTAATGTGCGCTCGGGCGTTCGCTTTGGTACGGAAGAGGGCCAGGTGCACGCGCGGCTGGTGGGCGTCAGCGTTGCCGGGATCCCGCTGCCGGATGCCTGGCTTGGCGGGCTCAAGGACGAGGATCTGCTGGGGCTGGAGCCCTTCCAGCAACTGCGCGCCGGCATCGAATCCATCGAGGTGCGCGACGGCGAGCTGGCCCTGGAGCTCGCCCGCTGAGGGAGTGCCTTGTGGAGTCATGCATCCGTCCCCGGGCCGACGGCCTGTTCTGGACGGTGCGCGGGACCTCCCAAGGTCACACGCGATGCCGCCGCGCTGTGTCACCCCGGAAGCCGCGAAGCGGTTATCCGGGATCTGCAACGATGGACTGGGAAAGGCCTGGGGCAGGGAACTGGCGATCCCGGCTCTGCGCTGCGCTCCGGCCGTGATGACGTTTCGGCGCAAGGGCTCTCGGTGAGGCGCGGTTTGGAATCGCCTCGCGGCACCTTGCGGCAGGTGCCGTGGGTTACCGGGCGGGGCCGACGCGCAGGGTTTCGGCACCAAGGGCCTGCAGGCGGCCGCGTACGCTGAGGCTCAGGGTGGAGTGCCCGGCCTCCAGCGCCGGCTGGCTGGCGGATTCGTCCATCGCCCGCATGGCCATCATCGGCTGCGGGCCACTGTAGGAGTCATCCGGCAGGTCCACTTCCAGAACACGCAGGTGCGTGGCGCCCAGTGAGCGGGCGATGACGCGCGCCTGATCCTTCAGGTCGTCCATGGCCTCTTCGATCATGGCCTCGCGGTGTTCCTCGCGGGCCTCGGGGCTCAGGGAAAAACGGATCTGACTCACCGTGAGGTCGTGCCGCTGGAGGGTTCCCACCAGTTCGCCCAGGCGGTCGAAGTCGCCGCTGGTCAGTTCCAGGTTCTGCTGGACCTGCCAGGCGTTGATGCGGCTGCGGTCGTCGGCGTCGTAGATGGGGCGGGTCGAATAGCCAATGGTTCGGGCCTCGACGGCATCGTGTTCGCCCGCGCGTTCCAGGGCCGCCTCCATGTTCCGGTTGACGGCATCCGCGGCAGTAGCGGCTTCCGGCGCGCGCGCCTCGGTCTGCATCAGCACGGTCATGTGATCGTTGGCGACCTGCCGTTCGGTCTTGCCGGTCAGGGAAAGCGTCGTGGCGCCATCGCTGCCGACAGCGGTCCCGGGGACCGCCAGCGTAAGTGCGGCGAGGCCGGCGACAAGCCAGGATGCACGGTGGACGAGCGGGATGTGGTTCGGTCGCATGGTGTTTCCTTAGAGGTCGCGCGCCAGCCGGATGCCGGCGAACACGTGACGTTTATCGGGAGTGAAGAAATTGCGCAGGGTCGTCCGGGTGAGCAGCGGGTCGCTCCAGGCACTGCCGCCGCGCAGGACGTAGTGCTTCCCGTCGAACCAGGGCAGGGAGTATTCATCATAGGGGTAGGGCCGGAAACCCGGGTAGGGTTGAAAGGGGTTCGCACACCATTCCCAGACCTGCCCTGTACCGGCTAGCCAACCGGCCTGCGCGGCATGCTCCCACTCGTGTTCGTGGGGCAGGCGGGCGCCAACCCAGCGCGCGTAGGCCGTGGCCTCGAACCAGGAGAGGCCGACGGCGGGTGCCCGGGGCTCGAGCCGCTGGGTGCCGCCCGGCAGGGTCTGGACTCGTGTGCCGTCGGACCGGCGCCCCCAGCCCAGCGGGGCGGTGACCCCCGTCCGTTCCAGCCACGCCCGGCCGGATTCGTCCCAGTGAGGGCCGGGGTGATACCCGTCGGCCTCGATGAAGGCCGCGACCTCGGCGTTGGTGACGGGGTGTGCACGGATGGCGTGGGGCGCGAGCCGCACGGTGTGTCGGCCGCGCTCGTTGTCGAAGGCGGTGATGGAATCGCTGCCGGCGATGTGTTCGCCCCCCGGGCACTCGATCCAGTCGTTGCAAGGCCGGTGCGCGGTCTCGGAGGTTTGGACAGGGCCGGCTTCGGGGTGTTGCAGGCGGGCAAACCAGCGCACCTGTTCGAGACTCTCCAGATGCATCGCGTGGTGCTGCGCGAGGAAACCGGTCAGGTAGTCGTTTTCAAGCAGGGGATGGCGGCGCACCTCCGGGTGGGCGCGCAAAAGCTCCAGGTGGTGCTGCTGACACGCCCAGCCCCACTCGAGCAGCGAGTGGCGGGGTGGGAGGCGCCCGCCGCGGCGCCATTTCGGGCTTTGCTCCGGGAAATACAGGTCGTGCCAATCCCGCCGTGCGGGCGGCGGCTCACCCAAAATCCGTTCGTGCAGCCAGACTGCCTCGATGAAATGGCAATGGGCGTAATGCCATCCCATGGGGCTGAGGTCCGGGTGGTATTGATTGCGCCATTCGTGTTCCGGGGTGGCGAGAAGCGCCGCGTTCAGGCGGTCGTGCTGGACGGACAGGCACTCCATGAGGCCCGGTTCGGAGGCGTTCGACAGCGGATGGACGGCGTTCATATCCGGTGGAGCGCGTTACAAGGCCAGGAGTTCCGGCGGTTCGTCGGGATCCAGGATCAGCAGGTGGCCGGATGGCACCGGGCGCCAGCGCTCGCGATCCGTCAGCGGTTCCGATGCCACGACTACGCTGTCCTCGGGGAATGTCTCGTCATCGGTGGTGTAGTAGAGGCTGGGGCAGGGCGCGTTGATCGCGTGGCGGCTGGCGATGATGCGGCGCCCGTCGGACAGGATCACGTTCAGCAGGGCGGTATCGGTGCCCAGCCAGGCCTCGATGGTCGAGAACGCCTCGCCGAGGGCGCCTTCCAGCGTGGCGTTCTCGTCATCGGCCAGGTACTGCCGCACCAGCGCGAACAGGTGTTCCGAGTCGGTTGTGCCCTCGATGCTGGCTTCGATCTCGTGGCTGAGGATGTTCTGGATCTGCCGCCGCACATCCGGCCGGAACCGGCTGATCAGGCCGTTGTGGCTGTACAGCAGGCCGTCCCGGGCGAACGGCTGGGCATTGACCGAGTCGCCCCCGAAGCCGGGGGTTGCGCTGCGGATGGCCGCGATCCAGAGGGGCTGGGTCATGTCGCTGGCCAGATCTTCCAGATTGGGATCCTGCCAGAGCGGGTCGGCTCGGCGGTAATGGCGCGCCATGCCCCCGGCCCCGAACCAGCCGAAGCCGAAGCCATCGGCATTGACCCGCGCGTACACCAGTTCCTGGGGCGCCATGGCCTGTTCGATGAGGTTGTGGGGGGGATCCAGGATCAGGCTGCGCAGCGTGATCGGAGGACCCAGATAAGCGAGGTGTCGGCACATTGATCCGGGCTTCCCTGGGGGCAGTTGGGACGTCGGTGGTTTCATGCTAGCGTGCCGCAAACCCTCTTGATACGGAAGCCCGCATGTCCGCCGACGCCTGCGCTGTACCCGTTTCCTCCCGTTACAGCCGCCGGGTGGTGGAAGAACGCGATGCCCACGCCGAGTTACTGGCCGATTTCCGCGCGGGGATGCTCGAGCCACCGCGATCCCTGCCGCCGAAGTACTTCTACGATGCACGGGGTTCGCAGCTGTTCGATGCGATTTGCGACACGCCGGAATACTACCCGACCCGCCTGGAGGCCGAGCTCCTGGAGCGTCATGCCGATGCGATCGTGGACGCATCCGGCGCCCGGACGCTGTTCGAGCTGGGCAGCGGGACCTCGCGCAAGACCGAATACCTGCTGGCCGCCCTGGAGCGGCGCCTGGCGGCGCCCCATTACGTCGCCAATGACGTGTGTAGCGAGATCCTGGACGAGGCGGGCGAGCGGCTCTTGCAGCGCTTCGATCAACTGCGGGTGGACAGCCTGTGCGGCGACTACGCGGCGGCCCTGGGCCACCTGGGCGAGGTCGCCGGCGCGCGTGGCGACGGTCCCCGACTGTTCGCCTTTCTCGGCAGCAGTCTGGGGAATTTCGAGGACCCAGAGGCCGCCGCCCTGCTGACCCGGATCCGCGCGACCATGAATGCGGAGGATCGCCTGTTGCTGGGGCTGGACCGGGTCAAGCCGCGTCCGGTGCTGGAGGCGGCCTACAACGATGCGGCGGGGGTCACCGCGGCGTTCAATCTGAATCTGCTGTCGGTGCTGAATACCGAGCTGGGGGCGGATTTCGACCCCGAGGGGTTCGATCACCGCGCGCCCTTCGTGGAAGAGCATTCGCGGATCGAGATGCACCTGGTGGCGCGTCGCGACCAGGTCGTGCAGGTCTCGGAGCCCGAGGCTCGCCTGGAGATCGCGGCAGGCGAGATCATCCGCACCGAGATCTCGCGCAAGTTCAGCCGCGAGGCGGTTGATGGTCTGCTGGCGGCGGCGGGGCTGGAACACGAGGCCGAGTGGTCGGCGCCCGAGGACTGGTATTCCCTGTTCCTGCTGCGGCCCGGGGCGGCCTGATCGGCATGCGGGAAGCGCGGCTGGTGCTGGTGCGGCATGCCCAGGCCGGTAATCCCGGCGACTGGGACGGGGCCGATCGTGACCGGCCGCTGACCGCAAAGGGGCAGGTCAGCGCGGTGCGCATGGCCCAGGCGCTGGGCGATCTGCTGCCGGCTTCCGTGGAGCTCCTGTGCAGCCCCTATCTGCGCGCCCGACAGACGGCGATCCCCCTTTCCCAGGCGCTGGATGTACCGGTGCGGCAGAAGAAATGGCTGGCTCCGGGACAACCCGCCGGGCTGGAGGTCGAGGCCCTGGCCCGGAACCTGCCGGCGAACGGCGGGTTGGTGCTGGTGGGCCACGAGCCCGACCTGTCGCTCCTGGCCAGCTGCCTGCTGGGCGCGCCCGGGGGGCGGAGTCTGGTGCATATGGGCAAGGGCGATGCCTGCGGGCTGGCGGGTTCGCTGCCGGGGCCGATGCGCCTTGTCTGGCATCTCCCGCGGCGGGTCCTCGAACGGCTGGCCGATGGGGAGGCGCATTAGGCATGCAGGAGGCTCACAATGCGGAGACGGTTGCGGCCGTCGATCTGGGCTCCAACAGCTTTCACATGATCGTGGCGCGGCGTCAGGACGGAGAGGTCCTGAAGGTCGACCGGCTCAAGGAGATGGTGCGGCTCGCCAGCGGCCTCGACGATCAGGGACAGCTGGATCCGGAGGTCGCCCAGCGGGCTTTGGACTGCCTGGATCGTTTCGGCCAGCGGCTGCGTCAGCTGCCGCGCGGTCATGTGCGGGTCGTTGGGACCAACACGCTGCGCCAGATGCATGACAGCCGGGCCTTTCTGCGGTCGGCGGAGCAGGCCCTCGGACATCCGGTGGAGATCATCGCCGGGCGCGAGGAGGCACGGCTGATCTACCTCGGCGTGGCCCACACGCTGGCGGATGACAGTGGCCGGCGCCTGGTGATGGATATCGGCGGCGGCAGCACCGAGTTCATTATCGGGGAACGCTTCGAGCCGCTCCTGGCCGAGAGCCTCGAGATGGGGTGTGTGACCTTTACCCGGCGCTTCTTCGCCGACGGCAAGCTGAGTCGCAAGGCCTTCGATGCCGCCCGACTGCGAGCGGAGCAGGAACTGCAGCCGATTGCCAGCGCCTACCGGGCCGAGGGATGGGATCAGGCACTCGGGGCCTCGGGCACGATCCTCGCGCTGGATCGCATGGTGCAGGAGTCGGGCCTGGACCCGGCGCCGGGCATGGACCGGCAGGCCCTCGAGCGTCTGCGGGACGCACTGATCGAGCAGGGCTCGATCGACGGGCTGGAGTTCCCCGGCCTGGCGGCAGAGCGGGCGCCGGTCATCGCCGGCGGACTGGCGGTCCTGCTGGGCGCGTTCGAGGCGCTGGGCATCGAACGCCTGCATCCCTCCGACGGGGCGCTGCGCGAGGGAGTGGTGCATGACCTGCTGGGTCGCTTCCGGCACGAGGACGTGCGCGGGCGCACCATTCATCATCTGCGCCGGCGCTTTGCGGTGGACCCGGCCCAGGCCGAGCGCGTCCAGGCCACGGTGGCACGCCTGGTCACCGCGGTGCGCGCGGCCTGGGGGCTGGACGGGGACGACGCCGAGCGTCTGGACTGGGCTGCCGAGCTGCACGAGATCGGCCTAGCCCTGGCCCACAGCAAGTATCACAAGCACGGTGAATACATCCTCACATGGGCCGACCTGCCCGGGTTCTCGCAGCCGGAGCAGGCGGAGCTTGCGCTGCTGGTGCGGCTGCACCGGCGGACCCTGAAACCCAAGCTGCTGGGCGGTGTGCGTGAGGATCGTGCGGGCGCCTTCCGGTATATGGCGGTGCTGTTGCGCCTGGCCGTGCTGCTGCATCGCTCGCGGGCACCCGATCCGGTGCCGCTGGAGCGTATCGAGGCGACGACGGACGGCCTCGCACTGAGCTTTGCGACGGGATGGCTGGATGCCCATCCCCTGACACGGGCCGACCTCGACGCCGAGCGCGAGGAATGGGCCCGCCACGCACTGCAACTCGAGTACGCCTGACGGCGGATTCGGAAAGGATGGATGCAATGCTGACGCTGGTGGTCTGGATCTAGGTGTGGAGTCTCACAAGGTTGTCCTCAGGTAGACCGAGGACGCTGATGGGTGGCTGCTTGTTCAGGCTACCGTGTGGGCGGTGCCAGTTGTAGTCGTGGATCCATCGGGGCAGATGGCGTTTGCGCTCCTCTGACGTGGCGTAGGTGAAGGCGTAGGCCCACTCGCGCAGGGCGGTCTGGATAAAGCGCTCGGCCTTGCCATTGGTTCGCGGCGTGTAGGGCCGGGTGCGGCGATGGCGGATGCCCAGTCGGCGGCAGGCCTGGCTGAACGCCCGGGCGTGGTAGCAGGGTCCGTTGTCGGTCAGGACCCGTCGGATGGTGATCCCCAGGGTGGCGTAGTAGCGCACGGCCGCCTCCAGGTGCGCGATCGCATCCTGGGCCCGCTCGGCGGGATGGATCTCGCTGTAGGCGATGCGCGAGCGGTCGTCGATGGCCACATGCACGTACTCGTAGCCCGCTCCGATGGAGTCCTTGGCGCGGACGCCGGTCACGCGGTGGCCCGGGTGACGGAAGCGCGCCAGCTTCTTGATGTCGAGGTGGAGCAGATCGCCGGGGTGTTCGTGTTCGTAGCGCCGGGGTGGCTCGGCCGGCTCCAGTGCGCTCAGGCGGTTCAGGCCCTCGCGCCGCAGGATGCGGCTGACGCTGGCCCTCGAGATCCTTGTGAAGGTCGCGATGCGATCCATGGTCCAGCGCTGGCGCCGCAAGGCGACCACCTGCCGTTGGATCCGTCGGGGGGTTCGCCGCGGCTGGCTCCGCGGCCGGGACGAACGGTCCACAAGTCCGGAACGGCCGGCCTCCTGGAACCGCTGGACCCAGCGCTGCACGGTCTTCGGATCCACGTCAAAGGCGCGGGCCGCTGCACGAAGGCTCAGGCCGTGATCCACGACCAGGCGAGCCATCCGCTCTCGACCGCGGGGACCCATTAAGGCATTTTGATGAAGGTTCACGGGGCGTCCTCCTTGGGAATGGCTCAGTCCGCAAACTCAGCATCCTTCGGAGTCGTCCCGTGGACAACCTATTGAGAGATCACA
>NZ_KB905024.1 GCF_000377405.1 Thioalkalivibrio sp. ALE31 | reverse complement strand
TGGCTGGAGCGCTGGCAGGCGAAGTATCCCCGCCTGTGCGACTGGGTGGAGGAGAACATCCAGGAGACGTTGACGTTCTACCGCCTGCCGCGGGCCCATCACAAGCACATGAAGAGCACCAACATGCTCGAGCGGCTGAACGAGGAGATCCGGCGCCGGACCCGGGTGGTCCGGATCTTCCCCAACACCCACAGCTGTCTACGTCTGGTGCGGGCCCTGGCCGTCGAAATCCACGAAGGCTGGCTGGAGGACAACCGCTACCTGAACATGGATCTGCTCAAAGAACACAAGAAGATCTTGCTCCGGCAGGCCGAGGCCGCCTGAGCCATACCGACCAACCGAACATGGCCCACTCACTTCTGCACAACTTGACGCACACAACCGGTCTCGGGACTACCACCGCAAGAGCGACTAGCCACCAGCTAAAGGGTCTGGCAGGCAAATGCCGACTGCGCGATCATGGCGGGACTGCCAACCAGGAATGGCCATGGAAACCGGATACGCCAGGGAGACAGGTGGCCGCGCCGACCAGCAGGATGCGGTGACCGTGCTGCACGGACCCGACGGGCAAACTGCGTTGCTGCTGGTGGCCGACGGCATGGGCGGCCACGAGGGCGGGGCGCAAGCGTCGCAGACGGCCGTGGCGACGGCCGAACGCCTGTGGAATCGCTGCGCGGGGCGGACCGCGGATGGCCCTGCCCTGCTGGAGAGCCTGTTCCTCGAGACCCATGCGGCCCTGCTGGAACAAGGCGGCGCCGATCCGGCCCAGCGCCCCGGAACCACGCTGGTGGCCCTGTACGTTACGCCGGACTCGGCCTGCTGGGCCCATTGCGGCGACAGCCGCCTGTATCACATCGACGGCGACCGCCTGCAGGGCCGCACGCGCGACCACACACGGGTGCAGCAGCTGGTCGACCAGGGGGTGATCCGCGAGGCGGAGATGGCCACGCACCCGGAGCAGAATCGCTTGCTGCAGGGTCTGGGCGTGGTCGATCCCATACAGGTCGACCATGACGCGGCGCCCGTGACCGCCCAGACCCGCTTCCTGCTGTGTTCCGACGGCTTCTGGGAACAGTTCGCGCCGGACGCGATCGTTGAACTGCTGGACCATCCCGATCTGGGCACCGCGACCACCGAGGCGGCCCGCGAGGCGGCGCGGCGCGCCGGGCCCGGCGGCGACAACGTGGCGCTCGCCACCTGGCGGGCGGCGCGACCCCGTGGCCGATTCTGGCGCCGGCACCTCAAGGCCCGTATCCAGCCGACGCTGGCGCTGTTGCTGCTGCTCGCCGCGGCGCTGGCGATCCTGCTGTGGCCGCTGGACTGATGCCGATCGTATACTCCGGGCGCCGCACCGCGCCCGAACCGAAGATCTTGCCATGACGCAGTTCCGCACCCTGCCTTTACGCCTCGTTCTGCTCGCCGCACTGGCCGGGCTGCTGCCCGGTTGCGCGCAGTTGCAGGGGGTATTCAACCCGGATGCGGAGGCCGAGGAAGAAACGGCGTTTGCGGAACCCCCCGCGCCCGAACCGGCAGCGGAAGAGCCGGAGATCGAACGTCTCGAGATCGCCGAGATCGTGCAGCTCCTGCAGCGCGGCGAGATGGACCGGGCACAGGTCGCGCTCGACCGGATCCTCGCGGACGAGCCGCGGAACCACGCCGCCCGTCATCTGCGCGAGCAGCTTTCCGGGGATCCGCGGGCCATGCTCGGCGAGGCGCATTTCCAGCACACGGTGGAACCCGGTGAGACCCTGGCCCGACTGGCCCGCGAACACCTGGGGGATGCCAACCGCTTCGTGATCCTCGCGCGGTACAACGACCTCGAGCGCCCGGACCGATTGCTGGTCGGGCAGCGGCTGCGCATCCCCCGAGACGCATCGGATCTGCCACGCGGCACCAGCGACCTGGACGATCAGCTGACCGCGCTGGATCCGGATGCCGCCCCCGGGGTGGGCGAGGACGGCCTGCGCCGGGCCCTTGAGGCCGATCTGGCTGCGGAGCGTTACGGCGCGGCCCTGGAGGTCGTGGAGCGGGCCCGGCAGCGCCCCGAGGCGGAGACGCAGTGGGCCGACTGGCTGGAGCCCCTGGCGCGCGAGGCCAAAACGGGCTACTGGTACCAGCGCGGTCTGGAGGCCCGGTCAGCCGGGGACACCGCGGAGGCGCTCGAGGCCTTCGGCGAGGTGCTCGCGCGGAACCCGCAGCATTCCGGCGCACGCCAGCACCACGCCGAACTGGAGCAACAGCGCAAGGAGGCCCTCCATGCAGAGGCCATCGTGCGCTACCGCAACCAGGACCTGGATACCGCGATCGCGCTGTGGGACGAGGCGCTGGCCATCGACCCCGAGTTCGAGGCGGCCCGCGGGTACCGGCTGCGCGCGCTGGAACTGCAGCGCCGGCTGGACGCCCTCGACGGTTAAGGAAACACTGATCCCTGTACACGCTCGCGCTCGAGTCGCTTTTGCGTGCGTTTAATGCGCGGTGACCGCCATGCAGTCATTCTGCACAAGGGAACCGCAACTCCGTTCGCGACCCGTTTTTGATAGCAACGGGGGGCCGAGCCCCTTCGGGGTTGGTACCCCAGGTTTTCCGATTCTGCGTTGCGCCCCAAATCCATCCAAAACGGGCCGGTAGAACCACTAGCCACTGCGCGACGCGCCTGGTCTCGGAAAACCTGGGGTGCCAACGCGAGCGCGTACAGGGATCAGTGTTTCCTTAGTCGGTTCCGGTCCGTCTCGGGGCCGCCTCGGACGGCAGATCCTCGGGGGCCAGTTCCTGGGTCCGGTCCCCGGCAGATGCTGCGTGGCCGGTGCCGGGTTCGCTCACCCCGTCCGTGCGCCGCTTCATGCGCGCCTCCAGCGAATCCGCCATCGCGTTGTAGGCACTGAAGACACGTTCGAAGTCATCCCGACGCCGGGCCCGGATGCGCGTGTCCAGCCGTCCCTGACCGATCTGGTCCAGGGCCCCGCGCAGGCGGTCCAGGGGTTCCTGCAGGCGCCGGGCCAGGACGTAGGCCCCCAGCAGCACCGCGAGCAACGTGACCAGGGTGAGCATCAGCAGGGCCATGAACGTGGCCTCGTTGGCCGCACGCAGCGACCCGGTGGACAACCCGACCTGGAGCTGGCCGATGTGGTGATCCTGGTAGCGCACCGGGGCCTCGAACAGGAACAGCTCCCCGCCATCCGGCCCGGCCACGGACCACACGGCCTGGCCGTCGCGGCGCTGGAGGAGATGCTCCTCGGGCGGCGGCTGATACGGCTGGCCCATGGCCTCGGGATCGCTGCTGGCCACCACCCGTCCGCGATGGTCCGCCACGCTCAGCAGGGCGATCTCGCGGTTGGCCTGCATGTCGCGCAGGCGGCCCTGGACCGCGATGGTGTCCTCCAGCAGCAGGTCCTCGGCGCTCTCCACCGAGATGATCTGGGCGAGCGTGGAGCCATAGTCGAAGGCCAGGTCGGTCATCACCGCATTCTGCTTCTGGTGGACCAGGGCCCCGCCGACGACCAGCGTGACCGCGACCAGGACCCCCATCACCGCCGCCCAGCGCAGCCGCAACGGGACGATGCGGCGGCCCGCCCCGGCCCGCTCACGTTCGCTGCGTTGCTCTTCGATGCGTTCGAGGTCCACCAGCAGTTCGCCCGCCGACTGATAGCGCTGGTCCGGGTCTTTCGCCAGCAGGCGCACTACCAGCTCGACCAGTTCCTGCGGGCAGTCGCGCACGATGACTCGGGGTGACGGTACGGGGTCCCGGACCACCCGGGTCAGCAGCGTCTCGACATCGTGGCCACGAAACGGCGTGGCGCCGGTCAGGAGTTCGTACAGCACCACGCCGACCGAATACAGGTCGGCCCGCGCATCCGTGGGCTGGCCGCGCACCTGCTCCGGGGCCATGTAGTGTGGGGAACCGGCGACATAGCCATCATCGTCGGCCCGCCAGTCGGGGTCGCTGAGGGTGCGGGCGATGCCGAAGTCCATCACCTTGATATTGGCCGTGGCGCTGGTGACGATGATGTTTTCCGGCTTGATATCCCGGTGCACCACACCATGCCGGTGCGCGTAATCGAGCGCTTCCACCAGCTGGATGGCGATCTTCAGGACATTGCGCAACAGCAACGGACGGAACTGGTCGGCGAATTCCGCGAGCGTGATTCCGTCCAGCAGCTCCATCGCGATGAACGGCTGGTGATCCGACTCGCCGACATCGAAGATGGTGACGATGCCGGGATGAGTCAGCGTGCCGGCCGCGCGGGCCTCGGCCAGGAAGCGCCGGCGATACTCGGGGCGGCAGGCGTAGTCGGGCTGCAGGGATTTGATGGCCAGCGGCCGGCGGATGTCCGGGTCGTAACCACGATGGATCACGGCCATCGCACCGCGACCGATCTCCTCGCCGACCCCGTAGCGCCCGATCCGCTGCATGGGGGAGCCGGGCCCGGCCCTCAGGCTGTCTCGAGCAGGATGCGCGCGATCACCGCCAGCACCAGGACCACGACCGCGATACCGAGCCAGCGCCAGCGCGACCGGCGGCCACCACCGGGTCGGGCATCGGAGCCGTCATCGCGGCGGCGGAAGACGAACTCGGCACGCCCGAAACGGACATGGTCGCCGTCCTTCAGCACGGCCTCGTGCACCTTCTCGTCGTTCACCCAGGTCCCGTTGGTGGAGAGCAGGTTGACCACCCGGCACTCGCCCCCGTCGTTGACCAGCCAGGCATGCTGCGAGGACACGCTGCCCTCCTGCAGGACGATGTCGTTGTCCGCCTGGCGACCGACCGAGCGCTTGCCCGGCTTGAGCGTCAGGCGCTGCTGGCCGAAGGGCTCGGAGAGCCCCACCAGCACCGGATGGCCACCGGGCGGGGTCTCCTCGCCGGCGGGATCGGCTACCGCCTCCGGCTCGGGCACGGCCTGCCCCTGAAACAGCATCGTGCCCTGCGGCCCGCTGCGGCCGGCATCCCTGCGTCGTCCCTGATCGCTCATACATCCCCCTGCTTCTCGAGCCGTGACCCGGCCCTGCTCTTCGGGCTTGCACCCGGTCGAGTATGCACGGGCTGCACGCGCCAAAACAACGAATGCGTCACAGCATGAGGCGGCCTGCTATGCTCCGGAGACCCACCCGTCACGACCAGCCAACACGACAAGGAGTCTGAACATGGAACAGGACGCAACCAGCACGGCCGACCTTCGCGCACTGATCGAACCACTCGTTCGCGGGAAGTTCTGGATGCAGCTGATCGGCATCATGCTGATCATCTCCGGCGTACTCACCGCGCTGTCGATCATCGGCATCATCATCGCGTGGATCCCGATCTGGGCCGGCGTGGTTCTGATGCAGGCCGCCGGTGCCTCCCAGCGCGCCTACGAAAGCGGCGACCCCGAGGCGATCAAGTACGCGCTCGGGCGCCTGCGGATCTACTTCACGATCTTCGGTGTGCTGCTGCTGATCTACCTGATCCTGATGGTGCTGGGCATGATCTTCGGGATCGGCGCCGGACTGATGGGTATGGGGGGCATGAGCGGCGCCATGTAGGTACCCTCGCCCGGGGCTCGGGCCAGAAAAGGAGTCAAGGCTTGGATAACACCAGGCGCCCACGGGCCCTCTGGGACCCGCTGCACCGGGAAGACACCGCGGTTCAACAGGCGTTCGACGCCTGGCATCGCCAGGCGCGTATCCCGCAGGTCCGCTATGTCGCGCTGCTGACGGCCCTGATGTACCTCCTGTTCAGCGCCGTCGAACAGTCTGTGGCGGCGGACCTGCACAGCGAACGGCTGGTCGCGCATGCGATGCTGGTGCCCGGCCTGCTGCTGGCGGTGGCCGCGATGAGCCTGCGGGCCCCCCTGCAACGGCCGATGTGGGCCCTGCTGATGGTAGCGCCGGTGATCGCGAATGGCGCCAATCTCTATCTGAACACCGGGTCGCCGCAGTTCCTGGTGTTCGCCCCCGAGATCTACCTCAGCATCATGTGGACCTTCGCGATATCGGGCCTGCCGCTGCGCCCGGCCACGATGGCCGCCACCGCCATCGTGGCCCTGGTGATTGTCGCCGCCTTCCGCGATCCCATGCAGGGCGAGCTGATCCAGCTGCATCTCCTGTGGGTGCTGGCCGCCTTCAGCTTCGGCGCGCTGAGTGCCTTCATGCTGGAGCATGCGCGCAAGCACAGCTTCCTGCAGCAACGCCAGCTGGAACGCTCGGCGCAGGTCGACGAGCTGACCTCGCTATGGAACCGCGCCCATATCGAGCGCCTGTTCGAGGCGGAGCGGGCCCGCACCGAGCGCTACGGCGAACCGTTCTCGGTGATCCTGATGGACATCGACCACTTCAAGGCGGTGAACGATACCTGGGGGCACAGTGCCGGTGACCGCGTGCTGCGACAGTTCGCGGACCTGCTGCGCCAGAATCTGCGCGAGGTGGATGCGATCGGCCGGATCGGGGGCGAGGAGTTCTTCGTGCTGCTACCGCAGACGTCCGTCGCGCAGGCACAGGGGGTCGCCTATGACCTGCAGGCCCGTATCAATGCCTTCGACTTCGAGACGGTCGGGCGGCGCACCGCGAGCTTCGGCGTGACCGAATACCGGCCGGGTGAAAGCCGGGTCGACACCTTTGATCGTGCCGACCAGGCCCTGTATGCGGCGAAAAAGAACGGCCGTGACCGCATCGAGGTGCGGTAGGGCGTCCTGACCCGGGCCAGCCCCGCTGGCCTACACCTCGCGGTAGATCTTGGCGCCCTTCTCGACGAACTCGACCGCCTTTTCCTGCAGGCCCTTCTTCAGGGCCTCGTCCTCCGAGATGCCCTGCGCCGCGGCGTAGTCGCGCACGTCCTGGGTGATCTTCATCGAGCAGAAGTTCGGCCCGCACATGGAGCAGAAGTGGGCGACCTTGTGCGCCTCCTTGGGCAGGGTCTCGTCGTGGAATTCGCGCGCGCGCTCCGGGTCCAGTGCCAGGTTGAACTGGTCCTCCCAGCGGAACTCGAAGCGTGCCTTGCTGAGTGCGTTGTCCTGCAGCTGCGCGCCGGGGAAGCCCTTGGCCAGGTCGGCGGCGTGAGCGGCGATCTTGTAGGTGATGATGCCGTCGCGTACGTCCTGCTTGTTGGGCAGGCCCAGATGTTCCTTCGGTGTCACGTAGCAGAGCATCGCGGTGCCGTACCAGCCGATGTTGGCCGCGCCGATGCCGGAGGTGATGTGGTCGTAGGCCGGGGCGATGTCGGTCACCAGCGGGCCGAGGGTGTAGAACGGCGCTTCGAAGCAGTCCTCCAGCTCCTTGTCGACGTTTTCCTTCACCTTCTGCAGCGGGACGTGGCCGGGGCCCTCGATCATCACCTGCACGTCGTGTTCCCAGGCCTTCTGCGTCAGCTCGCCCAGGGTCTCCAGCTCGCCGAACTGCGCGGCATCGTTGGCATCGGCCAGGCAGCCGGGGCGCAGGCCGTCACCCAGCGAGAACGAGACGTCGAACGCCTTCATGATCTCGCAGATCTCGTCGAAGTGGGTGTAGAGGAAGTTCTCCTGGTGATGCGCCAGGCACCACTTGGCCATGATCGAGCCGCCGCGTGAGACGATACCGGTCACGCGGTCGGCGGTCAGCGGTACGTACTGCAGGCGCACGCCGGCATGGATGGTGAAGTAATCCACGCCCTGTTCGGCCTGTTCGATCAGGGTGTCGCGGAAAAGCTCCCAGGTCAGATCCTCGGGCTTGCCGTCGACCTTCTCCAGCGCCTGGTAGATCGGCACGGTGCCGATCGGCACCGGCGAGTTGCGCAGGATCCACTCGCGGGTCTCGTGGATGTTCTTGCCGGTGGACAGGTCCATCAGGGTGTCGCCGCCCCAGCGCGCGGACCAGACGAGCTTCTCCACCTCCTCCTCGATCGAGGAGGTGACCGCGGAGTTGCCGATGTTGGTGTTCACCTTCACCCGGAAGTTGCGGCCGATGATCATCGGCTCGAGTTCCGGGTGGTTGATGTTGGCGGGGATAATCGCGCGGCCGCGGGCGATCTCCTCGCGCACGAACTCGGGGGTAATCTCCTCGGGGATGGAGGCCCCGAAGGACTCCCCGGCGTGCTGCCGCAGCAACTTCTGGTAGCGCGGGTCGGCGCGCAGCGCCTCGAGGCGGTTGTTCTCGCGGATCGCGACGAACTCCATTTCCGGGGTGATGATGCCCTTCCGGGCGTAGTGCATCTGCGAGACGTTCGCGCCGGCCTTCGCGCGGCGCGGCGGGCGGATGTGCTCGAAGCGCAGGCGGGCCAGCTCCGGGTCGGCGGCGCGGGCGCGGCCGTACTCCGAACTCGGGCCGTCCAGCCACTCGGTGTCCGCGCGTTCGTCGATCCACGGGCCGCGCAGGTCCGCCAGGCCCCGGTGCAGGTCGATGCTCGCCTCGGGGTCGGTGTAGGGGCCGGAGGTGTCGTACACCGGGATCGGCGGGTTCTCCTCGGGCGTGCCGGAGGTCATCGTCGGCGTCTGCGCGACCTCGCGATACGGCACGCGGATGTCCGCGCGCGACCCCTCGACGTAGCGCTTCTCGGAGTTCGGGAACGGGCGGGTGACCTCCGCGGAGACCTCGGCGGTCTTGCGGGCAAACGACTCGGGGATGGCGCTCATGATCGGACCTCTGCTGTCGCGTGAGGCGAAGGGAGCGCGGGCAGGGCGATCGCGGGGGCAGGGACCCCGGGTACAGCAGACCGTTGACCGAGCTTCCCTCCGCCGGTGTTAACCGGTTCAGGTTCAAGGGGACTCTCTCAGCCCGCATCCACGGCGGGCACCCCCAGCTCTGATCCAAGAGTCTAGCGCAGAACGGCGGCCTCGACACGAACAAGTCCGCGCGGGCCACGGTGTTTTGCGTTAGATTATGGCTTTGTGACAACCTTCGCGCCGCCATGTCCCCCAAGAACTTCGTCTTCGAGCTGTTTGGCCGTTCCCCGGTGCGCCCGCTGCAGGCGCACATGGAGAAGATCCGCGCCTGCATCGCCGAGCTCCCCCCGTTCATGGAGGCCATGGCGCGCGATGACTGGGAGACCGCGCGCGAGCAGCAGCGCAAGATCGCGAAGCTGGAGCGCGAGGCCGACCGCCTGAAGAAGGACCTGCGGCTGCACCTGCCCAAGGGCATGATGCTGGCGATGTCGCGCCGCGACGTGCTGGATACCCTGCTGATCCAGGATCGCATCGCCAACATGGCGAAGGACATCGCCGGGCTGATGCTGGGCCGCCAGATGCAGTTCCCCGACAACATGCGGGAACCGATCAAGCGTTTCCTCGACCGCAGCGTGGATGCGGTCGATCAGGCCGGTCGGGCGATCAACGAACTGGACGAACTGGTGGAGGCGGGTTTCCGCGGACACGAGGTCGAGGTCGTCAACGGCATCCTTACCGAGCTGGACCAGATCGAGCACGAATCCGACGAGGCCCAGCGCGAGGTGCGCGAGATCCTGTTCGCCCAGGAGGCGGAGCTGCCCCCGGTTAACGTGATCTTCATGTACCGCGTGATCGACTCGATCGGCGAGCTGGCCGACCTGGCCCAGCGTGTAGGCAGCCGCCTGCAACTGATGCTGGCGAAGTAACAGGCCATACCAAGTAAGGAACCGAGGACCGCATGGAATACAGCACCCTGTTGCTCGGCCTTGCAGTGATCTTCGGCCTGTTCATGGCCTGGGGCATCGGCGCCAATGACGTCGCCAATGCGATGGGTACCTCGGTCGGCTCGCGCGCGCTGACCATCCGCCAGGCGGTCTTTGTCGCCGCGATCTTCGTATTCTCCGGGGCCTGGCTCGCCGGCGGCGAGGTCACCCAGACCATCCGCAGCGGGATGGTCGACTCCAGCCTGATGGCGGACAACCCCGAACTGCTCGTGTACGGGATGCTGGCGGCCCTGGCGGCCGCCGGGAGCTGGCTCCTGGCCGCGTCCTATTTCGGCTGGCCAGTCTCCACGACCCACTCGATCATCGGGGCCATCATCGGTTTTGCCGTGGTCGGGCTGGGCTTCGAGGTCGTGCGCTGGGAGCGCGTCGGGACCATCGCGATGTCCTGGGTGGTGTCGCCCATGGTCGGCGGCATGATTGCGTTTGCCCTGTTCCGCAGTGTGCAGATCCTGATCCTGGACACCGTCGATCCGCTGAAGAACGCCAAGCGCTGGGCCCCGCTGTACATCTTCCTGACGGCCTTCGTCACCGCCCTGGTCACGATGTTCAAGGGACTGACCCATGTCGGGCTGGACCTGACGACGCTGCAGGCCTATGGCTTCGCCACCCTGGTAAGCGCGGTGGTGGTCGTGCTCGGGATGATGGCGATCCGCCGCCTGCGCTTCGACGACCCCACGGGCGTGGGCGAAGAGGGCTCCCATTTTGCCAATGTCGAGAAGGTGTTCGGCGTCCAGATGGTGGTGACCGGCTGCGCGATGGCCTTCGCCCTGGGCTCCAACGACGTCGCCAATGCGGTGGGGCCGCTAGCCGCGGTCGTGGACGTGATCCAGACCGGCGATGTGAGCACCGAGACGGTCGTGCCGATGTGGGTGCTGCTGCTGGGCGGGTTCGGGATCGTCTTCGGCCTGTTCACCTACGGCCACAAGGTCATCGCGACCGTCGGCACCGGCATCACCCAGCTCACGCCCAGTCGTGGCTATGCGGCCACGGCCGCGGCGGCGGCGACCGTGGTGCTGGCCTCGGGCACCGGCTTGCCGATCTCCACCACGCACACCCTGGTCGGCGCGATCCTCGGGGTGGGCCTGGCGCGCGGGATCGCCGCGATCAACCTGGGGCTGGTGCGGATGATCTTCCTGTCCTGGATCGTGACCCTGCCGGCCGGGGCCATCCTCGCGGTGGTCTACTTCTACATCCTGCGCGGCATCCTCGGGTAAGCTCGGGGCATTCATTCCACACCCCGCACGCATTCCGTCCGGTCAGGACGAACAACTCAGCTGGATGCCGCTGGCCCACGCCGGGGGCAGATCGGCATAGGCCTCGAACTCGGGCTGCTCGTCGAACGGCCGGGCGAGAATCCGCTGCAGGCGCTGCACCTCGGAGGGATCACCGGCCTCGGCCCGCTCGATCGCGGCCTGCGCCAGGTGGTTGCGCAGGATGTACTTCGGGTTGACCGCGTTCATCGCCGCCCGGCGCGCATCCGCCGCCCGGGCTTCCTGCGCCAGGCGTGCCTGGTAGCGCGACCACCATGCCTGCCAGGCGGCCCGATCCTCCAGTTCCGATTCCAGCTGCGCGCGCGTCTCCGCCTGCTCCAGATCCGGCAACTGGCGGAAAAATCGGGTGTAGTCCACGCCCTCGGCCGCCATGCGGGCCAGCAGGTCCTGGATCAGGGCCTCGTCGCCTTCCTGCGCCGCCTGCAGGCCGAGTTTCGCCCGCATGCGCGCGAGCCAGGCACGGCGGTACTGCGGCTGGAAATCCTCCAGCAAGGCCTTGGCGCGCTCGATCGCCGCCTCCCGGGTAGGGTCGGCGAAGTAAATCACCAGGGTCTCGGCCAGGCGGACCAGGTTCCACTGCGCGATCTGCGGCTGCTGATCGAAGGCGTAGCGCCCGCCCTGGTCGGTGTGGTTGCAGATGTAGCCGGGGTCGAAGGCATCCATGAAGGCGAACGGACCATAGTCGATGGTCAGCCCGGCCAGACTCATGTTGTCGGTGTTCATCACCCCGTGACAAAACCCGATGGCCTGCCAGTCCGCGATCATCTCCGCGGTGCGTCCAATCACCGCCTCCAGCATCGCAGCCACCGGATCTTCGGCATCCACCAGCTCCGGATAGTCGTGCGCCAGGGCATAGTCGATCAGCTCCTGCAGGCGCGCGCTGTAGCCGTTGTAGTGGAAGTACTCGAAATGGCCGAAGCGGAGGAAGGACGGCGCCGCCCGCAGCACGATGGCCCCCGGTTCGATGCGCTCGCGATAGACCCGCAGACTGGAACCAAACAGCGCCACGGCCCGCGTGGTAGGCACACCCAGCGCCGCCATCGCCTCGGAGACCAGGTACTCGCGCACCGAGGACCTGACAACCGCACGACCGTCCGCCCCTCGCGAGTACCGGGTTGGCCCAGCCCCCTTGACCTGCAGTTCCCAGGTCTCGCCCCGGGCGGTTCGGACCTCGCCGAGCAGCTTGGCGCGACCATCCCCCAACTGTGGCACGAATACTCCGAACTGATGACCGGCATACACCGATGCCAGGGGTTCGGCGCCCGGCAGCTCGCTCCCCCGGGTACAGACCCCCAACCACGGATCGCGCTCCAACGCGGCCGGGTCCAGGTCCAGGCGATCGCACATGTCGGGGCTTGCGGCCAGGCAGTTGGCGCCGGGAAACGGGGCCGGGGCGGGCCGGTCATAAAAGGCCTCCGGCAACCGGGCGAAGCGGTTGATCCACTCCAGTTCCGTTTCGGGGAGGTCAGATTGTGCAGGGTCGTGGACCGACATGGGGCAGCTCGGCAGGTTGCGGTGTCAGGGGTTATCATGCGCGTCGCAACGACCCCGGTTCAGGAACCCACGGCGGTCGCACGTTCATTCCCCGGCCGGGGCCCGTGGCCACCGGCCGTCCGCATGCATCCCGGAGGCAAGCCCCGTGTCCGAACAAGACAACCCCAAGCCGCAGAACCTGAAGACCAGCGAACGCCTGGTGTGGCTCGGCTTCATGCTGTTCTTCGTGGTCGTGCTGGCGATCTACATCGCCCGCGGCAACGGTCTGGAACAGGATCTGTCGGAGGCCAACCGCGACCTGCTGCAGGCGCAGATGCAACTGCAGCAGTACACCCGCCACGAAGTGCCGCGCCCGGTGGAACTGGGTCTGACCAACGCCCACATCCAGGACCTGCAACGCCGCGGCATGGTGCGCCCGAATGAGCGCCTGGCCGACGACCTGATGCCGCAGACCGACCTGATCCCTCACGAGGCCCCGGCGGGCGAGGAATACGCCTTCCGCCGCGACGGCATCCACGTACTCAACCACCAATGGGTGCTGGCGAACTTCGAGGGTGACTCCGCGCATGGCCAGTTGCTGCTGGCCTACGAGGTCGTCCACGGCAACGTGCACTGGGAAGTGCTGGAGTCCACGCTGGATCGCAGGTAAGGCTCGCGGCGAACGGGGTCGCGCTCTCCCCGTGTCCGTCCGGCAAGGCCCTCTGCGTCAGGTATCCGCGCGGGCCAGCGCGGCCAGGTGTTCGCGCGCCGCTGCGGCCTGGCGGCGGACCTGGTCCGGGGCGGTCCCCCCGGTGAGGTTGCGCGCCGCCGCCGAGCCCTCCGGCGTCAGCACCGCGAAGACATCCTCGCCCACCGCCGGGCTGATCGCCTGCAGCTCTGCCAGCGGCAGCTCCGCCAGATCCACCCCGCGTTCCTGGGCGATGCGCACCGCCCGGCCGACCACCTCGTGGGCGTCGCGGAAGGCCACGCCCCGTCCGACCAGGTAGTCCGCCAGGTCGGTCGCGGTGGCAAAGCCCTTGCGGGTCGCGGCCAGGGTATTCTCCCGCCGCACCTCGAGGTTCGGCACCATGTCGCCGAAGGCGCGCAGCGACCCGAGCAGGGTATCGACGGTGTCGAACAAAGGCTCCTTGTCCTCCTGGTTGTCCTTGTTGTAGGCCAGCGGCTGGCTCTTCATCAGGGTCAGCAGGGACATCAGGTGGCCATAGACGCGGCCGGTCTTTCCGCGCACCAGCTCGGGCACGTCCGGGTTCTTCTTCTGCGGCATGATCGAGGAACCGGTGCAGTAGCGGTCCGGTAGCTCGATGAAGGCGAACTGGGCGCTGGTCCACAGCACCAGCTCCTCGGCCTGGCGCGACAGGTGCATCATCAGGGTCGCCGCGGCCGCGGTGAATTCGATGGCGAAATCACGATCGGAGACGGCGTCCAGGGAGTTGCGGGTCACGCCATCAAAGCCCAGCAAGTCGGCCGTGTATTCGCGATCCAGCGGATACGGCGTACCGGCCAGCGCGGCCGCGCCCAGCGGCAGGATGTTCACCCGACGACGCGCGTCACGCAGGCGCTCGGCATCGCGCTCCAGCATCTCGTACCAGGCCAGCATGTGGTGGCCGAAGGTGACCGGCTGCGCGGTCTGCAGGTGGGTGAAGCCCGGCATCACCGTCTCCGCCTCGCGTTCGGCCAGGGCGACCAGACCGTCCTGGTAGCCGCGGATCAGGCGCAGGATGTCGTCGATGCTCGCACGCAGCCACAGCCGGATGTCGGTGGCGATCTGGTCATTGCGCGAGCGCCCGGTGTGCAGCTTCTTGCCGACGTCACCGATGCGCTCGATCAGCCGTGCCTCGATGTTCATGTGCACGTCCTCGCGCCCGACCTGCCAGTCGAACGCACCGGCGGCGATCTCGTCGCGGATCGCGTCCAGCCCCTCGAGGATCTGCGCGGCCTCGTCGTCGGTCAGCACCCCGACCTTCGCCAGCATGCGTGCATGAGCCTGGGAGCCCTGGATGTCCTCGCGATACAGACGGCGGTCGAACGCCACCGAGGCGGTGAAGCGCTCGACGAAGGCATCGGTCGGCTCGGAGAAGCGTCCGCCCCACAGCTTGGCCTCGCCGGAGGCGGCGGGTGTGGCGGCTGGCTTGTCGTGCGGGGAATCCTGCGTCATGGTGCTTCCTGAAGGGACTTGGAAAGACACGGAAGTATACGGGCACAAAGGGGGGGTGAACATGGCACGACCACGTCCCCGGAACGAGGCCCGGTACCAGGGGAGCAACTGACGCATGGCCCAGGGGGACTCCGCCAGGCAGACCAACGGGGAGCTGTCGCCGCTGCCGGACTTCTGCAGCGCGGAGACCCTGCTGCGGGTGCTGATGGTCGCCGTGCTGCTGGCGCTGGCGATCGCCCTGCTGCGCGGTGGCGGCCAGGACTGGCTGTCGGCCCTGGCGCTGCACGCCCTGTTCATCTTCTGGGTGGCGCTGACCAGCCTTCTGATCCTGTGCGCCCTGAAGCGCCCGCTGCACCGGCTCCCCCTGATCGCCCAGATCGTGCTGCCGCCGCTGGTGCCCATCGCCAACACGGCCATTGTCTATCGTCTGGCGGAGGAGCTGGTGCTGGCCGACCCGGCCCTGCGCTGGCCGGTAATCGGTGTGGCGACCATCCTCAGCCTGGTGGCGATGCACTACCTCTACCTGCAGGCGGCCTGGCAGCGCGAGACCCGGGCCGTAGCCGCGGCCCGCGAACAGGCGATGCGCGCCCGCCTGCGCCCGCACTTTCTCTACAACAGCATGAACACCATCGCCGGCCTGTGCCGCAGTGACCCGGAACGGGCGGAGCAGATCACCCTGGATCTGGCGGACCTGTTCCGCGCCACCTTCGCCACCGGGGACCGCCACTCGCTGCGCGAGGAGCTGGAGCTGGTCCGCGCCTTCCTCGGGATCGAGCAGACCCGCTTCGGCGAGCGCCTGGAACTGGACTGGGACTGTCCCGACCATGCCGGGCTGGACGTGCCGGTGCCCACGCTGTTCCTGCAGCCGCTCGCGGAGAACGCCATCCAGCACGGGATCGCCCCGGCGCGCGGCGCGGGCCGCATCTGGGTACGCTGCCGCATGGACTCGGGCCGGGTGACGCTGATCCTCGGCAACAGCGTGGACGCGCAGGCCCGCGGCGAGGGTACCGGGACCGGCACCGAGGCCGTGCGGCTGCGACTGCAGCATGCCTTCGGTGAACGGGTACACTTCGAAACCGACGGGGGCGACGGGGCGTTCGAGGTCCGCATCCGGCTGCCCCTCGCGACCCGGGAGGGAACCCCATGAACGACCGCCCACTGGACTTGCTGGTCGCCGACGATGAACCCATCGCCCGCCAGCGCCTGAGCGCCCTGGCCCGGGAGCTGGGGCATCGGGTGGTGGCAGAGGCCGCGCACGCCGGTGAGGTCGAGACGCGCCTGCGAGAGCACATGCCGGATGCCCTGCTGCTCGATATCGATATGCCCGGCGAAACCGGGCTGGAGCTCGCGCGGCGCCTGCATGCCGCCGACCCGGGGCTGACCGTGATCCTGGTCACCGCCCATGATCGCTTCCCGCTGGAGGCCTTCGAGGCGGGGGTGCGCGACTATGTGCTGAAGCCGGTACGCCGCGAACGGCTGGAACAGGCGCTGCAGCGCGCGGTGCAACAGAAGCAGGGGCGGGTCGAAACCTTTCCCAACGAGGTGCATATCACGGTGGGTCGGCGCGAGGAGCGCGTCCCGCTGGAGCGGGTCGATATCTTCATCGCCGAGGGCGGCTACGTGATGGCGCGTTCCGCGCGCCTGGCGGGTTTTGTGGATGGCCGCCTGCGGGATCTGGAGAGTCTCTACGGCCCGGCGCTGTTGCGGGTGCACCGCGGCTGCCTGGCGGTGAAGGCGTCGATCAAGGGGATCGAAACCCTCGGACCTACCGACAACCGCCTGTTGTTCCACGACGACCTGGACCCGATGCCGATCAGCCGCCGCCAGCTCCCGCGGGTGCGCGAGTACCTGCGCAACGGCACCTGACTACCTGGCCCGCCCCGGACATCCGGCGGATCAAGGCCGGGGAAACGCGCGGGATTCGGGGCCGACCGCCATGATCGTTATACTAGTGCGTTTTGAACGCCCGGCCGCCCGCGCCGTGGCTCGCCCGGACAACCCATGAAGCCTGTACGCATCGCCACCCGAAAGAGCCCGCTTGCCATGTGGCAGGCGGAACATGTCGCCGCCCGCCTGCGCGCCCGCGAACCCGAGCGCCCGGTCGAACTGGTCGGCATGACCACCCAGGGCGACCGCGTGCTGGACTCGCCGTTGGCCCGGATCGGCGGCAAGGGGCTGTTCGTGAAGGAGCTGGAGATCGCGCTGCTGGAGGACCGCGCCGACATCGCGGTGCACTCGGTGAAGGACGTACCGATGGAGCTCCCGGAGCAGCTGGAACTCCCCGTGATCCTGGACCGCGAAGACCCGCATGATGCGTTCGTGTCCAACCGCTACGCCCATGTCGACGAGCTGCCGCAGGGCGCGCGGGTGGGCTCCTCCAGCCTGCGCCGCCAGTGCCAGCTGCGGGCCCGGCGGCCGGACCTGGAGGTGCGCGACCTGCGCGGCAACGTGAACACGCGCCTGGGCAAGCTGGATGCCGGCGAGTACGACGCGATCCTGCTGGCCGCGGCCGGGCTCAAGCGCCTCGGGTTCGACGAACGCATCCGCTCCTGCCTGGAGCCGGACGTCAGCCTCCCGGCGGTCGGCCAGGGGGCCATCGCCATCGAATGCCGCGCGGGCGACCGCGCGATCGGCGACCTGATTGCGCCGCTCAACGACCCCGACACCGCCGACCGCGTGCGTGCCGAACGCGCCTTCAACCGCCGTCTGGAGGGCGGCTGCCAGGTGCCGCTGGCGGCCCATGCCACGCTGGACGGTGACCAGCTGCACCTGGACGGACTGGTGGGCGCGGTGGATGGCAGCCGCCTGCTGCGCCGCCAAGTGGACGGGCCGCGCGGCGAGGCCGAGGCCCTGGGGATTCGCCTCGCGGACATGCTGCTGGAACTGGGGGCGGGTGAACTGCTCGCGGCCGCCCACCGCGAACACGGCCAGGACACGAAGGGGTAGACGCATGACCGCATCCGCAGACGAGAACGCCGTGGCCACCGAGGGTCAGGGTCCGCTGGCCGGCCTCGGCATCCTGGTGACCCGCCCGGCCGCCCAGGCCGAGCCCTTTTGCGAGGCGCTGGCGGCGGAGGCCGCAACGGTGATCCGTTTCCCCGTGCTGGAGATCCTGGCCCCCAGCGACCCCACCAACCTGCGCGAGATCCTGGAGCGGCTGGACCGCTTCGACATCGCGGTGTTTATCAGCCCGAACGCGGTGCAGCGCGTACTCAACCTGGCACTGGCGGAACGCGACTGGCCCGCGACCACGCAGATCGCCGCCATCGGCAACCGCACCGCGCAGGAGCTGAAGGGCTTCGGTCGCCCGGCGGATATCCTGCCCCCGCGGCGTTTCGACAGCGAGGCGCTGTTGGCGCAGGAGGCCATGCAGGACGTGGCCGGCAAGCGCGTGGTGATCTTCCGCGGGGACGGCGGGCGCGAGCTGCTGGGCGACACGCTGAAGGAACGCGGCGCCGAGGTGACCTTTGCCGAGGCCTACCGCCGCGGACGTCCCGAGGGCGATACCGGCGAACTGATGTATTCCTTCTCGCGCGGGCAGATCGACATCATCACCATCACCAGTGGCGAGGGCCTGCGCAACCTCTACGAGATGGTCGGCAAGCTGGGCCGCATGTGGCTGCGCAAGACCCCGCTGGTGGTCGGCAGCGAGCGCATCGCCGAGATCGCGCGGGAACTCGGCTTCAAGGCCGCGGTGGAAACCGCCGAGGACCCCACCGACACCGCCATGCTGGCCGCCGTCCACCGCCTGGCAGACCAACTACGCACGGACCGCACCTGATCATCCACCACGACAAGAGCCTTTCACAGGAAGACTGGAAGATCGGAAGGTTCTACAGCTTGGGCGTTGACCAAACGATCAACGCCTTGCAAGCGTCAGGGAACTCTCTGATGCCCCCAAGAAATCTTCCTGTCTTCGCGTCTTCCTGTTCAGGCTTTTCGCCCTTGAATTTCTTCGTGCCTTCGTGCGCTTCGTGGTGAACAAGCCCTGCGAACGCCGGCGAATTTACTCGGCCGGGGTGGCGGGCTCGAAGCTGTCGTAGTAGAGCTGCTCCTGCGGCAGGCCGGCGGCGCGGAAGGCCTCGCGGGCGGCGTGGATCATGGCCGGAGGCCCGGCCATGTAGACGTCGAAGCCGGACAGGTCCGGATATTCAGCGAGCACCGCGTCGTGCGGCCAGCCGCTGACCGCGGCAAAACCGGCGGCCGTCTCGGCCGGGGTATCGGACAGGACCGGCGTGAAGCGGAAATACTCGGCGTGCTCGTCCGTCATTCGGGTGAGCCAGTCCGGGGCATAGATGCCTTCCGCCGCGCGCGCGCCCCAGAACAGGTGGTGCGGCCGATCCAGCCCCTCCGCGGCCAGGTGATCCAACATACCCTTCAGCGGTCCGAAACCGGTGCCGCCGCCGACGAACAGGCGCGGCCGCGGCGATTCCTCGTCGACGAAGAAACTGCCGAGCGGGCCCTCGATGCGCAGCAGGGCCTTGGGCTTGAGCTCCTCGAACACCATGGTGGAGAAACGCCCGCCCGGCATCTGCCGCACGTGTAGAACCAGCTGGGCATCGTCATGCGGGGCGTTGGCGAGCGAGTAGCTGCGGCGGTCGCCGCCCTTCAGCAGCACGTCCAGATACTGCCCGGCCAGGAACTGCAGGCGTTCGGTGGCCGGTAGCTGCAGGCGCAGCTCCATCACATCGTCCGCGAGGCGGTTCAGCTCCGCCACACGGCACGGCAGGGTCTTGACGACGATATCCCGGGCGGCGCCGATCTCGCGCACCTCGATCTCCAGATCGTCCACCGGGACGGCCTGGCAGAACAGGGCCATGCCGTCGGCCAGTTCGGCGTCGGTGATGCCCTGCGGCCGGGTCGGTCCGTGATCGACTTCGCCCTGCAGGACCCGCCCCTTGCAGGAGCCGCAGGCGCCATTGCGGCAGCCGTAGGGAAACGCATAGCCCTGGCGCAGGGCGGCCTCGAGGACGGTCTCGTCGTCCTCGACCTCGAACACGTGGCCACTGGGCTGAATGGTGACATCGAACGCCATGGAAACCCCCGGTCGCGGAAAGCCGATCATTCTCGCCAGTAGCAAACGGAACGCAAGCAACCGCAATCCCGCCGGGTGGCCCGGATGGAGATCTCGCGGGAACCAGCCCTGGGGGTTTCGCCCCGCGAGCGGGTTGGGCAGAATCAGGTGCGTTCCACAAAAACGACAAGGGAATGCCATGCGTCATTTGCTGATTGCGGCCGGGGCCGGCCTGCTGCTCGCGACAGGCTGTGCCTCCAACGAGACCCGTTCCACCGATTCCAGCGACCGCGCGGCGGAGGCCGAGGCCGACGCCCCGGCCGCGACCGCGGATGTCCCGGCGGACGCACCGGTGATCCGGGTTGCCCATTCGGTGCCCTACAGTGCCGATGCCACCATCGCCAGCAATATCCGTCAGGAGTGCAACCTGGAGGAACAGTTCTCCGAGTTCATCGCCCACTATGGCGCCGACCAGGGCCTGCGCTTCGAACGCGAGGCGAGCGTCGACCCCTCCGCCGGGGGTCAGGTACTGGTGGTGGAACTGACCGACGCGGTCAGTGGCGGCAATGCCTGGATCGGCCATCGCAAGGTCACCGAGGCCGCCGGCACGCTCTACAGCGATGGTGAGGAAGAGGCCAGCTTTACCTCGCGGCGCTTCTCCGGTGGCGGTGCGTTTGGAGGCTTCAAGGGGTCGTGCTCGGTGCTCGGCCGCACGGTACAGGCGATGGGCCGCGATATCGCGACCTGGTCGGCGGCGCCGGAGGATGGCGCCCACCTGGGCGACTAGTCGCAGGCGGCGGGAGCCCGCGCAACCCGCGGGCCCGGTGCGTCGTCCGTCACCCGCTGCATCCAGTCGACCAGACGGGTGGCGGTGGTCGGCCAGTCCGGGGCGTGCAGGAGCAGGTGCGGCCAGTGCGGTTCGGTCCAGACCTCCGCCCGATGCCCGGGGTGCGCGCGGGCGGCGGCGCATACCGAGGGTTTCAGGATTGTCCCGTCCTGCTCGCCCCACAAATAGACCACCGGGACCGTCACGTGGTGGATGTAATCGGTGGCGTACTGCGCGAGCCAGACCACGCCGGCATAGGTATCCAACCGCACTCGGCGGATGACCTGCGGGTCGTTGGCGAATCGCTCCACCGCGGCGGGGTCCAGGCTGTCGGCGTAGTCGGGGTCGATGGTGAGCGTCAGGCCCCCGGCCAGGGTCTCGCCGGTGCGCACCGCGGCGTCCCAGAACCCGCGCGCGGGTATGCCGCCACGCAGGCCCGGGGCCACCGCGATCACGCCGGCGACATCGAGTTCCGGATACGTCGCGAGGCTCGCCAGTGCGGCCGAGCCCCCCATGCTCTCCCCCATCAGGAAGACGGGCCGGTCCGGATCCTCCGCGCGGGCGGCATGGACCATCGCAACCACATCCTCGATCACGGGCTGCATCCCGGGCCAGCGCCCATGCGGCTCGCTGGCGCCATGCCCGCGCTGATCCAGGGCGTGAACGCTGTACCCGCGTTCGGCCAGCCACGGACCGAGGGAGGCATACGCCCCGGCATGGTCGCGGAAGCTGTGCAGGGCGATCACGACCGCGGCCGGGGCATCGGCCGGCCAGTGGCGGATGCGGTCGGGCGCAATCGCGGTCGCGGTGGGGGTTTGCTCTGCAGGGGTTGAGTCCGCCCGCATCGAGTCACGCTCCGGGACGGCGGCACAGCCGGCCAGAGCCAGCAGCACGCCCGGCAGCAGCCAGCCACCGGCCCGGACAGCGCGGCGGCTCACGCGTCATAACCCCAGGTCATCCCAGATCTCGTCAACCCGGCGTTTCACCGCCTCGTCCATGGCGATTGGCCGCCCCCATTCGCGATCCGTCTCGCCCGGCCACTTGGAGGTGGCGTCCATGCCCATCTTCGATCCGAGCCCGGACACCGGGGAGGCGAAGTCCAGGTAGTCGATCGGGGTGTTTTCGACCAGCGTGGTATCCCGCGCCGGGTCCATGCGCGTGGTGATGGCCCAGATCACGTCATTCCATTCGCGGGTGTTCACATCGTCATCGACCACGATCACGAATTTGGTGTACATGAACTGACGCAGGAACGACCACACGCCCATCATCACGCGCTTGGCATGGCCCGGGTACTGCTTGCGCATGGAGACTACGGCAAGGCGGTAGGAGCAACCCTCGGGGGGCAGGTAGAAGTCCACGATCTCCGGGAACTGCTTCTGCAGGATCGGGATAAAGACCTCGTTCAGGGCCACGCCGAGGACGGCGGGTTCATCTGGGGGGCGGCCGGTGTAGGTGGAGTGATAGATCGGGTCGTCGCGGTGGGTAATCCGGTCAATGGTGAACACCGGGAACTCGTCGACCTCGTTGTAGTAGCCGGTATGGTCGCCGAACGGGCCTTCGGGCGCGGTGTCGCCCGGGTGGATATGGCCCTCCAGCACGAACTCGGCCGACGCCGGCACCTCGAGGTCCGAACCCATGCAACGGGTAACCTCCGTACGGCTGCCACGCAGCAGGCCGGCAAAGGCATATTCCGACAGGGTGTCGGGCACCGGGGTCACGGCGCCGAGGATGGTAGCGGGGTCGGCGCCCAGGGCTACGGCAATCGGAAACGGTTCTCCGGGATGGGCGCGGGTCCACTCCTGGAAATCCAGCGCGCCGCCACGATGCGACAACCAGCGCATGATCAACCGGTTGCGACCGATCACCTGCTGGCGATAGATGCCCAGGTTCTGGCGTGACTTCTCGGGGCCGCGCGTGACCACCAGGCCCCAGGTGATCAGTGGCCCGGCGTCCCCGGGCCAGCAGGTCTGCACCGGGAGGGTCGACAGGTCGACCGCGTCGCCTTCGATCACATGGCGCTGGCAGGCGGCCCCGCGGGTCTTCTTCGGGGCCATGTCCAGGACCTTGCGGAAGACCGGCAACTGCTCCCAGGCGGCCTTTAATCCCTTGGGCGGATCCGGCTGTTTGAGGAAGGCGAGCAGACGTCCCACCTCACGCAGGGCCTCGACCGAGTCCTCGCCCATACCCATGGCTACCCGCTCGGGAGTACCGAAGAGATTGGCCAGAACCGGGATGTCGGATCCGGTGGGGTTCTCGAACAACAGGGCCGGGCCGCCAGCGCGCAAGACGCGGTCGGCGATCTCGGTCATCTCGAGGTTCGGGTCCACCTCGCGGGTGATGCGACGCAGCTCGCCGCGCTGTTCGAGGCCGTCGATGAAATCACGCAGATCCTTGTACTTCACGGGTCGCTCCCAGTGGTCAGGCGGGCCGGTGAGGGGTCTCGGCTAGTCGGAGAATTCCGCCCAGACCGGGGCATGGTCGGAAGGACGCTCCCAGGAGCGCGGTTCGCGATCGATGCCGGCGGCCTGCAGGCGCGCCTGCAGTGGCGCGCTGGCCAGGACCAGGTCGATCCGCAGACCGCGGTTGCGGCGGAACGACGCGGCGCGATAGTCGAACCAGGAGAACTCCGCCTCCGGCTGGTCGAAGGCGCGGAAGGTATCGACCAGGCCCAGACCGGTGAGGGCTGCCAGGGCCTCACGTTCGGGCGTGGAGCAGAGGATGCGTTCGTGCCAGGCCTCGGGGTCGTGGACATCACGATCGTCGGGGGCAATGTTGAAGTCGCCCAGAACCACCAGATTCGGATGCCGGGCGATCTCGTCGGCCAGCCAGTCGCGCATGCGTGCCAGCCAGTCGAGCTTGTAGGCGTATTTCTCGGTGCCCACGTTCTCGCCATTGACCACGTACAGGTTGACCACGCGGATGTCGCCGATGGTGGCGGCCAGGATACGGCGCTGGGCATCCTCGAGCCCGGGCGGATCGGTGACGACCTCGGTCGCCTCGGTGCGCGACAGGATCGCCACGCCGTTGTAGGTCTTCTGGCCCGAGTACACCACCTGGTAGCCGGCATCCTGAATGGCGGCCACGGGGAAGTTCTCATCGGTCAGCTTGGTTTCCTGCAGCGCCAGGATGTCGGTGCGCGAGCTCGAGAGCCACTCGAGCACCTGCGGCAGGCGCACCTTCAGCGAATTGACGTTCCAGCTGGCGATCTTCACGCGGCGTCCTCCAGGCCGCTGTGGCGCAACAGGGCATCGATCTCGGGATCACGACCCCGGAACGCCCGGAAGGAATCAGCGGCGGGCCGTGAGGCTCCCGCCTCGAGGATCTCGTGCAGGTAGGCGGCGCCGACTTCCGGGGAGAACAGGCCCTCTTCCTCGAAGCGGCCAAAGGCGTCCGCGGACAGGACCTCGGCCCACTTGTAGCTGTAATAGCCAGCGGCATAGCCGCCGGCGAAGATGTGGCCAAAGCCGTGGGCGAAGCGGTTGAATTCCGGCGGATGCACCACCGCGATCTCTTCCCGAACCGCCTCCAGCAGGTGCTGGATGGCGGCCGCGTCGCCCGGGGGCGGACCGGCGTGCAGGCGCATATCGAACAGGGAAAACTCGACCTGGCGCAGCAGCTGCAGGGCGGCATGGAAGTGACGCGTGCCCAGAAGACGCTGGTAGAGGTCCTCGGGCATCGCCTCCCCGGTCTCGTGGTGACGGGCAAACAGGTCCAGGGCCTCGCGCTCCCAGCACCAGTTCTCCATGAACTGGCTGGGGAGTTCCACCGCATCCCACTCGACCCCGTTGATGCCGGCGATGTCCGGTTCGTCGACGCGGGTCAGCATGTGGTGGAGTCCATGCCCGAATTCGTGGAACAGGGTGATCACCTCGTCATGGGTGAACAGGGCGGCCTTGCCGTCCACCGGAGGGGTGGAGTTGCAGGTCATGTACGCGACCGGCAGTTGGGCGCGATCACCCGAGACAAAGCGGTTGCGGCAGACATCCATCCAGGCGCCGCCGCGCTTGTTCTTGCGTGCGTATAGATCGAAGTAGAAGCCGGCGCGTTCCGCGCCCTTCGCGTCAAAAATACGGTAAAAGCGGACATCGTCATGCCAGGTCTCGACGCTGTCGTCGGGCTCGAAGCGGACCTGGAACAGGCGCTGGACCAGGCCGAACAGGCCGTTCACGGCCTGGTCGGCGGGGAAATAGGGCTTCAGCATCTCCTGGCTCAGGCCCAGGCGCCGTTCGCGCATCTTCTCCGCGGCGAAGGCCATGTCCCAGGCCTCCAGGGTCTCCAGATCGAGCTCGTCCCGCGCAAAGCTCTGCAATTCCTCGAGGTCGCGTTCCGCCCGGGGGCGTGCGCGGTGGGCAAGATCCAGCAGGAACCCTTCGACCTGTTCGGCGCTGGTGGCCATCTTGGTCGCCAGCGAACGCTCGGCATAGTGGGCGAAGCCCGTCAGGGCTGCCTTTTCCGCGCGCAGCTGCAGGATCTCGACCATGATCTCGGAGTTGTCATGGTTGCCGGCCCCCGGCCCGCGATCGGAGGCTCGCGTGGTGAAGGCCTCATAAACCCGGTAACGCAGCCCGCGATCCTCGGCATGGGTCATCACCGCGAGATAACTCGGGATGTCGAGGGTGACGACGAAGCCCGACTGATCATGGTCACGGGCGTTCTGGGCCAGCATGGCGCGATCCGACTCGGGGATGCCCGCCAGGGCCGCGGGATCATCGGTCTGCCAGGCCCATGCCTGGGTGGCATCGAGCACATTCTCCTCGAAACGAGCAGTGAGCTCGGACAACCGGGCGTTGATCGCGCGCAGCCGGTCGCGCTGGGGCTCGGGAAGGTCCACGCCGCTGAGATGAAAATCGCGCAGCATGTCGTCCAGGACCTTGCGCCGGGGGGCCGGGAGATCTCCATATTCTTCGCTGTCGGCCAGGGTACGGACGGCGCGGTACAGTCCCTGATGCTGCGAAACCCAGCTGCCATAGTCGGAAAGCAGGGGCAGGCTGGCGTTGTAGGCCTCGCGGATCGCGGGGCCGTTCATCACGGCGTTCAGGTGGCCGACCGGGGACCAGACGGCATCCAGACGGGCATCCAGTTCCTGCAGTGGTCGGATCAGCGAATCCCAGCTCGGCTGGTCTCCGGCCGCTTCCACGAGACGGTCGATCTCGGTTCGATTCTCGACCAGCACGGTTTCCACCGCCGGCAGCACGTGTTCGGGTTCAATGGAGCGGAAGGCGGGCAGCCGGTCGGTCTGCAGCAGGGGATTGGACACGGTCTCTCCAGGGGTCGGGTGAGCCAGGGTCGCGCGAACCGGTCAGAACATACGGGCGCGACTGCCTGCGGATTATGCCATTCGGACCGCATCCCCGGGAGGGTGTTCCCCCTGGGGATGCAAGCCGGTTCAGGCCGAGGTGTCCGGTGGGGGTCCGATGGGATCGAAGGTTTGATAGCCCGCGAGACGCGCCAGGGGACCCAGGGCCCAGTGCCTGCGCAGGGCGGAAAAGTCGGCTACAGCGGCGTTGTATCGCGCGAGTGCGTCGGTAATGGCCTGATCCAGGGCTGCGACCCGTTCCGGGGTACGCCCGGAAAAGACCGGTGCAGATTCTTTTTCTTCCGATAATTCATACAGATAGGTGTCCCACGTGGCTCGAATGCTGCGCTCGGTTCGGGCCAGCGCGGGGAGATCGCCGCGGCGTCGGGCAGCCTCCTGCGCACGCAGGGCGGTCTGGACGTCGACGAGCGGATCGGGGTCGGCCAATCCCATCATGTGCAGGAGGCCGTTGCGTTGCGTAAGCAGTGTGTCCAGGCGATTCCAGGCGGAGACGACCCGGCGTTCGTGGATTGCCAGGTGGGTGTGCAGCCGGAAGCCGACGAGGCTCAGGACCACCAGCGTGAGGATGACAGCCAGGACCTCCATGCGCAGGGGCTACATTCGGGGCGAGGCGGGGCCCGTCAGATATCGACGTTCTCCGCGCTCAGCGCCCGTGTCTCGATGAAGTCGCGTCGGGGTTCGACCTGGTCCCCCATCAGGGTGGTGAAGATCTCGTCGGCCCGGATCGCGTCCTCGACACGCACCTGCAAGAGGCGGCGGGATTCGGGATTCATGGTGGTTTCCCAAAGCTGGTCCGGGTTCATTTCGCCCAGACCCTTGTAACGCTGGGTGGCCAGGCCGCGGCGGCCTTCGTGCAGGAGCCATTCCATCGCTTCCGAGAATCCCTCGATCAGGTGGACCCGCTCGCCGCGCTTCATGTAGGCGCCTTCGTCCAGCAACGCATTGAGTCGGGCGGAAAGGTCCAGCACAGCCTGGAAATCACGCGAGGCCAGCGTATCGTCGTTGATGTACTGGGACAGGGCCGCGCCGTGCTCGATCCGGTCCAGGCTCAGCTGGGCGTGGCCGTCGCGGTCGGTCACCGCCCCCAGGCTGTAGCGCGTCGCGCCGGCCTTGTCGCTGGAGAGCCCCTCGAGGATGCGGCCGAACCAGGCCTGCACCTCCGGATTGGTGACGCTGCGCGGCTCCGGGATGGCGTCGGCCTCGAGCATCGCCCAGAGGATGCGCGGGTCGTACATGCGGCCCAGGCGCTCGACCGCGCGGGCGGCCTTCTGGTAGCCCTTCACCAGGTCTTCGAAGGCCTCGCCGGTGATGGGCGGGGCGTCCGGGCTGGGATAGAGCGCGGCACCATCCAGGGCCAGCGAGATCACGATCTCGCCCATCTCCGCCTCGTCGCGCACGTATTGTTCGCGCTTGCCCCGCTTGATCTTGTACAGCGGCGGCTGGGCGATATAGACATGGCCACGTTCGATCAGCTCCGGCATCTGGCGGAAGAAGAACGTGAGCAGAAGGGTGCGGATATGGGAGCCGTCCACGTCGGCATCCGTCATGATGATGATGCGGTGGTAGCGCAGCTTGTCCGGGTCGTACTCTTCCTTGCCGATGCCGCAGCCCAGGGCGGTAATCAGGGTCCCGACCTCGGCCGAGCCGAGCATGCGGTCAAAGCGCGCCCGTTCGACATTCAGGATCTTGCCCTTCAGCGGCAGAATGGCCTGGAAATGACGGTCCCGCCCCTGCTTGGCCGATCCGCCCGCGGAGTCGCCCTCCACCAGGTAGAGCTCGGACTGGGCCGGATCCTTCTCCTGGCAGTCGGCCAGCTTGCCGGGGAGCCCGGCGATATCCAGGGCCCCCTTGCGGCGGGTCACCTCGCGGGCCTTGCGGGCGGCCTCGCGAGCACGCGCAGCGTCCAGGACCTTTTCGGTAATCGCCTTGGCCTCCTGCGGATTCTCCAGCAGGAAATTGTTGAGGGCGTCCGACAGCACACTCTCCACAATCGGCTTGACCTCCGAGGAGACCAGCTTGTCCTTGGTCTGGGAGGAGAACTTCGGATCGGGCACCTTCACCGACAGCACGGCCGTCAGGCCCTCGCGCATGTCGTCTCCCGCCGTGGCCACCTTGGCCTTCTTGATGAGGCCTTCATTCTCCAGGTACTGGTTGATGGTGCGCGTCAGCGCCGCGCGGAAGCCCGCCATGTGGGAGCCACCATCGCGCTGCGGGATGTTGTTGGTGTAGCAGAAGATATTCTCCTGGTAGGAGTCATTCCACTGCAGCGCCACCTCGACCGCATAGTCATCCCGCATCTGGTCGGCATAGACCACGGTGGGATGCAACGCGGTCTTCTTCTGGTTGAGATGCTCGACGAAGGCCCGAATCCCGCCCTCGAAGACGAACGTCTCCTCGCGGTTGTCGCGATGATCGCGCAAGGTGATGCGGACCCCCGAGTTCAGGAACGACAGTTCGCGCAGACGCTTGGCCAGCACCTCGTAGTGAAAGTTGATGTCGGTAAAGATCTCGGGGCTGGGCCGGAACCATACGCGGGTGCCGTGGCGGTCGGTCGTGCCGGCCTCGGCCAGCGGCGCCGCGGGGACCCCGAGGTGGTAGGTCTGTTCGTGGCGCTTGCCGTCGCGATGGATCTCGAGGCGCAGCTCTTCCGAAAGGGCGTTCACGACCGAGACACCCACACCGTGAAGCCCGCCGGAGACCTTGTACGAGTTGTTGTCGAACTTCCCGCCGGCGTGCAGGACAGTGAGGATAACCTCGGCCGCCGACTTGCCTTCTTCTTCGTGGATATCCACCGGGATACCGCGACCGTTGTCGCTGACGGAGACCGCGTTGTCCTCGTGGATCGTGACCTCGATGCTGTCGCAGTAACCGGCCAGGGCCTCGTCGATGGAGTTATCGACGACCTCGAAGACCATGTGGTGCAGGCCCGTCCCGTCATCGGTATCGCCGATGTACATCCCGGGTCGCTTGCGCACGGCGTCGAGACCCTTGAGGACACGGATCTGGGAAGAATCGTAGGCGGCGGGATCTTGGGATTCGATATCGGACATGCAGGTGGTCATCCGGCGAGTTGCAGACACGCCAGTATAGCGCAAAGACGGGGGCGACCGGTGGGCGGGCTTCGAGAGGCTACAGGAGCCTCGGGGCAGGCGGGATTCGGGAAAGAAAGAGCGATCAGGCGGGGTTGGCCGGTGTGACGCGGCCATGTTTCACGTGGAACAATTCGCCCGCGTCCGCTCCGACCAGCCCCGGCACCGCATCCTCCACGGCCGTCACCAGGATCTGCCAACCGGACTGCCTCAGTCCGGCCATCAGCCCCTCCACCGCCTCCCGGTCCAGTTCCGAGACGACATCGTCCAGCAGCACCACGGGTGCCCGACCGCACTCGCGTTCCAGCATTCGGGCCTGCCCCCCAACCAGCGCTGTCACGACCCGCTTTTGCTCCCCCCTGGAGGCCTCGGCTGCCGCCCGCCCCGCCAACCGGAGGTCGATATCCGCCCGTTGTGGCCCGACCTGCGCGAACCCGCGCTCCTCGTCGCTGCGCCGGCTACGCTCCAGGGCCTCCCCAAGACTGCGGTCCCGATCCCACCCCATGCGAACCCGCAAGCCCAGGTCGCCCAGCCGGTCGCCAAACCCGAATCGTTCCGCTGCCTCTGCGGTGCCCCCTTCCCAAGCCTCGACGTATCGCGCCCGCGCCTCGCTGATGGCCACCCCGAATTCCACCCACGGGCGTTCAAACTCCCGGGCGGCGGCCCGGTCACCGGTGCGCAGGGCCGCATTGCGCTGATCGTGGGCGCGTTTCCAGCGTTGCCAGTTCTCACGGTATCCCGGGATTGAATGAAAACAGCCCCAGTCCAGCAGACGACGCCGCTCCTCCGGACCCCCGGTCAGCAATTCGAACGAACCGGCATGCAGGGTGCGCACCGGCAGCCATTCGGCCACCGTCGCATGGCCCTCCATCCAGCGACCATCCAGGCGGGATCGCCGCGCCCCATCCCAGACGACGCCCAGGCGGTGCGCCCCGCCACGCCCGTCGCGGACCTCTCCGCCAACCCAAAGCGACTCGCCGCCCGTACGCAATACCCGCCGTAATTGCTGCGTCCGGAACGAACGCCCCGCCGCGAGGATGTGGACGGCCTCAAGCACCGAAGTCTTTCCCGCGCCATTCGGGCCAATCAGGCGATTGATCCCCGGCCCCAGTGCCAGCGTCTGCTCCTCGAGATTCCGCACCCCCTGCCACCAGAGCGACTCCAGCACACAACCTCCAGCCTACGGAAACACGAATTCATCGACACGCTCGCGCTCGAGTCGCTTTTGCGTGCGTTTAATGCGCTGCGACGGCCGTGCAGTCATTCTGCTACAGGTGAGCCGCAACGCCGTGCGCGCGCCCGTTGTCATTAAAAACGAGCGGCCGAGCCCCTTCGTTGATTCGGTTGCGAGGTTGGCGCCCCCTGTTCCCCGATCCTGCGTTGCGCCCCGAATCCATCAGAAACGGGCGGGTAGAACTAGCCGATGCACGACGCGTCCGGTCTCGGAAAACCCGGGATACCAACGCGAGCGTATACATGGATCGGTGTTTCCCTAGAGCCGCATCGGCATGACGACGTAGCGTGCCCCGCCCGGCGGTTCCGCCTGGATCAGGATGGACGAGTTGCCGTCGCGCAGCCCGATCCGCACCTGGTCGGTCTCCAGCACATTCAGCACATCCGCGAGGTAGCCCAGGTTGAACCCGATCTCCATCGGGCCCCCGTCGTATTCCGCCTCCACCGACTCCTGGGCCTCTTCACGATCGGCGTTATGGGTCATGACCTGACACCCGCTCTCGCCCAGCACCATCCGCACGCCCCGATACTTGTCGCTTGCCACAATCGCGACGCGCCCAAGTGCCTGCTTCAGGATCTCGCGGTCCACCCGCAGGGTCGCCGGCAGATCCGCCGGGATCACCCGTTCGTAGTCCGGGAACCGTCCTTCGATCACCTTGCTGCGCAACACCGCGCTGCCGAGTTCGAACACCACCTGGTCTTCCCCGAAGCCGATGCGCACCGACGTGTCGTCATCGGCCAGGTTGCGCCGCAGCTCGGCGACGGCCTTGCGCGGCACGATACGTTCGATTCGCTCCTCCACCGGCTGCTCCAGCTCCACCTCGGCCAGCGCCAGCCGATGGCCATCCGTGGCTACCGCACGCAGGCTGTTGCCACTGGCCACCAGCAGGAGCCCTTGCAGGTAGTAGCGCACGTCCTGCTGAGCCATGGAGAACATCGTGGCCTCGAGCAATCGGCGTAGCCGATTCTGCGGCACATCCAGCACGGCCTCGGACCCACGCGCCTCCCAGTCGGGAAAATCTGCCCCCGGGAGCGTGGCCAGACTGAAGCGCGAGCCTCCGAAACCGACCGTCATGCGTTCGCCCTCGACCTTCGCGCGAATCTCGCTGTCGGCCGGTGCGGCCTTGACCACGTCGAGCAGCTTGCGAACCGAGACCGTGACATCGCACTCCCCGGGAATTGCGCCCTCGGCGCCGGCCTGCCAAGCGAGTTCGAGATCGGTGGTGTCCATCCGGATCGCGCCATGGTCATCCGGGCGCAGGCGCACGTTCCCGAGAATGGGCATCGTCAATCGTTTCTCGGCCGCGCCCACAATCCGTTGCAGCGCTTCGGTCATCGTCTCGCGATTGAAAGACAGTTCCATGGCGATGTCCTGTATCTAGTCTGTTTAGATATTCATCTAGTGATAATAAGAGGCCGACTTCCCTGTGAAGAAAACCCTATACATTCTTTTTAATCAGCAACTTGATAAGATTCCAGGGGCTGCCGATACCTCTGTGAAGCCTGTTGCCAACCTGTGGACAGTTTGGCCGTCGAATTTTTCCACGAATCCATACCGGCGTTGCACCCAGGTTATCCACAGGTTTCGGCCGACCGGAATGGACCGCGTTCAACTGCTCAGTGTCCGCAACAGATTGGAGTAGTCCTCGTCCAGGCTTGCATCTGCCTCGCGCAACTCGACCACCTTCCGGCAGGCATGGATGACGGTGGTGTGGTCGCGCCCGCCGAAGGCCTGGCCGATCTCCGGGAGGCTGTGCTGGGTCAGTTCCTTGGCCAGTGCCATCGCGATCTGACGCGGCCGGGCGATGGAACGGCTGCGCCGGGTGGAGAGCAGATCCGCGACCTTCACGCGATAGTAATCCGCCACGGTCTTCTGGATATTCTCCAGCGTAATCAGCTTGTTCTGAACGGCAAGCAGGTCCCGCAGCGCATCCTTCGCGAAGTCGAGCGTGATCGGCTTGCCGGTAAAGTGGGCATTGGCGATCACCCGACGCAACGAGCCTTCCAGTTCGCGGATGTTGGACCGGATGCGCTTGCCCATGAAGAAGGCGACCTCGGTGGGAAGCTCGATCCCGGCTTGCTCGGCCTTGCGCTGGAGGATCGCGACCCGCGTCTCCAGTTCGGGCGGCTCGATCGCAATCGTCAGGCCCCAGCCAAAGCGCGACTTCAGTCGCTCCTCGAGGCCCTCGACCTCCTTCGGATAGCGATCCGAAGTGAGGATGATCTGCTGCTGGCCTTCCAGGAGGGCGTTGAAGGTGTGGAAGAACTCTTCCTGCGAACGCTCCTTGCCGGCGAAGAACTGGATGTCGTCGATCAGCAGCGCGTCCGCGGAGCGGTAGTGCTGCTTGAACTCGTCGATCGCGTTGTGCTGCAGCGCCTTGATCATGTCGGCCACGAAACGCTCGGAGTGCAGGTAGATGATCCGCCCCTCCGGATGCCGCGCCAGGATGCTGTGCCCGATCGCATGCATCAGATGGGTCTTGCCCAGACCCACCCCGCCGTAGATGAACAGCGGGTTGTAGGCGACCCCGGGATTCTCCGCGACCTGCAGACTCGCCGCCCGCGCAAGCTGGTTGGATTTCCCCTCGACAAAGGTGTCGAAGGTAAACGCGGGGTTCAGGTTGCTGACCGGACCCTGGGGCCGCGGCGCCGGGCTTGCCTTTTCCGCTGCGGCCCGCTCGCGCTGGGACTCGTGGGGATCGGGGGCCGGAGCCGCCGGCAGCTCCGCACCGCCGATGCCAAGGCGCACGCGCCGACCGCCCGGATCGTTGGCAGGCTGCAGCTCGCCGACCGTTTCCTCGATCGAGGCCAGCAGATGGTCGCGCACATGCTCGAACACAAACTGATTCGGCGCCAGCAGGCGCAGCGTGCCCCCCGACTCCTCGGCATGCAGCGGCCGCAGCCAGGTGTTGAGTTGCTGCTCGCTGACCTTCCCCTGCAGGCGGTCCAGACAGGCTGTCCACAGGGCATTGGCTGACACGCGTTTGTCTCCGGGGCGGCGGGGAATGGAAGTCCCCGAGTCTACGCCGATGGGCCCCTGCGGTGCCAGCGGCTTGCCGACCCCGAGATTGACTTTGTCCCCGGATGGCGATAGTTTTCACCGCCCTTTAACCAAGCGTCACCGGGAACCGACATGAAGCGCACTTTCCAACCCAGCCGGCTCGTCCGCGCCCGCACGCACGGCTTCCGGGCCCGTATGGCCACCCGTGGTGGCCGCAAGGTCCTGAACGCCCGTCGCGCCAAGGGCCGCAAGCGCCTCTGCCCGTAAACCGGGCGGCGCGCCGGCTCCCGTGACCGCGGCGCCAGCCATCCAGACCTTTCCGCGCCGCGTCCGTTTGCTGACGGGCGCGGATTACCAGCGTGTATTCGAGGATGCCCGGCGTCAGCGCGGTCGCGACCTGACCTTGCTCTATCGGCGTTCGGAGACCGGCGAGGCGCGTCTGGGCCTGGCTATCGGCAAGCGGCATGTGCGCCATGCCACGGACCGCAACCGGATCAAGCGCATCGTGCGCGAGGCGTTCCGCGTGCGCCGCGCCCAGCTGCCGCCGCTCGACATGATCGTGCTGGCGCGGGGTGGCGCGGCGAGCGCCGAGCGACGCGCATTGCGCGCCGAAATCGACAGCCTGCTGGAACGTCTGCAATGAGCCTGCCCCGCAAGATTGCCCTGCTGCCCGTGCGGGCCTACCAGTACGGGATCTCGCCGTTCATGGCCCCGCATTGCCGTCACTATCCGACCTGCTCGGCGTATACCGTCGAGGCGGTCGAGACCCACGGGGTCCTGCGGGGCTTCTGGCTGGGTCTGCGGCGCATCCTGCGCTGCCACCCCTGGTCCCCGGGCGGTTATGATCCGGTTCCGGCACCGCGTTCCGATTCTCCTAGCACCCGACCCTCAAAGTAGTCGCGCTCATGGATAACCTTCGTCCCCTCCTGTGGCTAACCCTGGCCTTTGTCCTGTTCCTGATGTGGCAGGCCTGGAATCAGGATTACGGCACTCCCTCCCAGCCGGATCGTACCGCCGAGCAGGCCGAGGAGGATCCGGACGCGCGGCCGGAGGATGTGCCGGATGCGCCGCAGTTCGAGTCGGAGGACCAGCCGCGCGCGGACGATGCGCCACAGGTCAGTACGCTGCAGGAGCCGGACCGCCGCCAGATCACGGTGCGCACCGACACCCACGAGATCCTGATCGATACCCGTGGCGGTACGCTCCTGCGGGCGGACCTGCTGCAGTACCCGCGGGACCTGCAGGACGATCCGCTGGTCCCTGTGCGCCTGTTCGACCATCGGGTCCGGGGCTATGTTGCCCAGAGCGGCCTGACCCATGATCGGGTCAACGACCGTTCCATGGAGGGTCGCGCCCCGTCGCATCACGCCAATTTCCAGGTCGACCAGGACCGCTTCGAACTGGCCGAGGGCCAGGACACCCTCGAGGTCCCGCTGCGCTGGATTTCCGAGGATGGTGAGATCGAGGTCATCAAGACCTATACCTTCACCCGCGGCTCGCATCTGATCGAGGTGGACTACGAGGTCCACAACCGCTCGGATTCCACCTGGAGCGGTCGCCAGTACCGTCAGCTGCGTCACGGCCCCACGCCCGACCGCGAGTCCTGGTGGCTTTACACCTTCACCGGTGCCGCCTATTTCGATGGGAGCTACGAGCGCGAACGCTTCGAGTCGCTGCGCGACGACCCCATCCAGGCGCGCATCCAGGGTGGCTGGGTCGCGATGATCCAGCACTACTTTGTGTCCGCCTGGGTCCCGGGCGAGGACGAGGTCAATGCGCTCTATGCCCGCGCGGTGCCGGGCGAGGTGGGTGACGAGTACCTGATCGGCCTCCACTCCGAATCGATCCAGATCCCGGCCGGCTCCAGCGGCGCATTTTCCACGCGCCTGTGGGTGGGCCCGAAGCTGCAGGACGAGCTTTCCCAGATCGCACAGGGTCTGGAGCTGACCGTCGACTACGGCATCTTCACCTTCCTGTCCAAGCCCCTTTTCTGGCTGCTGGACAAGATCCATGCGGTGGTCGGCAACTGGGGCTGGGCGATCGTCATCCTGACGATCCTGATCAAGCTGGCGTTCTTCAAGCTGTCCGCGACCAGCTACCGCTCGATGGCGCGCATGCGCAAGGTCGCGCCCAAGCTGCAGGCCCTGAAGGAGCGCTACAAGGACGACAAGCAGCGCATGAACCAGGCGCTGATGGACCTGTACAAAAAGGAGAAGATCAACCCGCTGGGTGGCTGTCTCCCGATCCTGGTGCAGATCCCGGTATTCATCGCCCTGTACTGGGTGCTGCTGGAGAGTGTGGAACTGCGTCAGGCCCCGTGGTGGCTGTGGATCCAGGATCTGTCCTCACGCGATCCGTACTTCATCCTGCCGATCCTGATGGGCGTGTCCATGTTCGTGCAGTACAAGCTGAACCCGCCGCCGATGGATCCGGTGCAGCAGAAGATCTTCATGGCGCTGCCGTTCGTGTTCACCGTGTTCTTCGCCTTCTTCCCGGCAGGTCTGGTCCTGTACTGGTTCACCAACAACCTGTTCTCCATCGCCCAGCAGTGGTACATCACGCGCAAGATCGAGGCTGGACAGGACCCGGAAAAGAAGAAGGAGTAGGCGCCGCGTGACCGTGACGGACACTATCGTCGCGGTCGCCACCCCGCCGGGGGTCGGCGGAATAGGCGTTGTGCGCCTGTCGGGCGCCGAGGCGCTGGAGATCGCACGGCGCCTGACCGGGCGCGACAGCCTGCGACCGCGCCATGCCCACTACGGCCGCCTCATCAATCCGGCCAGTGGCGAGGCCATCGACGATGGCCTGATCCTCTATTTCCCCGCCCCCCATTCCTTCACCGGCGAGGACGTGGTCGAGCTGCAGGGGCACGGCAGCCCGGTGCTGCTGGAGGCGCTGGTCGCGGCGTCGGTCGATCTCGGGGCCCGCCGCGCGCGGCCGGGCGAATTCACCGAACAGGCCTTTCTGAACGGCCGCCTCGACCTCGCGCAGGCGGAGGCCGTCGCCGACCTGATTCATGCCCAGACGGCCGAGGCCGCGCGCCTGGCCCGCTCCAGCCTCGATGGTGCGCTGGCCGCGGAGCTGGAGCCGGTCTCCCGCGCGATCCGCGACATGCGCGTGGTCATCGAGGCCGAGATCGACTTCGGCGAGACCGACCTGGAATCCGAGGCCGCCCCGGACATCGCCCGGCGGGCCGAGGACCTGCACACCACCATCCTCGCCCTTCTGGAGCGTCTGCGTCCGGCCCGCTACTTCGCCCAGGGTCTGCGCCTGGCCCTGGTCGGAGCCCCGAATGTCGGCAAGTCCAGCCTGATGAACCGCCTGGCAGAAAGCGAGGTCGCAATCGTCACCGATCGCCCCGGGACCACCCGCGACGTGCTGCGCTCGCCCATCGCGATCCACGGCATCCCGGTCGAGCTGATCGACACCGCCGGACTGCATGCCAGCGACGACCCGGTGGAGCGGATCGGCATGGAGCGCGCCCGCGAGGCCGCGACCGGGGCCGATCTGATCGTGGAGCTGCGGGACCTGACCCGGCCGGAGGCCGTCCCCGATCTGGAGGCCGCGCCCGAGATCCCGCGTCTTACGGTCTGGAACAAGCAGGACTGCGTTGCAAAGGATTCCCTTCCAGGCGAGGGGATCGCTATCTCCGCGCGCACGGGTGCGGGCATCGAGGCACTGAAGCAGGCGATCGTCGAGCGCCTGGGTGCCGGCGAGGGCGGTCAGCAGCGATTCAGCGTGCGGGCGCGCCACCTCGATGGTCTGCGTTCGGCCGACCACCACCTGGCCGCGATCGACGCGCAGGCCCCGCCGGATGTGATTGCCGAAGAGCTGCGCCTGGCCGAGGCCGCGCTGGATGCCCTGCTGGGTCGCCAGGACCACGAGGCCCTGCTCGGCGAGATCTTCGCCGGGTTCTGCATCGGCAAGTGATGGCGCAGGGAAACATGGATCCCCATGCGGCCGCTTCGACGCCGCCGCCAGTCCTGCTAAACTGCTGATTTTACGTTTTCGGGCCGACCACCGGCCGGGTTTCAAGAGGTCATGGCAGAAACATTCGATGTCATCGTGATTGGCGGCGGGCACGCCGGCACCGAGGCCGCACTGGCCGCGGCGCGCGCGGGTGCGCGCACGCTGCTGTTGACCCACAACATCGAGACCATCGGTCAGATGAGCTGCAATCCGGCGATCGGCGGCATCGGCAAGGGCCACCTGGTCAAGGAGATCGATGCCCTGGGGGGCGTGATGGCGCGTGCGGCGGATGCCGCCGGCATCCATTTCCGCATCCTCAATCGGCGCAAGGGCCCGGCGGTGCGCGCGACCCGCGCCCAGTCCGACCGGCAGCTCTACCGCCAGGCCATTCGCCAGTTCGTGGAGGCCGAGCCGAATCTGGAGATCTTCCAGCAGCCGGTGGCCGACATCACCATGGAGGGCGATCGTGCGACCGGCGTGGTCACCGAGGCGGGGACTGCGTTCCAGGCCCGTGCCGTCGTGCTGACGGTGGGGACCTTCCTCAACGGCCAGATGCACACCGGGCTGACCCGGCAGCCGGGCGGTCGCGCGGGCGATCCGCCGAGCGTGCGCCTGGCCGCGCGCCTGCGCGAGATGGCCTTTGCGGTCGGGCGCCTGAAGACCGGCACCCCGCCGCGCATCGACGGGCGCAGCGTCGACTTCGCGCGCCTCGAGGTGCAGCCGGGCGATGACCCGCGCCCGGTGTTCTCGTTCACCGGCTCGGCCGACGACCACCCGGCCCAGCGCCCCTGTCATATCGCGCGCACCAGCGAGAAGACCCACGACCTGATCCGCGCCAACCTCGATCAGGCCCCGATGTATTCCGGCCAGATCGACAGCACCGGACCGCGCTACTGCCCCTCGATCGAGGACAAGGTGGTGCGCTTTGCCGACAAGACCAGCCACCAGGTCTTCGTCGAGCCGGAAGGGCTGACCACGCACGAGCTCTACCCGAACGGGATCTCCACCTCCCTGCCGTATGCGATCCAGGTGCCGCTGGTGCAGAGCATCGAGGGATTCGAGCACGCGCGCATTACTCGTCCGGGCTACGCGATCGAGTACGACTACTTCGACCCGCGCGGCCTGCGCCCGTCGCTGGCCACGCGCGAGGTAGCCAATCTGTTCTTCGCCGGGCAGATCAACGGCACCACCGGATACGAAGAGGCCGCCGCCCAGGGCCTGGTCGCCGGGCTCAATGCCGCCCGCCTGACCCGGGACGCCGAACCCTGGATCCCGCAGCGTTCCGAGGCCTATATCGGCGTGCTGATCGACGACCTGGTCACCCGCGGCACGCAGGAGCCCTATCGGATGTTCACCTCGCGCGCCGAATACCGGCTGCTGCTGCGCGAGGACAATGCGGATCTGCGTCTGACCCCGGTCGGCCGTGAATACGGCCTGGTCGACGATGCCCGCTGGGCCCGGTTCGAGCGCCGCGCCGCCGCGATCGAGTCGGAGATGAGCCGGTTGGCACAGACGCGACCGGACCGCGATCAGCGCAGCCGCCCGGCCCTGGTCGAGCTCCTCGGCAAGGCCCCGGACCCGGATGCCACGCTGCTCGACCTGCTGCGCCGGCCGGAGGCCGACTATGACGCCCTGATGCAGGCCCTCCCGGAACTGGATGCGGGCTGCGCACCGGACGTGCGCGAACAGGCCGAGATCCAGGCCAAATACGCCGGGTACATCGAGCGCCAGCAGGCCGAGATCGATCGCCAGGCCAGGGCGGAACAGACCGCGCTGCCGGACGGACTCGACTACGACCGGGTCCATGGTCTGTCCAACGAGATCCGCCAGAAGCTGGCCGAATTCCGTCCGCATACCCTGGCCCAGGCCCAGCGCATTCCCGGCGTGACCCCGGCCGCACTGTCGGCCCTGGCCGTACACCTAAGGACACACTGATCCATGTACACCCTCGCGTTCGTACCCCAGGTTTTCCGAGACCAGGCGCGGCGCGCAGCGGGTAGTGGTTCTACCCGCAAGCGGTGCAACGCAGGATCGGGGAACCTGGGGTGCCAACCCCGAAGGGGCTCGGCCGCCCGTTGGTATCAGAAACGGGCGCGCGCACGGCGTTGCGGCTCCCTTGTGCAGAATGACTGCACGGCGGTCACCGCACCTTGTTGGCACGCAAAAGCGACTCGAGCGCGAGGGTGTACATGGATCAGTGTGTCCTTGGAGCAGCGCGCCAGTGGCGAGTGAGGACTGGGGGGCGCGGCTCGCGTCCTGTGCCGATGCCTGGGACCTGGATGCCCGCGCCCGCGAGGTGCTGGCGACCTACCTCGCCGAGCTCCAGCGCTGGAACCGGGTGCACAACCTCACCGCGGTGCGCGATCCCGCCTTGCTGATTCCACGTCACGTACTCGACAGCCTGACCCTGCGCCCGTATCTTCAGGGCGAGCGCGTACTCGACGTGGGCACCGGGGCCGGGCTCCCGGGGTTTATCCTGGCCGCGACCGAACGTGAGCGCGACTTCTGTCTGCTGGACAGCGCGGCCAAACGCATCCGCTTCCTGCGTAACGTGATCGGCCTGACCGGTCTGGCGAACGCCGAGGCGATCCACGCGCGCATCGAGGACTTCCACCCCGAGGCGCCGTATACCACCGTGCTGTCGCGGGCGTTCAAGGCCCCGGCCGAGATGCTCGCGCGGGTCGCACACACCGTGGCGCCCGGGGGCCGGGTGCTGGCCATGCTCGGACAGCGGCGGGTGGTCGATGACCCCCTGCCGGCGCCCTGGGCGTACCGCCGGGTGGATCCGGTTACCATTCCCGGCGAGGTGGCCGAGCGCCACGTTGCCATTATCGAGAGAGCCTGAGCCGTGACCGATACACTGGCGATCACCAATCAGAAGGGCGGGGTCGGCAAGACCACCACCTGCGTTAACCTGGCCGCATCGCTGGCGCGCCTGGGCAAGCGCGTACTCGTGGTGGACATGGATCCCCAGGGCAATGCCACCACCGGCTCCGGCGTGGACAAGCATGCCGACGACCCCACCTCCTGCGAGGTGCTGCTGGGCCAGGCCACGGTCGCCGAGGCTGCCCACCGGGTCGAGGCCGGCTACGACCTGGTCCCGTCGAACGGCGACCTGACCGTGGCCGAGGTCCGGCTGATGGAGGCCGATCGCCGCGAATACCGCCTGCAGGATGCGCTGGGCGCGGCCGCCGCGAACTACGATCACATCCTGGTCGACTGCCCGCCGTCGCTGAACCTGCTTACCGTCAATGGCCTGGTCGCCGCCGACGGCGTCGTGATCCCGATGCAGTGCGAGTATTACGCCCTCGAGGGCCTGACCGCCCTGATGCGCACCATCGAGAGCATCCAGCGCGGGCCCAACCCGAAGCTGCGCATCTCCGGGCTGCTGCGTACCATGTTCGACCCGCGAAACCGTCTGTCCGGGGACGTCTCCGAACAGCTGACCGGCCATTTCGGCGACCGCGTGTTCCGCACCGTGATCCCGCGCAACATCCGCCTGGCCGAGGCCCCCAGTTTTGGCCAGCCGGCCTTGTTGTATGATGCCTCCTCGCGTGGCGCGGTGGCCTACCTGGCCCTGGCCGGCGAGATGTTGCGGCGCTGACGCCGCCCGTCCCCCAACCGACTGTCTGCAGGAACGATCGACCATGGCGAAACGTGGACTGGGCCGCGGCCTCGATGCCCTCCTTTCCGGCGCCCAGGCCGGCGGCGACGAAGCCGACAGCCTGGATCAACTCCCGATCGAGCAGATCCGGCGTGGCAAATACCAGCCGCGCGTGCATATGGCCGAGGCCGCCCTGGCGGAACTCGCGGACTCCATTCGTGCCCAGGGGATCGTGCAGCCAGTCGTCGTCCGGCGGCTGGAGGATGGCTACGAACTGATCGCCGGCGAACGCCGCTGGCGCGCGGCCCAGATCGCGGGGCTGGAGACCGTGCCGGCGGTGGTGCGCGACATCCCCGACCAGGCCGCCGCCGCGATGGCCCTGATCGAGAACATCCAGCGCGAGGACCTGAACCCGCTGGAGGAGGCCCAGGCGATCCGGCGCCTGATCGGGGAGTTCGAGATGACCCACCAGGCCGCGGCCGATGCCGTGGGCCGTTCGCGCACCTCGGTGACCAACCTGCTGCGCCTGCTGGAACTCCACGACAGCGTGAAGGAACACGTCAACGAGGGCCGCCTGGAAATGGGCCATGCGCGCTGCCTGCTCGCTGTTCCCCTCGACGATCAGCCGGGGGTTGCCGCCACCGTCGTCAAGCGCGGGCTCTCCGTGCGCGCAACCGAACAACTGGTGAAGAAGGTCCTGGCCGCCACCCCGGAGCCGAAGAAGGACACCGGACCCTCGCCCGAAGTCCGGCAACTGGAAAGCCGCCTGTCCGACCAGCTCGGCGCCCCGGTGCAGGTGCGCTACAACCGCCAGGGCAAGGGTCGCCTGGTCATCGAGTACAACAGCCTCGACGAGCTCGACGGGATCCTCGAACACATCCAGTAGAGGCCGCGGACTCCCCGCGCCAATCCTCCCGGCAACGCCGTCCGCGCGCCCCGCCCGCACCGGGCCCAAACCCCTGCTTACAGCCCCATAACGGTTTGACCTAATAGAAGGGCGCTCTTATACTACGCGCACTTTTTGGGAGAGGGGTGGGTGTGCCCATCCGCTGAATGACACCGCGACGCTTCAGACACGCCTTACAATCGCTGGGTCTGCAGCTCGCCTTAACGCTGATTCTGTCGGGCCTGCTTCTGGCCCTGTTCCCCCCGATCGTGGCGATCTCGGCCGCGGTGGGCGGCATGACCGCGACCCTCGGCAACGCCGTGGCCGCGGTCGTCGTGTTTCGGCCCTATCGAGCCGATCAGGTGGGCTCGCTGACCGCCCGCATGATGGGCGCACAGCTGGGACGACTGGCAATCATCGCGGTGGCATTCGGGGTGGCGTTCGCTTACCTGGACGAGCCGGACCTACCGGCCCTGTTCGGCATCTTCCTCCTGGTGCACCTGGCCCCCCTGTGGTGGCTGCACCGGGTTTCTGATCAAGCAATGACGAGATAACTGCATGGCTTCAGAAAGCGAACTGCCCACGATGGAAGAGCACATTGCTCACCATCTCACGAACCTCACCTTCGGGCTCCACCCCGAGAACGGACTGAGCTTCGCCTCGACCAGCACCGAAGCCGCCGAGATGGGCTTCTGGGCGATCCATGTCGACTCCATGCTCTGGTCGATCGGTCTGGGTCTGCTGTTTATCCTGACGTTCCGCGCCGCGGCCAAGAAGGTCACCGCCGGCGTCCCGGGCGGCTGGCAGAACTTCGTCGAAATGACCATGGACTTCGTCAACGACAACGTCCGTGGTTCCTTCAAGCACAAGAACGACATGGTCGCGCCGCTCGCGCTGACCATCTTTGTCTGGATCTTCCTGCTCAACCTGATGGACCTGGTGCCGGTGGATCTGCTGCCGCACATCGCCTATCTACTGGGCATCCCGTACTTCAAGATCGTGCCCACCACGGATATCAACGTGACCGCCGGCCTCGCGCTGGGCGTGTTTATCCTGATCATCTACTACTCGCTGAAGATCAAGGGCCCGGTCGGCTTCATCAAGGAACTCACGGGTATCCCGTTCCAGACCAACATCGTGTTCCTGAAGCCGATCTTCTGGACGATCAACTTCGTCCTGGAGTTCATCAACCTGCTGGCCAAGCCGGCCTCGCTCGCCCTGCGACTGTTCGGCAACCTGTACGCCGCGGAGATGATCTTCATCCTGATCGGCGTGATGTACTCCGCGGGCCTGATCCTGGGTCTGGCCGGCGGCGTGCTGCATGTCGGCTGGGCGATCTTCCACATCCTCGTGGTGCCGCTGCAGGCCTTCATCTTCATGGTGCTGACCGTCGTCTATCTGGACATGGCGTACAGCGAAGACCACTGATTCCGATCTTCCTACTCAACTGACTGTTTCAACACTCGACTGGAGATACAAAAATGGAAATGGCAAACGCTCTGATCGTTCTGGCTGGCTCTCTGCTCCTGGGTCTGGCCGCTGTCGGCGCCGCGATCGGCGTGGGCACCCTGGGTGGTCGCTTCCTGGAAGGCGCCGCGCGTCAGCCGGAACTGATCCCGATGCTGCGTACCCAGTTCTTCATCGTCATGGGTCTGACCGACGCCGTGCCGATGATCGGTGTGGGTATCGGCCTGTACGTTCTGTTCGCCCTGGGCTAAGAGGCTGACCGAGTCCCGAGGATCCCTCACACTCGTCAACCCGAGGTAGCAGGATGAATATCAATCTGACCATCATCGGCCAGCTGCTCGCGTTCAGCGTCTTCGTGTGGTTCACGATGCGCTACGTCTGGCCGCCCATGTCCAACGCCCTGGAAGAGCGTCGCAAGAAGATTGCCGACGGTCTCGCCGCAGCGGAGCGCGGCGAGAAAGAGCAGGAGCTCGCCCAGGAGCGTGCGACCGAGGTGATCAAGGAAGCCAAACAGCAGGCCAACGAGATCGTCGCCTCCGCCCAGAAGCGTGCCAACGATCTGGTCGAGGAGAGCAAGACCACGGCCCGCGAGGAAGGCGACCGCATCAAGGAAGCGGCGCAATCCGAAATCGAGCAGGAGCTCAACCGCGCGAAGGAAGAGCTGCGCAAGCAGGTCTCCGAACTGGCGGTTGCCGGCGCCGAGCAGATCCTGGCCAAGGAGATTGACGCCAAGGCCCACGGCGATCTGCTCAAGAAGCTCGCGGCCAAGCTCTAAGGAGACGTTATGTCAGACCTGATTTCGGTCGCCCGACCCTACGCCCGCGCGGCATTCGAGCGGGCCCGCGAGGCCAGTGATCTCGCCGGCTGGGCCGAGCAGCTCGAGTTGCTGGCGGCGATCGCCAGCGACTCGCAGATGCACAGTCTCCTCTCCAACCCGCGGCTCCCGCGTGCCGATCGCGCCCAGCTGGTGCTGGACGTGGCCGGTGACAAGGTCGGTGCCGAGGCCGGCAATCTGGTGCGCCTGCTGGCGGAGAACGGCCGCCTGCCGGCCCTGCCCGCCGTCCGCGACGCCTTCGAGGAACTCAAGGCCGCCGCAGAACAGCGTGTGCATGCCGATGTCACCGCCTTCCGCAAGCTCACGCAGGCGCAGGAGAAAGAGATCCACGACGCCCTGGTCAAGGGCCTGGGCTGCGAAGTCGATCTCGAATGCTCAGTCGACAGCTCCCTGCTGGGGGGCGCCATCATCCGCGCCGGCGACCTGGTAATCGACGGCTCCGTGCGAGGCCAGCTGAACCGCCTGGCTGCCAATTTGAGTCGCTAAGAGGATATTTAACATGCAACTGAATCCCTCCGAGATCAGTGATCTGATCAAACAGCGCATCGAGAAATTCGATGCCTCCTCCGAGGCCTCCAACGAGGGCACCGTCGTCAGCCTGACCGACGGTATCGCGCGTGTGCACGGCCTGGGTGACGTCATGCAGGGCGAGATGCTCGAGTTCCCCGAGGACACCTTCGGCATGGCGCTCAACCTCGAGCGCGACTCCGTCGGCGTCGTGATCCTGGGTGACTACAAGCACATCAAGGAAGGCGACACGGTCAAGTGCACCGGTCGCATCCTCGAGGTCCCGGTGGGCGAGGCCCTGCTCGGTCGCGTGGTCGACTCCCTGGGTCGCCCGATCGACGGCAAGGGCCCGGTGAACACCGACGTGACCAGCCCGATCGAAAAGATCGCCCCGGGCGTTATCGAACGCCAGTCCGTCGACCAGCCGCTGCAGTCCGGCATCAAGGCGATCGACGCCATGGTTCCGGTCGGCCGCGGCCAGCGCGAGCTGATCATCGGCGACCGTCAGACCGGCAAGACCGCCGTGGCGATCGACGCGATCATCAACCAGAAGGACTCCGGCGTTAAGTGCATCTACGTCGCCGTGGGCCAGAAGGCCTCGTCGGTTGCGTCCGTGGTGGCCAAGCTGGAAGAGGCCGGCGCGATGGAGAACACCATCATCGTCGCCGCCAACGCCTCCGAGTCGGCCGCGATGCAGTTCATCGCCCCGTATGCCGGCTGCGCGATGGGCGAGTACTTCCGCGACCGTGGCGAAGACGCCCTGATCGTCTACGACGACCTGACCAAGCAGGCCTGGGCCTACCGTCAGGTCTCCCTGCTGCTGCGCCGCCCGCCGGGCCGCGAAGCCTATCCGGGCGACGTCTTCTACCTGCATTCGCGTCTGCTGGAGCGGGCCTCCCGCGTGAACGCCGAGTACGTGGAAGAAAAGACCAACGGCGAGGTGAAGGGCCAGACCGGTTCGCTGACCGCGCTGCCGATCATCGAGACCCAGGCCGGCGACGTGTCCGCGTTCGTGCCGACCAACGTGATCTCGATCACCGACGGCCAGATCTTCCTCGAGACCGACCTGTTCAACTCGGGTATCCGTCCGGCGATCAACGCCGGTCTGTCGGTCTCCCGCGTGGGTGGTTCGGCGCAGACCAAGATCATCAAGAAGCTCGGTGGTGGCGTGCGTCTGGCGCTGGCCCAGTATCGCGAGCTGGCGGCATTCTCGCAGTTTGCCTCCGATCTGGACGAACTGACCCGCAAGCAGCTGGATCGCGGCAAGCGCGTGACCGAGCTGATGAAGCAGGGTCAGTACCAGCCGATGTCCATTGGCGAGATGGCCTTCTCCCTGTATGCCGCGAACGAGGGCTACCTCGACGACGTCGAGGCGGAAAAGGTCGTGAGCTTCGAAAAGGAACTGATCGCCTATGCGCGTTCCTCGCAGAAGGAGCTCCTGGACGAAATCAACAGCACTGGCGACTACAACGACTCCATCCAGGAAAAGCTGAAGAAGGCCCTGGAAGAGTTCAAGGCCAAGCACAGCTGGTAACGGGAGCACGCAATGGCGGGCACTAAGGAGATTCGGACGCAGATCAAGAGTATCCAGAATACTCAGAAGATCACCAAGGCGATGGAGATGGTCGCCGCGTCCAAGATGCGCAAGGCCCAGGACCGTATGGAAGAGTCCCGGCCCTACGCGCAGAAGATCCACGACGTGATCGGTCACGTCGCCATGGCGAATGCCGAGTACAAGCATCCGTTCATGGTGGAGCGCGAAGTGAAGCGCGTGGCGCTGATCATCGTGTCGACCGATCGCGGCCTCTGCGGCGGGTTGAATACCAACCTGTTCAAGAAGGCTGTCGGCGAGATGCGCCGGTACCGCGACGAGGGTGTCGAGGTCGATCTCTGCGTGGTGGGCAACAAGGCGCTGCAGTTCTTCAAGCGCCTTGGCGGCAACATCGTGGCCGAAGCCAAAGATCTCGGTGACCGTCCGCACATCAACGACCTGATCGGGTCGATCAAGGTGGTGCTGGACAACTTCCGCGACGGCAAGGTGGACCGCGTCGTGCTGCTGGAGAACAAGTTCGTCAACACGATGACGCAGCAGCCCGAGGTGACCCAGCTGCTGCCGACGGCGCCGAGCCGGGACGAATCGCTCAAGCACCACTGGGATTACATCTACGAGCCCGACACGCATCCGGTGATGGATACGCTGCTCGAGCGCTATGTCGAGTCCCTGATCTACCAGGCGGTGGTCGAGAACGTGGCCTGCGAAATGGCCGCGCGCATGGTGGCGATGAAGTCCGCCTCCGACAACGCCGGCACGATGATCAAGGACCTGCAGCTCGTCTACAACAAGGCGCGCCAGGCCGCGATCACCCAGGAGATCTCCGAGATCGTCAGCGGCGCGGCCGCGGTCTAGCGCCCGCCGTCACGTATCGGTCGACTCGGCACGAATTACGACTTACGAGGATGAACAAATGAGTTCTGGAAAGATTGTCGAAATCATCGGCGCCGTCGTGGATGTGGAGTTCCCCCACGGCGAAGTGCCCAAGGTCTACGACGCCCTGACCCTGGAAAACGGCCTGACCCTGGAAGTCCAGCAGCAGCTGGGTGACGGTGTCGTGCGCACGATCGCCATGGGGACCACCGAGGGTGTGAAGCGTCAGACCCCGGTCACCGCGACCGGCAAGCCGATCTCCGTGCCGGTCGGCAAGGGGACCCTGGGCCGCGTGATGGACGTCCTCGGTCGTCCGGTGGACAACGCCGGCGACGTGGAGGCCCAGGAGACCTGGTCGATCCACCGCGCCGCCCCGACCTTCGACGAGCAGGCGGGCTCCACCGAGCTGCTGGAAACCGGCATCAAGGTCATCGATCTGCTGTGCCCCTTCGCGAAGGGCGGTAAGGTCGGCCTGTTCGGCGGCGCCGGCGTGGGCAAGACCGTCAACATGATGGAGCTGATCCGCAACATCGCGATCGAGCACTCCGGTTATTCCGTGTTTGCCGGCGTGGGCGAGCGTACTCGTGAAGGGAACGACTTCTATCACGAGATGAAGGACTCCAACGTCCTCGACAAGGTGGCCCTGGTCTACGGCCAGATGAACGAGCCGCCGGGCAACCGTCTGCGCGTCGCGCTGACCGGTCTGACCATGGCCGAGTTCTTCCGTGACGAAGGCCGCGACGTGCTGATGTTCATCGACAACATCTACCGCTACACCCTGGCCGGGACCGAGGTCTCCGCGCTGCTGGGTCGTATGCCGTCCGCGGTGGGTTACCAGCCGACCCTGGCGGAAGAGATGGGTGTGCTGCAGGAGCGCATCACCTCGACCAAGAAGGGTTCGATCACTTCCATCCAGGCCGTCTACGTGCCGGCGGATGACTTGACCGACCCGTCCCCGGCCACGACCTTTGCGCACCTGGATGCGACCGTCGTGCTGTCGCGCCAGATCGCCGAGCTGGGGATCTACCCGGCGGTGGATCCGCTGGATTCCACCTCGCGCCAGCTGGACCCGCAGATCATTGGCCAGGAGCACTACGACACCGCCCGCGCGGTGCAGGGTACCCTGCAGCGCTACAAGGAGCTGAAGGACATCATCGCGATCCTGGGGATGGACGAGCTGTCGGAAGACGACAAGCTGGTCGTGGCCCGCGCGCGCAAGATCCAGCGCTACCTGTCGCAGCCGTTCTTCGTGGCCGAGGTCTTCACCGGGGCGCCCGGCAAGTACGTGTCCCTGAAGGACACCATCCGTGCGTTCAAGGCGATCGTCGACGGTGAATACGACCACCTGCCGGAGCAGGCCTTCTACATGGTCGGCACCATCGAGGAAGCCGTCGAGAAGGCCGAGAAGCTCGGCTAAGGAGCAAGGCGTTATGCCCATGAATATGCATGTGGATGTGGTCAGTGCGGAGGAGTCCATCTACTCCGGTACGGCCCTGATGATCGCCGCGCCCGCCGAAGGTGGCGAGGTCGGCGTATATGCCGGGCATACCCAGATGCTCGCCCGGCTCAACCCGGGCGAACTGCGCATCCAGGAAAAGGAAGGCGCCGAGCCGCAGCCGGTGTTCGTATCCGGCGGCATCCTCGAGGTCCAGCCCTACCACGTAACCGTCCTCGCGGACACCGCAGTGCGGGCCAAGGACCTCGACGAGGCCGAGGCGCTGGAGGCCAAGAAGCGCGCGGAGGAGGCCCTGGAGAACTCCAAGGCCGACTTCGACTACGCCAAGGCCCAGGCGGAGTTGGTCGAGGCGGCCGCCCGCCTGCAGATGATCCAGAAGCTGCGCCGGAAATAATCCGGCGAATTGCGACGGATGACCTACCCCAAGGGCCAACCATCTCGGTTGGCCCTTTATCATTGCAGCCATGCCTGAAATGACACCCCTCCATCTCGTGGTACTGGCCGCCGGCAAGGGCACGCGCATGCGTTCGCGCAAGCCGAAGGTCCTGCAGCCCCTCGCCGGCCGGCCCCTCCTTGCCCATGTACTCGACCGCGCGGCCGCGCTGGACGCCGCCGCCTGCCACCTCGTGGTGAGCCACCAGCAGGAACGCGTGCGCGCCGCGTTCGCGGAATCGACGCTGCCCCTCGACTGGATCGATCAGGGTGAGCCCCGCGGCACGGGACACGCGGTGTTTCGCGCGCTGGAACATGTCCCCGAGGAAGCGCGCGTGCTGGTGACCTACGGCGATGTGCCGCGGATCCCGGTCGCCGACCTCGAGGCCTGCGCGGCGGGCGATGGGGTGACCGTGCTCGCCGCGCGTGTTGCCGATCCCGGGGGCTACGGGCGCCTGATCCTGGCCCCGGACGGCGCCCTCGAGCGAATCGTCGAGGACAAGGAGGCGTCGATCGACGAACGGGCCGTGGATCTGATCAATACCGGGGTCCTGGCCGCGCCGGCGGGCGATCTGCGCCGTTGGCTGGCTGCCTGCGAGCCGGCACCGGGTGGCGCGCGCGAGTGGTACCTGACCGACGTGGTCGCCGCGGCCCGCGCCGACGGATCCGCGGTCACGGTTGCCGAGAGTCGGGATCCGGCCGCGGTGCTCGGCGTGAACGATCGCGCCCAGCTGGCCGTCCAGGAACGGCTCTACCAGAAGGCGCAGGCCGCCGACATGATGCGCGACGGCCTGGCACTGGCCGATCCCGACCGTGTCGATGTCCGAGGCGTTCTCACCTTCGGGCAGGACTGCACCCTGGACGTGAACGTCGTGATCGAGGGCACGGTCACGCTGGCGGATGATGTCTACATTGGCCCCGGCTGCGTGCTGCGCGACTGCCAGATCGGGTCGGGCACGCAGATCGCGGCGCACAGCATCCTCGAGGGGGTGCGGGTGGACGCGGATGCCCGGATCGGGCCGTTTGCGCGCATCCGGCCGGGCACGGTTCTCGGCACGGGCGCGCGGGTCGGCAACTTTGTGGAGATGAAGAACGCCACCCTCGGTCCGGGAGCGAAGGCGAATCACCTGACGTATGTCGGTGATGCCCGGGTGGGCGCGGGCGCGAACCTGGGCGCCGGCACCATCACGTGCAATTATGACGGGGCCAACAAGCACCACACCGAGATCGGCGAACGGGCCTTTATCGGCTCGAACACCGCGCTCGTGGCGCCCATCCGCATCGGCGATGATGCCACTGTGGGTGCCGGGTCCACCCTGTCCGACGACGTCGAGCCGGGTGCCCTGGCGCTCACGCGCGCCCGGCCCCGCACCATCCGCGACTGGCCGCGTCCGAAGAAGACCAGCAAGAACAAGGAGAGCTAACCCATGTGCGGTCTGGTGGCAGGCATCGGCGAGCGCAACCTGGTCCCCGTCCTGGTGGAAGGGCTTCACCGCCTGGAGTACCGGGGCTACGACTCCGCCGGCGTAGCGGTGGTGAACGACGGGGCGGTTGCGGACATCCGCGCCATCGGCAAGGTGGCGGCGCTGGAGCAGCGCATCGACGCCGCCGGCCTGCAGGGGCGCGTGGGCATCGCCCACACCCGCTGGGCCACACACGGTGCCCCGAGCGAGGAGAATGCCCACCCCCATCGCTCGCGGGATGGCCGCGTGGCGATCGTGCACAACGGCATCATCGAGAACCATGCGGACCTGCGCTCGCGACTGGACGCAGCGGGCTGGCCCTGCGTGTCGGCGACCGACAGCGAGGTCATCGCCCACCGGCTGGAACAGGCGCTGGAGGCCGGTGCCACCCCGCGAGAGGCGATGCGCAGCACCTGCGCCGAGCTCCAGGGGGCCTACGCCATCGCCGCGGTGTTCGCGGACTTCCCCGACGAGCTGATCGTCGCCCGCTCCGGGAGCCCGGTGCTGCTCGGCCTGGGGATTGGCGAGACCTTTGCCGCCTCCGACGTGCAGGCCCTGCTCCCGGTGACCCAGCGCTTTGTCGACCTGGAGGACGGCGACATCGCCCGTCTGACCCGCGCCGGCGTCGAGGTCGAGGATGCGCGCGGGGCCCCGGTCGAGCGCGGCATCCGCGAGAGTCGTTGCCAGGTGAACGTCGCGGATCGTGGCGAATACCGGCATTTCATGCTCAAGGAGATCTACGAGCAGCCCCACGCCCTCGAGGAGACGTTGTCCGGTCGCCTCGGCGAAGCGGCCATCCTCGAAAACATCCTCGGCCCGGGCAGTGACGAACGGCTCGCCGACGTCGCCGCCGTCCAGATCGTGGCCTGCGGCACCAGCTATCACGCCGGCATGGTCGCGGCCCACTGGATCGAGGAGCACCTGGGCCTGCCGGCGCGGGTGGAGGTCGCCAGCGAGTACCGCTACCGCCACCATGTCCTCGCTCCCGGCACGCTGCTTGTGGTGATCTCCCAGTCCGGTGAGACGGCCGACACCCTCGCGGTGCTGCGCCAGTCCCAGGAGGAGCCGTTCCTCGCCCGCCTGGCCATCTGCAATGTCCCCGAGAGCACCATGGCGCGCGCGGCCGACCTGATCCTGATGACGCACGCCGGCCCGGAGATCGGTGTCGCCTCCACCAAGGCCTTCACCACCCAGCTCGCCGCCCTGGGGATCCTGGTCCTGCTGCTGGGTCAGGTCGCGAAGGCCGCCCGGATGCCGGCCAGCGACCGTGCCGCCGCTGTCGCGGCCCTGCGGGGCCTGCCGGATCAGGTTGCGCGGATCCTCGCCCTGGACACCCCCATCGCGCGGATTGCCGAGGACCTGCTGGAACGCCAGCACGCCCTGTTCCTGGGCCGTGGCGCGTATTTCCCGATCGCCCTGGAGGGTGCCCTCAAGCTGAAGGAGATCTCCTACATCCACGCCGAGGCCTATCCCTCGGGCGAGCTGAAACACGGCCCGCTGGCCCTGGTCGATACGGAGATGCCGGTGATCGCGGTCGCCCCGGACGACGCCCAGCTGGAAAAGCTCTCCAGCAACCTGCAGGAGGTTCGGGCGCGGGGCGGGCAGCTGATCGTGATCGGCGAATCCAGCGCCGCACGGGCGCTGGCCCCGGAAGACACCTGGATCGGCCTCCCGCAGAACGAGGCCCTCAGCCCCTGGCTGGCGCCGGTCCTGTTCACCATCCCGCTGCAGTTGCTCGCCTATCACACGGCCGTGCTGAAGGGCACCGACGTGGACCAGCCGCGCAACCTCGCCAAGTCGGTCACGGTCGAATAGCGCGCCTCTCCGAAGTCTTGGGGAAACACTGATCCATCAGGAAACGCTTGTATTCGCGCCCCGGGTCGGCTAGATTCGGGCGCGCTTGAACAATCTGTCACAGGAGTCCCTCATGGATCAGCAAGAGCTCAACAACCGCTGCGTCACCCTGTTCCAGTCCCCGCGCATCCAGACCAAGCTCTGGAACCCGCGCATGTTCTGGGAAGTGGGCCGCAAGCTGAACACCACCCCGGACGAACTGACCCAGCCGAAGGTCGACCTGTGCGAGCTGGAAGTGATGCTCTCCGCTGCCGCCTACGAGCCGTCGCAGTGCGCCGACAACCTGAACCAGCGCGAGGCCGGCCGTGCCGACTTCATCCGCCGCGCGGTCCAGTCCGGCCAGCGTCCGTTCCTGCGCCGCGCGGCCTGAGCCGCGCCCGCAGCGAACCCTGCGCTGTCCCTGGAGACCCGGCCCTGTGCCGGGTCTCTTCGTTTCCGGCCCCGCAAACCATTTTGGTCACCACAGAGCACACACAGGACACGGAGAAAGTACGGAGGGGCTTGGAGCGAATCTCTTCGTCGGGCCGCCGGCGCGGCCACGGCATCCGCAGCACGCGAGCCGGGACCTTCTCTGTGTCCTCTGGGCCCTCTGTGGTGCTATCGCCCTTCTTCGTGCCTTCGTGCACTTCGTGGTGCAACCCGCCCTTGCCCTCTGGTTCCGTCGCCCGTCGCGTCGCGGCTTACTGGCCACGGGCCTCCAGCCAGAAGGTGACCGGCCCGTCGTTGGTCAGGCTCACCTGCATGTCCGCGCCGAAGCGACCACTGGCGACCGGCGCGTGGCGTTCCCCGGCCCGCCGCACCAGATAGTCGAACAGTGCCGCCCCGTGTTCCGGGGTGGCGGATCCCGAGAAGCTCGGGCGCATCCCCTTGCGGGTGTCGGCCGCGAGGGTGAACTGCGGCACCAGCAGCAGCCCGCCCCCGGTCTCGGTCAGGCTCCGGTTCATCCGCCCCTCGGCGTCGGCGAAGACCCGGTAGCCCAGCAACCGGTCCAGCATGCGATCCGCGCCCGCCTCGGTGTCGTTCGGCTCCACCGCGACCAGCGCGAGCAACCCCGGCCCGATAGTCCCGACCGCCTCCCCGTCGATCGCGACCCGGCCCTCGGTGACGCGCTGGATCACCGCGATCACGCGCGCGCTCCCCCGGTCCCGGGCTCCACCTGCCCCGCCAGGTCGGCGGCCAGCCGGTCGGTCGCGGCCACCAGGCGGCGCAGGATCCCGGGCTCGGCGGCCGAATGGCCCGCATCCGGCACGATCTCCAGCTGCGCCTGTGGCCAGGCCCGGTGCAGCGCCACTGCCTGGTTGACCGGACAGACCACGTCATAGCGCCCGTGCACCAGCGTCCCGGGGATCCCCGTCAACCGCCCGGCGTCGCGCAGCAGCTGGTCCGGCTCGAGGAAGGTGTCGTGCATGAAATAGTGGCACTCCAGCCGCGCGAGGCTGACCGCGACGTCCGGGTCCTCGAAGTGGGCGATGACATCGGGGTTCGGCACCAGACAGGATGTACGCCCCTCCCAGCCCGACCAGGCCCGGGCCGCGGCCTCGCGCACCGGGCGTTCCGGGGAGGTAAGCCGCCGGTAGTAGGCGCCCACCATGTCGTCGCGCTCGGTCTCGGGGATCTGCGCCTCGTACTCGGCCCAGGCCTCGGGGAACAGACGGTCGGCCCCGGACTGGTAGAACCACTGGATATCCTGCGGCCGGCACAGGAAGATCCCGCGCAGCACCAGGCCCAGCACCCGCTCCGGATGCGTCTCGGCGTAGGCCAGGCCGAGGGTGGAGCCCCAGGACCCCCCGAATACCACCCAGCGCTGGATCCCCAGGTGCTCGCGCAGGCGCTCGATGTCCGCGACCACGTGCCAGGTGGTGTTCGCCTCCAGACCGGCATGCGGGGTCGAGCGCCCGCAGCCCCGCTGGTCGAACAGCACGATCCGGTAGCGTTCCGGGTCGTAGAAGCGCCGGTGCCAGCTCTCGCAGCCCGAGCCCGGTCCGCCATGCAGGAATACCACCGGGATCCCGTCGGGATTGCCGCACTCCTCGAAGTAGAGTTCGTGGCCGTCGCCGACCGCCAGGCGGCCCATCCCGTGGGGTTCGATCTCGGGGTACAGTGCGTCCATCAGGGGTCTCCGGCCAAAACCCCGAGTGTCGCCAAAAAGTCCCGCGGGCGAAAGACTACTCCGGGTCGTCGATCACCCGCCCGCGGTAGACCCGGCGTTTGTGGGTGGGCCGGCCCCCTGCGGATGGCGCCGCGTCGGTCCCGGCGGGCGGCTCACGCCGCGGCGCGTGCAGATACCCCGACCCTTCGAGCTGGCTGCGCAGGGTCAGCGCCGCGGCCTGCACCAGGCTCGACTGCGAGCGCGCCGCATAATCCAGAATGGTCTCCATGAAGTCCGGGTCACTGACCGACAGCCGGGCCACTGCAGGGAATTCGGCCCGCATGTTCCGCCGCAGTTCGGCGGCCAGGCTGAGGCTCTTGCGGTCGTGCATGGGGGTCCCCGGTGGACATGGGTGTTCCCGAGCTCATGCAAACCCAATGCCACGGCGGGACCCGCCCCGCAGGCCCAACGTGCGCCCCGGTCGCCGCGATCCCGCACCGCGGTCGCCGCGATCCCGCACCCTGGCGACGCAACGCTTGCCCGGCCACGGTGCAAGCGCGGCCCGCCGCGCCCCAAAGCCTGGCATGCCCTCTCCCCGGATTGGCATGCCGGTGCTTGCGTGCCGGGCGGCGGCGGCCTATGTTGCGGCCCCATGGAGACACCCGCCGTTCCCGCCTCGATTCGCCGCCTCGCCGGCCGCGCCATCGCCGACTTCGACATGGTGCGCGAGGGCGATCGCATCCTCGTCGGCCTGTCCGGCGGCAAGGATTCCCTGACCCTGCTGTGGCTGCTGCACAACCTCGCACGCCGGGCCCCGGTGCACTTCGAGGTCGGCGCGGTCACCATCAATCCGGAGATCGAGGGCTTCGAGCCGCAGCGCCTGATGGACTATCTCGCCGCCTACGGCATTCCCTATCACTTCGTTTCCGAGCCGATCGCCGAGCTGGCGGACGCGCACATGGACAACGACTCGTTCTGTTCCTTCTGCTCGCGCATGAAGCGTGGCCTGATGTATCGCACCGCGCGCGAACACGGCTACAACGTGCTGGCCCTGGGCCAGCACCTGGACGATCTCGCCGAGAGCTTCATGATGAGCGCCTTCCATGGCGGCCAGCTGCGCACCATGAAGGCCCACTACGCGATCGACGCCGGCGACCTGCGGGTGATCCGCCCGCTGGTCTACGTGCGCGAGCGCCAGACCCGTGACTTCGCCGACGCGGCAGGGCTCCCGGTCATCCTCGACAACTGCCCGGCCTGCTTCGCCATGCCTACCCAGCGCGAGCACATGAAACAGCTGCTGGCGCAGGAAGAGGCGCAGCACCCCCGGCTGTTCCGCAACCTGCGCACCACCCTCAAACCCCTGATGACCGAGGGCGGCATTCCTCCGCGCGAGCCGCCGCCGGACAGGACCGCCGAACCCGAAGCGTCCGAGCATGGCCCGACGTCGGCATCTGCGTGACCGCCTGATCGGGGGCAGCCTGCGCCTGCTCGCGCGGCTCCCGCTGCGGGTAAACCACGCCCTGGGCGGCGGGGTGGGCGCGCTTGCCTGGTATCTCCCCACGCGCGCGGCCCGTATCACCCGCATCAACCTGGCGCTGTGCTTCCCGGAAAAGGATCCGGCCTGGCGGCGGCGGGTCGGACGACGCTCGCTGATGGCCATGGGCCAGGCCCTGACCGAGTCGCCCTGGCTGTGGCAGTCGCCCCCGGAAAGCCTGGAGACGCTGGCCGTCCAGCCGCCGCACTACGCGCGGCTGCGCGAGCGCCCCGCGAGCCGGGCGCTGTTCCTGTGCGCCCCGCATCTGGGTTCCTGGGAGTTCGCCGGCCTGCATGCCGCCCGCCACGGCCCGATGGCTACGCTGTACAGCCCGTTCAAGACCCCGGAGATTGATCGCTGGGTGCGCGAGGCCCGGGCCTCGACCGGGGCCGAGCTGGCGCCGGCCGATCGCAGCGGCCTGCGCATCCTGCAGCAGGCACGCGACCGCGGCGAGATCATCGGCATCCTGCCGGACCAGAGCCCCAAGGGCGCCTCGGGCCAGCACGCTTCGTTCTTCGGGCGCCCGGCCCTGACCATGACCCTGCTCCCCCGCCTGCTGCGCGGGCGCGAGGATCACGTGGTGTTCCTGTTTGCCGAGCGCCTGCCCGGGGGCCGGGGCTTTCGCTATCACGAGGTCGAGGCCGGGCCGGAGGTGGCCGACCGCGATTTCGCCCGCGCGGCCGCGGCGATCAACGCCCATGTGGAGACCCTGGTGCGGCGCTGCCCCGAGCAATACAACTGGGCCTACAAGCGCTTCTACCCGCCGCCCGAGGGCTGGCCCGACCCCTATCGCCAGGGGGCCCCCGAGTAGCGCCCCCTGGCGCAGATCACGGGGCGTCGTCCCCGGCGGGGCTGCGTCAGAGGATGTAGCGGGACAGGTCCTCGTCCTCGACCAGGTCGCCCAGGCGTTCGTCGACAAAGGCACGGTCCACGATCACGGCACCATCGACGTCCGGGGCGCGGTAGGCCACATCCTGCAGCAGGCGCTCCAGCACGGTGTGCAGGCGGCGGGCCCCGATGTTCTCGGTCCGGGCGTTCACGTCAAAGGCGATCTCCGCCAGGCGGCGTACGCCGTCTTCCTCGAAACGCAGCTCGACCGCCTCGGTCTTCATCAGTTCGGTGTACTGCTCGGTCAGCGAGGCCGTGGGCTCGGTCAGGATGCGCACGAAGGCGTCCACCGACAGGGAGTCCAGCTCGACGCGGATCGGCAGCCGGCCCTGCAGCTCCGGGACCAGGTCGGACGGCTTGGACAGATGGAACGCGCCGGAGGCGATGAACAGGATGTGATCGGTGCGCACCATGCCCAGCTTGGTGGACACGGTCGTGCCCTCGATCAAGGGCAGCAGGTCGCGCTGCACGCCCTCGCGGGAGACCTCGCCGCCACTGGTCTTGTCGCTGCCCTTGGCGACCTTGTCGATCTCGTCGAGGAACACGATGCCGCTTTGCTCCACCCGCTCGATGGCGCGCTCCTTCAGGTCTTCCTCGTTGATCAGGCGCGCGGCCTCCTCCTCGATGAGCAGCTTGCGGGCCTCGGCGATCTTGAGCCGCCGCGAGCGGGTCTTCTGACCGCCGAGGTTCTGGAACATCGACTGCAGCTGACTGGCCATCTCCTCCATGCCCGGCGGTGTCATGATCTCCACACCCTGCGGGTTCTGCGAGACCTCGATGTCGATCTCGCGCTCGTCCATGTCGCCTTCGCGCAGGCGCTTGCGCAGCTTCTGCCGGGTCTCGCTGCCGGCGTCCTCCGGCTCGGACTCGGTGAAGCCGGCATTGCGCGGGCGCGGCAGCAGGGCGTCGAGGATGCGTTCCTCGGCGGCGTCCTCGGCCTTGACGCGGTTTTCCTTGATGGCCTCGTCGCGCAGCTGCTTGACCGCGGCCTCGGCCAGGTCGCGGATGATCGATTCGACATCGCGGCCGACATAGCCGACCTCGGTGAACTTGGTCGCCTCGATCTTGATGAACGGCGCGCGGGCCAGCTTGGCCAGGCGCCGGGCGATCTCGGTCTTGCCGACACCGGTCGGGCCGATCATCAGGATGTTCTTCGGTGTGACCTCGGGCTGGAGCTCCGGCGGCAGCTGGCGCCGGCGCCAGCGGTTGCGCAGGGCGATGGCGACGGAGCGCTTGGCCTCGTCCTGGCCGATGATGTAGCGGTCCAGTTCCTGGACGATCTCGCGGGGGGTCATGTCGGTCATGGCAAAAGGGGCCTTGGTCGGATCGGGTCGTCCGGGGCCGGGCGCGTTACTCCGCGTCCAGGCTCTCCAGGGTGATGTTGTGATTGGTATACACGCAGATGTCGGCGGCGATGTTCAGGGACTTCTCCACGATCTCGCGCGCCGAAAGGTCGGTGTTCTGCAGCAGGGCCTGGGCGGAGGCCTGGGCGTAGGGCCCGCCGGAGCCGATCGCGATCAGTGCGTTCTCCGGCTCGATCACGTCGCCGTTCCCCGAGATCACGAACGAGTTCTCGCGGTCGGACACGGCCAGCAGGGCCTCCAGCTTGCGCAGGGCGCGGTCAGTGCGCCAGTCCTTGGCCAGCTCCACCGCAGCCCGGGTGATATTGCCGGAGTGCTTCTCCAGCATGCCCTCGAAGCGCTCGAACAGGGTGAAGGCATCGGCGGTGCCGCCGGCAAAGCCGGCCAGGATGCGGTCGTGATAGACCCGGCGCACCTTGCGCGCGTTGCCCTTCATCACGGTGTTGCCAAGGGATACCTGGCCGTCGCCCCCGAGGGTGACGGCGCCGTCCTTGCGGACGCAAACGATGGTGGTGCCGCGAAACTGTTCCACGGGGTTCTCCTGTCCGGCTGTGTATCGGGGGCACGGTGTTGGGTCGCGGCGACCCGGGATCGTTCACCCGGCGGGTGCGATCGCGGCCGGATCAATCTCTCCGGCGGGCCCGCGGATGGGCGGCATCATACACCTGTGCCAGATGCTGATAGTCGAGATGGGTATAGATCTGGGTGGTTTCAAGGTTGGCGTGGCCCAGAAGTTCCTGGATGGCCCGCAGGTCGCCGCTGGATTCCAGCAGATGGCTGGCAAACGCATGGCGCAGCCGGTGCGGGTGCAGGCGCACGTCCAGCCCGGCGCGGCGTCCCGCCTCGGCGACGCGGCGCTGCACCGCGCGGTTGCCGATGCGCGGGCCGCGACGGCTGACGAAGACCGCCCGCTCGTCCGGCGCTGCCCAGTCCCCCCGGTGCCGCAACCAGGTGCGCAGGGCCTCGCGCGCCTTGCGCCCCACCGGCACGCTGCGCTCGCGCCGGCCCTTGCCGAGCATCCGCACCAGTCCCGCGTCCAGGTCGAGATCGGTCAGATCCAGCCCGGTCAGCTCCGACAGGCGCAGCCCGGAGGAATACAGCAGCTCCAGCATCGCCTGGTCGCGGGCGGCCAGCGTCGGGTCCGGGCCCTCGGCCGGAGCCAGGGCCTGCTGTGTCTGGTCGACATCGAGATCGCGCGGCAGGGCGCGCCCGGCCCGGGGGCCGCGCATGCCGGACGCCGGGTTGGCGGGCATGCGCCGCTGTTCCACCTGGTAGGCAAAGAAGCCGCGTGCAGCGGACAGGAAGCGCTGAATGGAGCGCGGGTGATGGCCCTGGCGCGCCAGTTGCCCGGCGATGCGGCGCATGTCGGCCGGCCTGAGCGCCTCCCAGGGGCCGTGATGCAGGCTGCGCAGGCGCGTCAGGTCGCGTCGATAGGCCTTGACGGTATGCGGCGAATGGCCGCGAACGTCGCTCAGGTGGCCCAGAAACGCCGTGATATCCGCATCCTGCGCGGGCGCGTCCCCGGTCGCCGGGTCAGGCCGCGGCGTGGGTCCGCTCGACATGGCAGCGGATCGACTCGGCCAGCAGGTCGCCGATGTGGGTCACGAAATAGGTGCCCATGTCGGGCTGGAAGCGGTTCGCGGATTCGCTCGCCAGGCCGAGCACGCCGATCCGGTCGGCATCATCGCCCAGGGGCATCAGGATCGCGGATCCGATCTCCTCGGCATCGTCGAACAGTACATCCAGCATCTCGGCGGGGACCCGGCCACACTGGGCCTTGCCGCGGCTGAACAGCGGGTCGAAGGTGCCCAGCTCACCCTTGTCCAGCGCATGCAGGTCGTCGACCTTGCGATGCGCCAGGCGGATGCTGACGCGCTCCGCGCCCAGCTCGTTGCGCAGGGCGTCCTGGGTCAGGGCCAGCACGGCGTCCAGGTTTTCGGCGCGCATCAGGGTCTTGGCCAGTTCGTGCAGGTGCTGGCCCATGCGTTCGTTGTCGCGGGCGCGCTCGACCAGCTCGCCCATGTGCTGCTCCATCGCGCGGTGCTTCTCGCGCAGCAGCGCGACCTGGCGCTCCAGCAGCGAGACGGCCCCGCCGGATGGATGGGGGATGCGCAGGATGTCCAGCAGCGGCAGGTGGTCCTGGAAGAAATCCGGGTGCTCGCGCAGGTAGGCCTCGACGTCGGCGGCGCCGATCGGGGCTTGCGGGTTCTTTTTCGGCGAGCGGGTCTTCGCGGTCTCTGCAGCAGAGGCGTTGGAGGATTGCCCAGTCATAGATCGATCCAGCCGTTGAATACCGTGGTGGCCGGCCCGGTCAGCCAAACCGGTGCCTCGGCCTGTCCGTCCCAGCTTAGCACAAGGGTCCCGCCCGGCAGGGCCACCTCGACGTCATCGTCGACCAGTCCGCGGCGGCGCAGCACGGCCATCGCGGCGGCCGCGCCACTGCCACAGGCCAGCGTCTCGCCGACCCCGCGCTCGAATACCCGCAGGTCGACATGGCCGCGGTCGCGCAGCGCGGCGAAGCCGACGTTCACGCGCCGCGGGAAGCTCTCGTGGCGTTCGATGATCGGGCCGATCTCGGCCACCGGGGCGCGCGCGACGTCGTCGACCAGGATCACCGCATGGGGGTTGCCCATGGACACCGCGCCGAGGGTGATCGAGTGGCCCTGTACGTCCAGGGTGTAGGCGTCGGCCTCGGCCTCGGCGACCAGCGGGATGCGCGCCGGCGCGAACTCGGGTCGGCCCATGTCCACGCGCACCCGCTCGTCGTCCTCGACATGCAGCACGATGCGCCCGCCCAGGGTCTCGACCGGGATCTCGCGGGCCTCGGTCAGGCCCTGCTCGCGCACGAAGCGGGCGAAGCAGCGCGCCCCGTTGCCGCACTGCTCCACCTCGGAGCCGTCGGCATTGAAGATGCGGTAGCGGAACAGTGCCTGCGCCGGATCGCTCGGCGCCTCCACCAGCAGCACCTGGTCGCAGCCGATGCCGAAGTGGCGATCCGCGAGATGGCGCAGCGTCGATGCGTCCAGCCGGACCGACTGGCGGATGCCATCGATCACCACGAAATCGTTGCCCAGCCCGTGCATCTTGGTGAATTCGAGACGCATCAGCGGTGCCCCGGCAGGTGACCGAAAATGATCATGTGGCGGTCCGACGTGACGTGGACGGTAAAACCGTCGAGGCCGGCGGCGGCCAGCTGCGCGCGCACCTCCTCGGGCGTGAAGGCGGCGTGCAGGGAGTGCTCGAAGTCGCGCCGCAGGACGTCCGGGTCATCGGCTGCGTACTGCGCGACCAGGGCCTGGACGGACTCGGTCGAGTCCGGGCGGCGCAGGTCCATCACGAATACCGCTGCCCCCGGTGCCCCGTCGCGGCGGATCGCCTGCCACAGCACCGCGGGGTCGTGCAGGTGATGCAGCAGGGAGTTGCTGATGATCGTGGCATACGGGGCGCGCGGGCCGCGGGCCTCGGGCAGGCAGCCCTCGGCCAGATGAACCCGCCGCGCGGCCGGGTGACCGGCCATCAGGGCGTCGCCGGCGGCCAGCATCGCGGGCGCGCCGTCGAGGCCGTCCACCTCGCAGTCGGGGTAGCGCGCGGCGAAGCGCAGCGAGACGTCACCCGGGCCACAGCCGAGATCCAGCACCGGCCCGGTCACCGGGCCCGGGAAGACCTCGGCGAAGGCATCCACGAAGCCCTCGTGCGGGGCGGCGAAGTCGGCCTCGGCGTAGGCGCGTGCCTGCGCAGGCTCCAGCATCAGCTCCGGTTCGGGCTGGCGCGGGATCACGGGGCCACGCTCCCGGGCGGGTCCGTGTCATCCGGGTCCACGTCTTCAGAATCCTGGGGCAGCATGCTCTCGCGCATCATCAGGTGATCCACCTGCTCGCGGCGGTTGATGATCTGGAAGTGGTCGCCGTCGACCATCACCTCCGGCGGGCGCGGCCGCGAGTTGTAATTGCCGGCCATCACATAGCCGTAGGCCCCGGCAGAGCGCACCGCGAGCAGGTCACCGGCGGCCAGCGCCAGTTCGCGCTCGCGGCCGAGGAAGTCGCCGGTCTCGCAGACCGGGCCGACGATGTCGTAGGTCCGCGTCGCCGTGTCGTCGCGCTGTACCACCGGCACGATCTCCTGCCAGGCGCCGTACAGCGCCGGGCGCAGCAGGTCGTTCATCGCGCCGTCGACGATCGCGAAGTCATGCGCCTCGGTGTGCTTCAGGTATTCCACCCGGGTCAGGAACACGCCGGCGTTCGCCGCGATGGCGCGGCCCGGCTCCAGCAGCACCTTCAGGCTTCGTTCGCCCAGCACCTCGCGCAGGGCGCTGGCCCAGACATCGGGCTCCGGCGGCGTCTCGTCGCGGTAGCGCACGCCCAGGCCACCGCCGACATCGATGTGTTCGAGTGTGATGCCGTCCTCGGCCAGCTGATCCACCAGCGCCAGCACACGCTTGAGGGCATCGGTGAACGGATCAATGCGGGTCAGCTGCGAGCCGATGTGGAAGTCGACGCCGGTGGCCGCCAGGTGCTGGCTGTCACGCACCCGGGCATACAGCGCCGGCGCCTCCTCGATCGCCACACCGAACTTGTTCTCGCGCAGCCCGGTGGCGATGTAGGGGTGGGTCTCGGCATCGACGTCCGGGTTCACCCGGATCGACACCGGGGCCTGAATGCCGAGCTCTGCCGCGACCGTCTCCAGCCGCTCCAGCTCCGGCGCGGACTCGACGTTGAAACAGTGGATGCCGACCTCCAGCGCGCGGCGCATCTCGGCGGCGGTCTTGCCGACGCCGGAGAACACGATCTTCGCCGGGTCGCCGCCGGCGCGCAGCACGCGTTCCAGTTCGCCGCCGGAGACGATGTCGAAGCCGGCGCCCAGGCGCGCGAGCACGTTCAGCACCCCCAGCGCGGAGTTCGCCTTCACCGCGAAGCAGACCTGGTGCGGGGTCCCGATCAGCGCCTCGCTGAACGCGCGATAGTGGCGCTCCAGCGTGGCACGGGAATACACGTAGGCCGGGGTGCCGACCAGTTCGGCCAGGCCGTCCAGGGCCACACCCTCACAGAACAGCGTGTCGCCGTGGTAGTCGAAATAGTCCATCTAGTGGTCCTTCAGCGGGATCATTGCGGGTTGTGCTCCTCGGCTTCCTCGTCATCGGGCAGGTAGAGATCGCCCTTCTGGCCGCAGGAGGCGAGCATCTGCATCGTGCCGAGTACGACGATCACGGCGATCAACAGCCATTGGGCCTTGCAGGAAAACATGGTCGGGTCCGGGGTCTACGTTGCATGGAAAGGCGATAGTGTGCCATTGATACGCCGCTGGCTTCAGGTGCCAGGGCCCCTGACAGGCCGTTGCATCCCGATGAAATTCACCCGATTTCGAATCGCGATGATTCGTTCATCAATGATTCAGCGAGGTTTGGGACGATGCATCTGCGAGACCAGCAAAAAGACCACTGAAGCTGGTCAGGGGGCGGATTCCGGTCCGCAGGGAATAGACCCCTGCAGGTCGCCGTCCAAAGCAACAGGCGTCACAGCGGTTCACCGCGAAGACGTCCCGGATTATCCGGAACTGACCCACAAGATGAGAGGAGATCATCCATGATTAGCACCAAGCGCCGTGTCTTCCTGAAAGGCACTCTCGCCGCCGGTACTGTCGGTGTCGCCGTCGGGGCCGGTCTGCTCGCCCCGAGCAAGCTGCTTGCCGCCTGGCCGTCCGAGGCCTTTGCCGCCGAAGGTCTGGAAGCCGCCTTTGAAGCGGTGACCGGTTCCAGCGACATCGCTGACGGTGACGTCACCCTGAGCGCCCCGGAAATCGCCGAGAACGGCGCCGTGGTCCCGGTGTCCATCGAGTCCAGCCTGGACAACGTGACCGAAATGGCCGTGTTCGTCGAGCTGAACAACCAGCCGCTGACCGCCCACTACGTCCTGGGTGATGGCGCGCATGCGAACGTCTCCGGCCGTATCCGCATGGGCGAGTCCTCCAACGTGGTCGCCGCCGTGAAGTCCGGCGACACCTGGTACAAGACGGTTCAAGAAGTGAAGGTCACGGTTGGTGGCTGCGGCGGCTAACGCCGACCCCGAACCGCTGATCCGAACACTACTGGAGGTTTAAGATATGTCTATTCGAGTTCGCGCCCAGGAAAGCAACGGCGTTATCAATATCCGTGCGCTGATGAGCCACGACATGCTGGTCCCCGACGACGACGGTGGCCCGCACTTCATCGAGACTGTGGAAATTGCGCGTAACGGCACCACCGCCATCACCGCCAACTGGAACTACACCGTTTCCCGCAACCCGTTCCTGCAGGTTGAGCTGGACGGTTCTTCCGGTGACACCGTGTCCATCTCCTGGACGGACAACAAGGGTGAATCCGACTCGACCGAGGTCGAAGTGCGGTAATCAGGAGCATTCATGCTCTTGAATCAAAGCCGGGGCTTGCCCCGGCTTTTTTTGTGACCGGGTTGGGCCCGTCGCACCCTGGCCTTTCTGGCCTACACTCCAGACAGGCCCATGCCGAGCGACGAGCCATGCCACCCCATTCCCCGCCGCGAAACCCGGATGCTGAACCCGCGCTGCGCCCGGCCCTGCTCCTCGAACCCCACCAGCCCCTGTGGCAGCGCCTGCCGCGGCGCGACGCCGAAGGCCGTCGGCTGGCGGACTTCATGATGCTGATCCCCGGTCTGCGCCAGCGCCCGCGCGCCGAGATCCACGCCCGGGCGCTGGCCATCGAGCGGGTCCTCCATGGCTACGGGGCCGATATCGCGTTCGTCGAGCTGAACCTGAAGCTGAACACGCTGTGGGTCTCGCTGAGCGCGCGGCCGGGGATCTGCAGCGAACTGCCCTGCGCCATCCAGGAGGCTGTTCCCGAGGCCTTGCTGGTCGGCCCGAAGCTGGGGTCGCGCGGATAAGTCCCGCAGTCATACCGGGCGCGGGCCAGCCTTGCTACACTGGCGTTTTATCGTGCCTGAACCGGAACATGACTGAACGCACCGCATCCGTCCGCCGCGACACCCTGGAGACCCGCATCGCCATCGAGCTCAACCTCGACGGCACCGGGCAGAGCCACCTCGAGACAGGCATCCCGTTCCTCGATCACATGCTGGATCAGGTTGCCCGCCACGGCCTGGTCGATCTCGACGTGCGCGCCGAGGGCGATCTGCATATCGATGCCCACCACACGGTGGAGGACATCGGCATCACCCTGGGGCAGGCGCTGGCAAAGGCGCTGGGCGACAAGAAGGGCATCCGCCGCTACGGCCATGCCTACGTCCCGCTGGACGAGGCCCTGTCGCGCGTGGTGATCGACTTCTCCGGGCGCCCGGGGCTGGAGATGCACGCCGATTTCCGTCGTTCGCACATCGGCGAGTTCGACGTCGACCTGTTCCACGAATTCTTCCAGGGCCTGGTCAACCACGGCTGGATGACCCTGCATATCGACTGCCTGCGCGGCGACAATGCCCACCATGTCGCCGAGACCATCTTCAAGGCCTTCGGACGTGCCCTGCGCGTGGCGGCGGAAATGGATCCGCGCTCGGCGGGCATGATGCCGTCCACCAAGGGAACCCTGTAACGGACAAGGGACGAGACCCGGCCATGGAAACTGTTGCCGTCATCGATTACGGCATGGGCAATCTGCACTCGGTCGTACGTGCGCTGGAGCACGAGGCCGCGGCCGACCAGCGCGTGCTGCTCACGGACGACCCCGAGACCCTGCGCGAGGCGGACCGCCTGGTGTTCCCTGGCCAGGGTGCGGCGGGGGATGCCATGCAGGCGCTGGCCCGGCGCGGGCTCGACCGGCTGCTGCCCGAGCTGGCGGCGGACCGGCCCTTCCTCGGACTGTGCCTGGGCCAGCAGATCCTGATGGACGCCAGCGAGGAGAGCGGCGGCGTCGACCTGCTCGGTATCCTGCCGGGCCGGGTGGCGCGCTTCCCTGCGATGGAGGGTGCGGATGGCCGCCGCTTGAAGATCCCCCACATGGGGTGGAACCGCGTGCTGCCGGCGCGCGAGCACCCCCTGTGGCACGGTCTGCCCGAGACCCCCTGGTTCTACTTTGTCCACAGCTACCGGGTGCAGCCCGAGCGCGAGGCGGATGTGGCCGGGCGCACCGATTATGGCGAGACCTTTGCCTCGGCACTGGCACGGGGCTCGTTGTTCACCATGCAGTGCCATCCGGAGAAGAGCGCCGCCTGCGGGCTGCGCCTGCTGCACAACTTTCTGCGCTGGGACGGAGACGGTCCCAGGGCGTCGTGAGGAGTCGAAGATGCTGGTCATCCCCGCAATCGATCTGAAGGAAGGCAAGTGCGTTCGCCTGCGCCAGGGGAACATGGACGATTCCACCGTGTTCGGCGAGGACCCGGTGGAGATGGCGAAGCGCTGGGTGGACGCCGGGGCCGAACGCCTGCACATCGTGGACCTGGACGGCGCCTTCGCCGGCCAGCCGCGCAATGCCCAGGCGGTGCACGCCATCGCGAAGGCCTTCCCCGACCTGCCGATCCAGATCGGCGGCGGGGTGCGCGACGAGGACACGGTACAGGCCTACCTCGATGCCGGGGTCGAGTTCGTGATCATCGGCACCCGCGCGGTCAGCGCCCCGCACTTCGTGAACGACCTGTGCCTGGAGTTTCCCGGCCGCATCATCGTCGGGCTGGACGCCAAGGACGGCAAGCTCGCGGTGGATGGCTGGTCCAAGCTCTCGCACCACGACGTGATCGACCTGGCCCAGCACTTCGAGGCCGACGGCGTGGTGGCCTTCGTCTACACCGACATCGCCCGCGACGGGATGATGAAGGGCCCCAACGTGGAGGCCACCGCACGCCTGGCGAGCAACGTGCGCGTGCCGGTGATCGCCTCCGGCGGTATCAGTTCACTGGACGACATCCGCAATCTGGCGGCGCGCGAGGAAGACGGCATCACCGGCGCGATCGTCGGCCGGGCCCTGTACGAGGGCGCCTTCACCCTGGAGGAGGCCCGCGCGGCCGCCGGGAGCTGAGATGCTCGCCAAGCGCATCATCCCCTGCCTGGATGTCGACGCCGGCCGCGTGGTCAAGGGCGTCAACTTCGTCGGCATCCGCGATGCCGGGGACCCGGTGGAGATTGCCCGGCGTTACAACGCGCAGGGCGCGGACGAGATCACCTTCCTCGACATCACCGCCTCCAGCGACGACCGCGAGACCATCCTGCACGTGGTCGAGGCGGTCGCGCGCGAGGTCTTCATCCCGCTGACGGTCGGGGGCGGCGTGCGCGCGGTCGAGGACATCCGCCGCCTGCTGAACGCCGGGGCCGACAAGGTCTCCATCAATACCGCCGCGGTGCACCGCCCGGAGCTGGTGCGCGAGGCCGCCGACTGGGTCGGCAGCCAGTGCATCGTGGTCGCGATCGACGCCAAGCAGGTCAGCACGGGGAATGAACCACCGCGCTGGGAGGTCTTTACCCACGGAGGGCGCCGCGAGACCGGGCTGGACGTAGTCGAATGGGCGCAGCGCATGGAGGCCCTGGGGGCCGGCGAGATCCTGCTGACCAGCATGGACCGCGACGGTACCCGCATCGGCTTCGATCTGGCCCTGACCCGCGCGGTCAGCGACGCGGTGGGTATCCCGGTCATCGCCTCCGGCGGCGTCGGTGAGCTCCAGCACCTGGTGGAGGGCGTGACCGAGGGCCATGCCGACGCGGTGCTGGCGGCCAGTATCTTTCATTTCGGCCAGCACACCGTGGGCGAGGCCAAGGACGCGATGGCGGCGGCCGGTGTGCCGGTGCGACCGAACGATGCCGAGGTGGCCACGCAATGACCGAGTCCGCGCCCAACCATCCCGCCGGCGCCGAGGTGCTCGCCGCACTGGCCGAGGTCATCGAGCAGCGCCGTCAGGCCGATCCGGAGCAGTCCTATGTGGCCAAGCTCCACGCGCGCGGCCTGGACGAGATGCTGAAGAAACTGGGCGAGGAATCGGCGGAGACCCTGATCGCCGCGAAGAACAACGATACCGACGCCCTGGTGTCGGAAATGGCCGACCTGTGGTTTCATGCCCTGGTGGTGCTCGCGGCGCGCGGCCGGCACCCGGACGATGTCCTCGACGAACTGGCGCGACGTTTCGGCCTGTCGGGTGTCGCGGAGAAGGCCGCGCGCGAAACGAGTGGACGTCGCTCCGATCACTGATGATCTCCCGGCGGCCTTTGACTGGCTCCGGTAAAGCGTTCGTTCATGTTGCTCGGCTACACTGCGGTCATCGTGTCGGGTCCACGCGCCAGAGCAATCCGGGCGCGAGCATGTACATGACCCGGCGTGCCGCACAGTTGATTATGGGCCTGGCGCCGTTCAGGCTACCCAAAAGTTGTTTTACCGGAGACAGAATCCATGGGTATCGGTGGTATCAGTATTTGGCAGCTCCTCATTATCCTGCTCATCGTCGTGCTGCTGTTCGGCACCAAGAAGCTGCGCAACATGGGGGGGGATATCGGTTCGGCGATGAAGAACTTCCGCCAGGCGGTCAAGGACCCCGACGCCGAAGAGAAGAAGGAAGGCGAAGACGGCGAGACGCGCGAGGTCGAGGACCAGACCGACGACAAGGGTCGCGTGGTCGACGCCGAGGTCAAAAAGAGCAGCGAAAAGGATTCCGACGCCTCGCAATCGGACAAGAAGTCCTGAGCCTCGCGCCCGGCGCGGTGGCCCGGCTCGAACGGCGGTAGTCCATGTTCGATATCGGCTTCTGGGAAATCATCATCATCGTGCTGGTGGCGCTGCTGGTCGTCGGGCCGGAGCGGCTGCCCGGGCTTGCGCGCGAGATCGGGCGCTGGGTGGGCAAGACCCGGCGTTTCGTCCACAGCGTGCGTTCGGATTTCGAGCAGGAGCTGCAGACCGACGAGCTGCGCAAAATGCTGAAGAGCCAGGATCGCGAGATCCGCCAGCTCAAGAACATGATGGACGAGACCGAGACCAGCCTGCGCGAGGAGTTCGAGGATACCGAGCGCGGTCTGCGGGAGGACATCGAGGGTCAGCCGAAGACCGGCAAGCACCTCTCGGACTCCGAGCAGAAGGCGCTGGCCGAGAAGAAGCCGGCCAAGCCGGCGGTGCGCGACAAGCCCTCGATGCGCAGCCCCGACGCGGCGGTGCGCGGTGGCGACGCTGAAACGCCGGATACCGACGCCGAAGCCGACGAACCGACCGAGGTGCGCCGTGTGCCCACACAGGGCGATCTGGACGGCAACCTGATGACCGACGACCCGGCGCTGGCCGCCGAGCAGAAGGCACGGGCGGCCGACGGGCCGCGTCCGGAGCGCAAGAAGCCGGCGGTGCGCGAACGCCGGACCCCGGATCCCGCGGATGAGGGCTCGCGCCCTGCGCGGGACTCGACGACCGACACCACTCACGACGACCAGACCCCTGACAAGCACTCATGAGCAAGACCAAACCGGGGGTCGAGCCGAGTCCGGAAGCCACCGAGACCCTGCTCACGCATCTGATCGAGCTGCGGGACCGCATTCTCAGGATGTTCATCGCCATCCTGGTGGTGTTCCTGATCCTGTTCCCGTTCGCCAACCCGATCTACACCTGGCTGGCCGACCCGCTGATGCAGCACCTGCCGGAAGGCACCAGCATGATCGCGATCGACGTGGCCGCGCCGTTCCTGATCCCGTTCAAGCTGACCCTGCTGCTGGCCGTGGTCCTCAGCATCCCGTACCTGCTGTACCAGGTCTGGTCCTTCGTGGCCCCGGGCCTGTACGCCCACGAAAAGAGCATGGCGCTGCCGCTGGTGGCCTCGTCCACCATGCTGTTCTACCTCGGGATGGCATTCGCCTATTTCGTGGTGTTCCCGCTGATCTTCGCGTTCTTCACCGCCACCGCGCCCGAGGGCGTGTCGGTGATGACCGACATCTCGCGCTACCTGTCGTTCGTCATCATGCTGTTCATCGCCTTCGGCATTGCCTTCGAGGTGCCGGTGGCGACCATCCTGCTCGTCTCCATGGGGGCGACCACCCCGGCCAAGCTGGCGCAGAAGCGCCCCTACGTAATCGTCGGGGTGTTCCTGGTGGGGATGGTGCTCACCCCGCCGGATATCATCTCGCAGACCCTGCTGGCGCTGCCGATGTGGCTGCTGTTCGAGATCGGCCTGATCCTGTCGCGGATCATGGAGCGCAAGAAGGCCGAACGGCGCGCTGGCGCGGGCGGTGACGCGGACACGGGCGACGACGACGGCCCGGATGATGACGGCCCGGGCGGTGGCAAGCCGCGGGGTGGCGGCAGCGGCGGCGGATCGCGCAAGACGGCCGCGGCGAGTTCGGCGGCGATGGCATCCGGGACGACCGGGACCGCCGCCGGGGCGGGCGAAAGTGCCACGGCGGCCGCGCGCACCGGGTACACCCCGCTGACCGATGACGAAATGGATGCCGAGCTGGACCGCATCGAGGAAGAGCAGGCTGAACTACGCCGCCAGCGGGCCGCCCGCGATTCCGGGGGCACGCCCGCCGGCTCTGGAGAGCAACCGGCGGTGTCCGGCACGGCGGGCGACGACACCCTGCCCGGCGCCGATTCGGACCCCGGGGACGCCTCAACCGAGGCGGATGACACGCAGCGCGATCGCTGAACCGGCCGGGGCGCCCGCGATTTGTGCGGCCCGGCGCCCCGCCAAGCATCGGAAGTTGCTAAAATACCCGGGTAACCCATTGACCCAGGTAATGATCCCGCGATGGCCGATCCGCGTTCCACCCCCCGCCGCCCCGTCCTGCTGATCGTCATGGACGGAGTCGGCGTGAACCCCTCCAAGCTGAACAATGCCTACGCCGAGGCCGACACCCCGCGTCTCGACGAGTATCTCTCGACCCATACGCACACCACGCTGGATGCCTGTGGCCGCGCGGTCGGGCTGCCGGATGGGCAGATGGGCAACTCCGAGGTGGGGCACCTGACGCTGGGCGCGGGGACCGTGATCAACCAGGACCTGGTGCGCATCGACGACTCCATCGCCGACGGCAGCTTCTACGAGAACGACGCCCTGGTCAGCGCCGCCCGGGCGGCCGCCAACAACAACCTGCCCCTGCACCTGATCGGCCTGGTCTCCGATGGAGGCGTGCACTCGCACATCCGCCATCTGCGCGCCCTGGTCGAGATCTGCCAGCGCGAGGGCGCGCGGCCGATGGTGCACATGATCACCGACGGCCGCGACACCGCCCCGCGCTCGGCGCTGAACTACCTCGACCCGCTGGAGGAAGAACTGGCCAACGCCGGCGGCGCCATCGCCACGGTTTGCGGGCGCTATTACGCAATGGACCGTGACAAGCGCTGGAAGCGCACCGAGAAGGCCTTCCGTGCCATCGCCTATGCCGAGGGCGAGCCCGCCGGTTCCGCCCGCGAGGCCATCGAGGCCGCCTACGCGGCCGGCGAGGACGACGAATTCATCAATCCGCGCATCATCAACGGCGGCGCCCCGCTGGGCGAGGACGCGGTCTGCGTGCTGTTCAACTTCCGCAACGACCGCCCGCGTCAGCTCACCGCCGCCCTGGGCATGGACGACTTCGACGGCTTCGACCGCGGCGACTTCCACCCCGTGGCGGAAACCTGCCTGACCGAGTACGACCCGCGCTTCCTGTCACCGATTGCCTTCCCCCCGGAGCGCCCGTCGACCACCCTGGGCAGTACCATCGCCTCCGCCGGTATCCCTCAGTTCCATTGCGCCGAGACCGAGAAGTACGCCCACGTGACCTTCTTCTTCAACGGCGGCAAGGAAGAGCCCTACGCCGGCGAGCAGCGGGTGATGGTCCCCTCGCCGTCCGTGGATACCTACGACGAGCAGCCGGAGATGAGCGCCAAGGAGGTGGCCGACGAGACCATCCAGGCGATGCAGAGCGGGCGCTACGGGTTCATTCTGGTCAACTTCGCCAACGGCGACATGGTCGGACACACCGCCAAGCGCGAGGCGCTGATCCAGGCGGTCCAGACCCTGGACCAGGAGGTCGGTCGGGTCCTGGACGCCGCGCGGGAGCTGGAATACTCCGCGATCGTGACCGCCGACCACGGCAACTGCGACGAATACGTCGACCCGGTGACCGGCGCCCCGCATACCCAGCACACCATCTACCCGGTGATGTGCATGATCACCGACTCCCAGCGCTGGCGCCTGCGCACCGGCGGCGGCCTGGCCGATGTCGCCCCGACCGTGCTGGAACTGATGGGGGTGCCCAAGCCCGCCGCGATGGGTGGCCAGAGCCTGCTGCTCGAGGAAGTGCCGGAGTCCGCGTGAGCCCGATGATGCATACGCGCTACGCCGACATCCCGGCCTATGACACCAAGGACGGCTCCGAGATCCGCGAGCTGATGCACCCCGATGTGCACGGCAACGCCGCCCAGAGCCTGGCCGAGGCCGTGGTCGAGCCCGGTGCGATCACGCGCCTGCATCGCCACGCGCGCACCGAGGAGCTCTATCACGTCACCCGTGGCCAGGGCGAGATGCGCCTGGATGAGGCGACCTTCCCGGTGACGGTGGGTGACACGGTCTGCATCGCGCCCGGCACGCCGCATAACATCCGCAACACCGGCGCCGAGCCCCTGCATATCCTGTGCAGCTGCTCGCCGGCGTACTCGCACGACGACACCGAGCTCCTGTAGCCCGTTCTGCGCGCTCATCCGCACCCGTCCTTGCGAGGACCGCCGCCGTCGAAGCGGAAAGGCTGCGTTGAACGGCCGCGGGGCGAACGAAGCAAGTAACCGCCGGCCGGAGCCACCGACGGGTGGGGCGGCCCGGCGGCTTTCTACCGCGCTGGGAGATTGCTTCGTCGGCTGCACCTCCTCGCAATGACGGAGGTGGACGCTGAAGCGGTGGTCCGCGTCTCCCTAAACGCCGTACTCGGCGCGGTAGGCGCGCAGGGCCTCCAGGTGTTCCGGCGCGCGGCCGGTCTCCTCGAGCATGCGGACCAGGTCGCCCAGCCGGGCGACGCGCACCACCTGCAGGCCCAGATCGGCCTCGACCTCCTGGATCGCGGAGCGCTCGCCGCGGCCGCGCTCCTCGCGGTCCAGCGCGATCGCCACGCCGACCGGGGTGGCCCCGGCCGCCCGGATCAGGTCCACCGATTCCCGGATCGCGGTGCCGGCGGTAATCACGTCGTCCACGATCAGCACCCGACCCTCCAGCGGGGCGCCGACGATGTTGCCGCCCTCGCCGTGATCCTTGGCCTCCTTGCGGTTGAAGGCCCAGGGGCGGTCCATGCCGTGGTCGCGATAAAGCGCCTCGGTGACCGCCGCGGCCAGCGGAATGCCCTTGTAGGCCGGACCGAACACCAGGTCGAACTGGATACCGGAATCCCTGATCGCCTGCGCGTAGAACTCGCCCAGCCGCGCCAGGTCCGAGCCGCGATTGAACAGGCCCGCGTTGAAGAAGTACGGGCTCAGCCGTCCGGACTTCAGTGTGAACTCGCCAAAGCGCAGGACGTCGCGTTGCAGGGCATATTCGAGGAAGGCGTGGGCGGTCATCGGGTGGCTCCGGTCTCAAACGTCGTATTTTGACACAGACCTGTGCCAGTGCCGCAGTCCGGGGCTTTTCCACGCGCGCGGGCGCGGGTATCGTTCGTCGCCATGCGCATACTCTCGATGAACGCCAATGGCATCCGTGCCGCAGCCCGCAAGGGCTTCTTCGACTGGCTCCCGTCCACCGAGGCCGACGTGGTCTGTATCCAGGAGACCAAGGCCCAGATCCACCAGATCCAGGGCGAGCCCTTCCATCCACCCGGCTACCACAGCGTCTATGTCGATGCCGTGAAGCCCGGCTACAGCGGCGTGGCGCTGTACAGCCGCCGCCAGCCGGACGAAGTCGTGACCCGCATCGGCTTCGAGGAGGCCGACAATGAGGGCCGCTATGCCGAGATGCGGTTCGGCAACCTGTCGGTGGTCTCGCTCTACCTGCCCTCGGGGTCTTCGGGCGATCATCGCCAGGACTCCAAGTGGCGCTTCCTCGAGTTCTTCCGCCCCTGGCTGGCGGAACGCATGCAGGACGGGCGTGAATGGGTCATCTGCGGCGACTGGAACATCGCCCACAAGGAGATCGACCTCACCAACTATAAGTCCAACCGCAAGAACTCCGGCTTCTTGCCGGAGGAGCGGGCCTGGCTGGACCACCTGTTCGACGAGATCGGCATGGTCGACGTGTTCCGCCGGCTGGACGGGCGCCCCGAGCAGTACACCTGGTGGTCCAACCGCGGCCAGGCCTGGGCCAAGAACGTGGGCTGGCGGATCGACTACCAGATCGCCACCCCGGGCATTGCCGCCACCGCGCGCGATCCGTACATCCACACCGACGACCGCTTCTCCGACCACGCGCCGTTCTGGATCGACTATGACTACCAGCCCTGACCGGGGCCTGTGCCGCGCATGACCGACGCCGCCGAAGCGCAACGGCCCCCGCGCCGCGACTGGCGCGCGGCCCTGGCGGTCTACCGCCATCCGCGGGTCATCGGCATGCTGTTCCTCGGCTTTGCCGCGGGCTTGCCGCTGCTGCTGACCGGCGGCACCTTCACCGCCTGGCTGCGCGACCTTGGCGTGGAGCTGGCCTCCATCGGCTTCCTCTCCTGGGTCGGCATGGCCTACAGCATCAAGGTGTTCTGGGCCCCGGTGGTCGACCGCCTCGCCCTGCCGGTCCTGACCCGAGTGTTCGGACGTCGTCGTGCCTGGATGCTGTTCGCCCAGGCCGTGATCATCCTGGGCCTGGCCGGGATCGCCCTGACCGACCCGACGGAGCAGCTCTGGCTGGTGGCCGTCTGGGCCGTACTCACGGCCTTCGGCGCCGCGACCCAGGACATCGCCATCGATGCCTACCGCATCGAGGCCGTCAGCCAGGAGCGCCAGGGCGCGATGGCCGCCGCCTACGTGTTCGGCTATCGCGTGGCCCTACTGACCGCTGGAGCCGGGGCGCTGCATATCGCCGCGATCGGCAGCTGGAGCCTCTCCTATGGCGCGATGGCCGCCCTGATGCTGGTGGGCGTCGTCTGCACGCTGATCGTCCGTGAGCCCGAGGTGGCCCGGCGCGACTCCGCCACGGCCCGACTCGAGGACCGCGTGGTCCACTACCTCAACAACACCTCCGATACGGGCTGGTGGCGCGGCCTGAAGGCCTGGTTCATCGGCGCGGTGATCTGCCCGTTCGTCGAGTTCTGGCAGCGCTTCGGGAAGATCGCCCTGGTGGTGATCGCCTTCATCGCCGTGTTCCGCATCAGCGATATCTTCATGGGCGTGATGGCCAATCCGTTCTATCTGGACATCGGCTTCACCAAGGACGAGATCGCCAACATCGCCGCCGCCTTCGGCCTGGCCATGACCCTGACCGGCGCGGCCCTCGGCGGCCTGCTGGTGGTGCGCTTCGGCATCATGCGCATGCTGATCGCGACCGCGATCCTGGCCCCGCTGACCAACCTGACCTTCTCCTGGCTGGCGACCCTGGGGCCGGAGACCTATGGCCTGGTGTTCGCGATCATGGCCGACAATCTCTCCGGTGGCATGGCGATCTCGGTGTTCATCGCCTATCTCTCAAGCCTGACCAACAGCGCCTACACCGCCACCCAGTACGCCCTGTTCAGCTCCATCATGACCCTGCCCGGCCAGTTCCTCGCCGGCTTCACGGGCGTACTCGCCGAGCACATCGGCTGGGTCTGGTTCTTCGCCAGCTCCGCCCTGATCGGCATCCCCACCATCCTGCTCGCCTTCGCCCTGATGCGCTGGGCCAATCCCGACCGCATGCCCCAGCCCGGACGTCCGGACCTCGCCGAGGCCCCCGCCCGCGACTAGCCGGCCGAAGGCCTCGCGGCCGGACAGCAAAAAGCCCGCATCCGTGGATGCGGGCTCGAGTGACGCCAGCGGGCCGCCGGGTGGCGGCCGCGTACTCTCGTCCTAGAAGTAGTACCCGAAGTTGATATTGACCCGGGCCTCCCAGTTGTTGTCCTCGTTGGCGCCCAGGCGATCCCCGAACGGGTTGTCGCCGCGGCGGTTCCCGCCGACGAATTCGTTGCCGTTGGAGTAGGCCAGGTCCGTGTAGATGTACCAGTTACCCCGGGCCCAGGCGGCGCCCAGCACCAGCATGTCGCTGTTGTTGAAGTCGCTCTCGCTCTTCACGATTGAGGACACCTCGGCGTACGGGATTACGTAGTCCAGCCACGGGATGTTGCTGGTTTCCTGGTAGTAACTGAGCGACACGGCCGGGATCCAGCCCTCGGCGGCCACGGTGTTCGGGAAGTCGTAGGCGCCCATCTGGACCAGCTTGTCGGTTCCCAGCGGCTGGTTCGCGTCCACGTCGAACTTGTAATAGGTCAGCTGGCTGGCCAGGGTCCAGTTGCCCCAGTTGTTGACCATGTGGCCGGAGACCGCGTAATGGTCGCCATCACTCTGCGGACCCTTGCTCTTCAACTCGCCGTATTGCGCGGAAAAACCGACGTCGGTATTCGCGTTCGGGATGCTGTAGATTCCGCGCACGTTGAACTGGTTGCGTTCCTCATAGCCGTCGCCCGATTCGTTGACGACGTCATAGGAGTACCGCGCACTGTCCCGGGTGTCGCCCGAGTAGTGGCCTTCATCTCGCGCGTAATAGCCGAAGTCCCAGGTCCAGTCGCCCATCGGCATGGTGTACTTCACGCCGAGGTCCATGTCGTCGGACAGACCCACGTAGTAATGCTGGTCAAAGAACCAGCTCTGGGACACACCGTAGGGGCCCGGGCCAAAGGGTACGCGGTTGACGCCCACCTGCAGCTGGCTCTCGTTCTCGAAGTTATAGCCGACCCAGCCGGTGTGCAGCATGTTGTAGCCGTCATACCAGCGGTACTCCAGCTTGCCGAGCCAGGGACCGTTCTCGTAGTCGAGGTTGATACGGGCGGTGTCGAGCAGAAAATTGCCGCCCTTGTCCCATGAGCGTCGATCGGAGTCGGGATAGTCGCCAATGACATAATTGGCGCGCAGTGCGCCGCCGATCGACAGGTTGCCGACCTGGATGCTGTCGTATTCGGCGGCGGCGACATTCGGGCCCAGGAACAGGGCCAGGGCAACGGCACCGGACAGGGGTGCCAGGGTCCAGCTCATCGTCTTCTTCATTGTGATTCCTCTTCTGGTCAGGCGGTTCGGGTGTCGCCAGTGGCCTTACCGGGCGGACACGAAGTGCACGGTGCGTCCCGGGCTGCAACCGGTGGTCTGCGGACCACGCGGGCAAATGCGTTGTAAACACGATACGCAGCCCCGGCGCACTGTGGTGTGACCACGACACCCGCCCCGTGTTCCTTTTCTTGGGCGGGAGGCCCTCCAGCTGACCGATGCCCGGCGTACCGGGTCGGTCCTCTGAGCGGGGCAGGTTCCCCAATCCACCTGTTTAGAGCCCATGGCCGGATTTCGCCAGCCGGTGCGTAAGTTGCAATGGAACTATTTTTGTACAAAAATAACTAAACGAGTGATTCAATTGCGGGAAGTTTCGATGACATCCACCCAGGCCGTGCCCCAGGCACACGACAACGAATCCGGTGCCGTCGCCGGCACGAGTGGCGAGCCGGATCTGGCGCGTTCGGTGATCCGCCAGTTGCGGGTGATCATCCGCGCGCTGCAGGGGCACTCGCGCACGGTCGAGCGGGCCTGTGGGATCAGCGCCTCGCAGCTGTGGGCCCTGTGGGAACTGCAGCGCACGCCGGGGCTTAACGTCAGCGACCTGTCGCGTCGGCTCTCGGTGCATGCCTCCACGACCTCCAACCTGCTGGACAAGCTGGAGCACCGCGGGCTGATCGAGCGCCGCCGTCCGGAAAAGGACCAGCGCATCGTGCGGCTCTATGTCACCGATGCCGGCCTCGAACTGCTGGACCAGGCCCCGGCCGCGCCGCAAGGCGAACTGAACCGGGCCCTGCAGTCGCTGCCGAAGGGGTGTCTGGAGGAACTCGACCAGAACCTCGACCTGCTGGTCGAGGCGATGAACACCACCGAGCCTCGGGCCGGGCTGCAACCGTTCGACGGCAAGGCCTGAGCCCGGGCCCGTCCGGAGGCTCCGATGCGCATCCTTCGCCCCCTCCTGCCCGCGCTGCTCTTCCTGCCGCTTGCGGTGGGCGCCCAGCCGGCCTTCGACGCCCCGCCGGAGCGCTCCACCGATGGCGGGTTCACCCTCGCCTGGGAGGCGGATGCGGCGGTGGTTCTGGAGCAGGCCTCGGGGCCGGATCACGCGGATGCCCGCGTGATCTACCAGGGCGGTGATACCAGCACCGTCATCAGCGGACTGCCCGATGGCGAGTACCGGTTCCGCCTGCGCGCCGCGGATGCGGATGACTGGGCCGACCAAACCACCGTCACGGTGGAGCATCACAGCCTGACCCGCGCCTTCGGCTTCTTCGCGGTGGGCGCGATCGTCTTCCTGGTCCTGATCGGGGCCATCCTGCGCGGGCGTCCGCGCGACTGATTCACCCGGTCCGTCCTGCCGATACGCTCGAGGCCCCGCCCTCGCGTAGCAGCGACGGACCCGTTTCCGGAGGGTTCCATGACGGATCTCAAGATCAACATGCAGCGCCTGCAACAGGACATCAACGACCTGGGCCAGATCGGCCGCGATGCCGACCGCGGCCTGCATCGCCGCGCCTTCAGCGAGGGCGACCGCGCCGGGCGCGAGTGGTTTCGCGGTCGCCTGGAGGCCGCCGGCCTGGACGTCTGGCAGGACGGTGCCGCCAACCTGCATGGTCGGCTGGACTATGACGGCAAGCGCCCGGTGGTCGCCATGGGTTCGCACCTAGACACGGTGCCCGGGGGCGGCCCGCTGGACGGGGCGCTGGGCGTGCTGATCGGGCTGGAGGTGCTGCGCACGGCCAAGGAGAACGCGGTCGATCTGCAGTACCCGCTGGAGGTGATCGACTTCACCGACGAAGAGGGTCGTTTCGGTGGCATGTTCGGCTCCCAGGCGATGGCCGGCAAGCTGACCCCCGAGAGTATCAGCCATGCGCGGGATCTCGAGGGCGTGACCCTGGTCGAGGCCATGGCCAACTGGGGCCTGAATGCCGACGACGCCCTGAGCGCGCGGCGCGACCCGCACACCCTGCATGCCTTCATCGAGACGCATATCGAGCAGGGGCCGGTACTCGACCGGCGCGGCCTGAGCGTGGGCGTGGTCGAGGCGATTACCGGGTTGTTCAAGTGGGAGGTGCGCCTGAAGGGGCAGCCGAACCATGCCGGTACCACGCCGATGGACATGCGCATTGATGCCTTCCAGGGCCTGGCCGAGTTCGGCGGCGAGATCGATCGCCTGCTGGAGGAGCACGGCAGCCCGAATTCGCGTGCCACCATCGGGCGCGTGGAGCTCTCGCCCGGGGCGCCGAACACGGTGCCCGGGGTGGCGACCTTCTCCTTCGAGGTGCGCGATACCGACGAAAAGGTGCTGACCGCGCTGGCGCATGCGGCCCGTCGCACCCTGTCGAGCCTGGCCCGTCGGCGTGATTTGATGTTCGAATTCGACGTGCTCTCCGAGATCGACCCGGTGCGCTGCGATCCCGGCATTGTGCAGACCATCGAGGCGCAGGCCGAGCGCATGGGTCTGGAGTACATCACTATGCCCAGTGGCGCGGCCCACGACACCCAGAGCATGAGCCGGATCACCCGTACCGGCATGATCTTCGTGCCGAGCCTCCAGGGGCGTAGCCATTCCGCCGCGGAATGGACAAACTGGGAGGACATCGAGATCGGCGCCAACGTGGCCCTGCAAAGTGCCCTGGCGCTGGCGGCCCGGCAATAAACCCCGACGAAAGGAAACGCCCGGAATGGCCGACAACAACAACGTCTCCCGCCTGACCGACTACGACTCCCTGGACCCGCTGCGCGAGCAGTACCAGGAGAGCCTGATCACCACGCCGGTCCTGCGTCAGGAGCTGCGGGAGCACCACGTCGCGCTGCTGTGCATCGACCTGCAGTACCTGGATGCCGCGCGGGGCCACGGCGTGTTCGCGGATTCCGCCGAATCCGGTGTGCCGCTGGAGGCGCAGGAGTACTACTTCAACCGCCTCGAGCAGACCGTGCTGCCCAATGTGCGCCGCCTGCAGGACGCCTTCCGCGAAGAGGGGCTGGAGGTGATCCACACCCGCATCCGCTCGCTGACCCGCGACGGCCGCGACCGCAGCCCGGGCCACAAGCGCCTGAACCTGCACGCGGCTCCCGGCTCCAAGGACGCCGAGTTCGTCGAGCAGGTGGCTCCGGTGGGGGACGAGATCGTGCTGGACAAGACCGCCAGCGGGGTCTTCAACTCCACCAACCTGCACTACATCCTGCGCAACCTGAACATCTCCGCCTTGTTCATCGTGGGCGTGTACTCCAACGAGTGCGTCTCCACGGCCGTGCGGGATGCCTGTGACCTGGGCTTTTATGTCACCCTGATGGACGACGCCACGGCCACGGTGACGCCGGAGATGCAGAAGGCCACGATCACCACCATCAAGGACCGCTACGCCCGGGTGATGACCACGGACGAGGCGATCCGCGAGATCAAGAAGGTGCAGGAGGCCTCGTGACCGGTCTCGACGACCCCATCCTCCCGACCTCCATTGCCTGGGGGCTGCTGGCGGCGTTCAGCGTCCTCTGGGTGGTGCTGGGCTGGTGGCTGGGTCGTCGCAACAAGACCGCCGAGGACCACATGCTGGCGGGCCGCAATGTCGGCCTGGCGCTCGCCACCGCCACGGCGATGGCCACCTGGGTCACCGCCAATACCACGATGACCGCCCCGCAGCTGGCGCTGCAGCTTGGTGTCTGGGGCATGCTCGGGTATTCGCTGGGTGCGCTGGGCCTGATCCTGTTCGCGCCGCTGGCGCGGCGCATCCGCGAGCTGATGCCCCGGGGCTTCACCTCCGGGGACTTCATCCGCCTGCGCTTCGGTACCTTCACCTGGCGCGTGTTCCTGGTGGTCTCGCTGATCTACGCCTTTGGCTGGCTGGTCTCGATGGCAATGGCAGGCGGGGTGCTGATCAATGCCCTGGCCGGGATCGACTATCGCGTGGGCATGACCGTGATCCTGACCGTCTGCGTGATCTACACCCTCCTGGGTGGGCTGCGCGCGGTCATCGGCACCGACTTCATCCAGACCATCATCATTATCGCCGGCGCGGCGTTCATCGCCTGGCTGACCATCGACAAGGTCGGCTTCGAGGCGATCCACTTCAACCTGATGGAAGAGCGCCCGGAACTGCTGAGCCTGCTGTTCCCGGCCGCGATCATGTTCCTGTTCAACAACCTGCTGTTTGGCGTGGGCGAGATCTTCCACTCCAACGTCTGGTGGTCGCGCGCCTTCGCCTTCGGGCGCAACGTGGGCTTTCGCGCCTACCTGTTCGGCGGGTTGCTGTGGCTGTCGATCCCGATTGTCGCCGGCTTCATCGCGCTGGCCACGCCGGCGCTGGGGATCAACGTCCCCGCGGCGGACATGGTCGGGCCGCTGGTGGCCGCCGAGGTGCTGGGTCTCACCGGGGCGATCGTGGTGTTCATCGTGGTCTTCGCCGCGCTGGCCTCCAGCCTCGATTCGCTGCTGGCGGCCACGTCCGACCTGGTGACCCGCGACATCTATCGCGGCCACATCCGTCCGCGAGCCAGCGAGCAGCACCAGTTCCGCGCGACCAAGGTAATCGTGGTGCTGCTGGGTCTGCTGACCTGGCTGGCGGCCAGCTATCGCGGCGAGATCCCGATCGTCGGCTCCCTGGCGGAGCTGCTGTACTTCACCGGGGCCTTCGTGGCCTCCGCGATCTGGCCGATCGTCGCCGGCCTGTACTGGAAGCAGGCGAACCCGCAGGGCGCCGCCTGGTCGATGATACTGGGGTCCGGTATCGGACTGGCCAGCTATTTCCTGATCGGGTTCTACGTCGCGGCCCTGGTAGGCGCGGCGGTCTCCCTGGCGGTGATGGTGCTGGCCACCTGGTTGGCCCCGCGCCCGTTCGACTGGGACCGCCTGGCCCGTGAAGACACTCATGCGATGGGGAGTCCCGCATGACGATCTCGACCACCGCCCTCTCCATCATCGTCGTGATCGCCACGCTGGTGGCGACCCTGACCCCGATCCTGTTGATCGCCCTGTTTATCCGCGACTGGAAAAAAGGACGCCTCTGGTGAACTACACCGAAGATCCCCTGCACGTGCTCCACCCGAAAGACGGCGCCGCCGGTACCGACCGGCCGCGGGCGTTGCTGGATGCGGTGGAGGAAGACCCGGATCCGCTACTGAAGCTGGCCGCCGCACACGTGGTCTCCAGCCAGCAGTTCAACCGCGAGGAACTGCTGCAGCTGTTTCGGTTGGCCGCGCAGTACGAGACGACGCCCGCCCTGATGCACTTGCCACTGGCGGGCAAGATCCTGATCAGCGCGTTCTACGAGCCGTCCACCCGCACGCGGCTGTCGTTCGAGAGCGCCTGGCACCGGCTTGGCGGGGCGGTGATGTCGATCACCGACCCCAAGAGCACCGGCATTGCCAAGGGCGAATCGCTGGCGGACATCGCCGAGATGTTCAACAACTACGGCGATGTGCTGGTGCTGCGCTCCTCCGATGGCGAGGCCGCGCACAACATGCTGGAGAACCTGCGCATCCCGCTGGTCAACGCCGGCAACGGCATCGACGAGCACCCGACCCAGGCGCTGGCGGACGTCTACACCCTGGCCAAGTGGCGCCCGGAGCTGTTCACCGGCCCGGTCGCCCCGGAGGACCGCATCAAGGTCGGCATCATCGGGGTGCCCTCGCGCATGCGCACGGTGCGCTCGCTGCTGCGCCTGCTGAGCCTGTTCCCCGACGCGATCGAAGAGGTCGTGATCATCTCGCGCGAGGACGAGAACTTCGATCCCGGCCAGCGCGAGGAACTGGCGGAGGCCGGCCTGAACCTGCGCGTGGTGCACGAGCTGGACCCGGTGCTGCCGGAGCTGGACGTGGTGTACATCAACGCCATCGCCTGGGTGGGTGATACCTTCGAGTCCATGGGTGAGGGCCTGAAGCTGGATCGCAACTCCCCGCTGAAGAAGGGCGCGATCATCATGCACCCGCTGGCGCGCGGTGCGGAGCTGTCGACGGACCTCGATGACACCCCGCACAACTGGTATTTCGCCCAGGCGCGCGGGGCGGTGTTCGTGCGCATGGCGCTGCTGACCAGCGTGGTCCGCCGTATCAGCGCGGTCATGGACACCCCGGAAGACTGAACCTCGCCCTGAACTGAACCGCGAGTGGCGTGGCGCGCCGGAACGGACCGGGCCGCGCCCCGCTCGCACCGAACGGATAACCAAGGAGACATGCCATGTGTGGCATCGCCGGAATCTTTCACGCCGACCCGGACCGCAAGGTCGACCCGCAGACCCTGGTCAACATGGCCGCGATCCAGTTTCACCGCGGTCCTGACGGCTTTGGCTACAAGACGCAGGACGACCGTGGTGTGGGATTCTCCCACGCGCGGTTGTCGATCATCGACCTCGACGAGAACCGCGGGCGCCAGCCGTTCTGCATGACCAACGGCGAGATCATGACTGCGGTCAACGGCGAGCTGTACGACTACAAGCGCATCCGCACCGATCTCACCTCGCGCGGGGTGAAGTTCCGCACCAAGAGCGATTCCGAGATGGTGATGCACCTGTACCAGCGCGAGGGGCTGGAGGACGCGGTGAAGCACTTTCGCGGCGAGTTCGCGATCTCGCTGTATGACCGCAAGCACGACCGGCTGATCCTGATCCGCGACCGCTTCGGCATCAAGCCGCTGTATTTCACCGAGGCCAACGGCAGTTTCGTGTTCGGCTCCGAACTGAAGGTACTGTTCGCGAACCCCGATGTGCCGCGCCAGTTCTCCGATGATGGCCTGTACCACCAGCTGATGCAGACCATGGTGCCCGGCACCACCGCCTTCGAGGGCATCCAGCAGGTGAAGCCGGGCCACATGGTCATCGTCGAGCGCGCCCACGGCAAGCTGAAGATCCGCCAGGAGAAGTACTGGGACATGGACTTCCCGCTGGCCTCCGAGCGCCCGCCCGAGAGCGAGACCGACGAGAACTACTGGATCGAGGGCGTGCGCGAGAAGCTGATGGAGGCCGTCCAGCTGCGCCTGGAGGCCGACGTGCCGGTGGCCTGCTACCTCTCCGGCGGGATCGACTCCTGCATCACCCTGGGGCTGGCCTCGGCCAGCCAGCAGTCGCCGGTCAAGGCCTTCACCATCGGCTTCGACAACGACGACTACGACGAGACCGCGATCGCCCGCGAGATGGCCGAGAGCGTCGGTGCCGACCAGGACATCATGACCCTGAACGCCGACCACCTCTACGACAATTTCGAAGAGGCGCTGTGGCACGCCGAGCGCACCATCTACAACACCCTCGGCGTGGCCAAGCTCCTGATGAGCCGCCACGTGAACAAGGCCGGCTACAAGGTGGTCGTGACCGGCGAGGGCTCGGACGAGCTGTTCGGCGGCTACCCGGCGTTCCGCCGCGACATGTTCCTGCACGGGCTGGATACCCTGCCGGAGGCCGACCGTCAGGCCTGGCAGCAGATGCTGAACGAGTCCAACGAACTGGTCTCCGGCGCGATGCTGGCCGAAGACGAGGTGGATGACCCCGAGTTCACCCGAATGATGGGCTTCACCCCGTCCTGCCTGCAGCCGTGGCTGGCCGCGTCCGATCACGTGCCGGGCCTGCTGCATCCGAAGCGCCGCGAGCGCATGCAGGGCTACCAGCCGGGCAAGGCGATCGCCGATGCCCTGGACAACGACATGCTGGAAGGCCGGCACCCGCTGGACAAGGCCCAGTACGTCTGGATCAAGACCATGCTGGAGGGCCAGATCCTGACCTGGGGCGGCGACCGCATGGACATGGCCAACTCGATGGAGGCGCGCCCGCCGTTCCTCGATCACCACCTGGCCGAGTTCGCCGCCCACCTGCCGCCGACCATGCGCATCAAGGGCCCCACCGAGAAGTACGTGCTGCGCGAATCGATGAAGGGCCTGCTGCCGAAGGTGCTCTACGAGCGCGAGAAGTTCGCGTTCATGGCCCCGCCGGCGCATACCGATCCGGTCAAGTGGGCGGCGATGAAGGCCCTGGCCGATCGCTACCTCGCGCCGGAGAAGGTCGAGGAGGCCGGTCTGCTGGATCCGGAGGGCGTGCGCCAAGTGTTCGAGCTGCACGAGTCCGAGGACACCCCGGCCGCGACCCAGGTCCAGCTGGACGCGGTGATCAACCACATGATCGGGGTGCAGGTGCTGTACGAGAAGTTCGTGGCCACCGACATCCCGGCGCTGGCACAGCAGAAGGCCGAGGAGTTCGGCTGGCACGCCTGATTGCCGATGAACGGTCAGAGGCCCGGGAGAGTCCTTCCGGTGCCACACGAGAAGGCCCCGCGGATCGACCATCCGCGGGGCCTTTCATTTGTGCTGCCCGAAATGCCCGATCCGGCATCGCCGGCGGTGATGACGAACGGGGCTTGGCCCGCCGGTCCCCGTGGAACCCCCCAGACACAAAAAAGCCGCCGGCCCCGGAGGGCGCGGCGGCGGATGGCCTCGCGGCCCCGAGGGGCCGGAAGCGGACGCCTTACAGGCTGTAGTACATGTCGAACTCGATCGGATGGGTGGTCATGCGCATCTGCGTGACGTCTTCCATCTTCAGGTCGATGTAGGCATCGATCATGTCGTCGGTGAACACGCCACCCTGGGTCAGGAACTCGCGGTCCTGGTTCAGGGCTTCCAGCGCCTGGTCCAGCGAATGGCAGACCTGCGGGATGCCCTTTTCCTCTTCCGGCGGCAGGTCGTAGAGGTTCTTGTCCATCGCGTCGCCGGGGTGGATCTTGTTCTGGATGCCGTCCAGGCCGGCCATCAGCATCGCGGCGAAGGCCAGGTAGGGGTTGGCGGTGGAGTCCGGGAAGCGCAGCTCGATCCGGCGCGCCTTCGGGTTCATCACGAACGGGATGCGCAGCGAGGCCGAGCGGTTACGGGCGGAGTAGGCCAGCATGACCGGCGCCTCGAAGCCCGGCACCAGACGCTTGTAGCTGTTGGTGGACGGGTTGGTGAAGGCATTCAGCGCGCGGGCGTGCTTGATGATGCCGCCGATGTAGTACAGCGCGGTCTCGGACAGGCCGCCGTAGAGGTCACCGGAGAACAGGTTCTTGCCGTCCTTGGACAGCGACTGGTGCACGTGCATGCCGGAGCCGTTGTCGCCGACGATCGGCTTGGGCATGAAGGTCGCGGTCTTGCCGTGGATGTGGGCCACGTTCTGCACCACGTACTTCAGGATCTGCACCTCGTCGGCCTTCTGCGTCAGGGTCGCCGGGCCCACGCCGATCTCGCACTGGCCGGCGGTGGCCACCTCGTGGTGGTGCACCTCGGTCTCCAGACCCATCTCGGTCATCACTTCACACATGGTGGAGCGGATGTCGTGCAGGCTGTCGACCGGCGGGACCGGGAAGTAGCCGCCCTTCACGCCCGGGCGGTGCCCGATGTTGCCGTCCTCGTAGACGCGCTCGGAGTTCCAGGACGCCTCCTGGGAGTCCACGCGGCAGTAGGAACCGGACAGGCTGGTACCCCACTTCACGTCGTCAAAGATGAAGAACTCGTTCTCCGGACCGAACAGCGCGGTGTCGGCGATGCCGGTGCTCTGCAGGTAGGCCTCGGCGCGGCGCGCCAGGGAGCGCGGGCAGCGGTCGTAGCCCTGCATGGTGGCCGGCTCGACCACGTCGCAGCGGATGTTCATGGTCATGTCTTCGAAGAACGGGTCGATCACGGCCGACTCGGCGTCCGGCATCAGGATCATGTCGGACTCGTTGATCCCCTTCCAACCGGAGATCGAGGAGCCGTCGAACATCTTGCCTTCCTCGAAGGTCTCTTCGTCGATGTCGTGGGCCGGCATGGTCACATGCTGTTCCTTGCCCTTGGAGTCGGTAAAGCGGAAGTCGACAAAGCGCACTTCCTTTTCCTTGATCTGGTTCAGCACGTCGGCTGCGGACATGGGGGTCTCCTTGGTCTTCACTTGAGTCTTCGATTTTGGCCGGCCGGCCTTTTGGCCCCTGCACGGCTTCGTGGGTCATTATGCAGGCATCATGCCATCCGGCCCGATTCGGCCCGGGCGCGCGAAAAACGGGCACCCCGGGTGCCGCGCCGCCTCCGTTTTGCACCATCATGGTGCCGTATATGCACCACGATGGTGCTTGCTGGGGTGTGCCGCACCTAATGAGTGCACGGACGATAGAGTAGCGTGACCTCGCCCAGCATGTCGCCCACCTGCGGGTGGCCGTGCAGCCGGTCGGCCAGGGCCCGGGCCCGCGCCTCCAGGTCCGGGGCCGCGGTTGCCCCGTCAAGGCGCAGGGTCAGCGTCATGTGCACCCGGCCGCCCAGGTAGTGCAGGGACAGGTGCTCCACCGCGTCCAGCTCCGGGGTGTCGGCCCAGGCCTCGCGCAGGGCCTCTACCAGTACCGGCCGTAACGGCAGCGTCGAGCTGCGCGCCTGCTCCGCGTCATTCTCCGGGTCCACGTGCACCGTGATGTCGTTGACCCGCTCATGCTCGTCGGTCACCGAATGGAACACCGCATCGGCGATCCGATGCCCCTCGGAGACCGAGATCATCGGCGCGACCTGGATGTGCACATCGGCCACCACGTCGCTGCCGTGGCGGCGGGTGCGCAGCATGTGCGCATCCTTCACCCCGGGCACGTCCAGGATGGTGCGGTGAATGCGATCCACCTTCTCCGGCTCCAGCGCGGTGTCGATCAGCTCCGCCGCGGCGCGCACGATCAGGCGCCCGGCGATATGCAGGATGAACAGGGCGACGATCAGCGCCGCCAGGGCGTCCGCCCACGGGAAGCCCGCCACCGCCGCACCCACGCCGACCAGTACGAACAGCGACGAGATTGCATCCGTACGGTGGTGCCAGGCATTGGCATCGAGCATCCGCGAGCGCAGGCGCTTCGCCACTCGGTGGGTGTACTGGTACAGGCCCTCCTTCGCGACCAGGGTCAGCGCGGCAAAGAAGATGGCCATATTGGCGGGACCGGTCATGGCCTCGGGGTCGACCAGCCGGCTGCCGGCTGCCCAGGCGATCCCCAGCCCCGCGGCTGCCAGAAAGACCCCGACGATCACCGTTGCGAGGGTCTCGATGCGGGCATGGCCGTACGGGTGGTCCTGGTCGGGGGACGCCGCAGCCTTGCGCGCGGCGAACAGCACGACACCGTCGGTGATCAGGTCCGACAGCGTATGCACGCCGTCCGCGACCAGCGCCTGCGAGTTCAGAAGCCAGCCGCTGAGCAGCTGCGCGACGGCGAGAAAGCTGTTCACGGTCGCGCCCACCAGTGTCACTCGGCGGGTGTCGCGGTAGCGCTGACCGTTCTCCGCGGTCACCGTCGGCTCCGAATTGGCGTGGGGCTCGCTCAGGGCGGTTCTCCCGAACCGGATCAAGCCTCCAGTATGGGCGCCTTCCCGGCTGGCGCAAAACCGTCTGCCGCCACAGGGAAGTGCCGACTCGCGCGGGCGTCTCCGCGTTTCGCGCTGACGCTGACGGTGGCCGAGGCTGGAGCCCGGCCGATATACTGTCCGCTTTGCCCTGACCCGGGATCCCGCATGGCGCACGAACGCACCCCGTCCAGCAGCAGCCCCACCTTCCAGGACCTGATCCGTCGCTTGCAGGACTACTGGAACGACCACGGCTGCGTGGTCCTGCAGCCCTACGACATGGAGATGGGGGCCGGCACCTTCCATCCGGCGACCTTCCTGCGCTCCATCGGGCCGGAGCCGTGGCGCGCGGCCTACGTGCAGCCCAGCCGCCGTCCTACCGACGGTCGCTATGGCGACAACCCCAACCGCCTGCAGCACTACTACCAGTTCCAAGTGCTGCTGAAGCCGTCGCCGCCGGACATCCAGGACCTCTACCTCGGCTCCCTGGAGGCGCTGGGCTTCGACACCCTCACCCACGACGTGCGCTTCGTCGAGGACAACTGGGAGTCGCCGACCCTTGGCGCCTGGGGCCTGGGCTGGGAGGTCTGGCTGAACGGCATGGAGGTCACCCAGTTCACCTACTTCCAGCAGGTCGGCGGGCTGGACTGCCATCCGGTCTCCGGCGAGATCACCTACGGCCTGGAGCGCCTGGCGATGTACCTGCAGGGGGTGGAGAGCGTATTCGACCTGGTCTGGACCGTCGGCCCGGACGGCCGCCCGGTGACCTACGGTGACGTCTACCACCAGAACGAGGTGGAGCAGTCCACCTACAACTTCGAGCATGCCGACCGCGACGCCCTGTTCGCCGCCTTCGATCAGCATGCGAACGAGAGCGACCGCATGATCGAGCTGGGCCTGCCGCTGCCGGCCTACGAGCAGATGCTGCGCGCCTCGCACAGCTTCAACCTGCTGGATGCCCGCGGTGCGATCTCGGTCACCGAGCGCCAGCGCTACATCCTGCGCGTGCGCGAGCTGTCGCGAAACGTCGCGCAGAAGTATTACGAGTCGCGCGAGGCCCTGGGCTTCCCGTTGTGCGCCGATGACGACACCAACAAGCCCGACGCCGCCTGAACCCTATTTCCCGGATCGCGCGCCCTTGCGCGCGGTCGTGATGGACCCGACACGGACCCGACATGGCTGAAGCCCGCGAACTCCTGATCGAACTGGGCACCGAAGAGTTGCCCCCCGCCGCCCTGCCGCGCCTGCGTGACGCCCTGGCCGATGGCCTGGCCAACCGGCTGAGCGAGGCCGGGCTGGAGCCGGGCGTGCCAGAGACCTTCGCCACCCCGCGCCGGCTGGCGGTGCTGTTCCCGGACGTCCCGGGGCAGCAGCCGGACCAGTTGCAGGAGCGTCGCGGCCCGGCTGTGGCCGCCGCCTTCGATGACGCCGGCGAGCCGACCAAGGCGGTGTTGGGCTTTGCCCGCTCCTGCGGCGTGGAGGTCGAGCGCCTGGAGCGCGAGACCACCGACAAGGGCGAATACCTGGTCTTTCGCCAGATGCAGCCGGGCCGCGCCCTCGGCGAGCTGCTGCCGGAGATGCTGGAGGCCGCGCTCGAAGCCCTGCCCACGCCCAAGCGCATGCGCTGGGGCAGCAGCCGCACCGAGTTCGTGCGCCCCGCGCACTGGCTGGTGGTCCTGCACGGGACCGAGGTGCTGGAGATGACGGTTCTGGAGCAGACCGCCGGGCGGGCCACGCATGGTCACCGCTTCCACCAGCCCGGCGCGCTGGAGCTGAAGCGCGGCAACGACTACGCCGAGCGGCTGCGCAGCCCCGGCTTTGTCGAGCCGTCGTTCGAGGCGCGGCGCGAAAACATCCTGGCCCAGGTGCACGAACAGGCCAAGGCCCTGGGCGGGCGTGCACTGGTGGATGCCGACCTGCTGGACGAGGTGACCGCACTGGTGGAGTGGCCGGTGGCCCTGACCGGCGGCTTCGACCCGCGTTTCCTGGATGTCCCGCAGGAGGCGTTGATCTCCACCATGCAGGACAACCAGAAATACTTCCCGGTGGTCGACGAGGCCGGGCGCATGCAGCCGCACTTCATCGTGATCAGCAATATCGAGTCGCGCGACCCGCATGCGGTGCGCGACGGTAACGAGCGCGTGCTGCGCCCGCGATTCGCCGATGCCGAGTTCTTCTGGCAGCAGGACCGCAAGAAGCGTCTGGAGGAACGGCTGGATGCGCTGGACTCCGTGGTGTTCGAGAAGCGCCTGGGCACGCTGCGCGACAAGTCCGTGCGGCTGGAGGCCCTGATGCAGCGCCTGGCCGGCCTGATGGGGCTGGATGCCGGGCTGGCCGCGCGCGCCGCGCGCCTGGCCAAGTGCGATCTGGTGACCCAGATGGTCTTCGAGTTCACCGAACTGCAGGGCACGATGGGCCGCTACTACGCCCTGCACGACCGCGAGGATGAGTCTGTCGCGGCTGCAATCGAACAGCACTACTGGCCGCGCCAGTCCGGTTCGGAACTGCCGGATGTCCCGCTGGCCCAGGCCCTGGCGCTGGCGGACCGGCTGGATACGCTGGTCGGGATCTTCGCGATCGGCAAGCAGCCCACCGGCACCAAGGACCCGTTCGCCCTGCGCCGCGCCGCGCTGGGGCTGGTGCGCATCCTGGTCGAGCGCGAACTGCCGCTGGCCCTGACCCCGCTGCTGCAGGCCGCGGCCGAGCCGATCCGCGAACGGGTGCCGGAGGCCGACCAGGCGGTGGAGCCGGTCCGCGAGTACATCCTGGAGCGCCTGCGCGGCTACCTGCTGGAGCAGGGCCAGGCGCACGAGACCATCGAGGCGGTGGCCGCGGTCGCGCCCGACACGCCGCTGGACTTCGTCCGCCGTGTACGCGCGGTCAGCCTGTTCCGCGAGCGCCCGGAGGCCGAGGCCCTGGCTGCGGCGAACAAGCGCATCCACAACCTGTTGCGCAAGGCCGGCGAGGAGGCCGAGGCCGACCTCGACCCGGAGGCCCTGGCGCTGGACGAGGAGCGTCAGCTTTACCAGGGCCTGCAGGCGGTGCGTCCCGGCGTCGAGCAGGCGGTGGCCGATGGTGACTACCTGCACGCCCTGGGCGAGCTGGCGGGCCTGCGCGATCGCGTCGATACCTTTTTCGACCAGGTGATGGTGATGGCCGAAGATGCCGCCGAGCGGCGCAACCGTCTGGCCCTGCTGCGTGAACTGCGCCGCGCGTTCGAGACCGTGGCCGACATCGGCCGCCTGGCCACGGGATAGCGCCGCCGCATGCTGCCCCTGATCCGCGGTCTGCTGTTCCAGCTCGGGTTCATCGGCTCGATGCTGGTCTTCGGCGTGCTGGTGCCACCGCTGATCTGGCCGTTCTCGCGCCGCATCCGCTACCGGGTGCTGACGCAGTGGGGGCGCTTCAATGTCTGGTGGCTGCGGGTGACCTGTGGCGTGGACTACCGGGTGCGCGGCGCCGAACACATCGATGCGTCGCGCCCGCATGTGGTGCTGTCCAAGCATCAGTCGGCCTGGGAGACCGTCGCCTTCGTCGCGATCTTCCCGATGCAGACCTGGGTGCTCAAGCGCGAGCTGATGCGTATCCCGGTCTTTGGCTGGACGCTGGCGATGATCGATCCGGTGCCAATCGACCGCGAAGGCGGGCGCCAGGCGCTGGAGAATCTGGTCACCGAGGGCCGGCAGCGCCTCGACGCGGGCCGCTGGGTGATCGTGTTCCCCGAGGGCACGCGCGTGGCCCCGGGCGAACACGGGCGCTACCGCCAGGGCGGCGCGATGCTGGCCGCGCGCACCGGTTACCCGGTGCTGCCGGTGGCGCTCAACAGTGGCAGCTTCTGGCCGAAAAAAGGCATCCGGCGCTATCCCGGCACCATCGAGGTGGTGATCGGCCCGCCGATCGAGACCGCCGGGCGCAAGCCGGTGGAGGTGCTGGCCGAGGCCGAAGAATGGATCGAGACCACCATGGCCGGAATCGAGCCGCGTCCCGCCCGTCCGTCATCGGAGCCCGCACATGGCGAATGAACCCGTGATCAGCGCGCCGCTGGTCGAACTGCGTGACCGGACCATTTACCGCATCGGGGATGGTTCGCCGGCGGTCTGGCTGATCGACGACCTCGAACTGGGCGGGATCCTGGTCAACGCGCCGGCGTATTCGGAACCCCTGCTGGCGGCGATCCGGGCCATCACCAGGCCCGCCTACCTGTTCCTGCCCAGCCGCCATGGGGCACAGGACCTGGAGGCCTGGCGGGCGGCTGGCCTCGAGACCCTGGCGTTCGAGGCGGAGGCCCCGGCGATCCGCGCGGCCGGCGGCGAGGTCGACATCGCCTTCACCCGCAAGCAGCGCCTTTCGCGCACCATCGATTTCCTGCCGATGGCCGGGGTGACCGAGGGCACCTGTGCCCTGCGCCTGAAGAACCTGCCGGGTGTCGTGTTCTTCGGCCCGGCGCTGGCCCCGGGGGCGGATGGCTGGCCCACGCTGACCCAGAATCCGGAGGACCATTCCTTCGAGGCGCGCCTGTTCGGCGCCCTGGGCGTGAAGGACCTGAAGTTTGCCTACGCCTTCTGTGATCGCTTCGACCCGGCGAGCACGCAGTATGGCCCGGACGCCGACCAGCACATCCAGGCCCGCATCGAGGCGGTATTCGACGAATAGCATCTTCGTAGGGGGCGGGGTAGTCCTGGCCTGTAGGAGGCCAGCCCTCTGGCCGATGAGGTCGGGCCGCGCCGTCTCGCTCAGGGGCCGGGCTCCCACCGGGCAGGACGGTACTTGGGGATACAGGGCCTGACGGAGCGAGCCGTGTATGGCGGTCAGGCGCGGGCGATCAGGCTCTGGATTACGTGGCCGGCGGCGGTCAGGCCGAAGATCGCGGGCAGGTAGGAGATCGTGCCGTTGACCGAACGCGGCCGGCCGCCGTCCCCCACCGGGCGGTGTTCGGTGCCCTTGCGCGGCTGTTCGATGGAGAACACCACGGGGTAGTCGAGATGCGCGCCCAGGCGCCGCAGGCGCTTGCGCATCTGGCGCGCGAGCGGGCACACGCGCGTCCCCGCCAGCGGCCCCACGCGCACGGCGGTGGGGTCGATGCGCCCGCCGGCCCCCATGCTCGAGATCACGCCCTGCCCGCGCGCCTGGGCCGTCGCGACCAGCGCGGCCTTGCAGACGATGGAGTCGATCGCGTCGAGCACGAAGTCGGCATCCTCCGGGACCAGGTCGCCGACGGTATCGGGCTGGAGGAAGTCGTGGCGGATCGTGAGCTCGATGTCGGGATCGATGTCGTGGATGCGGTTCGCCATGATCTCGGTCTTGGGTCGGTCCACGGTGGAGCGCAGCGCGACTAGCTGGCGATTCAGGTTGGAGGCGCCCACCACGTCGTGATCCGCCAGGGTCATGCGCCCGACGCCGGCGCGGGCGATGGCCTCGGCGGCGTAGCTGCCGACCCCGCCGAGACCGGCGATGAACACATGCCGGTCCCGCAGGCCGGCCGCAACCTCGTGCCCCAGCAGCAGGTCGGTCCGTTCGGTGTAGGGATTGTGGGGGGCGGCGGAACTCATGCGTCGGGACCGGTCGGAAGCCGGAGGACCCGGCGTGCGTTTTGTGACGTGATTATAGCCATCTCTTCGGGATCCATGTCCCGCAGGGCCGCGAGCCGGCGATTGACCTCGGCCGTCATCGCCGGTTCGTTGCGCTCACCCTGATGTCCGGCCAGGGGCTGATCGGGTGCATCGGTCTCCACCACCAGGGTCTCCAGCGCCGCGTCGCGCACCACGCGGTGCAGCTTCTTCGCCCGCTCGAAGGTCACCGGGCCGCCGATGCCCAGGCAGAAGCCCAGGTCGGCCGCCTGGCGGGCCTGCTGCGGGCTTCCGATGAACGCATGCAGGATGCCGGTCAGGCCTGGTTGCTGGCGCAGGCCCTTCAGCACCGCGTCCAGCGCGCGCCGGCTGTGGATAATCACCGGCAGGTCGCGTTCGCGCGCGATGGCCAGCTGCCGCGTGTAGAACCGCCACTGGCGGTCCCAGTCGAGACCCTCCTGATAGCCGTCCAGCCCGATCTCGCCGACCGCAATGGTCTCGGGGTGCGTGTCCAGCCAGGCCTCCAGCGCGTCGAGGTCCGCGTCCGCATGGTCCTGCAGGAAGATCGGGTGCAGGCCGTAGGCGACATGCAGGCCCGCGTGCTGGCGGTACAGGGCCTCCAGGTCCGGCCAGCGTGCCCGCGTAACGCCGGGCAGGACCAGCTCCTGAACCCCGGCGGCGCGGGCGCGGTCCAGCACGGCCGGGCGATCCGGATCGAACGCGTCCAGGTCCAGGTGGACATGCGTATCGATCAGGTTCATGGGGGCTGGCCTACGGACAGGGGTAGGTATAGCGGTCGTGGATGGCCTCGATGGCCTCCAGCACGGCGTCGGACAGGGTGATGTCCACGGTCGCGATGTTCTCGCGCAGCTGCTCCATGGTGGTCGCCCCGATCAGGTTGCTGGTCACGAAGGGCTGCTGGTTGACGAAGGCCAGCGCCAGCTGGGACGGGGTCAGGCCATGTTCGTGCGCCAGACGTGCGTACTCCGCGGTGGCGGCCAGGCCGGATTCGTTGCTGTAGCGCTGGAAGCGCTCGAACAGCGTCAGGCGTGCCCCCGCAGGCTTTGCCCCGTCCAGGTACTTGCCGGAGAGCATGCCGAAGGCCAGCGGCGAGTAGGCCAGCAGGCCGGCATCCTCGCGGATGGCCATCTCGGCCAGCCCGGCCTCGAAGCTGCGGTTGAGGAGGTTGTAGGGGTTCTGGATGGAGACGATGCGCTCGGACAGGCCACGGTCATGGGCGCGGATCCACTCCATGAAGCCCCACGGGGTCTCATTCGAGATGCCGATGGTGCGCACGCGGCCGCTCTCGACCACCGCCTTCAGTGCCGCCGCGGTCTCCTCGATCGGGGTCGCGGCATCATCCGGCTTGTGGGCGTAGCCGAGCTGGCCGAAGAAGTTGGTGGCGCGCGCCGGCCAGTGGACCTGGTACAGATCCAGGTAGTCGGTCTGCAGGCGCCGGAGGCTGTCGTTCAGGGCCTGCTCGATGTGTTCGCGATTCAGCTGCGGACCGCCGCGCAGGTAGTCGATCATGCCGGGGCCGGCGACCTTGCTGGCCAGCACCACCTGATCGCGGTTGCCGCGCTTGGCCAGCCAGTTGCCGATGTAGCTCTCGGTCAGGCCCTGAGTCTCCGCGCGCGGCGGGACCGGGTACATCTCGGCGGCATCGATCAGGTTTACGCCCTGGTCGAGGGCGTAGTCCAGCTGCTCGTGGGCCTCGGCCTCGGTGTTCTGCTCGCCCCAGGTCATGGTGCCCAGGCCAATCAGGCTGACCTCGATCTCGGTGCGTCCCAGTTTGCGGTATTGCATGCGGTCCCCTTGGCGGTTCAGGTGAACAGGGTCAGGACCCCGGTATAGCCGTACAGGCGGTTGGCGAAGATCTCGCCGTTGGCGAAGAAGCCGACCAGGGGCACGTCGCCCAGGTGTTTCTGCACGATGCCCAGTTCCGTGCCTTCCTGGGCGAATTGGTGGCGCCCGCGCCCCACGCAGGAGACATAGATCGCGCCGCGAATCCCGTTGGGCGCCTGGGCGCGGATCTGCTCCAGCATGCGCTCGAGGTCCTCGATGGCCGCCTGGCCGTCGCGGCGCACGAACAGGATCTGCGAGCCCGGCTCGAGCATCTCGCCGACGGCCAGCACCTGCTGGTCCAGGTCGATCCCGATGATGTTGCGCACGCGGTAGTCGCCGGTGTCCGACCCCGGGATCGGGAAGCCCACCAGGATGTAGCCCAGTGCCCGCTCCAGGTCGCGCGACAGCACATCGCCGATGATGCCCTTGAACGCCGGCAGGGCCTGCTGGCCGTCCAGGCGCACGATGATATTGCGCCAGGTCTCGGTCAGCTCGTGCTGGCCCGGGAGAGGCGTGCAGCCCTGGCTGTGGCGCGCGGCGATCGGGACATCGTCGCGCAGCGCCAGCCCGGTGATGCCGGAGGCGGCGACGCCGTCGGCGATCTGCACCACGCCGTCGTCCCCGGAGTTGACGCCGCCGGTCGCGAACCAGGCGGTGCGCTCGCCGATCTCGGTCAGGATGCCCTCCAGCCCTTCCATGCGCGGGTCGGCGTTGAGGATCAGCCGGCCCGGGGTCTGCGGGTCGAGGAACCCGTCGAGTTCCTTCACGAGCTCGTCGAAGCCGCGCACCGGGTGATAGATCACGCGGACGCTGGCGGCCGGAAACTCGCCGATCATCAGGGTCGCGCCGGTCTGTTCGTAGAGCTCGTCGTGCGGGCCGATCACGGCCATGGCCATGCCGCCGACGAAGTGATCCACCCCCAGCCCCTCGCGCAGGTGTTTCAGCAGGGTGCGGGCGTGGCGGCTGAGCGCATCGGAGAGGTAGATGAAACCGACCCGCACCTGATCCCCGGCGCGCGGCGGCTGTTCGCCCAGCTCGGCGATCAGGGCGTCGGCCAGGGCCCGGGGTTCATCGCCGCGGGCGGTGGCACTGCGAAAGGCATTGGTCATAAACCGAGTTGCTCCAGCATGCTCAGGGCCTCGTTGTCGTCGACCGGCAGGCCGGGGTGCGCGTTCAGGCCGCCGTCTTCGGTGAAGACCAGGCGGGCGTGGTGGCGGGTGTCCAGTTCTTCCAGGAACCAGGCGATTTCCGAGGGATGCACCGCGTGGTCGCCGCGCATCAGGTGACGGACCAGGATGGCGTCCTCGCGCACGTCGAGAAACAGGGGCTGCGGCAGCTCCAGTGGCAGGATATGGGTCTGCACCAGCCACTCCACGGGGCTCGGCCGCCGTCGTGGCAGCGGGCGGCTGTCGATGCGGAAGTGCCCGCCGCCGCCCGGCTGCTTCAGGAGCTCCTCCAGCCAGTCGCCGGTGAAGCCCTGGTGAACGATCAGCGAGCGACCGGTGTAGCGGCCGCGAAAGCGCTCCATCTGCTGGGCCGGCCGCGGCCCGAAGAGTCCGAACACGCCTACTCCGTCCTGTCCGTTAAAGCCTGAATCCTAGCGGAATGGCGGGCCCGAAACGAAAAAAGCCCCGCCGGAGCGGGGCTGGGGAACTTCCCGGGAGCCGGGGAGACGCCGGGCGGGCGCCTCCCGGCAAATCAGCCGCGACGCGACAGCATGTCGTGGATGATCGGGCCGAGGATGACCTCCATCGCGAAGCTCATCTTGCCGCCCGGGACCACCAGGGTCTTGGGGTTGGACATGAAGGAGTCCGGGATCATGTTCAGCAGGTAGGGGAAGTCGATGCCGAACTTCGTCGGGTCCTTGAAGCTGATCACCACCATGGACTCGTCCGGGGTCGGGACCGCACGGGCGATGAACGGGTTGGAGGTGTCCACGGTCGGCACGCGCTGGAAGTTGATGTCGGTGTAGCCGAACTGCGGGGTAATGTAGTTCACGTAGTCCGGCATGCGGCGCAGGATCGTGTCCACGATTGCCTCGGCGGAATAGCCGCGCTCGGCGTTGTCGCGGAAGATCTTCTGGATCCACTCGAGGTTCACGATCGGCACCACGCCGATGCCCAGGTCCACATGCTGCGCGGCGTTCACGTTACCGTCCACGACCAGGCCGTGCAGGCCCTCGTAGAACATCAGGTCGGTGCCCGGCTGGATCTCTTCCCAGGGGGTGAACTCGCCCGGGCCCAGATTGGTGCCGAGGCGCTGGTTGTGCTGCGCGGCTTCCTCGTCGGAATGCAGGTAGTAGCGCTTCTCGCCCTGGCCGGTCTCGCCGTAGGTCTTGAACAGGCCCTCGATGCGATCGAACAGGTTGGCCTCCGGGCCGAAGTGCGAGAAGTGGTGATTGCCCTCGTCCGCGGCCTTCTGCATGGCTTCCTTCATCGCCTTGCGGTCATAGCGATGGAAGCTGTCGCCCTCGATCACGACCGGGTTGATCTGCTCGCGACGGAAGATCGACTCGAAGGAGCGCTTTACGGTGGAGGTGCCGGCACCCGAGGAACCGGTCACCGCAATCACGGGATGCTTCTGGGACATGGGATTTCTCCTTGCAAACGGGTTGCACAAAGGTCGTTGAAAGAAAGCCTAGAAAATCAGATTGAGCATGAACATGGCGACCACGGCGAACAGGATGGTCATGATGCCGCCGGCCTTCATATAGTCCTTCACCCGGTAGCCGCCGGGGCCCATGATCAGGGCGTTCACCTGGTGGGTCGGGATCAGGAAGGAATTCGAGGTCGCGATCGCGACGGTCAGCGCGAACACGCGCGGGTCGGCGTCCATGCCCGCGGCCTGCGCGGCGATCGCGAAGTTGATCGCCAGCGGCACCAGCAGCACGGTCGCGCCGACGTTGGACATGACCAGAGTGAAGAACGTGGCCAGCGCGAAGATCGTCGCCTGCAGCACCCAGGGCGGCACGGTCCCCAGCATGTCGAGCGTGTTCTGCGCGATCCATGCCGCGGTACCGGTGTTCTCCACCGCCATCCCCAGCGGGATCAGCGAGGCGAGCAGGAACACCGTCTTCCAGCTTACCGCGCGATAGGCACTGTCGAGGCTGATCACGCCGGTCAGGATCATGCCCAGCGCGCCGGTCAGCAGGGCCACCGACAGCATCAGGTCGGTGAACACGATCAGGCCCACGGTCAACGCCAGGAAGAACAGGGCATGCGGCACCTTGGAGGGGCGCAGTTCCTCGTGCGGGTAGTCCGAGGTGATCACCACGAAGTCGCGATCCTGTTCCAGGCGCGCCAGGGATTCCCAGGTGCAGTGCACCACCAGGATGTCGCCCGGTTCCAGCGGGATGTCGCGCAGGCCCTCGCCATAGGTCTCGTTGCCGCGCTGGATGCGCATCACCGACAGCCCGTAGGTCTGGCGCATGGCCAGCTCGGTCACGGTCTTGCCCGCCAGGTTCGAGCCCGGCGCGATCGCCACCTCGGCGACCCCGGAACGGCCGCTGTCCAGGGCGTTGGCGAACACGTCCAGATTCGTCGAGGGGCGCTTGCGCGTGCCCTCGCACAGCTTTTCCATCCGCGCGGGGCTGGCCAGCACCGCCAGATGCGAGTTGGCCTGGATCTCGTAGCCGGTCCACGGCGCCATGCGCAGCTCGTCGCGGACGTAGGTCCCGACGATCGCGATGCCGGTCTCGCGTTCGATCTCGGCCACCGTGCGCCCGACCATCGGGTCGTTCTCCGGGACGAACAGCTCGTGGATCTCGTAGGACAGGCCGTACACGCGCTGGAAGTAGTCCTGCGCGTTCTCGCGCTGCGCCGACTTGGTCTTGACCGAGGGCAGGACGAAACGCCCCAGCAGCACGAAATAGATGATCGCCGTGGCCAGCAGGGCCAGGCCGATCGGGGTCACGTCGAACAGCTGGAACGGTTCCATGTCGGAGGGCAGCAGGTCGTTCAGCAGGATCAGCGGGCTGGAGCCGACCAGGGTGATGGTGCCGCCCACGATCGCCGCGAAGCCCATCGGCATCAGGAGGCGCGACAGCGGGATGTTCAGGCGGTTGGAGATGCGGCTCATCACCGGCATGAACAGCGCGGCGGCGCCGATGTTCTGCATGAAGCTGGAGATCACGCCGACCGTGCCGGAGACCGTCGGGATGATGCTCTTCTCCGTGGTGCCGCCCACCCGCATGATGAACGCCGCGACCTTGTGCATGACGCCGGTCTTGTCCAGGCCGGCGCCGATGATCATCACCGCGATGATCGAGATCACCGCGTTGGAGGCAAAGCCGCTGAACAGTTCCTCCTGGCCGACCAGCATCCCGAGGCCCGGCACCAGCGTCAGCAGGCCCAGCAGCACCATCACCGAAATGGCCGCGAGGTCCACCCGGATGATTTCGGATACAAACAGGAAGATCGTGAACGCGAGCAGCGCGAGCACCACGATCATCTCGGTGGTCAGCGTAAGGTTTTCCATGTTCCAGTCGTGTCCTGAAGACCCGCGCCGGACGGCGCGTGGCCGGAAGCCGAAGGGGACGCGCGCCGGGCGCGGGCGCCGAGGCGGGTCGGAGGAAACGGGTTCCGCCTTTCCCTTGAAAGCGCGGGATTATTTCATCCCGCGGGCACGGACGCAAAAAACGCGCCGTGGATGGCTGCGCCATGGCACTCGCCGTGCTGGCGTTTGCCGGCATGTCGGTTATGCTGAGCAAAAAGTCCAGGTGGAGACCCCGTATGTCCGAATCCGATGCCCCGCTGTGCCGTTTCGAGACCATTGTCCTGGCGACGGATGGTTCCGAATTCAGCGTAGCCGCCGAGAATGTGGCGCTGGACCTGGCGCAGCGCTGCGGCGCGCGCCTGGTGGTCGCCCGCATCATTCCAACGGACACCCAGCACGACGCCCTGTCGCCGCCGCGCAGCCACGAGGCGAGCGTGGCCGGCCAGGCCGATCTGGATGCGCTGGAGAAGCGCGCCCGCGAGGCGGGCATCGACGCCTCGATGATCCTGCGCCACGGGGTCGACCGGCATCAGGAGATCGTCGCCATTGCCGAGGAGTACAAGGCCGGCCTGATCGTGATCGGCCGGCGTGACCGGGGCGATCTGTCACGCCTGATGGTGGGCGACGCCACGCGCAAGGTAATCGGTCTGGCGCCCTGCAACGTGATGGTCGTCCCGCGCGGTGCCGAGGCCCCGCACCGCGGGCTGCTGGTCGGGACCGACGGCTCCGACCTGGGCGACCAGGCGGTACGGGCCGCGATCGAGCTGGCGGGTTACTGCGACCTGCCCCTGACGATCGCCACGGTGGCGGTACCGGGCCAGAGCGACGAGCGCCGCCAGGAGGGCGTGGAGGCGGTTCAGCGCCTGCAGGGCGAGGCGCGCGAGCAGGGCCGGAAGGCGGATGCCACCACCGAGGAAGGCCGGCCGGAGCTCGCGCTGGTGGAGATCGCCCGGCGCGACCAGCGCGACCTGATCGTGCTCGGCAGCCATGGCCGCACCGGCCTCAAGCGCCTGCTGATGGGCAGCGTCTCCGAGCGCGTGATCGGCGGGGCCGAGTGCCCGGTGCTGGTGGTCAAGAACGCCTCAGGGAAACCCTGAAATCAGTGTTTCCCTGAGGCCTCAGGCGGGTTCGTTCGTCCGCCGGTAGAGCAGATCGGCGACCTGATGGCCGCGGCCGACCCCGCGGCGCTCGAACTTCGTCACCGGGCGTTCCGGTGGCCGACCCGGGGCCGGAACCGGGCCGTCTGGCGCGAACCACGGCGCGCATTCCTGCATCACCGCGATCATGTGCTCGGCGTACTCGGCCCAGTCGGTGGCCAGGTGCAGCCGCCCGCCCGGCCGGATACGCGTCGCCAGATGGCGCACGAAGGCCGGCTGGATCAGGCGCCGCTTGTGGTGGCGCTTCTTGTGCCAGGGGTCGGGGAAGAACACCTGTACGCAGTCCAGGCTGCCCGGCGCCAGATAGTGCTCCAGCAGTTCCACCGCATCGGCGTCGCTGACGCGCACATTGGTCAGCCCGCGCTGTTCCACCTCGCGCAGCAGATGCCCGACCCCGGGCCGGTGCACCTCGGTGCCGATGAAGTCACGTTCCGGCTGCTGGTCCGCCTGCTCGGCCAGGCTCTCGCCGTCGCCGAAGCCGATCTCCAGCGTGACCGGTGCCGTGCGCCCGAACACCTCTGCCAGATCCAGCGGCGCGGCAGGCTCCGGGAGCTGCAGGCCGAAGCGCGGCAGCAGTTCGTCCAGCGCGCGCTGCTGGCCCGGCGTCAGCCGGCCCTCGCGGCGCACGAAACTGCGTATGCGCCGGTAGACCGGTCTGCCGTCGGAAGCGGAATCGATCGTTTCGTCCATGTTCAGCTGAAGAACAGGCCGGTCTGCGGCGAGGAGGCCGAGGCGTAGCGGCGTGGCGCCATGCGCCCGGCAAGGAAGGCCTGGCGCCCGCCGATGATCGCGTGGCGCATGGCCGAGGCCATCATCACCGGGTTGTCGGCGGCGGCGATGGCGGTGTTCATCAGGACGCCGTCACAGCCCAGCTCCATCGCGATGGCGGCATCCGATGCGGTACCGACGCCGGCATCCACCAGCACGGGGACCGTGGCGTTTTCGACGATCTCGCGGATGTTGTAGCGGTTCTGGATGCCCAGTCCGGAGCCGATCGGCGCGGCCAGCGGCATGATCGCCAGGCAGCCGATCTCTTCCAGGCGCTTCGCCAGCAGCGGGTCGTCGGTGGTGTAGACCATTACGTCGAAGCCCTCGGCGACCAGGGTCTCGGCGGCCTTTACGGTCTCGAAGACGTCCGGGTACAGGGTCTTCTCGTCGCCCAGCACCTCCAGTTTCACCAGGTTGTGCCCGTCCAGCAGCTCGCGTGCCAGGCGGCAGGTGCGGACCGCGTCCTCGGCGGTAAAGCAGCCGGCCGTGTTCGGCAGCAGCGTGTAGCGCTCCGGCGAGATCACGTCCAGCAGGTTGGGTTCGTCCGGATTCTGGCCGATGTTGGTGCGGCGGATGGCGACGGTCACGATCTCCGCGCCGCTGGCCTCGATGGCATCGCGGGTCTGGTCCAGGTCGCGATACTTGCCGGTGCCCACCAGCAGGCGGGAGGTGAACTCGCGCGAGCCCACGCGGAAGAGATCGTCGGCAGACGCGGCGGCCGGTTCGGTCATGGTAATTCCTTCGTTGAAAGTAGTTACGGACGGGGGCTCGGACTCATCCGCCCCCAATCGCCTGCACGATCTCCACGCGATCGCCGGGATACAGCGGGTGCGCGGCGTGTTCGCTGCGCGGCACCAGCTCCTCGTTGACCTCCACTGCCAGGCGCCGGCCACCGAGGCCGCGTGCCTCGATCAGCGTGGCCAGCGTGGCCTCGCGATCGTCGGGGAGCTCGAAGGGTTCGCCGTTCAGCTGGATCTGCATGGTTCTTCGTCCGGCGTTCAGGGCCGTTGAGCCGGAGGCCGACAAGGCCTACAATCGCCGGCTCAAGCGGGTGTAGTTCAATGGTAGAACGGGAGCTTCCCAAGCTCTTAATGTGGGTTCGATTCCCATCACCCGCTCCATCTTTTCGTATTCTATCAGGCTTCCCGGCCGTATCGATCGCCTTGACCTGTCTCAGGGGCGGGATATGGACTTGCTCCAGAGCCCTGTTATATCTTCGGAATCATGAACATCGACTCCCACAATCCGGATCTGCTGTCGGTCGAAGCGGCGCGCGAGCTCTTGCGCGAACATGCGATTTCCCCGACCGAGCAGCGCGTCGAGATTGCCCGCGTGATGTTCGCCCGCCATCAGCACCTCAGCGCCGAGCAGATCCTCGCGCAGTTGGTGCGGCATTCCTCGCGGGTCTCCAAGGCCACGGTCTACAACACCCTGAACCTGTTCGCCGAGAAGGGCCTGGTACGCGAGGTCCTGATCGACCCCGCGAAGCTGTTCTACGACTCCAACCTGAATCCGCACCACCACCTGTTCCATACCGATACCGGGGAACTGGAAGACGTGGACCCGGCGCGGATCGACATCTCCGACCTGCCCCCGCTGCCGGAAGGCAAGGAACTGCAGGGTGTGGATGTCGTCATTCGTGTGGGCAGCCGGCGCTCCTGAATCCGGTCGTCCGGCCCCGCCGGATTGTGGTCGATCCCGGCCCCCGCTATCATGTCGCGCTTCGCCGGTGTAGCTCAGTTGGTAGAGCAATCGATTCGTAATCGATAGGTCGGAGGTTCGACTCCTCTCGCCGGCACCATTTTCCCCTGCGCCCGGTGCGGCGCGTCTGCGTCAGTTTCGGCCGCCGCGCTGCGGGCGCCCGCCGCCGGAGCGCGGGCCACCCCGGCCACCTCCGCGCCGATCGTCGCGCGGCTTGCGCGGACGCGGCTTCGGTTTCACGGCATCCTGGAACAGCCGCTCGGGGTCGACGCTCGCGGTGGGGATGCGCTCGCCCAGATAGCTCTCGATGTCCGGCAGGTAGAAGGCCGAGTCCTCGCAGCCGAAGCTGATCGCGTCGCCCTCGGCGCCGGCGCGGGCCGTGCGCCCGATGCGGTGCACGTAATCCTCGCCGGACTGCGGCAGGTCAAAGTTGAAGACGTGACTGACCGCGGGGATGTGCAGCCCGCGCGCGGCGACATCGGTCGCCACCAGAAAGCGGTACTCCCCGGAGGCGAACTGTTCCAGCAGGGTCTGGCGCTTGCGCTGTGGCACGTCCCCCGACAGCAGGGCGGCCTTCTGCTCGTTCGCGTTCAGCCAGTCGCAGACCTTCTCGGCGCCATGCTTGGTGTTCACGAACACGATCGCGCGCTCGGGCTCCAGGTCACGCGCGAGCCCCAGCAGCAGCGGGATCTTCTCGTCGTTGGCCGGGTAGTAGATCACCTGGCGCACGCGGTCCGCGGTCAGGGTCTCGGCCTCGACCTGGACCTTCTCCGGGTTGTTCATGTGCTCGAAGGCCAGCTCCATCACGCGGTAGGACAGCGTGGCCGAGAACAGCATGGACAGGCGCTCGCCGGGGGGTGCGCAGCGGCGCATCAGGAAGCGCACATCCTTGATAAAGCCGAGATCGAACATGCGGTCGGCCTCGTCCAGCACCACCACTTCGGTGTATTTGAGGCCGAAGACCTTCTGTTTGAAGTAGTCGATGATGCGCCCCGGTGTCCCGATCAGGATGTCCGCCCCGGCCTCGAGCTGCTCGCGCTGCGTGTCGTAGCCGGTGCCGCCGTAGGCCAGGGCCAGCTTCAGCCCCGTCTCCGCGCCCAGCGACTCGGCATCCTTGTGGATCTGGATCGCCAGTTCGCGGGTCGGGGCCAGGATCAGGGCGCGCACGTCCGTGGGCCGCCGGTTCGGCGAGGGTTGCTGGCGCAGCAGCCGGTTGAAGGTCGCGATGAGGAAGGCCGCGGTCTTGCCGGTCCCGGTCTGCGCCTGGCCGGCGACGTCGCGCCCGGCCAGGGCGATCGGCAGGGTCTGCGCCTGAATCGGGGTGCAGGTTTCGAAGCCGGTCGCGCGGATGCCCGCCTGGACGGGTTCGGGCAGATCGAGCTGATCGAAGCGGGTCGTGTCCTGCGCGGTCTCGGTCATGGGGTTCCTCGGGTCCTGCGTGTTACTTGAACTGTCCGGCGCTGATCGTCGATAGTAAGGGCCGTGCAGCCGGCGGTGCGGGCTGCTCCCCCAACCCAAGTCATGAGGGCTCGGAGTGAGCGACAAAATTGTGTACACATCGGACGCCGGTTTCGACGAGGACGTCCTGAAGGCCGATCAGCCCGTCCTGGTGGACTACTGGGCCGAATGGTGCGGCCCCTGCAAGATGATCGCGCCCATTCTGGACGAAATCGCCGAAGAATACGCCGGCAAGGTGAAGGTCGCCAAGCTGAACATCGACGAGAACCCGTCCACGCCGCCGAAGTACGGCATCCGCGGGATCCCGACGCTCATGCTGTTCAAGGGCGGCGATGTCGAGGCCACCAAGGTCGGTGCCCTGTCCAAGTCGCAGCTGACGGCGTTCCTGGACCAGCACCTGTAACACCCGGGTCTGGCGGGCGACCGCCAGGCCCCGCAGGCGCGTGGCTTCTCCGGGCTTGCCCCGGGCCGCCGCCTCGCTTACCATCGAACGAGTTCGAGTGGCCGCCAGGCCATTCCCTGCCTCCTTCCAGTCAATCCGTGCGGCCACCCCCGGTCGCCGATCATCCACGTTGAATACAGCACCCCACGCATGAATCTGACCGAATTGAAGCGGATGTCCGCTGCCGATCTCGTGGCCTTCGCCGAAGAAAAGGGCATCGAGAACATGTCCCGCGCGCGCAAGCAGGAGATCATCTTTGCCCTGCTCAAGGCCCACGCCAAGAGCGGCGAGGCCATCTACGGCGACGGCGTCCTCGAGATCCTCTCGGACGGCTTCGGCTTTCTGCGCAGCGCCGACAGCTCCTACCAGGCCGGCCCGGACGACGTCTACGTCTCGCCCAGCCAGATCCGCCGCTTCGGCCTGCGCACCGGGGACACCATCTCCGGCAAGATCCGCCCGCCCAAGGACAACGAACGCTACTTCGCACTGCTGAAGGTCTCGGAGATCAACTTCGAGCCGCCGGAGAACGCCAAGCACAAGGTGCTGTTCGAGAACCTGACCCCTCTGCATGCCAACGAGCGCATGCGCATGGAGCGCGGCAACGGTTCCACCGAGGACATCACCGCCCGCGTGATCGACATCGTCGCGCCGTTCGGCAAGGGCCAGCGCGGCCTAATCGTCTCCCCGCCCAAGGCGGGCAAGACGCTGATGCTGCAGAACATCGCGCAGAGCATCGCCGCGAACTACCCCGAGTGCTACCTGATCGTACTGCTGATCGACGAGCGCCCGGAGGAGGTCACCGAGATGGACCGCATGGTCCAGGGCGAGGTCGTCTCCTCCACCTTCGACGAGCCGGCCCAGCGCCATGTGCAGGTCGCCGAGATGGTGATCGAGAAGGCCAAGCGCCTGGTCGAGCACAAGCGCGACGTGGTCATCCTGCTGGACTCCATCACCCGCCTGGCACGTGCCTACAACACCGTGGCGCCGAGCTCCGGCAAGGTGCTGACCGGCGGTGTCGACGCCAACGCCCTGCATCGCCCGAAGCGCTTCTTCGGCGCCGCGCGCAACGTGGAAGAGGGCGGCAGCCTGACCATCCTCGCCACCGCGCTGGTGGATACCGGCTCCAAGATGGACGAGGTGATCTACGAGGAGTTCAAGGGCACCGGCAACATGGAGGTGCACCTGGAGCGCCGCATCGCCGAGAAGCGCATCTACCCGGCGATCAACGTGAACCGCTCCGGCACCCGCCGCGAGGAACTGCTGACCGCCCCGGACGAGCTGCAAAAGCTCTGGATCCTGCGCAAGTTCCTGCACGGCATGGACGACATCGAGGCCATGGAATTCCTGCTCGGCCGCATGCAGTCGTCCAAGACCAATTCCGAATTCTTCGACCAGATGAAGCGCAGCTAGGGAAACACTGATTAATGTGCCCGCTCGCGCTCGAGTCGCTTGTGCGTGCGAACAAGGCGCGGTGACTGCCGTGCAGTCATTCTGCACAAGGGAGCCGCAACGCCGTGCGCGCGCCCGTTTCTGATAACAACGGGCGGCCGAGCCCCTGCTTTCAATGATTTGTGGGGTTGGCACCCCAGGTTCCCCGATCCTGCGTTGCGGCCCTTGCCGGTAGAACCACTACCGGCTACGCACCGCGCCTTGTCTCGGAAAACCTGGGGTGCCAACGCGAGCGGGCACATTAATCAGTGTTTCCCACGCTGCGACCCGCCATGGCCGCCTCTGCCTCGAAAGGCAAGGGCGGTTTACAGGAAGGTTCGAAGAACAGAAGGTTTCAGGGGTATCCGGGCAGGGCCGAGGCCTCATGGGTCGGTCCATCGTCGGAGGCTGTTACAGGCCCATTTTGATCCGTTCTTCCCGTCTTTATGCCTTCCTGTAGGTTGCCTTTTGGTGTTCAGCCCGAGACGGGTTCGAAGCTGATCAGGCGGTCCAGGCGCCACCACTGCCGGCGGCCCGCGGTGTCGCGCAGGATCAGGTATTCGGCACCGCGCCGGGTGCGCAGGTCCAGCGGGCGCACGATCGCGATCCGGTCCATCTCGCCGCGCCGCCAGTGCGTGCGCAGAAACTGCCCGCGCACGATCGCCAGCTCCAGCTCGGAGTAGCGCTCGCAGGCAATCGGGGTATAGGGCGGCGCTTCGCTCACTCGCCCTCCCGTCGGGCCTCGATGCGCGGGATCTCCTCGTCGCCGGCATCCTCGCGGCGGAACACGATCGGGGCACAGCACACCGCGCAGTCCTCGATCCACTCGCGGTCGTTGCTGACCATGTCCACCGTGGTCTCGCCGGGCTCGCCGCACCAGGGGCAGGCAAAACCGACAAACTCGACGGGACGCATCATCGACCCTCCTCCCGGCCTGCGGGCCAGGCGATCGGCGTGGCAACCGAGTCCTGCGGTGTCCCTTCCGGAAGAAAACGTTCCAGCACGTTGTTGAGAAACGCCAGGCCCCGTTCCGTGGCCTGCAGCCGTTCCGGATCCGCGACCAGCAGCCCGTCCGCGCGCAGTTCCGAAAGTGCGGGTTCCAGCATCGCCAGTGGCAGGCCGCAGCGCGCCTCGAAGCTCGCGGCCGGCACGCCCTCCACCAGCCGCAGCGCGTTCAGCAGGAACTCGAAAGGCCGCTCCGCCGTGTCTACGGCCTGATCCTTGTGCGTCTGCGGCGCGGCCAGCCAGGCCTCGGGCTGGCGCGGCTTCATGCGGCGCAGGATCGCGCCCTGATGGACCTGCGTCAGCTTGCCGTGGGCCCCGGCCCCGATGCCGAGGTAATCGCCGAAGGTCCAGTAGTTGCGGTTGTGCCGACATTCCTGCCCCGGACGTGCATAGGCGGATACCTCGTATCGAGTATAGCCAGCCGCCGCCAGATGGGACTGGCCGCGGGCAAACAATTCCTCGATCGTCGCATCCTCCGGCAGCTCGGGCGGGCGCGCCGCGAACAGGGTGTTCGGTTCCAGGGTCAGCTGATACCAGGAGATATGTCCCGGGTCCTGCTCGATCGCCGCCTGCAGATCCGCGATCCCGGCCGCGACCGACTGCCCCGGCAGACCGAACATCAGGTCCAGGTTGATCGCCTCGAAGCCGGCGGCACGGGCATGCTCCACCGCGCTCAGGGCCTCTGCCGCACCGTGAATGCGCCCCAGGCGCGCGAGCATCGCGTCGTCGAAGCTCTGGATGCCCAGCGACAGCCGGTTGACCCCCGCCTTGCGGTAGCCGCGGAAGTAGGCGCGGTCGGCGGTCCCGGGGTTGGCCTCCAGCGTCACCTCGCAGTCCGGTCGCAGCGGCAGCCGGGCGCGCAGGCCGGAAAGCAGAGCATCCAGCGCCTCCGGCGGGAACAGGCTGGGGGTGCCGCCGCCAATGAAGACGCTCTCCAGCCGCCGGCCCCAGATATCCGGTAGCTGGCCTTCCAGGTCGCGCAGCAGCGCGCCCACGTAGTCATCGAAGGGCGGCTCGCCGCGCGGCTCGTGCGAGTTGAAGTCGCAGTACGGGCACTTGCGCACGCACCAGGGCAGGTGCACGTACAGCGCCAGGGGCGGCGGATGGTTCAACGCGGCAGTCATGTGCGAAGCATAGGCGAGGGGGCGGGTGGCGTCGAAAGGGCCCAGTCCCGCCATTGCGGCCTTGCGCGCCGGTGGTCCCCTGCCGACCGCCACAGCGCTGCGCGCCTCGCGATGACGGGGACAGGAAGCACAGTCATCGCGAGCGCCGCAGGCGCGTGGCGATCTCCCCGGCCTGGCCCCGACGCGGGTCCGAACATGCGCCGGGGTGTCGTCGGGAGGTTGCCACGGCCCCTGTGGAGCCTCGCAACGACGGGAAGTCCCCGTCATCACGAGGCGCGCAGCGCCGTGGCGATCTCTCCGGGTGGCCCCGGTGCCGGACGGCGTGGGTTGTCAGGCCGGCGGATTGCCCATGCGCTCGCGCAGGGCGCCCCCGAGTTCTTGCAGGGCCTGACCGCGATGGCTCAGGCGGTTCTTGGTCTCCGGGGGCAGCTCGGCCGAGGTGCAGCCCTCCTGGGGCACGAAGAACAGGGGGTCGTAGCCAAAGCCCTCGGCGCCGCTGGCCTGTTCCGCGATGCGCCCGGGCCACACCCCCTGGGCGATGATCGGCGCCGGATCCTCGGCATGCTCCAGGTACACCACGACCGCGCGGAACCGTGCGCCGCGCTGTTCCGGCGGGACGCCGGCCAGTGCCTCCAGCAGCTTGGCGTTATTGGCCGCGTCGTCGCCATCGGGGCCGGCATAGCGCGCGGAGTAGATCCCCGGCTGGCCGTGCAGGGCATCGACCTCCAGCCCGGAGTCGTCGGCGATCGCCGGCAGTCCGGTGTGGCGGGCGGCGTTGCGCGCCTTGAGGATCGCGTTCTCCACGAACGTCAGGCCGGTCTCGTCGGCCTCGGGCACGGCGTGTTCGGACTGTGCCTCGACCGCCAGCCCCAGCGGTTCCAGCAGGGCGCGGATCTCGCGCAGCTTGCCGGGGTTGCCGGTGGCCAGGACGACGCGGCGCGGATCGCCCATGATCAGCCCTCGGCCAGCACGGCGCGCTGGGCCTCGCAGATCTCCTGGATGCCCTTCTCGCCCAGGTCCAGCATCTGGTCCAGCTCGTCGCGGCGGAAGGCGTGGCCCTCGGCTGTGCCCTGGATCTCGATCACGCCCCCGGCCTCGTTCATCACCAGGTTCAGGTCGGTCTCGGCCTGCGAGTCCTCATCGTAGTCGAGGTCGAGTACCGGTTCACCGCCGCAGATGCCCACCGAGATCGCGGCGACCTGGCCGTGCAGCGGATCCTTGCGGATCAGCCCCTGTTCACGCGCCTTGCGGATGGCGTCGTACAGGGCGACGTAGGCCCCGCTGATGGAGGCGGTGCGGGTACCACCATCGGCCTGGATCACGTCGCAGTCGACGATGATCTGGCGCTCGCCCATGGCCTCTAGGTCCACCACCGCGCGCAGCGAGCGGCCGATCAGGCGCTGGATCTCCATGGTGCGGCCACCCAGCTTGCCGCGCGCGGCCTCGCGCACCATGCGGTCATGGGTGGAGCGTGGCAGCATGCTGTATTCGGCGGTGACCCAGCCGCGGCCCTTGTTCTTCAGCCACGGCGGCACGCGCGACTCCACCGTGGCGTTGCACAGCACCCGGGTGTCCCCGAACTCCACCAGTACGGAACCCTCCGCGTGGCGGGTGAAATGGCGGGTAAAACGCACGGGGCGCATTGCGTCGGCTGTTCGGCCACTGGGTCGCATGCTGTGATCCTTGCTAGATTTGAGTGGGGCGCAGTATACGGGCCGCCACCGCCACACGCAGCAGGGATCACCATGGAGGGACGCATGATCACTAGTATGACCGGATTTTCCCGGCACGCGATGAGCCTGGACGCGGGCGTGTTCGACTGGGAGCTGAAGAGCGTCAACCACCGCTATCTCGAGCTGCGTATCCATCTTCCCGATCACCTGCGTTCGCTGGAGGCCGAGGTGCGCAGCCGCCTGAAGGCCCGCCTGGCGCGCGGCAAGGTGGATGCGGTCCTGCGCGACCGAGGCCAGGCCGACAACGCCCCGGAGGCCTTCGATCACGAGCGCGTCCGGGCGCTGATCGGGGCCTGCGCCTCCATCGAGCGCATGATGCCGAACCCGGCGCCGGTCTCGCCGCTGGACGTCCTGCGCTGGCCGGGTGTGCTCCAGGGCAACGCCGATGTCGGCGAGAGCCTCGCGCAGCCCCTGCTGGCGGGCTTCGACGACGCGCTGGAGGCCCTGGTCACGATGCGCACGACCGAGGGCGCGGCCCTGGCCGACGGCATGCGCTCGCGCCTGGACGCACTCGCCGAGCACGCCCGGGCGATTCGCGCGCGGCGCCAGCCGATGCTGGACGAGCAACGCGGCCGCATCCTCGCCCGGATTCACGAGCTGGACCTGAATCTGGATCCGAAGCGTCTGGAGCAGGAAGTCGCCCTGCTGGCCCAGCGCATGGACATTGCCGAGGAGCTGGACCGCATCGACGGCCATGTGGCGGCCGTGCACGAGGTCCTGGATCAGGGCGGCCCCAGCGGGCGGCGGCTCGACTTCCTGATGCAGGAGTTCAACCGCGAGGCCAACACCATCTCGTCGAAGTCGCATGACCTGGAGATCACCCGCGCCACCGTGGAGATGAAGGTCCTGATCGAGCAGCTGCGCGAGCAGGTGCAGAACCTGGAATAGCCCATGCGCCGGTTTCGCCTGCGTCTGGCCATCTCGCGCCAGGAAATGGAGGACTACTACACGGGTCGCGCCGCAGTGGTCTTCGCCCAGGCCGACAGCGGCGAGAGCGTGCAATTCCCCGCCCGGCTGCTGCGCAGCCACCTGGATCAGCGCGGGGTACACGGCGTGTTCGAGCTGGTCACCGACGACGATTACAAGCTGCGCGAGTTTCGCCGTCTCGCGTAACGGGTTTGCCCCCAGGCCCTTGAAAACGCGGGATGTGTCCCTACGTCTATGGGTGAGTCAGATGACACCCGCACAAGGAGGGAACGCCATGACCATGACCCGTTACGAACCGTTCAGCCTGCTCGGCCAACTGTCGCGCGAACTCGGTCGCATGCCGGACATGCCCGGCACCGAGGACTCCGCCGCGACCTCCGACTGGGCCCCCGCGGTGGATATCCGCGAAGAGACCGATGCCTACGTGCTGCATGCCGATATCCCCGGGGTGGACCCGAAGGATATCGAGCTGCACATGGAGAACGGCGTGCTGACCCTGCGCGGCGAACGCAAGCACGACAGCGAAGAGGAGAAGAACGGCTACAAGCGCATCGAACGCGTGCGTGGCACCTTCTTCCGCCGCTTCTCGCTGCCGGATACAGCCGACGCCGAGAACATCTCCGCGCGCAGCGAGAACGGCGTGCTGGAGGTGCGCATTCCGAAGCAGGCCCGCGTGCAGCCGCGCCGGATCCAGATCGAGAGCTGATCCGGCCCCACCGGCCCGGCAGGATATCCCTGACCGGGCGCAACATGGGCGCTGCCCCGGGGGTTCCCGTGGTGGCGCCCGGTTTTTTAGGCCCCGAGGAGGCGCGGTTTAGTGTCTCCCTGGGTGGCAGCCGCATCCCGGCTATCATGATCGCCATGACCGCAGGCGGGATCCGGGTGTCACCCGAGGACGCAATCGTTCGAGGAACGCAATGGAATACAAGGACTACTACAAGATCCTCGGTGTGAGCCGCGACGCCAGCCAGGACGAGATCAAGAAGGCCTACCGCAAGCTGGCGCGCAAGTACCATCCGGATGTCAGCAAGGACCCGGACGCCGAGACCCGCATCAAGGAGGTCAACGAGGCGTACGAGGCCCTGGGCGATCCGGAAAAGCGCAAGGCCTACGACCAGCTCGGTTCCAACTGGCGCCAGGGTCAGGACTTCCGCCCGCCGCCCGGCTGGGACGGCTGGACCCAGCACGGCGGGGCCCGCGGGGGCGCCGGAGCCGGGGCCGACTTCGGCGGCTTCTCGGACTTCTTCGACTCCATCTTTGGTGGCGGCGGCATGGGCGGTGGTCGCCGCCGTGCGGGCGGGGCCGGCTTCAACATGCGCGGGGCCGACCGCGAGGGCCGGGTGGAGATCACTCTGGACCAGGCGCTCAAGGGCACCGAGGTGTCGGTCAACGATGCCGAGGGCCGGGTACAGCGTGTACGCATCCCCGCCGGGGCCCGGGACGGCTCGCGCCTGCGCGTGCGCGGCCAGGGCGACCCGGGGGTCGGCAGTGGCGGCGCCGGCGACCTGCTGCTGGAGATCCGGGTCAAGCCGGACAGCCGCTACACCCTGGACGGCCGCAACCTCTACCGCGAGATCCCGATCACGCCCTGGGAGGCCGCGCTGGGCGCGACCATCGAGGTCCCCACGCCGCATGGCTGGGTCAATCTGAAGGTTCCGGCCGGCTCGCAGTCGGGCAAGCAGATGCGCCTGAAGGGCAAGGGCCTGCCGGGCAAGCCGCCGGGGGATCTCTACCTGAAGCTGATGGTGCAGGTGCCGCCGGAGGAAGAGGCCGGCGACTGGTACCGCAAGATGGCCGAGAAGTCGTCCTTCGCCCCGCGCGCCAACCTGGCGCCCTGATAACCGGAACCCCGTTCGAGGAGCGCCCATGCGTCGGCTTGTTCCCCTCCTGATCCTGGCCCTGACCCTGTTCGGGGCCGCACCGGCCACCGCCCAGCTACCGGCCGCGGTGGACGGCCAGCCGCTGCCATCGCTGGCACCGATGCTCGAGCGGACCATCCCCGGCGTGGTCAATATCGCCACCCGCGCCCGCGTGGTGGAGTCGGTCAGCCCGCTGTTCGACGATCCTTTCTTCCGCCGTTTCTTCGATGTCCCCGAGCGTTCGCGTGAACGCGAGCGCCAGGGCCTGGGCTCCGGGGTCATCGTGGATGCCGGGGCCGGCACCATCCTGACCAACAGCCACGTGATCGCCCGCGCCGACACCATCCTGGTCACGCTCTTTGATGGCCGCCAGTACGAGGCCGAGGTGGTAGGCACCGACCCGGCCACCGATGTCGCCGTGATCCGCATCGACGCGGAGGACCTGCAGGCGATCCCGCTGGCCGACTCCGACGCCCTGCGCGTGGGCGACTTCGTGGTCGCCATCGGCAACCCCTTCGGCCTCGGTCAGACCGTAACCAGCGGCATCGTCAGCGCCCTGGGCCGCAGCGGCCTGGGTGGCGCCGGCTTCGAGGACTTCATCCAGACCGATGCCTCAATCAACCCGGGCAACTCCGGCGGGGCGCTGGTCAACCTGCGCGGCGAACTGGTCGGCATCAACACCGCCATCCTCGCGCGGGGCGGCGGCAACATCGGCATCGGCTTCGCGATCCCCGCCAACATGGCCAGCCAGATCCAGGAGCACCTGCTGGCCGAAGGTCGGGTCGAGCGCGGCGCGCTGGGCGTGGAGATGCAGGACCTCACCCCGGCGCTGGCCCAGGCCTTCGGTCTGGACCTCTCGCAGGGCGCCGTGATCACCCGCGTGGTGCGCGGCTCGGCCGCCGAGCGCGCCGGCCTGGCCCACGGCGACATCGTCCTGCGGGTGGACGGCCAGACGGTGCGCAGCGCGAGCGACCTGCGCAACCGCCTGGGCCTGCTGCGCGCCGGGTCCGAGGTGGATCTGGACATCCTGCGCGACGGGACGGAACAGCAGATCGTCGCGCGACTGGATCGCCCGGAAGAGCGGCGCATCGAGGGGGCGGCCATCCACCCGCGGCTCGACGGCGTACGCCTGTCCGAGACCACAGGAAACGACGGCCGCAGCCGCGTGGCGGTCATCGCGGTGGAGCCCGGCACCGCCGGGGCGCGGGCCGGGCTGCGCCCCGGCGACGTGCTGCTGGCGATCAACCGCCAGCGCATCGAGCGCCTGGCCGACCTGCCGCAGCAACTGGCCGCCCACCAGACCCTGGAACTGCAGCTGCGCCGCGGCAACCAGACCCTCTACCTCACCCTGAGGTAGGTGAGATCACTACCGGCGACGGCTTTTGTGGGAGCGGGCTTGCCCGCGAATGCTCCTGCCAAAGCCGGACGCGGGCGGGGGCTTCGCGGGCAAGCCCGCTCCCACAAGAATGCTTCCATCGCGCAACCCCCATGTCTCGTCACCCCGGTTCTCCGCTTCGCCGCGGCCGGGTTGACGAGGGTGTAGGGACGTATGCGGGCGGGAATCCCGAGGCCCTGGCCCGTCCCCTGTAGGGGCCTGCTTGCAGGCGAATGCTCCTGCCCGTGTCCGGCTTTGGCAGGGGCTTCGCCTGCAGGCAGGCTCCTACAGGAGGGCGTTCAGAAGCCCGGGGTGTTTTTCTCCACCCAGCGCTGGGTGCCGTCGGTGAGGGTCTCGCGCTTCCAGAACGGGGCCTCGTGCTTCAGGCGTTCCAGAATGTCGCTGCAGGCGTCGCGGGCGGCCACGCGGTGGGCCGACCAGGTCGCCACCAGCACCAGGGCGTCGCCGGGGCGCACGTCGCCCACGCGGTGGGCCACATGGCAGCCCAGCAGCGGCCAGCGCGCCTCGGCTTCGGCGACGATGCGTTCCAGCTCGCGCTCGGTCATCCCCGGGTAGTGCTCCAGGAACAGCCCGGTCACGTCCTCGTCTTCGTTGAAATCGCGCATGCGGCCGACGAACACGCTGGCGGCGCCACGCGCGTTCGCGGGGATGGCCGTCTCGGCCTGCCGGACGATCTCCCAGGGGTCGAAGTCGTCGGTGTGGATCTCGACCGCCACCCTAGCCCCCGGTTACCGGCGGAAAATAGGCGACCTCGTCCCCGTCGCGCACCGGCGTCTCCAGGCTGGCCTGTTCCTGATTGACCGCGGCCATCAGGCGTTCCGGCGGGGCCTCCTGATGGAGGTGCTGCCACAGCCCGCCAACGGTCGTTTCGCCGGCGGGTAGTTCCGCCTCTTCGTTCGGGCGGCCCAGTTCCTCGCGCAGACGCGCGAAATAGTGAACGTGTACGGTCATTCCGGCCCCTGTAAACATGGCTGCGAGTCAAGCATTATAGCCATCATGAACGAATTCACTCACTTCGATGCCGAAGGCCATGCGCACATGGTCGATGTTGGCGAAAAGTCCGTCACCCACCGCGTGGCGGTCGCCGAGGGGCGCATCCATATGCAGCCGGATACCCTGCAGCGCATCCGCGAAGGCCGCCATGCGAAAGGGGACGTCCTCGGCATTGCCCGGGTGGCTGGCATCATGGGGGCCAAGAAGACCGGCGACCTGATCCCGCTGTGCCACCCGATCGGCCTGACCCGGGTGGCCCTGGAGCTGGAGACGGAAGATACCGCCGTGCGCGTACAGGCCACCTGCGAGGTGCACGCGCAGACCGGCGTGGAGATGGAGGCGCTGACCGCCGTGTCCACCGCGCTGCTGACGGTCTATGACATGTGCAAGGCCGTGGATCGCGGCATGCAAATTGATGGTGTTCGCCTGCTGGAGAAACGCGGGGGCCGCAGTGGCACCTGGCGGGCCGAACCGAAAGGAGATTCCGAATGAAATGGATCAAGCGCCTGCTGGGCCTGATTGCCGTCCTGATCCTGCTGGCCATCATCGTGGCCGCGTACCTGCTGGTCACCTTCGATGCCAATGACTACAAGGAGCGCATCGAGGCCGAGGTGCAGGAGGCCACCGGCCGTGAACTGACCCTGTCCGGGCCGATCGGTCTGACCCTGTTCCCCAGCCTCGGGCTGCGCCTGGAAGAGGTGCGCTTCGGCAACGCCGAGGGCTTCGGCGACGAGCCGTTCGCCGAGGTCGATGTGGTGGATGTCGCGGTCGCGGTAATGCCGCTGCTGCGCCGCGAGCTGGAGGTCCAGCGCGTGGAGGCCGACGGTGTGCGCCTGAACCTGGCGCGCGACGAACAGGGCCGCAACAACTGGGACGACCTGCTGGATCACGCCGGCGCCGCCCGCGACGAGGCCGTGGGCGCGGATGACGACGAGCGCACCGAGACCGAGACCCGTCTGGCCCTGCAGCGCATCGACGTGGCCGGGATCTCCCTGACCAACGCCCGAGTGCACTGGGATGACCGCGAGTCCGGCATGCAGGCGACCCTGGAGCCGTTCGAGCTGCAGGTCGGTCGCTTCCGCCCGGGTATCGAGACGCGTCTCGACCTGGAGGCGGTCGTGCGTGCCGAGGGCGGCGACCTGGCCGAGCCGGTGGAGCTGGCCCTGGATCTGGGCGGCCTGCTCAATGTCGACCTGCTCAACGAGCGCTATTCCGTCCGCCGCCTGAACGCGACCCTGGGTCTGGATGGCGGCGGCCTGCCGCGCGCCGTCGGCATGACGCTGGAGAGCGACGTGGGGCTGGAGATGGCCGACGCGATGACCCTGCGCTTCGAGCGCCTGACGCTGGGTGTCTCCGATCTGCGTCTGACCGGGTTCGCCGAGCTGTCCGACCTGGATGGCGAAGTGCCGCAGGTGCGCACCGAGATGCGTACCAACACCGTCAACCTGAAGGACGTGCTGACCGATCTGGGTCTGGAGGCGCCGCAGACCAACGACCCCGACGCCCTCGCGCGCGTCGCGTTCGATTTCTCGGCCAGCGGCAGCTTCCAGGCCCTGGAGATGTCCCCGTTCCTGGTGACCGTGGACGACACCATGCTGAGCGGATCCGCCGGCTGGGATGGCCGCGGTGAGCGCCCGAAGATCACCTTCGATGTCTCCGGCGAACGCCTGAACCTCGACCGCTACCTGCCGCCGGAGGTGGAAGAGGCGCGTACCGACAACGGCAACGGCGAACGCGATGCCGACGAGGACCTCGCCATCGAGCTGCCGCTGGAGGCGCTGCGCAGCGTCGACGTGGACGGCCGCGCTGCGTTGGACCGCCTGGACGTGATGGGCATGGTCCTGCGCAACATCGAGCTGCAGATCCGGGGCGAGGCCGGCGACTGGAACATCGAGCCGCTGAACGCCGCCGCCTATGACGGCGAGCTGACCAGCCGCCTGCGCCTGGACGCCCGCCACGATGCCCCGCGCTACGAACTGGCCGCCGACCTGCAGGGCCTGGATATTGGCGCCCTGCTGGAGGACTTCCAGGGCGACGACGCGCGGTTGATGGGTACCGGCAACCTGGAGCTGGACATCAGCACCCGCGGCGAGCTCCTGAGCGAGCTGAAAGGGGCCCTGAACGGCTCCGGCAACATGCGCTTCGAGGACGGCGCGGTGCGCGGTATCAACGTGGCCCAGATCATCCGCCGCGCCGAGGCGCGCCTGCGCGGTGAACAGCTGGAAGAGGACGAGCCCAACCAGACCGATTTCAGCGAACTCGCCGGCAGCTTCACCATTCGCGACGGCGTAGTCCGCAACGACGACCTCGCCGCCAGCTCGCCCCTGCTGCGGGTGCGCGGCGAAGGCCAGGCCGACCTTAACGACGACAGCCTCGACTACCGCGTGAACACGACAGTGGTAGGCACGCTGGAAGGCCAGGGCGGCCGTGAACTGGACGACCTGCGCGGCGTGACGCTGCCCATCCGCATCAGCGGGACCTTCACCGACCCGAGCTTCCGTCTCGACCTGGAGGACGCCCTGCGCGGTCGCTACGAGGACGAGGCCCGCGAACGGGTGCGCGAGGAAGAGGAACGCGTCCGCGAACGCCTGGACGAGGAAGAAGAGCGCGCCCGCGAGCGCATCGAGCAGGAGTCCGACCGGCTCCTGGACCGCTTCCGCAGCCGCTGATCACCGCCGGTGCCCGCCTCCCGGGCGGGCGCCGCCAGGCCCGGTCCGTCCATGAACGCCTTCGCCGAGCGGCTGCTGGCCTGGTTCGACCGCCACGGCCGCCAGGATCTGCCGTGGCAGCACCCGCGCACCCCGTACCGGGTGTGGGTCTCCGAGATCATGCTGCAGCAGACCCGGGTGGAGACCGTCGTCCCCTACTTCCTCCGCTTCATGGAGCGCTTCCCCGACGTGCAGAGCCTCGCGGCGGCGCCGCAGGATGCCGTGCTGCACCAGTGGTCGGGTCTTGGCTACTACGCCCGCGCGCGCAACCTGCACCGGGCCGCGCAGGTGGTGGTCGAGGAGCACGGGGGTGTCTTCCCCGCCCGACGCGAGGGCCTGGAGGCGTTGCCCGGGATCGGCCGCTCGACCGCCGCTGCGATCATCGCCCAGGCGCATGATGCGCCCGAGGCCATCCTGGATGGCAATGCCAAGCGCGTGCTCGCGCGCCACGCGGCGATCCACGGCTGGCCCGGCAGCCCGGCCGTCCAGCGCGAGCTGTGGGCCGAGGCCGAGGCGCGCACCCCAACCACGCGCTGCGCCGACTACACCCAGGCCATCATGGACCTGGGCGCCCTGCTCTGTACCCGCAGCCGGCCCGACTGCGGCGCCTGCCCCGTCCATCAGGACTGTGGCGCTGCGCAGCAGGGCCTGACCGCTACGCTGCCCTCGCCCCGACCACGCCGCGACCTCCCCACCCGCACCCGCTGGGCCGCGTGCCTGCGCGCGCCCGAGGGCATCGCCCTGGTCCGGCGCGGGCAGGACGGCATCTGGGGCGGGCTCTACAGCCTGCCCGAGGCCGAAACCCCCGAAGCCCTGGAGGACTGGGTGCTGGCCCAGTGGCCCGGCGCCGCGCCGGCCGCCACCGATCACGGTCTGCAGCACAGCTTCAGCCACTACCGCCTGGATCTGCGCATCCGCCCCTTCGACCTCCCGGCTGGCGCGTGTGGGATCATGGAAGGCGACAGGGTGATTTGGTATAAACCCGGCACATCACGGGCGGTCGGCATCCCGGCCCCCATCCAGCGTTATCTGCACGACGACAAGGATCCCGGCAATGGCACGAACCGTTAACTGCGTAAAACTCGGGCAAGAGGCCGAAGGCCTGGACTTCCCGCCCTATCCCGGCGAGATGGGCAAGAAGATCTACCTGAACGTGTCCAAGGAAGCCTGGCAGGCCTGGCTGAGCCACCAGACCATGCTGATCAACGAATACCGCCTGACCCCGGTCGATCCCAAGGCGCGCAAGTTCCTGGAAGAGGAAATGGAAAAGTTCCTGTTCGGCGAAGGCTCCGAGAAGCCGGAAGGCTTCGTCGACCCGAACGCCTCCTGATCCGGGCTTTTCAGCGGCGACCGGCCCGGCATGCTTGACGTGGCGGCGCCGGGCCGCTTTAATACCGCCCTTCGTCCGCAGGACGAATCCCCCCGCAGTATGGCCGGGTAGCTCAGTTGGTAGAGCAGGGGATTGAAAATCCCCGTGTCGGCGGTTCGATTCCGTCCCCGGCCACCATTAGTTTTCAAAGGCTTACGCGGGATCCGCCGCGCCCCTGCTTCCAAGCCTTCGCTTCCGTGTAAGCACTATGTAAGCAACGCCGCCTCATCGGCACCGGTGTTCGCTGGGCTTATCGCCGCACCATCCCGTTCACCAGCACCGCCACCGCGAACACCGCCAGCCCCACCATCACGGACATGGGCAGATTGATCGCCCACTCCAGCAGTCGAGAAAGACCGGCCCAACCCTCGATCTCCACAGGGGCCGGTACGTTCAGGCCAATGAATTCGAGCGCCAACCGGAACGGGAGCGGCAACCACTCCCCTTCCTGAAGCCAGTGCCAAAGCTGATACCCCAGCACTCCCGCCAGCCATAGCCAGCCGAAGACGAAGGCGACGGAGACCAGCAAAGCTGCCGCTTTGTCCGCGAAGTCTTCGACTGGTGGCCGCTGGTCGTGGCTCATTCCGCTCCCGTCTAGGGCTGGATCTCCGGCGCGGCCTCCTCCAGCACCCCCGCCAGTCGGTCGGCGCTATGCGCCACCATCTTCAGCAGTGCGGCGGTGTCGGGGTCGGTATGGCTGGCAATCGCCTTGCACCCGGCTCGGATCTCAAGCGCCAGGTCTCGCGCCTCCCCCAGGTCGAGAAGGTGCGCGGCGGGGGTGATAGCATCGGTGCTGCTCATGGCGTCTACTCCTGTGCAGTGACGTTGTGGGAAGCGCCCGGGGTAGCTGCAACTGCCTCGGGTGCGTTTTCAACGTAGCACCGGGGGCGCGCCGGTGTCACTGCGCCCCTAATCCTCCCGTCCCCCCTCGGGTTCCGGTTTCACGTCGATCACGGGCCGCTGGTGGCGCAGGGCGTCCAGGTGAAGCTGCCCGATGTTCACCTGTACACCGGGGCCGGAGTCGCCCCACTGCTGCGGTGACAACCGGCCCGCCAGCCATTTACGCAGGTCAGCCTGCTGCTTCACCTTCTGGAGCGCAGTCGCGTCCTCCTCGGCGTTGTCGGTGATCGCCAGGGCCTCATCCATCAAAGCACCGGCGGCCTCCTGTCTCGCACGGGTGAGCGCGTCCCTGCGCTGCGGGCGGTTGCACCAGGTGCTGAGGATCTGGCGGGAGATCCCCAGATCCTCAGCAATCGCCTTCAGCGTCCGGCCCTCGGCCACCTGCCCGAACACATAGGCTTCCCCTCCGGCCTTCCGGATGGTCGCGTGCGCGGCTCGGGTTATGGGTTTCGCTGCCATCTTCAGACCCTCCAGGCTTCGTCTACGCGTTTCCGCTTCCCGTGGGCGTCGATTGTGTAAAAGCCCGAATCCTCGAAACGGGCAATGGCGGCCATCACGTAGAAGTCCTGCTCGGGGTACAGCATCTTCAGCCGCATCGCTTCCTGATAGGCTTCCTGCGCATCCCCGTAATTCGAGACGGGCGCCCAGGTCTCGGGACACCAGACCATGAAGAACATGCCTCGAGCGCGGCGGTGGTCTCGGACCTCCGGCGGCTCGTGTACTCGGCGGTTCTGGGGACGGATAGGTGGGTACTCGTGGTTCATGGCGTTTTCCTCTTTTGGTTTGATTGCACCGGGGTTCCGGTGTCTGGGTTCACGGGCCAAACCCCAGCCGGGGGCGGCGCCCGAAATCGGGATACAACACCGGGGGGCATCGGCTTTGAACCGTCTGCGCCGGTTTGCGCCAGTTCTGCGCCAGTTCGGAACCGGCGCAAATTGGAGCAGGGGCGGCGCCCCTGCGCCGCTCCAGTTCCCAGGGGGTGTGGGGGAAAGGCGCGCGCAGAACTGGCGCAGAGACTGGCGCCCCCCGGTGTTCATTCGCTTGCCTCCCCGGAACCGGCGCGCTCCGAACCGGCGCAGATCGCGTATCGCTCTTTCGGCTTGCGCTGCGGACTGCGGTACTCCTCCCGGCGGATCTTTCCGGCGCGCTCCAGTCGGGCCAGGGCTTCCCAGAAGCGCCGCTTCCCTCCGCCCCCGCGCAAGTGCTCCGGCAGGTCGGGGTATCGGGTCAGCACGTGGTGGGTGGTGCCGGGGCCGGCGCGCCCGGTGGGAATGTCCTCCCCGGAGTCCATCGCGGCGCGGATGGCGTTCAGCACGTCCTCTTCATCCTGCTGGCGGTTCAGGTCGGCCTCCTCCGCCACCCACTCGGAATCCGAGCGGGGGACCAGCAGGCCGCCTTCCCACACGAGATCGAGCGGGGCCGCCTTCGTCGCCAGGTTGGCCTTCTGGTGCTCCAGGGTGAGGCCGTCACCGCTGGCGGTCAGGAACAGGCGGGAGCGGGCGCTGTTGTGCCAGGCGGTGGAACCGCTGTAGCCCTCCGGGCTGCCTTGGCGGCTGCCGCTGGCCTTGGCGGTGCTCTTGTCCACGTGCGCCAGCAGCAGCACCGCGCCATCGGTGCGCCGGGCCATCCCCGCCAGTGCCCGCATGTAAGCCCGCACCCGGGCGCGCTCCACTTCGTTGGCGTCGAAGGTATCGGACGCATTGTCGATGATGACCAACCCCGCGCGGTGCTCCACCGCTTCCCGGTCCAGGGTCTTGAAGGCGGGTGTCGTGGCGCCTCTGCGCGCCCCGTCCTCGAACACCTCCCGGAATAGCACCGGGTCCCCCTCGGTGGCGTCCAGAACTTTCAGATGCTCCGCCAACTCCGCCGGGTCTACCCCCATCGCTCGCGTGATCTGCTGGAGTCGCCAGCGAACCACGTCCGCGCCGTCCTCGGCGCTGAAAAACAGCACCGGGCGCCTCTCCACGGGGAAGCCCAGGAAAGGCCGTCCCAAGGCCACACAGACCGCCAGGTGAAGCGCGAGCGTCGATTTGCCCGCCCCACCATGCGCCCCGAGCAGCGTGACGGTCCCTGCGGGGATATACGGCGACAGGATATGCCTCGGCGCGGGTGCCTCGGCGCTTTCCAGATCGTCCAGGCGCACCACGCGGAACGTGGGCCGGTTGTCCGGTCGCTCCTCCCGCTCCACGGCATCCAGGTCAGAAAAGTCCTCGCCCACCGCCACGGCACCGGGGTTACGGGCCGCCGCTTTCCGGATGCCGTCCCACAGGTATTGCACCGCTTTGGCCTCGTTTTGTCCCCGGTGATCCAGCGCCACCCGGAAAGCGTCCGAGTGCTTCAGCACCCCCAGCACCTCGGCGGGCTCCAGATCCTTTGCCAGCAGGGCGGTGGTGAGGCTCTGGAGCGCACGGGAACGGTCGCCCTCGAAATGCTCCGGCGGTTGGTCGCAGTCCTCCAGGAAGCGCAGCCATCCATCCGCCAGATCCAGCGCCGTGCGCTCGGGCACGTCCCCGGGGATCTGCGGTGGGGCCTTGGGCAGGCCGGAGTCCTCCCCGGTCCCCGCCTCGGGTCTTTCAGCGGGGCGGTACGTCGCCAGCAGTTCGGCCAGGTTGTGCACGGGCCGGGGCTCGAGGGGGAAGCCTTCGACGTGCGCCCCGGTGCCGGTCACGAAACGGGCCGCACCGCCCGCCGGGTATACCTCCACACCTCCGTGATTGAAAGCGCCGCCAACGCCCCCGTAGCAGAACACGCGGAAGCCTTCGCCGGACGGACTGACCTCGGTGTAGCTGCCGACCGCCTTGATGGTCTCCCATTCGGCCAGTTTGTCCGGGGCGATCTCCCCCGTGTGCGGGTCGCGCAGGCCGTCAAAGTCCAGCGCCACCAGGTCGGGGGCGTCCAGCCAGGCGTGCGTCAGCACCAGCCCAAGTCCATCGGTCTGCGGGCATTGGCGCAGGGCTTCCCGGGCCTCCTCGAAGCTGCCGCAATGATCCGGATTGGCAGTGCTGGCAGGCGCGAAGGGGTGGCGCGGCTGTAGTGGGACCTTGTCCTGCTTCGGTTGGCCGAAGGGCGTGACCTTGCCGCCCTTCTCACGGCGCCGGTACGGCACCCAGTGCGGCAGTGCCTTCAACGCCTCGGGGATGTTGTCCGGGTCCGGCTTGGCGGCCTTCACTACCACCGGGGCGGCAGTGGTATCCTCGAAGTTCAGCGCACCCCCTGTGCTGGCTTCGACTCCATTCCCGGCCCCCACCGGGGTGGAGTCACTCTTTTCCTCCAGCATCACTCACCCCCTGCGGCCTTGCGGCTCGGTACGGGGCGCGGCGGCATGGCCTCGGCTTTCGCCTTCAGCCGCTCCAGGGAGTCGGCAGGCCAGAGCAGCCGACCATTCGGAAGGCGGTCTGGCACCAGGCCGAAGTAGCTGCCACGGCGGCAGAGGTGAACGCGGATCGAGTCAGGGGCAAGCCCGATGCTTCGGGCCAGTTCGGTGGTGGAAAGACCAAGGGGGTGGGTGTGCGTGTCCATCAATGCGCCTCCGTTTGTTCGGGTGACGCATTCAGAATCCATACCGGTGCTTGGCGAGGCTTTCGGAACGTTTCGAGAAAATGCCGAAAAGGCCGGGTGGGTGTCAGTCGTCCGGCTTGGGGGTGCTGTGCGGTTCTGGCGCGCGGTTGTCCCTGACCCACGTTGCGGAGACGTGTAGCGGCTTCAGTCCGCCAACGCTGGCACCTTCAGGGGTCGGAGCAAAAAGGGCCGCCATCTCCGGGTCCGGCGCAGGATTGTCTTTGTCCGCGAGCATTTCGGGGTCCGCCAGTTCGGCGGCGATCTGCTCGTAAACCGTCCGCCATGGCCCCGCGTTCAACCCAGTCTTCAGACCAGCCTTCGTGAGCGCCTCGAAGCGCCGTTGGATCAGGGGCATGTAACCCAGTTGACGGTTCTTGGTTTGATTCCAGCCCTTTGGCCGCTCCACTCCAAAGGATTCCCCAAGGGTTCGTGCCTCTGCCTCGGTGTAACGCCCCCATGCCTGCTTGAAGCCACCGGCAATCCACTCGGGTAGCGGAACCCGCACACTCGCCGCCGTCTCGATGGCTTCGAGCAGTGCCGCACTTTCCCCGCCCTCAAAGCGTTGGCGCATCTCCTCGAACCCGCGAAGCACGTCCGGCCAATACTTGCGATAGAACTCCGCAGCATCCGCCTTGTTCTCTGGGAGCAAACCGCGCAGCCAGCACAGCGCCTCCAGGTCATCACCCACCACTTCGAGAAGCTCAGCCGGTGTGACGTACTCGGGGAGATTGCGCTCGTTCATTTCGCCACCCGTAGCCGTTCCCCGGTGCCGTACTCGGGCTGCCCCATTCCGGCCTGCTCCAGCATCCAGCCCTCAATGCGCACATGCCACTGCCGCAGCAGGTCCAGGGGGCGGCGGCGGTAATACTTCTCCGCGATGGCGCTCGGCTTGTGCCCCTGAATCTGCGCCACGATCCCCACCGGGCACTCCACCCACTCGGACAGGGTGCCGAAGCTGCGGCGTAGCCCGTGCAGTGTCACCGGGGGCAGTCCGGCGGCCTCTACGGCGCGGGTGTGCACTCGCGTCTGCGCTCCGATGCGCCCCGACTCACTTTGTGGACTGGAGAACACCCAGCCATTGCGCCGGGGCAGCCCCGCCAGCAGGGCCGCCACGTAGGGGGTGAGGGGGATGGTGCGCTCCCCCTCGGCCTTGTCGCGGATGGTGAGGGCGCGCCATTGGAAATCCACGTCATCCCACCGCAAGGTGGCCAGTTCCCCCGACCGTGCCCCGGTGAGCAGTAGCGTTTGCAGGTAGGCGGATGCCACCGGGTTGGTGATCCGTCGCACCGCCTCGAACCAGGGGGCCAACTGCTCGCGCTGGAGCACGTCATCCCTCGGCTTCTGCCTTGGCACCTTGCGCCGCACCGCACCGGTCAGCAGCGCGCTAGTGTCCGCCAGCCCTCGATAGTCGGGATGCTCGGCGGCCCAGTTCAGGAACGTGCGCAGCAGCCGGAAGGCACGGGCCGCCACGGCGGGGCGCTTCGCGCTCTCGGTTTCCATCCACCGGGCCAGCCTCTCGGCGGTGAGATCCCGCAGCCGCTCCCCTCGCAGGCTGTACAACGCACCCGCGGTGGTGGGCTGGCGGCTCCGGCGGCGGGGTAGCCCCGGTGCCGTCATGGCGCGGTCATGGTCGTGCCGGTGCGCCTCGCTCCACTCCCCCGACCGTTCGGCCACGTAGTCCGTCCAGGCATCTCCCAGTGTCACCGTGGCCCGGGTGCGTTCCGCCCTTGCGGCCTCCGCCTCGGCGGCCTTGGCCTTCGCGTCATCCTCGGGGTGCACCCCCTGCCGCACCAGCTCCGCCAGCCGCCGGGCCTCGGTTCGGGCATCTTCAACGGTCTCGAAGTGCCCCACCGGGCCGATGGTGACGCGCAGGGAGCGCCCGTGTAGGCGGGATTGGAAAATGTACGCCTTCGCACCGGCTTTGGTGACGCGCAGCCCCAGGCCGGGCGCCTCCGAGTCCCACAAGAAGGCTTGGCGGCGTTCAGGGGGGCAGGTGAACGCCTTCAGCCGTTCACGGGTAAGCCGGACGCGAGTAGCATTGCTGGTAGCCATTGGAACCTCCGCACAGGTTCGGTGGTGAGCAGCCCCGCCGGTGTTGGCGCACCGGTGGGGCTTTTTCGTTTTGCCCCCCTGCCCGATTTTCACGGGAAATTTTCGGGAAGGGGTCTGCTGGAGCGAGGGGGTGGGTGTGGGCTTGCTCCGTGAGCCCGCCCCCCGCCAGGGCCGCCCCCGGGGGGTCATGTAAGCGCCGTGTAAGCACTGTGTAAGCAGATTCGGGCAATTCGGGTTGATTATCCCGCGTTAGCTTTGCGGTTGCAACGCAGGTAAAACACTGAAATATAGCGTTTTGACTAATTCCGGTTAACGCAGGAAACGGTATCAGCGAGGGATTGAAAATCCCCGTGTCGGCGGTTCGATTCCGTCCCCGGCCACCATTATCTTTCCCGTAGCACCATCCTCCCCATCAATAAGCGTTGGCCGTGTCTGCGTATGGGCCGCCCGAGCTGCGTCGCGTCTGCGACCTGGTGCCCTGCTGACTTTGCGTGTTCCCGAATGGCTTGATGGCTATGCGGCCGATTCATGCTCGACATCCCAGCCCGGGAATACGAGTACGGCGGGGTGGCAGCGCAATGCCCTTGCCAGGACCTTGGCACGATCAACACCGAGACGTACACGGTCATTCTCGATGGCCGAAATGGTCGACTGGGGGATCCCGGAGGCATTCGCCAGATCGTTCTGGCTCATTTCCTGAAGCTCACGCAGGATCCGGACCGATTCGCCAACCGAAACCTCAACCCTCTTCTTAGCCTTGCGATAATCACTCATGTCACGCCCTCCCGTAATCGTGGGGAGTTACCTTCTCGACTTCAACGAGCACCTTGTCTTTCTCCACCCGGTAAATGACGCGGTACTGGATATTCAGTCGAGACGATCGGAAGCCTTTCCACTTGCCGGACAAGGCTTCGTCGTTGAAGCCCCGAATATGCCGCAACCCCTGCGGACCGGAGATGGTGACGATGTCCTTCCACTTCTCGTACCGCTTCTGAACTTCTGGAGGGGCGGCCGCCAGGCTCTTTTCTACCCTCTTGTGTTCAAAGATCTCCCACATACCAAATAGAGTATGCATACTGAATATGGTATATCAAGGTCGGGCTCCTGACGCGGGCGCCGAGTACGGCTAGGCGGCAGCCAGAAAGATGGGTGTCTTCCTCATCGCACAGCCGATAACCCCATCTGGGCAACGTCCTGTTTCAGCGTTCCTCTCCGGCAGGTATCCCCGTACCAACGTCAGCCTCGGCTTCGTGGCACCATCCTTCCCATGAGCGTCCGCCGTATCCTGCCCGTGGATACCGTGATCTGCGTCGTATCTGCGACGCCGCACCGTATCCGTCGCTCGCGGTCGTGGACAATCAGGGTGTTTCTTTTTGTCGGTAGTGATTGACTTCTACCGGCATAACGGAACAGCATGCCGGCATGGGCAATAGCGCAGAAGCCATCCTCGATCTCGCGCGCAAACGCGGACTGATCCGGTCGCGCGACCTGGAACCACTGGGCCTGCCAAGAGTTGCGCTGACGCGTCTCGTCCGTCAGGGCATGCTCGCGCGGGTTGCGCGCGGCCTCTATGCGCTGCCGGACCGTCCTGTCTCGGAACACACCGCGCTGGCCGAGACCGCGCGCAAGCATCCGCGAGCGGTGGTGTGCCTGCTCTCGGCATTGCGTTTCCATAATCTCACCACCCAGTCGCCATTCGAGGTCTGGCTTGCCATCCCCAACAAGGCCCGCGCTCCCCGGATCGACTACCCGGCCCTGCGTATTGTCCGCTTTTCCGATCCTCTTCTTGCCGAAGGCGTCGAGGAATACTTGATCGAAGGGGTTCCGGTGCGCGTCACCGGTATTGCCAGGACGGTCGCGGACTGTTTCAAGTACCGCAACAAGATTGGCCTGGATGTCGCTCTGGAGGCCCTGCGCGAGGCCTGGAGTGAGAAGCGGGTGCGCATGGACGAACTCTGGCAGTTTGCCAGGCTGTGCCGGGTCGGCAATGTCATGCGCCCTTATCTGGAGAGCCTGACGTGAGTCCCAAAAACCCCGCTGCCTCGGTGCGTGCCCGACTGCTCGAAAACGCCCGAAACCACAAGCAGGACTACAACCTCGTACCAGGGAAACCCTGGTCCATGTACACGCTCGCGCTCGAGTCGCTTTTGCGTGCGAACAAGGCGCGGCGACTGCCGTGCAGTCATTCTGCACAAGGGAGCCGCAACGCCGTTCCCGCGCAAAAGCGGCCGAGCCCCTCGGGGTTGGCACCCCAGGTTCCCCGATCCTGCATTACGCCGCTTGCGGGTAGAGCCACTACCGGCTGCGCACCGCGCCTTGTCTCGGAAAACCTGGGACACCAACGCGAGCGTGTACATGGATCAGGGTTTCCCTAACCCGCTATGCCCTTGAACGGTTCCTTTATCGCCTGAGCACCTCCTCCCATGCAGACCAGTTCCTTCTCAAGGGCGCCTTGCTGTTCGATCTGTGGTTCGACATCCCGCACCGACCGACGCGTGATGCCGACCTCCTGGGCCTTGGGTCAGCCGAGCTGCCACATCTTGAGGCTGTGTTTCGGGATGTCTGTTCGGTGGAGCAGGACGATGGAATCCGTTTTCAGGCCGACTCGGTACGCGCGGAGGCGATTCGCAAGGAGGCCAGCTACTCCGGTGTGCGGATCACGTTGATAGGGCTGTTGGACGGTGCGCGCTGTCACACGCAGATCGACGTGGGTTTTGGCGATGCCGTGACACCAGGCCCCGACGCCATCGAGTTCCCGGTGATCTTGCCCGACATGCCTGCCCCCAGGCTTCGCGCCTATCCCCGCTCGACCGTTGTCGCCGAAAAGCTGGAGGCCCTGGTGTCGCTTGGCATCGCCAACAGTCGTATGAAGGATTACTTCGATCTCTGGGTCTTGTCGCGTTATGCCGATTTCGAAGGCGAAATTCTGTACCAGGCCATTCACGCGACATTCGAACGCCGCATGACACCGCTGCCGGAAGGTACCCCGTTCGGCCTGAGCGACGACTTCGCACAGGACCGATCGAAGCAGATCCAGTGGCAGGCATTCCTGAAGAAAAACACCCTGGCACACCTCCCGCTTTCCGATGTAGTAACGGATCTGCGAGCGTTCCTGTCGCGTCCGCTGCGCGCGATCAAACAACGTGCGGTGTTTCGGGAAACCTGGCATGCCGGGCATGGCTGGACGCCTTCCAGCTAACACGCGATTCCATCGCGCATCTCCCGCAGCAGCGGAAGATGCGGCGCCGTGGCACCATCGTTTCCATGAGCATTCGCCGTATTCTGCGCATGGGGCACCCCGATCTGCGTCGCGTCTGCGACCCGGTACCCGACTCGGACTTTGACAGCCCTGGGCTGCACGCCCTGGTGGACGACCTCGTCGATACCATGCACGCCAGCGAAGGCCTCGGCCTGGCTGCTGCCCAGATCGGCGTTCCGCTACGCGTAGCCGTGATCGAGATCCAGCCGGGCAATACCCGTTACCCCGGAGCCGTGCCGACCGGCCGCTTGGTCCTCGTCAACCCGACCGTGACCGTGCTGGACCCAACCCCGCAACGCTACTGGGAAGGCTGCCTGTCCGTACCCGGGCTGCGCGGGGAGGTTGCCCGGCCGCGCCACATCGCCGTGGACTACTACGAGCCCGACGGCACGCCCCGCCACCTGGAACCCGAAGGGTTCCTCGCCACCGTCTTCCAGCACGAGATCGACCACCTCGATGGCACCCTGTTCATCGACCGCGTCACCGACACCACCCGCCTCGCCTTCCTCGACGAATACCGCGAGTTCCACGCGGCACCCTCGTCAAAGCCCACGTAAGCCCGCCCCTGCTGGCCATCCGAATGGGCCCGACTTCCTCCGGCTACTAGGACGGTACCGTCGATCGCCGATACAGGATGCGTCGGTAGTCGCCCTCGCACTTAATAGTGATATCGGCAGGAGATGATCGTGATAGACGAATCCTCCACCGCATACACAAGTCGATTGGTGTCATCAATCCGACGCGACCAGAAACCCGCCAGGTTCACCTTGAGGGCTTCCGGCTTGCCAATGCCTTCAAATGGAGACCGCCTCACGTCTTCTATCAACTTGTTGATCCGCTTCAGGGTCTTCTTGTCCTGACGTTGCCAGTAGAGGTAGTCAGTCCATGCTTCGTCGGTCCAGCAAAGCAACCGACTACTCATCCCCACCTACCAACGCACGCTCGGTCGCCTTTCCTGCCTTGTATTGCGTAATGGACCTGTTGAGGTGCTCTGCATTGGCAGGGGAACGCAAAAGATGCACCGTTTCCATCAGGCTGTTGTAGTGATCAAGTGACATGACCACTGCATCCTCCGAATCACGGCGCGTAATCACCGTGGTGTCGGCATCGTTGACCACCCCATCCAGTACGGCCTTGAGACCGTTGCGAGCCTCGGTGAATGAAACAATCTTCATGGCGCCTCCTGTACCTTGACTTGTACAAGTATAGGCCGGCCGGCCCACATGTACAACCAACTGTGCAGGTTGTGCTATCGCGTCGCCGAGTGAAATACCGGTTACCTGACAGCCACTCGCCTGACGCTGGTGGACCCCGTGTTCACCGCGCGGGGCGCGAGCCTGCTGCCTCGGGCCACCTCGACGGTACCCTGTTCATCGATCGCGTCACCGAAACTACCCGCCTCGCCTTCCTCGATGAATACCGCGAGTTCCACGCGCAGGCGTAGGGATCACGCCCCGTGGAGGCGCGGCCATGCGTTGCGCACCACCTCCGCCCCCAGCGCATCCAGCAGCGGGTGGGCCGCCAGGCCGAGCAGGCCATCGGTCAGGGGATTCTCGTCGCCGCAGCGCACGGCCAGTTCCAGATGCGTACCGCGCGCGCTCGGCGTCAGCCGGTAACAGCCCTCGCAGGACAACCCGGCCAGCGCGCGCCAGCCGAGCAGGCGCGGCGGGACCGCGACCAGCACCTCCACGTCGAACGTCAGCGGCACCCCGGCCACCCGCACTCGCCAGCGGTAGCGCTCGGGCCCGACGCAGGTGATGGACTCGATGGCCTCGCTGTAGGCGGCGAACGCCTCCACCCGGGCCATCAACTCGAACACCGCCTCCGGAGCAGCGTCGATTTCCATCTCGTGGTGGATCACCGACATCGCCCGCCGCTCGAGGTTGCAGGGTCGCCGCCGGCAGGCCCGGAGGCCCAGGCCCGATCAGTCGTGCACGATGATGCGGGAGCCCGAGGCGTCGATATCCACGCGCGAGCTGGAGTAGGCACAGGCCTTCGCGATGTCCTAAAGGGAAACACTGACCCATGTACACGCTCGCGCTCGAGTCGCTTTTGCGTGCGAACAAGGCGCGGTGACTGCCGTGCAGTCATTCTGCACAAGGGAGCCGCAACGCCGTGCGCACACAAAAGCGGCCGAGCCCCTTCGGGGTTGGCACCCCAGGTTCCCCGATCCTGCGTTGCACCGCTTGCGGGTAGAACCACTACCCGCTGCACGCCGCGCCTTGCCTCGGAAAACCTGGGGTACCAACGCGAGTGTGTACATGGGTCAGTGTTTCCCTGGTCCGGGCATGTCATTAAGCTCCGCCAGACGATGCAGCAGGCTGTCGCCTTCGCAGTCGTGCGGCACGCCGTTCTCGTCCAGCGTGCAGCCGAACTCGCCCTCGTTCACCGACCAGTCCATGTCGGCCGGCATCTTCAGCACCACCGGCTCCTCGTGCATCACCTGGAACTTCGCCCGCATGGCGTTCTTGCCATCCTGCCAGTCGAGCACCGGCATGTTGTCTACGCTGCGCATGGTGTGCCTCCTTCGCGATTCCGCGAGGTTGCAACGGATTCCGCCGGGCCGTTCCCTGCCCCTTACCCTGGACGCTAGACCCCGTCCTTGCAGCGGTCAAAGGTTACCCCGGTGGCGTTGGGGAAGGGGCTGTGCGGCCGCTCATCAACGGCATGCTGGAATACTTCAGGCACGCCTATCGCGGGGCAAAAGGCAAGGTCTGACCCCGGTGGCTCGCCGCGGGCAGCGGAAGCCGTCCGGCCATCGGGCCCGCTCCAGCGCCGCCTCGCACTGGGCCTCGGTGCCGTACTGGGCGATGAATGCCGGCAACGACATCCCCGGCTGAAACTGAATCCGATTCTGCGCCATAAGGCCACTCTCCGCTCACTGTGTAGCCTCAACGTACGCCCGGGGGTGGCTCACCCAGTGAGCCTGGCTGACTCTCGTCGCTAATCAGGTGTCATTAAGCTCCGCAAGACGATGCAGCAGGCTGCTGCCTTCGCAGTCACGCGGCATGCCGCTGTCGTCCAGCGTGCAGCCGAACTCCCCCTCGTTCACCGACCAGTCCATGCCCGCCGGCATCTTCAGGACCACCGGCTCCTCGTGCATCACCTGGAACTTCGCCCGCATGGCGTTCTTGCCGTCCTGCCAGTCGAGCACCGGCATGTTTTCTACGCTGCGCATGGTATGCCTCCTTCGCGATTCCGCGGGGTTGCGACGGATTTCGCCGGACCGTTTTCGGCCCCTGTCCTTTGACGCTAGACCCCGTTCCCGAGGCGGTCAAAGGTGACCCCGGAAGCGATGGGGAAGGGGTCGTGTCGCCCATCACCGATCGCATGGTGGAATGCTTCAGCAGGTGGGACACCGCAGTGCACAAGGCAGGGTGTTTGCCCCGAACCTCCCAATCATTTCGAGGCCTCAAATGCCCCCTTTAAGGACTTGAATCGGTCCCGAAACTGGGTAAAGCCGTTTCAAATCCGTTCGTTATCGTGGTCCGGCCCCGTGATCTTCATCGGCAACTCCCGAGACCCCTCTTGAAAACCCCATATATATGCCGCTAACCGATCCCGCTGCACTATATGTAGTTATCCCACACTTGTTGCTAGGCTATTTGCGCGGTATGCTGGCCATGGTCGAGCGAAAATGGAAAAGGAGCAGCACCATGTCCAAACCCGACGACAAACCCGAGAAGCCCGAGCGCCCGGACGTTCCGCCGGGCCCTCCCGAAAAGACGCCGGGAGAACCGTCCGAGCCGCCGCGCCCACCGAAGCATCGCCCCGTGGGCTAATGACCGCGTGGTTCCAGGAGTTCCCGGAGCGGTACGAAAAAGAGCTTCGTCTGCTCCGCGAGGCAGGCTTTGAGTTCGAGGTTGACCAACCCGAACTCGAAGCCGGATCCCTCATACTGTATGTGCAGTATCCAGACGGTGAGCGATCCCACCTGCTCACCGTCACGTTCCCCGCGGAGTACCCCTACTTCCCGTTCGGAATCACCGCGCCGACTTTTCCCTCTGGGCGCCATCTTCACCCGTACGGGAACGATCTGTGCCTATTGGCCGACCTGCAAAATGCGTGGATCAGTTCGGAGGATACGCTCGCTGGATTCCTCCAAGAGAAGGTACCCGCGATCCTCGAAACGCATTTAGACGATGAGCGCGGACCCGAACTCGAAGGGCATGAGGCTCTTCGCTCTTCTTGGTATCTCGATTATCCGTCGGGCACCAAAGTCCTGGTCGGCGCCTGGGAGATCCCCCCCGATATTGACCGAGGCACCCTTACGATAGCCCTCGATCCGGGCTTTGATCCGAACGGCCGCTTACGCGGGGCCGTGACGGAGGTTTTCGACAGCAACGGCGCCCGGATCGCGGAGCTGGACGCCGGAAACTGGAGCGAGCTCTACTCGAGACCGTCGACGAAAAAGCTTCGAGCTCGGTGGGTGCGCCTCCCCACTCCGCCAAAAAAAGTGGGCACGGCCATTCTGGACGAGGCTAAGGCCATTTGGCCTAGCTTGGCGACACCGAAATACAAAGGCGGCCCAGATGTTGTCGGCCTGCTGTTTCCCGAGGAGCGTGATTATCGGGGCGACTGGATGGATACATGGGCCTTTGCTGTGCGCAAGAAGGTCGCCCATCAAGGCCGCGCGGGCATCAGCCACTCCCCCGCATGGGCGGAAGTCCTCTCTCGGGACGCCCTTCAAGCCCGGGTCCCTCGGGTTTCGCCGCTTGCCGGCAAGCGCGTCCTAGTCGCTGGGCTAGGCGCCCTTGGCGCCCCGCTGGCACTACAACTTGGGCGGGCAGGGCTCGGACAACTGGTCTGTGTCGACCGAGACTTTGTTCAAGTTGGCAACTTGGTACGCTGGATTGGTGGTATCGAATTAGTAGGACTCCCCAAATCCGAGGCGGTTGCACGACTTCTTCGGGCGCAGTTCCCCTACCTTGGTGTCCGTGTAGGGCACTTTTCGATTGGTGCGATCGGCATCAACTCGAAACAGCTTCTGGAGCAATTGCTCGAAGACGTCGACCTCATCGTTGATACAACGGCGGAGTGGGCCGTAAACCACTACCTCTCGGATGTCGCTCGCTCGCGCGGGCTCCCGTACGTATGGGCCACCGCCACACCGGGCGGCTGGGGCGGCACGGTGGGCCGCGTCGCTCCGGGGCACACCCCGGGGTGCTGGAACTGTTTTCAGCGCCACATGTACGATGACCGCATCAAACGCCCGCCCCAAGAAAAAGGCGCCGATGTCCAGCCTCCTGGTTGCTTCCACCCCACCTTCACCGGCACGGGTTTCGATATGGATCACGTATCGCTGATGGCTACCCGCCTGGTGGCTTCCACACTATGTGCCGATGCCGCCGGGGGCTACCCGGATTTCGACTGGAATGCCGCCGTACTTTCCCTGTGGGACGAACTGAGCGGGGCTCCTATTGCGCCCACATGGAAGACGATCCGCCTTGAGCGGCACCCCGATTGCCCCCACCATGAGTGAACCACCAACAGTTTGGATCGCGGAGCCCGCGTCGCGGTTGCTCCACGAAGTGGCCGAGGCACAGTACCCTTTAGAGACAGGCGGTTCGCTCTTGGGCTATGCCGTTGGCGATGACTTCGTCGTTATGGACATCGTTGGCCCCGGCCCGGGGGCCACGCATCAACGCTACCGCTTTTCCCCGGATGCCGACTTCCAGCAGGAAGCCATCAACGTACGGTTTTTCGCCACACAGGGGCGCGAAACCTACTTGGGCGATTGGCACACTCACCCCGACGGTCAGGCGCAGATGAGCTGGCTGGACCGCAGGACACTGTCCCGGATCGCCCGGAAAACCCCGGATATGCGCTGGGAGCCACTGATGCTACTTCTCGCCGGCCGTCCTTACGGGTGGAGCCCAGCGGCTTTCCTCCATGCGAAAAGCGGCTGGCCATTCGGATTGCACTCGGCGCAGCGCGACATGACAATCAGGTATTTCACGCCACACTGAGAGCGGTGTGAGGTCCCCCTTCAGGGGGGGCGTCCTCACTACCCCGGAGCACCCGACCCAGGCAGGATGGGGAGGCACTGTCGAATCGGTAGACAACGCAGCCGAGCGTTGCGTGTTCGGCACTCTCGTCGAGGATCACCGGACCATGCCCGGCCCTTCCCCTTTGACGCTAGACGCCGCCCCTGCAGCGGTCAAAGGTGACCCCGGTGGTGACAGGGAAGGATTCGTGCGGTCTATCACCGCTCGCATGGTGATAATGCTTCACACGGTGGGACACCGCAGGGCAAAAGGCAAGGTTTGACCCCGGGGTTGCGCTTCGGCCAACGTTACACCCATGAGATCCGCCTGCCGGATGCGATCGAGCGTCGCCTGTTGGTGCCGTTCCATTACTTTGGCGTGGCCGACCATGAGTCCGTGGATCTGAGCCGGGTGAGTTGGCAGCGCGGGCGCTATGACGCCGAAGAACTGGAAGGGGTGTTCACTGGCAACCGGGCGCGCGCCGATTGGGTCCTGCAGCAGGCCCATGAACACGCCACGGATCTAGGCTCGGTCAGGGGCTTGGGTTTCTGCATCAGCTGCGACCATGCCCGATTCATGGCCGAGCATTTCTCGGCCAAGCAGGTGCCCAGCGCGGTGCTGACTGGCGAAAGCCCGGATCACGAGCGGCTTTCGGTACAGCGCGACCTGCGCGAGGGGCGCATCCGCTTCATCTTTACAGTGGACCTCTACAACGAAGGCGTGGACCTGCCGGAGGTGGACACCGTCTTGCTGCTGCGCCCGACCGAGAGCCTGACGGTCTACCTACAGCAGATGGGCCGCGGCCTGCGCTTGCACGAGGGCAAGCCGCACCTGACCGTGCTGGATTTCGTCGCGCCACAGGATCGGCGTTTTCGTTATGCCGCTCGGTTCCGGGCCCTGAGCGCGCGGCCGGAGAAGCGGGTGGATCACCAGATCCAGGAAGGCTTCCCCTGGTTACCCAGCGGCTGCCTGATCCACCTCGACCGCTTGGCCACCCAGCACGTGCTCGACAACATCCGTTCGCAGATCAACCGCCAGCGACCGCAGATCGTGCGCGAGCTGAAGGACTGTTTCCGGGAGGACATCGACTCCGCCAGCCTGTCCAAGATGCTCGACTGCCTGCATATGGATGATGCGGAAGACCTGCTGCGCAAGGACCTGCCCTCCCGGCTGCGCGCGGACTGCGGAGGCGAGTCGACCGAAGCGCTGGGACCCTATGTCAGCAGCCTCAAACGTGGGCTGCAGCGCTTAGCGCGGTGTGACGATCACCAGTTGCTGGAAACCCTGCAGACCCATCTGGCGCAGCCGGCCGCGAACGTGGAGCAGCTTGCCGAAGAAGATCGGCTCCGGCTGGCACTCGTCCACAGCACCCTATGGGGCAAGACGCGGCCGGGGGACGGGGACCTATCCGCCGTGGATGCCTTCGTCCGCGAACAGCGCCCCCTGTACCGGGACATCCAGGAAGTCGCCGCCTGGCGACACGAGTGTATCGTCCCCGCCAGCGGCATCACCTTCCCAGAGCAGACGGGGCCGCTGGAACTGCACGCGTCCTACACCCGCGAGCAGATCCTTCTGGCGCTGGGACTTGGCAGCCTGGAGAAGCCGATCACCCAGCAGGAGGGTGTGCGGCACGTACCGGAGCGGCGGGTCGATGCGTTGTTCGTCACCCTGGAGAAATCCGAGCAGGAGTTCTCCCCCACCACCATGTACGAGGACTACGCCCTCAACGAGCGTCGGTTCCACTGGCAGTCACAGTCCGGCACCTCCCCCACCTCGGAAACCGGGCAGCGCTACATCCACCACGAGGCACGTGGCTACACCCCCATGCTGTTCATTCGGCGGGCTAAGCGTGATGCGACGGGCCTCAGCGAGCCATTCACCTTCTGCGGCCCGGTGCGTTACCAGCACCACGAGGGCAGCAAGCCGATGAGCATCATCTGGGAGCTGGAGTACGAACTGCCCGCCCGGCTCCTGCACCTCGCCCGCCGCACGGTCCTGTAACGCGGCTGGGGAAACGCGGATCAGGCGGTCTGTAGCGCGGTCTTCTGTTCCCAGGCGAGGGCGTGGCGGACGATCTGGTCGAGGTCGGCGTATTGCGGTTCCCAGGCGAGGGTCTTGCGGATGCGGCGGGCGTCGGCCATCAGGGCGGGCGGGTCGCCTTCGCGGCGCGGGCCGAGGGTGACGGGGAAATCCACACCGCTGGCGCGTTTCACGGCGTCGATCACCTCGAGCACGCTGTAGGCGTGACCGTAGCCGCAGTTGAGCACCTGAGAGTCGCCGCCGCCGTCGAGGTGTTCCAGGGCGCGGACGTGGGCGGCGGCCAGGTCTTCCACGTGGATGTAGTCGCGTTCGCAGGTGCCGTCGCGGGTGTCGTAGTCGGTGCCGAATACGGTGATGCCGTCGCGCTGGCCGGTCGCGGCCTGGCAGGCGACCTTGATCAGGTGGGTGGCGTCGGGCGTGGCCTGCCCCAGGTGGCCGTCGGGAGCGGCGCCGGCCACGTTGAAGTAGCGCAGGCTGACGTAGCGCAGGTCCGAGGCGGCGCCCAGGTCCATCAGCATGCGCTCGGACATCATCTTGGAGGCGCCGTAGGGGTTGATCGGCTGCAGCGGTGCGTCTTCCGCAACCGAGACGGTGTCGGGGATGCCGTAGACCGCGGCGGTGGAGGAAAACACGAAATGGCGCACGCCGGTGTCGGCACAGGCCTGTAGCAGGTTGAGGGTGTTGCGGGTGTTGTTGCCGTAATACTTGAGCGGGTCGGCAACCGACTCGGGCACGACGATATGCGCGGCGAAGTGGAGCACGCCGTCGAAGCCGCGTTCGAGGGTGTCGCGCAGACCTTCGGTATCGGCCAGGTCGCCGACGACCAGCTCGGCATCCCCCACAGCCCAGGCGTGGCCGGTGCTGAGGTTGTCGTACACGGTGACCTTGTGCCCCGCCCTGCGCAGGTGCTGCAGGACATGGCTGCCGATATAGCCGGCCCCGCCCGTTACCAGCAGTTTCATCCATTGCCCCCGGTCGCTGTGGGTTGGGGCTGGCGGGGCGCGTCAGGGGCCGGATGGTGCCGGGTGACGGCCGTATTGCCAGCGATACCACAGAATACCGAGGTACTCGTGCATGGCGAGCCAGCTCGTGCGCATGGCGTTAGCCTGGGGTTTGAAGGCGCCTAACGACAGCCGCGTGTCATGCGCGACGAACGCCCCGGTTGGCGCCGGGATGGGCTCCAGCCCGGCGCGTTCGAACGCGGCCGTGGCGCGCGGCAGGTGGTGGGCATGGGTGACCAGCAGCACGCGTTGCAGGCCGTGTTCCTGCAGCAGCGCGGCCGAGTGGCGGGCATTGCCTTGCGTGTCGCGCGCCTGAGGTTCCTGCCACACCGGCGATACCCCGAACTCCTCCAGCACCTCGGCCATCCAGCGGGCCTCCGGTTCCCGATCGTCCGGGCCGCCGCCGGTGGCGACCACCGGCAGGCCGGTGCGCCGGTGCAGGGCCGCGGCATAGCGCAGGCGCACCAGGGCCAGGTCGTTCACCGTCTCGCCGGAGAACTCGACGGCACCGCTGCGGTAGCCGGCGCCCAGCACGACGATCGCCTCGGCGCGTTCCAGCGCCGCCGCGTCGGGGGGTGACCACGGCGCCTGCAACGGGGCCATCAGGGCGTGGCTGACGGGCGGGAGGCTGAAGGCGTAGGTCAGCAGGAGCCCGGTGATCAGCAGCGCCTTGCCCGCGAGGGTGCGCATCAGCAGCAGGCCCGCCAGGGCCAGCAGCAGCGGCCCGCTGGGCGGGAGCAGCAGCCAGTCGGCCAGAAAACGCAGCGACAGAAAATCCACGGGGCATCCTTGTTGGCGGTAGCAGGACGGCCCGGCGGCGCCGTAACACGAACGTTAGTCAGGAGCCGCCGGGAATGAAGGCCTTACGTGGACTCTGTTCACAACCGGGGCCTAACATCAAGTTGCTTGTGGAATCCGGTATTCCCGGTAAGCGTAGCCAGGTATCGCGGCCTTCGGGGTGCGGTGCGGGCCCGGTTCCCGGTCGGGTGAAGCCTCCAAACAACCGCCAGAAATGTCCAAGGGGGAGTCGCGATGTCCCTGATCCATGCTTCAAAGGTCGGGCCGAAGTTCGGGTTCGCCTTCCTGCTGCCGGCCCTGATCCTGGGTGGCTGCGCCACGACCGATTTTCCGGATGCCCCGACCTCCATCGAGCGCACGGTGATCGAGCAGTACATCATCGGTCCCGGGGACTCCCTGCAGGTGTCTGTGCGTGGCAATCCGGATCTCTCCACCGGCGTATCCGTACGCCCGGACGGGCAGATCACCACCCCGCTGGTCGAGGATGTCCAGGCCAGCGGCCAGACGCCCACCGAACTGGCGCGGGCGATGGAGGAGGAGCTCTCCCGGTTCCTGCGCGATCCGATCGTCACGGTGATGGTGACCGGCTTCGCCGGGCCCTACAGCCGCCAGATCCGGGTGATCGGGCAGGCTGCGGAGCCGCAGGCGCTGCAGTACCGCGAGGAGATGAGCGTGATGGACGTGATGATCGCGGTGGGCGGTATCACCGACTTCGCGGCCGGCAATCGCGCGGTGATCGTGCGCAACGAGGACGGCGAGCGCAAGCAGTACCGGGTGCGCCTGGACGACCTGGTGAACGGCGGCGACATCTCGGCCAACGTGGACATGCTGCCCGGCGACACGCTGATCATTCCGGAACGACGCTTCTGACGAGCCCGGGGCGCGACGGGCGGGTTCCGGGCGCGCGGCGCTGAGGCGCCGCCGGGGAGCCGTCGCCGCCACGCTGCGGGATCGGGGACGGTAGACATGGACCCCCTGACAAGGACGCACAACCCCGCTGCGCAAGCGCCTCGGCGAGAGGGCTAGTTGTGCGCATCTTCGGTCACTACATACGCCGCCGCGTGCTGATGCTCGCGGCCGCCGAACTGCTGGTGGCGTATCTGTGCCTGTACCTGGTGCTGACCTTGCCACCCTTTCAGCCGGAGGCCCTCAGCCTGCTGGACCCGGAGCTGGTGGCGGCGACGCTGGTCGTCCTGCTGGTGCTCACCCTGGCGGGCCTGTACGAGTCGGACTATCTGGCCACCCGCAGCACGCTGCGCTCCCTGTTGCGCCTGGTGCCGGCGCTGCTGTTCGTGGGCGGGCTGCTGCTCCTGTATGGGGCCCTGGTGCCGGCGGCGCTCTTTTCGCCAACGGCGGTCGGCGGCGGCGTGCTGCTGTTGCTGACCGGGCTGGTTGCCGAGCGCACCCTCTGGTGCAATTTCTCCGACGCCGACGCCTTCAAGCGCCGCATCCTGGTGCTGGGTACCGGCAGCCGGGCCCGCGCGATCGAGACGGTCCACGCGGACAAGGCCCCGGACGACCTGCCGTTCCGGGTGCTGGGCTACATCGCCACCGAGGGCGAGAAGGACTGCGCGCAGGATCCGGCGCGCCAGTTACAGCTGGGCTGCGATGCGAGTCTGCTGGAGATGGCGCGCGAGTTTCGGGCCCACGAGATCGTGGTCGCCATCCGCGACCGACGGGGCAACCTGCCCGTCCGGCAGCTGCTCGAGTGCAAGCTGAACGGGGTGGCTGTCACCGATGTGTCCAGTTTCTTCGAGCGTGAACAGCAGCGGGTGCAACTGGACTCGCTGAACGCCAGCTGGCTGATCTTCGGCGAGGGGTTCCGCCAGCACTGGTCCCGCAACGCCATCAAGCGGACCTTCGACGTGCTGGCCAGTTCGACGCTGCTGCTGGCCACCCTGCCGGTGATGCTGGTCACCGCCCTGGCCATCAAGCTGGAAAGCCGCGGCCCGGTGTTCTACTGGCAGACGCGCGTGGGGCTGGGGAATGTGCCATTCGAGGTCTGCAAGTTCCGCAGCATGCGCGAAGACGCCGAAGTCGATGGCGTGGCGCGCTGGGCGGTGCGCGACGACGACCGCGTGACCCGCGTGGGGCGCATTATCCGCAAGCTGCGTATCGACGAGCTGCCGCAGGTGATCAACGTGTTCCAGGGCAGCATGTCGTTCGTCGGGCCGCGCCCGGAGCGGCCCGTGTTCGTCGAGCAACTGACCGAGCAGATTCCCTATTTCCCGGCGCGCCACTCGATCCGCCCCGGCATTACCGGCTGGGCGCAGGTGCGCTACCCCTACGGGGCCTCGGTCGAGGACGCGCGGCAGAAGCTGCAGTACGACCTTTACTACGTGAAGAATCACACCCTGTTCCTGGATGTCCTGATCCTGATCGAGACGGTCAAGGTCGTCCTGTTCGGCCGCGGCGCGCGCTGATCCCGTAATGACCAGTGTTCCCCTGGCCGCGATCGGCTACCTGACAGCGGCACTGGCGTTCCTGGTGCTGGCGGTGGTGACGCTGGTGCGCTGGCGCAACCGGCCCTCGGGCCTGTGGGTGGTCCTGGCCGCGTTGCTGTCGGTGGGCTGGGCGGGCTACCTCGGTTTTCTCGCCTGGCAGTACGGGACCAGCGCGGCGATCTCCGGCGGCGTGATGGAGGTGGCGCGCAATGCCGGCTGGTTCGCACTCCTGCTGGCGTTGCTCGCGGGCAGTGGAAGCCGCCCGGGGGTCGATCCGCGCGCCCTGCGCTGGTGGGCCAGTGGTGTTGCGGCCTTTCTGCTGTTCATCCTGGTGCCGATGCTGTGGCCGCAGTTGCTGGGCGCGATCTGGCCGGGGCTGGCCACATTGCTGATGGCGATCGCCGGGCTGGTGCTGGTGGAGCAGGTTTACCGCAACACGCCGCCGCAGAATCGCTGGGAGATCAAGTTCCTGTGCCTGGGCCTGGGCGGCCTGTTCGCCTTCGACCTGTTCCTGTTCGCGGACCTGGTGCTGTTCCAGACCATCGACAGCCCGTCCTGGCAGGCCCGCGGGTTCGTGAATGCGCTGGTGGTCCCGCTACTGGCAATTTCGGTGAGCCGGCGCCTGCCGCAGCGCGAGGGGCCCACGGTTTCGCGCCACCTGCTGTTTCACACCGCGTCGCTGATCGGGGCCGGGCTGTACCTGCTGGCGGTCGGCGGCGCGGGCTACTACCTGCGCCACCACGGGGGCGACCTGGGTGCCCTGCTGCAGGTGACCCTCCTGTTCGGGGCGGTGCTGCTGCTGGCGGTGGTGCTCTTCTCCGGCAGCGTCCGCGCCCAGCTGCGGGTATGGCTGGCCAAGCACTTCTTCAACTACCGCTACGACTACCGCCAGGAATGGCTGCGCTTTACCGGAACCCTCGCGCAGACCGATGACGAGACCCCGTTCCGGCAGCGGGCGATCCAGGCCATCGGCGAGCTGGTCGAGAGCCCCGGTGGCCTGCTCTGGGTCCATCGCGACGACGGCCGCTTTGCCCTCGACGGCGTGCTGAACCTGGGCGAGCCGGAGTACCCGGCGCTGGAACCGGACGATCCCCTGGTGGCATTCCTGATGCGCTCCGGCTGGGTGATCGACATCGACGAGTTTCGCCGCGATCCGGCGTTCTATCACGGGCTGGAGCTGCCGGCCTGGCTGGTGGACAACCCGCGCCACTGGGCCGTGGTGCCGCTGCTGAAAAGCGATGGCCTGGAGGGGTTTGTCGTGCTGGCCCAGCCGCGGGCGCGGCATCGCATCGACTGGGAGGAGCGCGATCTGCTGAAGACCGCGGGTCGCCAGCTCGCGGTGTACGTGGCGCTGGTCCAGACCGACGAGGCCCTGCTGGAGGCACGCCAGTTCGAGACCTTCCATCGACTGGCGGCGTTCCTGGTCCACGACCTCAAGAACGTCTCCGCCCAGTTGTCCCTGATCAGCGCCAACGCCGAGCGCCACCGCGACAATCCCGAGTTCGTGGCGGATGCCTTCCGCACCGTGGGCCATGCCCGCGAGCGCCTGGAGCGCACCCTGGCCCAGCTGCGCAAGGCCCAGCCGGGGGCCGACAGCCCGCGTCAGGCGATCGAGGTGGACGCCCTGCTGGAGGAGGTCGCGCACGACAGCCGCGAGGTTCGGCCGGTGCCCCGGGTCACGGTCGAGGCCAGCGCCGGAGTCCTCGGAAACCGCGACGCACTGCGGAATGTGCTGCTGCACCTGGTGCGGAATGCACAGGAGGCCACGCCGGATAACGGCGATATAACCATGACCCTGAAAACCCGGGATCAATGGGCCATCATCGAAATCGAGGACAACGGGGCGGGCATGGACGAGGACTTCGTCCGGCGGCGGCTCTTCCGCCCCTTCCAGACCACCAAGGGAAACGCCGGCATGGGCATTGGCCTGTACGAGGCCCGGGACCTGGTGGTCCGGATGGGTGGGCGGATCGATGTATCCAGCCGCGTTGGCGAGGGGACCGCCTTCACGCTGCGTCTGCCACGGTACGGCACATGAGGCGTCTTCGTGCCGTTCACCATCACGTCCTCGCGGGGCCGGGTGCAAAGTAATGGAGTCGATGCTCAAGCTGCTGATTGTCGAGGATGACGCCGGCCTGCAAAGCCAGTTGCGCTGGTGCCTGGACGGCTACGAGATCCTGCAGGCCCAGGATCGCGCGAGCGCGATGGCGCATATGCGCCGGCACGAGCCCGAGCTGGTCACCCTGGACCTCGGCCTGCCCCCCGACCCGGCCAACGCCACCGAGGGCCTCGCGCTGCTGGAGGAGATCCTGGCGTTCAACCCCGGGGTCAAGGTGATCGTGGTCACCGGCAATGACGATCGCGAGAACGCGCTGAAGGCCGTCGCCCTGGGGGCCTACGATTTCTACATCAAGCCCGTGGATGCCGAGCTCCTGCGCCTGATCGTGGACCGCGCCGCTCGCTTGTACGAACTCGAGGAGGAGAACCGCCGGCTGGCCCGTGGCAGCACCTCTTCGCTGTCCGGAATCATCACCTCGGATCCGCAAATGCTGCAGGTCTGCCGCATGGTGGAGCGCGTGGCGCCCTCCGACGCGACCGTCCTGCTGCTGGGCGACAGCGGGACCGGCAAAGAGGTCCTGGCGCGCGCCGTCCACGACCTCAGCAACCGCGCGAAGGAGCGCTTCGTCGCGATCAACTGCGCCGCGATCCCGGAGAACCTCCTGGAGAGCGAGCTGTTCGGCTACGAGAAGGGCGCCTTCACCGGCGCGACGCGCCAGACCATTGGCAAGATCGAGCATGCCGACAAGGGCACGCTGTTCCTGGACGAGATCGGCGACCTGCCGCAGAGCCTGCAGGCCAAGCTGCTGCGCTTCCTGCAGGAGCGCACGGTCGAGCGCCTCGGCGGGCGCAACGAGATCCCGGTGGATGTCCGCATCATCGGCGCCACCAACCAGGACCTCCAGGCCCTGATCCGGGCGGGCGACTTCCGCGAAGACCTGTTCTATCGCATCAGCGAGATCAGTATCGACATCCCGCCGGTGCGCGAACGCCAGGGGGATGCGACCCTGCTGGCCCACGCCCTGCTGGAGCGCTTCGCGCGCGAGCAGGGCAAGCCGCGCCGCGGTTTTACCGCCGACGCGCTGCGCGCGATCGAGGGCCACCCTTGGCCCGGCAATGTGCGCGAGATGGAAAACCTGATCCGGCGCGCCGTGATCATGGCCGACGGCAACCTGGTGACCGCGGAGGACCTCGGGCTCGAGGACCACGACCAGGAAGCGCCGCCGGAGCGTCTGCGCGAGGCCCGTGACCGGGCCGAATACCAGTCCGTGATCAAGGCGATGGGCCGCTGCAACGGCAACATCGCCCAGGCGGCCGATACCCTCGGCATTACCCGTCCAACGCTCTACGGCCTGCTCGACAAGTACGGGCTCAGATGAGGCACACCATGGTGACTACCCGATACACGAAACAAGCATCCGGCCCGGCCCGGTCCCGTCACAATGGGATACTGCCGGGACGCCTGAAGCCGCTGGCGCTGGCGGTGGTCCTGGCCACCGGCGTGGGCCTGGCGGGCTGTGACCAGATCGGGACGGCCAGCGAACAGGACTACCTCGACCGTGCCCAGGCCCTGCAGGAGCAGGGGGACTACCGGGGCGCCCGCATCGAGTATCGCAACGCCCTGCAACTGAACACCGATGCCCCGGCCACGCGCCGCAGCCTTGGCGTGGTGTATCTGCAGCTGGACAACCCCGAGGAGGCCCGCCGCCAGCTGGAACGGGCGCAGTCGCTCGGTATCCCGGAGGCGCAGGTGGCGCTGCCGCTGGCCGAGGCGTGGTTCGCGACCGACCGCTTCGCGCGGATCCGGGCGCAGTCGGTGCCGGAGGATCTCGCCGCCGAGGAGCGGCCACGGCTGCACGCGCTGCGGGCGGTCGCCTTTGCCGCCGTGGGCGAGCGCGACGCCGCGGAGGCCGAGCTGGCACAGGTCGATGCGGCCGAACAGGCGCCGCTGCAGGCCCTGGCGCATGCTCATCTGGCGATGGCCGAGGGTGATGCCGATCGGGCGATGGCGTCGCTCGAACAGGCGCTCGATCAGGACCCCGAGCTGGCGCATGCCTGGAGCCTGCTGGGTGAATACCGCCGTATTACCGGCGACCCCGAGGGCGCGGAAGAGGCCTTCACCCGGGCCATCGAGGTGCGCCCGGCTTCCGGACGTGACTACATGGCGCGCGCGATGGTGCGCCTGAATGCCGGCGATTATGAAGGGGCGCGGGCGGACGTCGACGGCCTGATGCAGGGTGGCTCGTCGCATCCCGGCGTGCATTACCTGGACGGGATGCTCCTGATGCAGGAGGAACGCTACAGCGACGCGCGCGCGAGTTTCGAACGGGCCGTGGCCGGCAATCGCACCTACAGCCCCGCATTGCTGGGGCTTGGCCTGGCGCATCGCAGCCTGGGCAATCTGGAGCAGGCCGAGCACAACCTGAACCGCCATGTGCAGGAGAGCCCGGGATCGCTGCAGGGCATCCGTACCCTGACCGCGATCTATCTGGAACAGGATCGGGTGGAGGATGCGCTGCGGTTCGTGGACCGGGTCAGCCGCGACTACACCGGCGATTCCGCCGACATGGCGGAGCTGCGCGGGCGCCTGCTGCTGGTGGCCGGTGACTCCGATGCCGGGATCGAGGCCTTGCGCGATGCCGTGGCCGCGAGCCCCGGCTCTCAGGGCCTGCAGGAACTCCTGGCGGTGGCGCTGCTCCGGGGTGGCGAGACCGAGGAAGGCCTGGACGTGATGCGTGCCGCCGGTGGCGGGGAGGTTACGGCGCAACAGGTCGATACCACCATGGTGCTCTACCTGCTGCAGGCGGGTCGCTATGACGAGGCGCTGGAACGCGCCCAGCGCCTGCAGGAGCTGCAGCCGGAGGCCGCCGGCCCGCTGAGTCTCCAGGGCGCCGCCCTGATGGGACTGGGCCGGACCGACGAGGCGCGCGCCGCGTTCCGCGAAGGGGTCGAACGTGACCCGGACGATATCTCCGTGGCGATGAACCTTGCCAGCCTGGAATTGCAGGCCGGCAACCGTGGCGCGGCACGGGAGGTCCTGGAAGCGATTCAGGATCGCCACCCCGGGCATGCCCGCTCCGCGCAGCGCCTGGCCAATCTGAGTCTCCAGGACGGGGACCAGCAGGGCGCCGCCCGCTGGTTTCGGGTGGCGATCGAGTCACAGCCCGAGATGCTGCCACCGCATCTCGCGCTGGCCCAGATCCAGCTCCAGGGCGGCCGCCCCGAGCAGGCACTGGAGACGCTCGAGGCCGCGAGTGAACATCATCCGGACAATCCCGACCTGCTGTATGCGCTGGCCGATGTCCAGCAGACGCTCAATCGGCCCGATGCCGCGGTCGCCAGTCTCGAGGCGGCCGTCGGGCAGGCGCCGGACAATGTGAACCTTCGGCTTGCCCTGGCCCGCGCGCATGCGCAGGCCGGTGACGAGGCCGCCACCGAGGCCACGCTGCGCGAGCTGCTGGAACGCCAACCGGAACATTACCGGGCCCGCGTGCTGCTGGCTCGAGGGCTGGTCAACCAGGAGCGCACGGAGGACGCCCGGCCGCATCTGCAGCGGCTGGAAGAACGCTTCGAGGATCGTAGCGAGGTCCAGGCCCTGCTGGGACGTGCGGCCCTGCAGCGGGATGATCCCGCGGCCGCCGTGCGGCATTACCGGGCCGCGCTGGCGGACCCGGGTGGCCAGCGCCGGGACTGGGTCCATGAACTGGCCCGAGCGCAACGGGAATCCGGCGAGTTCGAGGCCGGCCAGGCCACGCTGGAAGACTGGCTCGACGAGCACCCGCAGGATCTGGCCACCCGGCACATCTATGCGGCGCAGCAAATGGCAACGGGCGACGAGTCGGGCGCCGTGGCCTCGTACCGCCGCATCGTCGAGCAGGATGCGGACGACGTGATTGCCCTCAACAACCTGGCCTGGACCTTGCGTGAACGCGAGACCGAAGAGGCGCTCGGGCACGCGCGCCGGGCCGCCGAACTGGCCCCGGAGGCGCCCCCGGTGCTGGATACGCTGGCCGTGGTGCTGATCCACGCAGGCGAGCCGGCCGAGGCCGCGGATATCCTGGGTCGCGCGCACGAACTGGCTCCGGAGGATCCGGGCATCCAGTACCACCTGGCCTGGGCGGAAAGCGAACAGGGCGAGTCCGCAGCTGCCGCGGAGCGTCTGCAGCAACTGCTGGAGGCGCACGAGGCATTCCCGCAGCGGGCGGACGCCGAGGCCTTGCTCGAGCGCCTGTAAGCCCGAAGACGTCCGACGTTCGAAGGGGCTGCCACAGGCAGCCCCTTTTTTCATGCCTGCCCGCACGCCTGCACGGCGGGGATGACGGTGTGTGGGGGTATGAGGCCGGGAATCTGGATGCCCTGTTCCGCCCCCTGTAGGAGCCTGCTCGCAGGCGAATGCCCCTGCCCGCGTCCGGCTCTGGCAGGAGCTTCGCCTGCAAGCAGGCTCCCACAAGGATGTTTCCACCGCGCACCCCTCTGTCGTCATCCTGGAGACCGCGCAGCGGTTATCCGGGATCTGCCGGGATCTGCCGGGGGCTGGCGCGGCGTCGGTGGCGGGGGTGGGAGATCCCGGCTCTTCGCTTCGCTACGGCCGGGATGGCGGAGTGTGGGGGAGTGCAGCGGTGGGGAATCCGGATGTCCTGATGTGACCCCTTGACCCCTGTGGGAGCCTGCTTGCAGGCGAATGCTCCTGCCCGTGCCCGACTCTGGCAGGGGCTTCGCCTGCAAGCAGGTTCCTACAAGGATGTTTCCACCGCGCACCTCCCTGTTCGTCATCCCGGAAACCGCGTAGCGGGTATCCGGGATCTTCAGGGCTGGCGTGGCGTTGGTGGCAGCGTCGGGAGATCCCGGCTCTTCGCTTTGCTGCGGCTGGGATGACGAGGTGTGGGGGAGCGCTGGACCTGGGGTGACGCGGGTGTGTGGGGGCGTGGTGTCCGGGGCGGATTGACGGGCGTGGGGGAAGGCTCTGACTGGGGTGTAGATGATGGTGGTGCGTGATGGTTGGTATGCCCAGGGCTGGGCGTGGGGTTGCCGTATGGGCCGGGGCCGGGCAGAAAAAAGGGCTCCGCGGAGGGAGCCCTTAACTCGGTGACCCCACAGGGGGGAGTGGGTCACCAAGGCTGTTGGTGGTGCGTGTTATGCGGCCTGGCGGTGGGTGCTGTTGGAGCGGCGGCGCATGCCACCGACCCCGATGAAGCCCGCCAGGATCAGCAGGGACAGGCCCATCAGCGCCAGGGTGCCCGGCTCCGGCACCGCGAAGCGCAGGCTGCCGTCGTGGGTGGACTGGGTCTCGCTGAAGAGGGTCTGCCCTTCGCGCTCGTCGCCGTAGACGTTGTTGGCGTCTTCGCCGAAGAAGGTCACGGGACCCGGTTCCTGGATGGTGCCGGCGCTGGCGAAGGCCGAGACGATGAACGTCGGGGCGCCTTCCTCGTCCTCCAGCAGATCGGCGAAGTCGATGCCGTCGGCGGTGAACCAGAAGCCCGGCAGTACGTTCACGACCTGGAATTCGAAGGTGAAGGTCCCTTCGATGAAAGCGCCGCCCGCGCTGTCGAACTCCAGGATGCTGTTGCCGGACACCAGTGCCAGCTCCATCACCTGTTCGCCAGCGCTGAAGTGGGCCGCCGCGGCTTCATAGTCCTGACCGAATCCGGGGTTCAGGTCGGAGACGAAGAGCTGGAAGTTGTCGGTGCCTACCGAGGTGTAGTTGGCGTTGACCGCGTAGTTGCCGCCGACGGTATCGGTCCCGGTGACCACCCCGCGCAGTTCATCCCAGAGGAGCCCCATGGAGTAGTCCTCACCCAATCGGTCCCCGGTCCGAGGCGCAGCGGTATTGAGCGAGGTGCGGAACCCCGATGCATCGCCGTAGCCGCGGTCATAGAAGACATCGCCGACCTGAACCGGGCTGTCCGGGTCCTGAACGTACTGGAAGGTCTGGGTGTTCAGGTCGAACTGGATGCGGCGAATGTTCTCGACCGAACCGCTGTAGTCCGCGGTGGCGTCGAGGTTGATGTCGAAGTCGATGATCTCTGCCGCTGTCGCCGTGCTCGCGCCGGCGGCGAACATGCCGACAAAGAGCGAAGCGAGAAGTACTTTTTTCGCGTTCATGGGGCTCTCCTGATGCTCAATTTACAGCGATTCAACCATCGCCGGGGTCTGGCCTGGTGGCCGTGTCTGTTGCTTTCGGTTGAATACAAAGCAGGCTCCGTGCCAATTTCCAGGCTCAGGGCGGATGGGTCGCAAGGCATTGAAAAGAAGGGAGAAAATTGGGGGTCAGCTGCTGGGCCATGGACCGCGTGATCGCAGGAGGGTCTTGTGGCCGGGGAACTGTAAAGGGTGTCGACGAGCGGGCCGGCTGGATGAGGCCGTCAGGACGCCCGAAACCGGAGAAACCGGTAAAGAATGTGCAAAAACATAGGGTTGTGCGGATTACTTGGCTTGTAAAGCATCTCGACAGGCCGGTCGCCAGAGGCGCGGCCGGGGCTCGGTCAGGCCGTGCGGGCCCGCGCGAGCCGGTGCCCGACGACCAGCAGGGCCGGTAGTACCAGCAGGTCGAACAGTAGCGCCGCGATCAGCCCGAAGGCGGTCAACCAGCCAAAGGCGGCCGTGGGCTGGAAGTCGGACAGGGCTAGCAGCAGGAACTGGCCCACCAGCACGATGGTGGTGGCGGTGATCGCGCGCCCGCTTCGGCGGAAGCTGCGGGCGAGCGCCCAGGCGACCGGACTGCCCCGCCCGCGGCGCTGGCGATAGTTGTGCAGGATGTGGATGGTGTCGTCCACGGCGATGCCGATGGCGACACTGGCAATCATGGCCGTGGCCATGTCCAGCCAGATGCCGAGCAGGCCCATCAGGGCGAAGATCATCGCCACCGGTGCCAGGTTGGGGATCATGCTGAGCAGCGTCAGCGGGATCGAGCGCCACATCAGCAGCATCAGCAGCGTGATCATCGCGGCCACGGCATACAGGCTGTGCAGCTGCCCCTCGATCAGCAGGCGTTCCTGATCCGCAAAAAGTCGGGCCATCCCGGCCATGTCCCATTCCAGGTCGGCCGGCGGGTTGGCTTCCAGGTGGCCGCGCAGGTCGTCCATCAGTGCGTTGATGGCCCGCGCCCCGAGGGCGTTCAGGTTGAGCAGGATGCGGCTGCGTTCGAAGTCGCGGTCGACGGCATCGAACAGGTCGCGGCCGTCGTAGATGAACAGGTACTGGGCGACCAGGTTGGGGTCGTCCGGGATGTGCCGGAAGGTCGGGTCTTCCTCGTTGAAGGCCCAGTGCATCTCGGCGACGAGATCCGGCAGGGACAGGCTATAGTCCACCTCGGGGCGCTGGTCCAGCCAGTTCTGCACCCGCTGGATGGCCTGCATGCGCTCCGGGTCCTGCAGGCTGTCCCAGTCCGGCCCGTCGAACACCACCTCCAGCGCCATCACCCCGGAGAGTTCGCGCTCCACTGCGCGGGTCGCCTGGGTGATCGAGTGGTCGTCGTCGAAGAAGGCGTAGAGGTCGGTTTCGACCTCGACCTGCCGGATCTGCGGGATCGCCAGGGCCACCAGGATGGCGGTGGCCAGCAGGACCCAGCCGGCGCGGCGGATCGCCAGGTGTGCCGCCCGCGCGGTGAAGCGGTCGAGCAGGCGCAGGCCGCGCTGCGGCGCGAGCCAGTCGCCGCGATCCCAGCGCACCATGATCGCCGGCAGGAGCAGCAGTACGACCGCCGCGGCGAGGAGCACGCCGAAGGCCCCGATCAGACCGAAGGTCTCGATCGGCCGGATGCTGCTGACCTGCAGCGACGCCAGCCCCGCCGCGGTGGTCAGCGCCATGAACGCGGTGGGACGGGCCACGGCGGCCAGCGCCGCCTCCACGCGCGCGCGCCCCCGGTGGCCGCGCTGCGCGGCATGCAGCAGGGCGTTGAAGAAGTGCATCAGCATCGCCACCGTCAATGCGGTCAGCAGGGGCGGCAGGATGGCGGAGATCAGTGTGAACGGCCGGTCGAGCAGGATCAGCAGGGCGATCGCGGGCCCGGTGACCGCGCTGATCGTGGCAGCGGACAGCACGACCACCAGCGGGCGCCGGAACAGCCACCACAGCAGCAGGAGGCTGATGGTCATGGTGCCCGGAACCAGGAAGGCGAGGTCCTTGACCATCGCCCGGAGCTGCGCGACATCCAGGGCGATATGGCCGGCGATGGCGGTCAGATCGCCTTCCAGGTCGTGCTCGGCGATCCGGTCGCGGAGCAGGCGTTCCAGCTGCAGGCGCTGCAGGCTGTTTTCCAGCGCGTGCGGGCGCACGACCACCGCCAGCGCCTCGCCGCCGGGGCCGGCTACCAGGCCGGGGGCGAAGCGGTCACGCAAGACCCGCTCGCGCCATTCATCGGCCGTGCGTTCGTCCAGCGCGCGGCCGTCCACCAGGCGGTCCACGGTGAAGCCGTCGGTCGTGGCCCGAATGTGGTCCAGGGTGGTGACCGACAGGACCCGTTCGACGCTCGGGTCGGCCTCCATGTCGCGCACCAGCGCGTCGATGCGTTGCAGGAAATCGGCCTCGAACAGCTCGCTGCCGGTAAACAGGCCGACCAGTACCTGATCTTGAGGGAAGCGTTCGCGCAGTTCGCGATCGAAGGTGACGGCGGCGGCGTCCTCGGGGAAATAGGACTCGGGGGCGTTATCCAGGTTGACCTGCAGGAGAACCGGGCCGGGCAGGAAGAGCAGCAGGGCCAGGATGCCCAGTGCCAGTCGCGGGCGCCCCAGCAGCCAGCGCATCAGAACTGCCCCCGCCAGCCGGTGACGAGCATGCGGTTATCGCGGTAGAAGCCCCCGGCCGTGCCCTCGGCCCCGTCCAGCCAGTGCAGGCCGATATAGAATTCCATGGGTTCGCGGGCGATCCATGCCAGTTCCGGGTTCAGATAGACGTCGCGCCGGTTGAGCCCGATCGAATAGCGCAGGCGGGCGCGCCAGTTGTAGTCGGCAAACGGGCTCTCCAGTTCTCCGGTCAGGAAGTAGCTTTCGCGCGCATCCAGCATGTCGCCGGCGTTCAGCAGGTGCTGGCCCGCCAACTGGGTGGTCATGCGGAAGTCCCCGTCTCCGGGGAAGCCCTCGGCGCCGACCACCCAGTCGACCCCCTCCACCGTGGTCTGGCGCAGGTCATCCGCGCGGGTCACCGGCACGTCGCTCAGCCAGGCGGCCTCGGCGCGCCAGGTCCAGGCGCCGGTGGCAAAGGCGGTGTCGCCGCCCACCACCCAGGTGCGCGGGTGGACGGCCTCCAGCGTCGGGTCCCCGGGTGGCTGGCCGGCCAGGATGGCCTGGCGGGTGTCGGTATCGAAGCGGTAGTAGGGCTGCGAATGCCGGGCCCGCTGGACGGTGACGGCGAAATCGGCGCCGCGGCCGGAGCGCCCCAGGCGCACGCCGGCGCCGCCGTTGCCGGAGACATCGTCGTCCAGCGCGGCCTGCTGGATCACCGGCGCCAGCGCCGGGTCCTGTGGAAGCCCCAGCAGGCGTCCGCGGTTGCGGTCCACCGGGTGCCAGAGGCTGTCACGGTCAGGCAGCTCCGCCGGCCGGAACAGGGGCAGGAAGACCAGGTCGGCATGCCACGGCCCCTGGAAGAATTCCGCGCGGATCGCCGGGTTCGCGCGGCGCCGTTCGCCGTACGGGTCCAGGCCGAAGCGGGTCAGGTCCTTGGTGCTGAGCCGGTCGGTGGGCGGGATCTCGTCCACCCGTCCCCACAGGATGCGCTGGGTGCCCACGGTGACGCGCGTACGATCGCCCCGGTAGCGCAGGAAATTTTCGTCATAGTCGGCGCGTGCGCGGGTGGTGCTCGGGTAGTCGCCGCCCTGCTGGGCCTGGATGTCCGCGCGCGCGCCCAGGCGCAGCTCCCAGGCCTCGTTCAGGTCGCGGCGGGCACTGACCACGCCGCGACCGTGCTGCACATGGTCCACGGGGCGCCCGGATGTGCCCAGCACGCCCAGTTCGATGCGGGCGTCCTCTACCCGCAGGTCCCAGGCGGCGGCGCCGGTCTGGGTGTCCGCGTCCGCATCCTCGGCCGACTCCTCGCCGAATACGAACGCGCGCTGTGCTTCGTCTTCGGCATCACCGTTTGGGGTGTCGCGCGACGGTGCCGGAGTGTCAGGCGCGGCGTCGCTCGCGGGAGCGGAGGATGCGTCGGCGACGGCGACGGGCGCAGCGGCGGACCCAGCCGTGGGCATGTCCGGGACCTGCAGCACCGCGCCGGCGCGCAGGGTATGCACGTCGCCGTCGAAGGCGTGCGGATTGTGTTCGAACAGGCGCTGGACCATCTCCCGAGTGGGGATGCGCGGGTCCGGGCGCAGGCGCTCGGCCACGCTCCACAGGGTGTCGCTGGCGCGCACGGTGTAGTAGTTGCCGGCGCCCGGGATGGGCGCGGGTTCGGTGCGCGCAAGCTCGTCCGGCGCGGGCGGCTGGAGCGTCGCCCCGGCCTTCAGGCCCTCGGGTCCGCCGTCAAAGGCATCCGGGTTGCGGGCATACAGCGCCTGCGCCATGGCCTGGATGCGGACGGACGGATCGGGGCGCAGATCGCGGGCGATGCTCCAGAGGGTGTCGCCCGGCTGCACGGTATAGGGGGCCGGCGCCGCGGCGGCCAGCGGCATTGGCCCCAGCACCAGCAGCCCGGCGAGCACCGTGGCGCGCCATCCCCCGGGCCGGGGCGTGGGCGCTTCATGGGCGATAGGGGCGCGCAAGGCTCGGGTCCGACAGGCCGCGGAGGGTGAATAGCTCGTCCGGGAGACCGCTGTTGTAGGTCACGTCCTCGACCTCGAGGATGGTGGTGCGGCCGCTGGCAAGATCGGTCATGGAGCTGCGGGTTACCGTCCAGTAGCCCTGGATCTCCTCGATCCGCTGTACCTCCAGGCGCTTCGCGGGCTCTTCGCCCCCTTCGTACAGGTCGATACGCAGCGGCAGGAGGGTCTCCTCGTGGATCCAGCTGACCCGCTTGCTGTAGACGGAGTTGCCGCTGTCCACGGGCACGCTCTCGAGCACGGTGACCGGGGTGCCCTCGTAGGCGTCCTCGCCCAGGATGCGATGGTGGTCCTTGTGCGGTTCGCGGTCTTCCAGGTCCTCGAAGTAGAGCTCGGACTGCACGAAGCTGCCGCCCCGGTTCTCGCTGCTGATGCGGCGCTCGCGCTGGATCGCGGGCAGGTAGAGCCACTGGTCGACATCGCCGCCCGGGTGGTTGTGGACCAGTATGGCCGTGTCGGCAATGTTGCGCGGCGACGTAAAGCGAATGAGGTTGCGGCTGGCACCGGGCTCCTCGCCATCCAGCCGATATTCGTAGCTTTCGCGCACACGCTCGCGGCGGCCGCCCCCGGTGAGTGTCATGATCCCCCGGGTGACGGCATCGTCCCCGTCCGGGCGCTCGTGGACGGCGCGTGCCAGCTCGCGCGCCGCGGATTCCTCCGCCAGCGCCGCGGCGGGCAGGGTGGCGACCGCGAGCAGGAGGCCCGCGCCGAGGAACATGGCGGTGCGGTTCATCATGGCGTCATTGTACCTCCGGGTTCGCGGCCCGCTGGTGCGCGCGCTGGGCGCGCAGTCGCCGGCGGGCGATCCGGATCAGCAGGCGGTGGAGCGGGTTGCGATTGCCCCCGGGGCGCCAGGTGCGGGCGAGGCGCTGGCGGTAGGCGTCGAAGTGCACGCCCCGCGGGGCCCAGGTTTGCGCGCCGCGCCCCAGCAGCAGCTTGAGCACCTCGGTGCCCATGACCCCGGCGCACAGGTCGCAGGCCATCGGCGTGGAGGGGCCGCGGCGTGCCGCCAGGTCGACGGCTGTCGGGTCGGCCAGGTAGCCCATCTGCAGCATCGCGGGCGCCAGGCCGATCATGAAGCGCAGGGCCAGTTCCTCGTCGTCCAGGTCGTCGTGCAGGTCGAAGTAGGCGTCGAAGCTCATCCCGTCGGGGCGGAAGTTCAGCAGGGCGGCCCCCATGCCGAGCGGGGCCACCGTGACGGCGGGGATGCCGCGCTCGGCACAGGCCCGGAAGACCTGGCGCCGGATGTCGAAGGCGAAGAAGTCGAGGCCGTCCACGTAGACATCCACGCCGTCGAGGAAGGCCTCCAGGTTGTCGGCGTGGACGCCCTGCGCAAAGGCGTCGATCTCGAGTTCCGGGTTGATGTCCCGGGCCATCTCCTCCAGCACCTCGACCTTGGGGCGGTCCAGCCGCGACAGGGCCGCGCCGACCTGGCGGTTCATGTTGTGCAGCTCGAAGATGTCGGGGTCGGCGATGCGGAAATGGCCGATACCGAGGCGCACCAGGGTCAGCAGGTGGGCGCCGCCGACCCCGCCAAGACCGGCGATCGCGATGCGGGCGCCGCGCAGCCGCTGCAGTTCGGCCGGCGTCACCCAGCCAACCGTTCGGGCGAAGGCCGTCTGGTAGTCGAACCCGGAACTCAATGCGCCAACCCGTTGAGTCCCGGTTGCGAGCGTGCCGGTAGCGGCAGGCGTGTCCGGCCGGTCGGGCGGACGACAGGGCACCCGGCAGCGCCCGGGAAGCGGAGCATCTGCGCGGATGTCACCGCCGGGGGAACACGCGGGGCGCGCAGCAAGGTCGACTCCACGTGCCGGCACAGCTCGCTCAGGGCACTCGATCGCTGGATGCTTTCGTGTGCCTCGCCGGAGTCGATGTAGAACGCCGCGCGCTTGCCATGATAGTGCACGACCTCGCCGATCTGGGTGAACTCCAGCCCGGTATGCCGCAGGATGCGGGCGAGGGCCGGCTCCATCATCGCGAAGGCATGCTGCTTGCGGTAGTGCACGCAGAGCAGGGTTGCGGCCACGAACAGGCTGACCGCGAGGATCGGGAACACGCGGATCTGGTCGGGCGAGAGTTTCAGGGCCTCGATGTCCCCGATCGGGGTGGCGGCCTCGCCGTTGCGGCGGCGGAACATGCTGTGCACGGCGAGCCGGGACACCTCGCAGACGTTGTCGCGCTCCAGCCGGTCCGGGCGCCAGGGGGTGTCGAAAAAGCTGTCGTGGCAATGGCGCTCCATGGGCAGCTGTCCGATCGGGTCCCGGGTGTCGACATGCACTACGCGCACACAGCCGGCGGCCATCCCGCTGGGCTTGTGCTCCAGCAGGCAGTGCCAGGCCTGGGCGTCGTACGCGTCGACCTCCTTGTGGCCCGGGCAATCCTCCTCCCGCTCGAAGCCGAACTCCTTGCAGTACACCTGGTAGCGAAGATGCTGGATGTCCTCCAGGTGTTCCCCGGTGCGCTGGGAGAGGTCGAAGTACCGCTTGAACCCGCTGACGATCGAGTCGCTTTCCACGACTAGTTTCCTCCTGCTGCAAGCCCCGCCACGTCCGGTGGCGGCCCCCACGCGGCGGGCACCTCCGTCGGATGCGGCGCCCCGCCCGTGGCGGGTTCTTCCCACGCAGTGTAGTGGGGAATCTCCGCCGCTGCCGGGAGTTGCAGGCGCGCTCGCCAGGCGCGCAGGGCCTTGCCCGCGGCCTCCGTGTGCGCGAGGCACGGGATGCGGGTACCACGATGACGGTGGGGGGCGCCGCACACCTCGATGGGCAGGCCGTGGCGTCGCAGCAGTCGCACGAGCGCCGGGCGCACCAGGAAGAACATCCGGCGGTAGCCGTGGCGCCGCGCGTACTCCTGGGAGGCCTGGCACAGGTGATAGAGCACCTCGGGCGAAGCCCCGCGCACGATCAGGCGCGACACCTCCAGCGCGGGTTCCCAGGACTGGGCTGCCACCTCGGGAAACAGCCGGCAGTTCGCCGTGGTCGGCAGGGGTTGGTTCCCCGGCAGGATCAGGCGCATGGCGCCCACCCAGCGAGCGTCCGGCGGGCGGCCTTCGTGGCTGATCAGGAAATGCTCGGCATGCTCGTCGTAGGCATCGCGCTCGATGCCTTCCGGGTGCTGTTCGGCGGGTTCGAAACCGGTTTCGCGGCAGTACACCTCGTAGCGCAGGCGGAAATGGATCCGTCGGGCGGCCTCCGAGCGTGCGAGATAGGCGCGGAACCGTCCGGCCCTATTCACGCGCAGAGCCGCATCCGGAACCGGATGCGGCGGGCGGTCGAGGGGGTGTGTCTGTACTTCGGTTGGGTGTCGAGTCCGTATTCGGATAATGCATGTTTCTGCTCCCATGGTCCGAGATTGAATGCCGCACCGTTCAGTGCGCGGCATTCGCGAACTGCAGACCGACCCCGCGCGGACTGGAAAACACCACCACGCCGTCGCGCACGCTGCCCTCCGCCACCATGACCCGGATGGGCGTTCCCGGGGGCAGTCGCGGCTGGTAGCGCAGCGGCATGACGCGTGCGCCGTAGCGCGAGATGTCCACCAGCCGGCAGCGCGCCGGTCGTCCCTGCACCCACATCTCGGTGAGTCGGTTGACGATCTCGCGCGGCCAGCGCCGCCGTTCCTCAGGCATCGGGGTGGTTGCCCCGGCGTCCTGTCCCTCGCCGAACTGCCATGCCATGGCCGCGCCCCAGTGCCGTTCCTCCGACGAGCTGGCGTAGATCTGTGCCTGCGCCGGATGCGTGATCGGGGGTGACCCCAGTCGGTCGATCAAGGCCGCCACGAAGCTGGCGGAGACCTGTTCATACTCGCCGACGGTCTCCAGATCCTGGTACAGCTGGCCGTGGACCTCGTCCAGGATGCGCAGGCGTTCCTCCCAGGGTTGATCCGCGATCGCCGGGAACCAGAAGTCCGCGAGCTCCAGTGCCAACTTTTCGTGACTCATCAGCGATCCTTGAGGGTCGGTGCAGGGGCCGCTGCAGGCTTACGACTCTACCCAGTGACCCGGTAGCAAACCCTGTACCAGTTCACAGAACCGCCCGGGATTCATCCGCCTCCGTGCGATCGCCCGCGCCGTGATCTGCGCGTCAGTTCGCCGTATGTAAACAATCCCGACATCTGTGGACAGGTGTGCGCAAACCCACTTGAATGAACCTGGGATTTCCCCAAACCCGGCGGGACCGGCACGACGGTGCCAGAGCCGGGTGGTCCCGGCGCAACGCAGGCGCGTCCGGGGGACAGGTATTCGCTGCAGATCGGCCCGCGGGCGCTCCCATGCGCCAGTGCGGTCGGCGGGAAGCTGGGCCGTATGGAAAAGATCGTTCAAGAGCTCTGGCAGCATGTGCGGGGCACCTGGCGCAAGCGCTGGTGGATCCTGCCAATTGCCTGGCTGGTCTGTATCGGTGGCTGGGCCTACGCCCACAACCTGCCGGATACCTACCAGGCGGATGCCCGGATCTACGTGAACACCCAGTCGGTGCTGGACCCGCTGCTGCGCGGGATGACGGTACGCCCGAACACCGAGCAGCGCCTGCGCATGATCACGCGCACCCTGCTCAGCCGCGACAACCTCGAGGAGATCGCCCGCGAGAGCGATCTCGATGTGCTGACCGGAAACGCCAGCCTGGATGCCCAGGTGGCATTGCTGCGATCGCGGCTGACCCTGGAGGGGGGCGAGCGCGACAACATCTACAGCGTCCGCTTCCGCCACAGCAACCCCGAGGTCGCCTACCGCGTGGTCCGCGAGACAGTCGACCTGTTCATGGCCCGCGGCATGGGCGACTCGCGCCTCGACCTCACCACTTCGCAGCAGTTCATCGAGCGTCAGCTGGAGAACTACGAACAGCAGCTGCAGGAGAAGGAGGCCGAGATCGAGCAGTTCAAGCGCGACAACGCGCGCTTCCTCAGTGGCGATGGCAACTTCTACTCGCGGCTCGAGCGCACCCGTGACCAGCTGCAGCAGGCCCGGCTGCAGCGCCGCGAGGCCGAGAGCCGGTTGCAGACACTGGAGCGGCGGGCCCGTGAAGGCCGGGCCAGTGGCCTGGGGGGCTACGAGAACTCGGAACTGGACCGGCGCATCAGCGAATTGCAGGAGAACATCGACGCGATGCGGCTGCGCTACACCGATGAACACCCGGACGTGGTGTCGTCGCGCCGCATCCTCGTCGAGCTGGAGGAGCGCCGGGAACGGGAGGCGCAGGAGTTCGCGCGCAACCCGCAGGCCATCCAGCGCCCGGGCAGCAGCAACGAGGCGCTGCAGAACGCGATCTCCGAAACCGAAAGCGAGATCGCCTCGCTGACCACCCGCATTGCCGAGTTCGAGGAGCGGGTGGCGCGGCTGGAGGGCGATGTGGACCGCGCGCCGGCGGTGGAGTCCGAGCTGACTTCCCTGACCCGCAACTACGACGTGCTGCGCAATTCCTACCGCCAGCTGCAGGACCGTCGCGAGCAGGCGGTGATGTCCGAGGCCGTGGAGAGCCAGACCGACGCGGTCGATTTCCGGGTGCTGGAGCCACCGCGCCAGCCCACGGCGCCGGCCTCGCCGGATCGGCCCATGCTGGCCACCGCCGTCCTGCTGGTCGGCCTGGGGGCGGGCACCGGATTTGCCTTCCTGCTGTCGCAGCTGCGGCGAACCATCAGCAGCAGCCAGCAGCTGGCGGCGGTGACCGGCCGGCCGGTCCTCGGCAGTGTCTCGCGCGTGCGCACCCCGATGACCCGGCACCGGCGGTTGTCCGAGCTGGCCGTGTTTGCGGCGGCGCTGGGGACCCTGGTGCTGGTCTATGCCGTGGTCATGGGGCTCTACGCGACGGGGTCCGAGTTCCTTCTGGACGAGCTCATGGGATGGCTGCGATGAGGGTGCCGGGCGGGTTCGCCGGGCACGTTTCCGGTCATCGCCGGGCGCACCGACTATCTTTCAGGGAACGGGCCGATTCGACGCAATCGGTTGCCAGCAGGGGGCAGACAGCGCGATGAGCATTATCGAGAAGGCACTGGACAAGAACCGGGCGCGACAGCCGGTCCCCGAAGCCAGGGCGGAACAGGCGCCGGCCCCCGAAACCGCGACGCCCGAGCCCGAACCTCAACGGGCACCGGTATCACAGGAAGTCAGCATCGATTTTGCCTGGCTGCGCAAGCAGGGGCTCATCGTGCCCGGGGATCAACGCTCCAGCGTGGCGGAAGAGTTCCGCATGATGAAGCGCCCGTTGCTGAACAACGCCTTCGGGCGCCACGCGGCAATGCGCGTGCCCCGTGGTCGGCTGATCATGATCACCAGCGCCCTGCCAGGGGAAGGCAAGACCTTCACCAGTGTGAACCTGGCCCTGAGCATGGCGATGGAGCTGGAACGCACGGTGCTGCTGGTGGATGCCGACGTGGCGCGACCGGCGATCCCCCGCACGCTGGGTTTCAAGGCCGACCTTGGACTTATGGATGTCCTCAGCGAGCCGGATATCCAGATCCCCGATGTGCTGCTGCGCACCAACGTGGAGAACCTGACCGTTCTGCCCGCGGGCCGTCCGCACGGGCGTTCGACCGAGATCCTGGCGAGCGACGTGATGCGGGATCTGGTCGATGACCTGCACGATCGCTACGAGGACCGGATCATCCTGTTCGACTCCCCGCCCCTGCTGGCGACCAGCGAGCCGGGCGTGCTGGCGACTCACATGGGACAGGTGGTGATGGTGGTCGAGGCCGATCGCACGCCGGCCACCACGGTGGAGCGGGCCATGCATCAACTGGATTCCTGCGGGGTCGTACTCACCTCTCTCAACCGCGCGACGCCCGGTATTGGCATGGGGGGGCAGTACTACGGGGGCAGCTACTATGGCAGCGAGCGTGATCATGTCGCCGGCGCCCCGTCCCGCTAGGCCCCGGGGCCCGGCGGTGGCCCGTCGGTGGTGGATCGGCGCGGCCGCGGTCGTGCTGGCGGTGCCCGGTAGTGCGAAGGCCGTCGACTGGACGTTCACCCCCCGGGTCACGGTATCCGCGGAGGTGACTGACAACGCCCGCCTGGCCCCGCGGGGGCAGGAGGAGGCCGACCTGATCGGCACGGTCGCGCCCGGGTTCACGCTGCGCGGCGAAGGCGCGCGCAGCGACACCCGCATCGACTACCGCATGAACTCGCGCTTCTATGCCGACGATACACGCCAGGACCGCACGACCCACACCCTGCGCGGCCGCACGAACTGGGAGCTGGTGGACGATACCTTTTTCGTCGACGCCGGGGCCTCGCGTACCGAGCAGGCGGCCTCGATCCTCGGGCCGGTCGGCATCGGGGGCAGCACCCCGCGCGAGAACCTGCAGGAGACCACCACCTACAGCGTCTCGCCGATGCTGCGCACCCGCTACGGCAGTTTCGCCACTCAGGAGATCCGCTACACCTACGGCGAGAATCTCTACCACCGCAGCAACCGCCAGGACAGCGACTTCCACCGGGGTGAATACGTCCTCGACAGCGGGGCCGCCTTCAACCGTCCCTTCTGGCAGCTCGCCGGGTTCTACGAGAAAGAGCGCTTCGAGGATGGCCTGGAGGGCGAGTTCGGACAGGTCAGCGGGACCCTGGGCTACCGGTTCGGGCGGTCCCTGCGCCTGTTCGGCGTGGTTGGCGAAGAGTTCAACGACTATGCGACCACCCGCGAGGACGATGACGGCGGCTTCTGGCAGGTGGGGGCGGGCTGGGCCCCGACGAGGGTCACCAACATCGAGGCCCGCTACGGCGAACGCTACTTCGGCAAGAACCGGTCGTTGGCGGTCGACCACCGCAGCCGCCGCGCCACCTACCGCCTCAGCTACAACGAGGGCGTGAGTTCGACCCGGCAGCGGCGCGACGGGCCCTTTGCCCAGCTCGCGGAGGACATCCAGTTCATGTCCGTCGACGAACTTCTGGACAACTACTCCCCGGAAGAGATCTTCCTGTTTCTGCTGAACCCGGAGCTGGGCGACGAGGCATTCGTGGAAGGCTTCTACCTGACCCGAACCTGGCGCGCCGGCTGGAGTTACGACACCGGTCGCAGTGTGTTCGGCGTCAACCTGATCCAGACCGAGCGCGAATCCGAGACTCAGACCAACGTCGGCCTGTTCGAGGACAACCGCACCCAGCGCGGGGCCAGCGCGTTCTGGCAATGGCGCTACGGTCCGCGCACGACGACCCTGCTGACCACCGGCATCAGCCGGACCGACTTCACCGACAGCGATCGCGAGGATGACCTCTGGTTCCTGCGCGCCAGCGTCAGTCGTCAGCTGACGCCGGATACCAGCGCCAGCCTGGCCTACCGGCACCAGCGCCGGGATTCGAACGCCGCGGCCAACGAGTACCGCGAGAACGCGATCATCGGCACGCTGACACGGGAGTTCTGAGGCATGTACGAGGAATTCTATGGTTTCACCGGCCGGCCCTTCGCGCTGAGCCCCGATCCGCGGTTCTTCTACGCGAGCAAGGGCCACAGCCGGGCGATGGCCTATCTGGAATACGGCGTGCAGCTGGAGGAAGGCTTCATCGTCATCACCGGCGAGGTCGGGGCCGGCAAGACCACCCTGGTGCGCAGCCTGTTCGAGACCCTGAGCGACAAGCCCCTGGTGGCGGCCCAGCTGGTGAGTACACAGCTGGATGCCGAAGACCTGCTGCGCTCGGTCTGTCTCGCCTTTGGGCTGGAGGATGCCCCGAATCACAAGGCCGGTCAGTTGCGCCGCCTGGAGTCCTTCCTGCACGACACGCGGGCCCGGGGCCAGCGCGCGCTGCTGGTGGTCGACGAGGCACAGAACCTGGGCCCTGACGCCGTGGAAGAACTGCGCATGCTGTCCAACTTCCAGGGCGAGGACGGCCCCCTGCTGCAGAGCTTTCTGCTCGGTCAGCCGGAGTTCCGGCGCCTGCTGCGCAGCGAGAACATGCAGCAGCTGCGCCAGCGGGTGATCGCGACCTACCACCTCGGCCCGATGGACGAGGACGATACGCGCGCCTACATCGAGCACCGTCTGGCACGCGTGGGCTGGAATGGCCGGCCGCATTTCGACGCTGACATCTGGCCGCGCATCCACGACTACACCGGCGGCATCCCGCGCAAGGTGAACACCTTCTGCGACCGCCTGCTGCTGATGGGGTATCTGGAGGAATGTGCCGATCTGGATGCGGCGCGGGCGCAGCAGGTGATCGACGAGATCGAGGAGGATCTGGAGGGCGTGCTGCTGGACGAGACGCCCCCCGCCGCCGGTTCATCGGGGCCGCGCCGGGAGGCGCACGCGGGCACGGACGACCAGGGCGACCAGGGCGACCCGGATCAGGCCGTCGCCAGCCAGGTCTCCATGCTGCGCATCGAACAGGATCTCGAGGCGCTGGAAGAACGCCTGCACCGGATCGAGCGCAACCTCCTGGTCAACTTCCGCGTGACCCAGGAGGTGCTCAAAATCGTGCGCGACGAGGGCTACGAGCCGGAGTCCTTGTCCCCGGTTCCCAGCGCCGTACGGTCGTAGGGGCGGAGCCTCGTCATGCAGCCGAAAAACGCCCATCGGCCCAATGCTCTGACCGTCGATGTCGAAGACTACTTCCAGGTCTCCGCGCTGGCGCCGCAGATCCCGCGCGACTCCTGGGATTGTCGTGAGTGCCGTATTGAGCGGAACCTCGATCGCATCCTCGACCTGTTCGAGCGCCGTGGGGCGCACGCCACCTTCTTTACCCTGGGCTGGATTGCCGAACGTTACCCTCAGGCCATCCGGCGTATCGTCGAGGCCGGGCACGAACTCGCCAGCCATGGCTATGGCCACCAGCGGGTAACCGACCTCAGTCCCGAAGCCTTCCGCGCTGACGTTACCCGCGCGCGCGGGATACTGGAGGATCTTTCCGGTTCCCCCATCCGGGGCTATCGCGCGCCGAGCTTTTCCATTGGGGAGGGCAACCTGTGGGCGCTCAGAATTCTGGACGAGACAGGGCATGACTACAGCTCGAGCATTTATCCGGTTCGCCACGACCACTACGGCATGCCGGACGCCCCGCGCGAGCCCCATCGCCCGTTGGAAGGCGGTATCCTGGAACTGCCGCCCGCCACCCTGCGCATGGGCGGCCGAAATCTGCCGGCGGCCGGCGGCGGTTACTTTCGTCTCCTGCCCTACGCCATCTCGCGGCGCGCCCTGCGTCGGATCGAGCAGGTGGATGCGATGCCCGCGGTGTTCTATTTCCACCCCTGGGAGATCGACCCCGGCCAGCCGCGTATTCCCGGCATTACCGCCAAGACGCGTTTCCGGCACTACGTGAATCTGCACCGTATGGAGGCGCGTCTGGATCGCCTGCTGCAGGACTTCACCTGGGATCGAATGGATCGCGTATTCGCTGTCCCCCTCGATTTGCAGGCCCCCGCCCTGACGTCCTCGGAGGGCGCCCGTGTATCAGTCGCCTGAAGACCAGGAACGGATGGCGGCTACGCTGCCCATGCAAGTGTGCACACTCGACGCGACCGGGCATGGGCGCTGGGATGCCTTCGTCGATGGCTGCCCGCAGGCCACGTTCTTCCACCGCGCCGGCTGGGCAACGGTCATGCAGCGCGCCTTCGGGCATCCCGTCTGGTTTTTCTACGCGGAACAGAACGGGGTTATCCAGGGCGTGCTGCCGCTGGTGCGGGTGCGCTCGCGCCTGTTTGGCGATGCCCTGGCCTCGATCCCGTTCGGCGTTTACGGCGGCATTGCCGCGCAGACGCCCACGGCCTTCGAGGCCCTGGATCGGCGTGCCCGGGCGCTTGCCGAAGAGCTAGGGGTGGATTATCTCGAATACCGTCACCTGGAACCGCAGCACCCGGACTGGCCAACCAAGGACGATCTCTATTTCACCTTCCGCAAGGTCATGGAGCCGGAGGTCGAGGCCAACATGAATGCGATCCCCCGCAAGCAGCGCCGCATGGTGCGCAAGGGGATCAAGGCCGGGCTGACCAGTGAATTCGAGTCCGATATCGAGCGCTTCTACCCGATTTTCGCGGCCAATGTGCGCCGCATGGGGACGCCGGTCTTCAGTCGTCGCTACTTCGAGACTCTGCTCGACGTGTTCGGCGACGAATGCCGGGTGCTCACGGCGCTGCACGACGGTGATCCGGTCGCCAGCGTCGTGACCTTTTTCTTCCGCGAAGAGGTGCTGCCGTACTACGGCGCAGGTACGCCCGAGGCGCGCCAGGTCGCGGGCTATGACTTTCTCTACTGGGAGCTGATGCGCCACGCCTGCGAGGACGGTTACCGCATCTACGACTTCGGTCGCAGCAAGCGCGATACCGGCTCGTTCAGTTTCAAGAAGAACTGGGGCTTCGAGCCGCAGCCGCTGTACTACGAGTATCACCTGGTGCGAGCGCGCGAGATGCCCGACGTAAACCCGCTCAACCCCAAGTACCGCTATTTCATCAAGGCCTGGCAGCGCCTGCCCCTGCCCGTCGCCAACTGGCTCGGCCCCAAACTCTCCCGCTCCCTCGGTTGAAGGGCCTTCCCGCCACCGAGGCCACAGCCAACACCGAGCAGGTCAAGGTCAAGGGCGGATTCACCACGAAGAACACGAAGACACGAAGGCATGCCAGGGCAAGTTCAAATGCAGAGCAGGCCTTGCCACGGGGTACACGGAGAGGGGGGTGATTGCAAGAGCGGGGTCAAGGGCGGATTTACCACGAAGAACACGAAGACACGAAGGAATGCCAAGGCAAGTTCAAATGCAGAGCAGGGCTTGCCACCGGGGCCATGGGGCACACGGAGAGCGGCGACTGCAAGAGCGGGTTGACCGCGAAGGCACGAAGGGGAACCAGAAAGTGATTATGGGGGAGAAATGGAATTCGACCCGCTATCGAAGAAGGCCATTGGATTGGCGATCGAGGTACATCGCGAGCTTGGGCCGGGGCTCTTGGAGTCGGTTTACGAGAAATGCCTGGTGCACGAAATGCTGGAATCCGGCCTGTACTGCGTGTCCCAGGTTCCGATCCCGGTCACGTACAAAGGGCGGGAGCTGGATTGTGGCTACCGTATCGACATCCTGGTCGAGGACAGACTGATGCTGGAGCTGAAAAGTGTGGACGCCCTGCAAAGGATTCACGAGGCCCAAACCCTCACATACATGAAGCTCGCGAATGTTCCGCAAGCGCTGTTGATCAACTTCAACAATGTGCGCCTGAAAGACGGTCTCAAACGACTAGTCCTTTGAAGTGAAGGCCCTTCTTCGTGCCTTCGTGACCTTCGTGGTGAATACGCCCTATGGATGATCTTCTTTATCTGGTGCATCGGATTCCGTGGCCGCCGAACAAGGGCGACAAGATTCGTTCGCACCACATCCTGCGCTATCTGGCGCAGCACTATCGTGTGCACCTGGGTACGTTCATCGATGACCCGGCGGATGCGGCGTATCTGCCCGAGCTCAAGCGCATTTGCACGACGGTCTGTGCGCGTCCGCTGCCGCGCCGGCGGGCCCAGTTGCGCGCGCTGACCGGCTTCCTGAGCGGCGAGCCGCTGACGGTGCCGTGGTATCGCGACCGCGAACTGGCACGTTGGGTTAGGACCACGCTGATCCGCCAGCCGGTCGCCTGTGCCGTGGCCTTTTCCTCGGCGATGGCCCAGTACCTGCCGGAAGGGGGCGGGCGAACCCGGGTGGTCGACTTCGTGGACGTCGATTCCGACAAGTGGACGCAGTACGCCCCGACGCGGCGCTGGCCCATGAGCGCGGTGTATCGGCGCGAGGGCCGCCGGCTGCTGGACTACGAGCGCCAGGTCGCGCAGGCCAGCGATGCCAGTCTGTTCGTGTCGCCGGCCGAAGCAGACAGCTTCCGCCAGCGCGCCCCGGAGGCGGCGGACCGGGTGCATGCGCTGAACAATGGCGTCGATGCCGCCTTCTTCGCACCCGAGGCGGTGGCGGGTTCCAACCCCTATGCCGCCGGCGTCCGCACCATCGTGTTTTCGGGCGCGATGGATTACTGGCCCAACGTCGATGCGGTGGTGTGGTTCGCCGATCACGTCCTGCCCGGCTTGCGCGCGGAACACCCGGGTGTGGAGTTCTGCATCGTCGGCAGCCGGCCGGCGCCCGAGGTGGCGGCCCTGGCGGGCCGGCCCGGCGTGACGGTCACCGGATTCGTGGACGATGTGCGTCCCTGGATCGCGCACGCCACGCTCGCGGTCGCGCCGCTGCGCATCGCCCGTGGCGTGCAGAACAAGGTCCTGGAGGCGATGGCGCTGGGGCGTCCGGTCGTGGCCAGCCCGCAGGCCCTGGAGGGGCTGACCGCGACCCCCGGGCACGAGGTCGTCGCGGCGGACGCCGAGCCGCGCGCGTTCCTGGAGGCGGTCTCCGGGTACCTGCGCGCCCCGGACCCGGCGCTGGGGCAGGCGGCCCGCGCCCGCGTACTGGCGGACTACGACTGGGCGCGCAATCTCGCGCACCTGGGCGAGATCCTGCGGCGTCGCCCGGGCCGTGTGCCCGGTACGGTGTCGATCGAGGAGGCCGCACATGGTCGCTGACGCGCTGAATGCCCGAACACGCGCCCGCGGTTCCTCCTGGTGGTTTGCCGCGCCGGTCCTGGTGCTGGGCCTGGTCGTGCTGGGGTGGATGTTCTACCCGACATTCGCCTCCATCGTTGCGATCTGGAACCGCTCGGACACCTTTGCGCACGGCTTCCTGATCGTCCCCATCGTCCTGTTCCTGCTGTTTCTCAAGCGTCAGGAGGTGCTTGCGCTGGAGCCGCGGCCATCCTGGTGGGCGCTGTTGCCCCTGGTGGGGCTGTCCCTCGTCTGGGTGGCGGGGGAGTTGGTGGATGTGGTGTCGGTGCGCCAGTTCGCGGCCGTGCTGATGATCCCCGCGCTGTTCTGGCTGGTGCTGGGCAACGCGATCACCTGGCGCCTGCAGTTCCCCCTGGCGTATCTGCTGTTCGCGGTCCCGTTCGGCGAGTTCCTGGTGCCGCCGATGATGGATCTGACCGCGGATTTCACGGTGACCGCCGTGCAGCTGACCGGGATCCCGGTCTATCGCGACGGGCTGTATTTCGATCTGCCCACCGGCCGCTGGTCGGTGATCGAGGCCTGCAGTGGCGTGCGCTACCTGATCGCGTCGGTCGCGCTGGGCACGCTGTATGCCTATCTCATGTACCGCAGTCCCTGGCGGCGGATCGTGTTTGTCGGCGTGTCGATCGTGGTCCCGATCGTTGCCAACGGCCTGCGCGCCTACATGATCGTGATGATCGGCCACCTGAGCGACATGGAGCATGCGGCCGGGGTGGATCACCTGATCTATGGCTGGATCTTCTTCGGCGTGGTCATCGCGCTGATGTTCGCGATCGGTGCGTTGTGGCGCGAGGACATGGAGCCGTTGCCGACCCCGACGGTGCCTCCCGCGCAACCCGGGCGCTCCGCGCAGGCGGGTTCGTTCGTTGCCGCCGCGGTGCTGACGGTCGTCCTGGCCAGTGCGGCGCCGCTGTATGCCGAGTGGATGAACCAGCGTGATCTCGGCCCCGTGGCGGGCCTGGGTACGGGCCCGCTGGCACCAGCAGGCTGGCAGGTCCTGGAGGAACAGGATGCCGCCTGGGAGCCGGGGTATCGTGGCGCCCGCGACGGTCGCGGCGGCCTGGTGACGGCCGCCGACGGCGGCGAGCCGGTGGGTATGCATGTGCTGTTCTACCGCGAGCAGTACCGGCACGGGAACATGGTGGGCTGGAGCAATACCCTGGCCGGGCGCGATCGGGCGCTGGAATGGTCGCAGTCGCGTCGCGGCCGGGCCACGCTGGAGGGATACCCCAACCCGGAACGCTTCCTGCTGAACGGCCCCGGGCAGCGGTTCCTGGTGTGGCGCTGGTACTGGGTGGATGGCCGCCTGACTACCCGGCCGCATGAGGTCAAGGCGCGGGAGGCGCTGAACCGGTTATTCGGTGGTCGGGACGATGCCGCGCTGGTGGTGCTGTATGCGCCGCTCGAGTTCGACAACGGCACCGATGCGGCGGAGGCGGCATTGCGGACCTACGCCGCGGATGCCCTGCCCGAGCTGCTCGAACAGCTCGACCACGTCGCGCGGCAGTGACGGGCGCCTCCGTACCCGTGGCCCGGGAGGGTGATCAGCGCCCCTGTGTGGCGCACATCATCCATCGCCTGGATATCGGCGGGATGGAGAACGGGCTGGTCAACCTGATCAATCACATGCCGGCCGATCGCTTCCGCCACGCGATCATCTGCATGACGGACTACACCGACTTTCGCCGACGCCTCCAGCGGGATGATGTCAGCCTGCACGCCCTGCACAAGCGCGAAGGCAAGGATCCGCGGGTGCACCTCCGCCTGTGGCGGCTGCTGCGCCGCCTGCAACCGGACATCGTGCATACCCGCAACTTCGGCACGCTGGAGGCGCAGGTGACCGCCGCGCTCGCCGGGGTGCGGGCGCGGGTGCACGGCGAGCACGGCTGGGATGTCGGGGACCTCGACGGCACACGTGACCGCAACCGCCGCCTGCGCCGCCTGGTGCGGCCACTGGTGGGGCATTACATCGCCCTGTCGCAGCACCAGAAGGGCTATCTGCGGGAGGCCATCGCGGTGCCGGCGGCACGCCTGTCGCACATCTTCAATGGTGTGGATACCGGCCGCTTCGCGCCGCCGCGCGAGGGCTTTGTGTCCCCGTTGCCGCAGGCATTTCGGGACCCCGGCACGTTCGTGATCGGTTCGGTTATGCGGATGCAGGCGGTCAAGGCGCCGCAGGATCTGGCGCGGGCCTTTGTCGCGCTGCGCGAGCTCCTGCCGGAGGCCTTTCCGCGCCTGCGCCTGGTGATGATCGGGGATGGGCCTTTGCGTGCCGAGGTCGTTCAGTTCCTGGAGCAGGCCGGGGTCGCGGACCAGGCCTGGCTCCCCGGCGCCCGGGAAGACGTCGCCGACTGCCTGCGGGCGCTGGACCTGTTCGTGTTGCCGTCGCTGGCCGAGGGCATCTGCAACACCATCCTCGAGGCGATGGCGACCGGCCTGCCGGTGGTCGCGACGGATGTCGGGGGCAACCCCGATCTGGTACAGCCCGGGGTGACCGGGGCACTGGTGCCGGCGGGGGATCCCGACGCGATGGCCCGCGCGCTGATGGCCTATCCCGCCGATCCCGCGCGGACCGCACGCGAGGGACAGGCCGCCCGCGCCCGGGCCGAGGCGGCGTTCAGCATGGAGGCGATGGTCACGGGCTACATGGCGGTCTACGACCGGGTGCTGGCCCGGCGTTAGTTGTGGCGCTAACGCCAGCCGCCCCACGGCGCGAATCGCGGGCGCTCGGTGGCGGGGTTGTCGTTTATTCTGGATTTTCCGTGATGGTGCGAGGGCCCGGCCCGAACCGGTGTCCGCCCGGCGGCACCGCCCAGTGTCGACCTGGCCGTGGATCGCCCGAATGCGACCGACGCCCAGGCAAGGAAGCAATCAGGATCCCTACATGTGCGGCATTACCGGCATCTTCGATCTGCGCGACCGGCGGCCGGTCAATCGGTCCCTGCTGGAGGCGATGAACGAGACCCAGTTTCACCGGGGTCCGGACGAGGGGGGTGTGCATCTGGAGCCGGGTGTGGGGCTGGCGCATCGGCGCCTGTCGATCATCGATCTTGCGAGCGGGCAGCAGCCACTGTTCAACGAGGACGAGACCGTCGTCGTGACCTACAACGGCGAGATCTACAACTTCCCCGAGTTGACCGCCGAGCTGCAGCAGGCGGGCCATCGCTTCCGCTCGCACTGCGATACCGAGGTGATCGTGCATGCCTGGGAGGAGTGGGGCGAGTCCTGTGTGCAGCGCTTTCGCGGCATGTTTGCCTTCGCCGTCTGGGACCGCAACCGGGATACCCTGTTCCTGGCCCGCGATCGTCTCGGGATCAAGCCGCTGTATTACAGCGCGCTGGCCGACGGGCAGCTAATCTTCGGTTCGGAGCTCAAGGCGCTGATGGCGCATCCGGGGCTGCCCCGGCGCATGGACCCGCACGCGGTGGAGGACTACTTCGCCTTCGGTTACGTGCCGGAGCCGCGCAGCATCTTCCGCGGCGTGCACAAGCTGCCGCCCGGCCACACGCTGACCGTGCATCGCGGGCAGGGCAACCTGAACGAACCGCGCGAATACTGGGACGTGCCGTTCGCGGATAACGGCGTCACGCACCTGGATACGGCCGCCGAGGAACTCACCGCCCGCCTGCGCGAGGCGGTGGACATCCGCATGGTGGCGGACGTCCCGCTGGGTGCGTTTCTCTCCGGCGGGGTCGACTCCAGTGCGGTGGTCGCGATGATGGCGGGGCTGTCCGACGACCCGGTGCGCACCAGTTCCATCGGCTTTGCCGATCCGGCCTACGACGAGTCCCGCTACGCCCAGATGGTGGCCGAGCGCTACCACACCGATCACCACACGCAGGAGGTCGATCCCGATGACTTCGCGCTGCTGGACCGGCTGAGCGGGCTGTACGACGAACCGTTTGCCGACAGCTCCGCGCTGCCGACCTACCGCGTCTGCGAGCAGGCGCGCCGGCAGGTGGTGGTGGCCCTGTCGGGGGATGGCGGCGACGAGAACCTGGCGGGCTACCGCCGCTATCGCCACCATCTCGCCGAGGAGCGTCTGCGCGCACCGTTGCCGCTGGGGCTGCGGCGCCCGCTGTTCGGCACGCTCGCGCACCTCTATCCCAAGGCGGACTGGGCGCCGCGCCCGCTGCGCGCGAAGGCGACCTTTCAGGCGCTGGCCAGGGATTCGGTCGAAGGCTATTTCCAGGGTGTCTCCATCCTGCGCGACGACCTGCGCGCGCACCTGTTTTCCCCGGCATTCCGGCGCTCGCTGCAGGGCTACGGCGCAGTGGAGGTCCTGCGCCGGCACGCGGAACGCGCGCCCACGGAGCACCCCCTGTCCCTGGTGCAGTACCTGGACATGAAGACGTACCTGCCGGGGGATATCCTGACCAAGGTCGACCGTGCCAGCATGGCGCATGCACTGGAGGTGCGGGTCCCCATTCTCGACCACCAGCTGGTCGAGTGGATCTCGGGGCTGCCGCCGGAACTCAAGCTGCGCGGCCCCGAGGGCAAGTTCGTGTTCAAGAAGGCCATGGAGCCCTACCTGCCGGAGGAGATCCTGTATCGCCGCAAGAAGGGGTTCTCCGTCCCGGTGGCGGAATGGTTCCGCGGCCCGTTGCGCGAACGCATGCAGGCCCAGGTCCTCGGCCCGCGCATCGCCGACTCCGGCATCTTCGACATGGATTTCCTCAAGACCCTCGTGAACCAGCACGTCAGCGGCGCCCGCGACCACAGCCCGGCACTGTGGTCGCTGCTGATGTTCGAGGGCTTTCTGGCGCGCTCGGCGGCCTGATGCGGGGGTGATGATGAAAATCCTGCACGTCCTTGATCACTCTATCCCGCTGCACAGCGGGTATACCTTCCGCACCGCCGCCATCCTGCGCGAGCAGCACCGGCTGGGCTGGGAGACGTTTCATCTGACCAGCCCCAAGCAGGGGGCGGTGGATGCGGACGAGGAGGATGTCGACGGCCTGCACTTCTACCGCACGCGCTACCGCCCCGGAAAGCTCCCCGGGCTTGGCGAGTGGGGCTTGATGCGCGCCCTGACCCGGCGCCTTGAGGCCGTGGCGCGACAGGTGCAGCCGGATGTGCTGCATGCCCATTCCCCGGTCCTCAACGCGCTGCCGGCGCTGCGGGTTGGCCGACGTCTCGGCATCCCGGTGGTCTACGAAGTCCGGGCCTTCTGGGAGGACGCCGCGGTGGATCACGGGACCAGCCGCGAACACGGGCTGCGTTACCGCCTGACGCGCGGCTTCGAGACACACGTGTTTCGCCGGGTGGACCATGTGACCACCATCTGCGAAGGCCTGCGCCAGGACATCGTCGCCCGGGGCATCCCTCCGGACCGGGTCACCGTGATCCCCAATGCCGTGGATGCCGAGGCCTTCCGCCTGGGCGGGGCGCCGGATGCCGAGCTGAAGGCGCAACTGGGGCTGGGAGACGCCCGCGTGCTCGGTTTTATCGGCTCGTTCTATGCCTACGAGGGGCTGGACCTGCTGCTGGAGGCGTATCCGCGCATCCGCGAGCAGGCGCCCGATGTGCGTATCCTGCTGGTGGGTGGTGGCCCGCAGGCGGAACGCCTGCAGGAGCAGGCCCGGCGCCTGGGGATCGCCGATCAGGTCGTCTTTGCCGGTCGGGTGCCGCATGACCAGGTGCAGCGCTACTACGATCTCGTCGATCTCCTCGTGTACCCACGCCACTCGATGCGACTGACCGAACTGGTCACCCCGCTCAAGCCGCTGGAGGCGATGGCCCAGGGGCGACTGCTGGTGGCCTCGGACGTGGGCGGCCACCAGGAACTGATCCGGCACGGCGAGACCGGCTGGCTGTTCCCGGCCGACGACCCGGAAGCGCTGGCAAACACGGTGCTGGACACCCTGGCCCGCGAGCCCGAGTGGGATGCGGTGCGTGCCGCGGGGCGCCGCTTTGTGGAGCAGGAGCGGACCTGGGCGAGGAGCGTGGCCCGTTACCAGGCGATTTACGAACGTCTGCGGGGTGTTGTGGAGCCCGCCCATGCCCGGTGATCCGCATCGCTCCGATCGACGCCCGCGCCTGGTGGTGTTCACGCGTGTCTACCCGAACGCGGTACAGCCCAACCTCGGCCTGTTTGTGCGCGAGCGCATGCGGCGGGTGGCCGGGCACCTGGACCTGGTCGTGGTGGCGCCGGCCCCGTGGTTCCCGTTCCAGGGCCTGCTGGGGCGGCTGAGCCCCCACTCGCGTCCGCCGTTGCCGCCCCGGTCCGAGCAGCAGGACGGAATCACGGTCTACCATCCGCGATTTTTCTGTGTTCCCGGCGTACTCAAATGGACCGATGGGTTCTTCCTGGCGCTGGGCAGTCTGCGGCTGCTGCGCCGGTTGCGGCGCGAATTCCGCTTTGATCTTATCGACGCCCACTTCGTCTACCCCGACGGCGTGGCGGCGCGCTGGCTGGCGCGCTGGCTGCGCCGGCCCTACACCATCACCCTGCGTGGGAGCCTGACGCGCTTTGCGGGTAGCGCCCTGCATCGGCGCCAGATCAACCGGGCGCTGAGCGCGGCCGCCCGCGTGTTCTCGGTGGCGGACTCGCTACGCCAGGATGCGATTGCCTGGGGGCAGGCGCCCGGACATGTCCAGGTGGTCGGCAACGGCGCGGACCTGGCGCGTTTCCGCCCCGAGGACCGGGCCGCGGCCCGGCAGCGTCTGGGTCTGCCGCAGGAAGGCCGTTTCCTGGTGTCGGTGGGCGGGCTGACCGAGCGCAAGGGTTTTCACCGGGTGATCGCGACGCTGCCCGAATTGCTGCACACGCAGCCCGACCTGCATCTGGTGATTGCGGGCGGGGCGACGCCCGAGGGCAACAACGAGGCGGAGTTGCGTGAGCAGGTGCGGACGCTGGGTCTGGAGGCGCGGGTGTGGTTCCTGGGGCAGGTGGCGCCCGACGATCTGCGCTTCGTCTATTCGGCGGGCGATGTGTTTGTCCTGGCCACCCGGTTCGAGGGCTGGGCCAACGTCTTCCTGGAGGCCTCCGCCTGTGGCCTGCCGATCGTGACCACTCGTGTCGGTGGCAACGCCGAGGTGGTGAATTCCGATCAGGTCGGCATCGTGGTCCCGTACGGTGACCATGACGCGCTGCGTGGCGCTCTCAAGGAGGCCCTTGAACGCGACTGGGATCGCAAGGCCATCCTGGCGCATGCGCGGGAGAACGCCTGGGAGACGCGCATCCCGCAACTGGTCGCAGCCTTCGAGCAGATCGTGGCCCCAGATCGTGCTGCGGCCCCCGGGGCCGCGCGCTCCGGCTGAACATGGGGCTCTACACGCAATGCGTCGCGCGGGGGCTGTTCCCGCTGCAGGAACGGCTCAAGGGCCACCCAACCGTGCGCCACCTGCGGGCCCTGGAGGCAAGCCAGTGGTGGACAGCTGAGGGCCTGCGGCACCTGCAGGACCAGCGGCTGCGGCACCTCGTGGAGCAGGTTGCACGGCAGGTGCCATTCTATCGGGAGTGGTGGGCGCAGCAGGGAGGGGCGCCAGCCGATTTCTCTGGCATCGATGATCTCCAGCGCCTCCCGGTCGTCGACAAGGTGCTGATCCGCGAACAGGGGGAGGCCTGGCGCGCGGAAGGCGCGGGGAACCTGGAAGCGCAGCGCACCAGCGGATCATCCGGTGAGCCACTGAGCTTCTGGCTGGGCGCCGATCGTATCGGGATGGACATTGCCGCTCGCTGGCGGGCGACGCGCTGGTGGGGCGTGGATGTGGGTGATCGCGAACTCGTGCTGTGGGGTTCCGCCGTCGAGAACGAGGCCCAGAATCGCGTACGTGCCTGGCGCGATCGCCTGTTCCGTTCGCATCTGGTGCCAGCCCGTGACCTGAATCCGGATCGGCTCGACCGGATCATCGAGCAGATCCGCCAGCGGCGCCCTCGCATGCTGTTCGGCTATCCGTCGGTGCTGTCCCGCGTCGTCTGGCGCGCGCGCGAGCGCGGGCAGCGGCTGGACGACCTCGGGATCCGCGTCGCCTTCACCACCTCGGAGGTCCTGCGGCCGGAGTGGCGCGAGGTGATCGGCGATGTGCTGGGCTGCGGGGTGGCCAACGAATACGGTGCGCGCGACGCGGGGTTCATCGCCCGTGAGTGTCCGGCGGGTGGGATGCACATCACGGCCGAGGCCCTGATTGTCGAGATCCTCGACGACGAGGGCCGGCCGGTGCCCCCGGGGGAGTCCGGCAACATCGTCGTCACCAACCTGACCGGGCCGGAGTTTCCGTTCATCCGCTACCGCACCGGAGATCGGGGCACCCTGGACCCGCGACTCTGCCCCTGCGGACGCGGCCTGCCGCTGCTGCGCGACGTCGAAGGTCGCGCCAACGATGGCCTGATCGCGGCGGACGGTGCCTGGGTGCACGGCAGCCGCTTCAACTACCTGATGCGCGAGTTGCCGGGCCTGCGCGCTTACAAGGTCATCCAGCACGACCGGAATCGCGTCGAGGTTCTGCTGAACCTGGCCGCTCCATTGCCGACCGAGGTGGAGGAGCGACTGCGCCACGCGATTGTCGACGCACTGGGCCAGGCGATCCATGTGGAGGTCCACGTCGTGGATGTCATCCCCCCGGAGCCCAACGGCAAGCACCGCCACGTCGTCTGCCGCGTTCCCGCCCCCGATCGATCCGGGTGATGTCGTTCCCCGTGCCGACGTGGATTTTTTGCACCACAGAGGGCATGGAGCACACGGAGGGGAAAGATTGGGTTCACCACGAAGCGCACGAAGGCACGAAGAAGGGCTCGTTCACAGGAAGCGAGGGAAGAAGGGAAGATTTGTGAGAGTGGTACCGGGGTATGCCGGGTGAGCGGGGTAACCACCCGCGCGACGTATGCAGGTGAGCTGCGAAGCCGGTGTCTTGTGCGTGGACGTGGTCGAGGCCGCGATGCGTTTTGTTGCGCTAAAGGCATCCTGCCCGCTACTGCGTACCCGGTGCCGTCATCCCGGAAACCGCGCAGCGGTTATCCGGGATCTCGTTGGGGGTTGCGCAGCGTGGGTGCCAGGGCCTGGAGGTCCCGGCTCTCCGCTGCGCTGCGGCCGGGATGACGATGGTGGTGCGCTGCGGCAAGCATGACAGCTTCTTTCCGTCCAAAGCCTTCCCGCTCTTCCCGTCTTCCTGTTACCCGTCCTTGCGGCGAACCCGGCTCAGGCAGTCTGTTTCCATGAGCTGAATTCGCGGATTTGTTCCAGTTCCGTCTGTTCCGATTGCTGGGCCTTGAATAAATCCCACCGCACCTGAAGATTCAGCCAGAAATCGGGCGACATGCCGAAAAAGCGTGCCAGACGCAGCGCCGTGCTTGGGGTAATGCCGCGCTTCTGGTTCACCAGCTCGTTGATGCGCTGATACGGAACATGGAGCGCATCCGCCAGTTGGCGCTGGGAGATCTGCATCGGCTCCAGGAACTCTTTCGCCAGCATCTCACCGGGGTGAGTCGGCTGCCGGTAGGTAGGGATGCGGACCATGATTCTGCCTCAGTGGTAATCCGTGATTTCGACCTGGTCGGGCCCGGCGTCTGTCCAGGCAAAGCAGACCCGATACTGCTCGTTTTTCATGCTATGCCAAAACCGGAAGAGGGCGTAGCGTGGGTGCCATGGTCCGGAGATCCCGGCTCTCCGCTGCGCTGCGGCCGGGATGACGATGGTGGTGCGCTGCGGCAAGCATGAAAGTTTTTTGCCGTCCAAAGCCTTCCCGCACTTCCCGTCTTCCTGCGACCCGACCTTGGCCTGCAGGGATTGAATTCACCACGAAGCGCACGAAGGCACGAAGAAATTCTTGTGATGACCTTACAGCACGCTGCGACACCCCGGTGCCGGACAGTGCCATACAGGACGCGATCACCAGACCTACCCACCTTAATCCAGCCCTTCTCCGTGCCCTCTGTGTCCTCCGTGGTGTAACCGCCCTTGACCTTGCCCTTCTTCGTGCCTTCGTGCGCTTCGTGGTGAACACATCCAGGCAGACGCTGATTTAATCGCACGTCCGCGCGCCCGTTTTTGATAAAAACGGGCTGTGATGTACTATGGTATGCGCGCATACCACTGGATATTCCATTATGACCATACGTACAGGAGATACCCGTCAAACGGCTGTCCGGCTCCCGAAAGAGACGTATGGGCGCCTGAAAGCTCTGGCCGAAAAGACGGGCCGCACGACCACATACTACATTCGAGAAGCCATCGAGGAGCACCTGGAAGACCTGGAGGACATCTACCTGGCCGAGCAAACGCTGGAACGTATCCGGAGCGGCGAGGAAGACGTAATCAGTTCCCAGGAGTTCTGGCGTGACCTGGAGGATTGAGTACGCTCATTCGACCCGGAAGTCGGTGCAGAAACTCGACCGGAAGGCCCGCCAGCGTATACGCCACTATCTGGAGGAGCGTGTAGCTCAACTGGACGATCCGCGAGAGCTCGGGAAACCGCTCAAGGGGCGGTTCACCCAGTTATGGCGTTATCGGGTTGGGGACTACCGTGTGATCTGCGAGCTGCGTGACGAGTCATTGGTGGTACTGGTTGTGCGGATTGGACACCAGAAAGAGGTTTACGATTAATGGCAGACAGCCCGTCTGGTTCCTGCGACTGGCTGGCTCTCGTTGCTAATCAGGTGCCCTGAAGAGGTTGTTTCACCACAGAGTGCACGGAGTGCGCAGAGGGAAAAGACCGGGTTCACCACGAAGCGCACGAAGGCACGAAGAAATTCTTGTGCTGTCTTTACAGCATGCCTGCGACACCCCGGTGCCGGACAGTGTCAGACAGGACGCGATCACCAGACCTACCAACCCTAATCCAGCCCTTCTCCGTGCCCTCTGTGTCCTCCGTGTCCTCCGTGGTGTAACCGTCCTTGACCTTGCCCTTCTTCGTGCCTTCGTGCGCTTCGTGGTGAACAAATAGCGAGCGCAGGCGGCTAGCGGGCGGCGGGGTGCGACTCCAGCCAGAGGTCCAGCATCATCAGGATCCAGACGAAGTCGCCGTAATAGGCCGCGTGGCCTTCGCGGTGCAGACGGATCAGTTCGTCGATGAAGTCGTCGCGCAGGAAATCGCGGCCTTTCAGGCGTAACAGGCTGTCGTAGGCCAGTTCCTGTAATGGGGCGTGCTCCTGCATCCAGACGCCGAACGGCAGGCCGAAGCCGTGCTTCTTCTTGTCGATGATGGCGTCGGGCAGAAAGCCGGTGAACGCCTCCTTGTAAAAGTGGCGCAGGCGACCGTTCTTCAGCTTGAGGTCCGACGGCACGCGACAGGAGAACTCCACCAGGTCGTCGTCCAGCATCGGGAAGGCGACGTCTACCCCGGCCAGCTGGCACATCTCCGCGACCTTGCGCAGGTCGTTGTCGGCCAGGGTCTGCTGCCAGTCCAGGTACATCATGCGGTTGAGGGATGACGCCGATTCCGGCTCCGAGTAGATCCGCCGCATCAGCTCCCAGGGGGCTTCGGTGTCCACCGCCGCCAGGAACTCCGGTTGGAACATCGCCTCCGGCGCCAGGCGGTGCAGGTAGTTGTAGGTCTGCAGGCGGTCCGGCAGCGGGATGCGGGCCTGTTCCACATAGCTGCGGGCCTTGCCGAGCACAGGGACCGAGCGCGGAAGGCGGGTAAACAGCGGGTCCAGCAGGTTTCGCCGCAAAGGCGCGGGGATGCGCCCCCAGTGTTCGAACACACCCTGCTTGGCGTACCGCGCATTCCCGGCGAACAGTTCGTCACCACCGTCGCCGGCGAGCAACCGGGTGACGCCGGCGTCCTTTGCCATGCGGGCGCAGAAGTAGGCCGGCAGCGCGGAGGAGTTGCCGAAGGGCTCGTCGTAGCTGGCGGCGATCCGGGGCACGGCCTCGACGACGTCTTCCGGCGTCACGTAGTACTCGTGTGCCTGGGTGCCGAAGTGCTGCGCGGCGATGCGCGCATACTCCATCTCGTCGTAGCCGGGCGCGTTGAAGCCGATGCTGAAGCTGTCCGCCCCGGGCTGGATGCCGGCGAGCATGCCGGTGACCGTGGAGCTGTCCAGGCCGCCGCTCAGGAAGGCGCCGGTTCGCGGCGAGTCCGCGCGCCGGTCCACCGCGATTTGTACCCGTTCGCGAAGCTCCTGTTCCAGCGCTGCCGGCGCGGCGCTGCCGTCCTCCGCGAAGACGGGGCGCCAGTAGGCGTTCACTTCGGCCCGGTCGCCGTTGTGGATCAGGCAGTGCGCCGCGGGCAGCTTTTCCAGTCCGGCAAACAGACTGACCGGGGCTGGCAGCATGTGGAAGAAGCAGTAGTGGTAGAGCCCCTCGCGCGTCACCTCGGTGGCGACCGCTGGATGGGCAATCACGCTCCCCGCGCTGGTGCCGAAGGCTATGCCGCCATTCAGCCGTGCAAAGTGCAAAGGCGTCTGGCCCAGACGATCGGTGCCGGCTACCAGGTGCCCCTGGCCTGCATCCACGATGACCAGCGCGAAGTCGCCGGTTATCTGTTCGAACAGGCCGCTGCCCTGTTGCCGCCAGGCCTCCAGCAGAGCCTGCGCGGGGTCGCGTTCGCGCGCACACTCCGCCAGCGCGGGTTTGCGCCATTGCGGGTGGCCGGTGATCGCGGCGATGACGTCCCCTTCCTGCGCGGTCCAGCCGCCCCGTACAAGGCAACCACCCAGGCGGTTCGTGCACCGGGATTCACGTGCCCCGGGGAGCCCCGTGAGGGCCGCTCCCTGGGCCTCGAGGGCGTCGCCCGGGGATGCGGCATTCACCGCGAACCATCCACAAAGTCCCGCCATCCGTCCGCCTGCTGCCTGGTCGGTCCAGGGAAACGCTGGTTGATGTACGCACCCGGGCGTGGGCCCGGCGATCCGTGCCGTATGGGTCCCCATTCTACGTCCGGGGTCGGGCGTTCGAAGGCGGGCCGGGTGCAGGAGGTTAACGAGCCGATCACGCGGGGCCCGCGGCCTGTCGGGGACGATCTGGACAGCCTGTGCAGATACGGTAACCTGCCGGGTAACCCGCATCTCCGGTCGGGCACGGATACCCGCCTTCAGGAACCTTCATATGTCGACCCTCGATCACACCCGCAATCTGCTGGACAGCGCCCTCAGCCTGAACGGACGCGCTCAGCAGTTCGACCGCAACACCACGCTGCTGGGCGGCGTCCCCGAACTGGACTCCATGGCAGTCGTCTCGCTGATCACCGCGATCGAGAGCCACTTCGACATTGTGATCGATGACGACGACGTCAGCGCCGAGACCTTCGAGACGGTTGGCACCCTCGCTGATTTCATCGACGCCAAACTCGACTAGCTCGGTCATGGAAGCCGGGTTCCTGGAGGGCAAGGCCGGACCGGTGTTCCATGTGCTGCATCGACCGGAAGGCCCTTCCGTCCGTGGCCGTGTGCTGTTTTTCCCGCCGTTCGCCGAAGAGCTCAACAAGTCCCGCCGCATGGTGAACCTGCAGGCTCGCCGCATGGCGCAGGCCGGGTATGCGGTGCTGATCCCGGATCTCTACGGATGCGGCGACAGTGGCGGCGACTTCGGCGATGCCGACTGGGACCTCTGGCTGGATGACCTCGCCCGCTGTAATGACCACCTCGAGGCCTGCTGCCCGGCCCCCCTTCTGGTCTGGGGCTTGCGCGCCGGCTGTCTGCTGGCGGGCGATTTCCTGGCCGCGCGTGCCGAACAGGCCGCCGCCGCGATCTACTGGGCGCCCGTCACCAATGGCGAACAACACCTGACCCAGTTCCTGCGCCTGCGCATGGCCGCCGGCATGATGGGCGGGCAGAAGGAATCCACCGGTGATCTGCGTTCGCGGCTGCGGGATGGCGAAGCGCTGGAGGTGGCGGGCTACACCCTGGCGCCTGCCCTGGCCGAGCGCCTTGCCACCGCCCGCCTCGAGCAGCCCCGGGCGGCATCCGTCGCCTGGCTCGACATCGCAGCACAGGACGATGCCCCGCTGCCGCCGGCGGCCGAACGCCTGATCGAGCGCTGGCGCGAAGATGAGGCGGCCGTAACCGCAACGATCGTGGGTGGCGACGCCTTCTGGTCCACCCAGGACATCATCGAGGTGCCGCAATTGCTGGAGGCGACCACGCAGCGCCTGGAGGCCCTGGCATGAGCGAGCGCGCCGTTGTCTTCCGGGTGGGGGAGGAGGAACTGCTGGGTATCCTGCACCCCGGCGCGGAGGGCGCCCGGCGTGGTGTGCTGATTGCCGTGGGCGGGCCGCAGTACCGCGTGGGCAGCCACCGCCAGTTCCTGCTCCTGGCTCGACACCTGGCGGCGCAGGGGATACCCGTGTTCCGCTTCGACTTTCGCGGCATGGGGGACTCTTCCGGTCGTCAGCGGACGTTCAAGGAGGTCCATGACGACATGCGGGCGGCGATGGATACCTTTTCGGCCGAGGCGCCGGAGATGCGCGAGGTCGTGATTTGGGGGCTTTGTGGCGCCGCTTCGGCCGGCCTGTTCTATGCCTGGCGGGATGACCGGGTGGCAGGCCTGGTCCTGGTGAATCCCTGGGTGCGAACCAGTGACGGGCTGGCGCGGGCCTACCTGAAGACTTACTACCTTCAGCGCCTGGCCAGTCGCGACTTCTGGAACGGGGCCCTGCGCGGGCGACTGAACCCGTGGAACTCGGTGAAATCCCTCGCGGGCATGACCAAGGCCGCCCTGCGTCCCCAAGCCCCCAATTCGGGTTCTCAGGGCAGGGGCTCCGATACGGACCATGGCCCCCTTCCGGATCGGATGGCGGCGGGCTGGCAGCGCTTTCAGGGACCGATCCTCGTGATCCTGAGTGGCGACGACCTGACCGCCGCCGAGTTTCGCGATGTGGCGACCAATACACCGGCATGGAGCGGGCTGCTGCAGGAGCCACGGGTGACCCTGCACGAGCTGCCCAGCGCCAACCACACCTTCTCCCGACGCGAGTGGCGCGATCAGGTGGCGAACTGGACCGATGACTGGGTACGCGGCCTTCCGGTGACAGGCACAGAACCATGACAACGCGGGACCTCGAGAAGCCGCTGGTGTCGGTCATCATGCCGGCCTACAACACGGCCGCATACATTGCCGAGTCCGTCGACAGTGTTCTGGACCAGGATTATCCCAGCGTCGAGTTGATCGTGGTGGACGACGGCTCGACCGACGGGACAATCGAGATCCTGCGCGCATATGGCGACCGCCTGACGCTGCTGACCCAGCAGAACCAGGGCGCGGCCGTGGCCCGCAATGCGGGCATCGCCGCCGCCTCCGGCGACTACATCGCGTTCATCGATTCCGACGATGTCTGGTTGCCGGGAAAGCTCGCGGCGCAGGTGGGCTACATGGACCAGCATCCCCAGATCGGGATGACCTTCACGGCCTGGCATAACTGGAAGCCCGATCCATCCGGGACGTTTCTGAAACCCGATTCAGCCGAGGGCGTGCACCCGAAGAACCCCGATGGGAAATCGCTTGTGGAGCGTGGATCCGGCTGGTTGTACAACCGTCTGCTCTTCGGTTCGCTCCCCCATACCATTACGGTGATGATGCGGCGCGATCTGGTCGAACGCGTTGGACAGTTCGACCCCGAACTCAAGAGGGGTCAGGACTACGATTACTGGCTGCGGGCTTCGAGACTGACCGAAATCCACCAGTTGAACCTCGTGACCGCCCTGTACCGCCTGCATGGCGAAGGCTGTATTACCAAGTATCCCGATACGAACTATGAATACGAGGTGGTCAGCAAGGCGCTGCGTCGTTGGGGGCGGCTTGGTCCGCGCGGAGAGAAGACATCGCTCGGTGCAATCCGTCGGCGACTTGCGCAGACATGCTTCAGTTTCGGCTATCACCACTACTGGGAGGGGGACCCGAGACTGGCACTGCGGTCTTTTCGTCAGTCGGCGCTCCGGTATCCCTGGTCCGCTTCTGCCTGGGCGTATCTTGCCCTGAGCGCCTGGAAAAGTGTCGGTCGCAAGGCCCACTGAATGACTGGATGCCTGCGCTCCGAATCGTCCGGGGGCGATTGAGAGATTTCACTCGATCGAAGAACGTTTTCTCCGGCGAACCGTCGCCGATGCAAGGAGGTATCCCATGAATGCGGAACCCACTCCCGAACAGGCCGAGCTGATCGAGGCCGAAGCCTACGAGAGCATGATGAGGGTGGCCGAGACCGCAGGCATTCCGGGGTTTCGGGCCGTTCGTAGTCGCTCGGGCCTCGCGCTCGTTGCGCCGGGGCTGAAGAAGATCCTGGTTTTTAACCGGGTGCTGGCACTGGGTGTCTCGGAGCCGGCAAGCGAAGACTACATTGACGAACTCGCGGCCCTGTACGCGCCGCATGAGCTTCCCTGGGCAGTGGAGCTCAGCCCCCATGCCTGCCCCGAGCCCATCCCCCAATGGTTGCGGGATCGCAGGATTCGCCGTGGTGCGCCTTCGGCGGTTCTAGTCCGCTCCACCCACGATATTCCCGAGGTCACAACCGACCTTGAGATTCGCCCCTGGCAGCCGGAAGACAACGATGCGGCCGCCGCGTTGGCCGCGCAAACCTTCTCCGTTCCAGAGGAGGTAACGGCACTTCTGGCGGCGCTCCCGCATGCTCCGAGATGGCGCCAGTGGCTGGTGCTCGATGCGGGGAAGGTTGTGGCAACCGGGCTGCTTTATCTTGGCGAAGGGCTTGCGTGGACCGGTTGGGCGGCCACTCAGCCGGAATATCGAGGTCGCGGACTCCACGGAGCCATCGTCTCTGCCCGGATCCAGGATGCGGCCCAACACGGATGCAGCTGGGTCGTTTCGGATACGGCGATCGGAACCGAGGCCAAGCCCGATCCCTCTTACCGGAACCACCTACGTAAAGGTTTCCGGGTCGTGCATGAACGGCACAGCTACCTGGCGGTTCCGGGGGTGGTTAAGGCCGCGTAGCTGGAGTCGCTCGCCCTGCGCAATGGAGCGTGCGTTACGCGTCTGCAGACGCAAGGCGCGCGATCAGCGCCTTGCGGTCGACCTTGCCATTCGCATTGAGCGGCAGATTCTCGAGCGAGTGAATGGTTCGCGGGACCATCACGGCGGGCAGGCGCTGGCGGAGCCGGTCGCGCAGGGCTGCCTCGTCGACTCGTTCCGCGACCACGAAGGCCACGATCCCGGAGGCGCCGCTTTCCGTTCGTGGCCATCCAACGGCCACCGCCTGGTCCGTGCCGGCGGCCTCGCGCAGCGCCGCCTCCACCTCGCCGAGCTCGATGCGTACCCCGCCGATCTTGATCTGATGGTCCAGGCGCCCGAGGAAAATGATCGGCTCGCCCGGGCCCGGGCGGCGCACCAGGTCGCCGGTCCGGTAGTGGACGCGACCGTCCTCCAGTTGCACGAAGGCCTGCGCCGTGCGCTCAGGATCCTTCCAGTAGCCAGGGGTCACCTGTGGGCCGCTGATCAGTAATTCGCCCTCGGCCCCGATGGGTACCTCCCGCAGGGCCTCGTCCGCCACCCGCAGCTCCACCTGGTTGCCCGGATAGCCGATCGGGACCATGCCGTGTTCGCATTCCGCCGGTGACTGCGCCGGGTCCCAGCGGTAAAAGCAGGCATCCACCGTGCATTCGGTAGGGCCGTAGGCGTTGTCGATCCAGGCGTTGGGCGCGGCAACGGCCATTGCCTCGGCCAGTTCCGCCGACAGGGCCTCGCCGCCAAAGCGGCACAAGCGCAGGTCCGGAAAACGCCCCGGCGCCCAGCCGTTGCGACGGTTCATCCCGTGCCCGGCCGAGGGGGTGATGTCGATCACCGTAAGCGCCTTGTCCGCGATGTAGCGGTTGGGATTGAACCACTCCTTCGCGGACGGGCAGCACAGGCAGGCGCCAAAGGCCCACGAGACGTACAGATCGAACATCGACGAGTCGAAGGTGATGTCGTAGAACTGCGAGAAGCGGTCGGTCTCGTGGATGCCGAAGTCCCGGTACCGCTCCAGCGACATCTCCACAAACCGCGCCGCATTGCGCTGGAGTACGCCCACGCCCTTGGGTATGCCCGTGCTGCCCGAGGTGAAGAAGAGACAGGCCAGGTCATCGGGTGATACAGCTGACGGTACCCAGTCTGTCGGTAGAGGGGCGCCTCCGGCTACCCGAAAGCCGTGCCCGGGCCAGCCCGCCTGGAGCTCGTCCAGCCGCTCGGCATCGGGCAACAGGATCACGAGCGGGCGGGAGAATGCGCTCAACAGGTCATCGAGCCGCTCCAACCCCTGATCATCCACCAACAGCGCCGACAGATCCGCCTGTTCGGCCATCGCCAGTGTGCGCTCCGTCGGGAAGCCCGGATTCAGCGGCACGAGAGTATGTCCGGCCAGCAGCGTACCCAGAAGCCCCTGGTACATCGCCAGCGAGCGCTGGGCCAGCACGCCGATACGGCAGGGCGTGCCATCGCAATCGACGGACTGCTGCAGCGCGTGGGCGGTTGCGGCAGCAGTCTCGAACAACTCCCCGTAGCTGAGTACCTGACCCTCCACATCCAGGGCCGGGCGCTCCGGGAATTGTTCTACCGAGCGCAGGAAGCCGCTCAGCAATCCGTTCGTTAGCCTGGCGTTTGGCACTGTTGCGGCCCCCGCTTTGCTCGAAAATCCTTTATCCGCGCGGCTTGCCGAGCCTTCCAGCCACTTGTGGCGCGAAGCCCTCGCAGCTTGCCGCGCCCCGGAACGCCCTGAACGCTTCCCGACAAGCTTCCGTGATCGGCGCATCTCGTACAATCGAGTGCATCTACAGGCCGCATGGCCTGGCTAACGGCTGCCTGATGGCGGTTCCCCTTTGGGCCGCCAATGGCCCTCGCATGAAGGATCCGGGTCGGCGCGACATGCTGGAAACCCTGCGCAAGCTGAATGCCCTGCTGGACCCCCGCGACCGCGGGAAGGTCGGACTGTTGGCGATCCTGATGATCGTGACCGCCTTCATGCAGACCGTGGGTATCGCTTCGGTGATGCCCTTCCTCGCCGTGCTATCTGACCCAGCCATGGTCCACGACAACGACATGCTGCGCATCGCGTACGACTGGCTGGGGTTCGAATCCACCAGCAGCTTTCTGTACTTCCTGGGGCTGGCGGCGTTTGTGCTCTTTGTGACCGGAACCGCGCTCCAGGCTCTTAACCAGTGGGCCATCACTCGGTTCACGCACATGCAGCAGTACGAGCTTTCGCGGCGACTGATGGGCGACTATCTAGCACGGCCCTTCACGTTCTTTCTCAACCGCAACTCCGGCGACCTTGCCAAGACCGTTCTGCAGGAGACGACCCAGGCCATCAATGGCGCTTTACTGCCGATGCTGCGATTGGTCAGCCAGGGCTTGCTGGCTCTTTTCATCATCGGCCTGTTGGTCGCGGCGCAACCCTGGCTGGCCAAGATCGTGGCCGTTAGCCTTGGTGGCATCTACGGGGGCATTTACGTTCTGGCGCGCACCTGGCTGAACCGCATCGGTGAGGACCGCGTGGAGGCGAACCGCGAACGCTTTACGGCTGCAGCGGAAGCCTTCGCAGGTGCAAAGGAAATCCGCCTGCTGGGGCGGGAGCGCGACTATCTGGAGCGCTATCGCCACCCATCCAAGCGCTTTGCCAGTCACCAGGCGAACGCAATGCTGCTGCAAAACCTTCCTCAGTATGCGATCGAGGCCATTGCCTTTGGCGGGGTGCTTCTTCTCGTCCTTTTCCTAATGGCAGGTGACGGAGGACTTGCCCAGGCTTTGCCGTTGATCGGCCTCTATGCGCTCGCTGGGCGGCAGCTCATCCCCGCATTCCAGAAAATCTTCCAGCAGATCGCTTCGCTTCGCTTCAATACCGCGGCGGTGGACAACATTCTGAAGGATCTGGGGAGTCGCCCCGACAGCACACCCATGATCGAGCGCCATGACCAGCCGAAGCCCCTCGCACCGTCCATGTCCATCGAGGTGAAGGGCCTTTCCTATCACTACCCAGGTCATGAACAACCGGCCCTCAAGGATGTTTCGCTGGAGATCCCCGCACGAACCACCGTGGGATTTGTGGGTTCCTCCGGGGCGGGTAAGAGCACTCTGGTTGATCTCCTTTTGGGCCTTCTGGAGCCTGACGAAGGACAAATCCTCATCGACGGTGAGCCACTGACACGTAATAACGCTCGCAACTGGCAGGCGGCACTGGGCTATGTACCGCAGCATATTTTTCTGGCGGATCAGAGTGTCGCCGCGAACATCGCCCTGGGAGTACCCGAGGACAGGATCGACCAGGCCGCTGTAGAGAGGGCCGCTCGCCTCGCTAATTTGCACAACTTCGTGACGACTGAACTGCCGCGTGGCTATGCCACCATAATCGGGGAGCGCGGCACCCGTCTCTCTGGCGGCCAGCGCCAGCGAATCGGCATCGCCCGAGCGCTCTATCGCGATCCCGATGTGCTCTTCTTCGACGAAGCCACCAGTGCGCTGGACAACGCCACTGAACGTGCCGTTATGGACGCTCTCCACAACCTGTCCGGCCAAAAGACGGTCGTACTCATCGCGCATCGCCTGAGCACTGTGCGCCCCTGTTCTCGAATTTTCGTCTTCGAGCAAGGACATCTTATGGACGAGGGGGTCTGGGAAGATCTTTCAGGCAGGAGCGCGTCGTTCCAAAGACTGGCTGCCGGTGCCGCCTGAGAAGGACTTTCAGGGCTTTCAGGCGAGCGTTGTGTATCGCTCAGCCGCCGAGAGTCGCCTTGGCTGTACCGTTAAACCATGGATCGTTACATGAATGCAGAACCGGCCACTGGTCTCGCCAAGAGCCTGTTCAAAGACGACACTCAGCGACGTTTGGCTGCAGGAAGAGGCAGCTGGGCGGCTCTTACGAGGGAGGAACTCCACGTTGCCCTGGTCGATGCGGAGGAGCGATGGTCGCCTGCTTTGCGGGGAGTTGAACGGCCGTGGCTGTGTTGGAACGTGGATGCTGACTGGTGTCTTGTTCAACAACGGATGGCCGCGCACCTGGGCTGGACTCCAGTGGTCGGCTTCGACCCCCGGGTCGGGCCCCCACCGGTGATCAAGGGCGGCGTCTTGATTGACTTCAACGAGAAGCTGCAATTGCCCTCGATGTCGATGATGTTCCCGTTGGAGCTGGCATTTCTGTTCGTAGATGATCGCCTCGCTTTCTGGCATTCGGATCTGATTGTCCGAATGCCGTTGCTGACCAAGATGGCAACCCGCTTCGACCAGTTAAAGCCCGGCCAGACTGCGGCTGTGGATCTCAGGACACGATGGTATCGGCGTTGGGCCGGTTTTCGGGGCCGGTATTGGGAGCTCCTCGGGTGTACGACACGCCAGGCCAGTTATGACCAATACCAGAAGGGGTGTGGCTGGTGGCGCCGTCCGGCACATCACCCCAACTGCCCATCGGAGGAAGAACGCGCCGCGCGCGCGCGTTACATGATGGATCACGGTGTGGGTATTCTCATATGGCACGAGCGCCATAGGGGCGATGTGGTGCCGATAAAAGCAAAGCCATTAGATGAGGGGCACTGCACGCGCATTGGAAATCCACGTTATGTGGCGCAGTCACCCAATGATGTTCGACGGGACCTCAGTAAGGATTTGTCCTTCAATTATGACCTGCAGGAGGTATGCAGGGGTCTCGATGTCACAGATTTCCTTAAAGACTTTCGGCAGCCGCGCGCTTAAGGGCGACGTTTATGGCCTTTGGGTCGGCCGGTTCTCTGTAATCTGCGCGTGTTCGCGCAGTCTTGATATCGCCCAAACGAGCCAGACGTCTAGGAACACAAGATGCGCTATCACTTTATAGCCGGAGAGGAGATTTCGGAGTTTTTTTACGCGGCATCTGGCAACGATGCGGGTCGATTGATCGATGCCGAGTATGAGCGCTTCACCAACAGCGGCTGGGCGTGGATTGCACAGACGGCATTGTTGATGCGAGACGCCGGCCTGGAAGTGACCATTGGCGGCACGCTTCGCCCGGATTCGATAAACGTGGGGCTTGCCGCCGATCTCCGCTCATTGCCGCGTTCCGCTGACTGCTTCCGAGTCAGTGTGGATGCGGACCAACTGAGGGCACGCTGGTCCAACCGTTTCGTCGTTCAGAATCAGAGACAGGCGGGAAGGCGGGCGTTTTGGGTGCCGCACTGGCCTCAGCCTGGTTTGCTGAGACGCGACCCGGAACGAAAGCATTTTTCCAACGTCGTGTTTTTTGGATTGGCTCGGAATTTGGAGGGGGACCAGCGGTGGTGGCGGGAAGTCTGTCGCCGGCATGGCATGAAGTTTTCGATTCGCGCCCCATCCGAATGGAACGATTATAGAGATGTAGATGTAGCCGTTGGTATCAGAAGCTTCGGCAACAAGGCCTACGACAACAAACCGCCAACAAAACTCATTAATGCCTGGCTCGCCGGTTGTGTCTTTATTGGCGGTGCGGATTCCGCCTACCAGCAAATAGGTGTGGCCGGACAGGACCACTTCGTTGCCTCGGATGTGGGAGAGTTGGAGAGCCTGCTGGCGGTTCTGTCTCACCAACCAAGGGTAGGAAAGGATGCTATCGCTGAGGGCCGCCGCCGTCTGACCAGGGTCGGTAGCCGAGAGAATACGCGGGATCGGTGGGTAAAGCTTTTATCCGGCGAGATAAGGGAGTCCTTCGAAAGGTGGTCCGCAGGCCCGAAGGTCGCACGGAAGATCCCAGTGGCTGTTGGGACAGCTGTCGATGGGGGCGTCCTGCTGCGCAACCGGTTGTGGCGTTGGTCCAAAGGCCTCAAAAGTAGACTTGTCTAGCAGATAGACTCAGGAGCGCCGGTTGCAATATCTACCTAAAGCACCTAGCCCGTTGCCATTTTTTGCTGCCCGGAGGACGCCTTCGGGCGTTCGCGTCGAGGGGACTGAACGGGTTCGGCTAGGGCATGAAGTCGATCTCGGTCACGGGCGAGAATTGGATGGGATCTTCGGCCGCTGGGAGTGGGACGGAAAAACGTTGGTCGTGGAAAACGATCGGTACGGCATGTACCCGCTGTTCTACAGCATGTGGGGGGGCGAGATACGGATTTCTCCATCAATCCGGCATGTGCTGGATGGCTCCTTCCCGAAGACACTCGATTTCGCGGCATTGGCGGTATTTCAACGGATGGGGATCTTCCTGGGGAACGACACACCCTTCGAACACGTACAAGTGCTGCCCCCGGGCGTTCGGCTTGTCTGGTCGGATGCGAAGAGTTCCTTGGAATCCCGTTGTTTTGGAGCATCCGGCGCCCCTGTGAAAGTGAGAGATTTTGACGAGGCAGTCGACCAATACGCACACCTGTTCGCGCAGGCAATCAGTCGCAGACCCCCCCCAGCTGAAGGGTTTGACCTCGCGCTGAGTGGGGGGCGGGACTCAAGGCATATCTTTCTTGAGCTGCTGGATCAAGGGCGCTCGCCTCGTCGAACTGTCACGGTACAAGGCTATCCTCCGATCGCTGGTGAGGATCGAATGATCGCACGGCAGCTTGCGCAAGCCGCTGGTCAACAGCACGACGAAGTTGAGTATCCGTCGTCCTATTTTGAGGCCACGCTTCAGGATATTGAGCTTACCGAGTTCTGCGCGAGCGGGCACACTTGGTTGAATGCGCTTGCAGGCTACTTTGAGTCTCGCGGAACGCAATGTATATACGACGGAATTGCGGGTGATGTGCTGTCGGCAGCTCATGCGCAGAGTCAAGCGAAACAAGAATTGCTCCTCTCCGGCCAGACGTCCCAACTCGCTAATGAGCTTCTGGGTGAATCGGGTAATGAGGATTTTATTCATGCATGTTTGCCATCCGAGTTCACGAAACGTATTTCCCGATCATTGGCGGTTGATCGGTTAGCAAGAGAATTGGAAAAGCATCGCACCACATCGAACCCGTTTTTATCTTTCGTGTTTTGGAATCGCACCCGGCGCAACATCGGGCTAGTCCCTTTCGGCATCTTGCGTGACGTGGCGACGGTCTTCTGCCCTTATCTCGACCATGATCTGTTCGACTTCCTGATGAGTCTGGAGCCAGCCTACGCTAGCCAAGGCCTGCATGACGAGACGATTCGTCGCAGCTACCCGGACTATGCGGAAGTACCCTATGAAGGTCGAAGCACGACTGCGCCGGGACGGCGCGAGTTGGATCGGTATTACCGCAAGGCGGCACGCGAGACGTTAGTGTATCTGGCTAGGAACCCCGGGTTTATGCGGTCGAGTCTGGTAAGGACAACGCGCTTTTCGGCGTTGTTGGCGCGGTCGGCGGTGGTCAGGCACCCGGGCAAGCTTTGGTATTTACACCCGCTGTTAAGAGGCTTGGTGCTGGAGCAGGCTGTGGGAGAGGTCCAGGGGCTTTGAGGAGAGGTTCGTCACCCCCTGATCGTTTTCCCTTCCGAGTTGTGGTTGGCGCAGTCTAGTCTGAATAGTGTGAGTTGAAAGCTTCAAGTTTTTCTTCGATATGGCGGAGACGCTCCTCAAGAATTGCGTCCGGACCGAGTTGAAAATGAGCGCTTGTTGCCATTCTGGCGAGCATTCGCGAGAAGGCTGACGCCTTGAGTCTTGAAGCTAACCGACCGCGCAGCGAAGGTTGGGTGTGCCCCCAGATCGTCGGTAACTTCCGGAAATGGATGTCAGTTTGCATGCTCATAGCCCAGTCATGCCACTTGTTCTCGAGGATCTCGTGATTTGTGATGACGGGCATCCAGGGCACACGCAGGGCCTCCGCCGTGATGGCGCCATGCATGGCAGAGCAGATCAGTCTGCGCGACCGGCCAATCTGGTCGATAACGGTCTCGCAGGGGGCCTCAGGATCGACGAAATGCACTCCGGCCTTTTCGCATAGCGATGTCATACGGTCGGAGTGCATACTGTGATGCGGCATGAAAGCGCAGTCGATATCTTTCTTGCGGTCGATGTCTTCGGTGCGGTGCAGTAGGATGCCGGGGTCCGATATGGCCAGAGCGGGGTTGATACCCAGCGCTTTGGCGGTCAGCGGACCGCGTACAAAGTGGACCTTTGCGCGGCGCATCGCATCCGGCGTTGGCAAACGGCCATAGCCATAGCCCGTACCAAGGATGTGCAATCTGCCGAGAGCCGGTAGGCGTTCGTTTAGTAGCGTGCCGATCCCGACCAGGACATCGTCGGAACCGGGCTCAATTTCCATTGGTGCCTGGATAAACCGGGGCCAGAGATAGTCATTCAGCTCGTCGCCGAAGTTTGGCCGCTTGCGGTAGCGGTAGAGATACATTGAGCTCTCCAGCAGAATGCTTTTGGACGCCTTGCCATGTTGTCCGCGGGACTGCGCAGCAGGGCCGCCGTCCGGCACATGGGCGCGCCCGCTCCGGGGGATAAAGCGTGTCAGTCCACGAATCAGAAATTGCAATCATTGTACCGTACTTCCAGCGGGAGCCCGGGCTGCTGCGGCAGTGTGTGCAGTCGGTTCTGGATACACGGGGTCGGGTTTCCGTGCGAATCTTGGTGGTGGATGATGGGTCACCGCTTCCTGCAACGGAGGAGATCGGCGATCTGCAGGATGGCTATACGGTCCGCATTATCCCGCAGGAAAATGCCGGGCCCGCTGCAGCGCGCAATACTGGGCTGGACCACGTGGGAGATACGCCCTTTGTGACCTTTCTAGACTCGGATGATCAGTGGACGGGGTCGTTTCTGCAGGATGCGGTCCGCGCACTGGAACAGGGCTACGACCTCTTTATTGGCGATAGTCAGAGGGGAAGGGTTCCGGGTACCCGGTTCCATTGGGGGCGATCGGATGCCGAAAACATACAGCTCGGCCAACACCGACAGATACAGTCGGAATACGATCTCTATGAGTTCGTCGGGGATTTTTTCGATCTTGTGGTCCGGCGCAGTAATGTCATTGGTCCGAATACAATGGCCTATCGTGTGGATCGATTTCCGGACGTACGTTTCCCAGAAAACCTGATCCAGGGCGAAGATCGCCTGTTCAAGCTGCGACTAGGTCAAAACAGGCCTCACGTTGCCTTCTCGCCGAGGGTGTACGCGGAAGAGGGCGAAGGGGTAAACATCTTCGACAAGTCTGGCTGGAACACCGAGGGCTACCTTGGGTTGATGGCCAATTACGTCACGTTGGCGCACATGATTCTGGACGAGATTCCGCTTAATGCCAGGCAAAGAGCGTTTGTGCGCGGTCAGCTTGGCAAGTCGCGGCGAGGTTTCCTAGCCGGTGTGTTGCATCAAGTTCGGCATCGCAAGCCGCTGGACTGGTCGGTGGTGGCGAAGACGTTTCGTAATGATCCTGTAGGTGCGCTGCTGGTGGGGCCGAATGTCCTTCGGCTGACTGCGGATCTCCTGACGAACCGGGGGGGCGCCCGTAGGGCGCGAAAGAGCCGCTAAGGGCCGGGTTAGCGCGATTCGCAAGGGGCTTGAAGATTCGTCCAGTTAACGATGAGCTCCGCGTGGTAACGACCACGGGGTAGTTCCATTGAGGGCAGGCTGCGACCGATGGCGCCTGCAGTAGCGGATGGCAGCGGTGTCGCGAGCCAGGCATCGGTAACGGACCTTTGCCGCTGTTTGGCAAGTTCAGACCCCGCCAGAAAATAGGATTCGGAAGCTGCCGTGCTGGTGACCGCGTGGCCGCCGGGATTCAGGTACCGCACGACTTGGCCACCGCGATTCTCTAGGGTCAGGCGTTGTTCGATGCGCGGCCGTTCCAGGTGGATGATCCATTCTAGGTGCCCCGTGACGTGCACAAGCTTCGGGCGGTGTAGCGCGGCCTTGCGGCCCAGCGCGCCGCCCAAGAGGCGCCAGTCCAGCGCGGCCAGCGCGCGTGGGCCCAGGCCGCTCGCGGTGGGGCACAACAGGCCTCGGGGTTGGCCCGAGAGGCGGATCCGGACGGTTTGTTTGCTGCGCTCGATCTCGCTCCAGTCGAAATCGGTCAGACCGAACAGCGTGCCCTCCGTTTCGAATATTGGTGTCCACCCTGCCAATGCCGCGTTGGCCACCAGCGCGTGCCTGGAGGTCCGTATGGGTGCCGGACACAACGGGCGACCTTGCCAGGTGACATGTAGCGGTATGCCCCCGGCGTAGCGCAGTTCTACCTCGCTTCGGCTGAAGGCCTGGGGGGGCTGGCCGCGACCAGACACTAGGGCGAAGGCCGCGCTGGGATTGCCCACACGAAACTGCGCTGCCTGGGGCTCGTCCGTCGTGGTCGGCCCAATGGGTCGCAGGTCGATGGGGAGAGCGGTGCGGTCCGCGCGTGCGGATCGGTCTCTCGCCCAGGCGACGATTGCGGCCGCCCAAGCGTTGTAGACCGAAAGGTGCATGTAGTTGTCCCAGCCTGTTCCAGGTGCATCCCGGTCGGCTGGGTTCAATGCGATAAAACCATCCGGTAGGGCCTGCTTCTGCCAGCGTTGCAGAATGCCCAGTAACATCCGGTCGGCAGGCGTGCCGCGCGCCTGCGCCTGGTTTGCGCCCAGCAGTATCAGGCTGGCCACCAGGCAGGCATCGCCGAACAGGGCGTGGCTGCTGCGGCCGAGACCGCCAACATGACCGTGACCATCCCAAGCTTGCAGGCTCCACTGCAGCAGGCGTTTCACGGTTGGCTGCCAGTCGTTCGCCGTATCGTATTCCGCAGCCGCCACGGCCACGAATAGTGCCTTGTGATGGTAGGCGGCTGGGGTGGCGCCGGCTCTGGCACGGTCCGGACGCGCGGGGTAGTCGATAAAGGCGCCGTCAGGGTAGGACCAGTCGTTCAGAAGATGCAGTAGTCGGCGCGCAACGCGCGTCCTGTGGCTTCCGCGTGCTTCCTGGAGTTCGCAAAGGCGTGCCAGCAATGTCCAGTTATTCGAGGGATACCTTCGCGCGAGGAGGCACTCGCTGCCGCGCGCGCGAACGGGAGCCGAGTTGTGCTGGTTGCCAGTTCTGCTGGCTCGATGTTCGACCAGAAGGTTCAGCAGAAATCGGTTGAAAGGCGCGTGTCCACGTTCCGCCGGGGCAAGCGATCGCCAGGCCTCCAGCGCGTGACGCGCGGCCGCCGAGTCGTCACCTTCCAGGAGGGTCAAGGCGAGCGCCGCGGCGGTTTGACCGTAATGGTCCTTGGGGGTGGATGCCCGGTCCTCGGGGTCCCACAGCCCAATGCCGGGGCTGATGTGATCGCGCAGGGCGCTGGTCAGCTGCCGCAGCGTGGCATCCAGCATGGGGACGTCAAAGGCGGTGCAAGTGCACCCGGAGGATGGCGGTTCGGTCCCCACATCGAGTTCATCGAGTGGAGGGTGCATTGCGACCGGGGTTGCTCATCAGTGAGCCGGACATGACGGTGTCTTGTGGGCCTGGTGTGGGCTCAGCGGGGAGCGCCGGTTTTGCTTGCGGTTCGGAAGGCGCTGACCTGGCGGTACTTACGGTGGTCGTGGCCGTCTGAGCCGTCAGCGGGACACTTTCAAGCTCTCGCCGCATGATCACCGCGAGAGCGATAAATGCATACAGCAGGTTGAAATAGGCCACGTCTAGGAATGCCCCGGCCACCAGATACCCGACCAGGCCGATCTGCAACGCCCATGCGTACTCGGACAGCCAGACTTGCCCCGTACGCCCATGAGCTGTTTTGCGCACGCGGTTCAACGTGGAAAAGGTAAATCCAACTAGCAAGAGAAACACGGCCAGCCCACCAAAGCCGTGCTGGCCCAGGATGCCGAAATAAACGCTATGAGGGGATAGGACGTGTCGCCACCCGCCTTCAAAGTTCGCGTAGGAGATCCACCAGTCATAACCCAGTGCGGTATTTCTAAAGCCCATCCCGGTGAGTGGGCGATCCATGGCCATGTTCCAAGCTACGCCCCACGACTGGATTCGCTGCATGGCAGACTGGTCTTCCTCGTAGGTCTCGATGGTCTGCCAGCGCTCGACGAGGGGCTCCGGTGCAGTCACGCCGACGACCGCGACCAGGAAGAATCCGACAAGCGCCATCAGCCATTTCTTGTGCATGTGCCAGAACAACAGGGGCACGATCGCTATTAGGCTGACGAATGCACCGCGCGAGTGGGTCGCGAGGATGGCGATGACGGTCAGCCAGAAGACGCCGTAGAGGAACCACCCGATCGGGCGCGAGAAGCGACTGAGGAACTCGAAGCCAAGGTTGGCCGACCAGCGCTGATGGAACATCCGGGCGGATACGAGGATCAGCGGCAGGATCATCAGCATGGCCAGCCCGATATAGGTGTTGCCGGACAGATACGATCCGGTGGGGCCGAGGACCATGTGGGCGCCGCCGGTCTGGATGGCGAAGATGCCGCCCTTGAACCCATAGAAGGCGAGCGAGGCGGTAATGACCAGCAGCAGCCAGACGATGCGGCGCTCGCCGTAGATCAGTAGCGGGGTGATGAAGGTGATCAGAAGGATCTTCATGAAATGGAACCAGAAGTCCCACGCCCCGCTGGAGTTGACCGCGAAATAGCTGGTCATCGCGAAGTAGCCCGCAAGAGCGAACAGCATCACCGTCTCGCGGGTGAACGGGAACGGCTTCCGGTCCTTCGCCAGGAACAGTGCGATCAGGGTGGCACCGCCGAAGTAGGTGGCTAGGGGTGCGCCGCGCATGAAGGTCCAGGTGTGCCACTGGGGCGCAAAGAGCCCGACCCAGAACCAGGCCAGGATGCCGATCCACGCGTAGCGCACGATCAGGGGCACGAGCACGACGACGATCAGGGCGAGCAGGTAGTCACGCATGCAGTTCGAACCTCGCGCCGCTGTGGCTGGTTCAGGCGATAGGGGCTGGCTCATGGCCCGTTTCGTCGCATGTTACACGCGGCCGCTCCCGTGTAACCCCGGGCCGACGAACGGGCTACTAACGGTGCGCCTGGGCTGCGGCCGGAAGCCGCTGGTGCCTGGGGTATGATCGAGCCGTCAGTTTCCGATAGCCCCGGGCGCCGAGATGTCCTTTCTTGTGCACGATTCCGTATGGATGCAAGCCGATAGCGCAGCGGCCGCCCCGGCCCTGCGCTTTCGGGAGGAGGGCGAGGACTACGCGACGTTGGCGGCCGGTATCGAGCGGGCGTCTACGCGCCTTCTGGGGTGCGGTCTGGGGCGTCAGGAACGGGTGGCGGTCTACCTCGACAAGCGTCCGGAGACGGTGCATGCCCTGTTCGGCGCCGCCCGGGCCGGTGGCGTCTTCGTGCCGGTGAACCCGTTGCTCAAGGCGGAGCAGGTGGCGCATATCCTGCGCGACTGCAATGTGCGCATCCTCGTTACCTCAGCGGACCGCCTTTCGGCGCTGAGTCCGGTCCTCGCCGGCTGCCCCGATCTGCACACGGTGCTGCTTGTGGGGCGGGAGCCTAGCCAGGACTCGGGCGATGCCGAGGTCGGACGTGTGCGAGTGGATATGTGGGATGCCGCGCCGGAGCATGACGGTCTACGCCCGCACCGGGTGATCGATACCGACATGGCGGCGATCCTCTACACCTCCGGGAGTACCGGGCGCCCCAAGGGGGTTGTGCTGTCGCATCGCAACATGGTGGCGGGTGCGCAAAGCGTTGCGACCTATCTGGAGAACCGGCGCGAGGATCGTCTCCTCGCCGTACTGCCGTTCAGTTTCGACTATGGCCTGAGCCAGTTGACCACGGCGTTTCGCACCGGGGCCCAGACCGTTCTGCTGAACTATCTGCTCCCGCGCGACGTGATTCGGGCGGTGGAGCGTTACGGCATCACGGGGCTGGCGGCCGTGCCTCCGCTCTGGATTCAGCTTGCGCGTCTGGAATGGCCCGAGGCGGCGCGGGAGACGTTGCGCTATCTCACCAACTCCGGTGGCGCGATGCCGAAGGAGACGCTGTCGGCCCTGCGAGCCGCACTGCCCGGAACCGACTGCTATTTGATGTATGGCCTGACCGAGGCGTTTCGGTCCACCTATCTTCCGCCCACGGAGCTCGATCGTCGCCCCGGCTCCATGGGCCGGGCGATCCCCAATGCGGAGATCCAGGTGGTCCGCGAGGATGGCAGCCCCTGCGCCCCCGGGGAGCCGGGTGAGCTGGTGCATCGTGGCGCCCTGGTCGCCATGGGCTACTGGAACGACCCGGAGCGTACGGCCGAGCGGTTCCGCCCGGCGCCGGGCCAGCCGTTCGGTGCTCCGCTGCCCGAGATCGCGGTGTGGTCCGGCGACACCGTGCGCATGGACGAAGATGGCTTCCTGTACTTCGTGGGCCGCCGGGACGAGATGATCAAGACCTCGGGATACCGTGTGAGCCCCAACGAGGTGGAAGAGGCGGTCTATGCCTCCGGGCTGGTGGCCGAGGTCGCCGCGCTCGGGGTGGAGCATCCGACGCTGGGGCAGGCCATCGTGCTGGTGGCCCTGCCGCAGCAGCCGGACTTGAGCCCGGAGGCCCTGATCGATGCGCTGCGCCCCGGCCTGCCGGGCTTCATGCTGCCGGCGCATGTCGGGCTGCGCGCCGAGCCGCTGCCGCGTAATGCCAACGGCAAGATCGACCGCAAGCTGCTTGCCGCGGAATTTGGTGATCTGTTCCGGGAGGGCATTCCGGCATGAACGATACCCGCCCCAGTCACAGTGCGATGGACCAGTTCGTGGTGGTGGACGACTGTCTTCAGATCGGCGACCAGTCGCTCGTGGATCTGGCCGCACGTGTGGGGCAGACCCCTTTCTACGCCTACTCGCGGGAGGCGATGACCCGGCGGGTGGCGCAATTGCGCGCCGGGCTGCCGGACGGTCTGTCGCTGCATTACGCGATCAAGGCCAACCCGATGCCGGCCGTTGTGCAGCATATGGCCGGTCTGGTGGACGGCCTGGATGTGGCCTCGCAGCGGGAAATGCAGGTGGCGCTGGATACCGGGACCCGCCCCGGGGATATCAGCTTCGCGGGGCCGGGCAAGTCGATCCCCGAGCTGGAGGCCGCCATCGCGGCCGGTATCACCCTCAATCTGGAATCGCCCACCGAGCTGGAGCGGGTGGGCGTGATCGCGGCGCGCACCGGGCATCAGGCGCACGTGGCCGTCCGGGTGAACCCGGACTTCGAGCTGAAAAGCTCCGGCATGCGCATGAGCGGCGGGCCCAAGGCCTTCGGCGTGGATGCCGAGCGTGTGCCCGAGCTGCTGGCCCGCATCGGCGAGCTGGGCTTGCACTTCCGCGGGTTTCACATCTTTTCCGGCTCGCAGAACCTGCGCCCGGAAACCCTGGTCGAGGCGCAGGGGCATACCTTCGATCTCGCCCTGCGCCTGGCCGAGTCGGCACCGGGGCCGGTCGAGATGCTGAATATCGGCGGCGGTTTCGGCATCCCGTATTTTCCCGGCGACCAGCCGCTGGATCTCGGGCCCATCGCGGAACACCTGGAGAATCGCCTGCTGGCGGTACGCGATGCGCTGCCGGACGCGGAGATCATGCTGGAGCTGGGTCGGTATCTTGTCGGCGAGGCCGGCATCTACGTGGCCGAGGTGCTGGACCGCAAGGAATCCCGTGGTCAGGTCTTCCTGGTTACGAACGGCGGCCTGCATCACCACCTGGCGGCCTCCGGCAACTTCGGCCAGGTGATCCGCAAGAACTATCCGGTGGTGGTGGGCAACCGCGTGCGTGGCCACGAGCGCGAGGTGGTGAACGTGGTCGGCCCGCTGTGTACCCCGCTGGACGTACTGGCCCAGCAGATGGAGCTGGCGCGTGCCGATGTGGGCGATCTGATCGTGGTCTTCCAGTCGGGTGCCTATGGTTGTACCGCGAGCCCCACACGTTTTCTGAGTCACCCGGATCCCGTCGAAATCTTGGTCTGACGCGGTGAGGGATATCGCGTGGTGGGAGGCCCATTGGGCGTAGCCCGCGCTTGGCTCTTCGCTTTGCGCCCATGCCGCTCAGGGGCCAATCGGTTCTAGCGTGGGTTTAGGCTGCGCGTCTTCCCGGGAATCGGTGAGGTTGCAGGCCTACCGTAGGCCTAAGCGCAAGGAGCTTTTTTCGCAAGGAATTTTGGCGATAGGTATGCAACAGGCGCAAGTCGTTCCGCAGCGTCAGTGCAGCAAGCTGCTCGTGGGCGGCGCATGTTTATATTAGGTTAATCGTGAACTTCTCGAAGCTGCGCCTCAGCCTTGAATCGAATTTGGGTTCCACAATTGTTCTCTTGGCGCTCTGCCATCGCTGACACCCGATTCGCTACAAATGAGGGGGCGTCTTTGTTTTGAGTCATGTTTTATTGGCCTACTAAAAATTCACGCCTGAGTTTTCGGGTTAGAAATCTTGTTTTGGTGGCCGATCTCACCAACAAAGATGGTTTTTTGCGAAGCATCCAGAGCTCCACATGACGCTTTCGAAGGGAGGCATTGTTGGCATGCCCTACGCGATAGCAGGCGGCCCGGTATGGTAGTGGAGTGATCTGGTAGCCGTACGAGGCCATAAGGTCGGCGGTTTTTGTGTGCTCCCCGAGTAAGAGGGGTATATTTTCTAGATTATCGGCATCCTCCGGAGAGCAGAGGCAGTGAAGAAGTTCGGTACGTAGAATATGGGAAGATCCACAGAGCTTGTGAAAGTTTGATTGTTTATGGATCAGCCGGGAGCCCATCCGATACAGCCATCCTTCGGTAATATACCAGCCGGGCTCACCGCGCCCCGCTCTTACCCAGTGGAGTAGTTTCCGGCTAACGAGGTCGTCGGCGTCGACGTTCATAACGTACTCGAATCCACGTCCTCTGGCAGCCTGAAGCCCGGCTAGACGCTTTTTTCCTCTGTCTTCGCGGGTTGCCCGAAGTCGATCACTTTCGTGTTGTCCGCGGGACTTGTAAATCGAAGTGCTTGGGAGCGGTAGATCCAGCTCCAGCACGGAGACGCCGCTCGGCATCGGCGGGAGTGGCGACCCGCGATTGACGCCCACGAAGACGTGGACGGACTCCGTTGGGTGGTCAGCGAGTAGACAATTCACTGTTTCGGTAAGGCGGGCACACACCTCGGGCCATGAGCGCGCGGCGTCTGGATGTACCAGAGGGACAAGAAAAGCCAGTAATCGGTCAGACATTGGTCAACTCATACTTCATTGGCATCACGATGCCCTCCCGTCAGTGTCGTGCGAATTGCACAGAGTTTGTGGACTTCCAGGCCGCGCAGTGCGCACCTTTTTGGTTTTGGTTTTGGTTTTGGTTTAGAAGGTGAATGGTATGAGGTTAGCCAAGCGCTTCCGATCGGTGGGCTGGCAGGAAAACCTGGCTGAGTATGTTTTGCGAGGGGCCTCCCGCGCAGGTGAGCTCATCAGGTTGCGAAGACCTTCCGGAGTTTCATGGCGCTCGCAGTAGAGGGGCGAAGCGCCGACCGGTCGCCGGTTTTCCCGAACGGCAAAGGCCCCGCCGATGCTGAACTCGGTGTCGACGGTGATATGGACGCGGGTGCTCATGCCGCTTGGCGCTCGCGGGGTTCGGCGAGGTTGCGGGCGAGGCGCAGGCCGAAGCGCAGGGGCGTGCGGTCCCAGGGCGTGAAGCGCGGGAGTTGGAACGGGTCGGAATCGGTGCGTGCGGCACCCGCGGCGGTGGAGACAGCGGCGTCGAAGCCGCAGTCGCGCGCGATCTGGATGTGTTCGGCGGCGTAGTCGCGGTCCGGGCGGCCGTTCGGGTAGGCGAACAGGCGCAGGGGTCGGTCCAGCAGGGTTTCCAGATCGGTCTTGCCGCGCTGGATCTCGGTGCGCGCGGTATCGGCATCCACTTCGGTCAAGATCGGGTGGGTGGCGGTGTGCCCGCCGATCCCCATGCCCGCCGTTGCCAGTTCGCGGACCTGGGCGCGGGTCATCATCAGGTCGTCTGGCAGGTCCAGCCCGAAGCGCACGGCCAGTGCCTCGGTGCCGGCCGTGCGCTCCTCGGCGGGCTGGTACTTGAACTGGCCGATCAGGTCGCGGATCAACTCCCGCCGGTCGGCGATCGTGTCCAGCTGCCGCTGTCCCAGGCCCTCCGGCGTCAGATCGATGAGTCCCGGCGGCAGGTGGCGCACGGTCTCGATCAGGGTGTCGTTGAACATGCGTCCGCCGTCGAGATACCCGGTGGCGATGAAGAAGGTGGCCGGGACGCCCTCCTCACGCAGGATGGGCAGGGCGACCTCGGCGTTGTCGGCATAGCCGTCATCGAAGGTCACGCTGACCGCTCGGGCGGGCAGGGTGCCGGCCCGCAGGCGGTCCACGGCTTCCTCCAGCGGAAGCGGGTTCATGGTGCGGGCGAGCAGGCGCATCTGCCAGCGGAAGTCATCGGCGTGTGGATCGCCGGGCAGTAGTGGGTCGGGCGCCGGCAGGACGCGGTGGTAGATCAGGATGGACAGGCGCGCGCGGGAGCCGCCGGGCGACATCAGGGACAGCAGCGAGCGCAGCAGCATGGTGGTCAGCCCGTGGCGCGGGCGCGTGGCTCGTGCCCCAGCCATCGGGCGAGGACGGCCGCGATGCGTTCCCCGGCCCGGCCATCCCAGTACTGCGGGATGCAGCCCTTCTTGCCTCCATGATCCATGACCTCGCGAAAGGCGGCCTGCAGACGTTCCGGATCGTTGCCAACCAGGACATTGGTGCCAGCGTCGATGGTGATGGGCCGCTCGGTATTCTCCCGCAGAGTGATGCAGGGGACGCCCAGGGCGGTGGTCTCTTCCTGCATGCCGCCGGAGTCGGTGAGGACCACTCGCGCGTCCTTCATCAGGCCCAGCATTTCCAGATAGCCCGCTGGTGGCAGTACCGCGATGGCCGCCTCGTTCAGGTGATGTTCCAGCCCGGATGCCCGCAGCCGGTCACGAGTACGGGGGTGCAGTGGAAAGACCAGGGGCAGCTCGCGGGCGATGCTCGCGAGGGTGGTGATCAGGCGTTCCAGGGTTGCCGGATCATCGACATTGGACGGGCGGTGCAGGGTCAGTACGCCATAGGCGCCGTCCGGGGCGAAGCGGGCCGGGTCCACGCCCGCGGCCTGAAGGGATTCGCTCCAGGGGACGGCCCGGTCCAGGTTGTGGAGCTGGGTGTCGATCATCACGTTGCCGACGAAGTGGACGCGCTCGCGATCGATCCCCTCGCGGGCGAGGTTGTCGATGGCGTGTCCTTCGGTCGTGAACAGGAGATCGGAGATCTGGTCGGTCAGGACCCGGTTGATCTCTTCCGGCATGCGTCGATCATAGCTGCGCAGGCCGGCCTCTACGTGGATGACGCCGATCCCCTTCTTGGCCGCGACCAGGGCGCAGGCAATGGTGGAGTTTACGTCGCCCACGACCAGAACGGCCTGTGGATTCAGGCGGTCGAGTACCGGTTCGAAGCGGCTCATGACCTCGGCGGTCTGGACGGCGTGGGAGGAGGAGCCGACCTCCAGGTTGATGTCCGGGTACGGGATGTTCAGATCGGTGAAGAAACGCTCGTTCATCGCCGGGTCGTAGTGCTGGCCGGTATGCACGAGCTGGGCACTGATGCCGGCGTCTGTCAGCGCGCGCATCACCGGGCCAATCTTCATGAAGTTCGGCCGTGCGCCGACCACGCACAGGATTTCGCATTGCGGCTGGGCAGTCATGGGCTATCGAGACATCCTGTGGGCGCATGGGCGGGCCCGCTCGCGACGACGCCAACGGGCGCGGCTCGGCATCCTTGTCGGGTTCGTCGGCCCGGTCCGGATCCCTGTCGAATCACTTTATCGTTTCGGCAGGAACGCGCGGCACCGTTCGTGAATAGCTCGTTAGATCCGGGATGCGGGTTTGCGCGTGACAACCGAGTGGGAGGCGCTCATCGTTGGATCCAGAAGACGGGTGCGGCACGAACTGCGTGAATCCGCATACCGGTACCGAGGTTCGGTGATGGGGTGTTTCGAGCACGTACTGCTTAAGTGGCTTTGCGCAATGTTTGCGGCGTGCGTCTTGCTGCTTTGGATGCCGGTGGCCGCTGCCGGTATCGTCGCTGAGGCGGTATCGGCGAGTCCTGGCGGTGGTCTGCCGGATGAGGGCTGGAATGTCGTTCAGGCTGGGCCGGAGGACTACCGGGCGGCGGTGGCTGCGCTGGGGCCCGGTGACTGGTTGCAGCTGGAGCCGGGGGACTATCCGCGTTCGCTGCGGTTGCACGGGGTGCGCGGGACGCCGGAGCGGCCCATCGTGATCAGCGGGCCGGCGGCGGGTGAGCCGGCCGTGCTGCGCGGGCGACGTGGGGAGAACACGATCAGCCTGGTGGATGCGGAACATCTGGTGATCCGGCATCTGACGCTGGATGGCGGCGGGGAACCGGTTGCGGGGGTGGTGGCGGAGGCGCGCGGTGACGGGGTGCATCACGTGACGCTGGAGCACCTGACCATCCGCCATTATGACCGTTCGCAGGGCAACACGGGGATCACGACGCGCGTGCCGGCCTGGGGCTGGGTGATCCGGCACAACGAGATCCATGATGTGGGTACCGGGATGTATCTCGGACAGCCGGATGGCACCAGCCCGTTTGTCGGTGGCGTGATCGAGCACAACCATGTGCACCGCACTCTGGGGTACAACATCCAGATCAAGCACCAGACGGAAAGGGAGATGATTCCGGATCAGGACCCGGGCCCGCGCGAGACGCGGATTCGCTTCAATTTTCTGAACAAGGCAGAACGCGGGAGCGACGGGGCCCGGGCCCGCCCCAATCTGCTGGTGGGGCATTTCCCGCCCACCGGCCCGGGGTCTGAAGACCGCTATCGCATTGAAGGGAATCTGTTCTATCAGAACCCGCACGAGCGACTGTTCCAGGGCGAGGGCAACCTCCTGATCCACGACAACCTGTTCGTGAATGATGTCGGCGATGCGGTGCTGGTCCGCCCGCACAATCACCTGCCTCGCGAGGTCCGCATTGTGAACAACACGGTCCTGGCAAGCGGGTTCGGGATTCGGATGGACGAGCCCGACCAGGCATACGAGCAGGTGGTGGAGGGCAATGCCGTGTTTGCCGGGAACCCCCTGCAGCTTTCAGGCGGTATCGCCGGTGACCACAACTACACCGCACCGCGGGAAGACGCGGCCCGGTATCTGGAGGCACCGGATGCGGGACTGGATGAGCTGGATCTCTACCCGCGCGCGGGCGGTTTGCAGGAACGTGGAGACAGCGTGAGTTCGCCCGCAATCGCGGGCGCGGATCGCGATTACAATGGCCGCCTGCGCGAACGACCGGTCTGGGGAGCCTATGCCGGTCCGCCGGGTCCCAATCCGGGGCGCGTGGAGGGGATCGGGCCGCGCGTGCCGGGTTGCGCGCCCTGCCAATAGGGAAACATGGATACCATGTTTCCCGGAGCCGGATGAGGTCCAGGGACAGAACGGCCCCCGCCGGGGTGCCGCATGACGAAGAGCAACGAGAACGGACATCTTATGCATACGCTTCCCGCGCTGGATGAAGTCACCATTGGGGTCATCGGTCTTGGGTATGTCGGCCTGCCGCTGGCCGTCGAATTCGGCCATCACTGGTCCACCATCGGGTTCGACATCGACCCGGAACGGGTGCAACAGCTGCGGGCCGGGGTGGATCGCACGCGCGAGGTGGAGGCGGACAAGCTGGCGGCCACGCCGCATCTGGAATACACCTCGGACCTGGAGGCGATGCGGGCCTGCAACGTGTTCGTGGTGACGGTGCCGACCCCCATCGACCGGCACAAGCGCCCCGACCTCGGGCCGCTGCTCGGGGCCAGCCGCAGTGTGGGGCGGGTGCTCAAGCCGGGCGATACGGTGATCTACGAGTCCACCGTGTATCCGGGCGCCACGGAGGAGGACTGCGTGCCGATCCTCGAAGCGGAGTCCGGCCTGGTGCACAACCAGGATTTCTTTACCGGCTACAGCCCCGAGCGCATCAACCCGGGCGACAAGGAGCACGGGGTGACCTCCATCATGAAGGTCACCTCGGGCTCCACGCCGGAGGTGGCCGACTTCGTCGACGCGCTGTACGCACGGGTGATCACCGCCGGTACGCACAAGGCCGAGAGCATCCGCGTGGCCGAGGCCGCCAAGGTGATCGAGAACACCCAGCGCGACGTGAACATCGCGCTGATCAACGAGCTGGCGCTGCTGTTCGAGCGCCTGGGGCTGGATACGGAGGCGGTGCTGAAGGCGGCCGGGACCAAGTGGAACTTCCTGCCGTTCCGCCCCGGGCTGGTGGGCGGCCACTGCATCGGCGTGGACCCGTACTACCTGACGCACAAGGCGCAGGCGGTGGGGCACCACCCGGAGATGATCCTCGCCGGGCGCCGTGTGAACGACTCGATGGGCGCCCACATCGCGGACAACACGGTGCGGGCCCTGGTGCGCAAGGGCATCAACCCGGTGGGCGCGCGCATCCTGGTGATGGGGCTGACCTTCAAGGAAAACTGCCCCGATCTGCGTAACACCCGCGTGATCGACATTCACGCGACCCTGGCCGGCTACAACGCCGAGGTAACCGTCTTCGACCCCTGGGTGGACCCGGCCGAGGCCGAACACGAGTACGGCATCACCCCGATAACCGAGGTGCCGGCCTCGGGGCAGTTCGATGGGATCATCGTGGCGGTGCCACACCGCGAGTTCCTGCAGATGGGGATCGAGGCGATCCGGGCGCTGGCACGCCCGGAGTCGGTGATCTTCGACGTGAAATCGGTCTTCCCGCGGGAATCGACCGACCTGCGCTTATAACAGCGGTTCGGGATGCACTCGCAGGGAGGCATCGAATCCATCGTTCGGTGTCGCCCCGGTCTTGCGACGAAACGATCTTCGACGGGTGGTACAGAGCCCGTCGAAGATCTCCGTGGTGGATGTTTCAGCTGCCGCTGTCGGACCGCTTGCGGCGCCAGAGCATCGATCCGGCTACCAGCAAACCGCTAGCAAACAATACTAGAGTGCCGGGCGTCGGGACTGGCGTAACTTGTTCGAGTTCACCGATGGTCATATTGTCGAAGCTGAAGATGTCGGTCGTCGGCCCTGCGACCAGGTCAAAGTCGAGCGAAGTGAACAGAAAGTCCTCACTTGAGGCGATTGCGCCGAAGTAGAAGACCGAGCCGTCCGTAGATCCGCCGGATCCCACGGTGTGCGGGACGATTTCCTGGTGGACGCCTCCCGAACTCAGGTTGAAATTGATCAGCAGTTGCCCGCCGAAGTCCCCGATGTCGATCCCGTAGAACCCGAAGGCGGCGATGTCCTGTCCGAAGTCCACGCCGAATCCGTCGTCTCCCGTCGCATCGGCCCGCCAAGTGTTGGTGCCCGATACGGAGTACCGACCAGCGAAGGCGCTGCCCTCGGAGACGGTCTTGATGCGGCCGTCCCCCGTAAGGGTCGCGTCAAGCGTGCCACCACCGAAGCCGGGGAAGGTCAGATTCAGTGGCGCAGTGGTCCCCGTGGCAAAGCCTTCGAAGTCCTCGGTTCCGACGCCACTGAGCGACCCGAGAAAGGCGCTTTCGGCCGCATCGGAGTTGGGGGTCTCAGACAACGGAACGGTCGCCGAGTTGTTCAGATCCTCTCCGAAATAAGTGATGAACGCGGCCTGGGCCGAGGTTCCGGCTAGCATCGCCCCCGCGGCGATCAGTGCAATAGCGAGTGGTCCTTTCATGCTGCGACTCCCTTGTTGGCATCCTGGGTCCCGTCCGAAGCAGCAATCGTGCCATTGCGCTGCAACTCACTGACTTGTCGGGATTCAACGGGGCATACGAGAGGGTTCGGCCTTGCCGGTGTAAAGGTTCGTGACGCTTGTCGCGATTCCTGTGCGCTACTGCTCCGCGGACTCCACCGGGTATACAGTGATGACCCGGCCCCATCCCCGAGCGCCACATGAACGCGATGGCGAATGCAGACGAGCCCTTGTCCCTGCGCACCTGTGCGCTGTGGGCCTGGCTGTCGCTGGGGGCGGCGATCTATCTGACGCTGCTGCCGTTCGAATTCGGCTCGATGAGTCTGGAACGCGCCTGGGAGATCTACCGCGGCATGAGCCTGACCGGCCCCGGCACCAGCGGCCGCCAGCAGTTTATGGCCAATGCCCTGATGTTCCTGCCGCTGGGGTTCTTCTGGACCGCCTGGCTGACCCATGGCCGCCGGAATCGACTGACGGCGTTTGCGGTGTTCACCTTCGTGGCAGCCCTGGGGCTGGCGGTTACGGCGAGCGTGGAGTTCCTGCAGGTCTGGCTGCCCTATCGGCACCCCGCGGGCGCCGATATTGCCGGTAACTTTTCCGGGGCCGTGGCCGGTTCGCTCGTCTGGCTGGCCCTGCGCGATCCGCTGGTGCGCTGGCGGCAGGTGCTGGAAGGCGCGGGTGCGCAGACCCTGACCGCCGGTCTGGTGGTCTATGCCGCGCTCTACGTGCTGATTGGCTTCGTCCCCTTTGACTTTGTACTGGCCGCGGACGAGTTGCGGGCCCGGTTGGCATCGGATGCCTGGGGCTGGTGGGTGGCGGCCGGCGCCTGCACGGGTGGTCTCCGCTGTATCAGCTGGCTGACGCTGGAGGTGGTGGTCAGTGTACCGGTGGGCTTGCTCCTGGCGCTTTGGCTGCAGCGGCGCGGAGCTTCGCTGCTAGGGGCCGGGATTCCCCTGGCCCTGCTGCTGGCGGGCCTGCTGGAGCTGTTGAATCTGGCGACTCTGTCGGGGATTGCCGAAGGACGTTCCGTGCTGCTGCGGGCACTGGGGATGGGGATCGGCCTCGTCCTGTTCCGGCGCCTGCCCGCGCATCCCCATGGCGTGATCCGGACGCTGCAGCAGTTCGCCACCCCGTTGCTTGTGACCGGCGCTGTCGCCTATGCCTTGCTGCTGGTCGCACTCAACCACGGCTTCGGTGCGTTTCACGCCGACGGGGAGGCGGTCCGTGCCCAGTGGGCCGACCTGAACCTGTGGCCGTTCTACTACCACTACCACGTGGACGAGATCCACGCCCTGCGCAGTACCGCGCTGCACCTGGCCATGTACGCGCCTCTGGGGATGCTGGTCTGGCTCTGGCAGTTGCGTCATCCACTGCAACCGGCCGCGTTGAACCTGCTGGCGGTCGTCGCGGGGGGTGCGCTGGCACTGGCGGTCGAGGCCGCCAAGCTGTTTGTGGACGGTGCCCGACCGGACCCGGCCAGCCTGGTCCTGGCCGGGCTGGCGGCCGGGCTCATGGCGGCCTCACTGCAGTGGCTGGAACGCGCGAGCGTGGCGGGTGTCGCGCAACCGGTCGTGGCGTCGCGAGCCGGGCCCCTCGATGCTGGCCCGGGACCGAGCGACCCCGGCCCCGTCAAGGGTTCTCTGCAGCGGTTGCGGCAGGCCCTTGGCGGTCTCCTGGCTTTGGTGGCCGTGCTGGCGGCGGTGACCTGGCCGGTGGCGCCGGTCGCGCTGGCCGCGGGGTTGCTGGCCTACGCCGCTTTGCTGGCCTGGCGCCCGCAGGCCTGGCTGGTCGTGATCCCGGTTCTGCTGGCCACGCTGGACCTGACCCTCTACCACGGGCGCCTGTTCGTCTCCGAGCTGGATCTGTTCCTGCTGATGACCCTGGCCGTGGCCCTGTGGCGGGGGCCCCATGCGCTGCATGCGGGCGTATCGCTGCTGCCGCGCGGGATCCGCTGGCCACTGGGGCTGCTGGTCGTCTCCACCCTGATCGGCCTGGGGCTGGCCCTGTGGCCGCCCGGAGGCTGGAACCCCGGCGCAGCGGTGCACTTTGCCCACGACTGGAATGCCCTGCGGGTCGCCAAGGGCCTGCTGTGGGCGGTGGTGCTGCTGGCAGTGTTGCGCGTGGCGCCCATTCCGGTCCGGGAGCAGGTGACACGCTGGTTTCTCCCGGGCGTGGGGCTCGCCCTGCTGGCGCAGCTGGCCTTCGTGGTGCGCGAGCGGATCACCTATCCCGGCCTGCTGAACTTCGACAGCGGCTATCGCCTCTCCGGGATCTTCTCCGAGATGCAGGCGGGCGGCCCTAGCATCGAGACCTTCCTGGTGCTGGCCTTCCCGCTCGCTCTGGTCTGGTGCTGGCGGCAGCGCCCCGGCGTACTGCTCGCCGGATCGGCCGTGCTGGCGGTCGGGACCGCCTATGCGGTCGCGATGACCTATTCGCGCGGCGGGTATCTGGGACTCGCGGTGGCGGTTGCGGTGCTGGCGGCCGGGATGCTGCTGGCGGCAATGCATGGGCGCATGCGGTCGGCCGGGGCCGTGGTGGCCGGTGTGCTGTTGCCGGTCGTGGCGATTGCGCTGATCGCGGGCACGACGCTGGGCGGGTTTGCCGAACAGCGACTGGGTCAGATCGAACGCGACTTCGGCAGTCGCCTGGATCACTGGCGTGCCGCGCTCGAGTTACCCGGTGCCGGGCCGCTGGCGCCGCTTCTGGGCCGGGGTGTCGGCAGTTTCCCCGAGCACTATCGCACGGGTAACCGCGACGGGCGCGTACCCGGGAACCTGGCGTTCACCCACGAGGGTGATGTGCCGCGCCTGCAGATCGGGGGCGGCGATTCGCTGTTCGTGAATCAGCGCGTGAGCCTGCCCCGTGACCGGCGCTTTACCGTAACGGTGGAGGCGGCCAGCGAGCGGCCAGCGGGATTCCGGGTGTTCATCTGCGAGAAGCCCATCCGCCATTCCTTCGTCTGTCGCAGCGAGGGGATGCGCCTGGACGATGGTGGGCGTCAGAGCTTCCAGTGGGCCTTCGATCTGGATCCCATGGAGACGCGTCCCTGGCCATTCCAGCGCGGCCTCGTGCTGTCGCTGGCAGTCGACGCACGTCAGCAGTCTGTCGTCGAATTTTACAGGGTGCAGATCCGGGATTCGGCCGGTCGCGAATATGTGGCCAATGGCGATTTCCGGCACCTGGGCCGCCACTGGTACTTCACCACGGATCACCTCTGGCCATGGCGCGTCGAGAATCAGTGGCTGGAGATCTACTTCGACCAGGGCGGGCTCGGCCTGCTGGCCTTCGTCTGGCTCACCCTGGCCGCCCTCGTCCTGCTGCTGCGGCGTGGCCTGACGGGCGATCGGGTGGCGCTGGGGGCCGCCGCCGCACTTACGGGGGCCTTGGCTATCGGACTGTTCAGCACGCTGTTCTTCTCGCCACGAATCGCGCTGCTGTTTTACCTGACGCTGTTGCTGGGCGTGGCGTCGGCGCCGCTGCGAGCCGGTTTGGATGCTAACGCTGTTTCGGCGCGGGCCGGGCCTGGAGCCAGCTGAGCTGGCCGGTAACCCCCGGTGCTGGCTTTTCGCCAGACCGGGGGTTTTTCGTGTCGGCTCACGGTCGCGCAGACGGCATGGCCCGGGGCGGGTACCTGTCGGGAAATCCCGCTGCTACTCTCGTTTGACCGACCTTCCTTGGATCCCGGGAGATGAACAAGGCCTTCGAGGCGTTTGACGAGCACCTGCTCGAGCTGGCCCGGTTTGTTGAAGAAGCCGAGTCCATGGAGAAGGGGCTGCACCAGTTGACGGTCCTGGTGGGCCACGCCATGGACTGCCGGCATTGCTCGATCATGCTGGTCAAACAGGATCCGGAGACCGGCGAACCACGCCTCCGGGTCGAGGCGCACCAGGGGGCGCTCGTGCCGCAGGCCTACGGGGAGTCCCAGCGTTTCGGGACCGGCATCGCGGGACAGGTCGCCGCATCCGGCAAAGGACTCCTGATCAACGATCTCCACCATTCCGAATTTGCCGGCGACGCCCGCCGTTGCCACGAGGTGGAGGCGGTCGACGTGATCGCGGTGCCGGTGGTGCTCGATGGCGAGGTGATCGGTGTGATCAATATTGATTCCCCGCGCGATCAGCGGCGGCTGACGCAGGAGGATCTGCGCATGGCATCGATCCTGGCGCTGGTGGTGGCCAAGTCCGTACTGGTCCATCGGCTGAAGGGGCTGCTGCGCACCAGTTTCACGCAAATGGCGCTGGCCCGTCAGCCGGGAGCGGCGACGGGGCCCATTACCCACGCACCGGAGCGCGTGGCCCGGTTGCTCGCGCGCACGCTGTACGACGAGATGAGCCGCGCCGGGTTTTCCCGCGATCATGTGCTGACGGCCGCGACCGAACTGATCGGCCAGGTGAGCGAGGGGCGGGAATGACGGCGAGGGTGCCATGAAGGACACCGGATTCGAGCGCCGCTGGCGCCAGCGTTTCCTCGAACGCGGAGCGAGCCTGGAGGATGACGCCGGGATCGCCGGCTGGACGCCGACCGGCCTGAACAGCCGCGTGCGGCAGTTCGAGCGTCTCTGGCGGGACGCGGCCCATGCGCCCGGACGCTGGCTCGATATCGGCTGTGGCGCGGGTACCTACACGCGGATGCTGCATGCGCAGGGTCATGCGGTGTGGGGGCTGGACTACTCCACCCCGTCCCTGGCGAAGGCGAGGGATCGCAGCAATCCGACGATCCCGTGGCTGGCGGCGGATATCCAGCAGCTCCCGCTGCCGGATGCCGCGTTCGACGGGGTACTCTGCTTTGGCGTAATGCAGGCGTTGTCGGAGCCTGCGCCGGCACTGGCGGAGATCCGGCGGGTCCTGCGTCCCGGTGGCGAGGCCTGGGTCGATGCGCTGAACCTGCGGTGTCTGCCCACGGCGCTTCGGGAGTGGCGGCGCCATCGCCGGGGACAGCCGCCGCATTTGCGCTACGACGATCCCGCCGCCTTGCGCGCGACGGCCGAGGCCGCGGGTCTGGTGGCGCTGGAGCTGGACTGGTTGCCGCTGGCACCCGGGCGTCTCGCGCGCCTGCAGCCACTGCTGGAGAACCGGGGCACCCGTGGTGTGCTGCAGTCGGTCCCGGTCGCCGGGGCATGGCTGAGCCATTCGTTCATTCTGCGCTTGCGCAGGGCGTGATGTACCGGCCGTCCGGCCCCTGTCGGGAAATTTTGCACTTGGCGGCGACGAGCGCCCTTGCGAACCCGAGGCCTGATGAGGCGGCCCTCGATATCAGTGAGTTACCCGTTATTCGATGGAGTGGCATTGCGCTTGCTAACTCTTGGTAGAAAGCGTCTGATTGCAGTGTGCCCCGAAATTCCCCCGGTGCGGGTGGAGGCGGGTGCCCTGGCGCGAACGGCGTGACGCCGGGGACGGACCTGGAGCAGGCAAGAATGAGCGACGAACACGATCAGAACCACAGCCATGGCCCGGAGGGCGAGGATCCGTCCGGCAGCCCCGTGGATCGGGACGAGGCTTCGTCCGGCCCGCGCAGCCGGACTCGCCGCCGCCTGACCACCGCCGGCCTGGGTGGCGCGATGTTGGTGTCTCTCCCCGCCAAGTCGGTCTGGGGTGCACAGGGGCAGTGTTCGCTGTCGGGTAATATCTTCTCCGCCAACGTCTCCAATATCGACCACGAGTGCACCGAGGGCGATGGCTGCACGCCGGGCTTCTGGAAGAACAACTGGTTCGCCTGGGACTGCACCGGCTACTCGCCGGGGACCTGCCACAAGACCAATCCACCGGGCAACCAGTGCCGCAGCTTCGATGCGACGGTGCATCCCGGTGGCGCGACCTCCTTCGAGTCGGTGTTCGGCTACAAGCCGGAGTGTCTGAGTGGCTCGCCGTCGCTGATGGAGGTGCTGCAGGCCAGTGGCGTGTGCAGTGGATCGCTGGACTGGCATGCGGTGGGGGCGGTCCTGAACGCGGCCTGCACCTCGATCGACTTTGGCGCCTCGGTGGATGAGGTGGTGAAGGCCTATTCCATGGCCCGCGATGACGCGGACAAGTACACGGCCGTGAAGAACGTCTTCGTCTACATGAACGAGCGCTTCTGCCCAATCAACAGCCAGGGCGACTGCGAGGATGGATACTCGCGCAACGAACTGGGCGTATGCGTAGAGGTGCGGACCACCACGTCCAACCAGAAGGGCAATCGCTGACCTGCGGGGCGCTGCCCCGGGTACGGCTGGCCGTACGGTAAACGAGGCGCACTTGTCCGTTCCCGAAGAACCCCTCGAACTGATTTCGCTGCCGGTCGCTCACGTGCGGGCGTGGGGCGAATCCGTGGTCGTCTTTGATCAGCGCTGTGGCGAGACACACGTGCTGCAACCGCCCCTCACCGAGCTCTTCCAGGCCCTGCAAGAGGGGCCGATGACGCCGACGGCCCTGTTCGAGTACCTTGAACAGCGTTACGAAGCCGCCGAGGGGGAGCTGGAGGATGCGATGCAGGCCGGCCTGAGTCAGTTGCGGGAGCATCACCTGATCTGTGATCCGGCGGACTCGCGGGACGCGTGACAGCCCCAGAAGACCTGCGCGCGGGGCTGCGCGGCGCCGGGGTGGCCCTTCAGGTGGGCCCGTTCGTGGTCCGGCTGCGTTCGCGGCTGGACCGGGTCGAACGCGCGCTGGCCCTGTTCTACGACCGGCAGTTGCTGCCGCCGGAACAGGCGGCGTTTGCCGATTTTCACATCACGCTCGCACGGGCCTCCGGTCTGCACTGGCTCTGGCGCCCGCAGGCGCGATTCTTCCTCGACGGTCGATCACCGTTTCGCCCCCTCCCGCTGGCCCACGCCTACCCGCTGTTCGAGTGGGGACTGAACTGGTGCATTGCCCAGCACGCCCACGACTTCCTGATGATCCACGCGGCGGTGCTGGAACGTAACGGTCGGGCGCTGGTGATGCCGGGCGAGCCGGGGGCGGGGAAGAGCACGCTGACCGCCGCGCTGACCCTGTCCGGCTGGCGCCTGCTGTCGGACGAATTCGCCCTGCTTTCCCTGACGGACGGGCAGCTGGTGGCCCTGCCGCGCCCGGTCAGCCTGAAGAATGCAGCCATTGACCTGATCCGCGAGCGCTACCCGCAGGCGGTCATCGGGCCCGCCTCGCATGACACCAGCAAGGGGACCGTGGCGCATCTGAGACCGCCGGATGCGAGTATTCAGAAGATGCACGACCCGGCGCGACCGGCCTGGCTGGTCTTCCCGCGTTTTGCCGCGGGGGGCCGTGACCACCTTGCGCCGCTGGACCGGGCCGTGGCCCTGCAGCGGCTGGTCGGGTCGTCGTTCAACTACAGCGTGGTGGGGGCCGCGGGCTTCGAGGCCGCGGCCGACCTGATCGAGCAGAGTGCGTGCCTCGAGCTCGAGTACGCAGATCTGGATGCCACCCTGGGGCTGCTGAACGACCTGACCGCGGGGGGCGCGTGACATCCTCCGCGCTGACGCAACTGCTCGCGGTCCTGGGCGCTCCGAAGTCGGCCGGGCGGCTTTCGCTGGCGGACTGGGACCTGCTGGTGCGGGTGGCGCGGGTGGCCTCCCTGGAAGGGCGGCTGCATGCATTGATCGAGGAGGCCGGGACACTGCCCGAGGTGCCACCGGCGCCGCGACGGCACCTGCACGCGGCCCGGGTCCTGGCGGACCGTCAGCACGCCATGGTCCGCTGGGAGGTGGCGCGGATCCACGAGGCCCTGGCGCCCGAGGCGATCCCGATGATGCTGCTCAAGGGCGCTGCCTATGTCATGGCGGGCTTGCCCTGCGCCCCGGGGCGTCAGTTCTCCGATGTCGACATCCTCGTCCCGCAGGCGCGGATTGAGCAGGCGGAGCAGCACCTGTTTGTCCAGGGTTGGGTCTGCGAGGGCTACGATGCCTATGACCAGCGGTACTACCGCCAGTGGATGCACGAACTGCCGCCGCTCACGCATATCCAGCGCAAGAGCGTGCTGGACGTGCACCACACCATCCTGCCGCCGACCGCGCGGCTGCATCCCGACCCGGATCTTCTGTGGCAGGCGGCGCTGCCGCTCGACGACCACCCGGGTGTGTATATCCCGGCTCCGGTGGACATGGTCCTGCACAGCGCGACGCACCTGTTCCACGACGGCGAGCTGGAGAACGGGCTGCGGGACCTGGCCGATCTGGATGCGCTGCTGCGGTACTTTGTGGCCGAGGATCCGGGTTTCTGGGAGCGGCTGACGGCGCGCGCCTTCGAGATGGATCTGGCACGCCCGCTCTTCTACGCCCTGCGCTATGGCCGCGAATTCCTGCAGACCCCCGTGCCCGATTCGGCCTTCGCGGCCCTGGCCCGCGCGCGCCCGTCGGCGCCTCTGCGTGGGCTGATGGACGGGCTGTTCCGGCGCGGCCTGATACCCCATCACTGGAGCTGCGATGGCGTCGGGTCCGGCGCCGCGCGCTGGCTGTTGTACGTGCGTTCCCACTACCTGCGCATGCCGCTCCACCTGCTCCTGCCTCATCTGGTGCGCAAGGCGGTCAAGGACCAGCGCAAGGGGAAGCGGGAACGGCCCGAACCCTGAGGGAGACGCTGATTGAATCGCACGTCCGCGTTGGTGCCCCCCCAGTTGTTCGAGACAAACGTTCCGAGACAAGGCGCGTCGTGCAGCGGGTAGTGGTTCTACCCGCCCGTTTTGGATGGATTCGGGGCGCAACGCAGGATCGGGCCATATTCATTCAGAATCGGGGGGCACCAACCCCACAAGCCATTGAAAGCAGGGGCTCGGCCGCCCGTTGTTGATCAAAAACGGGCGCGGGAACGGCGTTGCGGTTCCCTTGTGCAGAATGACTGCACGGCAGTCACCGCGCCTTGTTCGCACGCAAAAGCGACTCGAGCGCGGACGTGCGATTCAATCAGCGTCTCCCTGAGGTCCGCGCGCTCCCGAACCCGCAGCTCGACCGCCGCCCGTCTACCCGACCAGCGGGCCCTTACGCGGTGGCTGGGTCTCCATCCAGGCCCAGAGTGGCGAGGGGTGCCAGGAGCAGCTCGGCGCGAAACAGGACGCGTGGGCCGGCCACCAGGCCGAGGCAGCGGTAGCGCTGCTGTGCCATCCCGGAGCCGGCCAGGCCGCGATCCGAGGTGTCCACGTGTTCGGCCGGGCTCACCAGCATATGCAGGGCATCGGCGCTGCGCAGGGCGCGCGCCAGACGCTGGTCGACGCTGATGTGATGCGCGGTATAGATCATGGGGTCGCGATAGAAATCGTGGCCATCGGCATGGGCCTTCTCCAGCAGCGCGCAGGAGATCAGGGATGCCGGAAACATGTCGGGAAAGTTGACCCGGTCCTCCAGCTCGTCGAAGTAGTCCGCCTGGCGCACGAGCGAACCCGACAGCAGATTCTTCGCGTTGCTGTTGGTCATGAACTTGCGCTTGTGGAACCACCCGTTGTCCGGCAGTTCGCGGCGGTCCTCGAGCCGGTCGAGGTCGAACCCCGCGGGCAGGGGCAGTGCCGCGTCCGGCAGCGCGCGGGGGGTGGCCGTGTCGCGCACGTGTCCCAGCAGCACCAGACCGCCGGATGTGCGCATCGCGATGCGGTTCGACAGTTGCGGCCGTCCCGCCTCGTCCATGCGCCGGTTCGTGGGCTTGACCACGGTGGTCAGGGCCTCGTCCGGGCGCAGGGCCCCGGCAAAGGTGAACTGGTAGTTCCGGAATGGCCGTTCGCGGATGTTCCCGCTGTCGCCCTCCGCCTGGCGTACCTGCGTGATCAGGGCCTCGGCGAGGCATTCCAGTTGAAAGCCCAGCACAATCGGGCCGCCAAACGGGTTGCCGCGGATCCGCATCCACTTGTCGCCGTCATGGAACGGATTGAAGTCATCGGTGGCGTTGCGCGCCACGTCGATGTGGATCTGACGAAAGACGCGGGGGGCGTCGAGAGGGGGCGCGGCCATGGGCGTGCGTTCTACCGGGCAGGGCCTGCCGTGACGTGTGCGGGCGTCGATGGGTTACTCCCGGGCGTTTGCCAGCAGCGGACGAATCCGGTCCGCTGGCACCGCGTAACTGATCCCGCTGGGGTGGCCGACCGCCGCCTCGCGTCCGCCCTGGACGAAGACCTGATTGATCACGCCGACGACTTCGCCGCTGTCGATCCGGTAGACGGGGCTCCCGCTGTTGCCGGGGTAGGCGGTGGCATCCAGCTGAAACACCATGGGTGCGCCGGCCCGCAGTTGCCGGATGCGCGCCTCGCTCAGTTCGCTCGAGCGCCGGGCGGTGATCGCCATGGGGGTGCGCGCCGCCACGCTCGCGCGATGGGTCGCGGGATAGGTGCCCAGGACCATGCCGATCGGGAAGCCGGTAAAGGCCAGTTGTTCGCCTTCCCGCACGGCATCGGAGGATCCCAGCTGCAGGGGTGGCAGCGGGGGCCCGGCAATCCGCAGCAGGGCCAGGTCGTCGTCCGCCGAATGGGCCACCAGTTCCGCGCTGTGGATGGAGGTGTCACGGCCTTCGCCGCTGACCACCACGAGTTGTTCGCGGTTCTCGTGATCCAGGGACGTCGGGATCACATGGTGATTGGTGACGATCAGACTACCGTCGCCAACCGCAAAGCCGGTGGCGAGGTAATGGGCCCGGGGGCTGCGCGCGGGCTGGTGGGTGGCGATGCTGACCACCGAGGGTTTGACGCGCTCGATGGTGTCGGGCAGCGCATCGGCCGCGGCCGGGGGCTGGACGACCAGAAGGGCCAGAAGACTGGCCGCGGCCAGGGCCTTCAGCGTCCGCCATTTGCGCGGGCGGGTGCATGGCGCAGAGGCCGGTGACAAGAGGCCGGATCGCGTGCTCGTCGTATTGTTCATGGGCCACCCCCGCCGGTTGATGGTCCAAGTCTAGGCCAGGCGTCTCCGGTCGTGGTGGCAGTGCGTTAGGTGACGCGGGTAGTGGCCGGCGGAGGCGTTAAGCCGAATGTTCAGTTGAAGACGATGGTCTTGTTGCCGTGGGTGAGGACGCGGCCTTCGAGGTGGTAGCGCAGGCCGCGGGCGAGGACCCATCGTTCGACGTCGCGGCCCTTGCGGATCAGGTCCTGCACGCCGTCGTCATGGCGGATGCGGGTGACGTCCTGTTCGATGATCGGGCCGGCGTCGAGGTCCTCGGTGACGTAGTGGCAGGTCGCACCGATCAGCTTAACGCCGCGGGCGAAGGCCTGGTGGTAGGGCCGTGCGCCGATGAACGACGGCAGGAAGCTGTGGTGGATGTTCAGGATGCGTTCGGGGTATTCGTCGCACAGCGCGGGCGGCAGGATCTGCATGTAGCGCGCCAGTACGATGGCGTCGGGCGCGAGTTCGGCGAGTCGCGCCTGCAGGGTAGCGAAGGCGGTCTCGCGGTCCTCGCGCGGCACGGGGATGTGCTCGAACGGGATGCCGTAGCACCGGGCCAGCGGCTCCAGGTCACGATGGTTGGAGAGGATCGCCGGGATCTCCATCGGCAGTTCGCCGTTGCTCCAGCGGGCCAGCAGGTCGCTGAGGCAGTGCGGCTCGCGCGAGACCATCAGGACCACACGTGGTCGCGTTTCGGCGCCCGCCAGCCACCAGTCCATGCCGAGATCGAGGGCCAGCTCGTCCAGGCGTTCGCGCAGGGCGGGCTCGGCATCGACGGGCAGCGAGAATACCCAGCGCATGAAGAACCAGCCGGCCTCGGCATCGGTGTGTTGTGCAGCCTCGGTGATCCAGCCATCGGTGTTGGCGATCGCGTTGGCGATGCGCGCGACGATCCCGTGCTGATCCGGGCAGCGAATACTCAGCCGAAAACGCGGTCGATCATCCATGTCGTTTATGTATCCCGGATAAGGTCAAGGGCGGGTTTTACCACGAAGCTCACGAAGGCACGAAGAAGGGCAAGGGCGGATTAACCACAGAGGTCACGGAGGACACGGAGAAAACCAGCGATGGTTTTGTGGCGGGCAGGATTCCGATGAGCGTAGCGGATCGCTCCTGCCCATATAACCATTTGTCGTCTTTCTCAGTGTCCTCTGTGCACTCTGTGGTGCAATCGCCTTTGACCTTGCCCTTCTTCGTGCCTTCGTGTCCTTCGTGGTGAATCAAGGCGACGCCGGGCAGAGCAAAGCCTGTCAGGCGGATTCGCGGCGCAGGCCGGAGGGGATGGAGAAGGTGATGGTCTCTTCGCGGCCGGCGAGTTCGGAGACGGTATCGACGCCGTGCCCGCGCAGGAAGTCGAGCACCTCGTTGACCAGGACCTCCGGGGCCGAGGCGCCGGCGGTGACGCCGATGCGGCTCTTGCCCTCCAGCCAGGCGGGGTCGATGTCGGCGGCACCGTCCACCAGGTAGGAGGCTACGCCCATGCGGGCGCCGATCTCGCTCAGGCGGTTGGAGTTCGAGCTGTTCTTCGAGCCGACCACCAGCAGCAGGTCGCACTGCTTCGCCAGGTCCTTCACCGCATCCTGACGGTTCTGGGTGGCGTAGCAGATGTCCATCTTGCGCGGGCCCTCGATCTTCGGGAAGCGCGCGGTAAGGGCATCGATGATGCCGGCGGTGTCGTCCATCGACAGCGTGGTCTGGGAGACGAAGGCCAGACGGTCCGGGTTCGCAACCTCCAGATTCTCGACGTCCGCGATGGTCTCGACCAGCATCATGCAGCCGCCCCGGGAGTCGTCGAACTGGCCCATGGTGCCCTCGACCTCGGGGTGCCCGGCGTGGCCGATCAGTACGACCTCGCGACCCTCGCGGGCGTAGCGCGCCACCTCCAGATGGACCTTGGTGACCAGCGGGCAGGTGGCATCGAACACGGTCAGGCCGCGATCCTCGGCCTCCTGCTGCACGCGGCGCGGCACGCCGTGCGCGGAGAAGATCACCACCTGGCCGTCGGGCACTTCGCTCAGTTCCTCGACGAAGCGCACGCCCGCATCCGTCAGGCGGCCGACCACGTGGCGGTTGTGCACCACCTCGTGGCGCACGTACAGCGGCGCGCCGTAGATCTCCAGGGCGCGTTCCACGATCTCGATGGCGCGTTCCACCCCGGCGCAGAAGCCGCGCGGATTGGCGAGCTGGGCCTGGATACTCATGGTGTTCTCCTGCGGTCGGTCGCGACCTATTGTGGCTCCCGTACGGATACCACATCCACCTCGAAGGTGAAGTGTTGCCCCGCCAGCGGGTGGTTGAAATCCACCGTCACGGTGTCGTCCTCCACCGCTTCGATGCGGCCGGGCACGGCCTCGCCGGAGGGGCTGTTGAACTCGTAGATGTAGTCCACCTCCAGCGGCAGGTCATCCGGGAACTGCGAGCGCGGCATGCGCTGCACCGCCGCCTGATCCCGGAACGGGAACATGACGCCGGCCTCGATCGCAAATTCCCGGTGGTCGCCGGCCTCCAGCCCGACCAGCAGATCCTCCAGGCCGGGCAGGATCTCGCCGGAGCCGATCTCCAGGGTAATGGGTTCGTCGCCGGTCCCGTCCACTACAAAGCCGTTTTCGAGGATCAGGCGATAGTGCATCTCGATGTGCGCGCCCTTGGTGGCCGTGGTCATGCGTGCTCCCGTGTTCAGTGCTTGTCTTCGGAATGGCTGTGGTCACCCTCGATGAAGGTCGCCACGATCAGCGTGATCGCCCCCACCACGATGGCCATGTCCGCCACGTTGAAGGCCGGCCAGTGATAGCCCGCCCAGTGAAAGTCGAGAAAATCCACCACCGCGCCATAGCGCACGCGGTCGATCAGGTTGCCCACGGCCCCGCCCAGTACCAGGCCCAGGGCCGTCACCGACCACCACGCCCGGCGCGGCAGGCGGGCCAGCCAGCCGATGATCAGCAGCCCGATCACCACGGCGATGCCGGTCAGCAGCCAGCGGCCCCAGTCCCCGGCGCCGGCCAGGAAGCTGAAGGCCGCACCGGGGTTGTAGACCAGCGACAGATTGAAGAAGCTCGTCACCTCGACCGGGGCGAACAGCGTCAGCGCGTGTTCCGCCCAGATCTTGGTGACCTGGTCCGCGACCACGATCGCGGCCGCGATCAGCAGCCCCGGGCCCAGACCGGAACCCCGCAGTTGCATCAGGCGAAGTGCCGGGTCTCGCCCGGGCCTTCCACGTTGCTGACGCAGCGTCCGCACAGTTCCGGGTGCTGCGCGTGCTCGCCGACATCCGGACGGCGGTGCCAGCAGCGCACGCACTTCGGCTGTTCGCTCTTGTGCACGACCACGCCCAGCGCCGTGCCGTCCGTCAGTTCGGCGGTATGCGCGTCTTCCGGGGCGGCGCCCTCGGCCAGACGGGCCTCGGAGGTGATCAACACGAAGCGCAGCTCGTCGCCCAGGCGCTCCAGCAGCGCGCGCGCCGCGGAGTCGGCCGGCAGATGCAGGTCGATCTCGGCATTCAGCGAGGCGCCGATGCCCTGCTCGTTGCGCGCCAGTTCCAGTGCACGGGCGACATGGGTGCGCACCTCCAGGATGCGGTCCCAGTCGCCATCGGAGAACGTCGCGTCTTCTGGCAGCGGGGCCAGCCCCTCGTACCAGGTGGCGAACAGCACGCTGTCCGGCCGCTCGCCGGGCAGCAGCTCCCAGATCTCTTCGGCGGTAAAGGTCAGGATCGGGGCCACCCAGCGCGTCAAGGCTTCGGCTACGTGGTGCAGCGCGGTCTGCGCCGAGCGCCGGGCATGCGAATCCGCCTGCGTGGTGTACTGGCGATCCTTGATCACGTCCAGGTAGAAGCTGCCCAGCTCCACCGAGCAGAAGTTGTGCACGCGCTGGTAGATCTGGTGGAACAGGTAGTCGTCATAGGCCTTGGTGACCTGGCCCTGTACCTGCAGCGCGCGGGCGACGATCCAGCGATCCAGCGGCAGCAGCTCGTCCAGCGGCAGGGCGTGCTCGGCCGGTTCGAACCCGTTGAGGTTGCCCAGCAGGAAGCGCGTGGTGTTGCGGATGCGGCGGTAGGCATCGGCGGTGCGGTCGAGGATGTCCTTCGAGATCGCCATCTCGCCGGAGAAGTCGGTGGCCGCGACCCACAGGCGCAGGATATCCGCGCCCAGGGTAGAAACGACCTCCTGCGGCGCGACCACGTTGCCGCGCGACTTGGACATCTTCTCGCCCTTCTCGTCCACGGTGAAGCCGTGGGTCAGCACCGCCTTGTACGGCGCCGCGCCGCGCATGGCCACGCTGGTCAACAGGCTGGACTGGAACCAGCCGCGGTGCTGGTCCGAGCCTTCCAGGAACAGGTCCACCGGCAGTCCGCCGAGTTCCGGGCGCTTCTCCACCACCGTGGAGTGCAGCACGCCGGAGTCGAACCAGACGTCGAGGGTGTCGTTCAGCTTCACGTAGTCGTCGGCCTTGTCGCCCAGCAACTCCTTCGGGTCCAGCTGGAACCAGGCCTCGATGCCGTCCTGCTCGATGCGCTGCGCGACCGCCTCGACCAGCTCCGCGGTGTGCGGGTGCAGGCGGTTGGTTTCCTTGTGCACGAAGAACGGGATCGGCACGCCCCAGTTGCGCTGGCGCGAGATGCACCAGTCCGGACGGTTGACCACCATGCCGTGGATGCGGGCCTGGCCCCAGCTCGGCATCCACCGGGTGTCGGCGATCGCCTTGAGTGCATCCGCGCGCAGCTCGGCGCGCTCCATGCTGATGAACCACTGCGGGGTCGCGCGGAAGATGATCGGCGTCTTGTGGCGCCAGCAGTGCGGGTAGCTGTGCTCGAACTTCACCGCCACGATCAGCGCGCCGTGTTCCTTCAGTACGTCGATCACATGGCCGTTGGCCTGATGCACGTTCTCGCCGGCGAAATGCGGGGTGTCCGGCAGGAAGCGCCCGTCCGGGCCCACCGGGTTTTCCACCGGCAGGCTGTACTGCAACCCGACCGCGTAGTCCTCCTGGCCGTGGCCGGGGGCGGTGTGCACCGCGCCGGTACCGGTCTCGGTGGTCACGTGGTCGCCCAGGATCAGCGGGACTTCGCGGTCCAGGAACGGGTGGCGCAGCATCAGGCCTTCCAGCGCCTGGCCCTTGGCGCGGGCGACGATCCGGCCCTCGCCCAGCGAATAGCGGGCCAGGCAGTCCTCGACCAGGTCCTCCGCCAGCAGGATGCGCTCGTGCTCCAGCTCCACCAGGGCGTAGTCCAGCTCCGGGTGCAGGGCGACCGCCTGGTTGGCCGGCAGGGTCCACGGTGTGGTGGTCCAGATGACCACGCTGATCGGGCCGCGCGAGCCGTCGATGCCGTCGAAGCGGCGCAGGAAGTCGATGTCGTCGACCACGCGGAAGCGCACGTCGATCGCCTGCGAGATCTTGTCCTCGTACTCGACCTCGGCCTCGGCCAGGGCCGAGCCGCAGTCCACGCACCAGTGCACCGGCTTCTCGCCCATCTGCACGTGGCCGCGCTTGAAGATCGTGCCCAGCGCGCGAACGGTGTCCGCCTCCACCTGGTAGTTCATGGTCAGGTAGGGGTGGTCCCAGTCGCCCAGTACGCCCAGGCGCTGGAAGTCCGCACTCTGGCCGTCCACCTGTTCCTGGGCGTATTCGCGGCAGGCCTTGCGGAAGGTCGCGGCATCCACGTCGCGCCCGGCCTTGCCCAGGTTCTGTTCCACCTTCAGCTCGATCGGCAGGCCGTGGCAGTCCCAGCCCGGCACGTAGGGCGCATCAAAGCCGGCCAGGGTGCGGCTCTTCACGATCACGTCCTTGAGGATCTTGTTGACCGCGTGGCCGACATGGATCGAGCCGTTGGCGTAGGGCGGGCCGTCCGCCAGCACGAAGCGCGGCCGCCCGGCACAGTGCTCGCGCAGGCGCTGGTAGCGGTCCTCGGCCTTCCAGGCCTCCAGCCATTCGGGCTCCCGCGTCGCCAGGCCGGCGCGCATGGGGAAGGCCGTCTCGGGCAGGTTGAGGGTGTCCTTGTAGGGATTCGGCGGTGCCGGTTTGCGTGCCATGAGCGAGTTCCGGATCGGCCCTGCGGGCCGGTTTCAGTCGAGTTCGGAGAGTTGCATGCGGGCCGTGTCGACGTCGCGCGCGATCTGTGCGCGCAGCGCCTCCAGGCCCTCGAAGCGCTGTTCGCCGCGCACCTGCGCGACCGGCTCGAAGCACACGGCCTCGCCGTACAGGTCGGGCTGGCCCTCGAGCACGTGGGCCTCCAGGCGCTGTTCGGTGCCGTCCACGGTCGGGCGCCAGCCGATATTGGCGACCGCCGGCAGGGACTCGCCGGAGGCGCGTCGCAGCCAGCCGGAGTACACCCCGCGCAGCGCCAGCGGCCAGGGCCCCAGGCGCAGGTTCGCGGTGGGGAAGCCGATGGTGCGCCCGCGCTTCTCGCCATGCGCGACCCGACCGTGCAGGCGGTAGGGCCGGCCGAGCAGCTCGGTCACCCGGGCGAAGTCCCCGGCGACGGCCGCGGCGCGCACCCGCGTGCTGCTGATACGGCCCTCGGCGTCCCGCACCGTCGGGGTGGACTCCACAGTGAAACCGAGGCGTCGGCCGGCGGTCTGCAGCGCGGCCTGGTCGCCCTCGCGGCCGCGTCCGAAGCGGAAGTCGTCCCCGACCAGGACGTGCCGCGCGCCCAGCCGCTGGTACAGGACCTCCTCCATGAAGGCGTTCGCCGACAGCCCGGCCAGATGCGCGTCGAAGCGCAGGATCCAGGCGGCATCCAGGGCGCTGTCGCCCAGGGTGACCAGGCGGTCGCGCAGCCGCTGCAGGCGCCCGGGCGGAGCCGGGGCCTGGGTCCGCGCGCCAAAGTACTCGCGCGGCAGCGGTTCGAAGGTCATCAGGAGCGCCGGCGCCTGGCGATCCTGCGCCGCCTCGAGCAGGCGCCCCAGAACAGCCTGATGACCACGATGGAGACCATCAAAGTTGCCAATGGTCACCACCGCGCCGTGCAGGCCGGCCGCCTCGAACGCCTTGCTGTCGGCCGGCCCCAGGCCGCGAATCAGCCGCATCGCCCCGATCCCGCGCAAAACCGCGAGTATAACCCGCCGGGGCCACCCCGGGCATCATTGATCCGCGCCTTCCGTGGACTCGCGCAGCAACAGGTGACGCGGACGCAGCCCGGCCAGCCACAGCGTGGCGGCGAGCGTGGCGGTCCCGGCCAGAATCAGACCCGCGAGCGCCATAAGGCGTGTATCGATGGACCACTCGGTCCACTGGCCGAACTCGGGCGAGAGCCAGGCCAGCACGCCGATCATCGCGGCCAGGCCCAGCGGCAGCCCGAGCCGCAGCCGGCGCAGGCCCGGGCCCGGCTGGTAGATACCCTCGCGGATCAGCCCGCGATAGAGCAGCCCGGCGTTGATGTAGGCGGAGGCCGAGGTGGCGAGCGCCAGCCCGGCATGCGCCCCCGGCATACCGGAGAGATACCACGGCAGCACGAAGGCCCCGTTCAGCACCATGTTCCAGAGCATGGCGATGATCGCGATCTTGACCGGGGTCTTCGTGTCCTGGCGGGCGAAGAAGCCGGGTGCCAGGACCTTGATCAGGATGAACCCGGGCAGGCCCAGCGCATATGCGGCCAGCGCCATCGCGGTCATGTAGGTGTCGAACTGGGTGAAGGCCTGGTACTGGATCAGCGTGGCCAGGATCGGCACCGCCAGCACCACCAGTCCGACCATGGACGGCAGCGCCACCAGCATCGCCAGGCGCAGGGCCCAGTCCAGCGTACGGCCGAACGCGGCCGGGTCGGCCTGGTTGTACTGGCGCGCCAGGCGCGGAAGGATCACCGTGCCGATGGCGATCCCGAACAGCGCCAGCGGCAGCTCCACGAAGCGGTCGCCGAAGTACAGCCAGGAGATCGACCCTGCGACCAGAAACGAGGCGATCAGGGTGTCCACCAGCAGGTTGATCTGCACCACCGAGGTCCCGAGGATCGCCGGCAGCATCAGCTTCACGATCCGGCGAACCCCCTCGTGGGCGCGCCGGAAGCGGGGGCGGGGCAGCAGTCCCGCGCGCCACAGGAACGGGATCTGGAAGGCGAGTTGCAGGGCCCCGGCGATGAACACGCCCCAGGCCAGGGCCATGATCGGTTCTTCGAACATCGGCGCCAGCCACAGCGCCGCGCCGATCAGCGCCAGATTCAGGAACACCGGGGTGAAGGCGGGCACCGCGAAACGCCCGATGCTGTTGAGGATGCCGGCCGCCATCGCGGTCAGCGAGATGAACAGCAGGTACGGGAAGGTGATCCGCAGCATGGTGGCGGCCAGATCCTCGCGCCCGGCCTCCTGGGTGCCCAGGCCCGGGGCGAATACCCAGATCAGCGCCGGTGCCGCCAGGACCCCGATCAGGGTCACCACGGTCACCACGGTCATCAGGGTGCCGGCGGTGTGATCCAGCAGATCGAGCAGGGCTTCGCGCCCGCGCTTCTCGCGAAACTCGGCGAAAACCGGCACGAAGGCCTGGTTGAAGGCGCCCTCGGCGAACAGCCGGCGCAGGAAGTTGGGGATGCGAAAGGCGACGAAGAAGGCGTCGGTCGCGGGGCCGGCGCCGAAGGTGACCGCCAGCACCATGTCGCGCAGATAGCCCATGATCCGGGAGATCATGGTCATGCCACTGACAACGGCGGTGGAGCGGAACAGGCGGTTCATCGCGTGCGGGCGGCCGACGGGAAAGCCCCGCAGTGTACTTGAATCACCCGCGCCGGACCGCCGCCTTCGCCACGAAGCCCGCGACGAAAGACCAGGTGAAAAGCGATTTCACCACGAAGGGCACGAAGGCACGAAGAAAGGCAAGGTCAAGGGCGCTTGCACCACGGAGGGCACAGAGGGCACGGAGAAAAACAGGGTTGGTTTGGTGGAAGGGGATGTGGATGAGCGCAGCGAATCGCATCAATCCCAACGGACGGCCCGGCATCGATACATTTCGCATCGCTCACCGCATCCTGCCGCCTCCGGGCCGGTATCCACCTCAAGTCTTTGCAGCTTTCTCCGTGGTCTCTGTGTGCTCTGTGGTGAAAATGCCTTTGCCCTTCTTCGTGCCTTCGTGTGCTTCGTGGTGAATACAGGTGGTGAGATCAGAATGCCGGGCACGAAAAAGGCCGCCCGGAGGCGGCCTTCTTGGACGGTCCAGTGAAGGAGCCGTCAGCCATGGGAGTGGCGCCTTAGATGGCGGTCACTTCGCCGGCGGCGAGGCCCTTGGCGGTTTCCTGGATCTCAAAGGAGACCTTCTGGCCTTCGGCCAGGGTCTTGAAACCCGAACCGTTGATCGCGGAGAAATGGACGAACACGTCCTTGCCGCCATCATCGGGGGTGATGAAACCGAAACCCTTGCTCTCGTTGAACCACTTCACAACACCAGTATTCACAACTTGTAACCTCTTCATGTAACTAACAAATGTGTTCGCGGCATGCTGCCAACAGATCAACGGGAGCACTGGTTCAGAAACTAGAAACTTCCTAGTGTTGCCGCTCAACCACGAATCACGTCTCCGACTATACGCCGCATCCCCGGCGAAATCCAACGCCCCTCCATGAACTTTTTTTGGCGCTGCAGCGCCGATTTTCCGCACGCCGGTGGGGCAGCCGCGGCTCCACGAGGCAGGGCCAGGTCAAAAGCGGATTGACCACGAAGCTCACGAAGGCACGAAGAAGGGCAAAGGCATTTTCACCACAGAGAGCACGGAGGACACGGAGAAAGGCGGGGGCGGTTTTGTAGCGGGTGGGATGCAGATGGGCGCAGCGAAACGCATCGATCCCGTGGAGCGGCCCGCCCCCGATGCGTTTCGCTGCGCTCAACACCTCCTGCCCCCTGGGGAATCTGTCGCTTTCCTCCGTGTCCTCCGTGGCCTCTGTGGTGCGATTGCCCTTGACCTTGCCCTTCTTCGTGCCTTCGTGAGCTTCGTGGTGACAAAAAGGGGCGACAGATCAGAGCTGGCGGATGTCGACGAAGCTGCCGCGGGTGGTCTGGTGCAGGCGGGGCAGGACGTCGAGGATGGCGCGGGCGGCGTCCTCGGGGTTGGGCATGTCGCGGGTGCCGCGCGCGGCTTTCAGGCGCTGGAGGACCGGAAAGCTCTCGCGGTCGGCCTCGTCGCACAGGTAGTCCTGCATCGCAGTATCCACCAGGCCCGGGGCGAAGGCGTTGATCGCCGTCTCTTCCGGGAATTCGTGGGCGTAGAGCTGCATCATCATGTTCAGCGCCGCCTTGGAGAGCGAGTAGCCGCTCCAGCCGGCATGTCCGGAGACCGAGGCGCCGGAGGAGATGGCGATGATCTGGCCGACCCGCACGCGGTGCTTCAGCAGCGCGTCCAGGATCACCTTGTTGGCGAAGGTGTTCACGTCCATGAGCAGGCGTAGCTCGTCCATCGGCGCGTCCTGCATGCGCTGCATGTGGCCCAACAGCCCCGCGTTGAGCACCACCAGGTCCAGTGAGTCCACGCCCTGCAGCAGGCGTTCCATCGCAGCCCCGGTGGCGGTGAAGTCGCCGAGGTCCACCCGCTCGTCACCGCTGACCCCGGCCTCGGGGCAGCCGCGACGGCTCATGCCATAGACGTGTGCGCCCTGTTCCAGCAGTACCCGGGTCAGCCCCAGGCCCAGCCCGCTGGAGTTGCCGGTCACGAGCGCCGAACCAAAACGGCCGTCCTGCATATCGCTCTCCTTCAAGGTTTCGAATGTGCGGATTGTCTACCACGAAGCACACGAAGACACGAAGAAGGGCCAGGTCAAGAGCGTTTGCACAGGAAGATGCGAAGACCGGAAGAGGGATATGGGATGAAGCACGAGTGCTTTGCCGGACATCTCGGATGTGCCTCGGCCGCCCATCCAGTACCCACCAAAATCCTTCCAGACTTCCCGTCTTCCTGTGAATCGCCCTTGCCCTTCTTCGTGCCTTCGGGTGCTTCGTGGTGAATTAAGAAGGTCTACCCCGGTGTACGGGGGCGTTCGCGCCACTGGCGTTCGAGGTCGGCCGCCGGCATCGGGCGGCCGAGCAGGAAGCCCTGGACCTCGTCGCAGCCCATCTCGCGCAGGAATCGGTGCTGCGCTTCGGTCTCCCGCCCTCGGCCAGCACCCGCAGCTTGAGGGTCTTGCCCAGGCCGATAATGGCGCGGGTGATGGCCTCGTCGTCCGGGTCGTTGCCGATGCCCCAGGTGAACTCGCGGTCGATCTTGAGTGTGGTCAGCGGCAGCCGCCGGAGGTAGCGCAGGGATGATTGTCCGGTGCCGAAGTCGTCGATGGCCACCGACACCCCGAGGTGCACCAGGCGCTGGAGCATGGCCGCGGCCGCGTCGATGTCCTCGACCAGGACACTCTCGGTGACCTCCACCTCCAGGCGCTCGGGGGCGAGTCCGGCTGCCTGAAGCGTCTCGAGGATGCGCTCGGGCAGGTTGGGGTCGGCGAACTGGCGCGCAGAGAGGTTGATCGCCAGGCGTAGCGCCGGCAGGCCCTTGCGGTCCCATTCCACCAGTTGTTGCGTGGCGGTGCGCAGCACCCAGTCGCCGATCGGCACGATCAGCCCGGTCTGTTCCGCCAGCGGGATGAAATCCGCCGGCGAGATCATCCCGCGCTCCGGGTGGCGCCAGCGGACCAGGGCCTCGATGCCGACCGTGTCACCCCGATTCAGGCCGGTCTGCGGCTGATAGTGGAGCTCGAACTCGCACTGGCGCAGCGCCGTGCGCAGCCCCTGCTCCAGTTCCAGTTGCTCGCGCGCCTGGGTGTTCAGCCTCTGCGTGTAGAAGCGACAGGTGTTGCCGCCGGCGTTCTTGGCCTCGTGCAGGGCGCTGGTGGCATGGCGCAGCAGGTCGTCCTTGCCCCGTGCATCCTGCGGGAACAGGCTGACGCCGGCACTGATCGTCGCCACATGCTGGCCATCCCCCAGAGCGAACGGCTCGGCGCAGTGTTGCAGGATGGCCTGCGCGCGATCACGGGCCTCGGCCGGGTCCGCGATCGCGGTCAGGACCAGGGCGAATTCGTCCGCGGCCAGTCGTGCGAGGGTGTCGCGTGGCTGCAACTGATGCTGCAGCCGTTGTGCCAGTGCGTTCAGCAGGGCGTCCCCGGTGTCGTGTCCCAGGGTGCTGTTGATCGAGGTGAAGCGGTCGATGTCCAGCAGCAGTACCGCCAGTGGTTCCCCCTGGCGCTCGGCCTCGTCGAGGGTGGCGCGCAGGCGGGTGCGCAGCCCGGTCCGGTTGGGGAGGCCGGTCAGGGCGTCGAAATTCACCAGCTTGAACAGGGCCTGTTCAGTCTTCTCGCGCTCGGTCAGGTCCTGGTGGATGCCGAGGATGCGCGTGGGCGTCTCCTCTGCGCGTTCGCCTTCGGCCAGCATGTAGCGTTCTTCGCCGTGGGGCAGCAGCAGGCGATGCCGGATGGAGAAGCGGTGGGTCTGGCCGTTGGCCAGGCGCAGCAGGGCGAATGCCAGCGCGGCGCGATCATCCGGATGGGTGGCCTCCACCAGGGCCTCGCGGGTCAGGGTGCGGGGCTGGTCGCCATGTCCGAAGAGTTTGCTTGCCTCGGGCGAGAGGTGGACCTCGTCGGTCTCCAGGTCCAGGTCCCAGTGGCCGATGCGGGCCACACGCTGTGCGGCCAGCAGGCGTTGATGGCTGTCCTGCAGGGCCTGCTCGGCGCGCATGCGTTCCTGCACCTGATGGGTCAGCAGGTCGATAGCCTCGCGCAGGTGTTCGGCCTGCTCCGGTGTGTCGTCCGGCCGGTCCGCGCGCTGTTCGCGCAGGACCGCGAACTGCAGCGGCTCTAGGGCGTGCTGGCAGGTCCCGATGTCGATCAGGGCGGGACGGGGCCGGCCGTCCTCGCGGACCAGGTCCACCGGGTCGCGCCGCGGGATCCAGCCCTCTGCCCGGGTCGCCTCGCGCAGCCGCTCGTGCAGGTCGAAGGCCGGGTCTCGCGGCGTGATCAGGCGGGCCAGATTGCGGCCGTCCAGGCTGCAGGCGGTGGTGCCGAACAGGCGTTCCGCCGCCGGGTTGGCGTAGCGTACGGTGCCGTCGGCCGTGACGAAGAGGATCGCCTCGCTCAGCGCGTTCACCAGATCGAGCGGGGCGGGGCTTTGACGGGGCTCCAGGGCGCAGGTCATGGCGTATCGCCGGATTCGCGCTGGGCGTCGGGGTCCGCTTGCCAGCGGTAGTCCGCCTCGACCCGGTTGCCGCTGCCGTGATAGCGCACCTGTTCGCACAGCTGGCGCACCAGAGTCAGTCCGCGCCCCCACAGGCGCTGGTCGCCGCGGCCCTCCAGGGCCTCCTGAATCCGCTGGTGGTCGAAGCCCGGTCCGCTGTCGCGCACGCGGATGCGGATGCAGTGCTGGCCGTCCAGCGGGCGGTAGCGCAGGGAGAGGGCGATCCGGCCGCGGATGTCGCTCAGGGCCGCGGCGCGCTGGTGATAGTACTGCTCGAAGCCCTCCACCGTGGCCTTCATGCCGGAGTCCAGCCGCAGGACGCCGTGTTCGAAGGCGTTGTTGCACAGCTCCGCAATCACGGTCTGCAGGGCTTCGGCATGGCCCCCTCCCAGGTTCGGCAGCCATTCGAGCAGCTGGCTGCGCGCTGCGCCGACCAGGTCGACTTCGGCGAGGCGCTGGTCGCTGGCCTCCAGGGACCAGCGCAGCGTGCCCCGAAGCTCGTGGCTCTGCGGTCGTTCGCTCTCGGTGACCACGCCCGGGCTGCAGTCGATGGTCACCAGAGTCATGTCGTCGGCCGGCGTCTGGTCGCCACAGTGGGTATCCAGTGCCTCGCGGATGCGCTCGAAGGCGGTCCCGGCCGATTCGCCGGCCTGGCAGTGGCGAAGGATTGCGTCCTCGCCAAAGGCCGTTCCGGCGATATCGGTGGCTTCGAGCACGCCGTCGCTGACCAGCGTCAGCCAGTCGCCGTCGTCGAGTTCGTAGCTGCGTGCCCCGGTGTCGAGGTCCAGCCGGGCGAGGATGCCCAAGGGCATGGCCCGGGACTGGATGCGCCGGACCCGGTCCTGGCGCGCGTTGCAAAGCCAGGCGTCCGGCATGCCGCCGTTCCACAGCCGGACGCGGCTTCCGTCGGCGGAGAAGGTGGCCAGCAGGGCGCCCATGAACATCGCCGCAGGCAGGAAGTCGTGCAACACATGGTTGAGCTCGTGCAGCAGCTCCTGGTCATCCACGCCCACCTGCGTCAGGGTGTGGAAGGTCTCGCTGACCGGGTAGGTGCCGATCGCCGCGCTGAGGCCGTGGCCGGTGAAGTCGCCCACCAGCACGCGCAGGGCCCCGTCGGGGGTGTAGTCGGACAGCACCACGTCGCCGCTGAAGGTGGAGGCCGCGCAGCGATGCAGCTGCAGTCGGTCCAGCCCGCGGTTGCGGCGGGTGATCGCGCGCGAGAACAGGGTTTCGGCGGTCTCCTCCTCCCAGGCCTGGCGCGCCTGGGCGCGGAGCAGGGCGGCGTTGCGGCTTTGCAGGCCAGTGTGCAGGTCGCGCAGGCGCTCCATCGCGTGGATCTTCGCCTTCAGGATCGCGAGGTTCAGCGGCTTGCTTAGGAAGTCGTCGCCGCCCGATTCGATCGCCCGCAGCAGCGCGTTCTCGTCGTCCAGCGCGGTCAGGAAGATCACCGGAATGAAGTGGGCCCCCATCTCCGCCTTGATCCGGGACGTCGCCTCATAGCCGTCCATCAGCGGCATCATCACGTCCATCAGGATCAGGTCGGGTGCCTGTTCCCGGCAGGCCTGCAGGGCCGTCCGGCCATCCGAGGCCTCGCGCACCTCGTAGCCGGCGCCCACCAGCATCATGCGCAGCAGTCGCCGGTTGTGCGGGTCGTCGTCGGCGACCAGTACTCGGCCTTCGCCGGAGATCAGGTCACCGGGCGGGGTCGAGCGCGGCTCGGGGGCGGTGTCGTCCACGGGGCCGGTTACTGGATGCGGAACAGGCGGCCAAAATTGGCGATGTCCAGTACCTTGCGCACGCCCTCCGAGGCACCGGTGATGCTGACGTCGGAGAACTCGCCGCCGGCGTGTTCGCGCAGCAGGAGCAGCATGCCGAGTGCGGAGCTGTCCATGTACTCGGTATGGGCGAGGTCGACGATGTAGCGCACGCCGGTCCCGCCGGTGTCGCGGTAGGCGGCGCGGAAATCCTGGTGCTGCTCGAAGTCGAACCGGCCCTTGACCCGGATGCGGACTTCCTTGCCGTCGTCGGAGGTGTGCTGCTCGATACTCATGTGCGTTTCCTGGCGCTCTGGCGGGCTTCTTCATACCCGGCTGGATTCGGATGCGTTCCCCTTGTCGAACAACGGGGGACTGGGAGGATTCGACGGCAAAACCTCAGAACAATTCCACGTCGCCCGTACCCATGTTCTGCTGGTCCACAGTGCGGTGGTAGTTCTCCTGGCGGCGGTTGCGCCACTCGCGTACGCGGGCGGCCATGGCATGCGCATCCTCGGTGGCGCGGGTCTCGTGCAGAATGGCCCGAAGCTCCTGCAGGTGGGCCACGGCCTCCTCGGCGGTGCCAAGTGACTGCCGGGCAATGTCCTCGAACTGCAACGAGCGCACGGCGGTGGCGACCGCGTCGTTCATGCGTGCGCTCAAATCGGCCTCCTCGCGGATACGTGCGTCGAGCTCGTCCGTTGCGCGCTGCGCATAGGCCAATAATCGGGCCATGCGCTCCTTCTCGCTCATGCTGTCGCTCATGTCGCGCGAGGCCATGTCGTGCACGGTTCCGTGGACCTTGCTGATCGATTCGCGGGCCTGGTCGATCTGCTTGCGGATATCGTCGTGAAAGGTCGCGGAACGCTGCGACAGCGTGCGGACCTCGTCGGCGACCACCGAGAAGCCGCGTCCGGCCTCGCCAGCGCGCGCTGCCTCGATACTGGCGTTGAGCGCCAGCAGGTTGGTCTGCCCGGCGATCGCGCCGGCGCTGTCCAGCAGCTTGAACACTCCGTCCATGTGCTGGCTCATGTCCTCTATGTGGTGGGCGCTCTCCACGCTCTGGCGGCTGATCTGCACCAGGGTGTCGATGAGCATCTGCAGGGTCTCGTCCGACTTTCGGGTCAGCTCGGTGATGACCTCGGCATGGGTCATATCCTGGTCGTCGTCGCCCTCGCGCGCAACGTCGCTGGTCATCAGCTCCGTCTGGCGCCCGGCGATCTCGTGCATCTCGTTGAAGCTGGAGCCCAGTTCCTGTACGGCATCGGCGATCAGCCCGCGCTGGCGGCCGATCTCGCCCTCCAGCTGTTCCAGTTCGAAGCGCATGGCCTGGTCCAGTTCGTCCGACAGTTCGCCCCCGCCGGTGGGCTGGTCCCCGACCGTAGACTCGCCCGGTTCGGGACCCGCGACCCGCCCGCGCCAGTGCAGTCCCGCGACCAGCAGGATCGCCGGCCCCGCCAGGATCATGCTCCCCAGCGCGGCCCAGCCGGCGCCATTCAGTCCGGCGCCGATCGCCGCGATCAGGAGCAAGGCGGTGAGGGCGAGCGCCAGCCCCTTCAGGGTGGCGTCACGGGTCAGCCATTGCATGCGGTCGTCCATGTCGGTGGCTCCTATTCGCCGGCTGCGGCGGCGTTGCGGTGATCGCGGATCAGCGCGGCGGCGATCCGGCCCAATGGCAGGACCTGATCCGCAGCGTCCAGCTTGACCGCCTCGCCCGGCATGCCCCAGACCAGGCTGGTGTTTTCGTCCTGGGCGATGGTGTGGGCCCCGGCGTCGCGAAGCGCCTTCAGGCCGCGCGCGCCGTCATCGCCCATGCCAGTCAGCAGGGCGGCCACGACATTGGCGCCGGCCTGTTCCGCGGCCGAGTCGAACAGCACATCCACGCTGGGGCGATGGCGGTTGACCGGGCCGCTGCGGTCCAGGCGGCAGACGTAGCGGGCGCCGTCACGCGCGAGCCGCAGGTGGCAGTCGGTACCCGGGGCAACGAACGCATGTCCCGGCATCACGATATCGCCGTCCTCGGCCTCTTTCACGCTGAGCGCGGTATTGCGATCCATGCGCTCGGCGAAGGCACGGCTGAAGCCGGAGGGGATGTGCTGGGTGATCAGGATGCCCGGGGCATCCGGCGGCAGGGCCATGAGCACCTCGCGCAGGGCCTCGGTGCCGCCCGTCGAGGCCCCCAGGGCGATCACCCGGTCGGTGGTGCGGAAGCGCCCCGCGCCCGCGGAGCCGAGGCGCTGCGGTGCTGCTGCCGGGGTTGCGCTGCGGGCCTGCAGGCGGATGCCGGCGGCGGTGCGCACCTTGCCGATCAGGACGTCGGCGTACTCCTGCAAGGCTTCAGAGACGTCCACCTTCGGCTTGGTGACAAAGTCCACGGCACCCACCTCCAGGGCCTCCAGGGTCACATCGGCGCCTTCCTCGGTCAGCGAGGAGACCATGACCACTGGCATCGGGCGCAGGCGCATCAGGTTGCGGAGGAAGGTGATACCGTCCATCTTCGGCATCTCCACGTCGAGGGTCAGCACGTCGGGTTCGTGCTGCTTGATCTTGGTACGCGCATCAAAAGGATCCGAGGCGGTGGCCACGACCTCGATGTCCGCGGCCTGGGAGAGGATCTCGGTCAGAAGCTTGCGGATCAGGGCCGAATCGTCGACGACCAGGACGCGGATGGGCTTGGCAGTGGCAGACATCTAGAAAAGCTCCACGTCGCCCTGCAGGGGGTTGTCCTGCAGGCGGCGACGGTAATCCTGCTCGCGTTCGAGCAGGGTGTTGTTGTGCAGGGACACGAGTTTTTTGACCCGCACCCGCCCGGAGCCGGGGAAAAACAAGACCTTGCGTGGCCACGGCCCGCCGACGTCTTCGGCCACCAGCCCCAGGTTCTCGTCACGCAGAAACTGACGCAGAAAGGCGATGTTGTCGGCGCCGACGTCGCTCATCCCGGCCATCACGCGGCCACCCCCGAACATCTTCACGCGCAGGTCGCTTCGCTCCGCACCCAGCTTCAGCAGCTCGTTGATCAGGAACTCCATCGCATGGGTGCCGTAGCGTGTGGCATTGGACACCGCCGGTCCCCAGCCGCTGTCGCGGGCGCCGTCCGGCAGCATGAAGTGGTTCATGCCGCCGATGCCGGCGCTGGGCGACCACACGCAGGCCGACACGCAGGAGCCCAGCACCGTGGTGATCAGTTCGGTCGGCGAGACCGAGACGTAGCACTCCCCCGGCAGCAGCTTCGCGGCCGGGCACGCGTGCACGCGGTCCCAGTAGCGATTGATGTGCGCAAAGGCGTCATCATGCAGCTGGGGCAGGGCGGACATCAGGCGACTCTCCGGTACAGCGTCTGTTCAAGCAGGCGAAAGTCCTCGGTCACGCGGAACAACGACTCCGAGTGCCCGATGAACAGGTAGCCCTCCGGTCGCAGCAGCTGCGCAAAGCGTTCTACCAGCTGCTTCTGGGTTGGCTTGTCGAAATAGATCAGCGTGTTGCGGCAGAAGATCACGTCCAGCGGACCCTTCATCGGCCAGGGGTCGAACAGGTTCAGCTGGCGAAAGTGCACCATGGCGCGAAGCTCGTCGCGGATCTTCACCCGGTCCTCGTTGGCCCCCTTGCCGCGCAGCAGCCAGCGTTTCTGGCGTGCCTGCGGGATGCCGGTGACGCGCTTGGCCTCATACACCCCGGCATCCGCATGTTCGACCACGCGCGAGTCAATATCGGTGGCGAGGATGCGTGCGTCCTCCGGCGACGGCAGGGCCTCGGCCAGGGTCATCGCGATGGAATAGGGCTCCTCGCCGGTGGAACACCCGGCCGACCAGACCTTCAGCGGGCCGTCCGGGTTGAGTCGCCGCATCTCCTTGAGCACCGGGCCGCCCAGCATGTCGAAGTGGTGCGCTTCGCGGAAGAACGCGGTCAAGTTGGTGGTCAGCGCGTTGATGAACTCCTCGAGCTCGGCCTCGTCACCGCCCTCGACCCGGTCCAGGTAGGTGTCGAAGGCCTCCAGCCCGAGGACGCGCAGCCGCCGCGACAGCCGGCTGAACACCAGCTCCTTCTTGCTCTCGTTGAGCATGATGCCGGTGCGTTCCTGCGTCAGGCGGGCAACGCGCCGGAAGTCGCGCTCGCTCAGGCGATCGGAGGCGGCCATCTAGCATCGGTCCCCCACCCTCAGAACTCCTCCCATTCTTCGGAGGTCTCCTGGCGCGAGGGTGCCGGGTCTGGGCGCTTGGTGGCGGCGTTGCCTTCGCCCGAGGTCGGACGCTTGAGCGCAGCGGCACCGCTCTGAGAACCGGCGCCCGCCGGAGCCGGACGCGCACTCGGCTGCTTCATTGCCTGGCCAGCGGCCGCAGCCTGCTTGCCTTTGAAGAAGCTCATCAGTTCGAGCAGTTCGCGCGACTGGTCGTCCAGCGACTCGCTGGCGGCTGCGGCCTCCTCGACCAGCGCGGCATTCTGCTGGGTGACCTCGTCGAGCTGGGTCACGGCCTTGTTGATCTCGTCCAGGCCGGTGGACTGCTCCTCGCTGGCGGCCGCGATCTCGGCGATGATGTCGGAGACCTTCTTCACCGACTCGACGATGTCCTCCAGCGCCTTGCCGGAGTTGTCGACCAGCTTGCTGCCCTCGCCAATGCGCTCCACCGAGTCGTTGATCAGAGTCTTGATCTCCTTGGCGGCCTGGGCGCTGCGCTGGGCCAGGTTGCGCACCTCGGTGGCGACCACCGCGAAGCCGCGACCCTGTTCGCCGGCGCGGGCGGCCTCCACGGCGGCGTTCAGCGCCAGCAGGTTGGTCTGGAAGGCGATCTCGTCGATCACGCCGATGATGTCGGCGATCTTCTTGGACGACTGATTGATCTCGCCCATCGCGGTCACTGCCTTGTCCACGACCTCGCCGCCTTCCTGCGCCTTGTCGCGCGCGGCGCTGGCCAGCTGATTGGCCTGCTTGGCGTTGTCCGCGTTGGACTTGACCGTGGAGGTCATCTCTTCCATTGAAGAGGCCGTTTCTTCCAGCGAGGAGGCCTGCTCTTCGGTGCGCTGGGACAGGTCGGTATTGCCCTGGGCGATCTCGGCCGAGGCCGAGCGGACGTTGCCGGCGCCCTCGAGGATCTGCCCCACGAGCTGGTCGAGGTTCTCCAGCGAGGTGTGGATCGCGTCGCGGAACTCGGCGAATTCGCCCTTGAAGTCCCCTTCCATGCGTACGGTCAGGTCGCCCTCGGACATCGCCTGCATCACCCGCGAGCCCTCGCGCAGCGGCGGCACCACCGCGTCCAGCAGTTCGTTCACGCCTTCGGCGATGTTCTTCACGAAGCCGTCGTAGTCATCTGGTGTCAGGCGCTGGTCCAGCTTGCCCCGGGCCGCATCGCGGATCAGGTCGTCGATGTCCTTCTCGGCCATGCGCAGGTCGGTCACATCCGACATCTCGATCATGTAGCCGGAGAATTCGCCTTCGTCGTCCTTCAGCTCGGTGGCGTGCAGGTCGATCTGCAGTTCGGCGGCCTTCAGCGCGTATTTCTCCGGCAGGGTGTGGCGGTCGCTGCCGCGCGGGCGCGGGGCGTCCTGATAGAGCTCGGAGAGGTCGCAACCCTGCGGCTTCAGCGGATCGAACTCGCGGACCAGCCCCTGGATCGCCGCACGGTGTTCCCGCAGCAGATCCATCGCGGCGGGGTTGGCATAGACGACCTTCAGGTGTTCATCGGTCAGCACCTGGGCCTGGGTCGCGCCCTTGAAGGCGGAACGCAGGCGGGCGCGTTCGCGTTCCATCTCGTTTAGCTCGGTGACGTCCTGCCACTCGACCATGTTGCCGATGATCTGGCCGTGGTCGTCGGTGATGCCGGAGGCCTGCAGCTTGAACTCGATACCGCCGACCTCGATCTCCGCCGTGTAGGGCAGCATGGACGGGTTCTGCAGGATCGCGCGCTGATGCGACGGATCCTTGTGGAACTGGTCAATCGACTGGCCGACCAGGTTGTCCGGGTCGAAGTCCGGAAATTCCTGGCGAATGGCCTCGCGCCGGTCGCGCAGGAAGGACAGCACGGACGGGTTGGCAAAGATGATGTTCATGTCGGCATCACACATCATCACGGCCATCTGCGAATCCTCGCAGGCGGCCTGCATGAAGCGGCTGTCCATCAGTTCGTCTGGCGCGTTGCTGGCAACGTTGGTTTTCGGATTGGCGGCCATTGCTGTTTCCTCGCTTGGCTTGTTCGTTTTACGCGTCGACGGGGTACGGCGGCGCGCGGGTTTGTCCGTCTTCCGCGCCAGGGCGGTGTCGGTAGTGGGTCCCGAGTTGGATGCTTCCGCCTCGAGCGCTGCCTCGCCGGCCTGGGCCTTGGCGTCTTCCGGGCGGCCGTCTTCGCCGGATTCGCTGGATCCGGCGGGCGTCTCTATCCAGCCCAGTGGGTCGTTGCCCAGCTTGTTGCGTTTGCGTGCGGTCATGGCCCGTGGTCTCCCTGGCTCGCGGCTCAGGCGTGTGCCGCCGTCGGGCGGGTGTCGGTTTGTGCCCCGGCCGCGATCAGATCGGCGGCCAGTTGCTGGAAGTCCGCGGCCGCGCGGTGGCGCGGCTGGTACTCGAAGATCGTCTGCCCGAAGCTCGGGCTCTCGGCCAGCACCACCGACTCGCGGATGGTGGTGGGCAGCAGGGCATCGGCGAAGTGTTCGCGGATGCGCTCGCGCACCTCGCGGGCGTGGCGGCGCTGTTCGACAAAGCGCGACAGCACGATCCACTTGCGACGGCTCGTACCCAGGCGCGCCTCGATGCCCTGAAGGATGCGCATCAGACGCGACAGGCCGTTCAGGGCGAGGAAGTCGCCGGCCACCGGGATCAGCATCTCGTCGGCCGCGATGATCGCGTTCATGCCCAGCAGTCCAGCCGAGGGCGGGCAGTCGATCAGCACGAAATCGAAGGGTTGTTCCAGCCTGTCCAGGGCCTTCTGCAGGCGCCAGCCCCGCTCGGCTCCGCCTTCGTTCAGGTTCTCGACGTCCTGAAGCTGTTCCCCGGCGGCGACGATCTGCAGGCCGTTGCCGGCCTCGCTGAAGGCGTCCTCCAGGCGTGCGCCGCCCTGCAGGACCTGGTCCAGTCCGGCGGGATCCTCCAGCCCGAAGGCCATGGAGAGATGCCCCTGCGGGTCGGCGTCGATCGCCAGCACGCGATGCCCGGCCAGGGCCAGGGCATGCGACAGGTTCAGGGTCACGGTCGTCTTGCCGACGCCCCCTTTCTGATTGATCACTGCGATCGTCCGCATGATTCCGTCGAGGGACCGGGCTACGCCGGTGCGCCTTCCGCGATGGCATCCTCGCTGGCGATCAGGCCCGGGCCTAGCAGGGTGTCGATGTCCAGCATCAGGATCATTTTTTCGTCGACGGTCGCCAGGCCGCGCACGAAGTCGATCCCGATCCGGGTGCTGAAATCCGGGGCCGGCTGCAGGTCGTCTGCGCCGATGCTGTAGACCTCGGAGACCGCATCCACGACCACGCCCATCACCCGTTCGCGGTCGTCGTTGATCACCCGCAGCATGATCACCACGGTGGTGGGGCCGTACTCCATCGGTTCCATGCCGAAGCGCAGGCGCATGTCGATGATTGGCACGATCATGCCGCGCACGTTGATCACGCCGCGGATGTAGTCCGGGGTGTTGGGCAGCGGGGTGGGCCGTTCCCAGCCCTTGATCTCCTGCACCCGCAGGATGTCCACGCCGTATTCCTCCTCGGCCAGGATGAAGGTCAGGTACTGGTCCTGGCCGGCCGTGGCCGGATCGTGGATGGACTGGGTTGCGTCGTTCGCCATTGCGTTCGGCTCCTTGATTTTTACGCCGCGCGGGTGTCGCGCCCGGCGGCCATCCGCGCGATCCCCGCGACATCCAGGATCAGGGCCACCTGGCCGTCCCCGAGGATGGTCGCGCCGGCGGTGCCGGGGACCTTGCGGAAATTGGTTTCCAGCGTCTTGATCACGACCTGCTGCTGGCCCAGCAGGTCGTCCACCCGCAGGGCCACGCGCTGGTCATCGGCCTCGGCCACGACCAGCAGGGCTTGTTCCGGCAGCGGGCTGGGCTCGGCGCGGCCGAACATGGCGGCGAGATCGACAATCGGGATGTACTCGTCGCGCAAGCGATACAGCGGCAGCTTGCCGAAGGCCTGCTTCACGCTCTCCGGCAGCGTCTGCAGCGATTCGACGATCGCGATCAGCGGGATCACGAAGGTCTCGTCGCCGATCTTCAGTAGCTGGCCGTCCATGATCGACAGGGTCAGCGGCAGGCGGATGGTCAGGCGCGAGCCCTTGCCGGGCTCGGACTCCAACTCCACGTTGCCGCCCAGGCCGCGGATGTTCTTCTTCACCACGTCCATGCCGACGCCGCGGCCGGAGAGATCGCTGACCTGGTCCGCGGTGGACAGTCCCGGTTCGAAGACCAGTTGCAGGGTCTCGTGGCGGTCCAGCTGCTGGTTGGGCCCGACGATCCCGGCGTCGCGCGCCTTGGCGAGGATACGGTCGGCATCCATGCCCTTGCCATCGTCGCGGATCTCGATGACCACGTTTCCGCCGCGGTGAAAGGCTTCCAGGGTGACCTGACCGGTCTCCGGCTTGCCGGCCGCCGCACGCGCCTCTGGCAACTCAATGCCGTGGTCCACGGCATTGCGCACCAGATGCACCAGCGGGTCACCCAGGTGTTCCATCACCGTCTTGTCGATCTCCGTGGCTTCGCCCTTGAGCGTCAGTTCGATCTGCTTGCCGAGCTGCGCGGAGATGTCGTGCACCAGCCGCGGGAAGCGGTTGAAGACCTGCGCGATTGGCACCATGCGGATGCTCATCACGCTTTCCTGCAGCTCGCGGGTATTGCGCTCCAGCTCGGCCAGGCCGGTGCGCAGGCGCTCGATCTGCGCCTCCATTTGCGACGGGTCTTCCTCGAGCTGTTCGCTGATATCGGTCAGCATCGACTGGGTGATGACCAGCTCGCCGACCATGTCGATAAGGGCGTCGATCTTTCCGGTGTTCACCCGCATGGAGCTGGATTCGGCCCCGCGAGCGCTGCCCCCGCTTCCCTTCGCTGCGGTCTCCGGCCGGGCGGGCGTAGCCCCGTCGGCTCCGGGCTCGGGCGCGGACGACTCGTCGGGAGCGACCGGTGCGGCCTCGAGGGGGTCAATGACGAGATCGCATTCGTCCTCGACCCATTCGAAGACCTCCTCGATCTGGTCACGGGTCGCGTCGCCTTCCAGCTCCAGGGTCCAGGCGAGATAGCAGTCTTCCGGATCGAAGGCCTCCGCGCTGTCGGGCAGGCGATCGGTCTCGCAATGCACGGTCAGTCGCCCGAGTTCTTCCAGGACCTCGAACATGCGCAGGGGGTCGTTGCCGGTGCGCATCAGATCCGCATGGGGACGGAACTGGATGCGCCAGCCGCGCGGGCCGTTGCCGCCACCACCGCTGCTATCGGAGGCGGTGTCTCCACCCGATCCACCATTCGCCGGGGCGTTCGGGACGCCGGCGGCTGGCGCGGCGTCATCCAGGTGGGCCTCGATCAGGGTGCGCACCTCCGCAACCTCGGCGGCGTCGGCCTCGCCGCCGTCGCGGGCAGCATGCAGCTGCGCGCGCAGGATATCCACCGCGCGCAGCAACAGATTCACGGTCTCCGGCGCGGCTTCCTGCTCGCCGTTGCGCATTCGGTCCAGCAGGGTCTCGACGCCGTGGGTGAACTCGGAGATGGCGCCGAACCCGAACGTCCCGGCCCCGCCCTTGATCGAATGGGCGCAGCGGAAGATGGTATTCAGGGTCTCCGGATCGCCGCCGTCCAGCGCCAGGAGTTCGGTCTCCATGCGCTCCAGCCCCTCGAAGCTCTCCTCGAGAAAGGCATCGACGAACTGGGCCATGTCGATCGACATGACTAGCGCAGCACCCGGTTCACGGTGTTCATCAGCTGGTCCGGGTCGAACGGCTTGACCAGCCAGCCGGTCGCGCCGGCCGCCTTGCCTTCCTGTTTCTTCTCCGGGCCGGCCTCGGTGGTCAGCACCAGGATCGGGGTGAACTTGTAGTCGCCCAACTTGCGCAGTTCACGGGTCAGTTGCAGCCCGTCCATGCCCGGCATGTTCACGTCGGTGATCACCAGGTCCGCCTTCGTCCCCTGGGCCTTGCCCAGGCCGTCGTTGCCGTCGCGCCCCTCGGTGACCTCGTGTCCGGCCTGCTTGAGGGTGAATGCGACCATCTGGCGCATCGAGGCGGAATCGTCCACCACCAGAACCTTAGCCATTGTGTTCTCCTGAATCGGTATCGTGTTCTTGTCCGGCACCCGCGGAGAGCCCGTCCGGGTCGTCCGCGCCCAGGGCCTGGAAGGCCTGCGCGAGGCTGGCGCTTGCCTCGTTCAGCGAAAAGTCCTGCGCATTGCGCACGGCCGCGTGGCGGGCCATCAGCAGGACCTGCACGCCGGCGGCATCGATATCGGCCACGGCACTGGATTCCAGCTGCAGGCCGTCGCCGGCGTCGAGCGCTGCGCGCAGTTCTTGCCAGCACTCGGCTGCGGTGTCGATGCGCAGGCGTTCCGGGAGCGCAATGGCTGTCATTTGCTGTACCTTTCGGTGAAATTGTTGGCACTGTACAGGATTTGTACAGATGTTTTTAGCCCTTGGTTAGAAACTTGTACGACTGGAGGCGGGAAAACTTGAGGATTAATTCACATGGAAATGCCAAACACCGTCTGGATTTTCCCAGCCTGATGTGATCAGGCGCCAGGTTATTCTGTAAATCCCATTTTTTCAACGAGTGATTCCGTTCTGGTGAGGTGCTGATGTGGCAGCGCGTTCGCTCTACTGTCTGACGGCCGCCCCGGACGCGTTCCAGGCGGTCGGGTCCTGGTTGCGGGCGGCCTCGGCCCGGGGGCCGGTCCTCTGGGTGGGGGGGCACGCACCCGAGGGGCTGCCGCAGGTCGCGCCCGCACAGACCGGGCACTGGCTCGGGCACGAGGTGCAGGCCCTGGTGTTCGAGGCCGCGGAGCCGCTGGCCGTGGACGCGCTGGTCACGGTTGCGGGGTTGCTGCGAGGCGGTGGCGCCCTGGTGATCCTCGACGGGGTGGCTGGTGATGGCGTGTTTGCCCGGCGCTGGCGCGCGGCGCTGGCCGAAGCCTGGGTCCGGACGATCGACCCGGCGTCGATGGAACATCTTTCCCTTGCGCCTGCAACGCCGTCGGCCTCGTTTGTCTGGACACCGGATCAGGCAGATGCCCTGGAGCGCCTGGCAGGGCTGGAGCCGGGTGAGTGCCTGGCGTTGACGGCCCCGCGCGGGCGCGGCAAGTCGACGCTGCTGGGGGAATTCCTGGGCAGCATGTCGGAAGGCGCCGCAACCGGGGTCGTGCTGACCGCTCCGGGGCCACGGGCCGTGGACGCTCTCCTGGCGCAGGCCCGTCAGCGGACCCCGGAACCCGAACGGTATTACCGCGCGACCGATGTCTTGCTGGACGACCCGGCGCCGCTGGATACCCTCATCGTGGACGAGGCCGCGAACCTGCCGGTGGAACGCCTGGTGCGTCTGGCCCGGCGCGCGCGACGCCTGGTGCTGGCGACCACGACCGGTGGCTTCGAGGGGAGCGGGCAGGGCTTCCGGTTGCGGGCGCTGCCGGCGCTGGAGGCCGCGGGCTTTCGGGTGCAGATGCAAACTCTGACGACCCCGGTGCGCTGGGCGGCCGGTGATCCGCTGGAAGACTGGCTCAATCGGCTGTTCCTGCTGGAGGCGGAGAGCCAGCCGCCACTCGCCCAGGCCGTCCGTCTGCACTGGCGCACAGGCGCGGACCTTGCGGATGCGCCGCGGACCCTGGAGGCCGTGACGGGCCTTCTGGCCGATGCGCACTACCGTACCCGGCCCTCCGATCTCGCGCGCTGGCTGGATGACCCCGGGGTGCGGGTGTTGTGCATGGAGGGGGCGGTCGACGGGGCGCTGTTCGGCGTGGCCCTGATTCAGGAGGAGGCCGGTCTGGAACCGGCCGTGGCCGAGGCGGTCTGGGCGGGCGAACGGCGCCCGCAGGGGCATTTCCTGCCCTGCACCCTCGCCGCGCGGGGCGACTTTGACCTGGCGGCGGAAGCCGCCTGGCGCATCCAGCGTATTGCGGTACACCCCCGCTGGCAGGGGCGAGGGCTGGGCGGCCGATTGCTACGTGCGGTCGCGGACCGGGCCCAACTCGAAGGCATGGGGCTGCTCGGCGCCAGCTTCGGTCTGCAGCCCGCACTGCTGCGTCTTTGGCGGCGGGCGGGCTACGGCCTCGTGCGTGTCGGCACCCAGCCGGATGCGGCCAGCGGCCAGGTCAGCGGCGTGGTCCTGCGTGCGGTGGCGCCCGCATTGCAGCCCCGGCTGGAAGCGACATGGGAGGATTTTCGGCGCGACTGGCCCGTCTGGCATCCGCGATTCCTGCCCGCTGCAACCGCTGCCATGGTCGATGCGGTGCTGGCGTCACCCGCGGGTGATTCGGCTCGCGTGGACGCGCCGGTCGACCCGGTCGCGGACCGGGCGGAGGTGCGGGCCTTTGCCGCGCGCGCGCGGCCGCTGGAGTGGGTGCTGCCCGCGTTGCTGCGGCAGCTGGCGGCGTCCCCTCCGGTGGAGCCGGAAGGCCGGTTGCTCGCCGCGAGCCTGACCGCGCCGATCGACTGGCCCCGGCTGGCGCCCAAGCTGGGGGTGTCCGGGCGGCGCGGTGTCACCCGCAGGCTGCGGCGCGCCGCCCGGACCTGGCTGGAACCGCAGGATCGCTGACGCCCAGGCCTACAGGCGGAACTGGGCCAGCGCCTGCTGGATCTCCTTCTCCACCTGCTTGAGTTCGTCGGAGGCGGCGCTGACGCGGTCAGCGGTGTTCGCCGACTGATCCGCCTCGTCGGAGATCTGCACGATGTTGCGGTTGATGTCCTCGACCACGGTGCTCTGCTGGCGTGACGCCACGGCGATTTGCTCGGTCATCTCCACGATGGTGGTGACGGACTGACGGATCTGCTGCAGGGCGCCATTCACCTCGGAGGTGTGTTCCATCGTGGTCTCGGCCTCGTCCTGGCCGTGCTGCATGGCCTTGACCGCACTGTCGGTGGCAGTCTGCAGGCGCGAGATCATGGACTCGATCTCGTCGGTGGATTCCTGGGTGCGGGTGGCGAGCTTGCGCACCTCGTCGGCCACTACCGCGAAGCCGCGGCCATGCTCGCCGGCGCGGGCAGCCTCGATGGCCGCGTTCAGGGCCAGCAGGTTGGTCTGCTCGGCGACCCCGCGGATCACCTCGAGGATGGTCCCGATCTGCTTGGAGTCCTCGCCCAGCTTGGAGACGGTCCCGGCGGCCTGCTCGACGGTGCCGAGCAGCGAGGCCATGGACTCGATGTTCTTCTCCATCACCTCGGAGCCGTTGTTCACCGCATCCCCGGCCTCCTGACCGGCCTGGGAGGTCGCGTCGGTGTTGCGTGCGATCTCCTCGGCGCTGCTTTGCAGCTCGTTGATCGCGGTGGCGACACGTTCGGTCTCGTCGCGCTGGCGCGAGACCGCCTCGCGGGCCTCGTAGGCCTCCTGATTCAGGTTCTCGGTGGCCCGGTTCAGGGTCTCGGTGCTGCCGCGGGCATTGCCGATGGCCTGGGCGATCTTGTCGGTGAAGCGGTTGAACGCACGGCCGAGCTGGGCGGTTTCGATCAGGCCGTTCTCGTCCAGACGGCGGCTCAGATCGCCATCGCCATCGGCGATCTCCTCGAGCGCCGCGGTGGAGTGGGCCAGCGCGCGCCGCACGACCAGGATGATGAACACCGCGCCGGCCAGCCCGAGGATCACGCCGATCAGAGCCAGGATGCCCTGGGTCGTCTGGGTGGCGCGCATGTCGGCGGTCAGGGCGGCGGCGCTGCGTTCGGCGCGGGCAGTGATGCGCTCGCTGAGTCCTTGCAGATGATCGCGGGCCTCGACCAGCAGCGGGCCGATCTCGGTCCGAATCAGGTAGGCATCCTGCAGGGCCTGTTCGCTGCCGTGGATCTCGATCAGGTCGTCCAGCGCGGTGTTCTGGGTATCCAGGGCCATCTGGAAGTCTTCCAGCGCGATCTGCTGTTCGAAGTCGAGATCGTCGAACTGGTCCATCAGCTGCGCGGTGATGTCGTTGGTGCGGGTCGAGAACAGGCGCACGTTCTCACGGAAGGCGTCATCGCGGAAGGCGATGAACCCGCGCAGGTTGGAGGTGACCTGGACCACCGACATGCGCAGCTCATGCAGGGTGTCGAGACGGTCCCAGGAACGCTGGAAGCGCGGCAGGGCCATCTCGGCGTCGATCATCATGTTGGTCTGCTGGGTCATCTCGCGGCTGGCCGGGTTGGCCCGGGCGTTGGCGATTCCCAGGGCCGGCATGTTCTCGGCCGCGTTCTCCGCCACCTCGATCAGGCGGTCCTCGAAGCTGGCGAACTGATCCACCAGGCGGCGTACCTCGGTCGCGCTGGCGGCGAGTTCCTCGTCGGCCGCGATGACCGGATTCTCGTTCAGGGCCCGCGTGGCCGCATCGAGCTCGCGCATCGCGTTTTGCCATGCATCGCGATGCGACTGCTCCTCGCTCATCAGGTAGAAGCCGAGAAACGCCGCGCTCTCCTGCAGCAGCTGCTCGACATCGTTGACCCGGGCGACGGCCGGGTAGTCAGCCTGCGTGAGCTGCTCGACCCCCTGACTGCCCGTGCTCATCGCGCGCAGTGCCAGCAGGGAGTTGATGATCAGGATGGCGACGACCAGGCCGAACCCGGCAATCAGCAGCCCCCGGATGGAGAGTTTGTCCAGCATGCGATGACTCCTTCAGCGCGCCCTGTCCCGGGCGCTTCGCGAACCGGCCGCGGTCTCGGAGAGCGCGGACCCGAAAGGTGGCTATTCAACCCCTGTTACGGCAGACCCCCGGCAGAGTTGAGGAGTGGCCGGAAACCCGAGTGTAGACGCGCCGACGCTCAACCGGATTCCAGCTGCTCCCAGCGCTCGAAGCAGTGGGCCAGCTCGGCCTCCACGGTCTCGAGCCGCGCCTGCAGGTCGCGCATGCGTTCACCGTCGCGCAGGGCCTCGGGATCGGTCATCGCCGTGGTCAGTTCCTGTTGCTCGGTCTCCAGGGCCTCGATCCGGGCCGGGAGGGCCTCCAGTTCGCGCGCATCCTTGTAGGACAGCTTGCGCGGGGTCGCCGTAGCGTTTTCCGATGTCTGCGGCGATGGTTCGGGAGCGGGCTCGGCCCGCGGCTCCGGGGCGCCGGGGCGGGCGGCGGCCGCGGTTTCGCCCTCCAGCAGCCGCTGCGTGACGCGTTCGGGCAGGTCGGACCAGCCACCCACGAACTCTTCCACCGACCCGTCGCCCGGCAGGACCAGGGTCGAGGTCGCGACATTGTCCAGAAACGAGCGGTCGTGGCTGACCACGATCACCGTCCCGGTGTACTCGATCAGGAGCTGTTCCAGCAGCTCCAGGGTCTCCACATCGAGGTCGTTGGTGGGTTCGTCGAGCACCAGCAGATTTGCCGGGCGCAGGAACAGCTTGGCCAGCAGCAGGCGATTGCGCTCGCCCCCGGACAGCGCCGACACCGGCTGGCGGGAACGTGATGGCGGGAACAGGAAGTCTTCCAGGTAGGACAAAATGTGCCGGCTCTCGCCATTGACCATCACCCGGTCGCGCCCCTCGCCGACCGCGTCCTGCACCGTGGTGTCTTCGTCGAGGTGCGCGCGCGCCTGGTCGAAGTACGCGATCTCCAGCTGGGTGCCCAGCTTCACGTGACCGGCCAGCGGCTCCATCTGTCCGAGCAGGCCGCGCAGCAGGGTCGTCTTGCCCGCGCCGTTGGGTCCGACGATGCCCAGGGCATCGCCGCGTTGCAGCAGCAGGTTCACGTCCCTGACGATGGGTTTTTCGTAGCCGAAATCGGCGTGTTCCGCCTCGATCACCAGCCGGCCCGAACGCTGTTCCGGGCTCAGCTTCATCTTGACCTGGCCGCTGCGTTCGCGACGCTCGGCGCGCTTCTTGCGCAGGGCCTGCAGTGCCCGCACGCGCCCCTCGTTGCGGGTACGCCGTGCCTTGATGCCCTGGCGCACCCAGGCCTCCTCCTGCGCCAGCTTGCGGTCGAACTCCGCGCGCTGGGTGGCCTCGGTCTCCAGGCGTTCGGCCTGACGGCGGCGGAATTCCTCGATCGACGGCGGATGTTCATACAGCTGCCCGCGGTCCAGCTCCAGGATGCGGGTGGCTACACTCTCCATGAACTGGCGGTCATGGCTGATGAAGACCACGGTCAGGCCGCTCTCGAGCAGGAACTCTTCCAGCCAGCGGATCGCGGCCACGTCGAGATGGTTGGTCGGTTCGTCGAGCAGCAGCAGCTGCGGGCGCTGCACCAGCTCGCGTGCCAGCCAGACCCGGCGCTTGAGTCCGCCGGACAGCGCGGCGAACTCCGCCTCGGGGTCCAGGCTCAGGCGGGAGATGGTGGTCTCCACCCGGTTCTGCAGGCTCCAGCCATCGATGGCGTCGAGCTGCGACTGCACTGGCCCCATCTTCTCCAGGGCATCCATGTCGCCGCCGGCCGCGGCCTGGCTCAGGTGGTGGAAGCGCTCCAGCAGGCGCCCGGCCTCGCCCAGGCCCTCGGCCACGACATCGAACACCGTCCCTTCAATGCCCGGGGGCAACTCCTGGGTCAGGTAGGCGGTGGTGAGGCCGTCCTGGCAGGTGATCTCGCCCGAATCCGCCTGCGCCTCGCCGTTGAGCACCTTGAGCAGGGTGGATTTGCCCTCTCCGTTGCGCCCGGCGATGGCGACGCGCTCGCCGGGTTCCAGGCTCAGGTTGATGCCGTCGAGCAGGGCGGCCATGCCGTAGGCCAGGTGGATGTTGCGCAGGGTGAGCAGTGCCATTCGAGTTCCGGTCGCGAGCGAGTGTTGTAGCGGGCGCCAAGCCTATCACCTTGGCGCTCTGCGGCGTGCGGTTGGCTGCGTCCAGCCGCCTGCCTCGTGGTGGCTGGTCCTCTTTCGTCATCTGGTGTTTACGGTGCCTTCGGTCCACATACTGCCCGGCGCTGACTCGCCAGCGCGCCGCGCCCGTTGTTGATCAAAAACGGGCTTCTTTGCTCGTGCAAAGAAGTACCCAAGAAACACGCCCGACTGCCGCGACCCCGGCCCGCTGCGCGGGCCGGGGTTTCCCTCGCTCCGAGGGTTTTCGCGGGCGGCGCTGAACTCGCTACGCCTTCGGCTTCGCTCAGACATCCAGCGCCCCGTTTCTATTTTGAATCGTCCCGCGAAAACCCTCTCCACTCGGCGCGACGACAACGGGGGATTCAAGGTCAAGACAACAGCCGTCCCGACGGTCGTGCCAGTGGAGGATGGCTAACTTTTCGGACATCTTGGGCACGCTCGGCCCTCGGCCGTTGCGTGCCGCGCCCGCAGGGCGGGCGCCAGGGGCTTTC
>NZ_KB905023.1 GCF_000377405.1 Thioalkalivibrio sp. ALE31 | reverse complement strand
CTCCCGTATGGAGCCCCTCGTGGAGGGCGTGATGGGCCGGGAGAAGGCGCTGGATGTCTGAGCGGAGCCGCAGGCGCAGCGAGTTCAGCGCCGCCGGCCCAGCGCGTCCGGAGCGAGGTTCCCGGGCGAAATCCGGGTGCCCTTCTTTGGGTACTTTCTTGGGCAAGCAAGAAAGTACCTCGGGGCGCGCTGGCGAGTCAGCGCCGGGCAGGCGGCGGACCGAAGGCACCGTAAACACCAGCGACGAACCAGGGCCAGCCAATCAGCGATAGCGAAGCACCCAGCGTTCGTGGCTGGCGTGTGGCGTGATCAGGTGCGCGCCGGGGCGCGGGTGTCGTCGAACCAGAGCCAGGCGATGGCGATGGTCAGTACCGCGATCACCGGCAGCATCGCGAGATTCATCCCGTCCCATCCCAGCGGTCGCAGCAGCGCCCCGGCCAGCAGCGACCCGGCCGTGACCAGCGTGAAGATGGTCAGATCGTTCACGCCCTGGACCTTGCCCTTCTCGGTGGCCGTATGCGTGGTCGTCAGCAGCGTACTGCCGCCGATAAACAGGAAATTCCAGCCCACCCCCAGCAGGAACAGCGCCAGCCAGAAATGCGCCAGCGTCTCCCCGTGCGCGGCGATCGCCACGCTGAACAGCACCAGTGCGTTGCCAAGTGCCAGGATGCGCGTGATCCCGAGGCGGGTGATCAGATGGCCGGTCACGAACGAGGGGGCGAACATCCCCAATACATGCCACTGCATGACCAGGGCGATCTGGCCCATGTCAAAGCCGGCGTGGCGCATGGCCAGCGGCGTCGCCGTCATCAGCAGCACCATGACCGCATAGCCCAGCGCGGCGGCGGTCAGCGCGACGAGGAAGCGCCCTTGCGGCAGGATCTCGCGCATTGGCCGGGCCGGCCCGCGTTCCTCCGGCGGTGGCGCCGGCACGCGCAGCCAGGCCAGCAGCGTCATCGCCAGCAGCGCCAGGGCGCCGAGGACCAGATAGGGGCCGGCCTCCGGCGTGCCCGGCAACAGGGCCTGGGCGTGGTGGGCGTTCCACGGGCCGAGGAAGGCGGCCACGACGCCGCCGGCCATCACCAGCGAGATCGCGCGCGGGCGGAAGGCGGGGCTGGCGACATCGGCGGCGGCAAAGCGGTAGTACATCGCGAAGGCCTGGTAGGCCCCCAGCAGCAGGTTGCCCAGTACGAACAGCCAGAAGGCCTCGGCGAAGACGCCGGCCGCGGTCAGCATGGCGCCACCGGCTCCGCCCACGCTGGTGCCCAGCAGGAAGCCGGTGCGCCGCCCGAAACGCTTCATGAACAGCGAGGCCGGCAGGGTGGTGACCAGCGTGCCGACCATCATCGCGGCGACCGGCAGGGTGGCCAGCGCGGGATCGCTCGCCAGGCGTTCCCCGACCACGCCGCTCAGGGTCATCACGGTCACCGCGGCGATCAGGAACAGGGCCTGCCCGAGGGCAAGGATCAGGACATTCGCGCGCTCGCGCGGGGTGGTCTGGCCGGACATGGGAGTCCCTTCAAGGATCGTCCGGGCCGTCATGGCCCGGGGGCGATGCTGGTGTCAGTCGCGTGGATGAAAGTCGAGGACCGCCGAGTTGATGCAGTAGCGCAGCCCGGTCGGCGCCGGGCCGTCGGGAAAGACATGCCCCAGGTGCGAGTCGCAGCGCGCGCAGCGGACCTCGGTGCGTTCCATGCCCAGCGAGCGGTCGCGGTGTTCGTCGACGGCACCTTCGCTCACCGGCGCGGTGTAGCTGGGCCAGCCGGAGCCGGAGTCGAACTTGGCGTGCGAGTCGAACAAGGGGGCGCCGCAGGCGACGCAGTGGTAGGTGCCGTCGGCCTTGTGGTTGTTGTAGGCGCCGGTGAAGGGGCGCTCGGTACCGCCTTCGCGGGCGATGCGGTATTGTTCCGGCGTGAGGCGTTCGCGCAGTTCGGCGTCCGTCGGGCGATCGGATTGACTCATGCAACCTCCGGGTCGATAGGATTGTCTGCCAACAGACGAGGGTCTGTGGTGATGGGACCCCGGGGAATATCCCGGGTTCTGGCTCCGGACCGAAGACAAGACCGCTGGAGGTGGTCGTGGGCTGTCCCGATTGCGAACGTATTGACCTGCTGCCGGCGGCCTCCGGCACCCTCTATCTGGCGCCGGTTCTGGCGCATACCCGCGCGGCCCTGCGTCAGCGCATGGTAGACGAACAGCTGCCCTGTGCCGAGCCGACCTCGGGCATCCTGGCGCTGCCGGTCCAGGGTACCGGCGGGCTGGGCGAGATGCTGGTGCGCCTGGAGCAGGCCCTGAGCAGCTCGGAGCAGGCCGGTTGTCGCGCGACCTTCGTGCCCGAGGGCGAAGACTTCGGCCTGGGGCACCTCCAGGACACCCATCTGCTGTCTACGCTGATTGCCCGGCACAATGCCCGCGATCTCTCCGCGATCCTGGCCAACGATGCCCTGGACTTTCACTTCCAGCCCATCGTGCATGCGGCCGATCCGGCCGAGGTTTTCGCCTACGAGGCGCTGGTGCGGGCCTCCACGCCGGCCGGCGACCCCATTCCGCCGCCGGAGCTGTTCAAGACGGCGCGCAATGCCGAATTGCTGTTCCATCTGGATCGCTCGGCGCGCATCAATGCGATTCGCCGGGCCAGCGAGCGCGGGATCGGCAGCCGGTTGTTCATCAACTTCAATCCGACCGCCATCTATGATCCGGCCTTCTGCCTGGAGACGACGGTGCGCGAGATCAACTCGCGCCCGGCCGGCCGTGCCGGGCCCAGTGGTTTCGTGTTCGAGGTGATCGAGAGCGATCAGGTCACGGACATCGAGCACCTGTCACGGATCGTGGAGCGCTACCGCCGGGCCGGATTCCAGGTGGCGCTCGATGATCTGGGGGCCGGCTACGCCTCGCTGAACATGCTTTCCCAGTTGCGCCCGGATTTCGTGAAGATCGACCGCGAACTGGTCAGCGGCATCGATGGCGATATCTACCAGCAGAAGATCCTCGACAAGATCGTGGAGCTGGCCCGCGACCTGGATATTCAGGTGGTGGCCGAGGGGATCGAGACCGCCGACGAATGGCGCTGGCTGAAGGATCGGGTCGACTATTGTCAGGGTTACCTGTTCGCCCGGCCGGCCGCCGAGCCGCCGATGCCGCGCCACCCCGAGTCCGCCTGAGCGCCGCGTGGAGGGGGCCGTGACACGTGCACATCGGGCCCGCTTTCCATAGACTCGGGGTCATGAATCAGCTCCCCCCCGACGCCCGGAATCCGACGCTCGAATCCGCCTACCAGCTGCTGCGCGATGCCGAGGTGCGCTATCGCGGGCGCACGGTCGGCACCGTGGCGAGCCTGGACGAGCGGGCGCCGGCGGAGAACTATGCCGACTGCTTTATCCGCGACTTCGTGCCCTCGGGGCTGGTCTATCTGCTGAACGACGAGCCCGAGGTGGTGCGGGACTTCCTCGCGCTGATCCTGCAGATCCGCGATACCCAGGAGGAGATCGAGGGCCACCGCCGCCTGCCGCGGGTGATGCCGGCAAGCTTCCGGGTGTTCACCGACGAGAACGGCCGCGAGGCCCTGGCCGCGGACTTTGGCGACCGGGCGATCGGACGCGTCGCCCCGGTGGATTCCATGATGTGGTGGGTACTGTTGCTGCGCGCCTACCAGAACCGCACCGGCGACCACGAATTCATCAAGAGCGCGGATGTGCAGCGCGGCATCCGCCTGATCCTCAGCATCTGTCTGCAGGACCGTTTCGAAGTCTTCCCGACTCTGCTGGTGCCGGACGGCAGCTTCATGATCGACCGGCGCATGGGGGTGTTCGGCCACCCGCTGGAGATCCAGGCACTGTTCTACGGGATGCTGAAGGCTTCGCTGGCGATGCTGGAGCCCTGCGACCGGGATTCCGAACTCCTGTGCGAGCAGTCCGCGATCCGTACCCGGCAGCTGTCGGACTACATCCGCCACTACTACTGGCTGGATCTAGAGCGGTTGAACGATATCCACCGCTATCGCACCGAACACTTCGGCCACGAGTCCGAGAACGCGCTGAATATCTACCCCGAGAGCATCCCCGACTGGCTGGTGGACTGGATCCCGTCGGAGAGCGGCTACCTGGTCGGTAACCTCGGGCCGGGAAGGATGGATTTCCGGTTCTTCAGCTTCGGAAACTTGCTGGCGGTGCTGTTCGGGCTGGCCGACGAGCACCAGTCGCGCTCGATTATGCAGACCTTCGAGCAGCGCTTCGAGGACCTGATCGGGACCATGCCGGTGAAGATCTGCTATCCGGCGATGGTTGGCGAGGAATGGCGTCTGCTGACCGGGTCCGACCCCAAGAATACTCCGTGGTCCTACCACAACGGCGGCAACTGGCCGGCGTTGCTGTGGGCGTTCACCGGGGCCGCCATGCGGGTCGGGCGGCCCGACCTGGCGCGCAGTGTGCACGCGGTCGCGGCCGAGCGCCTGCATCGTGACCACTGGCCGGAGTACTACGACGGTCGCCACGGCCGCCTGGTCGGGCGCCGCGCCAACTATCGCCAGACCTGGTCGGCCACCGCCGTGCTGGTCTCCCAGGGCCTGATCGACAACCCCGAGACCCTGAGCCTGTTCGACAGCCCGGAACCCGAGGTGCCATGAAAAAGACCCAGAGCAAGTCTCGTGATGGCGAAGGCCTTTACCTCGTCCTGATCAGTGTCCACGGTCTGATCCGCGGGCAGGACCTGGAACTGGGACGCGATGCCGACACCGGCGGGCAGACGCTCTACGTGGTCGAACTGGCGCGGGCCCTGGCGCGCCACCCGCAGGTGGGCCGGGTGGACCTGCTCACCCGCCGCGTGGTCGACAGCAAGGTGGCCGACGACTACGCCGAGCCCGAGGAGGATCTGGGCGACGGGGCCCGGATCGTGCGGCTGGACTGCGGCCCGCGGCGCTACCTGCGCAAGGAAAAGCTGTGGCCCTACCTCGACTGTTTCGCGGACAACGCCCTGGGGCATATCCGTGGCGTGGGCCTGCGCCCGGACGTGATCCACGGCCACTATGCCGATGCCGGACATGTCGCGGTGCAGCTGTCGAACCTGCTGGGCGCCCCCATGCTCCAGACCGGTCATTCCCTGGGGCGGGTCAAGCGCGAACGCCTGCGTGAGAGCGGGATGTCGGATGCCGACATCGAGGCCCGCTACAACATCTCCACCCGGATCCACGCCGAGGAAGAGGCCCTGGCGCATGCGCATCGGGTGATCGCCAGCACCCGCCAGGAGATCGGCGAACAGTACGCCGCCTACGACAACTACCAGCCGGAACGCATGGAGGTGATCCCGCCGGGTACCGACCTGGCGCGGTTTCATCCGCCGAAGCGCGGGGAGCGCAAGCCGGCTATCTGGGCCGAGATCCGCCGCTTCCTGCGCTACCCCGACCGGCCGTTGATCATGGCGCTGTCGCGCGCCGACGAGCGCAAGAACATCCGCGCCCTGGTCGAGGCCTACGCCGGGAATGACTGGCTGCGCGAGAACGCCAACCTGCTGATCGTCGCCGGCAACCGTGACGACATCGCCGACCTGGACAAGGGCGCGCGGGATGTCCTGACCGACCTGCTCCTGCGTATCGACCGCCACGACCTTTACGGCCAGGTGGCGTATCCCAAGCACCACGACTCCGAGGACGTGCCCGACCTCTACCGCCTGGTGGCCTCCAGCAAGGGGGTGTTCGTGAACCCGGCGCTGACCGAGCCCTTCGGCCTGACCCTGATCGAGGCGGCCGCCAGCGGCGCCCCGATCGTGGCCACCAACGACGGCGGGCCGGAGGAGATCATCTCGCGCTGCCACAACGGCCAGCTGATCGACCCGCTGGACCCGGAGGGGATTGCCGACGCCATCCAGGGCATCCTGGCCGACCGGCCACGCTGGCAGCGCTACTCGCGCGCCGGGCTCAAGGGCGTGCGCCAGCACTATTCCTGGGACGGCCACGCCGAGAAATACGTGAAGCTGGTGAAATCTCTGACCCGCGAGGTGCGCCAGGCGCGCCATCACGAGCGCCGGGTCTCCGGGCATCTGGCGCAGATGGATCGGGCCGTGATCACCGACATCGACAACACCCTGCTGGGCGACGACAAGGCCACCCGCGCGTTTGTCGCCTGGCTCAAGCGCAACCGCAAGCGGGTCGCCTTCGGCGTGGCCACCGGGCGGCGCATCGATTCCGCCGCGGCGATCCTCGAGGAGCACGGCGTGCCGACGCCGGATGTCTGGATTACCTCGGTGGGGAGCGAGATCCATTACGGCACCAAGCAGACCGAGGATCGCGGCTGGGCGCGTCACATCAGCCATCGCTGGGAGCCGGACCGGCTGCGCGACTGCCTGCGCCAGGAGAAGAATCTGGTCCTGCAGCCGGATGTGGACCAGCGGGCGTTCAAGGTCAGCTTCTTTGCCGAACCCCCCGGGAGTCTGGACGCGGAGACCGTGGCGACGCGGCTCTACCGCGAGGACCTGCACGCGCGGGTGATCTACTCCCACGACCGGTTCCTCGACCTGCTGCCGGTGCGGGCGTCGAAGGGACTGGCGGTGCGCTACCTGTCCGACAAGTGGGGCATTCCGCTGGAGCACGTGCTGGTCGCCGGCGATTCGGGAAACGACGAGGATATGCTGCGCGGCCGGCTGCTCGGCGTGGTGGTGGGCAATCACCAGCCCGAACTCGAGAGCCTGCGCGGCTTCCAGCGCATCTACTTCGCCGGGGCCACCCACGCCCGCGGCATCCTCGAGGGGATCGAACACTTCGATCTGCTCAACCGCTGCGAAATCCCCGGCGCCACCGAGCCCGACGAATAGACCGGCTTTTTCACCACGAAGCACACGAAGGCACGAAGAAGAGCAAGGTCAAAGGCTAGTTACCACAGAGGACACGGAGTTCACGGAGAAAATCGAAAGGCCGCCAGCAGCATAGATGACTTCAGCGGCATTCAACCCCGTTCCAGCGTGTGGCCGTGTCGCAGCGAATGTTTCGCCCGAACCATCCTTTCTCTGTGTCCTCTGTGTCCCCCGTGGTGATAAAGGTTTTTCGCCCTTGACCTTCTTCGTGCCTTCGTGTGCTTCGTGGTGATATTGATCAGGGGACCGGGAGGAGCAGGGCGATGCCGGTGAGGACGGTGACGACTTCGAAGGCGCGCTTGACCAGGCGGTTGCCGTAGCGCTGGGCCGCCCAGGCGCCGAGGTAGCCGCCGACGAAGCTCCCCACCAGAAGGGCCGGCAGCCAGTCCCACTGCACGGTGCCCAGCGTCCCGAGCATCAACGCCCCGGCGCCGTTCCAGACGAGGCCCACCAGGACCATGGTGTAGGCCACCGCCTGGGTGTAGCTCATGCCGTACCAGCGCACCAGCCACAGGGTGACCATCAGTCCGGTGCCCGAGGCGAGGGATCCGTTCAGCACGCCGATCAGGAACAGCCCGGCGGCCCCGATCAGGGCGTGGCCCCAGGAAAAGCCGATGGTGCGCACCGTCTGCCCCAGTTGCGGGCGGCGCCAGGAGTACCAGCCGAGGCCGATGGTCAGCAGGCCCAGGGCGATCTCGCCGGCCCGTGGCGGGATGCCGAGCACCAGCCAGGCACCGATTAACACCCCAGGCAGACCGGCCAGCAGGATAATGCCTAGGCGCGCGGGCTCGAATGTGCTTTTCTTGAGGTGGCGCAGACCGGCGCCGGCGCCCAGCGCCACCGAGGCGATCTTGTGGGTGGCCAGCGCCACGGGGTAGGGAAGCCCCAGAAAAATCAGGGCGGGCAGCTGCAGCAGGCCCGCCCCGCCACCCGCCAGGGCGGAGAAGCCGTTGGCGACGATGGCGATCAATGCGAGTCCGAGGTGTTCGAGAATGGTCATTTGGGGTGCGTGCAACCGGAAGCGGGAAGGCCTGTGGCAATCGTGGGTGGCCGCGGTGCTGCTGCTGGGGCTGGCGGTTCCGGTACAGGCCGACATCTACCGCTGGGTGGATGATGACGGGACCGTACACTACTCCAGCACCCCGCAGCCGGAGACCAGCCAGCGCGAGCGCCGGATTTACGACTCCGAGGGCCGCATGCGCGAGATCCTGCCGGCCCCGATGAGCGCCGAGGAACGAGCGCAGGCCGCCGCCGAGCGCGAGCAGGCGGAACGCGACCTGGAGGCGACCCAGCGCGCGCGCCAGGACCGTGCCGCGCGCGAGCAGCAGCTGCGCCGTGCCTATGCCTCGCTGGACGAGATCGAGGAGCTGCGCGAACGCCGCGAGCGCTCGATTGCCGGGAATATCCAGCGCAGCGAGGCGCAGGAAAAGACGCTGTTGCGCGAGCGCGAGCGTATCCGGCGGCAGCTGGACGGCGCGAACGAGGGTTCTCCGCTGGCCGACCGTTACCGCGCGGAACTGGAGGAGCTGGACGCCCGTATCGCCCGGGAGCGCCAGTACCGCCGAGGCCAGCGCGACCGGCTGTCCGCGATCCACGAACGCCTGGACCTGGATCGCCGCGACTTCCAGCAGCTGGTCATGAACGGCCGCGAATAGCGGTCGCAGGCATTAATCGTTCTCCTAGCGGCTGATCAGCGTTCCCACACCCTGGTCGGTCAGCAGCTCCAGCAGGACCGCGTGTTCCACGCGGCCGTCGACGATATGCGTGGCGTTCACCCCGCTGCGCACGGCATCCAGCGCGCAGCGGATCTTCGGGATCATCCCGCCGTGGATGGTCCCGTCGCGGATCATCTCGTCCACCTGCGGGGCCGACAGCTTGGGCAGGAGTTCCCCGTTGCCGTCCAGCACGCCCGGGGTGTTGGTCAGCAGGAAGAGCTTTTCCGCATCCAGCACCACCGCGAGCTTTTCCGCTGCGGTGTCGGCATTGATGTTGTAGGCCTTGCCCTCGCGGTCGAAGCCAATCGGCGCGATCACCGGGATGAAATCGCTCTCGTCCAGGGTATGCACGATCGCCGGGTCCACGCCTTCGACCTCGCCCACATGGCCGAGGTCCACGGTCGGCTGGCCCTCGGCCGCGCCATAGTCGCGTAGCGGGGTGGCGCGGATCATCTGGCCGTCCTTGCCGGTCAGCCCCACCGCGCGCCCGCCGAAGCGGTTGATCAGCGAGACGATCTCCTGGTTCACGATCCCGCCGAGCACCATCTGCACCACGTCCATGGTCTCGCGGTCGGTCACCCGCAGGCCGTTGACGAACTCCGTCTCCTTGCCCAGACGCTTGAGCAGCTCGCCGATCTGCGGGCCTCCGCCGTGGACGACCACCGGGTTCACGCCGACCTGCTTGAGCAGCACAACATCGCGCGCGAACGAGGCCTTCAGGTGGTCCTCGGTCATGGCGTTGCCGCCGTACTTGATCACGATGGTCTTGCCCGCGAAGCGCTGGATATAGGGCAGCGCCTCGATCAGGACATGGGCTACGGAATGGGCCGTTTGGGTATCCATGCTGGGTCCGGTTGTCGATCTTTGCAGCGCGGCAGTTTAGCACTGTGCCCAAGAACCGCGGAGGGCGCGCCTTAAAAGATCCGTACCATCAGTATGATTTGACCGGCCGCTAGTACGAGGGTATAAAGCTGCGCGTCATATATATCAACTGAGGCGACACATGCTATCCACCGAGCAAAAAGCGATCATTCAGCAGACCGTACCCATTCTGGAGGCCGGAGGTGAGGCCCTGACCGGGCACTTCTACCGGATCATGCTGCGCGACCACCCGGAGGTTCGGCCCCTGTTCAATCAGGCCCATCAGGCCAGTGGCGAACAGTCCCGTGCGCTGGCGAATGCCGTCTTGAACTATGCCCGCCACATCGATCAGCTGGAGTCGCTGGGCCCGCTGGTGGGGCAGATCGTCAACAAGCATGTATCGCTGCAGGTGCAGCCGGAGCACTATCCGATCGTTGGCGGCTGCCTGCTGCAGGCGATGCGCGAGGTGCTGGGCGAAGCGGTGGCGACCGATGCCGTGCTGGACGCCTGGGCCGCGGCGTACCAGCAGCTGGCGGATATCCTGATCGCCGCGGAGGAGCAGGCCAACGCCGCGAACGAACAGCAGCCCGGGGGCTGGCGTGGCGCGCGCCCGTTCCGTGTCCAGCGCAAGGTTCCGGAGAGCGAGGAGATCACCTCGTTCTATCTGCAGCCGGTCGACGGGCAACCGGTTCCGCCGCACCAGGCGGGACAGTATCTCGGCCTGCGTCTGATGATCGAGGGCGAGGAGCTCCGGCGGAACTACTCGCTGTCGGCCGCCGCGAATGGCGAGACCCTGCGCATCAGCGTCAAGCGCGAGCCGGGCGGCGTCGCCTCGACCTTCCTGCATGACCGGGTGGATGCGGGCGACATCCTTGACGTGTTCCCGCCTGCCGGAGACTTCGTGCTGCGGCCCGCGGACCGGCCGGTGGCCTTCGTGACCGCGGGCGTGGGTATCACCCCGGCGGTCGCGATGACCGAGGCGGCGCTGGCACAGGGCCGCGAAGTCCACTTCGTGCACTGCGCGCGCCACGGCGGCGTGCACGCGTTTCGTGACTGGCTGAATGCTCAGGCCGAGCGCACCGCGAAGCTGACGCAGCGCTACTGCTATAGCGAGCCGCGCCCCAGCGATGCACCGCACGCGGAGGGCTTTCTAAGCCGCGAGCAGCTCGCCGAGTGGCTGCCGGACAGCCGCGAGGTAGACGTGTATTTCCTTGGGCCCAGACCCTTCATGCAGCAGGTGCGCGCCCATCTGCGCAGGATGGGTATTCCCGACGCGCAGCTGAACTACGAGTTCTTCGGCCCCGCCTCGGCCCTGGAGTAGCGCCTCCGTCAGCCCCGGCCCGAGGAGCCGAAGCCGCCCGCGCCGCGGGCGGTCGCCTCGAAGTCCTCGACGACGCGGAATTTCGGTTGGGCGACCGGGACGATGACCAGCTGCGCCAGGCGTTCGCCGACCTCCAGGGTGTAGGCGTTCGCGCCCCGGTTCCAGCAGGAGACCATCAGCGGCCCCTGGTAGTCGGCGTCGATCAGGCCGACCAGGTTGCCCAGCACCAGGCCGTGCTTGTGGCCCAGCCCGGAGCGCGGGAGGATCATCCCGGCATAGCCCGGGTCCTCGATATGGATCGCGAGCCCGGTCGGGATCAGTTCGGCGGCGCCCGGCTCCAGCGTCAGCGGGGCCTCGATCATCGCACGCAGGTCGACGCCGGCCGAGCCGTCGGTGGCCGGGGCGGGCAGCGGGAAGTCCGCGCCCATGCGCGGGTCCAGGATCTTCAGGTCAATCTCGGGGACGGGCATGCGGGGTTCCTTGTCCGTTTCGCATTCGATCAGCGGTGTTCCAGGCGCTCGACGATCAGGTCGATCAGCGCCCGGGCCAGCTGGGTCTTCGGCTGGCTGGGGAGTTGGCGCTCGCCGCCCTCCCAGAGACACAGCAGTTCGTTGTCGGGCGTGCCGAAGGCGCGGCCCTCGCCGACCCGGTTGGCGGCGATCAGGTCGAGCCCCTTGGCGCGGCGCTTGGCCTCCGCATGTTCGCGCAGGTGTTCGGTCTCGGCCGCGAAGCCGACCAGGAACGGGCGTCGGGGGAGCGAGGCCGCCTGTGTTGCCGCCTCGGCCAGGATGTCCCGGGTGCGCTCCAGCGCCAGGTGCATCACCGGATCGGATTTCTTGATCTTCTGTGCTTGCGGTTCGGCCGGGCGGTAGTCGGCCACGGCCGCAGCCGCGATCAGGATGTCGGCCTCGGGCAGGCGTTCCATCACCGCGGCGTGCATGGCGGCGGCCGTCTCCGTGGCGATGCCCGCGACGCCCGTGGGTACGGCCTCGGCTGTCGGGCCATGCACCAGAGTCACGTGTGCGCCCGCGTCGCGCGCCGCCGCGGCTAGGGCAAAGCCCATCCGCCCGGAGCTGCGGTTGCCGATAAAGCGCACGGGATCGATCGGCTCGAAGGTGGGACCGGCGGTGATCAGTACGTGGCGCCCGGCCAGCGGGGCGTGTGCCGGTTGCAGCAGCTCCCGCGCGATCGCGGCGGGCTCGCGCATGCGGCCCTCGCCCTGCTCGCCACAGGCCTGGTCGCCGCTGTCCGGCCCGATCAGGGCCACGCCACGCTCGATCAGGGTTGAGACGTTCGCCTGCGTGGCCGGGTGGGCCCACATCCGATGGTTCATCGCCGGTGCCAGCGCGACCGGCGCGGTGGTGGCCAGCAGCAGCGTACTCAGCAGCTCGTCCGCCAGGCCCTGGGCGTAGCGGGCGATCAGGCTGGCGCTGGCCGGGGCGACCACGATGCGGTCGGCCCAGCGCGCCAGGGCGATGTGGTCCATGCCGGATTCCGCCTCGGCGTCCAGCAGCTCGGTGCGTACCGGCGCGCCGGAGAGGGCCTGGAAGGTCAGCGGGGTTACGAAGGCGCGGGCGCCGGCCGTCATCACCACGCGCACCTCGCAGTCGGCGCGCTTCAGCTCGCGCACCAGCTCGCAGGCCTTGTAGGCGGCGATGCCGCCACTGACACCGACGAGGATCCTTGGCTTGGAATCGTGTTCCGTCATGCGGCGGATTCTACCCGTTCAGCTCTTTTCCTGGCGCGCGGAGACGCCGGCGGTCAGGGCATAGCGCATCGCGTCCTCCAGCGACAGCTCCAGCGGTTCGATGCGTTCGCGCGGGAGCATCAGGGTGTAGCCGCCGATCTGGTAACTCATGGGCATGTAGACCGCGACTGTGTCGGGGCCGCCGAGACTATCCGGAAGACCCGCGAAATCTTCGCGGGTGACGAAGCCGACCAGCTTGAAGTCGGTGCCGGGCAGCTGCACCAGCACGGCCTGGCCGAATTGCTCGTGGATGTCGCCGGAGACCAGGCGCGTGACGTCGCGCACGGTCCCGTGGATGGTCTTGACCACCGGGATGCGCTGCATCAGCCCTTCCAGCCAGTCGAACAGCCAGCGGACCACGTAGGCCTGGAGCAGTACCCCCACGCCGAAGAGCAGGCCGATGCCGGCCAGGATCCCCATGCCCGGGAAGTACAGCAGATCGGGCAGGATGGCCTGCAACAGTCCTCCCAGCACCTCCTCGGCGGTGCTCCCCAGCCACCACAGCAAGGCCAGCGTGATGGCGGCCGGGAGGATGGCGGCCAGGCCGGTCAGGAAGGTGCGAGAGATTCGGCGCACAGCGGGCTCCGTGCAGGGGTATGCTCGGATGCTAACGCATTCGTGCTCGTGGCACGTCGACGACGGGAGCGGGGCGGGGGCGGCACTTTGGCACGTCCGCGCAGTCTATCGAGCGAGGCCGCCGGCACGTCGCCGGGTATGGGGAGTGACGAGATGCAGCGATGGAAGGGAATGAGCCTTTGGCCCCTGGTCCTGGCGATGATGGTGATGCCGCAGGTGGGGCTCGCCGGGTCCTCGGCCGCGGCTGCACCCGGGGACTACGCGATGACCCCGGAGGAGGTGGCGCCCGGGGTCTATGCGGTGATGACGCCGGCGCGGGATTTCCCCAGTCGCGAGAACCTGGGCTGGAACGCGAACATGGCGTTCGTGGTGACCGGTGACGGGGTGCTGGTGTTCGACACCGGCTCCTCCGAGACGATGGGTGTGGCCCTGCGCGAAGCGATCGCCGGGGTCACCGACGAGCCGGTGCGCTGGATCGTGAACAGCCACAGCCATGGCGACCACTGGCTGGGCAATGCGGCCTTTGCCGCGGAGGCGGAGATCATGGCCGGCTCGGCGGCGATTGCGCGCATGGAGGACGAAGGCGAGGGCTGGGTCGAGAACTTCCGCGAGATGACCGAAGGGGCGACTGGCGATACCACGCTGCGGTTGCCCGATACCGCAGTCGATGAGCGCATTACCCGCGACCTCGGCGGGACCGAGGTCGAGATCATCCCGTCCGGGGGCGCCCATTCGCCGGGTGATCTGAGTGTCTGGCTGCCACGGCAGCGCGTCCTGCTGGCCGGGGATGTGGTCTACAGTGATCGCGCGCCTTCTGTGTGGGATGGCGATGTCGCGCAGTGGATCGATCTTCTGGACGAGCTGATCGCACTGGAACCCGCCGTGGTCGTCCCCGGGCATGGCCGTCTCGAGGATGCCGCGACCCTGGAGCGGCTGCAGCGCTATCTGGTCACGCTGTGGGATGCCATTGAGGAAGGCGTGGAACAGGGACTGGCCGACTTCGAGACCGTGCCCCTGGTGCGCGAGCGGATGGGCGATCTGGTCGAGGCCTATCCGGGGTTCGAGGACAAGATCGACCGTTCGGTGGCGACCACCTACCCGGATGTCGAGGCGGCGGTGTTCTGAGACTGCCCGCGGGCGGCTTCAGAACTGCCAGGTGGCATGCAGCGACCCGAACTCGGCCGCGCCCTTGGCCTGGCCGCTGAATTCGCGCGAACGCCACACGTGGGTGTAGCCGATCCGCACGCCGCCCACATGAAAGACCGCGCCGGCGGTGAGTTCGCCAACCAGCGGGTGCTTGTCCACCGAGGGGCCGTCGCGGAACAGCGGGCCGTCGAGGAACAGGTCGTAGGCCATCAGGCGGGTGTCGACCCCGGCGAAGAAATAGCCGCCAAGCCTGCCGGTCGGTTCGAAGGTATGCGACCCGGACAGGGCGGGGTTGATCCGTGTCGGGCCGTAGTCGCGCGGGAGGTTGCGCCCGGCCCGCATGATCGCCCCGGCGTTGGCGAAGGTGAACGGGCTGCCGACGGTTGCGCCCCAGTGCGGGGTCAGATCCCAGCCCCAACCGCTCGCGGCATGCCGCGTGTAGCCCCGTAGCTGACGCTCGTAGCCCACCATCAGGGTCGGTTCGTTGCCAATCTGGTCGTCCCAGCCCCGGGGTTGCGGAGCGCTGGACCAGCTGTGGACCTCTTTCTGGGTGCGATCCGCCAGGGAGGCCGGCCCCACGGTGCCGAGGGTGACCTGCAGTCGGTCCAGGCGGTCGCCGTGCTCCTCGGCCAGGCTGAAGTTCAGGTACAGCCAGCCCGCGTAGGGGCGGTCTTCCGGGTCCGCGGGCGAGCGTTCGATGTCCTCCGGTGTGTACATGTTCTGGCCCAGGTGGATGGCGGATTTCAGCCTTCCACGCTCCTCGCGCTCCACAAAATAGGGCAGGAAGTCGGCCACGCTTCGCAGCCACGAGGGGACCTTTTCCCCGCTGCGGGTCCAGCCGATGCGCACGCCGTTGGTGTAGTAGCGGTCCTCGCCGGCAAACAGGTCGTTCTCGAACTCGAAGTGCAGCGCATCCACGCCGGTTTCCGCGCCGGCGGTCGGGCCTGCGGCCGCCAAGCCAAGAGCCGTCGCAGCCAGCAACGCCCGCATACTGCGGTCGGGTGACCGTCCTCGAGGGGCAATGGCGTTCCGGTATGATTGGCGCATGGACCTCTCCAACCAGATCATCTTCCTGGCCGCGATCGTGTTGCTGGGGAGCATCCTGTCGAGCGTGATCACCTCGCGGCTGGGGGTGCCCCTGCTGCTGGTGTTCCTCGTGATCGGGATGCTGCTGGGCCCGGAAGGCCCGGGCGGTCTGGTCTTCGAGAATATCACCCTTGCGTATCTGGTCGGCTCGGCCGCCCTGGCGATCATCCTGTTCGACGGCGGGATGCGCACACCGGCCCGCAATTTCCGGATCGGGCTGAAGCCGGCGCTGGGGCTGGCCACCGTCGGAGTGCTCGTGACCTCCGGCCTGACCGGGCTGTTCGCCGTGTGGTGGCTGGGCCTGTCCTGGCTGGAGGGCCTGCTGCTGGGGGCGATCGTGGGCTCCACCGATGCCGCCGCCGTGTTCTCCCTGCTGCGCTCGCGCGGGCTGGAGCTGAAAAGCCGCGTCGGGGCCACGCTGGAGATCGAGTCCGGCTCCAACGATCCGATGGCGATCTTCCTGACCATCGTGCTGATCGAACTGCTGCTGATGCCCGATCAGCAGTTCGGTCTGGTGGTACTGGTCGAGTTCATCCAGCAGATGGGCCTGGGTGCGGTGCTCGGCGTCGGGGGCGGCCTGGCCCTGCTGGCCCTGATCAACCGGGTGCCCATGGCCGCCGGGCTTTATCCGCTGTTCGCGATGGCCGGGGCGCTGGCCATCTTCGGGCTTACCGGCCTGGTCGGCGGCTCCGGGTTCCTCGCGGTGTACCTCGCCGGCCTGCTGCTGGGTAACCGCCCGCTGGAGGCCTCGCAGAACATCAAGCGCTTCCACGACGGCATCGCCTCGCTGGCGCAGATCGGCATGTTCCTGATGCTGGGCATGCTGGTGACCCCCTCGGGGCTGCCGCCGGTGGCGCTGGACGCGGGGCTGGTGGCGGCCGTGCTCATCCTGGTCGCGCGCCCGCTGGCGGTCTGGATCTGCCTGTATCCATTCCACTTTCCCTGGCGCGAGCAGGTCTTCATCGCCTGGGTCGGCCTGCGCGGGGCGGTGCCCATCATCCTCGCCCTGTTCCCGTTGCTGGCCGGGCTGGAACTGGCCGGCCACTTCTTCCATGTCGTCTTCTTCGTGGTGCTGATCTCGCTGCTGGTGCAGGGCTGGACCGTCGCGCCCTCGGCGCGCTGGCTGGGCCTGGAGCTGCCACCCACCACGGCGCGGGTGCAGCGTACCGAGCTGGATATTCCCGGCCAGCAGGAGATGGAACTGGTTGGTTATCGCCTGGCAGAGACCACGCCGGTGGTGCGCGAGGCGTGGTCGAACTTCCGCCTGCCGGGCACCGCGCGGGTGGTGGCCCACCTGCGTGACGGCAAGCTGCTGGAGACGCTCGAGTTGCTGGACCTGCACGCCGGTGACCACCTCTACATCATGGTCGCGCCGGCGGACCTGCCGGACCTCGACCGCCTGTTCGTGCCCAAGGACGAGGTGCCGGAGCGTCTCACCGAGCGCAGCGTGTTCGGCGAGTTCGCGCTCAATGGCGATGCCCAGCTGGGCGCGGTGGGCATGGCCTACGGCGCCCCGGTCCCGCCCGAGCGCCAGGGCGACACCCTCGAGGCCTATCTGCGCCGTGAACTCCAGGCCGAGCCGGTCGTCGGCGACGCCGTCGATCTCGGCCCGATGCGCCTGGTCATCCGCGAAATGGACGGCCCCCGCATTACCCGCGTTGGCCTGAAACTGCTGAAGTAAGCAGGGCCCGGGTGGGCTACTTCTCCAGCATGGCCTTGAGGCCGGCGAGGTGGGCACGGGCGGTGAGTTGCTGGGTCTCGGGGTCCGGTGGCTTGGCGTCCGGCCAGTCGAGGTGTTCCTCGGGGAGTTCGTCGAGGAAGCGCGAGGGTTCGCAGTCGATGGTCTCGCCGTAACGGCTGCGTTGCTGGGCGTAGGTGATCAGCAGGGTCTGCTGGGCGCGGGTCAGGCCGACGTAGGCGAGCCGCCGTTCCTCCTCGATGGAGTCGTCCTCGACGCTGACCCGGTGCGGCAGCAGTTCTTCCTCGAAGCCGACCAGGCAGACATGCGGAAACTCCAGGCCCTTGGCGGTGTGCAGGGTCAGGAGCTGCACGGATTCGTTACCGTCCTGGGAATCGCGGTTGCGGTCGAGGATGTCCATCAGGCTGATGCGGTTGACGATATCGGCCAGGTCCATGGTCCGCTCATCTTCGGCCTCGTCGTCACCGTATTCGGCGCTGGTGTTGCCGCCGCCCATGCGCCCGACCCAGTCGATGAATTCGCGCACGTTGTCCATGCGCCGGGTGGCGGCACGCGGGTTGGGGCTGTTCTCCAGTAGCCAGGACTCGTAGTCGATATCCTCGATCAGGGCGCGCAGCAGGGCGTCCGGGGCCTCCTCCGCGCCACGGCGCTGGAAGCCGTCCACCCAGTCGGTGAAGCGTTCCAGCCGCGCCTGTGCGCGGGCATCCATGTATTCGGACAGACCGGCGCCGCGTGCGGCCTGCAGCAGCGAGGCCCCGCGCTGGTTGGCGTAGTGGCCGAGCTTTTCCAGGGTCGCCGGGCCGATCTCGCGGCGCGGCACGTTGACCACGCGCAGGAAGGCGGTGTTGTCGTCCGGGTTGGCCAGCAGGCGCAGGTAGGCGACCAGGTCCTTGATCTCGGCCTTCTCGAAGAACGACTGCCCGCCGCTCAGGCGGTAGGGGATGCCCTGTTCGCGCAGGAGCTTCTCGAACAGCCTGGACTGGTGGTTGCTGCGGTAGAGGATGGCGAAGTCGCCCCAGGTCGCATTCAGGCGAAAGCGCCGGCGCATCAGTTCGGAGACCACGCGCGCGGCCTCGGTGTCGGCGTCGGAGCAGCCGATCACCTCGATCTTCTCGCCCTCGCCCAGCGCGCTCCACAGGCGCTTCTCGAACACGTGCGGGTTGTTGCCGATCAGCGCGTTCGCGGTATGCAGGATGCGGTTGGTGGAGCGGTAGTTCTGCTCCAGCTTGATCACCTCCAGGCGCGGGAAGTCCTGCTGCAGGCGCGCGAGGTTCTCCGGGCGCGCGCCGCGCCAGGCGTAGATCGACTGGTCGTCGTCACCGACCACCGTCAGGCCGTCACTGACCCCGATCAGCAGGCGCACCAGCTGGTACTGCGCGGAGTTGGTGTCCTGGTATTCGTCCACCAGCAGGTGGCGGATGCGGTCCTGCCAGCGGTTGCGCAGTTCCGGGTCGTCGCGCAGGCAGTCCACCGGGCGCTTGATCAGGTCGTCGAAGTCCACTGCGTTGTAGGCGCGCAGGGCGTCTTCGTAGCGCGGGTAGAGGTTGGCCGCGGCGATCGCCTCCGGGGCGTCGCTCATCTGGCTGGCTTCATGCAGTGCCTCTTCCGGCGTCATCAGGTCGTTCTTCCAGCGGCTGATGTGGCCAATCAGGGCGTCGACCTCGGAGCCGGTATCGTCGCGGTAGGTAATCTCGCGCAGCAGCTGCCGGCAGTCACCGGGGTCGAGGATGGAGAAGCCGGGGCGCAGCCCCGCCGCCTGCAGCTCGCGACGCAGGAAGTTGAGCCCGAAGGTGTGGAAGGTGGAGACGTTCAAGCCCCGGGCCTGTTCGCGTGACAGTCGCCCCTGGACACGTTCGCGCATCTCGCGCGCGGCCTTGTTGGTAAAGGTGATCGCCACGATCTGGCGTGCGGCGAGGCCGCGCCGCTCGATCAAGTGAGCGATCTTCTCGGTGATCACGCGGGTCTTGCCGGAACCCGCCCCGGCCAGGACCAGCAGGGGGCGGTCCGTGGTGGTCACGGCGGCCTGTTGTTGGGGATTCAGTTCGGACACCGGGGCGGTCGATTCCTTCGCAGCGGGGCGCGTAAACTAACCCACGATCCCCGATTCATAAAGACAGCAGCGGTGAGGGTAATCCATTGACCAACGGACCGCGTGCCGCGGCATCCGCCGCGGGCCGGGAGTCGCTCCCGATATTGACCCAGTTCGACTTTCATCAGCACCTGATGGATGTCCCGGGGCCGGCGGTCATCCTGTTCACGCGCCAGGGCTGCGGGGCCTGCAAGGTCATGGGGCGGGTCCTGGCGGAATGGCAGGCGGCGGGGGATGCGCCGGCGCTGTTCGAGGTGGATGCCGAGACCGATACCGCCCTGGTGCGGGAGTTCGAGGTCTTCCATCTGCCGGCACTGTTCGTGTTTCAGGCGGGGGCCTATCACGGTCGCCTGGAAGCCCCGCCGCGCCTGCCCCTGTTGCGCGAGGGGCTGGCGGCCGTACTGGCCCAACCGCCCGAGGAGGCGCCGTGAAATCCCCGCACGCCGAAACCGTCACGCCGGACCGGGACTGGTACCCGCCAGCGCAGCGCCTCGACAGCCCGAACCAGGATGAGCGTCCCCCCGGTCAGCAACCGGAACTGATCGTGGTGCACGCGATCAGCCTGCCGCCGGGCGAGTTCGGTGGAGGGCACGTCGCCGAGCTGTTCCAGAATCGTCTGGATCCGGATGCCCACCCCTACTTTGCCGAGGTCGGCGGCCTGCGCGTCTCCGCCCATGTGCTGATCGACCGCGAGGGCCAGGCGACCCAGTTCGTGCCGTTCTCCCGACGCGCCTGGCATGCCGGGGTGTCGCGGTGGCAGGGGCGCGAGCGCTGCAACGACTTCTCCATCGGGATCGAACTGGAGGGGACCGACGAGGACCCCTTTACCCCGGCGCAGTACGCCGCGCTTGCGCAAATGATTGGCTGGGTCCGCGCCCGCTGGCCGGGTATCGGGCCGCATGCGCTGGCCGGCCACAGCGATATCGCCCCGGGACGCAAGACGGATCCGGGCCCCCATTTCGACTGGGCGCGCCTGCGGCAGGAACTGCACGAGGTGAGCGCATGATTGTGGACCTGCTGCGTCACGGCGAGCCGGAGGGCGGCCAGCGTTACCGCGGCCATGGCTGCGACGACCCGCTGAGCGCGCGCGGCTGGAGCCAGATGGAGCGGGCGGTCCGGGGCGAGGAGGAGTGGCAGTATGTGGTCAGCTCGCCAATGCAGCGCTGCCGCGCGTTTGCCGAGCACTACGCCTCCACACAGGACCTTCCGTTGATCCTGGAGCCGCACCTGCGCGAGATCGGTTTTGGCGACTGGGAGGGGCGTACGCGGGTCGACCTGCAGAGGGATCGACCGGAGGAATACCGCGCCTTCTATGCCGACCCGGTGCACGCGCGCCCGGCCGGTGCGGAGCCGCTAACGGCCTTTCGCCGCCGGGTCGAGGCCGGTTTCGATGGGGCCTTGCGGCCGCTGCAGTCGGAACGGGTGCTGATGGTGGTGCATGCGGGGGTGATACGCGCGCTGGTCGGCTGGGTGCTGGGCGTGCCGGACGACCGCCTGTACCAGCTAGAGTGCGACTACGCCAGCCGCACCCGCCTGCATCGGCATCCGACCCGGGGCTGGCGGCTGCTTTACGCCAACCGGGTCTAAGCCCGGTTGTTAGCCGGCCTGGCTGCCGCGCTTGGGGACGGCCTTCACCGACAGGTAGTAGTCGTTGTTCAGGACGTCGATCAGCCGGTCGATGTTCGGATGCTTGCCCGGGTTGGCGCGGGCGTCGTCGGCGTGGCTGCCGTACAGCAGCAGGCCCGAGTTGGCCGCCTTGGGCCCGATGCCGCCGTAATCCAGCGCCAGCTGGTAGTAGATCTGCAGCGACAGACTCTGGCCGTCCACGTTCTCGATGGTCGCGGTGGGGTTGTAGTCCTCGCCAAACAACTCCAGGCGTTCGATATTGCTGACGTCGGGCAGCTTCTTGGACATGTTCCGGCTCCTCGAAAGAATCGCGGCATTATCGGGGCATGACCCGGCGGCGACAACCAACCCGCGAAGGCGGCAGGGTCGCCCCGGGTCAGCGGCGAATAGGGCGCATGTTAAGCTATGGCCTTTTTTCGAGGGGACACGAACATGTCGCGAAGCGCGTTCATGGAGGCCGCCCAGGCCGCCGCTGATGCCGCCGAGAAGGTGATCCGCCACTACTACGAGGCGGGTGTCGACGTCGAAACCAAACCCGACGACACCCCGGTGACTCGGGCCGACGTGGAGAGCGAAAAGGCGATCCGCCAGGTGATCCGCGAGCACTTTCCGGACCACGGCTTCTATGGCGAGGAGACCGGGCAGTCGGACATGGACTCCGACTATGTCTGGCTGATCGACCCGATCGACGGGACCAAGAGCTTCGTGCGGCGCTACCCGTTCTTCTCAACCCAGATTGCGCTCATGTACAAGGGCGAGCTGATCCTGGGGCTGTCCAACGGCATCCAGTTCGGCGAACGGGCCTGGGCGGAGAAGGGCCAGGGCGCCTTCCTGAACGGCAACCCGATCGCGGTCGAGAAGACCGTCGATCTCGGGCGCGCCTCGCTGTCCACCGGCAACCTCAAGTCCCTGGCGCAGAGCCCCGAGGGGTGGACCGCGCTGGGCGGCATTATGGCCGAGGTCAACCGCACCCGCGGCTACGGGGATTTCTACCACTACCACCTGCTGGCACGTGGCAGCATCGACCTGATCATCGAGTCCGACGTCAACATCCTGGACATCGCCGCATTGGCGGTGATCGTGCGCGAGGCGGGCGGCGTGTTCACCAACCTCTCCGGTGGCGAGCTCGACCTGAAGACCGCGAACGTCCTGGCCGCGGCCACTTCGGAATTGCACCGGACGGCCCTGAACCGTCTCGCCTGGAAGGACTAGCGGCGGGCTGATTGAACCACTGAGGACACAGGGGACACCGAGAAGGGCGGTCTACAGGAAGACGGGAAGATTGGAAGGGGAAAGCAGCGATTGGCTGCAGGCTGGCTGGTGATGCCGCGTATTTCGGGGCGATCATTGGCCAGGCCCTGCATCAGTAACCTGTTGGTTTTTCCAGCTGGCCGTAAATGGTATCCGTCTCGGAAACCGAAGTCATTCTTCCGGCCTTCCTGGCTTCCTGTGACCAGAACCGAACGTCAGGTCGCGGCGCCGTTCCCGTTGCCGTTCCCGTTGGCCTCCACCAGCCCGTGGGCGCGCAGCTTCTTGCGCAGGGTGGCGCGGTTGAGCCCGAGCAGGGCGGCGGCGCGGCTCTGGTTGCCCCCGCAGCGCTCCAGCACACTGGCCAGCAGGGGGCGCTCCACCTCGTTCATGACCAGTGCGTAAAGGTCGTGGCTGCTTTGCCCGTCCAGGGTCTCGAAATACTGATCCAGCGCTCGCCGGACCGAGTCCGCCAGCACACAGTCGGACGGGAGTGTGGCCGCAACCGATGCTTCCTGGACGTCCGGGTCCTGTTCGAGTGGCATGTTCACGCTCATGCAGCCTCGCTTGCGATTCCCGTCAGGTGGGCGCGCAGGCGCCGCAGTTGTTCGCTGGCCGTGGGGGCGGCGAGAAGGTCAGCCCGGGCCGCCCGGGTGCGGGCCTCGTCGAGACCCAGACCAAGAAGATACCAGCCCAGGTGCTTGCGCGCGATACGCACACCCTGCGGTTCGCCGTACTGGGTGTGCAGGCCGGTGACGTGTTCCTCGATCAGGGCCAGGCGCGCGGCCAGGGCCGGTGCCGGCGGGATCGCTTCGCCGGCCAGCGCGGCGCGGATCTGACCCGGCAGCCAGGGCTGACCCTGGGCGGCGCGTCCGATCATCACCCCCGCCGCGCCGGTGGTATCCAGTACCCGCATCGCCGTGTCCGGGTCCGTGATGTCGCCATTGGCGAGCACCGGGATGGAGACCGACCGGACGATGCGCGCGATCGCGGTATGGTCCGCCTGCCCGCGGTAGGCATCGGCCCGGGTGCGTCCGTGCACGGTCAGCATCGCGATGCCGCAGGCCTCGGCAATGGATGCGATCTCTTCGCCGTTCATTCGCTCGCGGTCCAGGCCCAGGCGCATCTTCAGCGTGACCGGCACGGTGACGGCCTCCGTGAGCGCCTGGAGCAGTTCGCGCACCCGCTCCGGCTCGCCCAGCAGGGCCGATCCCGCGGCCTTGCTGCAGACCTTCTTCGCGGGGCAGCCCAGGTTCAGGTCGATCACGTCGGCGCCCCGGCGCACGTTCTCCCGCGCCGCCTCGGCCAGCGGCTCGGGTTCGTTGCCCAGCAGCTGGACGATGCGCGGGCGCGGCTCCTGACGGTGGTCCAGCCGGTGGCGGCTCTTGTCGCTGGCCCACAGCCGGGTGTTGGAGGTGACCATCTCGGATACCGCCGCGCTGGCGCCCAGGCGGCGGGCCAGCAACCGGAACGGGCGATCGCTCACGCCGGCCATGGGGGCCAGGAACACGACGGGGTCCGCGAAGTGATGGATTCCGAGCTGCATCTGGGGCTGACGATTGAATCGGGGAAGCCGGGGAGTCTAGCACCTCGAGGCGCCCGCCGCCGGTGGTCAGCGTGCTCGCGCCCCCGGGGTGTGCATGAATCCGTGCTGCCCTTGAACGAGTTGCGGGTCCGGGGTGTCGGGCATAGGTCAGCGGGGCTGGATCTGGATGCCCGTGATGCGGGCATGGGGGCTGGCGAGGCTCAGGCGCAGGGTGGCGGGTTTGTGGGGGGGCATCGGGGCGTCCGCGTCGGTGTAGTCGTTCGGGGTCAGGCGCAGAGCGCCATGGCGCGTGTCCAGCTGGTCGCTCAGATGGATGTCGAGGACGGGCCAGGCCTGCCGCACCGGGCTTTCCAGCTGGAACTGGACGTGCAATGTGCCATCGATACTGGCGAAGAAGTCCGGTGTCGATACCCGGATGCGCTCGGGCGCGCGCAGCGGGTTCCAGACCGGGCAGGGGAGGGTGGCGCACAGCTGGGCGCGAGTCTGGTCCAGGTAATGGTTATGACCCGGTGCCACGGGCGGGAAGGCCAGCAGTTGTGCGCCCAGCAGAACGCTCAGGCCGGCGGCCACGAACACCCCTGGCCAGACACGGCGTCGGGCGGTGGCGGCCAGGTCCAGAGGGCACGGGTGGCGTTCGATGTCGATGGCGGTGGCGATGACCGGAGCACTCTCGATCGCGGGGGTGCGAACGGGCTGCGCGGGAAGGAGCCCCTCCCCCAGGACGCGTTCGCCGGCGCCGCCGATCTCGAGGGCCGGGAACAGATCGAACTCGGCGCCGCAGTGGGTGCAGTGCACCCGCCGCTGGCGGATCTTGGACCCGCGGGCGAGGGCGTGGGTGACGCCGCATTGCGGGCAGCGGGCGAGCATGTCAGCGTCCGGATGGCCGTAGCTGCGTCCGGTCGAGCGAGAAGGACGGTACCGGCGCGACGATGCCCATGGGTTGGCGTGTTCCTAGGGAAACACTGATCAATGTACACATTCGCGCTCGAGTCGCTTTTGCGTGCGAACAAGGCGCGGTGACTGCCGTGCAGTCATTCTGCACAAGGGAGCCGCAACGCTGTGCGCGCGCAAAAGCGGCCGAGCCCCTGCTTTCAATGGCTTGTGGGGTTGGCACCCCAGGTTCCCCGATCCTGCGTTGCGCCGCTTGCGGGTAGAACCACTACCCGCTGCACGACGCGCCTTGTCTCGGAAAACCTGGGGTGCCAACGCGAGTGTGTACATTGATCAGTGTTTCCCTAGCGCCGGCGCCCGCCGAGCAGGGCCCAGCCTTCGCGGCAGTCCTCGACGCCAATGTCAAAGGCATCGGAATAGGCCGCGATGACCTCGTCCGCCTGGCGTTCCAGCAGACCGGCCAGCAGGATACGCGCGCCGGGTTTCGCGGCCCGCGCGAGCTCCGGGGCCAGGTCGATCAGCGGCTTGGCCAGGATGTTGGCCAGCACCAGATCGTATTCCGCCGTCGGGACCGGGTGGTCCGTCAGACCGGTTTCCAGTCGCTCGGGCGGGATGGCGTTGGCATCGGCATTGCTGCGCGTGGCCTGCACCGCCTGCTCGTCGATGTCGATGCCCAGCGCATGCCGGGCGCCCAGCTTCAGGGCCGCGATGGCGAGGATGCCGGAGCCACAGCCGTAGTCCAGCACCTCCTGATCCCGCGGCGGCTGCTGGGCCAGCGCGGCCAGGCACATCGCGGTGGTCGGGTGGTTGCCGGTGCCGAAGGCGAGGCCGGGGTCCAGGCGCACGAAGGTGCCCTCCTCGATGGCCGGCTCGTCCTCCCAGGACGGCACGATCCACAGCGAACTGCCGCAGTGAATGGCGCCGAGGCCGTCGAGGCCGGCGCGCACCCAGTCCTGGTCTTCGATGGGCTGGACCTGGATCGCCTCGGGGGCCTGTGCCTGGCGCTCCAGCGCGGCGGCGGCGAGGTCCGCCTGGGTGGTGTCCGGGAATACCGCCTTCAGGCGCACAGTGGACCACAGTGGGTGGGTGCCCAGTGGGGGTTCGAACAGCGGCTCGTCGGCGGCGTCGAACAGCTCGACGCTGACCGCGCCGAGTTCAAACAGCGTGTCCTCCAGCGGCTCGGCCTGTTCCGGGCTGATCTGGCATTCGAGTTCGGCAAGGCTCATGGCGTCAGGCTCGTGGCGCGAGGGGGAAGGGTCAGGCCTGCGCCTTCAGCTTCTTCTCGAGGTAGTGGATGTCGGTCTCGCCGCGCTGGAAGTTGGCGTCGATCATCAGGTCGTGATGCAGGGCGACGTTGGTCTGGATGCCGTCTACGACGATCTCGCCCAGGGCCCCGCGCATGCGGGCCAGCGCGATCTCGCGGCTGTTCCCGTGGGCGATCAGCTTGCCGATCATCGAGTCGTAGTAGGGCGGCACGGCGTACCCGTTGTAGATGTGGGTATCCATGCGGATGCCCGGCCCGCCCGGGGCGTGGTACTGCTGGATGGTGCCGGGGCTGGGCATGAAGGTGCCGGGGTCTTCGGCATTGATGCGGCACTCGATCGCATGGCCGCTGATGTGCACATCGTCCTGGGTGTAGCCCAGTGGCTCGCCGGCGGCGATGCGGATCTGCTCGCGCACCAGGTCGATGCCGGTGACCTGCTCGGTGACCGTGTGTTCGACCTGCAGGCGGGTATTCATCTCGATGAAGTAGAACGCCCCGTTCTCGTACAGGAACTCGAAGGTGCCGGCGCCGCGGTAGCCGATGTCCTGGCAGGCGCGGATCAGGCGTTCCGCCATGGTCTGGCGCTGTTCGTCGCTGATCCCGGGGGCCGGGGCCTCCTCGATTACCTTCTGGTGGCGGCGCTGCATGGAGCAGTCGCGCTCGCCCAGGCATACGGCGTTGCCGTGGGTGTCGGCCAGGATCTGGAACTCCACGTGGCGCGGGTGTTCCAGGTATTTCTCCATATACAGGGTGTCGTTGCCGAAGCCCTGCTGGGCCTCGTTGCGGGTCAGCGAGATCGCGTTCAGCAGCGCGCCCTCGGTATGCACCACGCGCATGCCGCGACCGCCGCCACCGGCGGCGGCCTTGATGATGACCGGGTAGCCGATCTCGCGCGCCAGGGCCAGGTTGGTGTCCGGGTCGTCGCCCAGGGCGCCGCCGGAGCCGGGTACGCAGGGCACGTTGGCCTCCAGCATTGCCTGCTTGGCGGAGACCTTGTCGCCCATCAGGCGGATGGTCTCGGCGCGCGGACCGATGAAGGAGAAGCCGGAGGACTCCACCCGCTCGGCGAAGTCCGCGTTCTCCGACAGGAAGCCGTAGCCGGGGTGGATCGCGCCGGCATCGGTGACTTCGGCCGCGGCGATCAACGCGGGGATGTTCAGGTAGCTTTCGCCGGAGGCCGCGGGGCCGATGCAGACGGATTCGTCCGCCAGGCGGACATGCTTCAGGTCGCGATCGGCGCTGGAGTGTGCGGCGACGGTGGCGATACCCATCTCGCGGCAGGCGCGCAGGACCCGCAGGGCGATCTCGCCGCGGTTGGCGATCAGAATCTTTTCAAACATGCTCGGACCTGTTGGCAGGGAATCGGAGGGTTCAGCCGATGATGAACAGCGGCTGGCCGTATTCCACCGGGTTGCCGTTCTCGACCAGGATGTCGCGGACCGTCCCCGCCTGGTCGGCCTCGATCGGGTTGAGCATCTTCATCGCCTCGATGATGCACAGGGTCTCGCCGACCTCCACGGTCTGCCCGACCTCGACGAACGGCTTCGAGCCCGGGCTGGGTGCGCGGTAGAAGGTGCCGACCATGGGGGCGGTGACCCGGTGACCGTCCATCTCCGGGGTCGCGTCCGCCGCGTCGGCCGGGGCGGCTGCGGGCGGTGCGCCGGCTGGTGCCGGTGCCGCGGCGGGCAGAGGGGCCGGGGCCGGTGCGGCGACGGCGGTGCCGCTGGCCGAGCGGGTGATGCGGACCGACTCCTCGCCTTCGTGGATCTCGATCTCGTGGATGCCGCTCTCGTCGAGCAGGTCGATCAGTTTCTTGACCTTGCGAATGTCCATGGAAGCCTCTTATTCCTTGATAGCCGCGAGCGCCGCATCGAGCGCCAGCCGGTAGCCAATGACGCCGAAGCCACTGACCAGACCGGCGGCGACATCGCTCAGACGCGAGGTCTGGCGAAAGGGCTCGCGGGCGTGGATGTTGCTGATATGGATCTCGTAGAACGGGATGGCAACACCCAGCAGGGCATCGCGCAGGCTGACACTGGTGTGGGTCAGGCCACCCGGATTGATCAGGATGCGTTGCACGCCCTCGCCGGGGGCGGCATGGATGCGGTCGATCAGGTCGCCTTCATGGTTGCTCTGGAAGCAGTCGAAGGAGGTGTCGGCCTGTTCCGCCCGAGCCCTCAGGTCGGTCTCGATATCCGCCAGGGTCTGCGCGCCGTAGCGCTCCGGCTCCCGCTGTCCCAGCAGGTTCAGATTGGGGCCGTTGAGCAGCAGTATGGACGCCATGGCAGGGGGAATCGGTAGCGATCCTGTCGAGAATGGACGCGATTGCACCGAAAAATGACGGTGCGACGAATGTTCGGGATTTTGCCGCAGGAGGGGTGGGGGTGTCCAGCGCGGAGGGTGCCTTGGGCGCGCCGGTACCGCGCCCGGCGCGGTGCCGGCGTGCGGGTTTCGATCAGTCGGCGGTCAGCGGGAACAGGGTCAGTTCCACCCGGCGGTTCTGCTGGCGGCCCGCCTCGGTGTCGTTGGTGGCGACCGGCTGGTGCGGTCCGAAGCCGATGGTGTGCACGCGCACCGGCTGCACACCGCGGCGGATCAGGGCCTGCCCCACGCTCTGGGCGCGGCGCTCGGAGAGGTCCATGTTGTATTCGACGCGACCGGTGCTGTCGGTGTGGCCGGCGACTTCGATGCCGGTCTGGTCGAACTCCTCCAGGACCAGGGCCACCGAGTCCAGTACATCCTGGAATTCCGGCTTGATGTCGCTGCGGTCGAAATCGAAGGTGATGTTGCTCGGCATGTTGAGGATGATGTTGTCGCCGTCGCGGGTCACGCTGACGCCGGTCCCGCGCAGCTGCTCGCGCAGGGCATCCTCCTGACGATCCATGTAGTTGCCGATGGCGCCGCCGGCCAGGGCGCCGATGCCGGCCCCGATCATCGCGCGCTGGGTGCGGTTGCGGCTGCTGGTGACGCTGCCGAGCACGGCACCGGTGGCCGCGCCGATGCCGGCCCCGATGGTGGCGCGCGAGACGCGTTCTTCCCCGGTGTATGGATCGGTGGTGGTGCAGCCCATCACCAGGACCAGGGCACTGGTGGCGGCCAGGGCGAGGATGCGTTGCATGGCGGTTCTCCCGTGTTCGTGTGATCCGCAAGGCAGCGGACGTGATGAATCCCAGCTTGCGGTCCGCGGGGTGAACCGTCCATGAATCCGGAGAATGGGTGGGCTATTGGCCGTCGATTTCGTGACGCAGTTCGCGGAGCACCGGGGCGGTTTCGGGGTGCACCCCGCGCCAGATCGCGAAGGCCTCGGCCGCCTGTTCCACCAGCATGCCGAGCCCGTCGCTGCCGTTGCTGCAGCCCGCCGCCTCGGCCCAGCCAAGGAAGCGCTGGGCGCCGGCCCCATAGACCAGGTCATAGGCCAGGCTGTCCGCTTGAACCAGATGGGCGGGGAGGTCCAGCGCGTCCTCGCCGAGGCCGGTGGCCGTGGCGTTGACCACCAGATCGAAGGGGCCCTGCGGCAGCGTGTCCAGGCCGCAGGCGGCCAGCCGGGTGGCCGGGGCGATATCGCGAAAGGCCTCGACCAGCCCCTCCGCGCGGGCGACGGTGCGGTTGGCGATGACCAGGGCCTCGGGCCCCCCCTCCAGCAGTGGCTGCAGCAGGCCGCGGGTGGCGCCCCCGGCACCCAGGATCAGGATGCGGCGGCTGCGCACGTTGAAGTTCAGGCGGTCGAGGTCACGGCAGAAGCCGACGCCGTCCGTGTTGTCGCCATGGATGCGGCGCTCGTCGTCGCGCCACAGGGTGTTCACGGCACCGGCGTGTCGGGCGCGATCCGTGAGGACACGGGCCAGGGCGAAGGCCTCTTCCTTGAACGGGACGGTCACGTTCAGGCCCCGGAACCCGGAGGAGAGCCACGCCCAGACCTCCTCGGCGAACTGACCCGGGGTGCCCAGCAGGGCCTCGTAGGTCAGGTGCTGCCCGGTTTGTTCGGCGAACAGGGCATGGATGCGCGGCGACAGCGAATGGCGGATCGGGTTGCCGACCACCGCGTAGCGATCCGGGCGCGGCTCGCTCATCGGGCCGCGTCCTCCGCCAGCCATTCGGCCACGGTGCGGGCGTAGTAGGTGAGAATGCCGTCGGCCCCGGCGCGCTTCATGCCGGTCAGGGCCTCCAGCACGCAGGCGCGCTCGTCCAGCCAGCCGCGTTCGGCGGCGGCCTTGAGCATCGCGTACTCGCCGGAGACGTGATAGACGAAGGTCGGGCGCTGGAACTCGTCGCGGATGCGGCGGACCACATCCAGATACGGCATCCCCGGTTTGACCATCACCATGTCGGCGCCTTCGGCCAGGTCGAGCGCGACCTCGTGCAGGGCCTCGTCGCCGTTGGCCGGGTCCATCTGGTAGGTCTCCTTGCCGCCCTTGCCCAGATTGCCGGCCGAGCCCACCGCATCGCGGAACGGCCCGTAGAAGGCCGAGGCGTACTTGGCGGAGTAGGCGAGGATGCGCGTGTGCACGTGCCCGCCGTCCTCCAGCACGGTGCGGATCGCGCCGATGCGTCCGTCCATCATGTCGGAGGGGGCGACCACGTCGGCGCCGGCCGCGGCATGCGACAGCGCCTGCTTCACCAGGGCCTCGACGGTGATGTCGTTCACAACAAAGCCGTCGTCGTCGATGATGCCGTCCTGGCCGTGGGTGGTGAACGGGTCCAGGGCGACATCGGTGATCACGCCGAGCTCGGGGTGGGCCTGCTTCAGTGCGCGTACCGCGCGCTGGGCCAGGCCCTCGGGGTTCCAGGCCTCGGCGGCATCCAGGCTCTTCTTCTCGCCCGGGACCACCGGGAACAGGGCCAGGGCCGGGATGCCGAGGCGCACGGCCGCGGCCGCCTCCTCCAGCAGCAGGTCGATGCTGACGCGCTCCACGCCGGGCATCGACGGCACCGCCTCGCGTACCCCCTCGCCCTCGGTGACGAAGACCGGCAGGATCAGGTCGTCCGCGCGCAGGTGGTGCTCGCGCATCAGGCGGCGGGAGAAGGCGTCGCGGCGCATGCGGCGCGGGCGGCCGGCGGGATAGGGGGCGATCGGTGCGGTCATGCGGGTCATCCTTGTTGGCGTAGTCAGCCAGCGGACTCGGTCAGCCAGTCGCGCGGCTTCAGATAGCGCTCGTAGAGTTCGGCCTCGGGCGTACCGGCTTCCGGCTGGTAGTTGTATTCCCAGCGCACCAGCGGCGGCAGCGACATCAGGATCGACTCGGTGCGCCCGCCCGACTGCAGGCCGAACAGGGTACCGCGGTCGTAGACCAGGTTGAACTCGACATAGCGCCCGCGCCGGTAGAGCTGGAACTGGCGCTCGCGCTCGCCGTATTCGGTCGCGTGGCGGCGTTCGACGATCGGGCCATAGGCATCCAGGTAGGCGTTGCCGACGCTCTGCATGTAACCGAAGGCGTGCTCGAAGCCGCCCTCGCTGAAGTCGTCGAAGAACAGCCCGCCGACGCCGCGCGGCTCGTCACGGTGCTTGAGGTGGAAGTACTCGTCGCACCACTTCTTGTGCGCCGGGTAGAGGTGCTCGCCAAACGGGCGACAGGCAGCCTCGGCCGTGCGGTGCCAGTGGATGCAGTCCTCGTCAAAACCGTAGTACGGGGTCAGGTCGAAGCCGCCGCCGAACCACCAGATCGGCGCCTCGCCGGGCTTCTCCGCGATGAAGAAGCGCACGTTCGCGTGCGAGGTCGGTACATACGGGTTGTGCGGGTGGATTACCAGCGACACGCCGGTGGCCTGGAACGAGCGCCCGGCCATCTCCGGACGGTGCGCGGTGGCCGAGGCCGGGAGGTTGTCGCCCATCACATGGGAGAAGTTGACCCCGGCCTGTTCGAAGACCCGCCCCTCGCGCAGCACGCGGGTACGGCCGCCGCCGCCGGCGGGGCGCTTCCAGGCGTCCTCTTCGAAGCGGGCCTGGCCGTCCAGGCCCTCGAGGCCCTGGCAGATGCGGTCCTGCAGGCCCTGCAGGTAGTCGATCACGCGGTCGATGGAGACGTTGTCCTGGCTCATGCTGCGTCCCGGTTGATCAGTTGTCGGTATGGGTGTCGGGTTCCGGCGCGCCCCGGAGCCAGGCCCCGGTGCGGGCGTCGCGGATCGCGCTGGGTGCGGTGCGCCCGCCACATTCTGCCTGCAGGATTGCATCGATGCCGGCCCCGAGTTGTGAGGCAACGCAATCCCAGCTGCGGCAGGGCTCCGCGCCCGCGCGGTTGGCGCTGGTGGAGACCAGCGCGCTTTCGGCGGCCGCGCACAGCGCGCGCGTCCCCGGATGGGCGGTGACGCGTACCGCGAGGCTGTCGTGTTCACCGCGCAGTAGCGGCGGGCAGGCATCGGTGACGGGCAGCAGCCAGGTGGTCGGCCCCGGCCAGCTGGCGTCGATCTCGGCGTGGTGCTCGGCCGGCAGCGGCGCCAGCCAGGGCGCGAGGCGCTCCAGCCGGTCGGTGATCACGATCAGCCCCTTGGCGGCCGGGCGGCCCTTGATCTCGAGGATGCGATCGATCGCCCGGGGGTCATCCGGGCGGCAACCGAGGCCGAAGACCGCCTCGGTGGGGTAGGCGATCACGCCGCCGTCGCGCACGCACTGCGCGACGGGTTCGATCTCGGTGCTGAGCAGTGGGGCCTTATTCGGATCCACGGTCGCCGGAGGGCTGGGCACTCAGGCGGCTGTCGCCATCGCCGGATTTCGCGCTGCCGGATTTGGCGGTCGAAGCCTTCTTCGCCGGGGCCTTCTTCGATGTGCTCTTCTTGGCGGCGGTCTTTTTCGTGCCCGTCTTGCTGGCGGCCTTCTTGGTGGTGGCCGCCTTTTTCGTGGTCGTCTTCTTCGCGGTCGACGATTTGGATGCGGTCTTCCCGGAAGATTTGGCGGTCGACTTGGACGCCCCCTTGCGGCCGCGGCCCTTGCGTTCCGGGGCGGCGGCGATCAGTTCCTGGCACTGCGCAAGTGTCAGGGACTTGGGATCGGTTTCCTTGGGGATCTTGGCGTTCTTGTTGCCGTCGGTCACATACGGTCCGTAGCGGCCGTTGAGGACCTGGATGCCTTCCTCGTCGAAGCTCTTGATGAAGCGCTCGGCGTCCTTTCGCTTCTTCTCGGCGACGATCTCCAGCGCGCGCGGCAGCTCGATGGTCCAGACGTCGTCGTCCGGGCCGAGGGAGGCGTACTTGGAGCCGTACTTCACGTACGGTCCGAAGCGGCCGATGTTCACCATCACCGGCTCGCCCTCGGGCGTCTCGCCGAGGTCGCGCGGCAGCTTGAACAGCTCCAGGGCCTCATCGAGAGTGATCTTGTCCATCTTCTGCCCGGGCAGCAGGCCGGCGAAGCGCGGCTTCTCCTCGTCGTCCTTGGTACCGATCTGCACGATCGGGCCGAAACGACCCAGGCGCACGCTGACCGGGCGCCCGCTCTGCGGATCGGGGCCCAGCTCGCGTGACTGCACGGCCTCGGCGCGGGTGACGTTCTCTTCCTTTTCCTTCACCCGGTCGCGGAAGTCGCCCCAGAAATCCTCCAGCACCGGGACCCAGTCCTTCTCGCCGCGCGAGATGGCGTCCAGCTCGTCCTCGAGCTTCGCGGTGAAGTCGTAGTCCACGTAGCGGTCGAAGTGCTGGGTCAGGAAGCTGTTCACGATCCGGCCGGTGTCGGTCGGGATGAAGCGCTTGCCGTCCATCTCCACGTACTCGCGTGACTGCAGCGTGGAGATGATGCTGGCGTAGGTCGACGGACGGCCGATGCCGTATTCCTCCAGCGTCTTCACCAGGCTGGCCTCGGTATAGCGCGGCGGCGGCTCGGTGAAGTGCTGGTCGGCGGTGACCTCTTCGAGTTGGACCGTGTCGCCCTCGGCCATTTCCGGCAGGCGCTTGTCCTCGTCGTCATCCTGCGCGTCGTCGCGGCCCTCCTGGTAGACCGCGATGAAGCCGGGGTCGACCAGGGTGGAGCCGGTGGCGCGGAACTGGTGCTGGCTGTCGCCCGGGACCAGGTCGGCGGCCACGGTGTCGAAGGTCGCGTGGATCATCTGGCAGGCGACGGTGCGCTTCCAGATCAGGTCGTACAGCCGGGCCTGGTCGCTGCTCAGGCGCTCGCGGACCTCGTTCGGCAGACGGCGCACAGAGGTTGGGCGGATGGCCTCGTGGGCCTCCTGCGCGTTCTTCGACTTGGTCTTGTACTGGCGCGGGCTGTCGGGGACGTTGTTGGCCCCGTAGCGCTCCTCGATCAGGCCGCGGATCTCGCCGATCGCCTCGCCGGCCAGGGCCACCGAGTCGGTACGCATGTAGGTGATCAGGCCGATCGCGCCGGATCCCAGATCGATGCCTTCATATAGTTGCTGCGCGGTGCGCATGGTGCGCGATGCGGTGAAGCCCAGCTTGCGCGAGGCCTCCTGCTGCAGGGTCGAGGTGGTGAACGGCGCCGCCGGGTTGCGGCGGCGCTGCTTCTTTTCGACCTTGGCGACGCGCAGCTCGCCATTCGCGGCGTCGGTCAGACGCTTCTGGGCATCGTGCGCGAGCTCGGCGCTGTTCAGGTCGAACTGGTCCAGCTTGTTGCCGTCCAGGTGGGTCAGGCGCGCGGTGAACGGCTGGCTCTGGCGCTCGACCTTCGCATCCAGGGTCCAGTATTCGCGAGGGACGAAGGCCTCGATCTCGTTCTCGCGCTCGCAGATCATGCGCAGCGCCGGGCTCTGCACGCGCCCGGCGGACAGGCCGCGCTTGATCTTGCGCCACAGCAGCGGGGAGAGGTTGAAGCCGACCAGGTAGTCCAGCGCGCGGCGCGCCTGCTGGGCATCGATCAGTGGCTTGGCCAGGTCGCGCGGTTCCTCGATCGCCTGCTGGATCGCCTTCTTGGTGATCTCGTGAAACACGACGCGATGCACGCCGCGATCGTCCAGCAGGCCGCGGTCACGCAACACCTCGTAGAGATGCCAGGAGATCGCCTCGCCTTCACGGTCAGGGTCAGTCGCAAGGATCAGGTCGTCGGATTTCTTCAGCGCCTTGGCGATCGCCTCGATCTGTTTCTCGCTGCGCTCGATCACGTCGTACTTCATGCGGAACCCGTTCTCCGGGTCCACCGCGCCCTCCTTGGGCACCAGGTCGCGCACATGGCCATAGGAGGCCATGACCTGGTAGTCCGGGCCGAGATACTTCTCGATGGTCTTGCCCTTGGCGGGCGACTCTACGATGACGAGGTGCTTGCTCATGTCGCTCGGGACCGTCTCCGTGGCAGCGGGTTCCGTATCGGGGCGATCGCGGTCGCATGGCAGCGACCGGGTTCACGGGCGCTAAAGACTAGAGGAGGAAATGCCCGTTGGCTACCGCGCGCCTTTCGCAAGACGGAGAAATCAGTGCAGATAATCCACGGCCGCGGGGCCGGCATCGTCGCGCATGACCTCTTCCAGGCGGGAATAGGCGATCGCGTCGTCGGGCTGGTTGAACAGCACCATCAGCACCACCCAGCGCAGCTGGTCGAGGTCGATCTCCTCGGCGTCCAGCTCCATTACGCGGTCCAGCACCAGCTCGCGGGTGCCGGCGGTCAGCAGGCCGTTTTGCTCCAGGTGCAGCAGGAAGCCATGGGCCTCGGTATCCAGGCGTTTTTGCTCTTCCGGGGCATAGATCCGCTGGGCGGCGCCGTCGCCGCCGCGCCCGGCCAGGGGGGCCTCGCTCATCAGGCGGTCCAGCCAGCCCAGAGCGCGGTCGATCTCGCGGCGGGCAAAGCCGGCCTCCACCAGGTGGCGTTCCAGCTCCGAGCGGTCCGGCTCCTCGTCGGATTCCTCGTCGATGGTGTGCTCGAAGAGATACATGAGCACATCCAGCACATTCTCGTTCATGATTCGGGGGATCCTGCGTCGAGGCGCTGGTAACGCCCGTGGTCGAGGGCGGCCACACGGCCATGGAGTTCAAGCAAAACCAGCATGGATGAAAGCTGTTCGATGGTCAATTTGGTGCGTTCGCGCAGGGTTTCCAGCGGGACCGGGTCGAATCCCATCGCGTTCAGTACGCGTTCCTGCTCCGGATCCAGCGGGTCGGAGGCGGGTTCGGCCGCGGCCGGAGGCGCATCGGGCGCGACGCCCAGCCAGTCCGCGAGGTCATCCAGGATCTCCTCGGCCGACTCCACCAGCTGGGCGCCATCGCGGATCAGCCGGTGGCAGCCGCGGCTGGTCGGGCTCAGCACCGAACCGGGGACGGCATAGACCTGGCGCCCCTGTTCGGCAGCCAGCCGTGCGGTGATCAGGGATCCGCTCTTCAGCGCCGCCTCGACGACCAGGGTCGCCAGTGACAGGCCGCTGATCACGCGGTTGCGCTGCGGGAAGTTCCGCGCCAGCGGCCGGGTATCGGTGGGCCACAGCGAGACCACCAAGCCATGGTCCGCGATGCGGTGCGCCAGGCGCCGGTGCTGGGCGGGGTAGATGCGGTCGGGCCCGGTGGCCACGACCGCGATGGTGCGCCCGCCGGGCGCGGCCAGGGCGCCTTCGTGGGCGGCGCCGTCGATGCCCCGGGCCAGGCCGCTGGTGACCGTCAGCCCGGCCCCGGCCAGCTCGCGGGCGAATTCCGTGGCGAGGCGCTCGCCCTGCGGGGTGGCCTCGCGGCTGCCGACGATGCCCACCTGCGGGCTGCGCAGCAGCTCGCGCGCGCCGTTCAGGTACAGCACCGGGGGCGGGTCGGGGAGTTCCGCCAGCAGGGGCGGGTAGTCGGGGTCGTCCAGACACAGCAATGTGTGCCGGGGGTCGGCATCCAGCCAGGCCTGGTCGGCCTGCGCCCCGGCCTCGCGGGCTTTATGGGCGGTGGTGTCCAGCTTGAGGTCGACGCCCGCGCGCTGCCATTCGGCCGCGGGGGCGGCCAGGGCGTTGCCCGGGGAGCCGAAGGCCTCGACCAGTTGCAGCAGGCGCCGCGGGCCGAGGCCTGGGGTGTTGATCAGTTGCAGCCAGTCCTCGTGCGGGGCGGCTGTCGCGCCGGCATCACGCATGCAGCCTGGCCGCAGGCCCGGTCAGGGGGTGCGAACCTTGTCGCCCTCGCGCAGGGTGCGCTCGGCCTCGGTCACCAGCACGTAGGACACCTTCTCGAAGGTCTGGAAGACCATGACGGTGCCGACTTCCTCTTCCGGCAGGGTGACCACCTCGTTGGCGCGATCGCTGATCGGGTCGCGGACCTCGCGCCCGGCGGTAAAGGCGGTCAAGACCTGGCCGTTTTCGATGCCGTCGCGTTCACCACGGTTGATGATGGCGGCCTGCAGCTGGCCGATCTGGCTGAGGGCGTCGAACAGCGAGATGATCGTGCCCTCGGTACCAGCCGGCGGGCGCCCGATGTCGAACAGCATGTCCTGCTCTTCGGCGTAGGGGACCAGGCGGTCACCGCGGATGGCCTCGCGCTCGCCCTTGCGGATGTCGGCGCGGGCGACGTTGCCCGGCTCGATGATCTCGGCCTCGCCCACCGGCAGGGTGGCGACGCCCAGGTCCTCTCCGGTGTCCGGATCGGTCAGTGCGCCGTCGTGGCGAACGATGTGATAGAGCTCGTAGCGTTCGGTGTCCTCGGCGTTGCGCACATACACCCGGTCGCCTGGGCCGAAGATCACGCGCTCGTCCTGCGAGGCGAGGATGTAGGGGGCGTTTTCCAGGGTTTCCTCGTCCAGCACCTGTGGACGGAACATGAACGACTGCAGGGTGGAGATCGGGGAGACGTCCTCGTCGCGCTCCACCACCCGTGCTTCCGGTGACAGGCGATGCGTCGGGCGCACCCGCGGCCCGCCGTCGACCGTGATGCGCGGCCGGCCGTCCACGTAGTGGATGCTCAGCACGTCACCCGGATAGATCAGGTGGGGGTTCTCGATCTCCGGGTTGACCAGCCAGATCTCCGGCCAGTACCACGGGTCCTGCAGGAACATCGCGGAGATGTCCCAGAGGGTGTCGCCTTTCTTCACGACGTAGCGTTCGGGCGCGGATTCGCGGATCTCCGGCTCGGCCTCGGGGGGCGAGCGTTCATCCTGGGCTTCGCGCGCCGGGCGGGCTTCGGCCTGCGCCGTGCCGGAATCGGAGGCGGTCGTTTCGCCGCCGCCGTTCTCGGGTGTGGCCGCGCAGGCGCCCAGCAACAGCGTTACACTGAACAGAATGCCCGGCAGAACGAAGGTCGTGGTGGCCCTGGTCTTGTACATTTGGTGTCCCCTGTCAGGTCCGCGCGCTCCCCGAGCCTTCCTGTGGCCCGGCCCCCAATCGGATGACGCAATTCCGCGGATATTGCGGTCCAACGTTAGCAGAATTGCGACATCTGTACAGTACAAAGTTTGAGGTTTTTTCATGGCCAAGCGTGAAATCCTGCACTTCCCCGACCCCCGGCTGCGGCTGAAGGCCGAGCCGGTCGCCGAGGTGGACGACGAAATCCGCACCCTGGTGGACGACATGTTCGAGACCATGTACGCCGCGCCCGGCATTGGTCTGGCCGCCACCCAGATCAACGTGCAAAAGCGTGTGCTGGTCGCGGATGTCTCCGAGGACCAGAGCGAGCCGCATGCCTTGATCAACCCGGAGATCCTCGAGACCTCCGGTGAGGAGGAAATGGACGAGGGCTGTCTGTCCGTGCCCGGCTTCTACGAGAAGGTGCAGCGCGCCGACCGGATTCGCGTGCGTGCCCTGGGGCGTGACGGCCAGCCCTTCGAGCTGGACATCGATGGCCTGCTGGCGGTGTGCATCCAGCACGAGATTGACCACCTCGACGGCAAGCTGTTTGTCGATTACCTGTCCAGCCTGAAGCGCAGCCGCATCCGAAAGAAGCTGGAGAAGCAGGGCGGGCGCTCCGGAGCCGGTGACAAGACCGCGGTCCCCGCGGTCTGATGGGAGTGGCCGACACGGACGTCGAGTCCCTGCGCATTGTCTATGCCGGGACGCCGGATTTCGCGGTTCCCGCGCTGCAGGCCCTGATCGACGGCGGGCATGCCCCGGTCGCGGTCTATACCCAGCCGGACCGACCGGCGGGGCGTGGGCGCAAGCTGCGTCCGGGCCCGGTCAAGCAGGTCGCCGAGGCCGCCGGCCTGCCGGTGGTGCAGCCGGAGAGCCTGAAGTCCGCCGAGGCCCAAGCCGAACTTGCCGCCTGGCGCCCGGACATCCTGATTGTCGCAGCCTACGGGCTGATCCTGCCCCGCGCCGTACTCGCGATCCCGCCGCTGGGCGGGCTCAATATCCATGCCTCGCTGCTGCCGCGCTGGCGCGGCGCGGCGCCGATCCATCGCGCGATTCTCGCGGGGGACGAAGAGACCGGTGTCTGCCTGATGCAGATGGCCCCGGGGCTGGATGCCGGCCCGGTGCACGCCTGCCGTCGCGTCCCGATTACACCGGAGACCACCACCGGTGAGCTGCACGATGTCCTCGCCCGCGAGGGGGCGGAGCTGCTGGTGGAGCAGCTCCCGACGATTGCCGCGGGTGCCTCCGCACCGTGGCCCCAGGATGATGCGCAGGCCAGCTACGCCCGAAAACTGGAGAAACAGGAGGCCTGGATGGACTGGTCGCAGCCGGCCGCGGCCCTGGATCGACAGGTGCGGGCCTTCAACCCCTGGCCGGTGGCGCAGGCCGGCTGGCAGGGGCAGGCGCTGCGGGTCTACGCGGCGACCCCGCTGGAGGTCGCGGCGAATGCAACGCCCGGAACGATCATGGATGCCTGCCCGGAGGGCGTGGATGTGGCCACCGGCGACGGCATCCTGCGCCTGCGGACCGTTCAGCTGCCCGGCCGCCGCCCGGTCGCGGCGGCGGACTGGGCCCGCAATGCGGACCTGCCCGGCCAAACCCTGACCGGGGCGGTCTGATGGCGGGCAAGCCGAAACGCGTGGTGCCCTCGCGGGTGGATTCGCGCTCGCCGCGTCAGCGCGCGCTGGAGGCGGTGGAGCGCGTAGTGCTGCAGGGGCAGTCGCTGACCCGGGCGGTGGAGCTGGTGACCGAAGGGCTGGCGGCGCGCGATGCCGCCTGGGTGCAGGCGCTCGCCTACACCACCTTGCGCTGGTACCCGCAGCTGGCGGGGCTGGTCGATGGCTTTCTGGATCGGCCGCTGCGCAAGAAGGATGCCGTGATTGGTGTGCTGCTGGCGCAGGGACTGGCCGAGGTGCTGCATTTCGGGACGCGCGATCACGCGGCGGTGCGGGAGACCGCCGAGCTGGCGCGCGAGATCCATCGCCCTGGCGCGGTGGGCCTGATCAACGCGGTACTGCGCCGCGCCCTGCGCGAGCAGGACGAACTGGCGAGCCGGATCGAGGGCGACCCGGTGCTGCGCTATGCGGTCCCGGAATGGCTGCTGGAGGCGATTCGCGATGCCTGGCCGGAGGACTGGGAGACGCTGCTGGAGGCCTCGACCCGCCCCGCGCCGATGACCCTGCGGGTCAACCTGCACCGTGGCAGTCGCGAAGCGGCGCTGGAGGCCCTGTCCGCCGCCGGTATCCCGGGGCGCGCGTACCCGGCGCTGGCCAGCGCGCTGACGCTGGATGACCCGGTCGATGTGGCCGCCCTGCCGGGGTTCGCTGACGGGGCGCTTTCGGTCCAGGACGCCTCGGCGCAATGGGCCGGGCCGTTGCTGGGGCCGCGGCCCGGCGAACGGGTGCTGGACGCCTGTGCGGCACCCGGCGGCAAGACCGGGCATTTGCTGGAACACGCGGGTGGCGATCTGGATCTCACCGCGCTGGACAACGACCCCGAACGCCTGGAACAGGTACGCGAGAACCTCGACCGGCTGGGCTATGACGCCCGCCTGGTCGCGGCGGATCTGGACGCCACCGATGACTGGTGGGACGGCGAGCCCTTCGACGCGATCCTGCTGGATGTTCCCTGTTCCGCCACCGGCGTGATCCGGCGTCATCCGGACATCAAGACCCTGCGCCGGGCCGATGACATCCCGCGCCTGGCGGCGGAGCAGGCCCGCCTGCTGGCCGGCGCCTGGAAGCTGCTCCGCCCGGGCGGCCGGTTGCTGTATGCCACCTGTTCGCTGCTGTCGGCGGAGAACGAGGCGGTGGTCGCCCCGTTCGTCGCGGCGACCGCGGATGCCCGCGCCCGGCCGCTGGAGGGCGAGTACGCTATCCCCGGCAGCAAGCCCCGCGCGGCAGGTGTAACGCTGCCGCTGGGGCTCGAGGACGGGGACGGCTTCTATTACGCGCTGCTGGAGAAGCAGGCCCCCTGATGCCGGGGCGTTCATCGTGGCGGGGCGGGCCCCTGACGGCGCTGTGCGGGCTACTGGCCCTGCTGGCGCTGCCGGTGACGGCGAGCGCGGTGGAGATCCGCGCCGCGAATCACATGTGGCTGGATGATGCCACCGTGCTGGTGCGCCTCGATATCGACATGCGCCTGCCCGCGGTGCTGGAGGACGCCCTGGCCAACGGCGTGACGCTGGAGTTCGAGGCGCAGACGCGGCTGGAACGCGGCCGGCGGGTCGGGCGCGATACCCTTGCCAGCGAGACGCGTCGCGTCCAGCTGCAATACTTCGCCCTGAATCGGCACTATCTGGTAACCGCGGTGACCGACGAGCGCATGGACCTGAAACCGACCCTGGGGGATGCCCTGGACCTGGTCGCCCGGCGGCTGGGGCGGCTGCGTCTGGACGAGGTTCCGGACGCGGTGCGCGAGAATCCCGGCGAGTTCGATCTCGCGGCGCGGCTGACGCTGGTGTATTCCGCGCTGCCGCTGCCCCTGCAGCTGGATGCCGGTTTGCGCGGTGATCTGACGACCCGACAGGAGTGGCGGCGATGGTCGCTGGATTAGGGAAGCGCTGGTCAACGTACACGCTCGCGCTCGAGTCGCTTTTGCGCGCGCGAAAGCGGCCGAGCCCCTTGGGGTTGGTACCCCGGGTTCCCCGATCCGGCGTTGCGGCCCTTGCCGGTAGAATGGCTACCGGCTGCGGACCGCGCCTTGTTTCGGAAAATCTGGGATACCAACGCGAGGGTGTACGTTGACCAGCGTTTCCCTAAGAGGCTTCCCGTGGGGGCTCCTCGGCATCGGGCTCCTGTTCGCGCTGCTGCTGACCTCGCTGGTGGTGATGGGCGATGCGGCCCAGAACCAGGCGCGCTTCGAACAGGTGTTCCTGTGGCTGCTGGTGTTCCATGTGGCCGTGCTGGTGGTGCTGGGCGGGCTGATTATCTATCAGCTCGTGCGCATGGCGATCCAGTATCGCCGCGGGGTGCCCGGCAGCCGCCTGACGCTGCGCCTGGTGGCGGTGTTCATGCTGGTGGCCGTGCTGCCGGTGTCGGTCGTCTACTACTTCTCCTTCAAGTTCCTGAACGAGGGCGTGGATTCCTGGTTCGACGTGCGCGTGGAGTCGGCGCTGGAGGATGCGCTGGAGCTGTCGCGCTCGTCGCTGGATCTGCGGGTGCGCCAGCTGGCGACCGAGACCCAGGAACTGATGAGCGACCTCGAGGGGGTCTCGGAAGGCCTGGTTCCGCTGGCGCTGAACGACTATCGCCGCCAGGTCGGGGCGCAGGAGTTGACGCTGGTCGGTTCGAACAACCGCATCATCGCCTCCAGTACCGACAGCCCGATCCGCCGTCTGCCGACCCCGCCGGGCTCCGACATCCTGATGCGGGTGCGCCCGGAGCAGCCGTATTCGCGCCTGGAGCCGCAGTCCGACGGCTCGCTGATCATCCGCGTGGTGGCCACCACCAGCAGTCGCCGCCCGGGCTCGGAGAATCGCATCCTGCAGGGCATCTACCCGGTGGATCCGCGCATGAGTGCGCTGTCGCTGCGGGTTCAGGACGCCTTCGCCGATTACCGCGAGTTCGCTTACCTGCGCGGGCCGATGATTCAGGGCTTTGTGTTTACCCTGTCACTGGCGCTGGCGATCTCGCTGATGGCCGCGCTGTGGGCCGGTCTGCTGGTGGCGCGGCGCATGGTGCGCCCGATCTCCGATCTGGTGCAGGGCACGCGCATGGTGGCGCAGGGCGACTACAGCACGCGCCTCGCGGTGCAGCGCGCCGACGAGCTGGGCTTCCTGGTGCAGTCGTTCAACACCATGACTCGCACCCTGAACGAGGCGCGCGACGAGGCCGAGCGCAACCGCCGCCTGCTGGACGCCGAGCGCGCCTATCTGGAGAGCGTGCTGCAGCATCTGCGCTCCGGCGTACTGGCGCTGGATGGCAGCCTGCGCCTGCGCACGGCGAATGCCGCGGCCAGCGAGATCCTGGAATGCGACCTGCAGGGCGCGCGCACCCGGGTGATGTCCGAGCTGGGTGACGAGTGCCCGTTGGTCGCACAGTTCTTCGAGGCGATCAGCGACGCCCTGGTGCGCCAGGAGGCCGAATGGTCGCGTCAGGTGGTCGTCTTTACCCGCAGCGGGCGCAAGGTACTGATGACCCGCGCGGTGTGGTTGCCGACCTCGGGCTCCAGCCGCGGCCTGCACGCCATCGTGTTCGACGATATGACCGAGTTCCTGAAGGCCCAGCGCGACGCGGCCTGGGGCGAGGTGGCGCGGCGTCTGGCACACGAGATCAAGAACCCGCTGACGCCGATCCAGCTCTCCGCCGAGCGCCTCTCGAGGCGCCTGGGCAAGGTGCTGGAGGGAGCCGACCGCGAGGTGCTGGACCGTGCCACCGGCACCATCGTGCAGCAGGTGGAGGCGATGAAGACCCTGGTCAACGCCTTCCGCGACTATGCCCAGGCGCCGCAGCTGGAGCGCGCCTCGGTGGACCTGAACCAGCTGATCCGCGATGTCTGCGAGCTGTACCTCGACCAGGACGGCCGCTCGCGCGTGGATGTCACGCTGGATGCGGAACTGCCGCGGATCCATGGCGACGCCGGGCGCCTGCGCCAGCTGCTGCACAACCTGATCAAGAACGCGCTGGAGGCGGGCAAGGGCCACGAGGACATGGAGGTGCATGTGGCCACTGCCTACCTCGACGACCCGGCGGGTCCGCACATCGAGCTGCGGGTGACCGACACCGGTCCCGGCATCAAGCCGGAGTTCCTCGAACGCATCTTCGAGCCCTACACCACCGACAAACCGCGTGGAACCGGTCTCGGTCTGGCGGTCGCACAGAAGATCGTGGAGGAGCATGGCGGCATGATTGAGTGCCATAATGCGGAATCCGGGCGGCATGGGGCGGTCTTCCGCATCCGCATTCCGGTGGAGCATGGTCCGGTGGTTCACGAGGAGCCCGAATGAGCGAAGCCTACATACTCGTGGTCGACGACGAGCCGGACATCCGCATGCTGCTGCAGGATGTGCTGGAGGACGAGGGCTACCAGGTAGCCCTTGCCGGCTCCGTGGCCGAGGCCAAGGCCCAGCGCCGCAGCCGCCGTCCTGATCTGATCCTGCTGGATGTCTGGATGCCGGACGGCGACGGCATCTCGCTGCTGAAGGAGTGGAGCGACGACGAGGGCCTGCCCTGCCCGGTGGTGATGATCTCCGGCCATGGCAATGTCGAGACCGCCGTGGACGCCACGCGACTCGGGGCCTACGACTTCATCGAGAAGCCGCTGTCCATCGACAAGCTGCTGATCACCCTGAACAACGCCCTGGAGGCCGCGCGCCTGCAGCGCGAGAACGTGGGCCTGAAACGCCATGCCGGCACCGTGCACGACCCGGTCGGCAGCAGCGCCACCATGGTGAACCTGCGCGACCAGGTGCAGCGCATGGCGCAGCACGATACCTGGGTGCTGATCACCGGCGAGCCGGGGGTGGGCAAGCAGACCTTCGCGCGCTTGCTGCATGCGCGCAGCGCGCGGCGCGAGAGCCCGTTCATCGTGGTCTCAGTGGGTTCGCTGTCCGGCGAGGAGGCGATTGCCGAGTTGTTCGGCAGCGAGCAGGGCGAGCATGTGCGCTATGGCCTGCTGGAGCAGGCGGCGGGCGGCGTGCTGTTCCTCGACGAGGTCGCGGAGATGGACCTGCAGACCCAGGGGCGGCTGCTGCACGCGCTGGACACCCAGCGCATCACGCGCATTGGCGGCAACCAGCCGATCAGCGTGAATGTGCGCGTGATCGCGGCCAGCCAGTACGACCTGGCCGAGGCGGTGGAGCAGGGCCACTTCCGCGAGGACCTCTATTACCGGCTCAACGTACTGCCGCTGGCGATCCCGCCACTGCGCGAGCACCCGGAGGATATCCCCGAACTGCTGGAATGCCACATGCGCCACCTGCACCAGCAGGAGGGCCTGCCGGTGCGCGCCTTCCAGCGCCCGGCACTGGAGCGGCTGCAGCAGTACCACTGGCCCGGCAATGTGCGCGAACTGCGCAATCTGGTGCAGCGGCTGATGATCCTGGGCTCCGGCGACGAGATTACCCGCGACGAGGTGGAACGCACCCTCAGCGGGCAGCCGCAGCGCGCGGAGGAGGCTGGCGAGGGCACAGTGGCCATCCCCGACCTGCCGTTGCGCGAGGCGCGCGAGCAGTTCGAGCGCGAGTATCTGCAGCAGCAGCTGGAGCGTTCCGAGGGCAACATGACGCGCCTGGCGGAACGGGTGGGACTGGAGCGCACCCATCTGTACCGCAAGTTCAAGGCGCTGGGGATCGACCCCAAGCGTGTGAAATCCGATAGCTGAATCCGCTCCGGGACGGGAGACGCATGAAGCACATCATCATCCTCGGGGCCGGGCAGGTCGGCCAGTCGCTGGCCGAGGCGCTGAGCGCCGACGGGATCGACATCACCGTGGTCGACTATCGCTCCGAGATGCTGGCGGACCTGGAAGACCGCTACGACATAAAAACGGTACACGGCTTCGCTGCGCACCCGTCGGTGCTGGAGGCGGCCGGGGCGCGGGACGCGTCCATGCTGATCGCGGTGACCAATTCCGACGAGACCAACATGGTGGCCTGCCAGGTGGCCTCCACGCTGTTCAACGTCGAGACCAAGATCGCCCGGGTACGGGCGCGCGACTATCACGAGACCCCGGCGCTGTTCGCCCAGGATGCGATGCCGGTGGACATGCTGATCTCGCCCGAGGCGATCGTGACCAGCCATATCCAGCGGCTGATCGAGCACCCCGGCTCGCTGCAGGTGCTGGAATTCGCCGAGGGGCGGGTATCCCTGGTCGGCGTGCGGGCCTACTACGGCGGGCCGCTGGTCGGCCACGAACTGAAGAACCTGCAAAGCGACATGCCCGGGATCCATACCCGGGTGGCCGCGATCTTCCGCAAGGACCGGCCGATTCAGCCGGATGGTTCCACGGTGATCGAGGCGGACGACGAGGTCTTCTTTGTCGCGGCGAAGAAGAACATCCGCGCGGTGACGTCCGAGCTGCGCAAGCTGGAGAAGCCCTACAAGCGCATCCTGATCGCGGGCGGCGGCAACATCGGCGAGCGGCTCGCCGAGACGCTCAGCAAGCGCTACCGGGTCAAGGTGATCGAGCGTGACTCCGAGCGCGCCGACCACCTGGCGCGGACGCTGCCCAGCAATGTGCTGGTGCTGCACGGGGACAGCTCGGATGACCGCTTCCTCGAGTCCATCAACGTTGAGCACAGCGATGTGTTCTGCGCGGTCACCAACGACGACCAGGCGAATATCTTTGCCGGGATGCTGGCCAAGCGCTGGGGCGTGCGCAAGGTGATGTCGCTGATCAATCGTCCCAGCTACGTGGACCTGCTGCAGAGCGGGACCATCGATGTCGCGATCTCGCCGCAGCAGGCGACCATCGGGGCCCTGCTGGCGCGGGTGCGCGAGGGTGGTACTGCCACCGTGCATACCCTGCGGCGCGGGGCGGCGGAGGCGATCGAGACGGTGGTCAACGGCGATGCGCGCACCTCGCAGGTGGTCGGGCGGCGGGTCGACGAGATCGACTTCCCCGAGGGTACGAGCCTGGGCGCGGTGGTCCGCGAGGAGGAGGTCATCATCCCGCACCGGGACACGGTCATCGAGGCCGGCGACCATGTGATCCTGTTCGTGACCGACCGGCGCAAGGTGAAGCAGGTCCAGCGCCTGTTCCAGCCCACGGCACTGTTCTTCTAGGCGGGAGGCGCAGATGCTTCATCTTGCCTCCACCGCCCGGTTGCTGGGTGTTCTGCTGACGCTGTTCAGTCTGGCGATGCTCCCGCCGGCGGCCATCGGCTTCCTGTACGGGGAGGCCACCGCGCTGGTGTTCCTGCAGGCCTTTGCCCTGCTCCTGCTGATTGGCGGGCTGCTGTGGGCCCCGTTGTACCGGATGCGTCGGGAACTGCAGGCGCGCGACGGCTTCATCCTGGTGGTGCTGTTCTGGCTGGGGCTGGGCATCGCCGGGGCGACGCCCCTGTTCCTCGATCCGAGTCTGCAGATCTCCTTTACCGATGCGGCCTTCGAGTCGATGTCCGGGCTGACCACCACCGGGGCCACGGTACTGACCGGGCTGGATGACCTGCCGCGGGCGCTCCTGTGGTATCGCCAGCAACTCCAGTGGATGGGGGGCATGGGCATCATCGTGCTGGCGGTGGCCATCCTCCCGCTGCTGGGCGTCGGCGGCATGCAGCTGTTCAAGGCCGAGACCCCGGGGCCGATCCGCGACAATAAACTCACCCCGCGCATCGCCGAGACCGCGCGCAACCTCTGGTACATCTACCTGGGCCTGACCGTGGCCTGCGCGCTGGCCTACTGGGCCGCCGGCATGGATGCCTTCGACGCGGTGGCGCATTCGTTTACCACGGTCGCCATTGGCGGATTCTCGACCTATGACGCCAGCATCGGTCATTTCGATTCGGTGGCCATCGAGATCGTCGCCATTGCCTTCATGGTGCTGGCCGGGATGAACTTCGCCCTGCATTTCCTGGTACTGCATCGGGCGACCTGGAAGCCCTACCGGCGCGACGAGGAGCTGCGCGCCTATCTGCTGGTGCTGGGTTCCGCAACGGTGCTGGTGGTTGCCTTCATGCTCTGGAGCGGGTTTACCGATCAGCTCGGGGATGCGCTGCGGCGCGGGATCTTCCATGTCGTGTCCATCGCGACCACCACGGGCTATGCCACGGATGCCTTCTATCTGTGGCCCGGTTTCCTCCCGGTACTGCTGATCTTCCTGTCGTTCATCGGCGGCTGTACCGGCTCCACCGGCGGCGGCATGAAGGTGGTGCGCGTGCTGTTGCTGGCCAAGCAGGGCCTGCGCGAGATCAAGCGGCTGATCCATCCGCATGCGCGGATCACGGTCAAGGTGAACGGCAAGGAGGCACCGGACCGCGTCGTGCAGGCGGTGTGGGGCTTTCTCGCGGCCTACGTGATGGTATTCGTGGTGATGATGCTGGCGCTAATGGCGTCGGGGCTCGATCAGGTCACGTCGTTTTCCGCGGTCGCGGCCACGCTGAACAACCTCGGCCCCGGGCTGGGTGAGGTCGGGCCCAATTTCCAGTCAATCAACGATTTCAGCAAATGGGTTCTCGTGCTCGCCATGCTGATGGGGCGGCTGGAAATCTTTACCGTGCTGGTGCTTCTGTCGCCCGCCTTCTGGCGGCGTTAGCCTGAACGCATCGTTTGACCGGCGGCGCGGGAGGTGCCCCATGAGCGACATGATCGAACGTTTCCAGAACATGCTCGATGGCGGACAGGACTCCGCCATGTTGCGTTTCTCGCTGGGCAACGCCCTGGCGACCGACGGTCAGCTCGAGGCCGCCGTTCCGCACCTCGAGCGCGCATTGGAACTGGACGGCGGGTACTCCGCGGCGTGGAAACTGCTGGCGAAGACGCTGGTCCAGCTCGAGCGCCCCGAGGCGGCGCTGTCCACCTGCGAGCGCGGCATTCGCGTGGCCACGGAGAAGGGCGACCTGCAGGCGGTGAAGGAGATGGAGGTCTTCGCCAAGCGCGCCCGCAAGCAGCAGGCCGCCACGGACGGGCCGGGCGACGGCTCCGGGGGCGCATGAGCGCAGCCGACGACGATCGAAGCCGGAGCGAGGACGCCGGCGCCTACCAGGCCCCGCTGACCGCGGCCCACTTCGCCCCGCGCTACTGGGGCAGCTGGCTGCTGCTGGGCCTGGCGTGGGTGCTGCAGGAATTGCCGCGCCCGGCCGTGCGTGGCCTGGCCCGTGGCCTGGGCCGGCTGATCCGGCGCTTTGCCGGGCGCAGCCGCGCGGTGGCCGAACGCAACCTGGAGCTGTGCTTCCCGCAGCTGAGCCCCGCCGAACGCATGCAACGCCTGGAGGCCTATTACCGCTACCAGGCACAGACCGTGCTGGACTATGGCCTGTTGTGGTTCGGCAAGCCGGGGCAGCATGCCGCGCGTATCCGCATCGAGGGCCTGGAACATTACGAGCGCCTGAGCTCGGCCGGCATCCCGGTGATCATCCTCGCGCCGCATTCACTGGCGCTGGACTACGGCGGCGTGCGCATGAGCCAGATGTTCGATGGCGTGTCCTTCGCCAAGCCGATGAAGAACCCGGTGCTGGAGTGGATCAACCACCGCAGCAGGACGCGCTACTCCGGCGACATCTTCGCCCGCGATCAGGGCCTGCGCCCGGCAATCCGCCAGCTCAAGCGCGGGCGGTTCTTCTATTACCTGCCGGACGAGGACCTGGGCGCCGAGGGCGCCGTCTTCGTCGACTTCTTCGGTGTGAAGAAGGCCACGCTGACCGCGCTGGCGCGCCTGACGCGCATGTCGAAGGCCGCGGTGCTCCCCAGCTTCGCCTGGTACGACCCCGCGGCGGATCAGTACGTGATGCGCCTGTGGCCGCCGCTGGAGGACTATCCCGCCGGCGACGACGAGGCGGATGCCCGACATATGAACGCAGCCGTGGAACGCGGCATCGAACAGGCCCCGGCGCAGTATCTGTGGTCCATGCGCCTGTTCCGCACCCGCCCCGCCGGCGAGCCGCGCCTGTACCCCGACCGCAAGCGCTGATCAGCCACCGCCTTCATGCGCTATTGGGTGGTGTCAGGGAGTCGCAGGCGTCGGGCGCGGGCAAACACTTCTCAGACCGTCGATGTGTTCGTGCAGGTCTGGGCGGATGGTTGCCCACATGGGGTCGAGGATGAAATCGATCCCTTCCCGTCGTGCCAGTTTGGCGGCTGGAACGAAATCGGAGTCGCCCGAGACCAGGATGATCTGATTCACCTGTTGCTTGAACGACAATGCGGCGATATCAATGCCCAATCGCATATCCACGCCCTTTTGGCGCAGGTCGAGGTGGAAATCGGCGTCGGTGATGTCCGTCCAGTCGCGCGCTCCCTGGCAGAGTGCATGCAGCGCGTGTTGCTTCAGGCGCCAGTGGACATGGTTGGTCGGCAGCTCCCCGAGCCGCAAAGCGACCTTTCGCTGGCTGCGAAGTGCGTCATGGAATGCCCGCCGCCATACGGCGACCTCGCTTCTGCCCCAGGGAAACACTGATCAATGTACACACTCGCGTTGGTACCCCAGGTTTTCCGAGACAAGGCGCGTTGTGCAACAGGTAGTGGTTCTACCTGTAAGCGGCGCAACGCAGGATCGGGGAACCTGGGGTGCCAACCCCAGGAGGCTCGGCCGCTTTTGCGCGCGCACGGCGTTGCGGCTCCCTTGTGCAGAATGACTGCACGGCAGTCACCGCGCCTTGTTCGCACGCAAAAGCGACTCGAGCGCGAGCGTGTACATTGATCAGTGTTCCCCTGGTCGACAGGCTCTTGCCTAGTGGGGTGTGTCCTTTCCAGTTCGACGGGTGGGCGTCGTAGACAAATATGCGATAGAGGCGGGAAACCCGCGGCCCATTGCGTGGGGCGTTGAGATGATCAAGGGCGAGACCGTGGAGGGTTTTCGCGGTTTCTTCCGGGCCTTGCTTGCCGAAAATGCGTCGGCTTCGAACCAGAAAGAAGCCGGCGTCGACCAGCACCGCAGTCACGGCAGGACTTGCGTGGCGCAGAAACAAAGAGCCCTCGGGGTCGGCCTTCCCTGAATCATTGAGAGAAGGCTTACTGCCGAGGGCGGATCTATCTTTCATTCTAGGTACCTCCCTGTACCTTGACAAGTTTTCCGAATTTGGCCCAAGAGTGCCAATCATTCAAGGGGGGCGGCCTCAGCGTTCCCGATTGCATTCGTTTGATCCGGATGCGGCTCAAGGAGATGGGGTGCCATGCCCGAGGGCGATACGATCCACAAGCTGGCGGCGGCGCTGCGGCCCGTGCTCGAGGGGGTGGCGCTGAGCCGGGTCGCCACCCGTGTGCGCCGCGGAGATCCGTTACTGGAACACGGCGCGATGACCGCGGAGGCCGTGCAGGCCCGGGGCAAGCACCTGCTGCTGGACCTGGAGGCGGCGGACGGGCGGCGCTGGCAGTTGCGCAGCCATCTTGGGATGTACGGGACCTGGCACCAGTATGCGCCGGGCGCGGCGTGGCACAAGCCGGCGGCCGGGGCGTGGGCGGTGCTGGGCCTGCCGGATCGCGTGCTGGTCTGTTTCCACCCGCGTGAGCTGCAGTGGCGTCCGCGCGCGGACGGCGCACGGGACGTTCCCCGGCTGGATGCGCGGGTGGGCCCCGACCTGCTGGACCCGGCGATTGACCTGGATGCGGTTGTTGCCCGGGTACGCGATCGTGCCGATTCAGCCCGCCCGATCGTGGATGTGCTGCTGGATCAGTCCCTGGCGGCGGGGATCGGCAACATCTACAAGTCCGAGGTGCTGTTCCTGCAGGGGTGCCATCCACTGCGCCCTCTGGCACAGGTGCCGGAGGCCATGCTGTGCGGGTTGTACCGCGATGCCGAGCGCCTGCTGCGGCGCAATGTGAAGCCGGGGCCGCGGATTACCCGTGAGCGTGCGGAGGCGGGGGCGTTTCTGAACGTCTACGGTCGTCGGGGTGAGCCCTGTCACCAGTGCGGGGCACCGGTCGAATATGCCCGACTGGGCGAGCACCTGCGTGCGACCTACTGGTGTCCGGTCTGCCAGCCGGGGAACCCGTAGGCCCCCGCGGCATCCCAAAAGGATATGAATGATGCACGGCTCCTGGCCGTGCCGCCCAAGTCTCCAGCGGTATCCCGCCCCGCAGGCATCGCATTTTCCAAGGAGGTGAACCATGCAGACGCGCACGATGAAGACGAGCCGCCTCACCCTGGCGCCCGTGCTGGCCGGTCTGGTGATGGCCTGTACCGGATCCTCCGGGGTCTCGGCCGAGGGGCTCGGTGCCGGGGAGCACGGCCTGCAAGCCAGTGTGCTGCATGAGGGGCTTAATCACCCCTGGGCCATTGCGTTTCTGCCGGAGGGCGGGGCCCTGATCAGCGAGCGCCCGGGCACCCTGCGCTGGTTCGAGGACGCCGGGTCCTTCGACGGCCGGGGCGAGTTGGTGTCCGGTGTTCCGGGCGACCTGCAGGCGCGCAACCAGGGCGGCCTGCTGGACCTCGCGCTGCATCCCGACTTCGCCGAGAACCGCTGGCTGTACTTCACCTATTCCGCAGCCGTGGATGGCGGGCTCACCACACGCCTGGCGCGCGCACGTTTCCAGGACGGTGAGCTTCAGGGTGTGGAGACGCTGTTCACGGCCGAGCCGGGCGTCTCCGGGGGGCGGCACTTTGGCAGCCGCATCGTGTTCGATGACACGGGTTATGTGTACATCAGCGTGGGTGACCGCGGCCAGCGCGATCATGCCCAGGACACCTCCACCCATATCGGCAGCATCATCCGGCTGCATGACGACGGGCGCGTCCCGGACGACAATCCGCTGGTGGATGATGCCGATGCCCGCCCCGAGATCTGGGCCTGGGGGGTGCGCAACCCGCAGGGCATGGTGATGGACCCCGAGACCGGCACCTTCTGGCAGAACGAGCACGGACCGCGCGGGGGCGACGAGGTGAACATCATCGAGCCCGGGCTGAACTACGGCTGGCCGGTCATTACCCACGGCCGGGAGTATGCCGGCGGGCAGGTCGGCGAAGGCCTGACCGAGAAGGAGGGGATGGAATCGCCCCTGTATCACTGGACGCCCTCCATCGCCCCTTCGGGTATGGCGATCCTCCGCGATCCCGCCTTTGCCGACTGGGACGGCGATCTGCTCGTGGGCGGCCTGGCGCATCAGACCCTTCGCCGGCTGACCTTCGAGGGGCGCGAGCTGGTCAACGAGAGCGAGGTGCTGCCGGATCTCGACCGCCGCGTGCGGGACGTGCGCGTCCATGACGGGGCCATCTATATCCTGACCGACCACAATCCGGGGGAGCTGATCCGGCTCGTCCCGGCCGACTGACGGAGCCGCCGATGTTCGCCTTTTCCGAGCCGCGCATGCCGACCCCCGAACAGGCCCTGCCCGGGCGCGAAGAGCCGATGCCGGTCCCCGAGCGCCACATGGTCCTGGGGACGCCGCTGGCCCCGCCGTACCCCGAGGGCATGCAGGTGATCCATTTCGGCATGGGCTGTTTCTGGGGTGCCGAGCGGTTGTTCTGGCAGCAGGAGGGCGTGTACTCCACCAGCGTGGGCTACGGCGGCGGCTATACCCCGAACCCGACCTATCGCGAGGTCTGTAGCGGCCAGACCGGGCACACCGAACTGGTGCGGGTGGTGCTCGATCCGCAACGGGTCGGGCTGGAGGCGCTGCTGCGTACCTTCTGGGAAGGACACGACCCGACCCAGGGCATGCGCCAGGGCAACGACGTCGGTACCCAGTACCGCTCCGCGATCTACACCACCGACGCGGACCAAATGGCGGCTGCCGAGGCCAGCCGCGAGCGTTTCCAGGCTGCGCTGGACGCCGCCGGGCGCGGGGCGATCACCACCGAGATCGCCGAGGGCCCGGCGTACTACTTCGCCGAGGACTACCACCAGCAATACCTCGCCAAGGTCCCCAACGGCTACTGCGGCCTCGGCGGCCTGGACGTGCCCTATCCCACCTAGGTCGAAAGGCGTTTTTTACCACGAAGCCCACGAAGGCACGAAGAAGGGCAGGTCAAAAGCGATTCACAGGAAGGTTTTAAGACCGGAAGAAGGCTGATGCGACGGCCTCCAGCAGCACGTTGATATGGTGCCTTGAGCGACCGTCACGCACTCGACCCTTCACCTGCAAACCTTCTCTTCTTCCAGACTTCCTGTGAATCGCCTTTCTTCGTGCCTTCGTGGTGAATCAGTCTTTTAGCCGTTTTGGGTGGCGGCTTGGACGAGGGCGCGGAACAGGAGCTGGTGGCGGCGTTTCTGTGGGAGGTATTCGGGGTGCCACTGCACGCCGATGCACCAGTCGTGTTCGGCCTCGATGGCCTGGACCACGCCGGTCGATTCGCGGCCCGCGATCTTGAGGTCCCGCCCCAGGTCATTGACGGCGTGGTTGTGGAGCGCGTTCACGTGGAGCGTCGTGTCGCCCAGGATGTTGGCCAGAAGGCTGCGCGGGTCCAGCTCCACCGGCTTGACTGGCAGCAGGCTGCGGGCCTGCGGGGTTTCCACGTAGAACTCGGCCAGGTCGCGGTGCAGGGTGCCGCCGCGTACCACGTTGACCAGTTGCATCCCGCGACAGATGCCGAGGATCGGGCGGTGCTCGTCCAGCGCGCGATGGATCAGGGCCTTTTCCAGCCGGTCGCGGTCGGTGTCCAGTACGCCGCCATGGGACTGGAATAACCGGCGCAGTAACCACAGGGCCGGGTAGAAGAGATAGCCGATCAGGCGCTGCGACAGGCGTCGCTCCGCCTGGCGGATGGCGGCCGCATCCGGCCCCTCGGGGAGCGTCTCGCCGTAGAGCTCAGGATCCACATCCGCCCCGCCGCCCACCACCAGACCATCGAAGCGCCGGTGACTGCGGGGTTTTCCCGGGCGCAGCCGCAGCGGACGGCCGCCGGCGCGCCACACCGCGAGCGCGGTAAACAGCCAGGCGGGCCCGCCGCCCTGGTCGGGTCCGGTAATGGCGATCACCGGGCGGCGTGGACGCGGCGGCGCGGTATCGGCCACGGTATCGGTGGTCGTGCGGTCGGGCTCAGAACCAGTCACGGAGGCGCTGGCTCCAGTCGTCGGCCCAGCGGCCCAGGGCCTGGCCGGGGCGTTCCAGATATTCCCGCGACAGGCGCTCCAGGCGTTCCGGGTCCGCCGCCAGGCGCTCGACCTCGACCCAGCCGTTGAACGGCCGCGCGAGGCTCCAGTCCGGGTCGTCGATCTCGCAGTTCGGCAGGCGATAGTGGAAGGCCGGCCGCGGCTTGATCAGTTCGTGCTCCACGGGGGCCGCGTCGATCCGCCCGGGGTCCAGGTGGGCGAACAGCGGCAACAGGTCCAGCGGGCGGTTGCGGGTCGGGTTGTGCGCCAGGTAGGCGTCGATCAGGCCCTCCCGGTCGGGACGAAAGTCCGGGTCCAGCACGTAGCGTACAAACGGGCCGGGGAAAGACCGAATGTAGGGCGACAGGCGCCGCGCCAGGTCGATGGCGCCCGCCGCAGTGAGCACTTCCACCATCAGCAGGAAACTGCGTAGGATTGCCAGAAGCCACTCGGCATCGGTGCGGTGCACCTCGATATTGATCTGCAGCCCGAAGGCATAGAGAAACGAGCGTTCGGTACCCAGTGCGCCGGCCTGCTGCAGGGCGGCGCGCACCCGGTCCAGGCGGGGAAGGTCAGCCGTCGCGATCGGCGGCGCCACGATCTCGTGCGGGACCAGGCGGCCCGCGGCGTCCGCGAGCCAGCGCTCCAGCGCGGCCTCGTCGGAGTCGTCCAGCTCGATGCCCAGGCGCGCGAGGTGTTCGCGGTAGCCGCGGTCCTTCAGTACCCGGGCGTCCAGCTCCAGTTGGAAGTCGCCGACGTCCGTGTCGCGTACGTGGAAGACGAAGGCGTTGTCCGATTCGACGTGGCCCCCGAACTCGCCTTTCACGGTCTCGGCCATCGTCTCCAGCGACACCCCGGCCATCTCGATCTCCACGCCGATGCGTCGGGGCTCGCCATCCGGGTTGGCGGGCCAGGGGAGTTCGTGAAAGGGCTCGCTCATGCGTGTCTCGTAGTAATCGGGAGGCGCCATGATAGCGGCTCGGTGTACCTCGTGTGGCCCGGGCAGTAGGATAGGCGCCGACCTACAGGAGCCCGCCGACCCCATGGATCGAATCTATCTGCGCGACCTCGAGATTGACGCCGTTGTTGGCGTCTACGACTGGGAACAGCGCATCCAGCGCCGCCTGCGATTCGATATCGAACTGGCGGCCGATACCCGCATCGCCGCCTACTCCGGCGAGATCGGCGACACCGTCGACTACGAGGCGGTGGCCAACGCCGTGCGTGCCATCGTCACGCGCGAACCGCATGCCTTGCTGGAATCCTTGGCCGAAGAGATCGCCGAGGCCCTGATGGCCCAGTTCGGCACGCCCTGGCTGCGCATCAAACTCGGCAAGCCCGGTGCCGTGCCCGGCGTGCGCGAGGTCGGCATCGAGATCGAACGCGGTAGCCTTTCCTCGTAAACCCGCGCCGGCGACGGGGCGCTGCCCCGGTCGGCGCCACCCCCCCCCTGCCGTGCTGTGTCATCGCGGGTCGCGAGGCGACGTGGCGATCTGCAGGGCAGGGAGGTGTTCGCCGTACGTCCCGCATGGCCGCGTGTGCGTTGGTCGCGCCTGTCCCCGCCTCGATTTGCCTCTCCGACTCCGCCGCTTGCCGAAGGACTGAACCTTCCGGAATCCCGAACATGGTTCAGGTCCTCGGTCTCCGCACGTTTTTGGTGCGTGTGCACTTTTAGTGCGCACCAAATAAAGGCAAAAGCCCGTGGTTGGGCCGCAACAGGTGTTGCGAAAAGCCGATTTTTGCTCCCTTTCGATACTTGGCACAGCCCATGCAAGGACCGGGTGTCGACTACGCGACACTCGATCAACCAGAGGGAGATCCATCCAATGAAGAAATTCAAGCGTTCCATCCTGGCTTCCGCAGTTCTGGCGATGAGCGGTACTGGCGCCATGCTTGCCACCTCTACCGCCGCCGCCGAATTCTCCGGAAATATCACGATCGCATCGGATTATGAACTCCGGGGTTTCTCGGAGACGGGCGGTGACGCCGCGATCCAGGGTGGGTTCGATTACAACCACGGGTCCGGCTTCTACGTTGGGACGTGGGCCTCCAACCTCGCGGGTGATGGCGCCCCCGACCCCAGTTATGAGCTCGACCTTTACGCCGGATTCGCTGGCGAAGCCGCTAATGGTCTCGGCTACGACGTTGGCTATGTCTACTACCTCTATCCGGATGCCGAGTTGGACGTCGGCTTTGGTGAGATCTACGGCGAACTCTCATACGACATGTTTTACGGTGGTGTGAAGGTCGTAGTGAACGAAGAAAGCGATCAAGACCTGTTTGAGAGCGGCAGTGCCTATTACTACGCGGGTCTTGATGTCCCGTTCGCGGATGTCTGGAGCACCGGGTTTATGATCGGCCACCAGACTTTCGATGGTGATGCCGACAGCTATGAGCACTATCACGCCAATCTGACGCGGCATACCGAGAGCATGGGTTCCTTTAGCATGAATCTGGCGTATGCCGATGTGTCTGGCGAGGATGTTCGCGCCTACGTAGCCTGGTCGCTCGATTTCTGAGCCGGTCATTGATCCAAAACCCCAATGGCGGGCTTGCGGTGAGCGGGCCCGCCCCAAGGAGTGAACCATGAAAATGATTACCGCCGTGATCAAGCCCTTCAAGCTTGATGATGTCCGCGAGGCGATCTCGGAGATTGGGGTGCAAGGCATCACCATGACCGAAGTAAAGGGATTCGGCCGACAGCGCGGTCACACCGAGCTTTACCGTGGAGCTGAGTATGTTGTCGATTTTCTTCCCAAGGTGAAGCTAGAGGTTGCTGTGGACGACTCGCTCGTGGATCGCGTGGTCGAAGCCGTCTCGAAGGCCGCCAGTACGGGAAAGATCGGCGACGGAAAAATCTTTATCGCCCCGATCGAGCAGGTGGTCCGTATTCGTACGGGCGAAACCGGAACCGAAGCGCTTTAATGCGAACCCCGGGTCCCTTAAAGAGGAATTCCAATCATGGAAATTGAACAGCAAGTTGTCGAACTCGCCTACGCAATGGACACCTTTTACTTTCTGGTGGCCGGCGCGCTGGTGATGTGGATGGCCGCGGGCTTTACGATGCTCGAGGCCGGGATGGTTCGCACCAAGAGTGTGGCCGAAATTGCAACCAAGAATATCGCCCTGTATTCGATTGCCAGCATCATGTACATGCTGATCGGTTACAACATCATGTACAGCGACGGCCTGAGCTCCATCATCCCGGGCCTGGGCTTCCTGATCTCGGGCGACAACGCGGTCGCGGACGTACTGGGTAGTGGTGGCGACATCTACTACTCCGATCGTGCCGACTTCTTCTTCCAGGTCGTGTTCGTGGCCACCGCGATGTCCATCGTCTCGGGGGCCGTGGCCGAGCGCATGAAGCTGTGGGCCTTCCTGGCCTTCGCGGTCATCCTGACCGGCTTCATCTACCCGATCCAGGGCTTCTGGAGCTGGGGTGGCGGGATCCTCGACCAGATCGGCTATCTGGACTACGCCGGTTCCGGCATCGTCCACTTCACGGGTGCCGCTGCCGCGCTGGCCGGTGTGCTGCTCCTCGGGGCGCGCAAGGGCAAGTACGGCAAGGATGGCCAGATCAACGCGATCCCGGGCTCCAGCATGCCGCTGGCCACCCTGGGTGTGCTGATCCTGTGGCTGGGCTGGTTCGGCTTCAACGGTGGTTCCGAGCTGAAGGTCTCGGACATCGAGTCGGCCAATGCCGTGGCCGCCGTGTTCGCCAATACCAACCTGGCCGCGGCCGGGGGTGTGGTCGCCGCTCTGATCACCACCCGTCTGGTGTTCGGCAAGGCCGATCTGACCATGGCGCTGAACGGCGCGGTCGCGGGCCTGGTGTCCATCACCGCCGAGCCGCTGATGCCCAGCCCGTTCCTGGCGATGATCATCGGTGCCATCGGTGGCGTGATCGTGGTCTTCTCGATCGTCGCGCTGGACAAGCTGAAGATCGACGACCCGGTCGGCGCGATCTCCGCGCACGGTACCGCCGGTATCTGGGGTGTGTTCGCGGTGCTGCTGTCCAACCCGGATGCGACCTTCGTCGCTCAGCTGGTGGGCCTCCTCGCCATCTTCGTCTTCGTCTTCGTGGCCAGCCTGATCGTCTGGGCCATCCTCAAGGCGGTAATGGGCATCCGCCTGAGCGAAGAGGACGAGGATGTGGGCGCCGACATCGCCGAGTGCGGTCTCGAGGCCTACCCGGAGTTCACCGGGAAGCAATAAACCCTCGTTAACCTGAACCGGGGTCGGGCCACAGGCCCGGCCCCGACATCGTCTCCTCCGACGCCGACAAGACAGTCTCCCAGGACTTGGATGTTGGCCTTTGGGCGCCCCTTCCCGGGCGCCCTTTTTTTGTTTCCAGAGCTATGGGAGCGGGCTCGCCCGCGAAGCCCCTGCCTGCGCCCGATAGTGCGATCGACATCCGCAGAGGCACCCCTCACGGCGGACCGTTCGTCTCGCAGCAAGCAGCGCCTGCCCGTCCGGCCATTCATCCCGCCGCCCCGGCTTCGGTTACGATCGCCATTTCGCCGCACCGGAACCCTGTCGCATGGATCGCCTGCTGGATGTTCGCCAACTGAAAACCGCCCATCTGGGCCCGCTGGATCTGGCGCTTCAGCCCGGGGAGCTGGTGCAGGTCACGGGCGCCTCCGGTTCCGGAAAATCCCTGCTGCTGCGGGCCCTGGCCGACCTTGACCCCAATACGGGGGAGGTGATGCTGAACGGGCAACCGCGGGACGCCATGGCGCCGGTCGACTGGCGCCGGCGCGTGGCGTACGTACCGGCGGAGACTGCCTGGTGGGGCGAGCGCGTGGACGAGCACCTGCCAGTGGACTTCGCGCGCGCGGCGGCCCTGCACCTGCTGGAGCAGGTCGCGTTGCCGGAGGCCTCTCTAGGCTGGGAGGTCGAGCGCCTCTCCAGCGGCGAGAAGCAGCGCCTGGGGCTGGTGCGCGCGCTGCTGAACCAGCCGCGCGTCCTGTTGCTGGACGAGCCCACCGCCAATCTGGATCTGGAAAACACCAAACGCATCGAACGCGCGGTACGGGGGTATCTCGCCGAGGAAGACGCGGCAGCGCTTTGGGTCAGTCACGACACCCTGCAGCGTCAGCGCCTGGGCGGCCGCATCCTGACCATCGCCAACGGCAAGCTGGAGGTGACCGCGTGGAACTGATCTCGCTTTCCGCGCTGGACCTGTCGCTGGCGGCCTTGCTGGTCGTCGCGCTGGCAGGGCTGACCGTCTGGGCACGTATGGGGCTGGGGCGCAGCCTGCTGATCGCCGGGGCGCGCACCGTGATCCAGCTGCTGCTGGTCGGGCTGATCCTGCAGACGCTGTTCGACCATGCGCAGCTCGGTTGGGTAGCCTTGATGGCGGTGATCATGCTCGCTGTGGCCGGCTACGAGGTGATGGCGCGCCAGCAGCGCCGCTTCGCCGGGCTGTGGGGCTACGGCATTGGTGCCGTGACCATGTTCATCTCGGCGTTCGCGGTCACCGTGCTGGCGCTGACCACCATGGTCGGCCCGACCCCCTGGTGGGAGCCGCAGTACGCGATCCCGCTCTTGGGCATGCTGCTCGGCAACACCATGACCGGCATTGCGCTGGGGCTGGACCGCCTGACGCAGACGGTCTGGCGCGAGCGCCGCACCATTGAGGGCCGGCTGGCGATGGGGGCCTCCTGGAGCGAGGCGGTCACGACCATGCGCCGCGAGGCCGCGCGCTCCGGCCTGATGCCGACCATCAACGCCATGGCCGCCGCCGGCATCGTCAGCCTGCCGGGCATGATGACCGGCCAGATCCTGGCCGGCGCCCCGCCGGTGGAGGCCGTGAAGTACCAGATCCTGATCATGTTCCTGATCACCGCCGGTACCGGCTTGGGCACCCTGGGTGCGGTCTGGTTCGCCTCCCGCCGCCTGTTCGACACCCGCGAGCGCCTGCGCCTCGACCGCCTCAAAGCAGGCCGCCACAGCTGACGGCCCGGATGGAACGAAGGTGATCGCTAGTGGAGGGTATGATCGCTCCAGAAGTCGTTCAGGAGCGAAATTCTCGAACGGAAAGGTGTTTCCCTACTAGTGTCCGAGCATCCAGGGGCGGGCGGTTTTTTTGGTTTGTTTTTTCAGTGGTGGGTGTTGGGTTTCTGCTGACTTGGTCTCTTGGGCTTTCTGTGTTCCGCAGGTGTGTGTCCCGCTACAGCCACATGAGCTGCGTCGGACCTTCTTGGGGGCGTGCCGGCTTTGTTCGTTGCGTGCCCATCGCTCCCGGTTGGACGGATCCATCAGGGAGAGTCGAGGGGCGCTGATCAAGCGGGGGGCTTCAGTTCCGCACTCCGGGCAGCACTGCGGTGAAGAGGACTCGGTCATCCGACCGAACTCCGTGAAGTCGCCACAATTCGGGCAGCGATAGTCGTACAGGGGCATGACGGGCTCCGAAAAGAGGGCCCCGGCAATTGGCCGGGGCCGCCTGCAAGCGGTGGACTCGGCTCAGGTTGCGGTTGCGGTATCGACGTCGTCGCCGATTTCGATGGTTGGGCCCGAGTCGGAGATATGAATATCAAATTCGAAAATCTCCGAGGGTAGCCACAGCGTCGCGCAAACATTGGGGATGTCGACGATTCCGCTGATGTGGCCTTCTACCGGAGCGGTGCCCAGGATCGAATACGCCTGTGCGCCCGAGTAGCCGAAGTTCTTGAGGTAGTCAATGGCATTGAGGCAGGCCTGCCGGTACGCGACATGTGCATCCAGGTAGTGCTGTTTGCCTTGTTCGTCCACCGAGATCCCTTCAAAGATCAGGTAATCACGGAAATGCGGGTCGATCTGGCTGGGTTGAAACACCGGGCTGCTGATGTTGTATTTCTCCATCCCGCCCTTGATCAGTCCCACCTTCAGGTCGATTACACCGGCCATCTCGATTGCGCCGCAGAAGGTGATCTCGCCATCGCCCTGCGAGAAGTGGAGATCGCCCACCGACAGGCCGGCGCCCTTCACGTAGACCGGGAAGTACACGCGCGAGCCGCGCGACAGGTTCTTGATGTCGCAGTTTCCGCCGTGTTCTCTGGGGGGGACGGTCCGCGCGGCTTCGCATGCCGCGCGTTTGGCCTCGTCACCCTGCATGCCGCCCATGAGCGCGGTTTCTTCGTAGGGAAGGGTCGCCAGCGGCGGTACGCGATCCGGGTCGGTGTCGACCAGTGCCTTCTCGCGCTTGTTCCACTTGTCCAGCAGATCATGCGAGGGCAGCGTTCCGATTAGCCCCGGGTGGATCGTCCCGGGGAAGCGAACCTTCGGGATGTGCCGGGAGCTGGTATAGATCCCGTGAAAATCCCAGATCGCCTTGCGTGCTTCAGGGTAGTGTTCAGTCAGGAACCCGCCGCCGTTTTCGCGTGCGAACAGTCCATTGAACCCCCACAGCTGATCAGGGCGAGGGCCCACGTCAAGGATGTCCACCACCAGCAGGTCGCCGGGTTCAGCGCCTTCCACCGAGACAGGCCCGGTCAGATAGTGAACTTTGGTCAAGTCCACATCCCGGATGTCGTTGGCGGAGTCGTTATTGCCGATCTGGCCGCCGGTCCAGTCGCAGCATTCAAGACGGAACTCGTCGCCGGGTTTGACGTGGACCGCCATCGGAATGTCCGGATGCCAGCGGTTGTGTGGTTTGATGTCCTGCTCTTCGGGGGACTTGTCGATATCGTAAGAAATCAGGGTTTCCGCCATGAGTCTCTCCAGTATGGTGATTCCGGCAGGAACCGGCGGGCTGTCGCTTCGCCGGTTCCTGGCTCAGGCGTCACGACTTGTGGAAGCCCGACGCGTGCTGATGCAGTCGATAACTAGCGAGAATCGTGCCAGTGGGCGCGTTGAAACGGCGGGCGCCAGTGTCGTGAATGTGAAGTAATGGCAGAGGCAGGATTGTTCGACAATGACTGCCATTGCGCGCCATTTGGAACGGGAGACCTCTGCTCTGGCTTACGATTGGCTGGGATGTAAGCAGGTTTATCGACGCGGAACCTCCAGCCCCAGCTTTTCGATCCGATACCGCAACTGGCGTATGGATAGGTTCAGCAGGCGTGCTGCTCGCGACTGGTTCCCGCTGCACTGATTCAGGGCGTTGACGATGTCTTCCGCCTCCTCTTGGCGCACCCATTGATAGCGGCCCACCTCGGTATCCGCGGATCCTTCGCCGTGGTTCGCCAGGAATCGTCGGCCATCCGTTTGAGAAGGCGAGCCGGTCGCCGTTTCGGGTACTTGAACTGTTGCCTGTTCCGTAAGGATCTGCTGGATCTGAGCGGGCCGAATACGGTCACTTTCCGCCATCAGCACCGCGCGTTCCACCACGTTCTGTAATTGGCGAACATTGCCGGGCCAGCCATAGCGCTCCAGTGCGGTGAGGGCATCCGGGTGGAGGGCAATATTGCGCTGGTAGCGGTGGTTGAGCTCGTTGAGGAAATGCAGCGTCAAGGGGCGGATATCACCCTGGCGGGCGCGCAGGGGAGGCAGATATACCGGTACAACGTTGATCCGGTAGAAGAGGTCGAGCCTGAAACCACCGGAGTTGACGTGCGCCTGCATGTCCTCGTGGGTGGCGCTTATCAGTCGAAAGTTGACCGGGATCGGCTGGGCTGCACCAATAGGGTCAACCTGCCGTTCCTGGAGCACCCGTAGCAGCTTGGATTGAAGCTGCAGGGGCATGTCGCCGATCTCATCCAGGAAGAGGGTCCCGCCATCGGCCTGGAGGATCTTACCTTTCTTGCGTCCGGACGCGCCGGTGAAGCTCCCTTTCTCGTGACCAAAGAGCTCTGATTCAAGGAGGTCGGGGGGGATGGCTGCGCAGTTGATGCAGATAAACGGACGATCGCTGCGGTCCGTCTGTTGGTGGATCATCCGGGCAAATTTTTCCTTGCCGGTGCCGGATTCCCCAAGGAGCATCACCGGGGCGTCACTGGGCGCTACCTGAATGCATTGCTTGACCGCATCGAGCAGGGCTTCCGACGAACCGATGATCCCGTGAGCCAGGCTCTTCTGGAGCATGCCCTCCATGGTGACTGAGTTCCGCAGGCTCTGGTTTTCGTGCAGAAGGTGTTCCGTTTCCTGCCGGATGAACGCACCGATTCGCATCACCTGGCCAATTGCGGACGCGGCAACCTTGAGGGTTGCGATATCCGCTTCGAACGGCGTCTCGTGACCCCCTTCCTTTTGTACCGACAAGACCCCGACCGGCTTGCCGGATTCCAGAATGGGTACGGCTATAAAGGCCAGGCGCGTTAAGTCGTCGCCGGGCCGCTCGGTAATGCGTTGCAGATACAAAGGCTCGCGGTCGATATCGGGTACCAGACCTGTGGAACCGGTACGCATGACCAATCCGGTCACACCTTCATCGTAGCCAACCGAGAACGCCCCCTCCCTGAGTCGGGCATGGGTCAAGCCGTAGGAATAGCGAACCTCCAGAAGCTGCCCGTCGCCATCCGGAGCCAGTACCCGCCCGCAGTTGAGACCCAGCATCTGCGACAGCAAACGCAGGATACCGCGCACCGTGTGGGGAGGATCGAGGGGCCGGTCCAGCAGCTTTGCGATTTCCTGCAGGACCGAAAGCTGAAGACGCAGCGTGTCGGTCGTCCCTCCTTGTCGGCTCTCGTTCATGGGGTTGCGCGCACGTTCGTGGTTTGGCTTGTGGTGAGTCCGCATGCAGGAATCGCGCCTTGTATGCCGTGGATCAACCGCGCGTTGAGCGTTTGCGGTTGTGCACTCCCTTCGCCCCATCGAGCGCACTGTTCCAGTGCAAAAGGGGTATTAACGCCCCCAAGTTGCGCGTGCTTGGGTGTGGCCGGCCGCTCCCCCGAGGCGCTCGGTGGTCATCTCTTACTAGGCTTTTGTTGGCCAATCTGGATGGTGGCATGCGTCTTGCTGCAGTCCCGTTGCGTTCACGCAGGCAGCGGCCCACGTGCGCCCTTCATCTAGGTTCAACCGAGGTATATGACAATGACCGACAGCAAGAAGCCTTCTTTCACCCGCCGTCGACTGCTGAAATCGATGGCCGCTCTCCCCATTATGGCGACCGGTATTGCGGGGTCCGGTTCACTGTTTGCCAAGCCGGCCACCTCCGAGATCAACACCACCGGCCTGGCCGTGACCGATGACACGGTCAAGGTCGGCATCCTGCACTCGCTGACCGGCACCATGGCGATCTCCGAGACCGGGTCGGTCGAGGCCGAGACCCTGGCCATCGAACAGATCAACGAGATGGGCGGCATCCTCGGCCGCAAGCTCGAGATCATCACCGAAGACGGCGCCAGTGACTGGCCGACCTTCGCCCAGCGTGCGCGCAAACTGCTGCGCGAGGACAATGTCGCCTCGATCATGGGTTGCTGGACGTCTGCCTCTCGCAAGGCGGTGCTGCCGGTTCTCGAACGCGAGAACGGCCTGCTGTACTACCCGACCTTCTACGAGGGCCTCGAGCAGTCCCCGAACGTGATCTATACGGGCCAGGAGGCCACTCAGCAGGTCCTTGCCAGCCTGAACTGGCTGTACAACGAGAAGGGTGTGCGCACCTTCTATCTGGTGGGCTCCGACTACATCTGGCCGCGCACCACCATGAAGATCGCGCGCATCCATATCGAACAGCACCTCGACGGGGCCTCGGTGGTGGGCGAGGACTATGCGCCGCTGGGCCATACCTCGTTCGGCTCCATGATCAACCGCATTCGCCTGCGGCGTCCGGATGCGATCTACGGCGCGGTGGTCGGCGGTTCCAACGTCGCGTTCTTCCGCCAGCTCGTTTCCGCCGGCCTGGACGGCAGCAACCAGACCCTGCTGAACCTGGCGACCACCGAGGACGAGGTGCTGGGCATCGGCGGCGAGAATGTCGAGGGATTCTACTCCAGCATGAAGTACTTCCAGAGCCTGGATAACGAGAACAACCAGGAGTTCGTGCGCGCGTTCAAGGAACGCTGGGGCGAGGACAGCGTGATCGGCGACGTGACCCAGGCTGCCTATCTCGGCCCGTGGCTGTGGAAGGAAGCGGTCGAACGCGCTGGAAGTTTCGATGTGGCCAAGGTGACTGCCCACTCGCCGGGGATCGAGCTCAACCAGGCACCGGAAGGCTACGTGAAGGTCCACGACAACCACCACCTGTGGAGCAAGACCCGGATCGGTCAGTGGCGCCGCGATGGTCAGGCCGATGTGGTGTGGGAATCCGATCTGATCGAGCCGGATCCGTTCCCCGAAGGCTATCAGTAAGCCGTACCGCGGGGGTGTCGGCCGCTGGCCGGTCCGGCGCCCCCTCCTGAATCCCGTAACGAGCCACCCGGCTCCCGCTTCAGGGAATACCGTTCATGGATTACTCAATGCAGGACCTGATGGCGATCACCGCCATGCAGGGCTTCGCGGGGCTGAGCTTCTTCTCGGTCCTGCTTCTGATGGCCCTGGGGCTGGCGATCATCTTCGGCCAGATGCGGGTCATCAACATGGCCCATGGCGAATTCATGGTGCTCGGGGCCTACACCACCTACATGGTGTCTACCCTGGCCTCCGGCCTGGGCCCCTGGGCGACCGAATACTACATTCTGCTGGCGATCCCGCTGGCGTTTCTCTCGGCCTTCCTGTTCGGAATGCTGATCGAGGTGCTGATGATCCGGCACCTGTATCACCGTCCGCTGGATACGCTGCTGGCGACGTGGGGGCTGGCGCTGGTCATGCAGCAGGGTTTCCGCTCGATCTTCGGCGCGCGCGAGGTGAGTCCTTCCACCCCTTCATGGCTGGAGGGCTCCTGGCGCCCGACGCCGATGATCGACATCCCGATCAACGGCATGGCGATCATGGTGCTGACCGTGATCGTCACTCTCGGCGTGGTCTGGCTGATGTATCGCTCGCGCTGGGGCCTGCGAGTGCGCTCGACCATGGCCAGCCGCGAGATGAGTGCGGCGGTCGGGATCAATACCCGCTGGGTGGATCGCCTGACGTTTGCGCTCGGCTGCGGCGTGGCGGGGATCGCCGGCGCGGCGTTCACGATGATCTCCTCCACCGGGCCCACGAGCGGCACGCTCTACATCGTCGACACCTTCCTGGTGGTCGTGTTCGGCGGGGCCGGCAGCATCTCCGGAACCGTGGTTTCCGCCTTCCTCATTGCCCAGGGTCAGTCGATCCTCGAGTTCTTCCTGGGCAGTTCCATGGCCAAGGTGACCACGCTGCTCGTCATCATCGCGATCCTGATGATGCGCCCCGAAGGTCTGTTCAAGAGCAAGGTCCGCCGCTAGGCGGGCCTCTTCCGGGAGTCACAGAGAAATGAATAACGCATTGCAGATGTTACTGGGCAAGAAGGGCCTGCCAGGGCTGCTGATCCTGGCCTTCATCCTGCTGGTCGTGTTCCCGCTGACCATGGACGTGGATGGCCTGAACCTCACGGGGCGCTTCCTGGCCTTTGCCTTCGTCGCGGTCGGGCTGGTCCTGGCCTGGGGGTACGGCGGCCTGCTGAGCCTCGGCCAGGGGTTGTTCTTCGGGATCGGCGGGTACGCGATGGCGATGTACCTCAAGCTGGAGGCCTCGACGCCTGAGGCCACCGCCATCCAGACCACGCCGGGGATCCCGGACTTCATGGACTGGAACCAGATCACCTCGCTGCCCTGGTTCTGGGAACCCTTCCACAGCCTGACCTTCACGGTGCTGGCGATCCTGACCCTGCCCGCGCTGTTTGCGGCCTTTATCGGCTTCGCACTGTTCACCCGACGGGTCAGCGGGGTGTTCTTCGCGATCATCACCCAGGCCATCGTGACCATTGCCACCATCCTGGTGATCGGTCAGCAAGGCTACACCGGCGGTGTTAACGGCATCACCGACCTGCGCACGCTGAAGGGATGGGATATCCACACGGACCAGGCGCTGGTTGTCTTCTACTTCGCCACGGTCGTGCTGCTGTTCGCGATGATCGCGCTCGGGATGTGGGTGCTCTCCACCAAGTATGGCCGGATCCTGATGGCCACGCGTGACCAGGAGAACCGGATCCGCTACTCCGGGTATAGCGTGGCCTACTTCAAGATCTTCATCTTCGCCCTGGCCGGCTTCATGTCCGGTATCGGCGGGGCGATGTTCACCCTGCAGGTCGGCTTCATGTCCCCGAGCATCATCGGGATCATCCCGTCGATCGAGTTCGTGATCTTCGCCGCGGTGGGTGGCCGGCTGTCGCTACTGGGTGCCGTTTATGGCTCGTTGCTGGTGGGCTATGCCCGGGTGACCTTTGCCGAGGCCTTCCCGCAGTTGTGGCTGTTCCTGATCGGTGCCGTGTTTATCGCGGTGGTGATGTTCGCGCCCTACGGGCTGGCGGGGCTTTACAACACCCATGTCCGCCCGCGCGTGGAGGCCTTCCTGGTGCGCATGGGCTGGCGTCCGGGCGCGCCCCCTTCCGATACCCCCCGTGCCATTGATCCCCAGGCTGCCCAGGAGGCCCGCAAATGACGACCCATACCCCCTTGTTGCTCGCCGTCGAGGATCTGACCGTCTCGTTTGACGGGTTCAAGGCGATCGAGGGCCTCAACTTCTATGTCGACACCGGGGAGCTGCGGGTGGTCATCGGTCCCAATGGCGCCGGCAAGACGACGCTGCTGGACCTGATCTGCGGCAAGACCAAGCCCACCGAGGGTTCGATCAAGTTCCGTGACACCGAACTGACCCGCCTGCGCGAACACCAGATCGTCTGGAAGGGGGTGGGCCGCAAGTTCCAGACGCCCTCGGTCTACGAGGGACTCACGGTCTACGAGAACCTCGAGGTCTCGTATCCGGAGGGCAAGACCGTGTTCGGGGCGCTGCTGTTCAAGAACACGCCGAAGGTCGACCGCAAGATTCGCGAGACGGCTGAGGCCATCTTCCTCACCGACATGCTGGAGCGCCCCGCCTCGGAGCTGAGTCACGGGCAGAAGCAGTGGCTGGAGATCGGGATGCTGCTGATCCAGGACCCGGAACTCCTGCTGCTGGACGAGCCGGTGGCGGGCATGAGCGTGCGCGAACGCGAGCTGACCGCGGACCTGCTCAACCGGATCACCGAGGGACGTTCGGTGATCGTGATCGAACACGACATGAACTTCGTCAAGCAGATCGCCCGGAAGGTCACCGTCATGCACCAGGGCAAGGTGCTGGCCGAAGGGGATATGGAAACGGTGCAGTCCGATCCCCGGGTGATCGAGGTCTACCTGGGCCACTGACGCAGATTCTGCAGAGGACAAAACGACATGTTTCAAGTAACAGGATTGCGTTCCGGCTATGGAGAGATCGGAGTCATCAAGGGGCTCGACATCTCGGTCGGGGACAACGAGACCCTGGCCGTCATGGGCCGCAATGGCATGGGCAAGACGACCCTGTTCAAGACCTTGATGGGCCTGATCCAGTCGAAAGACGGGCAGGTCAACCTGGATGGGCAGGATCTCTCCAGTATGCCTACTCACAAACGGGTGGCGGCTGGTCTGGCCTATGTCCCCCAGGGACGGATGATCTTTCCCGGCCTGACCGTGCAGGAGAACATCGCCACCGGTCTGGAAACGGTCAAAAGCCGCCGTATTCCGTCCGAGATCTTCGACCTGTTTCCGGTGCTGCACGAGATGCGGCACCGCAAGGGCGGCAATCTCTCTGGCGGCCAGCAGCAGCAGCTCGCGATCGCGCGGGCCCTGGTCTCCAACCCCAAGGTGTTGCTGCTGGATGAACCCACGGAAGGCATCCAGCCGTCGGTGATCAAGGACATCGCCAGCACCCTGAACGAGATCAGCCGCTCGCGCGAGATCACCATCGTGGTCTCCGAGCAGATCCTGAGTTTCACGATGGCGATTGCCGACCGCCTGCTGGTGATCGAGTCCGGCGAGATCGTGCACGAAACCGATCGCGCCAGTTGCGACGAACAGACCATCAGCGGGTATCTGTCGATCTGATCCGGCCCCGTGGGCCGGTACACCTATTAGCTAGAGGAGCAAACATCCATGCGACACGGCGACATTTCCAGCAGCCCCGATACCGTGGGCGTGGCGGTGGTGAATTACAAGATGCCCCGCCTCCACACCAAAGGCGAAGTCCTCGACAACGCGCAGAAGATTGCCGACATGATCCTGGGCATGAAGCAGGGTCTGCCCGGCATGGATCTGGTCATCTTCCCCGAGTACAGCACCATGGGGATCATGTACGACCATGACGAGATGATGGAGACCGCTGCCACCATCCCGGGCGACGAGACCGAGATCTTCGCGGCGGCCTGCCGCAAGGCCAATGTCTGGGGGGTGTTCTCGCTTACCGGCGAGCGGCACGAGGAGCACCCGAACAAGGCGCCCTACAACACCCTGATCCTGATGAACAACAAGGGTGAAATCGTCCAGAAGTACCGCAAGTGCATCCCTTGGTGCCCGATCGAGGGCTGGTATCCAGGCGATCGCACCTACGTCTCCGAGGGCCCGAAGGGGCTGAAGCTCAGCCTGATCATCTGTGACGACGGCAACTATCCCGAGATCTGGCGCGACTGCGCGATGAAGGGCGCCGAACTGATCGTGCGCTGCCAGGGCTACATGTACCCCGCCAAGGAACAGCAGGTGAACATGTCCAAGTGCATGGCCTGGGCCAACAACACCTATGTTGCGGTGGCCAACGCCACCGGGTTCGACGGCGTCTACAGCTACTTCGGCCACTCTGCGGTGGTCGGCTTCGACGGCCGCACCCTGGGCGAATGCGGGACCGAGGAAAATGGTATCCAGTATGCGCAGCTCTCGATCCCGGAGATCCGGGATGCGCGCGCCAATGACCAGTCGCAGAACCACCTGTTCAAGCTGCTGCATCGCGGCTACACCGGGATGCACGACTCGGGCGATGGCGACAAGGGCGTCGCGGATTGTCCGTTCGAGTTCTACCGCACCTGGGTCAACGACGCCGAAAAGGCCCGCGAGGACGTCGAAAAGATCACCCGCGACCAGGTCGGGGTTGCCAGTGCGCCAGTGCGCGATCTTCCCTACGCCGCAAAGACCAAAGAGACGGGATCGTAGTCGCAGGATTTCCCGCTTGTACAGGCAGTGTGATGGATGCCGGTCCTCCCCGAGGAGGACCGGTAATCTTTTGTATAGCCTGAAAGGCTGAGGTAATGCCATTTATTAATGACCGTCTTGCGGATACCGAACGCCGACTGATGGAGACAGAGCGCCGGATCGATGCGGGAAGGGATCGCAGCGGCGCCTCCGTGGCCACAGGAGAGGGCGGCGGGATCGAAAGCCGCTATCGCTTCGACGTGGACGCGATCATGTCTGCGATTCGCCGGGAGATCCTGGGCCAGGACGATGCCGTCGCGGCTGTCGAACGCATGCTCCGGATCGTGCGGGCCGATATCTCCGACCCGCACCGGCCGTTGCATACCGCGTTGTTCCTGGGCCCGACAGGGGTCGGCAAGACCGAAATCGTGCGCGCGCTTGCGCGGGCTCTGCACGGTGATGCCGAGGCGTTCTGTCGGGTCGACATGAACACCCTTTCTCAGGAGCACTACGCGGCTGCTTTGACTGGGGCCCCACCGGGTTACGTAGGTAGCAGGGAGGGCACGACGCTGCTCGACCAGGAACTTATCGAGGGCAGCTTGCGCAAGCCCGGTATTGTCCTGTTCGACGAACTGGAGAAGGCCTCCGACGAGGTCGTGGAGGCGTTGCTCAACGTGTTCGACAACGGCCTTCTGACTACGGCGTCAGGGGAGCGTACCTACAGCTTCCGCAACACACTGGTGTTTATGACCAGCAACCTCGGCGCCCGCCGCCTGCAGCAGGACGCGGAACGGCGTCAGGGCTGGCTCGGGCGCTGGCGTTCGCGCGGCCCACAGCGGCAGCGCCAGTACCGGCTGGTTGAGCGCGAACTGCTGGGCCGCTTCGCGCCGGAGTTCGTCAACCGCATCGACAGTATCTCGGTGTTCCAGTGGCTGGATGGCGATACCCTGAACGAGCTGGTGGACCTCGAGTTGGCGCGCCTGAATCGACGTCTGGAGAAACACCGGGTGGAGCTGCGGCTGACCGAGGCGGTGCATCGCCAGGTGCGCGAGGCGGGATACGACCGCAAATTCGGGGCTCGGGCCATGCGTCGCGCCATGCGCCATGTCGTCGAGGCCCCGCTAGCGGAATATCTGCTGGTCACGCCCAATCCTGACTCAGAGCCACGGGTCCTGGAGGCGATGCCCGGTCGCGACACGGTCAGCTTCCGTCGCCTCGGACACGCGCCCGCCAACGCGTAGGAGGCGAGCCCTCTCGCCGATCGGGCATTGCCAACTCCTCGCCGCTTGGGGGGCTGCGTGATCTAACCCCCCATAGAGACTGCCTCGCAGGCGAAGCGGAGCTGTCTCGTTTGGGCGCTGCGGGGCGCGCCTCAGCCGGCGCGTGCCGGGCGCTCCAGCATCCCGCGTTCGACAATGAAATCGGCGACCGCCTCCAGGCCCTCCCCGGTCTTCAGGTTGGTGAACACGAACGGGCGATCCCCGCGCATGCGCCGGCTGTCGCGGTCCATCACCTCCAGCGAGGCGCCAACCCCGTCGGCCAGATCGATCTTGTTGATTACCAGAAGATCGGAGCGGGTCACGCCCGGCCCGCCCTTGCGCGGGATCTTGTCGCCGGCGCAGACGTCGATCACATAGATCGTCAGGTCCGACAGTTCCGGGCTGAAGGTCGCGGAAAGGTTGTCTCCGCCGCTCTCCACGAATACGACTTCCAGATCCGGGAAGCGCGCGCCCAGGTCGGCCAGCGCCGACAGGTTCATCGACGCATCCTCGCGGATCGCAGTGTGCGGGCAGCCGCCCGTTTCCACGCCGACGATGCGCGAAGCCTCCAGGGCATCGTGCCGGGTCAGGAACTCCGCGTCCTCGCGGGTGTAGATGTCGTTGGTGACTACGGCAATGCTGTAGGTGTCGCGCAGACGCTGGCACAGCGCCTGCAGCAGGGCGGTCTTGCCGGAGCCGACTGGCCCGCCGATGCCGACGCGCAGTACGCGGGGATTCAGTGACATGGGATTCTCCTGATGATGGGTTCCTAGCTGCGGAACAGGCGTGAATACTGGGTTTCGTGCAGTGCGCTGGCGATTGCGACACCCGGGGCGGTGCCGCCGATCCCGAAGTCCTCGCGGTCGAGCCCGGCACGAGCCGCTGCGCCGATCGTCGAGGCCAGTTGGTAGAGCAGCCGCTGACCGGCGGTCTGGCCCAGCGGGACCAGCTTGATGGCGGCCGCCACCTGGTTCTCGCACCAGGCCCAGAGGCAGGCCTCGGCGCCCTCCCCGATGGCGATATCCCAGCGCGCGAGCGCCAGCGCCAGCAGCGTGGCCCAGGTCGCCTCGGGATCGCGGGTCCAGGGCTCGGCTTCGGGCAGCTCCAGTTCGGTCAGCAGGCGCGCCAGCGCCTGACCCAGCTGGCGATCCTCGTCCCGCAGTTCGCGGGTCTCGCGACTGGCGCTCAGCCAGGCGCTCAGCCGGGCGACTGCGTCGAGGTCCTGGGTCTGCCATGCTTGGTGGAGGCGTTGCAGCATGGGGATGTCGACCCGACTCAGGGTGTGGTCGAGCTGGCCTTGCAGCCAGTCGGCGACCGCGGCCTCGTCTTGTACCCAGCCGGCCTCGATGGCCCATTCCAGTCCGCCGGAGTAGCTGTACGCACCGACCGGAAGCGCGGGGCTGAGGAGTTGCCAGAGCCGTCGCCGGGCCAGACCGGGGTCTGTCAGGCCCGGGTCCGTCAGGCCTAGATCAGTGCGAGTGGCCATGGCCGTGGCCACCGTGCGCATGGCCGTGCCCGTAGGCACCCGCCTCCGGCTCGAACGGGGCGTTTTCGAACATCGGATCGAGTCCGATGCCCCGCAGCATGTCGTCCAGCACGTGATCGTGCAGGTAACGCAGCAGGCCCGGGCCAATCTGCAGGGCTACATGCCGGTTGCCCAGGTGATAGGCGGCGCGGGACAGCAGCAGGGGATCCTCGCAATGCACGGTGCTGACCGGTTCCGGAGCGGCGCGCACCGCAACCCACTCGCCACTGTCCGCGCGCAGGGCACTGCCGTCGCGCAGCATGCCGCCGCGCTCCAGGAAGACCCCCACCTCGGTCCCATTGTCGAGCGTAGCGCGAAAGCGGCTTTTCACGCGTGTCTCGATCGGCAGGTTCAGGGTGCCGATCACGGGTGCGCCGGCGGTTTCTGCATGTTCGGTCAGGTGCAGCATGGCGGGCCTCAGAACAGGAAATAGCGTTGTGACAGGGGTAGTTCGGTGGCCGGCTCGCAGGTCAGGAGTTCGCCGTCCGCACGCACCTCGTAGGTCTCCGGGTCCACCTCCATCTCCGGCAGCCAGTCGTTCAGCAGCATGTCGCGCTTGCTGATCTCGCGGCAGCCGCTGACCGCGACCAGGCGCCGCTGCAGCCCGAGCCGATCGCCGATCCCGGCGTTGAGTGAAGCCTGCGAGACAAAGCTGACCGAGGTGCCGGAGCGGGCGCGCCCGAAGCTGCCGAACATCGGTCGGTAGTGCACCGGCTGCGGGGTCGGAATCGAGGCGTTCGGGTCGCCCATCGGGGCCGCGGCGATCATCCCGCCCTTCAGGATCAGTGCCGGCTTCACGCCGAAGAAGGCCGGATCCCACAGCACCAGGTCGGCCAGCTTGCCTGGCTCCACCGAGCCCACCTCGTGGGCGATGCCGTGCGCCCGCGCCGGGTTGATGGTGTATTTGGCGACATAGCGGCGGGCACGGAAGTTGTCGTGCGTGGCCGGGTCCTGGGGCAGGGCGCCGCGCTGCACCTTCATCTTGTGCGCGGTCTGCCAGGTGCGCAGGATCACCTCGCCCACCCGGCCCATGGCCTGCGAGTCCGATGCGATCACCGAGAACGCGCCGAGGTCGTGCAGGATGTCCTCCGCGGCAATGGTCTCGCGCCGGATACGGCTCTCGGCGAATGCCACGTCCTCGGGGATCTGCGGATCCAGGTGGTGGCACACCATCAGCATGTCCAGGTGTTCGTCGATGGTGTTGACCGTGAATGGCCGCGTGGGATTGGTACTGGAGGGCAGCACGTGCGGCTGACCGCAGGCCTTGATGATGTCCGGGGCGTGGCCGCCGCCGGCACCCTCGGTGTGATAGGTGTGGATAGTGCGTCCCTTGAACGCGGCCAGGGTGTCCTCGACAAAGCCGGATTCGTTCAGGGTGTCGGTGTGGATGCAGACCTGGACATCATGGGCGTCGGCGACTGACAGCGCGCAGTCGATGGTGGCCGGGGTGGTGCCCCAGTCCTCGTGCAGCTTCAGACCCAGTGCCCCGGCCTCGATCTGCGCATGCAGTCCTGCGGGCTGACTGGCATTGCCCTTGCCAAGAAAGCCCAGGTTCATCGCAAACGCCTCGGACGCCTGCAGCATGTGGTGGATGTGCCAGGGGCCGGGGGTGCAGGTGGTGGCATTGGTGCCGGTGGCCGGTCCGGTCCCGCCGCCGAGCATGGTGGTGATGCCCGAGCTCAGGGCCTCCTCGATCTGCTGCGGACAGATGAAGTGGATGTGGGTATCCACCCCGCCGGCTGTCAGGATGCGCCCCTCCCCGGCGATCACCTCGGTGCCGGGTCCGATCACGATGTCCACCCCGGGCTGGGTGTCCGGATTGCCGGCCTTGCCGACCGCCTGAATACGACCGTCCTTCAGGCCTACGTCGGCCTTCACCACCCCCCAGTGATCGAGGATCACGGCGTTGGTGATGACGGTGTCCGCGACCGAGGCATCGCAACGCTGGCTCTGGCCCATGCCGTCGCGGATCACCTTGCCGCCGCCGAACTTCACCTCGTCGCCGTACACGGTGCAGTCGCGTTCGACCTGGATCAGCAGTTCGGTATCGCCCAGTCGCAGCCGGTCACCAGTGGTCGGGCCGAACATCTCGGCATACGCGCGGTGTGTGAGGGTGTGGCTCATGTCGCAGCTCCGTCCAGTGGCCCGCTGACCCGGCCCTGGAAGCCGAATACCCGGCGCTCGCCCGTATAGGCCGCCAGCCGTACGGTCCGGCTCTGGCCGGGCTCGAAGCGCACGGCGGTGCCGGCCGGGATGTCCAGGCGAAAGCCGCGCGCCGCTGCGCGGTCAAAGTGCAGGGCGTTGTTGGTCTCGAAGAAGTGATAGTGGGAGCCGACCTGGATCGGCCGGTCACCACTGTTCGTCACCTCCAGGGTGAGGGTGTCGCGGTCGGCGTTCAGGGTGATGTCGCCGTCTGCGGGCAGCAGTTCGCCGGGGATCATGCTTGTTCCTTGTTCTAGCGGATCGGTTCGTGGACGGTGACCAGCTTCACGCCGTCCGGGAAGGTCGCCTCGACCTGGACCTCCGGGATCATCTCTGGCACACCGTCCAGCACGTCGTCACGGGTCAGGACCTCGCCGCCCAGGCTCATCAGCTCGGCCACCGAACGTCCGTCGCGCGCGCCTTCCAGCAACGTGGCCGAGATCAGCGCCATGGCCTCCGGGTAGTTGAGCTTCAGTCCGCGCGCCTGACGCCGTTCAGCCAGCAGGGCGGCGGTAAACAGGAGCAGCTTGTCCTTTTCGCGTGGGGTCAGTTCCATGGTTCTCTCGATGATTCAGGTGGTCCAGATCCGGGGGTCGCAGGGCGCGCGCCCGATCACCGGCTCGCGCAGGAAGCGCCAGGCGCGCTGCAGCAGCATGCGTATGGCCTCTGCCCCGGGGCCCAGGCAGCGCAGCACCAGCACGTCCCCGATTCGCGAGACGCCGACGCGCAGGCTCTCCAGGGTGCCGAGGTGGTCGCGCAGGGCCTGCTCGATCCCATCCGGCGCCGGGGTCGCGACCAGGTTGCCGAGGACCGGATGTCCGTCCAGGCCCCAGGGGCGGGTCAGCAGCGGGTCGCCATGCTCCAGGTTCAGGCGGTCGTGCAGCAGCGGTGCGCCGTCGCGTTCGATCCACAGATCCTGGAGGCAGGCACCCCCCGCGTAGTGGTCGCCGTGTCCCGGGCGGCCCAGGCACAGCACATCCCAGGTGCACAGGCGGGCACTGCGTGCCAGATGGAAGCGGTTATGCAGCCGGACCCGGGACTGTCCGTGCAGGATGGTCTCCATCGGCAGGAATTCCAGGCTCGCCCCGGGGCCCACCGTGAACCCCTGTTCCTGGCGGGCGCTGGCCTGGCGGGTACGGTAGAACTTCGCGGCTGCCGGGGTCGTCAGCAGGGCCTGGCTGTCGGGCGCCAGGGTCACCTCCATCTGCAGTCGGTCGCCACCCGCCACGCCTCCGGGCGGGTGGATCACATAGCTGTGGCAGACCGGCCCCTCCGGGTGAAAGCTGCGTTGCACCAGCAACGGCCCCTGGTGCCGCCGGCGCGCCAGGATGGTGCGGCCGCCACGCGGGGCGTACCCCAGTTCCAGGCGTCCGAGCCAGCCGCTATCCGGCGCGGCCTGGTGTGCGCCGGTCAGATCGACGGGGGCGATGTCCACCCGGTCACACCACGATCAGAAGGTACACGCTGGCCACGACCAGGACGCCGCCAGCGGCCCGGCGGGTCGGGCGTTCCAGCGCCGCACCGCGCGTCAGTACCGCAAGCCCGGCACCGGCGGCGAGAAGTATGCTGCTGGCCACCAGGAAACCGCTCAGAAACGCGACCGCCGACAAGCCGGCCGCCATCTCGGCGCCATGCGCAAACCCGTGCAGCACGGCAAACCCGGCCGCGATGGCCGCGGTGAACGCGACCGGCAGGCGGGCGCCGAAGAACACCAGCAGTCCGGTCAGTAGTACCGAGGCCACGATCCCGAACTCGATCACCGGCAGCGGGCCCTGCGCGAGTCCAAGGGCAAACCCGCCCGCCAGTGCCGCCAGCACCGCGGCCCCGGCCGCCAGGCTGCCGCGGGCAAGGCCGGAGCGCGCGGCCCAGAAGCCGATGCCGAGCAGCACCAGCAGATGGTCCAGACCCGACAGCGGGTGCAGGAAACCGGCACCCAGCCCGGCGTGGTCGTGGCCGGGATGGGCCAAGGCAATCGAGGGGGTAAAAAACAGGATCAATAACGCAATCCAGCGGCCATACATCATGGGGCTCCTTGTTCAGGGACTGGCAGAACGCAATAACAGCGAGGCTTGTATCAAGCCGGAGCAGGATCCGTGCCATCAGGTGGGACAGCGGTTTGCGGGGCTGGGGCCGGATGGAGGCAGTGCGGGTGGATCCGTGGATGCCTCAGCATGGTGCGCCAGGCCTGCGTGGGCGCACAAAGACAGGGCGGCCGCCCCATGCTGGAGCATCGGGCGGATTGGGGCGCGCGGACTGCGGGCTGACTTATGGCCCGCATTTCAGATCCCGGTAGAAGTTCTCGTGTGTGCCCAGCAGGAGCAGGTGGCGCGTGCGGGGATCGTACTCATAGGCGAGCAGCATCAGTTGCCCGCGTGACTTGAACTTGTAAACCATGACCCCCGCCAGATCCCCTTTCTCGCTGGTGCCCAGCTCGGGGTCGCGGATGATCTCGGCGACTGCATCGTCCACGTCGGCCTTCTGGGCGGGGTGCAGGCGCTTGTAAGCCCGTCGGAATTGGGTGCTTTGCAGCACCTCCACGCCTGTAGTCATCAGTCGCGCTGGCCCTCGGGAGTAAATGGCGTGGCCAGCTCCCGGCCCTCGGCCCGCGCGATCAGGAGTTCACAGATGAAGTCGATGGGCAGGTCGGGGTTGTCCATGGCGGTACGCCCGACCTCGGCCCAGAACTCGATCTGGCCGGCGATGGTTCGGTGCTCGGCCTTCGCGTGGGCGCGAGCCTGCTGGTAGAGCGTTTCATCAATGCGGACGGGCAAACTCATCGCCTGCTCCTTTTGCTACAAATGTAGCAATGGTGGCGCGCGTCCGAATTGCCAGCAAGCAAACGCCCGGATGGGTACATTCTGCATGCGCTCAATGCACCCTGCGGCGTTTGTGGTGCCCGTCATCGCGAGGCGCGCAGCGCCGTGACGATCTCTGTAGGTGGCCCCGGCGCTGGCGCGCGATCAGGCGAACAGCTTGCGACGGAAGAACTCCGGGGTGGCACCAGCGGCGCGGTGGATCGCGGCGTTGTAGTAGTGCGTGATAAACGGCAGCTCTTCGGCGGCCTCTTCGCGCAGGAAGGACACCGGGCAGTCCTTCGCGGCGATGGTGCAGGTCCACCAGCCGGAGGGGTAGGTGGCCTGGGGGAAGTGCAGGGTCAGGGCGTCGATGAAGTTCGCCGCGCGCAGGCTGTCGTGCATCGGGCGGATGATGCTGTCGGTGTGCAGTAGCGGCGATTCGCTTTGCTGCACCAGCAGGCCGTCCGGGCCCAGGGCCTTCACGCAGTCCTTGTAGAACGCGGTGGAGAACAGGCCCTCGGCCGGGCCGACCGGATCGGTGGAGTCGACAATGATCACGTCGATGGAGCCGGGGGCGGCGTCCTTCAGGTACTGCACGCCGTCGTCGAACAGCAGTTCGGCGCGCGGGTCGTTGTTGGCGTCGCACAGCTCCGGGAAGTACTGCTCGGACAGGCGGGTGACGCGCTCGTCGATATCCACCTGTACGGCGTGCTCGACTTCGTCGTGCTTGAGCACCTCGCGCAGGGTGCCGCAATCGCCGCCGCCGATGATGACCACGTTCTTCGGGGCGCTGTGCGAGTACAGCACCGGGTGCGACATCATCTCGTGGTAGATAAAGTTGTCGCGGCCGGTGAGCATCACGCAGTCGTCGATCACCATCAGGTTGCCGAAGGCCTCGGTCTCGTAGATCTCGATCTTCTGGTACGGGGTCTGTTCCTCGTGCAGCTTCTGTTTGATGCGCAGGGACAGCGCCATGTCTTCGTGCGGTTCGCTGAACCAGTTGTTGTCGAGTGCCATTGGGCGGCTCCCCTTGCCGGTGCGGTGGACGGTATGATGCGCCGCTATGATAGTGCCCTGTATCCTGCGGGCAACTCTGTTCTTCTCGTCATTGCGAGGAGCCGTAGGCGACGACGTACAAAAGCAGCGAAGCTGCGTTGAACGGCCGCCGGCCGGCCCGAAGGGCGAGCGTAGCGAGTAATCTCCTGAACGAGGGCAGTGCGCTTGGTTGCCCTGATCGCCCCTGGTGTTCGGGTGGAGATGAAGGCGATTGCCACGTCGCTTCGCTCCTCGCAATGACGGGGCTTTCCTAGCTTTTGAAATCCGGGAACACCATGACCGTCACGCCCTGGAATCTGGATGAGGCCCGCACTACCTACGGGATCGACCACTGGAACGGTGGCTTCTTCGAGGTGAACGCCGCGGGCAACGTGGCGATGCGCCGCGCGGACTGGCCGGAGCACCCCGGCGTGGATCTGTACGAGCTGGCGGGCCGCCTGCGCGAGGAGCATGTGGGTCCGCCGGTGCTGGTGCGGTTCCAGGATGTGCTGGACGGGCGCGTACGCCGCCTGGCGCGGGCCTTCGATACCGCCGCGCGCGAGCTGGAGTACGAAGGCGCGTTCACCGCGATCTACCCGATCAAGGTCAACCAGCAGCGCAGCGTGGTGGACCAGATCCTGGCGGCCGGCGATCAGCCGGATGCCGAGGGACTGACCCCGCGTGTGGGACTGGAGGCCGGCAGCAAGCCGGAGCTGATGGCCGTGCTGGCGCAGTCGCGCCCGGGTGCGGCGATCATCTGCAACGGTTACAAGGACCGCGAATACGTGCGCCTGGCGCTGATCGGGAGGCAACTCGGGCACCGCGTGTACATCGTGATCGAGAAGCCCTCCGAGCTGGAGGAGGTGATCCGCCAGGCCGAGGCCATGCAGGTCGAGCCGCTGCTGGGCCTGCGCGTGCGCCTGGCCTCGATCGGCAAGGGCAAGTGGCAGAACACCGGCGGCGAGAAGGCCAAGTTCGGCCTGTCCGCGGCGGACGTGCTGGGCATCCTCGAGCGCCTGCGCGGCCTTGGCTGGCTGGACCGGCTGCAACTGCTGCACTTCCACATGGGCTCGCAGATCGCGAACATCCGCGACATCCAGAACGGCATGGGCGAGGCAGCCAGCTATTTCGCCGCGCTGACCGAGGCCGGTGCGGCCCTGCGGGTGGTGGATGTCGGCGGCGGGCTGGGGATCGACTACGAGGGCTCGCGTTCGCGCAACGAGTGCTCCATCAACTATTCGGTGGAGGAGTACGCGCTGAACATCCTGCGCCCGCTCAAGCGCATCTGCGAGGAGCAGGGTCTGGTCATGCCGGAGGTGTTCAGCGAGTCGGGCCGCGCCCTGACCGCACACCACGCAGTGCTGATCACCAACGTGATCGATTGCGAGCCGGCTCCGGGGGATGGCGATGTCCCGCCCGCGGAGGATGGCGAGCTGCCCGAGATCGCCGCCATGCGCGCCTTGCTGGAGGACGGCGAGCGCCCGGCCTCCGAGATCTATCACGATGCCGCCTATGGCCTGGCCGAGGTGCAGGCGCGCTTTGCCCGCGGGATGCTGTCGCTGGCCGACCGTGCCCGCGCCGAGGCAATCTACTTCGCCCTGTGCCAGCGCCTGCTGGCGCGACCGGAGGCCCTGCCGGCAGAGATCCACGCGGAACTGACCGACAAGCTGGCGGACAAGGTGTTCTGCAACTTCTCCGTGTTCCAGTCGATCCCGGACACCTGGGCGATCAACCAGATCTTCCCGATCATGCCGCTGCACCGGCTGGACGAGCGGCCGACCCGGCGCGCGGTATTGCAGGACCTGACCTGCGACTCCGATGGCCACATCGAGCACTACGTGGAGCGCGAGGGCACGCACACCACGCTTGCCCTGCACCCGTGGAACGACCGCGAGCCGTACTATCTCGGCATCTTCCTGGTCGGCGCTTACCAGGAGATCCTGGGCGATCTGCACAACCTGTTCGGGGACACCGACACCGTGAACGTGGAACTGCTGCCCGAGGGTGGCTACCGTCTGGTGGACCCGGAGCGTGGCGATACCGTCGACGAGCTGCTCTCCTATGTGCACTTTGCCCCGGATGACCTGCGCCGCACCTTCCGCGCCAAGATCGACGCCGCCGGCCTGCGTGGCGAGGCTGCCGGGCGGCTGCTGGCCGAGCTGGAACAGGGCCTGACCGGCTACACCTATCTCGAGGACTGAACCCATGCAGTGCTACGTCTACCGCGCAACCCGTCGCGCCGACACCTATGTCTACTTCCCGGAGAAGGACGATTTCTCCGACCTGCCCGAAGGCGTGATGCGCGCCCTCGGCACCCTGGAGTTCGCACTGGAGTTCGATCTGACACCCGAGCGCACCCTGGCTCAGGAAGATCCACAAAAGGTCCTCGCTAACCTCAAGGAGCAGGGCTTCCATCTCCAGTTCCCGCCCCCGGAAGACGAGTCCGGGTCCTGACCCTCCGCGCGGCCATCCGCACATGGCGCCGCCAAACTCCCAGAACCAGCGCCCTCTCGGTCATCCCGGAAACCGCGCAGCGGTTATCCGGGATCTCATGCGGTGGGGGCTGCCCGGGCTTCGGGTGCTGTCCAGCCTCGGTCATCCCGGCTCTTCGCTGCGCTGCGGCCGGGATGACCGGGGCGGGGTGGCTGCAGGCGGGGTGCGTTGAGCCAGCAGCGGATGGCGAGCTTCAATCTGGCCTCCACGGCGCCCATGGTGATACATTGTTATAACTTCGGCCGGTTTGTGGGGAGGCCATGAAAACAACTTTGCGACAGATCGGAAACTCCCGCGGCGTTCTGTTACCTGCGACACTGTTGCGCCAATGCGGGATCCGCGACGAGATCGACCTGCGGCTCGAGGGTCACCGGATCGTGATCGAACCGATTACCGAGCCGCGCGCCGGCTGGTTCGACCACTACGACATCGATCAGGACGATGCACCCGAATGGTCCGACGCGCCCTGGGCCGAGGATGCCGAGGAGTGGGAATGGTAGGGCGTCGCGCACCGGTTCGCCGCGGCGACGTCTACTGGGTCAACCTGGACCCTACCGTTGGAACGGAGATCCGCAAGACCCGTCCTGCATTGATTGTCTCCCCCGACGACATGAACGCAGCCTTGCCACGGGTTCTGGTGGCCCCGATCACCAGCAAGGGGCAGCCCCTTGGATGCCGGCCGGAGGTCGAGCTCGCGGGCCGCCCGGCCCGTATTCTTCTGGACCAGATCCGCAGTGTGGACAAGCGGCGTCTGGGGTCCACGCTTGGCTCGATCGAACACGCAAGCTGGCATCCGCAACTCCTGGAAATGTTCGTCTGACGTTTGTGAGCTGCCATCTGACCAGGCCCTGGGTCGTGCGCGTAGAACAGGACGTTGGTATAGACGAAGACCTTATCGCTCATGCAGCGCGTCCCGATCCGGGCGTTCGCCGCCGAAGTGGCAGCCCTTGTCCAGAGCGGGCAGCGCCGCGCGCTTGGAACGCTCATACCGTTCGGATCGTTCCACGATGTGCTCCAGTTCCTCCGTCAGCAGCCGGCTGACCTAAGGAGACGCTGATTGAATCGCACGTCCGCGTTGGTGCCCCCTGTTTTCCGAGGCAAGGCGCGTCGTGCAGCGGGTAGTGGTTCTACCCGCAAGCGGCGCAACGCAGGATCGCGGAACAGGGGGCACCAACCCCACAAGCCATTGAGAGCAGGGGCTCGGCCGCTTTTGCGTGGGAACGGCGTTGCGGCTCCTTTGTGCAGAATGACTGCACGGCAGTCACCGCGCATTAAACGCACGCAAAAGCGACTCGAGCGCGGACGTGCGATTCAATCAGCGTCTCCCTAAGTCGAACGACGGGCTGCGATGACCTTCAGTTCGGTCAGTACCTGCTTGTCGAGGGACAGGGTAATGTTCTGTTTCATGCTGAATCCTCATGGCTCACGTAAAAATGCGTAGCACGAAAACTACGTGCATTCAACGGAGGCCAGTGTGCTGTCAGCGATCAGGTCGGGGGGTGCCGTACTGGCTTGGCCACAGGGCTCAGGTGGCCGGTAGTTCCGGGGCGGAATCGCTTTGGCTGGGGGCCGCGGGGAGGCGCGAGGGCGGAGCCTGCGCATAAAACGCGGGAGTCGCAGCGCGGTCACGCATAAGTCTGTATAGTGTCCGCCCTTTTGCCAGTATCCAGAGTTTGTATTCCATGACCGAGAAGCTTCGCAACATCGCCATCATCGCCCACGTTGATCATGGCAAGACCACGCTGGTCGACCAGCTCCTGCGCCAGTCCGGCACCCTCGACAAGCGTGGCGATCACGGCGAGCGGATCATGGACTCCAACGCCATCGAGAAGGAACGCGGGATCACCATCCTGGCCAAGAACACGGCCATCGAATGGCAGGACTACCGCATCAACATCGTGGACACCCCCGGACACGCCGACTTCGGTGGCGAGGTCGAGCGCGTGCTGTCGATGGTCGACTCGGTGCTGCTGCTGGTGGACGCGGTGGATGGCCCGATGCCGCAGACCCGCTTCGTGACGCAGAAGGCCTTCGCGATGGGCTTCAAGCCGATCGTCGTGGTCAACAAGGTCGACCGCCCCGGCGCGCGCCCCGACTGGGCCGTGGATCAGGTGTTCGATCTGTTCGACCGCCTTGGTGCCACCGACGAGCAGCTCGACTTCCCCATTGTGTTCGCCTCCGCGCTGAACGGCTTTGCCGGGCTGGACTCCAGTGTCACCGAGGGCGACATGACCTGCCTGCTGGAGACCATCGTCAAGCATGTCGCGCCGCCGAACGTGGACGCGGATGGCCCGTTCCAGATGCAGGTCTCCTCGCTGGACTACAACTCCTACCAGGGCCTGATCGGCATCGGCCGCGTGAAGCGTGGGCGCATCAAGCCGAACACCCCGGTCAAGGTGGTGGACCGCGAAGGCGGCGTGCGCAACGGCCGCATGCTGCAGATCATGGGCTTCCACGGCCTGGAACGGGTGGAGGTTCAGGAGGCCCGGGCGGGCGACATCATCACCTTCACCGGGATGGACAAGCTGTTTATCTCCGACACCCTGTGCGATCCGAACCACGTGGAGGCGATGGAGCCGCTGACCGTCGACGAGCCGACCGTCAGCATGACCTTCCAGGTGAATACTTCGCCGTTCGCCGGGCGCGAGGGCAAGTACGTCACCTCGCGCGTGCTGCGCGACCGCCTGCAGGAAGAACTCAAGCACAACGTCGCCCTGCGCGTGGAAGAGGGCGAGGACCCGGACAAGTTCAAGGTCTCCGGCCGTGGCGAACTGCACCTGGGCATCCTGATCGAGAACATGCGTCGCGAGGGCTACGAGCTGGCCGTCGCGCGCCCCGAGGTGGTCATCAAGGAAGTCGACGGCGTGAAGCAGGAGCCGTACGAGTCGGTCACCGTGGACGTCGAGGAGCAGCACCAGGGCACGGTCATGGAGAAACTCGGCGAGCGCCGAGGCGAGATGACCAACATGGTTCCGGACGGCAAGGGCCGCGTGCGCCTGGACTTCATCGTGCCGTCGCGCGGCCTGATCGGCTTCCAGACCGAGTTCATGACCGCCACTTCCGGTACCGGCATCCTGCACCATATCTTCGACCACTACGGCCCGTATCAGTCCGGGGCGGTGGCCTCGCGCCAGAATGGCGTGCTGATCGCCAACGCCGCCGGCAAGGCCCTGGGCTTTGCCCTGTTCAACCTGCAGGACCGTGGCAAGCTGTTCATCGGCCCCGGTGAAGAAGTCTACGAAGGCATGGTGATCGGCCTGCACTCGCGCGAGAACGACCTGGTCGTCAACGCGCTCAAGGCCAAGCAGCTGACCAACATCCGTGCTGCCGGGACCGACGAGAACATCCAGCTGACCCCGCCGATCCGCATGACGCTGGAGCAGGCCATCGAGTTCATCGACGACGACGAACTCGTCGAGGTGACCCCGGAAAACCTGCGCATCCGCAAGAAGTTCCTGCTCGAGCACGAACGCAAGAAGGCCTCCCGCGCCGCCGCAACCGCCTGAAGCTAGACCCAAGGCGGAACCAAAAAGCGCCCGGCCGGATCGCATCCGCCGGGCGCTTTTTTTACGTCCTGCCCTCTGCCGCCATCCCCGAGCCCGCGCAACGGTTATCCGGGTTCCCCTGCGCCGGGGATTGCGCGGATCCCGGGGTATGTCCAGCGCCGGAGATCCCGGCTCATCGCTGCGCTGCAGCCGGGAGGACGGTGCGGCGTCTGGAAGCAGATGGGCGTCCCTTCCGTTGCCCGCCAGCTGTAGGAGGCGAGCCCTCTCGCCGATCAGGTGCGTCCAGCGCCCCATCGCCCAGAGGGCCGGGCTCCTGCGGGAGACGAGGGCTGCAGCGGCATGTGACCAGGAGGGCTGTTCGAGGAGACGGGTGTCCTCTTTCTTCCAGTTATCCGGGGTCTCCTCCGGCTGGATCGTGCTGCACGAGGTGATCTGGCCTCCGCTCTCATCCGGTGCTATGGTGTTTTGGTGTGCACGATTAAGCCCGTCAGGAGTGCTTCGATGAGCCGATTAACCATCACCCTGGACGACCAGCTGCATCAGGCCCTGAAAGAGGCGGCGGCGCGGCAGCACCGTTCCATCGCCTCGATTATCGAGGAGAGCCTGGTCTATCGCGGGATTCGTACCCGTAGCGAAGCGCGCAACTTAGTGGTCTCGGCTCGGAAGCGCGCAGCGCTAAGCGAAGAAGATGCCATGGCTCTAGCGCTGGAGGAGACTCGTTCCGAGCGCGGCCGATGAAGCCGTGGACGCTGGTGGTTGACACCAACGTCGTGGTGGCGGGGCTTCTGTCCAGTGCGCCACGCTCACCCGTATGCCGTGTCCTGGACGGGATGCTGGCGGGACATTTCCCTTTCCTGACTTCGCCTGCCCTGATATCCGAATATCGCAGGGTTCTCTTGCGGCCGTCGCTGGTTCGGCTGCATGGCCTTTCGGACTCGCATATCGATGACTTGGTGACCGAACTGGTCGCCAATGCGATCTGGCGTGAGCCGAGCCCCTCATCAATTTCGGCTCCGGATGCCGGAGATTCTCACCTGTGGGATCTGCTGGCTTGTCACCCGCGCAGCATCCTGGTGACGGGCGACAAGCTGCTGGTCCAACAGCCATTTGCGCCGGGGCGTGTCGTCACGCCCGAGGCGGGCCTTCAGCTGTTTGAAACGAGCTGATTAGGTGCGCGGGCGCGGTTGTCTGGGGCGCGAGCGGAGTTTGTTATTTTGGGTTCGTGATCTCGGATCCCCGGGCCACGCGATTCTAAACGGCGTCATCCTGGAAACAGTGGCGGGCCAGCCTCTCACGGAGTTTCAGGCAAAAGGCAAGGTTTGACCCCGAGGCTCCGCTAGGTTTGACCCCGAGGCTCCGCTCGTTACCAGCAACCGGCGACATCGCCGGTCCCAGTGACGCCACGTTCGCCGGCGTGATTCAGCTCCAGGGTGCCGCAGCGGGTGTCGCGTGTGGCCTGCACGCCCTGAGGGACGGCGGTCAGGTCGAAGCTGCTGCGCGACACGTTGTTCACGTTGAACTCGTAGAGATCATCCATCCGTCCTTCCGAGGCGCATCCCAAATCGGGGTCGGCGTTCTCGTAGGTGAGGTTGCTGGTGTGATAGCGCTCCATGAACTGGGCATGCTCAGTCAGGCAGGCCGTGGCGGCCGCGCGGTTCGAGGTGGTCACGTGGTTCTGGTAGGCCGGCCAAGCGATGGCCGCCAGAATGGCAATAATGGCGACCACGATCATGACTTCGATGAGGGTGAACCCCCGGTGCAGCCCGGGGGTGTGACCTGCTTTCCGCGTGCGTTGGTTCATGGTGTCATCCTGTTGGTTGCGTGGAGCATTCCTGTTGCGGGCGGAGCGCCACGCGCCCCGTCCGACGAGCTATTGCATGATGATCTCGCGCCAGGACATCCGTCCGGTATCGGTCCCCACGGTCTGTGTGCGGATGGATTCGATCTGGCCATCCTCGGTGCTGACCTGCATGGAATCACCCACGAAGGTCGGCTGAGTCGGGCTGCTGACCGTGCCGATGGCCGATACGGGGACCAGCTCGCCGTTCACTTCCATCATGTCGGCATCGGTAAATTCACCATCGCCATCCACATCGAAGAACGTAAACGGCAAGCGGGCACCGGTAAACGGGTTGATCGCGTAGATGAAGCCGCGGCCGGTGGGTTCGCAGGGGTCGCTACCGTCGGGGATGCGCGTTTGCCCCACCAGCACGTTCGCCCGGAACTGATTGGGGGTCACCATGCGTTCGCCTTCGGGGTTGCTGTTGGCGACCAGGTCGATGTACCAGCCGCGACGCTGTTCTCCAGTGGTGGCGTCTTCGAAGTCTGAGGCCGAACCCTCCTCGATAGTCCTCACTTCGCGTCCGCTGACTGTGGTTTGTGCTTCGATCTGGCGTTCTACCAGATCATCGCGGTCGTCGATTGTGGAGCCGTCGTCGATCAGGCCATACCAGGTTTGCACGCTGGTGTCGTCTAGATCGCTCTCGCCCAGATAGCGGCCGGTCCCCACGAACACCCAGGTGCGGCCGGTTTGCGGATCAATGCCGACCAGCGGGGCGGCGGTGATGGGTTGGCGGTTGTCACTGGCATCGCGGGCAACGAACAGCAGTTCCCGACTGTTGTTGTCCAGATCAAACCGCCAGACGTTGCCTTCCATGTCGCCGGCGTAAACGGTGTCGGTGAAGCCGTCGCCTTCGGCATCCCATGCCGCGATGCCGGCAAGCGCGTTGGAGCCACCGGTTTCCGCCAGGATGGTGGTGATGTCGCCATCCTCGATGCCGACCGATATCAGTCGGGCGCCTCCGTCGGAAGCGTTTGCCCCGTTGCCCATCAGGACGCGCCAATCACCATCGGCTACCTGCGCGATGATCGGCTTGCCGAGGTTTTGTCCCAGCTCTCCATCGAAGGCTTCTCCATCAAGTTCCCACAGGATCTCGACATCGTTGGGATCCGTTACATCGAGCGCGAACATCCCCGGGCCGCCACGTCCCAGGGTGCCCACGAGCACCGTGCGCCAGTCGCCCTGACCGGTACCGTAGTGAACGTCTGCGACAGTTAGTTCGCCATCTACGAAGTACTGGTGTTCGTACGCCGGGTCGGAGAGGGAAGCGAGGTCCTCATTTACGAGCATCCGCGGGATGAACGCGAAGAGTTCTTCCCCGGTGTCTGCGTGGAAGCCGTGGAGCATGCCGTCGTTGCCACCGATGTAGACCACCGGGGTGCGGTCGATATTGTCTTCCGCGAACTCCTGATAGTCATCCGCGCCGGAGAAGCCTGCACCGAGAAAACGCGTTAGTGGTGGTGCGCCGACAAATACTGGTTGCGAGTTGATCAGTGACCCAAGGACCGCCTCGCGATCGCGGAAGTCACCACCGTTTTGTTGTTCATTAGACTGGTCGCCTCGGAGATAATTCAGGATTTCCTCCGACCCCACGTCACTGGCGAAGTCCCCACCCTCGAAGGCCGCCAGGCTGAAGCTGGTATTCACGCCTTGTGTCTGAATCACCGTAGACAGAATGTTCCGGTTTTGCGCCTCAGGCAGCATGTCTGAGGCCGACCATACGGGGTTCTCGGATGCAATTCCGGTATCCGGGTTCAGGTCAAAGGCGCGCAGGTCGCCGGCCCAGGTGCCGCTGATGTACTGCGCCTGATAGATGCGGGAATCCGTTTCCAGTTCGGAGGAGTTCGCGGCCACCGACGAGCTCGCGCCCACGCGCTCGGTTGCGCGGCGAACGGATTCTCGGATGCCCTCCACAAACTCTTCTGGGCTTTGCGTGGCATAGAATTGCCCGCGGCTGTTGACGGCGGCATGGGCCAGATCGGTGATCGTGGTTGCTGTACCCGAGACCGGGGTGGGCCAGCCATCCTCGGGGAATTCGTCATTTTCATCGAGTATGGACGCGAAAATCCGGTCGACGTCCCAGCCGGCAGGCAACCCTGTCGGCTCTACCCCCAGGCCGAGGCCGATGGTGACCATGTGTTGCCAGAAAGCCGGGTTTTCTCGGTTGGTCGGAACGTTGTTGGTCAGGTCAGGCCTAAGGTCGCGCTTCCAGAAGTGCATCGCAATGTCGGCCAGCGTGTCGGCGTCATCAGCTGCGAAGGGAGGCCCGGGTTCGTACTGGAACGAACGCCCGGATGGGCCGGTGATCTCGTCTCCCCCCTCACTATCTACGTTTCCAAGCCCAGAGAAATTTCCATTCCAGAACCCATCCGTGTTTAGGATGGTGTACGACTGCCGGCAGGATACGCCATCGTCCCAGGCATTCTCTTCGTAGTATTCGCCCGCTTCATAAAGTGCGCGGCGTAAGGGGGTGAAGCCCGAAGCAGTTGTATCAAAGATCCACTGATAGAAATCCTGGCGGTGCGTGCCGCCGAACTGGGTCAAGTCTTCCTCCACGGATGGGCTCTGGTTGATTCTCCCCCATCCGAGCTGGATATCCTGCCCGATCTCTGTCGTGCCATCTGACGCTAGGCCAAATTCCGAAAAGGCGATCGTCATGCTGGCCTTGGAGGACATGAGTCGTGTCCGGTAATAGCTGTACCAGTTGGCGAAATTCGTCCGTTCGTCCGCGCCGCCGGGTCCGGATGTGGCGCTTACCTGAACTTTGCTGTAGCAGGCATCATCATTCACGTTGCCGCAGCTGGGAGCGTATTCGAAGTAGTAGGCGGGCTCCTCGGGGCCTGCATAGGCTTGGGCAGTCCAAGAGTAGTACCAGGTAGGCCGGAAGTCGGCACTTAAATCCACCGTACTGTTATCACGGTTTTCGGCATACCCATTCGTCCATGCGGCGGTGAAGTCGGCATCACCCAGGGATTCTCCGTCGGCATCAACCGGCGGCTGATACGTGTACTCAGGGTCGTAATACTGGGCATTGAATGTGGAAGACTTGGCGCGGTCCGTGGTACGGGCACCGAATATCCCATCCGGAATGAAAGACCATTGCATGGACCCAGAATCATCCAGGATAAACAGGATGTTCGGGGGAATCGCCGGAGCGACGATCAATGGTTGTTGTGCGACGTCGACATTCGCCTGAGCGGTAGTGCCCCAGGCGAAGGTCGCAATGGCCAGGGCCAAGGCCAAGAGGGCTTTTGTCTTGATGGTCGAGCGATGGATAGGTTTCATGATGTTGGCTCCGGGGCGGTTGGCCCGAGATCTAGTTCGCGACCTTGATGGTGCTCTGCAGGACCACATAGGAGCGATCTTCGTCCACGTTCGGTGCGCGGTTGCGCGCCGTTACGCGGAAGAAGTTGGCGATGGCGGTGCCATCGGTCGCGCCATACTGTTGGGCGCCAGCGCTGCGGTCCTGTCCGAGGTCGCTCTCGCCCGAACCGACCCCGAGAAACTGGATGTAATATTGAGCGGTGGTCTCCGTCAGGGCGGTGTTGACGGTGAAATCTCCATCGACGGTTTGCCAGACTCCGCCGGTGCCCGTGGGCACAACGTCGCAGAGTTCTCCGGGGCGACAGTCTTCGTGTGTCAGGAACTGCAGGTTCGGGTCGTTCCGGATGGCGTCCTCACCTGCACGGAGGGCGGCCTCGGCCGCCTGGAAGGCCAGGCTGCGATCGTACTGGTTGCCGCTCATTCGCTCCTGGAGGGTGACGCCTTGCATGCCGGCGACACCCACCAGTGTGATGATCACCAGCAAAACCAGGGTGACCACCAATGCCACGCCGCGTTGCTGGTGCCGAGCATGCAGCCTCCTGAGGGGGTGCAGACTTGTGTGGTCGTTCATGGCAGGCGGTTCCTGAGGGCAATTACGTGGGTCAGGTCGCGCGACAGGCGGCCATCGTCCTGGTTGAGATTGGTGGTGATCCGATCGGAGGCGCTCAGGAAGCTCAGGGTGAGCTCAAGGGCGTCGACCTGTTCCCAGGCCGTGGCATTGAGGGCGCTGGGGGCATCCCAGCCGCTCATGCCGGACCGGTGCGCGCGGATCGTCATGTCGCTGACACCTGCGACAACTTCCTCGCGGACGACATTTCCCTGGTTCACGCGCGCGCGATAAAGGGAGAATCCACCTTCTGCATCGCGACCGTTATGGCCGATGTACCAGGTGACGGATTTGAAATAGGCGACGGTGGCGTTGGTGTCATAGATGTAGGGTGTACCGGGGTTCTGACAAACCGTGGGATAGCCCTGGCCAGTCGAGCAGTTGCCCGGGTTGCCGGCCCCCGAATTGGCGACGACCGTGGTGTTTTGCGACTGGTAGTTGGTTACCTGGAAGATTGTGGCCTGGTTGGGGTCGCATACCATCAGGATGTCCCCGGCTTCGAACTCGTCGGTCGGGAGATTCAGGAACAGGTTGGCGGACTGCGCCGCTGACTGTCGCTCGGCGAGGCCTACGCCAAGACCGTCCGTACCCTGGATATGAACCGCGTGGGTACCCTGAACGCGATCGCCGGGGGCGGTGCCGAACGGCGCCATGCCGGTGGCTTCGCCACCTTCATAGGCCCGGATGCCCGCCCAGGTGGCCCATTCGTCGGTGCCTGCATTGTTAAGGACGTTGGCGACTCGCGTGGAATCTCCACAGGCGTTGCCAGCGGCCTGGCGGATCTCCCGACCAAGAATTTCGAATGATGTGCGGGCACTTTCCTGTATCTGCGAAAGGCCCTCATTGATCCGGTAGGTCTGCTGGTTGGACAGGAATACGCCGATGGTCGCGCCGACCACGAGCAGGCCCAGTACCATCGCGATCATGAGTTCTACCAAGGTGAAGCCTTGGGGTGCCCGGAACGGTATCCGTCTTGGACTGGGGTGCTTGTTCATATGCGGACCTCGATCGTCAGCGTCTGCAGTTCGTCGTCATCCGCGGTCTGTGTGGCGCGTGCCTGGTTCCAGCGGGTGGAGATGGTGCAGCGTTCGTCCTGGCAGTTGATCGACCCGGTCGCTTCTTCGCCCAGCAGGGTCTGGAGGTTTTGGCGCCAGGAGCTGACCGCCGTCGCCGCAAAGCTGGTACCTGTGGGGGCGTCATCGTCGATGCCGATCTCGAACGACGAGAGGGGCTGGCCCGCCGGGTTAGCTCGAAGCGCATCGGCAATCGAGTAGCTTTCCATCACCGCGACGCTGCGCTGGAAGGCCGTCTCGTTGTTGGCAAGGGCGCGGGTTTGCAGCGCGGCCAGACCCAGCAGACCGATGGAGAGCACAAGCACCGCGATCAGTATTTCAATGAGGCCGACCCCCCGAATGTGTGCGGGATTCAGCCGATGGCTGCGGTTAGCGGTCGAACTCATGAACAGTCCCCCGACTGGCGGGCGATGGAGATGCGGCTGCCGGCGCCAAGATTGATGCATCGAGTGTTCTCCGATGGACCGGTGCTGGACTGAACCTGGATGAAGCGATCCTGAATCAGGTTGTCACCGGAGTAGGTCAGGCCGTCACCGCGGATCAGCACTTCGTCGGAAGCCAGGTTCGAGGTGGTTGTGAAACGGTCCCCGAAATCCTCGACCGTCCCGCGACGGATGACTTCGGTCCCGCCGGAGGTGTCGGTGAACACCGCCCAGTTGGTCCATTCTCCGGAGCTCCCGGCACACTGGGTGGCAGTTTCGCTGCTGGTGCGGCAGAAGCGAACGCTGCGGTTGCGTTTGATGGCCTCGGAACGCGCGACGCTGACACCGGTGACCAGTTCGTTTGCCTGCGTAGTCAGGCCATTACTGATACGAAGATTCATGAAGTTGGGCACCGCGATTGCCATCAGGATGGCGGCCACGGCGATGGTGATCATCAGTTCGACGAGCGTGAATCCGTGGGGTCGGGTCATTGGGCGTCAGCCGTTCGGGGTTTCCGTGACTCTAGTGATAAGCACGGGGCGGTGGTACTGCAAGGCCCGATCAGTTTAGTGGTCGAATCGCGGCCACGAGCGGTGTCCTCCGCCGTGGCGTCGCCGCCATACTCAACCGGAAGTCCGCCGGGTGGAGCCCGGCCTCAGGTGCAGTCGGTAGTGGCGACTCGGGGGCGGCCGGCGCTACTGATGACGATGGCTCGGCCTTCGTCTCCGCTGGAGCATATCGAGACGGTGCCCATCAGAAGGGCACCCGACAGGCGTTCGGACTGGCCGAGGGCGTTGTAGGAGATGTGCTGGCTGACGGGCTGATTGCCGGACACGGTGACATCCGCTCCGGTCCAGGCATTGCCCACGCGCTGGATATGGTCCGGCGCGGTTGGCTGGTCGGTTCGGCCTGGATTGGCGAAGAGGATCCAGCCGGCGTCCCAGGGGGTGCCTGTGCAGGTGGCGCCATCCGTGGAGGTGCACAGCGTGACCAGGCCGCCGCGGCGGATGGCCTCGCTGCGGGTCATGTGCAGGGTGGTCAGGAACTGGTTGGTTGTGGTGGTGAGCCGGGTCTGTTCGACGAGGTTGCCGAAGGCGGGTGCCCCGAGACCGAGCAGGATCGAGGCCACCAGCAGGGTGACCATCAGCTCCACCAGCGTGAAGCCACGCGAGCAGGGCATGTTCGACTCCTCCCTGAGTCCAAACAAGGGGTGGAGCGTAAAATGCCTGTTTAACCGGTGCAAGCGGCACTGCGCGAGGGCGAACCTCGGGCGTTGGCGCTTGCCTACAGGATGGCGGCGCCGGTGTTGAGTGGTTCAGGCTGCCGGCTGATGAGGGGGCGTAGTGCCCGGGTACGGGCGGGAGATTACTTCGCTTCGCTCGCAATGACGAGTTTTGTGGGTGTCTGCCGGGCGCAGAAAGATCAGGAGGTCAGCAGGCTCATGGTGAAGGACGTGCAGCGGATGGATCAGGCGGATCTGCTGGATCTGCAGCAGCAGGCGGCGCGTGCGGCAAGGCTGGACGTCACGTTTCGCGACGAGGCCCGCTCTGGGGCGCCGACGCCGGAGCTGCAGGTGATCCCGCCCGGCGAGTTCGAGATGGGTTCGGATGCCTCGGAGTACGGCCATCAGCCGCACGAGGGGCCGCGCCGCTACGTGGCGCTGGAGCGGCCCTTCGCCCTGGGGCGCTACGCGATTACGCGCGAGGAGTGGGAGGCGTTCCAGGCGGCGACGGGCTGGGAGCCCTGGGAGTGGCTGGTGTGGCCGAGTACGCCGCGCATGCCAATCTTCAATATCAAGCCGGATAGTATCCAGCAGTACCTGGACTGGCTGAGCGAGGAGACGGGCAAGCGCTATCGTCTGCCGACCGAGGCGGAGTGGGAATACGCCTGCCGGGCCGGTACTCGCACGCCGTTTGCCTTTGGCGAAGTGGTGGGGTGTCGCGACGTGCACTTCAATTCGCTGTTTCCGTACGAGGAGCGACGCCAGCGGCGCAAGTGGTACATCCCGGCGTGTTTCCCGCTGTCGCGGCCGCTGGATGTGGGCAGCTTTCAGCCCAACCTCTGGGGGTTGTACGACATGCACGGCAATGTGCAGGAGTTTACTTCTACGCCATGGCACGACAGCCACGCGAACTGTCCCCGCGACGGTGTCTATCGCGCCGACCCGGACAACGAGTGGGTGGTCACCAAGGGCGGTTCCTGGTTCGATGCCGCCGTGAATACCCGCAGCGCCGCCCGGCGCCGCCGCAACATCGACGAGATGGATACCAACCTGGGCTTCCGCGTCCTGCGCGAGCTGGAGGCGTAGGCCCCGGGCTGGCGGTGGCAGGGGCTTCGCGCGTAAGGCGCGCCCCCTGCGGGGAACGGTTCGGCGCTGCGGCGAGGCTTGGGTCTTGTGTAGGAGCCCAGCCCTCTGGGCGATGGGGCGTAGGCCGGGCCCGATCGGCCAGAGGGCTGGCCTCCTACAGTGGGGCGCTGCCCTGTTCCGGTCGGAACAGGTGGATCTCCAGGCCCTCGATGTGCCGATAGTGCCGATCGTTGGCCGTGACGAGTGGCAAGCCCAGCTGTGTGGCGGTCGCCGCAATCAGCGCATCGGCCATCTGCATGTTGTGGCTGAGGGCGTAGGTCTCGACAAGGAAGGTTGCGCGGTTCGAGATGGCTTCGCTTACCGGTTGGATGCGGGCATCCCAGTACTGGACGGCTTGGCGCAGCGCGCGGAATTCGGACTGGTCGCGCAGCCCCTGGACGAGTTCCATGTAGGTGACTGCGGACACTGTGAATCCCGGCGAGCTGTCGAGCCATTCGCTGGCTCGCTGATTCCCGCGCAGATTCCAGATCAGGACATCCGTGTCCACTAGCATTACTTGAAGTTCCTGGGTTGCCGGATCCGGCGGATGTGTTCGTCGACCGGGTCGGTTTGGTCGCGCCAGAGCCCGAACAGCGGGTTATGTGCGGGGCGCGCCTGGGTCGCTTCACTGCGAGCCCGGTAGGGGACAAGTCGGGCGCGCAGCTGGCCCCGGTAGGTGATCTCGATCTCCTCCCCTCGGTCCACGGCGGCAAGCAACTCGCGGCTGTGCAGGCGCATGTCCTTGGTGGTAGCTTCCATGACGGCCTCCGTTGGTTACACTTTGAAGTGTAACTAAAGTGCGTTGGTGGTCAAGAAGCTGGGTTGCCGGCCACGATCATTTTGATGTGTTTCGCTGCGCTCAGCCGCATCCTACGAGGGGTTTCTTGAGCGTAGGGTGCACTGAGCGGAGCGAACTGCACCGTTCGCTTGGTCGCGAACGTTGGCGCATCCGATGCTTCCGGTCAGTAGTGGTAGCGGAGCTGCGCGATCAGCAGGGTTCCGTCGTCCACCTTGTATACGATGCGGTGTTCGCTATCGATCCGGCGGGACCAGTAGCCGGCAAGGTTGTGCTTGAGGGGGTCGGGCTTCCCGATGCCCGTAAACGGGTCGCGCTGGATGGCCTTGATGAGCTCGTTCACGCGGCGAAGGGTTTTCTTGTCGTGTCGTTGCCAGTAGAGATAGTCCTCCCAGGCAAGTTCAGCAAAGAGTAGCCTCACTCCTCCAGGCTCCGTTCCTTGCCTCCCCCTTGCTCCAGTTCGGCGACCGAGGCAAGCAGGCGCCGAGCATTCTCTGGTGCCCGAAGCAGGTAGGCCGTTTCCTGTAGCGCCTCAAAGTCTTCCAGTGACATCATGACCACGGAGGGGGCTTTGTTGCGGGTGATGATAATCGTGGAATGGTCTTCGCAGACCTGTTCCATCGTCTTGGCCAGATTGCTCCGCGCTGCGGTGTAGCTAATGGCGTCCATGGAGTACCCCTTGGGTCCGGATCTGTACATGTACGGGATAATGTACGATTCGGCGTGAGCCATAGCAAGCGAACGGACCATCGTTGATGGACGCTTATGGGAGCTGCTCGGTACCAGCCGGGGGCGCACGTTGGGGGGTAATGCGTGTCGCTCCGTTCAACCGCATCCTACGGTTGGATTGCGGCGCGTAGGGTGCACTGAGCGCAGCGAACTGCACCGTTTACTGGAGGCTGTTACAGCCAGCGGGCGAGCCAGAGGCGCAGGCGGAGTTCGAACGGGGGGGCGTAGCCCTGCTTGCGGAAGACGATGTCGCCGTCGGGGTTGATGATGAACGTGGCCGGCACGCCGCGGACGTTGTACTGCGCGGCCAGGGTGCCCTGCGGATCGTTGATCACGGCCAGTTCCCGCTCGCGTTCGTTCAGGTGGTCCAGCACCTCTTCTTCCACGCCCGATTGCATAGCGACCGTCAGCACCGGGTGGCTTTGGGACAGGCGCACGATCTCGCCTTCTTCCAGGCGGCAGATCGGGCACCAGGTGGCCCAGAAGTGGAGCAGCATGGGCTCGTCCGCGTAATCCGCGAGCGTTACCGGCGTGCCATCCAGTAGCTGGGCCTGGAACTCGGGGGCCGGGCCCTCGACCATGTCGCGCGCCATCCAGGCGCGCACGACCAGAAAGATCACCAGCGCCAGGCCGATCTGGATGCCCCAGGACAGCGCGCGGCGGCGGCCGGAGGGCTTCGGGCGTTTCGGTTTCTCGGGCGTGGTCTCGGTCAACGGATCATCTCGGCTTGTCCGGGGCGAGCGCGGGTGCCGCGTTTTTTCGGGCCCTTGCGCACCGCGATGCGTACCAGTTCGTCCTCGTCGTCCATCAGTCGTTCCCGCTGGGCCTCGGTGAGCAGCGGGTTGCGCGCGACGAAGTAGCGCAGGTTGGGGTCGCGATCGTTCACGCAGGCCTCGACCTGGTCCGGGGTCAGGTCCGGGCGTTTGGCGCAGTTCAGGCGTACGGTCTGGTTGGGGTCGGCCAGGAGCAGCGCGACTTCCTCCGGCGTCAGGTCCATACGCCGGGAGAAGTACGCCTTCACCTGGGCGTGCTGGTCGCGGACCAGCAACGGTCGCCAGCGCTCGTCAAGCGCTCCGGAGAGGGCCAGGTCCATGCGCTCTTCGAATGACAGCGCCTTGTATTGGCGGGTGAGCTCGTCCATCGGGAGGGCATTATAGGCGCGCTGCTTGGGTTACGCGGGCACGCCCCCACAATTTGCAGGAACGACAGCACGCCGGGGCCTGTCGTACCATAAGCAGACGATAATCTTCTCCGACTGCTTCGGAGAGCGAGGGATCATGAACGCACCCGTAGCCGACAAGCCGCTTTACCACGTGCCGAGCACGGCCCACGTGACGGCTTCGCTGCACGCGTTGACCGATGCCCAGCGCGACGAGCTGGTGCGCCGCATCAAGCGCCTGCTGATCGAACGCAACGCGGTGCTGGTGGCCCATTACTACGTGGACGAGTCGCTGCAGCGCCTGGCGGACGAGACCGGCGGCTGCGTGGCCGACTCCCTGGAGATGGCACGCTTCGGCAAGGAGCACCCGGCCGAGACGCTGGTGGTGGCCGGGGTGCGCTTCATGGGCGAGACGGCCAAGATCCTGAGCCCGGAGAAGCGCGTGCTGATGCCGACACTGGAGGCCGAGTGCTCGCTGGATCTCGGCTGTCCGGCGGACGAGTTCGCGAAGTTCCGCGCCCAGTATCCGGACCACACGGTGGTGGTGTACTCCAACACCTCGGTGGACGTGAAGGCGCAGGCCGACTACGTCGTCACCTCCAGCATTGCCGTGCCGCTGGTCGAGCACCTGCGCGATCAGGGCAAGAAGGTGCTGTGGGCCCCGGACAAGCACCTGGGCGACTACATCCGCCGCACCACCGGTGCCGACATGGTGCTGTGGGACGGCTCCTGCGTGGTCCACGACGAGTTCCGCTCCTGGGCCTTGGAGGACCTGCGCGGCCGCCACCCCGGTGCCGCGGTGCTGGTGCATCCGGAATCCCCGCGCGAGGTGATCCATCAGGCCGATGTGGTCGGCTCCACCAGCCAGCTGATCGCGGCGGTGAAGAACCGCCCGGAACAGGAGTTCATCGTCGCCACCGACAAGGGCATCTTCTACAAGATGCAGCAGGCGGCCCCGGGCAAGACCCTGATCGAGGCCCCCACCGGCGGCCATAGCGCCACCTGCACCAGTTGCGCCCACTGCCCGTGGATGGCCATGAACGACCTGGTCTCGCTGGCCGAGACGCTGGAAGACACCGCCGAACCCGCGAAGAATGAGATCTTCGTCGACGAGACCGCGCGCCAGAAGGCCCTGGTGGCCACGCAGCGCATGCTCGACTTCGCCGCCGAACACCGCAAGGCTACCGAAGGCGACGCCTGACGAGGTGTCTTGTAGGAGCCTGCTTGCAGGCGAAGCCCCTGCCCGCGCCCGACTCTGGCGAACATGATATGCGCGGACCCGTTTGCTCCAGCATTGGTCCGATAACGATACACTTCGTCGATACATTCTCTGGTCGTCTGCGCAGGAGGCCATCATGAGCGAGTTGCAACGCATCACCTTTGATCCGGAAATCTGCGGTGGACGCCCTTGCATCCGCGGCACCCGGATGCGAGTGCGGGATGTCCTTGACCTTCTGGCGGCAGGGGCCTCGCGGGAGGAAATTCTGGAGGACTACCCCTACCTGACGGGCGAAGACATTACCGAGGCGTTGCGGTTTGCCGCGCGTCAAACGGATCACCCTGTTCTTCACCTCGCCTGAATGCGCTTCCTGGTCGACGCTCAGCTGCCGCCGGCCCTTGCGCGTTGGCTCGTTGACCAGGGTGTTGCGGCCGAGCATGTTGCGGATGTTGGACTTCTTGAGGCTTCCGATAAAGAAATCTGGGCGGAAGCTCTCCGAACGGGGGCCGTCATCGTGACCAAGGATGAGGATTTCGCCGTGTGGCGCTCCGCGGACTCGGGGGCCTATCCAGCCGTCGTCTGGCTTCGAATCGGAAATACCCGGAAAGCGGCCTTGCTCGAATGGTTCAAGCCGCTTCTACCTCGCGTGCTCCGGGCGCTGGAGAACGGCGAATCGCTGATTGAAGTCGACTGAGCGAGCGGCCCCTCGCTGAGCGAGTCCTGACACCACGTCTACTCAGGTGGAGTTGAAGTTAGCGGTCGTTCAGCCAGGCGGCCCACTGGGAGTGGGTGGAGACGTCCACGCCGTCGGCCTTCGCCGCCTGTTGCAGGTGGGTCTGCAGGTCGGCCATCAGTTCGGAATCCATCAGATCGGGCTCCAGGGTGAGCTGCGCATGCAGCGTGCTGTAGACGAGCTTGAGTTCATTTACCGGGTACTGCGACCAGTCGAGGTGGGCCATGGCGTCCGTTCTCCGTTTCGATCATTTGGGTTATAGCCTGAGGGTGGCCTGCGGTGCCATTCAAAAGCACTTGCGCGGGTGCGGAGATGTTTAAGCGCCGTGCACGTCTGCTGGTGGCGTCGGAACGCCCGGACGGGCGTGCCGCGCGCGTGGCGGAGCTGGCCGCGGCGGCCGAGTTCGAGGACTGGATCGAGGTGCGTCCGGCGCGCGCGATGGGCGCGCTGACGGATGATCACCTGGCCTGGGCCGATTTGCTGGTGGCGGTCGACACCGCCGCCGCCCGCGCCATGCCCGAACATCGGCCCGCGACCTGCCGCCCGAAATACTGGCGCTTGCCCGCCGAGACCGGCGCGGAGCTGGATCTACAGGCCCTGGAGGCCTTGCGTTGCATGGTTGGCGGGATGCGTATGCTGGCGCGGGTGGATGCCGAAGACGCCTGAGGGGCATGTCGGCGCGTCCCGTCCAGTGTTCTTCAAGACGCGAGGCATTGCCTTGCGAATCCCGAGTCATCCCGGCCGCAGCAAAGCGGAGAGCCGGGATCTGCGGTGGTTACTTTGACCGGGCGTGTCAGATCCCGGATAACCGCTGCGCGGTTTCCGGGATGACGTCGAGAGGGGTGATCGGGGATACCCGGGCGTGATCGCGAGGGGCGCGCCCGGGTTGGTTCCGACCGATCGCCACGGCGCTGCGCGTCTCGCGATGACGATGCTTCTCGCAGTTCGCGTCATGGCGAGGCCCCGTCAGGGGCCGTGGCCATCTGCGGACGCAACCGCTGAGGGTTGCCTGGCTCGGCGTCGGGGCTGTCCACGCGGCTCGCTGCTGCACGTCACGCGATGACGGGTCAGTTTTCCCTGTGGCCTCCTAGTCGGGGGTGTAGGGCGTCGGTGCGCGAGCGTGCAGCTGGGCCAGGTGGTCTTCGTAGAGGGTCCAGATGCGCGGCGCGATGGCGCCGCGTGTACCGGGGTAGGTGAGGCGGTCGGGGTTGAAGCTGATCAGGCGTTCGATCTCGGTGCAGCGCAGTTCGTCGTTGATCACGTTGAAGATCAGGATCTGCGTGCCCTGGTCGGCGATGGGCAACAGGGCGCCGATGATGCCGGTGTCGTTCAATCCGGGCTCGCCGCGGGCGTCGCCGAGCTCGGCTGGGGGGCGCACCAGCGTCCCCAGCAGTTCCTGGTAGGCCTGATCACAGGCGTAGCAGATCTCGGGCGCGCGCAGCCCCTGCACCCGGGCGCAGGCCTGTTGCACGGTAGTGTCGGGCAGGGCCATGCGCTCCGGTGGAATCGGGATGCGGTTCGATTCGCCATTCGGCAGCAGGCGCGGTACCGCCTCCTGACAGGACGGGCATCGCCAGGTGGCGATGCGGGGGCCGTCGATTACGTTGCTGGGAGGCATCTGGCGACCCTCATCCGGGGGTTCGGGGCGGCATGCGGCGCGCGGTAGCGAACGCCTGGGTTGCTGGCTGATGAGGGCGGGGCCATTCGCGGGCAGGCTCGCTACCACAGGGGCGGGCCCACCGGTCCTGCCCCCTGGGTCGTCCTCGTTTCAAGCGAGCCTCCTGTTCAGCCGAAGTAGTCCGGTTCGTTACCGGGGCGCCACTTGATATTGCAACCGAGGCTGGGATGCTGCGGCTCCGGTGCCGGCTGGCCGGCGAGCAGGGCATCGCTGGCGGCGCGCAGGTCGCGGCCGGTGACCGGGGTGTCGGAACCGGGGCGGGTCTCGTCGAACTGGCCCCGGTAGTACAGCTTGCGATCGGCATCGAACAGGTACAGGTCCGGGGTGCAGGCCGCGTGGTAGGCCTTGGCGACGGACTGGTCCTCGTCGAGGCAGTACGGGAAGTTGTAGCCGAAGCGGCGGGCGTCGTCCTTCATCTTGTCCGGGGCGTCGTCCGGCACCGCCTGGATGTCGTTCGAGTTGATCGCGATTACCGCGATGCCCTTGTTCGAGTATTCGCGGCCATAGCGCGCGAATTCGTGGCGGATCAGCTGCACGAACGGGCAGTGATTGCAGATGAAGGCGATCATGTAGCCTTTCGCGTCGGGGAAGCTGTCGAGGCTGACGTTTTCGCCGGAGACGACGTCCGGCAGGGAGAAGTTGGGTGCCTCGGTACCGAGTTCGATCATCTGCGAGGGGGTGCGGGCCATGACTGCTCCAGTGGTCGGATTTGCGACAATTATACGGCGTTGGCCGGGGATGCTTGAAACCTTCCCGCCTCGCCCGCAATCTTTGAACAATACCTGAGTAATGGAGTAGGGAATATGGGCTGGGTGACCGGTGTCGTACGGGAGCGCAAGCAGTGGACGGACCGCCTGTTCTCGCTGCGCGTGGATGCCGAGGTCGAGCCGTTCAAGGCGGGGCAGTTCAACCGCCTGCGCCTGGAGATCGACGGGGAGATGGTGGGACGGCCGTATTCGTACGTGAACGCCCCGGGCGAGACCCCGCTGGATTTTTACCTGATCACCGTGCCGGACGGCCCATTGTCCAACCGCCTGGTGCAGCTGGAGCCGGGTGATCAGGTGGAGCTGATGCCGCGCGCGACCGGCTTCTTTACCTTGGACGAGCTCCCCGACAGCCGCGACCTGTGGTTGTTGTCCACCGGTACCGCGCTGGGTCCGTTCCTGTCCATCCTGAAGACGGACACCCCGTGGGAGCGCTTCGAGAATATCCGTCTGGTCCACGCGGTGCGCCAGGCGGAGGAACTTACCTACCAGGAAGCCATTCGGGAGTTTCAGGAGCGCGACGCGAAGCGGTTTCAGTACATCCCGTTCGTCAGTCGCGAGCCGTTCCCCGGGGGGCTCGAAGGGCGGGTGCCGGCCGCGATCGCCGAGGGCCGGCTGGAACACCACGCGGGCCTGAAGATTACCCCGGAGCATTCGCAGGTGATGCTGTGCGGCAACCCGGCCATGGTGCAGGACACGACCGCGATCCTGAAGGAGCGCGGCCTGGCGAAGAATCGCCGGCGCAAGCCGGGGCATATCACCACCGAGAACTATTGGTAGGCCCGGGGCTTTTTGGATTCGGGCCGGCCCTCTCGCCCTTCGCTCGCGAAGATCGCCCAAACTCGACAGGCTCCCGGGGCCATGTTGTAGGAGGCCAGCCCTCTGGCCGATGGGGTTTTGCCGGCGCCTGATCGGCCAGGGGGCTGGCCTCCTACGGGCTGTGGCTTGCGCTGGGGCTAGTCCAGCAGGTTCGCCGACCAGGCGCGGATCAGGCCCGCCACGTAGCGGGTGTGTTCCGGGCGCGAGAGCAGGTGGTCGGCCTGGTGCAGGGCGACGAAGCTCTTGGGGTGCTGCGCCTGCTGGAAGATCTTGCGGGCGTGATCCACGCTGACCACCGTGTCGCCCGGTGAGTGCAGCAGCAACAGCGGCCGCTGCAGCGTGTCGAGTGCGTGGTCCAGGGTCGGCTCCTCGATCGACTCGATGAAGGCGTGCCCGATCTCCACCGGGCGTCCGCCGATGCTGATCCGGGCGGAGCCCTCGCGCCGGATCTCGTCGGCCGTGTCCCCGAACAGGTGGGCGACGTGGCCGGGCCGGCTGGGGGCGGCAATGGTGACGACGCCGTCCAGCGTCTCGCGCTGCGCGCCGACATGGATCGCCATGGCCCCGCCGAAGCTGTGACCGACCAGCAGGTTGGTGTGCCGCCCGGTGAAGGTCTCCAGCGCCTCGAGCGCCGAGTGGAGGTCCTCGCAGTAGGTCTCCAGCGTGCTGTCGCGGAACTCGCCCTCCGAGTCACCCAGGCCCATGAAATCGAAACGCAGGGTGGCGATGCCTTCCTCGGCGAGGGCGCGCGCCAGCCGTACCGTCGCCGGGAAGTCCTTGGAACAGGCGAAGCAGTGCGCGATGCAGGCCTGACCGCGAATGGCATCGGCCTCGGGTGCGACCAGTACGCCGCCCAGACGGGGGCCGCGCGGGGTCTGGATGGTGAGCGGGGTGTTGTGGATCGCCATCGAGCAGGCTCCTGAAGGGCGGCTATGGTCCCGCCGGGGACGGTCTGCGATCATACGGGTTTGATGATCCGAATGGCCACGCGGGATTCTCCTGCCACGCGGCCACCACTTCACGGGACCACTGGGGGCCGGCTTGGAAACCGAGAGTCAGATTCGCGCACGCCTGGCCGAGCTGGAGGCCGAGCACCGGGCTCTGGATTCCGCTATCGGCGTGATGCACGAGCAGGCCGCACCCGACATCTTCGCCATCCAGCGCCTGAAGAAGCGCAAGCTGCAACTGAAGGACGCGATCCAGCGCCTGCGCAGCCGGCTGATCCCCGACCTCAACGCCTGACCCGCCTTATTCACCACGAAGCACACGAAGGCACGAAGAACGGCAAGGTCAAGATCGGTTAAACCACAGGGGACACAGAGCGCACAAAGAAGGGCAGGATTTTCAAGCTCTATCAGGCGAGTGGAATGTGTTGATTCAGGGGAAACGGACTCGGCTGAGCTGTTTCAAGTTACGGCTGCAATTTACAGCGCTCCGCCGAACCCACCCTTCGCTTTTAACATCATCACCGGTTTTCTCCGTGCCCTCTGTGGTGCACACGCCCTTGACCTTCTTCGTGCCTTCGTGTGCTTCGTGGTGAGCAAAAAAAACGGCGCCCGGAGGCGCCGTTCGAGTGCGTTCCGTGACGGAACGGCTGGGGTCAGCCCCAGATGTCGCGGGTGATCCCGGCGTACCAGGCCCGGGTGTACTGCGCCTCGCGGCTTCGGAAGCTGGAGCTGGCGCCCGACGGGCTGACGCCTCCGGCGCCGGAGACCCCGGCCATCGCGCCGTCCTGGTACTGGTAGACCGCGGCCACGCTGATCGCGTAGTCCGGGGTGACCAGGCTGTAGCAGGTGTTGGCGGAGGAGGGGTTGATCGGCTCCTGGCCGGACAGTTCGCGCACGACCGCGGCCGCGACGATCTTGCCCTGGTTGTTGGCCGAGTGGCCGGACTTCGGCATGGCGCCCGCCACGCTGGCATCCCCCAGGACGTAGATGTTGTCGTCCATCTCCGACTTGAAGGTGAGCTGATCCACCGGGACCCAGCCCTCGTCATTGGTCAGGCCCACGTCGTGGGCGATCTGGCCGGCGCGCTGGGCGGGGATGAAGTTCAGCACGTCGGCACGGACGCGTTCGAAGCCGCTGTCGGCCAGCACGGTCATGTTGTCGACATCGATTTCCTCGGCGCGACCGCCCTCCGAGCCGGCGCGCCATTCAATCATGTCGCCGTAGTGCTCGGCCCAGCCTTCCTCGAACAGGCCCTGCTTGGAGAAGCCATCCTTCGGATCCAGGATGATGATCTTGGAGCGCGGCTTCTCCTGCTTGAAGTAGTTCGCGACCAGTGACACCCGCTCGTACGGCCCCGGCGGGCAGCGGAACGGGTTCGGCGGGGCGACCATGACGAACACGCCGCCGTTCGGCATGTTTTGCAGCTGGGAACGCAGCAGCTCGGTCTGCGAACCGGCCTTCCAGGCGTGCGGGACACGGTCGGCGTCGGCCTCGGAGATGCCGGGCATGTCGTCGTAGCGGAAATCGATCCCCGGGGACATCACCAGCTTGTCGTAGCTCATGCTGTCGCCGCCGGCCAGGCGCACGCTGCGCGCGGAGGCGTCCACCGCGGTCACCCGGTCCTGGACGATCTCGATGCCGTAGTCATCCCGCAGGGTGTCGTAGCCGTGGGCGATGAAGTCCATGTCCGCGAAGCCGCCGATCACCCAGTTGCTGCCATAGCAGGTGTGGTAGGTGGCGTTCGGCTCGATCAGCGTCACGCGCATGTCGGGCGAGAACTGCTTGATGTATTTCGCGGCGGTCGCGCCGCCGGAGCCGCCGCCCACGACCACGACGTGAGCCTTGTCGGCCCCGCGCATGCCGTTGGCTGCACAGCCAATGCCAGCGAAGGCCGCGGCACTGCTGATGCCGGCGACCTTCAGGAAATTGCGTCGAGTAAAGTCATGCATGATGTGATTCCCCCTGATCAGAAGCGGCTGAAGTAGCCGGCCATCGCTTCGATTTCCTCGTCGGTGTAGCCCTTGGCGTGACGATCCATGATCGTCGCGTCACGGTCACCGTCGCGGAATGCCCTCATCTGGCTCTCGATGACATCAGCGGGAATCCGGCCCAGATCCGGTACACCCTCCTGAGCGCCGGCCGCGTTGTGGCAGGCCTTGCAGGAGGCGGCCATCAGCTGGCCCCGGGTGATTTCGTCGTCGGCAAGGGCCTGGGTAGCAGTGCCCGCCATCGCTAGCGAGGCGGCAAGCCCCACCAGGTACAAATGCGATTTCTTCATTGGAACGGACTCCTCCGTTAGAAGTGGCTTTTTGCGAGCGACAGCTGTGGAGTACTGCCTTCATCCTCGGGCCCGGTGTGGTGATCCGGGTTGTGATTTGCGCCACCGGGTTCGAGCCCGGTAGTTGCGCCTGATCGCGAAAACCAACGATCATGGAAATCGTATAGCACACAGAAAGCGCCTTTTCGATACATTGCAAAGGCATCTGCCACCAGGAGGAGTGCCATGACAGGGGAGCGGCGTCGTCATCCACGGATCCCGATGACGGTCGAGGTCGTGGCCGAGTGCGAAAGCGGGGACACGGTGACCCTGACCACCAACGACATCTCCGGCGGCGGAGCCTTCCTGCAGTGGGACGATCCGGAAAACGCCTGTGTGGGGCACCTGATGAAGCTCGCATCGGATGACGAGTTGATGCTCCAGGTCTTCGGCATGCTCGGGGATGGCGGCGAGGCGCCGCGGGTGAAGGCCCAGGTGGTGCGGGTGATGGACGGCGGCATCGCCGTGCGCTTCGATCCCGAGGAGCTCGAATAGGGGTTGCCCCGATACCCGAGGCGGCCGCGCTAGTCCTCGCGCTCGATCTGTTCCAGGCCCGCGGCCCACTCGTCGGCGATCATCGGGTTCGTCAGCAGCCAGTGCACGGTGTCCGCGCTCCAGTCGTCGCGGGCCTCCTGCAGTGCGGTATCCCAGTCCGTGACCGCGTAATCCCCGCGCCCGACGCCGCTGAGCGCCTGCAGTTCCGCCTGTTGTTCCGGGCCCAGGTCGCGCAGCGTGCCCTCCAGCTCCTGCAGGGTCAGGTCGCTGGCGTGGTCGGCCAGCACCTGCAGGGCCCAGTCGTCGTCACTGCCCTCGGCGCCGGTATCCGGGAAGACCACGTCCTCCTTGGCGTGGAACTCGCGGGCGGCCTGGATCAGCCGTTCCAGGGTCTCGCCGGGGATGCCAAGGGAGACGGCCATCGTCTAGTGGGACGGGGTCCGCTCCTGGGCGAGGACCCAGGGCGCAGCCACGATGGCGGTGAAGATCGGATCGTTCGCGGCCCAGCGCCGGGCATCGTCATCCGAGGCGCGGGCGACCTGGTCATTGGCTAGCCATTCGCTGACCTGATGCGTGGCGTCATCGCGGAAGGCGCGGGCCACCTCGATCAGGTCCAGTTCCGGTGCCACGCGGATCACCACGCCGCGGGCGAAATGCGGCATGAGCTCCTTCCACGGCAGCGGACCGGCCTCTTCTTCCAGGGGGGTCTCGGGTTGTTCGGCAGGGGCGTCTTGCATGACGGTTCCGGTCGGTTTCAGATAGGGTTCAGGCTAGGCCGATACCCTTGCATCTTCAAGACCTTTCCACGCAAATCCCCGGAGGATGCGCCACCATGCGACCCACGCCGGATCTCCAGCCCGGACACCGCGAGCGGCACCCGATGCGGCGTCGCTCGGGCCCGGTGCGGGCGCTGGCCATGCTGTTCCTGGTCGCGCTTCCGGCACAGGCGCAGTTCAATACCGACGACCCCGAGGCCGCGGTCTGGGACCTGGACGAGGCCGTCGCCCAGATCGAGGCACATTACCCGGGGCGGGTCCTGCATGCCCGCGAGGATGTCAGCCGCTACGGGGCGCGCCTGTTCGTGATCCGGATCCTGACCAACGACCAGCAAGTGCGTACCCTGCGCATCGAGGAAGGTACGGAAGTGGAGCTCCCGGAATGAATCTGCGCGTGGTACTGATCGAGGATGACGTTGCCCTGCGCAACCAGATCGGCGAGGAACTGGACCGCAGCGGCTGCCGCGTGGATACCGCCTCGGATGGCGAGACCGGATTGTACCTGCTGACCGAGTACCACTGCGATATCGCCGTGGTCGATCTTGGCCTGCCCGGCATGGATGGCCTCGACGTGATCCGCAAGGCGCGCGAGTCGAAGCCGCGCCTGCCGATCCTGATCCTGACCGCGCGCGACCGCTGGCAGGACAAGGTCGAGGGTCTGGAGGCCGGCGCCGACGACTACCTGGCCAAGCCCTTCCATATCCAGGAACTGCTGGCGCGCCTGCGCGCCCTGGCGCGCCGCAGCCTGCAGTCAGGCCAGGAGCGGCTGCACTTCGGCCCGCTGGTGATCGATACCGCCGGCGACGAGGTCTGGTTGAATGGCGAATCGGTGACCCTGACCACATTCGAGTACCGCCTGCTGATGACCCTGGTGCGCCAGCCCGGCCGGGTGCTGAGCAAGGACGCGCTGGCGGACTACCTGTACGACCACGACGAGGACCGCGAGAGCAACGTGATCGAGGTCCTGATCGGTCGCCTGCGGCGCAAGCTGGATGCCGATGGCAGCCTGGGGCTGATCGAGACCCTGCGCGGGCGCGGCTACCGCTTTGCCCGCGAACCCGACCCCGCCCCGGAAAACGAGTCGGACAGCGCCCGATGATCCACCCCGAGGCCGCCCGGTCCGCATGAAGGCGGCCCTGCGCAAGCTGCGCGGCAGCCTGGTGCTGCGCCTGGCGGGGGTCACGGCCGTCACCGTGCTGATCTTCTCGCTGCTGACGGCCTGGGTGCTGGAGGCGGCCTTTCGCGACAATGCGGCGGACGCGGTGGAGACCCGGCTGGAGGCGCAGGTGCTGCTGCTGATGGGGCTGGCCGAGGTGATCGGGCCCGCGGATGTACGGGTCCCCGAGATGCTCCCCGAAAGCCGGCTGCAACTGCCGGTCAGTGGTCTTTATGCGCGCATCCTCGGCGAGGAGGGCCAGACTCTCTGGCGGTCGCCCTCGACGGTGGGCGTCTCGCTGCGTGGCTGGTCGGAGGACGAGTACTTCAGCTTCAGCCTGCCCGTGCAGTGGGAGCTGGAGGGCGACCAGGTGGGACTGACCTTCCAGATGCTGGAGGACCGCGAGGCCTTCAATGAACAGGTCGAACAGTACCGCGTAAGCCTGTGGCAGGGGCTGGGCGCGATGACCCTGTCCATGATCCTGGTGCTGTCGCTGGCGCTGTGGTTCTGGGGGCTGCGCCCGCTGCGCCAGGTGCGGCGCGACCTGGACGCCCTGCGCCATGGCGACCACGCCCGTCTGGGCGGGTACTATCCCACCGAGGTCCGCGCCCTGACCGGCAGCATCAACGACCTGGTCGAGTTCGAGCGGGCCCGCCTGGCGCGCCAGCAGAATGCCCTGGCGGACCTGGCCCACAGCCTGAAGACCCCGATCTCCGCATTGCGCCTGAACCTCGAGAGCGCGCGACCGGACCCGGACGACATGCAGCACCAGGTCGACCGGTTGCAGGGGATCGTCCAGCACCAGCTGAATCAGGCGCAGCGGCTGGGGCCGGCCCCGTTCCAGGCTGCCGAGCCGCTGGCGCCGATCATCGAGCGAACCGGCCAGGCGCTGGGGCGGCTCGCCGCGCAGGAGGGGGTGACGCTGGAGACCGACCTGGCCCCGGGCTGTGCCCTGCGCATGGACGGTGGCGCCATCTTCGAGTTGTTGGGCAATACCCTGGACAACGCCATTCGCCATGCCACCAGCCGGGTGCGGGTCACGACGCGCTGCCAGCCCGGCGAGGTGATGCTGATCATCGACGATGACGGTCCGGGTATCCCGCCGGCCGACCGGGCCCGGGTGCTGGAGCGCGGCCAGCGCGCGGACACACGCGGCGGGCAGGATGCCGACCGGGATACCGGTCAGGGGCTCGGGCTCAGCATCATCCATACCCTGGTCACCGACCACCGCGGGACGCTGTTCATCGAACAGGCCCCGGATCTGCACGGGGCCCGCATCCGCATGGTGTTCCCGGGGGGCTGAATCGACTTACCGGGGTGCTATCCCGCAACAGCCGGTTCGCGCGGATCAGAGCCCCAGGCCTTCCATCGGCAGGCTCGGTGTTTCGCCCAGCACTCCGGCCCGCACCAGTGCCGCCGCCCCGCAGGCAAAGGTCCAGCCCAGGTGTCCGGATCCGGTGTTCAGGTGCAGGCCCGTGATGGCGGTGGGGCCGAGGATCGGTGTGCCGCGGGCGCTCATCGGGCGCAGGCCGGTCCAGGGGGCCATCGTCTGCGGGTCGAAGGTTGCGGGGAGGCCGGTCAGGGTGCGCCGGCACTGATCGAGAACATTGGCCGCGCGCTCGATGTTCAGGTGGCGGTCGCGGCCGGCAAATTCGGCGGTACCGGCCAGGCGCAGGCGCGCCCCCAGCGGGGTCATCACCACCTTGTTGGCGTCATCGATCAGCGGCAGGTTCAGCCGGCAGTCGGCGTCCATCGGCAGGGTCAGCGAATAGCCCTTTACCGGGGCGACGGGCAGATGAAGCCCCAGCGGGCGCAGGAGGTCCGGGGCGTGGTAGCCATTGGCGACCACGCAGGCATCCGCCGCGATCGGCCCTTCGGAGGTCTCCACCGCGTCGATGCGGCCACGGTGGGTGCGCAGGCGCCGTACGGTGACGTTCGGGTAGTAGCGGATGCCCCGGCGCTGGCCGATCGCGAGCAACTGCTCGGTGAACCGTGCCGCGTCGCCGATCGCATCCCCGGGGAAGAACAGCCCGCCGCACAGGCGGTCGCGGACCGGGGCCAGTGCCGGTTCCTCCGCGATGATCCGCTCCACGTCCCAGTCTTCGAAGCGCACGTCCTCATCCATCATCGCCTCGCTGGCGGCGCGATTGTGGGCCTGGCTGGCCGGGTCCTGGAACAGCTTCAGGATGCCGCAGCGGCGAAAGTCGAAATCCAGCCCCTCGGTCGCCAGTTCCCGCTGCAGGCGGTCGATCTCCCGGAGCGAGAACGCCGCCAGGCGGGCATTCAGGCGGGTGTGCTGCTCGAACAGTGAGCGCCGGCTGTGCCACAGGAAGCGCAGGCCCCAGCCGGCCAGCCCCGGCAGGGCGCGCGGACGAAGCAGCAGCGGCGACTCCGTGCGCCCGAGAAAGCGCAGCAGGTCCAGCCCGACGCCGGGGGTGTTCCAGGGCTCGGCATGGCTCGCATGCAGCATGCCGCCATTGGCCTGGCTGCAGCCGGTGGCGGGGGCGGGGCCGGCATCCACCAGCACGACCTCGGCCCCGGCCTCCCGCAGGTACCAGGCGGTGGTCACGCCGATCACGCCGGCCCCGATCACGACTACGCGCATCCGTTGCTTCCTCTGTCCAGATTGCTTATTGGCCGCTTGCCAGTCGTTGGATCACGTCGGTGTATTCGCGTTCCAGCCGTTTCGGCGACACCTTCTCGCGCGTGCCCAGTTCCTGGGCGAACTGCGAGACGCGAAACTCCTCGATGCGGTAGCGAAAGGCGAGAACGTCCGGGTGGTCCGATGCCCGTGCGATCAGCTCCTGTGCCTGCTGCCACAGCGGCTCGACCGCCACGCGTCGGGCGCGGTCCTTGTCCGGGGCCTGGGTCAGGCGTTCCAGGCGCTTGTCGATTGCCTGCAGGTAGCGCGGCAGCTCGGGCAGCACGGTGTGCGGGGTGCGCAGCAGGAAGTCGGCCGGGACCAGCGCCTCGAGCTGCCCGCGGATGTCGCGCGCGGCCTCGATCCAGGACAGCGGCAGATCCCCCTGCAGCCGGGTGCGCAGGTCGTGCCAGTGGCGCAGGATCTCGGCGGCCAGGCGCGAGAGCTCCATCACCGTGGGCGAGAACTCGGGCAGGCTGGCCTCCAGGCGCTCTTGAAAGTTCTCGGCATCGCGCGGCCACGGCTCGGCCAGGAACACCCGGTCGGCCGCGGCCTCCAGGATTTGGTCGCGCAGGGCCTCGCAGCTGCCGAGCGTCGAGTAGTTCAGGCAGGCGCGCTCGATCTCCGGGAGCTGGCGGCGCAGGTCGCGGGCGGTCTTGCGCACGCCCAGCAGGAACAGCCGGCGCAGCCCCGCTCGGTGGGCGCGTGCGGCCCGCGCCGGGTCCGGTTCCAGCTCCAGCGAGACCGCATCGCCGCGGTCGACCAGGATCGGGAAGGCGCGCAGCTGCGCCCCCTGGTGGTCGAATTCGACGCTCTCCGGCAATGCGCCGAAGTCCCACTCGGTGATCCCCCCGCGGGTGATCTCGTCCGGGCGGCTGGCGTCGAAGTGGGCCTCGGCGCTGTCGCCCAGCCGGCGCTTCAGCGCGGCCAGGTCGCGGCCGCTGGCCTGCTCGTGGCCTTCCGGGTCGAGGATGCGAAAGCGCATCACCAGGTGTGGCTCGAGGTTCTCCGGGCGCCAGGCATCCAGCGGGATCTCGGTGCCGGTCATCGCGCGCAGGGCCTCGGCCAGCGCCGGGATCAGCGGGCCCTGGCGGTGCTCGATGCGCGCGAGCGCGGCCTGCGCGAAGTCCGGCGCGGGCACGAACTGGCGGCGCAGGCCCTTGGGCAGGCTCTTCAACAGGGCGGTCACGCGCTCCTCCAAAAGCCCCGGCACCAGCCAGTCGCCCAGCCAGTCGGGTACCGCGTTCAGCGCGGCGATCGGGATGGTCACGGTCACGCCGTCGTCTGGCTGACCGGGCTCGAAGCGGTAGGCCAGCGGCAGGCGCAGGCCCTCGACCTCCAGATGGTCGGGGTAGGCCCCTTGCGGGAGCGCGGTGTCCGGCTCGTTCAGCAGTTCCGCACGGTCGATCCGCAGGGCGTCGGGGTCCCGCTTCTCGGCCTTGCGCGCCCAGGTCTCGAAGCTTGTGCCGTCGGTGATGTCTTCCGGCAGGCGGGCGTCATAGAAGTCGAACAGGCGATCCTCCTCCACCAGCAGGTCGCGCCGGCGCCCGCGCGCCTCCTGCTCGGCGATCTCGGCCACGGCCTCGCGGTTGGCCTGTACCCCCTTCGAGCGGGTGCGCAGCTCGCCGCCGACCAGGCCCTCGCGGATCATGATACGCCGCGCCTCGGCCGGGTCGTGTCTTGCGAAGTCCACCGGCTTTTTCGGGGCGACGACCAGGCCGTACAGGGTGATGCGGTCGAAGGCCCCGACGCGTCCGCTGCGACGCTGGAAGTGCGGCTCGAAGATATGGTGCTTGAGCAGATGCGCCGCCGCGGCCAGGATCCAGTCGGGCTCGATACGGGCATTGTCGCGGGCGTAGACACGGGTGGTCTCGGCGATCTCCGCACTCATCACCCAGGCGGGTTTCTTCTTTGCCAGGACCGAGCCGGGGTGGATCTGGAAGCGGCGGTTGCGCGCGCCGAGGTAGTCGCCGCGCTCGGTCTTCTGCCCGATCTGGCTGACCAGCCCGGTCAGCAGTGCGCGGTGCACGGGCTCGGCGTCGGCCGGTTGGTGGTTCGGCTTCAGGCCCATCTCGCGGGCTTGGCGCAGCAGCTGCACGCGCAGTTCCTGCCACTCGCGCATGCGCAGGAAATTCAGGAAGTGCTCGCGGCACCAGCGTTTGAGCGCATTCGAGCCGAGATCCTCGCGCGCGGTGTGCCAGGCCTCCCACAGCCGCAGCATGCCCATGAAGTCGGAGCCCTCGACCTGAAACTCCCGATGGGCCTGGTCCGCCGCCTGGGTGGCCTCGGCCGGGCGTTCGCGCGGGTCCTGCAGCGACAGGAACGCGGCGATAGTCGCGGTCTCGGTCACGCAGCCGTGGTCGGCCCCGGCCAGCAGCATTGCACCGTGGCGCGGGTCGATGGGCATGCGTGCCAGCTGGCGGCCGCGCGGGGTGATGCGCCCGCGCGCGTCCACCGCACCCAGCTCCTCCAGCAGGCGGTAGCCGTCCTTGACCAAGCGTGGATCGGGTGGATCCACGAACGGGAACTGGCGCGGCTGACCGAGCTTCAGCGCGGCCATCTGCAGGATCACCGAGGCGAGGTTGGAGCGCTGGATCTCCGGGTCGGTGAAGGGCGGGCGCAGGTGGTAGTCGTCCTCCGCGAACAGCCGGATGCAGATGCCGGGGCCCAGTCGTCCGCAGCGCCCGGCGCGCTGGTCGCAGGCAGCCTGCGAGATCGGCTCCAGGCTCAGGCGTTGGACCCGCGAGCGCCAGGAGTAGCGCGAGACGCGGGCCAGACCCGAGTCGATCACGAAGCGGATGCCGGGGACGGTCAGCGCGGTCTCGGCGACGTTGGTGGCCAGCACGATGCGCCGGCCGGCGTGCGACTGGAATACCCGCGACTGCTCGCGCGCGGACAGGCGCGCGTACAGTGCCAGGACCTCGGTGTCGGCGCGCACCTGGCCGCGCAGGGCCTTGTGGGCGTCGCGGATCTCGCGCTCGCCGGGCAGGAATACCAGGATGTCGCCGGGGCCGGCGCGCTCGCATTCGGCCACCGCCTCGCGGATGCCGTCGAACAGGTCGCGCTCGCCGCGACCGGCGTCTTCGTCCTCGTCGGCCGCGTCTTCCGGCTCGATCGGGCGGTAGCGCAGCTCCACCGGGTAGGTGCGTCCGGCCACGGTCAGGATCGGGGCGTCGTCGAAGAACGCGGACAGGCGCTCCGGGTCCAGCGTCGCGGAGGTGATGATGATGCGCAGCTCCGGGCGCTTCTTCGACAGGCGCTTGAGCACGCCCATCAGGAAGTCGATGTTCAGGCTGCGCTCGTGCGCCTCGTCGACAATCAGGGTGTCGTAGGCGCGCAGCTCCGGGTCATGCGCCAGCTCGGCAAGCAGCATGCCGTCGGTCATCAGCTTGACCCAGTTGTTCGGCCCGGTCTGGTCGGAAAAGCGCACCTTGAAGCCGACGGTGGAGGTCTTCTCACCCCCCAGCGTGGTGCCCAGTTCCTCGGCGATGCGGCTGGCGACCGAGCGCGCGGCGATGCGGCGCGGCTGGGTGTGGCCGATCAGCCCGGTCTCGCCGCGCCCGGCCTCCAGGCACAGCTTGGGCAGCTGGGTGGTCTTGCCGGAGCCGGTCTCGCCGCACAGCACCAGTACCGGGTGTTCGCGGATCGCGGCGACAATGCGCTCGCGCTCGGCGTGGATCGGCAGGTCGCCGGTGTAGACGGGCTGCGGGCGCAGACGGGCGCGCTCTTCAGTGCTTCCTTCGGCGTGGTCCAGGCGGTCGGCCAGGGTGCGAGCCAAGCGGTCGCAGGCCTGCCCGCGCTTCTGGCGCTGGCGGGCCCGGCGCAGCAGGTCCGCGAGGTGCTTGCGTTCGGGGCCGGCGGGCAGCGCCTCGATACGGGCGGCGAGGGCGTCGAGTTCCGGTGCGGGGGCCGGTTCCACGGTCAGCCCTGGTAGCGCAGACGCAGGGCCTCGATGTTCTCGGTGCGCAGGCGCTCCAGCGCCTGGCGCACGCGGTCCTCGTCACTGAACGGGCCGAGGTACACGCGGTACCAGGTATCACCCTGGATCTCGACCTCGTGCACCTGCGGGTCGAGGCCCAGCAGGGTCAGGCGGGCCTTCATCTCGTCGGCCTGGGCGAAGCGGCGGAACGACCCGGTCTGCAGGACCACCGGCTCCCCCTCGCTGGGGGATGCGGCGGGCGGCAGGGTCGGGGCCGGGGTGTCGCGCTCGGACTCGGGTACGCGGATCTCGTCCTCGGGCAGCAGCTCGTAGTAGCGAAACCGCGGTTCGTCGTCCGACGGTACGGTGTCGCGCTCCACGGGCGCCGGGGTCGGGGCCGGAGCGGCGGTCTCGGTCCCCGGGTCGCCGAACAGCGCGCCCAGATCCGGTGAGCGGTCGGCCCCCTGCAGGTACAGCACGGCGGCAATGCCCAGCCCGATCAGCAGGCCGATCAGCATCCACACCCAGCCGGGGATCGGGCGCGCGGCCTTGCGCGGGGTGGACTTGCGACGGGTCTTGCGGGCCTGGGCCATGGTCTACATCCGTTCCGGGGCGGTCACGCCCAGCAGGCGCAGGCCATTGTGCAGCACCTGCTTGGCCCCGGTCAGCAGGGCCAGGCGTGCGCCGATCACGGCGGCATCCTCCGCGTTCAGGAATGGCACCGCGTTGTAGTAGGCGTGAAAGCCGGCTGCCAGCTCGCGCAGGTACTGGGCGATCTGGTGCGGTTCGCAGGCCTCGGCGGCCGCCGCGATCACCTCGGGGAAGCGGTCCAGGCGATCCAGCAGGTCGTCTTCCTGCGGCTCGGTCAGGCGCTCGGACAGCCCGGTGTCGTCCAGCGCGCTGGCGGCATGGCCGCGCTCGGCCGCAGTGCGCAGCACGCTGGCGATGCGCGCGTGGGCGTACTGGATGTAGTACATTGGGTTGTCGTTGGACTGCGACTTGGCCAGGTCCAGGTCGAAGTCCAGGTGCTGGTCGCAGCGGCGCTGCACATAGAAGAAGCGCGCGGCATCCGACCCGACCTCGTCGCGCAGTTCGCGCAGGGTGACGAACTGCCCGGCGCGGGTGGACATCGGCAGGCGTTCGCCCCCGCGGTAGAGGATCGCGAACTGTACCAGTAGCACGTCCAGGCGATCGGCCTCCAGGCCCAGGGCCTGCAGGGCGGCACGCACGCGCGGGACGTAGCCATGGTGGTCGGCGCCCCAGATGTTGATCACGCGCTCGAAGCCGCGCTGGAACTTCTCGCGGTGGTAGGCGATGTCGGAGGCGAAGTAGGTGTAGTCGCCGTTTTCGCGGCGCACCACGCGGTCCTTGTCGTCGCCGTAGTCGGTGGAGCGGAACCACAGGGCCCCGTCCTTCTCGTACAGCGCGCCGTGCGCCTCGAGATCCTGCACCGCGGCATCGATCGCGCCGGAGTCGGCCAGGCTGCGCTCGGAGAACCAGCACTGATACTCGACCCCGAACTCGCGCAGGTCGTCGCGGATGTCTTCGAGGATGGCGTTCAGGCCGCAGTCGAACACCGTGCGGTACAGCTCCGGGCCCAGCAGCTCGCGGGCGCGGGCGATCACCGCGTCGATGTAGATCTCCTTGTCGCCACCGGCCGGCTCGTCCGGCGGGAGGTCGCGGGTGACGGCCTCGGTCGCGTGCACGGCCTGTTCGCCGATCTGTGCGGTCAGGGCCTCGGCGACCGGATAGATGTAGTCACCCTGATAGCCGTTGGCCGGGAACGGGACCTGCACCCCGTGCTGTTCCAGATAGCGCAGCCAGACGCTGGCGGCGAGGATGTTCATCTGCCGCCCGGCGTCGTTTACGTAGTACTCGCGGGTGACATCGAAGCCGCAGAAATCCAGCAGGTCGGCGACGGTGGCGCCGAACGCCGCGCCGCGGCCGTGGCCGACATGCAGCGGGCCGGTGGGGTTGGCGGAGACGAACTCCACCTGCACCGGGCGACCGCCGCCCACGCTGGAGCGGCCAAAGTCGGCGCCCTGGGTGGCGATGCGGCCGAGCACCAGCGTGCGGGCATCCGCGGCCAGGCGGAAGTTGATGAAGCCGGGGCCGGCGATCTCGGTGGCGGCGAGACCGGGTACCTCGGGCATTGCGGCGCTGAGGGCCTCGGCGAGGTCACGCGGTTTGCTCTTGGCCGGGCGCGCGAGCTGCATCGCGAGGTTGCTGGCAAAGTCGCCGTGTTCGCGGTCGCGGGCGCGCGTGACCTGCACCTCGACACCGTGATCGGCGGGTACACGGCCATCGGCCACCAGGGTCTCCAGGGCGGCCGCGAGGGCCTCGGTTAGGGTGTCTTTCAAGAGGGGCTCGATCCGTCGTGTAAAAAGGGCCGCATTCTAACCCGGAAGCGGCGCACGTGCCGCCCCGGCGCCTGCCGCGGGAACGGGTCAGGCGAGCGAGACGGGGTCGATGTCGATGGCGATGCGGGTGCCGCGCGGCAGGTCGTCGGCCTGCCAGGCGTGGCGCGCCCGTGCGAGGCCCTCGTGCAGGGGGTTGCGGCGCGTGGACTGCAGCAGGATCTGTTCGCGGAAGCGGCGGTTGACGCGATGACGCGGCGCGGGGGCCGGGCCCAGTACCCGCAGGCCCTCGGTCGCGGCGCTGCGCAGGTGGGTGGCGACGCGCTCGGCATGGCGGCGGGTGGTCTCGGCATCGCCGGCCTCGACCCGGACCAGGGCCAGGTGGCCGTGGGGCGGCAGCTCGGCGGCGGCGCGTTCCTCCAGCAGGGGCGCGACCATTGCCGGGTAGTCGGCGGCATCCAGTCCGCGAATCAGGGGGTGGTCGGGATGCCCGGTCTGGAGCAGCACGCGACCGCCGCCGGAACCACGCCCGGCGCGGCCGGCGGCCTGCACGATGAGCTGGAGGGTGTTTTCCGTGGCGCGCAGGTCGACGCTGAACAGGCCCTGGTCCACGTCGATCACACCGACCAGTCCGACCTGGGGGAAGTCGTGGCCCTTCGCCAGCATCTGGGTGCCGACCACGATCGCGGCATCCAGCTGGCGGATACGGTCCAGTGCCGCCTCCAGCGCGCCCTTGTGACGGATGCTGTCGCGGTCCAGGCGGATCAGGGGGGTGGTCGGGAAGTGCCGCGCCAGGGCCTGTTCCAGCCGCTGGGTGCCGAGGCCGCGCTGCGCCAGCGGCTCGCCGCATTCCGGGCAGCGCTGGGGGCGGGGTTCCTGGTGGCCGCAGAGGTGACAGACAGCGCGCGGGTTGTGCGCGTGAATGGTCAGTCGCGCATCGCAATCCGGGCACTCGGCCACCCAGCCGCAGGCGTCGCAGGCCAGTACGCGGGCGAAGCCGCGGCGGTTGAGCAGGAGAAAACACTGGTGGCCGGCCGCCAGGGTCTGCTGCATGGCCTCGAGCAGCGGGGCGGTCAGACCCTCGTCCGGGAGATGTACGCGCGTGTCCACGGTCTCGACGGTGGGTGGGCGGGTCCCGTCCGGGCGTGTGGTCAGCCGGGCGTGGGCGTAACGGCCCGTGGTGGCCGCGTGCAGGCTTTCCAGGGTCGGGGTGGCGGAGCCCAGAACCACCGCGGCCTGCTCCAGCTGGCCGCGCTTGATCGCCAGGTCGCGCGCGTTGTAGCGGAACCCGTCCTGCTGTTTGAAGGCGCTGTCGTGTTCCTCGTCGACGATGATCAGGCCGAGGTCGGGCAGCGGGGTGAAGAGGGCCGAGCGGGTGCCGACGACGATGCGGCGCTGACCCTGGCGGGCGGCCTCCCAGGCGCGCAGGCGTTCGCCCTCGGCCAGGCCGGAGTGGAGCAGGGCGATCTGCCCGGGAAACCGCTGCTGGATGCGCGCGCTCAATTGCGGGGTCAGGGCGATCTCGGGGATGAGGAACAGCGCGGCGTGCCCGCCTGCCAGCACGCGTTCGGCCATCTGCAGGTAGACCTCGGTCTTGCCGCTCCCGGTCACGCCCTCCAGCAGCAGCGGTGCGCCGGTCCCGGGTGTCAGGGCCTCAACGGCGGTGCGCTGGTCGGGGGTCAGATCGTGGTCGCTGGTGGTCGGCGGTGGCGGCTGTGTCGGGTCGGGCGTGATCGTCTCCAGCCAGCCACGCGCCTCATAGTCGCGCAGTTCTCGCGGGGCCAGCTGCAGGCCGGTCGCGGCGGCCAGGGTGGCGCGATCCAGGGCCGTGGCCGCGTGTCCCGGCTCCAGGGCGCGGAGGACCGCCTGCTGGCGCCGACCGCGCGCGAGGCCGTCGGCCAGGGCGCGGGTGCCCTCGGGGGTGATCCGCCACAGGGTTTCGGGGGTGAGGGCCGGCAACGGGTCGCCGTGGCGCAGGGCCGGTGGAAGTGCCCCCAGCAGGGCCTCGCCCAGCGGGTGATGGTAGTAGCGGGCCCCGAATCGCAGGAGCTCCAGCAGGCGGGGCGAGAGGAGCGGTTCGCTCTCCGGGGCCTCGTTCACCGCCCGCAGGCGTGCGGGCGGCACGTCACTGGTGGTCGCCAGCTCGACCACCAGGCCGACCGTGGAGCCTCGGCCGAAGGGCACGCGAACCCGCTGTCCGGGCGTGAGCGACAGGCCTTCGGGGATGCGGTAGTCAAACAGCCGATCCAGGGGGCGATCCAGCGCGATGCGGGCGATTCGGGGCGCGACGGGCATGGGCCCAGTTTACTGCGTCGGGGCCCGGGAAGGGGGAGTCGGTTGCCTCAGGGCGGGTCGGGTTGTTATCCACAAAAGCTGTGGATAACTCCGTGGGTGAAACGGGGGGAAGGGCCCTAAATGCTTGTTACTGCTGGGGGCGTCTTGGATTGGCCAAAAATCGACCAGAAGCCAAAAGAACCGAATAAACAGTTCGTTATGAGCTTTATGTGAAACGGAGTGCGCGCTCTGTGTGCTAAGCGGCCGTTGGTTTCACCGCTTGTGGGTAGTCTGTACAGGGTGTGTACAATTGTGACGCCGTTCCGGGTGTTCATCGAGCCTTGGGGAAGCACTGATTCATTCGCCCGCAAAAGCAACTCGAGCGCGAGTGTGTACATTGAGCAGTGTTTTCCTGGCCAACAAAAAACCCGGCACCGCGAGGCGGTTGGCCGGGTTTCGGTGGCGGGACCCGTATCCGGGTCCCGCATTTGGGGCGGGCTATTAGCCGAGGGCCTTGACCGATGCCACGAGTTCGGCGGCCACCTTCTGGCCGTCGCCGTAGAGCATCTGGTTGTTGTCGGCATAGAACAGGTGGTTCTCGATGCCCGAGAAACCGGAGCCCTTGCCGCGCTTCACGCAGATGACGTTGTGGGCCTGGTCGGCGTTCAGGATCGGCATGCCGTAGATCGGCGATTCCGGATTGGTCCGGGCCACCGGGTTCACGACGTCATTCGCGCCGATCACCATCGCGACATCCGCGGTCTTGAACTCCTCGTTGATCTCGTCGAGATCGAAGATGATGTCGTAGGGCACGCCGGCCTCGGCCAGCAGTACGTTCATGTGCCCGGGCATGCGGCCCGCGACCGGGTGGATCGCGAACTTCACGTCCACGCCGCGCTTCTGCAGCAGCTGGGTGAATTCCCAGATCTTGTGCTGCGCCTGCGCGACGGCCATGCCGTAGCCCGGCACGATGATGACCTTCTCGGCGTAGGCCATCATGATCCCGGCATCGTTGGCCTGGATCTCCTTCATCGTGCCTTCGATCTCTTCCTCGGCGCCGCCGGCGGAGCCGCCGAACTGGCTGAAGAGGATGTTCTTGATTGGGCGGTTCATCGCCTTGGCCATCAGCTGCGTGAGCAGCGTACCGGCCGCGCCGACCACGATACCGGCGATCATCAGCGCCGGATTGTCGAGCACGATCCCCTTCAGGCCGACCGCCAGGCCGGTCAGGGCGTTGTACAGCGAGATGACCACCGGCATGTCGGCGCCGCCGATCGGCAGCGTCATCAGGATGCCGAAGGCCAGCGCCAGAACGAAGAACAGCAGCAGCGTCGCCGAACCGATCTCGCCGCCGCCGGTGGCCATCAGGAAGCCGAGGATCACGGTGATGGCAAAGATCGCGATGTTCACGACCTGCTGGCCAGCGAAGGTGAAGGTCTTCTTCATCAGGCCCTGCAGCTTGGCGTAGGCCACCAGCGAGCCGGAGAAGGCCACCGAGCCGATCAGCGAGCCGGTCACGGCGATCGCCAGGCCGGTGTTGCTGACGGTTTCCGGGGTCGCCTGCAGCAGGTAGATCGCGCCGATGCCGGCCGCGGCGCCGCCGCCCATGCCGTTGTACAGCGCGATCATCTGCGGCATGTCGGTCATCGCGACCTTCTTGCCGCTCCACCAGGCCAGCGCGCCGCCGATGGCGATACCCAGGATGATCAGGGTGTAGTTCACGCCGCCGGAGATCTCCGGATGCACGAAGGTCACGAGCGTGGCGATCACCATGCCCACGCCGGCCCAGATGATGCCCGGCCGCGCGGTGGTCGGCGAGGACATCTGCTTGAGGCCGACGATGAACAGTACCGCCGCCGCAAAATAGGCGAGGTTGATGATCATGCTCATGCGTTATCTCCCTTCTTGTCGTCCTTCTTGCTGGTCTTGAACATCTCCAGCATGCGTTCGGTGACGACGTAGCCACCCACGGCGTTGCCCGCGGCCAGGATCACGGCGACAAAGCCGATGGCCTGTTCCAGCGGGGTCGTGGCGTGGCCCAGCGCGACCATGGTCCCGACCAGCACGATGCCGTGGACGAAGTTGGAACCGGACATCAGTGGGGTGTGCAGGATGACCGGCACCTTGGAGATGATCTCGTAGCCGGTGAAGGCCGCGAGCATGAAGATGTACAGCGCGATAAAGCCTTCGATGATCATGAGTTCGCTCCCTTCAGGGCCTCGCGGGTGGCCTCGTGCACGATCTCGCCGTCGCGGGTCAGCACGCTCTTGGCGATGACCTCGTCATCCCAGTCCGGCTGGAACTCGCCGCCCTCGGCGATCATCGGCGTGAGGAAATTGAGCAGGTTCTTGGCGTACATCTCGGAGGCATGCAGCGGCACCTGCGAGGGCACGTTCAGCGGGGCATGAATGGTCACGCCCTTGTGCTTGCTGGTCTTGCCCGGCTTGGACAGCTCGCAGTTGCCACCGCCCTCGGCCGCCAGGTCGATGATGACCGCGCCCGGCTTCATGCCCTCGACCATGTCCTTCGGGACCAGTTTCGGCGCGTCGCGACCCGGGATCGCGGCGGTGGTGATCAGCACGTCGGCCTTGGAGATGAACTCGCCCAGGGCATCCTGCTGCTGTTGCTTCTCTTCCGCGGTCAGTTCGCGGGCGTAGCCGCCTTCGCCCTCGGCGGAGACGCCCAGATCGAGGAACTTCGCACCCAGCGACTCGACCTGCTCCTTGGTGGCGGAGCGCACGTCATAGGCCTCGACCATCGCGCCCAGGCGCTTGGCCGTGGCGATCGCCTGCAGCCCGGCCACGCCGGCGCCGATCACGATGACTTTGGCCGGGCGGATGGTGCCGGCCGCGGTGGTCAGCATCGGGAAGAAGCGGCAGGACAGATCCGAGCCCATGATCGCGCCCTTGTAGCCGACCACGGCCGCCTGCGAGGACAGCACGTCCATGCTCTGGGCGCGCGAGATGCGCGGGATCAGCTCCATCGCGAAGCTCAGGATCTTGCGCTCCTGCATCGCCTTGACCACGTCCGGATTGCGGTGGGCATGGAACAGGCTGACGACGGTGGAGCCCTCCGGCAGCTGGTTGACCTCTTCCACCGTCGGTGGGGCCACGCGGACCATCAGGTCCGACTGGCCGTAGGCCGTCTCGGTATCGACCACGGTGGCCTTCTCGTAGGCCGTGTCCGGGAAATGGGCATTGGAGCCGGCCCCCTTCTCCAGCTGCACGGTGACGCCCAGATCGCTGAACTTGGCCGCTACCGACGGATCCAGGGCCACGCGGCGCTCGCCGCTGGCGGACTCCTTGGGAACGGATAATTTGATTGCCATGCGCTCTCTCCCCGGGCCAAACGTCCCGTACTCCCCTGGGACGATCAGCCGCGCTCGCGGGTGGTGAAATCGGATGCGGCACGCCTGAAGCGGGCATGCCGCACAAAAAACGACCCGCGAGTGTAGCGGAATCGCCCCCGTGCTTAAACCGTGTCCTGCGCTTGCAGGGTCTTGTTCCGGGCCGCGGAGCGTACGATACCTCGGGTCATGGCGTTGTAATTGCTTTGTTCCCGAAGGCTGTTTATTGTTTTTCCGGTCAGTGTTGCCCTGAGGGAGACGCGGGCGTGCGATTCAATCAGCGTCTCCCAAAGGGGGCATGGATTTGTTCACTCTACCCCGCGTGAGCAAATCCGTGTTTCCTTGAGACGGGACGGGTCATGTTGCCGAACGAGCATCAGGTCCTGCGCACGGACGCCGCGGGCATGCCGCTGGAGTGGATCGGCCTGGAGCAGGCCGTGCGCCTCTACTACACCGAGCAGGTGGCCTACACCTGTGGCAGCCCGCTTTATCGCATGCGCGGCGGCATCAACGCCCGCACCGGGCTGCAGTCGCGGGTCGAGGTCAACTCGATCATCGCGACCCATGGCACCCGCCAGTCCCGTTTCAACAACTACATCCCTCCGCTCAACAACACCACCCTGTTCCGCCGCGATGCCCATCTTTGTCTGTACTGCGGCCAGCATTTCTACGAACGCGACCTGTCGCGCGACCATGTGACCCCCATCAGCCAGAACGGCGAGGACACGTGGACCAACGTGGTCACCGCCTGCAAGCGCTGCAACAACCACAAGGCCGGGTTCACGCCGGAAGAGGCCGGGATGCAACTGCTGGCCATCCCGTTCACGCCGACCCATGCGGAATACATCTTCCTCAAGGGCAAGCGCGTGCTGGCCGACCAGATGGAATTCCTGCAGGCGCACTTCCCGCGCACCAGCCCCCTGCGCGGCCGTCTGGGCTGAACCGGCGCTGGCTGCCCCCGGGTCGCCGGCGCGCTATCCTTCACCGCTGAACCAAATGGCGCTGCGCCACTCCGACAGGGAGTCAGCGTCCCCTCATGTCGGCAAGGAGCACCATGAAGTATTTCGGAGAAGCGGATTATCGTCACGGCCAGGCGCGCGACGTCGGCGTATTGCTGACCAACCTCGGCACGCCGGACGAACCCACCGCGCCCGCCCTGCGCCGCTACCTGAAGGAGTTTCTCTGGGATCCGCGCGTGGTCGAGGTTCCGCGCCCGATCTGGTGGCTGATCCTTAACGGCGTCATCCTCAACATCCGTCCGAAGCGCTCGGCCGCCAAGTACGCCACCGTGTGGACCGACGAAGGTTCGCCGCTGCTGGCGATCTCGAAGCGCCAGGCCGAGGGTGTGCGCCGCCGCCTGGCCGAGCAGGCAGGGGAGGAGATCCCGGTTGCGCTGGGCATGCGCTATGGCAACCCGTCGATCGCCGCGGGGCTGGACGAGCTGCGCCGCCAAGGTGTGCGCCGCGTGGTCGTGCTGCCGCTGTACCCGCAGTACTCGGCCAGCACCAGCGGCTCCACCTTCGATGCCGTCGCCGATGTGCTCAAGGGCTGGCGCTGGGTGCCGGACCTGCAGTTCATCGCCGCCTACGACGCCCAGCCCGGCTACATCGAGGCCCTGGCCAGCAGTGTGCGCGAGCACTGGCAGGAGCACGGCCAGGCCGACCGCCTGGTGATGTCCTTCCACGGCATCCCCAAGCGCTACCTGCTGCAGGGCGACCCCTACCACTGCCTGTGCCATGCCACCGGGCACAAGCTGGCGCAGGCGCTGGGGCTGAACGACGACCAGTGGCAGGTGACCTTCCAGTCGCGTTTCGGGCGCGAGGAGTGGCTGCAGCCCTACACCGACAAGACCATGGAGGCCCTGCCGGGGCAGGGCGTGCGCTCGGTGGACGTAATCTGCCCCGGCTTCTCCGCCGACTGCCTGGAGACGATCGAGGAGATCGGCGACGAGAATCGCGAGATCTTCCAGGAGGCCGGTGGCGAACGCTTCCACTACATCCCGGCCCTCAACGACCGCGCCGACCACCTCGACTTCCTGGCCGGGCTGCTGCACCAGCATCTGGCGCCGTGGCTCAACGATCCGGACAACGCCCCCGAGGCGCGTGCCGCGGCCCGCGAGCGCGCGCTCGCGCTGGGCGCCAAACAGTAACGTGGCGAAGGCCGGGGCGATGGACGGACCCGTGATGGCTGAACGGGAGCCGGGCGAGATCGAGATCGGCGCCGTGATCATTGGCGACGAACTCCTCAGCGGCAAGCGCCGGGACCGGCACCAGGCGCACCTGACCGAGGCGCTCGCCGAGAAGGGCCTGGAGCTATCATGGATTCGGATCGTGGGTGACAACGCTCGCCTGTTGGTGCAGACGTTCCGCGAAACCCTGGCAAGCGGAGCCGAGGTGTTCAGCTTCGGCGGTATCGGAGCGACCCCGGATGATCGCACCCGCGCCTGCCTGGCCGAGGCGCTGGGTCGCCCGCTGGTGCCACACCCCGAGTTCATGGCGATCCTCGAGGAGCGCTTCGGCGTCGAGGCCTGGCCGCACCGCGTGCGCATGGCCGAGCTACCGGAGGGCGCTAGCCTGATCCCGAACCCGGTCAACGGCATCCCCGGGTTCAGCTGCGAACGCCACCACTGTGTGCCCGGCTTCCCGGTGATGGCCGAGCCGATGGTGCGCTGGGTGCTGGATCAGCGTTTCCCCGACCGTAACGCCGAGGCGGGCGCGGTAGAGGAGGTGCTGCGGCTGGAGAACGTGACCGAGAGCCGACTGGTCCCGATCCTCGAAGCGATGGAGGCGGCCTTCCCCGATCTGCGCATCTCCTGCCTGCCGCGTATGGACCGCAATGCCCCGCAGGTCGAACTGGGCCTGCGCGGCCCGCGCACCCGTGTGACCGAGGGTCAGGCCGCACTGCGGCAGCACCTGATCGCCGGCGGTTTCCTGAGCCACTGACGCCGTTCGAGCAGACTCCGTCGAAAGTGCTTGCGCGCCGGGCCGGGCGCGGTATATTGCTGCCTTGCAGGCACCCGCCTGTGTGCCGCTTTGGCGGCCCGAATGGAAGACCCCGCCCGTGAATCTGCCCGTTCCCGGCCCCGAGTGGTCGGACCTTGCCGACACGCTCCCGTCCCGCGCGCCAGCGGTCATCGAATCCCCGGTTCCCGAGGGCCGTGAGCCGGCAGGCTGGCTGGATGCGCTGATGCGCGATCAGCGGTGTGTCTGGCCCGACTTCCTGCCCGAGGACACGGTCGATGCGCTGCATGACGAGATCTACGCCCTGCGTGATGCCGCGCAGCTGGCGCAGGCGCGGATCGGTCGGGGTGGCGAGTGCCATCGCGATCGGGCCACCCGCGGTGACTGGATCCACTGGCTGGATGGTGCCAGCCCGGCCCAGCAGGCGTTCATGGAGCGCCTGGATGCGATACGGCTGGAGGTGGGCCGGTCGCTGATCCCGGGCCTGTTCGAGACCGAATCGCACTTTGCCCTGTACCCGCCCGGGACCCACTACGAGCGCCATGTGGATGCTTTTCAGGCCGGCAACTGCCGCCGGCTGTCGCTGGTGTTCTATCTGAACCGCGACTGGCACGAGCAGGACGGCGGCCAGCTCGCCATCTATGACGATGCGGGCCGCGAATGCCAGCGCATCCAGCCGACGGCTGGCACGCTGGTGATGTTCCTGAGCCAGACCGTGCCGCACGCGGTCCTGCCCACGCGGCGCTGGCGCGCCAGCATCGCCTCCTGGATGCGCGTGCGCGAGCTTGCCAACCCGCTCGCGGGTCTCGACCGCTTCTGACACCGGCCCCTGCTCGTTCTTGCAGCCTGCGGCGCCGGCGCCCATGATCGGAGAAGGGCCTCAGCGCCCTTCGGTCGAGCGCAACGCGGCGGGCCAATATGGGCAAGAGCCGGCAAAGGCAGGGCAACAATCGCCTCCCCCGAGACACGTCGCCCGACGTGCCCCTGCAGCCCTCTTCGGCTTCGATCTGGGCCGAGCGCTATCAGTTGCGTGACGCCCGGGGCGAGCCGGTGGATGCCTCGGTCGAGGCGATGTTCGACCGTGTCGCCCTGGCCCTGGCCCTGGCCGCGGTCGAGGCGCCGGAGAAGCGCGCGCCGATCGAGCGCGAGTTCCGCTGGGCGCTGGATAACGGCGCCATCCCGGCCGGGCGGATCCTGGCCAATGCCGGGGCCGAGGCCCACAAGCCGCAGACGACCCTGATCAACTGCACTGTCTCGCGCACGATCCGCGATTCGCTGCAGGCCATCCTCGATGCCAATACCGCCGCCGGACTGACGCTCAAGGCCGGGGCCGGGATCGGCTACGACTTCAGCACCCTGCGCCCGAAGGGTGCGCTGGTCGCGGGTGCCGGCGCGCCGACCAACGGCCCGGTCGCGTTCATGCAGATCTTCGACCAGACCTGCCGCACCATCGGCGCGGCCGGTGGCCGCCGCGGGGCGCAGATGGCGACGCTGGATATCGGCCACCCGGATATCGAGCGCTTCATCCTCGCCAAGCGCCGCAAAGGGCGGCTGACCCAGTTCAATCTCTCGGTGCTGGTGCGCGATGCCTTTCTGGAGGCCGTGGAGCGCGACGACGAATGGGCGCTCGCCTTCCCGCTGCTGCCCGTCGAACAGGACGCGGTGTCCGCATCCGAGCTTGTCTATCGCGACTGGCCGGTAGTCGAGGACGGTTACCGCGTCGACGACCAGGGCCGGGTCGCCTGCCGTGTCTACCGCCGCGTGCGCGCCCGCGAGCTGTGGGACACGCTGATGCGCAGCACCTATGACGTCGGCGAACCCGGCGTCATCCTGATCGATCAGGTCAACCGCCAGAACAACGCCTGGTTCGACGAGGTGATCCGCGCCACCAACCCCTGCGGCGAGGAGCCGCTGCCGCCGGACGGGGCCTGTCTGCTGGGGTCGGTGAACCTGACCCGGTTCGTGTCCGCGCCGTTCAGCGCCGACGCCGCCTTCGACTGGGTGCGCTTCGAGCGGGTGGTGCGCGTGTTCACGCGCATGCTGGACAATGTCGCGGACATCTCCGGGCTGCCGCTTCCGGAGCAGCGCGCCGAGATGCTGCGCAAGCGCCGCCACGGCATGGGCATCCTCGGGCTCGGGTCGGCGCTGGCAATGCTGGGGGAGACCTACGGCTCGGATTCGGCCGCCGACTTCACCGCGGAGGTCTGTCGTCGCATGGCGCTGGAGAGCTGGCGCGCCGGGCTGGAGCTCGCGCGCGAGAAGGGCCCGGCGCCGATCATGGACGAGGACTTCACGCTGACCGCGGACATGCTCCGGCGTCAGCCGGCGCTGGCCGAGGCCGGCTATCAGGTCGATGACGTGCTGAAGGGTCGGGAGCTGCATGCGCGCTTCAGTCCCTACATGCAGCGCATCGCCGAGGAGGACCCGGCGCTGGTCGCGGCGCTGGCCGATGAGGGCGCGCGCTTTACCCACGCGACCTCCATCGCGCCCACCGGCACCATCAGCTTCTCGGTCGCCAACAACGCGAGCAACGGCATCGAGCCGACCTTTCTGCACCACACCACGCGCAACATCCGTCGCCCCGGGCGGCGCACCCGCGAGGCCGTGGACTGCTACTCGTTTGAGCTGCTGGCCTACCGCGCCTGGGTCGATGCCGAGGCGGGACCGGGGGATCTGCCCGCCCACGCGATCACTGCGGACCAGGTCAGTGTGGACGCCCACATCCGCATGCAGGCCGCCGCGCAGCCGTGGGTGGACGCGGCCATCTCCAAGACGCTCAACGTCCCGATCGATATCCCGTTCGAGGACTTCCAGCAGGTCTATCTGCAGGCCTGGCGCGCCGGGCTCAAGGGCTGCACCACCTACCGGCCCAACCCGCAGGCCCAGATGGGCGTGCTGGTGGACCCGGAACGCCTGCGCAGTACCTGGTACACCTTCACCCTGGCGGACGGCAGGGAGCTGACCCTGCGCGGCGACGAAGAGGTCGAATACGAAGGCCAGATCCACACCGCTGCCAATCTCTTCGCCGCGCTGGACGAGGGCTATTACGACGACGTCTGACGCCGTCGGGGAGGACACGATGCACCGGATCGACCAGCCCATCATCGCCTTTCGCCGCTCGGATGCCCCGCAGGGCGAGGGCGCGTCCGGCAGCGACGATCACCCGCTGGGCAAGCGCATTCCGTCGCGCCCCGAGGGCGAACTCGAGTCGGTCACTGAGAAGGTGCGCTACTGGACCCAGGACGGGCCGCAGACCGTCTACCTGGTGGTCAGCTTCGTGGCCGTCTCCGGCACGGTCAGCGGCGAGCGCGTGACCATCGAGCGCCCGATCGAGTTCTTCCTGCCCACCGGGCAGCACTCCGAGTCCTACCAGTGGATCTCCGCGACCATGCGCAGCCTGTCGCTGGCGGCCCGCGGGGGCTACGCCGCCCGCGCCCTGCGCGACCTGCGCAAGGTCACCTGGGACCGCGGCCCGGTCCGCTGCGGCGAGAACGAATACGGCAAACCGCTGTACCACCCCTCCGAGGTCGCCGCGATCGCCCACGCCCTGCAACGCATCCTCCAGCGCCGCGGCTTCCTCGACCCCGACGGCCACCCCCGCCCGCTACGCGAACTGGTCGCCAACTACCGCGACCGGGACCGGACCCCGGAAGTCTCCGCCAACCTGGAAGCCCCGCATCGGGTGGCCACCCCCGCCGCCTCCTGCCCGCAGTGCGATGGCCACCTCGAAATCATCGACGGCTGCCCGACCTGCCGTGACTGCGGCTATTCGAAGTGCTAGTGCCTTCGGGCGAAGGCGGGCGGGACCCGAACGGCTGGCGACTCTGAAACGAAGAAAACGAACCGGGTACCAGGCGCCGACACGCGATCGACCAAAGTCTCACCCGGCCCTGAAGCCGCATGGATAACCCCTTGGCTTGCGGGGCCGCCGTAGAAATCTCGAAGGGGGTCTCGTAGTCTCCTCGGCCCGTCCATTCCGCTTTGGAGACATCGTGGCCCACATCCTGAACCCGTACGCCGACGATCAGCCCGAGCCGAAGCACATCGTGCTGCGCGCCCGCAGTGGCCAGGCGGTTTCGGCCAATTTCACCTTGCAGGATCGGCGGGGGCGCCAGAGCGCGGCGGAATATCTGTTTCATCTCTATTCCACCATCAAGCAGAAGCTGGACGAGCCGGTCCTGGATACCGCTGCGCCCTCGCCGGACGACCAGACCGCCATGCAGCGACTGATCCTCTACTCGGCGGGTGCCCATGACACCATGTTCGGCACTTTCAATGGTTCCAATACCTCCTCGGAGATGCCGGAGGAGGAGCGCAACGAGTTCGTCGAGATCTTCCTGCTGGCCTGCGCCACGGTCATCGAAGGCCAGCGAATCACCGTCGACCTCCAGCGCGGTCTCATCACCACCGAGACTGCCTGATCGTGAGTCGGGACAGGCCTTGCCTTTCGACCCGCCTTCACCAGAGAGGCAAAAAGCAAGGTCTGACCCTCCGGGCTGCGTTTCGTAGAGGAACTGCGCCGTTGTCCACTCACCTTAATGAAGGCCTGGAGTGACGAGCTCGGCGCGTATGGAGAAGAAAAGGGTAATCAGGTGCTGGGCGTCGAAGCGCCGGGTTCAGATGTCTTCGTCGAAACGCGAACCCACACCTGGGAGCTTCGGAGCACAGCGGGGCGCCCGTAGGGCGTCCCGCCTTGGAGTTCTGTCAATAACTGTACGTTTGAAACAATGAATGAGGATTTATTGGGGGTGGTGTTATGGGAAGATATCTTCGTCACCGAGCTTGATTTTTTGCCCCTTCCCAGCCCTAACGGCCACTAGCGGCGGCGTGACACTGGAAATATAAAAATAAAGGCCTCGCGCGAAAAGCGTGCTTGCCAGGATGAGCGCCCCAAATGCGGTGATAGTATTCAATACAGGGGCGCCCTCGACAAAGATAATAGTAGTGTGAAATAGGGTGACGATGAAGAAGAACTCTGCCCATCCATTAATCGCTCTAAAGCGCTTAAGCTTCGCTTTTAGCTGCTCTTCCAGTGAGACTAAGTATGTGCTCCTGTCGCCGGGGATTGTCGCCCAAAACTCTCGCGCACTTTCATATTCTTCCTTGATGTAGGAGCGGATTTCGACGACTTTTGGAAGCGCTTTTTTGTCAAGAAGGTCGTAAAGGAATGCGTTTAGCCTGTGAAAAAGCGTAGAAGCGACTCCGGTTGCTACCAATATAATAATCAAAAGCAGTGGGCTGAGTGTGGTAGCTATTCCTTCGGTTGCGGAAAAGATTTCAGACAGCGGTTCAAGCCATAAAAACAACAACGCGGGCTCGCCCTCCGACTTTATTATGGCGTGAGAGGCAAGGGCGAGATAGAGAACCGCGACTGCCCGAGGCAGAGGGTAGATGGCGGCGACCTCAGCCAGGTATTGTTCGCGTATCACGTCTACCAAGGGTTACTGCCCAACTAAGTCTATAAAAAGAACATCCCCAGCGTTGGGGTCAAAAGAGCCAAACTCGATTACCGGACAGCCAATGAAGGCGAATGGGTTTTGGCCAAGCAGGTTTCTCACCTTATCTACATCGTCATCGCTAGAGAATAGTAGGCTTGTGGTTTTGTTGTTTGCGGTATTGTCGAACTTCCCTTTCTTATTTCTATGGTCGAGCTGATGGAGCTGGCCCTCGTAGATAACTGGATCTCCAACTTGCCGCGTGCTGATTGCCTGGTGGAGCAGCTCGCTAGTGTTTCGATCGAAGGGGATGGTCCTCGTCTGAGTCCCGGATAGCGTCAGGTCTAGCTGGCTCTCACCTGAAGAGGGCGATCTGATAGGGCGCAGAGCGTTATCAAACTCTTTTGCGATCGATTTGTCGCCGTAAGCGCGTACCGTTCTTGGGTCGGGATTGTCACGTAGATCGGTGTAGTCTCGGGGTGTCACGGTGCCCTGGGTGATCTGTTGCCTGCGCGAGAGGACTTCGTCACGCCAGGAGCGGTGCTCCTGTTCGGCCTGACGGGTGGCTTGATCTAGTGCGGTCTGTAGGGCGGCCGATGCGCGGTCAATAATGACGCGCCCAAGTTCGCTAGCGGAGATAAAGCGTTGGAGGTAGCTGCCGGGTTCGGGCAGCTCAATAAGGAACTGAACTGCTTCTCGTTCGGTAGTTTTTAGGCGGGCGTGCTTCCAGACGCCCCCTGGCCGCTGGATGTCCAAATACGCCCGCTCTAGCGCGTTCTGCGTATAGAACAGTGTATTGCCAAGTGTCCGCATGGAGACTCGGTTGTCTACGACAAGGTCGCCATCAAACCTAATCTGAACAATATCAGGCATTTGCTGTTGCCCCCTCGGGAGATCTAACAGGAAGTGCTCGGGCATCTGTTAGCTGTATTTCTGTCCTGAGGGTATCAGGTTAGGTGGCTGCGCCTAGGAGGGAGGGCGAATAAGCCGCCTACAAGGTGCCTACAAATACTAAGCGTGAATCAACGCGAGCGTATAAGGTGTTGAAAATATGGTGGGCCCGGTCGGACTCGAACCGACGACCAAGGGATTATGAGTCCCCTGCTCTAACCAACTGAGCTACAGGCCCGTATTCGGGGAGGGTACAAACGACTGCGGCGCCATTCTACCCGGAAAGGCAGGGATGGCGCCGCAGCGGCAGGGCAGGTTCCGGCCGTCCGGCCGGGACGCCGGTTACTCGGCGTCGGTGTAGGTGCGCAGCAGTTCGGCGCGGGTCGGGTGGCGCAGCTTGCGGAGGGCCTTGGCCTCGATCTGGCGGATGCGTTCGCGGGTGACGTCGAACTGCTTGCCGACCTCTTCGAGGGTGTGGTCGGTGTTCATGTCGATGCCGAAGCGCATGCGCAGGACCTTGGCCTCGCGCGGGGTCAGCGTGGACAGGATCTCGCGGGTGGCCTCGGTGAGGCTTTCCTGCGCGGCGGAGTCCGACGGCGAGGCGACCTTTTCGTCCTCGATGAAGTCGCCCAGGTGGGAGTCTTCATCGTCGCCGATCGGGGTCTCCATGGAGATCGGTTCCTTGGAGATCTTCAGCACCTTGCGGATCTTGTCCTCGGGCATCTCCATGCGCTCGGCCAGCTCTTCCGGCGTGGCCTCGCGGCCCATCTCCTGCAGCATCTGGCGGGAGACGCGGTTGAGCTTGTTGATGGTCTCGATCATGTGCACCGGGATGCGGATGGTCCGGGCCTGGTCCGCGATGGAGCGGGTGATGGCCTGGCGAATCCACCAGGTGGCGTAGGTCGAGAACTTGTAGCCGCGGCGGTATTCGAACTTGTCCACCGCCTTCATCAGGCCGATGTTGCCTTCCTGGATGAGGTCGAGGAACTGCAGGCCGCGGTTGGTGTACTTCTTGGCGATGGAGATCACCAGGCGCAGGTTGGCCTCGACCATCTCCTTCTTGGCGCGGCGGGCCTTGGCCTCGCCGATGGACATGCGGCGGTTGATCTCCTTGATCTCGGAGATGTTCAGGCTGGCCTCGTGCTCGATCTCGGCGAGCTTCTTCTGCAGGCGCACGATCTCGTCCTCGTGCTCGGCGAGGGCGGTGGTGTACTTGCCCTTGGCCTTGCAGGCTTCCTTGATCCAGTCGAGGTTGGTCTCGTTCTTGGGGAAGCTGTCGATGAAGGTCTTGCGCGGCATCTGCGCCTGTTCCACGGCCAGCGCCATGATACGGCGCTCGTGGCGGCGGATCTGGTCGATGCTGCCGTGCAGCTGGGTGGTCAGCTGGTCGACCATGCGCGGGACCAGCTTGAACTCCATGAAGTACTTGGCGGTGGCCTCGCGCGCGACGGCGTAGGCCTCGCGGTTGCCCTTCTCGAAGGCCTTGTGGGCCTTGGCGTGCAGCTTGCGCAGCTTCTCGAAGCGTTCGCGGGCCTCTTCCGGGTCCGGACCGGTGTCGACCGGTTCGGCGGCTTCTTCGTCTTCCTCGGCGTCCTCCACCTCGTCGACGATGGCATCCAGCTCGGCGCTGGCCTGCTGCTCGGCAGCCGCCGCGGCGGCTGCCTTCTGCTCGTCCTGGGCCTTCTGCGCCTGTTCCGGCGTCACCAGGCCGCGGGCCACGGCCTCGCCGTTGGCGTGGTCGTGCGGGTCGATGAAGGAGACCACCAGATCGGTCAGGCGACCGTTGTTTTCGACGATCTGGTCGTACTCGTGGATCAGTCGTTCGATCGCGCCCGGGTGGTGAGCCAGCGCGAACAGGACCTGCATCAGGCCTTCCTCGATGCGCTTGGCAATGCGGATCTCGCCCTCGCGGGTCAGCAGCTCGACCGTGCCCATCTCGCGCATGTACATGCGCACGGGGTCGGTGGTGCGACCGAAATCGGAATCGGCCGAGGCGAGCGCGGCCACGGCATCCTCGGCGTCCTCGTCGGCGGAGACGGAGCCGTCGGACAGCAGCAGGCTGTCGGCGTCCGGGGCCTGCTCGTGCACCGCGATGCCCATGTCGTTGATCATCGCGATGATGTCCTCGACCTGGTCGGAGTCGATGATCGAGTCGGGCAGGTGGTCGTTCACCTCGGTATACGTGAGGTATCCCTGCTCCTTGCCCTTGGCAATCAGTTCCTTGAGCTGGGATTGCTGCTCTTCACGATTCATTGCGGTCGTACTCCGAGGTGCTTGGTCGAGCCGCTACAGGACGGCTCTAGGAAATTGGGGCGCAGAAAAATCAATCCTGTATTGTAGCAGAAGATTCTTATATTGCCGGTTGCCGGACGCTGATTGCGGTCAAGGCCCTGCGCGGCGCGTCGCGTGGCGCCCTCCAGCTGTCTGAACAATGCGGGCAATCGCGTCCGCTTCAAGGCCCGGGCTGGCTATTGCGGCCGGTCGAATCGCTGCAACTGCTCGGTAAGACGGGCGAGCTCGGCGCGTTGTTCCGTCCCCAGTTCGGTGCCGGGGCGAGTCAGTTCACGAATTCGCGAGCGGTAGTGCTGGCGCAGGAGCTGGCGGGCGCAGTCCAGCGCCGTCTGCCGGGTGACGGCCACCTCGCCGTCGTCCAGGGCCTGGTGGGCCAGGGCCATCAGGCGCTGGAAGTGGCGTTCCTCGCGGAAGCGTTCCAGCAGCCCGGCGGTATGCCGTTCGGGGTTTTCGTCCAGGGCGGCGAGGAGCTCGCGCAGGGTGGCCGCGGCCACGCCGGGCAGTTCGACGAGCTGGCGGATTTCCGGTTGCGACCAGTCGAGTTCCGGGTGTTGCAGGACGCGCGCCAGGAGGGCGCCCCACAGGGCCGGCGGGCTTTCGCCGCCGGGTGCCCGGCTGGCGGTGGGGTTGGCCGGAAGATCGCCCCCCGAACCCGAGGCCGTCGCGCGGGCGGGTTCGGGGGGCTGCTCGGACAAGACCTGTTCCAGGCGCTCGTGGCTCAGATGGGTCTCCTCGGCGATGCGTTCGACCAACTGGTCGCGGAACAGGGGATCGCGCGTGGTGGCGACCAGCTTCATCGCGGCATGCGCGAAGCGGGTGCGGCCTTCGGCGGTGTCGGTCGGGTGCTCCTCGCGCAGCAGCCGGACCAGCGTCTCGGACAGGGGCAGGGCACCGGCCAGCCGTTCCTCCCAGCCGGCGAGGCCGTCACGCCGCACCAGGCTGTCGGGGTCGTCCCCCTCGGGCAGAAACAACACGCGCACCTCGCGCAGGCCCTGGATCGCGGGCAGGGCCTCGGCCAGCGAGCGCCAGGCCGCGCGGCGCCCGGCGGCGTCGCCGTCGAAGCACAGGGTGATGCGCGAGACCTGGCGGAACAGGCTGTCCAGGTGGGCGCGGGTCAGGGCGGTGCCCATGCAGGCCACCGCTCGGCGAAAACCGGCGCGGGCCAGCCCGACCACGTCCATGTAGCCCTCAACCACCACGATGTCATCCAGCCGGGTGCCGGCCTTGCGGGCCTCGAACAGGCCGTAGATGGTCTGTCCCTTGTGGAAGACCTCGCTCTCCGGGCTGTTCAGGTACTTCGGCTCGCCGTCTTCAATCAGGCGCCCGCCGAAGCCGGTAATGCGCCCGCGCCGGTCGCGGATCGGGAACATGATGCGCCCGCGGAAGCGCTCGCGGATGCCGCCGTCGTCGCGGCGCGCGGCCAGCCCGGCATCCACCAGTTGCTGCGGGGTGAAGCGGGGCTTGAGGGCCTCAAGCAGGCCCGAGGGCGGGGCCCAGCCGATCTGGTAGTCGCGGGCCGTGGTGCCGTCGATGCCACGGTTTTTCAGGTATTCGACTGCCTTCGGCGTCTGGCGCAGCTGCTGCACGTAGTAGTCGGCGGCCGCGTTGAGGGCCTCGTACAGCGGGGCGTGGGCCTCGCGTTTGTCGTCCCCTCCGGCCTCGCGCGGGACCTCCAGTCCGGCCTGTTCGGCCAGCTGCTCCACCGCCTCGGGGAAGCTCAGGTTCTCGTACTCCATCAGGAAGCTGATGGCCGTGCCGTGCGCCCCGCAGCCGAAGCAGTGATAGAACTGTTTTTGCGGCGAGACATAGAACGACGGCGTCTTCTCGCCGTGGAACGGACAGCAGGCGGCGAACTCGCGCCCGGCCTTCTTCAGGCTCACGCGGCGCTGGATCACCTCGACGATGTCGCTGCGCTCGAGCAGCTCGTCGATAAATGCCTGTGGAATGAGGCCTGCCATGGGGGTCTGCTGGGGTGCCTGAGCCGTGGGGGTATCCGGATGATACCGGCTGCCGCGGCTTGTGGGTCAGATGCGGTCGGAAACCACGCGTGCGAAGGCCCGAAAATCATCCAGATGCCGGGAGCAGACCGAGTGGGTGATGTCCCAGTTGATGCGTTCGTAGTTGTGCACGGCGATGTTGCGGAAGCCGACCGCCTTCTTGAGTCGCTCGGCCAGGGTCTGCTCGATCACGCCGCCTTCGACGAGGCGGTCGAACGTCTCGCCCATGGTGTTGGGCGGCGGGAGGTCGAGCGAGGTGACCAGGTGTGCCCCGATGTCTACGCATTGCTGCACGGCGCGCGACAAGTTCAGGGCAATGATGTCCTGAGTGTCCGGGTCCCGGGCCAGTTCCTCGGCCGTGGCGGGGCAACGCTGGCTGACCCGGTTAACGCAGTACCGTAGGGTCTCGAGTTTCTGCTCGACTACGCGCGGTTCCACGCGTCTCTCCGCTCGGCCAGGATGCGATTACGGTAGGGCAGGAAATCGGCCTGCTCGATCAGGTGACGGGTCAGGTAGCGCGCGTGGGTCTCGTCGCTGCCAAGCACGCGGATGCCCCGAGTCATGATCTCGCCCAGCAGGGGTTCGCCCGCCTGAGTCAGGTCCACGAGGTCCACCGGACGCCCGGTGGCCGCGGCCAGGGCATCGATCAGCTCGATGCGTGCCTGGGTATCCAGAGGCGATCCGGCGCTGACGGCGAGGTCGAGGTCGCTGTCGAACCGTGCGCCGCTGCGAGCCAGCGATCCGAACAGGATGGCCAGCTCCAGTTCCGGATGTTGTTCCAGCGTGCGCCGGATATCCGCAATTTCGGCTCTCGTTTCCATGGCCTCGAGTCTAGCAGGAGTATCGGCTTGCCCGACGGTTCTCCAAACGCCTCGGTTCCGCACTGAGACGGGCCAAAACAAAACGGGCCCCGTGAGGGGCCCGCGTCGTCGTGCCGCCGGGTGGCGGGTCAGGCGGCCTGGCGCAGGTTGGCCAGCAGGCCCCGGAGTTCGGAGGCCTTGGGCTTCACCAGCCAGAACGAGCCCTGGTAGTCGTCGAAACGTTCCAGGATCTCGCGGCCCCAGGCGCTGTCCGTCTCGTGCACGAACTCGGTGATGAGTTCCTCGAGATAGTTGCGGTGCGCCTCCATGTCCTCGGTGTCGAGGCGGTGCAGGTCGATCAGCTCGTTGTTGATGCGGTCCGGGAAGTCGTTCTCCCGGTCCAGCACGAACGCGAAGCCGCCGGTCATGCCCGCGCCGAAGTTGATGCCGGTGTTGCCCAGCACCACCATCACGCCGCCGGTCATGTACTCGCAGCCGTGGTCGCCGATGCCTTCCACCACGGCGATCGCGCCGGAGTTGCGCACCCCGAAGCGTTCGCCGCACTGGCCGGCGGCGAACAGCTTGCCGCCGGTCGCGCCATACAGGCAGGTGTTGCCCATGATGGTGGTGTCCTGGCTGGCGAAGCCCGAGCCTTCCGGCGGGCGGATCACCAGCTTGCCGCCGGTCATGCCCTTGCCGACGTAGTCGTTGGCATCGCCTTCCAGGTACAGGTGCAGGCCGCCGGCGTTCCAGACGCCGAAGCTCTGCCCGGCCGTGCCCTTCATACGCACGGTGATCGGGGCATCGGACATGCCCTGGTTGCCGTGGCGCTTGGCGATCTCGCCGGACAGGCGCGCGCCGATCGAGCGGTCGGTGTTGGCAACGTCGAAACGGTACTCGCCACCGGCCTTGTTCTCGATCGCCTCGAGCATCTCGGCGACCATCTTCTCGGCCAGCTCGCCCTTGTCGAACGGCTCGTTCTTCGGCTCCTTGCAGAAGCGTGGCTTGTCGGCGAGGTCGCCGCTGGCCAGCAGGCCGTTCAGGTCCAGGTGCTGCTGCTTCGGCGTCTCGCCCGGCAGGATCTCCAGCAGATCGGTACGGCCGATCAGATCCGTCAGGCTGCGCACGCCCAGCTTCGCCATCCACTCGCGGGTCTCGCGGGCGACAAACTGGAAGTAGTGCATGACCATCTCGGGCAGGCCGATGAAGTGGTTCATGCGCAGCACCTTGTCCTGCGTGGCGACACCCGTTGCGCAGTTGTTCAGGTGGCAGATCCGCAGGTACTTGCAGCCCAGCGCGACCATCGGGCCGGTGCCGAAGCCGAAGCTCTCCGCACCCAGGATCGCCGCCTTGATCACGTCGAGGCCGGTCTTCAGGCCGCCGTCGGTCTGCAGCCGCACCTTGTCGCGCAGGTCGTTGCCGCGCAGGGTCGCGTGGGTCTCGGTCAGGCCCAGCTCCCACGGGGTGCCGGCGTACTTCACCGAGGTCAGCGGGCTGGCGCCGGTGCCGCCGTCGTAACCGGAGATGGTGATCAGGTCGGCGTAGGCCTTGGCCACGCCGGCGGCGATCGTGCCAACCCCGGCCTCGGAGACCAGCTTCACCGAGACCAGCGCATCCGGATTGACCTGCTTGAGGTCGAAGATCAGCTGCGCCAGGTCCTCGATGGAGTAAATGTCGTGGTGCGGCGGCGGCGAGATCAGGGCCACGCCCGGATTCGAGTAGCGCAGCTCCGCGATCATCTTGTTGACCTTGTGGCCCGGCAGCTGGCCGCCCTCGCCGGGCTTCGCGCCCTGGGCAACCTTGATCTGCAGCACCTCGGCGTTGACCAGGTAGTGCGGGGTCACGCCGAAGCGGCCGGAGGCCACCTGCTTGATCTTGGACATGCGCTCGGTGCCGTAGCGGGAGACGGCCTCGCCGCCCTCGCCGGAGTTGGAGCGCCCGCCGAGGCGGTTCATCGCGGTGGCCAGGGCCTCGTGGGCCTCCGGCGACAGCGCGCCCAGGCTCATGCCAGCGGAGTCGAAGCGCGGCAGGATCTCGGCCTCGGGCTCGACCTCGTCCAGCGCGATCGGCTCGATGTCGTCGCGGACCTTCAGCAGGTCGCGCAGCACGGTCACCGGGCGTTCGTTCACCAGGTCCGCGTATTCCTGGTACACGCCGTAGTCGCCGGACTGCACGGCGCGGTGCAGGGTCTGGATCACGTCCGGGTTGTAGGCGTGGTACTCGCCACCGTGGACGTACTTCAGCAGGCCGCCCTGGCCGGCGCTCTTGCGCGGGTTCCAGGCGCGCTTTGACAGCGTCTCCAGGTCCGCCTCGATATCGGCGAAGCGGGTGCCCTTGATGCGGCTGGTGGTGCCGGTGAAGCAGGTGTCCACGACCTCGTCGGCCAGGCCGACGATCTCGAACAGCTGCGCGCCGCGGTAGCTGGCGATGGTGGAGATGCCCATCTTCGACAGGATCTTGAACAGGCCCTTGTTGATGCCGCGGCGGTAGTTCTGCGCCAGGGTCAGTGGGTCCGCGTTCGGGATCTCGCCGGACTCGCACATGCCGTGCAGCGCGGAGTAGGCCAGGTACGGGTAGATCGCAGTGGCGCCATAGCCGAGCAGGACCGCGAAGTGGTGCGGGTCGCGCACGGTGGCGGTCTCGGCGACGATGTTCGCGTCGGTGCGCAGCTTGGCGCGGATCAGGGCGTGATGCACCGCGCCCACGGCCAGCGCGGCCGGGATCGGCCGGCGTTCCGGATCGATGCCGCGGTCCGACAGCACCAATACGACGGCACCGTTGCGAACGGCCTGTACCGCGTTGTCGGTCAGGGCCTTGACGGCGTCTTCCAGCGAACCGGCATGGACGTCGTAGTTCAGGTCCATGCGCTCGACGCGGAAGGCGTCTTCGGTCTGGTTGCACAGTTCGCGGAACTTGGCCTCGGACAGCACCGGGGAGTCGGATACCAGGCGGTGGGCGTGGTCCGGGGTCTCCTCGAACAGGTTCTGCTCACGGCCGAAGCAGGTCTCCAGCGACATCACGATGCTCTCGCGCAGTGGGTCGATCGCCGGGTTGGTGACCTGGGCGAACTGCTGGCGGAAGTAGTCGAACAGCGAGCGGGTGTGGCTGGAGAGCACGGCGAACGGGGTGTCATCCCCCATCGAACCCACGGCCTCCTGACCGGCCTCGGCCAGCACGCGCAGGATCTGGTCGCGCTCCTCGAAGGTCACGTCGAACAGCTTTTCGTAGGTCTCCAGGCGCTCGGCCGGCATCGGCTCGCCGGAGAACAGCTGGTTGTCGTCCAGCTGGCTCTTCAAGTGTTTCTCGTGGGCGCGCAGCCACTGGCGGTAGGGCTGGCGCGTGCGGTTGATGCGGTCGACGTCCTCGGGATGGAGCAGCTCGCCGGATTCGGTATCCACGGCCAGCATCTGCCCGGGCTTCAGGCGGCCCTTGGCGACCACATCCTCCGGGGCGTAGTCGTACACGCCGATCTCGGAGGCCAGGGTGATGTGGCGGTCCTTCGTGATCACGTAGCGCGCCGGGCGCAGGCCGTTGCGGTCCAGGGTGCAGGCGGCATAGCGGCCGTCGGTCAGCACGATCCCGGCCGGGCCGTCCCAGGGCTCCATGTGCATGGAGTTGTATTCGTAGAAGGCGCGCAGGTCGGAGTCCATGTGCGCGACGTTCTGCCACGCCGGCGGGACCAGCAGGCGCATCGCGCGGAACAGGTCCATGCCGCCGGCCAGCAGGACCTCGAGCATGTTGTCCAGGCTCTGCGAGTCGGAGCCCTCCAGGTTCACCAGCGGCTCCAGCTCGGCCAGTTCCGGCAGCTTCTCGGTGGCGAACTTGTGCTGGCGTGCGACCGCCCAGTTGCGGTTGCCCTGCACGGTGTTGATCTCGCCGTTGTGGGCGAGGAAGCGGAACGGCTGCGCCAGGCCCCACTGCGGGAAGGTGTTGGTGGAGAAGCGCTGGTGGAACACGCAGATCGCGGTCTCCAGCTCCGGGCGCTGCAGGTCGCGGTAGAACACCGGCAGGTTTTCCGGCATCACCAGGCCCTTGTAGGAGACCACGCGCGCGGACAGGCTCGGCACGTAGAACACCGGGTCGTCGCCCATCGCGATCTCGGCGCGGCGGCGCACCACAAACAGGGCGCGCTCGAAGTCATCGCCGTCCATGTCGGCCGGGGCGTTGATGAACACCTGCAGGATGTGCGGCTGGCTCTTCAGGGCCTCGGCACCACAGGCGTCTTCCGGGTTGACCGGGACCTCGCGCCAGCCGGCAAGCGTAAGCGGGCCGCGCTCGATCGCGTTCTCCACGGCGGCACGCGTCTCGGCGATCCGGTCCGGGTTGATGAACACGATACCGGCGGCGAAGCGCTCGGCCAGCTCGATGTTCGACTCCGAGGCCAGGGTGCGCAGGAAGGCCTCGGGGGCCTTCATCAGCAGCCCGCAACCATCGCCGGTCTTGCCGTCCGCGGCGATCGCGCCGCGGTGGGTCATGCGTTCCAGTGCCTTGATTGCCGTGTCCACCACCCAGTGGCTGGCGACGCCGTCCATGTGCGCAATGAGGCCGAAGCCGCAGTTGTCGCGCTCGAATTCGGGGCGGTAGAGGGTGCCGTTCAGTTGGTTCTGTCGCATCGGTGAACTCCGGTCGCAGCGCGCAGGGCCTTGCGCGGGCGCGGTACGTGGGTCAGGGCCGTCCCTGGGAACAAGAACACGAAAAAAGGCGCAGGAATATAGCGAACCGTCATTCTCCCGGCAAACCGGGCCCGGTCAAAAAGACACGACACCCGCGCAGGTAAAGCCCGGCGAGGCTATTCACCACGAAGCACACGAAGGCACGAAGTAGGTCAACTTCAAAAGCGTTTTGCACCACAGAGGACACGGAGTGCTCGGAGCAATTCAAGGTGGAAGGGCAAAACACATCGCCCCCGCTTTGGCCCACCGACCATGAAAAGACTTTGCATTTCTCTGTGTGCCCTGTGCCCTCTGCCCTCTGTGGTGAAAAGCTCTTGACCTTCTTCGTGCCTTCGTGTGCTTCGTGGTGCACAAACAGAGCGGGAGCTAGTCGCGGACGGCGTTCTGGACGGAGCCGATGGAGCGGATCCAGGGCTCGTCGTTGCGCACTGCGGCCGGCAGGTCCTCGGCGGCGCGCTGGGCGGCCGCCCGGTCGGAGAAGACTCCGGCCAGGATGACCACGAAGTCGCGGTTGTTGACCCGGGTCGGGATGTAGCGGATGGCACCCAGATCGTGCTGGTCCGCGTATGCGCGTGCGGCCTCCATGTTCGGCGCGGCCAGCAGCTGGATGGTCGTGGCGCTGCCGTCCTGGTTGTTCAGCCAGTCGCGGTCACTGGCCAGACGCGCGGCGTCGGCGTCGTCCACGGCCGGTGCTTCGGCGGCGGGTTCCGGCTCGGGTTCCGGTTCTGGCTCTGGCGCCGGTTCCGGTGCGGGCTCGGGGGTTGGCTCCGGCTCGGGTGCTGGCTCCGGCTCCGGAGCGGGTTCTGCGTCACCGGCTTCTGCGGTGGCTTCAGGTTCGGGTTCGGGTGCTTCTGCGGCCGGTTCCGGGGAGTCGGTCCCGGGCGCGGACGGTTCGGCCGCGGCCGGCGGGGGCAGATCCAGCGGGTCGGCCACGGCGATCTCGTCATCGTGCGCGGGCGCCGGCTCGGGCCTGGGTTCGGGCTCGGCCTCGGTGACGCGCGGTTCGGGCAGGGGTAGCTCGATGATCTCGCTGTCGGCGGGCGCGGGCTCGCCCTCCAGCAGTTGCCAGGCGACCGGTGCGGCGATCCCCAGTGCCACGGTGATGGCGACGGCGGGTACGAACCAGCGCTGGTTCCAGAACGCGGCGTTTTCCGGTGCCGGGGGCTCGGGGATACGGTCGTCGGCCGCAATGCTGCCCGGCTCGCTCGCGGAGCTCTCCGGGGCGGGAGGCTCGGCGGTGGAGGCGGACAGGGCTTCGGCCGCGGGCGTGAAGTCCTCGTCGTCGCGGCTCGCCCGGAGGCTCGGTTCCGGTTCCGGGGCGGGCTCGGGGGTCGGCTCGGGCTCCCTGCGAGCGGCGTGAAAGGCCGGTTCTTCTGTGTCCGGTTCCGGGTCGGGGGTATCGACCTCGGCGGCGTCCCCTGCGGCCACGCCGGGCGCGGCACTGCCGGTGGTCGCCGCGGCGCCGGCCCGGCGCTCGCTGCGGCACTGGCGTTCGAGAAAGCTGTTGGCCTCGCGGTTGAGGTTGCCCGGCAGGCCCTGGCTGGTGGTCTGCAGGTGGGCAATGGCGTCCGCGTCCAGCAGGCGGTCGGGGTCGGTCAGGCCCGCCGCCTGCAGGCGATGGCGCAGGTAGGCCGCGGTCTGTTCCAGGTTGAAGGCGCGCAGGCTGACCCGGGTGACCTGATCCTCGTCGGAGGGGTCGGGCAGGTACAGGCGGCGGCGCAGCAGGCCGCCGGACCCCACCAGGATGATGCGCGGGGCGCGGCCGTGTTTGGCGAGGACCTCGCTGCGCATCCGCATCAGATTGTTGACGATGTCGGTCCCCACCAGGTGGGCGTCGTCCATAGCAATGACAGGGTCGACGCCGTCGGCGACGCGGTCGGCCAGCAGTTCGGTCAGGGGGCGGTCGGGGTCGTCCGCGTTCTGCGAGCGCAGGTAGTTGCGAATGGTGTTGTCCACCGATTCGAACTGGGTATTGATCCGCGCGCGGAAGGCAATCAGCTCGAACGGGTCGGGCAGCATGGCCAGCAGCCGCATCAGCTGCAGGCTGCGTCCGGAGCCGTTCTCCCCGGTCATCAGGACGACCGCCCCGGGGCCGTTCAGGGCAGCCCGTGCCGATTCCAGCTGGCCGTCCAGCAGCGGATCGCTGTAGATGAAGGTCTCGTCGGGGGCGTCGTCAAACGGCGGCGCGTGCAGGCCGAGTTGTTCCAGGCATTGTTCGGAAAGCGCCATCGGATTCGGTCTCAGGTCAGCGTGCCCAGGTCGAACAGGCGGTGGTGTTCGCGGATGGCGTGGCGGTCGGTCATGCCGGCGATGTAGTCGGCGATGGCGCGTTGCAGGGCGTGCGGATCATGCGCGGCGATTGCGTCCGCGTGGCGCTGGTAGTTCTCGGGCATCAGGCGGGGCTCGGACTCGAACGCGGCGAACAGATCGTGGATCAGTTGACGTGCCTTGTGCATGACCCCGTGGACCTGATGGTGATGGTAGAGGTTCTCGCGCAGGAAGCCCTTGAGTTCACGCGCCTGCTCGGCCACCTCCGGGCTGAAGCGGATCAGGGCCTCCCCGGCGCGGCGGACGTCATCGGCGGACTGCGGGCGGTGGCGGTCGATGGCCGCCTGGCTGCTCCCGATCAGGTCGCTGACCAGGGTGTCGATCATGCGGCGCACGGTCTCGTGCTGGGTTCGCCGTGGATCCAGATCCGGATAGCGGGCCTGGACCTTCTCGCGGCAGTCGCGGAACAGGGTGACCTCGGCGAGGCGGTCCATGGTGAGCAGACCCGAGCGAAGGCCGTCGTCGACGTCGTGATTGTTGTAGGCGATCTCGTCGGCCACGTTGGCGAGCTGGGCCTCCAGGCTCGGCTGTTCCTTCTGCAGGAAGCGCACCCCGACCTCGCCCAGCTGGCGGGCCTTTTCGGGCGAGCAGTGCTTGAGGATGCCCTCGCGCGTCTCGAAGGTCAGGTTGAGGCCGTCGAACTCGGCGTAGTGGCGCTCCAGCAGATCGACGATGCGCAGGGACTGCAGGTTGTGCTCGAAGCCGCCGTGCTCGCGCATGCAGGCATTCAGGGCGTGCTGCCCGGCGTGCCCGAACGGCGTGTGGCCGAGGTCATGCGCCAGGGCGATGGCTTCGACCAGGTCCTCGTTGAGTTGCAGGGCGCGCGCGATCGAGCGCCCGATCTGCGCGACCTCCAGCGAGTGGGTCAGACGGTTGCGGAACAGGTCGCCCTCGTGGCTGATGAAGACCTGGGTCTTGTACTCCAGGCGGCGAAAGGCGCTGGAGTGCACGATGCGATCGCGATCGCGCTGGAAGTCGCTGCGGTGGCGGGGGGCGGGCTCCGCCTGGGCGCGCCCGCGCGAGTGCGCGGGATCGCAGGCCCAGGGTGCCAGTCCCAGTGTGAGGCTGCCGGGCGTGGTCATGGCCTCAGGCGACACGGGCATGCTCGCGCAGGGTATGGTCCAGGGCCGCCGGATCGAATGCGTCGGTCAGCACGGCCTCGCCAATGCCGCGCAGCAGGACCAGCCGCAGGCGGCCACTGGCGACCTTCTTGTCGATGGCCATCAATTCGCGGAAGCGCTCCGGGGTGACCTCGGCCGGGGGCTCCAGGGCCAGGCCGGCGCGTCGGATCAGGGCCTCCGCGCGTTCGCGGCCGGCGCGGTCCAGCCAGCCCATGCGCTCCGACATGCGTGCGGCCATGGCCATGCCGGTGCCGACGGCCTCCCCGTGCAGCCAGGCGCCATAGCCCATGCCGGCCTCGATCGCGTGGCCGAAGGTATGGCCCAGGTTCAGCAGGGCGCGGATGCCGCCCTCGCGCTCGTCGGCGGCGACGATCTCGGCCTTGCAGGCGCAGGAACGGCGAATGGCGTGGGCCAGCGCCTCCGGATCCAGCGCGCCGAGGGCGTCGATGTGCTCCTCCAGCCAGGCGAAGAAGTCGGCGTCGCGGATCAGGCCGTACTTGATGACCTCGGCCAGGCCGGCCTGCAGCTCGCGCCGGGGCAGGGTCTTCAGGGTGTCGGTGTCGATCACGACCGCGCGCGGCTGGTGGAAGGCGCCGATCATGTTCTTGCCCAGCGGGTGGTTGACCCCGGTCTTGCCGCCCACGGAGGAATCGACCTGGGCGAGCAGGGTGGTCGGCACCTGCACAAAGTCGATGCCGCGCTGATAGATGGCGGCGGCAAACCCGGCGATGTCGCCGACCACGCCGCCGCCGAGGGCGACAATCCGGCTGCCCCGGTCCAGGCGAGCCTCCAGCAGCCGGGTCAGGATGCTTTCCACCGTGGCCAGCGTCTTGTGCTGTTCGCCGTCGGGCAGTTCGATCCACAACGGCTCGCCGTCAAGGTCGCAGGCCGCGAGGCTGCGTCGCAGGGCGTCGCCGTACAGGGGGGCCACGGTGGTGTTGGTCACCACCGCGACGCGCCGGCCCGCCAGGGCCGGGCGCAGGTGTTCCGGGACGGCCAGCATGCCCGGTCCGATGTGGATCGGGTAGGCGCGCTCGCCCAGTTCGACATTGAGGCTTTCCATGTGCGCCATCATAGCGTGCGGGCCGATGGTGGCGTAAGCCGGGCATGCGCCGTGCTGCGGATCGCTTCACGGACTTTTGCAATTGGTGCGGGTTGGATTACCATAGGGAGTTCTGCATGGTCGCCCGGAGTGTTGGCGGCCGGTTTTGTTGTTTTTGATCGAAAAGATCCAGCATCCGTTTCGGAGATTGTATGCCGCACGTACGAGTTCGTGAGAATGAGCCCTTCGAGGTCGCCCTGCGCCGTTTCAAGCGCACCTGCGAGAAGGCCGGTGTGGTCGCGGAAGTCCGCCGCCGCGAGTACTACGAAAAGCCGACCACCGAACGCAAGCGGAAGGCCGCGGCCGCGGTGAAGCGCCAGTTGAAGAAGAACTCCCGCGACATGACCCGCCGGGTGCGCCTGTACTGAACCCCTGTCCGGGTAGCTGCCCGGACCCGAGGACCCGACCATGTCGCTCAAGGCCCGGTTGCAGGATGACGTGAAGCAGGCCATGCGGGCCCGGGAGAAGGACCGCCTGGCGGCATTGCGCATGATTCAGGCCGAGGTGTCGCAGTTCGAGGTCGACGAGCGGCGCGAGGCCGACGACGACACCGTTCTGGCAATCCTCAATCGCATGCTCAAGCAGCGGCGCGACTCCATCGATCAGTACCAGAAGGGTGGTCGCGAGGATCTCGCCGAGCGCGAGGCCGCCGAGATCGCCATCATCGAGGAATACATGCCGGAGCCGCTGGATGCGGCGGCCCTCGATCAGCTGGTGCAGGAGGCGATCGCCGAGACCGGCGCCGCGGCCCCCGGCGACATGGGCAAGGTGATGGGCGTACTCAAGCCCCGGGTCTTCGGTCGTGCCGACATGGGTCAGGTGAGCCAGAAGGTCCGGTCCGCACTGGGGCATTCTTGACCGTTACGCTCGTTTGAGCGAAACGGACCATTCCTGAACGCATGAACGGTTGAACCCCGTGGCGTCATGCCGCCGGTTCCCGTCGGAGCGAGTGATCCATGGCTTCCAATCCGATGCAGTTCCTGGACCTGCCGCGCCAGGACCCCCAGAAGACCCCTGCCGAGATTCGTATCCACGAGTTCGGCGAGATCATTGGTCAGTTCGACCCGGCGACCGCGGGGCAGCAGGCGGGCCGCTGTCTGGCTTGCGGCAATCCCTATTGCGAATGGAAATGCCCGGTCCACAACTTCATCCCCAACTGGCTGAAGCTGGTGGAGGAAGGCAACCTGTTTGCCGCGGCCGAGCTCTCGCACAAGACTAACTCCCTGCCCGAGGTCTGCGGCCGTGTGTGCCCGCAGGACCGTCTTTGCGAGGGCGCCTGCACCCTGAATGACGGCTTCGGCGCGGTCACCATCGGCTCGGTCGAGAAGTACATCACCGACGAGGCATTGAAGGCCGGCTGGCGCCCGGATCTCTCCGACGTCACCGCGACCGGCAAGCGGGTCGCGGTGATTGGCGCCGGCCCCGCGGGGCTGGGCTGCGCCGATATCCTGGCGCGCAACGGCGTGCAGGCAGTGGTGTTCGATCGCTATCCGGAAATCGGTGGCCTGCTGACCTTCGGCATCCCGCCGTTCAAGCTGGAAAAGCACGTCATCCGCACCCGCCGCGAGATCCTCGAGGGCATGGGGGTCGAGTTCCGTCTGAATACCGAGATCGGCCGCGACATCGCGATGGACGCCCTGCTGGAGGAATACGATGCCGTGTTCCTCGGCATGGGCACCTACACGGCGATGCAGGGCGGCTTTCCTGGCGAGGACCTGCCGGGCGTGTATCCGGCCCTGCCGTTCCTGATCTCCAACATCCGCCAGGTGATGAACTGGCCGCAGGAAGAGGGCGGCGAGTTCATCGACATGGCCGGGCAGCGCGTGGTCGTGCTGGGCGGCGGCGATACCGCGATGGACTGCAACCGCACCTCGATTCGCCAGGGCGCCGCCTCGGTGACCTGCGCCTACCGGCGTGACGAAGAGAACATGCCCGGCTCGCGCAAGGAAGTGGTGCATGCGCGCGAAGAGGGTGTGCACTTCGAATTCAACGTGCAGCCGGTGGAGATCGTCGGCGACGGCAAGGTGGAGGGCGTGAAGGTCGTGCGCACCCAGATGGGTGCCCCGGACGAACGTGGCCGCCGCCGTCCCGAACCGGTCCCCGGCTCCGAACACGTGATCCCGGCCGACCGGGTGCTGATCGCCTTCGGCTTCCGCCCCTCGCCCTCCGACTGGTTTGCCGACTACAAGATCGGTATCGATGAGGGCGGGCGCGTGCAGACCGCGGGCGAGCATGCCTTCCAGACCGGCAACCCGAAGGTGTTTGCCGGCGGCGACATGGTGCGCGGCTCCGACCTGGTGGTCACCGCCGTCTTCGAGGGCCGCGAGGCCGCCGAAGGCATCCTCGAATACCTCGGCGTCTGAGCCTTTCGATGTCCAATAGCCTGAAAAACGATCGTCTCCTGCGGGCCCAGTTGCGCGAGCCGGTGGACCGTCCGCCGATCTGGATCATGCGCCAGGCCGGTCGCTATCTGCCGGAATACCGCGAGACCCGCGCGCAGGCCGGCAGCTTCATGAGCCTTTGCCAGAACCCGGAGCTGGCCTGCGAAGTCACCATGCAGCCGCTGCGCCGGTTCCCGCTGGACGCCGCGATCCTGTTCTCCGACATCCTGACTATCCCGGATGCGATGGGGCTGGGGCTGTACTTCGAGACCGGCGAGGGCCCGAGGTTCCGCGAGCCGGTCCGCACGCTGGAGGCGATCGAGAACCTCCCGGTGCCCGACCCGGAGCAGGAACTGCGCTACGTGATGGATGCGGTGCGCCTGATCCGCCGCGAACTGGACGGTCAGGTGCCGCTGATCGGCTTCGCCGGCAGCCCGTGGACCCTGGCGACCTATATGGTTGAGGGCCAGGGCTCGCGCGACTTCGCCGAGACCAAGCGCCTGATGTACGGCGAGCCGCAGGCGATGCATGCCCTGCTGCAGAAGGTGGCCACTGCGGTCACCGACTACCTCAACGCCCAGATCCGCGCCGGCGCCCAGTCGGTGATGATCTTCGACACCTGGGGCGGTTCCCTGACCCCGCGCGCCTATCGCGAGTTTTCGCTGGCCTACATGCAGCGCATCGTCGATGGCCTGATCCGCGAGAACGACGGTCGCCGCGTGCCGGTGACGCTGTTCACCAAGGGCGGCGGTGCCTGGCTGGAGACGATGGCCGATACCGGGGCGGATGCCCTGGGCCTGGACTGGACCATCGAGATCGGCGAGGCCAGCCGGCGGGTCGGCGACCGCGTCGCGTTGCAGGGCAATCTGGACCCGTCGGTGCTCTACGCGCCGGAGGCCGTGGTGCGCGAGGAGACGCGGCGGGTGCTGGACGGCTTCGATCGCGATACCGGCCATGTCTTCAACCTGGGCCATGGCGTTCACCCGGGCATCGATCCCGAGCGCGTCGCGGCGATGGTGGATACGGTCACGAACTACCGCCGATAGCGGCATGCGGTTCGCCGCCGCCCGGGCTGGCCGCCGGGGTGTTACTAGGAGCCTGTCGGATTTGGGAGTGATCTGCTGCGCGTATGGGAGAGCGGCCCCTGTTCCGCTCTCTCTCGTTACATAGTCCCCACTATGCGCCTCGAGAGACCGAAAAAAGGGTCTCACTCTCCCATCACGCTCGCGACGACCACCCAAGCCCGATAGGCTCCTGGGCGATCGCAGCGCGCCGGCGGCGCTTGATCTCGATCCCCTGGTTAGTCCGCTGCTGCCGGCGCTTCTTAGGCGTCGGCCTCTGCCAGCAGCCTTTCTACCTCCGCGCGCGTGGCCCGGGGCATCGGTCGCCCGTCCACCGGGGAGGGGGGCGACTGGCGCAACCCGTCCAGCGGGAAGACCGTGAGTTCCACGTCGGTGTCGTCGGGGCCGCGAAAGGCGAGGAAGGGAATACGCTGCTCGCGGCCCTGACGGCTGCGATAGCGGCGTTCCCCGGTCTCGCACTGGATACCCCGTTCACCCAGTTCCAGGATTACCTCCTCCACGGTCTCGGCAAAACCATGCAGATTGAGCAGGGGCTGGGATTCGACCAGGCCCTGGAGCAGGGGGCCGACCAGGCGCGGCTCGAGATGGCGCAGGCGCTCCATCACGATCAGGGCCGCCGCCAGTCGTTCACGATAGGCGGCGCGGCTGGCCGGGCTGGCGAACAGCCGACTGCGCTCGATGGCGGCATCCTGGATCTCCAGATTGCCGGGCATCTCGTGACGGTTGTCCACTCCCAGGTGCTCGGCGGCCTTGCGCTTGGCGAGCGCAAAGTCGCGGATGCCGTCGTCAAGCATGATGCGCGCGGCCTCCTGCGCCAGTTCCTGGCGGATACGCGAAGGGGCGCCCATCAAAACACCAGTTCGGGTTGCTGACTGCCGCTGTCGCCGTCTCCGTTGCTCCCCGGGATCACGTGGCCGCGCTCCGGGATCTGATGGGGCAGTAGCCACTGGTTGCGCGCGCCCGGCGTGTCGTCACTGGGCGCGCGCTGGCCATTCGGCAGGATGGCGACGCGCACGAGGTCGTCGGGGCGCTCCAGCGGGCGTTCCGGCTCATCCGCCAGAACGCTCCCCATGAAGCGCGTCCAGATCGGCAGTGCCGCACGTCCGCCGCTCTCGCGCCGGCCCAGTTCGCGATTGTCGTCAAACCCGATCCAGGCGGTCGCGACCAGGTCCGCGTTGAACCCGGCGAACCATGCGTCGCGGTAATCGTTGGTGGTGCCGGTCTTGCCGGCCAGGTCGGAGCGCCCGAGCTCCAGGGCGCGCCGGCCCGTGCCCGAGGTGATGACGCCGCGCAGCATCTCGCCCATCTGCCAGGCGACCCCGGGCTGCAGGACCGGAGTGGGGTCGGTGTACTGCAGGGGCCCGCTGCTCGCGACCAGCGGCAGGTCCTGCCCCTTGGGGCTGGAGCAGGGGGCCGGGCAGGCGCGTTCGGTGGGGGCCTCGTAGAGCACTTCGCCATCCACGGTCTCGATGCGGGTGATGATCCAGGGGCTGTTCAGGCGGCCGCCGCTGGCGAATACCCCATAGGCGTTGTTGAGCTGCAGCGGGGTCAGGGTCCCCGTGCCCAGGACCATGGACAGGTTGTTTGGCTGGGTTTCCAGGTCCAGGCCGAAGCGGGTCAGTTCCAGGTGGACGTTCCCGGTACCCAGGCGGTCCAGCAGCCGGATGGACGCGAGGTTGCGGGAGTTGGCCAGTGCCTCGCGCAGGGTAGTCTCGCCATGGAAACGCCGGGTGTAGTTCTGGGGCCGCCATTCCGCCCCGAGCGCCGGGTCGTTGAAGACCATCGGGGCGTCGATGACGGTCCCTTCGGGGCGGTAGCCCTCGCGCAGGGCGAGGGCGTACACCAGTGGCTTGAAGGCCGAGCCGGGCTGGCGCTGGGCCTGGGTCGTCCGGTCGTAGCGGTTCTCGAAGAAATCGAACCCGCCGGCCAGGGCTGTGATGGCACCGTCCTCCGGGGCCTGCGCGATCACGGCCCCGGTAACCTCCGGCTTCTGCGCCAGGCGCCAGCGCCCGTCGGTGTAGGGGCGGATGCGGATGACGTCGCCGCGGGCGAAATCGGGCGATCCGGCCCATTCGCGGTCCTCCGGCAGGATTGTCTGCTCGCCGATGCGGCCACCGTCGACCCGCAGGGTCCCGTCCTCGTCCAGGCCCAGCACCACGGCGGGAAAAAGCAGGCGTCCGTGGATGCCGATGGCCTTCAGTGCCCGTTCGCGGGCATCGGAATCGTCCAGGGTGGCCTCCGGAATGCGCATCTCCGGACCGCGAAAACCGTGACGCTCGTCATATTCCAGCAATCCTTCCCGGAGGGCCTGATTGGCCGCTTCCTGCTGGCGGGAATCAATCGTGGTGTGCACCTGGAGCCCGCGGCGATAGGCCTCGTCACCCCACAGGTTCACAACCATCTGGCGTGCCATCTCCGCGACCCAGTGGGCGTCGATTTCGGTCGCGGCGGTGTGGCGTTCCGACAGGACCGGGCGCGACACCGCCGTTTCGAAGGCGGCCTCGTCGATTGCGCCGGTCTCCAACATCCGTCGCAGCACATAGTTGCGGCGGATCTCGGCGCGTTCGGGGCTGGCGACCGGGTTGGTCGTGGAGGGGGCCTTGGGCAGGGCCGCGAGGGTGGCGATCTCGTCCAGTTCCAGATCCTCCAGCGACCGGCCGAAGTAGACCCGCGAGGCAGCCTCGATACCGTAGGCCCGCTGGCCCAGATAGATCTTGTTCAGATACAGCTCGAGGATCTCGTCCTTGGACATTTCCTGTTCCAGACGGATGGCCAGGAAGATCTCGCGGAGCTTGCGTTCATACGTACGGTCGCGCGTAAGAAAGATGTTGCGCGCCAGCTGCATGGTGATCGTGCTGCCGCCCTGGGTGCGCTGGCCGCCGGTGGAGACGAGGTTCAGCGCGGCCCGGGCCAGGCCCATCACGTCCACGCCGGGATGATCGTAGAAGCGCTCGTCCTCGGCTGCGATAAAGGCGTCGCGAACCTGCTGCGGGATGGCGTCGATCGGCACCGGGATGCGCCGTTCTTCCGCGAACTCGCCCATCAGGCGTCCATCCGCACTGCGTACCTGCAGGGGTGTCTGCAGGCGTACGTCCCGCACGGCGTCCGCCTCGGGGAGGGTGGGCGCATAGTAGATGTACAGGGCCGCCAGGGCGACGGACAGGCCGATACCGGCTGCCAGAATCAGGGCCAGCAGCGCCGAAATAATCTTCAAGACCGGATTCATGACAGCAAAAAAAGTGAGGCCAAGGTGAGAAGTCGCATTCAATGCGACTTGCAACCTCGAAGTCGCGGTGTATATTGTGAACGAGCTAGCATACGTGATTGTAACGCTACCAGTTACTTTCGTTGGGGTATACAGGGGGATGTGTGCTGAGTCTCGGAAAATCCAAACATGGGGTCCTGGGCGTGGACATCAGCTCGGCAGCCGTCAAGGTGCTGGAGCTGGCGCGACAGGGTAAGGGGTACCGGGTCGAGGCCTTCGCGGTCGAGCCGTTGCCGGACGGGGTGATGGTCGACAAGGTCTGTCAGGACACCGAGGCCGTGGGCAATGCCCTGGCCCGGGCGGTCAAGCGGTCCGGGACTCGACTCAAGCACTGTGCGATGGCCGTCCCCTCCTCCGCTGTCATCACCAAGACCATTCAAATGTCGGCCGCGCTGGGCGATGCGGAACTCGAAGGCCAGGTCTTCGTGGAGGCCGATCAGTACATCCCCTACACCCTCGAAGAGGTCAACCTGGACTTCCAGGTCCTGGGCAAGAACGAGAAGAACCCGCAGATGGTGGATGTCCTCGTGGTGGCCTCGCGCCGCGAGAACGTCGATTCGCGCGTGGCCATTGCCGAGGCCGCCAAGCTGACCCCCGAGCTGGTGGACGTCGAGGCCTACGCGATCGAGCACACCGCCGAGCGCCTGATGGAGCAGATCCCCGATCGCGAAAGCAAGCCTATCGTGGCGGTGGTGGACGTCGGCTCCTCGGTCACCGCGGTGTACGTCGTCAGCCAGGACGAGGGCGTGGTCTACACCCGCGAGCAGAATTTCGGCGGTCGCATGCTTACCGAGGAGATTATGCGCCGCTACAGCATGAACTATCAGGAAGCCGGGTCCGCCAAGATGAGCGGTGACCTGCCGGCCGACTACGGCAGCTCCATCCTCGAGCCCTTCAAGCAGACCATGGTCGACCAGATCCAGCGGCTGCTGCAGTACTTCTACGTCACGCGCCCGCAGGACACCATCGACCACATCCTCCTGGGCGGCGGGTGTGCGGCCATCCCGGGTGTGGACGAACTGCTGGAGGAGGCTGCCGGCACGCCGGTCTCCATCGCCAATCCGTTCCGCGGCATGGCGCTGGCCAAGCGGGTCAACCAGGAACGCTTCGCCAATGATGCCCCGGCGCTGATGACCGCCTGTGGCCTGGCCATGCGGGGGTATGCGTCATGATCTACATCAACCTCCTTCCCTGGCGCGAGAAGGCCCGCGAGCAACGGCGCAAGCAGTTCTTCGGTGCGGCCGGCGGCGCCGCCGTGGTCGGCGTCCTGCTGGCCTTCGCCGGCTACAGCTTCATGGGCGCGCTGATTGACCATCAGCAGTCGCGCAACCAGATGCTGGAGAGCGAGATCCGCGAGCTGGACCGCCAGATTGCCCGGATCCGAGATCTGGACGAGCAGCGCGAGGCGCTTATCGCCCGCATGGAAGTGATCCAGACCCTGCAGGCCCGCCGTCCCGAGGCGGTCCACCTGTTTGACCAGCTGGTCGAGACGCTGCCCGATGGCACATTCCTCAGCGAGGTTCGTCAGGAGGGCGAGAATGTCCGGCTGGTCGGGCGTTCCGAGTCCAACACGCGGATCTCCGCGCTGATGCGCCGGATCGACGCGTCGCCCTGGCTGGGCAGTTCCAACCTGCAGATCATCGAGACCCGGGAAGAGGGCCGTCTCCAGGTGCGTGACTTCCGTCTGGATGCCACGCAGACCCGGCCGGATGCCGAAGAGGGGGATTCCTGATGGATCTCAAGGAACTCAACCAGATCGACTTCAACAACATCGGGGAGGCCTCCTGGGGCGTCAAGGGCCTGATCCTGGTCGTGATTGTCCTGGCCATCCTCGGCCTGTCCTACTACCTGTTCATCGGTGATCAGCGCACGGATCTCGAGCGCGCGGAGAGCCGTGAACTGCAGCTGCGCGACGAGTTCGAGGACAAGCAGCAGCGCGCCGCCAACCTTCAGGCCTACGAGGACCAGCTGGAGGAGATGGAGCGCATGTTCGCCTCCCTGCTCGAGCTGCTGCCCAGCAGCGCGGAGATCCCCAGTCTGCTGGTGGACATCTCGCAGACCGGATTGCAGGCGGGGCTGGAAATCGAGCTGTTCGAGCCGCGCGGCGAGAACCGCCGTGACTTCTACGCCGAGGTCCCGATCCGGCTGCGGGTCCGCGGCGGATACGAGGACCTTGCCGAGTTCGTCAGCGGGGTGTCGGCCCTGCCTCGGGTGGTGACCATGCACAACATGCATATCCGTCCCGGTGATTCCGACAATGACCTGCTGATGGATGCAGTCGCCCGCACCTACCGCTACCTGGAGGAGAACTGATGAAGCATTCTTCCATGCAGGTGGTGTGGCCCGGGTTGGCCCTGGTGCTGGCGGGTGGCTTCCTGCTTTCCGGCTGTACCCAGGATAACCGCGACCTCGAGCGCTATATCGCCGAGGTAAAGGAGCGCCCGGGGAGCGGGATCGAGCCGATCCCGACCCTGGACCCGCACGAACCGTACCTCTATCCCGGACATACGCGGTCGCCGTTTGACTCGTCGGTAATCGCGCAGCCGGAGCTGGCGGCGGCCGAGGGGCAGCCGGGTGATGCCGAGGTCGATCCCGATCGCCCGCGCGAGTTCCTCGAGGGCTTCCCGCTGGATTCCCTGCGCATGGTCGGGTCGCTGGAGCAGCATGGCGTTCGCTATGCCCTGGTCCGAACCCCGGACCGCGGGGTCCAGCGGGTAACCGAAGGCAACTACATGGGACAGAACCACGGCGAAATCGTCGAAATCACGCCCACCCAGATCCGGCTGATCGAGGTGGTGCCGGATGCCTTCGGGGGCCATGTGGAACGCGAGAATTCGGTAGCGCTGACCGAATAGCGGTTGGGGGAGAAGAACATGATGACGAGCATTCGCCGCAAGGTCGGCATAACCAACAGGGGATTCAACATGGGTTCTTCCATGCGCGCTTTCGCAGGGACGGTCGTGGCCGGCCTGCTGTTCATGGTGTCCCAGGGGGTGGCTGCCACCGAACTGGAAGAGATCCGGGCCGGCAGCCTGAGCGGGGACCGGGTGCAGGTGAACCTGCGCTTCTCCGAAGCACCGCCTTCCGACATCCGTGCCTTCGCGATTGATTCGCCGCCGCGTATTGCGCTGGATCTGCCCAACGTGGGCAACTCGTTGCCACAGCGCGAGACCGACCTGAACGTGGGGCCCATCCTGCGCGCAAGCTCCGTAGAGGCGGGCAACCGCACGCGCGTGGTCCTCAATCTGACCCAGGCCTCCGAGTACCAGACCCGGGTGGAGGGCAATAACCTGATCCTGACCCTGGGTCGCGGGGTCTCCGAGGCGGATGCCCGAACCCAGCAGGTCGTGGACCGCGCGGGTGAACCGACCCCGGTCACCCGCAGTGCGCGCCCGGTCGAGATTACCGGAATCGACTTCCGTCGCGGCAGCGAGGGCGAGGGTCGCGTCGAGGTCGATCTCTCGCGCTCCGGCGCCGAGATCAACGTCCGTGAGCAGGCGGGGCGCATCGAGATGACCTTCCCCCGCGCGATGATCGACGAAGCCCTCGAGCGCCGCCTCGACGTCGTCGACTTTGCCACCCCGGTGCATATGATCGACACCGTCGCGGAACGTGACCGCGTGCGTATGGAGGTCGAGGCGCGCGGGGAATACGAGATCCTGTCCTACCAGAGCGACCGCCAGTTTGTCCTCGAGGTCGCCCCGATCTCCGAGGCGGAGCGCCAGGCCCGTGCGCGTGAGGAAGAGGAATTCGAGGGTGAACGCCTGTCGCTGAATTTCCAGGACATCGAGGTGCGCTCCGTCCTGCAGCTGCTGGCGGACTTCACCGATCTGAACATCGTGGTCAGCGATACCGTGGGGGGCAACATCACGCTGCGGTTGAACAACGTCCCCTGGGACCAGGCGCTGGACATCATTCTGCGCGCCCGCGGCCTCGACAAGCGCATGGACGGCAACGTCCTGTACGTCGCCCCCAGCCAGGAGATCGCCGCGCGCGAGCGCCAGGAGATGGAGACACAGCGTGACCGCCAGGAGCTGGAGCCCCTGCGCACCGAGTTCGTGCAGATCAACTTCGCCCAGGCGGAACAGATTGCCTCGCTGATCCGGGGTGGTGATGGCGGCCAGTTCCTGTCCGAGCGTGGCAGCATCACCATCGATACGCGTACCAATACCCTGCTGGTGCAGGACACTCAGAGCCGGATCGAGGACGTGCGTCGTCTGGTCTCGACGCTGGACGTCCCGGTCCAGCAGGTCCTGATCGAGACCCGCATTGTGATTGCGGAAGACACCTTCAACCGCGAACTGGGCGCTCGATTTGGCATTAGCGCGACTCGGGGGAGCGATCGACGTACGCCTGCGGGCCTGTCCGGATCGCTGGAAGGCTCCGACAGTGCCCTTGGCACCAGCCCCGGGAATATGGGCGGCCTTGCAATTGGTGATCGCCTGAACAGTTCGTTGCCTGCAGGCGGGAATGCCGGGAGTGCCGGGCTCAGCATCCTGCGCAGCGGCATTTTGCTGGATCTCGAACTGTCGGCCCTGCAAGTCGAGGGTCGCGGCGAGATCATCTCCAGCCCGCGTGTCATCACCGCCAACGGCCAGACCGCCACGATCAAGCAGGGTGAGGAGATCCCCTATCAGGAGGCGACCGCCTCCGGGGCGACGTCCACCCAGTTCATCGAGGCGGTGCTTTCCACCGAGGTGACGCCGCAGATCACACCGAACGGAAACGTGATCCTCGACATCAACGTCAAGAAGGATGAGCCCAGCCAGCGCGTTATCCTCGGCGTGCCGGGGATCAACAAGCGCGAGGTGGAGACCCAGGTCTTTGTCGGCAATGGCGAGACCGTGGTGCTGGGCGGCGTGTACGAGATCGACAGCCGCACCAACCTGGAGAAGGTGCCTTTCTTCGGGGACATCCCGTTCCTCGGCAACCTGTTCCGCAACCGCTCCACGGAGAACACCAAGGCCGAATTGCTGATCTTCGTGACCCCGCGCGTACTCGACTGAGTCCGCGTGATACCCCGGCTGCCGAAGGCACCGGGAGTTGATCCGAAAAGCCGGGGCCAGTCCCCGGCTTTTCTTTGTCGGACCCAGCCAGTAGCCTTGCCCCCATGCAGAACATCGTACTGGTAGGCCCTATGGGGGCCGGCAAGAGCACAATCGGGCGCGGCCTGGCCGGGCTGCTGCGGCGTCCCTTCTTCGACACGGATCAGGAGATCCAGCGGCGTACCGGTGTGGATATCCCGACCATCTTCGAGTTCGAGGGCGAGGCGGGGTTTCGCAAGCGCGAGACGGCGATGCTGGAGTCCCTGCTGGAACAGGAAGGGGCCGTGATCGCCACGGGTGGCGGGATCGTGGAACGCCCGGAGAATCGCGAGCTGCTGCGCGACCAGTTCGTGATCTACCTGCGCGTCCCGGTGGAGGAGCAGTACCGCCGCACTCGGCGCAACCGCAAGCGCCCGCTGATCGCGGAGGCGGCGGATCCGAAGGCGCGGCTGCAGGAGCTGTTCGAGGCCCGTGATCCGCTCTACCAGGAGATCGCCAGTCTGACACTGGAGGGCAAGGGTCGACGTGTGCGCGACGCCGTCAAGGGCGTGTGCTCGGCCCTCCAGGTGCAGCGCCCCGACCTCTGCCAACCCCGCTCCGACGCTGGGTCGAATTGACCACGAAGCTCACGAAGACACGAAGTAGGTCAAAAGCGTTTTGACCACAGCGGTCACGGAGGACACAGAGAAGGGAAAGGATTTGTGTGCCACTTAGCCCACAAAGATACGAGACCGTCCCGATTCTTTGGTTTTCGAACCCTTGAACCACAGTGGTTGTGAAGGTCCCCGGCAGACGTGACATCCCCGTACCGGCCGCCCAAGAATTCAGCCCTTCTTCGTGTTCTTCGTGCCCCCTGTGGTGCAACCGCCCTTGACCTTGAATTCCGCGTGGGCCTGCGTGGTGCAGGCGGCTAGTGGCGGGTGTTGCCGCCGCCGTCGGGGACGAACATGCCTTCCTGGGAGGGGGGCGAGCGGCGGCCGTGCGAGGCGTGATGGAACAGGAGCCGCCAGCGCGAATCCACCCGTCGCCAGGTCTGGCTGATCAGGATGGTCCCGGTCGGCGCCACGTCGCCCGGGCGGGTGATCGCCTCCTCGATGACCAGGCTGATGACTTCGCCGCTGTCGTGGCGTCCCGCGATCTTTGGCTCGATACCGATGTTCAGTTCGCGCGCGAAGACCAGCAGCCAGCTCTCCATCACCTCCGCCACGCCGCGGTGCGCGCGCGGGCTGCCCGGGTGGATGCAGACGATGTCCGGGCGTTCGGCCCACAGGCGCATCATCTGCTCGATGTCGGCGGCGCGGAACGCGGTGTAGTACGCCTCGACGCAGCGGTCGGCATCGGTCTCCATCAGTGCATGCCCCCGGTCGGCCATTCCGGGGCCGGTTCCGGGTCCGGGCTGGCGTGGTGGAGCACCATGCGCCAGCTGTCGCCCACCTGGCGGTACCCGTTGGTCGCCAGCATCACGCCTCGGCGCTCCCCGTGGACGTAGAGGTTTTCCCGCAGGACGTGCAGGACGAGGTCATCGCCCGGGATCGCCGTCACCTGGGTGCGGTGGACCACGACGCCGCGCATGCCGGGCAGAATGTCGTCCCAGCTCTCCAGGATCACGTCCGTGCCCTGCAGGCGTTCGCCCCCGGGGTGGATGCAGACGCACTCGTCGCTGTCGTGCCAGACCTCGCGCATGCCCTGCGGGTCGCCCGCCTGAAAGGCTTCGTAGAACGCGGCTTCCGCGGACTGGGGAGAGGGGAACGTGGCCATACGCGTCGGGGGAGCTCCAGAAACGGAATGCTTATTGTCGCAGGAGCGCTTCCCGATGACGAATGCGGGTCGGGCCCGGGAGATGACGTAGTCGGCTCGAGCCGCCAGAATGGCGCCCCCGGACCTCTGGAGCCCGCATGGCACGCATCCTCGCCACCGGCATTGTGACCCTCGACCATACCCTCGACGTCGCCGCATTTCCCGCCGAGGACGCGGAGATCCGCGCGCTCGCCAGCACGACCCAGCCCGGCGGCAACGCTACCAATACCGCGGCGATCCTGGCCCAGTTCGGGCATCGCCCGGGACTGGCCGCGGTGATTGCCCGGGGCGCGGGCGGGGATGCCCTGGTCGAGCAGTTGCAGGCGCGCGGGCTGGACGTGCGGCACTGCGTGCGGAAGCCCGGAGCGACGCCGACCTCGCATATCCTGCGTTCCCGGGCCACCGGCAGCCGTACCATCGTCCACCACCGCGATCTCCCCGAACTGGAGGAAGCGGATGTCTCCGGCGTGCCCTGGTCGGAATACGACTGGCTGCACTTCGAGGGCCGTAACCCCGAAGCCCTGGTCGCGATCCTGGCAGCCGCGCGCGCGAGTATCTTCGACCAGCCCGTATCGCTGGAGCTGGAGAAACCCCGTCCCGGCCTGGAGGCCTGCCTGGAGTATGCCGACGTCCTGATGCTTTCGCGGGACTGGGCTGCCACTGTGGCGGACACACCGGAGGACGCGCTGCGGCAGATGGCGAGCCGCTTCCCCGACCGCATCCTGACCGTGACGGCCGGAAGCGCCGGGGCCTGGCTGGCTGCCCGTGGCGCGATCCACCCCTGTGCACCCACGCCCGGTCTGCAGGTGGTGGACAGCGTGGGTGCGGGAGATGCCTTCAATGCCGGCCTGATCGATGCGCTGGTCTCCGGCACCCCCCCCGAGCAGGCCTTGTACGCGGCCGTGCGCCTGGCCGAGCGCAAGCTCGCGCAGCTCGGGTTCGAGGGGCTGGCGGCGGAGGTGTCCGACCTCGGCGTCGGGCCGGGTTAGGGCCGGGATAAGGGGGATAGCCGCCTGTTCAGCGGCACACAGGCGTCAGGGGGGTCAGGCCTCTTCGCCGAAACGGTCGGCCACCAGTTCGGTCAGCGCGTCCAGCGCCTCGGGGGCATCCTCGCCTTCGGTCTCGATGGTGATCTCGCTGCCCTGGGCCGCGGCCAGCATCATGACCCCCATGATGCTCTTGCCGTTGACCTCCTGCTGGTTGCGGGAGACGGTGACATCGGCGGCGTACTGGCTGGCCAGGCTGACAAACTTGGCCGCAGCACGCGCGTGCATCCCCAGGCGGTTAACGATGGGGACTACGCGCTGCGGCATCGCTGCACTCCTGGTCGCAGAGAAGGATTCCGTCATGCCCGCCGGACAGGGCCTTGTTGACCAGCTCGGTCAGCGGGAGATGCTGGTAGTTGAGGACGCGGATCAGCATCGGCAGGTTGATCCCGGCGATCACGCGCGCGTTGGCCCCGCGAGCCACTCGGCTGGCGACGTTGGAGGGGGTGGAACCGAACATGTCGGTCAGGATCAGTACCCCGGCGCCGCTGTCCAGAGTGGTCAGGCGCTCGCGGGCGCGGGCCAGGACCTCGTCGGGGTCGTCGTTCTGGGACATCGCCATGGACTCGCAGTCATCGGGCAGGCCGCCAAGCATGCTTTGTGCGGTCTGCAAGAGGGTGTCGCCCAGGTTTTGATGCGTGATCAGAATGAGACCAACGCCCATGGATCTGCTCCAATTGCGGGTTCCGTAGGGGCCTGCCCCCGCGCTTCGTGGTTACTGCTTGCCCAGCTCGCGGTGACGGGTGCTAACAGTAACATGTTCCCGGTCCCGCCACGCCCCCGCAAGGCGTTCGACCAGGTATACCGAGCGGTGTCGGCCACCGGTGCAGCCGATCGAGACCGTCACGTAACTGCGGTGGTCCTCCAGCAGCCGCGGGAGCCACTGCGAGAGAAAGCCCTGGATGCTGTCGAACATGGCCGCGATCTCCCCGTGCCCCTCGAGGAACTCGCATACGGCCGGGTCGCGGCCGGTCAGGCCGGCCAGCTCGCGTTCGTAGTAGGGGTTGGGCAGGCAGCGCACGTCGAACACGAAGTCCGAGTCCATCGGCGCGCCATGCTTGAAGCCGAAGGACTGGAACAGCAGGGACAGCTCGTGCTCTCCGCGCTCGCCCATGCGGTCGCGCAGTGTACGGGCCAGGTCGTGCATCGACAGCCGCGAGGTGTCCACCGTCAGGTCGGCCTCCGCCGCGACGTGGCCCAGCCACTCGCGTTCGCGGTCGATGGCCTCCACCAGGGGCACGCCATCGCGCGCCAGCGGGTGACGCCGCCGGGTCAGGTGGTAGCGCCGCAGCAGTACGTCGCTTGAGGCCTGCAGGAACAGGACCTCCACCTGCAGGCCCTCCGCCCGTAGCCCGGCCAGCAGGCTGGCAAACCCCTTCAGGGCCTCCAGCCCGCTGCGCACGTCGACGCCCACCGCCAGATGGCGATCGCCCTCGGTGTCGTAGTGGCCCTGGCGCACCTGGCGGATCAGGTCCGGCAGCAGCGGCAGGGGGAGGTTGTCGACGCAGAAGTAGCCGGCGTCCTCCAGGGTGTGCAGGGCCACGGTCTTGCCGGATCCGGACAGACCGCTGACGATCAGCAGGCGCATGGCGGGCTCAGCCCTCCGGGTCCGGGTTAGGGACGGTCGTGGCGGGCACGGCCCGGTGGTAGGGCGGCTCCTCGGCCTCGCCGCTCATCTGCCGGCGCTGGCGGGCGCGCAGGTCTGTAGCCCTGCATGTGCAGCATGTGGTTGCGCACGGCGGCCTCGATCATCACCGCGATGTTGCGACCCGGCGCCACCGGGAGGCTGATCAGCGGGATCCGCAGGCCAAGGATGTCGATCTCGCCGCGGCGGCCGTTCAGCCGGTCGTCGGGGACCGGCGAGGGCTCGCCGTGATCGCGCAGGTCGATGATCAGCCGCAGGTACTTGCCGCCCTTGATCGCGGAGTCGCCGTACATGGCGCGGATGTTCAGGACCCCCAGCCCGCGCACCTCGAGCAGGTCCTGGAGCAGGGCCGGGCAGTGACCGCGCACGATGTCGGGGGCAATACGCGCAAATTCGGGGGCATCGTCGGCGATCAGGCGGTGCCCGCGCGAGATCAGCTCCAGCGCCACCTCGCTCTTGCCGACGCTGGAGGCCCCGCTGATCAGGACACCGATGCCGAGGATCTCCATGAACACGCCATGGCGCACCTCGAAGTGCGCCAGACGCTGCTGCAGGAAGTAGCGCAGCAGCGCGATGATCTCGTGGCTGCTGGTGCTGGAACACAGGATCAGCGGCAGCGCCTCCTGCGGGGCATGGGGCATCTCCGAGAACGGGCAGGTGTCCTCGGCGAAGATCACCGCGGTGGTGCCGGTGCGGGCCATCTCCAGGATCAGGTCGTTGCGCTGGTCGTCGCTGAGGCCGGCGATGTAGCGGGCCTCGAAGTCCCCGATGACCTGGATGCGGTTGGGGCGGATCAGGTTGAGGTGGCCGGCCAGTGGCAGGTCATCCCCGTCCTCGCCGACCAGCTTGCGGTCGGGGGCGGCGTGCTCGCCATGCACGAAGCGCAGATCCAGGCGGTTGCCCATAGCCTGGATCAGGCTCTCCACGTTGATGTCGCGGGCAATCCCGCCTTCGCCCAGTGCCTCGTTCATGAGCAGGGCCGGCGGGGATCGGTGGCGTGGCAGGGTGCGGGGCGCACGGGATCAGCCCTCGCGGAAGCGGCGGACGAGTTCCTGTTCCAGGCTGGCGGCATCGCCGGCCCGGCGCAGGGCGGCAATGGTGTCCGGTTGCGAAAGCCCGCGCGCCAGCTGGGCCAGCAGGTCGAGGTGATCGCTGGTGGCGGCCTCCGGGACCAGCAGGGCGATCAGGATGTCGACCGGCTCGTGGTCCATGGCGTCAAAGTCGACGCCGCTCTCCAGGCGCAGGACGGCCACGCGCGGAGCCTCGAGATCGGCCAGGCGGCCATGGGGGATCGCAACCCCATGGCCCAGGCCGGTGGAGCCCAGCTTTTCGCGCGCGGACAGGGCCTCGAAGATCGCGGTGCTGCCCGGTCCGCCGGCATCACCGCCGCCGGCGAGGAGTTCCGACAGGGCCTCCAGGGCCCGCTTCTGACTGGAGCATTCCGGCTCCAGGCGGATGCGCTCGGCGGTGATCAGCTCGGCAATGGACATGGGTCAGGAGGCCTGCTCGCGGTTGCGCTGGGCGCCCTCGGCCCGGTGATGATCCTTGACCTTTTCCTTGTGCTTGATCAGCTGGCGGTCGACCTTGTCGATCAGCGCGTCGATGGCGGCGTACATGTCCTCGTGGGAGGCCTCGGCGTGGATGTGATTGCCGCTGACCTGGAGATTCGCCTCGGCCTTGTTGAACTGGTTCTGGGTCTTCTCGTGGGTCAGCACGACGTGCACGTCGATGACCTTGTCGAAGTGGCGCTCCAGCTTCGCGAACTTCTCGTTGACGTAGTCGCGCAGGGCGTCGGTGAGGTCCACATGGTGGCCGGTCAGGTTGATCTGCATGGTCGGGACTCCTTGGTTACTTGTGGCCGGTGGGCATCGAGGCCATCTGCCGGCGTTCGCTGGATGAAGGGATGTGCATCGCCTCGCGGTACTTGGCTACGGTGCGACGCGCCACATTGATGCCCCGGTCCGCCAGGATCTGGGCGAGCCGGGCATCGCTGAGCGGCTTGTTCGCGGGTTCGTCGTCGATCAATTCGCGAATCATGGCACGGATGGCGGTGGCGGAACACTCGCCACCGTCGTTGGTGCCGACGTGGCTGGAAAAGAAATACTTGAACTCGAAGACCCCGCGCGGGGTGTGCATGTATTTCTGGGTTGTGACCCGGGAGATGGTCGATTCGTGCATCTCCAGGATCTCGGCGATATCGCGCAGGATCAATGGCTGCATCGCGACCTCGCCGTGTTCCAGGAAGCCCTGCTGGCGATGGACGATCGCCTCGGCGACGCGCAGCAGGGTGTCGTTGCGGCTGTGCAGGCTCTTCAGGAACCAGCGCGCCTCCTGCAGCTGGTCGCGCATGAAGGCGCTGTCGCGGGCATCCGATACCTGGCGCACCATGCCGGCGTAGAGGTCGTTGATACGGATGCGTGGCGCGATCTCCGGGTTCAGCTCCACGCGCCAGCCCTCCGGGGTGTGGCGCACGTAGACATCGGGCACCACGTATTCGGAGGTGGCGGCACTGATCTGCGCGCCCGGCCGCGGGTTCAGGGTGCGGATCAGGTCCAGGGCGCGCGCCAGTTCGTCCGGGTCGCGCACACCCGACTGGCGTTGCAGGGCTTTGTAATCCCGCTTGCCCAGGCTGTCCATGCCGTGTTCCAGGATCGCCCGGGCGGCCTCGCGGGCGGGGGCGTCCGGGGCCAGTTCGCGCAGCTGGATCTCCAGGCATTCGCGCAGGTCGCGCGCGCCCACGCCCAGCGGGTCGCATTGCTGGATCCAGTGCAGGACCGCCTCGACCTCGTCCACGCCGACGGGTTCGTCCTCGCCGCGGCTGATGGTCTCGGCCAGGGTCTCGAGGTCGCCTTCGAGATAGCCATCGGGGCTGATCGCGTCGATCAGGGCCGCGCCGATGCGCTGGTCGCGCGGGGTCAGGTGGCTCAGGTGCAGCTGCCACAGCAGGTGGTCCTGCAGGCCCTCGCCGTCATCGTCACTGGTGTTCTCCAGTGGGTCGCGGTCATCCACGCCCTTGGGGGCGGGCGGCGGTTCGTAGATGTCGTCCCAGCGGCTGTCGGTGGTGAGCTCCTCGGGAATCACGTCATCGCTGGTGGTAGTGGCCTCCATGCGGTCGCCTTCCACCACCTCGCCCTCCGCGTCCAGGCGCTCGGTCGCGGCCATCTCGTCCTCGTCCTCCACCTGCTCCAGCATCGGGTTGCTCTCCAGCGCCTGCTGGATCTCCACCTGTAGTTCGAGCGTGGACAGCTGCAACAGGCGAATGGCCTGCTGCAGTTGCGGGGTCATGGTGAGCGTCTGACCCAGCTGAAGATTCAGGCCGGGTTTCAGCATTGGCTGTGCGGGGCGCGGGTGACCATAAGAGCGATCTTAAATCGTGCCTCGTGGTTTGTGCACCGGCGCGGGTTGTGCGCGTGCCGGCATCACAGGCGGAAATTCTCGCCGAGATAGACCCGGCGCACCTGGGGGTCGGCCAGTAGCTCGTCGGGTGTCCCGGCGGCCAGCAGGCGCCCCTCGCTCAGAATATAGGCCCTGTGGCAGATCCCGAGGGTCTCGCGCACGTTGTGATCGGAGATCAGAACCCCGATGCCGCGCGCTGCAAGGTGGCGAATTACATCCTGGATATCGCCCACCGAGATCGGGTCCACCCCGGCAAAGGGCTCGTCCAGGCAGATGAATTGCGGGTCACCGGCCAGGGCCCGCGCAATCTCGGCGCGCCGACGTTCGCCGCCGGACAGCGCGATCCCGGGGCTGTGGCGCACGGTCTCGAGCTGAAACTCCTCGATCAGCGCGTCGCCGATACGCCGGCGTTCGTGGCGGTCCAGTCCGGGACGCAGTTCCAGCACGGCCTGCAGGTTGTCCCACACGCTCAGGCGGCGAAAGATCGAGGCCTCCTGGGGCAGGTAGCCGAGACCGGCGCGGGCGCGCACGTGGATGGGCGCGCGGGTGATGTCGTGCCCGCCCAGGGTGATGCGCCCGGCGTTAGGGCGGATCAGCCCGACCAGGCTGTAGAAGCAGGTGGTCTTGCCGGCGCCGTTGGGACCCAGCAGGCCGACCACCTCGCCCGGTGCGAGGTCGACATCCACCTGGTCGAGCACGGTGCGCTGGCCGTAGCGCTTGGTCAGTTCGCGCCCGATCAGGCGATCACGGGCCTCGGCGGGTGCTGGCGCCGGGCTGGTGGCGGGTGCGTTCATTCGTCGTCGCGTGGCTGGATGGTGATGCGTACGCGTTCGCTGTCGTCCTCGCCGCGTTCGGCCTCGATCACGTCGGTGGTCAGGTCGTAGGTGATGCGCTTGCCGCGCGCCTCTTCGCTGGCGGTGATCACATGGGCCTGGTCGGTGAGGATCATGCGGTCATCGTTCAGCAGGTAGTCGATGCGCAGCGCGGTGGCGATGCGCATCTCGCCGGTCTCGGGGTCGGGGGATTCCAGGCGGGCCGGCTCGCCGTGGGCCTCCATCTCGTAGGGGCGACGATCCCGGGTGCGCACGTAGACCGTGTCGGCCTCCAGCGTCATGTCGCCGCGGATCACGATCACGTCCCCGGTGTAGGTGCCCAGGCCCTGGCGTTCGTCCATCTCCGCGTGGTCGGCGGTGATCTCCACCGGCAGCGAGGGTCCCGACCCCTGCTGGCCCAGGGCCGGCGTCGCCAGCAGGGCGGAGAGGAGGCCGGCCGCCGCAAGCAGGCCCGGCAGGCGGCGGCTATTCGGGATCGGGGTCATGCGCGGGGTCCTCCTCGCTCGCCTCGCTGTAGAGCGAGTACACGTCATGGAACAGCTCTATGGTATCCGCTCGCGAGTCCACGCGCAGGCCGGTGCCGCGCTGGAACAGCCCGGGCTGGTTCAGGGTGGAGAGGGCGTCCGAGGTGGCGATCATGGTGTCTGTGGCGATGCGTACATCCCGCGAGTCGATGACCGTCTGCACGCGTTCGCCGCGGGCTGGTTGTACGCCGTGGGTGGGGCCGACCAGGTCCAGGGTTTCGTCAGCCGGGCGGTGCAGGGCCGCCGGGGCGGTCCAGCGCCATTCGATACCGCCATCGGCGAACAGGTCGAGTTCCGGGTCATCCACCCACTGCGGCCCGTCGCGGCCGAATTCGCGCAGTCGGGTGCCCTGCAGCCGGTGGGTCCGCTCACCGTCGTCGCCGGTGGCGTGCAGCGTGAATCCGTCGATCTGCAGGGTCACCTCGCCCTCGGGCGGGGTGACCTCGGCGGTTGCGGGGCTTGCGCACGCCAGCGTGAACAGGACCAACGGCGGCGCCAGACCGTACCGGTTGCGTCTCCGCCGGCTCATCCGTTCAGGTAGGTCTCGAGTAGGGCGTCCAGCCGGTCCTGCGCGGCCAGCAGCCCCTCGCAGGCCTCGCGCACGGCGCCGCGCCCGCCGTGGGCCTCGGTGACCCACTGGGCGTGGCGGCATACCAGCGGGTGGGCGTCCCCGACCGCGATCCCGAGCCCGACCCGCTGCATGGCCGGCAGATCGACGATGTCGTCGCCCATGAAGGCGGCTTCCGCCGGGTCATGGCCGGTGCGCTGCAGCAACTCGTGCAGGGCCTCGCCCTTGTCGCGGCGACCCTGGATCAGGTGCTCCACGCCCAGGTCCCGCATGCGGTGTTCGACCACCCCGGAGGTGCGCCCGGTCAGGATGGCGATGTCGAGGCCGCCGTCCAGCGCCAGGCGGATCCCGTGGCCGTCGCGGCTGTTGAAGGCCTTGTACTGCTCGCCGCCATCGCCCAGGAACAGGCTGCCGTCGGTCAGCACGCCGTCCACGTCCAGGATAAGCAGGCGTACGGCCTGCTGGCGGGTGCGCAGGGTCGCGGCATCCAGGTTCATCAGGCCACCCCGGCGCGCAGCAGGTCGTGCATGTTGATCACGCCGACCAGGCGCTGGTCGGCGTCGGTGACCGGCAGGGCGTTGATGCGCCGGCTCTCCATGGTCTCGAGTGCTGTGACCGCCAGCCAGTCGGGCTGCGCGGTGTGGCCGCCGGTGGTCATCGCCTCGCCGATGGTCAGGCCGTCCAGGCTGTGCCCGGCATCCAGGGTGCGGCGCAGGTCGCCATCGGTGAACACGCCCTGGATGCGGTCGTCGGCGCCGGCCACGATCACCAGCCCGAGGCCCTTGCGGGTGATCTCGAACAGGGCGTCCTTCAGCGGGGCCTCCGGCGTGATGCGCGGGATCGCGTCGCCGGTGTGCATGATGTCGGCGACATGCACCAGCAGCCGCCGGCCCAGCCGGCCGCCAGGGTGCGAGCGGGCGAAGTCGTTGGCGGTGAAGCCGCGTGCATCCAGTACCGCGACCGCCAGGGCGTCGCCCATCGCCAGCGCCGCGGTGGTGCTGGAGGTGGGGGCCAGGCCCAGCGGGCAGGCCTCGCGCTCGACACTGACGTCGAGGTGCACGGTGGCGTCGGCGCCCAGACGCGAGCCGGGGTTGCCGGTCATCGCGATCAGCGGCACGCCCAGGCGCCGGATCAGCGGCAGGATGGTGAGGATTTCGTCGGTCTCGCCGGAGTTCGACAGCGCGATGACCACATCCTCGCGGGTGATCATCCCGAGATCACCATGGCTGGCCTCGCCCGGGTGCACGAAGAACGCGGGGGTGCCGGTGGAGGCCAGGGTCGCGGCCAGCTTGCTGCCGATGTGCCCGGACTTGCCCATGCCGGTGACGATCACGCGGCCCTTGCACTCGAGGATGCAGCGGCAGGCCTCGAGGAAGCTGTCGTCGATGCGCCGGGCGAGGTTGTGCACGGCCTCGGCCTCGTCGTTGAGGACGGCCAGGGCCAGGTTGCGGGTGGTTTCGGGGTTGAAGTTCATGCAGTTGCCGTAATTCCCAAATAGACAAGGTAGCTTGCGAAGGCGACGAGGAGAAGGGCGCCCTGCCAGCGCAGGATCTGTCCCCGGCGGCCCAGCGCGATCAGGAACAGGGCCACCGTCAGTGCCAGCATCACGGGATAGTCGCGTGCGAGGACGTCGGCGTCGATTGCCAGCGGCGCGATCAGGGCCGGAACCGCCAGCACCGCGAGCAGGTTGAACAGGTTGGAGCCGACCACGTTGCCGATCGCCAGCCCCGCCTCGCGGCGGAAGGCGGCGACCACCGATGTGGCCAGCTCGGGCAGGCTGGTGCCGATCGCGACGATGGTCAGGCCGATGACGAGATCGCTGACTCCCAGTTGTTCGGCGATTTCCACCGCGCCCCAGACCAGGGCCTGGCTGCTGGCCAGCAGGAGCAGCAGCCCGAACACCAGCCACGCAATCGCGGGACCGAGGCGATCGCTGTCCGGGATGGTCTCCACCATGCCGCGCACGACTTCGGGGGCATCCTCGCCCGAGGCCTGTTGCGCGCGGCGGGCGGTCAACGCCATCCAGGCGGTGAATGCGGTCAGTCCCGCGAGCAGGGCGATGCCTTCCATCCGGCCCAGCTCGCCGCCGACCAGCAGGAGCAGTACGCCGAAGCTGACCAGCAACAGGATCGGCAGTTCGCGGCGAACCATGCCGCGGCCAATCGCCAGTGGTGCGACCACCGCGGCGGCCCCCAGCACCAGTGCGATGTTAGCGATGTTCGAGCCGATCGCGTTGCCTACCGCCACGCCCGGGTTGCCCTGCAGGCTCGCGAGGACCGAGACCACGAGTTCCGGGGCCGAGGTGCCGAAGGCGACAATGGTCAGGCCGATGACCAGCGGGCTCACGCCGACCCCGCGGGCAAAGGCGGAGGCGCCGAACACGAAGCGGTCGGCACTCCAGGTCAGCAGGATCAGGCCGACGATGACGGCGGCGATGGGTAGGGCCATGGGGCAGACGGGTCCCGAACGGTCAGGCCGCGATTGTAGCGGATTGGGGCGCTGTGTCAGTGGCGCAGGCGCTCCAGGCACGCGGCGGTACTGACCCGCGGGGCCCAGCCCAGCTGCTCGCGGGCGCGGGCGCAGTCCAGCACCAGCGGGCCGTCCAGCCCGCGCACCCACCCGGGGTCGCCCGCGCGGGCGCTCAGGCGCCAGGCCAGCGGGTGCAGGGCGCGGATCAGTCCCAGGGGGACCGGTACCCCCCAGCGCCGCTGGTGGCGAGCCATGGCCCGCAGTGACCAGGCGGGTTCGGCCCCCAGATTGAAGGTGCCCTGTGTGCGGGTGGTCACGCTGCGGGCGATCGCCGCCGCGGCGTCGTCCTCCCACAGGATCTGCACCGGCTGCTCGCCCGCGGCGGGATAGAAACGTCCGCGGGCGATCTGCAGCAGCAGCGGGTGCGCATGCGGCCCGACGATCGCGGGTGGGCGCAGGATGGTCACGCGGCATTCAGGGCGTTCGCGGGCGAGGGCGCGCAGGGCCTGCTCCACGGCCACCTTGTCCTCTGCATAGGGGAAGCGCGGCCGGGTCGGGTGGTCTTCGGTCAGGGGCTGCGGGCTGTCCGGCCAGGGGCCGTAGACCGCGGCGCTGGACAGGAACACGAGGTGGCGCACGCCGGCGGCGATCGCGGTCCGAAAGACCTGATCACTGAGGGCGACATTCTGCTGCCGGACCCAGGCACGGTCGTGGCGGCGGCCGTGGCCCCCCATCAACTGGAAGGCGAGGTGCACCAGGGTGTCGACCCCGGCCAGATCCTCCGGCCGGAGCCGCGTCAGGTCGCCCACCCGGGCCTCGCAGACGGCGGCGCCTCCCGGCGGGGGGAGTGCCGGCGGGGTCCGGTCCAGCGCGAGGATGCGCAGGATCGCCGGCTCGCGCGCCAGGGCGGGCAGCAGGGCCTGTCCCACGCATCCGGCCGCGCCGGTCACGGCGATATGCATGGGTCCGTGTGGCCCTCAGGTCGCGCTACGGGCGACGGCTGGAGCGGGATCGGCGAACGCGGGCATGACCTCCTCCGCGAAGCAGTCCATGGACTCCTCGGCCAGGGCCTGCGGGACGGCGCCGGCGCCGAAGGCGAGCAGGACCTGGTCGACCCCCGCCTCGCGCAGTCCCTCGATGCGCTCGCGACACTCGGCGGGCGTGCCGACCAGCGTCATGCCCAGCATATCGAGGATCTTCAGGTTGATCCCGGCCTTGACCAGATGGCGGAAGCGGCCCAGCGAACGGTAGTAGTCGTAGCCGTCGATCAGGCGTTCCAGCACCGGCAGGGTCTGCTGGAACATGTGGCGATAGAACCACTCGAACGCGGGCTTGGCCTCGCGCCGGGCGCGTTTGCCGTCCGGCAGGCACAGGACTCCAAGCGTCATGCCGACGCGCGGCGGATGGGCGATATCGGTGCGCGAGGCATCCCAGGCCTCGTGGTACAGGCGGATGTCCTCGCGGATCATCTGCCAGGGCTTGAACGGGCCCGCCAGCGCCCCGATGCCCTGCTCGGCCGCCCAGGTGAAGGACTCCGGGCTGACCGCGGCGGTCCAGATCGGCGGGTGCGGGGCCTGCACCGGGCGCGGCATCACGGGCACGTCGTCCAGGTGATGGAACGGGCCGTCCTGGGTGATGCGGCCGGTCGCGAAGGCCTGGCGCAGCGCGTCCAGCCCGGCATCGACCCGCGCGCGGGACTCGCTCATCTCGGCCCCGAATGTGGCATATTCGCGCGGCGAGAAGCCGCGTCCGATGCCGAGGTCCAGCCGACCGCCGGAGAGCTGGTCCAGCATGCCGACCCGCTGGGCCACCCGCAGCGGGTGGTGGTAGGGCAGGGGCACTACGCCGAGCCCCAGGCGCAGGTGCTCGGTGCGCTGGCTGGCGGCGGCCAGGACCAGGTCCGGCGCGGTGGAGTGCGAGAACTCCGGCATCAGGTGGTGTTCCACCAGCCAGGCGGTGCCGAAGCCCAGGCGGTCGGCCCGCTCCCACAGGCGCAGGGTGTTCTCCAGCACCTCCGATTCGGAGGTCTGCAGGAAGTCGGGCACCGAGAGTTCATGGAACAGGTCGAAGCGCATGGCGCAACTGTGCCGCGCGCACGGGGGCGATACAAGCAGACTGCGCGAGGATACGGTTACAACGTGGTGATGGTCGGGCGGTGACGGCACGGAAGGAGAGACATGACGAACGATCAGGAAGCGCTGGCGCTGCAGGCCGCCGGAGTCGCGGGCCCCGGCGAGGACTGGTGGGAAGGCTTCTTCCCGGAGGATCTGCCGCGCGAGTGGCAACTCGAGTATTACACCCACTATCACAGCCGCCTGCTGCTGCCCGCCGCGCTGTGGCTGGAGACCTCGGCCCCCGCGTTCGGCGACTGGGACGAGGCCGTCGCCCCCGCGCTGCGGCTGACGCTCGAGTGGCCGGCGGAGGTTACGCCCGAGTCGGGGGCCGCGCGGGCGCTCGCGCTTGCCGAGGCCGCGGGCCCCTGTCTGCAGGCAGTGGCGCCGGGGCCGATGACGGCGGCGCAGGTCTCGGCAATCCGGGAGGCGCTCGAGGCGGCCGGCCTGGCGCGACTGATGGTCTATGGACCCGGTGAGCCACATACGATCACCCACGCCGAGGCGGCTTTGTTTTATCCGGCCCCGACGGGATCGACGACCGTGGGTGGAGCCTGGCAGATCACCCCCGAGCCGGGCCTGGGCGCGCCGGGCTGGCGTGCGCTGGTGGAGGCCCTGGGTGCGGCCGGCGGAAGCGGCGAGACTCCGGTCTTCCTGCGGGCCCGCCCGGACCGTCTGTCGGACTTTCGGACCATCGCCCAGCTACTGGGAATGGGATGAGCATCTCCCCGTGGGTTTGACGGTCCACCGGCCGGCGGCCAGACTTCCGGGTTCTTAATGGCGAGGAGCGCGCGTGGCTGACCCGGCAGTGGCAGACAGTCCGCATATCGTGATCGAGAACCTGCGTTTCCGGCGCGGGCGCAAGGTGGTCTTCGACGACTTGTCGATGCGTATCCCGCGCGGGCAGGTGACGACCGTGATGGGCCCCAGCGGCAGCGGCAAGACGACCCTGCTGCGCCTGATCGGCGGACAGCTGCGCCCGGACGCGGGGCGCATCTGGGTGGATGGCCAGGAGGTGGCGAAGCTCTCCACCCGCCGCCTGTACGCCCTGCGCAAGCGCATGGGCATGCTGTTCCAGAGCGGCGCGCTGCTGACCGACCTTTCCGTATTCGAGAACGTCGCCTTCCCGCTGCGCGAGCACACCGATCTGCCGGAGGATGTGCTGCACGCACTGGTGCTGCTGAAGCTGGAGGCGGTGGGTCTGCGCGCGGCGCGCGAGCTGGACCCGGCCTCGCTGTCCGGGGGCATGGCCCGGCGCGTCGCCCTGGCGCGGGCCATCGCGCTGGACCCGGACCTGATCCTCTACGACGAACCGTTCACCGGGCTTGATCCGATCACCATGGGCCAGATCGTCAGCCTGATTCGCCAGACCAACGAGAGCCTGGGGCTCACCAGCGTGCTGGTCTCGCACGATGTGGCGGAGGCCATGGCGATCTCCGACCATGTGGTGCTGATCGCCAATGGCCGGGTGGTGGATGCCGGGCCGCCGGACGAGCTGGAGGCGCGCGCCTCCGACTGGAGCGCGCAGTTCCTGCAGGGCCGCCCGGACGGGCCGGTGCCGTTCCACTATCCGGGCGCGTCCTATCGCGACGACCTGCTGGGACAGGGGGAGCGCCGCGATGACTGACGCGATTGCCTCGCTGGGCCGGACCACGATCAACGCCCTGGTGGTGTTCGGTCGCGCCTTCGTCTTCCTGATGCGGGTGCTGGCGAGCCTCGATATCGTCATCCGTCGGTTCGGCCTGACACTCGCCCAGGTGTATTCGGTGGGCGTGCGCTCGCTGCTGATCATCATCGTGTCGGGGCTGTTCGTCGGCATGGTGCTCGGGTACCAGGGCTACATCACGCTGGTGAACTTCGGCGCGGCCGAGGCCCTGGGCGGGGTGGTGGCGCTGTCGCTGGTGCGCGAGCTGGGTCCGGTGGTTACCGCGCTGCTGTTCGCCGGCCGCGCCGGCTCGGCGCTGACCGCAGAGCTGGGCCTGATGAAGACCACGGAGCAGCTCTCGGCGATGGAGATGATGGCGGTGAATCCGTACCGCCGGATCTTCGCGCCACGCTTTGTCGCCGGATTCCTCTCCATGCCGCTGCTGGCCGCGATCTTCAGCGCCGTAGGGGTGATGGGTGGCTATATCGTCGGGGTGGGGCTGCTGGGCGTGGACAGCGGCGCCTACTTCTCGCAGATGCAGTCGGTGACCGACTGGAACGAGGATGTGCTGTCCGGCGTGATCAAGAGCATCGTGTTCGGCTTCGTGGTGACCTGGATCGCGGTGTTCCAGGGCTTCAACGCGCAGCCGACCTCCGAGGGCATCTCGCGCGCGACCACGCAAACGGTGGTGGTCGCGTCGCTGGCGGTGCTGGGCCTCGATTTCATCCTGACCGGGCTGATGTTCGGCGCGGGTTGACCAACCAGTATTTCCCTAGGGTGGCAATATGAAGGTACGTTTCTTCGAACTGGCAGTGGGTGTCTTCGTACTGCTGGGCATCGGGGCGCTGTTCTACCTGGCGGTCCAGGTCAGCAACGTGACCGACTACCACGACCGCGACACCTACACGGTGACCGGCTACTTCGACAACATCGGCGGGCTCAAGACCCGGGCCCCGGTCACGGTCTCGGGTGTGCGCATCGGCCGGGTTGCGGATATCCGCTACGATCCGGAGCGCTTCCGCGCCGAGGTGACCCTCGCCATCCGCTCGGAGCACGACTATCTGCCGATGGATACGCAGGCGGCCATCCATACCGCGGGGCTGCTGGGCGAGCAGTACATCGCCCTGGAGCCGGGCGGCGACTACGAAACCCTGCAGGACGGCGACGAGCTGATGTTTACCCAGTCGGCCCTGGTGCTGGAGAACCTCATTGGTCGTTTCATGACCAACCTGGGTAGTGACTGATTCGCCCAAACCCGGAGCAAGAGACATGACACGGTTGCGTGACTATATGTGGAGCCTGCCGCTGGGGCTGATGGTCCTGCTGCTGGCGGCGCCGGCCCAGGCCGACAATCCCGCCGAGATCATCCAGCAGTCCATCGACGCGGTGTACGAGGAGCTGCGCGCCAACGAGTCGCGTGCGCAGGAGGATCCGGACTTCGTGATCGGTGTCATCGAGGACAAGATCCTGCCGGGCGTGGACGTCAACGGCATGGCCCGGCTGGTCCTGGCGCGCCACTGGCGGGATGCCAGCAGCGAGCAGCAAAGCCGGTTTACCGAGGCCTTCAAGAACACGCTGCTGCAGGCCTACGGGGTGCAGCTGGCCGACCATCTGGACAAGGATGTGCGCGTGATCGAGCGCCGCTCGCGCCAGGACGAACGCATGGCGGTGGTGGCCACCGAGGTGGTGATGGGATCCGGCCAGTCGAACATCCAGGTGAACTACCGGCTGCGCCCGGTGAACGGCGAATGGAAGGTCTTCGATGTCGAGGCCGAGGGGCTCAGCTTCGTGGGCAACTTCCGCACCCGCTTCAACGAGGAGATCAACCGCGACGGTCTGGACGCCCTGATCGAACGCCTGGAAGACGGGGACGAGAGCCTGGTCGAGGACGCGGTGGGCGATGCCATCCAGGACAACGGGGCCGGCAACCCGTGAGCGATGCACAGATCCGGGCCGATGACGGTGGCCTGGTCGTCAGCGGGCCGCTGACCTTCGCCACCGTCTCCGGGCTGGAGGCCCGGGCGCGCGGGCTGATGGCGCACCTGCCGGAGCATGCACGGGTGGACCTGTCCCGGGCCGGACGCATCGACAGCGCCGGCGTGGCCTTCCTCGTCATCCTCTGGCGCCGGGCGCGGGAGCAGGGCCGCACGCTGGTCTTCGAACCCCTGCCGGACGGGCTTCGGCCGCTGCTGGGGCTGTATGACCTGGAGGCGATCATCACCGACTCCGCGGCCCGATCCGTGGCCTGACCCGGGCGAACGGGCGAGTGCCGCGCGGATTCGTTATCATGGCGCGTTTCGCCGGGCCATGGTCGGTCCGGCGGTGAATCCGGGCACCCCATGGACAAGCTGATCATCACCGGAGGCGGCCGACTCGAGGGTCAGGTCTGGATCTCCGGGGCCAAGAACGCCGTGTTGCCGATCCTGTCCGCCACCCTGCTGGCGGACGGGCCGATGACCATTGGCAACGTCCCGCACCTGCAGGACGTCACCACGACCATGGAGCTGCTCGGGCGCATGGGCGTAAGCCTGACGGTCAACGAGCGCATGCGCATCGAGGTCGACCCCACCACGCTGACTCAGTGCGTGGCACCGTACGATCTGGTGAAGACCATGCGCGCCTCCATCCTGGTGCTGGGGCCGTTGCTGGCGCGCTTCGGCGAGGCCGAGGTGTCGCTCCCGGGTGGCTGTGCGATTGGCTCGCGGCCGGTGAATCTGCACCTGCGTGGCCTCGAGGCCCTGGGCGCCGAAATCGATGTCGACGGCGGCTACATCCATGCGCGCGCGGATCGCCTGAAGGGCGCGCGGGTGGTGTTCGACCAGGTCACCGTGACCGGTACCGAGAACCTGCTGATGGCCGCGACCCTGGCCGAGGGCGAGACTCTGATCGAGAACGCCGCGCGCGAGCCGGAAGTGATCGATCTGGCGGACTGCCTGACGGCGATGGGGGCGAAGATCCAGGGCGCCGGCACCGACACCATCCGGGTGCAGGGCGTGGAACGCCTGCACGGCTGCGAATACGACGTGATGCCGGATCGAATCGAGACCGGTACGTTCCTGGTTGCGGCGGCCGTGACCCGCGGGCGCGTACGCTGCCGCAATACCCGTCCCGAGCTACTGGATGCGGTCCTGGCCAAGCTGGTCGAGGCCGGTGCCCGCGTGGATACCGGGCCCGACTGGATCGAACTGGACATGGAAGGCCGCCGGCCGAAGGCGGTGAACCTGCGCACCGCGCCGTTCCCGGCCTTCCCGACCGACATGCAGGCGCAGATGATGGTGCTGAACACGGTCGCCGAGGGCACCGGCTCGGTGGTGGAGACGGTCTTCGAGAACCGCTTCATGCATGCGCTGGAGCTGCAGCGCATGGGCGCGCACATCACGATCGAGGGCAATACCGCGATCGTCGAGGGTGTGGAACGGCTGGTTGGCGCGCCGGTGATGGCGACCGACCTGCGGGCCTCGGCCAGCCTGATCATCGCCGGTCTGGTGGCCGAGGGCGAGACCGAGGTGGACCGCATCTACCATATCGACCGCGGCTACGAGTGCATCGAGGAAAAACTGAGCCAGATCGGCGCGACCATCCGTCGCGAGCCGGTCTGATACGCGACTCACACGGAACCGGACGAACGCCTGACCCATGATGGATCCCAACGCCCTGACCATCGCCCTGTCCAAGGGCCGCATCCTCAAGGACACCCTGCCGCTGCTGGCCAGCGCCGGGATTGAACTGCTGGAGGATCCGGACAAGACGCGCAAGCTGATCCTCGACACCAACCGCGAGGACGTGAAGATCGTGGTGGTGCGCGCGACCGACGTGCCTACCTATGTGCAGCACGGCGCGGCATCCATTGGCGTGGCCGGCAAGGACGTCCTGATGGAGCACGGGGCCGCGGGGCTGTACGAGCCGCTGGACCTGCACATCGCCCAGTGTCGCCTGATGCTGGCCGGGCGCCCGGGCCAGCAGCCGGACCCGCAGCAGCGCCTGCGCATCGCCACCAAGTTCGTGAACATCACGCAGAACTATTTTGCCCAGCAGGGCCGTCAGGTCGAGATCATCAAGCTCTACGGCTCGATGGAACTGGCGCCGCTGGTCGGTCTGGCCGACTACATCGTGGACCTGGTCGATACCGGGAACACCCTCAAGGCCAATGGCCTGGAGCCGCTGGAACTGATTACCCCTATCAGTTCCCGGTTGATCGTGAACCAGGCAGCCATGAAGATGCGACATAGAACCATTCAAAATCTCATCGAGGGCCTGCGGGAGGCCGTCACGCCCGCGACGACGTAACCGAGAACACCATGACCGCCGATACCGACGACCTCCGAATCCGCGAAATCCAGGAGGTGTCCGCCCCGGACACCGTCCGCGAGGAGCTGCCGATCACCGATGCGGCCGCCGACACCGTGTTCGAGGCACGCCAGGCCTGCCACCGCATCCTGCACGGCGAGGACGATCGCCTGCAGGTGATCGTCGGCCCCTGCTCGATCCACGACGTGGATGCCGCGCTGGACTATGCCGATCACCTGAAGACCCTGCGCGAGGAACTCTCCGATGCCCTGCACATCGTGATGCGGGTGTATTTCGAGAAACCGCGCACCACGGTCGGCTGGAAGGGCCTGATCAACGACCCGGACCTGGACGGCAGCTTCCACATCAACAAGGGCCTGCGCGTGGCGCGCGGGCTGCTGCGCGATCTGGCGGTCAAGGGCATGCCGGCGGCTACCGAATACCTCGACCTGATCAGCCCGCAGTACATCGCGGACCTGGTCGCCTGGGGCGCGATCGGCGCACGCACCACCGAGAGCCAGGTGCACCGCGAACTGGCCTCCGGCCTGTCCTGCCCGGTGGGCTTCAAGAACTCCACCGACGGCAGCCTGCGGGTGGCGATCGACGCGATCCGCTCAGCCTCGCGCCCGCACCACTTCCTGTCGGTGACCAAGGCCGGGCGCTCGGCAATCTTCTCCACCACCGGCAACGACGACTGTCACATCATCCTGCGCGGCGGCAAGCAGCCGAACTACGATGCCGCGAGCATCGAACAGGCCTGCAAGGAGCTGCGCATGGCCGAGCTTCCGGAGATGGTGATGGTCGACTGCAGCCACGCGAACAGCCGCAAGGACCCGCAACAGCAGGTCGAGGTGGCACGGGTGCTGGGCGAACAGATCGCCGGCGGTGACCGACGCATCATGGGTGTGATGCTGGAGAGCCACCTGACCGGCGGCCGCCAGGACATCCTGCCCGGCAAGCCGCTGAAATATGGCCAGAGCATTACCGATGCCTGCATGGGCTGGGACGACAGCGAGGCCACCCTGCGCCTGCTGGCCGAGGCCGTGCGGGCCCGCCGCAAGACGCCCGTGCCTGCCTGACAAGACGTCCGTGCCCGTCTGAACCGAGGAATACGCCATGCCCTCCATTGCCCGACTCGATACCCAGCAGCCCGACTTCGACCAGGCCCTGGAGCACCTGCTGTCCTGGGAGTCCGTTGCCGACACCGGCGTACGCGATGCGGTGGACGAGATCCTGGGGGCCGTGCGCGCCGAGGGCGATGCGGCCGTGCTGCGCTACACCGCCAAATTCGATCGCCTCGATCGCCCTGCGGTCGCGGACCTGGAGATCCCGCACGAGCGCCTGCAGGCCGCGCTGGAATCCATCCCGCCGGAGCAGCGCGCGGCATTGGAGACCGCCGCCGCGCGCATCCGCCAGTACGCCGAACACCAGAAGATGCAGGACTGGGACTTCACCGACGAAGACGGCACGGTCCTCGGTCAGCGCGTGACCGCGCTGGATTCCGTCGGCCTGTATGTGCCCGGTGGCAAGGCGGCCTACCCGTCCTCCGTGCTGATGAACGCGGTCCCGGCGAAGGTCGCCGGCGTCGAGCTGCTGGTGATGGTCGTGCCCGCCCCGGGCGGCGAACTGAATGATCTGGTGCTGGCCGCGGCCGCCGTGGCCGGGGTGGACCGCGTGTTCACCGTGGGCGGCGCCCAGGCGGTGGCGGCCCTGGCCTATGGCACCGATACCATCCCGGCGGTGGACAAGATCGTCGGCCCCGGCAACATCTTCGTGGCCGCGGCCAAGCGCGAGGTGTTCGGCACGGTCGGCATCGACATGATCGCCGGCCCGTCGGAGATCCTGGTGGTCTGCGACGGCGAGACCGACCCGGACTGGATCGCGGCCGACCTGTTCTCGCAGGCCGAGCATGACGAACAGGCCCAGTCCATCCTGCTGTCCTGGGACGCGGCCTTCCTCGACCGCGTCGCCGAGGCCATGGACCGCCTGCTGGCCGAGATGCCGCGCGCCGAGATCATCCGCACCAGCCTCGACAAGCGCGGGGCGCTGGTGAAGGTACGCGACTCGGCCGAGGCCGTTGCCGTTGCCAACCGCATCGCCCCGGAACACCTGGAGCTGTCCGTGGCCGATCCGCAGGCGATGCTGGACGCCGGCCTGCGTCACGCCGGCGCGATCTTCATGGGCCGCTACACCTCCGAGGCCCTGGGCGACTACTGCGCCGGGCCCAACCACGTGTTGCCGACCTCGCGTACCGCGCGCTTCTCCTCGCCGCTGGGTGTCTACGACTTCCAGAAGCGCTCGAGCATCATCCACTGCTCGGCCGCGGGCGCGGCGAAGCTCGGCACGACCGCCGCCGCGCTGGCGCACGGCGAGGGCCTGACCGCGCACGCGCGTTCCGCCGAACTGCGCAGTCGATGACCGCACGCTCGACACGAACCCCGGACGCCCTGATGCGCCCGGAGGTCTTGGCGCAGCCGGCCTATCAGGTGGCCGACGCAACCGGCCTGATCAAGCTGGACGCGATGGAGAACCCGCACCCCTGGCCCGGCGCGCTGGAAGACGCCTGGCTGGAGGCCCTGCGCGACCCGCAACTGAATCGCTACCCGGATGCCCAGGCGCTGGGCCTGGCCGGGCAGGTGCGCGCCGCCCACGGCGTGCCCGAGGCCGCCGGGCTGATGTTCGGCAACGGCTCCGACGAGCTAATCCAGATCCTGATCACGGCGATCGCCGGGTCTGGTCGACCGGTGCTGGCGCCCGAACCGACCTTCGTGATGTACGGCGTGCTGGCCCGGGCGCTGGGCGTACCGTTCGTTGGCGTGCCCCTGAACGCGGACTTCACCCTGGATCTCGCGGCGATGCGCGCGGCGATGGCCGAGCACAACCCGGCCGTGGTGTTTCTGGCCTACCCCAACAACCCCACCGGGACGCTGGACGACGCCGCGACGGTGGAGGCGGTCGTCGACGCGAATCCGGGGGTTACCGTGGTCGACGAGGCCTACGCCCCGTTCGCCGCGCACAGCTTCCTCTCGCGGGTCGGGGTGGATGACGGCCTGCTGGTGATGCGCACGGTGTCCAAGCTGGGGCTGGCCGGTGCGCGGCTCGGCTATCTGGCCGGCACCCCGGCCTGGATCGACGCGCTGGACCGGCTGCGCCTGCCGTACAACATCAACACCCTGACCCAGCGCTCCGTCGCCTTCGCCCTGGATCATCGCGAGGCACTGGATGCCCAGGCGCGGGGGATCATCGACCAGCGCGACCGCCTGGGCGAGCGCCTGGCGGCCACGACGGGCGTCGAACAGGTCTTTCCGAGCCAGGCGAACTTCATCCTGTTCCGGGTGCGCGAGGGACACGGGCATGCGACCTTCGCCGCCCTGCGCGACGCCGGCATCCTGATCAAGGACGTCGGCCGCGCGCATCCCCTGCTCGCCGACTGCCTGCGCGTCACGGTCGGGCGCCCCGACGAAAACGACGCCTTCCTGGCGGCGCTGGGGCAGGCCCTCTCCACCTGACACCTTCCTGGTCGCACCACCGTGGGCAGGGGCTTCGCCTGCGAGCAGGCTCCTACCGGCTGGGGGGGGTGCGAATGCCGCCCTGCGGCGGGATGCCGCCCAATCGGCCACACCCCCGAAGCTCTCCTTCCAGCCTTCTCATCTTCCTGTTAACCGAGACCCAAACTTCTCCGTGTCCTCTGTGCGCTCTGTGGTGAAAAGCCCTTCCTGGCCCTTTCCCTGCAAGTTGGGTTAGCGGCGGCCGGCGGGTGGCTCCAGGCGCAGGCCGCGCACCTCGCCCAGTGCGCCGCCGGCGCGCAGGGCGGCGGCGAACGGGGACTGGCGCGCCGGTTCGCCGTTGATGCTCTCGATGGTCACGCCGCGGCGCTTCGGCAGCCAGGCGCTGCTGGCGAGCTGACGAATCGCCTCGGTGACGAGTGCCGCGTGGGCCTCGCCGGTGTCGATGCCGGGGATGGTCTCCCAGACGAACAGTTGGCGGCCGGAGGCGGCCAGGTACAGCAGCGGCTGGCCGCCGGCTAGCGCGACCAGTGCCCCGGCGACGCGGCGCAGGCGGCCCTCGGCCGCTTCCGGCGGCTGCGGCCAGGGCAGGAGCTGGCCCCAGGGGCTGGCCGGGTCGACGCTTGCCAGCCACTGCGGTTCGGGGGTGTCGTCGGCCGCGCGTTCCAGGGCGCGCAGGCGGTCCACTGCGCCGGCGCGGGCGAACTGCGCGCCGGTCAGGCCCTCGACGAAGTGCCCACGGCGCAGCTTGCCGGCGTCCTCCATCGCGCGGTAGACGGGATACACGCGCCCGAAGCCGCCCGGCAGGCCCTCGGCGCGGGCCATTTCGCGGCTGACCACGCCGTAGCGTGCCAGCAGGTTCTCGGCCTGTTCGGGGGCGCGCTCCGTCAGCGACACGCCGGGATCGATCAGGTCGGCCACCCGCGACCAGCGCCCGCCGGCCAGGCCCTGGCCCGAGCGCCGGCGGCCGGGCGCCGACGTCTTGCGCTGGCCCAGACTGCGCAGCGGGGCAAAGGTGTCATTGGTGATCTGCCCGGCCCAGACCAGGTCCCAGATCGCGGCCTCGATCGCGTCCTGGCGGGCGTCCGGCTGTGCGTTGCGGGCCGCGCGTTCCAGCTCCAGGTAGAAGCAGGCGCCGCGCCGGTCCAGGGTCTCCAGGATCGCCTGCGCCAGCGGGTCGTCGTGGGCCTCGGCATCCGCGGCATCGGCCTCCGGTTCCAGCAGCACCATCGCCTGTTCGCGGCGCAGGAAGCGGATGCGCCCGTCGCGCTGGCCCAGCGCGCCGCTGCCCACCCAGACGAATTCGCCGGAGGCGGTGATGCGGTCCAGCGCGTCCAGCGAGAAGTCGCGCACCCGCATCGGCAGTACGTGGGCGGTCCAGGCGGACCAGGGCAGGGCGATGCCCTCCAGTTGCGTCAGCGTGTCGCGCAGGGCGCCGGCCCCGCGGCCGGGCTCGGTCAGGCCTTGCCAGGCGGGCAGGAAGCGGCCCAGCGCACGGGCATCGACCGCGGCCGCCTCGTCGCGCAGCCGCGCCAGGGTGCGGCGTTTCAGTCGCCGCAGGATGTCCAGTTCGCACCAGTCCTCGCCGGTGCCCTGCGGGCGGATCTCGCCGCGCAGCAGCACGCCGGCGCGCTCCAGGCTCTCGAGCGCCGGCAGCAGAGTGCCCGGCGCGAGGCCGTAACGTGCGCCTAGGTCCTCGTTGCGGAACGGTCCGTGGGTGCGGGCGTAGCGGCGCAGCAGCTGTTCCAGCGGGCGCTGCGGCGGTTCCAGGAAGCCGGCGGGCAGGCCGGGCGGAGGCACCACGCCGAGGGCATCGCGGTACAGTGCGGCGTCCTCGGCGGCGATCCAGCGCGGCTCGCCGGCGATGCGCACCTCCACCGCGCGCAGGGAGCGGGCGAGCTGTTCCAGCCACGGTCCCGGCGCCTCGGTGCAGGCGGCTGCGACCTCGTCCCGCGTCAGGTCCCCGCGCCGGCGCAGCAGGTCGTGCAGGGCGTCGGCGTCGGGCACCCGGGTCGCCTCGGTGGCATGCGCCAGCTCGGCCTCCAGCTCGGCCAGGGCCTCGGGGTCGATCAGCTCGCGCAGCTCGGCCTGGCCCAGCAGTTCGGCCAGCATGCCGCGGTCGAGCGTCAGCGCCTGGGCCTTGCGCTCGGCCATCGGCGCGTCCTGCTCGTAGATGTAGGCCGCGACATAGGCGAACACCAGGCTGCGGGCGAACGGCGAGGCCTGCGGTGTCTCCACCTCGTGCACGCGGATGCGGCGTTCCTGCACGCCGCGCAGGATCTGGCGCAGGGCGTCCAGATCGAACACGTCGGCCAGCACCTGGCGGTAGGTCTCCAGCACCACCGGGAAGCTCGCGTACTCGCGCACCGAGGCCAGCAGCTGCTGCGATTTCAGCCGCTGTGCCCACAGCGGGGTGCGCTGGCCGGGGCGGTTGCGCACCAGTAGCAGGGCGCGCGCCGCGTTCTCGCGAAAGGCGCTGGCGAACAGGGTGGAGTGGCCCAGCTCGCGGGTGACCGCCTCCTCCAGCTCCTCCGGGTCGGGGAACAAGGCGTCCAGCTCGGGCAGGTCCTCGCTGTCGGCCAGGCGCAGCACGATGCCGTCGTCGGTGTACATCACCTGCACCTCGAAGCCGGAGCGGCTGGTCAGCGCGCCCTGCAGGGCCAGCGCCCAGGGGGCGTGTACGCGCGCGCCGAACGGGGTCAGGATGCAGACGCGCCAGTCGCCGACCTCGTCGCGGAAGCGTTCGACCACGATGCGCTGGTCCGAGGGCAGCTGCCCGGTGGCCTCGCGCTGCTCGTCGATGTAGTCGCAGAGGGTCTCCACCGCCGCCTCCGACAGTGGCGCGTGTTCCCTGAGCCAGGCCGTGCGCTCGGCGCGGCCCATGCGTGCCAGCCGCTCGGTGGCGGCGCCGATGGCCTGGCCGAGCTGGATCGGGCGGCCGGGGCCATCGCCATGCCAGAACGGCAGCTTGCCGACCTCGCCGGGGGCGGGGGAGACGAGCACGCGGTCGCGGGTGATCGCCTCCACATGCCAGGTGCTGGCGCCCAGGGTCACGTTCTCGCCGGTCTTCAGCTCGAACACCATCTCCTCGTCCAGTTCGCCGATGCGCGGCCCGCCCTCGCCGACATGCACGCCGTACAGCCCGCGGTCGGGGATGGTCCCGGCGTTCAGGCGCGCGGCCAGTGCCGCCCCCCGGCGCGGGGTCAGTTCGTCGCGGGCGCGGTCCCAGGCGAGCCAGGGGCGCAGGTCGGCGAAGTCGGTGCTGGGGTAATGGCCGGAGAGCATGTCCAGCGTGGCCTCGAGCAGCGCCCGCGACAGCTCGCGCCAGGGCGCGGCGCGGCGGACCAGAGCGTGCAGCTCGTCCACCGTGCGCGGGCGTTCGCAGACCATCGCGACGAGCTGCTGGGCCAGCACGTCCAGCGGGTTGTGCGGGGCATGGATCGGTTCCAGCGCGCCGGCCTGCATGCGCTCGCCGATCACCGCGCATTCGAGCAGGTCGCCGCGAAAGCGTGGCAGCAGCAGCGAGCGCGAGACCTGGCCCACCCCGTGCCCGGCACGCCCGGCGCGCTGCAGGCCACGCGCGACCGCACCGGGGGATTCGACCATGATCACCAGATCCACCGCGCCCATGTCGATGCCCAGCTCCAGCGAGCTGGTCGCGACGATGCCGCGCAGGCGCCCGGTCTTCAGCCGGCCCTCGATCTCGGCGCGGCGCTCGTGGGAGACGCTGCCGTGGTGGGCGGCGACCAGGTCCTCCACCGGTTCGGCATCCTCCGGCTGCTGCTCCCGCCAGGCCTCGTTGATGCGCTGGACCAGTCGCTCGCACAGCCCGCGGCTGTTCACAAACACGATGGTGGAGCGGTGCTCGAGGATCGCGGCCAGCAGGCGCGGCTCCAGGCGTGCGGCGCGGTCGCCGCCAGCGGTGGGGAGCTGCCCGGTGCCCTGGCTGTACACCGCGCCGAGGATGGAGCCGGACGGGATGGGGCTTTGCGCCTCCGTGGCCTCGACGGTGGCGGGTGCGTGCTCGGCGGGCGGCTCCTCGGGGGCGAGGATCTCCAGGTCCAGACGCGGGGGCTCGGCGGCGTCGATCACCTCCACCTCGCGGTCACCGCCGAGGAAGCCGCGCGCGACCTCCACCGGGTGCACGGTGGCGGACAGCCCGATGCGCTGCGGGTCCTCGCCGCAGCGCTCGGCCAGGCGTTCCAGCGACAGGGCGAGATGCGCGCCGCGCTTGTTGCCGGCCAGCGCATGTACCTCGTCGATGATCACAGTGTGGATGGACTCGAGGTTCTCGGCGGCCTTCGAGCCCAGCAGCAGGTACAGCGACTCGGGGGTGGTCACCAGGATGTCGCCGGGTTCGCGCGCCTGGGCGCGGCGCTCGGCCTGCGGGGTGTCGCCGGTGCGGATGTGTACCACCGGCTCGCGCGGGGCATCATCACCCAAGCGCGTGGCGGTCTGCGCGATCCCGGTCAGCGGGGCGCGCAGGTTGCGTTCGATGTCGGTGGCCAGCGCCTTCAGCGGCGAGATGTACAGCACCGAGTAGCCGCGCCGGGCATCCGGGGCGGGCTCGCCGGTCAGGCGATCAATGGCGCTGAGGAAGGCGGCGAGGGTCTTGCCGCTGCCGGTGGGGGCGATCAGCAGGCAGTGGCGGCCGGCCCGGATCGCGGGCCAGCCGCGCGACTGGATCGCGGTCGCCTGCCCGAAGGCCTCGCCGAACCAGGTATCGGTCGCGGGGCGAAAGGGCGTGACCGGCATCGGCTCGGGCGTAGCGGGTCAGGCGTGGCCGACGGTGGTGTCGGTGGTGGCGTGGAAGTAGTCGCTGTCGCGCGCCAGCTCGTCGATCAGCTCGTGCAGCATGGCCAGACGGCTCTCGGCGTCCGCGAACGGGGCGCAGTCCTCGCACAACGGATCGCCGCAGGGCTGGCGGCTGTACAGCCAGAAGTGCACGGCACCGGCCAGCAGGCCGTCGGCGACGTCGCCGATTTCAGCGGCCTGGCCGTCATCGGCAAGCCGGTTCGCCAGCTCGATCAGGTGCTGGGCGGCATTGTTGTAGGTCTGGTCGGCGGTGTCGTTCATGGGATCTCGGGACAGTCTTGTTTCAGCCAGCGCCAGCCCGTTTGACCGGCACAGAACCCGGCAGTTTACCGCGACTGGCCGATATTCCGAAGAAACAGGGGAATATGCCGCTCCTCCGGCGACAGGCCGCCATGGGCACCGACGAAGAATGGCCCCTCGTCGTCGGCCGGCGGGTCCACCAGGTAGGCGTCCTCCGCGGGCAGAAGCAGGTAGTCGCCGGCGCGCGCCCGCAGCTCGGGGTGCTCACGGTCATGCCCCGGGGGCAGGCCCAGGGTGCCGGGCCCCAGCCAGTCCGCGGCGGGGACTGCGGCTACGTCCGCGCCGAAGGCGGCGTCCAGGGCCGTCAGGAAGTCCGTGTCGCGTCCTTCGCGTACATGGGCGATGGCGGCACGCGGCTCGCCGGTCAGGCGGTGGCACAGGCAGGCCTGCACCGCCGGGTGCTCGCGCAGGTCCAGCCGGCGCTCCATGGTACGCATGCCGTGGTCGGCGGTGGTCAGGAACACGCTTTCCGGGCGCTGGATCTGCGCGCAGGTCGCGGTGTAGGCCAGGTCCAGCTGCTTCAGGTGGCGCTCCACCTCCGGGCTCTCCGGGCCGTAGGCGTGGCCCAGGTGGTCGAGCTCCGACCAGTAGACGTAGGTGAAATGCGGCCCCGGTGTCGCGTTCACATGCGCGGCCACCCGTGCCGGCAGCTCGGACAGGTCCTCGAAGCCGATGAACGCGGCGGAGCCGTTCATCATGCGGTTGTAGGGTGTGCCGCCGATCCAGTCCGGGCCGATCATGGTGGTGTGGCAGCCGAGCCGGTCGACCAGGCGGTCCGGCTGTACGCGGCCGGTCAGCTCGCGGTAGCCGAGCGTGGCCGGACGATCCTCGGCGTCGCGCTCCTGACCCATCAGCACCGTCAGCGTGCGCTCGGCGGACGGCAGGCGGGTGTGCCAGCCGAGCAGGCCATGCTGCGCGGGTGTGCGCCCGGTCAGGATGCTGCTGATCGCGGTCGCCGTGGTGCTGGGGAACACGGTCTCGAGGTCGCTTACGTAGTCCGCGCCCAGCAGCGGTGTGTGGCGGCGATAGCGGGTGGCGAAGCCGTCGATCAGCCACAGCACGATGTGGCGGTCCGGCCCCAGGTGCTCGGATACGCCCGACAGCGGCGGGTGGCTGGCCGCCGGGTTCAGGCTGGCCTCGATCTGGCCGAGCAGGTCCATCAGCCCGGGTGCTTTCAGCCGGGCGCGCAGGATGTGGTCGACGGCCGATTCGGCCGCAGGGGCGTCCGTCATTGGCAAGACTTCAGTCTTTGCCTCCACCCATGCAGGGCGGGGAATCGGCGACCTGGCCGGCACGCTCGAACCACTGGTCCGGGTCCAGCGTGTGCAGCGCCAGGGCATGGATGCCCCCGGCCAGCTCGTCGGCCAGGGCCTGATTCACCAGCCGGTGCCGCGCGATCAGCTTCTGATCACGAAAGGCCTCGGACACCACCGTCACTTTGAAATGCGACTCCGAACCCGGCGGCACGTTGTGCATGTGGCTCTCGTTCACCACCTCCAGATGCTCGGGCGCAAAGCGCTCCTCCAGCTTCCGGGTAATGGTCTCCTGCATGCTCATCGACGACTCCAGTGCTTCGATTGACGGGACATCGCACTCAGTGTGCCGTGTCGTACCCGCATGTCCAGATCCTTGGCCAGCCGCATGGCTGCCGCTGTCTGGGGGGCAGTCATCAGCCTTCCCGTGTGCGTTCCTTCCAGTAATCCGGGTGGCGGTGCAGGTGCATGACCGCGAGAATCAGGATGCCCCGTCCTCTTCTGCGTAGAGAACCCCATACGGAAACCGCTTCACGAATGAGCGCCGCACTTCGCCCTCCAGAACGGTCCAGGCACGCGGGTAGGCGATGGCGCGTTGCACAGCTGCAAACACTTCAACTGCAAAATCGTTCCCGAGGCCGGGCTCGATTTCTTCGTAGTACTGAACGGCCTCGGTGAGTTCTTGCTCTGCTTCCGGGTGAAAGCGAAAACTCATCGTTCAAACCGGCTCCATATCCTCTCGAAGACCTGTTCGCCCGGAATCGCTTCGACTGTGCCCGAGCGGATCTCTTTCAGGCGCTTTCGCGAGACCTCCGCCCATTTGCGGTCCACGCCCGCATCGGGCGGGTTCAGGCTGCGCAGAAGGGAATCGACCACCAGAGCGCGCTCTTCCACGGGCAGGGACTCGGCTTCGTCAATAAGGTCTTTGATCTTCATGTCACCATCTTCCTGGTATCGCTGGGGGGCGATGACCGGCGCAAGCGGAATTCTCATACTGGCATCTTGCGGCCGGTAGTGCGAGATGGCGGTTTGGTGGTTACATCCGGGAGGGGCTATGCGGCAGACGCTGGCGTTTGATGTGTACGGGACGCTGATCGATACCCAGGGGGTTACGGCGACGCTCGAAGGGTGGATGGGCGAGCGGGCACCGGTACTGGCACGTGCCTGGCGCGAGAAGCAGTTGGAGTACACCTTCCGGCGCGGGCTGATGGGGGCGTACGCGGATTTCGATACCTGCACCGAGCAGGCGCTGCGGTTCTGCTGCGAGGTACTGGGTATCGCGCTCGAAGCGGAGCAGGAGGCGGAGCTGTTGCGGTGCTACCGAGAGCTCCCGGCCTTCGCCGATGCGGGGTCGGCCCTGGACGAGTTGCGGGCGGAGGGACACCGTCTGTTCGCGTTCTCCAACGGGACGGCTGAGACGGTCAGCGGGCTGTTGCGGAACGCCGGCCTGGAGGATCGCTTCGAGGATCTCGTCAGCGTGGACGAGATCGGCTGCTTCAAGCCGGACCCGCGCGTGTACCGGCATTTCCTGCAGAGGGCGAATGTGCTGCCCCAGCAGGCATGGCTGGTTTCAGGCAACCCCTTCGACGTGATCGGTGCGCAGGCTGCGGCCATGCGTACGGTCTGGCTCGACCGGGCGCGGCAGCGGCTGTTCGACCCCTGGGGTGGGGAGCCCACGGCCACCATCGGCAGCCTGGACGAACTGTCCGGGGCACTGCGTTAGCCGGGGTCTTGCCGTCGGCAAATATTCCTGCTGGAGCGGGCTATTGGCGCCCGGTGGTTGCGCTACGATGGAGATCGGGCCGCCGCCGGGAGAGGAGCGTGAGCCAGCAGGTCAAGCAACGGGTTGCGCCCGCCGCAGAATCGGCCTTGATCCGTCCGGCCACGCTGGAGGATCTGGAGGCGCTAGTCGCGCTGGAAGATGCGGCGTTCGAGATCGATCGCATCTCGCGGCGGCAGTTTCGCTACCTGCTCACGCGTGGGCATGCGGTCACGCTGGTGGCGGAGGGTCCCGGTGGGGAGGGCTTGCTCGGCTACGTGATGCTGCTGTTCAGCCGCGGGACGTCGCTGGCGCGGCTGTACTCGATTGCGGTCAGCGCGCGGGCGCGCGGCCAGGGGCTGGGCCGGCGCCTGGTGGAGGCGGCGGAAGACGCGGCGCGCCAGCACGGGCGGACCGATCTGCGTCTGGAGGTGCGGCGCGACAATGCGGCCAGCCTGGCCCTGTTCCGCGGGCTCGGGTATCGCGACCTCGGCACCATCGACGACTACTACGAGGACCACATGGATGCGCTGCGGCTGCAGAAGTCGCTGGCGACCGGCCCCGATCCGGCGCTGGTACGCGCCCCGTACTACGCGCAGACGCTGGAGTTCACCTGTGGCCCGGCTGCGCTGATGATGGCGATGCGCGCGGTGGACCCGGCGCTGAAGCTGGACCGGCGCCTGGAGCTGCGCCTGTGGCGCGACGCCACCACGATTTTTATGACCTCGGGCCACGGCGGCTGCGGGCCGTACGGGCTCGCGCTGGCGGCCGCCCATCGTGGGTTCGAGGTGCAACTGCTGGTGCGCGATCGCGGCGTGGCCTTCGCGGATTCCGTGCGCAGCGCGGAGAAGAAGGAGGTGATGCAGCTGGTGCAGGAGGACATGGTCGAGGAGCTGGAACAGCTCGGGGTGCCGGTGGTGCACGGCCCGGTGAACGTGTCCCAGCTGGAGGCGCGCTTTGGCGAGGGCGGGGTGCCGGTGGTTCTGATCAGCAGCGTGCGGCTGTATGCCGAGCGCTTCCCGCACTGGGTCACGGTGACGGGTTTCGACGAGCGCTTTGTCTACGTGCATGACCCGTTCGTGGACGTGGAGCAAGGGGAGCGCGCGGTGGACTCGGTGAACATGCCGATCGCGCGTGCGGACTTCGAGCGCATGGCGCGCTACGGCCGCGCGGGCCTGCAGGCAGCGGTGATCGTCGGCCCGCGCCGGGCGGCGGAGGGCGCGCATGCCTGAGCACCGCATCCTGGTCGAGCGCCGGGCGGACTGGAAGCCGCACTTCCCCGACCTTCCGGTCATGGCCATCGACGACTACCTGCGCGGCCCGGCCGCCGACGACCCGGCCACCCTGCGTGTGATCAACCTGTGCCGCAGCCAGCGTTACCTGTCCGCCGGGTACTACGGCTCGCTGCTGGCGGAGGCGCGCGGGCACCGGGTGATCCCCAGCGTGCGTACCTTGCAGGACCTGTCGCGCAAGTCCATTTACAGTCTGGATACCGAGGAGCTGGACGAGCGCGTGGCGCGCGTTCTGGGCCGCAGCCGCCAGGGCGTGCAGCCCGAGCGGCTGGAGCTGACCGTGCTGTTCGGCCAGTGCGACGAGCCGGCGCTGCAGGAGATCGCCGCGCAGCTGTTCGCCCTGTTCCCCGCGCCGATGTTCCGGGTGGAGTTCCGGCTTCAGGGACGCTGGCAGATCCACGCCCTTCGCTCGTTCGCGCTGAACGCGCTGGAACCCGAGCAGGAGCCGGCCTTCTTCGCCGCGCTGGAGCGCTACCTCTCCAAACCCTGGCGCCGCCGCCGCGGGGCACGCAGCGCGCGCTACGAGCTGGCCATCCTGCACAACCCGGACGAGGCGATGGCCCCGTCCACGCCGGCCACGCTCAAGCGCTTCGCCCGCGCCGGGCAGGAACAGGGGATGGATGTCGAGCTGATCCAGGCGCGCGATCTGCCACGACTGGCGGAGTTCGACGCCCTGTTCATCCGCGAGACCACCGCCATCGACCACTACACCTATCGCTTCGCGCGCAAGGCCGAGGCCGAGGGCATGGTGGTAATCGACGATGCCGACTCCATCCTGCGCTGCACCAACAAGGTCTATCTGGCCGAGCGCCTGGCCGCCCATCGCGTGCCGACGCCAAAGACCGTGATCCTCAACCGCGAGACCATCCTGCGCGCGGAGGAACAGATCGGCTATCCCGTGGTGCTCAAGATCCCGGACGGCAGCTTCTCGCGCGGCGTATTCAAGGCGAACGACCGCGCCGAGCTGGAATCCATCGCCCGGCGGCTGCTGAAGGAGAGCGATCTGATCCTCGCCCAGGAGTTCGTCTACACCGAGTTCGACTGGCGCATCGGCGTGCTCAACCGCCAGCCGCTGTACGCCTCGCAGTACCTGATGTCGCGCAAGCACTGGCAGATCGTCAACCACGACGCCAAGGGCGGCCCGCGCGAGGGCGGCTTCCGCACACTGGCACTGGCGGACGTGCCCGCCGCCGTGGTCAAGACGGCCGTCAAGGCCGCCAACCTGATCGGCAATGGCCTCTACGGCGTCGATCTCAAGCAGACCCCGCGCGGCGTGATGGTCATCGAGGTCAACGACAACCCCAACCTCGACGCCGGCATCGAGGACAAGGTCCTCGGCGAAACCCTCTACACCACCCTGATGCAGGACTTCGTCCGCCGCCTCGACGCCGCCCGCCGCCACCGCGCAGCACCCTGATTGGAACGGGGTCTGCCCGTCGCCACGTCGCAGGATGCGATGAGCGAAGCGAATCGCATCGGGGCTCGGACCGCGCAGGGAGTGGTGCGTTTCGCTGCGCTCAACGGCACCCTGCGATTGCAGGATGTTGCCTACCTGCGTCGGGAGACGGTCAGGCCACGGCCTCGGGTGGTTCCTGCAGCGGGTCGTGGAGTTCGAGGTCGACCATCAACTCGTTGGCCAGGGCCTCCAGGTCGTCCTGCAGCGTGTGCAGGTCCAGGCCTTCCGGCACGCCCAGGCGGGCCTTCGCGCGGAACATCGGCTCGCCGGTCATCGAGCCCGGCTCGCAGGCCGTCTCCAGCGTCTCGACACTCACGCCGTGGCGCGAGAGTACGGCGGTGATGTCCTGCACGATCCCCGGTCGGTCGTGCCCGATCAGGTCCAGCACCACCGGATGCCGCGCCGCCGGGGGCAGCTCGCTGCCGCGCTGGATATGCACCTGCAGCGAGTCGCCTGCCAGCCCGCGCAGCGCGGCCTCCAGCGCGTCGGCATTCTCGGTATCCACCTCCAGCAGTACCACTCCGGCAAACTGTCCGGCCAGTTGCGTCATCCGGCTTTCCAGCCAGTTGCCGCCCGCCGACCGAGCCCGCGCCGCCACCGCGCTCACCAGCCCCGGCCGGTCCGGCCCGATCACGGTCAGAATCACCGAAGTCTTCATACGCACAATCCCCGCACCCTTCGCCAACAGACCCAATATCCTGCGCCCGCAGGTCATCGGAGGCAACGCGCCAACGGGTACCTACGTGTCGAACGAATGATTCCCAAGAGCTCGACTTATGGGTTGCCCAAGTACGGCCGGTGGCGTTCGTGCACTTGGACTGCTAAAAGCATGATCGATCCATGGTTGTGTTTTCTAGTCTGAGGCCCTTTTCTGGAGGCAAAAGGCGAGGTCTGACCCTCTAAGGCCATGCAAAACCTGAAGGTGGACCCCGGCGGACATCCGGGCCATGCTCAGCTTTAGAGCCGAACTTTCGTGCGGAGGCAAAAGTGGAATTGTGGGTGGGGGATCACCGCTTGCGCTTCATGTACCAGGACGCGCGGGGTGCAATCACCGAGCGGGACCTAGTGGCGAAAAGGCTGTTCGTGAAAGACGCGGTGTTGTACGTAGAGGGGTGGTCGATTCTGCGTAATCAGCATCGACGCTTTCGGGGATCGAACATCCGCTCGGACGTGGTGAGCGTGAAAACGGGGGAGCTGTGGCCGCGCGACCAGATTCTGGGGCTCGATAGCATTGACAGGGAGTGGCTCAAATCTCCGGATGAATCGAGCGATCCGGAGCTGCACCCTCTTGATCGCATGCGGCCGGAAGTGGCGATTGATGAAGCCGGCCTGGTGATTGGGTCTCGTCTGACCCGAACGCCCTGGCATGTGATTCCGCAAGGGAATTGCGTGGGGCTGCATGAGCCGAAGAAGAACGGTGCTCCAAGGAAGAACCCGGTCTACCTCCTCTATGTTGATCCACCCCGCCCGAAGCGGTGGGCCATTGCCGGCCCCAATCTCTCGAAGCGTTTTGTGCGGCCATCAGCGGCCGTTGAAGCACTTCTCGAACAAATGGAACACCTGATACCGGAAGCGTATTGATGGCAAAGACCCGAGAAATTCAGGATCCGTGGAAATATTTTTCCGACTGGGTCTATCAGATCGGCCGGCACCATTGGGAGAACCTTGGGGTGGTTAGCACATTGCTCGTGCACCGCGAGAAGACGAAAGCACTGCGGGACCGCCTGAAGGCGGAGGGGATGACCGACCCCAAGGAACGGGCAAAGCATGCGGTGCATCGCCGGGCGTATGTCGACCGGGCAGTCGATATCTGGGAGGCGCGCAGCCAGGAGCAGGCCCGACTGCTTTTCGGTTTCCGTGAGGGCTACATCTTTCGAGACGCGACGAGCGACGCGTCGATTCAGGTTCTGGCCGTGCTGGATAACGACCTTGAGGTTGCCGAGCGGGTGATGCCGACCGAGCGACTCGGCCGGGCCTACCGGCTAACTGACGTGGACTTTGCGGAGCACCTGCGCTGGGGGGCTTCGCTCGAACGTTTCGAGGTACCTGCTTCCAGCCTGCGATCCGAGCTGATCCGGGCCGAGGTCTCTCGAGACCAGCGCGAGCTGCATAACGAGGTCGGGTCTCGGTAAGTGGCGGATCTCACCCGACCAACAGAGTGTGTGGAAGGTCGATTGCGGGCTTAGGGCTACTCTTTCCCTCCAAATGGCGTCAGTCGGTGTAGATCATGCGGCGGGTCATGCCGCCGTCGGCGCTCCAGATCTGGCCGGTGATGAAGCCTGCGTCCGGGCCGAGCAGGAAGGTGGTCAGGGCGGCGATGTCGGCGGGCTGGCCGACGCGGCCGGTCGGGTGCTGGGTGTGGTCCTGTGCGGATAGCGGTTCGGCCTGCTGCTGATCAGGGCTGCGGGTGTCGATCCAGCCGGGGCGGATGGCGTTGACGCGGACCTCCGGCCCGGCGCTGATGGCCAGGGCGTGGGTGAAGGCGTCCAGCCCGCCCTTGCTGGCGGCGTAGGCCTCCGTGTCCGGCTCTGACTGCAGGGCGCGGGTGGAGCTGATGTTCACGATGGCGCCCCGACGGCGCCGCAGCAGGGGCAGGGCATGCTTGGCGAGCAGGAAGGCGCCGGTGAGGTTGGTATCCAGCCAGCGCTGCCAGTCGGCCAGCTCCAGCTCATCCAGTGGCCCGGAGTGCGGGTCGCTGATGCCGGCGTTGTTGACCAGGGCATCGAGGCCACCGTGCCATTCCTCCGTGCGCCGGATGGCCTCGCGGACCTGTTCCTCGTCGCGGACATCCAGCGTGATGGCCCGGGCGGCGGGGCCCAGTTGCGCGGCGGCCCGTTCGCCCTCGGGGCCGTCGATATCGGCCAGCACCACCTGCCAGCCATCCCGCACCAGGCGCTCGCCAATGCCGAGGCCGATCCCGCGCGCCGCGCCGGTGACCAGCGCGACCCGTTGCGGTCCGCTGTCCGGGGTATCAGGCACTGGCCGTTGCGGGCAGGTTGTAGAAGGCGCGGGCAGTGGCGGTGGTGTGGGTGGCGAGGTCTTCCGGGGTCTCGTCGCGCAGCTGGGCCACGTATTCGCCGATGTGGGGCAGGAAGGCGGGCTCGTTGCGCCGGCCGTTGCCGATCTTCTTGCCGCTGCCCTTGGGCAGGGTGCGCGGCAGGAGGTAGGGGGCGTCGGTCTCGATCATCAGGCGGCCGCGCGGGATGCGCGGGACCAGCGGGTGCAGATGGGTGCCGCGGCGTTCGTCGCAGACCCAGCCGGTGATGCCGATGTGGCAGTCGAGGTCGAGGTATTCGGCCAGGGCGTCAGCCTCGCCGGTGAAGCAGTGCACCACGGCGGCCGGCAGCTTGTCGCGCCAGCGGCGCAGGATCTGGGCGAAGTCGTGGTGGGCGTCGCGCTCGTGCAGGAACACCGGCAGGCCGAGATCGGCGGCCAGCTCCAGCTGGGCCTCGAAGGCGATGCGCTGCTGCGGGCGCGGCGAGTGGTCGCGGTTGTAGTCCAGCCCCATCTCGCCCATGGCGACGACGTTTTCGTCCGCGCGGGCGAGGTCACTGAACCGGGCGGCGATCGCGTCGGTCCACTGTTTGGCCAGGTGCGGGTGCACCCCCAGGGTGGCGCGGCAGCAGTCCGGGTACTGGTCGGCGATCTCCAGGCACTTTTCGCTCTGGTGGGCGTCGGCGCCGGTGATCAGCATCCAGGACACGCCGGCCTCGCGGGCGCGTTCGAGGACCTCGTCGCGTTCCTTGTTGAAGGATTCGTGGGTGAGGTTGAAGCAGATATCGATCCATTCCATGCGCGGTATGCTAACGGATTGGACGCGCAGCGCCAGATCCCCGGCGCCGTCATTGCGAGGCGCCGAAGGCGGTGAAGCAATCTCCTGCGGCTGGCAGCGCGGTGGATTCGAGGGCTCCGGTGGTTTCGGGCCGGCAGATTGCTTCGTCGCTGCGCTCCTCGCAATGACGGGGGAATAATCGGCGTCATCGCGAGGAGCGTAGCGACGTGGCGATCTGTGGGGGTGGCCCGGGCCGGGACGGAGAAGCGTGGGGGGTGCGGATGGAGGTTGCCACGGCCCCTGCGGGGCCTCGCAATGACGGGGTCCTTGTCCGGGTTTGGGGTGTGGACCGCGTGGGCGTGATACGTGTTGAACGGTTATTGATGATTTGGAGTTTGGAATGCGTGATGCGAGTCCCCAGGCGGTTTATCTGAGCGATTACCAGCCGCCGGCGTTTGTGGTGGAGAGCCTGGAGCTGGACTTTGAGCTGGACGCGGCGACCACCGAGGTGACCACGCGCATGGCGGTGCGCCGCAACCCGCAGGCGGCGGAGCCGAACGGGGCGCTGCGGCTGTACGGCGATGGTGTGGAGCTGGCGTCGCTGACGGTGGATGGCGCGGAGCCGGGCGAGGGCCTGCTGGAGCAGGACGCCGAGGGCCTGCTGCTGCACGGCCTGCCGGAGGCGGCGCGGCTGGAGATCGTCAGCCGCTGCCACCCGGAGCAGAACACCGCGCTGGAGGGCCTGTACGCCTCCAGCGGCATGCTGTGTACCCAGTGCGAGCCGGAGGGCTTTCGCCGCATCACGTTCTTCCCCGATCGTCCGGATGTGCTGACCACCTACCGCGTGCGCCTGGAGTCGGACCGGGCGCAGTACCCGGTGCTGCTGGCCAACGGCAACCGCGTGGAGGCCGGCGAGCTGGACGGCGGGCGCCACTACGCGGTGTGGGAGGATCCGTTCCCCAAGCCGTCGTACCTGTTTGCGCTGGTCGCCGGGGATCTGGCCTGCCAGCGCGACACCTTCACCACCATGTCCGGGCGCGAGGTCGCGCTGGAGCTGTTTGTGGAGGCGCACAACGCCGATCGCTGCGATCACGCGCTGGCCTCGCTGAAGCGCGCGATGCGCTATGACGAGGAGGCCTTCGGCCGCGAATACGACCTGGACGTGTACATGATCGTCGCGGTGGACGACTTCAACATGGGGGCGATGGAGAACAAGGGGCTGAACCTGTTCAACGCCAAGTACGTGCTCGCCAGCCCCGACACCGCCACCGACAGTGACTTTGTCGCCATCGAGTCGGTGATCGCCCACGAGTATTTCCATAACTGGTCGGGCAACCGCGTGACCTGCCGCGACTGGTTCCAGCTGTCACTCAAGGAAGGGCTCACGGTCTTCCGCGACCAGGAATTCACCACCGACTGCACCCTGTTCGGCGTCAAGCGCATCGACGATGTCGCCATGCTGCGCGCCTTCCAGTTCCCGGAGGACGCCGGACCGCTGGCGCACCCGGTGCGCCCGGACCACTACGCCGAGATCAACAACTTCTACACCCTGACCGTCTACGAGAAGGGCGCGGAGCTGATCCGCATGCTGCGCACCCTGATCGGGCGCGAGACCTTCCGTCGCGGGCTGGACCTATACTTCGAGCGCTTCGACGGCCAGGCCGTGACGACGGACGACTTTGTCGCGGTGATGGCCGAGGCCAGCGGGCGCGATCTCGCCCGTTTCAAGCGCTGGTATACCCAGGCCGGCACGCCGCATGTGACCGCAGGCACCGCGTTCGACGGCCCCGGCGGACCGGCCCGTATCACACTCGCGCAGGAGACCCCGCCGACCCCGGGCCAGGCGCACAAGGAGCCGGTGGTGATCCCGGTGCGCATGGCCTTTCTCGATGCCGACGGCCAGCGCATCCGCGCGCGCCGGGACGGCGACGAAGCCGCGCGCGACGAATGGGTGCTGGAGCTGGACGCCGCCGAGCACACCTTCTGCTTCGAGGACCTGTCCGCCGAGGTGGCCGCGATCTCCTGGCTACGCGGCTTCTCCGCCCCGGTGATCCTGAACGCCAACCAGGGCGTGGACGAACTGGCGCACCTGCTGGCGCATGACGATGATGCCTTCGCCCGCTGGGAGGCCGCGCAGACCCTGTTCCGTCGCGCCATCCGTGCGCGCATCGAGCACGACGCCGCCGACTCCGCGCTGGAGGCCGCCATCGAGCACGCCCTGCACGCCCTGATCGAGGATCCGGCGATCGAGCCGGTGCTGCTGGCGACCATCCTGCAGCTGCCGCCCACGCGCGAGCTGGCCGAGTTGTTCGAGCGCGTCGATCCGGTGCGCCTGCGCATGGAGCGCGACGACCTGGAGAAGCGCCTCTATGCCCCGCTGACCGGCGCGATGCAGCAGATCCAGCCGAAGCTGGACGACGTGGACAATGGTGCCTTCACCGCCGAGGCGATGGGCCTGCGCCAGCTGCGCAACCGTCTGCTGGCGCTGCGTGTGGCGGCCCGCGACCAGGCCGCGGTGCCCGAGGCCCTGGCGCAGTACCAGAAGGCGCGCAGCATGACCATGCGCATGGGTGCGCTGAACGCGGTGAACGAACTGGATCACGAGGCCCGCGAGGTGCTGCTGACGGACTTCGAGCAGCGCTACCGCGACGACCCGCTGGTGCTGGACAAGTACTTCGGTCTGCAGGCCGGCAGCCAGGTCCCCGGAGGCTTCGAGCGCCTGGAGGCGCTGCTGGAGCACCCCGGGTTCCGCTGGACCAACCCGAACCGGGTGCGCGCGGTGCTCGGGCCGTTCATGGCCCGCAACGAACGCCACTTCCACCAGGAAGACGGCGAGGGCTATCGCCGCATGGGCGGCTTTGTCGAGAAGCTGGACGCGATGAACCCGCAGACCGCCGCGCGCCTGGCCCAGCCGCTGACGCGCTGGCAAAAGGTGGACAGCGTTCGCGGCGAACAGATGCGGGCGGAACTCGAACGCCTCGCCGCGCTCGAACTGTCGCGCGACCTGCGCGATGTGATCGAGCGCGCGCTGGCGTAGGAGGCCAGTCCCCTGGCCGATGGGGCGCAGGAATGGCCCCGGCCGCCCAGGGCACCAACAGGGCCAGCCCCGGATTTGTAGGAGACGAGCCTCTCGCCGATGGGGCGCTGGTCTGGTCCCAATCGGCCAGAGGGCTGGCCTCCTACAAGGGGTGGCGCCCAAGGGTGTGGGTTGTGGTATGTTGCAGGCCGCTTGCTGGGCCGAGATGGCCCCAAACGAGGTTTGGCCGACGTGAAACGGGTCTTCCATCGACTGCTGTGCTGGATGCTGGTGCTGGCGATTGCCGGCCTGCCGGCGCTTGCGGCGGTTGCGAGCGAGGGAGGCAGTCACGCCGGGCATGCGATGCACGGGGCCCAGTCGCAGGGCGACAAGGCGGCGGATCACGCGGACCATGATCATTCGCATGATCACGCGCACGGCGACCACCATGATCACCATGCGCAGGACGGTCCCGCCGATACTCGGCATGGCGGCGACCACGCCCATGAAGCATCCGATTCCTCTGACGCCAGCGGGGTGATCGTGCACGCGGATTGCCTAGATGGCGCCTGTCTGGCGAGTTGCTCGGCCTGCAGCCACTGCCAGGGCATGCCGTCCATCACCGGCATGCATCTGCTGACCCCGGTCACGCAGGCCATGCGCCTGTATTCCTTCCAGAGCGGCCCGCCCGCGGCCGCGTTATACCGACCCCCGATCCTCTCCTGATCTGACTGTACCGGCCCGAGCGCCGGGGCTGTCCGCACGTCCGGGTTCCACTCGGTGCCGGCGGGCGGCAAGGCCGTGTCGCGCGTTCGCGCGGGATGCGGAATCGAAGTCCGATCAAGGAGATTTTCACGATGCGAGCAACCCGATTGCTGCTCCCCGTCGTATCGGTGCTGTTCCTCGCCGGTTGCGCGGTCACTGCGCCCGAGCTGGACCGCTCCGAACTGGCGGAGGACATCTCGGTGCAGGGGATCGACCTGCCCGAGTCGGAGATGCCCCGCCCCTCCGGCGAGCTGACGCTCGAGGAGGCCATTCATCAGGCCCTGTGGCGCAACCCGCGCATGCAGCAGGCCTACGCCAAGCTGGATCTGACGGCCGCCGACGTGGTCGAGGCCGCCCAGTTTTCCAATCCCACCCTGTCGCTGTCGGTGATGCGCCCCGAGGGCGGTGGCGGCAACGAAGTCGGGGTTGGCCTGGCCTGGGGTATTTCTGGCCTGCTGATGCGCAGCGCCCGCCAGGACATTGCCGAATCCCACTGGGAGTCCACCCGCTTGCAGCTGGCCGAGGGCATGGTAGCCCTGGCCTCGGACACCGAACGTGCCTGGTATGACGCAGTGGCTGCGCGCCAGCGGGCTCAGGTACAGGCGCTGGAGACCCGTGCCGCGGATCTTGGCTCGCTGCTGGGCGAGCGCTTCTATGACGCCGGCAATATCCCCGACCTGAAGCGGGCACAGCTGCGCATCCGTGCGGCCGAGGCCCGGCTGAAGCTCGAGGATGCGCGGCAGCGCGAGCGCGAAACCCGTCTGCGCCTGGCCCACCTGATGGGTCTTCCCGGCCAGGTGGATGGCTGGGAGATCCCCGGCAAGCTGCCGTTGCCGCTGGCCGGTGTGGACGATCGCGATGCCCTGGTCGCGCAGGCCCTGGAGCAGCGTCTGGACCTGCGGGCCCTGGATCATGCCCTGGAGGGGCTCACCGAGGGCGTGGCCCTGGTGCGCCGCTATCGCTGGCTGGGCGACATCGAGCCCGGTATCGAGTTCGAGCGCGAGACGGACGGCACCCGCCTGTGGGGCGGAGGTATCTCCTTCACCCTGCCGATCTTCAACCAGAACCAGGCCGGCATCGCCCGCGCCGAGGCGCGGCTGGAGGACGGCGAGGCCCGCCGGGCCCGGCTGGAGCAGGCGGTCACCGCCGATGTGCACCAGCACTTCGTCCGCCTGGCCCATCACCGCGACAAGTTCGGCACCAAGCGCTACGAACTGCTGCCGGCCCGGGAGATCGAGCTGGAGCGCGTGCAGGAGCGCGTGAACTTCATGTTCGACGATGTCTTCGACCTGCTGGTGACCAAGCAGGAAGAGCTGGCCGACTGGCAGCGCGCGGTGGCCGCACTGGGTGAGTACTGGCGGGCCCGGGTCGACCTGGCCTTCACCGTGGCCGGCGAGCTGCCAGGCGGGGTGCCGGGTGACGAGGGCTATCTTGAAACCGACGCGCTCGAACATGATCCGTCCGCGATGGATCACGGAGACCATGGCGGTCACGGCGACCACGGCGACCACGGCGACCACGGCGACCACGGCGACCACGGGGATCACGGGGATCACGGGGATCACGGGGATCACGGGGATCACGGGGATCACGGGGATCACGGGGATCACGGGGATCACGGAGATCATGACCATGGCGATCACAGTGACCACGGCGACGACGGTCACGGAGGGCATCACTGATGAAACGGCGTAACTTCCTGCTGGCCGCCGGCGCGGCAATGCTGCCGGCAACTACCCTGACCCGGGTAATGGCCGAAACGGGTCACGAGCACCACAACGAGGGCGACGCCACGCCCGGCGAACGCACCGAACAGGGCTACATGCCGGTGCATACGCCGAACGGCTGGACCCTGCCGTACGAAATGAACAACGGCGTGAAGGAGTTCCACCTGGTCGCCGAGGAGATCGAGCACGAGTTCGCGCCCGGCTCGGTGGCCAAGTGCTGGGGCTACAACGGCACCACCCCGGGGCCGACCATCGAGGCGGTGGAGGGCGACAAGGTTCGCATCTACGTGACCAACCGCCTGCCGGAATACACCTCGGTGCACTGGCACGGCATCCATCTGCCTTCGGGCATGGACGGGGTGAAGGGCGTGACCCAGCCGCCGATCCATCCGGGGGAGACCTTCGTCTACGAGTTCGAGCTGAACCAGCACGGTACGCACATGTACCACCCGCACGCCGACGAGATGGTGCAGATGGCGATGGGGATGATGGGGATGTTCATCATCCACCCGAAGGATGGCGAGATCGAGCCGGTGGACCGCGACTACGCGATCCTGCTGCACAACTGGGGGCTGCACCCGGGCACGCGCACGCCGGACCCGTCGATCATGGTGGACTTCGACCTGTGGTCGATGAATTCGAAGGTGTTCCCGGCCATCGACTCGCTGGTGGCGAAAACGGGCGAGCGCGTGCGCATCCGCATGGGCAACCTGTCGATGTGGAACCACCCGATGCACGTGCACGGGGTGTCGTTCGAGGTGACCGGCTCCGATGGCGGGCGCTGGCCGCGCAACCAGTGGCGCAAGGAGACCACGGAGATCGTCGCGGTCGGCCAGACCCGCGATATCGAGTTCGTCGCGCCACCGGGTGACTGGGCATTCCATTGCCACATGTCCCACCACACCATGAACCCGATGGGGCACGGCATCGCCAACACCCTGGGTGTGGACCAGTCCGGCCTCGAGGAGGAGATCCGTACGCTGCTGCCCGGCTATATGGCCATGGGCGAACACGGCATGGCGGATCACCAGGACCATACCGACGGCGGCCACATGCGCGGGCCGGAGAACACCCTGCCGATGGGGATGGGCCAGGGGCCGTTCGGCAACATCGGCATGGGCGGCATGTTCACCCTGATCAAGGTGCGCGACGACCTGGAGCCCGGGGACTTCCGCGATCCCGGCTGGTACTGGCACCCGGACGGGGAGGTGGCCCGCCGCGTGAGCCGCGATCCGGATTTCGGCAATCCGGTGCGCCGCGGCAAGGTCGCGGGTGCGGATTCCGACGGGCTCCCGACCCCCAGCCGCGATGCGCATGGCGGGCACGGAGGCCATGGCGGCCACGGGGGGCATGGAGGACACAACGGCCACGGAGGCCACAACCACTGAGTTTCCACCGGTGCGGGCACCGGGAGCGCCGCAAGGCGGCCCCCGGTGGCCTGTGGCCGGCGGATTCCGACACGACACGACTGCACTTGAACAACTTGAGGACGACATGATGACGATTGGTAACCGCAATATCCTGCGTTCCGCCCTTGCGGCCCTGCTGCTGGCCTTCGCCAGCCCCCTGCTGGCCCACGAGGGCGAAATGGGACAGGTCCCGGAGGATGGCTCCACGGTGCAGGGCACCCCGGAGGAGATCGGGATTCACTTCGATGGCGCGATGCGCATCACCCAGTTCGACGTGATCGGCCCGCAGGGCCGCGTGTCCCTGGAGAACGAGCCGGGCAGTGATCCGACCGAGGAGTACCATGTGCGTCCGGCCGGTGATCTGGAACCGGGGCGCTACGAGGTGCGCTGGCGTGGTCTGGCCCGTGACGGCCACATGATGTCCGGGAGCTTCCGCTTCACGGTGGAGGACTGAGCCGTGGCCTGGCTGTCTGCGCTTGCCGGTGTGGATGCCTGGACGGTCGCCATGATGCTGGTGGTGGCCGGGTTCTATGCCGGTGCCCTGCTGGCGGCCGGGGCGGTGCTGTTTCGCCTGGCGTTTCCGGATCTGCCTGATCCGGATCGCCGGGCGGCCAGCCGCATGGGTGCGATCGCGGCCTGGGTCGCGATCGTACTGGCCCTGGTCCAGTGGCCGCTGCAGGCCGGATACCTCGGGGGTGGCAATGGTGCGGCTGCCTTCGACCCCATGCTGCTCGGCGTGGTGTTCGAGGGGGCGCAGGGAACCCGGCTGGTGCTGGCTGTGAGCGGTTTGTTGCTGGTGCAGGCGATCCTGCTGGATGCCCGTCGGTTGCCGGGGCTGGGCTACGGTCTCAGCCTTGCCGGCGTATTGCTGGTGATGCTCGCCTTCGTGCAGGTCGGGCACACGGTGGACGAGCCGCGCGTCCTGCTGGGAGGGCTGCTGGTGCTGCATCTGCTGACTGCGGCCTTCTGGGTCGGTTCGTTGTGGCCGCTGTATCGCCTGGCGGGGCACCCGCCGGCGGGTTGTGATGCCGCGCGCATCCTGGCGCGCTTCGGCCAGGTGGCGGCGTTCGGGGTCGGGCTGCTGGTGCTGGCCGGTGTGGTGCTGGCGGCCTTGCTGCTGGGCGGTGTCACGCCATTGCTCACCACGGGCTATGGGCAGTTCCTGATCGGCAAGGTCCTGATCGTCGGATTGCTCCTGCTGCTGGCCGCCGCGAACAAGTGGCGGCTGGTGCCGGCGTTCGAGCGCGGCGAACCCGGGGCCCCCGGGCGGCTGCGCCGCAGTATCGCGCTGGAGGGCGGTCTGGTCGGGTCGATCCTGCTGCTGACCGCGGTACTGACCACGGTCAGTTCGCCGGCCGGTGGATAGGCGACGCGGGCGCTAGCGGTTCGGCGTCAGATGGGTCGCTGGGCGACCGTGGCGGCGAGTTCGACGTCCTCGCCCTCGCGCTGGACACGGATGTCCAGGGTCGCGCCGGGCGAGGTGCGGGCGATCACGTTGAGCGCTTCTCGCGGGGTGTTCACGCTGCTGCCGTCCAGGTGGGTGATGATGTCCCCCGGTCGGATTCCAGCTTCTTCCGCAGGCCCCTCGCGCAGGATGCCGGCGACCAGCACGCCGCGCGGCGTGTCCAGGCCGAAGGATTCGGCCAGTTCGCGGTTCATCGCCTGGACCTCGATCCCTAGCCAGCCGCGGGCGACATAGCCCTGTTCGATGATCTCGGTCATCACGCTGCGCGCCAGATCCACCGGGATCGCGAAGCCGATGCCGTGGGAGCCGCCGGAGCGCGAGAAGATCGCGGTGTTGATGCCGACGACCTCGCCGCGCGCATTGATCAGCGCGCCGCCGGAATTGCCCGGATTGATCGCCGCGTCGGTCTGGATGAAGTCCTCGAAGGTGTTGATCCCGAGCTGGTTGCGCCCGGTGGCGGAGACGATCCCCTGGGTCACCGTCTGGCCGACGCCGAAGGGGTTGCCGATGGCGAGCACGACGTCGCCCACCCGCAGGTCGCTGGAGTGCCCCACCGTGGCCACACCGAGCCCCGGCGCGCGCACGCGCAGAACGGCAAGGTCGGTATCCGGATCGATGCCGATGATCTCGGCGGGGTGGGCCTCGCCGCCGGGGAGCATGATGGCAATGGCATCAGCCTCCTCGATCACGTGGTGATTGGTGAGGATGTGCCCCTGTTCGGTCATGATGACCCCGGAACCGAGGCTGGACTGCTCCTGTTCACCCGGCGGAAGGGGCTGGCCGAAGAATTCATGCAGGCCGAGGCCAGAGGGCCGGTCGATGGTGCGCGAGGTCATGATGTTGACGACCGCGGGCGCGGCGCGGCGTACGCCGTCGGCGTAGCTGGCCGGCGCACCCGTGGCGCCCGGGGCCGGCACGGGTTCGGCGACCTGCAGATCGGCGCCGGATTCGTCGCGGCCGAGGATCTCGGGGAAGAACACCGCGATCACCACGGCCAGGGCAATGCCGGTCAGCGCGGCTTGCAGCAGAAAGCGAGAGAAATTCACCATATGTCGAATATACCGAATCAGCGTTCAACAGGGGATCCCGCCGTGGTCAATCGCGATGAACTGATGCAGGCACTGAATGCGGAGCTCGAGCCGGAGCGCTTCCGCGATTACTGCCCGAATGGCCTGCAGGTGGAGGGACGTCGCGAGATCCGCCGGATCGTCAGCGGGGTGACCGCCTCCCTGGCACTGGTGGAGGCGGCGGTGGAGGCCGGGGCCGACCTGATCCTGGTGCACCACGGGTACTTCTGGAAGGGCGAACCGCAGGAGGTGACCGGCATGAAGCGCGAGCGCATGCGCCTGCTGCTGGCCCATGACATCAACCTGGTCGCCTACCACCTGCCGCTGGATGCCCACCCGGTGCTTGGCAACAACACCCAGTTGGCTGGGCGCCTGGGATTCGCGATCGATGGTGTACTGCGCGAGGACGGCGTCGGCCAGGTGGGGAGCCCGGCGCGGGTGATGTCGGCGCCCGACATGCAGGCGCATATCAGCAACGTGCTGGGGCGCGAGGCGCTGTGCGTGGAGGCCGGTGACCATCCCATCCGCCGCATCGCCTGGTGTACCGGCGGGGCCCAGTCCCTGCTTTCCGAGGCCGCGGCACAGGGAGTGGATGCCTATATCAGTGGCGAGATCTCCGAGCAGACCACCCACGAGGCGCGCGAGCTGGGGGTGCACTACTTCGCTGCCGGACATCATGCGACCGAGCGCTACGGGGCCCCGGCCCTGGGCCAGTGGTGCGCGGAGCGCTTCGGTCTCGAACACCAGTTTATCGAGATCGACAATCCCGCCTGAGCGGGGGCGATCCCGCCCGCACGCGACCGCGTGCGAGATTGCAGTGCAGCCTGTTCGCTTTGGGGGCGTGCCGGATGCCCCGTCCGCGCCCTTCTGTAATCAGTTGGTTATAGAGGTTTTTGGCGCGCGTGACCAAGCGCAATGCTCGGTCTTAAGGCAGTAATCTACTTGACCTTATTAGCGTGTTCGGGAATTCTATCGGATTTTACAGCCCGCCCAGATGGGTATTCGCGCGTGCGGCCAAGGCCCCTCGCGTTCAGGCTGCGCCTTGGTTGCGTGGCTGCGGGAATACGATTTCAACACGTTGTTTGGAGAGACAAACATGGCAAACCAAGGCGTAAACCGAGGCCGGCGCCGGTTCCTCGTCGCCGCGACATCTGTCGTAGGCGGAGCCGGGGTCGCCGCTGTCGCGGCCCCGTTCCTGGCGTCCTTGCAGCCCAGCGCGCGCGCTCAGGCGGCCGGGGCCCCTGTCGAGTTCGACGTGTCCGCTGTCGAGCCGGGCCAGCGTGTCAGCGTCGAATGGCGCGGCCAGCCCATCTGGGTCGTGCGACGCACCGAAGAGATGATCGCCGGTTTGTCCGAGGTGACCGACCGCCTGCGTGATCCGGAGTCCGAGGTCGAGAGCCAGCAGCCGGAATACGCGCAGAACGAGCACCGTTCGCGCAATCCCGAGTTCCTGGTCGTGATCGGTATCTGCACCCATCTGGGCTGCTCGCCCACCTACCGCCCGGAGATCGGTGACCCCGAGATGGGGTCCGACTGGCAGGGTGGCTGGCTGTGCGGCTGCCACGGCTCCCGCTTCGACCTGGCCGGCCGCGTGTATCGCAATATGCCGGCGGCGACCAACCTGGTGATCCCGCGCCACATGTACCGGACGGACACCTTGCTTGTCATTGGTGAAGACGAAGACGGGGAGGCGATCTAAATGGCCAGCAATCCTGATACCAAGATCCAGGGCGGTCTGCTGGGCTGGGTCGATGCCCGCTTCCCGCTCTCCCAGATGTGGAACGAGCATCTGGCGCAGTACTACGCGCCGAAGAACTTCAACTTCTGGTATTTCTTCGGCTCCCTGGCACTGCTGGTGCTGGTCATCCAGATCGTCTCCGGCATCTTCCTGACCATGTTCTACAAGCCCGATGCGGAACTCGCGTTCGCGTCGGTCGAGTACATCATGCGCGACGTGGAGTGGGGGTGGCTGATCCGCTACATGCACTCCACCGGCGCCTCGATGTTCTTCGTGGTGGTCTATCTGCACATGTTCCGGGCACTGCTGTACGGCTCCTACAAGAAGCCGCGCGAGCTGATCTGGATCTTCGGTGTGCTGATCTATCTGGTGCTGATGGCCGAGGCCTTCGCCGGCTACCTGCTGCCGTGGGGCCAGATGTCCTACTGGGGCGCACAGGTGATCGTGAACCTGTTCCAGACCATCCCGTACATCGGGCCGGACCTGGTGACCTGGATTCGCGGTGACTTCCTGCTCTCCGATGCCACGCTGAACCGCTTCTTCGCGCTGCACGTGATTGCCCTGCCGCTGGTGCTGATCATGCTGGTGGCCGCGCACATCATTGCGCTGCACGAAGTGGGCTCCAACAACCCGGACGGCATCAACATCAAGGAAAACAAGGACGAGAACGGCATCCCGAAAGATGGCATCCCGTTCCACCCGTACTACTCCGTGAAGGATCTGGTCGGTGTCGGCGTGTTCCTGATGGTCTTTGCCGTGATCATGTTCTTCTTCCCGACCGGTGGCGGCCTGTTCCTGAAGCCGGACAACATGATCCCGGCCGACCCGCTGGTCACCCCGGATCTCATCCCGCCGGTGTGGTACTTCACCTCGATGTATTCGGTGCTGCGATCCGTGCCGGATCCGTTCCTCGGCGTGGTCGCGATGGGCCTTGCGGTGGTGATGCTGTTCTTCATCCCGTGGCTGGATCGCAATCCGGTACTGTCGATGCGCTACCGCTCGTTCGCGGCCAAGTTCAACCTGGCGGTGTTCGTGGTGGCCTTCGTGATCCTCGGCTGGCTGGGTCTGCAGCAGGCCACCACGGAAGTGAGCGAGATGAGCCTGCGCTTCTCCACGGTCTACTTCGCGTTCTTCTTCCTGCTGTGGTTCCTCAGCAAGGAACGCTCCGCGGTCTTCAGCCTGATCGCATTCGCCGTGGTGGTGGGCATCTACACGATCTACGACATCCTGCGTTTCGATCCGAGTGACGCGAGTCTGATCATGTGGTCCTGGCTGATTCCGACCGTGTATCTGTTCGTGACCATGGTGGCCCCCGCCTTCGCGCGTGGCCTGGGCCGTGACCGTGCCGTTCCGGAAAGGGTGACTTCGTAATGAAAACGCTGATTGCAACTACGTTCCTGGCCGCTGCGGCCCTGTTCACCGTCCCGGCCGCCTCGGCGGCCGGGTACGACGGTGACCTGGAGAAGGCCAATATTGACGTGACCAATGAGGCCTCGCTGCAGCGCGGTGCCAACCTGTTCATGAACTACTGCATGGGTTGCCACTCCACGGAGTACATGCGCTACAACCGCGTCGCGCGGGATATCGGGCTGACCGAGCAGCACATGGAAGAGAACTTCATCTTCATTACCGACGAAGCCGGTGATCCGGTCGGCGTGGGTTCGCTGATGAAGAACGCCATGAGCGACGACTACGGCGAAGAGGCCTTCGGCGTGGTCCCGCCCGACCTGACCATGACCACCCGCATCCATGGCGAGGACTGGGTCTACACCTTCCTGAAGAGCTTCTATGTGGATGAGTCGCGTCCGCTGGGCGCGAACAATACCGTGTTCAGCAACGTCGGCATGCCGCACGTGCTGTGGGAGCTCCAGGGGTGGCAGGAGAAGGTTGTCGACGAGGACGGCAACGAGCGTCTCGAGTTGGTGCGCTCCGGTAGCATGACGCCCAGCGAATACGACCGCGCCGTGCGCGACATCGTCACCTACCTCTCCTACATGGGCGAGCCGATGCAGCTGGACCGCCAGCGGATCGGCCTGTACGTCCTGATTTTCCTCGGGATCTTCACGATTCTGGCCTACTTCTTGAAAAAGGAGTACTGGAAAGACGTACACTAGGCGGCCTGAACCGTCGCCGGCGCACCGATCAGGGATGATCGCGCGCCGGTGTTATTGACCGTCTGCCCGGCGTGGCCTCGTGCCTGGCCGGGCTAGGGAGAAAGCCATGGCGCTGGTCGCCAACCGTCGTTCCGTTATGACCCTGTTTTCTGCTCACGACTGTGTGCGCTGCCACCGGGTGCGCATCATCCTCGCGGAGAAGGACATCGCCGTGGATGTCGTGAATCTCGGGCCGGACGAGCTGCCCGAGGATCTCTCCGATCTGAATCCGTACAACGAGGTCCCGACCCTGGTGGATCGCGACCTGGCCCTGTACGGGACGCATGTCATCACCGAATACCTGGACGAGCGCTTTCCGCATCCGCCATTGATGCCGGTGGACCCGGTTTCGCGGGCGGCCGCGCGGCTGGCGCTTTATCGCGTGGAACGCGACTGGTACGAGGGGCTGGACGCGGTCTACAAGGCCTCCGGCTCGGGGTTGACCAAGGCGCGCAAGATCCTGCGCGAGAGCCTGGTGAGCTCGGCGGAGATCTTCGAACTCAAGCCGTACTTCCTGAGTGACGAGTTCTCCATCGTCGACTGTGCCATTGCCCCCGTAATGTGGCGGCTTCCGGCGGTCGGTATCGACCTGACCTCGCTGCCGCAGGCGATCCAGGAATACGCCGACCGTGTGTGCAAGCGCGAGTCTTTCCAGGTGAGTCTGACCGAGGCCGAGCGCGAGCTGCGCCTGTGACTTCGTCGCGCCCCTATCTGCTCCGTGCGCTGTGGGAGTGGGTCACGGATAACGGCTTCACGCCGCATATCCTGGTCGACGCCACGGTCGAGGGTGTGGTCGTGCCCGAGGCCTTTGTGGATCAGGGCAAGATCACCCTGAACGTTGGTCCCTCCGCGGTACAGGCGCTGAATATCGGGGACGACGCCGTGGCCTTCTCGGCCCGCTTCGCCGGCAACCCGATGGATGTGTTTGTGCCGATGCCAGCGGTCCTGGCGGTCTACGCCCGCGAGAACGGGCAGGGCATGATGTTCGGCAGTGAGCCGGGGCCCGGCCCCGAGGACGATGGTCCGGGTACGCCGCCGGATGGGTCCGGTGATGGCGGGGGTGGAGAGGATGCCCCGGCGCCCAGGCGCAAGGGGCCGTCGCTAAAGGTCGTCAAGTAGTGCGCAGGGCCCCGTATGGGGCCCGTTTCTTTTCCGGGGATGTGTGCCGGACGAAGGGGGCGTCGCCTCAGGCCGGGCCGGGTGCCTTGCCGGGGTTGAGGATGTTGTCGGGATCGAACTCGCGCTTGATGCCCGCCATCAGCCCCAGAGCCACCGGGTCCAACTCGCGCGCCACATAGGGCCGCTTGACCAGACCGATGCCGTGTTCCCCGGACAGGGTGCCGCCGAGCGCGAGGACCAGCGTAAAGACCCCGTCCAGGCAGCGTTCGGCCGCCGCCAGTTCCTGAGGGTCGTCCGGGTTGACCAGCAGGTTCACGTGGATGTTGCCGTTGCCGGCATGGCCGAAATTCACGATCTTGATCGCGTGCTCCGTGGCCAGGCGGTCCAGGCCCGCGATAAGGTCGGGGATGCGCGAGACCGGCACGACCACATCCTCGTTGATCTTCTTCGGCGCCACGGTCCGCAGCGCCGGGGACAGGGCCTTGCGTACGGCCCACAGGGCCTGTGCCGCCTCGGGGGTGTCGGCGCTGTGGGTCTCCAGGCAACCGGGGCCCTCGGCCGCGGCGCGCACGCCGGCGGTGGTGGCGTCGATACCGGCCTCGGTGCCATCCGTTTCGATCATCAGGATGGCGCCGGCGTCCGCGGGCAGGGGGCAGTCCGGATCATAGTCTCGAATCATGGCAATGGCGGAGTGGTCCATGAATTCCAGCGCCGAGGGGACTTCCGCTCGGGCCATCAGGCGCGAGACGGCGCGGGCAGCGTCGCCGACATTGCGATATACCGCCTGGATCAGGCGGGTCGCCTCCGGCCTGGGGGTGAGGCGCAGCGTGGCCTCCGTGATCACGGCCAGCGTGCCCTCGGAGCCGATCAGCAGCCGGGTGAGGTCGTAACCCACGACACCCTTGGTGGTGTGGACCCCGGTGCGAAAGGCCTCTCCGGTGCCGGCCACGCCGGCGAGGCCCAGGGTGTTGTCCCGCGGGGTGCCGTACTTCACCGCATGCGGCCCCGCGGAGTTGTACGCCAGGTTGCCGCCCAGGGTGCAGTAGGCGCTGCTGGTCGGATCCGGTGGCCAGAAAAAGCCGTGGCGTCCCGCGGCCTGCTGGATCTCGCCGTTGGTGACGCCGGGTTCCGCGATCAGCCAGCGATTGTCCGGGTCCACCTCGAGGATGCGGTTCATGTGCTCGAAGGACACCACCAGCCCCCCGTGGTCCGGCACCGCGGCGCCCGTGGTGCCCGTCCCGCGCCCGCGGCAGGTGAGGGCGACGCCCAGGCGCCGGCACAGTCCTACCAGCTCGCGCACGGTATCCGCGTCGCGCGGGAAGGCCACTGCGTCCGGGACCGCGTGGAGCTTCGAGTTGTCCGCGCCATACGTCCAGCAGTCCGCCGGATCGAGTAGCCGATCGCCGGGTGCCAGCAGTTGTTCCAGTTCGCGGGCCAGTGGAGTCATGGGGTGGGCTTAATCGGTGGGTGCCTGGATGGCGTCCTGCAGCCAGTCGATCCGGTCGCGACCATCCAGAGTCATGACATCGAAACGCACCGGCCCGTTCCAGGCATGCTCCTGTAAATAGGCCTCGGCGACCCGTAGCAGGCGCGCCTGCTTGCGCCGGTCGATGCTCTCCGCGCCGCCCCCGAACCCGGGGTGGCTGCGTTTGCGTACCTCCACCAGCACGAGCGTGTCACCCTCCTGGGCGACGAGGTCGAGCTCGCCATACGGGCGGCGGACGTTGCGAGCCCGGATCTCCAGGCCGCGGGTCTCGAGGTAGGCGGCGGCCCGGTCCTCGGCGGCCTGTCCCGAGACGCCCGGGCGAAACACTCAGGAGCCTCCGGCGGGGAGGTCGATGCGCCGGGGTTCGCCGCGCTCGAAGCGCGCCCAGGCCGGCTCCCGCACCCATTCATGATTGAACGGGTTCAGGCCCCAGGTCCCGGTGGCGCCGACCAGCTGGTGATGCGGGGCGCTGCGCACCGCTTCCTGGCGCAGGCTCAGGCGCAGCGCGTCCATCCCCAGGGCGACAAAACGGGGCAGTGCCTCGTCGCCGGCGTCCGCTTCTTCGCCCAGCGGGCTTACTCGGTCGAACAGGCGCGGCGCGTCGGGAAATACGATCCCGTTCAGGTCGGCATCGCGATTCGCATCCGGACGGCCCGAATAGACATGGGCCGTCGCCATCATCGGCAGGTGGCTCGCGCGGTGAAAGTGCACGTGCGGCACGATACGCCGCACCTGCGGGGCCGACCCGGCGATGAACAGATGGTCCACATCGGCACGTACCTGCGGATCCGCCTCCAGTTCCAGCCCGGTCCGGCGCGCCACCTCGCGAATGCGGGATTCGCTTTGCGGGATCCCCAGGGCATTGCCAATGGTGGCGTTCAGTTCGCCCGCAGTGGGCTGGACCCGGATCACGTCGCGCGGGCGTCGATCGTCCTCGGCGAGCGTCGCCTGGTAGGCGCTCGCCACGCGATCGCCGAAGGCCCCCTCCGGCAGGATCACCAGCGGGTGCAGCCAGCCGGCGCGCGCGGCGCGATCGGCCACGGCCCGGGCGTCCTCTTCCGGGTTCAGAGCCAGCGTGGTCATCGCTTCGTGGGCAATGGTGCCGGCCCGGTTCAGCAGCACGGATGGAACGGCCTGATCGCTGGTTGCGACCTGCTGAACCGATTCGCGCCGCAGTGGGCCGATGATGCGCGCGACGCCCGATTCCACGCCGCGCCGGTAGAGCGCGGCCGCGGCATCCGGCTCCCCGCGAGTGTCGCGAACGATCAGGCGCCCGTTGCTGGTCCCCTCTGCGTAGTAGGCGCGGGTGATGCCGTCCAGGACGGCGTTGCCGAGCTCGCCGAGATCGCCCGACAGGGGCAGGAGCACCAGAGTGTCGCCGGGTGCGTCCGGCGTCAGGGGATGGGACGCCAGCAGCTCCGGCAGCAGGCTGTTGGCCGGGTGCGAGGGATGGCGTTCCCGCCACTGGCCAGCGGCCTGGCGTGCCGCGTCCAGCGTGTCGGCGCCGCGCAGCAGCCGGAACAGGCTGACCCAGGCATCGCCATCCGGCGGGTGGTTGCCGGTCACTCGTTCGCGCTGGGCCGGGCGCAGGGCCGCAAGCAGACCCCACAAGCGCTGCTGGTTCTCGCTGTGCAGATCCGGCTCCATGATCAGGAGCCCGTCCAGGCGCAGGCGGGCGTCCAGGGCCTGATACCATTGGCCTTCGTGTTCCAGCAGCCGGGCGTGGAGCGACAGGCCTTCACGATAGACCTCCGGTGAACGCGTCGGATCGTCCGGATCGTCCGCCCCGAGACGCTCGCGGGCCAGGTCCCAGTCACGCTGGGCCGCCGCCAGGCGCGCGCCCAGCAGGCGGCCGGCCTGGGAGTCCCGTTCGGCGTCGGGCAGCTCGGCCCAGAGGGTGTCGGCCCGCTCCAGCTGATCCGGCGTCGCCGGGTCCAGTGCCAGGACGGCTTCGATCGCACCCCGGACCGTCTCGGGTTCCGGGCGCGAACGCGCTTCGCTCAGCAGCAGGCTGGCGCGGACCTCCGGCGGGAGTTCAGCCAGGTCCGCGCGGGGTTCGGGTTCCGGGGCCGGCTCCGGGTCCGGGCGCGGCGTGGCGCACCCGACCACAATGGCCGAGGCCAGTAGCAACAGAGCAAGGCGGGACAGGGGCCGGGCGTGTCCGGCGCGATGAAGGGGTCGGGGCACGATGGTGGTCACGAGGTTTCCCTGGCGAATGAGGAGTCAGTATTGAAAGCGCATCAGGCCGTGTCAACGAACTGGGGCACGTTGTGGGTAGTGGCCACGCCGATTGGTAATCTCGGCGACATGAGCCCGCGTGCGGGCGAGATCCTGGCCCGGGTGCAGCGGATTGCCGCGGAGGATACGCGACACAGCGCCGGACTGCTGGCCCACCTGGGTGTGCATACGCCGCTGGTCAGCCTGCACGAGCACAACGAGGCCGAGCGAATCCCGGCGCTGCTCGAGGCATTGCAGGCGGGGGAGTCGGTGGCCCTGGTCTCGGATGCGGGCACGCCGCTGGTGTCCGATCCCGGCTTCCGTCTGGTGCGCGCGGCGCGGGAGGTGGGCGCGCCGGTGCGGGCCGTTCCGGGCCCCAGCGCCCCGCTGGCGGCGCTGGCCGTGGCGGGCTTGCCGTCCGACCGATTCTGTTTCGAGGGCTTTCTGCCGCACGCGGCCGGGGCGCGTCGGCGGCAGCTGGAGGTGCTGCTGGCCCAGCCGGTTACGACGATCGTGTTCGAGTCGTCTCATCGTATCCGGGCTGCGGCCGGGGACCTTGCCGGACTGGCGCCCGAGCGCGAGGTATTCCTGGCGCGCGAGCTGACCAAGCAGTTCGAGGAGCACTACCGGGGCGTCGCTGCGGACCTCCCGGCCTGGCTGGATGCGGATGCCAACCGCACCCGCGGCGAGTTTGTCCTGATCCTGGGGGCGGCGCCGGCCCCGGAAACCGGCGGCGAGGCCGACGAGCCGCTGGCGGCCGAACACGAGCGCCTGCTCACCGCGCTGCTGCAGGAGCTCCCCCTCAAGCGTGCCGCGCGCCTGCTCTCCGATGCGACCGACCTGCCACGCAACCGCGTCTACGCCCGCGCCCTGGCCCTCAAGGACGCCCAAAGCTAAGGCTTGGTTTTCACCACGAAGCACACGAAGGCACGAAGAAGGGCAAGGTCAAGGGCGCTTCACAGGAAGTCGCGAAGGTTTGAAGGAATGAATGCGGGTTGAACCCACTGGGCTCGGACGGTGTAGCAATGAGTGTCCGGCCAATCCTGCCAGCAGTAACGCCCTTCTATCCTTCCAGCCTTCCTGTCATTGCTTTTGACCTTGCCCTTCTTCGTGCCTTCGTGTGCTTCGTGGTGAACAAAAGGGGGGCGTCGGCGGCCAGGCCCCTGAAAAGCCTTGCGTTCCGGGGCGGGGCGGCGTACAAGGAGCGCGGGAGTCGGCCGGGCAGTCGCTGCATCCTCGGATGTGGAGGAAAGTCCGGGCTCCGCAGGGCAGGACGCCAGGTAACACCTGGGCGGCGCGAGCCGACGGAAAGTGCCGCAGAAAATACACCGCCGATGGCCTTCGGGCACAGGTAAGGGTGAAATGGTGCGGTAAGAGCGCACCGCGCGACTGGTAACAGTTCGTGGCAGGGTAAACCCCGTCCGGAGCAAGGCCAAATAGGGGTGCATGGTGTGGCCCGCATCGCACCCGGGTAGGCTGCACGAGGCGTCCGGTGACGGACGTCCCAGATGAATGACTGTCCACGACAGAACCCGGCTTATGGCCGGCTCCCACTTTTTCCCACCTGCGAGTCTCCCGCCGCCGTGCCGGTTCGGGCCGGTCCCGCTGTGTCCGCGGCAAACTTGTAAAGTGATGCATGAAGTTTGGGCCTCAACGCAAGGCTTTTAATACCCTTCTTCCAGCTCTTTCGGCGCCCTCGCGTCGGTCGCGCTAAGTCTCTGTGATTCAACGCTTATTTTTTGTTTTTCGGGGTCGATTTTCTTGACTCTGGAGGATGCCCGTACCTATAGTGTCGAAAAGTGGGTCAAAGTGGGGAAAGGTGGGTAACCACCGCTACCAGCCATGTTTCGAGGCGTCAGCCAGCTCAATCTGGATGCGAAGGGCCGCCTGGCCATGCCGGCGCGGTATCGCGACGACCTCGCTGCGAGCTGCAACAGCCAGCTGGTGATTACCGTTGATCCCTCCCGTTGCCTCCTCCTCTACCCGTTTCCGGAATGGGAGCGCATCGAGCAGAACCTGATGTCCCGCCCCAACATGAATCCCAAGGTGCGCAACCTGCAGCGCCTGCTGGTGGGTCACGCCACCGAATGCGAGCTGGATGGCAGCGGCCGGTTGCTGCTGCCCACTCCCCTGCGTCAGTACGCCGGCCTGGAAAAGCGGGTCGTGCTGCTGGGGCAGGGCAAGAAGTTCGAGATCTGGGACGAGGCCACCTGGGAGGAGACCTGCGCCCAGGTGCTGGGGGGTGACGTGGATGACGAAGCGCTCGAGTCCATCGCGTTGTGACGGGCATGGAATCCGTCTCCCATATTCCGGTGCTGCGCGACGCGGTGCTGGAGGGCCTGGCCGTGCGAGCTGACGGCTTCTATGTCGATGGCACCTTCGGCCGCGGTGGCCATAGCCGGGCCATCCTGGAGCGGCTGGGGCCGGAGGGCCGGCTTCTGGCCATGGACCGCGACCCGGAAGCCGCGGCGTCCGCCGAGGCGCTGGCCGACGACCCCCGCTTCGCCTTCGAGGCCGGGCCGTTCTCGACCATGGCGGACACGTTGCGCCGGCGCTTCCCCGAGCGCGGTCCGGACGGGGTGTTCCTGGATCTGGGCGTGTCCTCGCCGCAGCTCGATACGCCCGAGCGCGGCTTCAGCTTTCAGCATGATGGTCCGCTGGATATGCGCATGGACCCCGCCAGTGGCGAGAGCGCCGCGGACTGGCTGGCGCGCGCCGACGAGGGCGAGATCGCCGATGTGATCTACCACTATGGCGAGGAGCGCCACTCGCGGCGTATCGCCCGCGCCATCGCGGCCGCGCGGGCCGAGGCGCCGATCACCCGCACCGCCGCGCTGGCCGAGATCGTGCGCCGGGCCGTGCCGAAGCGCGAGCCGGGCAAGCACCCGGCGACCCGCACCTTCCAGGCCCTGCGCATCTTTGTGAACCGGGAGCTGGCCGAACTGGAGCAGTGGTTGGCCACGATCCCGGACGTCCTGCCGCCCGGCGCGCGGCTGGTGGTCATCAGCTTTCATTCGCTGGAAGACCGCATGGTGAAGCAGGCCCTGCGCAAGCCGATGTCCGACGTGCGGCTGCCGAAGGGCCTGCCGGTGATGCCGGAGGAGCCGGAGCGCAAGCTGCGGCCGGTCGGCAAGCCGGTGCACGCCGATCGCGAGGAACAGCGCATTAATCCGCGCTCGCGCTCGGCCGTGCTGCGTGTCGGGGAGCGACTCTGATGGTCGCGCGCGGACTCCTTGCAGTGGCGCTGGCGACCGGGGTGTTTGCCTCGGCGATCGGGGTCGTCGCGGCGAAGCACGAGGCCCGCCAGGCCTTCGTCGACCAGCAGCAGGCGCTCGCCCAGCGCGATGTCCTGAATCTGGAATGGACGCAGTTGCAGATCGAGCAGTCGACCTGGGCGACCCAGGGCCGGGTCGAGGAACAGGCGCGCCGGCAGCTGGACATGATCCAGCCGGATTCCGACCGCATCGTGGTGATCGGGGGTGATGTGTGGGCGCGCTGAAGCGGCAGATCAGCGGCGGTCGCCTGAAGGTCGTGATCGGCGTGTTCGCGCTGGCGGGCATCGCGTTGCTGTTGCGCGCCGTCGACCTGCAGGTGCTGGAGCGCGACTTCCTGACCTCGCAGGGCGAACAGCGCCAGGTGCGTACCCTGACCGAGTCCGCCCATCGCGGCATGATCACCGACCGCCATGGTGAACCGCTGGCGATCTCGGCCCCGGTGCAGACCGCCTGGGCCAATCCGCAGGACCTGATGGAACAGCGCGATCGCTGGTCGGATCTGGCGGCGGCGCTGGAGGTGGAGCCTGCGTGGCTGGCGGAGCGGATCGAGAGCCGGTCCTCGCGCGAGTTCGTCTATCTGCGCCGCCACATGCTGCCGGAACAGGCCGAACGCGTGGCCGCGCTGCGCATGCAGGGGGTGGGGCTGACCCGCGAGTTCCGTCGCTACTATCCGCACGGCGAGGCGACGTCGCACGTACTCGGCTACACCAACATCGACGATCAGGGCCAGGAGGGCGTCGAGCTGGCCTTCGATCAGTGGCTCTCGGGCCAGCCGGGAGCCAAGCGCGTGCTGCGCGATCGCCACGGCCGCACCATCCGCGACGTCGCCAGCATTCGCCCCGCGCGGGACGGCAATACGCTGGCGCTGACCCTGGATCAGCGCCTGCAGTACCTGGCCTACCGCGAGCTGAAGGCCGCGGTCGCCGAACACAACGCGCGGGGCGGCTCCGCGGTGATGCTGGACGCCCGCAGCGGCGAGGTGCTCGCGCTGGTCAACCAGCCCGGCTTCAATCCGAATAACCGTGGTGCCATCCGTTCCGACCGCGCTCGCAACCGCGCCATCACCGATACCATGGAGCCGGGCTCGGTGATGAAGCCCTTCACCGTCGCGGCGGCCCTGGATGCCGGGGTGGTGGATGCCAACGCCACGCTGGAGACAGGCCCCGGTACCATGCGTGTCGGGCGCCTGACCGTTCGTGACCTGCGCGATTACGGGACCATCGACCTGACCACCCTGATTGCCCGCTCCAGCAACGTCGGGGCCACGCAGCTGGCGCTGGAAACCCCGGCGGATCGCTTCTGGCAGACCCTCCACCAGGCCGGGTTCGGGCAGGCGCCGGGCACCCATTTCCCCGGCGAGGCCCGCGGGCGCCTGCGGGACTTCACCACCTGGCGCGAGGTCGAGCAGGCCACGCTCGGCTATGGCTACGGCCTGTCGCTGTCGCCGCTCCAGATGGCGGCCGCCTACACCGCCTTCGCCAACGACGGGGAGCGCGTGCCGGTCCGGCTGGTGCGCACCGCCGACGACCTGCGCGAACCGGCGCGGGTGATGTCCCCGCGCACCGCGCACCAGGTACTGGCGATGATGGAGCACGTGATCGGCACCGAGGGCACGGCCCGCCAGGCGGCGATCGATGGCTACCGGGTGGCCGGCAAGACCGGCACCAGCCGCAAGAGCGGGCCGGGTGGCTATACCGAGGACCGCTATTTCTCCAGTTTTGTCGGCCTGGCCCCGGCCTCTGATCCGCGCTTCGTGATGGCCGTGGTGATCGACGAACCCGATGCCGGGGTCTACTACGGCGGGGCCGTCGCGGCCCCCGTGTTCCGGCAGGTCGTTGGCTCGGCCCTGCGCATGTTCAATGTGCGCCCGGACGCGATGCCGGAAATCCCGATGCGCCTGGCGGCGGAACACGAGGGGGCCACATGATGGCCGCCCGCGATACCCGAGGCGCGGCTGCACCCGTGCTGGGCGATCTGCTGCCCGCCGGGTCCCTGCGTCCCGAACAGGCGGCCCTGCCGGTCGCCGACCTGGTCCAGGACAGCCGCCGGGTCGGCCCCGGCGCGGCCTTTGTGGCCCTGGCCGGCACCCACGGGCACGGCCTGGCGCATGCCGCCGATGCGGCCGCCCGTGGCGCCCGGGTCATCCTCTGGGACGAGGGGGAGCCCCCGGAATCCGCCGTGGAGGTCCCGCTGATCCATGTGCCGGGCCTGCGCGACCGGCTGCCGCAGATGGCGCGCGCTTTGTTCGGGGCGTGGCCGGAGGCGGCCCCCCTGGTGGCGGTGACCGGCACCGATGGCAAGACCACGGTGACCCACCTGATCGCGCTCGCCCTGGAGGCCCTGGGCCGGCCCACCGGCCTGATCGGCACCCTCGGCGTTGGGCGTCCCGGGCAGCTGGAGGCGACCGGGCACACCACGCCCGGGGTGCTCGATCTGCATCGTCATCTGGCGGATCTGGCGGGGTCCGGTTGCCAGGCCGTGGCGCTGGAGGCCTCCTCGCACGGTCTGGCGCAGGGGCGCCTTGCCGGGGCCCCGATCACGGTCGGCGTGCTGACCTGCCTGAGTTCCGACCACCTCGATTTCCACGGCAGTCAGGAGGCCTATGCCGAGGCCAAGGCCCGCCTGTTCGCCTGGCCCGGCCTGCAGACGGCGGTGCTGAATGTCGACGACGCCTTCGGGCGCCGGATCGCCGGGGGACTGCCGCCGGGTGTTCGCGCCCTGACCTACAGCGCGACCGGGGCGCCGGCCGACCTGCGCGCCCGCGACGTGGCGGCGACGCCGGACGGGCTGTGCTTCACGCTCGAGACCGAGGGCCAGACCCGCACGGTCCAGTCCACGCTGTTCGGCCTGTTCCAGGTGGGCAACCTGCTCGCGACCCTTGCCACGCTGCAGGCGCTGGGCCTGGAGCGTGAACAGGCCATCGCCGCCCTCGCGCGGCTGCCCGGCGTGCCCGGGCGCATGGAGCGCTTCCCGCTGCCCAACGGGGCCCTGGCGGTGGTCGACTATGCCCACACCGCCGAGGCGCTGGACGCCGCCTTGCGCGCCCTGCGGCCTCACACCGAGGGACGCCTGAGCGTGGTCTTCGGGTGCGGTGGCGAGCGCGACCGCGGCAAGCGTCCGGCGATGGGACGGGTGGCCTGCGAGCGTGCGGACGTGGTCTTCGTGACCGACGACAACCCGCGCGGCGAGGACCCGGCCGAGATCCGAGCCGAGATTCTTGCCGGCTGTGCCGCGGCCGCCGAATGCCACGAGATTGGTGACCGCGCCACCGCGATCGCCAGTGCCCTGGCGGAGGCCGGCGCGGGCGATGTGGTGCTGGTGGCCGGCAAGGGCCACGAGACCACTCAGGAGATTCGCGGGCAGCGGTATCCGTTCAGCGACCGCGAGCAGGTGCGAACCGTGGGGCGCCGGCATCTGCAGGACACGCGCGACCCGCAGCGCGCGACCGGGGAGGAGGGAGAATGATTCGCATGACCAGCCAGGAACTGGCCGAGGCCGTGAAGGGGCGCCTGCAGGGGGCGGGCGACGTGGCCTTCGAGGGCGTGTTCACGGACACCCGCGAGCCCCGCCCCGGGGCGCTGTTTATCGCGCTGAAGGGGCCCAACTTCGATGCCCACACGCAGGTGGCCGCCGATCTGCCGGCGCCGGTGCTGCTGGTGGAGCGCGCCCTGGATGTCCCGCAGCCGCAGGTCATTGTCTCCGATACGCGGGAGGCCCTGGGGCGACTCGGCCGCCACTGGCGCCGCCAGAGCCGGGCGCGGGTGATCGCCCTGACCGGTTCGAACGGCAAGACCACCACCAAGGAGATGCTGCGCTGCATCCTCGAGGGCGCAGGCTCCGTGCATGCCACCGCGGGCAATCTGAACAACGAGATCGGCGCGCCACTGACGCTGCTGGCCATGCCGCAGGACGTGGACTACGCGGTGATCGAGCTGGGCGCCAATCACGCCGGCGAGATCGGCCGTATGGTGCGCTGGGTCGAGCCGCAGGTGGCCATGATCACCAATGCCGGGCGCGCGCATCTGGAGGGCTTCGGGAGCCTCGAGGGCGTGGCGCATGCCAAGGCCGAGATCTACTCCGGTCTGCCCGCCCAGGGCGGTACCGCCGTGGTCAACCTGGACGACCCGTTTGCCGACTACTGGCTGTCCCTGAACGAGCACCACCACTGCCAGCGCTTCTCGCTGGAGGGCGGCGGCGAGGTCGAGGGGATGTGGCAGGCCCCGGACCGGCTGCGGCTGGCGATCCTCGGCGCCGGGCGCGACCTGCGCCTGGCCGGCCCCGGGCGCCATCTCGCGGCGAACGCTGTTGCCGCGGCCGCCGCGGCCAATGCGGTGGGCATCGGGATCGACCGCATCGTCGAGGGCCTGGCGCAGTGGAAGCCCGTCCGCGGGCGCCTGCAGGAACTGTGGCACGTCACTGGCGCACGCCTGTGGGACGACAGCTACAACGCCAACCCGGACTCGCTGCGGGCCGGGCTGGAGGTGCTGGCGGCTATGCCCGGCCGGCGCATCCTGGTGCTGGGTGCGATGGGCGAGCTGGGCTCGGAGACCCGCGAACTGCATCGCGAAACGGGCCGGCTGGCCCGGGCCATGGGCATCGACCACTGCCTCGCCCTGGGCGACGCCGCGCGCGACAGTGCCGAGGCGTTCGGTGACGGTGGCGAATGGTTTGCCGATCACGGCGCATTGCAGGCGCGCCTGGAGGCGCTCCTGGCCGAGGGTACGACGGTGCTGGTGAAGGGCTCGCGCAGCCAGCACATGGAACGGATCATCGAGGGGCTGGACCTAGCCTCGGCAGCGCCGGAGGTGGCGGATGCTCTACGCGCTGACTGAGTACCTGAGCCAGTTCTATTCCGGCTTCACGGTCTTTCAGTACCTGACCGTTCGCGCCATCCTCGGGGTGGTCACGGCGCTGGCGATCGCGCTGCTGATCGGCCCGGCGATGATTCGCCGCCTCACTGTCGGCAAGGTCGGCCAGCAGATCCGTGACGACGGCCCCGAGTCGCACCTGACCAAGGCCGGCACCCCGACCATGGGCGGCGCGCTGATTCTGGTCGCGGTGGCCATCGCCACCCTGCTCTGGAGCGACCTGACCAACCGCTTCGTCTGGCTCGTGCTGCTGACGACCCTCGCGTTCGGTGCGGTCGGCGGCTGGGATGACTACCTGAAGCTGCGCTATGGCAACAGCAAGGGGCTGTCGGCGCGCGCCAAGATCCTGTGGCAGACCCTGTTCGCCCTGATCGCGGCCGGCGTGATCATGTACACCGCGCAGGGCCCGGTAGAGACCACGTTCTACCTGCCGGTGTTCAAGGACATCCAGTTCAGTCTGGGCTGGTTGTTCATCCCGCTGGTCTGGCTGGTCGTGGTCGGTTCCTCGAACGCGGTGAACCTCACCGACGGGCTGGACGGCCTGGCGATCATGCCTGCGGTGCTGGTGGCCGGGGCCCTGGGCGTGTTTGCCTACGCGGCGGGTCATGCGGTGTTCGCCGACTATCTCGGCATCCCGGCGGTGCCCGGGGTGGGCGAGGTCGTGATCTTCACCGCCGCGCTGGTCGGCGCCGGGCTCGGGTTCCTGTGGTTCAATACGTACCCGGCCCAGGTATTCATGGGCGATGTCGGGGCCCTCGCGCTGGGCGCGGCCCTGGGCATGCTGGCGATCCTGACCCGGCAGGAGATCGTCCTGCTGATCATGGGCGGCATCTTCGTGCTGGAGACGCTGTCGGTGATGCTGCAGGTCGCCTCGTTCAAGCTCACCGGGCGGCGCATCTTCCGCATGGCGCCGCTGCATCACCACTTCGAACTCAAGGGCTGGCCGGAGCCGCGCGTGATCGTGCGTTTCTGGATCCTGACCGTGGTGTTCGTGCTGATCGGTCTCGCGACCCTGAAGGTGCGCTGATCCCATGATGCGAGCCAGCGGCGACAACCTGATCGTGGGCCTGGGGGCGACCGGACTGTCGGTGGCCCGCTTCCTGCGCGCGCAGGGCCAGTCGTTTGCGCTCACCGATACCCGGGCGGCCCCCGCGGCGCTGGCTACGGGCGCGGACTGGGTGAACGCCGCCTGGGTGGGGCCGCTGGACGATCTGGATGCCACGGCCTTCGCCCGAATTGTGGTCTCGCCCGGTGTCGCCCTGGAACACCCCGTCCTGCAGCAGGCGCAGGCGGCCGGTGCCCGCCTGATCGGGGACATCGATCTGTTCGCCGAGCAGGCGACCGCCCCGGTGATCGCGATCACCGGCTCCAACGGCAAGAGCACCGTGACCGCCCTGGTGGGCGAGCTGCTCCAGGCCGCTGGCTACCGTGTCGCGGTCGGCGGCAACTTCGGGACCCCGGCGCTGGACCTGCTGGAATCGGCGCCCGATCTGTACGTGCTGGAGCTGTCCAGCTTCCAGCTGGAGCGCAGCCACACATTGGCGCCGGCCGCCGCCGCCATCCTGAATATCTCCCCCGACCACCTGGACCGCTACGCCGATCTGGACGCCTATGTACGCGCCAAGGCCCGGATCCTGGATCGCGCCCAGCGCGGCGTGCTGAATCGCGAGGACACCTGGCTGCGCGAGATCGCGCTGCCGCAGGACCTGCAGGTGATCTCCTTCGGTCTCGACGCCCCGCCGCGTGCGGTCGACTTCGGCGTGCGTCCGGCCCCCGAGGATGGCCCCGAGCTGGTGCATGGCGACGAGGGCCTTCTCGCCACGGGTCGCCTGCGCCTGCGGGGGCAGCACAACTGGGCCAACGCCCTGGCCGCGCTGGCGCTGGCCTGGCCGTGGCTGGAGCCAGGCGCGCCCCGGGCCCGCGCACTGGCGGCGCTGGCCGAGTTCCCCGGGCTGCCGCACCGCTCGCAGTGGATTGCCGAGGTCGACGGGGTCGCATACATCAACGACTCCAAGGGTACCAACGTGGGCGCCACCCTGGCCGCGCTGCGCGGTACGCCGGGGCCGCTGGTGCTGATTGCCGGGGGGCAGGGCAAGGGCCAGGACTTCGCCCCGCTGGCGGATTACATCCCGGGCAAGGTCCGCGGGGTGGTCCTGCTGGGCGAAGACGCGCCGGCCATCGCCCGCGCCCTGGCATCAGTGGTGCCGGTGCAGCGCGTCGACGACATGGCCGCCGCGGTCGCCCAGGCCGCCGCCTGGGCGGAGCCCGGGGATACCGTGCTGCTGTCGCCGGGCTGTGCCAGCCTGGACATGTACGAGAATTACCAGGCGCGCGGCGACGACTTCGCCCGCGCGGTGCGGGGGCTCGCGGCATGAGTGTCTCGAGTAGCCGCCTCGGACTGCCGGATCGCGGCCTGGTGGCCGGCCTGCGCGATCACGTGGACCTGCCTCTGCTGGCGGTCGCGGCGACCCTGCTGGGGATCGGGCTGGTGATGGTCGCCTCGGCCTCCATGGGGTTGGGCGAGCGCTATTTCGGCAATACCTGGCACTTCTTCCAGCGCCAGGTGATCTTCGCCGCTATCGGTCTGGCGGTGGCGACCTTCCTGTGGTCGGTTCCGCTGGCGCGCTGGGAGCGCGCGGGGCCTTGGTTGCTGATCCTGGTGATGGTGCTGCTGATCGCCGTGCTGATCCCCGGGGTGGGCCGCACGGTGAACGGGGCGACCCGCTGGATCCCGCTGGGCATGTTCAACCTGCAGGTGGCGGAACTGGTGAAATTGCTGGTGGTGATGTACCTCGCCGGCTACATCGTGCGCCACTACTCGACGCTGCGCCTGCATTTCCTCGGCTTCATCCGTCCGCTGATCGTGCTCGGGGTGGGCACCATCCTGATGCTGCTGCAGCCCGACTTCGGGGGGGCGGCGATCATGCTGGCGATCGGCATGGGCATGCTGTTCCTCGCCGGTGCCAAGCTGTGGCAGTTCGCCGCGCTGGGGGTCACGATCGGCGCCGGTATGGCGGTGGTGGCGGTCGCGGCACCCTACCGCGTGGCGCGCCTGACGGCCTTCCTCGACCCCTGGCAGGACCCGTTCGCCACCGGCTTTCAGCTGACCCAGTCGCTGATCGCGATCGGTTCCGGCGGCTGGTTCGGGGCCGGGCTGGGCAACAGCGTGCAGAAGCTGTTCTACCTGCCGGAGGCGCACAACGATTTCCTGTTTGCGGTCTTTGCCGAGGAGTTCGGCTTTGTCGGCGTTATCGCCCTGATCGCGCTGTTCGGGGTGCTGGTCTGGCGCTGCATCCGTATCGGCCTGTATGCCGAGCGCGCCGGCCATGCCTTCGCCTCCCATCTGGCGTTCGGCGTGGCGATCTGGATGGGCCTGCAGGCCTTCCTGAACCTCGCCGTGAACATGGGGCTGCTCCCGACCAAGGGGCTGACCCTGCCGTTTCTCAGTTACGGCGGCAGTTCGCTGATTGTCTCGCTGGCGGCCATCGGCCTGGTGATGCGCGTCTACCGCGAGGCCCAGGTGCCCGCTCCCCGGGCGGCGCAGCCGTCCCGTCGCCGGCGGGGAGGTGCGGCATGAACGCCCCGCGCATCCTGATCATGGCTGGCGGCACAGGAGGCCACGTGTTCCCCGGGCTGGCGGTGGCCGAGGAGCTGCGTGCCCGCGGCGCCGAGGTGCGCTGGCTGGGTACCACCCGCGGCGTGGAGGCGCGGCTGGTACCGGAGTCCGGCATCGAACTGACAACCCTCCCCATCGCCGGGATTCGCGGCAAGGGCGTGATCGGACTGGCGCTGGCGCCGTGGCGGCTGGGTCTGTCGCTGTGGGCGGCGCTGGGCCTGATGACGCGCCTGCGCCCGGACGCCGTGATCGGTTTCGGCGGCTTCGCGGCCGGGCCCGGCGGCCTGATGGCGGCCGCGCTGGGGCGCCCCCTGGCGATCCACGAACAGAACGCGGTGGCCGGCCTGACCAACCGCTGGCTGGCGAAGGTCGCCGACCGGGTGTACTCCGGCTTCGAGCACAGTTTTCCCGAACGGGTGGCGGTCACGGTCGTGGGCAACCCGGTGCGCGCGCAGATCGCCGGCCTGCCCGTTCCGGAGGTCCGCTTCGACGAGCGCGAAGGCCCGCTGAACATCCTGGTCCTGGGGGGCAGCCTGGGCGCGCGCTCTCTTAATCGGACCCTGCCCGCGGGCCTGGCGATGGTGGCGGCGCAACAGCCCCTGAACATCCGCCACCAGGCCGGCGAACGCACCCTGGAGGAGGCCCGGTCCGCCTACGCCGAAGCCGGGCTGGCGGCCGAGATCTCCGCCTTTATCGAGGACATGGCCGCCGCTTACGCCTGGGCGGACCTGGTGATCTGTCGCGCCGGGGCCCTGACCGTGACCGAGGTGGCCGCCGCCGGGGTGCCGGCGATCTTCGTCCCCTATCCGCATGCGGTGGATGACCACCAGACCGCGAACGCCGAGGCCCTGGTGCGCGCGGGCGCGGCCTGGATGATCGCGGATGCCGAACTGACGGCCCGGGCCATCTTTGACCGGGTCGGGCCGCTGGATCGCGAGGCCCTGCGGGCCCGCGCGGTCCTGGCGCGCGAGCAGGCCTGCCCGGACACGGTGCAGCGCCTGGCCGACGCCTGCATGGAGATGGCGGGTGCCCGCCCGGAGGGATCGTCATGAACGCCACGCGCCTGCCCCGTCACGCAATGCGCCGCATCCGCCGGATCCACTGCGTCGGGATCGGGGGTTCCGGCATGAGCGGGATCGCCGAGGTCCTGCACCAGCTGGGTTACCGGGTTTCCGGTTCCGACCTGGGGCAGTCGGCGATGGTCGAGCGCCTGAAGGCGATGGACATCCCGGTGGTGGCGGCCCATACCGAGGCGAACGTGGCGGACGCGGACGTGCTGGTGGTTTCCAGCGCGATCAACCCGTCCAACCCAGAGGTCCAGGAGGCCCGTCGTCGGGGTATCCCGATTGTGCGCCGCGCGGAAATGCTCGCCGAGCTGATGCGTTTTCGCTACGGCATCGCGGTGGCCGGCACCCACGGCAAGACGACCACCACCAGCCTGGTCGCCAGTGTCCTGGCGGAGGCGGGCATGGATCCGACCTTTGTGATCGGCGGGCGCCTGAACAGCACGGCCAGTCACTCCAATCTCGGGGCCGGTGACTACCTCGTGGCCGAGGCCGACGAGAGCGATGCCTCGTTCCTCCATCTGCAGCCAATGATCAGCATCGTGACCAACATCGATGCCGATCACCTGGGGACCTATGGCAACGACTTCGGCAAGCTGCGCGCCACCTTCCTCGAGTTCCTGCATCACCTGCCGTTCTACGGCATCGCCGTGCTGTGCGCGGACGACCCGCAGGTGCGCGACCTGTATCCGGAACTGGAGCGCCCGCGCCTGACCTACGGCATCGAGCAGCCGGCCGACGTGCGCGCCCTGAATGTGCGCCAGGAAGGCGTGCGCATGTATTTCGATCTGGCCCTGCCGGGGCAGGCCGCATTCCCCGTGACCCTCAACCTGCCCGGCCGCCACAACGTGCTGAACGCCCTGGCCGCGGCGGCGGTCGCGCACGAGCTGGAGGTGGCGCCGACCGCGATCCAGGCCGCGCTGGAGCGTTTCCAGGGCATCGGCCGGCGCTTCCAGGTCCAGTCCTGGCAGGCCCCCAGCGGCCCGGTGACCCTGGTCGACGACTACGGCCATCACCCGCGGGAGATCGCCGCGACTCAGGCCGCCGCGCGCGATGCCTGGCCGGATCGGCGGCGCATCACGATCTTCCAGCCGCATCGCTATACCCGCACGCGCGACCTGTTCGAGGACTTTGTCGAGGCGCTGTCAGAGACCGATGTGCTGATCCTGCTGGAGGTGTATGCCGCCGGCGAGGAGCCGATCCCCAGTGCCGACGGCCGCAGCCTGGCGCGGGCCATCCGCTTGCGCGGTCAGGTCGAACCGGTGTTTGTCGAGCGGGCCGACGACGTCGTCGATGTCCTCGGGCGCATGCTGCGCGCGGATGACGTGGTCATTGCCCAGGGCGCCGGCGACATTGGCCGCCTGGCCGGTCTGCTCCCCGAACAGCTGAGCGCGTCCGGCGAGGGGGGCACATGATGGCGGCGCGCGAGATCGAGCCGATGGCGACGCCGTTCGCCGGGGAGCCGCGCGGGCGGCTGCAGGCCCGGGTGCCGCTGGCCGGGCTCACGTCGTGGCGGGTCGGCGGGCCGGCCGACTGGCTGTTCCAGCCGGTCGACCTCGACGACCTGGTGGCCGCGTTGCGCGACCACGCGACCCACGCCCCGCAGATGCCGGTGACCTTCCTCGGGCTTGGCAGCAACGTGCTGATCCGCGACGGGGGTGTCGAGGGGCTGGTGGTGCACCTGTCGGGTGTCCTCAACGAGCGCCGGCGTCTGGACGGTGATCGTCTCCTGCTGGGCGCCGGGCTGGCCTGTGCCCAGGCCGCGCGCTTCGGGGCCCGCGAGGGGCTGGTCGGGGCCGAGTTCCTGGCCGGCATCCCGGGCACGGTGGGGGGCGCGCTGTACATGAATGCGGGGGCCTGGGGCGGCGAGATCTGGCCGCTGGTGGAATCGGTGGCCACGGTGGATGTGCGCGGTGAACTGCATACCCGCACGCCGGCGGGTTACTCCATCGGCTACCGCAGTGTCCGGGGCCCGGAAGACGAATGGTTCACCGGCTGCGTGCTGCGGCTGGCCCCGGGCGACCCCGAAGCCGGAACCCGACGCATCCGCGAACTCCTGCGCGAGCGCTCGGCGAAGCAGCCGCTGGGTCTGCCGTCCTGCGGTTCGGTCTTCCGTAATCCGGAGGGGGATCACGCGGCGCGTCTGGTGGAGGCGGCCGGGTTGAAGGGCCTGCGCCGCGGCGCGGCGGAGATCTCGCCCAAGCACGCCAATTTCATCACCCACGACGGGACGGCCCGCGCCGCCGATATCGAATGGCTGTTGCGCCATGCCCAGGACGAAGTGGAGCGGCGCTTCGGGGTGCACCTGGAGCCGGAGGTCCGGGTGCTGGGCCGCGCCGCGGGTGCGAACGAGACAAGCGAGGGAACGGCATGAGCAAGCGAAGCGCACAAGACTACGGCCGGGTCGCGGTCCTGATGGGGGGCTGGTCCGGCGAGCGCGACATCTCGCTCCAGAGTGGCCAGGCCGTGCTGGCGGCTCTGCAGCGCCAGGGTGTGGATGCCCACCCGCTGGACCTGACCCGCGAGAGTGCTCGCTGCCTGGCGCTGGAGGGCTTCGACCGGGTGTTTATCGTGCTCCACGGCGAATGTGGCGAGGACGGCACGTTGCAGGGCTGCCTCGACATGGCGGGTGTGCCATACACCGGGACCGGCGTGCTCGGCTCCGCGCTGGGCATGGACAAGCTGGCCTGCAAGCGGCTGTGGGCGGGCAGCAATCTGCCCAGCGCGCCCTACCGCCTGCTGACACCCGGTTTCGATCCGGAGGCGGTCGCCGAGGCCCTGGGCCTGCCGCTGATCGTGAAGCCGGCCCGCGGGGGCTCCAGCCTCGGCATCACGCGGGTCGATCGCGTCGCCGATCTGCCGGCGGCGTTCGAGGCGGCCCGGCTGCAGCCGGGCCAGGTGTTCGCCGAGCAGTGGATCCGCGGGCGCGAGTACACCGTCGCGATCCTTGGCAACGAGCCGCTGCCCGTGGTGGAGATCCGTACCCCGGGTGGGTTCTACGACTACCACGCCAAGTACGAGGCCGATGATACCGGCTACGTCTGCCCGCCCCCGCTGGATTCGAGCGCGCTTCTGGAGCTGCAGTCCCTGGCGATCGCGGCCTTCGCGACGCTGGAGGGCTGCGGCTGGGGCCGGGTGGACATCCTGCAGGACGAGCACGGCGAGAACTTCCTGATCGAGGTGAACACCATCCCGGGCATGACCGATCACTCGCTGGTGCCCAAGGCGGCCGCGCAGGCCGGGATCGACTTCGACGAGCTGTGCCTGCGCATCCTCGATTCCAGTTTCGAGTGTGGAGGGCTGCGTTGAACGCACGGCGTACAACCCGACCCGCGCGCCGGCCGCAGTCGCAGGGGCCGTCGCCCTTGCGCCGCCTGGCCGGCCCGGGGCTGCGCCTGATGGCCGGCATGGGCCTTGCCGGGATGCTGGTGCTGGGCGCGCTGGCCTGGCTGCAGTTCGACCCGGATGCCTGGCTGCCGATCGAGCGCATCGAGGTGACCGGCAACCCGCAGCACGCGGATGTCGCGGCCGTGCAGGAGCTGGCCCGCGCCCATGCATCGGGCTTTGTCGGGGTCGAGCTGGAGCGCCTGCGCACGGCGCTGGAGGCCCAGCCCTGGGTGGACACGGTGCGCCTGCGCCGCCAGTGGCCGGACACGCTGGTGGTCGAGATCCGCGAGCCGGTGCCGGTGGCGCAATGGGGCGACGATCACCTGGTCGACCGCCACGGCCGGCTTTTCGGGCCGGTGGCGCTGGATGACTGGGAGGGGCTGCCGGCCCTCGCAGGGACGGATGGGCGGCAGGTGGTGCTGATGCACCGCTACCTGGAGGTCTCCGCGCGCCTGGCCGATGCCGGGCTGGAGGTCACCGGGCTGCAGGAAGGGGCGCGCCATGACTGGAGCATCCACCTGGCGGACGGCGTGCGCGTGCTGATGGGGCGGGATGCCGATCTGAGCCGCCTGGGTCAGCTGGTCCGCGCGGTGCCGGCGATTCGCGACTATCGCGATGCCCCGGTGGAACGGATCGACCTGCGTTATCCGCACGGGCTTGCGGTGGCCTGGGCGGATGCGGCGGATGACGGTGCGGGAGACGCCCGATGACACGAACGACAGGACGCAGAAAGATGATGGCAAAGAAGTCGGAACCCGGTCTGATCGTCGGCCTGGACGTCGGGACCTCGAAGATCGAGGCGGTGGTCGGGGAGCTGACCGAGGAAGGCGAGATCGAGATCATCGGGATCGGCTCCTCCCCTTCGCGCGGGCTGAAGAAGGGCGTGGTGGTGAACATCGAGTCCACCGTCCAGTCGATCCAGCGCGCGGTGGAGGAGGCCGAGCTGATGGCCGGCTGCGAGATCCACTCGGTCTACACCGGGATCGCCGGCTCTCACATCAAGAGCTACAACTCCACCGGCGTGGTTGCGATCAAGGACGGCGAGGTGGTCGCGGGCGACGTCGACCGGGTGATCGACGCCGCGCGCGCGATCGCGATCCCGGCCGACCAGCGCATCCTCCACGTGCTGCCGCAGGAATACATCATCGACGAGCAGGAGGGCATCCGCGAGCCGATCGGGATGTCCGGGGTGCGGCTGGAGGCCAAGGTGCACCTGGTCACCGGCGCGGTGTCCGCGGCGCAGAACATCGTCAAGTGCGTGGAGCGCTGCGGGCTGCGGGTGGACGACATCATCCTGGAACAGCTCGCCTCCAGCTATTCGGTGCTCAGCGAGGACGAGAAGGACCTGGGTGTCTGCCTGGTGGACATCGGCGGTGGCACCACCGACATCGCGGTGTTTGCCCATGGCGCGATCATGCACACCGCGGTGATCCCGATTGCCGGGGATCAGGTGACCAACGACATCGCGGTCGCCCTGCGCACGCCGACCCAGTACGCCGACGAACTCAAGATCAAGTACGCCTGCGCGCTGCGCTCGCTGGCCGACCCGGGCGAGAGCATCGAGGTGCCCGGGGTGGGCGATCGGGCCGCGCGCCGGCTGTCGCGCCAGACGCTCGCCTCCGTGGTCGAGCCGCGCTACGAGGAACTGCTGCAGCTGGTGCAGGCGGAGCTGCGCCGCAGCGGCACCGAGGAAATGATCGCCGCCGGGGTCGTGCTGACCGGCGGATCGTCTCGAATGGAAGGTGTGGTGGACCTCGCCGAAGAGGTCTTCCACATGCCCGTACGCCTGGGGGTGCCGCAACGCGTCACCGGGCTCCTGGATGTGGTGAAGAATCCGATCCACGCGACGGGAGTGGGGCTGCTGCTCTACGCCCGCGAGTCGCGTGCGGAGCAGGAGGCCCGGCCCGTGAGCAGCGGGTTCCAGGGCGTATGGGCGCGCATGAAGCGCTGGTTTTCCGGGCAGTTCTGATGACCAGGACACCGGAATCTTTGGGGGTCGGACCGCTCTCCGGCCATGACGCAGGCCAACAGAAGTACCTGTACACACGCAACGAGAGGACGCAATCATGACGTTCGAACTGATGGATACCTATAGCCAGAACGCGACGATCAAGGTCGTCGGCGTCGGGGGCGGCGGCGGCAACGCCGTGCAGCACATGGTCAACTCGCAACTGGAGGGCGTGGACTTCATCTGCGCCAATACCGATGCCCAGGCCCTGAAGAGCCTGGATTCCAAGACGCTGCTGCAACTGGGTGGCGACATCACCAAGGGCCTGGGGGCCGGGGCGGATCCCTCCGTGGGCCGCGAGGCCGCGCTGGAGGATCGCGAGCGCATCCAGGACCTGCTGCAGGGCGCGGACATGGTCTTCATTACCGCCGGCATGGGCGGTGGTACGGGTACCGGGGCCGCGCCGGTGGTGGCGCAGATCGCCAAGGAGATGAACATCCTGACCGTGGCGGTGGTCACCAAGCCGTTCCCGTTCGAGGGCAAGCGCCGCATGCAGGTGGCCATGTCCGGGATCAAGGCCCTGACCGAGCAGGTCGACTCGCTGATCACCATTCCCAACGAGAAGCTGCTGACGGTGCTGGGCAAGAACACCACCCTGCTGGACGCCTTCAAGGCCGCCAATGACGTGCTGTTCGGCGCGGTGCAGGGCATTGCCGAGCTGATCACCCGCCCGGGCCTGATCAACGTCGACTTCGCCGACGTGCGCAACGTGATGCGCGAGATGGGTATGGCGATGATGGGGACCGGCTCCGGTTCCGGCGAGGACCGTGCCCGCGAGGCGGCCGAAGCCGCGATCGCCAGCCCGTTGCTGGAGGACATCGATATCTCCGGCGCGCGCGGCATCCTGGTGAACGTGACCGGCGGCATGGATGTCGGTATCGGCGAGTTCGAGGAAGTCGGGGAGGCGGTGAAGGCCCTGGCCTCGGAAGACGCCAACGTCGTCGTCGGGACGGTGATCGACCCCGAGATGACCGACGAGCTGCGGGTCACCCTGGTGGCGACCGGCCTGGGGGCCCCGGCCTCGCAGTCCGAACGTCCGCAGGTGCGGGTGGTCGATGCCCAGCCGAAGAAGGCCGTCGGTTCCGACGTCGAAGTCGACCTCGACCAGCCGACCGTCAAGCGCCGCGGTGGCGACAACCTGGCGGTGGACTACAACCAGCAGCAAGGCATTGATGTGCTGGATATTCCGGCCTTTCTGCGCAAACAGGCGGACTGAGAGCGCCGGCACATGCAGGACGAGCGGAATCCTGCAATAATGCGGCAATCGTTGTGTGCATGAGGAGCCCGGGAGGGCCCGGGCTCCCCTTATGCGCTCTCCTGAAAGAGAGAGGCTCAATTCGTTGATCAGGCAAAGAACGCTCAAGAACAGCATTCGGGCGACCGGGGTAGGACTGCATACCGGAGAAAAGGTGGTGCTGACCCTGCGGCCGGCCCCGGTGAACACCGGGATTGTGTTCCATCGCTGCGATCTTGATCCGTCCGTGGAGATTCGCGCCTGTGCCGACAATGTCGGCGACACGCGGCTTTCGACCACGCTGGTCAATGGCGATGTCCGGGTCTCGACCGTGGAGCATCTGCTCTCGGCCATAGCCGGACTGGGCATCGACAACCTGCACGTCGACGTGAGCGCCGCCGAGGTGCCCATCATGGATGGCAGTGCCGGTCCCTTCGTGTTTCTGCTGCAGTCCGCCGGGCTGAAAGAGCAGGACGCGCCCAAGGAATTCATTCGGGTCAAGCGCAGCGTGGAAGTCCGCGAGGGCGACAAATGGGTGCGCTTCGATCCCTACGAGGGGTTCAAGGTCGGTTTCTGCATCGACTTCGAACACCCGATGTTCACCGACGGGAGCCAGCGCGCCGAGCTGGATTTCTCGTCCACCTCCTTCGTGAAGGAGGTCTCGCGTGCCCGAACCTTCGGGTTCATGCGCGACATCGAGGCCCTGCGGGCCAACCAGCTGGCGCTGGGCGGCAGCCTGGACAATGCCGTGGTGCTCGATGACTACAAGATCCTGAACGAGAACGGTCTGCGCTACGACAACGAGCTGGTCAAGCACAAGATCCTCGACGTGGTCGGGGACCTGTACCTGCTCGGCCACAGCCTGATCGGCGCCTTCACCGGGCACAAGTCCGGGCATGCACTGAACAATCAGCTGATCCGCCAACTCGCGGCCGACGAGACGGCCTGGGAAAAGGTCACCTTCGAGGACCCGAACGAGCGCCTGCCGATCTCCTTCGGCCAGCTGGCACCGACGCCGGCGGGCTGAATACCGCGGCGCCGGTTCAGTCCGGCTTCGGCGGGGACGGGCGCGCCGCGCGGGCGAGCCGATCCAGCGCACCGGCCAGTTCGGGATCCTGAATGCGAGAGGCGGTGTCGGCGAGGATCTGCCGGGCCGCTTCCGGGATCTCGCGCCGTTCCAGCCGCGCGGCCGGTTCGGCAGGGCGGGGCACCCGGGACAGCCGGATGCGCATCTGCTCGATGCCCTCGAAGCCCGCGGCACGCAGGGTCTTGAGCAGTTCGCGTTGCTGGAAACGCAGCTCCGTCGCCAGGCCGCGGTCCGCGCAGATCGCGACCAAGGTGTCCTCGCGCAGGGTGAACGCCAGTCGCCGCGCCTTCAGCGCATTGCCGGCGAGGCCCTCGAGGGCGCGCTCCACGCCGCGGTCGCGGCCGGAGTGCGCGGACCAGTCGCGGGCGATGAAACGGGTGATCCGCTGCGGTGTCATCCCGGTAACCCGGTGGCGCAAGGCGGAGAGAACAAGAGGATTCGCATGCAGTTGATCGTACTACGTCCGGACGGCCTTTGTGCACGCCTGCCCCTGTGGGCGATGGCCGTGTCGGGGGGCGTGCTGGTGCTGCTGATGGCGGCCGCGGTGGTGGCGGCCTATCTGGTCGGCCAGAGCCAGCGCGAGGTGGTCCGGATTCCGGTGACCAATACCCTGGATCCCGTGGCCGTCGAGACGGTGGAGCGCGAAGCCGCCCGCGAGGGCCTGAATCATCTGGTTGAACGGGTCGTGGCGCTGGAACGCCAGTTGTCGCGTGTGGATCTGCGCATCCGGTCGGTGGGCGACTCCCTGGGACTGGACGTGGCCGATCTGGCGCCGGAGACCGGGGGCCAGGGCGGACCCCTGCTGGAAGGACCGGATTCACCGCTGGAGGTGCACGACCGCCTGCTGGCGCTGGAGCACCTGCTGGGTCGGCACAGCGCCGCGGTGGACCTCGTGGGCTCCGAGCTGCGCCTGGATGCCTCGCGCGAGGCCCTGTCGCCGCGGCTTCGTCCGGTCGAGGATGATGCCTGGATCAGCTCGGCGTTTGGCTACCGCGAGGATCCGTTCACCGGCAATCGGCGGTTCCACTCAGGGATGGACTTTGCCGGTCGGCCCGGCTCCGAGATCCGCGCGGCCGGTGGCGGTCTGGTGGTGTTCGCGGGGCGGCGCAGCAGCTTCGGTAACCTGGTCGAGATCGCCCACGGCGGCGGCCTGAACACGCGCTACGCCCACAATGCGGAGATCCTGGTCGAGGCTGGCGAGCGCGTGGAGGCCGGCCAGGTGATCGCGACCATGGGCCGCACCGGCCGCGCGACCGACACCCACCTGCACTACGAGGTGGTGGATGCCGGCAAGGCCCTCAACCCCTACAACTTCCTTCCCGATCGGGACTGACACCTAGGGAGACGCTGATCGAATCGCACGTCCGCGCTCGAGTCGCTTTTGCGTGCGAACAAAGCGCGGTGACTGCCGTGCAGTCACTCTGCACAAGGGAACCGCAACGCTGTGCGCGCGCCCGTTTTTGATCAACAACGGGCGTCCGAGCCCCTGCTTTCAGTGGCTTGTGGGGTTGGTGCCCCCTGTTCCCCGATCCTGCGTTGCGCCCCTTGCGGGTAGAACCACTACCCGCTGCACGACGCGCCTTGTCTCGGAAAACAGGGGGCACCAACGCGGACGTGCGATTCAATCAGCGTCTCCCTAGTGGCTGCGCGGCGCGGGATTCGGCGTCGGCGACCTCCCGAAAAGACGTTTCCCCGGCACAGCGTTTCCCCGGCGGATCGTTTATCCTAGGCGGGTTTCAGCCAACCCTTACGGATCCCCATGGTCAAGCAGCTCGTTCAGAAGATCTTCGGTAGTCGCAACGATCGCATCCTCAAGCGCTATACCCGCGCGGTGGAACGCATCAATGCCCTGGCCGACTCCACCGAGGCGCTGTCGCGGGACGAGCTGCGCCACAAGACCCGGGAATTCCAGCGCCGCCTGGGCGAGGGCGAGGACCTGGAGAAGCTCCTGCCGGAAGCCTTTGCCGTGTGCCGCGCGATGAGCGCGCAGGTGATGGGCCTGCGCCATTTCGACGTGCAGTTGATCGGCGGCATGGTCCTGAACGACGGCCGCATTGCCGAGATGCGTACCGGCGAGGGGAAGACCCTGGTCGCGACCCTGCCGGCCTATCTCAACGCACTGACCGGCGACGGGGTGCACGTGGTCACGGTGAACGACTACCTGGCCCGGCGCGATGCTGCCTGGATGGGGCGTCTCTATCACGCGCTGGGGCTCTCGGTGGGCGTGGTCAACAGCTCCGGCGGCCTGGGCGTGGACTCCGCCTCCTATCTCTTCGATCCGGATTATCACGCCGAGGAGGGCGGGTTCGAGCACCTGCGCCCGGTCACCCGTCGGGAGGCCTACGCGGCGGACATCACCTACGGGACCAACAACGAGTTCGGCTTCGATTACCTGCGCGACAACATGGCCTTCTCGGCCGACCAGCGGGTGCAGCGGGCGCTCAACTTCGCGGTGGTGGACGAGGTCGACTCGATCCTGATCGACGAGGCGCGTACCCCGCTGATCATCTCCGGCCCCAGCGGCGACAGCTCGGAGCTCTACGAGCGGCTGAACACCATCCCGCCGCAGCTCACTCGTCAGGAAGACGAGGAGAGCGAGGGCGACTACTTTGTCGACGAGAAGGCCAAACAGGTCTTCCTCAGCGAAGAGGGTCACGAGAAGGCCGAGGAACTGCTGCGCCAGGCGGGTCTGCTGGAAGAACACCAGACCCTGTACGACTCCGCGAGCATCGCGGTCCTGCATCACCTGAACGCGGCCCTGCGCGCGCACGCCCTGTTCCATCGCGACGTCGACTATCTGGTGCGCGACGACAAGGTCCAGATCATCGACGAGTTCACCGGACGCATCATGGCCGGGCGGCGCTGGTCCGAGGGGCTGCACCAGGCCATCGAGGCGAAGGAAGGCGTGCCGATCCAGCGCGAGAATCAGACGCTCGCCTCGATCACCTTCCAGAACTACTTCCGGCTGTACGACAAACTCGCCGGCATGACTGGTACCGCGGACACCGAGGCATACGAGTTCAAGACCATCTATGACCTGGAAGTGGTCGTGATCCCCGGCAACAAACCGCTGGTGCGCGAAGACATGCAGGACCTGGTGTTCCTGACCCAGGAAGAGAAATACACCGCCATCATCAAGGAGATCCAGTGGTGCGTGGATCGCGGCCAGCCGGTGCTGGTCGGCACTGCATCCGTCGAGGCCTCCGAACGCCTGGCCCAGGCCCTCAAAAAGACCGGCATCGCCTTCGAGGTCCTGAACGCCAAGCAGCACGAGCGCGAGGCCTCGATCATTGCCCAGGCCGGCCGTCCCAAAGCCGTGACCCTGGCGACCAACATGGCCGGGCGTGGCACCGACATCGTCCTGGGCGGCTCGCTGGATGCCGAACTGGCCGAGGTGGATCCGGAGGACACGGCCCGGCAGGAGGCCATCCGGGCCGACTGGCAGCAGCGCCATGATGCCGTGCTCGAGTCCGGCGGTCTGCACATCATCGGCTCCGAGCGCCACGAGTCGCGGCGCATCGACAACCAGCTGCGCGGGCGCTCCGGGCGTCAGGGTGACCCGGGCTCCAGCCGTTTCTTCCTGTCGCTGGAAGACAACCTGATGCGGGTGTTCGCCTCCGAGCGCGTGCGCGGGCTGATGCAGCGCCTGGGCATGAAGGAGGGCGAGGCGATCGAGAACGCCTGGGTCTCCCGCGCCATCGAGAACGCCCAGCGCAAGGTCGAGGCCCACAACTTCGATATCCGCAAGCAGCTGCTGGAATACGACGACGTGGCCAACGACCAGCGCCGGGTGATCTATGACCAGCGCGCCGAACTACTGACCACCGAAGACATCAGCGACACCATCGACACCCTGGTCGAGGACGTCGTCAACGCCCAGATCAGCCAGTACATCCCGCCGGGCTCGATCGAGGACGAGTGGGACGTTGAGGGCCTGCAGCAGGCCCTCAACGGCGAGTTCGGGCTGGACCTGCCGGTGCAGCAGTGGCTGGACGACGAGGACGACCTCCACGAAGAGCCGCTGCGCGAACGCATCGTGGGGCATGCCCGCGAGATGCTGGCCGGCAAGCGCGAGCAGCTGGGCGACGAGACCATGAACCGGCTGCAGCGTGACGTGATGCTGCAGGTCCTGGACAGCCAGTGGAAGGAACACCTGGCCGCGATGGACTACCTGCGCCAGGGCATCGGGCTGCGCGGCTACGCTCAGCGCAACCCGAAGCAGGAGTACAAGAAGGAAGCCTTCGCCATGTTCCAGTCCCTGCTGGAACGCATCAAGCACGATGTCGTGAAGTTCCTGCTGCGCATGCAGCTGCGGTCGCCGGAGGAGGTCGAGGCGCTACAGCCGAAGAAGGCCGCGCCGGCCGAGGACGACCTGCAGTTCCAGCACCAGAACCCCGACAGCGCCCTGAAGCCCGATGCCGAAGGCGAGGCGGAGGGCCGCGAGCCGGTCGCCAGTGGCGAGGCCCCCTATCGTCGCGAGGAGCCCAAGCTGGGACGCAACGAGCCTTGCTGGTGCGGTTCGGGCAAGAAGTTCAAGCACTGCCACGGCAAGCTGTAGGGGACGCCCACAATGGCCGTTGGATTGATCGCCCCGGAGGTCCTTCATCCCGTGCCGGGCATCCGCCTGGCCGCGACCGCAGCCGGCATCCGTTACGCCGGCCGTGACGATCTGGTCCTGATCGACGCCGGCCCGGAAGCGACCATCGCCGCGCTCTACACCACCAATGCCTTCCGCGCGGCGCCCGTGGTGGTGGCCGCCGAGCACCAGGCGCGGGGGCACGCTCGCTGGCTGCTGATCAATGCCGGCAACGCCAATGCCGGTACGGGCGAGCCCGGGCTGGCCGCCGCGCGCGCCTCCTGCGAGGCGGTGGCCGGCCTTACCGGGACCGTCGCGGATGCGGTCCTGCCGTTTTCCACCGGCGTGATCGGGGAGCCGCTGCCGGTCGAGTGGATCGTCGCGGCCCTGCCGGTCCTGTACGCCGGGTTGGCGCCCAATACCTGGATGCAGGCCGGGCGTGCGATCATGACCACCGATACCGTGCTCAAGGGCTGCAGCCGCCGCGTCTCCCTGTCGCAGGGCGAAGTGACCCTGACGGGCATCGCCAAGGGTTCCGGCATGATCCACCCGGACATGGCGACCATGCTGGCCTTCATCGGGACCGATCTCGCCATCGACGCCGCCGAACTCGAGGGCCTGCTGCGCGTGGCCAACCGCGACAGCTTCAATGCGATCACGGTGGACGGCGATACCTCGACCAACGATGCGGTCGTGGTGATGGCCAGTGGCGCCAGCGGCGCTGGGCTCGCCACGCCGGCGGATCGGGAGGCGTTTCTCGCCGCGCTGGCGGCGGTGTGTCTGGAGCTGGCCCAGGCGATCGTGCGCGATGGCGAGGGCGCGACCAAGTTCGTCACCGTGGAGGTGACCGGGGCGCGGGAGCGCGAAGAAGCGGCGCTGGTGGCCGAGACGGTCGCGCTGTCCCCGCTGGTGAAGACCGCGTTGTTCGCCTCGGACCCCAACTGGGGCCGGATCCTGGCGGCGGTGGGGCGCGCCGGTGTGCCGGACCTGGCGATCGAGCGGGTCGCGATCCACGTGAATGATGTGGAGATCGTTCGCGACGGTGGCCGGGCCCCGGCCTATGCAGAGGCCGATGGCCAGCGGGCCTTCGGCGCGGACGAGATTCATGTGCGCATCGACCTCGGCCGGGGCCCCGCGGGCGCGCGCAAGTACACCTGCGACTTCTCCCACGAGTACGTGCGCATCAATGCCGAATACCGGTCCTGAACCGGTTGTCTCCCGGCCGGTCGAGGTCGCGATCGGGCTGATCCTGGATGCCCGGGGCCGCGTGCTCGTCACGCGCCGTGCGCGCGGGCAGCACCTGGCCGGGTTTCGGGAATTCCCCGGGGGCAAGGTGGCCGCGGGGGAATCGCCGGCCACGGCCCTGGCCCGCGAGCTGGATGAGGAACTGGGCGTCCGGGTCGGCGCTGCGGTTCAGTGCCTGACCATTGATCACCGCTATTCGGAGCGCGCCGTGCGCCTGCACGTGTTTCGCGTGAGCACGTGGTCCGGCGAACCCGCGCCGCGCGAGGGCCAGACCATGGCGTGGCTGCGCCCGGACACCCTCGACCCGGCGGATTTCCCGGCGGCCAACCGCGCGATGCTCAACGCGCTGCGGCTCCCCGAGCGCTATCTGATCACCCCGTCCCCGGACGATGCGGGCCAGGCCGACGCGATCGCGGAGCGCGTGGTCCGGGCCCTGCGCGCGGGCCGGGCCGGCATGGTCCAGGTTCGGGCGCCGGCGCTGGACGCGTCGGCCTATCGCGACTTCCTCGCGGCCATCGCCGGGCCCGCCGGTGCGCTGGGTATCCCGGTGCTGGCCAACGCCCCGGCGGACTGGCTGACCGGGTTCCCGGAGGTGGGGCTGCATCTGCCGGAGCGGCGCTGGCGCGAACTGGAGACGCGTCCGGACCGGGGTGGCTGGATCGGCGCGTCGGTGCATGACCGGGCCGGGCTCGCGCGGGTCGCCGCGCTGGGGCTGGATTTCGTGGTCCTCGGGCCGGTGGAGGTGACCGCCACCCACCCCGGGGCCGAGGTGCTGGGCTGGGAGCGCTTCACTGCCTGGACGGCCGGTGCGGGCGTACCGGTTTATGCGCTGGGAGGCATGACCCCGGGGCACCTGGCCCAGGCGCGCCGGGCGGGAGCGCAGGGGATTGCCGGCATTCGCGGGCTGCTGGACGGTTGATCCCGTCGCCGGGCAACGAGCCCGGTCACGGTGTCAGATCGCGCAGCAGCAGAGCTGGAAGGGGACGTCGCGACTGGCCGGAACCGGGCGCTCGCGGAAGTCGCCCGGGGCGAAGAAGCGCACGGTAAAGCGCTGGCGTCCGCCGCTGATCTCCGGATAGACCCCGAGGGTGGGGTCGACGGTCACCCGGATCAGCTGCCAGGCATGGCTGGTGTCCAGGCTGCGCTCGAAGTAGCCCTCCTCCGCTGTGACCGGCTCCGCGTGGCCCGAGCGGCGCATGTAGCGCAGCACCTGGGCGGTCGCCTCGGCGACGGTATTGAGCGGCTCGAACCACTCCAGCAGGAGTTCGCTGCGCGCCTGGCTTGGCTGTGCGAGCCAGTAGTGGTAGATCGGCAGGTCGAAGTCGAAGGCGCCGCCCGGCAGGGCCATGCGCTGGCGTACGCTGGAGAAGAACTCGCTGCCGCGCACGCGGTGATCGAGGGCGCCGGCCTGTTCCTCCAGCGCATCATGGAGCCGCTTCTGCGTGTCCATGGTTTCGCGGAAGCGCTCGGCATCCACGCCCGGCTGGTTGGCCAGGCGGTTCAGGTTGACCGTCTGGCGTTCGATCTCGCCCATCAGCTCGCGTTTGATGTCGACGCGGGTCACCAGCGCGTAGATATCGACCAGGGAGACTAGGGCCTCGTGGTGGTCGAACGGCCGCCCCGACTCCAGTGCGTCGGCGAAGCGCGCGTTCAGGGCCTCCAGTCGCAGCAGGAGGCGCACGCGTTCATGCAGCGGTTGTTCGAAGGTCAGGGTCTGGCTCACGGCGTGCCCGTTCGGCAGGAGGGCTGAAGGTGCATGGCCCGGGAATCCCGGCAGTATCAGGTATTCGGGGGGCCGATTTCCACCCGGGAGGCGGTCGTGGCGGACAGCTCGCGCAGGGCGGCGTCGCGTTCTGCTACCTGGTTCGCCAAGTCGGCCTCCGTTGTGGCTTCGCGATTGCGGATTTCGCTGTCCCCGCGCAGGCGGCGCTCCTCGGGATTCATCTGGGCCGCCAGGATGGCCTCCACCTCGGCGCTGCTGCGGCCGTCACGCTGGGTGACGCGGGCGATCTGCTCGTGGGGCTCGCAGTGGACCACGATCACATGGTCGAAGCGGTTCTCCCAGCCGGCCTCGAACAGCAGTGGAACCACGATCAGGGCGTAGGGCGTGTCGGATGGCAGCGCGGCGAGGTCTTCCTCGATGCGGGCCTCCACCGCGGGGTGGACCAGGGCCTCCAGCGCCTGGCGCTCCCCCGGGTCGGCAAAGATCCGGCTGCGCAGGGCGCCGCGGTCCAGGTGCCCGAGGGCATCCAGGACGCCGGGCCCGAAGCGGTTCACGATGGCAGCGTAGAGGTCGTGTCCCGGTGTCTGCAGCTCGCGGTTGATGGCGTCGGCATCCAGCACCGGCACGCCGAGGCTGGCGAACAACCCCGCGACCCGGCTCTTGCCGCAGCCGATCCCCCCGGTGAGTCCGACCCGCAGCATGCCCGTCGCCTAGAATCCCTGGGGGAAGTAGAGGGCCAGCAGCTCGTCTCCCCAGATCAGCGCGAGCCAGCCGGCGGCGGCGAGATAGGGGCCGAACGGGATCGGGATATTGCGATCACGGCCGCGCAGCAGGATCAACGCAATCCCGACTACGGCGCCGACCAGCGAGGCCAGCAGCAGGATGACCGGCAGGGCCTGCCAGCCCAGCCAGGCGCCCAGCGCGGCCAGCAGCTTGAAGTCCCCGAAGCCCATGCCCTCCTTGCCGGTCAGCAGGCGGAAGCCATGGAAGATCAGCCACAGCACCAGGTAGCCGGCGACGGCGCCAATGACCGCCGACTGCAGGTCGGTGAAGGTCCCCGGGATATTGACCAGCAGGCCCAGCCACAGCAGGGGCAGGGTCAGCTGGTCCGGGAGCAGGGTGGTGCGGGCGTCGATGCCGGCCGCCGCAATCAGCACGCCGGTGAACACCAGGGCCAGGAGGCCTGTGGCGTTCGGCCCCAGGTGCCAGATCGTCACGATGAACAGCAGCGCGGTGAGGGCCTCGACCGCGGGATACTGCCAGCTGATGCGGGTGCCGCAGCCAGGGCAGCGCCCGCGCAGAAGCAGATAGCTGAGGAGGGGCACGTTCTCCAGCGCCCGGATGGGGCGTTGGCATTGCGGGCAGCGCGAGCGCGGGCGCACGAGGTCGAAGCGCTCCTCTGCGCCCGGCGGTTCGTGCTCGAGGATGGCGCGGGCCTCGCGTTCCCAGTCGCGTTCCAGCATCACCGGCAGGCGCGCGATGACCACGTTCAGGAAACTGCCGATCAGCAGCCCGAAGACCCCGGCGATCGGCAGGGCCCACGCGCCCAGTTGCGCACCGGTCTCGGCCAGCATCCCCTAGATCACCTGACCCATCTGGAAGATGGGCAGGTACATGGCGATGACCAGACCGCCGACCAGCACGCCCAGAACCACCATGATCAGCGGTTCCAGCAGGCTGGACAGGCTGTCGACGGCGTTGTCGACCTCGTCCTCGTAGAAGTCCGCGACCTTGGCCAGCATGGAGTCCAGTGAGCCGGATTCCTCGCCGATCGCGACCATCTGCACCACCATGTTGGGGAACACGCCGGTATTGCGCATCGACCATTGCAACTGCCCGCCTGCCTCGGTCTCGTCGCGCATGCGCAGGGTCGCCTCGCGGTAGACCGCGTTGCCGGTGGCGCCGGAGACCGAGGTCAGGGCATCCACCAGCGGGACCCCTGCGGAGAACATGGTCGACAGCGTGCGGGCGAAGCGCGCGATCGCGGCCTTGCGCAGGATCGGCCCGAAGGCCGGGGCCTTGAGGATGATGATGTCGAGGAAGCGGGCGAAACGTGGCGAGCGCCGCTTGGCCTGCACGAAGACGAAGCCGATCGCCACCATGACCCCGAGGATCGCCCACCACCAGCTCTGGGTGAACTCCGAGAGGTCCACCACCATCCGTGTGAACACCGGCAGGTCGGCACCGAAGCCCTGGAACAGGGCCTCGAACTGCGGGACCACGTAGATCAGCAGGATCGCGGTGACCACGATGGCCACCACGACGACCGCGGCGGGGTAGAACAGGGCCTTCTTGATCTTGGCCTTCAGGGCCTCGGTCTTTTCCTTGTAGGTGGCGATCTTATCCAGCAGGGTCTCGAGCGTCCCCGCCTGCTCGCCCGCCTCGACGAGGTTGGTGACCAGGTCGTCGAAGTGACGCGGGTGCTTGGACAGGGCCTTGGCAAAGGTCTCGCCGCCTTCCACGTCCGCCTTCAGTTTCAGAACGAGGTCGCGCATCGCGGGTTTCTCGTTCCCGCGGCCGACGATCTCGAACGCCTGCACCAGCGGTACACCGGACTGCAGCATCGTGGTCATCTGCCGCAGGAAGTAGGCGATGTCGGCCGGCACGATCTTCTTGTTGCCGCCGGAGAACAGCGACTTCGGCTTCTTGCGGATCTTGACGACGTTAATGCCGTTCTTGCGCAGTTCGGCGCGCGCGGTGGCCTCGTTGTCGGCCGGGGTCTCGCCCTTGACCCGGTCGCCGTTCTTGTTCAGTCCTTCCCAGGTGTAGATCGTCCCGGAGTCGGCCATCCCCCTGTCCCCCTGTAGCTGGTGACCCGTGCCCCTTGCGGCACTAGTCCTTGGTCACGCGATTGACTTCCTCGAGGCTGGTCAGCCCCGCCATTACCTTCATCAGACCGGCGCGGCGCAGGTCCTCGATGCCTTCCTTTTCTGCCTGTTCCGCCAGCTGCATGGAGTTGTAGCCCTCCAGGATGCCGCGCTGCATCTCCTCGCTGATGGGCATGACCTGGTAGATCCCGAGGCGGCCCTTGTAGCCGTTGGTGCACTGGTCACATCCCACCGCGCGATAGGCAGTCACCCCGGCCTGGATATCGGCGTCGGTGAAGCCCTCCTTGCGCAGGACCTCTTCCGGCAGCTGTTCCGGTTCCTTGCAGTTCGGACACAGGCGCCGCGCCAGGCGCTGGGCGATGATCAGCAGGATCGACGACGCGATGTTGTACGGTGGCACGCCCATGTTGGCGAGGCGGGTCAGCGTCTGCGGCGCGTCGTTGGTATGCAGGGTAGAGAGCACCAGGTGGCCGGTCTGCGCGGCCTTGATCGCGATCTCGGCGGTCTCGAGGTCACGGATCTCCCCGACCATGATCACGTCCGGATCCTGGCGCAGGAAGGCGCGCAGGGCGCTGGCGAAGGTCAGGCCGACCTTCGGGTTCACGTTGACCTGGTTGACCCCGGGCATGTTGATTTCCGACGGGTCTTCGGCGGTGGAGATGTTGCGGTCCGCGGTGTTCAGGATGCCGAGGCCGGTATAGAGGGATACGGTCTTGCCCGACCCGGTGGGGCCGGTCACCAGGATCATCCCGTAGGGCCGGCTGAGCGCCTGCAGATAGGCTTCCTTCTGATGTTCCTCGTAGCCCAGTTGGTCGATCCCCATCGACGCGCTGCTGGGGTCGAGGATACGCATCACGATCTTCTCGCCGTACAGCGTCGGCAGGGTGCTGACACGAAAGTCGATCGCCCGCGTCCGTGACAGCTTCAGCTTGATCCGTCCATCCTGGGGTACGCGGCGTTCGGCGATGTCCATGCGCGACATCACCTTGACCCGCGCGGTGATTCGCGGTGCCAGGGAGTTCGGCGGGTGGGCCACTTCGTGCAACACGCCGTCGATGCGAAAGCGCACGCGGAAGTCCTTCTCGAAGGGCTCGAGATGGATGTCGGAGGCCTTGCGGTTGATGGCGTCCATCAACAGCTTGTTGACGAAGCGCACTACCGGGGCATCGTCCGCCCCTTCGGCGGTGTCCGAGCTGTCCTTGTCGTCGTCGCCCGATTCGATTGCCAGGCTGTCGAGGCCGTCGTCCCCCAGGTCGTCCATCAGCGACGAGGCGGCGCTCAGGGCGCTGTCGATCAAGCGGTCGAGCTTGTGCGACTCGACCAGCACGGCCTCCACCGGCATGCCCGTGGCGAACTTGAACTCGTCGGTGGCGCCAAGATTGGTCGGGTCGGAGACGGCGATGTAGAGCCGGTTGCCGCGCACCATCAGCGGGAGGGCGTGATGCTTCTGGATCAGCTTCTCGTTCAGATGATCCTTGGGCAGCAGTTCCGGCTCGAAGGTCGCGAGGTCGAATACCGGCAGCCCGAATTCCTCGGCGGCGGCCTCCGCGAGCCGGGCCTCCGCCACCTGGCCCTTGCTGGCCAGCAGGGTCATCAGGGGGGTCTGCTGGGACTGGGCCTCCTCGACCAGCTGGGAGGCGATGTCCTCCGCGATCAGGCCGGCCTCGACCAGGCGTTTGGCCAGCCCGGGGAGCCGCGGTGCCGTAGTGGTGTTCGCCATGGGCCTCTGCGTATACAAACCAGTGATGGGCCACACAATACGTGCGTCCGCGGCGGAAGGGAAACGCCCTGGCGGACCACTGGCGCCCCCCGCTGTGCCCCCGATCATAGGAATCAACCCCGCAGAAGACAAGGCTGTTGCGCCGCGGCCGGAAGCGAATGCTCGAGGCGCTTGACGCTGCGCTTCGCGCTGGTTCAGAATACGCGGCTTGATCGAGGAGGGATACCCAAGCGGTCAACGGGGGCAGACTGTAAATCTGCTGGCTCAGCCTTCGGAGGTTCGAATCCTCCTCCCTCCACCATCGAGTTTTTGAAGCCAGCGGCCATAGTGGGCGGTGGTCAGGCAAGCCAGGGTTCTGCGGGTGTAGTTCAATGGTAGAACCTCAGCCTTCCAAGCTGATGATGTGGGTTCGATTCCCATCACCCGCTCCACGTTTGGCCTGTTGTGGTGCGTCCTTGCGGGCGGCCCGGCCGAGGCCCTGGCAGCCATAGCAATAGAGTTATCCGGCTCATGTAGCTCAGTCGGTAGAGCACTTCCTTGGTAAGGAAGAGGTCACCGGTTCGAATCCGGTCATGAGCTCCATATTAATGTCAGCGTACAACCTGCGTCGCTGTTGAGTTTTAGCGTCACGATCCGGGGAAGCGAGAAATGTCCAAGGAAAAGTTCGAGCGTAAGAAGCCGCATGTGAATGTGGGGACGATTGGTCATGTGGACCATGGGAAAACGACGCTGACGGCGGCGATGACGGCGGTGCTGGGCAAGAAGTACGGGAGCGAAGCCCGTGCGTTTGACCAGATCGACAATGCGCCGGAAGAGAAGGCGCGCGGGATCACGATTGCGACCGCGCACGTCGAATACGAAAGCGACATTCGCCACTATGCGCACGTCGACTGCCCCGGGCACGCGGACTATGTGAAGAACATGATCACGGGTGCGGCGCAGATGGACGGCGCGATCCTGGTGGTGTCGGCGGCCGATGGCCCGATGCCGCAGACCCGCGAGCACATCCTGCTGGCGCGTCAGGTCGGTGTGCCGTACATCGTGGTGTTCCTGAACAAGGCCGACATGGTCGACGATCCGGAGCTGCTGGAGCTGGTCGAGATGGAAGTTCGCGACCTGCTGTCCTCCTACGACTTCCCGGGTGACGACACCCCGGTGATCACCGGTTCCGCGCTGAAGGCGCTGGAAGGTGACGAAAGCGAAGTGGGCGCCCCGGCGATCTACAAGCTGGTGGAGGCGATGGACAGCTGGATTCCGGAGCCCGAGCGTGCCGTGGACGGCGCGTTCCTGATGCCGGTGGAAGATGTCTTCTCGATCTCCGGTCGTGGCACCGTGGTGACCGGTCGTGTCGAGCGGGGTGTGGTGAAGGTTGGCGAGGAAATCGAGATCGTCGGTATTCGTGACACCCAGAAGACCACCGTCACCGGTGTCGAGATGTTCCGCAAGCTGCTGGACCAGGGCGAGGCGGGCGACAACGTCGGTATCCTGCTGCGTGGCACCAAGCGTGACGACGTGCAGCGCGGTCAGGTGCTGTGCAAGCCGGGTTCGATCACCCCGCACACGCATTTCGAGGCCGAGGTGTACATCCTGGGCAAGGACGAGGGCGGTCGTCATACGCCGTTCTTCAATGGGTACCGCCCGCAGTTCTACTTCCGTACGACCGACGTGACGGGTTCGGTGGAACTGCCGGAAGGCACCGAGATGGTGATGCCGGGCGACAACGTCAAGATGACGGTGTCCCTGATCAACCCGATCGCGATGGAAGACGGGCTGCGCTTTGCGATCCGCGAAGGTGGCCGCACCGTCGGCGCCGGCGTCGTCTCCAAGATTATTGAGTGAACGAGATGGCTAACCAGCGCATTCGAATTCGTCTGAAGGCCTTTGATCATCGACTGATCGACCGCTCCGCGGCCGAGATTGTCGAGACCGCGAAGCGGACCGGCGCCCGGGTCAAAGGGCCGATTCCGCTGCCGACCAAGCGCGAGGCGTACACGGTCCTGGTCTCCCCGCACGTCAACAAGGACGCGCGTGACCAGTACGAGCTGCGTACGCACAAGCGCCTGATGGATATCCTCGATCCGACCGACAAGACCGTGGATGCCCTGATGAAGCTAGATCTGGCCGCGGGCGTCAATGTTCAGATCAGGCTTAACTAACGTTAAATTTTCTGCCATACTATTGGGCTTTCCGTGGCCCGGCGGAATTTTCGCCGGGCCACGGCTTTAGGGCGCTTGATAGCGCCGTCTGATACGGAAGGGGTTTTGTAATGGCTCTTGGACTCATCGGTCGCAAGCTCGGCATGTCGCGCGTCTTTACGGACGACGGCGTCTCCGTGCCGGTCACGGTGCTGGAGGTGGACAACAATCGCGTGGTCCAGATCAAGCGCACTGAAGGCGACGGCTACAACGCGGTCCAGGTGACGGCGGGCTCGCGCAAGCCGTCTCGGGTAAGCAAGCCGGAGGCCGGTCACTTTGCTGCGGCGTCGGTGGAACCGGGTCGTGGTCTGTGGGAATTCCGCGTGGACGAGGCCGATCTGGAAGGCCTGGCCGCCGGTGATGCGATCACCGTTGACCGGTTCGAGGAAGGTCAGATCGTCGACGTGACCGCGCAGAGCAAGGGCAAGGGCTTCCAGGGTGCGGTGAAGCGTCACAACTTCCGCACCCAGGACGCGACCCATGGCAACTCGCTGGCGCACCGTGCCCCGGGTTCCATTGGGCAGAACCAGAGCCCCGGCCGTGTGTTCAAGGGCAAGAAGATGGCCGGCCACATGGGCGCGGAGCGCAAGACCATCCAGAACCTCAAGGTGGTGCGTGTCGACGCCGATCGCAGTCTGGTCCTGGTTCAGGGTGCCGTGCCGGGCGCGCCGAGTTCCGACGTGATGATTCGTCCGGCCGTGAAGGCGAAGGGTTAAGACAATGCAAGTAACGACTGCCGATACCGGGGCCAGCGTCGAGCTGTCCGCCGTCTGCTTCGAGCGGGAATTCAACGAATCCCTGGTGCATCAGAGCGTGGTCGCGCAGCTCGCCGGAGCCCGCAGCGGCACCCGTGCGCAAAAGACGCGCGCCCAGGTGAGCGGCGGCGGCATCAAGCCGTTCCGTCAGAAGGGCACCGGCCGTGCGCGTGCCGGCACCATCCGCAGCCCGCTGTGGACCGGGGGCGGCAAGGTATTCGCGGCGCGCACCCAGGATTTCTCGCAGAAGCTCAACAAGAAGATGTATCGCGCCGCGATGGCGTCGATCCTCTCCGAACTGCTGCGCCAGGATCGCCTGAAGGTGGTGGCGGGCTTTGCCGTTGAATCCGGCAAGACCCGCGACGGCGTCGCGAAGCTGAAGGAACTGGGCCTGGAGAAGGGTCTGGTGGTCCTGGCCGAAGAGGACGCGATGACCGCCCGCGCCCTCGGCAACGTGCCGCACGTGGACGTGATCGACGTCAACGGCGTCAATCCTGCCAACCTGGTCGGGGCCGAGACGGTCGTGATCACGGAAGGCGCCATCCGCAAGCTCGAGGAGTGGCTGGCATGAATTCGCGTCTGATGCAGATTATTCAGGGTCCGGTGGTGTCCGAGAAATCGACCAACGCCGGGGAAGTCGGGCAGTACGTGTTTCGCGTGCTGCCGGATGCCGACAAGGCCGAGATCAAGGCCGCGATCGAGAAGCTGTTCGAGGTTCGTGTCCAGCAGGTCCGCACGCTGAACCAGCAGGGCAAGAACAAGCGCTTCGGTCGCCAGTTCGGTCGTCGTAACCACTGGAAGAAGGCCTATGTCGCGCTCGCCGAGGGCGAGAGCATCGACATGGGTGAAGGAGAACAGGTCTAGTCATGGCGATTATCAAGACCAATCCGACGTCGGCCGGACGCCGTCACGCGGTTCAGATCCGCGGTGACGGTCTGCACAAGGGCGCCCCGCATGCGGCGCTGGTGGAGAAGCAGACGCGCACGGGCGGCCGAAACAATTCCGGGCGCATCACCACGCGTCACGTGGGTGGTGGGCACAAGCAGCGCTATCGCATCGTCGACTTCAAGCGGAACAAGGACAACGTGCCGGGCAAGGTTGAACGGCTCGAATATGACCCGAACCGTAGCGCTCATCTCGCACTGGTGCTGTACGCGGACGGCGAACGCCGGTACATTATCGCGCCTCGCGGCCTGAAGCAGGGTGACGCGGTGCACAGCGGCTCGCAGGCGCCGATTCGTGTCGGTAACTCCATGCCGTTGCGCTCGATCCCGGTCGGTACGGTGATTCACTGCATCGAGATGAAGCCGGGCAAGGGCGCCCAGATCGCCCGTTCCGCCGGTGCCTCGGCCCAGGTCGTGGCCCGCGAAGGCGCCCACGCCACCATCCGGCTGCGCTCCGGCGAGATGCGTCGCATCCCGTCCGAATGCCGCGCCACGGTGGGCGAGGTCGGGCATACGGAGCACAGCCTGAAGAAGTTCGGGAAGGCCGGTGCCAAGCGCTGGACGGGCGTGCGCCCGACCGTGCGCGGCACCGCGATGAACCCGGTCGACCATCCGCATGGTGGTGGTGAAGGGCGCAACTTCGGGCGTCACCCGGTGACCCCGTGGGGCCGTCCGACCAAGGGTTACAAGACCCGCAACAACAAACGTACCGACGGCATGATCGTGCGTCGGCGCAAGAAGTAACGGAGTGCCAGCATGCCGCGTTCACTGAAAAAAGGCCCGTTCGTCGACCACCACCTGCGCAAGAAGGTGGAAGAGGCGCGCGAGAAGAACGATCGCCGGCCGATCAAGACCTGGTCGCGTCGCTCGATGATTATCCCGCAGATGGTGGGTCTCACCCTCGCGGTTCACAACGGGCGTCAGCATGTTCCGGTGCTGGTCAACGAAAACATGGTCGGCCACAAGCTGGGCGAGTTTGCGTTGACGCGGACCTTCAAGGGTCACATCGCCAACAAGAAGTCGCGCTGAGGACGAACGATGGAGACGATTGCAAAACTGCGCTACGCGCGCATCTCGCCGCAGAAAACGCGGCTGGTCGCCGACCAGGTTCGTGGTATGCGCGTGGAAGAGGCCCTGAACGAGCTGACCTTCAGCCCGAAGAAGCCGGCCGCCATCGTGAAAAAGGTGCTGGAATCCGCGATCGCCAATGCGGAGAACAACGACGGCGCCGACATCGACGAGCTGCGCATCTCGCGCATCCAGGTCGACGAGGGCCCCGTGCTCAAGCGCATGCAGGCGCGTGCCAAGGGCCGCGGCAACCGCATCATGAAGCGCACCAGTCACATCGTGATTGGCGTTAGCGAGAAGGGAGCGAACTAACCATGGGTCAGAAAGTACATCCAACCGGCATCCGGCTGGGCATTTCTCGCCCGTGGTCGGCGACCTGGTACGCCGACGGTCGTGAATTTGGCGAGACGCTGAACAACGACATCAAGCTGCGCGAATTCCTGCAGAAGAAACTCGCGCACGCGTCGGTGAGCCGCATTACTATCGAGCGTCCGGCCAAGGCCGCGCACATCACGATCCATACGGCGCGTCCGGGGATCGTGATCGGCAAGAAGGGCGAGGACATCGAGAAGCTGCGTCGTGAAGTCGCGGCGGAGACGGGCCTGGACCAGGGCAACGTCAAGATCAATATCGAGGAAGTGCGCAAGCCCGAGATCGAGGCCCAGCTGGTGGCGGAAGGGATTGCCCAGCAGCTCGAGCGCCGCATCATGTTCCGCCGTGCGATGAAGCGCGCCGTCGGCAATGCCATGCGCCTGGGTGCCCAGGGGATCAAGGTGCACGTCTCCGGCCGTCTGAACGGCGCCGAGATCGCGCGTTCCGAGTGGTACCGGGAAGGGCGTGTGCCGCTGCACACCCTGCGTGCCGATATCGACTACGGCTTCGCCGAGGCCCGTACGACCTACGGGATCATCGGTGTGAAGGTGTGGATCTTCAAGGGCGAAGTCTTCGGTCTCGAGCCGGTCGAAGGGACGCGCGCTGCGGCCAACGCGAGCTAGGACATAGACCATGTTGCAGCCAAAAAGAACCAAATTCCGCAAGCAGTTCAAGGGCCGGAACCGGGGCATGGCCTCGACCGGTGCCAAGGTCAGCTTCGGCGAGTACGGCCTGCAGGCCGTTGAACGCGGTCGCATTACCGCGCGCCAGATCGAGGCCGCGCGTCGTGCGATGGTGCGTCACATCAAGCGTGGCGGGAAGATCTGGATCCGGGTGTTCCCGGACGTGCCGGTGACCAAGAAGCCGCTTGAAGTGCGTATGGGCAAGGGCAAGGGTGGCGTGGAGTACTGGGTTTGCAAGATTCAGCCCGGCCGCGTGCTCTACGAGATGGAAGGCGTTCACGAGGACGTGGCCCGCGAGGCTATGCGCCTGGCCGCCGCCAAGCTCCCGGTCAAGACGGTCTTCACCCGTCGGCAGGTGATGTAATGAAAGCAGAAGAACTCAGAAAGAAGTCGGATGACGATCTGAACCAGGAGCTGGAAGCGCTCTACAAGGAGCAGTTCGGCCTCCGTATGCAGAAGGCGATCGGACAGCTCGCGCGCCCGGATCGCGTCGGCAAGGTGCGGCGCGAGATCGCGCAGATCAAGACGCTGATGAATGAACGCAGAAGGGCAGGCTAAGAAGATGACCGAAGAAGGTTCCAAGACTCAGCGTTCCGTCGTGGGGCGGGTGATCAGCGACAAGATGGACAAGACCCGGACGGTCCTGGTCGAGCGTCGCGTGCGTCATCCGCTGTACGGCAAGTTCATCCGCCGCAGCACGAAACTGCACGTCCACGACGAGGAGAACGTTTCCCGCATGGGCGATCGGGTTCGTATCCGTGAATGCCGGCCGGTTTCCAAGCAGAAGCGCTTTGCCCTGATCGAAGTGGTCGGGCAGGACGCGCTCTGAATCGGCTGCCAGGAGATAAGTCATGATTCAAATGCAGACCGTGCTCGAGGCCGCCGACAACAGCGGCGCCCGACGCATCCAGTGCATCAAGGTGCTGGGCGGCTCGCACCGCCGGTACGCCCGCGTGGGCGATGTCATCAAGGTGAGCGTCAAGGACGCGATCCCGCGTGGCAAGGTCAAGAAGGGCGATGTGTACGACGCCGTCGTGGTGCGTACCGCCTCCGGCGTGCGGCGCCCGGATGGTTCGATCATCCGCTTCGACCGCAACGCCGCGGTCCTGCTGAACAACCAGCACCAGCCGATCGGCACCCGTATCTTCGGGCCGGTGACGCGTGAACTGCGAGGGGAGAAGTACATGAAGATTATCTCCCTCGCCCCGGAAGTGCTGTGAGGACGTGATGAACAAGATTCGCAAGGGCGACGATGTCGTCGTGATCGCGGGCAAGGACAAGGGTCGCCGCGGGACCATCATCAAGGTCCTGGACGGCAAGGTCCTGGTCCAGAACATCAACATGGTGAAGAAGCATCAGAAGCCGAACCCGCAGCAGGGTGTCGGTGGCGGGATCATCGAGAAGGAAATGCCGATCGATGTCTCCAACGTGATGCTCTTCAACCCGGCAACCGACAAGGGTGATCGCGTGTCGTTCAAGACCCTGGAAGACGGCCGCAAGGTGCGGGTCTTTCGCTCGAACGGCGAGGTCGTGGACGCATAACGCGGGACGGACGGTTTATGGAACGCTTGAGAGAAGAATACGAATCCAACGTGAAGCAGGCCCTGCGCGAGCAGTTCGGCTATGCCAACGTGATGGAGATTCCGCGCATCACCAAAGTGACCCTCAATATGGGTCTCGGCGATGCGGTCGCGGACAAGAAGGTGATCGAACACGCGGTCGGTGATATGACCGCGATCGCCGGGCAGAAGCCGGTGGTCACCAAGGCACGCAAGTCGATTGCGGGGTTCAAGATCCGTGATGATTATCCCATCGGCTGCAAGGTGACCCTGCGGCGCCGGCAGATGTACGAATTCCTGGATCGCCTGATCAATGTGGCGCTGCCCCGGGTACGCGACTTCCGCGGTTTTTCCGCGAAGGCGTTCGACGGCCGCGGCAACTACAGCCTGGGCATCAAGGAACAGATCATCTTTCCGGAGATTGACTACGACCGTGTCGACAAGCTGCGCGGCATGGACATCACCATCACAACCAGCGCAAAGACGGACGCGGAAGCCAAGGCCCTTCTGGAGGCCTTCCGATTCCCGTTCCGGCAGTAAACGAGGTAGGCGCACATGGCGAAGGTATCGATGGTCGAGCGCGAGAAAAAGCGCGAACGACTGGTAAAGAAGTACGCGGCCAAGCGGGCCGAACTCAAGGCAATCCTGGTGGACGACACCAAGTCCTCCGAGGAACGTCTGGCGGCCATGCATGCGCTGCAGAAACTGCCGCGTGATTCGTCGCGCGTGCGTCAGAAGAACCGCTGTGGCGTGACCGGCCGGCCGAAGGGCTATTACCGCCGGTTTGGCCTGGGGCGCAACAAGCTGCGGGAATACGCCATGAAGGGCGAGATTCCGGGCCTGCGCAAGGCGAGCTGGTAAGGAGATTTGAAGCGATGATGACCGATCCGATTTCCGACATGCTCACCCGCGTGCGCAATGCGCAGCGCGCGAACAAGGAGCAGGTCGCCATTCCCTACAGCAAGGCCAAGGAGCGCATCCTGAAGGTCTTCGCGGAAGAGGGTTTCGTGGGCGACATGCAGGTCGAGGGCGAAGCCGCACAGAAGAAGCTGGTGGTGAAGCTGAAGTATTTCGAGGGACGGCCGGTCATCGAGACCGTCGAACGGATTTCCCGCCCGGGTCTGCGGATCTATCGCGGCAAGGACGAACTGCCGCGGATCAACGCGGGCCTTGGTGTCGCGGTGATCTCCACGCCGCAGGGTGTTATGAGTGACCGCGCAGCCCGGGCCGCTGGCCAGGGTGGCGAGGTCCTCTGCAAGATCTACTGAGGAATCAGCCATGTCGCGCATTGCAAATCTGCCGATCCAGCTGCCGAGCGGTGTGTCCGTGGAGCAGACGGACAGCGAGATCAAGATCAAGGGCCCGAAGGGCGAGCTTCAGCTCACCTGCCCGGAGGCGGTGACGGTTACCGTCGAGGACGGCGTCGTGCGGGTGAAGGCCGCCGAGAATGCGAAGAACGTCGCGCTCGCCGGCACCATCCGTGCTCTGCTCGGGAATCACGTCCACGGTGTCAGCCAGGGGTTCGAACGGGCCCTGGAGCTGGTGGGTGTCGGCTACCGCGCGCAGATGCAGGGCGCGAAGCTGAACCTGACCCTCGGGTATTCGCATCCGATCGACTTCGAGATCCCCGAGGGTGTGACGGTGGAAACGCCGACCCCGACCGAGGTCGTGGTCAAGGGGACCGATCGCCAGAAGGTGGGCCAGGTGGCCGCGAATATTCGCGCCTTCCGCCCGCCTGAGCCCTACAAGGGCAAGGGCGTGAAGTACAAAGACGAGCGCATTGTGCGCAAAGAAGCCAAGAAGAAGTAGGTAGGCACCAGTGGACAAGAAAGAGGCCAGACTTAAGAGGGCGCGTCGCGCACGGTTCAAGATCCGTGAGCTGGGGGTGCATCGTCTCTGTATCCACCGGACGCCCCGCCACATGTACGCGCAGATCATTGCCCCGTCCGGCGACGCGGTACTCGCCGCGGCGTCAACGGTGGAGAAGGATCTGAAGAATGCCGGCGGTTCGACCGGGAACGCCGAGGCGGCGGCCCGTGTGGGGCAGGCGATTGCCGAGCGCGCGCGCAAGGCCGGTATTGAACAGGTCGCGTTTGACCGCGCGGGTTTCCGTTATCACGGACGGGTGAAGGCTCTGGCCGACGCCGCACGTGAAAACGGCCTGCAGTTCTAGTCAAACGGGATCGAGCGGAGAGAGATATGGCACGTAACGATGTAAGCGAAGCGCAAGACGGCCTGCAGGAAAAGCTGATTGGCGTGAACCGCGTGGCCAAGGTGGTCAAGGGCGGTCGCCAGTTCCGGTTTGCCGCACTGACGGTGGTGGGCGACGGAGAAGGTCGCGTGGGCTATGGCTATGCCAAGGCGCGCGAGGTTCCGGCCGCGATCCAGAAGGCAATGCAGCAGGCGCGGATGGAGATGCGCAACGTGGCCCTGCACGAAGGGACCCTGCACTACGCGGTCAATGGCCGCCACGGTGCCGCGAACGTCTACATGCAGCCCGCCTCGGAAGGTACCGGGATCATCGCCGGCGGGGCCATGCGTGCCGTGCTGGAAGTGGCCGGGGTGCGTAACGTGCTTGCCAAGTGCGTGGGATCACGCAATCCGATTAACGTCGTGCAGGCCACGATCGACGGGCTCACCACGGTGAGCTCGCCGGAGCGCGTGGCGGCCAAGCGCGGCAAGACCGTTGACGAAGTGACGAGCTAAGCCATGAGCAAGCTGAAACTGACCCTGGTACGCAGCACCGCCGGCCGCATCGCATCGCACAAGGCGTGCGTCCGCGGCTTGGGGCTGCGCAAGACCCACAGCACCTCGACGGTCGAGGCCACCCCGGAAAATCTGGGCATGGTCAAGAAGGTGTCGTACCTGCTGAAGGTAGAGGAAGTCTAACGATGCGACTGAATGAGATTGCAAGCCCCGACGGCGCCCGCAAGCCGGGCAAGCGCGTCGGTCGTGGCATTGGTTCCGGTCTGGGCAAGACTGGCGGCCGTGGCCACAAGGGCCAGAAGTCCCGCTCCGGCGGCTTCACCAAGGTCGGCTTCGAAGGCGGCCAGATGCCGTTGCAGCGGCGCCTGCCGAAGGTGGGCTTCCGCTCCCGCAAGCAGCAGTACGCGGCCGAAGTGCGCCTGAGCGAGCTGGCCAAGGTGGACGGCGACGTGACCCTGGAAAGCCTCAAGGCCGCCGGTGTCGTGCGCAGCGACGCCCAGAGCGCGAAGATCTTCGCCTCCGGTGAAGTCTCCCGTGCCTGCGCCGTGAAGGGCGTGGGTGTGACCAAGGGTGCGCGGGCCGCGATCGAAGCGGCCGGCGGGAGCGTCGAGGCCTAAATAATGGCGCGTGGAGCGACAGCACGTTCCGGTGGCGGACTCACCGGTTTTACCGAGTTACGCCAACGCTTGCTGTTCGTGCTGGGCGCCCTGGTGGTGTACCGCATCGGGACGTTCATCCCCGTGCCGGGCATCAACCCGGTCGCGGTCTCGCAGTTCTTCGAGCAACAAAGCGGCACGATCTTGGACATGTTCAACATGTTCTCGGGCGGGGCGCTGGAACGGCTGTCGATCTTTGCCCTCGGGGTGATGCCCTATATCTCCGCCGCGATCATCATGCAGCTGCTCGCGGCCACCGTGCCGGCCCTGCAGCAGCTGAAGAAGGAAGGCGAGCAGGGGCGGCGCAAGATCACGCAGTACACGCGCTACGGGACCGTGGCGCTGGCGCTGTTTCAGAGTATCGGGATCGGGATTGCGCTGAATGGACAGACCATTCAGGGCATGCCGATGGCGCTGAACCCGGGGCCGATCTTTATCTTTACGGTGGTCGTCTCGCTGGTGACCGGTACCCTGTTCCTGATGTGGCTGGGCGAGCAGATCACCGAGCGCGGCATCGGGAACGGGATCTCGATCATTATTTTCGCGGGGATCGTGGCGGGGCTGCCGGGGGCCATTGGCGGCACCCTGGAGCTGGCGCGGACCGGCGAACTGGCGGCGGCGTTCGTGGTGATCCTGATCGTGCTGGCGCTGGCGGTGACGGCCTTCGTGGTGTTCGTCGAGCGCGGTCAGCGACGCGTGACGATCAATTACGCGAAACGCCAGGTCGGGCGGAAGATGGTGGGCGGGCAGTCCTCCCACCTGCCGCTGAAGTTGAACATGGCCGGGGTGATTCCGCCGATCTTCGCGTCCAGTATCATCCTGTTTCCGTCGACGCTGGGGCAGTGGTTCGGGCAGGCCGAAGGGATGGACTGGCTGCGCGAGATCTCGACGACGCTCGCTCCGGGGCAGCCGCTGTATGTGATGTTCTATGCGGCCGCAATTATTTTCTTCTGCTTCTTCTACACCGCGCTGGTGTTCAACTCCCGGGATACCGCGGAGAACCTGAAGAAGCAGGGCGCCTTCATCCCGGGGATTCGTCCCGGGGTGCAGACGGAACGGTTTATTGACGGGGTCATGACACGGCTGACGGCGGTGGGCGCGGTCTATATCACCGCGGTCTGCCTGCTGCCCGAGTTCCTGATCCTGTACTGGAACGTGCCCTTCTACTTCGGTGGGACGTCGCTGCTGATCATCGTGATCGTGGTGATGGATTTCATGGCCCAGCTGCAGTCGCATCTGGTGTCCCACCAGTACGAAGGGTTGATGAAGAAAGCGAATCTGAAGGGTTTCGGCGGTACCGGGATCCGCTAGACCAGGAGAAAGACCATGAAGGTACGTGCATCTGTAAAGCCGATCTGCCGAAACTGCAAGGTCATTCGGCGTAACGGTGTGGTGCGGGTGATCTGTTCGGATGCCCGCCACAAGCAGCGCCAGGGCTAACGCTTGGCGTAACGGATATTCATTGCTATTATAGCCGGCTTTGCCGGATTTAGATGGAGAGGTTGGATGGCTCGCGTCGCTGGAATCAATATTCCTGACCAGAAGCACACGGTAATCGCGCTGACCGCGATCTATGGCATTGGCCCCACCCGGGCCGGCCTGATCTGCGATGCCGCGGGTGTGCGTCGGGACATCAAGGTGCGGGATCTGACCGATGCCGAAGTCGATGCCCTGCGCGCGCAGATCGACAAGATCCCCGTGGAAGGGGATCTGCGCCGGGAAGTCAGCATGAACATCAAGCGGCTCATGGACCTGGGCTGCTACCGGGGCGTGCGTCACCGCCGCGGCCTCCCGCTGCGGGGTCAGCAGACGCAGACGAATGCACGCACCCGTAAGGGCCCGCGTCGCCCGATTCGCAAGTAATCAGACTGGGATCTCAGGTACATGGCACAAGCGCAGACTCGGACCAAGAAGAAGGTCCGCAAGAATATCGCCGAGGGCGTGGCTCACGTATATGCCACGTTCAATAATACGATCATCACGATCACGGACCGGCAGGGCAATACGATCAGCTGGGCCACCTCCGGTGGCTCCGGTTTCCGTGGTTCCCGCAAGTCCACGCCGTTCGCCGCGCAGATCGCGGCCGAACGGGCCGGGACGACCGCGGCCGAGCACGGCGTGAAGAATCTCGACGTGATGGTGCGGGGCCCGGGTCCGGGTCGCGAATCGGCGGTGCGTGCGCTGAACAATGCCGGGTTCAAGATCACGAACATCAGTGATGTGACCCCGATCCCTCACAACGGCTGCCGGCCGCCCAAGAAACGCCGCGTTTAAGGCTGGAGTTCGAGAATGGCTCGTTACATTGGACCGAAGTGCAAGCTCAGCCGCCGCGAAGGCGTGGATCTGGGCCTGAAGAGCGGCGCACGCGCGCTGGAAACCAAATGCAAGCTGGACAAGCCGCCGGGTCAGCACGGTGAACGTCGTACCCGCCTGTCCGACTATGCCGTGCAGCTGCGCGAGAAGCAGAAGCTGCGCCGGATCTACGGCGTGCTGGAGAAGCAGTTCCGCAACTATTACAAGAAGGCCGCCCAGCGCAAGGGCTCGACCGGCGAGAACCTGCTGAAGCTGCTGGAAGGTCGTCTGGACAACGTCGTGTACCGCATGGGCTTCGGCGCCACCCGCTCGGAAGCGCGGCAGCTGGTGGCGCATCGCGCGATCATGGTGAATGGCCAGGTGGTGAACATCGCCGCCTATCAGGTTCAGCCGTCGGATGTGGTCACGGTCCGCGAGAAGGCCCGCAAGCAGGTCCGCATCCAGGATGCGATGACCCTGGCCGAGCAGACCGGTTTCCCGAGCTGGGTCGAAGTCGACACCAGCAAGTTCGAAGGGACCTTCAAGGCGATCCCGGACCGTTCGGATCTGCCCGCGGACATCAACGAGTCGCTCGTCGTCGAGCTGTACTCGAAGTAATCGTTTTTCGGCCTGGCGCCAGGAGTCACAATGCAGTCGAACGAACTGGTCAAGAAACAGCAGATCGAGGTCGAGGCCGAGAACCGGAATCAGGCCAAGGTCGCGCTCGAGCCGCTGGAACGCGGTTTCGGGCATACCCTGGGCAATGCCCTGCGGCGTGTGCTGCTGTCGTCCATCCCCGGTGCCGCGATCGTCGAGGCCCGGATCGAGGGCGTGCTGCACGAATACACCACGATCGAAGGGGTGCAGGAGGACGTCGTTGACATCCTGCTGAACCTCAAGGGCGTGGCGCTGCGCATGCACAGCCGTGACGAATCCACCCTGACCCTGAAGAAGAAGGGTCCGTGCGTGGTGACGGCGGGTGACATCCAGGTGGACCATGACGTGGAGGTCGTGAATCCTGAACACGTGATCGCGACCATCACCAAGAACGTCGACCTGGACGTGACGCTGACCGCGCGGGCCGGCCGTGGCTATGAGCCCGTGAGCGCCCGACGCCAGTCCGAGGCGGGCGACGATACTGGCATCGGCCGACTGCTGCTGGATGCCAGCTTCAGCCCGATCCGCCGCGTGTCCTACCGCGTCGAGAGCGCGCGTCTGGCGCAGCGTACCGACATGGACCGCCTGGTGCTGGAACTGGAGACCAACGGTGCGATCGCGCCGGATGACGCGGTGCGTCAGGCAGCGACGATCCTGCAGGGCCAGCTGGCCCCGTTCGTCGACCTCCAGGAAGAGGCCGGCGAGGTGGTCGGGACCGCCGGTGGTGCGATCGACCCGGTCCTGCTGCGTCCGGTGGACGAGCTGGAGCTGACGGTGCGTTCGGCGAACTGCCTGAAGGCGGAGAACCTGTACTACATCGGCGACCTGGTTCAGCGCACCGAGGTCGAGCTGCTGCGCGCGCCGAACCTCGGCAAGAAGTCGCTCACCGAGATCAAGGACACGCTGGCGACCCACGGGCTGTCGCTGGGCATGCGTCTCGAGAACTGGCCGCCGCCGGGTCTGCGCGACGACAACGAGTAATCACGGCGCCCTGCGCCCATCGTTTTTCTAGAGGAAGCCTCTCATGCGTCATCGTCATTCCGGCCGTCAGCTGGGCCGTAACAGCTCGCACCGCAAGGCCACGTTTCAGGCCCTGTCCGTGGCCCTGTTCCGGCACGAACTGATCAAGACCACGCTGCCCAAGGCGAAGGAGCTGCGCCGGGTCGCCGAGCCGCTGATCACCATGGCCAAGGAAGACAGCGTGCACGGCCGTCGCACGGCCTTTGCGCGTCTGCGCGACAAGGAGATCGTGGGCAAGCTGTTCAGTGAGCTGGGTCCGCGCTATCAGCAGCGTCCGGGTGGCTATCTGCGTATCCTCAAGTGCGGCAATCGTCCGGGTGACAACGCCCCGATGGCCTACGTGGAGCTGGTGGATCGCCCCGAGGGCGATTCCGGGGACGGCGAAGCCGCCTGAGATTTCGCAGTGGAATGAACTGCACCCTCTCGGGGGTGGCGGTCCCAAGAAAGCCGGCCTCGTGCCGGCTTTCTTGCGTCCGGGGCGGGGTGTTTGCGAGCCGGTCGCGGGATGCGCGGCTTCAGTTGGAGACGGCCCGAGGGCGGGCGGCCGGGGCCAGGAGCGGCGCGAGGAACTGGCCGGTGTGGCTGTTGGGGGTGGCGGCGACGGTCTCCGGGGTGCCGGCGACCAGCAGTTCGCCGCCGCCGCTGCCGCCTTCGGGCCCGATGTCGATCAGCCAGTCAGCGGTCTTGATCACGTCGAGGTTGTGCTCGATCACGACGATGGTGTTGCCGTGGTCGCGCAGGCGGTGGAGCACGCGCAGGAGCTGGGCGATGTCTTCGAAATGGAGCCCGGTGGTGGGTTCGTCGAGGATATAGAGGGTGCGTCCGGTGTCGCGCTTGGAGAGCTCGCGCGCCAGCTTGATGCGCTGGGCCTCGCCGCCGGAGAGGGTGGTCGCGTTCTGGCCGAGCTGGATGTAGGACAGCCCGACCTCCATCAGCATCTCCAGCTTGCGGTGGATGACCGGCACGGGCTGGAAGAAGTCGAGGGCCTCTTCCACAGTCATGTCGAGGACCTCGTGGATGTTCTTGCCCTTGTAGCGCACCTCCAGCGTCTCGCGGTTGTAGCGGTGGCCCTTGCAGACGTCACAGGGCACGAAGACATCCGGGAGGAAGTGCATCTCGACCTTGATCACGCCATCCCCCTGGCAGGCCTCGCAGCGCCCGCCACGGACGTTGAAAGAGAAGCGCCCCGGCTTGTAGCCGCGCGAGCGGGCCTCGGCGGTTGCGGCGAACAGCTCGCGGATGGGTGTGAACAGTCCGGTGTAGGTCGCCGGGTTCGAGCGCGGTGTGCGCCCGATCGGGCTCTGGTCGATGTCGACGACCTTGTCGATGCGTTCCAGGCCGTCGATGCGCTCGTGGGCCTCGATGTGGTGGCGGCCCCCATGCAGGGCGGTCGCGACGGCCGGATAAAGGGTGTTGTTGACCAGGGTCGACTTGCCGGATCCGGACACGCCGGTGACGCAGGTGAACAGGCCCGTAGGGAAGGCGAAATCGCCGCCCTTGAGATTGTTGCCGCGCGCGCCGATCACCCGGATTTCGGCTTCCGGATCGGCAGCGTGGCGCTGTTCCGGGACCGCGATAGATCGTGTGCCCCGCAGGTAGGCACCGGTGAGTGATTCAGGATGCGCGGCGACGGCCTCGGGGGTCCCGGAGGCGACGATTTGGCCCCCGTGGCGGCCGGCGCCCGGTCCGATGTCCACTACGTGATCGGCCTGTCGGATGGCGTCTTCGTCATGCTCGACGACAATCACGGTGTTGCCGAGGTCGCGCAGGTGGCTGAGGGTGTTCAGCAGCCGCGCATTGTCGCGCTGGTGCAGGCCGATGGAGGGTTCGTCGAGGATGTACATGACGCCGACCAGGGCCGAGCCGATCTGCGACGCCAGCCGGATGCGCTGGGCTTCCCCGCCGGACAGGGTGTCGGCGGAGCGGTCCAGCGTCAGGTAGTCGAGCCCGACATCGTTGAGGAAGCCGAGGCGCGCGGAGATCTCGCGCACGATCTTCTCCGCGATCTGGGCGAAACGCCCGGGCAGGCGCAGGTCGCTGAAGAAGGTCTGGGCATTGGCCACGCTCATGTGCGTGACCTCCGGCAAGGTCAAGTCATTGACGAACACATGGCGCGCGGCGGAATTCAGGCGCGTGCCGTGGCAGTCGGGGCAGGGCTGCTCCGCCAGGTAGCGGCCCAGCTCCTCGCGCACGGCAGAGGAGTCGGTCTCGCGGTAGCGCCGTTCGAGGTTCGGGATCACGCCCTCGAACACGCGTTCGTCGGTGCGCAGGCGGCCGTTGGCGGCGGGCGTGGCGAGCTTGACCTTCTCCTTGCCGGAGCCGTGCAGGACCACCGCGCGCACCTCCGCGGGGAGCTCCTGCCACGGGGTCTCTACGTCGAAGCCGTAGTGCCGGGCCAGGCTGGTCAGCAGGCTGAAGTACCAGGCGTTGCGTCGGTCCCAGCCGCGCACGGCCCCGCCGGCCAGGCTCAGCTCCGGCTGCGAGACCACGCGCTCGGGATCGAAGAACTGGTGTACGCCCAGGCCGTCGCAGGTGGGGCAGGCCCCGGCCGGGTTGTTGAACGAGAACAGGCGCGGCTCCAGCTCGCGCAGCGCATACCCGCAGACCGGGCAGGCGAAGCGGGCGGAGAAGATCATCGGTTCGCGTTCCGGCTCGTCCATCCAGGCGATCAGGGCCAGGCCGTCGGCGAGCTCGGTGGCCGTCTCGAAGGACTCGGCCAGACGCTGGCGCAGGTCCTCGCGCACGCGGAAGCGGTCGATCACGATCTCGATGTTGTGCTTGCGCTTCGGGTCCAGCGCCGGCAGGGCATCGAGGTCGTGAATCCCGCCATTGATGCGCGCGCGCAGGTACCCCTGGGAACGCATCGCCTCCAGCATCTTGTGATGCTCGCCCTTGCGTCCGCGCACCACGGGCGCGAGCAGCATGACCTTGTCGCCCTCCGGCAGCTCCAGCACCTGGTCCACCATCTGCGAGATGGTCTGTGCGGCCAGGGTCTCGCCATGTTCCGGGCAGCGCGGTTCGCCGGCGCGGGCGAACAGCAGGCGCAGGTAGTCGTAGATCTCGGTAATGGTGCCGACGGTGGAGCGCGGGTTGTGCGAGGTGCTCTTCTGTTCGATGGAGATCGCCGGCGACAGGCCCTCGATCTGGTCGACGTCGGGTTTCTCCATCATCGACAGGAACTGCCGGGCATAGGTGGACAGGCTCTCCACGTAGCGGCGCTGGCCCTCGGCAAACAGGGTGTCGAAGGCCAGCGACGACTTGCCCGAGCCGGAGACGCCGGTGATCACGATCAGCCGCTCGCGCGGCAGATCGAGGTCCACGTTTTTCAGGTTATGGGTACGGGCGCCGCGAATGCTGATGCTGTCCATGGGGCTGGGTCGACTCCACCGGGTTGCGTCGCGCGGTGTGCCCGGCGATCCGGGGTACCGCAAACCGACCATGTTAACACCCGGGCGTGCGGCGCCATGGTTTCCGCGCCGGGGTTGCCGGTAAACTCCGCTGCCATGAACACCCCTCCGTCCATGCGCCGGTTCCGGACGCCATGAGCCCGCGCGAGTTGCGCGCCACCACCGGGCTCGCGGCGATCTATGGCGTGCGCATGGCGGGCCTGTTCATGGTCCTGCCCGTCTTTATGCTGCATGCCGACCGTATCCCTGGCGCGACTCCGCTGCTGATGGGGCTGGCGCTGGGGATCTACGGCCTCACCCAGGCGATTCTGCAGATCCCGTTCGGGCTGCTGTCCGACCGCGTGGGGCGCAAGCCGCTGATCCTGGCCGGCCTGCTGCTGTTCGTTGCCGGCAGCCTGGTGGCCGCGCTGGCGGAGACCATCCACGGCATCATCCTCGGGCGTGCCCTGCAGGGGGCCGGCGCGGTGGCCGCGGTGATCCTGGCCCTGACGGCGGACCTGGTCGGCGAGGAGCGTCGGATGCGGGCGCTGGCTGCCATCGGCTTGACCATCGGTCTGACCTTTACCGCCGCGATGGCCCTGGGCCCCTTGGTGGACCGTGCGGCGGGGCTGGAGGGGGTCTTCGGCCTCTCTGCGCTGCTCGGGTTGGTCGCGATCGTGATCCTGTTCCTGTGGGTGCCGAGCCCGGATCGGGTGCGCAGGCATCCGGACATGGTGCCGGTGTGGTCCGCGTTGCCGCGGGTCCTGCGCGCCCCCGACCTGCTGCGCCTGAATCTCGGCATCTTTGTGCTGCACCTGGTGCTGGCCGCGAACTTCCTGGTGATCCCGGTCCTGCTGCTGGAGACCCTGGCGCTGCCCGGGGCGAGTCACTGGAAGTTCTATGTGCCGGTCCTGCTGGCGGGGTTCGTGCTGATGCTGCCGGGGATCATCTTCGGCGAGCGGCGGCGGCGCGTGCACGCCGTGCTGCGCGCGGCGATCCTCCTGCTGGCCGGGGTGCAGGTCCTGCTGGCCCTGCTGGTGCTGGACGGTGGCGGCCTGTGGACGCTGGGCGCCTTGATGATCCTGTTCTTCGCCGCGTTCAATCTGCTGGAGGCCGGATTGCCGTCCCTGGTGGCACGCGTGGCGCCGGTGGCCCACAAGGGCACCGCGATGGGCGGCTTCGCCACCGCGCAGTTCCTCGGGATCTTCGCCGGCGGGATGCTGGGGGGCGCCTTGCTGACGGTCGCCGGGCCGGTCGGCGTGTTCCTCGCCGGGGTGCCTTTGCTGCTGCTGTGGTGGTGGGGGGCGCGCGGGATGCAGCCGCGCTACCGCTCCAACCGCGTGCTGGCGCTGCCCGCCCACTGGTCCGGTCGCGAGGCCGAGCTGCTGCGCCTGATCGCGCACTGGCCGGGGGTGCACGAGGCCGAGCTGTCGCCGGACGCCGGGTCCCTCTACCTGAAGGTGGAGCCCGGCGGTCCGGATACCCCCGAGCTGGCGGCCTGGCTGGCGCGCCCGCCCTCCCGGTAGCGCCGGCAGGACGTGCCCGCTCCGCGTCGTGGACCGGTGCACTGTCGCGGCGGGGGCGGGCTGCTACACTATCGGGTCTGTCTCTCCATGCCCGACTGAAGGAGGCCCCATGGCCCGCGGCGTCAACAAAGTCATCCTGCTCGGCAACCTCGGGGCCGACCCGGAAAAGCGCGAGACCCCCAACGGGGTTACCGTCACCAACCTGCGTCTGGCAACGTCGGAACAGTGGACCGACAAGAATTCCGGCGAGAAGCGCGAGAACACCGAATGGCACCGGGTGGTGATGTTCGGGCGCCTGGCGGATATCGCCGCGCAGTATCTGTCCAAGGGCTCGCAGGTCTATATCGAAGGCAAGATCCAGACGCGCAAGTGGCAGGACCAGTCCGGCAACGACCGCTACAGCACCGAGGTGGTCGCCAACGACATGCAGCTGATCGGCGGTCGCGGGGGCGGCGGCGGTGGCGGGTTCGATCAGGACCCGGGCTATGGCGGCGGCAATGCCTATGGCGGTGGCGGCCAGCAGGGTGGCAACCGCAGCAGCGCCCCGGTCTCCGGTGGCTTTGATGACGACGACGTCCCCTTCTAGAACGCACGGCGATCCCTGACCGGCCCAACCAGCGAAGTACCGAGAGCATGATCCGCAAGGTCTATATTCAGACGCACGGCTGCCAGATGAACGAGTACGACTCCGATCGCATGCTCGACGCGCTGCGCGAGCTGCACGGGGCCGAGCGTACCGACGATCCGGAGCAGGCCGATGTCCTGTTGATGAACACCTGCTCCATCCGCGAGAAGGCGCAGGAGAAGGTGTTCTCGCTGCTGGGGCGCTGGCGCCAGATCAAGGAGCGCCGGCCGGAGGTGATCATCGGCGTGGGGGGCTGTGTCGCCAGCCAGGAGGGCGACGCCCTGCGCGAACGTGCGCCGTATGTGGACCTGGTGTTCGGCCCGCAGACGCTGCACCGCCTGCCGGCGATGATCCAGTCGGTACGCCGCGAGCGGGCGCCGGTGGTGGACATCTCCTTCCCCGAGATCGAGAAGTTCGACCGCCTGCCCGAGCCGAAGGCCGATGGCCCGACCGCGTTCGTCTCGGTGATGGAGGGCTGTTCCAAGTACTGCAGCTTCTGCGTGGTGCCCTATACCCGCGGCGACGAGATCAGCCGGCCGTTCGACGACGTGATCGCCGAGGTGGTGGCGCTGGCCGCGCAGGGCGTCCGGGAGATCAACCTGCTGGGGCAGAACGTGAACGCCTATCGGGGACCGATGGAGGATGGCGATACCGCCGACCTCGCGCTGCTGATCCACTACGTCGCCGCGGTGGACGGGATCGAACGCATCCGCTTCACCACCTCGCACCCGGTGGAGTTCTCCGATTCGCTGATCCAGGCCTTTGCCGACGAGCCCAAGCTGGTCAGCCACCTGCACCTGCCGGTACAGAGCGGCTCCGACCGCATCCTGGCGCAGATGAAACGCGGCCACACGATCCTGGAATACAAGTCCAAGATCCGCCGCCTGCGCGAGGCGCGCCCGGACCTGGACCTGTCCTCCGACTTCATCGTCGGCTTCCCCGGCGAGACGGATGCCGACCACGCGGCGACCATGAAGCTGATCGAGGAGCTGCACTTCGACTTCTCCTTCAGCTTCATCTACAGCGCCCGCCCGGGCACACCGGCGGCCTCACTGCCGGACGACGTGCCGCTGGCCACCAAGAAGGCCCGCCTGGCCGAGCTGCAGGCCCTGATCGAGCAGCACGGGCGCGAACGCAACCAGGCCATGGTCGGCAACATCGAGCCCGTGCTGGTCGAGGGCCCGGCCAAGCGCAATCCCGGCGAACTGGCCGGACGCACGGCGAACAACCGCATCGTGAACTTCGCCGGCGACCCCGGCCTGATCGGGCAGATGATCCCGGTCGAGATCACCGATGCCCTGGCGCATTCCCTGCGCGGCCGAACCGTGGAGCGGGCCATGTCTGCGGCCGTCGGCGCCTAGGGAAACACTGAACAATGTGCATGTTCGCGTTGGCACCCCATGTTTTCCGAGTCAAGGCGCGGTCCGCAGGCGGTAGTGGTTCTACCGGCAAGGGCCGCAACGCAGGATCGGGGAACATGGGGTGCCAACCCCACAAATCATTTGAAGCCGGGGCTCGGCCGCTTTTGCCCGCGGACGGCGTTGCGGCTCGTTCATGTAGCCAGGCTACACTTCACTCACCGCGCCTGGTCAGCGAGCAAAAGCGACTCGAGCGCGAACATGCACATTGTTCAGTGGTTCCCTAGCGCATGGCCAATCGTCTGGATTTCACCCTGGAACCCGGTGACCAGGAGACGCTCGCGCGGATCTCCGGGCCGCTGGATGCCCATCTGCGCCTGATCGAGTCGCGCCTGGGCGTGGCCGTGCACAACCGCGGACCGCGCTTTAATCTGACCGGTCCGAAGACCGCGGTGCAGGCCGCCGGGGCGCTGATCCACGACCTCCATCGCATGGCGCAGGAGGAGCCGGTCAGCCTGGAACAGGTGCATACGGCGCTGCAGACGGCGCATGTCGAAGGCCTGGCCGAGCCCGACGGCAATGCGGGCGATCCATCGCTGCGCCTGAAGCGCGCGGTGATCCGCGGGCGCGGCCCGCGCCAGGCGAAATACCTGGCGGCGATTGCGCAGCACGACCTCAGTTTCGGCATCGGGCCGGCCGGTACCGGCAAGACCTTCCTCGCGGTCGCCGCCGCCGTCGCGGCGCTGGAGCAGGACCGCGTGCAGCGACTGGTGCTGGTGCGCCCGGCGGTGGAGGCCGGCGAGCGCCTGGGGTTCCTGCCCGGCGACCTGGCGCAGAAGATCGACCCCTACCTGCGCCCGATGTACGACGCCCTCTACGAGTTGATGGGCTTCGACCAGACCGCGCGCCTGATGGAGCGTCAGGTGATCGAGGTGGCCCCGCTGGCCTACATGCGCGGGCGCACGCTGAACGAGGCCTTCATCATCCTCGACGAGGCGCAGAACACCACGGTTGAGCAGATGAAGATGTTCCTGACCCGCATCGGCTTTGGTTCCACGGCGGTCGTCAACGGCGACATCACCCAGGTCGACCTGCCGCGCGGCCAGCGCTCCGGGCTCAAGCACGCGATGCAGATCCTGAACGACGTGGAGGGTGTACATATCACCCGCTTCCAGGCGGGTGACGTGGTGCGCCATCCGCTGGTGCAGCGCATTGTGGAGGCCTACGACGCCCACGACAGCGCCTCCGGCAAACCGGATGCGGCGCCCGAGTCCGGTGCCGGCGCCGCTGTGGACGGGCAGGACGCCGATGGGGCTTGAGGTTGCGGTGCAGTACGCCGTGCCGCGCGCCGGCCTGCCGGCTGCCACCACCCTGCACCGCGCGGCCCGCGCGGCCTGGCGCGGGGCCGGCGAGGCTGCGGTGACGCTGCGCCTGGTGGATGTCGACGAGGGGCGCACCCTGAACCATGTCTTCCGCGGCCGCGACTACGCGACCAATGTACTGTCCTTCCCCGCACCGGAGCTGCCGCCCGGTCTGCCGCCCGAGGCGAACGCCTATCTCGGCGATGTCATCCTGTGCGCGCCGGTGCTGGCGCGCGAGGCGGTGGAGCAGGGCAAGCCCCTGGCCGCCCACTACCACCACATGGTGGTGCACGGGATGCTGCACCTGCAGGGGATGGATCACCAGACGCCGGACGAGGCCGCGCGGATGGAGGCCGTTGAGCGCTCCATCCTGACCGGGTTAGGCTATCCCGACCCCTACGCCGAGCATCCGGCCCGCGCGCTGACGCCGAACCCAGCCGGAAACGCCCCCGATGCCTGAACCCGAACCCGACGAGCAACCGATCTGGCGGCGCTGGCTGGCCCGCGTCGCCGAGACCCTGCGTCCGCGCCGCGAACCGGCTACCCGCCGCGAGCTGATCGAGACCCTGCGGGGCGCCCACGCCCGCGAACTGGTCGACCCCGAGGCCCTGACCATGCTCGAGGGCGTGCTCAACGTGGCCGACATGCAGGTGCGCGACATCATGATCCCGCGCGCGCAGATGGAAGTGGTCCGCCGGGATGCGGGGCTCTCCGAGTTTCTCCCCGACGTGGTGGCCTCCGCGCACTCGCGGCTGCCGGTAGTCGGGGATCACCGTGACGAGGTCGTTGGCGTCCTGCTGGCCAAGGACCTGCTGCGCTTCTTCGGCGAGCCCGACGATGCTGCCTTCGACATGCAGGAGATCCTGCGCCCGGCGGTGTTCGTGCCGGAGAGCAAGCGTCTGAACGTGCTGCTGAAGGAGTTCCGCCTGAGCCGCAACCACATGGCGATCGTGGTGGACGAGTACGGTGGCGTGGCCGGACTGGTGACCATCGAGGACGTGCTGGAGCAGATCGTCGGCGAGATCGAGGACGAGCACGATGTCGAGGACTACCTGACCCAGATCATGCAGCACCCCGGCGGGCGCTACACCATCAAGGCGCTGACGCCGATGGAGGAGTTCAACGCCTACTTCCAGACCGCCTACAGCGAGGCCGACTTCGACACCATCGGAGGCCTGGTGCTGTCGCACTTCGGGCATGTGCCGCGGCGTGGCGAACAGATCGTGGTGGATGGCATGCAGTTTCGCGTATTGCGGGCCGACAACCGGCGTCTGCATCTGCTGGAGATGCGCCTGCCGGAGCCGGATGGCCGCGTGACCACCGGCGAGGGGGCGCAGCCATTCGATGGCCCGGCCCCGGAGCCGGGCGACCACCGCGCCCCCTGACGGTCATGCCGATCCGTGTCGCGGACTTGCCGCCCTGGGCCGCGGGGCTGGTGGCCCTGCTGGCCGGGGCGGGGGCGACCCTGGCCTTTGCCCCGGTGGGCTGGTTCCTGGCGGCCCCACTGGCCCTGGCCGCCTGGTTTGCCCTGCTGCCCGGGGTGACCCCGGGCCGGGCCGCCGGGATCGGCTATGCCTTTGGTCTCGGGTTTTTCGGCGTCGGGGTGACCTGGATCTTCAACAGCCTGCTGGTGTTCGGCCAGGCCCCGCTGGTCGTGGCCTCGCTGATTACCGTGCTGTTTGTGCTGGCCATGGCGGTCTATCCGGCGCTGCTGGCCGCGCTGGCGGCGCGCTTCCTGCCGCTGGGGCGTCCGGCCGGGATGCTGGCGCTGGCCGGTGGCCTGGTGCTGATGGAGCTGGCGCGCTCCTGGCTGTTCTCCGGCTTTCCCTGGCTCCTGTTCGGGCACACCGTGCTGGACACACCGCTGCAGCCCTGGCTGCCGCTGGCCGGCGAGCTGGGGGCGGGGCTGGTCGTGGCACTGCTGGCGGTGGCCGTGGTCAGCGTGTTCCGGGCCGGGCAGCGCGGGGCGGGCGCGGGGCTGGTCGGGGTGCTGGTGCTGGCTTCGCTCGTGCCGGGGCTCGCACGCTGGGTAGAGCCGGGCGGCGAGGCGCTCTCGGTGGCCATGGTGCAGGGCAATATCGATCAGGCACGCAAGTGGGATGCCGACGGCATCGAGTATTCGCTGGGGATCTACCAGGAACTGACCCGCGAGGCAGGGGACGTGGATCTGGTGGTCTGGCCGGAGACCGCGATCCCGGCGTTCTATGTGGAAGTGCAGCGCCCGCTGGGGCAGCTCGCGCAGTCGCTGGCGGAGCACGATGCCGAGCTGCTGGTCGGGGTGTTCGACCATGCTTCGGCCGGCCGTCACGTCTACAACTCGGTGATCAACGTGACCACCGGCGCGGGGTACAACAAGCGCCAGCTGGTCCCGTTCGGCGAATATATCCCGCTGCGCGGCCAGCTCGACTGGCTGGACCGGCTGCTGGCGATCCCGATGTCCGACCTGTCCCCGGGGACCGGTGACGGGCGCATGCGGGTGGCCGGCCAGACGGCCGGGGTCAGCATCTGTTACGAGTCTGCGTATTCGCGCCACATCCGGGCCGCGCTGCCGGAGGCGGGATTCCTGGTCAATGTCTCCAACGACGCCTGGTTCGGCGACAGCCTGGCGCCGGCCCAGCATCTGCAGATCGCCCGGGTGCGGGCGGTGGAGACCGGGCGCCCGATGATCCGCGCGACCAATACCGGGATCTCGGCCCTGATCGATGCCGATGGCCGCATCCTGGAACGTTCGGGCTCGTTTACCCGCGAGGTAGTCACCGGCACCCTGCAGCCGCGCCAGGGCGTGACGCCGGCGACCGCCACCGGGGCGGGGCCGGCCGTGCTTGCCGCGCTGGTGCTGGTGGTTGCCGGTGCCGCCGTCGGGCGCCGGCGCGGCGCCCGCGGCGCCGACTGAACCTGTCCCCGGAGGGGTTACTCCGCCTCGGTGCCTCCGGGGCCGCGGCGGAAGGTGGTGTTGTGGCAGTTGGAGCACGGGGGGATGCGGCCGACCCGGGTCATGTGCAGCGGATGGCCGCACTTCTTGCACAGCAGCTCGCCCGGGCCGGTGATCTCGCCGGTGTGCCACTCGCCCATCACCTGGGCGCGCGCGGTCAGTTCGGTGATCTCGATCCGGGTGCGGTCGGCGATCCGCTCCAGGGCGTTCTTGATGCCGGCCTCGATCAGGCCCAGATCGATCTGCAGCCAGCCGCGCCAGTCAGAGCTGCGACTGTCCAGGTAGGCGCCGAGGTCCTGCAGGTCGCGGCGCAGGTAGTCCATCACCTCGTGGGCCTCTTCGCGGGTCAGGTCGCTGGCCTTCTGCACACGGTCGCGGGCGTTCTCCAGGGCCTCGGTGATGGCCTTGCTGGTCTTGTCTTCCAGTTTCTCGAGGTCCTCGGTGACCTCGTTCAGCATGCGGTGATAGGCATCGCTCAGGCGCGATTCGCGCTCCTGATCCTTCTGTTCTTCGCTCATCGGCCTCTCCTTTGCGAGCGTAGATGGTGGCGTGTCCCTAACGTTAGCACGAGCGCGGTGGTCCCCGGAGCCCGCGCCCCGGGGACGACCGCGCTTGGCCTGTCGGAGCTCAGCTTGCCTCGACCATATCCCGGTAGCCATGCCACATGGCGAAACCCAGCCACGGGAAGATCACGATCAGGGCCAGCAGGCCGGTTGCGATCGACACCATGAACAGGGCCGTGATGATCAGGGCCCACAGAATCAGGGTGCCCGGGTTGTGGTTGAAGGCCTTCAGGCTGACACCAATGGACTCGATCAGGCTCTTTTGCGGGGCATCGGCGCGCACCCGGTGATCCAGGAGGGCCGGGATGGTCGCCAGGCTCAGGGCGAAGACCACCAGCCCGAACACGATGGCGGCCAGCACGACCCCCACCAGCGAGATGATCCCGGCGCCGCTGCCGAGCATCGCACCCACCAGATGGTGCAACTGCCCCATCATGGCGAGTTCGCCGATGTTGAGGACCGCGATCCACATCCACACGAAACTGGCCCAGATCACGAACAGCACGGCCAGGAGCGCGGCGAAGCCCCAGATCGAGCCACCGAGGGTGCCCAGCCAGCCGAGTCCGGCACCGCCCGGCTCGCCGCGTTCCTTCTGCAGCGCCAGGTAGTTCACCCCCACCGCGAGTACAGGGCCGAGCAGCAGGATGCCGGCGAGGAAGGAAAAGGCCATCCACGGCTGGTTCCACGACAGGCCCAACAGGACCAGGCTGGCCAGCGCAATCACCAGGCCGTGTACGAGGGCCACCGGCGTCTTCCAGAGGTCGCGCCAGCCCTTGCCGAGCCAGGTGCCGAGGTCCTCGGGCGCGACTTCACGGATCGCGGGCGAGTCGGTCTCGGGCGTGTGTTCGGGATGGGTCTCGCCCAGATCCTCCGGGTAGGCCCGCTGCACAACGGGGATCTCGTCCTTCTCGTGCATGTCCTTCCTCCTTGGAACGTCAGGTTCAACGTTTCCGGTTGCTTTACCCAGTGAGGCAGTCCGAGCCGGGGGCATGTTCCTGAATTGACGTGACGCGGTTCACAGGCCGCCGGTGATCCGGGTGTCCCTCCGGATCTCTGCCCTGCGCCGCGCGAGGCTGCGGGGCGCTGTTTCCCTTGGAGGGGGTGGGGGGCGCTGGTATTCTGCGCAGTTCTTTGTTTTCGGCGATCAGGACAGGTGAGGCGCATGCAGGAGCACTATTCCCCCGAGGCGGTCGAGGCGCAGGCACAGCGCCAGTGGGAGGAGGCCGACTGCTTCCGCGCGCGCGAGGACGCCGCCGGCGAGCCGTTCTACTGCCTGTCCATGTTCCCCTACCCCTCGGGCAAGCTGCACATGGGGCATGTGCGCAACTACACCATCGGTGACGTGATCGCCCGCTTCCAGCGCATGCAGGGCAAAAGCGTGCTACAGCCGATGGGCTGGGATGCCTTCGGCCTGCCGGCGGAAAACGCGGCGATGCAGAACCACGTCCCGCCGGCCGCGTGGACGCGCCAGAACATCGAGCAGATGCGCACCCAGCTCAAGCGCCTGGGCTTTGCCTACGACTGGTCGCGCGAGTTCGCGACCTGCGATGCCGACTACTACCGCTGGGAACAGTGGCTGTTCGTGCGCCTGCTGAAGAAGGGCCTGGTCTATCGCAAGAAGGCGACCGTGAACTGGGACCCGGTGGACCAGACCGTACTCGCCAACGAGCAGGTGATCGAGGGCCGTGGCTGGCGCTCCGGCGCGCTGGTCGAGCGCCGCGAGATGCCGCAGTGGTTCCTGCGCATCACCGACTACGCCGACGAGCTGCTGGAGGCCCTGGACGACCTCAACGGCTGGCCGGACCAGGTGCGCACCATGCAGCGCAACTGGATCGGGCGTTCCGAGGGCGTGGAGCTGGAGTTCGCGGTGGATGGCGGCGAACCGCTGACCGTCTATACCACGCGTCCGGACACCCTGTTCGGCGTCTCCTACATGGCGCTGGCCCCGGAACACCCGCGGGTGCAGGCGCTGGCGGAACATGATGCCGAACTGGCTGCGTTCGTCGCTGACTGCGCGCAAGGCGGGGTGGCCGAGGCCGATCTGGCGACCATGGAGAAGAAGGGTCGGTCGCTGGGCTTTACCGCCCGCCATCCGCTGACTGGTGCGGAGGTCCCGGTCTGGGTCGCCAACTTCGTGTTGATGGAATACGGCACCGGCGCGGTGATGGCGGTGCCGGCACACGACGAACGCGACCACGAGTTCGCGACGAAATACGACCTGCCGATCTGGCAGGTGATCGCCCCGGCCGACGGTACCGAGTGCGACGTACAGGCCGCGGCCTTCACCGATCCCGGTGTGCTGGTGAACTCCGGCGACTTCGACGGGCAGGCCTCCGAGGCGGCCAAGGCCGCGATCGCCGAACACCTGGAGCAGGCCGGGCTGGGCCGGCGCCGGCGCAACTACCGCCTGCGCGACTGGGGCATCTCGCGCCAGCGCTACTGGGGCTGCCCGATCCCGGTGATCCACTGCGACGACTGCGGGGCGGTGCCGGTGCCGGAGGCGGACCTGCCGGTGCGCCTGCCGGAGGACGTGATCCCGGACGGCGCCGGCTCGCCGCTGGCGCGCATGCCCGAGTTCTTCGAGGCAACCTGCCCGGAATGCGGCAAGCCGGCACGGCGCGAGACCGATACCTTCGACACCTTCTTCGAATCCAGCTGGTACTTCGCCCGCTACGCCTGCGCCGACAATGAAACGGCCATGCTCGATGCGCGCGCCGATCACTGGCTGCCGGTGGATCAGTACGTCGGCGGGATCGAGCACGCGGTGCTGCATCTGCTGTATGCGCGCTTTTTCCACAAGCTGCTGCGCGACGAGGGCCTGCTGGCCTCCGACGAGCCATTCACCCGGCTGCTGACCCAGGGCATGGTGATCGCGCCGACCTTCTACCGCGAACGCGGTGACGGCGGGAAGGACTGGATCAACCCGGCCGATGTCGAGCTGGAGCGCGCCGAGGACGGCTCGGTGAAGGCCGCGCGCCACCGCGAGGATGGTCAGCCGGTCATGGTCGGCGGCATGGAGAAGATGTCCAAGTCGAAGAACAACGGCGTGGACCCCCAGGCCCTGATCGAGCGCTTCGGCGCCGATACCGCGCGGCTGTTCACCATGTTCGCGGCCCCCCCGGACCTGTCGCTGGAGTGGTCCGATTCCGGCGTGGAGGGCGCGCATCGCTTCATCAAGCGCCTGTGGCGGGCGGTGCACGAGCACGTGAATGGTGATGCCCCGGGTGCCCTGGACGTGGACGCCCTGGACGACGCCGGGCGCGAGCTGCGGCGCAAGCTGCACGACACCATCGCCAAGGTGACCGACGACATCGGGCGGCGCCAGACCTTCAACACGGCCGTGGCCGCGAACATGGAGCTGCTGAACGACCTCGGCAAATTCCCGAAGGATGGTGCGCAGGCCGTGGCCGTGCGTCAGGAGGCCCTGGAGGGCATCGTGCGTATGCTGGCGCCGATCATCCCGCACGTGACCGAGACCCTGTGGCAGGCCCTGGGGCACGACGACCTGGTGGCGGCAACCCCGTGGCCGGCCGTCGACGAGGCCGCACGCCAGGCCGCGCAGGAGACCCTGGCGGTGCAGGTGAACGGCAAGCGCCGCGCCGAGATTGCGGTGCCGGCCGGCGCCGACAAGGACGCGATCGAGAGTGTTGCCCGCAACGACGAGAACGTTCAGCGCCATATCGAGGGGCAGAACGTGGTCAAGGTGATCGTGGTCCCGGGCCGGCTGGTCAACTTCGTGGTGAAGCCGCAATGACCGGCCTGCTGCGTGCGGGGCTGGTGCTGGTGCTGGTGGCCGCGCTGGCTGCCTGTGGATTCCAGCTGCGGGGCAGTGGCGAGTGGCCGGAGGCGCTGCAGCCAGTGCAGATCACCGGCATCAATACGCGCGACTCGCTGTACCGCGAACTGGCCGTGACCCTGGGCGCCTCCGGCGTGGAGATCGTCAATCAGCGGCCGGAAGGGCAGGGTGCGATCCTCGAGATCCGCTCGGTCAACGATCAGCGCCGCACCCTGTCGGTGACCGAGGCTGCCCGGGTCTCCGAGTACGAACTGATCCGCACGGTCAACGCCCGCCTGCGCCCGGTGGACGGCGAGGCGGTGGACCTGGGGCCGCTGCGCGCCTCGCGCATCTACCTGTTCGACGGGACCGCCGTGCTCAGCCGCGGTGAGCGCGAGGCCACCCTGCGCGAAGCGATGGACCGTGACATCGTCAGCCAGCTGCAGCGCCGCATTGCGGCGCTGACCGAGCCGGACGGTACGCTGCGCGAGGCGGTGGAGGACCCGGCCCCGTAATGGCGCTGGATATCGCCCGCCTGGAGCAGGATCTCGCCCGCGGGCTGGCGCCGATCTACCTGCTGCTGGCCGAGGAGCCGCTGCAGGCGATCGAGGCGGCCGACGCGATCCGCGCGGCCGCCCGCGAGCAGGGCTTCCTCGAGCGCACGGTGCTGGACCTGACCGCGCAGTCCGACTGGGGGCCGTTCGAGGCCGCGATCCGCGACCGCTCGCTGTTCGCCGAGCGCACGGTGCTGGACCTGCGCCTGGCCACCGGCAAACCGGGCAAGACCGGTGGTGACCACCTGAAGGCCTATGCCGGCGAGCCGCAGGACGATCTGGTGCTGCTGTTGCAGCTCCCCAGGCCGGACCGCGACATGCGCCGGGCCGCCTGGTTCAAGGCCCTGGAAAACCGCGCGGTGGTGATCCATGCGCGTCCGGTGCCGCCGGCCCAGCTGGGCAGCTGGATCCGCGCGCGCCTGCAGAAGAACGGGCTGCGCATCACCGACCCGGCGCTGGCGCTGCTGGTCGCGCGGGTGGAGGGCAACCTGCTGGCCGCGCGTCAGGAGATCGAGAAGCTGGCGCTGGCCGGCGTCACCGAGATCGACGAGACCGTAATGGCGGAGGCCACCACCGATTCGGCGCGCTTCGAGCTGTTCGCCCTGGCGCCGACCGCGCTGCGCGGCGATGTCCGCCATGCGCTGCGCATGCTGGAGGGGCTGCTTGAGGAGGGCCAGGCCGAGCCGCTGATCCTCTGGGCGCTGGCGCGCGAATGCCGGCTGCTGGTGCAGGCGATGGAGCGCAAGGCCGCCGGCGCGCCCGACAAGGAGGCCTTCCAGGGCAGCTTCGGCGATGGCCAGAAGGCCCTGCGCCAGGCGATGTCGCGGTTGAGCCTGACGCAGGCGCGGGGCCTGCTGGCCGAGGCCGCGCGCGTGGATCGCGTGATCAAGGGTCAGGAAAACGGCAATGCCCGGCAGGGGTTGCTAGACTTGGTGGCCCGTATGGCGGGGCGCCCGCTGACCGTGGCCGAACCCGCCCTGAACCCGGAACGAGTCTGACCGCATGAACGCTGCCGTGAACCCCACCGAATCCGTAGCCGACGATGTGATCGCCCAGGTCGAGGCGCTGGGCCGTGCCGCGCGCGTGGCCTCGCGGCGCATGGCCGAGGCCGAGCCGGGCGCGAAGAACGCGGCCCTGCACGCGATCGCCGAGGGCATCGCCGCGCGCCGTGCCGAACTGGCGGAGGCCAACAGTCGCGACCTGGAGGCCGGACGCGAGCGCGGCCTGGACGCCGCGATGCTGGACCGCCTGGCGCTGACCGATGCCCGCATCGACACCATGATCGAGGGCTGCCGCCAGGTGGCGGGCCTGCCCGATCCGGTGGGCACCATCTCCGACATGGCCTATCAGCCAAGCGGCATACAGGTCGGCCAGATGCGCGTACCGCTGGGCGTGATCGGCATCATCTACGAGTCGCGCCCGAACGTGACCATCGACGCCGCCGCGCTGTGCCTGAAGTCCGGCAACGCCGCGATCCTGCGCGGCGGCTCCGAGGCCCTGCACTCGAATCAGGCCCTGGCCGCGATCATCCAGGCCGGGCTGGAGCAGGCCGGGCTGCCGCGCGAGGCGGTGCAGGTGGTGCCGACCACCGACCGCGCGGCGGTGGGCGCGCTGCTGCGCATGCCGCAGTACGTGGACGTGATCGTGCCGCGCGGTGGCAAGGGCCTGATCGAACGCGTCAGCAACGAGTCGCAGATCCCGGTGATCAAGCACCTGGACGGCGTCTGCCACGTGTACGTGGACGGCGGGGCCGATCTCGACAAGGCGCTGGCGGTCGCGGTGAACGCCAAGACCCAGCGCTATGGCACCTGCAACACCATGGAGACGCTGCTGGTCCACGCGGATCAGGCCGAGGCCTTCCTGCCGCGCCTGGCGGCGGCCCTGGGGGAACACCAGGTGAGCCTGCGAGGCTGCGCGCGCACCCGGGCCATCCTCGCGCACACCGGGACGGACATCGCCGAGGCCACCGAGGACGACTGGGTGGCCGAATACCTGGGGCCGATCCTCGCGATCCGCGTGGTCGACGACCTCGATATGGCGATGGACCACATCAATACCTATGGCTCGCACCATACCGACAGCATCGTGACCGAGGACTACACCCGGGCCCGGCGCTTCCTGCGCGCGGTGGACTCCAGCTCGGTGATGGTGAATGCCTCCACCCGCTTCGCCGACGGCTTCGAGTACGGCCTGGGTGCGGAGATCGGCATCTCCACCGACAAGCTGCACGCGCGCGGCCCGGTGGGCCTGCACGGGCTGACGACCCTCAAGTACGTGGTGTTCGGCGACGGTCATGTGCGTGGCTGAGAAAGACGCGCGATTGGATCAGCGTCTCTCTGGGGCACGCCCGGCGTGATCGGGATCCTCGGCGGCACCTTCGATCCGATCCACTTCGGGCATCTGCGTCCGGCGCTGGAGATCCAGCAGCATCTGGGCCTGGAACGGGTACACTTCATCCCCTGCCACGTGCCGCCGCATCGCGCGAGCCCGGGCACCGGCAGCGACGACCGGCTGGCGATGGTGGAGAGTGCCATCGCGGACGTGCCGGGGTTTGTGGCCGATCGCCGTGAACTGGATCGCGAAGGGCCGTCCTACACCGTCGACACCCTGCTCAGCTTCCGCGAGGAGCTGGGGCCGGAGGCACCGCTGGTGCTGATCATGGGCATGGACGCCTTCGCCGGCCTGCCGTCGTGGAACCGCTGGAAGCAGATCTTCGATCTGGCGCATATCGTGGTCTCGCATCGTCCCGGCAGCCCGGCCTCGCAGGATCTGGGGGGCTGGCTGGGTAATGCCGCAACCCGCGACCCGGCGGTGCTGCGCAATGCCCCGGGCGGGCGGGTCTATTTCCAGCCGGTGACCCAGCTCGATATCTCCGCCACCGCGATCCGGGATGAACTGCAGGCCGGGCGCAGCCCGCGCTTCCTGCTCCCCGGCGCCGTCAATCGCTACATCCACGACCGCGGCCTGTACCGGGCCGTGTCGAACCGCAATCACGGGATATGACCGACAGCATGAACAGTGAACAACTCCTGGAGCTGGTGACTACCGCTCTGGACGACATGAAGGCCCAGAACATCCGCAGCATCGACGTGCGCGGCAAGACCACGCTGGCGGACTACATGGTGATCGCCTCCGGGACCTCCGGGCGTCACGTGCAGTCCACCGCGGAGTCGGTGGCAATGAAGGCCAAGGAGGCCGGCATCCAGCCGCTGGGGGTCGAGGGCCAGGAGAGCCAGGAGTGGGTGCTGGTGGACCTGAACGACGTGATCGTCCACGTGATGCTCCCGGAGACCCGCGACTTCTACAACCTGGAAAAGCTCTGGCTGGCCGAGGAGGCCGCGGATACCGAAAAGGCCGCGCCCGAGGACCCCAGCCTGGAGCGCGTCCGCCGCCTGCGCGGCTGACCGGGGCGCGCCGCCATGCGCCTGGACCTGATTGCGATCGGCAAGCGCATGCCCGACTGGGTGGCGGCCGGGTTCGACGAGTACGCCGGTCGTCTGCCGCGCGAGCTGAACCTGAACCTGCAGGCCCTGGCCGGTCCCTCCGGGGCCAAGTCCATGGATACGGCCACGCTGCTGCGGCGCGAGGGCGAGATCCTGCTGAAGGCCATACCCGAGGGCGCCCGCGTGATTCTGCTGGACGAGCGCGGCAAGGGCGTGGACACCAGGGGCGTCGCGCGGCGCCTGGCGGACTGGCAGCAGGACGGGCGCGATGTCGCGCTGGTGATCGGCGGGGCCGCGGGGCTGGATGAGGCCGTGCGCACCCGTGCGGAATGGGCCTGGTCGCTGTCGCCGCTGACCTTCCCGCACATGCTGGTGCGGGTGCTGGTCGCCGAGCAGCTCTACCGCGCCTGGTCGCTGCTGAACAACCACCCCTACCACCGCGCGTGACGCCCGTGGCTCATCCGCTGCTGCTGGCCTCCGCATCCCCGCGCCGCCGCGAACTGCTGGAGCAGATCCAGCTCGCCTACGAGGTGGCCCCGATGGACGTGGACGAGACCCCGTTACCGGGCGAGTCCCCAGAGGCGCTGGTCGAACGCCTCGCCATCGCCAAGGCCAAGGCGGCCATCGCGTGCGGCATCCCGGGGCAGTGGGTGCTGGCCGCGGATACCGTCGTCGCGGTGGGCGACGAGGCCCTGGGAAAGCCCGCGGATTGCGCCGATGCCGAGGCCATGCTGCAACGCCTTTCCAGCGGGGAGCACCGGGTGGTATCCGGCATGGCGCTGGGCCGGCCCGGTGCATCCATGCGGGCGCGTACCGTGACGACCCGCGTGCGCATGCGCCCGCTGACGTCATCCGACATCGCGGCCTACTGGGCGACCGGCGAGCCGCGTGGCAAGGCCGGCGCCTATGCCATCCAGGGCCGCGGCGCCGCCTTTGTCGAGTGGATCGAGGGGTCCTACACCAATGTGGTCGGTCTGCCCCTGTTCGAGCTGGAGGCCTGGCTGCGCGAGATTCCCGATCCGCCACCGCGCGTCTGAACCGCCGCCGTCAGCGTCCCTTTACTGGATGTTGTGGTGCTCCAGCGGGTAGCCGCGTTCCTTGAAGTAGCGGTAGCGGGCGCGGCCCGCCTCGCGTTCCGACTCCTCGCCACCGACGATATCCGCGACGCGCTCGAAGCGCCCGCAGTACTCTGGCACCTCCGGCGCCAGGTTGATCAGCACATCACAGCGATCCGACGGGGCATGGGCCTCGTGCAGGGAGACCGGGACGTCCGCATCGCGCACGTCGGTGCTGTGCGGCAGGAACGCGGTGTCCTCGAAGGTCCACAGCCACTCGTCCAGCGTGCGCGTCAGGTCCGGCGAGCCGGTGTGGATGTGCACGCGATGGCCCTGGCCGCTGGCCTTTTTCGCCAGGCGGCAGGTGAAGCGCAGGCGCGCCTCCGGGGCCGGGTCCTGCAGCAGGTAGAAGCTGACGTGGGTCATCCGCGCCCGACCCGGATCAGGCCTGGTCGAGCAGGTAGCGCATCAGCATCGGCACTGGGCGGCCGGTCGCGCCCTTCTCCTTGCCGCTCTTCCAGGCCACGCCGGCGATGTCGACATGCGCCCAGGTGTAGTCCTCGGTATAGCGCGACAGGAAGCAGGCGGCGGTGATGGTGCCGGCGGGGCGCCCGCCGATATTGGCCATGTCGGCGAAATTGCTCTTCAGCTGTTCCTGGTACTCCGGCCACAGCGGGAGCTGCCAGCCGCGATCGCCGGTCTCCTCGCCGGCGGCCAGAAGACCCTTCGCCAGGCGCTCGTTGTTGCCCAGGATTGCCGCGCCCTGATGGCCCAGGGCGATGATGCAGGCCCCGGTCAGGGTGGCGATGTCGATGACCACCTTCGGCTTGTAACGCTCAACCCAGGTCAGGGCGTCGGCCAGCACCAGACGGCCCTCGGCGTCGGTGTTCAGGATCTCGACGGTCTGCCCGGACAGGGTGGTGACGATGTCGCCCGGGCGCGTCGCGCGGCCATCGGGCATGTTCTCGGCACTGGTGACCACGCCGACCACGTTGACCGGCAGCCCCAGCTCGCAGCAGGCTTCGATCACCCCGAACACGCTGGCCGCGCCGCACATGTCGTACTTCATCTCGTCCATCTCGGCGCCGGGCTTCAGCGAGATGCCGCCGGTGTCGAAGGTGATGCCCTTGCCGACCAGCACCACCGGGGCGTCGCCCTTCTTGCCGCCGGAGTACTCCATCGCGATCAGGCGCGGCGGGCGCTCGGAACCCTTGCCGACCGCCAGGATGGCCCCAGCCCCGAGCTTCTCCAGGTCCTTCTCGTCCAGGACCGTGGCCTTCAGCTGCTTGTATTGCTTCGCCATCTCGCGGGCGGTGTCGGCCAGGCTCTCCGGGTAGCAGACATTCGGCGGGGTGTTGCCCAGGTCCTTCGCGCGGTTCACGCCGGTGGCGATCGCCGCGGCCTCGGTGCAGGCCTGCTTCGCGGTCTCGGCGTCCTTGCGCTCCACGCACAGCTGGATCTTGTCCAGCTTCACCGGGGTGGTCTTCTCCTTGCCCTTGAACGGGGTGAAGCGGTAGGCGGCCTCCGAGATCGCCGCGACCAGGGTGTGCACCACCCAGGCGATGTCCTTGCCGCGCGGCTGGAAGTCCGCGACCGCGATCGCGGCGCTGGTGGCCGGGCGCTCGACCAGTGCGGCGGCCAGGGCCTGCGCCGCCTTGCGCGCGGCGCGGGCGTCGAAGTCCTTCTTCGCCCCCAGGCCGATCAGGAGTGCGCTACCCTTCCCCTGATTGCCTGGGCTGCCACCGCCGGGCAGCAACAGCCGGCTGCCGGCCTCGCCATCCATCTCGCCGGCCTTCAGCAGTGCCGCGATCTCGCCGTCGCGCGCGGCATCCAGGGCACTGGCGCCCGCGGCCGGATTGCGCTTGTGATTGATGCCGGCGGCGCGGATGCCGGCGCGGGGTTTGTCGAGGGTCGAAGTGGTGACGGAGAATTGCATGAATGCCTCCCGAAAATGAGTTCCATCATGGTACCAGCGCCACGCGGCGACCGACCACGCGCCGCGCGGGCCGCGGGGTAATGCGCGCATGATTCTGCGCCGTGCCGAACGCTTCATCGCCCGCGAGCTGCTGGTCACCCAGACCGCGGTCACCATCGTCCTGCTGCTGGTCATCATCGGCGGCGTGCTGGCGCGGGTGCTGCGGGACGTCGCCGAGGGCACGATCCCGGTCGATTTTCTGCCGCCGCTGGTGGCCTTCGGTGCCTTCAAGGGCATTGTCTTCCTCTGGCCGGTGGCGCTGTTTCTGGCCTTCATGCTGGTGCTGGGCCGGTTGCAGCGCGACAGCGAACTGGTCGCGCTGCAGGCCAGCGGCATGTCCTTCGCCGCGCTTTATCGCGCGCTTTTGTGGGTGGCCGTGCCCGCGACGCTGCTGCTGCTGGTGCTGATGATGCTGGTGGTGCCGCGTACCGAGGCCCAGATCGATCAGTTCCGCGACCTGGCCGAGCAGCGCTCCGACCTGGTCGGGATTACCCCCGGGCGTTTCCTGCGCTCGCGGGTGGGCGAGCAGGTCTTCTTCGCCGAGCGCCTGAGCGAAGACCGCGAGGCGCTGCTGGAGGTGTTCATCTACCGGGAGGTGGAGGGCGAGGCGCAGGTGACCGTGGCCGAGCGCGCGATCCCCGATCCCGGGGCGGAGGGCAGCGGCTTCCTGATCCTCGAGAACGGCTACCGCCACGTCGGTGTGCCGGGCGAAAGCAGCTTCCGCATGCTCGAGTTCGAGCGCCTGCGGACCCAGATCACCGAACCGGACGCCGGGGCGGGGCGCCGCTCGCTGAACGCGATGTCGACGCTGGCTCTCTGGGAGGAGCGGCATCGCCCCGACCACCGCGCGGAGCTGGAATGGCGCCTCGCCATGCCGCTGTCGATCCTGGTGCTGAGCCTGATCGCGCTGCCGCTGGCGCAGGTGCCGCCGCGCACCGGCCGTTATGCGCGTATCCCGGCGGCGATCGGCGTCTACGTGCTGTATGCCAACCTGTTGATCCTGGGGCAGGGCCAGCTGGCGGACGGGCGCACGCCGCTGGCCCTGGGCCTGTGGTGGACGCACGGCTCGATGCTGGTGCTTTGGCTGGTGCTCGCCTGGCGCAAGGGCATGCTGGGCCTCGGCCGGGCCATGGAGCGTGACGAGGTGACGCCATGACGACGGTGCTGGGGCGCTACATCATGCGCCAGGTCCTGATCGGGACCGCGCTGGCCGTGGTCCTGCTGGTGGCGCTGGATGCGGTGTTCGCGCTGATCGACGAGCTGCGCGACACCGGGCGAGGCAACTACGGGCTGACCGAGGCGCTTCTTTACGTGGCGCTGACCCTGCCGCGGCGGATGTACGACATGCTGCCGTCGGCGGCGTTGCTGGGTGGTCTGTTGTGGCTGGGCAATCTGGCCGCGAACAGCGAGCTGACCGCGATGCGCGCGGCCGGGATGACACTGGGCCGCTTTATCGGCTGGGTGATGCAGGCCGGCCTGGTCGTCGTGGTGGCGATGGTGGTGGTGGGCGAGTTCTTCGCCCCGGCCGCCGAGAGCCGGGCGCAGAACCTGAAGGCGACCGCCTTCGACGAACAGCTGAGTGTGAGCCCGATCGGTCTTTGGGCACGCGATGGCCGGCGCATGGTGCAGGCGGATACCGTGTTGCCGGACAATCGGCTGATCGGGGTGCGCATCATCGAGTTGGATGCGAACCGCGAGCCGCGCGAGATCACGCGCGCCCAGAGCGCACAGTACGAGGGTGGGGTCTGGCGGCTGCAGGAGGTGGAACGCTCGCGGCTGTCGCTGGAACGTGTCGAGTCCGAGCGTCTGGAGACCGAGACCATCGAGCGTCTGATCGCACCGGAGTACTTTGACGTGCTGGTGGTCGAGCCGGGCCAGATGGCGGCGCAGAATCTGGCGCGCTATATCGACTACCTGCAGGAGAATCGCCTGGACTCGGCCCCCTATGAGGTCGCGTTCTGGCAACGCCTGACCCTGCCGGCCAGCACCTTCGTGATGCTGCTGCTGGCCATCCCGTTCCTGTTCGGTTCCCAGCGCGAGGGCGGGGCCGGCCGGCGGTTGTTCATCGGCATCGCGATCGGCGTGTCCTTCGCCATCGTGATGCGCGCGATGACCCACCTGGGGCTGGTCTACAACCTGCCGCCCTTCGTCGCCGCCAGCCTGCCGGTCGTGCTGTTCCTGATCCTGGCACTGGTGGCGCTGTATCGCATGGGGCGCCAGACATGATGGCCTGGCTGCGCGCGGGCTTCCTGCTGGGGCTGGTCGCCATGCTGGTGGCCTGCGGGAGCGGCGTCCCGGGCGACTTCGATCCGCTCCCGCGCCAGGCGACAGTACTGGCCTTCGGCGACAGTGTGACCCACGGGACCGGGGCCGGAGCGGGCGAGGACTACCCGGCGCGCCTGGCGGCGATCACCGGCTGGACGATCGTCAACGACGGGGTGCCCGGGGATCGCGCCAGCAGCGCCCGCGAGCGTCTCGCCCCGAGCCTGCGCGCGCACGAGCCCGATCTGGTGCTGATCTGGCTGGGTGGCAACGATTTCCTGCGCCAGCGCGACCCGGCCGCGGTGCGCGAGGATCTGCGTCTACTGGTGGAGACCGTTCGCGACCATGGAGCCCAGCCCCTGCTGCTGGGGGTGCCGCGGGCCTCCGCCCTGGGCGCGGCCACCGGCCGCCTGCGGGACGACCCGATCTACCGCGAGCTGGCGCACGAGGAACAGGTGCCCCTGATCGAGGGCGTGCTCTCGGGGGTGCTGTCCGAGAGCGATCTGCGCGCGGACCCGGTCCACCCCAACGCCCGCGGCTACCGCCGCATCGCCACCGAGATCGCCGAGGCCCTGGACGACCTCGGCCTCTGGCTCGCCCCCTGATGGTTGTGCACCACGAAGCGCACGAAGGCACGAAGAAGGGCCAGGTCAAAAGCGATTGAACCACAGAGAGCACGGAGGGCACGGAGAAAAACGGTGTTTGTTTGGCGGCGGGCAGTGTGCCGACGTGCGCAACAGATCGCATCAAGCCTGCGGACCGACCACCCCCGGTAGATTTCGCGTGGCTCGACCCGTCCCGGCGAGGTTCGATCCGAAAGCCTTTCGGCTTTCTCCGTGTCCTCTGTGTTCTCCGTGGTGAATCCGCCCTTTGCCCTTCTTCGTGCCTTCGTGTGCTTCGTGGTGAAACAAACAACCGGATTGAGGTCAGGTCTTGCGGTTCTGTTTCCAGCGGGGTTTGGCGAGGCCGGGGATGCGCACCAGTTCGGTGCCGGTGAGCCAGTCGTGCAGCATCCAGCGCCGCGGGTGGAACTGCGACAGGCCGATCGCGAACAGCGCCGCCGCGGTAACCACGGTAACGGCGACCGCGCCGTATTCGCGCACCGCCCAGATGGCCATCAGGATCACCAGCCACTGGGCGACCGCAACCAGATAGCGCAGCGTCGCCTGCCAGGCATTGACGGCGTGCCCGCCCTCGGTGCGCAGCTGGATGTTCCAGGCCTGCATGCCGAGCGTCTGCCCGGTGCGCGTCCAGAACCAGTAGAAGAACCCCCAGGCCACGATCAGGTTGAGCACGAAATGGGCGCGGGGCGAGTACAGCCCGGTGGTGTTGCCGAGGATGACCACCAGCAGGCCGAGGACCATCCAGATCGCCACCAGCAGCAGGGCGTCGTAGACGATGGCGGCCAGGCGGCGCAGCAGGCTGGAGGGCTGGCCGTCGATGGACGAGGCGGCGGTTTCGGTCATGGGCGTTCCGGGTGGTTCTGGATTTGGCCGCGGGTGCGGAGTGGGCGTAGTCTTGCCGCATGGAGCGACGCTTTCAACGTATCCCCCTGGAATTTCCGGCTACCCTGCTCACCGATGGCGGGGGCGGCCCGGTCCGGGTGGAGGATATCTCCCTGAAGGGCGTGCTGCTGGAGGGCGCGGATCTTCCCGCGATGGCCGATGGCGACGAGGTCAGTGTCGACATCCCGCTCAGCGAGGAGGCGCGGATCACCTTCGAGGGCCGGGTGCGCTGGCACGAGGGCCTGTGGCTGGGCGTGGAGATCGAGGCCATGCCGCTGGAATCCGCCTCCCACCTGCGCCGTCTGGTCGAGCTCAACCTCGGTGACGAGGCCCTGCTGGAGCGCGAATTCGCCGCGCTGATCCAGGCCGACTGACTCGGCCTCAGGGGGTCGGAAAGATCTCCCGGAACGGCAGGACCTCCACCCAGTCACCCGCACGGGCCCCGGCGGATTCGCGTGGCAGGACGACGTAGGCGTTGGCCTCGCTCATCGCGCGCAACTGATGTGAACCCTGGCCGCCGGCGGCGCGCACCACCCAGCCGCGTTCGTCGGTCTCCAGCACCGCGCGCTGGAAATCCTTGCGCCCGGGGGTCTTGTGGAGGTCTTCCAGCAGGCGTGCGTTCAGGGTCTGCGGTGCGGTCGCTGCGCGCCCGGCCAGCTGCTGCAGGGCCGGGCGCACCAGCAGGGCGAAGGTGGTCATTACGGCCACCGGGTTGCCCGGCAGACCGAAGAAGTGGGCCTGGCCGAAATGCCCGAAGGCCAGGGGGCGCCCGGGCTTGATGGCCAGCTTCCAGAAGCCGACCTGGCCGGAGGCCTGCAGCACGCGGGTCACATGGTCGGCATCGCCGACCGAGACCCCCCCGGTGGTGATGATCACGTCGGCCGTTGCCCCGGCACGCGTCAGGGCCTCGCGCACCGCATCCTCGGTGTCGCGGATTACGCCGTAGTCCTGCACCTCGACCGGGTAGGCCGCGAGCAGCGCCCGCAGGGTGTGGCGGTTGCTGTCATGGATCTGACCCGGGCCCAGTGGCTGATCCACGGGCACCAGTTCGTCCCCGGTCGAGAAGAAGGCCACGCGCGGCCGGCGCAGTACCTTCACCCGGGCAATGCCCTGGCTCGCCAGCACCCCGATCTCGGCGGCGCCCAGGGTTGTCCCGGCGGCATACAGCGGGGTACCGGCGGCGGTGTCGCCACCCGGGCCGCGGATGTTGTGGCCCGTGGCGAGGTCGCCGTTGTGCAGTAGGATGGTGGCGTCGTCCCGTTCCACCTGCTCCTGCATCACGACCAGTTCGGCCCCGTCCGGGATCACCGCGCCGGTCAGGATGCGCACGCACTGGCCTGGTTGCAGTTCGCCATCCCAGGGGTGCCCGGCCGCCGAGGTGCCCACCAGTGCCAGGCGCGCACCCTTGGCGGCGTCCGTCGCGCGCAGGGCGTAGCCATCCATCGCGGAGACCGCGGCCGGCGGCACGTCGATGCGCGCGGCCAGGGGCTCCGCCAGGGTCCGCCCGAGGGCCTGCTCCAGCGCCACCGTCTCCAGTTCCTCGAGGCGCTGGCAGGCTTCCAGGATCGCGGTACGGGCCTGTTCCAGGGTCTTGGCGTTGGGATCGAACTCGTCGCAGCCGGGGGCAGCCTCGGGCATGGGGGTCTCCGGGTCAGGGGTGGATGTCCAGGTAGTCGATGACGAAGGCCGCCACTGCGTCGGGGTCATTCACCGGCAGCAGCGGGCCGTCGAAGTCCAGTGTGGCGGCATCGGTGGCGACCGCGACCACGCCGGGGATCTCGCGGTACAGCGGGGCCTTGCCCACCGACGGCCGATGCACCTCGATCTTGGGCAGGTCCCATTGCTTGAAACCCTCGACCAGGATCAGGTCGGAGCGACGCGGGTCCAGGCGCGCGCAGAGCATGTCCAGGTCCGGCACGCGGCCATCGTCGGTCTCCGGGGTCTCCACCATCAGGGCGTAGCGCCGACCGGAGGCCACCAGCATCTGGTCGGCGCCGGCATGGCGCAGCTCATGGCTGTCCTTGCCCGGCTTGTCCACGTCGAACTCGTGGTGGGCATGCTTGATCATCGCCGGACGCAGGCCGCGGGCTCGCAGGGCCGGGATCACGCCCTTCAGCAGAGTGGTCTTGCCGCTGCCGCTCCAGGCGGCGAAGCCGATGCGCGGGAGGTTGGAGGTGGACTGGATCATGGTGGCCTGCCTGCGTTAAGCGCGTCCGAGTATAGCGAGATCCGGCCGGGGCGCGAGGGGCGTTCAGCCCATCAGGTCCCCGGGGGTGTTGATGTTGGCGAATGCCTCCGGCTGATCGGAGAAGTCCACCGTGATCGCGCCGATCTCGTGAAACCAGCGTCCCACCGCCAGCGAACCATGCGCGAGATCCGCTTGCAGGCGCGGCGCCACCGTCGGCCCGAGGAGGGCAAACAGCGGCTGCAGGCGGTTGCCGTCGTGGGCAATGGCGGCCGGCGCCGGGTGGGCCTCCAGGGCCTGGCACAGGCGGTACTCCAGGTCCAGGGGCAGCGCGGGTGCGTCCACCGGCGCGCACAGGATCGCGTGGTCGGGGAAGGCCGCGAAGGCCGCGGCGATCCCGGCCAGCGGGCCGCGATAATCGGCGTGGGAATCGGTCAGGACGGGAAACCCCAGCGCTTGATAACGGTCGATATCGGTATTGCTGCTGATGGCCAGGCGCGGCGCCTGGGGGCGCAGGCGCGCGATGGCGTGTTCGATCAGGGGGCGGCCCCGATACTCGACCCAGCCCTTGTTGCGCCCGCCCATGCGCCGGCCCTGACCGCCGGCCAGGATCACGGCGGCGAGATTCTCGGGCGGGGTCTGCTTTGCCTGCGGGTCCATGCGGGTCTGAGGGTTCGGCGCGGGTCCGGCCTTTGGTTTATCGTGGTGGGCGAGTCGGCTGTCGCGTGTGCGCACGCAGTGTACGACGAATCCACCCTGACGGGAGAGGAAGCCCATGCGGGTTTCATTTGGACGCAAGGCAGGAGCGGGCGGAGGGCGCCGCTGGCGCCACCTGCTGTGGTTGACCCTCCTGGTGCTCGGGGCCGGCTGGCTGGCCGCCTCGAGCCTGGCCCAGACCGCGGATCGCCACGGCCTGTTGCTGACGGTGAATGACGCGATCGGCCCGGCCACCGGCGACTACATCCGCCGGGGGATCGAGCGGGCCGAGGCCGAGGACGCCGAGATCCTGGTCCTGATGCTGGATACCCCGGGCGGTCTGGATTCCAGCATGCGCAGCATCATCAAGAACATCCTGCAATCGGATGTGCCGGTGGTCACGTATGTCCACCCGGCGGGTTCCCGCGCGGCCAGCGCCGGCACCTACATGCTTTACGGGTCGCATGTCGCGGCCATGACCCCGGCCACCAATCTGGGCTCGGCCACCCCGGTGCAGATGGGCGGCGGCGGGCTCCCGGGCATGGACCCGCCGGAGCCGGACGAGGACGCGCGCGACGATACGGAAACCGACGAGGCCAATGGCGAGGCGCGCGACGACGAAACCGACGCGGCGGATGAGCCTGCGGATGAGAATGGAGCCGCCAACGGCGAGGTCGAACCCGCCAGCGAGGAGGAACTGCTGGAGGACGACCCGGCCCCGCGCCGCGGCGGCGACGCGATGGAGCGCAAGGTGCTGGAGGACGCGGTGTCCTATATCCGCGGCCTGGCGGAACGCTACGGACGCAATGCCGACTGGGCGGAAGAGACCGTACGCGAGGGCTCCAACCTGACCGCGACCGCCGCGCTGGAGCAGAACGTCATCGACTTCGTGGCGGACAACCTGAGCGACCTGCTCGCCCAGATCGACGGGCATACCGTGCGTATGCACGACGGCGAGCGCACGCTGGCGACCGAAGGGCTGGAGATCGTGCGCATGGATCCGGACTGGCGTACCCAGTTGCTGTCCGTGATCACCAACCCGAACATCGCCTATATCCTGATGCTGCTGGGGATCTACGGCATCATCTTCGAACTGGCCAACCCGGGCGCGATCTACCCCGGCGTGATCGGTTCGATCGCGCTGATCCTGGCGTTCTTTGCGCTGCAGGTGATGCCGGTGAACTATGCGGGCCTGGCGCTGATGCTGCTGGGCATGATCTTCATGATTGCGGAGGCCTTCGTGCCCAGTTTCGGGGCGCTGGGCATAGGAGGCATCGTGGCATTTACAACCGGTTCCATCATCCTGTGGGACGACCCCAACCTGAACGTGGCCCTGCCACTGGTGATCGGCACGGCCATCGCCATCGGCATCCTGTCCGTCTGGGTGCTGGGACGGCTGTTCAGCCTGCGCGGCAAGAAGCCCGCCACCGGCTATGAAGAGATGATCGGGATGATCGGCGAGGCGCGCGAGGACTTCGATCGCAGCGGTCGGGTCTGGGTCCACAGCGAACAGTGGAACGCGGAGACCTCGGCACCGATCCGCGAAGGACAGAAGGTGCGGGTTACCGCGATCGACGGCCTGAAGCTGCGGGTCGAACCCGTGACTGAAGAAGACACCCCGGGCACTGCCACGACCGGCTGACCGGTCGCCGCCAAGCCCATAACGCAGAAGGAGCAGGACATGAACGATCTCGGTTTCTTTGTCGTCCCGCTAGTCATCCTGGTCGCCATCATCGTGATGTCGATCAAGGTGCTGCGCGAGTACGAGCGCGGCGTCATCTTCTTCCTCGGCCGCTTTCAGTCGGTGAAGGGTCCGGGTCTGATCATCGTGATCCCGGGCATCCAGCAGATGGTGCGCATCGACCTGCGCATCATCACCCTCGACGTGCCCAGCCAGGACGTGATCTCGCAGGACAACGTGACGGTACGCGTGAACGCGGTGCTGTACTTCCGCGTGGTGGATTCCGCCAAGTCGGTGATCCAGGTCGAGGACTACTACGCCGCCACCAGCCAGCTCGCGCAGACCACGCTGCGCTCGGTGCTCGGCAAGCATGATCTGGACGAGATGCTCTCCGAGCGCGACAAGCTGAACAACGACATCCAGGAGATCCTCGATGCCCAGACCGACGCCTGGGGCATCAAGGTCACCAATGTCGAGATCAAGCATGTCGACCTGGACGACTCCATGATCCGCGCGATCGCGCGCCAGGCCGAGGCCGAGCGCGAACGCCGCGCCAAGGTCATCCACGCCGAGGGCGAACTGCAGGCGGCCGAAAAGCTGGTGCAGGCGGCGCAGCAGATGGAGGCCAGCCCCTCTTCGCTGCAACTGCGCTACATGCAGACGATGTCCGACATGTCGACCAACGGCAACGCCAACACCATCTTCTTCCCGCTGCCGCTGGAACTGACCAAGGTCTTCGAGAACCTGGCCGGCAAGTTCCGCGCGGAGAACCCGGACGCCCCGGGCAATGCCGGGAAACCTGGTGGCCAGTAACGCGTGAGCGTCGCCACGGCGGCATCTCCGGCCCTCGACCGTTTCCTGGACGAGCTCTGGGCGGTCGAGGGTCTGTCCGACCACACCCTGTCGGCCTACCGGCGCGATCTGGAGGGTCTGGCGCACTGGCTGGAACCCAGGGGGGCAAGCCTGGAATCCGCCCGTGCGGCCGATCTCCTGGGCTATGTCAGCGCCCGCATGCAGGCCGGGGCACGGCCGAAGTCCATCACCCGGGCACTGTCCAGCATCCGGCGTTTTTATCGCTATCTGGTCCACCAGGGCGAGCGCGAGGATGATCCGAGCGCCGGGATCGAGTCCCCCCGGGCCGGGCGCCCGTTGCCGGACAGCCTGTCCGAGGCCCAGGTGGAGGCCCTGCTGCGGGCCCCCGATATCGACGATGCGGTCGGGTTGCGGGATCGCGCGATGCTGGAACTGATGTATGCCACCGGACTGCGGGTCTCCGAACTGGTGGGGCTGGAGCAGTCGGAGGTGAACAGTCGGCAGGGCGTGGTGCGCATTACCGGCAAGGGCGACAAGGAACGCCTGATCCCACTGGGCGAGGAGGCGGCCCACTGGCTGGCTCGCTATCAGCGCGAGGCACGGCCGGACCTGATGGACGGTCACCCGCCCTGCGAGGCGGTGTTCGTCACCCGGCGTGGCGGCGGGCTCACGCGTCAGGCCTTCTGGTACCGCATCAAGGCTCACGCGCGCCGTGCCGGCATCGAGTCGCCGCTGTCGCCGCACACCCTGCGCCATGCATTTGCCACGCATCTGCTGGACCACGGGGCGGACCTGCGCGTGGTGCAGATGCTGCTGGGCCACAGCAGCCTGTCGACCACACAAATCTATACCCACGTCGCGCGCGCCCGCTTGCAGAGCCTGCATGCGGAACATCATCCCCGCGGCTGACGTCTATTACCGGACTCCGCCAGATGGCCCGGGGATACCCCCGCGAGGCTGGTAAACTGGCGCCGCTTTTTTGTATCGATACGAGAGAATCCATGTCCCTGAAACGCGCTCTTCCCCTTGCCGCGGCCCTGGCCGTCATCAGTACCCCGCTCATGGCCACCGAGGCCATCGAGGAATACATGGCCCGGGTCATCCCGGATACCGAGATCGACAGCATCCGCGAGACGCCGATGGAAGGTGTCTTTGAGGTCCGTTACGGCACCGATATCCTCTATGTCTCCGAGGACGGGCGCTATCTGATCCAGGGCAACATGGTCGACCTGGAGACCCGCGAAAACCTGACCCAGTCCGCGCTCAGCGGCGTGCGCGCGGACATGTTCGCCGCCATCGACGACAGCGAGCTGGTGACCTACTCGCCGAACGGAGAGACCCGGGGCGTGCTGAACATCTTCACCGATCCGAACTGCCCCTACTGCCGCGAGATCCATCAGGACCTGCCGGAGTATCTGTCGGCCGGGATCAAGGTGCGTTACCTGATGTTCCCGGTGCTGGGACGTGATTCCCCGGAGATCATGGACCGTATCTGGTGCGCGGAGGATCGCGAAGAGGCGATGGACCGGGCCAAGGAAGGCGACAAGCTGAACGATATCGACGGCAGCTGCGCCACGCCGCAGGATCAGCACATGGCCATGGGGCAGCAGCTCGGCCTGCGCGGCACCCCGGCGCTGATCACCGAGGGTGGCCAGCAGCTCTCCGGTTACCAGGAACCGCAGGCCGTGATCGAGCGCATCCTCGGCAGCAACTGATCCGGACGTCGACCGGGCCGCAGCCAGCGGCCCGGCTCGACCCACCCGGGAAGGGCCCCTTTGTGGGAGCGAGCCTGCTCGCGAATCCCCGCCCGCGCTTGCCCTGCACACCGTGGTTCCCGTCGCAGGTGCAGTTCGGATCGATGGTGGTTGATCAACGCCAATCGCCGAGGGGGCTCGGCTCCTACGGGGGGCCTGCCGCGTGCTGCAGGAGGCCAGCCCTCTGGCCGACGGGGCGACTTCGAAGTCGTAGCCGTCTGCAAGGATGCTGTGACGGCAACCGGAGCCCGGTCAGTACAGCAGCGAGGCCATCTGCCGGCGGAACTGTCCTACCAACGGGTGATCGTTGCCGAGGACCTCGAACGCGGCCAGCAGGCCCTTCTGGCCGGCCCCGTCGTTGTAGGAGCGGTGCTGTTTCATCAGTTGCAGGTACAGCCCCAGCGCCTCCTCGGCGCGGCCGGACAGCATCGCGTAGGCGGCCATCTGCTCCAGTGCCTCGGGGCGCGGATCGCCTTCCTGCAGCTCCTGTGCCAGCGCCTGCGGGTCGATGCCGGCGGCCGTCTTGGCGAATACCAGGCGGGCACGCAGGGCCTTCGCCTCTTCCTTTTCGCTCTGGTCCAGCGGGAGCTTGCCGAGCTCGGCCTCGGCGGCCTCCGGGTCGCCGGCCTGGGCGAGCGCGCGGGCCAGCTCGATGCGCAGGTCGCCGTTGTCCGGGTCCTCTTCCAGCGCCGCGCGCAGCGTGGCGAGGGCCGCGTCCGTGTCTCCGGCCTGAGCCTGTTCGCGGGCCTTCTCGATCAGCTTGTCGGAGGGCTTCTCCAGGTACTGGTCGATCATCGCGCGGATGTTCGGCTCCGGCTGCACGCCCATGAACTGGTCCACCGGCTTGCCGTGGCGGAAGATCATCACCGTGGGCAGGCTGCGCACACCGTACTGCTGCGCCAGGGCCTGCTGCTCGTCGCTGTTGACCTTGGCCAGGCGGAACTTGCCGGCGTACTGCGCGGCCAGTTGCTGCAGCAGCGGCATCAGCTGCTGGCAGGGCCCGCACCAGGCGGCCCAGAAATCCACCACGACCGGGCGCTTGTGGGATTCGTCCAGCACGGCCTGCTGGAAATCCTCCTGGGTCACGTCGAGGATGTCGTTGCCAGTGATGCTCGCGGCTTCTTCCATCGGAAACCTCCTGTGAAGACGGGGATACGGAATCTGTCCTGCATTGTTGGGATCGGCCCCGGGATTGCAAGCAGCCTTTCCCCCGCGGGCTTTGGTACGCTGCGCACAGTCCGGGACGAGGGGACACGCCGGTAACGAAACCCGCCACCCTCGTCATCGCGGGGCGCGCAGCGCTGTGGCGATCCATGCGTGTGGCCCCGGCGCCGGCAGGCGCGGACGTCGGGGCTTGCGTTGAGGGGTTCCTTCGTCGCCTTTGGTTCCTCGCAAGGACGAGGTAAAGGCACCGTCATCGCGAGCGCCGCAGGCGCGTGGCGATCTCCGTGGACGGTCCCGGCGCTGGCCCGGACCAACGCCGGGGGGTTCGTTGGGAGGTTGCTTCGTCGCTTCGCTCCTCGCAATGACGGTGCATGATGGCCGAGGCGGTGCCCGGCGCGGGGCACGGTCCATATCAATAAAGGGGTTCCTGTGTGAGCTATTCCGCATCCGATATCGAGGTCCTCGAGGGGCTGGACCCGGTGCGCAAGCGCCCGGGCATGTATACCGACACCACTCGCCCGAACCACCTCGCCCAGGAGGTGATCGACAACTCGGTGGACGAGGCGATCAGCGGCCACGCGAAGCGGATCGACGTGATCCTGCACAAGGACGACTCGGTCTCCGTGTCGGATGACGGCCGCGGCATGCCGGTGGATCTGCACCCGCGCGAGAACCGCCCGGGAGTCGAGGTGATCCTCTCCACGCTGCATGCGGGCGGGAAGTTCTCCGACAAGAACTACCAGTTCTCCGGCGGTCTGCACGGGGTGGGCGTCTCGGTGGTCAATGCGCTGTCACAGCAGCTCGAGGTGCAGATCAAGCGCGACGGGCGCGAGTACCGTATGGCCTTCGCCGGCGGCCACAAGACCCAGGACCTGGAGGCGGTGGGGGAGGTCGGCAAGCGCAATACCGGCACCACACTGCATTTCTGGCCGGACCCGCAGTACTTCGATTCGGCGAAGTTCTCGGTGCCGAAGCTCAAGCACATCCTGCGCGCCAAGGCCGTGCTGTGCCCGGGCCTGACGGTCACGTTCCGCGACGAGACCACCGGCGAGGCCTGCGAGTGGTGCTATCAGGCGGGGCTGCGCGACTATCTGGTGGAGGCCCTGGATGGCCTCGATCGTGTGCCGGAAGAGCCATTCATGGGCTCGGTCTCCGGGGCCACCGAGGCTGCCGACTGGGCCGTCACCTGGCTGCCGGAGGGCGGCGAGGTGGTCAGCGAGAGCTACGTGAACCTGATCCCGACGACTCAGGGTGGCACGCACGTGAACGGCCTGCGCACCGGTCTGACGGATGCCGTGCGCGAGTTCTGCGAGTTTCGCAGCCTGCTGCCGCGCGGGATCAAGCTGGCGCCGGAGGATGTCTGGGAGCGGGTCTCCAGCGTGCTGTCGTTCAAGATGCAGGACCCGCAGTTTGCCGGACAGACCAAGGAACGCCTGTCCTCGCGCCAGGCCGCGCCGTTTGTCTCCGGCGTGGTCAAGGATGCCTTCAGCCTGTGGCTGAACCAGCACCCGCAGCAGGGCGAGCGTATCGCCGAGCTGGCGATCCAGAACGCGCAGAAGCGCAGCCGTGCCGGGCGCAAGGTGGTGCGCAAGAAGGTCACTCAGGGGCCGACCCTGCCGGGCAAGCTGGCCGACTGCGCCAGCCAGGACCTGGAGCGCACCGAGCTGTTCCTGGTCGAGGGCGACTCGGCCGGCGGCTCCGCCAAGCAGGCGCGTGACCGCGACTTTCAGGCGATCATGCCGCTGCGTGGCAAGATCCTGAATGCCTGGGAGGTCGATCCCGACCAGGTGCTGGGTTCCCAGGAGATCCATGACATCTCCGTGGCCCTGGGCGTGGATCCGGGGCAGACCAGCCTCGACGGGCTGCGCTACGGCAAGGTCTGCATCCTGGCCGACGCCGACTCCGACGGCGCGCACATCGCCACCCTCCTGTGCGCGCTGTTCCTGAAGCACTTCCGCCCGCTGGTGGAGCGGGGGCATATCTACATCGCGATGCCGCCGCTTTATCGCGTGGACGTCGGCAAGCAGACCTTCTACGCGCTGGACGACGACGAGAAGGCCGGCGTGCTGGAACGCATCGAGGCGGAGAAGATGAAGGGCAAGGTCTCCGTGACCCGCTTCAAGGGCCTCGGCGAGATGAACCCGCTACAGCTGCGCGAAACCACCATGAACCCGGACACCCGGCGCCTGGTGCAGCTCACGCTGGACGCCGCCGACGACACCCAGCAACTGATGGACATGCTGCTCGGCAAGAAGCGCGCCTCCGAACGCCGCGCCTGGCTGGAAGGCAAGGGCCACCTGGCCGACGTCGCCGTCTAGGAAGCACGGAGCAAGGTACACGCTCGCGCTCGCGCTCGCGCTCGAGTCGGACGCAGCGTGGATCCGAATTTCCCGGGCCGCCTGGGCTATGATTCCCGGGGCATCGATCGAGCGGGGTTCGGATATGGCGGGTTGGCGGGGGGTAACGGCACGCGGCCTGGCCGTGCTCGGGCTGCTGGGTTTCGGGGTCTTGTTAGGCGGCTGCGCGACGGTGGAATCTCGGGTGGTCGTGGCGCAGGCGGAACGGCCTGATGTCCCCGCGACGAGTCCGCTGCGTGAGGGGATCGGGTACGTGGGGGTGCGCAACGAGGTGTCGCGCTCGCGGTTAACGCCGGGGTTCCTCCAGGGGCGCGTCGAGTCCTACTTGCGCCAGGCTGGCGTGTTCGACCCGTCCGATGACAGCCCTTATTTCCTGCAGATGGACGTTTTGGAGCATGACGAGCCCTGGGCTGGTCGCGAGATGACCGTGACCCAACGTGTGCGCTACACGTTGAGCGAGCGCGAGACCGGCGAGGTCGTGTATTCGCAGGAACAGGAGAACGCGCATACCGCCCAGGCCGGCGAGGCCTGGCAGGCCAGCGACCGCATCCGGATTGCCCGCGAGGGTGCGCTGCAGGCCAGTGTGGACGAACTCATCGAGCGACTCCTGCAGCAGGCCTGGGCGCAGCCGGTACCCGAGCCGGGGGGCGAGGTCGTCGCGGAGACCCGGGCGGAGCCTGCCGAAGAAGTGGCCGAGTCGCGACTGCCGGCGTCGCCAGTCCGGGGGCGGGTGCGCGAACCGGCGCCGGTTGCGCCTGTCGAGTCGGCGGCGGCCCCGAGGCCGGCCCCCGAGGTTGTCGAGCCCGCACCGGCCCCGGCGAGCCCGCCCGCAGCGTCCCCGATGGATTCCACGGATGATCCCCTACTGGACGGCATGTGGCGGTTCGCCAATCCGCTCCATGGCTACGAGCTGCGCTTCGACATGAAATTCATGACCGCGCAAACGGCCCCGGAGGGCGGGACCGGGGTCTGGGCCACCAACTCGGGTGCCGACGGCCGTGTCTGGTATGTGCGCAGCCACGTCCAGTACAACGTTGCGGGTGACGGGATCCGCGAAATGGCGACCGGTCTGCGGGGCTGGTGGCGCGAGGGGGACACGGTGAAGGTCGGCGTGATCGCCCGCAACCAGGTCGAATGGGAGATTTCCCAGGGTGACCTCAGCCGCATCCATGTCGGGTTGCAGAGTCCGCGGCCTGCGGTTTATACGCTGGAGGCGGTGGACGGCCTCGCCTATCCGCCACACCGGACGCTGCGCGCCTTCGAGGCGGATCGCTACCGCCTGGTGCAGTCCATGCGCTGATGCGACGCCCGGTTTACCCGGCCGCGCAGTTGTCTGGTTTTCTGGCGCGCAGGCGCCCCCGCCGACGGCGGGGGTAATGGTGGACTCCGGGGTTACCCGGCTTTCGGGTCACGCCGGCGCATCACGATGCCGAGTGCCAGCAAACCGATGGCCATCAGGGCGATGGCTTCAGGTTCCGGGACCGGGGTGGGATCCCCGCGCAGGAACTGGATGGAGTTGACGACCAGTTGCGCTCCCGCGCCGGTATCGGCATAGGCGTCGAACAGCGGCCCCAGGAGCAGGCTCTGGCCATTGTTGCCGAGGACCGCCGCGGATCCGCCGGCCAGGCTGCCGAGACCGGTTGCGCCCGCGCCGGCCGTCCAGCCGCTGGACCAGACGCCCCAGCCCGGATTCTGCAGGTCGATCAGGTCCGGGAGATCCAGGAAGATCGGATGGCCGTCGATTTCGAGGGTCGCGTCGTTTGTGCCGGTGCGGTTGTCGGCACCCATGAAATCGAAGAAGCCGGAGCCGGTGTTCCAGGTGGTGCCCAGCACCAGCCCGTCGCCGGCCAGATAGCCGGAAAGACTGGTCTGGACGTCGGAGAACCTAAAACCACCCTGCTCGCCGAAGATCACCATGTCGTACTGGTTGTTGGCGATCAGGCTGTTGAAGGTGGTGGTGTTGTTCGTGAACGTGGTTGTGCCACTCAATCCCAGGGTGTCGAGCGCACTGGGTACCACGCTCGTGCCCGCCGTTGCATCCTCGAAGTGCAGGATCGCGAAGGCGTGGGCGGCAGAGATATTCATTGCCAGGACAAGACCACCCAGAACGGTGGCAAGCGACTTCTTGTTCATCTTTCTTCCTTGTCGACAGGTGACCCGAGGCCGAGGGTCTCGCGTCATGTTCCTTTATGCGGTTCGGGGCGGGTGCCCCGGAGCAAAAATCGTAGCCCGGCGGTCTGCAAGCAATTCAGGGGCCATATCAACAAGATATTGATTTATTGATCGTAAAAGTTCGGGCTTGGGCGGTGCTGGTTGGGATGTGTAAAAAATACTGACGCCGCAGCCGCGTGCCAGGGGCAGTGGGTGTCGAGTGGCCCCTTGTCGCGCCTCAGCGGAGCGAAGGGGTTACCCGACGCCGACTCTTGCGCGCTGCATGGCGAGCGCGAGGTGACTCGAGACCCGGGCTGAGGTGTGCAGGGCCCTGGAACCCGGGTCTCGTGCCTGCGGATCAGGTCAGTGCGGGGTAGTCCGTGTAGCCGCGCGCGTCGCCGCCGTAGAAGGTGGCTTCGTCCCACTCGTTGAGCGGGGCGCCCAGGCGGAAGCGTTCGGGCAGGTCCGGGTTGGCGATGAATGGGCGGCCGAAGGTGACCAGGTCGCAGCGCCCGGCCGCGATGCGCTGGCGGGCCTCGTCGGCGGTGTAGGCACCATTGCCGATGTAGGTGCGGCTGAAGCGCGAGCGGATCGCGTCGATGATGGATTCCGGACGGCCCGTCTCGTGGTTGCCCTGGAACGAGTCCTCCACCACCTCGATGTAGGCGATGCCAGTGGCGTCCAGGGCCTGGGCGAAGGCGCTGTAGGTGGCCAGCGGGTCATCGTCGCGCATGCCGTTGAAGCTGCCGGTGGGGCTGACGCGGATGCCGACCCGCTCCGGGCCCCAGACCTCGATCACCGCACGCACCACCTCCAGCGGCAGGCGGATACGGTTCTCCACCGAGCCACCGTAGGCATCGCCGCGGTGGTTGCTGCCGCTGCGGAGGAACTGGTCCAGCAGGTAGCCGTTGGCCGCGTGGATCTGCACGCCGTCGAAGCCGGCGGCCTTCGCATTCTGCGCGCCCTGGCGGTACTGCTCCACGATCCCGGGCAGTTCGTCCAGCTCCAGCGCGCGCGGCTCCTGCACCTCGACCATGCCGGAGTCGGCACTGATGAAGGTATAGGCACCCTCGGGCTGGATCGCGGAGGGCGCGACTGGCAGCGCGCCATCGGGCTGGAGCTCCGGGCGCGAGATACGGCCGACATGCCACAGCTGCGCCTGGATGCGCCCGCCGGCGTTGTGCACGGCCGTGGTCACCTTGCGCCAGCCCTCCACCTGTTCCGCCGAGTGGATGCCGGGGGTGAAGGCGTAGCCCTTGCCCTGTGGCGACACCTGGGTGGCCTCGCTGATGATCAGGCCGGCACCGGCGCGCTGGGCGTAGTACTCGGCGTTGAGGTCGGTGGGTACGTCTCCCGGCTGGGCCGCGCGCGAGCGCGTCAGCGGCGACATCAGTACCCGGTTCGGCAGTTCCAGCGGGCCCAGGGTATAGGGGCGAAAGAGCGCGTCATCCTGCTCGGTCATGGGTCATTCCTTGGTGGGTGTTTTGGCGTCCGGGCCATCGGACCGGATCTGCCCTCGCGCGTTCCGTGGGGTGATGTTCAGCCCGGTGCGGACGGCGAGTTCGCCGACTGACGGGCCTCGACCAGGGCGCGGGTGCGCTCGGCGATGTAGCGCGCGGGGTGGGCCAGGGCTTCGTCCAGGGTGATGCTGCCATCGCACAGGGCGCGGGCATCGCTCAGGCCAAAGGCCGCCAGTTCGGCCGCGTCGCAGGCGATGGAGCCGGCCACCGCCACGACCGGCACCTGCTGCTCGCGGGTGCGGCGTACCACCTCGGCGACGACCTTGCCGTGCGAGGTCTGGCCGTCGAGCTGGCCCTCGCCAGTGATGACCAGGTCGGCCTCCCGCAGCGCGGCATCCAGTCCGATCAGCTCGGCCAGGTAGCCGGCCCCCATGCGAGCGCGACCGCCGAGGACGCAGTCCAGCGCGAAGCCGAGCCCGCCGGCGGCGCCGGCCCCCGGGGTGTCGACGGGCCGTTGCAACTGCCCCGCGGCCTCGATGGCGGCGGCCAGGCGCTCCATGTGGGCATCCATGGCCGGGATGTCCGCGGTCTTCAGGCCCTTTTGCGGTCCGAACACGGCCGCCGCGCCATGCGGCCCGGTCAGCGGGTTGTCGACGTCGTTCAGGACGGTGATGTCGACGCGGGCCAGGCGCGGGTCCAGTGTGTCGAAGTCCACCCGTTGTAGATCCGCGAGGCCCGCGGGGTGGGGCGGCAGGCGCTGCCCTTGCGCATCGAGGAAACGCACGCCCAGCGCGGCCAGCATGCCCGCGCCGCCGTCCACCGTGCCGCTGCCGCCGAGACCGATCAGCAGGTGTTCGGCGCCCGCGTCCAGGGCGGCCAGCATCAGTTCGCCGACCCCGAAGCTGTGGAGCTGCCAGGGGTCGTGGCGATCGTCGGGGATCCGGTCCAGGCCGCAGGCAGAGGCGACATCGATCACCGCGCGCCGCTCGCGATGATCGCAGCCCCAGCCAGCGCTCAAGTGGTTGCCGGTGGGGCCGGTCACGTCGGACAGGTGCCAGGCCCAGCCGAGGGTATGGCTGACCAGGCGGGCCGTGCCCTCGCCACCGTCGGCCATGGGCAGGGCGCGTACCCGGGCAGCCGGGCGGGCCGCGTGCACGCCCCGGGCCATGGCGGCCGCCACGTCCTCGGCCTCGAGGCTTCCCTTGTAGCTGTCCGGGCACACCACCACCCGGAAATGACCAACGCGAGCGTGCCGATTAGTCCGCGTCCCCCTAGACAAAGATGAGCCCCAGGATGTAGATGGTGATCATCGCGCTGATGCCCTGCAGCAGCGTAGCGGTGGTGAACGCCTTGTACGCGGTGGACACCTTCATGCGGCTGAACTGGGTGACCACCCAGAAGAAGCTGTCGTTGGCGTGCGAGACGGTCATCGCGCCGGCACCCACGGCCATCACCGCCAGGACCATGCCCATGGTGGAATCCAGGCCCAGCGAGGCCAGCATCGGCGCGATCATGCTGGACGCGGTGACCAGTGCCACGGTGGACGAGCCCTGCGCGGATTTCAGTGCGGCCGCGATCAGGAACGGTACCAGCAGGCCCAGGCCCAGCCCGCTCAGCAGGTCGCCCAGCTGATCGCCGATCGGGGTCTCGCGCAGCACGTTGCCGAAGGCGCCGCCCGCGCCGGTGATCAGGATGATCGGCGCGGCCAGCAGGATCGCGTCCACCGTCATCTGGTGGAAGCGGTCCTTGATGCCGGCCCCCTTGATCAGCAGCAGCGCGAAGATCACGCCGATCGCCAGCGCCACCACCGGGGTGCCGAGGAAGATCAGGGCCGCGGCGAGCATGCCGGGGTCGGTATCGCGGGTGGCCAGCGCGGCCACCGAGCCGATGGAGATCAACACGATCGGCGCCAGGATGGGCATGAAGGCGCCCAGGGTCGTCGGGCGATGTTCCAGCTTGATCTCTTCCTTCTCGATCTCCTGACCAGTGGCCTCGCTGATCGGGTCCGGTTCCAGCAGCTCGTCGTCGTTGGCCTTCGCGTAGCGGCTGGCCCACAGCCAGCCGACGGCGGCCGCCACCGCGGACACGAACAGGCCGACCAGAATCACCAGGCCCAGCGCATCGGCGATGCCGACATTGCTGGCGGCCGCGATCGGGCCGGGGGTGGGCGGTACGAAGTTGTGGGTGGCGAACAGGCCGGTGGCCAGCGCGACACTCATGGCGACCACCGAGATACCGGCGGTCTTGGCCAGGGCATTCTTCAGCGAGTTCAGGATCACGTAGCCCGAGTCGCAGAACACCGGGATGGACACGATGTAGCCGATGATCGAGACCGTCAGGGTGGGGAAGCGGTCGGACAGCGTGTGGATGATTGCCTCCGCCATGACCACGGCGGCGCCGGTGCGGTCGAGGATGACCCCGATGATCGTGCCCAGCGCGATCACGATGCCGATATAGCCCAGGGTGCTGCCGAAGCCGTCGTTGATGACGCTGATGGCCTCGCGCGGGGCGATGCCGCCGATGATCGCCATCACAAAGGCGGCGATCAGCAGGGCCAGGAACGGGTGCACGCGCAGTTTCGCCGTGGCGAACACCAGCGCGGCAACGACCACAATCAGTCCGATAATCAGCATGTCGCGTCCTTTCTGTTTTGGTTGTTTTGGGTGCCGCTCTGGAGTCTAGACGTCCCGTAGTGATCCCGCGCCCCGAGATCGCCAGCGATCTACAATGCGAACACTTTTTACCGTCGAGGGTTCCATCATGCATCGCGTACTCCGTTCTTCCGGGTGGTTGGTTGTGGGGCTTGCACTGGTCGTTGCGGCGCCGGCTGCGGCCAATCCGTACGCCGAATTGCAGGCACGCGAGATCAAGGCACTCTCCGCGCAGGAGACCGAGGATCTGCTCGAAGGTCGGGGTATGGGCATGGCTCTGCCGGCCGAGCTGCATGGCTATCCGGGGCCGATGCATGTGCTGGAGCTGGCCGACTCGCTGGAGCTGACGCCCGAGCAGCGGCGCGAGACCGAGCGCCTGTTCGAGGCGATGCGGGAGCAGGCGCGGGATCTTGGCCGGCGCATCGTGGAGCGGGAGCGGGAGCTGGATGCGCGCTTCGCGGAGGGCGGGATCAGCAGCGCGACCATTGAGGCGCTGACCGTCGAGATCGGCGAGCTGCGTGGCCGCCTGCGCCACGTGCATCTGTCCTACCACCTGGAGATGGACGCGCTGCTCGACGCGGAGCAGAAGGCGCGCTATCGCGAGGCCCGCGGCTATCAGGGCGAGTCCGGTGGCTCGCCAGGGGCGTATTCCGGGGGCGGCCATCACGACCATCACGGTCATCATCCGGGGCACGAAGGGCACCACCACTGAGGGCCTGCTCCCTGTCCAGGAACTAACAGCGGGTCGCGTGTTCGACTGGGGAGATGAACGGAGCGCGCGATGGAAGCCCTGAATCTGGATCTGCAGCAGCCGGTGGTGGAGGAGACGGCCGCCATGTCGTGGAGCGGCAGCCGCGCCTACGGCGTGGTGCGCAAGCCGCTGGAACGCGAGCTGGCGGAAGCGGGCCGCGCCACCAGCGTCGTGCAGTTCCAGCCCGGAGCCCGCTTCCCGCCGCACACCCACGCGCTGGGCGAAGAGATCCTGGTACTCGACGGCGTGTTCTCTGACGAGGCCGGGGACTATCCCGCTGGCACCTACCTGCGCAACCCGCCCGGTTCCCGCCACGCGCCGCATTCGGACCCCGGCTGCACATTGTTCGTGAAGCTCGAGCAGTTCGCCCCGGAGGACCGCGACAAGGTGGTGGTGGATACCCGTTCGGCGCCGTTCCAGCCGGGCATTGGCGGGCTGCGGGTCGTGCATCTGCACAGCTTCGGGACCGAGCACACCGCACTGGTGCACTGGCCAGCCGGCGAGCACTTCCAGCCCCATCGGCACTGGGGCGGGGAGGAGATCCTGGTGCTGTCCGGCGAGTTCATCGACGAGCACGGGCGCTACCCCGCCGGCACGTGGATGCGCAACCCGCACCTGAGCGAACACAACCCCTGGGTGGAACAGGAGACCCTGATCTACGTGAAGACGGGGCATCTGTGACCCTGAGGCCCCGAGGACCCCGGACGCGCCCGTCTATGCTTCCAGTCAGAGGCCGGCGCCCGGTCGAGCCAACCCCGGCACCGCAGGAGCAGGCCGATGACGCAGCCCCACACCCGCCCGCACCCGACACGCGACCCGGCGTCCGATCCCCACCGCGCCCGCATCCGTGAGGCCTACACGGCCGACGAGGCGGCCGTACTGCGGGAGTTGCGTGGCGGCATCCGGCTGGATGCCGAGGCCCGCGCCCGCATCGCGGCGGAGGCCGCGCGCATCGTCGAGCGGGTACGCGCCGAGACCACGCCGTCGATGATGGAGAGCTTCCTGGCCGAGTACGGCCTGTCCACCGAGGAGGGAGTCGGCCTGATGTGCCTGGCGGAGGCGCTGCTGCGGGTGCCGGATGCCGAGACCATCGATGAGCTGATCCAGGACAAGATCGAGCCCTCCGACTGGGCGGCCCACCTCGGGCATTCATCGTCCCCGCTGGTGAATACCTCGACCTGGGCGCTGATGCTGACCGGCAAGGTGCTGAACGATGATCCGCAGCGCCCGGCCGCCGCGCTGCGCGGCCTGATCCGGCGTGTCGGCGAGCCGCTGGTGCGCACGGCCGTCGCGCAGTCGATGAAGCTGCTCGGTCGCCAGTTCGTGCTTGGCGAGACCATCGCCCAGGGCATGCGCAATGCCCGCGAGAGGGAACACGAGGGCTACACCTATTCCTACGACATGCTGGGCGAGGCCGCGCGCACCGATGCCGATGCCCGCCGCTATCACCAGGCCTATGCCACGGCGATCGCCGAGATCGCGAACCAGGCGCAAGGCGACGTGCGCTCCAGCCCCGGCATCTCGGTCAAGCTCTCCGCGCTGCACCCGCGCTACGAGTACACCCAGCGCGCGACGGTCATGGCGGAGCTGGTGCCGCGGGCGCAGGAGCTGGCGCGTCAGGCCGCGCGCGCCGGCATCGGGTTCAATATCGACGCCGAGGAGCAGGACCGTCTGGACCTGTCGCTGGACGTGATCGAGGCCCTGCTGGCGGACCCGGAGCTGGAGGGCTGGGACGGCTTTGGCGTGGTCGTACAGGCCTACGGCCGCCGCGCGGCCCCGGTGATCGAGGCGCTGTATGCGCTGGCGCAGCGGCTGGACCGGCGCATCATGGTGCGTCTGGTCAAGGGCGCCTACTGGGATACCGAGATCAAGCAGGCCCAGGAGCTGGGCGTGGAACGCTTCCCGGTCTTCACCCGCAAGGTCAACACGGATGTCAGCTACATCGCCTGTGCGCAGATGCTGCTGGACCGGCGCGACCGCATCTACCCGCAGTTTGCTACCCACAATGCGCACACCTGCGCGGCGGTGCTGGCGATGGCCGGCGACGCCCGTGACGGCTTCGAATTCCAGCGCCTGCACGGCATGGGGGAGTCGGTGCACGCGATCGTCAAGGCGACGGCCGGCACCCGCTGCCGCATCTACGCGCCGGTGGGGGCGCACCGCGACCTGCTGGCCTACCTGGTGCGGCGCCTGCTGGAGAATGGCGCCAACAGCTCGTTCGTCAACCAGGTGGTGGACAGCAGCATCCCGCCCGCGGAGATCGCGCGCGATCCCATCGCCGACCTGGACGCGCTGGGCGACGCCGTGGCCAACCCGGCCATCCGTGACCCGGTCGATCTCTACCGGCCACAGCGACAGAACTCGCGCGGGTACCGCGTCAACGAGCCGGCCTCCATCCTGCCGCTGCTGGCCGCGCGCGAGGCGTTCGCGCAGACGCAGTGGCAGGCCGCACCCATGCTGGTGGAAGGTCACGCGGCGCAGGGCGCGCCGCGCGTTGCGGTCTCCCCCTCCGATCCCGGTGCCGTGGTCGGCGAGGTCCGCGAGGCCACGGCGGCGGAGGTCGAACAGGCGCTAGACACGGCCCTGTCCGGGTTCGTCGACTGGTCGGCGCACCCGGTGACGGCGCGCGCCGATCTGCTGCGCGCGATCGCGGACCGCTACGAGGAACATGCCCCGGAACTGATCGCACTGGCCAACCGCGAGGCCGGGAAGACCGTCTGGGACGGCATTGCCGAGGTGCGCGAGGCGGCCGATTTCCTGCGCTACTACGCGGGCGAGGCCGAACGCCTGGGGCAGGAGGCGGAGCTGGAGCCACGCGGCGTGTTCGTCTGCATCAGTCCGTGGAATTTCCCCCTGGCGATCTTCACCGGGCAGGTCGCCGCGGCCCTGGCCATGGGCAATACCGTGGTCGCCAAGCCGGCCGAGCAGACCCCGCTGATCGCCGCCCGCGCGGTCGAGCTGATGCGTGCGGCCGGTCTCCCGCAGTCGGCCCTGCAGCTGCTGCCGGGCGATGGCCCGACGGTGGGCGGGCCGCTGACCGCCGACCCGCGCATTGCCGGGGTCTGCTTTACCGGCTCCACCGAGGTCGCGCAGTTGATCCACCGCAGCCTGGCGGACAACGCCGGGCCGGATGCGGTCCTGATCGCGGAGACCGGCGGGTTGAACGCGATGATCGTGGACAGCTCCGCGCTGACCGAGCAGGCGGTGCGCGACATCCTGGCCTCCGCCTTCCAGTCCGCCGGGCAGCGCTGCTCGGCGCTGCGCATGCTCTACGTGCAGGACGAGGCCTACGACCGCCTGCTGGAGATGCTGCAGGGCGCGATGGACGCGCTGAGCATCGGCGATCCCTGGCAGCTGGCGACCGACGTCTCGCCGGTGATCGATGCTGAGGCCCAGGTGGATATCTGCGACTACCTGCGGACGCAGGAGGAGCAGGGGCGGCTGCTGAAGTCCCTCCCGGTACCGGAGCACGGCCGCTTTGTCGCACCGTCCATCGTCCGGTTGTCCGGGATCGGCGAGCTGGAGCGCGAAGTGTTCGGGCCGGTGCTGCACGTGGCGCGCTTTCGGGCCCGCGAGCTGGATGCGGTGGTGGATGCCATCAACGCCCGCGGCTATGGCCTGACCTTCGGTCTGCATACCCGCATCGACGACCGCGTGCAGCAGGTGGTGGAACGCCTGCGCGTGGGCAACCAGTACGTCAATCGCAACCAGATCGGCGCCATCGTCGGCTCGCAGCCGTTCGGCGGAGAGGGGCTCTCCGGCACCGGGCCGAAGGCGGGCGGGCCGCTGTACCTGACGCGCTTTGCCCGTCGCACGTCCATTGCCGCGGAGCGGCCGGACCCGCCGGAGGCGGGCGCGCAGGCGGAATGGGTGGCCCCGCAGCGCCTGCAACAGGCCCTGGATGCCCTGGACGCGAGCGGCTGGGCCGAGCGTACCGACCGCATGCACGTACTGCGCAAGGCGCTGCCCGAGCGCACGGGGCTGCTGCGCAAGGCCCTGGCGGAGACTGCGGCCTTCGACACCAGCCCGCATACGCTGCCGGGCCCGACCGGCGAGAGCAATCGTCTGCGCCTGTACCCCCGCGGCCCGGTGCTGTGCCTGGGGCCGGGTGCGGAGGTCTCGCTGGCGCAGGCGGTGCAGGCGCTGGGGGCGGGCTGCCCCGTGATCATGCTGGCACCGGGGGCCGAGCGCGCGGCGCGCGCGTTGCGCGGGGAGGGTGTGCCGCTGGTCGGGATCGATGGCGCGCTGGAACCGGACGCGCTGGCTGCGCTGGAGGGGCTGGTCGCGGTGGCCGCAGCCGGCGTGAGCGACTGGACCCGAGCGCTGCGTCAGGCGCTGGCACAGCGGGACGGGCCGATCGTTGCGCTGGAAACCGCCCTGATCGCGCCCGAACGCTTTGTGGTGGAGCGCCACCTGTGCATCGATACGACGGCCGCCGGCGGCAACGCCAGCCTGCTGGCGGCGGCCGACTGAGCAGAGCGTGAGGATCACGCCGCACTGACGACGCGAGGCCGCCGGGCGGCACGGCGTCCTCTACACTTGATCGAGACGCGACCGAGTACCACAACAACAAGGGCCATCGGCCTGATACGAGGAGACTCTCCATGGAGATCAACATGCCGATGCCCACCCTGGTGACCTTTGCCGCCTATCTGGCGGCGATGCTGATCCTCGGGATCGCGGCCTACCGCACGACCACCACGCTGTCGGACTATGTGCTCGGCGGGCGCCGCCTGGGACCGGGGGTGGCCGCGCTGAGTGCCGGGGCCTCGGACATGAGTGGGTGGCTGCTGCTGGGGCTCCCCGGTGCGATCTACGTGTCCGGCCTGTCCGAGTTGTGGATCGGGGTCGGGCTGGTGGTCGGTGCGCTGCTGAACTGGCTGTTCGTGGCCGGGCGTCTGCGCCGCTTCACCGCGCTGGCGAAGGACTCCCTGACCATCCCGGACTTCCTCGAGAACCGCTTCGAGGACCGCACGCGTATCCTGCGCGTGGTCTCCGCGATCGTGATCCTGGTGTTCTTCACCCTGTATATCTCGGCCGGGCTGGTCGGGGGCGGTCTGCTGTTCCAGAGCTCGTTCGGCATGGATTACGAGACCGCCGTGTGGGTCGGCGCCATCGTGATCATCAGCTATACCTTCCTCGGCGGCTTCCTCGCGGTCAGCTGGACCGACTTCCTGCAGGGCATCCTGATGTTCCTGACGCTCCTGGTGGTGCCGATGTTCGCGGTGGTGCTGGTCGGTGGCTGGGGCAGTGTGCAGAGCGAGGTCGCCGCCGTGGATCCGACGCATGTGCAGGTGCTGCAGGGCATGACCTTCCTCGGCATGATCTCGCTGCTGGCCTGGGGGCTGGGCTATTTCGGCCAGCCGCATATCCTGGCGCGCTTCATGGCGCTGCGCTCCGAGCGCGACGTGCCGCGCGCCACGCTGATCGGCATGACCTGGATGGTCCTGGCCCTGATCGGCGCGGTGGCCACGGGCTACATGGGGATCGCCTACTTTGCCGACGCGCCGCTGGCAGACGGCGAGACCGTGCTGATCGAGCTGATCCGCGCGCTGTTCAACCCGTGGGTGGCGGGCATCCTGATGGCGGCGATCCTCGCCGCGATCATGAGCACCATCGACTCGCAGCTGATCGTCTCCGCCAGTGCGATCACCAACGATTTCTACCGCGGCATCCTGCGCACCGAGGCGGGGGCGACCGAGCTGGTGTGGATCAGCCGTGCCGCCGTACTGGGCGTGTCGCTGGTGGCCCTGCTGCTGGCAATGGCGCCGGAGGCCGGGGTACTGGACCTGGTGGCCTACGCCTGGGGTGGCTTTGGCGCGGCCTTTGGCCCGGTGATCATCCTCGCGCTGTACTGGTCGCGGATGACGCGCAACGGGGCGCTGGCCGGCATGGTGGTCGGCGCGGTTACCGTGATCCTCTGGAACCAGGCCGAGGGCGGGCTGTTCGACGTCTACGAGTTGCTGCCCGGCTTTATCTTCGCGACCGTGGCCATCGTCGTGGTGAGCCTGCTGACCGGCAAGCCTTCCGCCTCGGTGCAGGAGCAGTTCCGGCACTCGCGCCAGCAGCCGCTGGAGTAGTCACGTCGCCGAGGGCAGCCGGCAGATGCTGGCGGCGTGTGCCCAGTCGCGGGCGAGGGCCCGTTTTGCGGCGGGGCTGTAGCGCTTGATGCGCAGCTCCATGCGCAGCGCCTCGCCACGAGAGGCAAAAGGCCGCGCGGCGAGCAGCTGCCTGGGCCGGTGCATCCGGGTGAAACGGGCACCGCGGCCGCTGCCATGGGCCGCCATGCGGGCGGCCAGGCGCGGTGTCACCCCGGTGTAGATGCGCCCACCCGCGCATTCCAGCAGGTAGACGAACCAGGCCCCGGCGTGCTGGCCGGTCTCCCCGGGTGTGGGAGCGGGCGCGGGCGCGCAAGCCACGGGCACGGCTTTGGTCAGCGCCGCTTCTTGCGGCGCTTGCGGCCTACCTTGATGCGCTGCAGGGCGTGCTGCAGTTCGGATCTGGCCTCTCGGGGTATCGAGGCCGATCCGCGCAGTTGCAGCCCCTGCTGGCGGCGCACGGCGGTCAGGCGACCCTGCTGGATGCCGTAGCGGCGAACCACGTCCCGTACCGTGTGCTGGAACGACTTTGGCGGGTCGCCACGGCGGACCCGCGGCTGTCCGTCCTCGATCTCGATGCTGAAGATGATGCTGACCTGCCAGATCAGCACGGCACCGGCCGCCAGCAGCAGCGCGATCATCAGTAGCAGGGCCAGCAGCATGCAGGTGTCTCCTTCCTTTGCCCAAGCGGGCCGCGCGGTACGCGGTTTGCGGTCCTCGCGGCCGTCGGCCGCGTGCCCATAGTGTCGGTCCCGGGCCGCCGGAACACCACCCCCGCCAGGGCAGCATGCCGGCAACCCGGTTCCGGCGGACCGGATCGTGCTTGCCGATCAATGCAACCCGGACGCGGGGCCGGATGGCGCACGCGGCGCGCCATGGGGCGCCCTGGCCGATCAGCGGCAGGGCCTGGCATGGTCCCTGCTTTTCCACCGGTCCGAGCCGGGACTCGCGTTCCGGAAGTGCACACTGTCCGCTACTAGCGCCGGACGGATGAAACCCCAGGAGCCGAGCCATGCTTGACGGAATCGGAGCCAGCGCCGCATTCAATCGTCCCCAATACGGGAACACACCCGGTGGTCAGGGTAATGGGCAGTCCCCTGCCCATGCCGCTGCACAGTCGACGCAGGAGGCGCGCACTGCCAGCGGGCAGGAGACCCGGGCCAACCCCGCAGATGCCCCGCATGCCCAGGGCCCGGCACAGGCGCCCGCCCTGTCCGCACCGGCCATCCAGGTGCTGGCCACGTCGAGTACAACGTCGATCACAACGGACAGCGCCCGCATGGGCGCGATGGCCCCAGCGGCGGGCCTGGCCAGCTTTGCCGGTTCGGCTGTTGCGCCGGGCGTGCAGCCGGCGTCGGTTGACGCGGCTGCCGGGTTTGGCGAGACGCTGCAACCCGACGGCACACTGGATGCTACCGATCAGGCCAATCGGGGTTCGCAGGTGGATACCGAGATCTGACCCGGACGCCCGGGTCGGCCCCGGTTCCGCTGACCTGCGCGGCGTAATCGAGAGCATCCTGTGGCGCAACTCTCGCAGGTACCGGCCCCGGTAGTCAGGGCAGCGGGATGAACTCGTGTTCGTCGCCGGGGACCTTCGGGAAGCGGTCGTCCTGCCAGTCCTGCTTGGCCTGTTCGATGCGTTCGCGGCGGCTGGAGACGAAATTCCATTCGATGTGGCGCTCGCCTACGGGGGCGCCGCCTACCAGGGCGATGGTCGAGGCCGTGGTGGTGTTATCCCGTCGCGCGCATGCCGCCGCCACCGCCGCCGCCCGGCGGGGGTGTCCAGACGTTGCGAAAGGCCTGGTGTGTCTTCTTCGGGAGATCGCGGGAGAAACGCAGCTGCACGCCGGCGTCGGTGCGCACGGCGGTGATCCGGCCGCGCTGCAGCCGGAACTGGCGCGCGACCTCCTCGCAGCCGCGCAGGAACGCGGTCGGCGGCTTGCCGCGCCGCACGCGGGCCGCACCATCGCGCAGTTCCACCGCAAACACCTGCCGTGCATGCCAGAGCATCAGCGCCAGGCCAAGGCCCAGCAGGGCGAACATAACGAGCAGGGTGAGCAGCATGACGATTAATGGCGGCGGACGGGAGGTGAACGGGGGTTCAGTGTAGCGCACGCCATTCATGCCCCTGCCGCGTGTCGTCTCGAATGGAGCGCGAGCGGGCGGTGCCCTCAGCGCTTCAGCATCTCGTCCAGCGGGCGTCGCGGCGTGGGGTGGGGCGTGCCGTCCGGGCGGCCGAGCGCGAACAGCAGTTGTGGCTGGCCCTCGCCCAGCAGTTCGGCGAGTTTCGGGCGCCATTCGGCCAGCTGGATCGGCTGATTCAGATAACGGGCGCAGAGCCCGTGCCGCGCGGCCTCGAGCAGTACGCGCTGCAGGGCCTGTCCGGCCGTCAGCCACTGCATCGGGCCCTCGATCCCGGTGCCCAGTGCCAGCAGCACCGGGGCGGCCCGGGCCGCGCGGGCCTCGTCTCGGGCCATCGCCCGGGCGGATACCAGGTGGCGCACGCTCCAGCGCGTCAGACCGCCGCTCAACCGACCGACCGCCAGGCCGTCGCCGCGCGAGGGCGTGCGCATCCAGTGCGTCAGCTCGCGCCGCCAGGCCGGGTTCTTCCACTGTGCCGCCGTCGCCGCCCGGACCAGCTCGGCGACCTCCCCGCGGCATTCCGGGTCCGTGACCGGGCGCAGCCAGGCCCCTTCCTGGCGGGCGGCCTGCACGAGGGTTGCGATGATGTCCGGGGCGGGTGCGTCGGGACGAAACCGGCCGCGCCAGGAGTGGCGTGCGCCAATACAGTCCCGCAGGGGTGCCAGCTCCTGCCGGTCCGGCCCGCCGTGGTGCCCGGTCAGCAGGCGTACGAACGGGCCGTCGCCCGCCTGTTCCGGGCGCACGTTCAGGCCCTGGCCGTCCGCGGCGGCGGCCACGCGCAGGTTCAGCACCGCGCAGCCACAGCTGATGATGCGCTCGCGCCCGGTCGGGTCGTTCACGGGCAGCGAGCGCGCCGGATCGGTCCAGACCTCGATTCCCGCGCGATCCACGCGGAACCGCCAGGGCTGGGTGTTGTGCGAGGAGGGCGCCTGCCCGGCCAGGCGCAGCCACTCGCGGATGACGGGGTCGATCTCCATGCCGCCAACATACCCCCGCCCTGCGCAGCTGGCGACTGCTGCCGGGGCAGCCGCAAGCAGATCACGACGTTGTTCCTGTCCCGCTCGGGCTGCCGGCGGTTATGGGCCGGGCGTCAGGGGTTACAGCGTGTGGCCGGTCAGGTGCTGGTAGAGGGCGAAGCCGGCGTCGCGATCCTGGCAGCGCAGGATGGCGGCGCGGCCCGGGGTGGACGGGTCCGGCTGCAGATTCACGCCGGCTGCCTCGGCGGCTCGGAAGTCGGCGTCCCGCAGTTCGATCTCGCCGAATACCGAGATGACGAAGCCGCCGGGGATCGGCGGGGGCGGGGTGAACGGTTCGCCGTCTGCCAGCGCCACCCAGGCCGGGATGAAGGCCGGGCCGTAGAAGTCAAAGAAGCCGTTGGAGCCGCGCAGGTGGGCCTCGATCGGTCGCTCGCCAATCAGCTCGATGTTGCAGATGCCGCTGTATCCGGTCAGGTTGCGCCGCACCCAGTCGGCGATCCACGGCTCAACCTCGGGCACGGCGGCGCCGATCTCCCAGTAGATCGGACGTGCGGCGTCCTTCTCGTCCGAGCCGCGGGTGTGGGCGAACCAGCGCACCTCGCCGTTCTCCACCAGGCAGTCGGTGCTGGTGTGGGCGCCCTCCAGGCGCTGGCACCAGAAGCTGCCGGGCTCGGCCGGCACCTCGCCAGCGGGCAGGGCACGCGCATCCAGCCCCATGCCGGCGAGGTTGGTGATCGGCTTCACGAACACCGTGTCCGCCGCGTCCAGCCCCAGGTCCGTGGGCGCGACCCCGCAGGGCGCGGCGGTCAGGCCCGCATCCAGGGCCAGGCGCAGCTTGTCGTAGACATGCCGATGCGCGGGGTTCAAGCGCCAGGCGGCGGCATCCGACACCGCCACCTCGCGACGCGGCTGCGGCCGGAAGAGGTGCCGGCGCTCGGGCAGAACACCAACGAAGGGCACGGTCAGCCCGCCTCCGGCAGGCGTTGCTCGTGCCCGGCGTGCAGGCGTTCCACCTCGCACAGCAGCGACTTGAACGCGGGGAAGCCGCTGATCGGGTCGAGGTTGCGGGCGTCGGTCAGCTCGTTGACGTTGGCGTGGTTCCAGCCGTGCTGGCAGTGCGCCACACCGGGCTTGATGCGGTCGGTGACCTTCGCCACGAAGGCGACCCGCCCGCGCGGCGAGCGCACCTCCACGGTGTCGCCATCAGCGATGCCGCGCGCCGCGGCATCCTCGGGGTGCAGCTCCACCAGCGGCTCCGGCATTGCCCGGCGCATGCGCTCCAGGTACTGGTGCTGCGAATGGGTAGCGTGCTTGTGGCGCGCGCCGCTGGTCAGCACCAGCGGATAGTCGCGCGCCAGCTCCGGCGTGGAAACCGGGCTCTCGGCCGGCTCACGCCAGACCGGCAGCCCGTCGTGCCCGGCCTCGCGCAGCTCGGCGGCGTCGAACTCCACCTTGCCGCTGACCGTGCGGAAGCCGTGCAGGCGGTACTGGCGGTCGCCCTCCTCGAAGCCGTGCTCGACCATGTCGTCCAGCGCCTTGGCGAACACGGTCACGCCGTCCGGGTCGTTGTACACCTGCTCGCGGATGGTCTCGGGGATGCCCGCGGCGGCCTCGGCCCAGCTCGCCTCCAGATCGCCGTTCCAGAACTGCTCCGCCATCCCCAGGCGCACGCCCAGCTCGAGGAACACCTCGGCGTCGGCGCGTGCCTCGCCGCGCGGGTCCACCGCCTGATGCCGGTAACGCAGCTCGCCCCGGAAGTTGCAGCCGGGATAGGCGATCAGCGCCGGGCGCTCGAGGCTGGTGGCGGCCGGCAGCACGATGTCCGCCATGCGCGTGGCCGGGTTGTGGAAGAAGTCCGACACGGCGAAGAAATCCAGCGCCCCCAGCGCCTGTTCCATGCGCTTCGAGTTCGGCCACATCGCGGTGTTGATGCCCATCGCCAGCAGCGAGCGCACCTGCTGCGGCCGGCCGTCGAGGATCGCGTCCGGCAGCAGCATGCTCTGCGCCGCCGGCCAGTGGGCCGTCCACACCGGGAAGGTCTCGTCGCCGATGCGCGGCGGCAGGTTCTGTTTGCAGTGGTCGAACAGGTCGATCGGCTGCGGCGTGACCTTGTCGTTGAAGAAGCGGTTGCCGCCCTCGCGGTCGATGTTGCCGGTGACCGCAGCCAGCAGGGTAACCGCGCGGTGATTCTGGAAGCCGTTGGAATGCTGCACGGTGGCGGTGGGCGAGAGCATGATCTGCGCCGGGGCGCGGGTCGCGTAGAGCTCGGCGGTGCGCCTCAGATCGTCCTCCTCGATGCCGCAGATCGCCGCCACCCGCTGCGGCGGGAATCCGGACACGTATTCGCGAAAGGCCTCCACCCCGTTGCCCCATTCGTCGAGGAAGGCCTGGTCCTGCCAGCCGTTCTCGAAGATCAGGTAGTGCATGCCCAGCGCCAGCGCGCCATCCGTGCCCGGGCGGATCTGCAGGTGTACCTCGGCCTGTTCCGCCAGCGGGGTCACGCGCGGGTCGACCACCACGGTGGCGCAGCCGGGGCGTGCCGCGGCCAGCGCATGCTGATGGAACGGCGGGATGGAGCCGCGCGGGTTGGTGGACCACACCAGCAGGCAGCGGGTTGCATCCGAGGCCACGGTGGAGGAGGTCTTGATCTTGGTGCCGAAGGTCACCTCCTCCGCCACCTTGGTGGCGGAGAAGCAGCAGCCGCTCTCGGTCAGGTAGTTGGGCGAGCCGAAGGCATGCGCCAGGCGCTGCAGCTGCGGCCGCGCCTCCTTGGTGTAGCCGGCAAAGAACGCCGCCGCCGGGGCACCGTGCGCGTCCCGGGTCGCGCGCAGGCGCTCGGCGATGGTATCCAGCGCCTCGTCCCAGGAGATCCGCTCGAACTCGCCGCTACCGCGCGGTCCGGTGCGCCGCAGCGGGTGCAGCAGGCGTTCGGGATGGTTGCGTCGATCCAGCTGGACGTAGCAGCGCGGGCAGTCGGGGCCGTCGATCTTCACCGGCTCGCCGTTCGTGTCGAGGTGCACGTCGATCGCGCAGTTCGCATCGCACTCGTAGCAGGTACTTTTTACGCTCGCCATCGCGTGACTTTCCTTGGTCTGCCGGCAGTCCCGTTCGCTGGACCGCGATTATGCCGGTAGTCCCCAGCCCTCTCGAGCAACGCCTGAAATCATGGGACTTCCGGTCTGCCGAGCGGGCGGTTCAGCGTGCCGCCGAAGGCCGGCATGGTTCAGTTTCCCGGGAATAGCCCGGAACAACTTTAGGCGGTCTGGCCGCGGGCGGAGCGCAGCGCGCGGCAGATCCAGCCTTCGGGGCTGTCCTCGCCGGTCAATAGATAGCGCAGGGCATGCTCGTCGCGCAGAGTGTGGGAGATTGCCAGCGCGCTGGCGAAGCGGCCGCAGAACAGCATGTGGTCGCCGGGCTGCAGGGGTGTATCGTCGTCCGGTGCGGGGATCTCCGGTGTGCCGCCTTCGCGCCGCAGCAGCAGGACGATGCAGGCATGGCGCTGGCGTTCCGGGTGATCGGCGCGCAGCAACTGGCCCAGGGTGACTGGTTCGTGCTTCAAGTGTTGCAGGAGTGCCGGGGCCGATGCCTCGTCCAGTTGTTCGGTCCAGATGGCTGGTACACGGTCACCCACCACCGCCGTGATGGCGCTGACCCGTTCGTTGGCCCACTCGGTGGACTGCTCGCGACTCAGTTCCAGGAAACGCGGTAACAGCGGCGAGGTCAGGTGCGCCAGAATGGCCTCGGCAATGACCCGGTCGTGGCGCATCACCATTGGCAGGTCCGCAGCTCCGAACAGCAGCGAATTACGCTCGTGGTTCTGCCGCCCCACCATGAAGAGGTCCGGGTTTAGTTCGCGCGCGGTCATCACGATGGACAGGTTGTAGTCGTCGCGCTCGGTGCCGGCCACGATGCCCGAGGCGCTCTCGATGCCGGCCTGTTGCAGGGTGTCCGCCTCGGTGCCACGCCCCTTGATGCAGTCCGGCGGGCAGTCCGCACCCTCGGGATCGGTGTCGATCAGAGTCACCTCCACGCCTTCCTGCGTGAGCCCGGCATGGACGGCCTTGCCGAAGCGGCCGAAGCCGCACAGGATCCAGCGACCGCAGGGCGGATCGATCGGCATCGGCAGCGGGCTCCCGGGGATGCTGCCCAGCCACTCGTGAAGCAGGTGGTGCGCGGGGGAGTGCAGCGCCAGGGTCAGCCGTTGGCCGAAGATGTCGAAGGGGTTGATGATCTGGTCGGTCCCGAACGAGGCCATGTTCTTCTCCGTGTCATGGCTCTCGGCACGGCAGATCACGGGCCGGTCCGGGTTCAGGAGTTTGGCGGCAATCGCGATACGCAGGTTCACCGAATCGTCGCTGGTGAGTGCCACCACTCCCTGGCAGTGGGGGTTGAGCAGCCCGGCTTCCAGCAGACGGTTGGCCACACTGGCATCCGCGCACAGGCCGGGGATCTGCAGCGGATAATCCTCCAGTACCAGCTCGTTGATACGGTCCGGATTCTGGTCGATGACCACCGTGAAGCCATTGCGCCCGAGCAGCGAACGCACCACCAGAGCGCCGGTGTCGCCATACCCGCAGATGATATGAAACGGTCGCTGCAGCTTGCGGATGGTGCGGTCGAACGCATGCTGACTGACCGCCAGACGGAAGGCCGGGTCCTGAATCAGCGCGAGGATCTTGCCGATCGCGTAGAGCCAGGCCACCACCGACAGGTAGACGGCGAACACCGTCCACATCCGCTGCGCCTCGGAAAAGGCGTGGGGGATCTCGCCGAAGCCGATGGTCGTGGCCATGTAGGTGACGAAGTAGAACGCATGAAAGAAATCCATGCGCCAGGGCTCGCCCTGGTCGTCTACGCCGGGTATCAGCACCAGGCCGAGAACCGATATCGCATAGGCCGCCGTCAGCGCGAGCAGGGGCGCCCGCATGCGTCGGAGGAACAGGAACAGCACCTTGTTGATCGTGGGGGCCACGGCTTCGTTTCTAGCGGCGCAGGGCCACCGTATCCGCGATGAGCAGCAGCACCGAGATCAGGTTCGCCACCATGGCCCCGCCCGCCAGTGAAACGATGCTGGCCATGAACATCGCATCCATGCCTCCGGCATGCACGTGACTGGCGTAGCCCCAAACTACCGCGGCCGCGAACAGCTGCAGCACCGCCACCAGCGAACTGGCCAGCAGCAGTGCACCGGTTTGCGTCCGGTCGCCCAGTTTCAGGGCGGTGGCCACGACGTTCACCACGATGGCCGCGAACAACTCGTATACGTTGTGATGCGCCGGATTGTCGATCTCGCCGAGAAAGAACCCGAAGTTCAGGGTGAACGCCAGGATGATGAAAAAGCCGAAGATCACCTTCTCCAGGTTCATGCCAAGCTCCTTTTCGTTCGAGGGCGCGGCGCCCGACCGGTCGCTGGGGACCTGTCATTGGCAAGTCGCAGCCTGCAGCATGGCCCAACAAAACCCGGATGGCGAGGGTGGGACGTGAATCGTCGGCGGTTGCAATCGCCAGGGCCGCGTGGCCGTGATTACTGGAGCATGCGGGCCTTGTGTACGATGCAGGCATGCCCAAGGGTCGATACCACGGGGAGACGATGAAAGGGTATTCGCAAGGAGCGCAGGGGCTGGAAGAGTTGATCGTGCAGCTGGAGGCATTCGTCGAGGAGCGCGGTCGGGTGCAGTTCAATTCGCCGAAGAACCTGTCGATGGCACTGGTGGGTGAAGTCGGCGAACTGATTGAACCCTTCCAGTGGCTTACCCAGGAGCAGTCGCGGCACCTGTCCGCCGAGACCCATGAGGCCGTGCGCCAGGAGATCGCCGATGTGCAGATCTACCTCCTGCTGCTGGCCCGAAAGCTCGATATCGATCTGCTGCAGGCGGCCCGCGACAGACTGCAGACCAGTCCCCGCTAATACCCGAATCGATAGTGCTATCCCCCCCCAGCCGGGATGATGAGCTGTCCCGGGCCGCAGCCAGCTTTGGCAGGGGCTCCACCTGCGAGCAGGCTTGTATGTTTACCCGTGGCAGGCCTAGAAAAGGGTAGGGCATGCTTTTTGTCTTTCGCGGGATGGGGCCAAGGCGTTTCGCGGGGGTGGGTGGCGCTATGCTCGGGGTGGGTACAGGCATCCGGACAGGAGGTGATCGCGATGGATTGGAGCCAGTGGCGACCGTTCGGCCGCGTGCCGGAGATGAGTCCGGAGGATCTGGCGCGGGCGTTGGAAAACGCCGAGGTGCAGTTGCTGGATGTGCGTACCGGGGTCGAGCACCGTTGGAGCCGCATCCCGGGTGCCCGCCATCTCCCGATTACGCGGTTCTCCGAGGCGGCGCTGTCCGGCCTGGAGCTGGATCGCGGACGCCCCGTGGTGGCCATCTGCCTCAGTGCACACCGCAGCATCCCGGCCGTACGCAAGCTGCGGGCGCACGGCTACGATGCCCGTCAGCTTCAGGGTGGCATGTTCGCCTGGTGGCGGGCCGGGCTGCCGTGCGAACGAGGCCGCACGGACGCCGGGGAATGAAGGCCGTCCGGCGCGGCCCTTTCGGTCAGGAACCGCGTTTCAGTTCCGTTCGCTGCGGGCGGCCGACCCCGGACACTTCAATCGGCGTCATCATCGTCCTGCTTGCCGCCCGGGGTGACGGCGCGTCCCACCGCCCCGGCGGTCTTGCCGGTGGCCTTTACGGTTCCGGTTGTGACACTGACAGCGGCGCTCCCGGCAGTGCCGGCAACCTTCACGGCGGTGCAGCCAGTCGCCAGCGGCAGGATGACGGCAAGCAGCAGGAGCGGGCGGGCGTAGACAATCATCGGCGGAAGCCCTTGTTGATGGTTGCCCACAAGGGTACGCACGACATGCCCGCAAGGCCATGGCCGGCGCGGACAGGCGCTTCGGCCCGGCGGCTGTGCGACGGCATCGCGATCCCCGCCTGGCCGTGACCAACCGGCCTTCCGCAGAACCCGAAGGCATGCCGGTGGTCTGACCGTGGAGACCCCGTGGAGATGTGTCATGTCCCGTTTCGCGCCCCTGTTCGCCGCCCTGTTCCTGGTGCTGCCGATGGCCTGTGCAAGCGCCACGGAGCCGAATACCGAAGCCCTGTTCCATCACGAGCTGGGTCGCCTGCATTCGTCTGAAGTGATCAACCTGCAGGAGCGTTTCCAGGGGCAGCCGCTGCTGATCATCAACACGGCCAGCCATTGCGGTTACACCGACCAGTTCGGCGGTCTGGAACAGTTGCACCGGGACTACCGGGACCGGGGGCTGAAGGTGGTCGGCTTTCCTTCCCATGACTTCAATCAGGAGGCCGACGACGAGGCCGAGACCGCCCGGGTGTGCTTCGAGAACTTTGGCGTCACCTTCGACATGTTCAGGCCGATTGGCGTGCGCGGCGCGGATGCCCATCCGATCTTCCGCGAGCTGGCGCGCCAGGCCGACGCCCCGCGCTGGAACTTCTACAAGTACGTGGTGGACCGGGAGGGTCGGGTGGTCGCGCATTTCCCCAGCCAGGCGGGCCCCGGCTCCGCCGATCTACGCCGCGCGATCGAGAGCATCCTGTAGCCGCACGCGCTGTGCACTCGCCCGTGGAGCGATAGTGACGGGCTATCCCGATCATGGTGAATCTCAACTGGCACCAATGACTCGGGCGGCCTACCTTCAGGGATACACAAACAGCACGCCGTTCTCCGGCTGCAGCCGGGAAGAGACGGAGAAGGCGTGCGGTCCCTCACGGAAGCCGGCCATCACGAAAGGATAGTGGCTTCCCGAACACGAACACGCTCTACGCAGCGAACAAGGAGAAGGATATGGGTGAGCATCAGAACATGGGCAAATGCCCGGTCATGCACGGCGGCGAGACGGCCGCTGGTCACTCGGTGATGGACTGGTGGCCGGAATCGCTGAATCTGGACATCCTGCACCAGCATGACCGCAAGACGAACCCGATGGGAGAGGACTTCGACTACCGGGAAGAGGTGAAGAAGCTCGACTTCGAGGCCTTGAAAAAGGACATGCACGCGCTGCTGACCGAGAGCCAGGCGTGGTGGCCGGCCGACTGGGGACACTACGGCGGGCTGATGATCCGTATGTCCTGGCACGCGGCGGGTACCTACCGCATCGCCGATGGCCGGGGTGGCGGTGGCACCGGCAACCAGCGCTTCGCGCCGATCAACAGCTGGCCGGACAACGCGAGCCTCGACAAGGCGCGCCGCCTGCTGTGGCCGCTCAAGAAGAAGTACGGCAACAAGATCAGCTGGGCCGACCTGATCATCCTGGCCGGTAATGTGGCCTACGAGAACATGGGCCTGAAGACCTTCGGCTTTTCCTTCGGCCGCGAGGATATCTGGCACCCCGAGAAGGACACCTACTGGGGCGCGGAGAAGGAGTGGCTGGCGCCCTCCGACGAGCGCTACGGCGACGTCGAGAAGCCCGACACCATGGAGAACCCGCTGGCGGCCGTGCAGATGGGCCTGATCTATGTGAACCCGGAAGGCGTCAACGGCAAGCCCGACCCGCTGAAGACCGGCGAGCAGGTCCGCGAGACCTTCGCCCGCATGGCGATGAACGACGAGGAGACCGCGGCGCTGACCGCCGGCGGTCACACCGTGGGCAAGTGCCACGGCAACGGCGATGCCGGCGCGCTGGGGCCGGAACCCGAAGGCGCCGATGTTGAGGAGCAGGGCTTCGGCTGGAAGAACCCCAATATGCAGGGCAAGGCCACCAACGCCATCACCTCCGGTATCGAAGGCGCCTGGACCAAGAACCCGACCCAGTTCGACATGGGCTATTTCGAGGCCCTGCTCGACCACGAGTGGGAGCTCAAGAAGAGCCCGGCCGGGGCCTGGCAGTGGGAGCCGGTGGACATGAAGGAGGAGGACAAGCCGGTCGATGCCACGGACCCCTCCATCCGCCATAACCCGATCATGACTGATGCGGACATGGCGATGAAGATGGATCCCGTCTACCGCAAGTACATGGACGCCTTCCGCAAGGACCCCGAGTACTTCAAGGATTGCTTCGCCCGCGCCTGGTTCAAGCTGATCCACCGCGATATGGGCCCGAAGACCCGCTACATCGGGCCGGACGCGCCGCAGGAGGACCTGATCTGGCAGGACCCGGTGCCGGCCGGCAACACGGACTATTCCGTGGAGGCCGCCAAAAAGAAGATCGCCGCGAGCGGGCTGAGTATCGCCGAGATGGTCGCGACCGCCTGGGACAGCGCCCGTACCTTCCGTGGCTCCGACATGCGCGGTGGCGCCAACGGCGCCCGCATCCGCCTGGCGCCGCAGAAGGACTGGGAAGGCAACGAGCCCGAGCGCCTGGCCCGCGTGCTCAAGGTCTACGAGCAGCTCTCCGCCGAGACCGGCGCGAGCGTGGCCGACCTGATCGTGCTGGGTGGCAGCGTGGGCATCGAGCAGGCGGCCCGGGCGGCCGGTCACGATGTCCTGGTGCCGTTCATCCCGGGCCGGGGTGACGCCAGCGCCGAGATGACCGACGCCGACTCCTTCGAACCGCTGGAGCCGCTGGCCGATGGCTTCCGCAACTGGCTGAAGAAGGACTACGTGGTCAAGCCGGAAGAGATGCTGCTCGACCGCGCCCAGCTGATGGGCCTGACCGCGCCGGAGATGACCGTGCTGATTGGCGGTATGCGCGTGCTGGGTACCAACCATGGTGGTAGCAAGCATGGCGTGTTCACCGACCGTGAGGGCCAGTTGACGAACGACTTCTTCGTCAACCTGACCGACATGGCCTACGCCTGGCAGCCCGCGGGCAACGGCGTGTACGAGGTGCGCGATCGCCAGAATGATCAGGTGAAGTGGACCGCCAGCCGCATCGACCTGGTGTTCGGCTCCAACTCCATCCTGCGCAGCTACGCCGAGGTCTACGCCCAGGACGACAACCAGGAGAAGTTCGTGAAGGACTTCATCACGGCCTGGACCAAGGTGATGAACGCCGACCGCTTCGACCTGGAGCAGTTCCAGCAGTAAGCACGGCCCGAGCCGGGCGGTTCGCCCGGTTCAGATCCATAGGCGCCCGGGGTTTTCCCCGGGCGCTTTTTTTGTTGCGCAGGGTGGAACCTCTCGGCGTAGGCCCTGACGCCCGCCGGATCCGGCGCCCGGGCTGTCCCGGGAGATCGCCACGTCGCTGCGCTCCTCGCCATCACGGTGCTTCACTGGCCGTCATCGCGAGCTCCCGCGGGGGCTGCGGCCATCCGCAGGTCGTCCCGGGCTCCGGCCGGCATGATCGAGGGTTTGCTGCGGAAGGCGGCCTGCAGCAGAAACTCCGGTCAGCGGCCCACTCTGGCGGACGCGTGATCTCGTGCTCCAGAACGGCGGTGTAGCGTCCTGACCGGGTCGTTCCAGCCCATGTGTCGTTTTGCGTCATTGCGGGTGGATGGCGTGTCCGCGCCTGCGCGAGAAGTGGATCACGGCGTTTGGCAGAAACGAGACCTTCGTTGCCGGATGTCGTTCTGGCATTCCGCTTGCTGTTCCTTCAGTGCAGTCAATTGAACGCCAGCATGGCCTTGATCGATTGACTGCAATTCGATCCAATCCTGAAGGAGAAACGCATGATGTCGACTTTCCAGAAAACTGCGATCGCGATGGTCCTGGGTTCCATGTTTGCGCTGGGCGGCCTCGGTGCCGCGCAGGCCCAGACGGGTGGAGATGCCGGCGCGGGCGCCGATACCGGAGCCCCTGAAGCCGGTGCTGGCGCTGAAGGCGGTGCGGGTGCGCCCGAAGGTGGCGCGGGCGCCGGCGGCGGTGCGCCGCAAGGCGGAGCCGGCGCGGGTGGTGGCGGCAGCATGGGCGGAGGTGCCGAGGCGGGCGCCGGCCCCATGGATGATGACGACGACGAAGACGAAGATGACGACGAAGGGGCCCCTGACTGGTAAGCCCCACTCCCTCGCCAAGCCGGGCACCCCGCCCGGCTGGCTTCTTTCACGTTCGAACACCCGGCTTGAAACCCGTTCTGGTCGGAGTCCGCAAGCGATCGGGTCTGGCTCACCGCAGGGCCCGCACTCCGAAGGCCTGTGCCCACCCCGGCTTTGCTGAGGCCAAGAGAACCGTGGAGACTCCCGCCAGGGAGATACTTTCCGCGATCTGAAATGGATCGTTGGCCCGGCCTGTGGATTACAGGTCCGAGTATTTGCGGGCGTTGCCGCGGGCCTTGTGTACCGGGTATTTGCGGATGTTGATCTCCAGCTTGTCGCGGGCCGCTTGCAGAAGGTCGATATCGAGCTTGCGGGCCAGCAGCAGGAGGTAGATCTGGACGTCCGCGATCTCCTGGCGTACCGCCTCGTGGGTCTCGGGGGACAGGTGTCGCGACTGTTCCTGGGTCAGCCACTGGAAGTGTTCGATCAGTTCGCCGACCTCGCCCGCCAGCGCCATCGACAGATTCTTGGGCGAGTGGAACTGGGCCCAGTCACGTTCCGCGACGAAGGCCTCCACCTGGGCGGTCAGTTCGTCCAGTTCCGGTGTGCCGCTCGATGGGACGTCCATGGATCCTCCGTTCGGTCGGTGCCGCTGCGTTGCCGGCATCGTAACGGAGTCTGCGGCTGGACGTAATCGCGGCTCCGCGGTGCTAGCTGTGATCTCTCAACAGGTTGTCGCTTGGGGCGCGGCCATACTCGGAAGGGCAGGGGCAGGCTTCCGGCGGAACGAACAAAGATCCTGTGTTATTCCTTCCAATCTTCATGGCTTCCTGTGAATCGCTTTTGGCAGTTCGCGCGTCGGGGTTTCGGTCTGGAGATCGCCACGGCCGCTTTGCGACCTCGCGATGACGGGAAGGGGGGAGCGGCGCCGCGATGTTGGGGCGGGGACGTTATAGCCAGCCGCGGCGGCGGAAGAGGTAGAGCATGCCGAGGACGACGGCGAGCATAAAGCCGAGCAGTACGGGGTAGCCGTAGTAGGTGTAGAGCTCGGGCATGGACCAGGGGCTGTCCGGGTTGTCGAAGTTCATGCCGTAGATGCCGACCAGGAAGGTCAGCGGGATGAAGATGGTGGCGATGATGGTGAGTACGCGCATCACGTCGTTGGAGCGCTGGTTGATCGCGGACATATAGGCCTCGATCAGGGTGGCGGCCATCTCGCGGTAGGACTCCAGCAGATCCATGATCTGGATGGTGTGGTCGTGGGCGTCGCGCAGGTACGGGAAGAGCTCCGGGGTGAAAGGCTCCATGTCGTCGCGCATCAGACGGGCGATTACGTCGCGCGTGGGCCAGAGCTGGCGGCGCAGCACGAGGAGTTCGCGGCGCAGGATATGGATCTCGTTGAGGGTTTGGCGGTCGGGTTGTTCGAGGACGGTTTCCTCCAGCGTTTCCAGGCGTTCGCTGATGTGCTCCAGTACCGGGAAGGCCTGGTCGATGACGGTGTCCATCAGGGCATAGGCGAGGTAGGCGGCCCCCAGGCGATTGAAGTTGCGGTTGGCGCCGCGCATGCGTTCGCGGACCGGGCCGAAGGGGTCATGCTCGCCGCTGTGAATAGTGATGACCAGGCGGGTATTCACCACGAACACATTGACCTGGTCGAGTTCGATGTTGCCGTTGTGATGGCGCGGCTGGCGCAGGATGGCGACCAACTGCTCCTCGAAGAAGTCCACCTTGGGGCGCTGGCCCTGGTGGCGTACATCTTCCAGCGCCAGCGGGTGCAGGTCGAAGGCCTCGCCCAGATCGTGCAGCTGACGCGGACTGGGCGCGCCCTGCAGGTGCAGCCAGACCAGGCCACCCTCGTGCGGTTGTGCGCCCTCGCGCAGGGTGCGCTGCGGGTCGAGTTCGACGAGCTGTTCGTGGTGGTAGTGCCAGGCGGAGACGACCGCGTCGCCCGTGTGCGGGTGTTCGGTGGCGTGGACCCCATGGCCGGGGGCGGCGCCGGGCTTGAGGTAGGTCTTTTCGAACAGGCGGGTCATCGCGAATTCCGAACGGATTGTTGTCCCCAGTATAGGGGGCTGGAATGGGGTGCGCGCGGGGGGCGAGTCTGGCAGTCTGGTCGGCGACTGAACGGCCCGGAGCGGGCCGGGTCCCACGGGGGAGAAGCGCAAGTGTGTACCTTAATCAGTGTTTCCCTGGCGGCGTTTCCAAGGAGTGCGGTATGGAATTGAAGACCATGTTGGTGCCAGTGGATGGTTCTGCCAATGCGTGGCGCGCGGTGGAGGTGGCCGCGGACCTGGCGGCCAAGTATCACGCCCGAGTGGTGCTGGTCAGCGTGCTGCTGCAGGGCGAGGTGCCGCCGCATATCCGAAAACTCTCCGATCTTCCGGACCCGGATGATCCGCCCCTGGCGATGGGCGGCGCGGCGGTCGGCTCCGCGGTGCCGCCAAAGGTGCTGCGGGATATCGCCAGGAAGCTGGTGGAGCAGGCGCACGAATACTTCACCGAACTGGGCGTGACCGACATCGAGCACCATATCGAGGATGGCTCTCCGGCCAAGGTGATCCTGCAGCAGGCCGAGTACCACGACGTGGACATGGTGGTGATGGGTTCGCGCGGGCTGGGCGGCCTGCAGGGGCTGCTGTCCGGCAGCGTGTCGCACAAGGTGCAGCAGCTTGCCCGCTGCATCGTGGTGACGGTGAACTGAGCCCGGCTTTGTTGCGATGTCGCGGTTATCGGTCGATCTGCACGAGTGCTTTCGCAATGGCCGCCGGATCGACGCCGAGCTCAACGGTGCGATCGAGCAGGCCTGCGATAAGCGCATCAAGACGGTAGAGATTATCCACGGCAAGGGCAGCGGGCAGTTGAAGAAGCGCGTGCTGCGTTTCCTGCAGCAGCCGGAGATCAAGGCCCGCTACCACCGTGTGGAGAAGGACTCGAAGAACCACGGCCGGCTGTTCGTGCATTTCAAGCACTGAGCAGGCCGTTCCCTCTTTTCCGCTGTAGGAGGCCAGCCCTCTGGCCGATGGGTTGTGCCGGCGCTGGATCGGCCAGAGGGCTGGCCTCCCACAGGGGGTATGGGCTTACGGCCTTTGGTCGCCCAGCTTGCGCTCGGCGAGTGCATAGCCGAGGTCGATCATCTCGGCGGCGCGGTGGAAGTCGAACACGCCGCAGGCGTTGACCGGGACCTCGATCAGGTGCTCCGGGTTGTAGGCGGCGATACGAAAGCGCGCGATGGTGCCCTGCATGGCCTCGATGGAGTGGGAGACGATGTCGATCAGCCCCAGTGCGCGGGCCTCCTGTTCGCGGCTCAGACTGGGGTCGGTCTCGCCCAGGCCCAGCTTGTCCTGCCAGTCCTGCAGCCAGGTGCCGACCCGGTCGGGCAGGGCCTCGGCCAGGCGGTGATTCAGCAGGCCCCGGCTATCTGGTGCGCCCACGTGCGAGTCGGAAGTCCCGGTGCGTTCGGGGCGGATCAGTTCTTCGCCGACGCGGCCATTCAGGCTGACCGCCAGGGTGATGTCGGTGTCGTCGTTCAGGGTCGGCGCGATCGGGACCGGGTTCAGCAGGCCACCATCCACCAGCAGCCGCCCCTTGTGGCGCACCGGGGTGAACACGGTGGGGATGGCAATGGACGCCCGGATGGCGTCGAACAGGGAACCGGTATTCAGCCAGACCTCGCGTTCGCGCTCGATGTCGGTGGCCACGGCGGTAAACGAGATCGGCAGCTGTTCGATGTCGGTGTCGCCGAGCATGGCGCGCAGCTTCTCGATCAGGCGGTCGCCGCGAATCAGGCCAGCGCCGCGAAAGGAGAAATCCAGCAGCCGCCAGACATCCTGGCGGCGCAAGGTCTTCACCCAGTCCTCGTAGGCGTCCAGCTGGCCGGCCGCGTAGATGCCGCCGACGACCGCGCCCATGGAAGCGCCCGCGATGGAGCGGATCTGGTAGTCCGAGTGTTCCTCCAGCCAGCGGATCACGCCGATCTGCGCCAGGCCGCGGGCGCCGCCGCTGCCAAGGACCAGGGAGATGGACTGGGGCTTTCGCGTCATGGTGGCCGCCGTGCCTGTCTGGGGTGTTGGGGGGAACGCGCCGATCGCTTCGCGGAGCTGCTGTTACCGGTTTTCCTTGAGGATATGTTGGGGGTGTGACGGGATTTTTCCAGCGTAGAGGCTTGGTTCCAACGAATGGGTCTCACGGCAGGGGTTTGCTTGCAGGCGGACGCCCCTGCCGGCGTCCGACTCTGGCCGGGGCTTCGCCTGCAAGCAGGCTCCTACAGGGGGTGGTGTGCGGCGATGGGGGCTATTCGGGGGAGCGGTTCGGGTCCAGGAGGTGATCGTGCAGGGCCTGGGCGGCTTCGCCGGCAGGTTCTTCCACCCGCAGCTGCCAGACGTGGGCCGGGTGATCCGGTGACCATTCGCTGAAGACTACCAGCCCGGTGTACGGGCCGCGCCCGCGGATGGTGCCCAGCGTCAGGCGGCCTTCGGTATCGCCGAACAGGTGCACCTCGAACTCGGGGGCGGGCGGCGGCAGCCTCCAGTGTCCATCGCGGCCGGTCTCGCGGAAAGCTTCGTCGGAGGGTTCGGCATCGTCGCCGAAGTGGCGGCGCAGCAGCGGTACCGACAGCCGGTGCGGGAGGCCCAGTACGGTCTCGATGCCGCTGCGGCCGTGGTCCACCGCCTGGGCGGCGGACTCCAGCGGGTCGCGTGGGGCCAGCCATTTCTGCAGAAGTTTGCGCATGCCGGGATGATCCGCATGCCGGCGCCGGTCTGCAAGCGGAGATGGTCGCGTGACGGCTTGGAGGGGTGCGGCTGTAGGCGTTACCGTGCGGGCAGGTTACTCAAAAGGAGCCAGTCATGGGTTTTGCACTGTCCGAGATGCAGCTGTCGAGTTCCGCGTTCGGCCCCGGCCAGCCGATCCCCAAACGCCATAGCGGGGAGGGCGAGGACACCTCGCCGGCGCTGCAGTGGCACGGCGTGCCGCAGGGTACCCAGTCGCTGGCGGTGATCTGCCACGACCCGGATGCGCCGCTGATCCAGCCGGGCACTTATGGCTTTGTGCACTGGGTGCTGTACAACCTGCCGCCGGATCTGGATGGCCTGTCCGAGGCAACCGATCTGGGCGCGACGGGCCAGACGGATTTTGATCGCACCGGCTATGGCGGGCCGATGCCGCCCGAGGGCCACGGCAAGCATCACTACTTCTTCTGGCTGCTGGCGTTGGATGCCGACCTGCAGCTACCGCCGGGGTTGACCCTGTGGCAGTTCCTGGAACACGCCGAGCCCCACGTGATCGGCATGAATCGCCTGGTGGGTACCTATCAGCGGGGCTGAGGCCTTGTAGGAATGTCTTGTGGGAGCCGGCTCGCCGGCGAAGCCCCTGCCAGAGTCGGACGCGGGCAGGGGCATTCGCGTGCAAGCACGCTCCCACAGGGGCCCTATCCTGCTTGTGACGGTTCGGTCTTGACCGGGTGGGGCGGCGGGCGCACGATATGTACCACTTTATGTACGTTTCGGGTAACTGGCGATGACGACGCTGACCGCTACCGAGGCCCGCAAGGGTCTGTTTGACCTGATCAAGGGCGTGAACGAGCAGCACGCGATCTACCACATCCGGCATCGCAACGGCGATGCGGTGCTGATGTCGGAAGACGAGTACGCCAGCCTGATCGAGACCCTGGAACTGCTCTCGGAACCCGGCTTTCGGCAGGAATTCGAGCAGGGCCGCCGCGAGGCGGATGAGGGCGATACGCTGGGATTCGAGGAGGTGTTCGGGGAGAAGCAGTGACCTGGACTATTCGGTTCACCCGTCAAGCCGAGAAGGACTTGCGGCGTCTGACGCCGAAGCTGCGTGACAAGGTGAAGCAGATCCTGCGCAACCGGGTGGCGGTCGACCCGTACTGTGGCAAGGCGCTGGTTGGTGATCTGCGCGGATACTACTCCCTGAGGATCAGCTACAAGGACCGTCTGCTGTACACGATTCGGGACGAGCAGTTATTGGTGATCGTGATCCGGGCGCGTACGCATTACGGCGAATAGCCTTGTAGGAATTTCTTGTGGGAGCCGGCTCGGCGGCGAAGCCCTGCCAGAGTCGGGCGCAGGCAGGGGCTTCGCGTGCAAGCACGCTCCCACGGGGGCAGGGGGCGGAGCGGATGCCATCCACAAAAAAGGCCCGGCCGAGGAAACTCGGGCCGGGCCTTTTGCGTTCCCGGGCGGGTGCCCGGGGCGGCGTGAGGTCGCTTAGTAGCGGTAGCCGAAGGCCTTTTCGAACTTGTCGGCGAACTCGTCGGCGGTGAAGTGGTGGTTCTGGGTGCCGGAGTGGGCGATCTTGATCGAGCCGATCAGCGAGGCGATGCGGCCGGTGGTCTCCCAATCAAAGCCCTTTTCCAGGCCGAACAGGATGCCGGCGCGGTAGGAGTCGCCACAGCCGGTCGGGTCCTTGATTGCGGCCGGCTCGACCGACGGGATGGTGATCTTCTTGCCGCCGGTGTAGATGTCGGAGCCGTCGCCGCCACGGGTGACGATCATCGCGTCCACCATCTCCGCCAGCTGCTCCATGCTCATGCCGGTGCGATCGGCGGTCAGCTGCGCCTCGTAGTCATTGAACGCGGCATAGGTGGCGTTCTCCATGAAGCGCTTCAGGTCGTCGCCGTCGAACATCGGCAGACCCTGGCCCGGGTCAAACATGAACGGGATGCCGGCGTCGGCGAACTGCTGGGCGTGCTCGATCATGCCGTCACGGCCGTCCGGGGAGACGATACCGACCTTGATGCCGTCGGCGTCGGTGACCTTCTGCTGGTGCGAGAAGCCCATCGCGCCCGGGTGGAAGGCGGTGATCTGGTTGTCGTCCTGGTCGGTGGTGATGAAGGCCTGACCGGTGTAGGTGTCCCGCAGCTCCTTCACGAACTTGCGCGAGATACCGTGCTTGTCCATCCAGTCGGCGTAGGGGGCGAAGTCGCCACCCACGGTGGCCATCACGGTCGGGTCCGCGCCCAGCAGCTTCATGTTATAGGCGATGTTGCCGGCGCAGCCGCCGAACTCGCGACGCATGTCCGGGACCAGGAAGGACACGTTCAGCATGTGCACCTTGTCCGGGAGGATGTGGTTCTTGAAGCGGTCGGGGAACACCATGATGGTGTCGTAGGCCATGGACCCACAGATCAGAGCGGACATGTTGACTCCTTGCGTTGTTGAAACGGGTTGGCGTGGCGTCCGAAAAAGACGGCACAGCGGCCTGGCGGCGCGCGATTTCGGGGTTCGCTGCGCGCCCGCAACAGGCCGGACGGTGCGCATAGGGTAAATATTTGGGCGCAAAACAACAAATCGGGGGGGATGGAAGCAGGGGTCGCGCTGGCTTTGTGCTCGATTTCAGCGATTGCCACGTCGCCTTCGGTTCCTCGCAATGACGTTGCTTTTGCCCCCGTCATTGCGAGGAGCGCAGCGACGAAGCAATCTCCAAAAGCTGGCAGGGCGTCCACGATTCGCCTTCGGGGGCAGCGTCAGGAGATTCCTCGCTTTGTTCTCCCTGCGGGCCGACCTGCGGCCGTTCAACGCGCTGCGCGCTTTTGTGCCACGGCCCCTGAAGGGGGCCTCGCAATGACGGGACGGTAAACAACGTCATCGCGAGGAGCCGAAGGCGACGTGGCGATCTCCGGACGTAACCCCGACGTTGGCCCGGCCGGGGCGGCGGCACAGCTTCTGGCGACGTGATGCGGGGGCTTTGTGGCAGCATGGAGCTATTCCCGCGACTGAGGGCAAGGCCGATGAATCCGCGCGTATTGATCCCGATCCTGATCATCCTGCTGTTGCTGCTGAGTCTGTGGTCCATGAGCCTGGACGGGGACGGCGGCATCCTGCCCGGTGCGCCGGATACCGGGGCGGCACCGTCCGGCGAGCGGCCGGTCCTGCTGGCGGGCCCGCTCACTCCGATGGCATGAGCCCAGCCGTGGCTCGAGCCCCGGACGCCGGTGCGGCCACGCGGGAGGTGATCTTTCGCGCGGCGGGGGTGACCAAGGTCTACCGCATGGGCGAGGTGACCATTCACGCCCTGCGCGGGGTGGACCTGGAGCTGTATACCGGCGAGCTGGTGGTGATGCTGGGGGCCTCGGGCTCCGGCAAGTCGACGCTGCTGAACATCATGGGCGGGCTGGATACCGCGACCGAGGGCGAGGTGCGCTACCGCGACCAGGATCTGGCGCAGGCCTCCGAGCGCACGCTGACGGCCTTTCGCCGTGACCATGTCGGCTTCGTGTTCCAGTTCTACAACCTGATCGCCAGCCTGACCGCGCGCGAGAACGTGGCGATCGTCACCGAGATCTCGCGCGACCCCATGCCGCCGGAGGAGGCGTTGGCGCTGGTCGGGCTGGAGGACCGCATGGACCACTTCCCCTCGCAGCTCTCCGGCGGCGAGCAGCAGCGGGTGGCCATTGCCCGCGCGATCGCCAAGCAGCCGGCCGTGCTGCTGTGCGACGAGCCGACCGGTGCGCTGGACTCGAAGACCGGCATCCGCGTGCTGGAGGCCTTGCAGCACATCAACGAGCGCCTGGACACGACGGTGGCGATCATCACCCACAACGCGGTGATCGGCGAGATGGCGGACCGGGTGATCCACCTGAGCGATGGGCGCGTGAGCGAGATCCACGAAAATGCCACGCGCCAGTCCCCGGCCGAGCTCCACTGGTAGCGACCGCGGCCGACCATGCGCGCCCTGAACCGCAAGATCCTGCGTGATCTCGGCCACCTGAAGGGGCAGGCGGCGGCGATTGCGCTGGTGATCGCCAGTGGGGTGATGACGCTGGTGATCGCGGTCACCAGCCTCGACGCCCTGACCATCACCCAGGAGCGCTTCTACTCCGAATACCAGTTCGCCGACGTGTTCGCGGAGATCACGCGCGCGCCCGAGAGCGCGGTGGAACGCTTCCGCGACGCGCCGGGCATCAACCAGATCGAGACCCGCGTGCAGGCGCCGGTGCGTCTGGAGGTGGCCGGCTTCGACGACCCGATCCGGGGCACCATGCTCTCCCTGCCGGACGGGGGCGAGCCGCTCCTGAACCGGCTCTACCTGCGCGAGGGCCGGCTGCCCGAGCCGGGCCGCGAGGGCGAGGTGGTGGTCAGCGAGGCCTTCGCCGAGGCGCACGGTCTGGGCGCCGGGGATGCCCTGCGCGCGATCATCGACGGGCGCCTGACCGACCTGCAGATCAGCGGCATCGCGTTGTCGCCGGAGTTTGTCTATCAGATCAGCCCCACCGACCTGCTGCCCGACTACGAACGCTACGGCATCCTGTGGATGAACCGCCGCGCGCTGGCTGCCGCCTACGGCATGGAGGGGGCATTCAACGCGGTGGCCGTAAGCCTGGGGGCAGGCGCGGACCCGGCCCCCGTGATCGAGGCGATGGACCGGGAACTGGCGCGCTACGGCGGCATGGGGGCCTATGGCCGCGACGACCAGTTCTCGCATCGCTTTCTGTCCGAGGAGCTGACCCAGCTGCGGGCGCAGGCGGCGATCCTGCCGACCATCTTTCTGGCTGTCGCGGCCTTTCTGCTGAACGTCGTCGTCGGCCGCATCATCCGCTCCCAGCGCGAGCCGATCGCCGTGCTCAAGGCCTTCGGCTACGGCAATGGCGCGATCGCCGGGCACTATGCCCTGCTGACCGGCGGCATCGTGCTGGTGGGCTGTGCGCTGGGGCTCGCGTTCGGGGCCTGGGCCGCACAGGGTCTGGCCGGCATCTACGCGGAGTATTTCCGCTTCCCCGAGATGAGCTTTCGCCTGCAGGGCTGGGTGATGGTGCTGGCGGTCGGCGTGGCCATGGGCGCGGCGATGCTTGGCACCTTCCGCGCGGTCTGGCAGGCGGTGCGCATGCAACCGGCCGAGGCCATGCGTCCGCCGGCCCCGGAACGTTTTCATCGCGGCTGGCTGGAGCGCTCGGCGGCCTGGGGCGCGTTCGACCAGCCGACCCGGATCATCCTGCGCAACCTCGCGCGCCACCGGCTCAAGTCCGTGCTGTCGGTGATCGGCATCGGCCTCTCCGGCGGTCTGCTGCTGATGGGCGCCTATCAGCTGAACGCGGTGACCCAGATGCTGGACACCCAGTACGGGCAGGTCCTGCAGATGGATATCGACCTGCAGTTCACCGACCCGGTGCCGGCGCGCGCGGCCGGCGAGCTGCGCCACGAGCCGGGCGTGCTGGCGGTGGAGACCTTCCGCGCGGTGCCGGTACGGCTGGTGGGCGTGAACCGCGAGGAGCGCGTGCGCCTGCTGGGGCTGGACGCCGAGCCGCGCCTGCGGCAACTGCCGATGGGAGGCGGGCGCGGCCGACTGCCCGACGAGGGCATCCTGCTGACGGACTATCTGGCCGAACAGCTCGGGCTGCGCGTGGGCGACCCGGTGGAGGTAGAGATCCTGGAAGGCCGTCGCCGCACGGTCACGGTGCCGCTGGCCGGTGTGGTAGAGGAACCCATCGGTGTCGGCGCCTATATGCACCGCCCGGCGCTGAACCGCCTGATCGGCGAGGGGCCGGCCGTCTCCGGCGCCTGGCTGCTGACCGACCGCGCACAGGAGGATGCGCTGTTCCGCAGCCTGTCCGACCGCCCGCGGGTCGCCAGCGTTGGTCTGATCGCGGAGGCCGAGCGCAACATCCGCCAATACATCGGCGAGACCATCATCGTGTTCGCGATGGTGTTCGTCGCGCTGGCCGTGTCCATCGCCTTTGCCGTGACCTACAACAACGCACGCATCACCTATGCCGAGCGCGCCCGCGACCTGGCCACGCTGGAGGTGCTGGGCTACTCGCGCGGCCAGGTCAGCTGGATCCTGCTCGGCGAGATCGCGGTGCTGACCCTGGCCGCGATCCCGGTCGCCTGGCTGACCGGCACGGGCTTCGCCTGGCTGCTGAACCAGGCCTTTGCGATGGACCTGTTCCGCGTGCCGCTGGTGATTACGCCGCAGGCCTACGGTTTCGCCGCCCTCGGCATCCTGGTCGCGGCCAGTCTGACCGCCTTCCTTGCGTGGCGGCGCCTGCAGCAGCTTGACCGCGTGCAGGCCCTGAAGGCGGCGGAGTAGCGGTCGCTATTGCCCGCCTCTTTGTGGCTGGCCCTGGTTCGGCATCCGGTGTTTACGGTGGTTCCGGTCCGCTGCCTGCCGAGCGCTGACTCGCCAGCGCGCCGCGAGTTACTTCTTTGCTCGTGCAAAGAAGTAACCAAGAAACACGCCCGACTGCCGCGACCCCGGCCCGCTGTGCGGGCCGGGGTTTCCCTCGCTCCGAGGGTTTTCGCGGGCGGCGCTGAACTCGCTACGCCTTCGGCTCCGCTCAGACATCCAGCGCCTCTGATCCCGCGAAAACCCTCTCCACTCGGCGCGACGACAACGGGGGGGTCAAGGTCAAGACAACGGTGGTCCCGACGGTCTTGCCAGTAGGTGAAGGCTGGGTCTTCGGACATCTTGGGCACGCACGGCCTTTGGCCGTTGCGTGCCGCGCC
>NZ_KB905022.1 GCF_000377405.1 Thioalkalivibrio sp. ALE31 | reverse complement strand
AAGCACATGAAGAGCACCAACATGCTCGAGCGGCTGAACGAGGAGATCCGGCGCCGGACCCGGGTGGTCCGGATCTTCCCCAACACCCACAGCTGTCTACGTCTGGTGCGGGCCCTGGCCGTCGAAATCCACGAAGGCTGGCTGGAGGACAACCGCTACCTGAACATGGATCTGCTCAAAGAGCACAAGAAGATCTTGCTCCGGCAGGCCGAGGCCGCCTGAGCCATACGGACCAACCGAACATGGCCGACTCATTTCTGCACAACTTGACGCACACAACCAAGAGCCGGGGTCGCCTCCAGTGACAAAACCCCCAAACAAACTGACCGCCCGCGTCACTTGGGGTGACCATTTTTGTCACGTGACACATCTGAACCGCCGTATGTCGTGACCCAAACCCCAAACCGAATGGCCACACAGCGCTGTTTATCCGGGTTCTGATGTTCCTGGCACACCCATTGCATCTACTGAGACAGCTGCCCACGGGGTGGCCGGGCCTCCGGCCCAGCTTTCATCACATCAAGGGAGTATCACCATGCATCAAGCCATGCGTACCGGAATCAACAAGCCGAAGGCCCAGCAGGGTTTTACGCTGATCGAACTCATGATCGTGGTTGCGATCATTGGCATCCTGGCCGCTATTGCGATTCCGCAGTATCAGGACTACGTGGCTCGCTCTCAGATGAGCACCGCTTACTCCGAAATCAATACGTATCGGACCGCGATTGAAGAGCGTCTAGCTCGGGGAACCGACACCGACATGACCGACACCGCTCATCTCGACGAAATTGGCTACAGCCAATCTAACCTGGCCGCCGGCGCCCCAACTGGTTCAATTGCAACCGACGGCACCGGCACCATCATCATGACTCTTGACGGCGCGGCCGCTGCGGCTATTAACGGGGCCACTATTGAACTGGAACGCGATGTCAACGGCAACTGGACGTGCGAGATTGACAACCGTCCTGGTGGCTGGAAGGAATCCTATCTTCCGGGCTCCTGCACTGAAGCCTAACATTAAGGTACAAAGGCACCCCCTTAGGGTGCCTTCTGAGCCCCGGCCTAAGCCGGGGCTTTTTTGTTAGAGCGATACTGGCGCGAGGCGCTCATCTGACCCTTCGGGCCACGACTATCGGACAATCACTTGGTCGGGTGCACCGCCGAGGAAATCCATATGTTACATTGACTTGGTTCGAATTTTGCAGGATTTCTGGACGATTCAAAAGCAATGCGAGATCCGGCCATGCCCCCAAAACACAGCACCCATGGATTTACCCTCATCGAACTTATGATTGTCGTTGCGATCATCGGCATCCTGGCCACCATCGCAATCCCGCTGTATCAGGATTATGTCGCACGCAGCCAGATCCACTCAGCACTCTACGAAATCTCCGGTCTCAAGACCGCCGTCGAAGACACACTCGCGCGTGGCCAGGTCACCAGCGCCGACTCACCCGACATGGCGGATCTGGGCGTACCGGGTGCGGCACCGTCCGACCAGACCGTCGACACCTCTTTCGGTCAAATATCAAAGGATAACAACGCGGCTGGCAATGGAACCGAGTTCGTCCTCACCATGACCCTTGGCGAAGGCGCGAGCGCCCGCGTGGGTCCAGGCGTCAATGGTGTCATGCTGTCACTGCGCCGGCAGCCCAATGGCCAATGGTTATGTGAAATCGCGGACACTCCAGCCGGATGGAAAGAAAGCTTTACTCCATCCGGGTGCAGCGAAATCTAAGGGAATCCTCTGGGACACCCACTTAAGGGAATCCTCTGGGACACCCACTTTGTCGGCCGGGACATCCACTTTGTCGGAATCCCGGAATCCCTGGGACACCCACTTTGTCATAAGCCGGATTCGCTGACGCACCCACTCTCCGGGACACCCACTTTGTCATGGGGCATCCTTCGGGACACCCACGTTGTTTTCGCCCACGTTGTTTTCGGGAACGGGCCTTCTGGGACACCCACTTTCCTCGGTCGCCCAACTTCCTCGGCCGGTCCCTGCGAGGGCATACCGGAAGCGCAGGCACACCCAGTTTGCTTGCCGTGCTCCTGAAAACCTTCAGGACAATGGCTATGCTATCGGCAGGAGCGCAACGGACATGCGTTCCGGCAGGCCTACTCCACGGAAGGAGTTCATCATGACCGAACCCCGCTCGACCCTCGTCTCTCTGGACGATACGCCCTGGTACCACGTGGTCTCGCGCTGCGTGCGGCGCGCCTTTCTGTGCGGCCACGATGCGCACACCGGCCGCTCCTTCGAACACCGGCGAGGCTGGATCGCCGACCGCATCAAGCAACTCGCTTCGGTATTCGCCATCGACATCGCGGCCTACGCGGTGATGAGCAACCACTTTCACATCGTCGTCCGGGTGGACGACACGCGGGTCCAGGGCCTGGGGCGGGACGAAGCCCTGAGTCGATGGACTCAACTCTTTGCCGGACCGACCCTGGTGCAGCGGTATCTGGCGGATGCGGAACGGCTCGGTCAAGCGGAAATCGAGCTCGTGGACGCTTGGGCGGAGACATATCGCTCGCGTCTGGCTGATCTTTCGTGGTTCATGCGCGTGCTGAACGAGTCGATCGCACGGCAAGCCAACGCCGAAGACGGGGTGACAGGACGCTTCTGGGAAGGACGCTTCAAGAGCCAGGCGCTCCTCGACGAACAAGCTGTACTGACCGCCATGGCCTACGTTGACCTCAACCCCATCCGGGCCGGGATCGCGGATACACCCGAGCGTTCGGATTACACATCGGTTGCCGAGAGGGCCGACCTGCTCCTCAGGTTGGCCATGGACGACGACCCGCAAACCTGCGGGTCACCGAGGATCGATGCGGCCGATTCAACGAAAGGGTGCATGAGACGCTCGTACCGAATCGCCAGGGCGGTCGGACATCAGTGGCGTGCGGATCCACAGGATGCAGAATCCCTGAACCTCGAGTGGGCCCTGAATCGTCTGCCGGGTGCCCCGCTAATGCCATTCGATGCCACTGGCCGGACGGAACCGGCGGTGCCCTTTGGGTTCGAGGACTACCTGCAGCTCGTGGAGGCAACCGGCCGCGTGATCCGCGAAGACAAGCGCGGCTTCATTGATGGTGCAACCCCACCCTTGCTGGTACGTCTGGGAATCGACCCAGACCAGTTCATCCTCACCTCCAGCCGCTTGCTGCGGCAATTTGGCAGCGTGGTGGGGACACCGGGTCGCATCACGGCCCGGTGCGACGCGCGCCAGACCCGCTATCTGCGAGGCATCGGGGCCGCCCGCAAGCTCTTCCCCACTCGCGCTGCCTGACACCGTCGACCGCCATACAGATGCCAACAACCGGGATTCGCAGACGCTCTGCGCCATTAATATCCGCCGGGACACCCACATTGTTGGCTCAATTCGGCCCGAATGGAGATCGTAGCCTTGCTTCGGGACACGGACTTCGTCTCCGCCCATTACCGCTACGCTTCCCGGGAAGGTATGATATGACCATCTACATGGTCAGGAGAGTGCGGGATGTCCGAGCCAACGGTTAGCCTGGCGAATGCCAAAGCCCACCTGAGTGAGCTGGCGGAACGTGCTGCTGCAGGTGAATCCATTCTCATCACCAAGCGAGGCAAGGCCGTCGTACGCCTTTCCAGCGCCACCACACCCAGGAAGCCGATCGATGCGAATGTGCTCCGTGCAGTCACGGATACCCAGCACAACAGTACCGATGAGACCTTCATCCGTCGTATGCGTGATGATGCTCGCTACTGATGCGCTATCTGGATACCAGCGTCCTGGTGGCAGCCCTCACTCGCGAGCCCCGAACCGAGGACATGCAGAATTGGCTGGCGGCACAGGGCGCCGGTTCGCTGTGCATCAGTGAGTGGGTGCTTACGGAGTTCTCCGCGGCCTTGTCCATGAAGGTTCGAATGGAGATCCTGACACCCCGGGAACGGGCGACCGTGCTTGGCGCATTTGCGGCGTTGCGGGAATCGTCACTCTCGACCCTGCCGATCTCGTCTATCGATTACCACACCGCTGCCCTCTTCGCCGACGATCATGCCTCCGGGTTGCGCGCGGGCGACGCACTTCACCTGGCCATTGCGTACAACCACGGCGTGGAACTTTGCTCCCTCGACAAGACGCTCGTGGCCGCTGCAGAACCCATGGGCGTGAATGCGACGCTGCTGTAGTTTGCCAAGAATTCAGTTCTGCGGGACATCCACTTTGGCGACCATTCGTTGGCGCGGTGGCACATCCACTTTTGCGCGATGTCATCCCGGCCGGAGCGAAGCCAGGCGCCGGGATCTCCCGCGTAGAGGCTGCCCCAATCATCGAGATCCCGGATAACCGCTTCGCGGTTTGCGGGATGACCGGTGGGTGGGTGCGCTCTCTCAGGACACGCACTTTGACGCTGCGTCCTTTGTTGCTGGGCCCAATTCGACCGCAGGACACTGGGCGGAAGTTTACTTTTGGTTCCCCAAGCACCGGCGCGCGGTCGGGCATCTTATTGCCAGAGGCTGGATTCGCTGATGCACCCGGCAGTTTGGGCAGGTCCGGCGAGGGCGGGGGCTTCGCCTGCAAGCAGGCTCCGACCGCCCATCGCTCGCGAACGCAGGACTCGAACGCGACCGTACGGGACAAGCGCTAGGATTACCGGGACGTCCACTGGACCCGGAAGAACCTCGCGGACACCTCACCTGTTCTGCAGCACTACGGAAATGTCAGGATTGGGATCAAGAGTTACCGGGGCGTAGAACGAGAAAGGGCCGCCCCGGATTCCCTTCCTGGACGACCCTTTTGGGGCTTCCCTGCCCCGAGGCACAAGCTAACAGAACCGATGTGGAGTTCCAGCCGCGTGGCGAACATTTCCATGAGCGGTCGATTTCGATCTCTGATCGGTAGTTTTTGCTGGAATATTTTTCTATTTCGCCGAAATCGCGGCAGCCACCCACGAGGGTCCAGCTACTCTCGATCGTGGGCCGTGGGTCGCCCCAGAGGGTCGGGGTGATGCTCACGCGGGCAGGGGCTTCGCGGCCGAGACCGCTCCTACATGGCGTGGCGTTGCCGCTTCGGTCGGGCCAGGTGAAGCGTGTGGCTCGATGCGCAGTCCGCGCGTCAGGTCTGAAACAATTGGTTGGCGGGGGCGGGTCGGCCGAGGAGGTAGCCCTGGCCGGTGGCACAGCCTTCGCGCAGCAGGAAGCTTCGCTGGGGTTCTTCCTCCACGCCTTCGGCGATCAGGTCCAGTTCCAGGGCGGCGGCCAGTGCGATGATGGCGCGGATGATGGATTCGTTGTGGCGGGAGTGGCCGATGTCGCGCACCAGGGACTGGTCGACCTTCAGGCGATGCAGCGGCAGGCGGCGCAGGTGCGCCAGGTTGGAGTATCCCGAGCCGAAGTCGTCCATGGCCAGTCGGACCCCCAGGCTGTCCAGGCGGCGCAGGATCGCCAGGGCCCGTTCCGGGTCCTCCATGATCATGGTCTCGGTCAGTTCAACCTCGAGACGCTCCGGGGCGATGCCGTGGCGCTCGAGGGTCTCGCGCACGGTCGCAACCAGCGCCTCGTCATGGAGCTCGCGGGCCGAGAGGTTCACGGCCATCATGGGGATGTGTCGGCCCGCCGTGTCCCAGATGGCGAGCTGGCGACAGGCCGCTTCCAGCACCCAGCGGTCGATCGATACGATCAGCCCCGTCTCCTCCGCCAGCGGGATGAACTCCGCGGGGGATACCATGCCGCGGCGCGGATGGTTCCAGCGGACCAGGCTCTCCACCCCCACACACTCGCCACTGGCGAGATCGAACTGGGGCTGGAAGTGGAGCACGAATTCCTCGTTGGCGATGGCCTGGCGCAGGTCGTTTTCCAGAAACAGTCGGTGCTCCGTCAGGGCGCCCATCTCCGGGGTGTAAGCGCACCAGCCGTCACCGCCACGGGCCCGCGCCGCCTGCATGGCCAGTTCGGCCGCGGTCAGCAGCTCCTCCCGGGTCTGGCCGTCGTCCGGGAAGCGGGCCACACCGGCGCTCACGGTGAGTACCAGGCTGCGCCCCGAGGTCTCGAAGGGGGCGCGCAGGGTATCCAGCAGGGTCTGCATAAAGGCTTCCAGACCGTCGTGTTCCGGGGTCTCCACAATCAGGCAGAATTCGTCCGCGCCGACGCGCGCGATGGTGTCCTGGGGTGTCAGCGTCTGGCCCAGGCGTTGCGCGATCCCCTGCAAGACGGTATCGCCCGCCGAGGTCCCCAGGGTCTCGTTGACGTTGCGGAAGCGGTCGAGGTCCAGCAGCACCACCCAGCGCGCCTCGCCATCGGCCATCGCGCGCTCCACCGTGTGCCCGAGGCGATCCTGCAGCAGCGTTCGGTTCGGCAGCCCGGTACGGGTATCGAAGTGCGAGATCTGGCGCAGCTGCTCCTTCTGCTCGATGCTGTCGGTCAGATCGGTCCAGGCGCCGACGATTTCCTGCTCGCCCCGACCGCTCGCGCCGGGGACCAGCCGCATCTCGTCGCGCACGTGGCGCAGCTTGCCCCAGCCATCAAACAGCCGGAATTCGCGCACCACCTCGCCGTCGGTCAGCAGCCGCTGATTCTCCTGCAGGGCACCGACCCGATCCTCGGGGTGCAGTTGCTGTTCCCACCAGCCGGGGCGCAGCGCGGCAGCCGGATCAACCCCGAACAGACGCTGAATGTTGGGACTCACCCACTGTGGTGTGAGATCCGAGGAGGCGAGCTGATAGATCACCGTCGGGCCGCTGTCGATCACATGCTCCAGCCGCTGGTTGGCGGCCGCCAGCTCCCGGGTACGTAGACGCACCTGCCAGCGCAACAGCAGTCCCGCGACCGCCAGGAGCAGCACCAGGCCCAGCGCGGAAAACAACGCCCAGCGGACCCAGCCCGGCAACCCGGGCGAATCATCCGCCAGCAGGGTCTCGGCAAGGGCCCGCTGATAGGGCGAATCCGCCAGGGGCTTCCATTGATCCAGATAGGCGTCGATCACGGCCAGGTACTCGCCATGCCGCTCCGGCGTGGCCGCGTAATAAAGGCCCACCTGGCCGAAGGTGATGGGGGTCTCCACCAGGCCGAAGGCCCTGGCATGCTGGCGACCGTAGAAGTTGTTGCTGACCGCCGCGACAGCCTCGCCTTCCCCAACCGCCGCGAGGACCGCCGGCAGGCTGGTGAAGGTGACCAGTTCGTACTCGAGGTCCGGATCGCGCATCTGCTCCTGTCGCAGATGGCTTTCCTGCACGGAGCCTTCCAGTACGGCGAGCCGCCGCGAGCCAAGCGCTTCCAGGCTGCTGAAGCCGGATTGCGGGAAGGCGTACACCTGGCTCCAGCCCTGCACGACCGGGATCTGGTGAAAGTCGAGAAACTCGTCGCGCATCTCGGTCAGGGCCACGTCCGGCATCAGGTCCAGCCGGCCCTGGCGCAGATCCAGCAGGCACTGAGCCCACTCGCAGGGGATATACTCGATCTGCCAGTGTTCGCGTCGGGCAATGGAGTCCAGCAGGTGCACGAACAGACCACCGGCCTCGCCCTGCGCGTCCACGCTGACCTTGGGCGCGTTGTCGTACACGCCTACCCGCAGTTCCGCCTCGGCGAACGCCTGCCCGGCCGGCAGCATTGCGAGCAAGCACGCGGCCGCCGCCCCCACGAGGGCCGTCCATGGCCTACGACATTGCGCCGGTTTACGGGATCGAGTCAGACCGGCGCCCGGAGGCATTGCATACTCGTCCGACACGTTAATCGAACTCCCTGGGCGGTATAGCCTCCAGCATAGTGCCACGGCTTTGATCCTGCTGCGCGCCGGCACCGGAGTCGCGCCTATTCCACCAGCACGCGATCCCGGCCGGCTGCCTTGGCCGCGTACATCAGGTTGTCCGCGCGCCCCAGCACATCGTCCAGCGTATCCCCCGCGCGGAATACCGTGATCCCGAACGAACCGGTGACCGGTACTCCCGCAATCGGCTCGGAAGCCAGGGCCGCCCGGCAGCGCTCGGCCAGCTGCTGCGCCTCGTGTGCTGAGGTCTCCGGCGCCACGATCAGGAACTCCTCCCCGCCCCAGCGGGCGACGAAGTCCGGCTCGCGCAGGTTGGCCTCCAGTCGACGCGCCACACCCTCGATCACGGCATCGCCACAGGCGTGACCATGCGCGTCGTTCACGGCCTTGAAGTGGTCGATATCCATGCCGATCACCGCGACGGGATGCCCGTAACGCGCCACGGCCGCGGCCTGGCGGTCCAGAAAGGCCTCCGCGGCCCGGCGATTCGCAAGTCCGGTCAGGGGGTCGGTGCGCGCGGCCCGCGCCATGGCCTCGGACCGGACCAGGGCATCCTTCACCGTGTCACGCATCGAGGTGGCAATACTGGCCAGCACCAGCAGCACACCGAGGAACAGGTGCACCCGCAACAGATAGACCGCCGTCTCGGTGGCAAGCGTACCGTCCAGGGCCTCCCCGATTACCCCGGCGAGCGCGATGAGCGACGCAACGATCAGGATAGCCAGCCCAGCGCGCAGACCCGCGCGGTGATCCAGCATCACGAACGCCGCGAGGATCACGATACCCACCGCCCAGTAATGCCCGCCGGCCAGGACCAGAAGACGGTCGTCCAGCGAACCCCCCGCATGAAAATGCCAGGCCAGCCGCGAGAGGACGATCGCGGCAACAAGAGCCAGCATCCAGGGCTCCAGCCGCGCGAGCCAGTCGGGCCGGCGCCAAAGGGTCAACCACAGGCCCGCCAGCAGTGCGGCAAAGAGCGGATAGAGGTACGCCAGGAACGGATCACCGGGACCGCGGATCGACCAGCTCAGCAGGAAGATCGCCACCCCGCCCGCCAGCGCCACCAGGTATACGAGGCGCTTGCGGGCCTGCAGTTGTGCCGCTTCGGCATGAGCACCGCCGCTGGATGGATCGTCCATCGCCTGATCCCCGATCGGGCGGACGGACCGCCGCTGATGAATGGCTCCCGGGCCGACCCTCGCGCACGCCCCGGGGTGCCCCGAGCATGCCGGGCGTCATCACGCGGGACAATCCCGACCACGCAAAAGGCCGCCCGGGGGCGGCCTTTTGCAGCTACTGCAATGATGGAGGCTGGGGTCGGAATCGAACCGGCGTACACGGATTTGCAGTCCGCTGCATAACCACTCTGCCACCCAGCCTGTATCGGGTGGGTTCCGGTCCGCGAACGCACGGGCATCTGCGCGGGCCGAAACAGAAAACCCCGGCGGAACCGGGGTTTCAGGAATCTGTTGGAGCGGGAAACGAGATTCGAACTCGCGACCCCAACCTTGGCAAGGTTGTGCTCTACCAGCTGAGCTATTCCCGCTCTTCGTTATCGGCGCGTATTCTACCGCAGATTCCCGGCAGGTCAATACCCGCGGTAGCCGATCGCCCCGGCGCCATGCACCGCGCGGTCAAACACCACCACCTGGTTGCGTCCGGCATTCTTCGCGACATACATCGCGGCATCCGCTGCCCGCGACAAGCCCGGTCCGTCGGCCGCATCCAGCGGAAACAGCGCAATCCCGATGCTGCAGGAGATCCGCACCTCGACGCCGTCGCAGTCGAACGGTTCGGCCAGGGCCGCCCGAATCTTCTCGCCAATCACGGCGGCCTGTGCCCGGCTCTCCTGCGCCGACTGGAAGCGCGGCAGCATCACCACGAACTCGTCCCCCGCAATGCGCGCAGCCACGTCGCTTTCGCGTATCGCACCCGCCAGACGCTGAGCCACCGCACGCAACAGGAGATCCCCAACCGCGTGGCCATACTGATCATTCACCGGCTTGAATTCGTCGAGGTCGACGAACATCAGGGCTACCGGCTGCCCGCCGCGGCGAGCCCCTGTCAGTTCGTGATCAAGGATCTGGTAAAAAAGAGTGCGATTTGGCAAGTCCGTGAGCGGGTCGTAATGAGCCAGTCTCTGCATCTGCTCCTCGGTTACCTTGCGATCAGTGATGTCACGCGCAATACCGAGGAACTCCGTCACGCGACCCTCCTCGTCCAGCACCGGCGACACGTTGCTAGTGTGCCAGCGGTAATGCCCATCCTGATGACGGATTCGATACTCGATGCCCGAGGCTTTCTGCCCCGTACGGGCGATTCCCTCGAGAAAGGCGTAGCAGGCCGGAAGATCCTCCGGCGCGACGTACTCATCAATGGCGTGGTCGATGGCATCGCTGATCGGGTACCCCAGGTTTTCGGTCCAGTTGGGCGATACGTAGCTCAGCACGCCATCGGGGCGTAGCGAGTAGATGACGTCGCTGGCCGTCTCCACGAAGGCGCGAAACTTCGCCTCGCTCTGACGCAGCGAAGCCTCCAGTTGCTTGCGCTCGGTCACCTCGGTGGCAAAGCCGGTCCAGACCACGGAGCCATCGTCGAGGCGCCGAGCGGTGTCGTAGGCGGACAGCCACATCTCGCCGCCCCCGCGACACCGCATGCGGAACTCCATGCTCGCGTGCGCCCCATGTTCCTCAGTGGCTATCGTGGATCGCACCACTCGCTCGCGGTCGTCCGGATGGATGCATTCCAGTAGCGGCGCGCCGTCAACCTTCAGTGACTCCCGGTCCACGCCGAACCAGTGCTCCGCCAGCTCGCCAACATAGGGATAGGAGAAACGCCCGTCCGCCTCCCTACGTAGCTGGTAAACGAAGCCGGGAAGCAGCCCCTGAAGCGCCTCCAGCGTCTGGATGTTGTCGAGGTCTAGCTGGGGGCCAGGCATGGGCGCTCCCGCGGGCGACACGTGGTCGATCATCGCAGTGTATCGCCAAACCCCGGCGCGGCGGAACGCACCGGGTCGCCCGGTGGGCGCCGCTTGTCGCGTGGCGTCAGGGACGCCGACTAGAAGGGATTGCGCCGCGCGTCAGTTGCTTCGCGCGGCAGCCAGCATGTACTGGATCATCGAGACCAGCGTGAGCGCCGCGGCCAGATACAACAGCAATTCGCCGATCACGAAGGTGGGGAGCCCGGCGATCGGCTCCGCCCAGAGCAACAGGAAGATCGCGACCATCTGGGCCGTGGTCTTCACCTTGCCCACCCAGGACACCGCCACCTTGGCGCTGCCGCCAATCTCCGCCATCCACTCGCGCAGCGCGGAGATCGCGATCTCGCGCCCGATGATCACGATCGCGGCCAGTGCCAGGCCCAGCCCCGGGTTGTGATCGACCACCAGCACCAGCGCCGCGGCCACGATCAGCTTGTCCGCGACCGGGTCCAGGAAGGCGCCGAACCGGCTGGTCACCTTCCAGCGCCGGGCCAGATAGCCATCCAGCCAGTCGGTCAGCCCCGCCAGGGCGAAGATGATGGCGGCGAGGACGCCGCCCAGGGGCATCGCCAGGCCATAGAACACGGCTACCAGCAAGGGGATCATTACGATCCGCGACCAGGTCAGCCAGGTGGGCAGTTGGGGGAACATGGCAGTAGCTTAAGGAAACACTGATTAATGTGCACGCTCGCGCTCGAGTCGCTTTTGCGTGCGTCTAATGCGCAGTGACCACCGTGCAGTCATTCTGCACAAGCAAACCGCAACGCCGGAGCCCCTTCGGGGTTGGCACCCCAGGTTCCCCGATCCTGCGTTGCGGCACTTGCCGGTAGAACCACTACCGGCTGCGCACCGCGCCTTGTCTCGGAAAACCTGAGGTGCCAACGCGAGCGTGCACATTGATCAGTGTTTCCTTAACTCTCGTGAAACTGGTCGTAGATCGACTGCGCGAGGCGTCGATGGATCCCCGGCACCTTGGTCAGCTCCTCGACCCCGGCCCGGCTGACGCCCCGCAGACCGCCGAAGTGCTTCAGCAGCGCGCTGCGCCGCTTCGGCCCCAGCCCCGGAATGGCCTCCAGAGTCGATTCCTTGCGCGCCTTCGCGCGGCGGGCGCGGTGCCCGGTGATCGCGAACCGATGGGCCTCGTCGCGGATCTGCTGGATCAGATGCAGCGCGCCGGAATGCGCGGGGAGTATAGAGGGCGCCTCTACCCCGCTCAATATCAGCGTTTCCATCCCCGGCTTGCGCTCCTCGCCCTTGGCCACGCCCACCACCTTGATGTGGTCCAGCCCGAGATCCGCCAGCACATTCAGCGCCTGCGTCACCTGGCCCTTGCCGCCATCGATGAACAGGATATCCGGTTCCTGGCCCTCGCCCTTCTTCAGCCGTGCGAACCGCCGGCTGAGCGCCTGGTGCATGGCCGCATAGTCATCCCCCGGCTCGATCCCCTCGATATTGAAGCGGCGGTAGTCCGACTTGATCGGCCCCTCCGGCCCGAACACCACGCAGGAGGCCACGGTGCCCTCGCCCCCGGTGTGCGAGATATCGAAGCACTCCATGCGCCGGGGTGCCTCCTCCAGCCCCAGCTCGGCGGTCAGGGCATCCAGCCGCGCGGTCTGCCCGGCCTGGCTGGCGATGCGGGTCTTCAGCGCCAGCTCGGCGTTGCGCCGCGCCATGTCCAGCCAGCGGGCCCGCTCGCCGCGCAGCGACCACGCCAGCGCGACCTTCCCGCCACGACGTTCCGCCAGAAAGGCCTCCAGTGCCTCCGCACCCTGCGGCTCGTGCGAAAGCAGGATGCGCGCCGGAGGCTCGCGTTCCGCGTAGTACTGCGCCAGCACCGCGGCCATGATCTCGTCCGTATCCGTGGCCTCGGGCACGTTGGGGAACAGCTCGCTGTTGCCGAGATTCTGGCCATTGCGCACGAAGAAGATCTCCACCGCGCAGGCCCCCGCCTCCTGCGCCAGCGCGAATACGTCGGCATCGCCCTCGCCGCCCGAGACGAATTGCTGCTCGGAGATCTGGCGCAACCGCGCGATCTGGTCGCGCAGGCGCGCCGCGTGCTCGAAATCCAGGCGCGCGGAGGCCGCCTCCATGCGCTCCATCAATTCCGCGACCACCGCCTCGCTCTTGCCCTCGAGGAACTTGACCGAAGCCTCCACGTCGCGGGCGTAGTCCTCCGGCTCGATGTAGCCGACACAGGGGGCGGTGCAGCGCCCGATCTGGTACTGCAGGCAGGGGCGGGAACGATGCGCGAACACGCTGTCCTCGCACTGGCGCACCTGGAACAGCTTCTGCAGCAGCGCCAGGCTCTCGCGCACCGCCCCGGCCGAGGGGTACGGCCCGAAGTAACGCACGCCCTTCTTGCGCGCACCGCGGTGGAACCCGAGCCGGGGATACTCCTGGTTGGACACGTAGATGTAGGGGTAGCTCTTGTCGTCCCGCAGCAGCACGTTATAGCGCGGCCGGTGGCGCTTGATCAGGTTGGCCTCCAGCAGCAGGGCCTCGGCCTCGGTGTGCGTCACCGCCACACGGATATCCGCGATCTGCCGCACCATCGAGCGGATGCGCGGGCCGCGGTCATCGCTGCCACGGAAATAGCTGGCCACCCGGCTCTTCAGGTTTCGCGCCTTGCCGACATACAGCACCGCCCCCGACGCATCCAGCATCTGGTACACGCCGGGGGACTGCGTCAGCGACTGCAGAAAGGCCTTGTGATCGAATCCGGTCTCGGGGGTACTCATGATCGCATCAGGATACCGGAACTGCCCCACCCTCCGGCATAGCCCCGTGCGCAGCCGATACCATTCGGGATATCCTTGATGCCATTACTTATAAGTCTTCGCCACTCGAGGCGACGTACCGGGAGGACCGAGCCATGGATATCGCCGAACAGATCTATGAAGAGGTCAAACGCCTGCCCGAGCCCCTTTCGCGCGAAGTTCTGGACTTCATTGGTTATCTGGAATCCAAGCACGGTCTGAGTGACACGCCTGGCGAAGACATCAAGAAGGCCCAGGAAACTGCTCTCGGATCGATCTGGGAAAACCCCGAGGACGAGGTCTGGGATGACCGCTGAGCCGGGAGCTATCGTTGCCATCCCCTTTCCCTTTTCGGACCTGACCACTCGAAAACGCCGGCCTGTTCTCGTCCTCTCCGAGATCGATCGATTCGGCGATTTCGCTGCGCTCGCCGTCACTTCGTCGCCAAACCAGACTCATGCAATAGAAGTGAACCCGAACATGTTGCTGGAGGGTTCACTTCCCAAGACCAGCTGGGTTCGCTACGACAAGATCTTCACGCTCAGTAGCCGTCTGATCACTCATCAATACGCGAAGCTCGACGCACAAACCATTGATGGGATCCGGGCGCATTTCTGCCGCCATTTCCATTGCCCGTAGGCGGGGAGCTCGGCCCTGCCCGTAAACTGACCGATTGCCACGGCCCCTGCGGGGCCTCGCAATGACAGGGAAAGGACAGCGTCATCGCGAGCGCCGCAGGCGCGTGGCGATCCGGGCGGCCAGCCCGGACGCCGGCCCTGGGGGCGCCGGGCAGACCTTCCGGGCCGGAAGGCTAACCGAGGTGGCTGCGGACCCGGGCAAACAGCTCGTGGAACATCGCCGGGGTCAGGCGGCGGGTCTGCGTGTTGTAGCGCGAGCAGTGGTAGGAGTCGATCAGGCGGGTGTTCGCGTCCAGTTCGTGCTCGGCACCGTGGGCGAAGCGCAGGCTGGACAGCGGCAGACCCTTGGCCCGGAGGATGGCGTCGTGGGCGATCTTGCCCAGCGCCAGGATCACCCGCGGCCGCACGGCCGTCATCTCGGCCGCGAGGAAGCCGTTGCAGGTACGGATCTCCTCCGTGGTGGGCTTGTTCTGCGGCGGCAGGCATTTGACCGCGTTGGTGATGCGGCAGTCGATCAGCTCCAGGCCATCGTCCGCCCTGGTACTCTCCGGCGCACTGGCGAAGCCGTGCTCGTGTAGCGTCTCGTACAGCAGGACGCCGGCATAGTCGCCGGTGAACGGGCGCCCGGTGGCATTGGCGCCATGCATCCCGGGCGCCAGGCCGACAATCAGCAGCCGCGCATCCAGCGGCCCGAACGAGGGCACCGGGGCGGCATGGTAGTCGGCGTGCTTGTCGCGAACCTCCTCGAGGAAGGCCGCCAGGCGCGGACAGGCGCGGCAGTCCGCGCGAAAGATCGCGCCCGGTTCAGGAGGCATCCGGCCACTCGCGGTAGGGGTTCCGCGCCAGCTCGGTGTTGTAGTAGCGCGGGTCGTGCGAGACCTCGTCGCCCAGCCACTCGGGACGCGGGAACTCGGCATCGCTGCTCGGGAGCTCCAGTTCCGCGACGATCAGCCCGGCGTTGGCGCCTTCGAACACGTCGATCTCGTACTCCCAGCCCTGGACGTCCACCCAGTACCGGGTCTTTTCCACCTGGGGTCCGGCAAGGGTATCCAGCAGGCGATGCGCCTCGTCCACCGGGATGTCGTACTGGTATTCGTCGCGCTCCACGCCGAGGGTCGCGCTCTTGATGTTGAGGTTGGCGCCCTCCTCGTCCACCCGCACGCGGATGGAGGCGCGATCGTTGCCACACAGGTAGCCCTGGCGCATGTACTGCGAGCGCACCACGCCTTCGCGCCAGGCATCACTGGCCAGCAGGAACTTGCGTTCGATCTCGCGCCCCATGTCGTCGACTCCCGTCTTGCGGCGAACCGCCGGGTGAATCCTGTGGGAGCCTGCCTGCAGGCGAAGCCCCCGCCCAAGTCTGATGCGTGCGCTACATCCGGATCAGCGCGGAACCCCAGGTGAAGCCGCCGCCGAAGGCCTCGGTCAGGATCAGGTCGCCCCGCTTGATGCGGCCATCGCGCACGGCGGTGTCCAGCGCCAGCGGGATCGAGGCGGCCGAGGTATTGCCGTGGCGGTCCACCGTGACCACCACGTTGTCCATGGACATGTTCAGCTTCTTCGCGGTCGCCTGGATGATGCGGATATTCGCCTGATGCGGCACCAGCCAGTCCAGTTCGGACTTGTCGATGCCGTTGTATTCCAGAGTCTCGTCAACGATCTGGTCCAGTGTGTTCACCGCGACCCGGAAGACCGCGCGGCCCTCCATGCGGATGAATTCCAGATCGGGATTGTCATTCGGCTGGGAGACGCCACCCGGGACCTCCAGCAGGCCCTTGTGATGGCCGTCGGCATGCAGGTGGGTGGAGATAATTCCCGGGTCGGGGGAGCGCGACAGCACCACAGCCCCCGCGCCATCGCCCCACAGGATGCAGTTGCCGCGGTCGGTGTAGTCGGTGATGCGCGAAAGCGTCTCGGCCCCGACCACCAGCACATGGCGGATCTCGTCGCTCTGCATGAAGCGGTCGGCGGTCGCCAGCGCGTACACAAAACCGCTGCACACCGCCTGGATGTCGAACGCCGGACAGCCGCCCACGCCCAGCTTGGCCTGCAGGATGCACGCCGTGCTGGGGAAAATCTGGTCCGGGGTCGTGGTCGCCACCAGGATCAGGTCGAGATCGGCGGCCCGAATGCCGGCGGCATCCAGCGCCCTTTCCGCGGCCTTCAGCGCCAGGTCCGAGGTGACCTCGTTCTCCGCCACGATGTGGCGCTCGCGGATGCCGGTGCGTTCGCGGATCCAGGCATCCGAGGTGTCGACCATCGCCTCCAGTTCGGCATTGGTCAGGATGCGCTCGGGCAGGTAGCTGCCGGTGCCGCTGATACGTGCATGCTTCACTCGCTGTTCTCCTGCCCAAGGAGCTGGCCCAGCTGCTTGTCGATCCGCCGCGAGATGTTCGCCTCCGCCTCGATGCGAGCGATGCGGATCGCATGCTCGAAGGCGAGTTCGTCGGCACTTCCGTGACTCTTGATGACCACGCCCTGCAGGCCCAGCAGCGAGGCCCCGTTGTAGCGGCGGTGGTCGAAGCGATGACGCAGCCGCCGCAGTACCGGCAGGGCGAACAGTCCGGCCAGGCGCGAATACAGCGAGGCGCGGAATTCCGCCTTCATGTTCGAGGAGATCATCCGGGCCACGCCCTCGCTGGTTTTCAGCGCGACATTGCCCACGAACCCGTCGCAGACGACCACGTCCACATCGCCGCAGTAGACATCGTTGCCCTCGACAAAGCCAATGTAGTTCAGGCTGGATTCTTCCAGCATACGCCCGGCCTCGCGCACCCGGTCGTTGCCCTTGATCGCCTCGGAGCCGATGTTGAGCAGGCCCACGCGCGGGGCCTCCAGGCCATCCACGGCGTTCGCCAGCACCGAGCCCATCACCGCGAACTGGTACAGATGCGCGGCCTCGACATCCACATTCGCGCCCAGATCGAGCATGTGGGTGTGCCCTTCCATCGACGGCAATGCCGTGGCAATGGCCGGGCGGTCGATACCGGGAAGGGTCTTCAGCACATAGCGGGCAGTGGCCATCAGCCCACCGGTGTTGCCGGCGGAGACACAGGCCTGGGCCGCGCCGTTCTTGACCTGGTCGATGGCCACGCGCATGGAGGAGTCGCGCTTGGTGCGCAACGCCACGGCCGGCAGTTCCTCCATGCCCACGACCTGACTGGCGTGCACGATGTCGACGCGCTCGCGTTCACTGGCCGACCAGCCTGAGAGGCCCGATTCGATGGTGTCCTGGTCGCCCACCAGCAGCAGGCGGAAGTCATCCGCCACCTTGAGTGCGCGACGCGCCGCTGGCAGTACGACGGGGGCGCCGTGGTCACCGCCCATCACGTCCAGTGCGATGGTGAAGCTGGCAGTCATGCTCGAGTCCGACGACCGGCCGGGACAGAGCCGGATTCAAACGCGGAAAGGCCACGGTGCAAGCGCAGCCGTGGCCCCGGGACGGTCATTACCCGGACCTTAATCTTCGTCTTCGTCGACTTCGACGTCCTGCTGGATCACCTGGCGACCGCGATAGAAGCCATCGGGGGTCACGTGGTGACGACGATGGATCTCGCCGGTCGTCGGATCGGTGGACAGGGTGGCGCCCGTCAGCCCGTCATGGGAGCGGCGCATGTCACGCTTGGAACGGGTCTTGCGGCGTTGCTGAACAGCCATGATGCATCTCCAGATTGATCAGATTCCCGTGGCGACGGGAGTGAGCCCGGTATCAAAACGGGCGCAAGTATAACGGTTCGGCGGGGGCAATGCCCCGACCGCGTTCGCTTCACGGGTCGTCCCGGTCCGGGCCGCCCCCCTTTTTCAGTTGTTCCAGCACGGCAAACGGGTTCTCGCCGCGTTCGCCCTCGGTGAACTCGGGCGCCGCCGCCGGCTCGCAATCCGCGTGGCGCGGCACCAGCGGCCACGCCAGCAGGATCTCTTCCTCGATCCAGGCCGCGGGGCGCAACAGGCCGTCGGCCTCGAGTTCGACAAAATCGTCATCCTCGCTCATGCCGGCCGGCGTGCCCTCCGCCGGCAGCAGCACCGCATCCGCCTCCAGACGGAATTCCCACGCCAGCGGCTGCAGGCAGCGCTGGCAGGTCTGCCACAGCTCGCCGCTGATCACCCCGCTCAGACGCATCTCGTCCAGTGTCCCGCGTTCCAGCAGGAACTTCGCGTGCACCCGCAGCGGGTGTCCCGGCAACGCGTCGGCGCGCAGTCGCGGCAGGTCTTCGGGACGCAGGTCGCCCTCGAATTCGAGGTGCCGGGCACGCGGTTGCCACGGGTCCAGAGAGACGGGGATACGACTCATAACAAACTCTTGGGAAAACCGTTCGGGCCTCCCCGGAACGAGGGCGCGGAATATACGCGCGCGCGGGCGATCTGTCAAAGGGAAACAGAAACTTGCAGCCACCCCGAACGACGTCGATACTCGAGAAGTCATCGACCTGTCCGGGACCTTCCGTTTGATTCGCAAGCTGCTCATTGCCAACCGGGGCGAGATCGCCGTGCGCCTGATCCGGGCCTGCAGCGAACTGGGCATCATCTCGGTCGCCGTGTACACGGACGCCGACCGCCACGCCCTGCATGTAAAGAAGGCGGACGAGGCCTACGCCATCGGCCCCGACTCCATGGGCGGGTACCTCAGTATTCACCGTCTGATCAGCGTCGCGCGCGCCGCCAGCTGCGACGCCATCCACCCGGGCTATGGCTTCCTCTCGGAGAACCCCGACTTCGCCGCCGCCTGCGCCGCGCGTAACCTGATCTGGGTCGGCCCGGACGCCACGGTCATCCGCCGCATGGGCGACAAGGTCGCCGCACGCCGGGCGATGATCGAGGCCGGTGTGCCGGTCACGCCCGGCTCCGAGGGCAACCTGGAGGACGTCGCGGCCGCGCTCGAGGTCGCCGAGCGCATCGGCTACCCAGTCATGCTGAAGGCCACCTCCGGCGGCGGCGGACGCGGGATCCGCCTGTGCGAGGATGCGCGCGCCCTGGAGCACAACTTCGAACGCGTGCGCTCGGAGGCCACCCGCGCCTTTGGCAGCACCGAGATCTTCCTGGAGAGGGCCGTGGTCAATCCGCGGCATATCGAGGTGCAGATCCTGGGCGATACCCACGGCCAGGCGATCCACCTGTTCGAGCGCGACTGCTCGGTCCAGCGGCGCCACCAGAAGCTGGTGGAGATCGCGCCCTCGCCGCAGTTGACCGACGCCCAGCGCGACCATCTGGGCGAGCTCGCCGTGCGGGCCGCGAAGGCCGTCGGCTATCAGAACGCGGGGACCGTCGAGTTCCTGATGGACTCGAACGATTCCTTTTATTTCATGGAGATGAACACCCGTCTTCAGGTAGAACATCCGGTAACCGAGATGATCACCGGGGTGGACATCGTGCAGGAGCAGCTGCGCATCGCCGCCGGCGAACCCCTGCGCTATGCCCAGTCCGACATCACCCGGCGCGGCTACGCGATGGAGTTCCGCATCAACGCGGAGGATCCGAAGAACGACTTCCTGCCGAGCTTCGGCCGCATCACCCGCTACTTCGCCCCGGGAGGACCCGGCGTGCGCACCGACGGGGCGATCTACACGGGCTACACCATCCCGCCGCATTACGACTCGATGTGCGCCAAGCTGATCTGCTGGGCCCTGGAGTGGGATGACCTGCTGGCCCGCGCCAACCGTGCGCTACGCGATATGGGCGTATTCGGCGTCAAGACGACCATCCCCTTCCACCTGGCGATCGTCGACCATCCGGTGTTCCGCAGTGGCCACTTCGACACCGGATTTGTCGCGGCGCACCCCGAGCTCACGCACTTCCCCGGCAAGCGCTCGGATCGCCAGCTCGCGGTGGCCGTCGCGGCCGCCCTCGCCGCTCACCACGGGTTGTAGACCCCAGCCCGCCGCACGGACACCGGAATGACCATGGATCGAGTTCACATCACCGATGTCACCCTGCGCGATGGCCACCAGAGCCTGATCGCCACGCGCATGCGCACCGAGGACATGCTGCCGATCTGCGAGCAGATGGACGCCATTGGCTTCCACTCGCTGGAGGTCTGGGGCGGCGCGACCTTCGATGCCTGCGTGCGCTTCTTGAAGGAAGACCCCTGGGAGCGCCTGCATCAGCTGAAGGCCGCGCTGCCGAACACCCCGCTACAGATGCTGCTGCGCGGCCAGAACCTGCTGGGCTACCGCCATTACGCCGACGACGTGGTCCGCGCCTTCGTCGAGCGCTCGGTCGCCGGCGGCATCGACATCATCCGCATCTTCGACGCGATGAACGACGCCCGGAACCTGCGCACCGCGATCGAGGCTACCCGCGAGGCCGGCGGCCATGCCCAGGGCACACTTTGCTACACCACTGGCCCGGTGCATTCGGCCACACAATTCGTCGCCCTGGGACGCGAGCTGGTCGCCATGGGCGCGCAGAGCATCGCAATCAAGGACATGGCCGGGCTGCTCACGCCAACCGCCACCCGCGAGCTGGTCACCGAGCTGGTGGATGCCCTGGACGTGCCGGTCCACCTGCATGCCCACGCCACCTCCGGTCTGTCCGAGCTGTGCCACTGGCAGGCCATCGAGGCCGGTTGCCGGCATATCGAGACCGCGATCTCCGCCTTCGCCGGCGGTACCAGCCACCCGCCGACCGAGAGCATGGTCGCCGCGCTGGCCGGTACCGGGCACGACACCGGGCTGGACCTCGTCGCGCTACAGCGGATCGGGATGTACTTCCACGAGGTGCGCAAGAAGTACCAGCGCTTCGAGAGCGAATACACCGGCATCGACACCCGCGTCCAGGTCAACCAGGTGCCCGGCGGGATGATCTCCAACCTGGCCAACCAGCTGCGCGACCAGAACGCGCTGGATCGCTTCGACGCGGTACTGGAAGAGATCCCCCGGGTGCGCGAAGACCTCGGCTATCCGCCCCTGGTGACGCCCACCTCGCAGATCGTCGGCACGCAGGCGGTGATGAACGTACTGGCCGGCGAGCGCTACAAGACCATCACCAACGAGGTGAAGCAGTACCTGACCGGGCACTACGGCCGTGCACCGGGCCCCATCAACGCCGTGGTGCGGCAACAGGCCATCGGCAATGCCGAGGTCATCGACAGCCGCCCGGCCGACCTCCTGCCCCCGGAGATGGACTCGCTGGCCGCCGAGATCGGCGAACTGGCCCGCGGGCCGGAGGACGTGCTGACCTTCGCCCTGTTCCCCGAGGTGGGGCGCCAGTTCCTGCAACAACGCCACGACGGCACGCTCGAGCCGGAACCGCTGAACCTCCCGGAGAACACCCAGGCGGGCTGCCCGGCCCCGGTGGAGTTCAACGTGACCTTCCACGGCGAGACCTACCACATCCAGGTAACCGGCTCCGGCCACCATCGGGAGGACACTCGTCCGATGTACGTGACGGTCGACGGCATGCCGGAAGAGGTCCAGATCGAGACCCTGGATACCATCGAGACCGCCAGTGGTGGCCATGCCGCGCCGAGCGGGGGTGGGAGCCGCAAGAAGTCGCGGCGCGCGACCCGCCCCGGCGACGTCACCACGTCGATGCCCGGTACCATCATCGACGTCCTGGTGGCCGAGGGCGACCACGTGGAGGCCGGGCAGCCGGTGCTGGTGCTGGAGGCCATGAAGATGGAATCCGAGATCGCCGCCCCCGTGTCCGGCACCGTCACTGCGGTGAACGTCGCCAAGGGGGCGGCCGCCAATCCCGACGATGCGCTGATCGAGATCGACCACGCCGATGACTGAGACCGCGCGCAAACTGGTCCTCGCCTCCACCTCGCCCTACCGCGCCGAACTGCTCGGGCGCCTGCGCCTGCCGTTCGAGACCGCCCGCCCGGAGGTGGACGAGACCCCCCGGCCTCACGAGCGCCCCGACGCCATGGTGACCCGCCTCGCCGAGGCCAAGGCCCGCGCCGTGGCCGATGCCTATCCCGACCACCTCGTGATCGGCTCCGACCAGAACGCCAGCCACGCCGACAGCATCCTCGGCAAGCCGGGCGACACGGGCCGCGCGGAGGCCCAGCTCGCGGCCCTGTCGGGCAAGACGGTGACCTTCCACACGGGCCTTTGCCTGCTGGACACCGCCACCGGCCAGGCGCGGACCGGCGAAGTCCCGTTTACCGTGACCTTCCGCGAACTGACCCCGGAGGAGATCCACCACTACGTGGCACTCGAGCAGCCGCTGGACTGCGCCGGCAGCTTCAAGTCGGAAGGGCTGGGTATCAGCCTGTTCGCGCGCATGCAAGGCGACGACCCGACCGCGCTGGTCGGCCTGCCGCTGATCACCCTGGGCGGGTGGCTGCGCGAGGCGGGCATCGCCGTCCCGCCCCGGCCCGCCTGAACCGGCCGCGCGCCCCGGGGCCTATCCCCAGTCCTGCCTTGGCTTATGGCCAGGGAGACGCTGATTGAATCGCGCGTTCGCGCTCGAGTCGCTTTTGCGTGCGAACAAGGCGCGGTGACTGCCGTGCAGTCATTCTGCACAAGGGAACCGCAACGCCGTGCGCGCGCCCGTTTTTGATCAACAACGGGCGGCCGAGCCCCGTCTTTCAATAGCTTATGGGGGTTGGCACCCCAGGTTCCCCGATCCTGCGTTGAGCCACTTGCGGGTAGAACCACTACCCGCTGCGCACCGAGCCTTGTCTCGGAAAATCTGGGGTACCAACGCGCACGCGCGATTCAATCAGCGTCTCCCTAGAATCTGCACGACGGCACCGCGCCCAGTGTGGAACTGCCCCTCGAGCACGTCGCGTTCGCGCTCCACGGCTTCCTCGAATTCGAGCCCGTCCAGCTCCTCGACCAGCGCGTCCCGCGTCATCATCAGCTCGGCTGTGGGCGGCCCGCCCGTCCCCCATTCCAGCTGCGCCGGGGTGTAGGCCTCGAGGATGAACACCCCGCCGGGTCGCAGCCCGGCAACCACCCCGGCATGCAGACGACGCCGGATCGGCGGCGGCACATGGCAGAAGATGGAGGTAATCAGATCCCAGGAATCCGGCTCGATCGCGTAATCCGCGAGATCCGCCACCAGGGTGTCAATCTGTACGCCGCGGTCCTCTGCCAGGCGCTGGGCCTTCTGCAGGCCAACGGCGGAGCTGTCCACCGCCAGCACCTCGAAGCCCTGCTGCGCCAGGAAGACGGCGTTGCGGCCTTCTCCCTCGCCCAGGCACAGGGCCTTCCCAGGTGGCACGTTGGCCACCGCGGTACGCAGGAAATCATTCGGCTCGGTGCCGTAGACGTACTCATCCGCCGCGTAGCGCGCGTCCCACATTCATCGTCTCCTCACGGTTGCAGCCAGGGTCCATCGGTCCACGCGTTTTACCACGCGCGGGGCAGAGACACAGGCTCCTGGGGAAACACTGATTAATGCACGCGCTCGCGCTCGAGTCGCTTTTGCGTGCGAACAAGGCGCGGTGACTGCCGTGCAGTCATTCTGCACAAGGGAACCGAAACGCCGTGCGCGCGCCCGTTTTTGATCAACAACGGGCGGCCGAGCCCCGACTTTCACTAGCTTGTGGGGGTTGGCACCCCAGGTTCCCCGATCCTGCGTTGCGCCGCTTGCGCGGTAGAACCGCTACCCGCTGCGCGACGCGCCTTGTCTCGGAAAACCTGGGGTGCCAACGCGAGCGGGTGCATTAATCAGTGTTTCCCTAGCGGGCGCGATTGCCGGAATGCGGCCTTTACCCTACTCTTGCGCCTCCCCGAGCACTGCGACGACTCCCGACACCATGAGCGAGACCCCCACGCTGCGCACGCGCCTGGAAGGCTTCATCGAGGCCCGGCTGACCCAGCGCTTCATCATCGGCCTGATCCTGCTGAACGCCCTGACCCTGGGGCTCGAGACCTCGGATACCGTGATGGGTTGGATGGGGCCGGTCATCCTGGCCGCGGACGCGATCATCCTGTCGCTCTTCACCGCCGAGGTGCTGGCCAAGCTGTTCGTCTACCGCCTGGCTTTCTGGCGCAACCCGTGGAACGTGTTCGACTTCTTCGTGGTGGGGATCGCGCTGATCCCCGCCTCCGGGCCATTCTCGGTGCTGCGCGTGCTGCGTCTGCTGCGCCTGGTGTCCATGGTGCCGAAGCTGCGCTTCATCGTGGAGGCGCTGCTACGGGCCATCCCCGGCATCGTCTCCATCATCGGACTGCTGCTACTGATCTTCTACGTGTTCGCGATCATCGCCACCGGATTGTTCAGCGAATCCTTTCCGCAGAAATTCGGCACCCTCGGCGCCACCATGTACAGCCTGTTCCAGGTAATGACGCTGGAGGGCTGGTCCGAGGATATCGCCCGCCCGGTGATGGAGGTCTACCCCTGGGCCTGGATATTCTTCGTGCCGTTCATCCTGATCGCCACGTTCACCGTGCTGAACCTGTTCATCGCGATCATCGTGGACGCCATGCAGCGCATGCATGATCGCGCGATGGAGATCGAACAGCAGATGATCCACGACAGCGTGCACGAGGAGAACCAGGCGCTGCACGCGGAGATCCACGAGATCCAGCAGGAAACCGCCAAGCTGCAGGAACGCCTGATCCGCATGCAGAACATGCTGGAGAAGCGGGTGAAGTAAACGCCTTTGCGTGCCCCAATGGGCCCCGTCATTGCCGGACGTACAGCCTCGTGCTTCAATATCAGAAAATGAAGCACACCTGAGGGGCGCCATGAAAGAGCTCAACGTCCGCGAGATGCGGGCCTCCATTGGGCACCTGGACGAAATCGTACAGGCGTCCGGCGAAATTACCATCACCCGTCACGGAAAACCCATTGCACGCGTCCTCCCCGTGCGTCGCGGGCGTCAGCGTCCCGACCACCACGAGCTTCGCCAACGCACCGCGCAACTGATTCCCTCGGAGACCCTCCTCAGGGAAGAGCGCGATGAGCGCGGATGAACGGTGCTACCTCGACACCAGTGCCCTGGGCAAGTGGTACCTGAACGAACCGGGCTCCGAGGCCTTTGTCGACTACCTGCAAAAAGTCGACGTCGCCATCATCAGTCGGCTGGTGGCCACGGAACTGCGGTCCCTGCTCGCACGGCGCCGGCGTATGGGCGAACTGCCGCAGGAGCTGGAAACGATCATCTTCGCCACCTTCCAGGACGACATCTCCAGTGCCTCGTTACAGCTCTATCCCTTCGATGATTCACTCTTCGAGGAAGCGACCAACCTGATCACCCGCTACCCCGAACACCCACTGCGGACACTGGACGCACTGCACATCGCAACCGCGCGGCATCACGAGATTCCAGTCATCGCCACCGCAGACAACGTCCTGGCGGACGCGGCTTCATCGATGGGCCTGATCGTTCGTCGATTCTGACGTCTCCGGCACCCGACGCGCCGGAGAAGTAAAGAGCCCGGGACGGAACCCGGCTGCGGCGCTCCGGCGCGGGCAGGGGCTTCGCCGCCAAGGCGGCTCCTACAAGACCACATCCCACCCCGGTAGGAGCCTGCTTGCAGGCGAAGCCCCTGCCAAAGCCAGACCCACCTCAACGCCCCCAGTGCGCCCGAGGGCGCACTGGGGCCGCGGGATCAGGCGTTAACGGCGGCCGGTTCGGCGGCGCGTTCGCCCAGGCGGCGACCAGTGGCATTGAGCACGGCCTGCAGCGTGGCGGCGGTCGTGTCCTCGCCCAGGGCGACGCCGACCGAGCGTTCGCCGTCCACCTGCACGTCCACCGCGGCCATGGCCCGCGCCTCGGTGCCGGACTCCATCGCGTGCTCATCGAAGTGGCTGACCTTCACCTCCACTCCGCGCTCGGCCTGCATCGCGGCGGTCAGGGCCTCGACCGCGCCGTGGCCCTCGCCCTGCAGGCGCGACTCGCGACCGGGCGGGCCCATGGTCGCGTCCAGCCGCACCACCGGACCTTCCTTCTCGATCTCGTAGCGCACCAGATCCCAGCCGGCGACCGGCGTCAGGTAATGCTGCTCGAACAGCTCGTGGATACGCTTCGAGGAGACCTCGATCTGCGAGGTCTCGGCATCCTTTTGCACGATGCGGGCAAACTCGATCGCCAGCCAGCGCGGCACCTCGATACCGTAATCGCGTTCCAGCACATGCGCCACGCCGCCCTTGCCGGACTGGCTGTTGATGCGCACGACCTCCTCGTAGCGCCGGCCCAGATCGCCCGGGTCGATCGGCAGGTAGGGCACGTTCCAGTGGCCGCCCTGCTCCTTGTAGTGCGCCAGGCCCTTGCGGATCGCATCCTGGTGGCTGCCGGAGAACGCGGTGTAGACCAGCTCGCCCGCCCACGGATGGCGCGGGTGGATGGGCATGTCGGTGCACTCCTTGTACACCTCCATCAGCCGTTCCATATCGGACAGGTCGATGGTCGGGTCGATCCCCTGCGAGTACAGGTTCATGCCGACGGTGACCAGGTCCATGTTGCCGGTGCGCTCGCCGTTGCCGAACAGCGTGCCTTCCAGGCGATCGGCCCCGGCCAGCAGGCCCAGCTCGGCCGCGGCCACGCCGGTGCCGCGGTCGTTGTGCGTATGCAGCGACACGCAGAAGTGCTCGCGGTACTGCACATGATCGCAGAACCACTCGACCTGGTCGGCGAAGACATTCGGCGTGGCCGACTCGACCGTGGCCGGCAGGTTGATCACGACCTTCTGGCCCTGGTCCGGGCGCCAGATCGCGTTCACCGCATCCACGACCTCGACCGCGTAGTCCAGCTCGGTGGTGGAGAAGCTCTCCGGCGAGTACTGGAAGATCCAGTCCGTCTGCGGGTACTTCGCCGCATAGTCGCGCACCCAGCGCGCGCCGTTCTCGGCGATGCCGCGGATACCGTCGCGGTCCATGCGGAAGACCTGCTCGCGCTGCGCCGGGTTGGTGGAGTTGTACACGTGCACCACCGCGCGCGGTGCGCCCTCCAGCGCCGCGAAGGTCTTCTGGATCAGATCCTCGCGCGCCTGCGTCAGCACCTGGATATACACGCCCTCGGGGATGCGGTCTTCGTCGATCAGGCGGCGGGTGAAGTCGTAGTCGATCTGCGAGGCAGAGGGGAACCCGATCTCGATCTCCGTCAGGCCGATATCCACCAGCACCTCGAAGAAGCGCATCTTCTGCTCGACGCTCATCGGGTGCACCAGCGCCTGGTTGCCGTCGCGCAGGTCCACCGCGCAGAAACGCGGCGCAACCGTGGTGCGCTTCGCCGGCCAGCGGCGATCCGCCTTGTCGATCGGCGGGAACGGGGCGTATTTGGTGTGATCGAAGGCCATGGTGCGCGTCTCCTGTAAGGGCGCGGCCCGGGCCGTACAATCGGCCGCCGCGCTGGGGATTTCTGTTTGTGCATTATCCTAACGCATTCATCCGGGCATAACCTTGCGTTTTTCCCTATCAAGACCTTAGGAGGGATCTATCATTGCGCATTAATGCTCAATATGCGCAATAATCCACCTATGAAACCGCAACCGCACTCACTGGACCGCTATGACCGCCGCATCCTCGAGATCCTGCAGGAGGACGCGAGCCTGTCGAACCAGGCGCTGGCCGAACGCGTCGGACTCAGCCCCTCCCCGTGCCTGCGCCGCGTCCGCGCGCTCGAACAGGCCGGTATCCTGCTGCGCCGCGTGGCGCTGCTAGACCGGCGCCGCCTGGGCCTGGAACTGACCGCCCTGATCCACATCGGCATGGACCGCCACACCCCGGAACGCTTCGCGCATTTCGAGGAGACCGTGGCCGGCTACCCCGAGGTCCAGCACTGCTACCTGATCACCGGCCAATCCGCCGACTACATGCTGCAGGTGGTAGTCCCCGACATGGACGCCTACCAGGACTTCCTGCTGCGGCGCATCACCCGCCTCGAGGGCGTGGACAGCGTGCACTCCAGCTTCGTCCTGCGCCGCGTCGTCGACCGCACCGCCCTGCCACTCGACTACACCCCCACCTGAAACGTCTTAAAACCCAGGGCAAATTCACCACGAAGCCCACGAAGGCACGAAGAAGTTCAAGGGCGATTCACAGGAAGGCTGGAAGGTTAGAAGGCTTTGATGGTGAAGCGTGATGGCAGGCAGACATATGGGGAGCGCTGACTGAATCGTACGCCCCTAAAGTGGCCGCTTCCCAGCATTGCCCTGGTAGCGCCCGTCATGGCCCCTCTATCTTCCAGCCTTCTCTTCTTCCTGTAGACCGTTTTTGACCTGGATCTTGACCTTCTTCGTGCCTTCGTGGGCTTCGTGGTGAATCCGCCCTTGCCCTGCGGCGAGCCCTCCGGATACTGTATATATAGACAGATACTGGAGGGCGCCTTGTGTCGCTTACTGAACGCCAGCAGGCCATCCTCGACTACATCATCGAGACCGTCGCCAACCAGGGCACGGCACCGACCCGCAGCGAGATCGCCCGGGCCTTCGGCTTTCGCTCACCCTACGCGGCCGAGTGCCACCTGAAGGCGCTGGCAAAAAAGGGCGCCATCGAACTGCTGGGCGGCACCTCCCGCGGCATCCGCCTGCCGGGCGCGGTGCGCAGCACACCGCGCGAGCTGCCCCTGGTCGGGCGCGTCGCCGCCGGACTGCCCATCCTTGCCACCGAACACATCGAGCGCCACTACCGGGTCGACGACGCCCTGTTCCGCGCCCGCCCGGACTATCTCCTGCGCGTGCACGGCGAGAGCATGCGCGACGCCGGCATCCTCGACGGCGACCTGCTGGCCGTGCGCCAGACCCCGGAGGCCCGGCCCGGTCAGATCGTGGTCGCCCGCATCGAGGACGAGGTCACCGTCAAGCGCTTCGCGCAGGACGGCCCGCGGGTGCGCCTGCTCCCGGAGAACCCCGACTTCGCCCCCATCGAGATCGACCTGGAGCGCCAGGCGCTGGCCATCGAGGGGGTCGGCGTGGGCGTTCTGCGCGATCTCGACCCCCAGGCCTGAGTCATGGGCGCGCTGGATACCCTGCTCGACCATCCGGCGCTCTGGCGCGGACGCAGCGCCACTCCGGCCCCGGATGCCCCGGTCTGGCCCAGCGGCCACGCGGAACTCGATCGGGCCCTGGGCGGGGGCTGGCCACGCGGTCAGCTGGTCGAACTGCTGGGCGCCCCGTTCGGCAGCGGCGAGACCCGGCTGCTGGTCCCCATGCTGACCGCCTGCGGCCAGGACGACTACTGGATCGCGGTGATCGCGCCACCGGCCACCCCCTGGCTGCCGGGCTGGCAGACCCTGGGCATCCCGCCGGAGCGGGTACTGCTGATCCGCACCGAGCACGATCGCGACACCCTGTGGGCCGGCGAGCAGTGCCTGCGCGACCCGGCCTTCGGCGTGCTGCTCGCCTGGCTGCGCCGTCCCGTGGAGACAGCCCTGCTGCGCCGGCTACGCCTGGCCGCCAGCGAGAGCCGGGCCTGCGCCGTCCTGTACCGGCCGCCGGACGCCGCGGCCCAGCCCTCACCGGCCCATCAGCGCCTGCGCTGGCAGGCCGCGGCCGCCGGCCTGGAACTGCACTGCCTGAAGGGGGCCGGCCACTGGGCCCGTTCCGGCCAGCCCCTGTGGATTCCCGAAGCACCGGAGGCCTGAGATGGGCCAGCCCGCCCGTCCCGCGCGCGCAGCCACACCCCCGGAACCCGCCCGGCAGCAACTGAGCCTGCTGCCAGCGGCACCCGCCCTCGCACCCACTCCCCGGCCACCGGAGGCACGCCCCGCCAGTTCCGCCCGAGTGCCGCGGGAACACTGGATGGCCATCGAGCTGCCGCACCTCGCGCTGGAGGCCCTGGCCCGGGCGGAACCGGACCCGGAGCGATTGCAACGCCCCCTGCTGGTGGTGGAATCCGGCGCCATCCCCCGGGTGCACGCCGCCAACCGTGCGGCGCGGCGCGCCGGTGCGCGACCCGGCATGGCGCTGGGGGATGCGCTGGCCGTGCTGGATACCCCGGAACTGGTCGAACATGACCCGGACGCCCTGCGGACCCAGCTGGAGATGCTGGCCGGCGTACTGCTGCGGTTCTCCGACCATGTGCACCCGGAACCGGAGGTCCACCGTATCCTGGTGGAGGTCGGACGCAGCCGCCGCCTGTTCGGCGGCCTGGAGGCGTTGCGCCAGCAGGCGCAGGACACCCTGGCCGGCCTGGGTTTCCATCCCCGCATCGGGCTGGGGCGCAGCCCCGCCGCCGCGCGCCTGCTGGCGCACCTGCGCAACCCCGCGATCGCGGAGGACCCCGAGACCCTGCGCCGGCTGCTGACACCCGTCCCGCTGGAGGCCCTGCCGCTGGCCGCCACCACCCGCGAGGGCCTGCGCGCCGTGGGCCTGCGCCAGCTCGGCGACCTGCTGCGGCTGTCACGCCCCGAACTGGCCCGGCGCCACGGGCCGGAGTTGCTGGACCTGCTCGACCGCCTGCTGGCCCGGCGCGCGGAGACCCTGCCCCGCTTTACACCACCCCCGGTGCTGGATCTGTCCCTGCGCCTGGAGCACGAGATCCATGCCACCACGGCCCTGGCCTTCCCGCTCAAGCGGCTGCTGCGCCAGGCCGAGGCCCAGTTGCGCGGCCTGAACCGCAGCCTGCAGGGGATGACCCTGGAACTGACACATCGCGAGGCGCGCACCCGGCTGACGCTGGAACGCGGACAGCCGGGCATGCGCGCCGACGAATGGCTACCCCTGTGGCAGACTCGTCTGGAGCGCGAAACCCTGCCGGAGGCCGTCATCGGCCTGCGCCTGCGGGCATCCCGCCTGCTGGATCCCCCGGACCGGGGCGACAGCCTGCTGGCCGGGGACCCGGCGAGCACGCCACCGGCGGATCAGCTGCCCGCGGTGCTGGCCCGACTGCGCGCCCGCCTGGGCGAGCCGGCGGTCACCCGCCTGGTCAACCGCCGCACCCCAAGGCCGGAGGAGGCCCAGGGATCACGCCACGATCTCGCCGTTACTCCGGCCCCGGTCGCCCCGACACCGGGCCAGCGCACCGTCGGGGCGGCCCTGTGGCTGCAGGGCCCCGACCCCGCCACCCCGCCCGACCAGCCGCAATGGCTGGGGCGGCTGGAAGACGGCTGGTGGGACCATGGCCAAGATGCACGGCGCGACTACGCCCGGGCACTCGATCGCCAGGGCCGCCGGCTCTGGCTGTATCGCTGCCTGCGCAGTGGCCAGTGGTATCGCCAGGGTTACTGGGGCTGAATCCGCGCCGGATACGCCCACCGCCCCCGTCCGTCAGCGGTGGTACTCGCCCGCCCGCTCCGGCTGGTACTCGACCTCCACGATGCGCACATGCATCTGCCCGCCACCCGGGCGCGGCCACTCGATCTCGTCCCCCTCGGAAAGCCCCAGCAGGGCGCTGCCCACCGGCGCCAGGATCGACAGCGTGCCGCCGCTTTCATCCACGTCCCGCGGGTATACCAGCGTCATCGAGAATTCCTCGCCGGACTCGGTCACCCGGAACCGGACCTTCGAGTTCATCGTCACCACCGCACCTGGGATCTCGTGCGAATCCACCACATCCGCGCGGTCCAGCTCGGCCTCCAGATCGGCCTTGCCCGGAAAGGCATCCTCCGGCAGCGATTCCAGCAGCTTGTCCAGACGCTCCATGTCCGTGGTGGAGACGATGATCTTCGGCTTGTTCACGTTCACACTCCAAATACACGACGCGCCCCCGGAGAGACGCGCCAGAGAAGAAAATTCAGGGATTTTCCGGAAACCGGGAAACGAACTTCGAGATTAGCCAAGTCTCGACGAAAAAGCGATCCAGCCAGTCACGGCACTGGAATATCGATCCGCCCGCACACTCACTACCGGCCCTCGCCGTCCCGCCAGGCCGCATAGCCGCCGCGCAGCACATGCGCATCGATCCCCATCGCCCGCAGGCTGTCGGCCACCAGCTGGGACCGGCCACGCCCCCCACAGAACACCACGACGGGCTGCTGGGGGTCCTGCATGTGAGATTCGATGGTGGCCTCCAGCTTGGGCCGGGGGATATTCACCGCGCCCTCGATCGTACCCTCGGCCGCCTCCTCCGGCTGGCGCACGTCCACCAGCAGAAACGGCTTCCCGTCCTGGCGCCAGCGGGCCACCTCGGCCGGTTCCAGATGCGGCAAACTCTGTTCCAGATCACCAATACGTTTCTCGAAAAGACTCACGGCCACACTCCGAATCGTGGGTAGGCCACCATCCTATCGCGCGAGCTCAAAGGGACGGACGCACCAGCAGCGGCACCACCCGAACCGTAAACAGCGCCAGGCCGATCAGCGCCGCCAGCGCACCCACCGCCGTCAGCATCGCAACCCCCAGGATCCAGCCCAGGCCCATCCCCACCACGGCCAGATGCACCAGGATCTGTGGTGCCCAGGCCCACAGCCAGCCGCCCGCGATCGGGTGCCCGGTAAAGCGCGGCAGCATGTGCTCGCCCAGCCCCATGATCAGCAGCAGCAGAAAGCCCAGGGTAAAGCCGTGCAGCGCCGCCGGCCGGGCCGCGCCCTCCAGGAAAAAGCCCCCCAGCGGCAGCGCCGCCCCCGCGATCAGCAGCCAGACCATTGCCCCCAGCACCGAGGCCCGGCTGGAGGGCGACAGGCCCAGCCCCACATGCCGGGCCGCCTTCTGCGTACGCTCCGGGGCGGCGCCCACCAGTTCGGTGGCGGCGGTGCGATCCAGCAGACCGATGTGCTTGAGCTCGCCATCGACCACCACCGCCGGGATGGAGCGGATACGCAGCCGGGTCGCCAGCTCGCGGCCTTCCGGCTGGCCCATGTCCACCACGGCGAAGTCGATCTGTTTGTCCTCGGCCACCTGGCGCCAGATGCGCTCGGCATCGTGACAGGAGGCGCACCATTCGGATACCAGCAGTTCCACCTTCATGAATCCGTCTCCCCCGGCTCAGTCCGCGCAGCGCATGCAGTGGATGTCGTAACGATCGATCCATTGCTTCAGACCGGTGATCGCCTCGGGGCCGGTGTGCAGCCGCTCCAGCGCCTTTTGCGGGTCGTCCGGGCGCATCACCACCACCCAGGCATCGGTGTAGGGCGCGACGTTCACCAGACCCGGATCGGCCTCCACCGCCGGATTGATACGCTCGATGGTGCCGTCGAACGGGGTCGGAATGCCGCCCGCCCACTTGCCCGACTCCAGCCGCGCCACCGGCTTGCCCGCGGCACGGTGCGAACCCGGCTTGCGAAAACGGAAGTACTGCACACGGCCCGCCATGGTCTGCGCCGGATCGGTGATCCCGAGGGTGAAGGTGCCGTCGTCCTCCGGCCGCACCCAGACGTAGTCCAGGTCGTAGAACAGGTCGTCCGGCAGCTCGCAGCCGTTGTATTCCTCGCGTGCCATGGTTATGCCCCCTTCGGTCCATAGTGGCGCACGGTCAGCGCGATGTTCACGGCGAACAGGATCATCGCCCCCCAGGCCAGCGCGCCACCCACCGCGACCGTCGCGTTATGGAAGACCAGCCAGCCAGCGACCATCACCCACAGCCCGATGTTGGCCAGCAGGAACTGCGCATGCCCCAGGCGTTCGGAGAACAGGGACCGCCCGGAAAAGCGCGGCAGCACATGCAGCCCCACGCCATAGATCATCATGGTCACGAAACCCAGCAGCATCAGGTGGCCATGGATGCGCGGCACGTTGCCGGGGATCAGGACGGGATGCACCAGCCAGAGGATGCCGAGCAGCCCGCCCAGCAGGGCATAGACCAGGGCCGCGAGGATGAACATCCGGTTTCGAGGGTGCATGCAATGCTCCTTGTCAGGTTTGACTCAGCATACTTTAAGCTATATTCCATATGCATTGATCGAGATCAACACCCGCTCGCGTCCGATCGGTAACAGTCACCCTTCAGGAAAACCCGCCAAGGCCGCAACTGCCATGCATCTGCAACTCCACGAGACCGTCCCCGGATTCCAGCAGCCTGTCGAGCTGCTGCGCGCCTGTCACCGGCGCATCCTCAACTCCCTGGACATCCTCGAGCGTCTGCCCGCGCACCTCGCCGAAAAAGGCGCCGACGAGGAGGCGCGCACCGCGGCGGCTCGGGTCCTGAAATACTTTCACGAGGCTGCCCCCAATCACCACGCGGACGAGGACGAGGATCTGTTCCCCCTCCTCCAGCGGCACTGCGACCACCCCGACAGCCACCCCCAACTGTGCGAATGGCTGGAGCGCCTGAGCGCGGAACATGCCGAGATCGAGGCCGGCTGGGACCGGCTGGAACCGGCCCTGCAGCGAATTGCCGACGGCTCGACCGCGGAACTGACCGGCGCGGAGGCCTGGATCCGGCAATACCGCGTGCATCTCGACCTGGAAGAGCGGGCCGTGCTGCCGTTCGCCGAGCACCTGCTGAGCCCGGAGGAGCGCCACACCATCGGTGCCCGCATGGCCGCACGGCGCGGGATCGGGAGCGACGATGGCTGACTTCCTGCTCGATCTGCGCGGCTTGGGCGACCATGCCCATACGCGGGCCTATTACACCCTTCGCGAACTGCGGCCGGGCCAGATCTTCGAGGTCTGGCTGGACCAGGAACCGAAGCTCCTGATGGACGCCGTCGGCCTGCAGCTGCGGCATGCCATCCACTGGCGGGGTCTCGAAAACGGGCCACCGCTGTGGAAGCTCGCGGTGCAGCGCCGCGAGGATGTCGCCCCGGTGGACCTGGTCGACCTGCTGGAGCGCGACCACCTGCGCATCGACCGCCTGTTCGCCAGTGCCCTGCACAAGGTGAACGCCGGCGATCTCGAGGGGGCCGCACCGGATTTCCACGCCTACGTGGATGGCCTGCGCCGCCACGTGGAGGTGGAAAACGAACTGATCGTGCCGCTGCTGGACCTGCCGCGCAGCCCGAATGGCCAGGACCCGACCTCGATCATGCTGCGCGAGCACGACGAGATCCTGGAACAGACCGCGATGCTCGAGCATGAATTCAGCGAAGGGGTCGACGAGGCCTGGGCCGTGGCCCCGTTCTTCGCCCTGATCTCCGGCGCGCTGGCCAAGCACGAGGGCCGCGAGGAGCAGAACCTGTTCCCGCACTGGAGCCGCGCCCTGCGCGAACAACCGGACGCCGCCGCCGAACTCCTGGAGCGTGCGCAGGCCCGACTCACAGCCTCCTGATCGCTTCTGCGTCGCAGGCGGTGCGACGCGACCGCTTCAGCGAGCCGTAACGGGGCGAAGCGGCGGCGACAGGCGGGCCAGCGCCCAGAGACCCAGCAACGGGCCGGGCAGCAAGAGCCACAGGACCCACAACCCGCCATCCGCCCACAGCCAGCTCGTCAGCCAGATCGCCGGCAGGGTCAGGGCAAAGCCAATCGCATTCATGACGCTCAGCGCGGACCCCACCGCGTCCGCCGGCGCACTGTCCGCGGCCAGCGCGGAGAACTGCGGCGAGTCCGCGATCACCGTCAGGCCCCACAACGCCAGCAGGCCGAACAGCAGCCAGGGCGAGTGCCCGGCCAGCAGCGGATACAGCAGACAGGCCAGGCCCGACGTCGCCAGGGCCACCCGCGCCACGCGCAGACTCCCCAGGCTCCGGCTCAGGCGGCCGCCCCAGACACAGCCGGCCAGCCCCAGCGCGATCACGCTGAAGGCAAGCCACGGGATCAGCGCGGCATCGGCCTCCAGACGCGACAGCTCGCGCGCCACCAGCAGCGGGACCAGCGTCCAGAAGGCGTACAGTTCCCAGCAATGCCCGAAGTAGCCTCCGGCCACGGCCCGGAAGTCCCGCCGCCGCAATGCACGAAACCCCTTGCCCAGACCCGGTGTGCGCCCCGGGGGTGGCAGGTGGGGCCCATCCCCCAGGCGCAGGATCAGGAGTGCCGCCAGCACCGCCAGGAAAGACGCCAGCAGCACCGGGATCGCCCAGGGGAAGTCGAGCGTGGCGCCGCGCAGCAGATGCGGCAGCGCGGTGCCCAGGGTCAGCATGCCCAACAGCCAGGACAGGGCCCAGCCCTTGTACTCGGGCGTCCAGGCAATCACTAGCTTCATGCCCAGGGGGTAAACCCCGGCCAGCGCCAGTCCGACCAGGAACCGCGTGAGCAGGGCCATCTCCCAGACACCGGCCAGCAGGATAAACATGGCGTTCAGTCCGGCCCCAGCCACGGCAGAGATCGCGAACAGCCGGCTGGCACGAAAACGGTCCGCCAGGCCGGTCGCGGCCACCGCCAGCGTCCCGGTGATGAAGCCCGTCTGGGTCGCCATGGTCAGCCAGCCAATCTCGGCCGGCGACCAGCCCAGTGCCTGCTGCAGCGACAACCCGACCCCGTTGACCGAGAACCACAGCGACGTGCCGAACAGCTGTGCCGCCACGATCACCAGCAGGGGGTGACGACGAATCCAGAGCGCCGTCACCGTACGCGACCGGTCATAGGCATCGAAGCGCTCCGATCAGCGACTCGCGCCACGGATCCAGCGCTTGAGCAGGGCCACCAGCGCGCCCCCGGAGACGAGCCCCAGCAGGTAGATCCCGACGATCAGCAACGCCAGTGGCAGCGTCACATGCAGGGTCAGGAAATTCAGGGTCACCAGTCGCAGGTTCTGGATTGCAAAGATCGCGACCACCGCGACGAACACGATGATCAGCAGGGAGTAGACGTACCGCATGCGACCTCCCGGGTCAGTCGGGCCAAACGCTCAGGTTCGGGCGCCCCGGGGTCAGCGTCAACCGGCACGAGGCGGCGACCTCAAGGGTTTCCCCGAGTGTCGGGATGGCTGCAGTGGTCGCGCAGCGGGCAGCCTTCGCACCGCGGTCGCGGGCGGCAGCGCTCCTTGCCGTGCTCCACGATCAGCGCATGCAGGTCGTTCAGGGCGGCCACATCCGGCCCCAACTCCGTCTCGACGTGGCCACGCAGCTGATCATAGGGGGCCTGCGCCTGCGGGACCTCCAGGCGCTCGAACAGACGCCGCGTGTAGGCATCCACCACGAAGACCGGGCGGTCGAAGGCATACAGCACGATATCGTCGGCCGTCTCCGGGCCCACGCCCTTGACGCCCAGCAACGCCGAGCGCAACTCGGCCGTTTCCAGCGCGGTCAGTCCCTCGACACCGCCGGATGCCTCGAGGAAGCGCAGCAGATGCCGCAGCCGGTCGGCCTTCACGTTGAAGTAGCCACTGGGACGAATCCGCTCGGCCAGTTCTTCCGGGTCAAGCGCCATCAGTCCTTCGGGCGAGAGGGCATCGATGGCGCGCAGGTTGTCCAGGGCCTTCTCGACGTTGGTCCAGCTGGTGTTCTGGGTCAGTACCGCACCGACCATCACCTCGAAGGCGGTATCGGCCGGCCACCATTGCAGGTCGCCGTACTCCGCGCGCAGGGCCTCCAGAAGGTCGGGAATCCGCACGTGGCGTTACCGCTGGCGACGCCCGCCCGATTTGCCACCGCCCGCCGGGCGACCGCCGGAACGACCGCCCGAGGGCTTCGCGCCCCGGCCACCACCGCGACCACCAGGGGATGCCGGCTTGCCCGACTTCTTCGGCGGCGAGGAACTCCAGCCGTCCTCGCGCGCCGCCCGACTGTTGCGCGACTTGCCGGCCGCCGCCGGCTTGCCGGGCCGCTGCTTGCTCCGGGGGTCGCGGCGCGGTCCGCCCCGCCCGCGAGGGCGCGCCGATTCCGGGATCGGCAGGTCCACCGCCGCGTACAGCCCGGCCACCTCGCGGCTCTCCAGGTCGCGCACCGCGCCGGTCTTCAGACCCCGCCCAAGGACCACCGGCCCGTAGCGCACCCGGATCAGGCGGCTGACCGTGACCCCGACGGCATCCCACAACCGCCGCACCAGGCGGTTGCGCCCCTCGCTGACGATCACGTGATACCAGTGATTGGCGCCGTCCCCGCCCTGCTCCTCCAGACTGTCGAAACGCGCCGGGCCATCCTCCAGCTCCACGCCCTCGCGCAGCATGTCCAGCGTGGCCGCCGGCACCTCGCCGAGTACCCGCACGGCATACTCGCGTTCCAGCGCCATGCTCGGGTGCATCAGCCGGTTGGCCAGCTCACCGTCGGTGGTAAACAGCAGCAGGCCCGAAGTATTCAGGTCCAGCCGGCCTACCGCCACCCAGCGCTGCCCCTTCAGACGCGGCAGGCTGGCAAACACCGGTCGCCGGCCCTCGGGATCGGAGCGGCTGCAGATCTCGCCCACCGGCTTGTGATACACGATCCAGCGGTGCGGGTGCTCCGGGCGCCGCACGATACGCCCGCGCACGCGAATCACGTCGTGCTCGTCGACCTGATCCCCCAGCCGCGCGGTCCGGTTGTTCACCTGCACCTCGCCGCGCTCGATCCAGCCCTCGATCTCGCGCCGCGAACCCAGCCCGCGCGCCGCCAGGACCTTCTGTACCCGCTCCGACATTCCCGGAACTCCAGCAACTCATTAAGATGGGCGCCACGATACACCAACAGGACGTTGCCATGACCGATTCCACGCCGGAGACCACCCCCGTCCGGACGCCGCTGAACATCGCTGTGCTCACCGTCTCCGACAGCCGCGAACTGGCGGAGGACCGCTCCGGCGATGCCCTCGTAGAACGCCTCGAAGGCGCCGGCCACCGCCTGGCCGATCGCGGGATCGTGAAGGACGACATCTACGCCATCCGCGCGGAACTCTCGCGCTGGATCGCAGACCCCGAGATCGATGCGGTGCTCACCACCGGCGGCACTGGCATCACCGGCCGTGACGGCACACCCGAGGCCGCCTCGGTGCTGCTGGACAAGACCATCGAGGGCTTCGGCGAGCTGTTCCGCATGCTCTCCTATGAAGAGATCGGCACCTCCAGTCTGCAGTCCCGCGCCCTTTCAGGGGTCGCGAACGGCACCTACATCTTCGTACTGCCCGGCTCCACCGGCGCCTGCCGCACCGCCTGGGACCGCATCATCCAGGCCCAGCTCGACGACCGCACCATGCCCTGCAACCTCACCATGCTGATGCCGCGCCTGACGGAGTCCTGAGGGAAACACGGATTTCACCACGAAGCACACGAAGGCACGAAGAAGGTCCAGGGCGGGTTGCACCACGGAGCACACGGAGATCACGGAGAAAGTCGTTGATTGGCTTGCAGCTGAAGTACGTGCCAAGCATATCGAACTGCATTGGGGTGACCCCCTTTAGACGGACTATTCCCGGCCCATGATGCTCGCGCCCTTCACCCGAAATGCCATGGGCCGTCTCCGTGTACTCCGTGTCCTCTGTGGTTAATCCGCTCTTGACCTTGACCTTCTTCGTGCCTTCGTGTGCTTCGTGGTGACATACACCCTTTGATCACGCATCCACGTGAGTCTGCAGCCAGTATTCGAGCAGGGCTGCGTGCCAGAGCTTGGAGCCCTGGATGCGGGTGAAGTACTGGTCCGGGGCGTCCAGCAGCTTGTCGATGTAGGCCGGCTGGTACAGCCCGCGCTCGCGGGATGCGCGCGAGGTCAGGATGTCGCGCATGAATTCAAGGAAGTCGCCGCGCACGTATTTCAGCGCCGGCACCGGGAAGTAGCCCTTGGGCCGGTCCAGCACCGCGTCCGGCAGGCGCCCGCGGGCGATACGGCGCAGCACGTCCTTGCCGCCGTCGCCCAGCTTCAGGTGCGGCGGCATCGCGGCGGCCGTCTCCACCAGTTCGTGATCCAGAAACGGCACCCGTGCCTCCAGGCCGAAGGCCATGGTCATGTTGTCCACGCGCTTGACCGGATCGTCGACGATCAGCGTGGTCACATCCAGCGCCAGCACCGCGTCGATGAAGGAATCCGCGCGGTCGGTCTCGAGTTCGGCGAACTGTTCGCGCAGCCAGTCGCCAGTCACATCGTTCGCCGGCGGGTGGCGCAGCATCTCGGCCATCTCGGGGTGGTCGCGGTCGAAGTAGTGGCGGCGAAAACGCTCCACCCAGTCGCCGTGGCGATCCTCGGCCATCTGCGGATACCAGAAATAGCCACCGAAAACCTCGTCCGCGCCCTGGCCGGACTGCACCACCTTCACATGCTGCGAGACCTGCTCGGACAGCAGGTAAAAGGCCACCGCGTCCTGGCCGAACATCGGCTCGGCCATCGCCCCCACCGCCTCCGGCAGCCGGGCCAGCACCTGGTCGTTGGGGATCAGGGTCGCCTGGTGGTCGGTGGCGTAGCGCTCGGCGACCGGATCGGAGTATTCAAACTCCGAGCCCTTCTCCTCCGGCTGGTCCTCGAAGCCGACGGTAAAGGTGCGCAGGTCCTGCGCCCCCTCCTCCATCGCCAGCGCGACCAGCAGGGAGGAGTCCAGCCCGCCGGAGAGCAGCACGCCGACCGGCACGTCGGCCACCTCCAGGCGCCTGCGCACGGCGCTGCGCAGACTGTGCTCGATACGCTCCTGCCATTCGGCGTCGGACACGGCCGCGTCCGGGCGGTGGGCATGCAGCGTCCAGTAGCGCTGCAGACGTTCCTGGCCGCGCGCATCGATGCTCAGGTAATGCCCCGGCTCCAGCTTGCGGATGCCGCGCAGCACGGTGCGCGGCGCGGGCACCACCGCGTGCAGGGAGAACAGCATGTGCAGTGCCTCGGCATCCAGTTCGGTGTCCACGTCGCCGGCCGCCAGCAGGGCCTGGGTGTTGGAGGCGAAGCGGATGCCGTCGCCGGTGCGCGCCAGGTACAGCGGCTTGATGCCCATGCGGTCGCGCGCCAGCAGCAGGCGCTGGGCGTGGCCGTCATACAGCGCAAAGGCGAACATGCCGTGCAGCCGGGCGACGATGCCCTCGCCCCACTCGGCGTAGCCGCGCAGGATGACCTCGGTATCGCCGGTGGAGAAAAAGCGATGGCCGCGGCCCTCCAGCTCGCTGCGCAGGGCGCGGAAGTTGTAGATCGCGCCGTTGAACACCAGCGCGAGCCCGGTCTCCGGGTCGAACATCGGCTGGTGCGCGCGCTGCGACAGGTCGAGGATCGACAGGCGCCGGTGGCCCAGCGCGACCCGCCCCGAGGCCCACAGCCCGTCGGCATCCGGCCCGCGCCGTTCCAGGCGGGGCAGCATGCGTGCGACGGCCTCGCCGCTGGCGCGCCGCTCACCCCAGACGAATTCTCCTGCGATCCCGCACATTGGTTCTTTCCTTGTGATTGGGTATTGCGCTCAGGCTTGCGGGCACGATCCGGCGCGGGCCGGCGCTTCGCGGGCAAGCCCGCTCCCACAAGCTTTGCCTGACTATGAAGGCTCGCCTCGGAAGCCTTGTTCCAGTGCTGCCATCAGGGACCGGCTGGCCACGCCGGCGCGATCACGATCAGCATGCGTAATGTAGAACGGCACCCGGTGGCGCGCCCCGGCCTCCAGATGCAATTCGACCAGGCGGCCGGCGGCAAGATCCCCCGCGATGCGATCCTCCGGCACCCAGGCGAACCCGATGCCCGAACGCAGGATCTCGCAGGCCGTGCCCATGTGCGAGACCGTCCAGCGCTGGTCCGCCTCGACCCAGCCGCCCTGGCCACCTCCCTGGTCGCCGGAATCGCGCACCACCACCTGGCGGTGTGCCTGCAGATCGCGCCGGGTCAGGGCCGCCTCCGTCTGGGCGAGGGGATGCGAGGGATGCGCGACGCAGACCATCGACAACTCGCCCAGACAGCTCCCGAGATAACCGGAAGGCAGTTCCGGCCCCAGCAGAATGTCCACGGCCGCTTCCCGGAGCATGTCCGGCCCCCCGCTCAGCACCACCTCGTGCAGCTGGATCCGGGTGGCCGGGTAGGCCTTCGAGAAGGTCTCCAGCGCCCGGATCACCGGCTCGCGCGGCAGCAGCTGGTCCACCGCCAGCCGGATCTCGGATTCCACCCCTGCCGCCAGCGCGCCGGCCAGGTTCTCGATCTCCGCCGCCTCTTCGAGCAGATGCCCGGCCCGGCGCAAAAGCGCCTCGCCCGCCGGGGTGAGTACGGCCTTGCGGCCCTGCACCTCGAAGACATCCACCCCCAGCTGCTCTTCCAGCTTCTGCACCGCATGGTTGATGCTCGACGGACTCTTGTGCACCCGTTCGGCGGCACGCGCAAAGCCGCCGGCCTCCACCACCGCCTGCAGCATCCGCCACTGTTCAAGGGTGACACGCATCAATCGGCCCGCTCGGACAGGCCCATGGGGCCGCGCCCTGTCAGTGTTCGTCGGGGCATCCGCAACCCGGCTTGTGAGTGCGCGCATGCCACTCCTCGCGCAGGCGGGCATAGGCGGCGCCGGTCAGCAGTACCAGGTGTACGGTGGAGGGATAGATTCGGCCATCCAGGCGCAGGGTCTCGGTCAGTTCGGGGTGGCTGCCTTCGGGGATGTAGAAGAAATCCACGCCCTCGCGCAGCTGGTCCTTGCGTGCCTTGAACAGGCGAAAGGCCGTGCCCTTGGGCACCCCGTTCCAGTCGTCGATCTGGCGCAGGCTCAGCGTGGCATACCCGGCGTGAATGATCGGCTCGGGAACCGGACCGGCCGCGGAACCTTCCTGGCCGTGAAACCGTCCCGCGCTCCGGGGGTCTTCAACTGTATCGGTATCCATGCTGGCATTATGCACACACCGCCTTCGCGGCTCACCACGCAACCCCATTCAACCGGGACACGAAATGGAATTTCTGCAGGAATACGGACTCTTCCTCGCCAAGGCCGCCACGGCCGTAATCGCCGCGCTCATCGTGCTGAGTGCGTTCGCCGGCCTGCTCGCCCGCTCGCGCGAGCGACGGCCGGACCGCCTGCAGGTCAAGCGCCTGAACGACCGCTTCGAGCGCATGGAGAAAACCGTGCGCCGAGCCGTTGAACGCCGCCGTGGTCGGCTCGAGCGCCTGCGCGCCTGGAGCCGTCGCAAGCTGGGGCGAGCCCACGATGCCCCGTCGCAGGCGGAAGGATCGGGGAGCGCGGACATGACGCAATCCGGCGATGCGCCTCCGGACGACGGTTCGACGACCGAACGCCCCCGCGTGTACGTGCTGCGTTTCGACGGCGACATCCGCGCCTCCAGTGTCGAAAGCCTGCGCGAGGAAGTCACCGCGATCCTCACGATGGCGCGGCCGGACCAGGACCGGGCGATTGTCTGCCTGGAAAGTCCAGGGGGCCTGGTCCCCTCCTACGGGCTGGCCGCCGCCCAGCTGGCCCGCCTGCGCGAAGGGGGTCTGGACCTGACCGTGGCCGTGGACCGCGTGGCCGCCAGCGGCGGCTACATGATGGCGGCGGTCGGCCACCGCATCGTGGCCGCCCCCTTCGCGGTGCTGGGCTCGATCGGCGTGGTCGCGCAGATTCCCAATTTTCACCGCTGGCTGTCACGCAACGACATCGACGTCGAACTGCTGACCGCCGGCGAGTACAAGCGCACCCTGACCATGCTGGGCGAGAACACCGACGAGGGCCGCAAGAAGTTCCGCGAGCAACTCGAAGAGGCGCATGAGCTGTTCAAGACCTTCCTGGCCCGCTACCGCCCGCAACTGGACCTCGAGCAGGTCGCCACCGGCGAACACTGGTATGGCGAACAGGCCCGCGAGATGGGCCTGGCCGACGAACTGCGCACCAGCGATGATCTGCTGCTGGAACTGACCCGCGAGGCGGACGTATTCGAACTGACCTATCACCGTCCCCAGACGCTGGGCCGGCGCATCACCTTCGCGATGGAATCGGTCCTCGAGCGCGTACTGCGGAACCAGGGGCCCGAGACCCGCATGTAGCGTCCCGCGTCGCAAGGAACGTTTCGCTACGGCAAAGCGTCCACCCTCAACGAGGCAAAGCAACCAAGGAGCCACTCATGAACCGGAAAAACTGTCCCGTAACCCGACTGCTGCTGATCCTGCTGGCCGCCGTCAGCCTGCTGGCCACCCCGTTGGTTGCCGGCGCGGACGATAACCTGCCGTGGGGTTCCGCCGAGAAGATAGATCGCCCCTACGAGCCCCGCAAGGTGGTCTATGACGTCTACACCAGCAGCCCGCGCGAGCTGGAAATGGTGCTGGATCGGGTGAGCATGCTGAACAATGTCTACGAGGCCGACCCGTTCGAATCGCACATCGTGATGGTGCTGCACGGGCAGGAAGTGCCTTACTTCACCCGCGACGAATTCGACGAGCACGAAGAACTGATGCGCCGCGCCCGCTCGCTGACACAGGCCGGCAATATCGAGTTCCGCATGTGCGAAGCCTCCGCCCGCCTGCGCGGGATCGAGCTCGAGGACATCCACGGCTTCGTGAACGTCGTGCCGATGGCCGACGCCGAGATCATCGAACTGCAGCATGAAGGCTACCTGCTGATGCAGTGACGCAGACCTCGCCACCTCCCCAACCTGGCGGACGCCGGAACATGTCTCCCGGCCGGTCGAGCATGGCCGGCGTCCGCCCGCCCCGGCAGACTGCCCCCGAATTCAGGCCCCGAACCGACCATCGTCGCGAGGGGCCCTGCAAAATCTGTATCGATCGTCTACCTTCCCCGCCGTGGGTTTTCCACGCAGGTGCAACCCGGGGCAACGGCCCACCGCTCTCCGGCCCGACCTGTTCAATTCTCCCCGAGACAAGGACCTCGTCATGAAAAAGACTCTGCTCACTGCCCTGCTGCCCCTGGCCGTGACCGCGACACCGGCGCTGGCAGTCGACGTCCCCGGCATGATCGCCAAGACCAGCCCGCATTCGGCCTCCGAGACCCTGGATCGGCTGGAGAACGCGCTCGCAGCCAACGACGTCGGCGTCGCCCTGCGCTGGGACCATGCGGCAAAGGCCGACGGTGTGGACATCGACCTCGGTCCTACCGACCTCCTGCTGTTCGGCAACCCGGCACTGGGCAGCCACATGTTCACCAGCCAGCAGACCGCGGGCATCGACCTGCCGATGAAGGCGCTGGCCTGGACCGATGACGACGGCCAGACCTGGCTGGCGTACAACGATCCGGAATGGATGGCCGAACGCCACGGGATCGACGACCGGGACGACATCCTGGATACCATGAGCAACGCGCTGGACAACCTGACCAACGCGGCGATCGCCGAGGACTGAACCCTCCTCGGGGTCACATGCAACCAAGTGACCCCGGCCGCTCGCAGCGGGCGGGTGATTCGCTATAGTGAGGCTTCCACCCGCACCGGGAGCCGACGTGGATCACCCGTCCCCTTCCAGCCAAACTACACCGCAAACCCGCGAGGCGCCCATCCTCGGCTGGCGCGAATGGGTCGGGCTCCCCGATCTCGGGATCCCCGCCATCAAGTGCAAGGTCGATACCGGCGCGCGCAGCTCTGCGCTCCACACCTTCCACATCGAGCCGTTCACCCGTGACGGTCACGAATGGGTACGCTTCGGCATTCACCCTCACCAGCACGACGCCACAACCGAGGTCTGGTGCGAGGCCCCGGTACTGGACATCCGCCGCGTCACCGACTCCGGCGGACACAGCGGCGATCGCTATTTCATCGCCACCCGCGTGCAACTGGGCCCGCTGCTGTTGCCCGTTGAGCTTTCCCTGACCAGCCGCGATACCATGCTCTTTCGCATGTTGCTTGGCCGCGAGGCCATGCGGGGTCGCTTCCTGGTCGATCCCCAGGCCTCGTTCATTGCCAGCCATCGTCCGTCCACCCCGACAGCCCAGCAGGCGCCTGAATGAAACTCGGCATCCTCTCGCGTAACAGCAAGCTCTACTCCACCCGACGCCTGGTCGAGGCCGCCGACCAGCGGGGCCACGAGGTCCGTGTGGTGGACCCGCTGCGCTGCTACATGAACATCACCGCGCACAACCCGCAGATCCACTACAAGGGTGACATCCTCGACCAGTTCAACGCGGTCATCCCGCGCATCGGGGCGTCCATCACGTTCTACGGCACCGCCGTGCTGCGCCAGTTCGAGATGATGAACGTCTATCCGCTGAACGAGTCCGTCGGCATCTCGCGCTCGCGCGACAAGCTGCGCAGCCTGCAGCTCCTGTCGCGCCGCGGTATCGGCCTGCCGGTCACCGGGTTTGCACACTCGCCGGACGACATCGACGACCTGCTGGCCACCGTGGGCGGCGCGCCCTGCGTGATCAAGCTGCTGGAAGGCACCCAGGGCCTTGGGGTGGTACTGGCCGAGACCAAGCAGGCGGCCGAGAGTGTCATCCAGGCCTTCATGGGCCTGAAGCAGCACATCCTGGTGCAGGAATACATCAAGGAGGCCAAGGGCTCGGACATCCGCTGCTTCGTGATCGGCGACAAGGTCGTCGCCGCCATGAAGCGCCAGGCGAAGGAAGGCGAGTTCCGCTCCAACCTGCACCGTGGCGGCAGCGCCACGCTGTGCCGCATTACCCCGGAAGAACGCGCCACCGCCGTGCGCGCGGCCAAGGTGATGGGGCTGAACGTCTGCGGTGTGGACCTGCTGCGCTCCAACCACGGCGCCGTGGTCATGGAGGTCAACTCGTCGCCCGGCCTGGAAGGCATCGAGAACGCCTCCGGCAAGGACGTGGCGGGCATGATCATCGACTTCATCGAGAAGAACGCCAAACCCAACCGGACCAAGACCAAGGGCCGCGGCTAATGGCGACTCCGCGGGCCGTTCGCAACGACCCGATCACGATCGGCGGCATCACCGTCCGCCCGGGCGAACGCCGCACGGTGGAATTGCAGCTGAGCGCGCTTTACACGCACACCCCGACACACATGCCGGTGCAGGTCCTGTGCGGCCGGCGCAAGGGGCCGGTGCTGTTCGTCAGTGCCGCCATCCACGGCGACGAGATCAACGGCGTCGAGATCATCCGCCGCCTGCTCAAGGTGCCCGCCCTGCGGCGCATGAAGGGCACCCTGATCGCCGTGCCCGTGGTGAACATGCACGGCTTCATCAACCAGAGCCGCTACCTGCCCGACCGGCGCGACCTGAATCGCTGTTTTCCGGGATCACAGAAGGGCTCGCTGGGCGCCCGGGTCGCGCGGCTGTTCATGCGCGAGATCGTCCAGCGCTGCACGCACGGAATCGACCTCCATACCGGCGCCATCCACCGGTCCAACCTGCCACAGATCCGCGCCAACCTGGACCATACGGAAACCCGCGAGCTCGCCCGCGCCTTCGGCGCACCGGTAATCCTCAACTCCGCGCTGCGCGACGGCTCCCTGCGCGAGGCGGCCGCGGAACGCCAGATCCCGATCCTGCTCTACGAGGCCGGCGAGGCCTTGCGCTTCGACGAGCTCTCCATCCGCGGCGGGGTACACGGCATCATCGAGGTCATGCGCCACCTGGAGATGCTCCCGGCCGTGCGCCGGCGCCCGCGCAAGGAGCCCATCATGGCCCGCACCAGCGGCTGGGTCCGGGCGCCGCAAAGCGGCATCCTGCGGACCTTCGTGCGCCAGGGCGACCGGGTCGTGCGCGACCAGACCCGGCTGGCCATCGTCTCCGACCCCTTCGGCGAGACCGAGACCGAGATCCTCGCCCCCGCCTCCGGCATCATCATCGGCGAACTCAACCTGCCGCTGATCAACGAGGGCGACGCCCTGTTCCACATCGCCCAGTTCAACCGCACCGACCTGGCCGTGGAACGCCTCGAAAGCTTCCAGGAAAACCTGGAGGCGAGCGACTACCCCTACGCCGACCCGCCGCCCCGCGAAGGCCCCTGAGCCCGCGCAGTCGCCGGAAGGTGGTGTCAGTGGCCGATGTCCTCGTGCCACAGTTCGGGGTGGTTCTCGATAAACGACCGCATCAGTTCGCGGCAGCCCGGGTCCTGCACCACATCCACCTGAATGCCGTGCCCGCGCAGCCAGTCCTCCTCACCGAGAAAGGACTCATTCTCGCCAATGATCACGTGCGGAATACCGTAGAGAACGATGGCCCCGCTGCACATCGCGCAGGGCGACAGCGTCGTGTAGAGCGTGCACTCGCGGTATACCCGGGCGGGCTGTCGCCCGGCGTTCTCCAGCGCATCCATCTCGGCATGCAGGATGGCACTGCCCTGCTGCACGCGCCGGTTGTGTCCGCGCCCGATCACCTCGCCCCGGTGCACCAGCACCGAACCAATCGGGATCCCCGCCTCACCGAGGCCTTCGCGCGCCTCGTCCAGCGCCATCTCCAGAAACGGATCCATCGTCGTCATCCAGCCACCTCCTCCTGCAGGACAGCCACCGACGATAGACGAAGTGGCCGCGCGAGACCGAATTCGCTCGGGGGACGGGGTGTCGTCAGGGCCGGAAACTCAGACGTGGGCGCTGAAGTCGCCGCGGCGGGGCTGGCCGAGAAGGTACAGGAAATCCGCCTCACGCAGGTGCACGAGAGATTCATGGTCGCCGGCCTCGAGATACACGTCGCGCTGCTCCAGCAGACTTTCGTCCACCAGGGTCTCCAGCCCGAAGGCCGGCCCAAGGGCGGGGATGGCGCCGCGTTCGCAGTCGGCAAACACGCGGGCCACCTCGTCCTCGGTGGCCAGGCCCACATGCTCGCCCAGCAGCCGGTGCAGGCGTCCCAGTTTCACGCGGCGCGTGGCCGGCACGATGGCCAGGCGGTACTGCCCGTCCTCCTCGACCAGCAGCACCGCCTTGGCCACGGCGTCCCCCGGCACATGGGCCGCTTCGGCCGTGCGGCTGGCCGAGTCGGAATGCGGATGGTGCACGACCTGGTAGGTCACCGCATGCTCGTCGAGAAAGTTGTTCAGGGTCCTGGAAATACTCATGGCGCGCCCTCCGGCAAGGCCTTAACCCGACTATAGACCCCACCGGCAACACCGGCGGCTGCGCCCGACACCTGCGCCGGTACAATCGCACCCATGACCGCGTTCTCCGTCCTCGACCTGGCCCCGATCACCGCCGATGGCGACGCCGGCCGGGCGCTGCACAACACCCTGGATCTGGCGCGCCACGCCGAGGCGCTGGGCTTCCGGCGCTACTGGCTGGCAGAGCACCACAACATGCCCGGCATCGCGAGCGCCGCCACCGCCGTCGTGATCGGCCAGGTCGCGTCCGCCACCGAACAGATCCGGGTGGGTGCCGGCGGCATCATGCTGCCGAACCATGCACCCCTGGTGGTCGCCGAACAGTTCGGGACCCTGAACGCCCTGTACCCCGGCCGCATCGACCTGGGACTTGGCCGGGCACCCGGGACCGATCCGACCACGGCCCGCGCCCTGCGCCGTGCGCCGGACATCGACCTCGAGGAATTCCCCCGGGACGTCGCCGAGGTGCTCGGCTACCTGGACGATCCGCAGCCGGACCAGGTGATCCGCGCCATCCCCGGCGCCGGCCAGCAGGTGCCCGTCTGGATCCTGGGTTCCAGCCTGTTCGGCGCCCAGCTGGCGGCCCGCATGGGACTGCCCTACGCATTCGCCTCGCACTTCGCTCCCGGGCAACTGATGGACGCACTGGCGCTGTACCGGAATCAGTTCCAACCGTCCGCATGGCTGGACCGCCCCTACGCGATGCTCGGCTACAACGTGTACGCCGCCGACACCGACGACGCGGCCCGCACCCTGGCCAGCTCCATGGAACAGGCGTTCATCAGCCTGCGTCGCGGGCGCCCTGAACCGATCCAGCCCCCCGTCGAGGGCTACCGCGAGCGGCTCGACCGCGCCGAACGCGCGATCGTCGAGCAGACCATGGCCTGCTCCGCGATCGGCGCACCGGACACGGTGGAGACCGAGATCCGCCGGTTTCTCGAGCAGACCGGCGCTGACGAACTGATCGTCACCACCTCCACCTTCGATCACGCGGCGCGACGGCGCTCGCTGGAACTGACCGCGGCGGTACGCGACCGGCTCGCCGGGGACGCTCGCTAAGACGCGGTTCACCCGATTGGGACGAGTGCCCTATGCTTGGAACAGGGGGCCGGCCAGGCCGCGGGAATTCCGGACAAGGGGAACACATGCGGGTCAAGGTTCACGGCGTCACCATCGAATGCACCACCGGCGACATCGCCGCGCAACGCGACATGGATGCGGTGGTCAACGCCGCCAATGCCTGGCTGCGTCCGGGCGGTGGTGTGGCCGGAGCCATCCACCGTGCCGCCGGCCCGGGGCTGGAGCGTGAATGCCAGCCGCTGGCACCGATCGAACCGGGTCAGGCCGTTCTGACCGACGGCCACAACCTGCCCAACCGCTTCGTGATCCACTGCCTCGGGCCGGTCTACGGGCATGACGAGCCGGCCAGCCGACTGCTGGCCGACTGCTACCGCAATGCCCTGCTCCGGGCGGAAGAGGCCGGGGTCTACGGCATCGCCTTTCCGGCCTTGTCCACCGGGGCGTTCGGCTATCCCGTCGAGGAGGCCGCCCGGATCGCTCTGCAGACTGTCATTGGCGCCACCCCGCGTCTGGACGCCGTCGGCCACATCCGCTTCGTCCTGCACACCGAGGCCGATCTCGAGGTCCACGCGCAGATCCTGGAAGAGCTGACGGCATGACCGGCGCCGGGCACGCAACCGCCCCGTACACCCCTGGCCTGGCGCTGTTCACGGACCTCTACGAACTCACCATGCTTCAGGCCTACTACGAGGAGGACCTGCACGAACCCGCAGTCTTCAGCCTGTTCGTGCGCCGCCTGCCGCAGCGCCGCAACTATCTGCTGGCCTGCGGGCTGGACACCGTCCTGCAACAGCTCGAAGACCTGCGCTTCGAATTGTCGGATCTCGACTACCTGGCCGGCCTCGACCGCTTCTCCGACCGGTTCCTGCGCTGGCTGGAGGCCTTCCGTTTCACCGGGACGGTCCGCGCCGTGCCCGAGGGCACCCCGGTGTTCGCCAACGAACCGATCCTGGAGGTCACCGCGCCGCTCCCCGAGGCCCAGCTGATCGAGACCCTGGTGATGAACCAGATCCACCTGCAGACGGTACAGGCGAGCAAGGCCGCCCGCCTGGTGACCGCGGCCGGGGAGCGGCAGGTCGTGGACTTCGGCGCCCGCCGCATGCACGGGCTGGACGCCGCCCTGAAGGGCGCGCGCGCCTTCCATATCGCCGGCGTCGCCAGTACCTCCAATGTGCTGGCGGGCAAGCGCTACGGCGTCCCGGTGAGCGGCACCATGGCCCACAGCTACATCCAGGCGCACGAGGATGAAGCCGAGGCCTTCGCCGCCTTTGCCCGCCTCTACCCGGACACGGTGCTGCTGGTGGACACCTACGACACCCTCGAAGGCGTGCGCCGGATCATCCAGCTCGGCCACGAACGGGGCGAGGCCTTCCGCGTTCGCGCCATCCGCCTGGACTCCGGTGATCTCGGAACACTGGCCCGCCAAGCCCGGGCGATGCTGGACGACGCCGGACTGCAGCAGGTCGGGATCTTCGCCAGCGGCGGCCTCGACGAACACGCGATCGCGGAGTTGCTGGCACGGGACGCACCCATCGACGCCTTCGGCGTCGGCACCAGCATGGGCATCTCCACCGACGTGCCGGACCTGGATATCGCCTACAAGCTGGCCGAGTACGCCGGAGAAGGCCGCCTCAAGCTCTCCAGTGGCAAGCCCATCCTGCCGGGCGCCAAGCAGATCTTCCGGCGCCGGGAAGGCGACCGGTTCGCGGGCGACATCATTGCCCGTCAGGACGAAAACCACCCCGGGGAACCGTTACTGCAGCCGGTGATGCACGAGGGCCAGCGTCTGCCCGCGCATCCTCGCGACCTGGACACGCTGCGTGACCACGCGCGGGAACAGCGGGCGCAACTGCCCCCCGCGATCCGCGCCATCGAGCCCGCGGAGACACCCTACCCCGTGTCCGTCAGCCCGGCGCTACAGGCACACCAGGATGCGGTCACCCGCGCCATACGCGCCCGGCACGCCACATCCGGCCAGCGGCAACACCAAGGGGGAGTCTCATGACGGACGATCCACGCCACCAGCTTCAGACGGGGGACGCCCTGCTGGTCGTCGACGTACAGAACGACTTCTGCCCCGGCGGGGCCCTGGCCATTGATCACGGCGACACCGTCATCCCGGTGCTCAACCGCTGGCTTGAGGCCGCGGACGCGCTGGGACTGCCGGTCTATGCCTCCCGCGACTGGCACCCGGCCGGCCACCCGAGCTTCCGGGAACAGGGCGGCCCCTGGCCTCCACACTGTCTGCAGGACTCGCCCGGGGCCCGGTTCCATGCCGACCTCGCGCTGCCTGCCGGCGTTATCAAGGTCACGAAGGGAACGCGCTTCGACCATGACCAGTACTCCGCGTTCGACCAGACCGGCCTGGCCGAAGAACTGCGGAAACGGGGCGTGACGCGGATCTGGCTGGGCGGGCTGGCCCTCGACGTCTGCGTGGCGGCAACAGCCGTGGACGCGCGCAACAACGGCTTTGACGTCCACCTGATCCCGCATGCCGCGCTGCCCGTTACGCCGGAGGGCGGCGCGGAGGCCCGAAGAAAGATGAAAGCCGCCGGCGTGGAGATCGCGGCGTATGCCTGAACCGAACAAGATGCCAGTCCAGCTGATCACCGTGGACGAGGTGGTCCGGGCGGCCGACGGCCTCGCACGCCAGGTCCTGGACAGCGGCTTCCAGCCGGACTGCATCGTGGCGATTGCCCGCGGCGGCTTCATGCCGGCGCGTTTTCTCTGCGACTTTCTCCGCGTGCACAAGCTGCTGAGCCTGAAGGTCGAACACTACACCTCGGGTGCCCGCGCGAAACAGCCGGCCGCGGTCACCGTCCCGCTCGCCGGAGGCGTCCGTGGGGAACGGGTCCTGCTGGTGGACGACGTTAACGACTCCGGGGACACCCTGGCGGCCGCCCGCCCGCACCTGGAGGGCTTCCAGCCCGCCGCGGTACGTACCGCGGTGCTGCACGAAAAGGCCGGAACGTCCTGTCGCGCCGATTTCCACAGCCAGGCGGTACAGGAGTGGCGCTGGATCCTCTATCCCTGGGCGGTCATCGAGGATGTCGGCCAGTTTGCCCGCGAGATGGACCCGGCCCCGAACAGCCCCGCCGACCTGCACGCCCGCCTGCAGCAGGACTACGGCCTCGCGCTGAGCACCGCCGAGCTGGATCGCGTAATCCGCTACAACCGGCTCGACTACTGAGTGCGCGCGCGAACGGGGCCGCAGCTCCGCCCATCCCCTCGTCATTGCGAGGCCCCGCAGGGGCCACGGCAATCGTTTGGAGAGTCCCCCGGACCCATCCGGCCACCGGGGCCAGCACGGAGATCGCCACGGCGCTGCGCGCCTCGCGATGACAGTGGGGTTCCCGCGTCATGGCGCGCCCCGCAGCACCAGCCGCCGCCACCGAGTGCCCTTTCAGCACCTCGGGCTTGGCATGTCGCGCCGCGCGAAGGATCATACGCCCTGGCGTCCGCGCGGACGCCTGATCGCAACCCATCCAGCATCGAGACCACCCATGTCGTATCTCAAGGATTTCCCCAGCCCGGAAGGCTACTTCGGCGAATTCGGCGGCGCGTTCCTGCCACCGGAACTGGAACCGCATTTCGCCGAGATCAATCACGCCTACCGCACCCTGGCGCGCTCGGGCGACTTCCTGAACGAGCTGCGCTACATCCGCAAGCACTATCAGGGTCGCCCGACGCCGGTGTACTACGCCCACAACCTGAGCCGCTCGGTAGGTGCGCATATCTTCCTCAAGCGTGAGGATCTGAATCACTCCGGCGCGCACAAGCTGAACCACTGCATGGGCGAGGCGCTGCTCGCCAAGCACATGGGCAAGAAGAAGCTGATCGCCGAGACCGGCGCCGGGCAGCACGGCGTGGCCCTGGCCACCGCGGCGGCCTACTTCGGGATGGAGTGCGAGATCCACATGGGCGAGATCGACATCGCCAAGGAGGCCCCCAACGTCACCCGCATGAAGCTGATGGGGGCGCAGGTGGTGCCCGTCTCCTTCGGCGGTCGCTCGCTGAAGGAGGCCGTGGATTCGGCCTTCCAGTCCTACCTGTCGCAGGCGGACGAGGCCCTGTTCGCGATCGGTTCCGTGGTCGGGCCGCACCCGTTCCCGCTGATGGTGCGCAATTTCCAGTCGGTGGTGGGCATCGAGGCGCGCGAACAGTACCTGGAGATGAGCGGTGGCGAGCTTCCGGACCACGTGGTCGCCTGCGTCGGCGGCGGTTCCAACGCCATGGGCATGTTCGCCGGCTTCATCGAGGACGAACAGGTGCAGCTGAACGGCGTGGAACCGCTGGGGCGCGGCACCAAGCTCGGCGAGCACTCCGCCACCATGACCTATGGCAAGCCGGGCATGATCCACGGCTTCAAGTGCATGCTGCTGGCCGACGAGGAAGGCAACCCGGCGCCGGTGCACTCGATCGCCTCCGGGCTGGACTATCCCGGCGTCGGCCCGGAACACTCCTACCTGAAGACCACCGAACGCGTCGCCTACCACGCGATCAACGACGACGAGACCCTGGACGCCTTCTACCAGCTATCGCGCACCGAAGGGATCATCCCGGCACTGGAAAGCGCGCATGCCGTCGCCTGGGCCATGAAACACGGACGCGAGAACCCGGGCACGACCATCCTGGCCAACCTCTCCGGACGCGGCGACAAGGACATCGACTACGTCGCCCGCGAATTCGGCCACGGATAGCCCCTGCCACGCGGGGAGCGGACCACCCGGGCGGGCCCGGCCCGCCGGAACTTCACACCCGGTCCGGGCGGTCTCAGCCTTGCAGGCATGCGCAAAAGGGAGAGCACGCGAATGGCGGGCGGATGGGCGAAGGACGGAGCGGAGCAGGAGCAGATCGACCACACGGTGGAGGATGCCCTGCAGCGCGTGCGCAGCGAACTCCCGGCTGGTGAAAGCCTGCTCGAATGCGAGGAATGCGGCGCGCGGATTCCCGAGGGACGGCGCCAGGCCCTGCCGGGCGTGCGCCTGTGCATCACCTGCCAGGAGGCGCAGGACGCCGAGCACCACGCGACCAGCCCCTACAACCGCCGCGCCTCCAAGGACAGCCAGCTGCGCTAACTACAGGTACTTCATCCGCGCCCGCAGGGCATCCGGGTCGGATACGACGTCCTGCAGGCTGGCGCCGTCGTCGCGGCTCCCCACCACCAGGCCCTTGCCCGACACCGGGATCACGTTGTCGATCTGGAAACGCCCGGTCGTCCCCCGCAGGAAGCACTCCTCGTCGAAGAACAGGCGGTCACCATCGGGACCGATCTCGTCGGACTCGAGCGTATCGAAACCGATCAGCCGCGCGATATCCTCGCGCCCTTCCACCTCCACCACCTCGATCGTCTGCTTCTCCGGGTCGATCAGCAAGGCCTTCATGCACATCTCCTCTGCACCATGGATTGAGTTCTACCGTACCGGCTGGGGCCGCACGGGGCCACCGCATCGGGCCGCTGTCTGCCCCTATACTCGCAGGAGGTGCCCCGACGGAGGCTGACCATGACCCATACGGCCTATATCTCGCACCCCGACTGCCTGCTGCACGATCCAGGCCCGACCCACCCGGAGCGCCCCGGCCGCCTGCACGCGATCCGCAATGCCCTGCTCGACGAGGGCCTGCTGGAAGGCCTGATCCTGCTGGACGCGCCCCCGGCCACCGACGCGCAACTCGAGCGGGTCCACAGCCCGGCGCATGTCGCACGCATACGGGCCAGCGCCCCGGCTCCCGGGCAGCAGACGATGCTGGACGCGGACACCGTCATGAGCAAAGGCTCGCTGACGGCCGCCCTGCACGCGGCCGGGGCCGGAGTCGCGGGCGTGCGGGCCGTGATGGAGGGGGAGGCCGACCATGTCTTCTGCGCCGTCCGCCCGCCCGGCCATCACGCCGAACGCGAGCGGGCCATGGGCTTTTGTCTGTTCAACAACATCGCGGTGGCGGCCGCCCACGCGCTGGCGCGCTACGGCCTCGCGCGCGTGGCGATCGCGGACTTCGACGTCCACCACGGGAACGGGACCGAGGACATCTTCCGGGAGGACCCCCGGGTGCTCTACTGCTCTTCCTTCCAGCACCCGTTCTACCCGGGCACACCGCTGGCCGAACGCGATCACCTGATCCACACGCCCCTGGCCGCCGGCACCGACGGCGCAAACTTTCGCGCCGCGATCGAACGCGACTGGCTGCCCGCTCTGGATCGCTTTCAGCCGGAGCTGGTGCTGGTCTCCGCTGGGTTCGACGGCCACCGGGACGACCACCTGGCCAGCCTGCACCTGGCGGAAGACGACTTCGCCTGGATTTCGCGTGCCCTGGTCGATGTCGCCGCGCGCCACGCTGGCGGGCGCCTGGTCTCCATGCTGGAGGGTGGATACGACTTCTCGTCGCTCGGGCGCAGCGCGGCGGCCCATGTCCGCGCCCTCTGCGAGCTGTCGCGCCGCTGAGGCGCCGGGCCCCTCCCTCACGCCGGTAAAACGCATTCTGGACCGGCCCTTTGCATTTTTGTGGTGCAGTGTCTTTACTCGACAGGGTTGCGACGGGCCGACATTCGGCCAAGGCAACATGCCAGAAAAAAGCCAAGGAGGAGACGGTGAGCGAGAATCCGCAGGACCTGGAAAAACAGAAAGAGGCCCTGGAAGCCGAATACGACACCGACCACGAGATTGGCGAGCAGAACATCAACCCGCTGGGGCTGGACCTGCACAACCCGGTCTTCGTGGTCAGCGCATTCCTGATCGTCGTATTCGTCATCCTGTCCCTGATCTTTCCGGAACAGGCCAACGAACACCTCGACGCCACGCGCCAGTGGATCGGCCGCACCTTCGACTGGCTGTTCCTGTCGGCCGGCAACATCTTCGTTCTGTTCTGTCTGGCCCTGATCCTGCTGCCGATCGGGCGCATCCGCATTGGCGGCCAGGACGCCAAGCCGGAGTTCTCCGTGATCTCCTGGTTCTCCATGCTGTTTGCCGCCGGCATGGGTATCGGCCTGATGTTCTGGAGCGTGGCCGAACCTGTTGGTTACTTCACCGAATGGTTCGGCACACCCCTGGGCATCGAAGGCGGGACCGAGGAATCCCGCCAGGCGGCGCTGGGCGCAACCATGTATCACTGGGGCCTGCATCCCTGGGCGATCTACGCGGTGGTCGGCCTGGCGCTCGCGTTCTTCGCCTACAACAAGGGCCTTCCGCTGACCATCCGTTCGGCCTTCTATCCCCTCCTCGGCGAGCGCGTCTGGGGGCCGATCGGTCACGTGATCGATACCCTGGCCGTACTGGCCACCATGTTCGGCCTGGCCACCTCGCTGGGCTTGGGGGCACAGCAGGCCGCCTCGGGAATGGAATTCCTGTTCGGCATCGACTCGGGCCTGAATACGCAGGTCGCCATCATCATCGGCGTGACCATCATCGCCCTGCTGTCGATCATGCGCGGCATCCATGGCGGCGTGAAGGTCCTGAGCAACATCAACCTGCTGTTCGCCGCGCTGCTGCTGCTGTTCGTGATGGTGGCCGGAGGGGTTCTGGCGTTCCTGTCCAGCGTCGGCACTACGGTCGGCGGCTACGTGCAGTACATCCTGCCGCTCAGCAACCCGGTCGGGCGCGAGGACGAGACCTTCTACCACGCCTGGACGATCTTCTTCTGGGCCTGGTGGATCTCCTGGTCGCCGTTCGTCGGCATGTTCATCGCGCGCGTCTCCCGCGGGCGCACCGTGCGCCAGTTCGTCACCGCCGTCTTGCTGGTGCCGACCCTGGTCACGGTGATCTGGATGAGCGCCTTCGGCGGCTCCGGCCTGGACCAGGCACGCGAGGGGATCGGCGCCCTGGCCGACGGCATCTCCGACTCGTCACTGGCGCTGTTCCAGATGCTGGAACACCTGCCGTTCACGGCGATCACCTCGTTCCTGGCCATCGCCCTGGTGCTGGTGTTCTTCATCACCTCGTCGGATTCCGGTTCGCTGGTGATCGATTCCATCACCTCGGGCGGCAAGACCGATGCCCCGCAGTCCCAGCGCCTGTTCTGGGCCACCACCGAGGGCGTGGTCGCCGGTGTCCTGCTGGCGGTTGGCGGGGCCGCGGCCCTCAACGCCCTGCAGGCCGGGGCGGTCAGTACCGGCCTGCCATTCGTCATCGTGCTGCTGCTGATGTGCATCAGCCTGATGAAGGGGCTGTTCCACGAACTGGCCCTGATCCGCATCGAGGAAGCCAAGACCTGACGACCGCCACGGGCCATCCAGGGCCTTCACTCCACCCCGCGCCCGCCCGTCCGGCGGCGCGGGTTTTTTTCGTGCGGGACAACCGCCCCCGGGATCGGGCATCCTCTCGCGAATGAATCCGTCCACCCTGCCATGAGCCTGCGTAAGGCCATCGCGCGGCACCCATTGCTGGCCGGCCTGGTCTTTCAGGCCGCGCTGATCCCGCTCGCCCTGATCCTGGCCCGCGTTGCCGGGATCCCGCTGGCCGAGCGGATCGAGTGGAGCCTGGACGCCGCCGCCCTGGGCGCCCTCGCCGTCCTGCCCATGCTGATCCTGCTGGGCGCGCTCGCCATCAGTGGCTGGGAGCCCTATCGTGCCCTGGCCGATCAGGTGCGGGATTTTGTGCACCAGCTCTTTCGGCACGCCCTGCCCGGTGCCGTGCTGCTGATCTCCATCCTCGCGGGCGTGGGCGAGGAACTGCTGGTGCGGGGTGTGCTGCAGGGGTGGCTGACCGAACGCTGGTCCGCCGAGTGGGCCATCGTCGCCGCCGCGGTGGTCTTTGGACTGGCCCATTCGATCAGCCGCCTGTATTTCGTGTTCGCCACGATCATCGGGCTGTACCTCGGGGTCCTGTACCACCTCACCGGCAACCTGCTGGTGGTCATCGTCACCCACGCCCTGTACGACTGGATCGTGATCCACCTGTACCTGCGTTCACGATCGACAGGATAGGCAGCGAACGCATCAGGCCAGCGCTGTCAATCGCGCGTCCGCAACATCTGCTCCATGAAGTATCCCAGGCGGGCCGGCCGGCCGAGGTAGAACCCCTGCACCAGATCACAGTCCAGGGCCCGCAGACGGGTCAGCGTGTCCTCGTCCTCGACCCCTTCGGCCACGACCGTCAGGCCCAGTTTGTGTCCAAGGCCGACCATGGACTCCACGATGCGCTGATGCGGGGGACTGGCGCTGAGTTCGTGGACAAAGGTCATGTCGATCTTGAGTTCGTCCAGGGGCATGCGCAGCAGCCGCTCCATGGATGAATAGCCGATGCCGAAGTCGTCCATGGAGAGGCGCAGCCCGAGCCCCTTCATGCTGTGCAGGGCGTCGCGCGCGGTGGCATCGTGGCTCTCCATCACCGCCGTCTCGGTCAGTTCGATCGTGACCTGCTCGGGTGGCACGCCCCAGAGGTCCAGCGACTGGGCCACCAGGTCCACGACCTCCGGCTCCTGCAGATCATCCGCGGAAAAGTTCACCGACACCCCGACGCCCAGCCCGGCCTGGCGGTATTCGGCGCACTGGCGCAACGCGGTGTTGAAGACCCAGTGGGTCAGGCGCGGCATCAGATCGGTCCCCTCCGCCGCGCGCACCATGGTGTCCGGCCGGATCGCGCCATATTCCGGGTGATCCCAGCGCAGCAGGGCCTCGGCCGATTCCACCCGCCCCGAAGCCAGGGCGATCTGCGGCTGATACTCGAGGTGCAGGGCTCCCTCCTCGATCGCATCGCCCAGCTGCGACCACAGGTCGACACCCTCCAGCATCGTCTCGGCTGCGTCGGGGGCATGCAGGCGCAGGCGGACCCGTTCACGCCGAGCCTTGCGCATCGCCGCACAGGCCTGGGCCAGCAGGGTCGGCGGGGCTACGGCGCGCCCGCCCCGGGACAGGGCCAGTCCGACCCGCGGCCACAGGAGCACCTCGCGCTCGCCGCAGGGAAAAGGCTCGCCCAGCACCCGCAGCATCTTGTGGCCCGCCAGCTCGGCAAATCCGCTGCCGTCCACATGGGGCAGCATGCAGGCGAGCTGGTGGCGTCCCGTCATCCCGACGAACCCGCCCGGCAAGGCGGTCGCCAGGGCCTCGCCGGCCTGACGCAGCAACCGGTCCGTCACGTCATAACCCAGGGCGGCATCAATATCGCCCAGGCCCTCCAGATCGACCACGGCCAGGGCCGGAGAACGCGCACCGCAACCCGCCTGCAGGCGTTCGAGAAAGGCTGGATAGTCCGACAGATTCGACAACATCGCTGGGCTCCGGCATTGCGCCCGCGCGGCGCCTCCAGGAAAAGACTGAATCCGTTCGGTCCGGCCGTGTGCCACGAACGCTGTAGCGGACCAGGAACCACTCACCTGGCACTGGGACGCCGGCCGCCGCTTGTAACCAAACCGGACATTTTTTCAGTCTTTTCTAGAGATAATAGCGTGCAGGATCGACTCCGTAGGCCCCGGCCGGCAAATCGCGCACGATCTGCCGTTGCGCACCCTCGGATTCCGGGTCCGTCGACCCGAGGTCGAGTTCCAGCGGATCGGGGTAAGGCTGACGCTGCGGATCCAGGATGCGCATGACCCGAGGCATGAAGCGCTGGGTCCGCCGGTGGCTCAGGACGATGGCGACCTCGCCGCTGTCCAGCTCCACAAGACTGCCCACCGGGAACAGCCCCACGCAGTGCGTGAACTGGTCGACCAGCGCCGAGTTCAATCCCCAGCGGCCATGCTCGCGCAGTTCCTTGAGCGCCTCGAAGGGCGTTCCCGCCAGGCGCTGATCCGCCAGCAGTTCCTCGTAGGAATCCACGATTGCCGCCATCCGCGCGCAGGCGCTGATCTCGTTGGCCACCAGCCCCCGCGGATAGCCGCGACCGTCCTCGCGCTCGTGATGCTGAAGGACGATATCGCGGACCTTATCGGGGATGCCGTGGGAGCGCTGCAGGATCTGCTCGCCGTACTCCACGTGCCGCTGCATCTCGCGGCGCTCGTCGGGGGACAGCCGCTTTCCCCGCTCCAGCAAGGCCGGGGACAACTGCATCTTGCCCACGTCCATCAACAGCCCGCCCAGCCCCAGGATCGACAGCTCGCCGCGGTCCAGCCCCAGGTGCCGTCCCAGCGCCAGCAGATGCACGGACACCCGCAGGGAGTGGTCGTACAGGACATCGCCGGAATCGCGCAGTCGGGCCAGCAACAACAGAGCATCGGGATTGCGCTCCACGCTCTCGCGCAGCGCCTCCGAGGCCTCCCGCGCCGCCGCGACGCGCACCCCGGGATTGCGCTCCATCTCGGTCCGGATGCGATCGAGAATGGTACCGGCCGTGGCCCAGGCCTCGCTTGCGGCCGGGAGTTCCTCGTCCACGCTGCACTGATCGCGGTAGACGGTCATTCCCCGAAACTGGGCCGCCTCGGCGCGACCGGGAACGGATTCGGTCAGCGCCGCTTCGCGGGTGGCGGGCGCAAGCCGGGTCAGCGACTCCGGGGCACTCTTCTCCCGGTCCACGAACACGTGGCGACAATGGCGGGCCAGCTCGTCGATGTCCTGTTGCGAGCGGATCAGAATGCCCTCGACCCAGTACGGCGTATCCCGCCACGGGCGGTCGAGCTGGCTTACGTACATGCCAACCCGCAACTCCGCGACGGGAATCTCCTGTTGTATCAATCCCCAGGACATGCCAGGAACACTCCGCTTGCCATCCGGCGCTCTCGTAACTCACACCTTCAGTATTGTTTTCTACACTACCCAGACGCCCCGCCCCAGGCCAGCCCGTTAGTGCGCCGGCCGTGAATCGCTAACGCTCGGCGCCCCGAACCCGTGCACACATCACGATTTTGCGGGACGATGGACCCGCAGCGACGACGATCCCACGCCGGAGTGCCTCATGCCAGCCGACCAGGACACCCTCCTTGGTTCTTCCCGCCAGCCGCTCAAGGCCTCCGGCAAATGGACCGGGATGGCCGGGCTGTCGATCGTGCAGCGAGAGCAGCTCGCCGAGATGGTCGTGCCCCGGGTGATCGAACACCTGGAGCGCTGCCTGGCGACGGCCCGCGACGAATGGGAGGCCGGACGCACCTGGGGCAATGTGACGGGCAATCCCCTCCTGTGGGCGAATGACTTCCGCATGTTCGAGAAGCGCGTGACCCGGGACTTCCAGGACGCCCTGATGGAGGACTTCCGCAGCCACGACTACCCCCCGCAGTACGAGTTCTCGGGGGTCGCGTTCGCGGATCAGGACGACGGTCTCAGCATCCTCGACGACTACCAGTCCACGCGGCGGTCGCTGCGGCACAAGCTGGAAGGCTCGATGCGCGAGAACAACCGCTACTCGCACTACGTGTTCACCCAGGCCGCGCGCGAAAAGAACCGCTTCGAGCATCCCAACTGGGCCCCCTGGTCACCGCTGCACTGGTACGAGCGCCTGATCGAGATTGGCGAGCTGTACTTCGGCAAGACCGAGATGACCCTGGACCTGATGCGCTCCTACCTGGACTGCATGCAGAAGACCGCGGCCCCCACCCTGGCCTTCGTGGTCGAGGCGATCGAACACTGCGGGCTGATCACCGAGACACCGGCCGCCCCCGAGTCCAGCGAAACCCTTCGCCGCAACGCCTCATGGAAACGCCTCGCCGGCGCACGCGATACCGACGCCTCCGCGGAACCGGACGCCGACCCCGCCACGACGACCTCCGGGTGGCGGCCCTCCACGCGCAAGGCCGAGGCCGACGAACCCGCGCGCATGCCGGACACCGAGGCCGACCCGGCCCAGTGGGCCGCCTGGGCCTCGAACATGGTGCAGTCCCCGGTGTTTCGCCCGGTCGAAGGCCATGGCGGCGGGCAAGCGGCGGGCTCCGGCAACGCGGCCCCGATGACGGCCTTCGTCATGCCCTCCGATCAGCCGGACCCGCGCGCCTCGCTGATGCCGTTCATCCACGACCTGCTGCAGGGGCTGTTCGACCACATCTTCCGCGAGGTGGGGTTCAACCCGGCCGTGCGCGCCGAGATCGGCGAGATGCAGTACCCGCTGGCCACCGCCGTCATCCGGGATCTCGGCTTTTTCCGCGACCGCTCGCACCCCTTGCGCCTGTGGATCGGGAGCCTGATCAACGTCGCCATACGCATCAATCCGGAGTCGGAGCCCGACGGCGAGGACGTCGAGCGCTACCTGGGCTGCATCCGGCATTCGATCGAATACTTGCGCAACGAGGCCGACCGCCTCGACCGCGACAGCGCCGAGGTGCTGATGAACCAGTTCCTCGAGAGCGTGGAGAACGAGGACGCCCTCTGGCATGCCCGCCAGACCACCCAGATCGACCTGCCCAACGCCGAGGAATGGGCCGAGCAGGCCCGGCGCAATCTGGCGCTGGCCGCGCTGGAGACCGGGGCCGATCTCCCGGAGACCACCGCCGAGGAGATCTTCCAGTCCTGGGAGACCGTGCTGGCCGTGGAGCACGACGCCGGCGAGGCCGGGGAGGCCCTGCATCGCGTGCTGCGCCAGGTCGTGCGCCACATCTGCAACATGGCCACCGCCGCCGAGGTGAATCCGCTGGTGGCCGAGGCGAAGGAACACGCCCGCGCCGCAGGCCTGGGGGACGACCGCATCCGCGACCTGGTGCAGCACCTGGGCAAGGCCCACCTCTACCGCCTGCGGGCCCCGGAGGACGCCGAGCGCTTCGACCCGCGGGCACGGCTGCAGACACGCGAATCCGTGCGCTACGAGGACGACGACCCGACCCTGGAACAGGACCGCGACGACGACCACGTCTTCGCCGCGATCGGGCTCGACATCGGGGACTGGTTCGAATTCTGCGACGACGCCGGCGAAAACCCGCGGCGCCTGGCCCTGATCTGGCGCGGCGACACGACGCGGCGCTTCTTCTTCCTGTCCCTCGACGGCGTGCACGCCCGCCGCCACAGCCTGCAGGGCGTGGCCCAGGAGCTGCGCCAGGGCCGCATGCGCGCGCTGCCGGAGGACAACCCGCTGGACGCCATTATCGAGGCCCCGGGGGGCTGAGCCCCCGCGCAGCCGGATCGGTCAGTCGCGCGCCTGGCGGATCGCCAGGGCCAGCTGGTTGCGCACCGCCTTCAGCGCCCGCAACACGCTCGGGTCCAGCGAAACGCCTTCCGGCAATTCCAGGTAGAGCAATCCCACACACCGATCCCGCACCGCCAGGGGCAGCAACAGGAAGCTGCGCGCATCCAGGGCCTGCCGGAACTCGTCGGGGATATAGCGGCTGATCGATGCCTCGTGGCTGTCGCTGATGACCAGATCCTTCTGCTGCTCCAGGGCGAGGGACAGGATGTCGCCCTTGCCCGCTACGCTCAGGCGCAAGCGACCGGACAGGGTCTCCGCGTCCTGACCAAACGCGGTATGGGCCACCAGGACCCGGTGCTCGCGGTCCGCCAGCATCAGCATGACCCGGCGCAGGCCCAGCGCCTGATACAGCGTCTCGAGCGTCGTCTGGACCAGCGCGTTCAGGTCGAACTCGCCGACCATGCTGTCCAGCATGTCGGTCAGGGCCTCCATCAGCGCCGCGGCCTGAACGGCGGGCTCCTGCCCGGCCCGCGGGAGCGCATCCCCGGCTCCCGGCTCGGGTTCCAGCGCCTCCGCTTCGCCGTCATCAATGCGTACCCCCAGGTTCGCCTTCAGGCGGTTCAGCGGTTCCCGACCTTCCGGCGGCAGCTTGACCACCGCCAGGAAGTGATCCATATGCTCGCGTCCCGAGCGGATCGCCCGCTGCATGCCGCGCGCATCCACGCCCAGGGCATGTTCATAGCGCCGGCGCAGATCGGTCAGCAAAGCCCCCTGCTGGTCGCGCTCGGCGCGGGTGATGCACTGGCCCATCTCGGAGGCCAGGGTCACGATGCGATGCAGGCGCTGATCGGCATCCCGGGCCGCCGGCAGGATGCCGGACGGAGCGCGCTCTACCGATGCCACCAGCTCGCGCGGGAAATTCCAGTCCTCCAGTACGCTGCGCGCCAGCGCCTCGTAGGAGATCCCCAGCACCTGGCGGGCGGCACTGTCCTCCCCCGTGCCCTGACCCACACGGATGCGGATCTCGTCCGCTTCCTCGGGCAGGTAGTACAGCACCAGCATGCGCCCGATATCGTGGAACAGCGCGCAGACGAAGGCCTGCTCGCTCTCCACCCCGCCAACCTGCTCCGCCAGATCGCGCGCCAGCATAGCGCTGAACAGCGTGCCGACCAGGGCCTCCATCAGGCGACCGGAATGCCGGCCGCCCTTGAGGTTTTCGAACAGCACCAGCCCGAGCGCGGCCGTGCGCACCTGCTCGAAACCAAGCAGCACGATCGCGCGCGACACCGTCCGGATATTGCCGCCGAAGTTGCTGTAAAAGGGCGAGTTGGCCAGTCGCAGCAGCTTCTGGGTGGTGGCGTAATCCTTCAGCACCGCGTTCGACAGCTCCGCCACCGAACGCTTCATGGTGTCATCGGAACACTGGGTAATCTCGCGGATGTGGCTGGAGATCCCGGGAAAATCCGGCTTGCGCCGGATCTTGCGCAGGATGAAATCCTGCGACCCGGCGTCCTGCGAGCCTTCCCCCTCCAGGGCCGCCACCAGTGCCTCGCGAAACTCTCGGGCCGAGGCAAAGCGTTCCGCCGGATCGGGGCGGGTCGCCCGCAGGATCAGGGCATCGAAGCGCTCGTCGCCATTACCGGTACGACCGGATGGTGGCTCCAGCCCCGCCGCCAGCATCGACTGCCGGATCGCCTCCGGATCCTCGCCTCCAAAGGCGCGTTCACCCGTCAGCATCTCGAAGAACAGGGCCCCCAGCGAGAAGACGTCAGAGCGTTCGCTGGCCGCTTCGCCTGCCAGCTGTTCCGGGGCCAGGTAGTAGGGGGTGTCCGGCAGGTGGCTCTCGCCACGGGCCGCGGCGTCGGGCAGCGCCATGCCCAGCCCGGTGATGCGTGCATGCCCCTCGGGGTTCACGGTCACGTTGGCCGGCTGCAGGGTCCCGTGCAGGATGCCCTGCTCATGGGCCGCGGCCGCGGCGTCCAGCAGCTCGCGCATCAGGGCCAGACCACGATCAATCGGCAGCGCGCCCCCGGCCAGGATCCGGTCCAGGGTCTCGCCCTCGACGTACTCGAACACCAGGTAGACGCCCTGGGGGTAGCTCCCCGCCTCGAAGATCGGCGCAATATTCGGATGCCGGAAGCGGCTCAGGCGACGCGCGTCCGCGAGCAGGGCCTGACGGGTGAGGTCGTCGGCGCCCGCCTGGGTCAGCGTGCGAATCGCGACCTGCCGATCCAGTACCGGATCGTGCGCCACGTAGAGCCCGTCGCGGGTACTGGCACCCAGCGTCCGCAGAATGCGGAAGCGTTCAATCTCGGGAACCGCCATGTGCTCAGCCATCCGCCCGAACCCCGACCGCACCCCACCCCTGTCCAGGGCGCCTGCTCGCGCCCGGCATGCTCGGATCCATCCGTATCTCTCCCTAATTTACAGCGGGCCGGCCCCATCCCGGCCCTGCGCCGATATTCCGCGGAGGGTTGCCCCGCTCAATCGGCCGGGTCGCGCGCATGTTCCTTCAGGATATCCAGCGGGATCACCGCCAGGGTCTCCTCGTGCGTGGCGCGCAGAAACACCCCGGGCGCCGCCCCCGCCCGGTAGGCCTCCAGCCAGCGCGCGGCACACAGGCACCAGCGATCCCCTGCCTCCAGGCCGGGGAAGCCGAACTCCGGTACCGGTGTCATCAGATCATTCCCCTGCGCCAGGGAAAAATCCAGGAACTCGCGCGTGACCTCGGCACACACGGTGTGCATGCCCTGGTCGTCATAGCCCGTGGCGCAACGGCCGTCGCGATAAAAGCCGGTCACCGGGTCCCGGCCGCAGGGCTCGAGCGCCCCGCCAAACACATTCTTGGAGGGAAAAGGCTGCATGGAAAACTCCCCGTTCATGGTCCCTACAGCATAACGGACACCCCCCCGCCCCATGCGAGCGACTACTCGGCCCGCGGGAATTCAGTCGGCATCGGGCCAGCCCCATTCCACCAGGTGGTTCCGCAGATTCTCGGGCCGATAGTCGGGATCCCGCTGGTACCGATCGAGGACGCTGGGATGCAGTTCCGTCGGATACCCCGGCTGGTGCAATGGACGCCGATGGCGGCGGCGCAGGCGATAGATGTGCCGCCGTGAACGATGCAGCGGGGCCAGCGGATCGGGCCGCAGGGCATCGACCAGGTGCGGCTCCACCTGCAGGCCCGCCGCACGCGCCTGGTCGATCATCCATGCGAGCGGCGCCTCCGACGCCAGACGCCCGTCGGCATCCGGGGCATAGCCGCCCCCCACATCGGCATGCACCCCGCTGAACCAGACCTGCTTGAGGTCCAGCCCCGGGCGCGGCTCCCACAGGGTCGGCTCGAAGTCGGCGCGGGTCTCGTCGATCGCCATCGCATGCCGCGCGACCCGCACGTTGGGGCCCAGCTTGGTGTCGTAGAACTCGTCAGTGCGGTCGAACAGCCCCAGCAGGGAGAACGGGATGCCCAGGGCGCCCACCGTATCCCAGACCCCGACAAAGCGGATCTCCCGCGAGGGGTGGGCATACGCCGCCCGGAACTCGCGCGAGGCCGACCCCTCCGGCGCATGGCTCGCCGCGGTCTTCTTGTAGTGACGGAAGGCCTGTTCGATCAGGCGCGCGTCCGGGCGCCTCAGGATCCCGCAGTTGTTGATCAGCCCGCACAGGCTGCGCACGGTGTAGGCACCGCGACTGAAGCCGAACAGAAAGATCTCGCTGCCGGGGTTGTAGTTCTGGACGATGTAGCGATAGGCATCCTGGATGTTCTTGTGGATGCCCCGCCCGGTCACGCCGCCCGTTACCTTCGCGTAGTACGCCCCGACACCCCAGTCGTAGAAGACCTGCTGGGGGTCACCACTGGCATCGGCGGGCGCGATGGCCCGCGCCAGACGCAGCACGTTGGTCGGCACGTCCGACTCGACGTCCTCCTCGGGGCGATTCCAGGTCCCGTCCGCGCAAATCACGATCCGTCGTGTCATCCGCCCGCCTCCCATCCTGTTCGTAATGACGACCGCAGCCGCCGTGGAGCCTGCGACTGATCAGGAGCCAATGTCGATCCGGCGCACTCCCGGCCGCGCGTCCTCCGCACGGCGGGGGATGTCGATCGTCAGCACGCCGTTTTTGAACCGCGCCTGGATCGCATCGACATCCGCATCCCCCGGCAGGCTGAGGATCCGGCGGAACTGCCCGTAGGCCCGCTCGACCCGATGATAGCCCTGGTCTTCTTCTTTGGTCTCCTGGCGCTTCTCGCCGGAGATGATCAGGTCATCGCCGTCCACCGTCAGGTCGATCGCGTCCTCCTCGATGCCCGGCACCTCGACGGTGATCCGGTAGGCTTTGCGACTCTCGGCAATATCCACACTGGGCTTGAGCAGCAGCGAGGCCGTATCACGCCCGCGCCCGCCGAGAGCGGCACCGAAGAAGTCCTCGAACATCCGGTCCATCTCCCGGTGCATGCGCATCAGCGGATCACGCATGTGCACCTCCGACATCTCGCCACGCGCCGGAACCACCTCCGGGTTCGCCGCCTCCTCGCGCTTGAACCAGTTCCACGGCTTCAGCTTTTGCAGGTCCATGATCATCACCTCCGGTAGAAATCCAACCCTGTCTAGCGAATTAACTAGGTCGCCCAAAGGGACTTTTCAAGCCCGGTGAATCAAGCCCTTCGAAAGTCGGCCAGCCGCACCGACTGCCGCCGGGCACCCCAGGTGCCGGGGCGGGACTCGAAGACACCCGGGACCGATGCCCCGCAGGCGTTGCAACAGCTATCGGCGGTCAGATTCCAGTCCGACAGTTCATACCAGTCGCGCCCGATCAGGCGTTGCCCGCACCCCGCACACCAGGTGCTCTGGCCGTCCGCATCGTGCACATTGCCGGTGTACACGTGATGCAGGCCCTGCTCACGCGCGATCCGGCGTGCCCGCTGCAGGGTCTCGATCGGCGTGCGCCGGTGTTCCGTCATCTTGAAATCCGGATGGAAGGCCGTGAAGTGCAGCGGCACATCCGGCCCCAGATGTTCCAGGATCCATTGCGCCATCGACGTAATCTCCGCGTCGCTGTCGTTCTCGCCGGGGATCAGCAACGTGGTGATCTCGACCCAGGTATCGGTCTCGTGTACCAGCCACTCCAGGGTGTCGAGCACCGGCTGCAGATGCGCCCCGGTCAGCTTGTGGTAGAAGCGCTCGGTGAACGCCTTCAGATCCACGTTCGCCGCGTCCATGGCGGCAAAGAACTCGCCGCGAGCCTGTTCGGTGATGTAACCGGCGGTGACCGCCACCGAGCGGATGCCCCGCGCACGGCAGGCAGCCGCGACGTCGATGGCGTATTCATGGAAGATCACCGGGTCGTTGTAGGTGAAGGCCACCGCGCGGCAACCCAGCGCCTCGGCCGCGCGGGCGATGGTCTCGGGATCGGCACGGTCCGCCAGGGTGTCGATCTCGCGCGACTTGCTGATATCCCAGTTCTGGCAGAACTTGCAGGCCAGGTTGCAGCCCGCCGTACCGAACGAGAGCACCGGGCTGCCCGGCAGGAAGTGGTTCAGCGGCTTCTTCTCGATCGGGTCGACACAGTAGCCGGAGGAGCGCCCGTAGCTGGTCAGCACCACGGCATCGTCGAGGTTGGCGCGGACAAAGCAGGCCCCGCGCTGCCCGGGCTTCAGCTTGCAGTAGCGCGGGCACAGGTCGCATTGCACGCGGCCATCCTCCAGGCTGTGCCAGTAGCGCGTGGCCACCGTGAAGGCGTCATGTTCAGGGGTGTCGTTCATATCCGGTCCGGCTCGTGGTTCATGCCCTTGAATATGAGGCCGAAACCCCGATATTCAACGACATAATGTCCGACGGAGACCTCCAATGAGCGCCCCGCTCCGCGTCCGCGAGCCCGCTATCGCGGGACAGTTCTACCCGGCCGACCCCGCCGAGCTGCGGGCCACGGTCACCCGGCTGCTGGATGCCGTCCGGCCGGCACCCGACGCGGCGCCGCCCAAGGCCCTGATCGCCCCGCACGCCGGCTACCCCTACTCCGGCCCGGTGGCGGCCTCGGCTTATGCCCGCATCCGCCCGCTGGCGGGCCGCATCCGGCGCGTGGTGCTGCTGGGCCCGTCGCATCGCGTGCCCTTCCACGGGATCGCGACCACCACGGTCACGGCCTACCGCAGCCCCCTGGGCGACGTCCCCGTGGATCACAAGGCGCTGGATACCATTGCGGGGCTGCCCGGCGTCCAGGCACTCGACGTCGCCCACGGCCCGGAACACAGCCTGGAGGCGCACCTGCCGTTCCTGCAGGTGGCCCTGGGGTCCTTCGAGCTGGTACCGCTGGTGGTCGGGGATGCCCCCGCGGAACAGGTTGCGAACGTACTGGAACGCCTGTGGGGCGGCCCGGAGACCCTCGTCGTGGTCAGCTCGGATCTCTCCCATTTCCATGACTACGCCACCGCGAGCCGCCTGGATGCCGCCACCACCGGGGCGATCGAACGCCTGGACGAACACGCGCTGGGCCCGGAACAGGCCTGCGGCTGCCGCCCCCTGGCGGGTCTGTTGCGTCTGGCGCGGCAGCGGGGTCTCGCCATTACCACTCTGGACCAGCGCAACTCCGGCGACACCGCCGGCCCGCGCGACCAGGTGGTCGGCTACGGCGCGTGGATGCTGCAATGACGCCCGTCATCGACCTGTCCGCGCCGGCGCGTGAGCGCCTGCTGCAACTCGCAGCGGACGCCATCCACCGGGCCGCGCACGACCATGCCGCCGACGGTATCGCGCTCGCGGAGGAGCCCGCCCCGCTTGCCGACCCGGGCGCCAGCTTCGTGACCCTAAAGCGGGGGGATGCCCTGCGCGGCTGTATCGGCAGCCTGGAGGCCCATCGCCCCCTGGCCACGGATGTCCAGCACAACGCCCGGGCCGCCGCCCTCCATGATCCGCGCTTTCCCCGCCTGCGCCCGGAGGAACTCGTCGGGCTCGAGTATTCGGTGACCCTGCTAAGCGCCGCGCACCCCGTGGATGCCCCGCATCGAGAGGCCCTGCTGCAGCAGTTGCAGCCCGGGCGCGATGGCCTGGTCATCCAGGCCGGGACGCGGCGGGCGACCTTCCTGCCCGCGGTGTGGGAGCAGCTACCCGATCCCGAGGCCTTCCTCGATGCCTTGCTGCAGAAGGCCGGGCTGGGGCATGACGGCTGGACAATGGGGCTCCAGGCCTGGCGCTACAGCTCGCAGGAGTTTGCCGGTGAACTTTGAACCCAGCATCACCCTTTACATCGTCATTGCCACGGTCGTGATCTCGCTGCTGGCATGGCAGAACCCGCGCTGGCTGCAGGCGATGATCCATCACCCACCGTCGGTGCAACGCGGCCAGTACTGGCGCCTGGTGACCCACGGCTTCATCCATGCCGACGGCACCCATCTCGCGTTCAACATGATCACGCTGTTCTTCTTCGGCATGGCCATGGAGCGCGTGCTGGTGCCCGAGATCGGCATGGGTGGCTTCGTCCTGTTCTATCTGGCCGCCATCGTGCTCGCCAGCCTGCCCAGCCACCTGCGCCATCTGCGCGATCCCGGCTACCGCTCCCTGGGGGCCTCTGGTGCGGTGTCCGCGGTGCTGTTCGCCTACATCCTGCTCCAGCCGTGGTCCCTGCTGTTCGTGTTCTTCATCCCGGTCCCGGCCATCGTGTTTGCCGCGGTCTATGTCGGCTACTCGCTCTACGCCCAGCGGCAGAACCGCGACAACATCAACCACAGCGCCCATCTGTGGGGCGGCGCCTGGGGCGTGGCCTTCATGCTCTGGCTGGAGCCCGGCCTGCTGGCCCGGTTCTTCCACGAGCTGCTCGCGCCCCTCGGCTGACCCCGATACTTGTCCGGAGCGCCGCGTCCGCCTAGCCTGCGCGCCTTCTTTCGGCCGCTACGAGATCCCGCCATGCAAGACGCCATCGCCACCCTGCCCAAGGTCGAGCTGCACCTGCACATCGAGGGCACGCTGGAGCCCGAGCTGATGTTCGCCCTGGCCGAACGCAACGGGGTCGAGCTGCCGTACGCCTCGGTCGAGCACGTGCGCGCGGCCTACCAGTTCCACGACCTGCAGTCCTTCCTGGACATCTACTACGCCGGCGCCCGCGTGCTGCTGACCGAGCAGGACTTCTACGACCTGACCCGGGCCTACCTCGAACGCTGCCAGGCGGATCACGTCCGCCACACCGAGATCTTCTTCGACCCGCAGACGCACACCGAACGCGGCGTGGCGTTCGCGACCGTCATCGACGGCATCCGCCGGGCACTCGCCGATGGCGAACGTGAACTCGGCATTACCAGCCGGCTGATTCTCTGCTTCCTGCGTCATCTGAGTACGGACGCGGCCATGGAGACCCTGGAGACGGCACTGCCGTGGCGCGAACACATCCACGCGGTCGGCCTCGATTCGGCCGAGCTGGGCAACCCGCCCGAGCGCTTCCAGGCGGTGTTCGACCGGGCTCGTGTCGAGGGCTTCCCCGCGGTGGCCCATGCCGGCGAGGAAGGTCCGCCGGAATACATCTGGCAGGCACTGGACGGGCTGCGGGTCGCGCGCATCGACCACGGGGTGCAGGCCGAACAGGACCCGGCGCTGATGGAGCGACTGGCGCGCGACCGGATCCCGCTCACGGTCTGTCCGCTCTCCAACATCAAGCTGTGCGTCTTCGACCGCCTGGAAGACCACAACCTGAAACGCCTGATGGATGCCGGGCTGTGCGTCACCATCAATTCGGACGACCCGGCCTATTTCGGCGGCTATGTGGGGGAAAACTTCCGCGCGACCGCCCAAGCCCTGCAACTGGGTCCCGACGACCTGGAACGCCTCGCGCGCAACGCCGTCGACGCCGCATTCCTGGAGCCCGAAGCGCAGCAGCGCCTGCACGGCGAGATCGACGCCTGGCGCGCCCGTCTCGCGGACTGACCGCAGTGGAGCGCGTTACCCGGAAAACCGGGCTGGCCGCGCCGGCAGGCGACCCTGCTCCACCAGGCGCTCGATCCGCGAGAACACCTCGCCGCGGCCGAAGGGTTTCTTCATGAAGTCATCGGAACCGATGCGATCGAGGAAGAACTGCTCCACCGCGTCCTCGTTGCCGCTGATCATGATCACCGGCACCTTCGCGGTAGCCGGGTCCCGGCGCAGTTGGCGCAGCATGGCAAACCCGGTCATCCCGGGCAGGATGATGTCGAGAAAGATCAGGTCCGGCGGGTTCTCGCGGGCCAGCGCCAGGGCCTGCTCGGCATCGCCGGCCCCCACCGGCTCCATCTCGTTTTGCCGTAGCATGCTGGAGAGCAGTGCGACCACGGTGCGCGAATCATCCACCACCAGCACACGCAGCCCGCGCGCGGCCTCCCGGCGTGCCTTCCTGCGCCGTTCGCCAGCCTTGCCAAAACGCAGCAGACTCCCCATTCGCTGCAGATAGCTCATGCCGGACTCCCTTCCTGATCCATAGGCTAGGCGCGCTCGCCCGCCTGGCTGCATTGTTCCTCCCCCCGCAGGCCCTGTCCACCGCGCCCGTTGCTTCGGTTTGAACAGCAGCGCAAAGGCGCGCATCATCCGGGTTTTCGTGCGGATGCCTGAACGGAGTCGGAACCCGCCATGAAGACCAATACAGCCCGGCCACAGCCCACGCGCGCGCCCCTGCGGCGCCCGGCCGCGGGAGGCCCGGCATGAAGATCCTCGTCGTCGACCGCTCGCGGGTCTTCCGGGCGCTGTGGAGCCGCATGGTCCTGGCCGCCGGGCACAAGCCGATCATGGCCAGCAGCGGGGCCGAAGGGCTTGCCCGCATCGAGGAAAACGACCTGGAACTGGTCTGCGCCTCGATCACCCTGCCCGACATGACCGGCGTGGAATTCTGCCGCCAGGCCCGTGCCAGGGCCGCCGGCCATGACCTGCCCCTGATCCTGCTCACGACCCAGCACGACCACGACATCCGCCGTCAGGCATTCGAGGCCGGCGCCACCGACCTCCACGACAAGACCAACATCCGTGACCTGTTCCATCAGGCCGCGCGCTACGGGCGGCCGGTGGAACACGCCCACGAGGGGAACGTCCTGTACGTGGAGGACAGTCCCACCGTCGCCCGCGTGATGATCCGCATCCTCGAGGGAATGGGCCTGGAGGTCGCGCACTTCCGCAGCGCCGACGAGGCCCTGCAGGCCTTTGACCGGGGCACCTGGGACCTGGTGCTCTCCGACATCCTGGTGGAGGGCGAGATCAGCGGGATGGGGCTCGTCAGTCGACTGCGCCAGCAGTTCCCCGACAAGACCAGCCTGCCTATCGTGGCCATGTCCGGCCTGGACGACCAGAACCGGCGCGCCGAACTCTTCCGCCTCGGCGTCAACGACTTCGTGACGAAACCCGTGCTGGAGGACGAGGTCCGCGCCCGCATCGGGAACCTGCTGGCCAACAAGCGGTTGTTCGAGGAGGTCCAGGACCAGCGCCAGAAGCTCTACGACATGGCAATGATCGATCTGCTGACCGGGCTCCGTAACCGCAACGTCCTGGCCGAGTGCGCCGCGCGTTTCTTCGCCGAAGCCAACCAGAACGACATCCCGCTCAGCCTGATCCTGCTGGACATCGACCACTTCAAGCAGATCAACGACACCCATGGCCACCTGGTCGGGGACGAGGTCCTGGTCGGCGTCGGCGAACTCCTGCGCACCACCGGACGCGAGAGCGACGTGGCCCTGCGTTTCGGGGGCGAGGAATTCCTCCTGTTACTCCCGGAATGCGACCTGTTCGATGCCCACACCCGCGCGGAGGAGCTGCGCCAGCAGCTGCGTGAACTCGAACCCGCCGGGCTGACCATTACCGCAAGCTTCGGCGTCACCAGCCGCCCGGCCGGGCGCGAGGTCAGCATGAACGACCTCTTCCGGGTCGCCGACCAGGCCGTCTACCAGGCCAAGGGCGAAGGCCGCGACCGCGTGGTCTCGCGCACCCTGGACGGCCCGGGCAAAACCGACCTGCCGGACACCCCACCCGATTCTGCCCCGGGGGATGGACAGGCCAGCCCGCAACCCGTCAGCTAGGGAGACGCTGACTGAATCGCACGTCCGCGTTGGTGCCCTCCCAGTTGTTCGAGACAATAGTTCCGAGACAAGGCGCGTCGTACAGCGGGTAGTGGTTCTACCCGCCCGTTTTGGATGGATTCGGGGCGCAACGCAGGATCGGGCCATATTCATTCAGAATCGGGGGGCACCAACCCCACAAGCCATAGAAAGCAGGGGCTCGGCCGCCCGTTGGTGATCAAAAACGGGCGCGCGCGCAGCGTTGCGGTTCCCTTGTGCAGAATGACTGCACCGCGGTCACCGCGCCTTGTTCGCACGCAAAAGCGACTCGAGCGCGGACGTGCGATTCAATCAGCGTCTCCCAAGGTAGACACTGGCGTATCAGCCCTGGACGCGCCAGCTGCCATCCGCCTGCCGACAGGCCGTCCCGTACACCTGCTCGGTCTGGCCGCCAATCACCGCGTCAATGGTGTATTCGCGGCACGGGCCGGCCGTGGTCTCGTAGGTTCGGGTCGGCACCACGGTGTACTGATTGCCACTGTCGGGATTGACCCATCGCGAGGGCACGCCCGTGCGCACGCTCTCCAGGGTCTGGGCCGTCTTCAGGCGGTCCACCTCGTCCATGGACTGGCCCACCGAGCCACCGATCGCCGCACCGGCCAGGGTCCCGGCGATGATGGCGGCCGTGCGGCCACGTCCGGATCCGACCTGAGAACCGAGCACGCCGCCCAGCACGCCACCGATCACCATCCCGGCCTGCTCCTGCGAGCCCTGATAGGTCGCGCAGCCGCCGAGCCCCAGGGTCGCCGCCAGGACGATCACGAAAGAAACATTGCGCCACATGAGCATTCCTCCACCGGCGACCCGTACCTGAACCCGCGGGGGACCGGCGCCGGCTTCGGCGTCCCCCTGCCCCGAGTATAGGCGGCCCGGCGAACCGGGCGGTCAGCCGGACGGCTTCGGCGGGGCTGTCGTCTCCGGCTTGGAGGCGTTGATCGCGCGCTGGAATACCCAGCTCTTGATCTCGCGGATCTGCTCCACCATGGTCCGCGACAGCGGTACCGTGTTGATCACGTTGCGAATTACGTCGCGCTGGTTGAATACCCGGCCCTCCTGGTAGGCGTCGATGCGCGCCGATTTCACCGCCTGCTCGATCTCGGCCCCGCTCCAGTCCTCGGTACTGGCCGCCATGTAGTTCAGGTTGAAGTCCTCGAGGTGGCCGCCATGGCGCTCGATATGGATGCGCAGGATCTCCTTGCGCTCCTCCACGTTCGGCAGGTCGAGGAAGAACAACTGGTCAAAGCGCCCCTTGCGCATCAGCTCGGCCGGGAGCTGCTGGATACGGTTCGCGGTCGCCGCCACGAACACGCGTGGCGACTTCTCCTGCAGCCAGGTGAGGAAGCTCGAGAAGATATTCACATTGCCGGCGCTGCCGGCGGCGTGGCTGTCGAAGCCAAAGGCATTCTCCAGCTCGTCCACCCACAGCACCATGGGCGCGATCTCCTCCGCGATACGGGTGGCCCGGGCAAAGGCGTATTCCGGGGTGCCGAAACTGCCGGACAGCACCAGGCTCATGTCCAGCCGCACCAGCGGCAGCCCCCAGGCGGTGGCGATGGCCTTGGCGGCCATGCTCTTGCCACAGCCGCTGACCCCCATGAACAGCACCCCGGCGGGCAGCGGAACGTTGTCGTTCCAGGCCTTCTCGGTGAACAGGTCGGCGCGCGTGCGCACCCATTCCTTGAGATTCTCCAGGCCCCCGATGTCCTCCAGCGAGCGCTGTGGCGGATAGAACTCGAGACAGCTCTCCTTGCGCAGGATCTGGCCCTTCTCCTCCTGGATCTCGGCCAGCATCTCGGCCTCGGGCAGGGGCTGGCCGCGGAACAGCCGCGCGCTCAGATGCCCGACCTCGTTCAGGGACAACCCGCGCATCCCCGCCGCGAGGCGGAACAACTGCTCGCGCGGGATCGCCTCGGCGCCATGGGTGTGCTCGAGCTGCTCCAGCACCTCGGCCTCCGAGGGCAGGTCCACCTCGACCAGGAAGATCTCCTTTTTCAGGATCTCCGGCAGCTTCAGCAGAGGACAGCTGAGGAACACCACGTTGCGACCCTTCTTCAGCTGGTAGTAGAGATCGCGCACCCCGCGCACCAGTGCCGGGTTGTCGTCGAACCAGGTCGGCAGGTCTTTCAGCAGCACCATACGCGGCGCTTCCGTCTCCCCTGCCGCCACCCGCGCCACCGCCGCGACCGGATCGGTGGTCGGCGCGTCCGGGTCATCGTGTTCCCCGAACCCGTGGCTCGCCGACCAGACCTCCAGGTGACCGTCCTCGCCGTAGAACGAGCGCGCGACCGAGCGCAGCAGCCGCTCCATCCGATCCTCGTCCCAACCCAGCAGGTAGAACACCGGATAACGCGACTTGAGCCCGCGCAGGATTTTGTGTGCCGTCCGATTCTCCAGCTTCTTGCTCAATCCGTCGCTCCTTCGAGGGACTCCGTCGAGTGTACCCATCCATCACGGCACTGCGGGAGAACACTGATCATCCACGCCGCCCGTGCGCATCGTCTACCCTGAAACCATCGGCCCGCCGCAGCCACGGAGAACCCATGCCGCCAGCCCACCGCCGGATCACGCGCGCCACCCTGGGGCGTGGCGTGCTGGTCCTGCTGATCGCACTGGGCATCATCAGCGCGCTGTGGATGGGGGACCCGGCGCGCCTGCTGGCTTGGGGCGAGACCTTCGCGGGCGGCCCCTGGGCCACCGCCGGGCTGGTGCTCCTCATGGCACTAATGCTCGTCTTCGCCCTGCCGGGCACGCTGGTCATATGGCTGATCGCCCCGTTCCACCCGCCGCTGGTCGCCGTCGGCCTGTTGCTGATCGGCAGCACGAGCGGTGCCTGGGGGGCCTACCGGGTCGCCGCCCGCCTGGCGCGCACCGAACGCGATGGCCGCGAGGACAACTGGCTGACGGATTTCCTGCGGCGCCACGGCCACGTCGCCACGCAGATGGCGCTGCGGGTGTTCCCCGGTTTCCCGCATTCAATGATCAACTACGCCGGCGGGGCCCTCGGCCTGCCACTGGGCGGCTTCCTGCTGGCGGCCGTGCTCGGCCTGGCCGTCAAGTGGGGCGTCTACGCCACCGCCATCCACGAGGCCACGGATGCCATCACCACCGGCGAGGTCCTGCAGGCCCGGACCCTCCTGCCGCTGGTCGTCCTGGCGATCTTCCTGTTGCTCGGCTCGGTGCTGCGCTACTGGATTCAGCGCCAGCACTCGCGCCGGCGGGCGGGCCGACCATGACGGCGTGCCCATGCGGTCGCCCCCCTCAAACCGAGAACGGTTTCCCGCTACACGCCCGCAAACCTGTCACCGTCCGCCAGGTTCGTTAGACTGTCGTCCCGCATTCCAGCACGCCCTCTACGTGACTCGAGAGCCCTCCCCACAACCCTGTTCGGACATCGGCGACGTCAATCAGCGTTTCTATGATGGCCTGTGGGCGGATACCCGCCTGGTAGCCCCCGAGCGCTTCAATACCTGGACCCTGGTCTCCAGTCTCGCGGCATCCCGTGAGCGCCGCCTCGAAGTGGGGCCCGGCATGCGCCCGCGACTGCCCATCGCGGACACCCACTTCGTCGACATCAGCCCACCGGCCCTGGCCGCACTGGACCATCGGGGCGGTGTCACCCAGACCGCCCCGATCTCCGCCCTGCCCTATGCCGACGACCGCTTCGACCTGGTGTGCGCTCTGGACATCATCGAACACGTGGAGGACGACGAGGCGGCCCTTGGCGAACTCTCGCGGGTGGCCGCGCCCGGGGCCCGGGTGCTGCTTTCGACCCCGCTGCACCCGGAATACTGGACCCCGTTCGACGACATCGTCGGCCACTACCGGCGCTACGAGCCGGCGCATCTGATCCAGCTACTCGAATGCCACGGGCTGACGATCGAACAAAGCGCGATCTTCGGGATGAAGCCGAAATCCTCGCGCCTCACCGATCTCGGGATGTGGTTCCTGCAGCGACACCGGCCCGTCGCCATGAAGGTCTACAACCGTTTCCTGATGCCGCTGGGCCTGCGCCTGCAGAAGCCGCTCGCACTGAGCCCCGGCATGGTGCCCACCGCGGGAGTGGAAGAGGTCTTCCTGGTCTGCCGCCGCGAACCCTGAGATCCGCCGGCCGCGCCCCGGGCCAGCCAAAAACCCGGCCTTTCCTCATGCCCGCTTGAAGGAACCACCCGCCCCGGCGTAATGTCTCCTGAAGCAAGACTCCCGAGAGACCATCCGATGCTCGATCTGCTGCGTTCACGTTCCACCTACCGCGATCAGCGCTTCCAGCTGTCCCTGCTGGTGCTGGCCACGGGCTTCGTGCTGACCGTGCAGAACCCCGAGGCACAGGAATCCGCCGCCGAGCTGTTCTCCAAGGTCGAGTTCCCGAATCTGGCCCAGGTCCAGGACATGCGGCCGCAATTGCCGCCGCCGTGGATGGAAGGCGACCAGTTCGTCAGCGAGGACAGCGAGGCCACGCCCGTCGTACCCCTGCTGGAGCGCACCGACGCGCGCTCGCCCGACCCGCGCGAGCGCCCGACGCGCTCAACCGGCGAATAGCGACTCGGGCGCGGCCACTTACAGCCCCGCTGCGCAGACCCGGTTGCGCCCCTCGCGCTTGGCGCAGTAGAGCAGCCGGTCCGCCTCGCCCAGCAGAGCCTCCGGGGTCGTCGAACGCGCCCCGCTCACCGTACTGACGCCGAGACTGACCGTCACCGTAGCGGTCACGTTATCCGGATGTTCCAGTTGCAGGGCCTCAACCTCGCGGCGCACCCGCTCGCCGACCGCGCGGGCACCCTCCAGCGTGGTGTCCGGCAGGATGCAGGCAAACTCCTCCCCCCCGTAGCGCGCAACCAGATCCGTCGGCCGGTGTGCCGCCTCCCGCAGCACCCGGGCCACCTGGCGCAGACAGTCATCCCCGCGCTGATGCCCGAAGCGGTCGTTATACGGCTTGAAGTGGTCGATATCGATCATCAGCAGTGCCAGATTCACCTCGCGGCGAGAGCGGCATTCGCGCTCCAGCACGGCGTCGAATTCGCGTCGGTTCGCCAGCCCGGTCAGGCCATCCACCCGCGCCTGGCGCGCCAGTTCGGCCTCCGCCTGCTTGCGGGCGAAGGTACCGGCGATGATGTCGGCCACCACCTGCAGGGTGGCGATCTCTTCGGGGCTCCATTCGCAGCGCCGGTTCACCGAGTCGAAACCCAGCATGCCGAAGGCGTTCTGATCACTGATCAGCGGGATCAGCAACAGGGACTCGATCATCTGGCGGCGGAACTCGGCCTGCTCCACCGCGGCCTCCGGGGGGAGGTCGTCCACATCGGGTACGTGCACGGTATCGCGGCGCCGGATGTGACCGGTCACCCACCCATGGGACTCCATGGGAATGCCCTGCATCTGGTCGAGGAACGGCTGGACGCCGGGGGCACACCACTCGTGCACCAGGTCCATGGTCGCCCCGTCCGGACGGAACCGGATCACATAGGCACGGCCCGTCTGGAAGAACTCGCCGAGATCCCGAAGTACCTCCGTTACGGCCGCGTCCACTGCGTCCGCCGCGAGGTCGGCGAACCGGGCGGAGATCGCTGACACCAGCGCCTGCAGCCGCTGCTGGCGCTGGGCCCTTGCCTCCAGGTGCTTGCGGCGGGTGATGTCCTCGGCGATCGCACTGGCCCCGATGAGCGTGCCGTCATCATCGAAAAACCGCTGGGCCGCCCACGACAGCGTGCGCGCCTCGCCGCTGCGCGTCCGGATCGTGGTCTCCAGACCCGCAATCTCGCGCCCGTCGCGAATGATGGCCTCCACCTCCTCCTGGATCGCCGCGCGATAAGCGGCGTCGGGGTAAAGCCATTCCCAGATCGCGGCATGCCCCACGACGTCCTCGCGCCGATAGCCGCTGATCCGCTCCGCCGCGCGATTCCAGAGCGTCACCCGCCCCTCGGTGTCCAGGGTGTTTACCCACACCGGGGCGTGCTCGATGATCAGGGTGTGGAAACGCGTGTGGAGATCGTCCGCCATGGCCATCCTCGCACAGGGATACCTGTCGGCACGCACCGCGCAATCGTTCGACGGAGCCCGTCCACGATGCTCGCCCATACTCTGGAGGGTAGCAACATTCCCGCCGCGCGGGTCCCGCGCTCGCACCTTTGTTAGGCTCTCCGTCCCATCCGTACACCACGCCAGACCGCATGACCGATACCTTCAAGGCCCTGATCCTCGAAGACACGCCCGATGGACCGCGGGCGACAATCCGCCCACTCCAGCTCGATGACCTGCCCGCCGGCGAGGTCCTGCTGCGGGTGCACTATTCCGGGCTGAACTACAAGGACGGCATGATCCTGCAGGGCCAGGGGAACCTGGTCCGGGACTACCCGCACGTGCCGGGCATCGACCTGGCCGGCACGGTCCTCGAGTCCGCGGACCCACGCTACCGCCCGGGCGACCCTGTTGTGCTGACGGGCTACCGAGTGGGCGAGACCCACTGGGGCGGCTACGCCGAACGCGCCCGCGTGCAGGCGGACTGGCTCGTCCCGCTGCCAGCGGGCTACAACGCTCGCCAGGCCATGGCCGCGGGCACCGCCGGCTTTACCGCCATGCTCGCGATCCAGGCCCTGGAGGACCACGGCCTGCAGCCGGAAGCCGGCGAGGTCCTGGTCACGGGTGCCTCCGGCGGCGTGGGCAGTATCGCCGTACGTCTGCTGGCCCGCCTGGGCTACACGGTCACCGCCGTCACCGGCCGCGCGGAGAACGCCGACTACCTGCACCGGCTGGGTGCGTCGACGATCCTGCCCCGCGCCGACCTGGCCGATGCCCCGACCAAGCCCTTGCTGTGCGAACGCTGGGCCGGCTGCGTGGACACGGTGGGGGGCGACATGCTGGCCCATGTACTCGCCGGCATGGGCTATGGAACCTCGGTGGCGGCCTGCGGCCTGGCCGGGGGGCCACAGCTCAAGACCACGGTCCTGCCGTTCCTGTTGCGCGGCATCAACCTGCTGGGGATCGACTCGGTGCTGTGCCCCACCGAACGACGGCGAGAGACCTGGGAACGCCTGGCCGCATTGCTCCCCGGCCACGATCTGGAGGCGATGGCCACCGAGATCGGGCTGGACGACCTGCCGCATTACGGCGAGCAGATCCTCGCCGGACAGATTCGGGGACGCACGGTAGTGCGCCTGGATCCGCAAGTCGCTGGCGACTCCTGATATCCCCGGGCCACCTCGAACCGGCTATGCTCGCGGACAGACCACCCCGGAGATCCCCATGACCGTACTCGCGTCCCGCCTGAAGTCCATCCGCGACCGCCTCGCCGAACTGGAAGCCATGGCCCGGGAGGACCGAGCGGAGGCCGCCCACCGCCTCACCGCCGAACTGACGCGGGAACTCAATCAGGCGCTGGAGGAGGCCTCCGGCTCCACGGACGGCGAGCCCGCGCCGACATCCGGCGAACCCCGTCCGCCGCGCGACCCGGTCGAGAAATGCCCGCGCTGCACCCTGCGCAGTTTCACCTTCCAGGACGGCACCATCCGCGAACGCCCGGACGAACCGGGACACTTCGAGGCCCAGTACCAGTGCATGAGCTGCGGCCACGAGGCCTGGCGCCGACTGGGCTAGCAAACACGGGCCGCTGGACGCCGGGCCCGGACCCACGTCTACACCTGCCCCCGCGTCCAGCGCACGATATCCGCCGCGCCCATGGCCCCCGCCTGGCGGGCCAGCTCGCGGCCGCCGCGGAACAGCGCCAGCGTCGGGATGCTGCGGATCCCGAACTGCTGCCCCAGATCGGGTGCTGCCTCGGTGTTCACCTTGGCCAGCCGCACGGTGGGCTCCAGCTCCCCCGCCGCCTGCCGAAACTGCGGCGCCATCATCTTGCAGGGACCACACCAGGGCGCCCAGAAATCGACCAGCAGCGGGATATCGTTGCGCTCGACGTGCCGCCGGAAATTCGTGCTCGTCAGTTCCGCCGGTTCGCCGACGAACAACGGCTGGTGACACTGGCCACACTTCGCCCCGGCGCCAAGGCGCGCGGCGGGGATTCGATTGACCGCATCGCAATGCGGACACACCACATGCAGGGACTCACTCACAGCAGCACCTCGCCATTACCACCCGACGGACCACTTCATTCTACTCCGCGCCGCGGCAGCAACCACCCGAACAGAAGATGGGTCAACCACCAGACCCCGGTACAAAAAGCCATCACCACGCCCAGCCACGTGACCGGATGCATCCACTCCTGGACCTGGCCGCCCGGCCCCAGGACCCAGTTCACGTTGTTCTCGGGGTCCGCCAGCGCAAAGGTCAGCAGCAGGATGGCCCAGCCCAGAACCGCCATGTAGCGCCAGGCGCGCGGGTCGTAACCCAGGCGCCAGACCAGCCAGATCAGCACGAACGGCAGCGGCAGGTGGTACAGCGACAGCAGGCGCACGAACAACGGAATCTCGGGGTTGAACATGTAGTGCACGATACCCAGCGGCGCCCAGCCCCAGACCAGCATGCTGAGCAGGAAGTCCAGCACCCAGCCCAGCTCCAGCAGGACCACGGCCACCAGCATCATGCTGGCCAGGCGACGGCTCTCCAGCCAGGCCGCGAGCAGCCCGCCCAGCAGCGCGACGTTGGAAAACCACAGGAAATTGAACCACCCGTGCACGGCCGCGTAGATCGGCACCAGCACCAGCACAAAGGCGAGATAGGCCCACTTGAACCCGCGGGGAATCCTGTCGGCCCGCGCACTCGAATACCCTGATTCCAAAAGGCTTGCCCCCGGATGCATTCCGGCTCAGGGTAGCAGGATGCACCTCACGATTCGGAAGTACGCCACCCCATGAAGCCGCTGCTGGTCCTGCTCCTCGCCCTGTTGCTGTCCGCCGCGCCGGCGCCTCTGATGGCGGAGCGCGCCGATTCGTCATCGCCAACCATCGGGCTGGCGCTGGGCTCGGGCGGCGCCGGCGGCCTGGCGCATATCGCCATCCTCCAGGTGTTCGACGACCTCGAGATGCACCCCGACCGCATCACCGGCACCAGCATCGGGGCCGTGATCGGCGGGCTGTATGCCGCTGGGCTGGATGCTGAAGAGATCCTGGACCTGTTCGATGACTTCGCCGGGTCCGAACTCGACGCCCTCACCGGGCTGGCACGCTCCGACATCAAGCTGCTGGACCTGGTCCCGCTGCGGCTGGGCCGCAACGCCCTGTTCGACTCCAGCGAATTCCTGCGCTTTCTCGCCGATCACACCGAGGCCCGTGACTTCGACGACCTGCGCATCCCGTTCTCCGTGGTGGCCACCGACTTCCGCAGTGGGGACAGCGTGGTGATCGACGAGGGCGACCTCTTCGCCGCCATCGGCGCGAGCATGGCCGTTCCGGGACTGTTCGAACCGGTGCAACATGGCGATGACCGCTACCTGATCGACGGAGGCGCCTCCAACCCGCTGCCCTACGACCTGCTCCAGGGCCAGTACGACTATGTCATCGCCGTGGATGTCTCCGGCAACGGCGCGCAGAACGACACCGAGGACATCGGCATCACGGACCTGCTGTTCAAGAGCTTCAGCATCATGCAGGGTTCCATCATCCGCCACATGACCCGGCTGGATCCGCCCGATCTTTACCTCGTCCCGGACACCGGCGGCATCCGCCTGCTGCACTTCAACCGCATTGACGAGATCCTCGAAAAGGCACAGCCCGCCGCCGACGAACTGCGCGAGCAGCTCGAGTCCCGGGGGCATGCCCTATAATCGCGGCATCGGTCGCAACGGAGGCGACCCCGCGGGAATCCAGGAGCAGCGTGGCCCACGCCCCCCCCAATCCCTCGCCCGATCCCAACGACCCGTTACCGGAACCCGGCGACGGGCGCCATGAACTGTGGTTCACCCGGCGCGGCGGGCAGGTCTGCGGCCCCTACCCCCAGCGCTCCATCGGCCGTTTCCTGATCCTGGGCCGCCTGCGCCCGGATGACGAGGTCAGTCGCGACGGCGAGACCTGGTGGCGGATCGACCAGCGCCCGCACCTGATCCCCGAAGAGCTGCAGAACGCCCACACCCCGGAGGGTCGCGAACGCCTGGAGCAGGCGCGCCTGCGCGAAGACGAACGCCGCCGCGAGCGGCGTCACGACGACCCGCCGCCCGAGATCCGCGACCGCCGCAAGGGCGACCGCCGCTGCCCGGAATCACCGGAGACCCTCTCTCACCGCCAGCAATGGGCCGAGATCCTGGAACAACCGCCACCGCCCTGGAGCGGCTGGATCCGCGGGCCGCGTCCCTGGATCGTGGGCGGCTCCGCGGTTGCGCTGGCCCTCGCGCTGCTCATCGGTTTCGGCATCACACTCGAGCGTGACCCGGGGCCGGACTGCGCAGCGGCACCGGCGCCCGGCGTGAACTGGAACTACTGTGACCGAGCCGGCGCGGACCTGCGCGGCGTCGACCTGACGGGCGCATCCCTGCACAACACCCGCCTCACCGGCGCGCGCTTGCACGGTGCCCGCCTCACGGACGCCGATCTGCGCTTCGCCGATCTCACCCTGACCAGCCTGGAGGGTGCGGATCTCGCCGGCGCCAACCTGACCGGGGCGGACCTGATCCGGGCGCACCTGGTCGACGCCAACCTCGAGGACGCCAATCTCGCGCATGCCAACCTGACCGGGGCCGACCTCGCGGGCGCACGCCTGGACGGGGCCCGGCTCGGGCGCAGCATCTGGACCGATGGCCGCATCTGCGCCCGCGACTCCGTCGGGACCTGCGACTAGCCCCGATCTCCCTGCGCACCTACTTCGGACTCCAGGTCGATCCCCAGTTCCCGGGCGACTTCCGCCCAGTAAGGTTCCGCCTCGCAGGAACAGCAGTCACAGGACGCTGTCACGCCTTCGTGCATGCTGAGGCGGCTGCGCGGCGCGGCAACAGCGGCTTCGGCCCGTGTTCCGGGCTGGATGGGTTCCGTCTTCGTGTTCATCGGGCACCCCCGAACCGACCGGTATCCCTTCGAGCATAGACGGCTCCGGATGCCGCGCCAAAGCGCCGCGCCCGCCCCGGAATTCGTCCGGGCGCATGCTAAGCTTCAACTGTCCCGCCTCTTCCACGGCCACCATGATCACACGACGCGACAAGGTCCTGCTCTCGGTCTCGGCCGCGGCCCTGCTCGGCATCCTGCTGCCGCTCGCCGCCCTGGCCTGGTTCCTCTGGCAGGAGTCCGTGGTGGCGGAGGAAAAACGCCTGGCCGAACTCGCCCAGCGCCTGGGCGAAGGGACCGAGGCGACCCTGGTCGATGCCCGCGACCTGCTGGACACCCTGAACCAGCTGGAGATGGAGCCCTGCTCGCCGGAACACCTGGAACACCTGCAGGATGTGGCGATGGCCCGGCCGCATGTACGGGCCATCGGCTACTGGCGCGCGGCGGAACGCCAGTGCGGGGCCGGATTCGTCCAGGGCGAGGCCCTGACCCCGCCCCGGGCCAGCCGCATCTACGACAGTGGCGTGATCGCCTGGTGGCCGAGCACGGCAACCGCCGTGGGCGGTGTCGAGCTGTTCCTGATGCGCTTCGGACAGCACGACGTGGCCATCGACCCGCGGCTGCTGATGCCCCCCGGCCTGCTGGACAGCCAGCAGGTTGGCCTGTGGGTCGAAGGCCTGCCCATGACACGCCATCCAGCCGACGCGGACCTGCCGTCGCCCGACGCCACGCCCGCCGGTCTCAGCGTCGACCATGCCGCGGGGCGTCTGGTCAGCCACTTCTCCCTGGATACGATCTTTCCCATCGACATCATCGCGGCGCAGCCACTGGCGGCCTTCTGGGAGCGCTACCTGCCAACCCTCGTCGTGGCCGGGATCTTCGGGCTGCTGCTGGTGGCATTGTGGCTGCTCCTGGTGGTGCACTACCTGCGGCGGCGCCTGAGCCTCGCCAGCGAGTTGCGCGAGGCCATCGCCCGCGACCGCCTGAGCGTGGAATACCAGCCCATCGTCGACCTCGCCGATGGCCGCTGCCGGGGGGCGGAGGCCCTCGCACGCTGGCACCGCGAGGGCGACGAGACCATTCGTCCGGATGTGTTCGTGCCCCTGGCCGAGGACACCGGACAGGCCACCGACCTGACCCTCGCGATCCTGCGCGCCATCCTCCACGACCTGGGGGATCATCTGCGGGCGCATACCGAACAGACCATCAACCTCAACATTACCGGCCATGACCTGGCCTCCGATCGCTTCGGGGACGCCCTGCGCAAGGCCCTGCGCGAGGCCGGCGTTGCCCCCGCCTCGATCAAGCTGGAACTGACCGAACGCTCGCTGCTGAACGAAGACGCCGTACGCGGCCGCCTGCGGGAACTGCGCGGGCGCGGGCACCGCATCGCCATCGACGACTTTGGCACAGGATATTCAAGCCTTTCCTATCTGGAACATTTCGAACTGGATACACTGAAGATCGACAAGACCTTCGCCGATGCCATCGCCCACGAGGCGGTAACCAGCAGCGTGATCGGCCACATCATCGAGATGGCCCGTTCCCTGAAGCTGCACATCGTCGCCGAAGGCATCGAATCGCCCCACCAGGCCGAATGGCTGCGCCAGCAGGGCGTGGACGGCGGACAGGGCTACCTGTACAGCCGCCCCCTGCCCGCTCAGGCCTTCCTGGACTGGTGCCGCAACCACTGAGGAGAGCATGCCCAATATCCCCACCCCGCGCCTGCCGGGACGCGCCCTGACACTGGCCCTGCTGCTGGCGGCAACCGCCACCGGCTGCGGCCTGTTGCCGGTAGAACAGGAACGCCCGGCCGCGACCGAGGACCGCCCCGCCACGACCGCCGAGCCGGCCACCGACCCGGACGGGGCCGCGGACACCCCTGCGGCCGACGAGGCCACGCCCGAGGAACCCTCGGCCGCGGCGCTGAGCCTGGCCACCTCCAAGCACGCGGAAAGCGAACGCCGCGTGGCCCTGCGCGAGCAGGGCCACGAGACGCTGGAGCCGGCCCGCGTGGGCTACTACGTGGATGTCCTCGGCGCCCGGCTGCGCCAGGAGCTGGCCGGGCAGCCCGCCACCATCGAGCACCGGGACGCGGGCATCCACGTAACCCTGAACGAAGGCAACGGCCAGGCCCGTGCGCTGGACACCATTGGTCACCTGCTCCACGAATTTCGCGCCAGTCTGATCACCCTCGTGGCCTATCGCGACGGCCCGGACCCCGACTCCGACGACGGCGCGGAGACCCCCGCCGCAGGCGATGCCCTGAACGCGGGCAAGCGCCTGCAGGATGCCGGCGTGGCACCCGAGCGGCTGGTACTGCGGAGTATGGGTACCGGTACAGTGAACACGAACCCGGGCAGCCCCGTCCGGACCCCGCGCCTCGAGCTGCTGATCCAGCCACTCACAACAAGCTGAAAGACGGCACAAGGACGCCTTTCGCCATGAGCGCGAACCCGCCCGAAACACCCGGTGGCACACGGGGACGGGGCGAAATTCGTGCTGATCCTGCCGGACACCGATCGGGAGAGTGCTCACACCCTCGCCGAACGCTGCCTCCAGCGCATACGCGACGAGGCGATCCCTCACGCCAGTTCGCGTGTCGCCCCGACGCTCACCGCCAGCGCCGGGGTGAGCAGCATCATCCCGGACGCGACGGGCGGCGCCGCGCGGCTGGTCGAGGCCGCGGACCGCGCGCTGTACCAGGCCAAGCGTAATGGCCGCAACCGGGTCGCGATCACGGACTCTCCGAGGGCCGGCTGAACCATTGCCATCGCCAGCGATCTCAGGGAAAACCGATACGCGTGCGTGACGGGGACACGATCGGCCGCTAACGCCCGAATCCGTGATCCATACCCGATTCCGCCGGGCGCTACGCGCCGTCATCTGGAAAACGCCTCGGTTTCGGACCAGACTCCGGGGAATCCGGCACTCGGGAGGGCGAAACGGACATGACCAGCCTGCATGACCCCGCGCGCGAACCCGCGCTGTACCGAACCCTCGGCGTCACCCTGCCCCCGATCGCGGCCTACCGCTACGGTGCCGCCGCCCACAGCTGCGCCGCCCCCATCGCCATCGTCTGGGCCGCGGCCCTGGTCTCCATTGCCTATGCCCTGTGGACCGGCCTCGGGGGTGCTTCGGGGCACGCCGCCTTCCCGCTGGCCATCGGGGTCTTTCTGTGGGGGTTTGCCACCGTGTGGACCTTTCTGGTGGTACGCAATGTACAGGCCGACCCCTCGCTCGCCGATCCCGGCCTGCACGCGCGGCGCGTCCGTCAACAGGAGGATGACCACGACCCGCTGGATCAGCTGGAGTCCCGCGAGGACCCGCACTGACCTCCACGGGCGCTCCCGCGCCCGGCGACCGGCGGTCGCGTAGCGCGAGCCAAATCTCCCTCTGAAGTATCGTTTGCGCCGTCGCGGACCTCCTGCCAGACTCCGGAAGACGCGATCGGTGGGAAGGGGCCACCGAAACCGCGACCGACAGGGGGAAGTGCATGAGCGATTCGTCCGGGGTGGAGATCCAGTACCAGGAACTGGTGGAACATCACCCCTTCATCATCATCTGCTATCACCCCGACACGACCATCCTCTATGCCAACCAGGCCGCCCACGAATTCTTCGCGGCCCCGCCCGGCGGGCTGGTGGGCCACCGCTGGATCCACGACCTGCCCGACGAGCGCCAGGCGGAAAACCGGGCCGACCTGCTGCGCTATACCCCCGATGCCCCGGTGCGCACCATCGAAAACCCCGTCCAGCGCGGCGATGGCGCGGACCGCTGGGTTCGCTGGACCAGCCGCGCGTTCTTCGACGGGGCCGGCCGGATCACCCACTTCCAGACCCTGGGCATCGACGTCACCGAGCGCCGGCAGACCGAGTCCCTGCGCGACAACCTCCTGGGGAGCCTGGCCGAAGGCGTGTTCGGCATCGATGCCGACGGTCACTACACCTTCCTCAACCCCGCCGCCCGCGAACTGCTGGGGTTTGCGACGGAGGAAGAAGCTCTGGGCCGCAACTCGCACGAGCTGTCCCATCACAGCCGCCCCGATGGCCAGCCCTTCCCGGCCACGGAATGCCCCGTGTACCGGGTCCTGCGTACCGGGGAACCGCTGCAGGCCTGCGAGGAATACTTCTGGAGCCGCGCCGGGCACGGGTTTCCTGTACTGATCAACGTGGCCCCCCTGTTCAATTCCCGCAACCGGGTCACCGGCGCGGTGGTCTCCTTCCAGGACATCACCGAGCGCCAGGCCGCGCGCGAGGCCCTGGAGCAGCGTGAATGGGAACTCCAGGAGGCCCAGCAGATTGCTCATCTGGGCAACTGGATCTCGGATTTCGAGGCCGGCAGGATCCGCTGGTCCAGCGAAGTCTTCCGGATCTTCGGCCTCGAAGCGGACCAGTGGGGCGCGACCCACGAGGCCTTCATGCGGGCCGTGCATCCGGACGATCGCGAGCGCGTGCAGCATGCCGTCGACGCGGCCCTGACCCCGGAGGGCCCGGACTACGACATCGAACACCGGATCGTCCGCCCCGATGGCAGCGTCCGCATCGTGCACCAGCGCGGTAGCGTGGACTTCGACTCCCGAGGCCAGCCCCAGCGCATGGCCGGTGTGGTGCACGACATTACCGAGCGCCGCGAGGCGGAGCGGCGGCTGCATTTCATCACCTATCACGACGCCCTCACCGGCCTGCCCAACCGGACCCGGTTTGCCGAGCGCGCCGAGCAGGCCGTGGTGGATGCCGAACGCCTGGGACGCCCGCTGGTACTCGCCCATATCGGGCTCGACCGCTTCAAGAGCGTCAACGAAGGCATGGGCCAGGCCACCGGTGACGAGGTCCTGCAACATGTGGCGCGGCGGCTGGAGAACCGCCTGCCCGTGGGCGGCGTCCTGGCCCGACTGGGCGGGGACGAGTTCGGCGCCCTGCTGCCGGTGGAAGCACCCGGCGCGGTCGCCGGATCGGTCACCCGCCTGCTGGAACCCCTGCGCCGGGTCATCAAGGCCGGGGAACACGAACTCTACGTCCCGGGCTCGATCGGGGTCGCCGTGTATCCGCACGATACCCGCGACATCGCCGACCTGATGCGGCGCGCCGAATCGGCGATGCATCAGGCCAAGCGTACCGAGGGCAATGCCATCGAATTCTGCTCCGGCGACCTCAACAGCGACGTGCGCAAGCGCGTCTCGCTGGAGGGTCAGCTGCGGCGCGCGGTCGACCACCACGAGGGGTTCTTCCTGCATTACCAGCCACGGGTGGCCGCGCAGGACGGGCGCGTCGTCGGCGTCGAGGCCCTGCTGCGCTGGATGGACCCCGGCGGTACGGTGCATTCGCCCGGCGGCTTCATCCCGATCCTCGAGGAGACCGGGCTGATCGTCGAGCTGGGCCAGTGGATCCTGACCGAGGCCTGCCGCCAGTGCCGGGCCTGGCATCAGGCCGGACTCCCCTCCGTGCGGATGTCCGTGAACCTGGCCGCCCCCCAGTTCCGGGATCGGCAAATGGCCCACTGCATTGACCGTGTGCTGGAAGAGACGGGGCTGGACGCCAATGCCCTGGAACTGGAGGTCACCGAAAGCATGCTGATGGCCGACATCGAGCAGGTAATCCGTACCCTGGGCCAGTTCCGCGAGCGGGGCGTGCGGGTGGCCCTGGATGATTTCGGTACCGGGTATTCCTCGCTGGCCTACCTGCGCCGCTTCCCGCTGGACGTGCTGAAGATCGACCGCTGCTTCATCGCGGATCTGGCGCCCGGGACCAGTGATGCCGCCATCGTCCGCACCATACTGGGCCTGGCCGACAACCTCGGTCTCGAATCCGTCGCCGAGGGCGTGGAGACCGCGGCACAGAAGGACTTCCTGGAGGCGGAGGGCTGCCAGACCCTGCAGGGCTTCCTGTTTGCCCGCCCGCAGGCAGCGGCGGACTGCGAACGCCTGCTCGCGCGACCCGCGGCAACCGGCGCGCAGTCGGGCCACAGCGCCTGATCACTGCGTGCCAACAACCCCGGCACCGCAGGGAGACATGCAAGGGCGTCCGCCCAGCGGCTACGATGGCACACCATCCACCGGAGGCCACCGCGTGCGCCCACTCCTCGTCCTCGCCGGAATCGTCCTGCTCGCCGGCTGCAGCGCACTGCCCCGCGGCGACGACGCGCCGCGCGAGGTGTCCTACATCTGCGCCTACGGGCCCGAGTTCACCGCCACCTTCGAAGACAACCAGGCCCTGCTCGCCTTCAATGGTGCCCGGGCCCGCCTGCAGGCCACCGAGACCGCCTACGGCGGACGCTACGCCAACCCCACCGACGACATCGTGTTCTGGACGCGGGACGACGCGGCGATGCTGGAGATGGTCGGCGTGTTCTGGAGCTGCCGCGCCCTGCCCCCGCGCCGATGAGCGCCCGCACCACCGACTTTGTCCGGCAGGCCACCGGCGCCCGCCAGGCGGAACGCGAGCAGGTGATCCAGACCCTGTGGAGCGGTTACGGGGAGATCGTCCGCTACCGGCTGCAAGGGGCCGACCAGCCGACGGTCATCCTCAAGCACGTGGTCTTCCCCGACGCAATGGACCATCCGCGGGGCTGGAGCAACGACCGCTCGCATCAGCGCAAGGTTCGCTCCTACCAGGTGGAAATGGCCTGGTATCGCGACTGGGCCGGCCTCTGCAACCCCGTTAGCCGTGTGCCCCACTGCCTGGCCACCGGGACCATCGGCGACGAGCACCTGCTCCTGCTGGAAGACCTCGACGCCGCCGGCTTTGCGCGGCGCAAGGACCACCTGACCCGCGCCGAGGCGCAGCACTGCCTGCACTGGCTGGCCCGCTTCCATGCGCGCTTCCTGGGACACGCCCCGAAGGGGCTGTGGCCCGAGGGCAGTTACTGGCACCTGGCCACACGCCCGGACGAATGGGCCGCCATCGAGGATCCGGCGATTCGCGCCGCGGCGCCCGCGCTGGACGCCGCCCTGACCAGTGCCCGCCACCGCACGCTCGTCCATGGCGACGCCAAGGTCGCGAACTTCTGCTTCACACCCGGGACCGACGCCGTCGCCGCGGTCGATTTCCAGTACGCAGGCGGTGGCTGCGGGATGCGCGACGTGGCCTATTTCCTCGGGAGCTGCCTGGACGAACGGGAACAGGAGGCCTGGGAAGCCGAACTGCTGGAGGTCTATTTCGCCGCGCTGGGCGAGGCCCTGTACGCGCAGGGCAAGGGAGACGTGGCCGGGGCCGTCGAGCGCGAGTGGCGCGCACTGTTCCCGGTGGCCCAGGCCGACTTCTACCGCTTCCTGGTCGGCTGGATGCCGGACCACTGGAAGGTCCACGACTACAGCCGGCGCACGGCCCTCGCGGTGATCCACCGCATTCAGGAAGAAGGCGGGTCCGACACGGGCCCGGGGTCCATCGCGGGGCCCATCTCGGGATCCAGCCCCAGCTCCTCCGCGACTTCCAGCCAGTAGGGCTCCGCCGAGCAGCTGCCCCAGGCCGCGGTCGTGCCTGCCGGTTTCGCGTCCGGGGTGGGCGCTTCACTCGCCGATTCGGTGTTGTTCCGGCTCGTTTCGGTCGTCATCGGTGAATGATGGCATGTCCGGGCGCCCATCACGGAGCGGGAGAGTCGGCCGCGGCCGCGCCCGCCGCGCCGGAAAACCCGGGACCACGCACATCCTCGGCTGACCAGCCCCGGTTGCTGTCACGCCCCGTAACCCACCACTCGTGCACGAACAGACGCAGCGGGCCCCGCACCCGCTCCTCGAAGCGGGTCGGCAAGGTGAATCCCTCGACCTCGGCATACTCCAGGAAGGTCGTGTCCACGTGGGCACCCTGGGTCGGTCCAAAGCCGTTCAGCGTGATGTGCACGCGATAGAGCAGGTCCGTCTCCGGATGGATCCACATCACCACCTGGTCCCGGTCGGCCTTGCCAAAACCCGGCTCGAGGGTGGCCAGGACGCGCCGATAACGCACCCCGCCCTCGCGCCGATCCTCCAGGCGCTCGAAACCCGTTGCCCGATGCTTCACGAAGCTGGGTCCGTAATGAAACAGCTCGCCGGCATCCGTGGTCATCGCGCTGGCACGTATCCGCTCGGGATCCGTGCTGCGTTCGCCGTCGTAGAACACCCGAAACACGTCGCCATGGCGGTACACGCTCTTGGTGCCCTCCGGTCCGGTGTAGTGGAGGGCGTACAGATCATCGGCGGGGCGGAAGCGCTCCTCCCCCACCCCGCGGTAGCCCGCGTCGGCCACCAGCGGCTGGATGCGCTGGATCATGCGCCCCCATTCGCCATCGGTCGCCTGGTTGAGGTCGCCGTCGAACGCGCGCAGATCTCCACCGTGCGCCGCGAGCGTGCGCTGGAACAGGGCGTCCGCCGTCAGTCCATCCTCGAACGTCGCCCCAGGACCGGGCTGGGGAAAGGTCCCGCCACAGCCGGCCAGCAGCACGGCCAGACCAAGCCACAGAACCGCCCACGAGCCTCCCGAACGTGCTGAATGCCCCATGCCATCGCTCCTTGCAATCAATATCTGTACTTTTCTTGTACACTACCTGTACAGTCATTTCAACGACACAGGTCGTTCCCTCACTGTCCGGAGTCCAGCATGACATCCATCTTCCCTTCCCGAGCCGACGCCGCAGCCGCTTCCGACGCGCCCGCCAACCCCGTGCTCGATGCGATTCGCGAGGCGGTCGCCTACATCGAATTCACCCCGCGCGGCCAGGTCCTCGACGCCAACGAGCGTTTCCTCCAGGCCGTGGGCCACAACCGCGAGGACGTGATCGGGCAGCATCACCGGATGTTCTGCAGCCCGGAATACGCCCGTTCGCTGGAGTACCGCGACTTCTGGCGCCGCCTGGCGGCCGGGGAATCGCGCGCCGGCACCTTCCCCCGAGTGACACGCTCGGGCGAAACCCTCTGGCTCGAGGCCACCTACTTTCCCGTGCGCGACGCCCATGGGCGGGTGGAGAAGGTGGCGAAACTGGCCTACGACGTGACCGAGCGGCAGGCTCAACTGCGCGACCAGGCTGCGGTGTTTACCGCGCTGGACCGGTCCATGGCCGTCATCGAATTCACCCCGGACGGCGTGATCCTCAAGGCGAACGACAACTTCCTCAGGGCCGTGGGCTACGATCTCGACGCGATCCGCGGCCAGCACCACCGCATGTTCTGTGACGAAGCCTTCTACCGCGATCATCCGGACTTCTGGGAGCGCCTGGCGTACGGGCAGTTGATGAGCGGCAAGTTCCGCCGGCTCACGGCATCCGGTGAGGAGCTGTGGCTGGAGGCTACCTACAACCCGATCCTTGATGAACACGGACGGGTCGAGAAGGTGATCAAGTTCGCCACGGACATCACCGCCAGCGTGCATACCGCCGAACGCACCCGCGAAGCGACGGCCGTCGCCCACGAGATGGCGCAGAAGACCGCGGAACATGCCCGCCGCGGCGCGGATTCGCTGCAACAGAACGCCCGCCATACCGAGCAGATCCGCAGCGAGGTCAGCGGCACCCAGGAGGCCGTGGAACGCCTGAACGCCGAGGCCCGCAACATCGAATCCATCATCGAGACCATCCGCACGGTGGCCGAAACCACCCGGATGCTGTCGCTGAACGCCGCCATCGAGGCCGCCCGTGCCGGCGAACAGGGGCGCGGCTTTGCCGTGGTCGCCCAGGAGGTGCGCAAGCTCGCCGCCAACACCAGTGAGGCCACCACCCGCATCGCCGAGGTGATCAACGGCAACCTGGAACGCACCCGCGAGATCGGTGAACGCATCGAGACCGTGCGCGAGATCGCCGAACAGGCCGACGCCCAGGTGCAGACCGTGCAGGGCATCGTCGACGAGATCCACGACGGCGCGAATCTCGTGGTCGAATCCGTCGCCTCCATCCCCCGCGACGGGCACTAACCGTCTTACGGGTCCGCGAGCGGTCTACGCCTGGCTACGCCTCGCGGCGGTCGCGGGTCTGCCGCTCCTGTGGCAGGCCCGACCAGAGTTCATCGAGATCGGGGAACGGCCATGCGGCCGGATCCTCGCGCGCAGCAATGGCCTCCTGCTGGTGCGGCGCGGACAGATCCACGATCTTCGGGGGGATCCGGCAGCCCGAACTGGTGGAGTAGAAGATCTTCACGACCGGCTTGAGCAGGGAGCCAGACGACTGGTCGACGACCACCCCGATGCGGCCGGATTCCAGGCGTACGAGCGAGCCCACGGGGTAGATCCCCAGGCTCTTCACGAAGGCCTGGAACACCCGGGGATCGAAGTGGCCGTCCGCCCACTCGGCCATCTTGCGAATGGATTCGCCCGGATCCCAGCCCGCCTTGTACGGCCGGTTCGAGGTGATCGCGTCGTAGACATCGCAGACCGCGCCCATCTTCGCGTGCAGGGTGATCTGCTCGCCGGTCAGCCCCTCGGGATATCCCGAGCCGTCCATCTTCTCGTGGTGATGCAGGCAGACGTCCAGGGTCACCGGATCAAGCGCGTCCGCGGACGCCTGCAGGATTCGGTGCCCCTCCGCCGGATGGCGTTTCATCACGGCGAACTCCTCCGCGGTCAGCTTGCCCGGCTTGTTCAGCACCTCCAGCGGCATCGCGGCCTTGCCGATGTCGTGCATCAATCCCGCCTCGCCGGCCGCCAGCAGGGCCTCGTCCTCCAGCCCCAGTTCACGCCCCAGCGCAACCATCAATGCACAAACCGCCACCGAGTGCATGTAGGTGTAGTCGTCCGCGTTCTTCAATCGCGCCAGGCTGACCAGCGCGCGGGAGTTGCGGGTGACCGAATCGGTGATCTCCTCGACCACCTTGCGCGCCAGTTCGGTATCCACCGCGCGGCCCATCCGCGCCTCGCCGAAGATCGACGTCATGGCCTGGCGCGACTTCCGGCAGATGGTGGCCGCCCGCTCCAGCTCCTCCCGGGTCGAGGCGGGCTCCCGGTCGCGCCCCGTATCCGGGATGAACTGCAACGGCGCCGGCACCGCGGCGTCGCGCTCCTCCGGCGTCACAACGGCCTCCACGGCCTCCGTGTCGCGCCCCCTGGAGGTGTCGATCCACACCTCGCGGATACTGCTGTCCCGCAGGCTCGCCAGATCCTTCGGGTCATCCAGCAGGAAGCGCGTACGCCAGAAGGGATGCTCCATCCACGACCCGCACAACTCGCGGATGAACATCCCGCAAACGACGTGCTCCACCTTGATCTTCTTCAGCATTCGGGTCCCGGGATCGTCAAGAAAGGGCGGGGTGCCCCGTGGCCGCGGAGTATGCTGCGGCCACGGGATGGCCACAAATCGCGGCTAACGGCACCTAACGGGAGGCCCTGCTACCATCCCGGAATTCCACGGGGAGGACGTTCATGAGCAGCAAGATCATCGAGGTCGTGGGACCCGCCGGGCACCTGGACACCGTGCTGGGCATCGCCGAGGGGCTCGCGATCGACGTGCTGTGGCACGGCGTGGACGAGAACCGCGACCGCATGGCGGTGCACATGCTGGTCAGCACCGAGTACCGCCAACGCCTGATGGACGACCTCTACCGTGTACTCGGCGCGTCCGAGACCGCGCGTATCCTGGTGCTGCCGGTCGAGGCCGTACTGCCGGACCCCTTTCAGGAGCCGAAAGAGGCCGACAAGGAGGCGGCCGGCAAGAAGGCCCGCGCCGTGTCACGCGAGGAGCTCTACACCAACGTCGCCGGCGGGGCGGATCTCACCGGCCAGTTCCTGCTGCTGACCGTGCTGTCCACCATCGTGGCCGCGATCGGCCTGCTGGAGAACAACGTGGCCGTGGTCATCGGCGCCATGGTCATTGCGCCCCTGCTGGGGCCCAACCTGGCGCTGGCGCTGGGCACCTCCATGGCGGACACCCGGTTGATCGGCCGCTCCCTGCGCACGAACGCGGTGGGCCTGGGGGGTGCCATCCTGATCGGGATGCTGCTCGCCACGGTCATGTCGGTGGATGTGGGTGCCCGCGAGCTGCAGATGCGCACCGAGGTCGGACTGGATTCGGTCGCGCTGGCCCTGGCCTCCGGTGCCGCGGCCGTGTTGTCGCTGACCACCGGCCTGCCCACGGTGCTGGTCGGCGTGATGGTCGCCGTGGCCCTGCTCCCGCCGGCCGCGACCGTCGGGATCATGCTCGGCTCCGGCGAATTCTCCGCCGCGTACATGGCGGCCCTGCTGCTCGCGGTGAACGTAGTCTGCGTAAACCTCTCGGCCAAGCTCGTCTTCCTCTACCAGGGCGTACGCCCGCGCGGCCAGGCGCAGCAGGCAGCCGCCGCGCAAAGCATGGCGGGCTACCTCCTGCTATGGGCCATCACCCTCGCCCTGCTGGTCTTTCTGATCCTCGAGGCGGACGTCACGCTGTAGTCTCGCCCCCGGCGCCCCGCGCCACGCGCGGCTTTGACCCCGTCCACCGCTTCGCCTAATCTCACGACTGGGTGGCGATCCTTCAGGATCGGTGGCGAACATACCGGAATGGATCCGAATGGGCCGCGACCACCCGACAGGGAGGAACCCGCCCCATGCCCCTGCGCATGCCCGGCTTGATCGCCAGACTCGGCCCCTGGCTTCGCCCCGGTCTGCTCGGACTGGGGGGCCTGCTTTGCCTGCCCGCCGTGGCCTCCGTGGCCCCGGAGCCCCTGCCCGACAATCGGGGGGCCTATCTCTCGCCCTATACAGCGCAGGGGGATCTCGCCGGCTGGGTCGACGAGGCCGTGGGCGAATCCTCCCGCGACATCGCGGGTCTCGCCGGACGGCTGCTGCAGACCGCCGCAATGGCCTATGGCGCGCAGCAGACGCATCGCATGAGCGGCCTGCTCGACCATGCCAGCCGCACCGCCGGTGTCCCCGCAATGGATTTCGGCAGCGCCCTGGTCGCCGCCACCGAGCCCGGCCGCACCCCCGCCGGCGGACTGGAACAGGTCACCGCGATCCTCGGAGAGCTGGGCCGGCACGGACTGGTCGGCGAGCATGCCGGGCACCAGGTGCGCCAGCTCGCGCGCGTGCTGGAGGACCCGGAAGCCGCCGTGCGCGGCGAGCTCGAACGCCTGCAGATCGGATCGCGGGATGTCGCCGGGGTCTTACGGGATCTCGAGCGCCTGCCACACGGACAGCGCCAGGACGTCCTGCGTGCGCTGGGTGACGACACCGCCCCGGCGCTCGAACTCCTGCTGGACGCGGGGCATCAGCGCCTGGACCGCGAGATCCGCGAACTCTCCCGGCCCCGTGGCGCCCCGGCCAGTGCCACCGGCAGCCTCTTTGGCCTGCTGGCGCGCGATGGCAATGCCGGCCTTTTCGGCGCCGGCGAGGTCCTGCAGCGCCAGCTGGGCGATCACGCCCTGCGCCAGGGGGCCGATCTGGGGATGGGCTTCTTCGCCCTGTTCGACGGCTTGTCGCAGACCCACCGCCAGCTCGAACTGACCCCGGAGCGCATGGCGCGCTACCGCGAGGCCGCCGACCGCTCCTTCGACGATCTCGACAGCCTGCTGGTGCACACCATGGTGCACTACCGCACCCGGCGCGACTTCGCCCGCGCCAGCGAGGCCGTGATGCTCCTCTACCCCGAGGCGCGCCCGCGCATGGACGCCGCCCATCGCGTGGCGGGCGACATCATCACCGCCGAATGGCACCGCATGCAGCAACGCATGGACCTGCAATGGCAGTAAACCCACGGAGAACCGACTGATGCGCACCCACCCGACACCCACCCGTTTCCTTGCTCTGGGCCTCGCCCTGACCCTCGGCCTGGCCGCCACGGCCGCCCACGCCACCCCGGGCGCCGACCGCCAGTTCGACCGCAACATCCAGGCGGTGGACACGGCCTTGCTGGAGCCCGGCACCCGCGCGCTGCTGGACACCTATCGCAGCGAACGCGGCTCGCGCGAGGCGCGGCAGATCAGCCGCCAGGCCCTGCCGGGACGCGGCGCCACGCAATGCGCCTGGGACGACCGCTACCGCGCCATGGCCAACCTCGAAACGCCGGCCGAGGTGATCTTTGCCCGCGCCCTGGTCACCAACAAGGGACGCGGTTCGGTGGACCTGGGCTTCGACCGCTTCGAACTGCATGCCGACGGCGCCTGCCCGGATGCGGTCGACAACGGGCCCGTCAGCTTCTGGATGACCTGGTACCAGAACCACCAGGCCATGGAACCGGCGGCCGTCTCCAGCATCGAGGAGGCGCGGCGGCTGTACGCCGCCTCCGCCATGGACAGCAGCATGAAGATGGTCATGCGCTTCGACGGCGAGATGCGGGACGGCCAGCCCCACGGGCGCTTCCGCGTGATCCAGACCAATCACACCCCCGAGATGCAGGGTATGCGCGGCGGCCATGTCAGCAGCCATGCGCTGGGTTATGTCGAATTCGAGGCCGGCGAGCGGATCCGGCGGCTGATCGTGACCGAGATGGCCCACGGCGCCACCCTGGTCTACCTGGAACAGCCCCACGGCGAGGCGCACATGCTCAACTACTGGGTCCTGCACGGGGCCGGCATGCACATGGGCGACCATTACCCGACCAACGCCGCGGGCGAGATCGACGGCCGCTTCGTCCGCCTGCGCATCAACGAGAACCCGCCCGAGATCAGCACCTGCGTGCGCGGCAACCTCCCGGCCGCCGCCACCGCCTGCGACTAGCCCGTCAAATCCGGTGCGGGCGCCCGACCCGCACCGGACACCCGGATCCCCGCGCGACCCAGCCGGCAACAGGCCCGGGCCATGGCGGACGCCGGCCGGCGTTTTCCCGCGCATGGACTACACTCGGGAAATAGGTCGCGATCTCGTACATTCCGGATCGCGGCCGAGAGCCGCGCCCCGCAATGAGGCGGCCCGCACTGCAGCAACCGGCCCGGGATCGGCCAAAGGAAGTGCGCGATGTCCAGGTTCGAATCGGCTCCCCCCTCAGCCGGCGGCCTTCGGTATTCCGACCACCTCGCCCGCACGACCCTGCGCGCCTGGGTCGGCATGTCGTTTGTCACCGCGAGTGCGCTGATCCTCGGTGGGCTGATCCTTTCCTGGCTGATCGTCTACACCGCGGGCGGGGCCGACAGTATCGTCCCGCATTTCTATTACGTTCCCATCCTGTTCGCCGCAGCGCGCTTCGGCGCCAGCACCGCGCTGGTCGTGGCCCTGGTCGCCGGCGTGCTGGCCGGCCCCCTGACGCCGGTGGATGTCGCGGCCGGCACCGCCCAGGAGACCGAGCGCTGGCTGACGCGCACCGGCTTCTTCATCGGCATCGGACAACTGATGGCCTGGCTGGTCATCCCGGCGTTGCATCCGGTCACCGAGGAATTGCGGCGGATGCGCCAGGAATTCGATATCCGACGCGGGCTTCGGCACAACGAGTTCTTCCTGCGCTACCAGCCGATCTACTCCCTGGAACTGGAACGCCACGTCGGCGTCGAGGCTCTGATCCGCTGGCAGCACCCCATTCGCGGTGAACTCGCCCCCGCCGACTTTCTGGATGTAGCGGAGGACTCCTCGCTGATCCACGACATCAGCGACCGGGTGCTGAACGAGGGCTGCCGCCAGGCCGCTGAATGGAGGGCCCAGGCCACCGAGCATGGCCACCCACCCTGGTACGTCGCGATCAATCTCTCGGCGCACGACATCGTGCGACCCGAAATGGCGGCCCACGTCGCGGCCGCGCTAGAGCGGCATCAACTCCCGCCGGAGCTGCTCCACATCGAACTGACGGAAACCGTGCTGGCCATGGACAATGCCACCGACACCCTGCACCAGTTCAAGTCGCTGGGTGTCCCGCTGGCCATCGACGACTTCGGAACCGGCTATTCATCCCTCGCCTACCTCAATCGCTTCCCCATCGACATCCTCAAGATCGACCGCCAGCTCATCTCCGGACTGGGTCTGGATACTTCCGCTCGGGACCTGTCGCGGGGCATCGTCCTGCTGGCCGACTCCCTGGGTCTGCGCACGATCGCCGAAGGGGTGGAGACCCGGGAGCAACTGGAGATCGGCCGCCAACTGCGATTCGACTGCGTCCAGGGCTACTACTTCGCCCGCCCGCTACTGGCCAAGGAGATCCCGGCGCTGCTGCTCTCCGACGAACCCCGCACCGGGGCGCTCCACGCGGTTCACTACTGACCGAAGTACTCCCGCAGCAACTGGGTGGTGCGTGCCGCCGGGTCCTCGCGGATACGGCGCTCCTCATCGGCCAGGATGGTGAACAACCCGTCCAGGGCGTGATCGGTCACGTAGCGGTCCAGATCCACGTCCAGCGCCTCCAGGCCGGGAATGCGTCCCGCCGCATCCCGCAGCGGCTGGTACACGCGATACACATCCGCCCGCTCCATCTGCTCCCGGACAATGGGCATGTAGCGCTCGCGCAGGGTGGACTCCGACGCCCCGCGCAGGTACTGCGTGGCGGCATCATCGGCGCCCCGCAGCACGCCCTGAACGTCTTCGGGACGCATCCCGCGGATCGCGTCGACAAACACCGGCACCGCCTCCCGTGCCGCGGACTCCGCCGCCCGGTTCATGCGCCGCTCCAGGTCCTCCACTTCGCGCGCGAACCCGACGCGGCGCAGCACATCCCCGGCCTGCTCCAGCTCCTGTGGCAAGCCGATGCGGATCAGCGCGTTCCCCCAGTAGCCGTCCTCGCGGCCGGTGCGTTCCACCGTGCGCTCGGTCCCGACGCGCAGGGCCTCGCGGATCGCCTCTTCGGCTCGATCACCCCCGCCCCCATCCAGCCCGAAATCGCGTACGTCCAGTCCCGCGCAGGCCGTCAGCAGGAAGGGCAGAAGGAGCCAGGGGAGCAGGTACACGCGGCGCATAACCAGTGATCCATAACGGGTGTCCCGTCATGATACACAGGGTGGAAAACCCTCCGGTCCATACCCCGCGACACCCCTTGCCGCGCAGGCCCGCTTGTCCGATGGTGAACACATGAACGCCCCCCGTCCCGATTCGTCCCGGCGCCGCCAGCGCCTCACGGCCTTCCTGATCCTGGTGGGCCTGCCCCTGCTCGCGCTGACAATCTGGGTCGGCTGGGCCGAACACAATCCCGAGCAGGAGCGCGAACTGCGCGTGGAGGTGCAGGACCGCCTGAGCGAGTGGTTTCCGGAGGCCATGGAGCTTCCCGACGAGCTGCTCGGATTCATTCCCCGATCCGAGCGCTTCGCCGAGGACCACCCGCCGGACGTCTTGCTCCTGCACGGGCTGGACGAGCCTGGCGATATCTGGGATACGCTCGCGCCGGCGCTGGACGAAGCCGGCCTCAACGGCTGGGAGTTCCGCTACCCCAACGACCAGGCCATCGACCACAGCACGGACCTCCTGGCGGAACACTGGGGGCAACTCGAGGGCGAGGCCCCGCTGATCCTGATCGGTCACAGCATGGGGGGCCTGGTGATCCGCGATTTCGTGACGCGCTACCGGCACCCCGAGGGCAAGCCGCCCCGGGTCGGGGGGCGACCAGTGGCCGGTGTCATCCTCGTCGCCACCCCCAACCACGGCTCCGAATGGGCACGGCTGCGGGTCTGGCTGGAGGTGCGCGAGTGGCTGGCCGACCTCCAGGAGCAGCGCTTCTCGCTGTTCGCCGGACTGCGCGACGGCACCGGCGCCGCCAAGATCGACCTGCGTCCCGACAGCCCCTTCCTGGCCGAACTGAATGCGCGTCCCTGGCCCGAGGCGATCCCGGTCCGCATCATCGGTGGCAAGCTCCCCGAACCCACCCCCGCCATGCGCGAGAGCCTCGCCGCGCTGGACGAGCAGATCGATCTGGAGGCGGTGGCTGGACGCATCAGCGAATGGTGGGAGCAGACCGACGAGGAACTGGGCGACGGCGTCGTACCGCTGGAGTCACTGAGCCTGGAGGGACACCCGGAGCCCCTGATTCTTGAGGCCTCGCACCGGGGGCTGCTGGTCCCCGGCCCGCTGACGGACGAGCCCCCCGCCATCGACCCGATCCTCGACATCCTCGACCAGTGGCGCGCCCGCCCCGCCACCGACTGACGGAAGCCACGCCAACCGCGAGCGGTCTCGGCCGGCCCGTTCAGGCCTGGCGTAACGACGGAACGACGGACCGACGGAACCAACCGGGGCTTTGCCAGCATCGCGACCGACGTACGCCCGAAAAGCCCCGCTCGCCGCCACCCTGAACGACCCGCCTATGGCCGCTGCAGATCCATGTGGATCTCGATGGTGCGCAGCAGTTGCTGGCGTTCGATCCAGCCGATCGCGCGCCCGGAGGCCTCCATCACCGGGATCTGGTTGAGGTTGCGCTCGCTCATCATGCGCAGGATCGCCTCGGCCTTCGTGTCTGGCGCCACCCGGCTCAGCGACTCCACCGGGGTCATGATCTCGTCGACCCGGCGCGCGGCCCACTGCTCGCGCGGCAGCTTGCGGCTGTCGCTGAGGCTCACCAGGCCCTGCACCCGCTCCGGCGTACCCACCAGAAAGGCCCGGCGCCCGCCCGGCAGCACATCGTGGTGAATCCAGTCGTCGATGGTGGTCTCCGGGCGCACGCAGGGCGGATCCGGGCTGGCCAGGTCCCGCGCGCGCACATCGGCCAGGCGTTCCCGCATATCGAACATTCGGCCCTGGCCCTCGGCCATGGTCAGCAGGAACCAGGCAATCAGCATCATCCACAGCCCACCGATCAGGTTGCCGATCACCACCAGGTTCCAGAAGGCGAAGCCGAACAGCAGGAACGCCACCACACGCCCGCCCCAAACGGCTGCCTCGGTGGCGCGGCGCGCATCACCCGTGAGCTTCCAGATCACCGCGCGGAACACCCGCCCGCCATCCAGCGGGAACCCGGGGATCAGGTTGAAGATCGCCACGATCAGGTTGATCAGCGCGAGCCAGCCCAGGGCCACCGGGATCGGCTCGTACCCGCCCGCGGTGGCCTGCGCGAGCGCGGCGAAACCGAGCGCCAGTGCCACGCTCACCGCGGGCCCGGCAATGGCGATCCAGAACTCGTCCTCGGCCCGCTCCGGATCCCGCTCCATCTGCGCCACGCCGCCGAAGATGAACAGCGTGATGGACTCCACCGGTACCCCGCGCCGCAGCGCGACGATGCTGTGCCCCAGTTCATGCGCCAGGATGGACGCAAAGAACAGCAGGGCCGTCACCAGCGCCGTGCCGGCCGCCATGGCCAGGCTCCACTCCGGATACTGGTGGTGAAAGCCCGTGCTCATGCTGGCCACCAGCAGGATCAGGATGAATACCCAGCTGATGTGGAGCTGGATACGAATCCCGCGGATATGGCCAAGGATCAGGACGGTCTTGAACATGCAGCAACTCCTTGCGGCGCCAGGCTCCCCGATACCATGAGCGGTACCGGCGTGGTCCGTATTATGGCGCGGAGCACTTGGCTGTCGGGAGGCACGGGGCTTGCGGAACATCCGCCGCCGGGATCGCTCTCAATGCCATGGATATCCCCCTGCTTATCATCGGCGCCCTGCTCGTCGCCAGCCTGACCGCGTTCTTCTCCGGCATCCTGCCCTACCCCATTGGCTGGATCATCCTGGGTATCGCCTTCATCGCGCGGCTGCTCTATCTGGCCGGGCGCTGAGCGAGCCGGCGTCACGCGGACGCGGACCTGTTGTATCGTCGAGACCATGCGCAAGCCCGGGACCGCACCCGTATGACCGCCAACCGACTCATCGGCCTCTACACCGGCCGCGCGGCCCCCGACTACGCCCGAGGCCGCGCCAGCGCCATCGACAAGCAGCCGGTGGCCGGCCCGCTCGCGGTGGGGCCCCTGGGCCTGGACGGTGACGAGCAGGCGGACCCGGACAACCACGGCGGACCGGAACGCGCCCTGCTCCATTACAGCCTGGACCGGTACGACGGTCGGCAGGCGCAGTACCCGGCTCACGCCGCCCGCTTCGTCGCCTCCGGCTTTGGCGAGAACCTCGCCAGCCACGGCATGGACGAGCGCAACGTCCACATCGGCGATATCTACCGCATCGGTACCGCCCGGGTGCAGGTCAGCCAGCCCCGTACGCCGTGCTGGAAACTCGACGTACGCTTCGACATCCCGGGCCTGGCCCGCGAGGTCCAGGACACCGGCCGCTGTGGCTGGTTCTACCGCGTGCTGCAACCGGGCACCCTCGGCGTGGGCGACACCATCGAACGGCTTGAACGCCTGCCCGACACCCTCAGCATCGCCGCCGCCATGGCGGCGGTCTACCAGCACAACCAGCGCACGCCCCTGGAGCAGCTCGCGGACTGCGAGGCCCTGGCCGCCAACTGGCGCGATAAGGCCCGAAGAAAGCTGCGCGGCCTTGGCAAACACTGATCAATCTGCACGCTCGCGTTGGCCCCCAGGTTTTCCGATGCAAGGCGCGGCATGCCGCGGGTAGTGGTTCTACCCGCCCGTTTCTAATTGATTCGAGGCGCAACGCAGAATCGGGGAACCCGGGGCACCAGCCCCACAACTTAATCAACGAAGGTGCCCGGCCGCCCGTTGTTGATCAAAAATGCGCGCGCGCACGGCGTTGCGGTTCCCTTGTGCAGAATGACTGCACGGCAGTCACCGCGCCTTGTTCGCACGCAAAAGCGACTCGAGCGCGAGCGTGTACATGGATCAGTGTTACCCCCTTGCGGGTCGGCAGAAGGAGCGGCCGAAACCGGAGCCGAGGCCAGTGGCGGAATGGCCGGCGGCTCCGAACGGGGGTCCGAGGCCTCCGGTGGCGCGGCCGGCGGTGCGACCGGTGACGGTCGGGCCCCGGGTGCCGAAGGCGATATGGGCGCAGGTGCCGGCGCGGACACCCGGATGGGTGATGACGGCGCCGAAGCCGAAACCGATGCCGAAGCCGAAGGTGGCATCGACCTGGGGAATGACACCGAGGAGGAAGAAGACTGAAACCAGGTCCGTCGACAGGCCGGCCCCTTCGGCCGGCCTGTACTGCCTGCTCCCCGGGGAGCGATGCCCGGGGTCATCGAACCAGCGGGGGTATCCCCTTTACCCCCTGAACCTTCCTGCCCATGGCACGCGCCATGGGCTTTCCCGAGCCGACGCAAGTCCTGGTGGCCCGGAGCCGAACACCTTCCTCCGCCCCCTCGCATCCCCTCCGAACGATTTCCACCGGTTCTCCAAGCGGTGTGACCGATGACGGATATCCCTTTGTCTGTGCAGGTTCGCGTGCCTGTTCTATAGCGATCCGACCGCACCGATGTGTATGCGCGCTCGGCGACGGGGTAGCATGATCCCATTCGCGTCGCGCGGGAGAAGCGATCGTGCTGTTCTGGCTTACGCTGGTGCCCTTCCTGCTGCTGTTCGCATGGCTGGTGCCGTTGCGCCGCCCGGCCTTCGAGGCCGCGCCGCTCGCCTATCTCGCCACACTCGTGCTGGCCGTCCTGGTCTGGGAGGTATCGGGCCCCGTGCTGGTGGCCAGTCTGCTGGACGCCGCGGTCGTGTTCGTGGAGGTCCTGCTGATCATCGTACTGGCGCTGCTGGTGCTGAACGTGATGATCGGTACGGGGCACATGAGCGCGATCCAGTCGGTGATCGCCAGCGTCTCGCGCGATCACCGGGTACTGGCCATGCTCCTCGGCTGGGGGCTGGTCAGCTTCGTCGAGGGCATCGCCGGTTTTGGCACCCCCGCGGTGCTGGCCGCCCCGCTACTGGTCTACTTCGGGATGCGGCCGCTGAAGGCGGTCGCCATCGCCCTGATCGGCAACAGCACCGCCGTCCCGTTCGGTGCGGCCGGCACCCCCGTGATCATCGGCTTCGCCGGCCTCGGCCTGGATGCGGAAACCACCCGCTCCGCGGTGCTGCAGACGGCCGTGATCCACACCGCCCTGGCACCGTTTGTCACGCTCTTCATGGTCTGGGTTGCCACCCTGGGCGAGGAACGCGGGCGCTTCCGCGCATTCGTGCCGTTCGCCGTGCTATCGGCCCTGGCCTTCGGCATTCCGTACCTGCTGGTCGCCTGGCTGGTGGGGCCGGAGCTGCCGTCCATCATCGGGGGCGTGGCGGCCATGGCGATCATCGCCCTGGCGGCCCATCGCGGCTTCCTGCTGCCCGGCCACGAGCGACGGGAGGAAGTCGAGCAGGCCCCGGTCGGACGCGTCCTGCTGGCCTTCGTCCCCTTCGCGGTAATGGCCACTGCGCTGATCGCGTCGCGGACCATCATGCCCCTGCGCGAGGCCCTGCAGTCCGTGCGCTGGTCGCCCGGGGCGTTTCGGGAGATCGAACTCGGCCAGAGCCTGACCCCGCTGTACACCCCGTATTTCTACTTTGGTCTTGCCCTGCTCACCGCCCTGGTGCTGTTCCGCGTGAGCCGCCCCACGCTGGCCCAGGCCGTCGCCGCCACCTGGACCAAGCTGCGCGTCGCCGCGATCGTGCTGGCCTTTATCATCGCCCTCACCCAGCTCCTGCTGACCTCCGGCCACAACGCGGCCGGCCTGCCGTCGATGCCACAGGTCCTGGGCCAGGGGCTGGCGGAGATCCTGGGCGACACATTCGTGATGTTCAGCGCCTTTATCGGCGCCCTGGGCTCGTTCATGACCGGCAGCGCCACCGTCTCCAACCTGTTGTTCGCGCAACTCCAGGCCGATACCGCCGACGCCCTGGGCATGGCGATTCCGACCGTGCTGGCTCTGCAACTGATCGGTGCCGGGGTGGGCAACATGATCTCGCTGCACAACATCGCCATGGCGGCCGGGGCCGCCGGGCTGCAGGCCCGCGAGGGTCAGGTGATCCGCGAGACCATCGTCCCGGTCATCGTGGTGTGCGTCGGCGCGGGCCTGCTCGCCCTCGCCTGGTAGCGCCCGTCCGGCGCCTGCGCCGTGGCCCCGTGGCTCGGGGCTGGCGTCGCCGGCCACACTCCTGTACACCGGGGGGCGGAACCCCACACCCCGGAGACCGCATGTTCGCCAAGCCGCTTCTTCTCGCCGCCCTGCCACTCGCCGCCGTAATGGCATCCCCTGCCTGGGCAGCCGAGGACACGATCCAGCAGATCCTGGAGGCCAAGGCGGCCGCCTGGGAGGCCGGGGACGGCGAGGCCTGGGCGCGCGACTATGCAGAGGATTCTGGAGTGGTCAATCTGGTCGGCACGCGCTTCGAGAACCGCGCCGGCAATGCCCGGCGGCATACGGAGCTTCTGCAGGGCCCCTTTGTCGGCACCTCCCTGGATGTGGACGTCCAGGACATCACCCTGCTGAGTGAAGACACCGCCTTCGCCGAGGCCCGGTTCCGGGTCTCCGGGATCGAATCCATGCCCGAGGGCCTGCCGGACCACGGCGACGGGGAACTGCACACCCACATGAGCTTCCTGCTCGAACACGACGAACACCACGGCTGGCAGATCCGGTTCGGCCAGAACACCGCGGTGCACCGGTAGACCGGGCCCCGGTCGCGAACGCCTCAACGGCTGGCGTGCTCACCGGGTACATCCCGGCCAGGGGGATCTCGGCGCTCTTCCAGCAACCGCTTCAGACATTTCAGATCGTCTTCCACCGCGCGGCGATCGGCCCGGAACTGCTCGTCCGTCGTCCCCGGCTGGCGGAACAGGCTGAACACGAACTCGCTGCCCGCTCCGTTCGGCAGCACGCGCATGGGGTTGTGGATCACCGCGCCGGTGGGCAGCTCGACCTCATGATCCAGCACCCCGAACGGGTTGGCCGGGGCAAACCGCAGCGTGACCGTGCCCACGGGGCCGTTGACGACCCACGCATCCCCCGCCTGCCGCACGCTTGAACGCGCCAGCCCCGCCGCCCATAGCGGCAGGTTTCTCGGGTCGCACGCGAAGGCGTACACGTCCTCGGGCGCTCGCGCGATCGAGGTCGTCAGATGGACCACCTCGGCCAGGTGCGGCCCGCGGACGTCCACGTCACCGACCTTCGTACGCGCGAACGAGCGCCGCGATGTCGAACTTCTTCATCTGCAGGAATGCCTGCGTGACCCGGGCCAGCGCCTCGGGGTCACCCGGCTGCATCAGCTCGTCCTGCACCGCGGGCACGATCTGCCAGGACAGGCCGAACTTGTCCTTCAGCCAGCCGCATTCCACCGCCTGCCCGCCATCGGCCGCCCGCCCCGAGGTTCACGCTTGCGCAGCGCAGCGGGAGGACACGCAGGCGCGCGTGCCCTCCCACCCGGTCAGCCTGGCTTGCAGGCCAGGCCGTACTCGAAGGTGTGGATCTTCACCCCCTCGGGGAAGGCCGCCTTCAGCCGCCGCTCGAACTCGGCGTAGATCTCGGCCTTGTGCTGCTGGACGTCCCAGTCGCGGCTGTCACAGTCGACGCCCTCGACGTCGAGTTCCATGTTGAACTCCAGATCCGGGGCCATTTGTACGCGGATTCTCGGCATGTCGATTCTCCTTCCGGTTCGGGGCCCTACAGAACGGGCACGAGCAGCAGCGCCATGATGTTCAGCACCTTGATGAGCGGGTTGATCGCGGGCCCCGAGGTGTCCTTGTAGGGGTCACCGACCGTGTCGCCGGTCACTGCGGCATGGTGCGCTTCCGACCCCTTGCCCCCGTGATGCCCGTCCTCGATGTACTTCTTCGCGTTGTCCCAGGCGCCGCCGCCCGCGGTCTGCGAGATCGCCACGAACAGCCCGGTCACGATCGTCCCGATCAGCAGCCCCCCGAGGGCCTCGGTACCCAGGAACACGCCGACCAGAACGGGGACCAGCACCGGCAGCAGCGAGGGCACGATCATTTCGCGGATGGCCGCGCTGGTGAGCATATCCACGGCTCGAGTGTAGTCCGGCTTCGTGGTGCCCTCCATGATCCCGCTGATCTCGCGGAACTGGCGCCGCACCTCGTTCACGATGCCGGAGGCCGCGCGGCCGACCGACTCCATGGTCATCGACGCAAACAGGTACGGGATCAGGCCGCCGATAAACAGGCCCACGATCACGTTCGGATTGCTCAGCTCGAAGTTGTGCCCACCCCCGGTGTAATGCACCAGCTCGTGGGTGTAGTCGGCAAACAGCACCAGTGCCGCCAGGCCCGCCGAGCCGATGGCATAGCCCTTGGTCACGGCCTTCGTGGTGTTGCCCACCGAATCCAGCGCATCGGTGGTATCCCGAACCTCGGAGGGCAAGTCGGCCATCTCCGCGATGCCACCGGCGTTGTCCGTGATCGGACCGTAGGCATCCATCGCCACGATGATCCCGGTCATCGACAGCATCGTGGTCGCGGCGATCGCGATGCCGTAGAGCCCGCCAAAGGCATAGGCCACCAGGATGGCGGCGCACACCGCCAGCACCGGCGCGGCGGTCGCCTTCATCGACAGCGCCAGCCCGGCGATGATGTTGGTCGCGTGACCGGTCGTGGAGGCCTCGGCCAGATGGCGAACCGGCCGGAAGACCGTGGAGGTGTAGTAGTCCGTCGCCACCATAATGACGCCGGTCAGGACCAGCCCCACCAGTGCCGCCCCGTACAGGCGCAGCGCGGCCCCGCTCTCGATGCCCATGTTGTTGGCCAGCGCGGTATCCGGAACCAGCACCAGGGTAATGGGCAGGAATGCCACGGCAGCCAGCCCCCCCGAGACGATTAGCCCCTTGTAGAGCCCCCGGATAATCTCGGAACCCTCGCGCGCCTTGACCACGAAGGTACCGACGATCGAGGCCAGGATCGCGCCGCCGCCCAGCACCAGCGGATACACCGCGGCCATCAGCCCCAGCTCGGGAATCAGCAGCGTGCCCAGGATCATCGTCGCGATGATGGTCACTGCATAGGTCTCGAACAGGTCCGCGGCCATCCCGGCGCAGTCGCCCACGTTGTCGCCCACGTTGTCGGCGATCACCGCCGGGTTCCGCGGGTCATCCTCCGGAATACCGGCCTCGACCTTGCCCACCAGGTCCGCCCCGACATCCGCGCCCTTGGTGAAGATGCCACCGCCCACACGGGCAAAGATGGAGATCAGCGAACCGCCCAGGGCCAGCCCGACCAGGGGCGAAAGTCCCACATCGCCCCCCTCCGGTGTCAGCCACCAGAGCACGGCGAAATAGCCCGCCACCCCCAGCAGCCCGAGCCCGACCACCAGCAGGCCGGTCACCGCGCCCCCGCGGAAGGCCACATCCATCGCCGCCTCCAGGCTCGACTTCGCAGCCGCCGCCGTGCGCACATTGGCGCGCACCGCCACATGCATGCCAATGAACCCGGCGGCCCCGGAAAGCACGGCACCGATCAGAAACCCGACCGCGGAGCCGATGCCGATCACCAGCCACAGCCCTACGAACAGCACCACCCCGACCACTGCAATGGTCGTGTACTGCCGCTTCATGTAGGCCGAGGCGCCTTCCTGGATCGCGCGGGCGATCCGCCGCATCTCGTCGGTACCCTCCGATCGCGAAAGTACCCAGCGGATGGACAACAGACCGTAGACCAGCGCGACAACGCCGCACAGCAGCGCAAACACGAGGCCGGAAAGTGGCATGGACATGAGCTCCCCCTTCGATACGTCGTGACACAAACTCCTCCGGCGCAGCGGGCACCCGCGACGTTCAAGAAGAACGCGCCAGGCGCGACGCCACCGCCCGGGTCAGGCCCGGACATCCGGTTTGTGCAGCCCGGTCGTGCCTGCGCGCGACCGGTCGTCGAGGCGCGCGGCGGCCGCTGGCGCGGGCGTACAGCCTCGACAAACGTATCGGGGGATGGTGGGTCGGCCGGGAGATCACTCAGTGACCGGACCGCAAAAACCCCTTACAATGCTAGGGAACTTACGTGGTGCGATCCCGGCCGTCAAGCCATGCAGCCATCAGGGTTTTCGGAACCTGCGTCGACATTACCGTTCACAAAGAGCGTTGCTCGCGCACGACCGGGCCCGATTCGTCCCGCGGCCACACCGCGTATCCGATTCGCCGCATACAGGGACGCGGGCACGCAAGCGTGGAAGTCGCGTAAAATCCGCCACTTTCCAACTGACGCAAGCCCCTACTCGCAGGCCTTCCCATGACCAGTGCCCAACCAGTCACCCCGAACTGCTACTTCTGCCGGGTATCCGCCGGCCTGGCCGACCCGCTGATCTACGAGAACCGCTCGTTCGTCGCCCTGTTCGACACCAATCCGGTCAACCCCGGGCACGCACTCGTCATTCCCCGGCGCCACGTGGTCTCCCTGTTCGACCTCGACGACACCGAACAGGCGGACTACTTCGACGCGCTTCACGGCGTGCGCCGGGTCATCGAAGCCACGGACCTGGAAAAGCTGTACCGCAACATGCGCGTCCGCGAAGACCTGCGCGAGCGCCCCAAGGACCACATCGACAACGTCCTGGACCTGCCCTTCCTGGGCAATCCGCCCGATGCCTATACCGTCGGCAACAACGACGGCCGCATGGCCGGGCGCAGCATCGACCACCTGCACGTGATCCTGCTGCCGCGCTACGCGGGCGACGTCGAAGACCCTCGCGGCGGCATCCGCAACGTCATCCCGGATCGCGCGAACTACCACCGCCATGCCCACCCGGGCGTACGCACCGACACGGCCTGAACAACGCCAATGCCATGCGCGTGGCACGCCTCCACCAACCCCTCGGCGCAGTCGCCTGGCTCGCACTGACCGCGGCATCGTTGGGTCTGCCGACGGCCAGTGCCAGCGGGGACGAGGACCTCGGTGCACGCATTGCCCAGGAAGGCAACGACCGCGGGGCGACCGCCTGCATCCAGTGCCATGGCGAACAGGGTCAGGGCCAGTCGCAGCCGCCGTTCCCGCGCCTGGCGGGGCTGCCGGAGCAATACCTGGTGGAGCAGATGGAGGCCTACCGGGACGGCCTGCGCCCGAACGCCACCATGGCGCGGATCGCCCAGCACCTGAACGACGAAGAGATCGAAGCGATCAGCCGGCACTACGCGGAGATGGAACCGGCGGGCGGCCCGCATGACGTGCCGGGCGATCTGGCGGAACGAGGGCGCGAGATTGCCCTTGCAGGATTGCCGGAACGCAACGTCCAGTCCTGCGCCTCCTGCCATGGGGACGAAGGACGCGAACGGAACCCCAGCCTGCCGCCGCTGGCCGGCCACCCGCCCCGCTATCTGATGGCACAGCTCCAGGCCTATGTCCACGGCGCGCGCGAGACGTCCCTTGCCGGCTTGATGCAGGGCATCGTGAGCGAACTGGAAGAGGAAGAAATGGCGGCACTCGCGGCCTACTACGCCTCCCTGCCGGCCCGCGGCGAGTAACCAGAGCTCGAGGCAACCTGTCCATTCGGCCTGGCACTACCCCGCTTCCACCGCCCCCGAGGCCGGATCAAACACCCATGGTTCGTCGCCGAGGCGGAACCGAAGAGTTCCCTCCACCCAGCCCAGCGCCTCGTAGCGTTGCGCCTCCGGATCCAGCTCCCCGTGGTGCTCAACACGCACCGGGATCGCATTCGCTTCCACCGAGTCGCCCAGCGATTCGCGATCCACGACCGTCAGGGTACGGTTCCCTGCAGGTCCTTCCTGCGCGAACACCACATGGCGCCCATCGTCGCTCCAGGGCCCGATCGTGACGCGGCCCCCGTACTGAAACGCCGCCGGGCTCGCCGCGCCGCTGTCCGCCCGCACCAGCCAGCCGGCGATGTGGGCCGCACCGCTGGTGACCACCGCTACCCAGGCATCGTCCGGGGATGCCCTGGCCTCCCGGAATCGCGTTGTCGCACCGAAGGCGTTCTGCGCGTCCACCTGGAGATCGCCGGGCAGGTTTTCAATGCCAAGGAGCGTGGCACCCTCCGCCGTCCGAACAGACGCCTCACGGATGTCGAGCGGCGCCAGCACGGACGCCTCGCCGTACCCGGACGGATGCTCTTCCTCCCCCCACGGCGTGCAACCACTGATCACGGCCAACGTGACCACCACACCCGCAGCCAACCGGGGCGCGACGCGCCGAACCGAGCGGCCGTGTCCAGGCCAAAACGCGCCCGCGCCCGACCGCTCCGCCAGCACATCCTTGCATTTTCGACTGTTCGCGAGACCCCGCATCCCCCTCCAACGACACACACCTGCATCCGCAGAACTCATAGTGCGTGTCCTCTTTATGGTGGTGACTCGGTGCTCGTCTTCAGAGGTCTCCGAACACTTCCGACGCAGGCACCGGCTGGCCCAGGTGGTAGCCCTGTCCAAGGGCAACCCGGTAGTCCTGCAAAATGGGAATAATCGCCTCCTGATCAACGAATTCAGCGATCGCCTCCTTGCCAAGGCCAACCGCAAGATCTGCGATCGCCCGGACAATGACCCGACTTTCATGGTCATCCACGAGTCTACGAGTAAAGCTTCCGTCGATCTTGATGTAGTCCACTGGCAGCTGGCCCAGGTAGTGGAAACTGCTGAACCCCACCCCAAAGTCATCCAGTGCCGCGCGGCATCCAAGCGCGCGTATGCCGGTCAGCACACCCCGTGCCGTGGAAAAGTCGCTGACGGCTGCGGTCTCGGTCACTTCCAGGATGAGTTGCCGTGGGTTGGCACCACTGGCGCGCAACTCCTCGGCCAGGTAATCCGTAAGGTAGTCGTCATGCAATGACTGCCCGGAGAGGTTCACGGCCAGACTGATGTCTTCGTCCTGAATCCTGCCCAACAACTGCAGCGCCGCGCGCAGCACCCAACGATCCAGCTGCACGATCTGACCACTGCGCTCGGCAAAGGGGATAAAACGTCCCGGCATCAGTAACTCGCCTTCACCACCGTGCATACGCAGCAGCACCTCATAGTGACGCACGCTGCGGTCACTCAGGCGCACTATGGGCTGAACCATCAGCTCAAAAGTGTTGGTCTTCAGCGCCTTGTGCAACTGGTCCACCCAGTAGACCCGCTGCTCCAGTTCATCCCTGACGTCTTCCACCGCGTGCAGCATGTGCCAGCGTTGAGGCCCTCCCTCTTTCGCCTGATACATCGCCACATCGGCGCTTGCCATCAGGTCAGCGGGCGTAGCGCCGTGCTCCGGGAAACGGGCAATACCGATGCTGGCCGACACTCGATGGCGCTGCTCACCGATGGCGAGATCCACATCCTCCAGCAGCTTCACCACGTACTGCGCCACGTACATGGCCTGATCGTCGCTCGCGCCCTCCAGCAACAGGGCGAACTCGTCACCGCCCAGGCGCGCGATTACGCCGCGGTATCCCAGATACTCGTACAGGGTATGGCCCACTCGGCGCAGCAACTCGTCCCCGGCGTGGTAGCCCCGTAGCTCGTTCACATCCCGGAACTGATCCAGGTCCATCAACAGGACGGCGCCATGGGCACCCTTGGCCAGGGCCTGATCCAGCGCCTCATGGAAGTAGCGGCGATTGTAGAGTTCGGTGAGCGGATCGCGCTGGGCCAGCCAGGTCAGTCGAGCCTCGGCGGCCTTGCGTTCGCTGATGTCCAGCCCCACGGAGATCCGGCCCGGCTCATCCCCGGGAAGCGGCGCGTGGTACCAAACGACCACCCGTTCCTCACCACCGGGCGTGCGCAACGAACGTTCTTCCTCCCCCTGCTGGACATCTCCATCCAGGACGGCAGATCCGATGGGCAAGACCTCGTCAAACGTCCGGCCGATCAAGTCCTCCTCGGAATGCTCAAGCACGGTCGTCGTGTATTCATTGACCAGGGTGATCCGCCCGTCCGAATCCTGGCTGATGATAAACACCCGTGCCGTGTCCAGAAGGCTACCGATGAAATCGCGCTCGCGCGCCAGTGCCTGGATCTGCGCCGCCAGCTGCTGATCCCGGTTCTGCACCGTGCCCTCCAGGGTCTCCAGCTGATCGGCCAGATCCAGGGTCGTGGTCTCCAGTTCATCAATCTCGTCCTGAAACCGCCGGCGCGGTTCCGGAATCACCTCCCGGGTTCGCGCGAAGCCACCGCTGGCCAGCCCCGGCAACACCTCAGCCAGTCGATACAGGCGCCGCATCGGTGGCCAGACGATCAGCAACACGATGGCCTCCGCGATCACCCAACCGGTCATCCCGGCGAGGAACAGGTTACGGGTGTGCTCCCGGATGGCATCGACCTGAGAGGTGATATCCGAGAGGGACAGCAAGTACCCCTCAACATCGGTATCCGTGCCGCCATGGCCCGCAAGCGGGAGCGCCTGGACCTCCAGAACCCGCGATCCATCCTTGAACGTCACTGGATCCCGAGACAGCGAGGACCACGCCACCTCCTCGGCCATGGCGCGCAGGGTCGGCAACGTCTGTTCGATCCGGGTGATCGCCAGGAGATGCCCGCCCCATTCCGGCACCTGACGGAGCATATCCCCCGTTTCGGGCTGCCCTGCGCTGCGCAATAACAGGGCAACCTCACTGCCGGACACGTTACGGACCTGTTGGGTGAGATCGGCCAGAGACCGGGAAACCAGCACAGTCCCCGCCATTTCCCCATCCACCAGCACCGGTACCAGACTGTGGATAAGACAGTCGGCTGCACAGCGCAGATCGCTGTGAGGCCGCTCTGTGTCGCGGACCCGATCCAGCCAATCTTCGACGAGCCCGGGCGTCAGGCTGTCGTCGTCACCTCGGCTGGAGAGCAGACGCCCCGATTCGAGATAGACCCGGACCTGCGCCACTCCGGCGTCCAGTTCCAACGTGGGCCATTGGGTCGCCAACACCTGATCGGCCAGTATCTTGTCTCGCTGCTCGAGCGCACGGGACAAGCCCGGCGCCGCCGCCACCACGGCTGCCAATTGCTGCAGGCTGTCCTCGGCACGTTCCAGCGCCAGCCGCATCTCGCGTTGCTCACGGGCGTGACTGTCCTCGCGCTCCTGCTGGAACTGGCTTTCCAGGATGTCATGGCCCAGCGTGGTAATCAGCGCTACCAGACCGACCAGCACCAGACTGGTCAGCACAATAAGCCGCCCCGTGAGTCCCACCCGGATGCGCGAATGCGATGTGTGTGGCTTCGTCATCCCCAGGTGCCCGTTCTATTGCGTTCCGGCCGGTTTCAAAAACGCAGGGAGAGCTGCAACATCAGCATGTTCCAGCGCTTCCGGGTCTCGGATGGGTCGGGATTGTCACCGGATGGCAACCAGCCCGTACCTTCGATGTGGTGATACTCCGCCCCCAGCATGACCTGCGGGTGCGGATGCCAGCGCAAGCCAACGGTCCAGTCTTCGGCGTAGCGCGCATGTGCCGGCAGGCCAGTAGCGGCTGCAAAGCCACGTCCGGAACGGTCACTGCGATCGACCACCAGGCTGTCGTAACGAATCAACCATTCCCAGTCATCACTGAAGCGACGCGAGTACTGCAGATACCAACTCTCCCCGGTGATATCGAAATCGGCCCCGAGGTCGCTTAGTCCCTCCATGCTGGAATGACGCAGCGCATATTCACCGGTCAGGCTCCACAAGGGCTGGTTGTACTGGAGGGAAAGAATCCAGGGCTCGAATGCAAACTGCCCGTCGGGCCCACCATCGCGCTCAAAGCGTGCCTTGACCTGAGCAGCACTCAACCCAGCGACCACACGGCCACCATCGTGCTCGTAGAGCAGCTGCGCGATCGTCGAGTTACGCGGCTCGATAGAACCCGGGACGTTATCCAGTCGCAGCGCCCCCTGTAGATCGTCATCGGCCTGAGGCCGTCCGAAACCGACCTCGCCGCGCAGGAGCCCGGCATCGCCTATCCGCTCCTCGAAATAGGCCTTGCCACCGTCGGAGGCCAGCGCCAGCGAACGGGCACGATCGAAATAGATGGATTGAGGCAGAAGGATGCCCGGCCGGGTAAAGGGCATATCGCGGGTTTGATTGTAGAGGCCGAAAGGATTCTTCACTCGCCCTAGCTGCACACCCACCGTTCGCTCGGGCCCGGATAGCGCCTGGTAATCGATCAAACCATGATCCAGTTTCGGCCGGCCATCATCCCCGATCTCCCCGGCACGCCGGCTGAGCACTTGCGCCGAGAGCAGCAAGTCTTCACGGGGCCGCAGGGAGGCGTTAACCCCAAGCTCCGTGAAGTCGAAGCTGCCGCTGCCGTCGCTGCTGGATCCGAAAAAGTTGTTGTAGTCCGTCGTCACCCAGCCCTGACTGAGAAACCCGTGCAACTGCAAGGTCCCCAGCGCACCCTCGTCGGCCATCGCCGGGCCGGCTGCCGATGACGCAATCAGTAACAGGGTCCCGCCCAGGGCAGGCCGCACCTTATTCCATCTCGATGACTTGGATACGCTCATCCAGGTACTCCTTTGTGAGGTAGCCAATCGCGCCGGGCGTGGTGCCCACACGCTCATGCATCTCCGACAGAGATCCCACTCGACGGGGTGCCTGGCCGGTGCCGGAAAATACCGCTCGGTCCCACGCAAGGCGTAATTGATGGGGGAAGACCCCGAGCTCTTCCTTCGCAAAGCGCACATGTACGGGGTCGTTGTCCCCCAGCACGAACACGCGCGCGATCTCGCCGTCCGGCCAGCTGCGCTGGCGCATGCCAAACAAGGCCCGGGTCGTGTCGCGGGTCAGGGTCTGGGTCGACACGCCTGGATGGGCGACCACGAATACCGCTTCATCATCCGCCTTCGACAGACCTGTGATGCCGAAAGCGGCACCCACCCAAAGCGCGATGAACAGCCGAAGCGCGCCGCGTCGCGCAGGGACGCACTCACCAGCAGATCCCGCAGAGGGAAGATTACGGTTAGCAGGACAGATGATGGGCGCTCCCTTTCCTGTCAGGCATCCGGAGGGACCGGACCCATGGCGTGAATCAGCCGCATCTCGCCGATCCTGACTTTCCCGGATACGAAACATTGGTCTCCTTCGCGGGCTAGTCAGGACTACAACACTCAAGCTCCGGATTGTACTGGGCTGCACACCGAAATCTACTCGCCTGCGCGTCGGGATCCACCTTCCTACTTCATCTTGCCTTCAGTGTCTGCGCGTGGCAGACGGGACATTCGATGTTCCGTTAATGGCAGACTGCATGGAAGCCAAACCTGATTCGGGTCCGTTGCCATGCTGTGCGACATAACACGTTGAAAATGAAGTGCACTCCACCCCTGCTGTCCACCAGTTTCGAGCCTCAACGTGCAAGCCCCTTCCAATGGCTTGGCATGGCCCCTTCAGCCGGTCGCCGGTTTGATCCGGACGCCCTCATCCGTCAAGCCGATGCCGCTTTGTATCAAGCCAAAAACGCCGGGTGGAACCGAGTCGTCTTCCAAATGAGTGAACCAGAACCCCCAGAAGGTCAGGACTAGTGCTTCGCATCGCTGCCGTGTTGCTGGGCGTTGTGATGCTTGCCAGCTACATCGGAGTGCAAAACTGGGAGGCCATGCGGGTGCTCCAGGACATCGAGGCCGGTGACGGACCGAGCGCGCTAAAGGACCGCACCCCGGAACCCGCGCGCGAAACGCTTGCAGTCACGACGAGCGAAGGGGCCATCGAAGCCGACCTCTACCATCCCCGGCAGGATGTCGGCGCCCGTATTGTCCTTGTGCCGGGCTTTACGCCAGAGGGCAAGGACGACCCCCGCCTGGTACAACTCGCCAATACACTGGCCCGGGCACGCTTCCTGGTGCTGGTCCCCGATCTGGAGGGCACGAAAGCCCTGAGGATCCGCACCCAGGATGCCGCCGCCATCGCGGATGCCGCTGCCCTGTTGTCCCGCCTGGAGGCAGAGCGCGCCCCGGATCACCAGGACGTCGGGGTCGCGGCAATCTCTCACGCCGTGGGCCTGGCCGCGCTCGCGACGCTAACGCCACAGGGAGAAGCCAGCATCGACTTCCTGGTCGGGGTCGGCGGCTACTACGACACGAAGAACGTCATCACCTTCGCCACGACCGGGGCCTTCCAGGAGCCCGGGTCAGACCGCTGGATGACCAGGACTCCCGATCCACTGGCGAAGTGGCTATTCCTGCGCGGCAATCTGCACATGCTTAATGCCCCCGCAGACCGCGAGATCCTCGACGAAATTGCCTGGCGGCGCATGCACGATCCCGAGGCCCCGATCGACGAACTGGCCGCCGGTCTCGGCGAAGAGGGGCGAAGCCTATTGGCGTTAATCCGGAACGATGACCAGGAACGCGTGCCAGCGCTCCTCGAAGACCTACCTGAAAGCGCACAGGAGGCCATCGACATGCTATCCCTGGCCCACCGGGACCTCGCGCACCTTTCCAGCGGGGCGCTCCTGATCCACGGCCGCGACGACAACATGATTCCCCACACCGAAAGCGAGCGCCTCGCCCATGCAGTCGGCGAGACCGACCTGCATCTGATCGACGGCTTCTCCCACATCGATGCGCGAGGCGTGGGCCTGGTGGGCCAGTGGCAGCTCATCCGTGCCGTAACCAACCTGTTGGCTCGGCGGGACAACTGACCTGCGACAGGGGCACCTTCTCGCCCGGTCACCGCCTACTGGACTGCCCTCGTCCCGCGGCAGCTGGGATACTGCGTGCACCCCCAGAACTCCTGCCCCATGTTGGAGCCCCGACGGGCCTTGCGCTTCACCATGGCGCTGCCGCACTTCGAGCAGGCTTGGCCTGGGAAGATCATGGGTGTCCTTATCTTTTCGCCAGCGCCCCGGTCAGGCCAGTAGACGCGCGCCAGATCTTGGGTATGCTGCAAGCCTAGCCCCGGCTATCGCTCGCGATCGGCAGCGGCCGGGATTCCGGCACCCGCACGGGCGTCGGGGCGCGTCCCGAACCACGCGGCGCCGCATCCCGATGTCGCGTGCGTTAACCAGGAGCCTCACCGTCATGGGCATGGCCTGTTGTGCACCGCACGGCGCGAACGCCGGCATCAACCCCTGCCACTGTGGCGCGGCCCATACCCAGGCGGCCCTCCGGCGCATCGAGGCCGACCTGAACCGGCGCCAGTTCCTCGGCGGTGCCGCCGCCGTGCTGGGCATGTTCGCGGGCTTCGGCCTCGCCCCGCGCGAGGTCAAGGCCGGTGAACCCGGGCAACCGCTGCTACTCACCCACCTGCGACTGTTCGACGGCGAGACCCTCGAGATGCGCGAGGACGTGGACATCCTGATCGAGGACGGCCGCATCGCCGCGCTGCCCCGGCGCGGCGAGGGCCCGACCGCCGCACGCATAATCGACTGCGGCGGGCGCGCGGTCATCCCCGGCCTGATCGACGCCCACTGGCACAGCACGCTGGTCGGGGTTAGCCAGATGACCGCCATGACCGCGGACATCGGATTCCTGCACCTGATGGCCGGGCGCGAGGCCGGCGCGACCCTGATGCGCGGCTTCACCACTGTGCGCGATCTCGGCGGCCCGGCCTTCGGCCTGAAGATGGCCATCGACCGCGGCGCGGTGGCCGGCCCGCGCATCTTCCCCTGCGGCGCGATGATCTCCCAGACCTCCGGGCACGGCGATTTTCGCCAGCGCCACGAGTTGCCACGCATGCCGAGCACCCCGCCGAATTACATCGAGAGCAGCGGTGTCGCTGCGATCGCCGATGGCGTGGACGAGGTGCTGCGCCGCACCCGGGAACAGCTGATGCAAGGCGCCAGCCAGATCAAGATCATGGCCGGGGGCGGCGTCTCCAGCCTCTACGACCCGCTGGACACCGCCCAGTACCTGGAAGAGGAGATGCGCGCCGCCGTGCGCGCCGCCGCCGACTGGGGCACCTACGTATGCGCCCATGTCTACACGCCGCAGGGCATCCAGCGCGCGATCCGCGCCGGGGTGCGCTCCATCGAGCACGGCCAGCTCGCCGACGAGGAGACGGTGCGCATGATGGCGGATGCCAACGTGTGGTGGAGCATCCAGCCCTTCCTGGACGACGAGGACGCCAACCCGAAGACGGACCCCGTCTCCCGGGCCAAGCAGCTCCAGGTGAGCGCGGGCACCGAGCGCGCCTTCGAACTGGGCCGCCAGTACGGCGTGCCCATGGCCTTCGGCACCGACATCCTGTTCAGCCCCGAGGGCGCCGCCAGCCAGGGCCGCCAGCTCGCCAAGCTGACCCGCTTCATGTCCCCGCTGGAGGCCCTGCACATGGCCACCGGCGCGGCCGGCCAACTGCTCGCCCTGTCCGGCGACCGTGCCCCCTACCCCGGCCGCCTCGGCGTCATCGCCGAAGGGGCCCTGGCCGACCTGCTCGTGATCGATGCCGACCCGGCAGCCGGCCTGGACTGGCTGGATGCTCCCGCCGACCACCTGCAACTGATCATGAAGGGCGGCAGTATCGTCCGGAACCAGCTGGCCCACACTCGATAGATCAATATCCGCCGGTCCGCCTCATATTCCATTCTCCGGATCGCCACTACCCGCCATGGAGTCATGCACGAATGATCGAAAGAATGTTCACCACCAGCCGGCTGCTGGTACTGGTGACGGTCGTGGTCAGCACCATCGCGGCTCTCCTGCTGTATGCCGCCAACGTATACATCGTGTTCAATATCGTGGTCGATTTTGTCCAGCAGGTACCCAGCTCGGTCGATGAGGGCAAGAGCCTGGCGGTGAGGTTCCTGAAGGTCCTCGACATGCTGCTCATCGCTGTGACTTTCCAGATCATCGCGGTTGGCCTGTTTCGGCTGTTCATCAAGCCGGATTCCGGCAGCAAAAGCAGCTTGCTCTCCGTGTTGGAGATCCGACATTTCCACGACCTCAAAGTGACCATCATTCAGGTCGCGATCGTGATCCTGGTTGTGCTTTTTCTGGAGCAGGCAGTGGAGGTTGGCGCATCACTGGAAACGCTCTACTACGGCCTCGCCATCGCGGTGATCATCGCCAGCTCTGTGTTTGCGTTCCGGAATATGACACATGGCGGGGATTGACTCACCGAACGCACAAACCATGTGACTCCCTAACGTCGGCCTCACGCTCGTGCCGCCAAACGCTCAATCGGGTCTGTGCCAGCAAGTAACCTGAGATCTATCCCGTACACGCCAGTCTGGGGCTCGCGGCTGCCAGCCAGCGCCGGCTGCCACTAGCCATATACCGTACTCGAGGACGGCTATCCGCCATGATGCTCTCTCGCCTTCGCCGATGGTTCAGTCGCGTGGGCGACAACAAACATCTGCCACCCAGCGAACCGCCTCCATCCAACAAAGAATTCGCCAACAGCCCTCGGGAACAAGAACACGACGGCATGGAGCAGCTTCTCTCGGAACGAGAGCTCTCCTCGCGCTACTGTGCGGGCCTATTCGAAATAGGGCTCGATTCCCGGGACGAGCCCTCCCCGGAAGAACGAGCCTGGCTGCGTGGCCTCCGCGACCGGCTTATGGAGAATGCCACCTCATTCAGTGCCAAAGTGCCGCGGCTTCCCCGAATCGCACCCCGGCTCATGGCCACGCTGCGCGACCCCGAGCAATACCGGTCAAAAGAGATCGCGAAAATGCTGGAAAGCGATCCGGTTCTGTCCGGAAACATGCTCAAGGTCGTCAATAGCCCGTCCGTACGCCCAACCCGGTCTGAGATTTTGAGCATCGAACAGGCCGTTACGATCCTCGGCAATCAGCGCATGAGGGAAGCAGTCGCAGCGGCCATCGTAAGCCCCATAGCCCAGTTCGAAAGGGACAATCGTCTGAGCCCAGCGGGGATCCAGAAAATCTGGCCAGAAACGCTGCAAACGGCCATGAATGTCAAAATTGGTGCCCAGCATTTAGGCGGAGGGTGCGAAGGATTCGCACTCTATCTATCCGCCCTGGCACATAGCAGCGGACTCATGGTTCTTCTGCGGGAACTACAAACACTCAGCGCATCCACCCTCTCCCGTGGCTTCATCGGCGAGTTCGAGGGACTGACACGCAGCGTCTCTGTTGCCATCGCTCGCCACTGGGAGTTCGATGAAAACGGTGTTCAATTGCTTCAGGCCTGGGCCAACTCAGATCGTTCTACACTCGAATCCGCACTCCTAATGGATGCCATCGGATTCACTCGAATCAACAACCTGTGCAACCGCGGCGAACTGGAATCCGGCTCCTGTAAGGTCTTCCGCAAGACCCTGCCCCGCTATGCGAACGAGTGGACACCCGAACCAAGTGCCAGATGACGCCAAAGGCGGACCACAGCGGGTTCCATTCACGCGACCCCAAGTCCCATGCCCCAACCCCCTACCCTTGTTTTCTTCTGGTTTTAACATATGCTTGTAAAAAGCCCGTGGGCCTGCCGCTACGAGTCAGTGGACACCGAACGCCATGGTCCGGGGAGCATTCCTGTCGCTCCCATCAAGGAGACACCGCCATGAACATCCGCTTCACCCTTGCCCTGCTGTTCCTGATCTCGCTTCCGCTCGCCGTTAGCGGCTGCGCATCCACCTCCCAGCCGAACACACCGGAAGCACTCGCTTCCGAAGATGCGCTCGCCCAGATCCTGTTCGACTACGAGGCGGATGCCTTCACCGCCTACAACATGCGCCGCAATGGCACCGTCGATATCACCTTCGCGCGCGACGTCCCGGACGGCCTGTACAGCCAGATGATGGATGACCTGCGGGCCCATCCGGACCTCCGCAACGTCCGCTCGGCACGCACCGGACCCGCCTGCGGCCTGTTCTAACTCAATGCGCCGGCGCCCCCGGGCGCCGGCGCTATGGGCGCACCGACCCACGAAGCCACATCGCATCAATCCAGGCTGTCTCCATCGTCTGTCGCAAGAAATCATGGCTGTCCCTTTCTTCGGTCCCCTGAAACCGGGCTGGTTCAACGACAACCGGCCGGCGCCAGAAACATCCGAACCGATATCCCCACACCCTTGATGCTGCGACGGCCGAGCTGCCTCACCGCCTCGCGAAAACGCTCCACGTGCCCCAGGGCCGCTACATGGTGCGACCTCTGTCCCCTTCCGACATGCCGCAGGAAATGCACTGGATCGATCCCTAGACGTTCCAGGATCGGCGGAATGGATTCCGGGATGGCCCCCCGCTTGTCCTCGCGGATCGCGCGACCGGTCCAGTCCACCAGTTCCAGGTAGTCCTCCGTGGTAAAGGCCACCGCGTTGCCATGCGGATCGTCGCCTTCCGGGCCCAATACGGTCAGGCGAGGCTCGTCGCCTTCACACGCCGGCCCTTCATGACCCTGGCCCTCCCGGGCCAACGCCCGGATACGCTGCTGGATCGAGGTGAAATCGGAGGCCTCGGGCGTATCCGCCATTCCGGCGCGCACCGGGTTCAGATCCACATAGCTCATACAAGTCAGCACGGCCGCATCGTCCAGCAGCGCCTGGCTCTTGTAGCGGCCTTCCCAGAAGCGGCCCTTGCAGCCATCCTCCGCATTCGCCCGCCGCGCCAGGTGTTCATTCAGGCTGCGCATGAACCAGGACAGGTCCTGCAGCCGACCCCGCCACTCGGCAATCTGCAACTGCGCCCGCTCGCGCTCCGCCACCGTCTTCGTCTGCCCCTCCCGATAGCGGGCTACCAACACCGGCAACGAGAACAGCCGCGCCCAGCGTTCCATCACCTCGCCTTCGCTCCATGCCGCCGCGCGATCCGCATCCAGCCGCACCACCAGGTGATAGTGGTTCGACATCACTGCATACGCACACACGTCCACCGCGAACACGCCCTGCAGCTCACGCAGACGCTCCAGCACCCAGCCGCGCCGGTGCTCGTAGTTCTTACCCGAATAGGAATCCTCGCCACACAGGAACGCGCGGCGAACACAACGACAAATGCAGTGGTAATACGGCGTCGTCTCGACCGAGACGAGCTCCTTCCTGGCTCGCGTCATCTCCGGACCCTCCTTGGTCCATGCACTCCCCCACAAACCTAGACAGCCCGCCTCAGACCGTCAAGAAATCATGGGTGTCCTCTTCTTCGGCATGCGCGTCATCACCGGACCCTCCCTGGTCCATGCACTCCCCCTGAACCCTAGACAGCCCGCCTCAGACCGTCAAGAAATCATGGGTGTCCTCTTCTTCGGCATGCGGTAATACGGCGTCGTCTCGACCGAGACGAGCTCCTTCCTGGCTCGCGTCATCTCCGGACCCTCCCTGGTCCATGCACTCCCCACAAACCTAGACAGCCCGCCTCAGACCGTCAAGAAAACATGGGTGTCCTCTTCTTCGTGCAGCGCTGGTTCGAACTCACCGAAAACTACCCGCGCCAGCTGCGCGAACTGGATCAGGAGACCTACCTTGGACAGAAGATGCGCGAATACGCCAACCAGCAGGCCTTTCAGGACGGCCCGCCGCCGGACCACCGCATCTTTCTGGACTGAGAGCTTCCGCACCGGGACAGCCGGGAGATGAGATTATGGGTGTCCCCTTCTTCCCTCCTCAGAAACCCAACTGAGAGACAGCGGCCGGTCGCCCGCCACAGGCTTGACGAAGACAAGAATCATGGGTGTCCTCTTCTTCTCTAAATCTAAACTCTTTAGCAAGCGAATCATACGGTTACATAGGTCCGACCCCGTTATTCGCCTCTACGATACAGCTCGACGTTCACCGGAATCGAGGATGCCTCAACTTCTTCGCCATCCTCACATACATCTATTCGGACTATCTGCTTGGGAAGACCCTTATTCTCTCGCCACCCTGCCGCTACCGCCAATGCATCATTTCCATACTCAAGATCCAAACCACATAGATATCGCGTCATGAGCTGCGTAGTAAACGGAAGTGCCTGATTGTACAACCGAACGTCCTTATAGGAATTCGCCAAAGCGGCATTTATCGGGGTACACAATACCTTCGCGACGGGCGCGAACCCCGTGCGCCCTTTCAAAACTCGGCGATCATTGATGCCCCACGGATCAAACCCTTCTTGACTAACAAAGCGAGTCGTGAAGTCGTAGTCATAAAGCACGTAGAATGCTCGAGGCGCAACCTTAAGTATACGACGCGCCTGCTGAACTCTAATTTCTGGATATCTAAGCCCGTTCAGCGAACGGCGCTTAGCTTCCACAAAGGCTGCTCCGAGAATTGGTTTCTGCCCTTTTCGAACAATATTTACCAAAAACACAATATCGCCAAAATTCTTCTCGTACCGCCCATCCAGCTTGTAAGTCTCAAACTCTACGGACACAGCCTCCCGTCCATGAACCAATTTTCGACCGCGAACAGCGGACCGGATCCCTCCCAACATGGCGTGCGTAATGTGGTTCTCTTCCCACGCATAGGGATAACACTCAGCGATCCCAGAGTTGATGGCACTTTCGATTTCTATTGCTAAATGGCTCCATGCACTCATCATTCTCTCCATAAAGAAACCGCATCCACCCTTATTGGACCCAAACCCTAAGACTGAGACTGCGAACCCCCAACAGTTGTCCGAGAACCCAGATCGCCTTCCCCTCCGAGCGCCTTGGCCATTCCAACTTACCCAAGAAATCATGGGCGTCCTGTTCTTGTTGCTCACTATTTCGTATATTTATATTTCTGGCTCTAAAGATATCGCCTTTCCATGATCTCGGGGACCTCTCTCGAATAGCAGAACTCTCGATTCACGCAGACAACCAACGACAAGACTTGGCTTTCTACCTCATAGAACTCGTTACGCGGCGCACGAGACATCCTTACCCCAAGCTCTTCCAGAACCCCAATCAGTCTACTCTGATGCTCTACATACCTAAATTTCTCACTCGATGTGTTCGAGGTCAGTTTATTAGATTCCAGAATCGCACGATTAATTTCCTTGATCCGTTCCACATACCCCCTCGACAGCTTAGTAGAGCCCTCGCGAGACTCTTCAAATATGCGATTATACCACTTGAATATGTCTACTGAGCTGAGTTCGACAAGCGGCCTTTTCTCGATCTCTTGGGCCAGAAAACTCTGAAACACTGAAATATGCGATAGATGATTACTCAAAGCATTTGACTGTGCGTTGTTAATGTAACTTTGAAGCGCCACCCCTATACCACCGACCATCGCAGTCGCCACCACAATGGAGAGCATCCCTCTAATTAGGTCTACCGAGGCACTATAGATATCAAACGCGTTTTGAACACAATGATTGGAGAAACATAGATCCTTACTAAACGCACCCGAAAACCCTTCCACAAAAAACACCGTGGCCGAGAGACCCAATCCAACGATCAACACTGTCACAACAGCAAAAGACAGAACTTTAAAAAAAAACCAATTGTTACGAGTCATAGAGCGGCTTGACCTTCTTAAGTCGTTCCCTAAACTTTTTAGCCTTCGCTATATAGATAAGTTGCAGGACATTCAAACGCTCATGCGCCCTGTGATATCGCTTCCAATACCAGAAAGTGGCTCGCTTCTCCGCATGATCCTTTTCTAAGCGACTAACCATAACCTCCAGCCGATCCAAGTCTGCCCTTGATGGCAAGGGCCGGATACTTTTTAACCGTCTCACCAAGATCGAATGCTGCTTATGCCCTACACGACTTAATTTATTTACGCGCCCCATACACCGATTGTAATCGCGTCGGTACGCGTGACTTACACGGTAGTTCGGTTCCCGAGCAAGCTGCTCCATACTCTGAACCGACGCTCGAATGCGTTTTACCTCTCCGGCAGGCAGACGGGGCTCCTTGAAACCAACACGGAGCCCATGAACCGTTAGGGGCTCGGTAGATAACCGCTGGACAATAGTCTTGTCTTCGTTAATAGGCAGGTCTTTTTCGATAAGCATATCCGTGATTATCTTCTTGGCATAGCTGAAATTATAATTAGCTACGTGAGAAGAGACGGTAATGTCGTCGACCAACCTCGTATAGACAAGTCCTTTATTCTCTAGACGCCTAACGACGCTCCCCTCTTTATCATGCAAACAGAGAGAAGCCAGATAACTCGAGGTGAGGCCGCCCTGGGGAAGAGAGCCCCTGAGAGTACAAAGATCCGTGAGAATCTTGGACACGTCTTCAGGAAAGCTCAACAAGTTCAGAAAGACCTTATAGACGTGGTCTTGATGAACATTGCCAAAGAAATCGGAGATATCCATCTTTAGGATACTCTTCGACTGGCAATGCTTGCTTGCACAGCTCACGTAGTCAGTAGTGACTAGCTCGCCGTCGTCATCGACATAGTTTGGTATGCAGCCAAAAATATGCCGCGGCCAACGGATAAAATCGGGGTTAGCGAAGAACCTCTTGTTCACTCGCCGTTGGATTTTTCGAATTAAGTAATGAGGATTGTTTACGATGCGATCAGAGCCATTTAACTTGGGCTGCCGCATTGTCGTATAGCGCTCATCGCCCCGCATAGAACGGGCCGATTCTAGTTCATGCCAAGAGATATCGAGTGCTTGGCACAGATTATGTGCGCTTGATACCGATTCTGAAGAAAGTTTTGAAGGGGAGTACAATATCAAAACGCTGTGTATCGATTAAATATAGGCCCGACCAACCCATACAATAGGGTACAGTGCTATGTGTCACCTTCGCCGAACTTCAACGCCGACTACTACCACACACCACATGGTCGGACCTATTGTCAATCTCTCCTCCGGGTCGGAGGAGAGGAGGGTACGAACTTCGCCCCTCTAGCCCTCTATAGCTCCGAGGACGCCCACTAGGTTGTTCAGATTAGCGGGCCAGATATCGACGTTGTTACTGCTCGGCTGCGGTGAAGAGGCGATGCGCCCCTGCGATTTAGAAAGTAGACGCTGAGTGTGGTAATGTCAAGCAAGCAGGCGCGTTCATGACTCTTAGCGCTTTTTTAGGCAATCTACCGTGGTTGTGATGCCTGTTAGAGGGGGGGGGGGTTAGCACCATCCCTGGCACGTTCTAGTCCAACCGGTCCTTCGGCCTCAATCCCAGCTCAACGCCCCACCCGTCTGATATTCCGTAACCCGCGTCTCAAAGAAGTTCTTCTCCTTCTTCAGATCGAGCACCTCGCTCATCCACGGGAACGGGTTGTCAGCCCCCGGGTACAGCTCGGCCAGGCCGATCTGCGCACAGCGGCGGTTGGCGATGAAGTGCAGGTACTCCTCGAACATCTGGGCGTTCATGCCGAGCACGCCACGCGGCATGGTGTCGCGAGCGTACTGCGCCTCCAGCTCGACGGCATCCGAGATCAGGGTGCGCATCTCGTTCTTGAAGTCTTCGGTCCACAGGTGCGGGTTCTCGAGCTTGATCTGGTTGATCACGTCGATGCCGAAGTTCATGTGCATGGACTCGTCGCGCAGGATGTACTGGAACTGCTCGGCGACGCCGGTCATCTTGTTGCGCCGGCCCATGGAGAGGATCTGCACGAAGCCGACGTAGAAGAAGATGCCCTCGAACACGACGTAGAAGGCGATCAGTTCACGCAGCAGCTTCTGGTCCGCCTCCGGCGTGCCGGTGCGGAAGTTCGGGTCCGCCAGGTGCTTGGTGAACGGCAGCGCCCACTCGGCCTTGGTGGCCACGGAAGGCACCTCGCGGTACATGTTGAAGATCTCGCCTTCGTCCAGGCCCAGGGATTCCACGCAGTACTGGTAGGCGTGGGTGTGCAGCGCCTCCTCGAAGGCCTGGCGCAGCAGGTACTGGCGGCACTCGGGGTTGGTGATGTGGCGGTACACGGCCAGCACCAGGTTGTTCGCCACCAGCGAGTCGGCGGTGGAGAAGAAGCCCAGGTTGCGCTTGACGATGGTGCGCTCGTCCTCGGTCAGACCATTCGGGTCCTTCCACAGGGCGATGTCCGCGTTCATGTTGATTTCCTGCGGCATCCAGTGGTTGGCGCAGCCGTCCAGGTACTTCTGCCAGGCCCACTTGTACTTGAAGGGCACGAGCTGGTTGAGGTCCGCGTGGCAGTTGATGATCTTCTTGTCATCGACGCGAATGCGCTCGGCCCCCATCTCCAGGTCTTCCAGACCGGTGCCAGTCAGGGCGTCTTCGTTCGGCTCGGCCAGCGGCTGGCCGGCGTTTTCCGGCTCCGGCGAGACGCTGGGTGCGGCGCCGGCGGTGCTCATCAGGGCTTCGTTCTCCTGAAAGCCCATGCCGGGGCGGACGGCGGGTTCTTTCTGGCCTTCGCCTTTGATGGCTGCGATCGGATCGTCCCAGGAAAGCATAGTGTCCCCTCTTCTTTCGGTGGCGGCCCGGCGCGGTGGCCGGGCCTTTTGTTCAGTGCGTTGTGATCGGTGCGTGGTGCGTATTCGCTGCCCGTGAGTGGGGCCGCCTTACTGGCAGGCCTCGCAGTCCGGGTCGAGGATGGAGCACGCCTTGGGCGCTTCCGGCTCGGACGCCTGCTGGCCGCCGGAGACGGCGTTCAGCTTGTTGGCGCGCGAGGAGTCGGCCACGGTGCTCTTTTCCACGTGGGTGGCGCCCATGGAGCGCAGGTAGTAGGTCGTCTTCAGCCCGCGCACCCAGGCCAGCTTGTACAGGGCGTCCAGCTTGGGCCCGGAGGGCTCGGCCATGTAGAGGTTCAGGCTCTGGGCCTGGTCGATCCACTTCTGCCGGCGCGAGGCGGCCTCGACCAGCCAGCGGGTGTCCAGCTCGAACGCGGTGGCGTACAGGGCCTTGATGTCCTCCGGCACGCGGTCCAGCGGCTGCACGGAGCCGTCGTAGTACTTGAGGTCGTTGACCATCACCTCGTCCCACAGCTCGCGGTCTTTCAGATCGCGCACCAGGTACGGGTTGATCACGGTGAACTCGCCGGACAGGTTCGATTTGACGAACAGGTTCTGGTAGGTCGGCTCGATCGACTGCGACACGCCACAGATGTTGGAGATGGTCGCGGTCGGCGCGATCGCCATGGTGTTGGAGTTGCGCATGCCGATCTTCTTCACCCGCTTGCGCAGGGTGTCCCAGTCCAGGCGCTGGGTGGTGTCCATCTGCAGGTACTCGCCGCGCGAGTCGGCCAGCTTCTTCACCGAGTCGATCGGCAGGATGCCCTGGCTCCACAGGCTGCCGGGGAAGCTCTCGTAACGCCCGCGCTCCTCGGCCAGGTCGGTCGAGGCCTTGATCGCGTAGTAGGACACCGCCTCCATGGAGGTATCGGCGAACTCCACCGCCGCCTCGGAGGCATACGGCATGCGCAGCTTGTACAGCGCATCCTGGAAACCCATGATCCCCAGCCCGACCGGGCGGTGGCGCAGGTTGGAGCGCCGCGCCTGCGGCACGGAGTAGTAGTTGTAGTCGATCACGTTGTCGAGCATGCGCATGGCCGTGTTCACGGTCTGCTCGAGCTTGTCCTGATCCAGCTCGCCGGCCTCGTTGATATGCGCGGCCAGGTTGATGGAGCCCAGGTTGCACACCGCGATCTCGTCATCCGAGGTGTTCAGGGTGATCTCGGTGCACAGGTTCGAGCTGTGGACCACGCCGGTGTGTTGCTGCGGGCTGCGCAGGTTGCACGGGTCCTTGAAGGTCATCCACGGATGGCCGGTCTCGAACAGCATGCCGAGCATCTTCCGCCACAGGTCCACGGCCTTCATGGTCTTGTGCACGCGCAGCTCGCCGCGCGCGGCCTTCTCTTCGTATTCGCAGTAGCGCTTCTCGAACTCCGCCCCGACCAGGTCGTGCAGGTCCGGGGTCTCGTTCGGGGAGAACAGGGTCCAGTCGCCGTCCTCGGCCACGCGCTTCATGAACAGGTCCGGGATCCAGTTGGCGCTGTTCATGTCGTGGGTGCGGCGGCGGTCGTCGCCGGTGTTCTTGCGCAGCTCGATGAACTCCTCGACATCGATGTGCCAGGTCTCGAGGTAGGCGCACACCGCACCCTTGCGCTTGCCGCCCTGGTTCACGGCCACGGCGGTGTCGTTGGCCACCTTCAGGAACGGGACCACGCCCTGCGACTTGCCGTTGGTGCCCTTGATGTGGGCGCCCATGCCGCGCACGCGGGTCCAGTCGTTGCCCAGGCCGCCGGCAAACTTGGACAGCAGCGCGTTGTCGCGGATGGCGCTGTAGATGCCGTCCAGGTCGTCCGGGACGCTGGTCAGGTAGCAGCTGGAGAGCTGCGGGCGCAGGGTGCCGGAGTTGAACAGCGTCGGCGTGGAGCTCATGAAGTCGAACGAGCTCAGCAGGTTGTAGAACTCGATCGCGCGCGCCTCGCGGTCGATCTCGTTGATCGCCAGGCCCATCGCCACGCGCATGAAGAATGCCTGCGGCAGCTCGAAGCGGGTGCCGTCAGAATGGATGAAGTAGCGGTCGTACAGGGTCTGCAGGCCCAGGTAGGTGAACTGCAGGTCGCGCTCGGGCTTGATCGCCGCGCCCAGCTTGTCGAGGTCGTAGCGGGTCAGCTCGCTGTCGACCAGCTCCAGGTCGGCGGCGCGGCGGATGTAGGCGCCGAAGTACTCGGCGTAGCGCTCGGCCAGCTGCGCCTGGGTGGCCTCTTCCGGGCGACCGTGCACGAAGCTCAGGGCCTCGCGGCGCAGGGCGTCCATCAGCAGCCGCGCGGTGACCTCGGAGTAGTTCGGCTCCTTCTCGATCATCACGCGGGCGGCCATCACCAGCGCGGTGGCCACATCCTTCTCGGCGACGCCGTCGAACAGGTTGCGGCGCGCCTCGGTCAGGATCTTCTGGCCGTCCACGTGCTCGATGCCGTCACAGGCCTCGGCGACGACCGCCTGCAGGCGCGCCTCGTCCAGCGGGGCCTGGGTGCCGTCGGCGCGGGTCACGTTCAGGCTGGCGGCAGCCTCCTGCTCTTCCGGGGACTGCTCGGCGGCCTCGGCGGCGCGCTTCTGCGCCTGCTGCTCGCGATAGATCACGTAGGCCCGCGCGACCTTGTGGTGGCCACCGCGCATCAGGGCCAGTTCCACCTGGTCCTGGATATCCTCGATATGCACCGTCATGCCCTGGGTGCCGGCGCGGCGGAACAGGCTGTCCACCACCTGCCCGGCCACTTCCTTGGACACCTCGTGGATGCGGCGGCTGGCCGCGGCATTGCCGCCCTCCACCGCGAGAAAGGCCTTGGTCACCGCCACCTCGATCTTGGAGGCATCGAAGCCCGTGACCTTGCCGTTACGGCGAATCACCTGGTGCTGGCCCGGGCTGGTCGCCAGGACCTCGGCCGACGGTTCGGCCTGCGGCGGGTACTGGGTGCCCTCGGGGGCTTCGGCGGTGTAGGGTTCGCTGTTCATGACGGCCTCGCGCTGGTGTTGGATCGAACGTGAAGTACTATAGATCGGGGATCCGGAACTGCATAGCCACTAGATATAGTGGTTCGCGAAAGAACAAGCCGCGCACAACCCGTGAGCAAGCTGTGGATAAAAACGGCGATTCCCCGTCCTGCCGCCGTTCCCGGAGGGGCGCCCGGGTTATCCACCAAACGCCGATGTAGTGACTGCCCGGGCCGCGATCCGGCCCGCGCGATCATGAAAATGTTTTATCGACCGCGATTAACCAAATGCGTCCCGCCCTTCCCGCCGGCGCGGCGTTCCCCCGGTGCCCGTGACCGCGTTGGACAAAGCCGTCCGGCCTCCCAATAATCCCCGCCATATCGATCCCCGATCCGGGATGGCCCGCCAGCTGTGGGCGCACCCCGGATCCCGCTACCCGATTCATGGAACCCGGGCCCACGCCCGACGATCCGGTATCGTGTGCAGCACTCGCAGGGACGGCCCCGCCGCCCCCGCCACGGAATTCATTGTTGCGAGATGGAGAGCGCCATGAGCGACGCCAAGAAGTCCAAGAAGGACAAGAAGAACGCATCCGGCAAGGCCCAGGCCGAGACCCCGAAGATGGCCAGCGCCACCGGGGCCGTGCAGGCCGCCACCGGCGCCGTCCAGCTGGGCGGCGCCACCGAGTCCGAACCGAAAAAGGGCGGCAGCGGCAAGGAAGCGCGCCACTGCCCGCTCTTGATCCTGGGCTCCGGCCCGGCCGGCTGGACCGCCGCGGTCTACGCCGCGCGCGCCAACCTGAACCCGGTCGTGATCACCGGCCTGGAACAGGGCGGCCAGCTGATGACCACCACCGACGTGGACAACTGGCCGGGCGACAACGAGGGCGTGCAGGGCCCCGAACTGATGCAGCGCATGCAGAAGCATGCCGAGCGTTTCGACACCGAGGTGATCTTCGATCACATCCACACGGTGCAGCTGAAGGACAAGCCCTACCGCCTGATCGGCGACTCCGGGGAATACACCTGTGATGCCCTGATCATCTGCACCGGGGCCTCCGCGCAGTACCTGGGGCTGGAGTCCGAGACCACCTTCGCCGGCAAGGGTGTCTCCGCCTGCGCGACCTGCGACGGCTTCTTCTACCGCAACCAGAAGGTCGCGGTGATCGGCGGCGGCAACACCGCCGTGGAAGAGGCCCTGTACCTGTCCAACATCGCCTCCGAGGTGGTGCTGGTGCACCGCCGCGATGCCCTGCGCGCGGAGAAGATCCTGCAGGACAAGCTGTTCGAGAAGGAAAAGAACGGCAACGTCACCATCGAGTGGAACCACACCCTGGACGAGATCCTCGGCGACGCGACCGGCGTGACCGGTGCCCGCCTGAAGCACGCCCAGAGCGGCGAGACGAAGGACATCGACGTGATGGGCGTGTTCATCGCGATCGGCCACAAGCCGAACACCGACATCTTCCAGGGCCAGCTGGACATGGAAGGCGGTTACATCAAGGTGCAAAGCGGCCTGGAGGGCAACGCCACCGCCACCTCCGTACCGGGCGTGTTCGCCGCCGGCGACGTGATGGACCATGTCTACCGCCAGGCGGTCACCTCCGCCGGCACCGGCTGCATGGCCGCACTGGACGCGGAGAAGTACCTGGACAAGCTCGGTTGATCACGTGAGCGCCGAGGGCGATACCCAGGCACCGCACCCGCCGGAGGACGACTCGGGCGACACGCCGGAACGTGTCGAACTGCGCGACGGCCTGGCCGACGTGGACCCGGCCGCCTGGGACGCCCTGACCGGCGGCACCGAGCCGTTCCTGCGCCACGCCTTCCTGGAAGGCCTGGAACGCCACGAGTGCCTGGGGCGCCAGTTCGGCTGGTTCCCGCAGCATGTGCTGATCTTCCGCGACGACCAGCTCGTCGCGGCCGCGCCGGCCTACGCCAAGACCAACAACTACGGCGAGTTCGTGTTCGACTTCGCCTGGGAGAGCGCGTGGAACCGCCAGGGGCTTAACTACTACCCCAAGCTGGTCGTCTCCGTGCCCTACACCCCCGCCACCGGCCCACGCCTGCTGGTGCACCCGGAGGCGCCGGACTTCGATCACCTGCGCACCCTGCTCGTGCGCGCCCTGGTCACCCGCGGGCGCGAGCTGAACGCCTCGGGCGTGAACATCCTGTTCCCCAACCAGGATGATCTGGACGTGACCCGCGAGCTGGGGCTGGCCGAGCGCATGGGCTGCCAGTACCACTGGACGAACGCGGACTACACAAGCTTCGACGACTTCCTGGCCGCGCTCAGCTCGAAAAAGCGCAAGAACATCAAGCGCGAACGCCGCCGCGTCAATGAGGCCGGCATCGAGTTCCGCACGCTGACCGGGGCCACCGGATCGCCCGAGGACTGGGCGCGCTTCCACCGTTTCTACGTCGACACCTTCGAGAAGCACATGGGCATCCCGACGCTGTCGGAGGCCTTTTTTGTGGAGACGGCTGCGGCGCTGGGCGATCAGGTGGTGCTGTTCGAGGCCCGGCGACCCAGCGAGACGGGGGACGACGAGACCATCGCCGCGGCCCTTTGCTACCGCAGCCACGACACCCTGTACGGGCGCTTCTGGGGCTGCACCGAGGAGCTGGCCGACCTGCACTTCGAGACCTGCTACTACCAGGGCATCGAATTCTGCATCCACGAAGGACTGGCCCGCTTCGAGCCCGGCGCCCAGGGCGAACACAAGATCCCGCGCGGCTTCCTGCCCACGCCCACCTACTCCGCCCACATGATCCTGACCGAGGGCTTCGACCAGCCCGTGCGCGACTTCTGCGAACGCGAGGCCCAGATGATGCAGGCCCACTGCGAACGCCTGCACGAACACTCGCCATACCGGCAGGTCCAACCCGACGATGCACCTCGCGCCTGAACCATCCCCCGTAGGAGGCCAGCCCTCTGGCCGATGGCGCGTAGCCAATGCCGCAATCGCCGAGAGGGCTCGGCTCCTACAAGGCTTGGCATACAACCGGGGCCCGGTTCGCCCCGCAGAGACGATCTTCGTGGGAGCGGGCTCGCCCGCGAAGCCCCTGCCCGCGCGGGGCGCCGCCACTGGCCCTTCGCCTGCAAGCAGGCTCCTACAAAACCCGGGCCTCCAATCTCGGGGCATGCACGGAAGCGCCCCATGAACTCCAGCCCGCAGATCACCCTGCCCTGGCTGGACCCGGAGCACCCGGAGGCCCCGTTCCCGGACCCGGCGCATGCCCTGACCGAGCCGAACGGCCTGCTCGCGGCCGGGGGCGATCTGTCCGTGCCACGTCTGCTCAATGCCTACCGCTCCGGCGTGTTCCCCTGGTTCGAGGCCGGGCAGCCGATCCTGTGGTGGAGCCCGGACCCGCGCGCGGTGCTGGAGCCGGGTCACTTCCGCCTGCACCGCAGCCTGAAGAAGGCGATCCGCAACCGTGGCTACACGGTCAGCTTCGATCGCGCCTTCGAGGCCGTGATCGAGGCCTGCGCCGCGCCGCGCGACTACGCCGACGGGACGTGGATCACCGCCAGCATGCAGCAGGCCTACATCGCCCTGCACCGCACGGGGCACGCACACTCGGTGGAGGTCTGGGACGGCCCGCGCCTGATCGGCGGGCTCTACGGCGTGGCCGTGGGGCGGCTGTTCTGCGGCGAGTCCATGTTCTCGCGCGAGCGCGACGCCTCCAAGATCGCGCTCGCCTGGCTCAGCCGCCACCTGGTCGCCTGGGGCTGGCCCCTGGTGGATGTGCAGATGGAGACCGCCCATCTTCTCAACCTGGGGGCCGTGACCCTGCCCCGCCGCGAGTTCATCGCCCGCATCCGTGACATCGCGAACGAACCCGTCGAACCCGGCCCGTGGCAGACCGACACTGCCCTGAGCCCCCTCGACCCCGGCTGGAACACCGCCGCATAACAACAGTGTCGCCCATGCTCTTTGTGGGAGCGGGCTTGCCCGCGAATGGCTTTTACCAAGTTCCGACGGGGGCAGGGGCTTCGCGGGCAAGCCCGCTCCCACACGCCACTGCCACACCCCCCCGCTCCCTCCACAGAGCTCCCTCCCCGCTCGCCCCCGCCCCCGTCACTGCGAGGAGGCGCAGCCGACGTGGCAGTCTGCTGGGGGTATTCCGGCGCCGGGGGCTGCGTCGGGCGATTGCTTCGCGGCGCTCGCAATGACGGGATGGTGGAGCAACCGGGAACCCGTATGCCCGACACTGCGAGGCGCCCGCAGGGGCCGGGGCAGCCTCCGAAACCGGGCACGTCAGCCGGCGCACCCTTGGCCCCCGTTGCGGGTGCTTTATACTCCCGGCCATTAGGGGAACCGAGCGGGAGATTCGGGTGGGCAAGGCAGATCAGGAGGAATGGCGGGCCATGGCGCTCAACGGGCTGCGCGCGGGCCTGCTGCTGGCGCTGGCCGTGATCACGGCGGGCTGTGCGACGCTGGCGCCATCGCCACCTCAGGACCAGAGCAATATCTGCGAGATCTTCCGCGAGCAGCCACGCTGGTACGACTACGCGCGTGATTCCGAACGCGAATGGGGCACGCCCATCGCCACGCAGATGTCGTTCATCCAGCAGGAGTCCTCGTTCCGCAGCCACGTGCGCCCCGACCGCGAGCGGCTGCTGGGCTTCATCCCGTGGAGCCGGCCATCCTCCGCGCGGGGCTACGCCCAGGCGCAGGATCCGGTCTGGGGCGAATACCGGGAGGATGCCGGCAGTCGCTTCGCGCGGCGCACGCACATGAAACACGCCACCGACTTCATCGGCTGGTACAACGATCGCACCCAGCGCATGACCGGCGTACCGCTGCACAACGCGGAGCACCTCTACCTTGCCTACCACGAGGGTCAGGGCGGCTACAGCCGTGGCAGTTATCAGAACAAGCCGCAGGTGCGGGCCGCGGCGCGCCAGGTCGCCCAGCGGGCCGACCGCTACGAGTCCCAGCTGGCGAGCTGCGAATCCGAGTTCCGCTGCCGCCGCTTCTACCAGGTCTGGCCCTTCTGCCGCGGGTAGCCCGGTCGATGACGCGGGCTCCCGACCGGTAGATCCGGAATTACCGGTGCGCGGTTTCCGGGGCGACGATCCTTGTAGGAGCGGGCTCGCCCGCGAAGCCCCTGCCCGCGCCGGAGTCCATCGCAAGCCCTTCGCCTGCAAGCAGGCTCCTGCGCGGCCAGGCATGCGACCGGGGTCTGGTGGTCCATCATCCCGGCCGCAGCGAAGCGCCGGGATTTCCCACCGCAGCCTCCAACGTCGGGGCAACCCGACAGACTGCCGCGTCGGCGGCGCCTCCTCGCAGTGACGGGGGAGTCGCGTTCCCGACCGCTCGATCTCAACACGTGACGGCGGCACTTGAGGGAACCCGCACCGCCGTGTTCCAGTCTCCGGAGTACCCTCTTACGGACTACAAGGACGCACCATGAGCGACAATCCCACGGCCGGCTTTCGCTTCAACCACACCATGCTGCGCGTGAAGGATCCGCAGAAGGCGCTGGACTTCTACCAGCGCGTGTTCGGCATGCAGCTGGTGAAGACGCTGGATTTCCCGGAGTTCGAGTTCACGCTCTACTTCCTGGCGCAGATCGGCGAGGACGAACCGCAGCCGCCGAAGGACGCCGGCGAGGCCACCCGCTGGATGTTCAGCCAGCGCGGCATCCTGGAGCTGACCTACAACTACGGCACCGAGAAGGACGCCGGCTTCCACTACCACGACGGCAACGAAGAGCCGCAGGGCTTCGGCCACATCTGCTTTTCGGTCCCGGATCTGGACGCGGCCGTGCGCTGGTTCGACCAGAACAATGTTGAATTCGTGAAGCGCCCGGACGAGGGCGGCCTGAAGGACATCGCCTTCGTGAAGGACCTCGACGGCTACTGGATCGAGATCCTCGAACCCAGCCGTCTGACGGGGCTGGGGCGGTAGGCCCCACCGCCAACCGAGCGGGTGGCGCCGCCAGGTGTTGCCCGCCACCGGCGCTGGCGGGGGCTTCGCGCGCGAGCGCGCTCCTGCAGGGTTGGGGCTAGCCCCGGCTCACCGGAAAAGGCCAGCGATTCACCTCAGCGGGCGCTGTACCCAAACATAAAAAGGGCCCCTTTGCGGGGCCCTCCACTCTCCAGAGCGTTCCGGCGTTAGCGGCCGGTGCGATCGTCGCCCGATCGCTTAGACCTGGGTGTAGCGCAGGTAGGAGCGGATCTCCTCGAAGCCCTGCGGGAACTTCTTCTGCGCATCTTCGTTGCTGACCGTCGGCGGGATGATCACGCGAGCACCCGGGGTCCAGTCGGCCGGCGTCGCGATGCCGTGCTGGTCACCGGTCTGCAGCGCATCGATCACGCGCAGGATCTCGTCGAAGTTGCGGCCCACCGACATCGGGTAGGTCATCATCAGCCGGATCTTCTTGTTCGGGTCGATGATGTAGACCGAGCGTACGGCGGCGGTCTCGCTCTCGCCCGGGTGAATCATCTCGTAGAGCTCCGAGATCTTCTTGTCGGCGTCGGCGACGATCGGGAACTCCAGCGTGGTGTTCTGGGTGTCGTTGACGTCCTCGATCCACTTGTTGTGCTCCTCGACCGTGTCGGTCGACAGCCCGAGCGGCTTGGTGTTGCGGTCCGCGAACTGCTTGGCCAGCTGCGCGGTACGGCCCATCTCGGTGGTGCACACCGGGGTGAAGTCGGCCGGGTGGCTGAAGAAGAAGCACCAGGAGTCGCCAATCCATTCGTGGAAGTCGATCTTGCCCTTGGTGGTGTCAATCTGGAAATTCGGTGCGGTATCGCCCAAACGCAGTGCCATGATGTACTCCTTGCTTTGAAAGTTTGATCGGGTCGTTCATGGGGTCGTGCCTCCATGTACGTCTTACTTTATCTGTCGACCCGAATATAGTGAATTACTTATTTCTTAACGCAACGATAGTTTTTCACTAAAGCGGGCCAGGCAAGACGGCCCCTGCCCCAGCCCGCTGACCACGGGCCTACATGCGACGGAACAAGTCCACCAGGTCTTCACGCATGTCCTGACGACCCATCTCCTCGGTCGTGAAGCCGTCGCCATCGAAGTTCACGCCCAGCATCACCGCCTGACCCGCCTCCAGGTCGGGCTGGAGCGCCACCATGCGGAGCCCTTCCAGATAGTCAGCCACCGCTTCGTCGGCCTCCGCGACAGCCTGGACCTGCTTCTGCATCCACGAGGAGATGTGCAGCACCAGGGTGCCGTCCCACTCCGAGGCGGCGAGCTCCTGCAGGTAGGCGTGGGCCAGCGCCACGTTCTCATCGCGATCCAGCTCGCCCCCCAGCGCCAGGTAGGCCACGTCCTTGTCCGCGGTCACATGCACCGCGGCGGCGGCATCCTCGCCGGAGCGCAGCGTCGCGATCTGGAAGCCCGCCCGCGGATCGGCCGAGAGCATGGATGCGCCCAGGCCACCCGCCAGGGCACCACAGATGGGTGACGGATTATTGATCACGGCCATCGAACCGGCGCCCATCTGGTTGACGATGGCCTGCCCGACCCCGGCACTGGCCATGGAGCGGATGGTCTGTTGCTCGCCAAACGAAAGGGGCTCGGCAGCGGCCAGCATCGGGGTCGCCAGTAGGGCGGCGGACAGGGAGAGGGTCATTGCGGTCTTTTTCATCAGAGACTCCGGTCTTTAAGCTGTATTGGAATATCGTGTTTTACTGATGCTTATGGCGGTATCTCACCACTCCCGTCCCTTGTGACAGGCAGTGGCCGGACGTCCGACCGCCCACGCGGACGTCGTTTAAACCCGGGCGAGACGCGTTACCCGACCCGCCCGGGCACTTTCAGTCTTGCTCGTCGGCGTCGCCCTCCAGCTGGCTCAGACGGCGGTACAGGCTGCGCTCGCTGATCCCGAGGGTCCTTGCCAGCGCACGGCGGTCCCCGGGGTACACCGCAGCCGCGTGCCGCAGGTACTCGCGCTCGATCTCGTCCAGCGGGCGCAGTGACTGCGGGTGCAGCAACCCTTCCAGTCCGCCAGTCCTGGCCCCGACCGGGGACGGACCGCCTTGCCGCACGCGGTCCGGCAGGTGTTCCGGACGGATCGCCTCGCCGTCTGCCAGCAAGGCCGCGCGCTCGAGGATGTTGCGCAGCTCGCGCACATTGCCGGGGAAGGAATACTGCTCGAGAACTCTCAGCGTCTCGTCTTCCAGGCGCGGTGGCACGACCAGATCCAGGCGCTCGCCAAGGGCCTCCAGCAGCAACGGGATGTCCTCCACCCGCTCGCGCAGCGGGGGCACCTCGATCGGAAAGGTGTTGATGCGGTAGTAGAGGTCCTCGCGAAACTCGCCGGCACGCACCATGGACTCGAGGTCGCGGTGGGTCGCGCAGACCAGGCGGAAATCCGCCCGCCGCGACTCGACGCCTCCGACCCGGCGATAGGCATGGGTCTCCAGCAGCCGCAGCAGCTTGACCTGCTGGCTCAGCGGGATATCCCCCACCTCGTCCAGGAACAGGGTGCCCCCGGCTGACGCCTCGACCAGCCCGGCCTTGGCCGACGCGGCGCCGGTAAAGGCACCGCGCTCGTGGCCGAACAGCTCGCTTTCGAACAGGGTTTCGGTCAGCCCCGAACATTCCACGGGCACGAACGGCGACTTGTGCCGCGGACTCGCCTCGTGAATCGCGCGGGCGATGAGTTCCTTGCCCGTGCCGGACTCGCCAAGCAGGAGGGCCGACGCATTACTCGGCGCCACCCGGCTGATCATCCCCAGCATGGCATTGAAGGCCCTGGAGCGACCGACCAGCCCGCCGCTGCCCGCCTGTGGCGCAGACACCGGCAGGTGATGCAGGCGTTCGATCAGGTAACGGATCTCCCCGTCAGCATCCCGGATCGGCAGCAACTCGACGTCCACGTGCTCGCGCCCGGCCTCGGTGTGATGCACGTGCAGCACGCGTTCGCGGTGGCCACTGCCCAGCGCGGCCCGCAGGGGGCAGGACTCCCCCGCCTCGTCGCAGGGGCGGCGGAAGCCATGGGAGGCCTCGAAGCAGGTGCGACCGGAGCCATCGCGATCAGTCCCGTAGATGCGCTGGTAGGCGCCATTGGCCGCCAGGATCCGATAATCCGGGGACAGCAGGATGGCCGGTTCACGAAATACCTCCAGCACCTGGCGCAGGGTCCCCACGTGGGGGTCCAGGGGTGCCGACTCCTTCTTCGGGATGCTGGTCACGTCGCCTCGCAACAAGGGGTCCTGGAAGGCGTATCCGACGCCGGGACCGACGCCGTCACGCTGTCCCATAGACACGTTCAACCGAGCGATGTTCAACACCATGGCATCACCCCTTACTGGTGACCTGACGGCCCGCCATCCGGACCCTGCCCCGCTGCCGGCTCCCTGCAGCCGCGAGGATGGGTGTCCTGAATGGCGGACTCGCGCATTCCCGAACGGCCCTGTGGCACGCGCCGGACGCTCCCGCCTAGTGATACCCGGTCTCCGGGGTCACCTTTCCGCGGAAGACCCAGTAGGTCCAGGCGGTGTAGCCCAGGATGATCGGGATCACGAACAACGCCCCCACCAGAATGAACAGCTGCGCATCCGGCGAGGAGGCGGCATCCCAGAAGGTGTAGTCCGGCGGCACCACGTACGGCCACTTGCTCACCAGCAGTCCCAGGTAGGTGGTGATGAACAGGGCAATCGTGGCGACGAACGGGATCCCTTCATCTCGCCGGCGCACCGCGCGGATCAGGACCCAGGCGGAGAACAGCGCCAGCGCCGGGAGCACCCAGAGGTACTGCCAGGTCCCCATCCAGCGCTCCATCACCTTCGGGTCGATGAACGGGGTAATCAGGCTCACCGCGCCGAACACCAGCAGCACGACCGCCAGCATCCAGGGCGCCACCCGATAGGCAAAGGCCTGGGTATCACCCTCGGTCTTCACAATCAGCCAGGTCGCGCCCAGCAGGGCATAGCCCGCCAGCAGCCCGATGCCGGTGAGGACGGTGAACGGCGTCAGCCAGTCGAGCGGACCGCCGGCGAAGCTGAAGCCGTCCATCTCGAAGCCCTGGATATAGGCACCCACTACCGCGCCCTGGGCGAAGGCCGCCACCGCCGAGCCGACCGCGAAGGCGGCGTTCCACAGGCCCTTGGAGCGGTGCGCCTTGAAGCGGAACTCGAAGGCCACGCCGCGGAAGATCAGCCCCGCCAGCATCAGGAAGACCCCGATATAAAGCGCCGGCAGGAACACCGAGTACACCAGCGGGAAGGCGGCCAGCAGGCCCGCGCCGCCGAGGATCAGCCAGGTCTCGTTGCCGTCCCACACCGGGGCGACGGAGTTCATCATCACGTCGCGCGAGGTCTCCCCCGGGGCGAAGGGGAAGAGGATCCCCACCCCGAGGTCGAACCCGTCCATCAGCACGTAGGCGATCACGCCCACGGCAATGATGACGACCCAGATCAGCGTGATATCGATCGTGGTTTCCATCACTTAGCTCCTTGCACCGCTGACCGCGGCGTCATCGACGAAGGTGTCAGCGGCCGACAGCGGACGCTTGGCGTGCGCCGGCGCATGCACGGCATCGGCCGGTTCCGGGCCCTGACGCACGATGCGCACCAGGTAGTAGACGCCCCCGGTGAACACCGCCGCGTAGACCGCCACATAGCCGATCAGGGTGAACAGGGCCATGCCACCGGTCAGGGCCGGGGTAATGCCCTCGGCATGATTCATCACGCCGTAGACCAGCCAGGGCGCGCGCCCGGTCTCGGTCACGAACCAGCCCGCGACCACCGCCAGGAACGGCGCCGGGATCATCCAGGCCAGCCCCTTGAGGAACAGCGGCGAGGCATACATCCGGCGGCGGAAGCGCAGCCAGGCACCCGCCAGCGCGAACAGGATCATCACCATGCCAATCGCCACCATCACGCGGAACGACCAGAAGGTGATGCCCACCGGCGGACGTTCCTCGGCCGGAACCTCCAGCAGGCCAGGCACTTCCCCGTCCATCTCGTGGGTGAGGATGAAGCTCGCCATCTTCGGGATACCGATCTCGAAGTGATTGGTCTCGTTGGCCGAGTCCGGGATCGCGAACAAGAGCAGCGGCGCCCCGCGCTCGGTCTCCCACACGCCTTCCATCGCCGCCACCTTGGTCGGCTGATGCTCGAAGGTGTTGAGGCCGTGGATATCACCGACCACCAGCTGCGCCGGTGCCGCGAACAGCAGCACCCACATGGTGGTGCCCAGGGCCTTGCGGTTCATCACCACGTCGCGCTGGCGCAGCAGGTACCAGGCGGAGACCCCGGCGACCACGAAGCCGGCGGTAAGCAGAGAGGCCAGCCCCATGTGGAAGAAGCGCGGCCAGAAACTCGGGTTGAAGATCGCCGTGATCCAGGACGTGACATGGAACACCCCGTCCTGCAGCTCGAAGCCGACCGGTGTCTGCATCCAGCTGTTGGCCACCAGGATCCAGAACGACGAGATGAAGGTGCCCAGCGCGACCATCAGGGCCGAGAACAGGTGCACGCCCTGCGGCACCCGGTCACGCCCGAACAGCAGCACGCCCAGGAACGCCGCCTCCAGGAAGAATGCGGTGAGCACCTCGTAGGACAGCACCGGCCCGAGGAAATTGGCCGTGGCATAGGAGAACGCACTCCAGTTGGTTCCGAACTGGAACGACATCACCAGGCCGGAGACCACGCCCATACCGAAGACCACCGCGAAGATCTTGATCCAGAACTTCGAGATCTGGGTATAGATCGTGTCACCGGTCTTCCAGGCGCGAAATTCCAGAAACGCGATAAACGAAGCCAGCCCGATCGTGAACACCGGGAAGATCGCGTGAAACGAAACCACGAACGCGAACTGGATTCGCGAGAGTAGTATGGGGTCGAGCTCCATGGCCTTTCCTCCGTTATCAGGGGCACGCCGGGATGACGTATCGATGAACCCCTAACAAGTACCGTGCCAGAGTTCCGGTCCGGACCCCGGCGGCGCGCTGCAGGCGACTGGTCCGTGTCTTGGCGCCTGGCCAACGCCCGCCAACGCCGCCCCGGTTCTGCCATTTTTGGCAGCCGGGCTACAGGGGACTGCCATTTATGGCAGGCCGTCACCGCCAGCACGGGCGCCCAGGCCCCGACGGGGCGGTCTGCCGGTGTTGGCATGCAACTTGTAAGCATTCCGTCACACGAAGCGCCCGGCAGACGGCGCGACCCTCAGAACTGGCCCGCCCGGTCCCCGGAGCGGCAGACGGATACGCGGAGAGAGCCATGCATCAGCCCGAAGACCCGAAGCACCCCGAGATTGACCAGGCCCTGGCCCGGCAGGCCCGGGAGACCTTGCGAGGACTGTCCCGGCGCGATTTCCTGAAGATCGCCGGTGCCGCCGGCCTGGTGTCGGCGACTGGCGTGCAGGCCGCCCCGGCCCGCGCGGCGGTCTCCAGCCAGGCGCGCATCGTGGTGCTCGGTGGCGGGGCCGCCGGCATGACCATGGCCGCCCGCCTGCGCGACCTGCTTGACGGCGCACGCATCACCATCGTCGAGCCCAGCGAGATCCATCATTACCAGCCCGGCTGGACCCTGGTGGCCGCGGGCGTTTATTCCGTGGGCGAGGTCCAGCGCCGCAATGAACGCTATATCCCGCGCGGCGTCGACTGGGTGCGCTCCGCGGTGGCGGCCATCGATCCCGAATCGCAACGGGTCGAGACGACCGACGGCGACCGGCTGGACTACGACTTCCTGGTGGTCGCCACCGGGCTGCACCTGGACTTTGAAGCCATCGAAGGGTTGCGCCGCGAGGATATCGGGCGTCCCGGCCTGACCAGCCTGTATGCCAGCGCCGAGGCCGCGCGTGATGCCTACGAACAGATCCATGCGTTCGGCGAGAACGGCGGGGTGGCGCGGTTTACCATCCCCAATACGCCGATCAAGTGTGCCGGGGCGCCGATCAAGGCGACCTTCATCGCCGATGACCTGCTGCGCTCGGCCGGTCAGCGCGCCGGGGCCGATTTCCACTATCACACGGGGTCGGACACCCTGTTCAGCGTGCAGCGCTTTGACCGCATGGTGCGCGACCTGTATGCGGAACGCGGCGTGAGCGTGAATGACGGAGGTGCCCTGGTGGCGGTGGATGTCGACGCCCGCCAGGCCCAGTTCGAGACCCGCGACGGCGGGCGCGAGACGGTGGACTACGACTATCTCCACGTGACCCCGCCGATGCGCGCGCACGACTTTGTGCGTGACGCCGGGCTGGCGGTGGAGGACGGTCCCCTGGCGGCCGGAGGCTGGCTGGCGGTGGATGACCGCACGCTGCAGCATACGGATTACCCGAACATCTTCGGCGCCGGCGACGTCGTCGCGACCGCGATCGGCAAGACCGCCTCCACCGTGCGCTCGCATGGCGCGGTGATGCCGGACAACCTGGTGGACGTGATCCAGGATCGCGAACCGTCGCGGCAGTTCGACGGCTACACCTCCTGCCCGCTGATCACCGAAGTGGGCAAGGCCGCGCTGGTGGAATTCGATTACACCCTGCAGGAGGTGCCGACCTTCAGCTTCCTCGACCAGGGGGAACCCAGCTGGATGTGGTGGCGCCTGAAGGTGCATATGATTAAGCCGCTGTACTTCAACATGCTGCGCGGGCGCTACCTGCGCTAGTCAATGCCGCAACCGGGCGAAACAGGCGCCCCGCCGCCGGACCACCGTGCCGCGCCGGGGCCATGGCTGCGCGCACGGCAACGGCCACACCGCCACTGGCTGGTGCTCAGTGCCGCCAGCACGCTGGTGGCCACGCTGGCGACCATTGCGCTGGCGGGGCTCGTGGCCTGGGCGGTGCACGGCACGCTGTTCGCCGCCGACCCCCCGTACCTGCCGGGCATCCTGCTGGGCGGCCTCGCCTTGCTCGGTCTGCGCTATGCCGCCCAGGCCCTGCGCGACCTGGCGGGACACCGCCTCGCCTTTGCGGTCAAGCAGCAGCTGCGCACCGATCTCCTGCAACAGGTCCGGCATGCCGGACCCGCGCGCCTGGCCGGACAGACGACCGCGGGCGCCTGGGCGGAGCAGTTCCAGACGCGGGTGGATGACCTGACCGGCTACTATGCGCGTTACCTGCCGGCCCGCCAGGCGGTCATCCTGACGCCACTGGCCATCCTGGCCGCGGCCTTCTGGCTGGACTGGCTCGCCGCCCTGCTGTTGCTGCTCGCCGCCCCGCTGATCCCGGCCTTCATGGCGATCGTCGGCATGGGTGCGGAACAGATCCACCGGCGTCAGCAAGAGGAGGCCAACCGTCTGGCGGGGCACTTCCTCGACCGCATCCGCAGCCTGGACTGGCTGCGCCGGGCCCGCGCCATCACGGCCACCGAGATCGAGGTCGTCGAGCGCAGCCACCAGCAACGCCGCCTGACCATGCGCACCCTCCGGGTCGCATTCCTGTCCTCGGCGATCATGGAGTTCTTCAGCGCGGTCGCGATCGGCATGGTCGCGATCTACATCGGCTTCGCCCTGTTCGGCGCCATCGACTATGGCCCGGCCGGGGACATCACCCTGTTCACCGGGTTGTTCATCCTGCTGCTGGCGCCGGAGTATTTCCTGCCCCTGCGCCAGTTCGCCCAGAGCTACCATGACCGCGCCGGTGCGCTGGCCGCCGCCGAGAGCCTCGCTCCCGCGCTTGCTTCGCCCAACGGGGCCGAGGCTTCAGCCGCGGTCACCGAGGTCACCGGCGGGGACGAGACCGACCCCTTGCTGAAACTCGAGGATGTGATGGTGCACTACCCGGGTCAGCGCACACCGGTCCTCAAGCATCTCGACCTCGAGATTCAAGCGGGGGCGCATCTCGCACTGACCGGCCCCAGTGGCAGCGGAAAATCCACCCTTCTGGCGGTATGTGCCGGCTTTCTGCCCCCCACCGAGGGCCGCATTCAACGCCATGCCCGGGCCCGCCATTTCGCCTGGATCGACCAGGATGCCCATCTGTTCCACGGTAGCCTGCGCGAAAACCTGCAGCTGGCCCGCCATGCAATGATCCCCGATGCCGAGATGGCCACGGCACTGGAACAGGCCGGGTTACCCCTCGACGCGCCCGAGCTCCCCGACGGCCTGGACACCGCCATCGGCGAGGCCCGGCACGGCCTCTCCGGCGGCCAGGCCCAGCGGGTCGCCGTCGCGCGCGCACTGCTCTCCGGGCACCGCCTCTGGCTGCTCGACGAACCGACCAGCGCGCTCGACGTGAAGACCGAAGAGGCACTCCTGGACACGCTGTTCCGGCTGGCCGACACCCGTGGCCTGACGCTGGTGATCGCGAGCCATCATGCCGCCATCCACCGGCGCTGCCCGCAACAGCTGGAGCTGGCGCCGGTCACGCCGGAGACACCCCATGCGTGACGAAACCCGCGCCAACCTCGCTTTTCTGCACCGCGTCTTCCGCCGGCGCCGCGTCTGGTACTGGGGCGCCTGGGGCCTGCTGGCATTGACCTGGATCGCCGGGATCGCCCTGCTGGCGCTGTCCGGCTGGTTTATCACCGCGACCGCGCTGGCCGGCGCGGGACTTCTGGCCACCCTGGACCTCTACGTACCGTCCGGTGGCATCCGTACCGCCGCGATCAGCCGCACCCTGGCACGCTATTTCGAGCGTCTGGTCAGTCACGAGGCGGTGCTGCGCAGCCTGGCCGATCTGCGCGGCCACAGCTTCCGCGGGCTCGCCGCACTGCCCATGGCACGCGTTCGCGCCTACCGCAGTGGCGACCTGCAGACCCGCCTGACCAGCGACATCGACACCCTCGATGGGATGCCCCTGCGGGTGGTCGGACCGATGGTCGCCGCGGCCATCAGCCTCGTGGTCACGCTGGTCATCGCCATTTGGCTGGCGCCCTGGCCCGCCGCGGCCGTGCTCGCCGTCTCCGGTCTTGCAACACTTGCCGTCTCCGCGCTGCTTGCACTGGCCGGGCAGCGCCGCAGCCACGCGCTGGTGCAGGCCCGGGCGCGCGAACGCATCGGGCTGTTCGACTACATTGGCGGCCTGGCCGAGCTTCTGGCCTACGACCGCGCGCGCGGACACGAGGCCTCGCTGCGCCGCGAGAACGCGACCTACGCGCGCCAGCAACGCGCCCAGGAGGCGTTCGGCGTCGGGTCCGAACAGGCCGTGCAGGCCGTGGTCGGCGCATCCGCGCTGCTGATGCTGGTTCTCGCCCTGGGCTGGTACCGCGACGGGACCCTGAGCGCGCCTGTGGCGGTACTGCTGCCGCTGATGACCCTGGGATTGGGCGAGGTCCTCGGCAGCCTGCCCGGGGCGTGGTGGCGTGCCGGCGAGAGCCTGAAGGCCGCCGGGCGCGTGCAGCATCTCGAAGCAGCCGGGCAGGCCCCGGCAGGGGCCGCACGCCCGGCCCCTGCCGACCACGCCCCCGTGCTGCAGGCCCACGGCCTGACCATCGGCTTTCACCGCGAACGCCCGCTGCTCGGCCCCCTGGACCTCGCCCCCGCGCGTGGCCGTCCACTGGTGATCAGCGGGACCAGCGGGCGCGGCAAGAGCACGCTTCTGGACACCCTCGCCGGCGAACTGCCGCCCCTGACCGGGCGCATCGCGCTTGGCGGCGACGATCTCGATCGAATCTCGGCCGACACCCGGTACCGCCATCTCAGCTACCTGCCTCAGGGGCTGCAACTGCCGGACACCTCCCTCCGCGACATCCTGGAGCCGCGTCACACACATCTCAGCGATGCGGCCCTGTGGGAGGCTCTGGAGCAGGTGGATCTGGCGGATGCCGTGCGTGGCACGGAAGAAGGCCTGGACTACCGCATCGGCGAAGCTGGCTCGTACCTCTCCGGCGGCCAGCGGCGCCGGCTCGCCCTGGCGGCGATCCTCCTTCAGGACCGTCCCGTCGTCCTGCTCGATGAACCCTTCGCCGGCCTCGACCCGAGGACCCTCGAGCGCGTACTGTCCCGCATCGGCCCGTGGCTGAACCAGCGCCAGTGCCTGCTCGTGACCCACGCCCCGGAATCCCTGCCGCGCGACTGGCCCCGCCTCGATCTCGGCCGCCCCGCCCCCTCCTGAACCCGGACCGAAGGGATACCCCCGCAGTCGAAATGCGAACAGCGCCGCGCGGACCTCGTCGCCGGGGAATATAGAGAGTAAGGGGGTGACGGCCGGCTCCGCCGCCCGCCCTCCGGCGTGCTGGCCCCGCAGGGCGCCAATGGTCGAACCATCGTTCTCATATCTCGGGTTCGAATCCCGGAAATGCTGGGGCCAGACGTGCGAAAGGAGCCACTTGGGCCCCTTCACAGGATTTGGCGGAGAGTGAGTCCGCGCCTGCGCAACTCCTGACTACCCTCGAATACCACTTAAACCCCTGTTCCTGCTGTTCTCCTGCATTTCCCTTGTCGTTTAGTGTAGTCTCCCGTAGTGTAGAATTGCAAGCAATATGAGGGGATGGATAGGGGGATGCCACGTTTGGCGGAGGAGAAAACAGCGCTGGCCGTTCGCCGGCTGACCCGACGCGGGGAACACTCCGTGGGCGGGGTCGCCGGGCTGCGACTTCGCATCACCGAGACCGGCCGCAAGTACTGGCTGCTCCGGGCCCGCATCGCCGGCCGGCCGCGGGAAATCGGTATAGGGGCATACCCCGAAGTAGGCCTGGCTCGCGCCCGCGAGGTCGCCAGCGAAATGCGCCAGGCGATTCGAGAAGGTCGCGACCCGCTGGCTGAGCGACAGGAACGTCAGAACGCCCTTCTGGTCGCCAACGCCAAAGCGCTGACATTCGACGAATGCGCGGGGCGCTATCTAGCCTCGAAGGCCGCCGAATTCCGGAACGCGAAGCATGCTGCGCAGTGGAAATCCACTCTCGCCACTTACGCATCCCCGACCCTGGGGCCGCTGCCAGTCGACACCGTGGAGCTCCCCCACGTCCTCCAGGTGCTCGAACCGATCTGGCGGGAGAAACCCGAGACCGCGAGCCGGCTACGCGGCCGCATCGAGAAGGTGCTCGACTATGCAACCGTATCCGGGTATCGACGGGGTGAGAACCCGGCCCGTTGGCGTGGCAACCTGGACGCTATCTTACCCGCCCCCTCGAAGCTGAAGAAGGTGAAACACCATCGGGCGCTTCCGTGGCCGGAACTCCCGGCCTTCATGGCCGCCCTGCGGGATCGCGGCGGCACTGCCGCCCGAGCCCTGGAGTTCACGATTCTGACGGCCGCCCGCTCCGGTGAAGTTCGCGGGGCTGTGTGGGATGAAATCGACATCGCCGCCGGCACCTGGACTGTGCCGGGGGAACGGATGAAGGCGGGCAAGGAACACGTTGTTCCCCTGTCCGAACACGCTCTGGCCCTGCTCGAACACCTGTCCCACATGGAGGGGACGCCGTATGTGTTCCCAGCACTGAAGGGCGGCCCCCTTTCGGACATGGCCCTTTCCGCGCTGATGCGCCGCATGCAGGTCGACGCGACACCCCACGGCTTCCGCTCAACCTTCAGGGACTGGGCCGCCGAAGCTACCAGCTACCCAAACGAAGTTTGCGAGATGGCTCTCGCCCACGTCATCCCCAACGCGGTGGAGCGCGCATACCGCCGCGGAGACCTGCTCGAGAAGCGCCGCGCGCTGATGCAGGAATGGGCCGAATTCGCGGCCGGGGGTGGCGCATGAACGCTCGGACCGACATGGAGCGCGCCGCACAGTGGGGCTGGCCGATGCTGGAGGAAGTCACGAAACACGCGAGCTTCAAGAGCGAGCGGGCCATCGCACGGAAGATGCGGGCCGACCGTAACCGCCCGGATATGGTCCGCGTGTTCGCGAACCTCGCGAAGGGGATTCCCCCGCCCTTTCATCGGCAGATATTCCTGCTGGACGGAATTCTGGTGCCGATGGGGTTGGCAAACCGGAGGGAGATCGAGGCAACTGAGAATGCGGCCGCGGAGGTAGAACATATCGAACAAGCTATAGAGTTGAAGCTGAGGGAAGTGGCAAACCTCATCGAACAGCGCGATGCCGTCGCCGCGGAGCACGGGATTTCAGTGAACTCCGCCGGCAACCCTTGGGATTGGTTGATGGCCGGTTTGACTCATTCGGACCCACAAACCCGCTTTCTCGCGGAAGCTCACACGCTGCCCCCCATTGAACACCTGGACCACAGGTACGATTGGAAATACTGGCCCGCCCTCTCTGAAGTGCTTCAGGGCTTGGCCGACCGCTTCACAGAGACCTTTCCGGAACCCGACCATCCGGATATGCGCGCGAGCGCAGAAGGATACCGCGGCCCTCGACGACTCCTGCGCATCCTCTGGCATGCGCAGTTTCGGCAAGCGGGTCGCCATCTCCCCCTTGAATCCGATGCTGACCCGCGGACCGCACCCCTCAAGGCCTTCCGCCTTGATGACACAGACATGGCAACTCTACTGCGCTTGGTCGCAGAACCGATCGATTACACGCCTGACACGATCAAGAAGGCCCGGCACTATCTGCGTGACCAGGCCGAAGGCAACGATCCCAAATGGTCCCGGTTCCTGGCGGCCCGGTAACGTTGCAACTCAAGACCGAGGGGGGATATTTCACCCTCCGAATTCCAGTACAACCGTCCCCGACAAGCCCCGCCCGCAACCGCGAATGTACCCGTCACAACACAACGTGACGAGGTACACAGATGGCCGACCAGACTCAATTCCTTTCGGAACGCGACCTCGCTCGCCGGTACAACATCCACCCCAAGACCCCGTGGTACTGGATTCACTCCCGGGGGTTCCCACAGCCGATACGGCTGGGTCCGCGCTGTACCCGCTGGCGACTTGAAGACCTGCAAGCCTGGGAAGCTGATCGCGCCCGGGAGAGCGTCTGATGGTTGCCGCCAACAGAAACGCCCCGGCCGGTGGGACGGCGCGGGGCGCGGGGGATGAGCACAGGGGTGCGCTCGCTAACGATTATAGCACCCGAGGCCGCCGGCTACCGCCCTACGCGAAGCGGCAAGCCGCTCGACTGCGTGACCCGAACGCCACCGTTTGGGTGGTGACGGGTCCGGCTGCCTGGCGGTGGGCTCACGAAAGGATCAATGGCAACGGTTATACCTGGAACGGGCCCGAGTCGACGCAACTGGTGGTGGTCGCTCCTGTAGACGATGACCCCACCGCAATGGACTGGCGGGGCATTGCGGGCCACGACCCGGTGCTTCTGGTCCGTGTCGGTGACGTTGACGGGGCGTTCCTGCGGGCGCTGGTGGAAGCCCTGATGCGCGACGGCGTGCGTCGGGTCCTGGGACAGGATGGCACCCTGTTCGAGGCGGTGCGTGCATGAGTGCGCCAACCATTCCTGTGCCGGTCCCTGAAGCCCCGGCTTCCCGTGCCGTGCGCCTGGTCCTGGCCAAAGACCTCGAAGCCCGCTCACCCGAATACCTGATAGGCGATGTTCTGGAAGCCGGCACGCTGGCCCTGATCTTCGGTGATCCTGGTGCCGGCAAAACCTTCTGCGCCCTCGCGTGGGCTTTTGCTGTTGCAATCGGCGGGTCGTGGTGTGGTCACGCGGTCGAGAAATCCGGGCCCGTGATCTACGTCGCGGGCGAAGGGCACGGAGGCTTCGCGCGCCGTATCCATGCAATCGCCCATGACCAGGAGATTGTGCTGGACGATGTGCCGTTGGCAGTCACCACCGGCCCCGTGCCCCTTGGTGATGCTGAGAAGGTACAGGAGCTGATGGCGAGCATTGACGAACTGGTCGCTAGCACCGGGGCCCCGGCCATGATCGTGGTCGACACCGTGGCCCGTAACTTCGGACCCGGCGATGAGAACAGCACCATGGACATGGGCCGCTTCATTGCCGCGTGCGACGAACTGATCCAGCGCTACCAATGCACGCTCTTGCTGGTGCATCACACAGGCCACGGGGACAAGACCCGGCACCGGGGCGCCATGGCGCTCAAAGGTGCGCTGGATGCCGAGTACCGCCTGTGCCTGCATGAAGGCGGCCAGATCGAATTGCGGGCGCAGAAGATGAAGGATGCACCCCTTCCTGATCCTGTTGGACTGCGACTGCGGGAGGTTGATCTTCCCGGTCTACAGATGGCCGACGGTTCAGCGGTGACCTCGGTGGTTCTGGATCCCAGCGACGTCGACCCTGCCCACTCCACGCCCGCGCTTGGGGCCAATCAGCGCAAGGCCCTTCAGGTGCTCCGAGAGCTTGATGCAAAGCAGCGCGCCAATATCGAAGCGGCAGGCCGTGAGCCTGATGCCGTGCGGGTGCTGCTGGACGATTGGCGCGCGGCCTGCGTGCCCGAGCTGATGCCGAGGAACCGCTGGTACGAGGTGCGCACAGCGCTGAAGCGGGACGGCCACATTGAGACGAATGAGCTGCATGTGTGGCTCACATGACCGTCCGGCGCGGGGCGCATGTGACTGCGGACGGACACCCGCTGTTCGGGGTGACTTCACTCCGCACCGGGGTTTCGGGGTCTTGCTCCTTTCACCAGGGGACCCGAACCAGCCTTGCCCGAAGCCCCAATGGTGGGTGCCCGGTGTCCGTCCGTCCGGTGTCTAAAGACACACCGGACGGACGGACACCCGGACAGGTAAACCCGAGCGGACGGAATCGGACGGTTTCGGTCGGTTCGGACGCTCTAGATCGGACAAACCAGGGCGGCGCGGGTCCTTCTGGCAAGTGCAGAGGTACGGGTGCAGAGAGGCGCGATCTTTCGCTAGTTAGCGGGCTTGGAATAAAGGCAACCAATCGGGTTACACCATGACAACCGAAGACGAAACCACCGCCGAAGATGGCCACGGGGCGGACCTGTCACTTTTGCCAGAGCCGGACCTTGGCGTCCGCGTTCGGCCTGCGCAGTTCGCCCGGATGCTGAACGTCTCCCGGCAGACGGTATCCCGGTGGGTCAAGGAGGGCCGCGTGCTGCTGGACCCGTCCGGCCGCCTGGATCCGGTGAAGGCCACCGAGCGGGTGCTACAGCATGGCGACCCGGCCCGCCTGCGCGCCACGCTGCTGAAACCCGTCATGGATGACATGGCGGGGCTGCGAAGTGAACTCCGGGAGGCCCTGGAACGTGCCGAAGCGGCCGAAGACCGAGCCGAACGCGCCGCCGCTCGGGCGGACGAAGCCGAGGCGAATGTGGCGATGCTAGAGGCGGCCGGGGATCGCTTTATGGATGCGGTAGTCACTCGCCTGGAGCACCTGGTGGAACTGGAGGCCCCGGGCGCGATCCGTGCCGAACTGGACGAGCTCTACATGGATGCCCTGGCCGCAGCGCTGGAGGCACAAGAGGCGGCGGCCGAAGCGGCCGGGGCCGCTGCGGGCGCTCCGGACGATGGCACCGATCTTGAGGACGGCACTTCCCTGGATATCAGCGACCTGGACCTGACCCCGGAACCGTTCGAGTCCGACGCCGCCGCCCTGGTTATCGGGGATGTTCCCGTGGAACCGGAAAAGGGGGAAGGGGATTCCGCTGCCCAATCGCCTCCAGCGGGCCAAGGGTGCGCGAGTGAGTCTTGAGCTGCTACAGCAGGCGGTGCGCGCCCTTGAGACTGAATCGGGCGAGATGCCGCCCGAGGCGGCCCGTTGGCTGCGCACCGGCTTACGGCGCTACCTGGATGGGGATGCCCTCGAGAATGCCCTGCACCTGACCGGCACGGACCTTCTACGCGTGCGCAATCGCGCCCTAAAGCAAGCGGCCATGATCCTGGATCCGGATTCGGAACTGTCTGCCTGGGATCGTGCCGGGCGTCTCGCGCGGGACCTGAAGCGGTTTGAGGCAAGCACCTGGCCACGCGTGCGAAATACGGACGGCACCGACCTGGGGCCGTACCGCCGCGCCCTGTTCGATGTACTGCGGTCGGGCGCCCCCACAGTGCGATCGCAGCGGCGCATCTACGATCTGGCCACGCGCGGCTACTGAAAAATTGGCGGCGCCGTTTCAATGCTCCGGGTATATCGTATTTCGTATACCCATAGCCGGAGCCTACCATGTCGAACAAAACCCCTTGGATTAACGACGCGCTGGACGCCTTGCCCGACTGGATCGCCATTCGCGCCGGTCTGGCCCCGAAACGGCCGCACCCGGTCGCGGAGCGTATGGCGCGCGAGGACGTCAAGCTGCGGGATCTTGCCGAGGACTATGCCCTGGTGCAGGGCCTCGAGCAGAACCGCCCCTTGGGCGATGACCGCCGCAAGGCGCTGGCCGCCGGCCTGAAATCCAACGCCTTCGGGTTCGCCCTGGGCAAGGCCATTGCCACCGTGACCGGCCTGCGGTACGACCAGCAGGCTGCTGAACACCGGGCCTTCACCGCGCCCGTGCCGATGAAGAACTTCCTGCCTGCGGAGTTCCCGCACGCGGATGTTCTGGACGATCTGCCACGGACACCCGAAGGCGCGGAGTTCAAGCAAGGCGACGTGGTGACGGTCTCCGGTGGGTTGCATGCGCAACTCCACACCTACGGCCGCAAGATCCTGGTATCGCGCGAGGCGATCATCAATGATGACGTGGACCTGGTGGCCAGCGTGTTCGGCAACCTGGGCGCCGCCACCGGCCGCACCGAAGGGAAGCTGGTCTATTCGATGCTCGAGGATAATCCGGCCCTGGGTGATGGCGAGCCGATGTTTCACACCGCGCATGGCAACGTGGTGGGCGATCCCCTGGATGCCTCCAGCCTGGGCGCTGCGATGGCCGCCATGCGCAACCAGCCGACGCCCTCGAAGAACGTTGCCAACCTGCGCCCGGCCTTCCTGATCGTGGCCGCCGATCTGGAATACACGTCCCTGAAGCTGATCCACGACATTGGCGCGGATATTCAGGTGATCGGTGCGCCGTGGCTCGCATCTGGCCGCTGGTATCTTCTGGCAAGCCCGGCCGTGGCCCCGGTCGTCGGTCGCCTGTTCCTGGAGTCGAGCGAAGGGCAGCGCCCCACCGACGTATCCCCGGCGCGCAATGACACCACCATGGACGGGACCCCGTTCACCGTTCGCGCGGATATCGGCGTGGTCCCCATGGGCCGGCTGGGTGCCATTCGCGGGGGTGCATGATGAGCGTCAGGGATTACAACGCCGCCATGAAGCGCCTCGCCAAGGTTGAGCGGCAACTCGAGAGCGCCCTCGACAAGCTGAAGGCGGCCCGTAGTGACCACCGCCCCGAGGACGTGACGCGCTGGCGTGTCGAGGCCGAACGACTGGAAACCGAAGTCGAGGCCGCGCTCGAAGCGGCAACCGATGCGCACGCCGCCTACTGGAAGGGCATGGCCGCCGAAGTCGAGCAAACCCTGCCCGAGGCGATCAAGCCCTTCGTGCGGTATCGGCATTGCGTCCAGGCCAGCGGTGGCCTCGCCACGCTTGAAGCGGGACTGACACCGCAGCTACTCGCCACGGCCCACCAGGAGCCGCCGCAGGACCTGGGAGACCTTCCCATTCAGCGGCCGCACTCCGAGACGCTGGAGCGCGCGGGCGATGAACTGTAACGAGGCAACCCGCAGTGCGACGTGGCCCCGGTATCCCCGGGACCGCCGGACCATTGCTACCCATGAGGCCGGGCACCTGGTCGCATGGCTGGCATTTGGTCTGACGCCCGCTCGCTTGGACGCGCGGCTTGCCCCGTGCGGCACCGGCGGGGCGGTGACGCGCCTGGACGCAACCGGACAACCGGCCAGCGCCCCGGGCACCCTGGACCCGCTGCACAGAGAGAGCGGCAACGTGTCTATGTGTTTCGAGCGTCAATGCCTGCAATGGGCCGCGATGTTCTGCGCCGGCTATGCGGCCGAAACGCGCCTGCATGGGGTCGCTGATCGCGACTCGGATTGGTGGCAAGCGCTAGCAGGTGAACCCGACATGAAGAACGCAGCGGCGTTCGTGAGCTTCGGATACCCGGACAGGGCCGAAGCCCTGACCAGCGCCTGGCAACACGCAAGCGAATTGCTTGCGGGCCATTGGCGGTGGGTGCAACGGGTCGCGAGAGAGATTGAACGGACCGGCCATTGCTCGGGCGAGCAGGCGGTGGCGCTGAAGTAACCAAGGAATTCAGCGCGGCTTGGGCTTTTCTGGCTTCCTCCCCACGTTGCGCTGATCCTCCCGAGTGCGACCACTGACGCACTCCAAGGGGCCGCCGGTCCCCGGGGAGAAACCGGCCCTAACTTTTCAACAAGGAAAAACCGATGTTCATCGAAAGCAAGTCGATAACCGGGCAGGATCCCATTTTCATTCGGGCGGATCGTGTTGCAGCGCTTCGCGGCTACGACCAACCGGGGGAAAAACAGACCGAAGTATTTCTGGTGGGCGCGGGCGAAACCTTGATGGTAAAGGAAGGGGCAACGGTACTCGTCGATAAAATCGCCAAAGCCCTGGATCGTCGGTAACGAACACACGTTGCAGCGAAAAGACCCCGGCAGTTTCCAAACCACCGGGGCCTTTCTCCCGCCGGGCCTCACACGGTAACTGGCTTCAATCCTGACGCTTGCCGGCACGCTTCCCACAAGCGGCCCACCAGTGCTTCCGCTGCGGCGGTTTCCTTGCTAATCCAGAACCAGACCGCCGGCGGCGCTTCGTTGGAGTCCACCAGTAGGCTGGCCGCCTCGCTGACCGTCTGAAGGCGAAGGGTGCGCTTGTCCAGTTCCTTCAGCACCTGCTCCGAGCCAGGGTTTCCCTTTTCCCGCGCACCGAACTCGCGATAGAGGCGGTCCAGGAACTCCCGCCCAGCCCGAATCTCGTTTTCGGCCCACCAATACAGGAACTGGTCATCGTCGACGCCGCCTTCCGCGATGTGCCCGCAGAACCGTTCGATGGTCTGCAAGCGCTGGATGCGCTTCGAGACCTCCCGGTTCCAGTCCGTGGCGGCTGCCGCTTCGTTCATGGGCTCCGAGGCATTCATGCGAACACCTCCCGGGGCTGCGACTGGAGAACTCGCACCCGGCCTTCGCGGGCATGGCGCTGGTGCTCCGGGCACAGCAGGGATTCGGTATCGTGATCCAGTGCGACCCACTGGGTGCCGGTGTTCCGGCAGCGGGTGCCGTGCGTGGTGGCCGCCTGGCAGCGGTGTACTGATTGGTTGTGCTGAAGCATAGCGTTTTCTCCTTTCGTCGCTGGCGAGAAAGGGAAACGCAAGAGCATCGCAAATAAGGGGGTCAGTGAGGGGACGGGTCTTATATTCGACCCTAACTCACTGATTTTATTGAATAGGTGGCGGAGAGTGAGGGATTCGAACCCTCGATGGGCTTTTGACCCATACTCCCTTAGCAGGGGAGCGCCTTCGACCGCTCGGCCAACTCTCCGGAAACGCGGCACAGGATACGTTCTTGGGCGGCCAAATGAAAGGCCCGCAGGCGGTGATCCGCCTCCGGGCCCTGACATTGCCTGCCGAGGGTTCAGTCGTCGCGTGCGCCTGCGGCCACACCCCCGGCCCCGGTACTACCACCGCCACCGGAGTTCTCCCCGCCGCCGTCACCGCCGGCGACGTTCGATTCGCGCTGGATGCGCTGAAAGATCTCCTCGCGATGGACCGCGACGTCCTGGGGCGCGTTGATGCCGATGCGGACCTGATTGCCCTTGACCCCCAGGACGGTGACGGACACATCCTCGCCGATCATGAGGGTCTCGCCCACACGTCGAGTCAAAATGAGCATGCTCTTCTCCGCAGTGCCTGTGTCGGACGGAGTCGGTCGTCCGGTAACCGTTTTACGGTCTGTCATCCTTAACCGTCCTCCTGTTGACCGGCTGGGTCGTGTTCGAGTTCAAATGCATCGTGCAATGCACGTACCGCAAGTTCGAGGTACTTCTCATCCACCACCACGGAGATCTTGATTTCCGAGGTGGAGATCATCCGGATGTTGATGGTTTCGCGCGACAGGGCCTCGAACATCTTGCTGGCGATGCCGGCGTGCGAGCGCATGCCGACGCCCACCACGGAGATCTTGACGATGTGGGTGTCGCCGGCGACCTCGCGGGCGTTGAGGTCCCTGGCCGCCGCCTGCAGGATCTCGAGGGCCTTGTCGTAGTCGTTGCGATGAACCGTAAAGGTGAAGTCGGTGGTCTGATCCGCGCCCACGTTCTGCACGATCATGTCCACCTCGATATTGGCCTCCGCGATCGGGCCGAGGATGCGATGCGCGACCCCCGGCTGATCGGGGACGCCCTGAATCGTCAGCTGGGCCTCGTTCTGATTGAACGCGATACCCGCAACCAGCGCCTGTTCCACCTGCGCATCCTCCTCCGTGGTAATCAGGGTCCCCGGTCCTTCCTCGAACGAGGACAGCACTCGTAACGGGACGTTGTACTTGCCGGCGAATTCCACCGCCCGGATCTGCAGCACCTTGGAACCGAGGCTTGCCATCTCCAGCATCTCCTCGAAGGTGATGCTGTGCAACCGGCGGGCATTCGGGACCAGGCGCGGATCGGTGGTGTAGACGCCGTCGACATCCGTGTAGATGCGGCACTCGTCGGCCTTGAGCGCCGCGGCCAGCGCGACCGCCGTGGTATCCGAGCCCCCCCGGCCCAGGGTGGTGATCGCACCGTGTTCGTCCACGCCCTGGAAACCGGCCACAACCACCACGCGCCCGGCGTCCAGGTCGCCCCGCACGCGGGCATCGTCGATGCTGCGGATGCGCGCCTTGTTATGCGCGCTGTCGGTGCGGATGGTCACCTGCGCGCCGGTGTAGGAGCGCGCGTCGCAGCCGCGCGCCTCCAGCGCAATCGCCAGCAGCGCGATGGTGACCTGCTCGCCGGTGGACAGCAGCACGTCCAGCTCGCGGCCATCCGCCCGCGGGTTCAGCGCGTGGGCGAGCCCCAGCAGACGATCGGTCTCGCCGCTCATCGCGGAGACCACGATCACCAGCTGGTGCCCTTCCTCGCGCAGTTTCAGGGCGCGTTCCGCGACCGCCTGGATGCGTTCGGGCGAGCCCACCGAGGTGCCGCCAAATTTGAGTACCAGCAACGCCATTTCAAGATTCCGTTCCGTGCCCGGCCCTTGCGGCCGTCCGGACGGGGCGCACCCCATCCATTAGCGTTTACTTAAAAGGCCACCATTAGACAACAAAATATCCGTCGTTGCGAGGCCCGTCAGCGGCGGCGCGATCCCCCGGAGATCGCCGCGGCGCTGCGCGCCTCGCGATGAAAAGACCACCGTCGTTGCGAGGCCCCGTCAGGGGCCGCGGCAACCGCCGTCCGAAACCACCGGAACCACCCGCCTTCCAGCGCCGGGGCAACCCCTGGAGATCGCCGCGGCGCTGCGCGCCTCGCGATGACGGCTGCGCAGACTCGTGGCCGATCAGGCGCGTTCGCGTACCCAGTCGGCGACCGAGGCCAGCGCGGCCTCCAGCTTGTCCGGGCTCTGGCCTCCGGCCATCGCCATGTCCGGGCGGCCACCGCCCTTGCCGTCCACCTGCGCGGCGACATGACCGACCAGGTCGCCGGCCTTGAACTGGCCGGTCTCGGCCTTGGTGACGCCCGCCACCAGGCTGACCTTGCCCTCGCCGGTGGCGGTACCCAGGACCACGACCGCCTTGCCGAGTTTCTGCTTGAGCTGGTCGACCATGTCGCGCAGGGCCTTGGGCTCCACGCCTTCGACCTTCGCGGCCAGCACCTGCACGCCGCCGACCTCCTGCGCCTGCGAGGCCAGATCGCTGCCGGCCTGGCTGGCCAACTTGCCCTTGAGCTGTTCGATCTGCTTTTCCAGTTCGCGCGAGCGCTCCTGCAACTGGGCGACCTTGTCGGCCGCCTCGCCACGACCGGCGCGCAGGCGATCGGCGATCGCATCCAGGTACCCGAGCTGCTGGTCGACCCAGCGCAGCGCCACCTCGCCGGCCACCGCCTCGATACGGCGAATACCGGCCGCCACCCCGCCCTCGGAGGTGATGCGGAACAAGCCGATATCGCCGGTACGATCCACATGCGTGCCGCCGCACAGCTCCACGGAGGTGCCAATCTTCAGCACCCGGACCTGATCGCCGTACTTCTCGCCGAACAGCGCGACCGCGCCGGACTCCATCGCCGACTCGATGTCCATCACGCGGGTATCGGTGGCCTCGTTGGCCAGGATCTCGGCGTTCACCTGGGCCTCGATGGCACGCAGCTGCTCGTCGGTCAGCGGCTCCATGTGGGTGAAGTCGAAGCGCAGGCGCTCCGGGTCCACCAGCGAACCTTTCTGCTGGACGTGGTCGCCCAACTGGTCGCGCAGGGCCTTGTGCAGCAGGTGGGTCGCCGAGTGATGGCGACGGATGTTCTCGCGGCGCGGGCCTTCGACCGCGGCCTGTAGCGTCTGGCCGACCTCCAGCGTGCCGGCGCGGACCTGGCCGACATGGATGTGCGCCGCGCCCTGCTTGCGGGTATCAGCGACCTGGAAGCGCACCCCGGAGCCACTGAGCGTGCCGACATCGCCCACCTGGCCGCCGGACTCGCCGTAGAACGGCGTGCGGTCCAGTACCACCAGGCCCTCGGCCCCGACCTCGAGTCGTTCGACCGGCTCGCCGTTCTGGTACAGCGCGACCACGCGACCCTCGTCGTCGACGGTCTCGTAACCGGAGAATGTGGTCTCGAGATCGACCTGCGGCAGGCCGCCGTCGTCCATGGAGAAGTGGCTGGCGGCGCGGGCCCGGGCGCGCTGGTCGGCCATCGCGGACTCGAAGCCCGCCATGTCCAGTTCCAGGCCACGCTCGCGGGCGATATCGCCGGTCAGGTCCACCGGGAAGCCGTAGGTGTCATACAGCAGGAAGATGGTCTCGCCCGGGATCACCTGGCCTTCGAGATCACGCAGGTCGTCCTCGAGGATCTTCATGCCCTTGTCGAGCGTCTCCAGGAACTTGCGCTCTTCCTTCTCCAGCACCTTCTCGACCTGCGCCTGCGCCTCGGCCAGCTCAGGGAAGGCCTCGCCCATCGCGCGCACCAGGTCGCCGACCATCTGATAGAGGAAGGCGTCCTGCGCGCCCACCTTGAAGCCATGGCGCGCGGCGCGACGGATGATGCGGCGCAGCACGTAGCCACGGCCCTCGTTGGACGGCAGCACGCCGTCGGTAATCAGGAAGGCGATGGAGCGGATGTGGTCGGCGATCACGCGCAGAGAGGCGGAATCGCTCTCCTTCGCCCCGGTCACGCGCGCGGCGGCCGCGATCAGGTCCTGGAACAGGTCGATCTCGTAATTGGAGTGCACGCCCTGCAGTACGGCGGCCAGGCGCTCCAGGCCCATGCCGGTATCCACCGACGGGCGCGGCAGCGGGTTCAGCGTGCCGTCCGCGTCACGGTCGTACTGCATGAACACCAGATTCCAGATCTCGATGTAGCGATCGCCGTCCTCGTCCGGGGAACCGGGCGGGCCGCCCTCCACCTCCGGACCGTGGTCATAGAAGACCTCGGTACAGGGGCCGCAGGGGCCGGTGTCGCCCATCTGCCAGAAGTTGTCGGAACCGCCATCGGGGTCGTCGCCGATGCGGATGATGCGCTCGGCCGGCACCTGGATCTCGTTCGCCCAGACGCTGTAGGCGTCGTCGTCGGTCTCGTAGACCGTGACCCACAGCTTCTCCGGCGGCAGGCCAATGGACTCGGTCAGGAACTGCCAGGCGTAGTGGATCGCGTCGCGCTTGAAGTAGTCGCCGAAGCTGAAGTTGCCCAGCATCTCGAAGAACGTGTGGTGGCGCGCGGTATAGCCGACGTTCTCGAGGTCGTTGTGCTTGCCGCCCGCGCGCACGCAGCGCTGCGTGGACACCGCCCGGGTATACGGACGCTTCTCGCGCCCGAGGAACACATCCTTGAACTGCACCATGCCCGCGTTGGTAAACAGCAACGTGGGGTCATTGCCCGGTACCAGCGGGCTGGACGGCACGATCGTATGGCCATGCCCTTCAAAGAATTCGAGGAAACTCCGGCGAATGTCGGCGCTTTTCATGCGGTTCCGGTGAGCGTTGGGGTCAAACCCGGAATGCTATCACGCAAGCGCCCCAGCCGCGTATTGCCGGGCCCGCCTTCGGGCCATGCTTCCGGTGCTCGGGAAGTGCATTGTGGGAGCGGCCTTGGCCGCGAAAACGCCAACATAACCATCGGCGGGAGCATTCGCGGGCAAGCCCGCTCCCACATCAGTCCCTGGATGATGCGTCTTTCCAGGCGGCGAGGGCCTGGTGGGCGACGCCGCCGGGGAAGCCGCGCCCCGCCAGGTGGCGGAGCATGCGGGCCTCGTCCTCACGGGTCTCGGGGGGGTGGCGGAAGTGGCGTTCGAGCTGGCCGCGGGCCTGATCGGTCCAGTCGACCTCCAGGGCCTCGAGGGCGGCATTGACGGTATCGCTGCCGATACCGTTGTGGGCGAGTTCGGCGCGGATGCGCTGTTCGCCGTAGCCCTGCTCCGTGCGGTGGCGGGCCATGAAGTCCGCGTAGCGGGTGTCGCTCAGGTAGTCGAGCTCGCGCGCGCGCTCGAGCGCGGTATCGACCGCTTCCCGCTCGAAGCCGCGTTCGGCGAGCTTGCGGCTCAGCTCCAGCGCGGAGTGTTCGCGCCGGACCAGCAACCGGAGGCCCGCCTCCAGCGCGGCCTCCGGGTCGGCCGGGTCAGCCTTGCTCCTCGACCGGGGCATCGACCGGCGCGTCCTCCGCCGCGGCCTTGTTGCGCTTCGGCAGCAGGCGGTCGCGCAGGGTCTTTTCGACTTCTTCGGCGATGTGCGGGTTGTCCTTCAGGTACTGGCGGGCGTTCTCTTTGCCCTGACCGATGCGCTCGCCGTTGTAGCTGTACCAGGCGCCGGCCTTGTCGATCAGGCCTTCCTTCACGCCCATCTCGATGATCTCGCCGACCCGCGAGATACCCTCGCCATAGAGGATCTCGAAGTAGGCCTCCTTGAACGGGGGCGCCATCTTGTTCTTCACGACCTTTACGCGGGTCTCGTTGCCGATCACCTCGTCGCCCTTCTTGATCGCGCCGATACGGCGGATATCCATGCGCACGGAGGAGTAGAACTTGAGCGCGTTGCCACCGGTGGTGGTCTCGGGGCTGCCGAACATCACGCCGATCTTCATGCGGATCTGGTTGATGAAGATGACCAGCGTGTTGGAGCGCTTGATGTTGGCGGTCAGCTTGCGCAGCGCCTGCGACATCAGGCGTGCCTGCAGGCCGACGTGGGAGTCGCCCATCTCGCCCTCGATCTCCGCCTTGGGCGTGAGCGCGGCCACCGAGTCGACGATCACCACGTCCACCGCGCCGGAGCGCACCAGCATGTCGGCGATCTCCAGCGCCTGCTCGCCGGTATCCGGCTGCGAGACCAGCAGGTCGTCCACGTTCACGCCCAGCTTCTCGGCGTAGGTCGGGTCCAGCGCATGCTCGGCATCCACGAACGCGGCGGTACCGCCCACCTTCTGCGCCTCGGCCACCACCTGCAGGGTCAGGGTCGTCTTGCCCGAGGACTCCGGCCCGTAGATCTCGACCACGCGCCCGCGCGGCACGCCGCCGATGCCCAGCGCGATGTCCAGCGCCAGGGAGCCCGTGGAGATCGCGGGGACGTCGACCGCCTGCTGATCGCCCATGCGCATCACCGCGCCCTTGCCGAATTGGCGTTCGATCTGCCCCAGTGCGGCGGTCAGGGCCTTCTTGCGATTCTCGTCCACGGTTTGCCTCCCGATACTTGCAGCGATGGTTTCCGACCCGTTGCGGGCCGGATACGGGGCCGCAGTATCCCACAGGGCGGGGAACGACCCAACCCGGGATCCTGCGCGGATCAATGCCGGGCACGAAACCCGCCCCGAGCGGCGTCAGGCCGCCTCGTGGGCGAGCAGTTCGCTCAGGGCGTGGAGCATTGACTGCAGACGAACGGCGTGGCGTTCGCCGGGGAAATGACGGGTCGCGACGCGGGCATCCTGGCCGCGCGTCTGCCAGCCGAAGCAGACCGTACCGACCGGCTTTTCCGCGGTCCCGCCACCGGGCCCGGCGATCCCGGTGACCGAGAGGGCATGATCCGCGTCGCAGCGGGCCAGTGCGCCCTCGACCATCGCGCGCGCCACGGCCTCGCTGACCGCGCCGTGTTCCGCGATCAATTCGGCCGGGACCCCGACCATCGCCGTCTTGGCCGCGTTGGAGTACGCCACCCAGCCGCATTCGAACCACTGCGAGCTGCCCGGGATATCGGTCATCGCCTGGGCGATGCCGCCACCGGTGCAGGATTCCACGGTACACAGACGCTCGCCCCGTGCCATCAGGCGCTCGCCCAGGTCGTACACCAGCGCGGAGAGGCCGGGGGCGTCGGCTTCCCCCGAAGTCAGGATCGTGCTGCTGGATGCGGCGGTCATGGCGCGATCATCCCTCCGTATCAAAGGCGACCGCAACCCGCCAGCCGCCGCCATCGGCCGGATCGACGGCGTCACAGCGCACCACGCGGCCGTGGCGCTCCAGCCCCGCCAGGCGGCCATCGGGACTCGGCACCACCACGCTGACATCGACCCCCGGGTCGGTCTCGCGCTGGACCACGAACGCACAGCCCGTCGCCGACAGGTCCTCCAGCTGCACCGCGACCGACTCGCCGCTGGAGCGCCAAGTCATGCGCGCCTCGCCCTGCACCTGCATCCGCCGGTGATTGCGCCGATCCTCTTCCCCGATCATGTTCGCCCCTCCCTGACGTGGCGTCCGCCGCACGGCCTCGAGTGTGGCACAACATGCCAGGCCAGACCCACCTGCCATGTGGCGCGCTGCATCCGTATACTGCGCGTTTGCCCGGATCGAGCGCAGCCGAACCGATGAGCACCGCCGAACCCCTTTCTGCCCATACCCCGATGATGCAGCGATAGCCGCTCAAATCGGCTGAAAGCCGCACCACAAAGCCAATCGGGGCGCATTTCTGTCTAAAACTTGCTTGCCCATGGCATCGCTACAGGGCGCATTCCTGTGTGGGGTCCCGGGATAGTTTTAGACAGGTGCAAAGGGCGTCCGCACGAGGGCGGGCAACGGGTTGCCGACGGTGCGTCTCGCACGGATGCGGGATAAGCTGGAAGCTTCGTTTTGTTGGGGGAAGACATTGCGTGATCATCAGGGCGATGGGGAATACACCCTAGAGATCACGCGTCTCGATTGATCGCGAATAGGCGGACCCGGCGCGCTGTCATCGTATCCGTTCGCGGGCCTCGAGCTGACGGTTCACGCAGTGCAGGACCATGCGGAAGTTCTGGGTGCCGGTCGGGATGGTCCACTGGTTGTTGCAGTTCACCACCACACGTTCGGCCTCTTTATCCCCTGCAATCCGACCCATGATGTCGACGAGTTCACCAGCCGCTTCCACCTGCCGGGTGTAGCAGTGCTCTTGCATGCGGTAGTTGTCACTCCATTCAGAACGGCACCAATCCATGATCTTTTCCTGAGCCTCATTCCGCTGGCTGGACTGAGGAGAGGTCGAAGATCGGGGAGATGCGGCCCGCCCTGTACTCCGCCCGAGCCCGCTGTTAGGAATCACCTCTTCTGCGTCGTGGCGGCAGGGCACCTGCGAGTAGATGGTCTCGCCATCCGGCCCGGCCCCTTCGCATTTGTACACGTGCTGCGCCTGCGCCAGACCCGGCGCGGCCAATAACAGCCCCCACATCATCCATGTGCACTTCATGATCCTCACTTCTACAACCGGGTTTCAGGAAGAGCTTACACCGTGATGCAGTCGGTGGGGAGATTGAGGGCTTCGCCTTCGAGGCGGCCAGCGCGCCAGCGTCGACGACGCCCCCCTGCACGACCTCCGAGGCAAGGCCATCACCGACGCCAAGATCCAGGGCCTGGACCCGCAAGCGCTATCCGGTCACACCACCGAAGCCATGACCAACCGGTACATCCGAGCCCGTGATACCGTGCGCGCCAACCCCCGAGTACTAGACAACTGTCTAATTGAAACCCCCTTTTTTCTTAGAAACGCGCGCAAGTGACTTACACTAAACAATTTTCTTCCCATACCCCGATGATGCAGCAGTACCTCGGCATCAAGGCCGAGTACCCGGACACGCTGCTGCTCTATCGCATGGGCGATTTCTACGAGCTGTTCTACGACGACGCCGAACGCGCGGCCTCGCTGCTCGACATCACCCTGACCCGGCGCGGCGAGTCCGCCGGGCAGCCGATCCCCATGGCCGGGATCCCGGTGCACACCCTGGAGAGCTATCTCTCGCGCCTGCTGAAGCTGGGCGAGAGCGTGGCCATCTGCGAGCAGACCGGCGCGGTAGGCGCGCAGAAGGGCCCGGTCAAGCGCGAGGTGGTGCGCATCGTCACCCCCGGCACGGTTACCGAAGAGGCCCTGCTGGAGGCCCGCAGCATCAACCGGCTGGTTGCCGTCTGCCCCGCCGGCTCGGCCGCGATCAAGGGCCGCAAGGAGGGCTACGGGATCGCCAGTCTGGAGTTCGCCAGCGGCCAGTTCCGCCTGCTGGAGGTGCGCGACGCGACCGAACTGGCCGCCGAGCTGGCGCGTCTGGACCCGGTGGAATGCCTGATCCCCGATCAGGCCGCGCCGATCCCCGGGATCGACGGATTCGCGCCACAACGCCACGCGGACTGGCACTTCGACGGCGTCTCCGCGCGGCGCGTGCTCACCACGCACTTCGGCACCCGCGACCTCTCCGGCTTCGGCTGCGACGGCCTCGACCTCGGCATCGCCGCTGCCGGCGCCCTGCTCGCCTACGTGCAGAACCGCTATCGCGGCGATCTCGCCCACATCACCGGTCTGGCGCACGAACTGCGCAGCCAGATGCTGGTGCTCGACCCGGCCACCCGCCGCAACCTGGAACTGACCCGGACGCTCGGCGGCGAACGCCAGGGATCGCTGCTGGCCCTGCTGGACACCACCCGCTCGGCGATGGGTTCGCGCCGGCTGCTGCAGTGGCTGCACCAGCCGCTGCGCGACCGTGCCGTCATCCGCGAGCGCCAGACCGCGATCACCGCGCTGCTGGAGGCCGACGCCACCACGCCCCTGCGCGAGGCCCTGGCCGGCAGTGCGGATGTCGAACGCATCCTGTCGCGCATCGTCCTTGGCAGCGCGCGCCCACGTGACCTGACCGCCCTGCTCGCGAGCCTCGAACGCCTGCCGCCGCTGCACCAGGCCCTGACGCCCGTGGCCGGGAACAGCGACGCCCTGCAGGCCCTGCATCAGGCCCTGGCCCCGGAGGCCGACCTGAGCACCACTCTGGCCGCCGCGCTGGTCGAGGAGCCCCCGCTGCGCGTCACCGACGGCGGCATGATCCGACCGGGCTTCGATGCCGAGCTGGACCGCCTGCGCGCACTGGAGCACGACGCCGACTCGTTCCTGCGCGAGATCGAGGCACGCGAGCGCGAGGCCACCGGCATCCCCACCCTGAAGGTCGCCTACAACCGCGTGCACGGTTACTACATCGAGGTCTCGCGCACGCGCTCGGCGGAGCTGCCCGGACGCTTCATGCGCCGCCAGACCCTGAAGAACGCCGAGCGCTACACCACCGAGGAACTCAAGCGCTTCGAGGACGAGATCCTCTCCGCCCGCGAGCAGGCGATGGCCCGCGAGCGCGCCCTGTTCGACGGCCTGATCACCGAGCTTCAGGGCCGCGCCCCGCGCCTGCGCGCCATCGCCGACGCGCTCGCCGAACTGGACGCCCTCGCCTGCCTGGCCGAGCGCGCCCAGCGCCTGGACTGGCACTGCCCGGAACTGGTGGAGAATCCCGGCATCCGCATCGAGCAGGGGCGCCACCCGGTGGTGGAGGCCGGTCTGGACGCGCCGTTTGTCGCCAACGACACCGAACTGGACCCCGAAGAACGCCGCCTGCTGGTGATCACCGGGCCCAACATGGGCGGCAAGTCCACCTACATGCGTCAGACGGCCCTGATCGTGCTGCTGGCCTGCATGGGCAGCTTCGTGCCGGCCGCGCGGGCGCAGATCGGGCCGGTGGACCGCATCTTCACCCGCATCGGGGCCTCCGACGACCTGACCTCCGGGCGCTCCACCTTCATGGTGGAGATGACCGAGGCCGCGAATATCCTGCACAACGCCGGTCCCGAAAGCCTGGTGCTGATGGACGAGATCGGGCGCGGCACCAGCACCTTCGACGGGCTGGCGCTCGCGCTGGCCTGCGCCGAACGCCTGGCGCGCCACAACCGCGCGCTGACCCTGTTCGCCACGCATTACTTCGAGCTGACCGCACTGGCCGAACGCGAAGCGGCCGTGGCCAACGTGCACACCGACGCCATGGAGCACGAACACAGCATCGTGTTCCTGCACCAGGTCCGCGAGGGGCCGGCCAACCAGAGCTACGGGCTGCAGGTCGCGCAACTGGCCGGGGTGCCGGCCGACGTGCTGAAACTCGCCCGCACCCACCTGCGCGAGCTGGAGGACCGCGCCGCGGCCGCCGACTCGCCCCAGCTCGGCCTGTTCACCGCGCCCCCCGGGCCAGCGGCCGCCGAACCGGAGCCCGAGGCGCGCCCCGCGCCGGCCCCGGAAGAACGCGCCCTGAAGGCCCTGTTCGACACCCTGGACCCGGACGAGATGTCCCCGCGCGAGGCCCTGGACGCGCTCTACCGCATGAAGGACGCGCTGCGCAACCCGGATTGACGCGCTCGTTGTGCGGTCCTGAAGGGGCCGTGGCAATCCGTTTCGGGACCATCGGAATTCAGCGGGGGACCCCGCGCCGGGGTGCCCCGAGAGATCGCCACGTCGCTTCGCTCCTCGCGATGACGGTTAAAGCGATGGCCGCTCCTGGCAATGATGGATTAAGGGTAGGGTTGCGCCCTGCGATGAGGGGTTGAGGAGTGGCCACACCTTGCGGTGACGAGATGGTTCCCCTGTCATTGCGATGTCCCGGAGGGGCCGTGGCAATCGATCCGCCGCTGGCGCGAGGCCCCCGAATGTGGCCAGGGTTCGCCCGGGATTCCCGACAGCCGCGGGGGAGGCGTTACAATGCGGCGAAATCCTGCCGGCTGTCGGTGCCACGGCCGGTTCACGCTCGGCCAGGGCGGTCAGCGGAAACGACCGGTCACAAGACTGAACAAAAAGGGAGAAACACCATGACGTTCGTCGTTATCGATAACTGCATCAAGTGCAAGTACACCGACTGCGTCGAGGTCTGCCCCGTCGACTGCTTCCACGAAGGCCCGAACTTCCTGGCCATCGATCCGGACGAGTGCATCGACTGCACCCTGTGCGAACCGGAATGTCCGGCCGAAGCCATACTGCCAGAGGACGACGTACCAGAGGACCAGATGCATTTCATCGAGCTGAATGCCGAGCTCTCACGCACCTGGCCGGTGATCACCGCGCGCAAGGACCCGCCGGAAGACGCCGAGGAATGGGACGGCGTCGAGAACAAGTTGCAGTACCTCGAACGCTAGCCTCGAGCGCCCGCCCCGCTCGCGAGCCCCGGACGCGGCCCCGGGGCTCGTATTGGGAAGCCACTGCCGCTGCAGCTACCGTTCATTTCCCTTCTACGGTGGCACTAACACGGCCGAACACGCCCCCTGCATGATCCGCCTCGCGCGCGCTGCTCCTCGCTGAGCTGACCCTGCGCGCCGCGCGGCCGTCGGGGTGCCAGCTGGCTGGCGTATCGGGGGCACCCGACACCGGGCCATCATCTCGCCCCCCTGCCCGATGCAGGACCTCCGCATGACCGCGGGCCGATCGCCCCCGCGGACCTGTCTCGCCTGGTAGCCACCTCGTTCCATCCGGTTTTTCCCCACGATTTCCGCAAGTTGCAACTGGTTTTCCGAAAAGCCGCGCGCGAACTGTTTCAACGGCGGTACATCCGCAACCCCGATCCTGACGGTTCATCACAACCATCCCATTGTTTTCTCGATCTATTCCGGTTTTGGCGCGACTCCTGCTACCGGGTTTGGTCGTGGCGCCCATGGCGCAAAGGGCCCGGTCGCCACGCTGCCCTCGGGCGCAGTCCAACCAGCCAAAAGGAGATTCATGATGAACTTCAAGAAAACGCTTATTGCTTCCGCGATCGCACTTGCCTTCGGCCTGAGTTCCGGTCTGGCACTGGCCAATCCGACCAACACGGCGGAAGGCGAGGTCGGCGATCAGACCGCTACCGCCTCCTCGACCGCCGACAATGGCGGCGCATCCGCGAACGAGAACTCGCTGGCGGTGGCGATCAATGACTCCGATCTGTCCGACAGCTCCGACAACAGCACCAGTGTGGCCGACTCCGGGAACACCACGGTCTCGGATTCGGGCAATGACAGCTCCGACAACAGTCTGAACATCGCCGACTCCGGCAACGACAGTTCGGACAACAGCACGAATGTGGCGGACTCCGGCAACACGACGGTCTCCGACTCCGGCAATGACAGTTCCGACAACAGCCTGAACATCGCCGACTCGGGCAACGACAGCTCGGATAACAGCCTGAACATCTCCGACTCGGGCAACGACAACTCGGACAACAGCCTGAACATCGCCGACTCGGGCAATGACAACTCGGATAACAGCCTGAACATCGCCGACTCGGGCAATGACAGCTCCGATAACAGCCTGAACATCTCCGATTCGGGCAACGACAGCTCCGACAACAGCTCGGCCAATGCCGACGACAACAGTGCCGCGGCCAACAACGGCTCCACTGCCAGCGTGACCCGCGATCAGAGCGACAATTCGGACAACAGCCTGGCGGTCATGGATTCCGGCAACAACACCGCCACCGACAGCTTCAACACCATGCTGCAGGTCAACGCGGTGGTCAGCCAGAACGAGCTGTCCGGCACGGTCACCGGGAACTATGTGGATATCGCCGAGGGTGCGCGCAACATCGCCCGCAACTCGATCGGTTCCGATTCCTTCGTGGCCCCCGCCGGCATCACCCAGGTCTCGCAGAACAGCGGGGCCAACAGCCTGACGCAGCAGCAGGTATCGGTGCAGGCACACCTCAATCTGGGCAACTAGTTCGTGCCACGCGGCGGGTCCAAGACCCGCCGCGTCACGGCCCTGCACTGGAGAATCCGGTCATGCGCCTCCATCCGAGATATTCGCAATCCTTGTTCGCCCGATCCTTGTTCACCCGATCCTTGTTCACCCGATCCTTGTTCGCCGCGATGCTGGGCACGCTGCTCCTGGCGGCCGGTTCCGCCAGCGCGGCCGACCCTCGCGACAGTCAAACAAACCTCGCCGCATCCGGCACGCTGGACCTTCAGGGCCTGACGTCGGTGGATGCCGACACCCTCAACCAGCAACGGGCGCGCCAGGGGGTCAGCAACATCCAGCTGGGCCAGGTCCACTCCCAGATCGCCCTGCATGACAACGTCGTTATGGGCGGCCATAGCGGCACCAACCTGATCGCGCCGGGCGCGTTCGACAATGCCCGCGGGTTTTCCACCGTCATCCAGAACACCGGCCATAACGTGGCCATCCAGGAATCCATGATCGTGAACGTCACGATCCACCCGTGAACATGCGGCACCACCACCTTCTGCTTGCGCCGGGGATCCTGGTGCTTGCCCTGCTGGCACCCCAGGCGCTGCAGGCCCAGGCGGGCGGGGCGCAGGTTCCCGGGATGATTGGCAGCATGAACGTCCCGGTCGAGAGCATGAAGGCCCTGCGCTTTCGCTCGGTGGTCCCGCAGCAATACGACTTCAGCTGCGGCTCCGCCGCACTGGCCACCCTGCTCAGTTACCACTACGACCGGCCCACGGTGGAAACCACCACCTTTGACGGCATGTTCCGCCGCGGTGACCAGGACCTGATCCGGGCCCAGGGCTTTTCGCTGCTGGACATGAAGAACTACCTCGGGGCGGAGGCCGGCCTGGCGGCGGACGGCTTCCGGATCGGCCTGGACGACCTGGAGGGGCTGGGCGTGCCCGCCATCGCGATGATCGAGACGCGCGGCTATCGGCACTTTGTGGTCATCAAGGGCCTGCGCGAGGGCGAGGTCCTGGTCGGGGACCCGGCCCTGGGATTGAAGAGCTACCGCCGACCCGAGTTCGAGGCGGTCTGGGTAAACGACATCCTGTTCATCATCCGCGAAGAGGTCGAGCGCGCCCGCGCGAACTTCAACGCCCCCCAGACGTGGGCCGCCATCACCCGCGCACCCGTCGAGGACGGCGTGGTGCGCCGCGACCTGGCCAGTTTCACCCTGAATCTGCCACGGGCCCGGGAATGGTAACGTCCATGGCCCCCATATCCCCGCAGCGATGCGATGCCTCGCCCCCCCGAGGGCCGCGGACCGGTTCGACGCTTGCCCGCCTGGCGCTTTGCATCCTCGCCGTCGGCCTGCCCGTCGCGGCCCAGGCACTGGAAACGCTTCCCGGCGCGGGTGACCCGCGGGTGGTCGCCGATGCGGTGCTGGCCGAGCAGCGCGGTGGCTTCTTCGGCCGCGACGGGCTGCAGATCGCGATCGGCCTGGAACAGATCACGGCCCTGAATGGCGAGATCCTGCACCAGAGCACGCTGCATCCACTGGGAACCCTTGGCGCCGCGACGAGCCACCCCTCCGCCGGTCGCATCACGATTCTCAACGCGACGGCGGGCCTCCCGGCACAGACGTTCGTCTCGGAAACGGCCAGCGGCCAGGGCTGGGTCACGACCATCCAGAACCAGCTGGACGGTCAGGCCATCCAGCACCAGACAATCCTGCAACTGGAGCTGCGCAACCTGCAGATGCCGCGCAGCGACCTTGGCCGGGCCCTGGAGCAGCAGCTAACCGACGGCGGTCGCGGCTGGTAGCCCCGCCGCCGTCGTTCGCGGCAGCGATCTCAGAAACGCATCGGCACCCGCACGGTCATCTGCACATCGGGCGCGGACTCGGTCACCCCCACCCCCAGCGAGAAGTTCAGGCTAGTGCGTTCAGTCAGGCGATGCGACACCCCCCAAAGCAGCGTCCCCACCTGGCGCCGACCAAACACGGGCTCCAGCCCGGGATCGTTCTCCACGCGGGTCCGAAACACCACGCTGTGGTCATAACCCAGGCTCATCGAGGTACGGTCATTCAGGCTGATGGCCATGCCGAGGCTGGCGCCGAAGGCGTCCCCCGGATCCACCGTGCCGTAGTCCGGACCCACATCCCGCTCGATATTCCACAGATAGCTGACGTTCGCGAACAGTACGGCGGGATCGGTCGGGTAGATCATGGTCACGCTGGGCTGCACGGCCCAGAAGCCGGATCCGGTGGGCTGTTCCAGGAAGATCTCGCCGAGCCGGTTCCCGTCCTCGTCCACGATCCGGCGTCGATCCACCGAGAACGGGTCCGTCCCGGTGCGGCTCTTTGCCTTCAGATTGCCGATAAAGAAAGGGCGCCCGCGATCGGCGGTGTTGAACTGGTAGGACAGCCCGAACTCGACATCCCCCAGGCCGCTGCCGGTGGACCCGGTCACCCGCTCCAGTTCCGTTCCTTCCAGGATGTCGCGCCGGCGCACCTGCTGTTCGCGGTAGACCCAGGGAATCTTGAGCCCGACCTCGAGCCGGTCGGTGAGCCCGTACCGCAATGCCACCGCGGCCGTCAGCGTGTCCCGTTCCGTCTCGCTGACATCGATCAGCCCGATCGCCAGGGCCGGGATGATGGTGAAGCCCTCGATCGAGACATCTAGCGCGCTGCTGTGCACATAGGCGAGCGAAGGCTCGATCACCCATTGCCCCTGCGGCGTAAGCATGCCGCGCTCCTCGAAGACCGTAACCTGCGGGCCCTGGTCCCGTGGCGCGTCCCCGACCGCCTCGCGGGGCTCCTGCGCGGCGACCGTGGCCGACAACCCCAGAAACAGCGGGACCAGCCCCGCCCCCCACCTCCCGACCCGGATCTTGTTCACGTGCGTTCTCCATGCCCCCTCGGGGCCGTGCAAACGGGAACACACCGGCCGCGCGCCAGACGGCGCACCGCGGCGTGCCCCCAGAACCGGGACCGCTCCATCGCGCCTGAACCCGGGGTTCAGTGCTTGGACGGACGCATCCCGTACTTGTCGAGCAAGCGATAAAGCGTCACCCGCCCTACTCCCAGCTCGCGTGCGGCGCGCGACAGGTTGTTGTCGCACTGCCCCAGCGCCCGCATCACCGTCTCGCGTTCCGCGCGGGCACGGGCCTGCGCCAGCGTCTCCCGGCCGCTGCCCTCGAGCGGCGCCGCAAGCCCCAGATCCTCCGGCCGGATCAGGCGCCCGTCCGCCATGGTCACGGCCCGCTGAATACGGTTGACCAGCTCCCGGACATTGCCCGGCCAGCGATGGCTGTAGAGCGCCTGGATGGCCGCGCGGGTAAATCCGCGCAGACGCGGGTTCTGGCCACGAAACCGGTCGAAGTAGAAATGGGCCAGCTCCACCAGGTCGGCCCCACGCTCCCGCAACGGGGGCACGTCCAGCTGAATCACATTCAGGCGGTAGTAGAGGTCTTCCCGGAATCGCCCGGCCTCTACGGCCTTGAACAGATCGACATGGGTCGCGGCCAGGACACGCACATCCACCTGGATCGGCTGCAGGCCACCCAGACGCAGCAGCGTCCCCTCTTGCAGGAAACGCAGCAGATTCACCTGCAGGTCGAGCCCCAGATCCCCGATCTCGTCCAGCAGCAGGGTCCCGCCATGGGCCAGCTCGAGCTGACCGATCTTGCGGCGGGTCGCTCCGGTGAATGCGCCGGCCTCGTGACCGAACAGTTCGGACTGGATCAACTGCGCCGGTAAAGCCCCGCAGTTGACCGCGACAAACGGACCCTCGCTGCGCCGCGACTGACGGTGCACCGTGCGAGCCGCAAGCTCTTTTCCGGTTCCACTTTCACCCTGGAAGAGCACCGGGGCGTCCGATCCCGCGACCCGGCTCAATTGCCGCGCAAGGGCCTGCATCGGAGCGCTGTGGCCGATAATGGGTCGGCCTTCGTCCCCCGATGGCAGGCCGGCGGCGGGCTCCGCGGGTGTCTCCAGAACGGCCATCCCGCAGGCGCGGCCCAGGGTCACTTCCAGGCGGGCCTGATCCAGCGGCCGGGTATGGAAGTCGTAGCAGCTGTCCCGGATCAGGTCGCGCAATTCCGGGCTCGGCAACAGCACCGGATCGACCAGGGCGATCCACTTCACGTGCTGGTGTGCGTGGACGAAGTCGACGAGCTGCGATGGCAGGGAGCGTCCCAGATCCAGAAGGCCGACCCGAACCCCGCCCAGATCGGGCCAGGGCCGGGGCATCGGGAACGTCAGGCGGCGCAGATGCCAGGCACTCGAAAGCTGCGGCACGGGAGTCCCGGGATGCCCGCCCATGTCCAGCCAGGCGACTTCACGGGGTGTGTCCGAGGAACACATCCGGTAGATCTCCGCACCAAAGTCCCGCGCGTCTCCTTCAGCGACGAGGATCCCGCTGCGCCTTACGGGCCACAAGGCCCCGTTGATCTTTCCTGATCCGGACATGGTCTTCCCCGCGTGTCCGAAAAAATCCCTGGCTCCCCGGTCCCGGAGAGACGCCCGTCACGTTTCGGAGTATAGGCCGGCATCGTCAAAAAACCGTGACAAACAGAAAACAGCAGGCCGCCGCCGCAGAAACCTGTCGAATTCACGACACCCGCGCCCTCGCCACGGCCGGCTCAACGCCTTCCCTCGGGCCGCGACGATCATCCAGACACAACCGGCATGGACCGCATGACGATGGCTTGCGGGCGGGCACACCCGCCCGATCAAGGCGCCGGCGCCCGGGCGGGAAACAGGTGCCGAGGGACCCACCACAGGTACAGGGCCATGCCGACCAACTCCACCAGCGACTGGAACACCACCACGACCACCGCCAACTCCAGTCCCTGCGGCAATGCCAGTGCGATCGGGAGCACAACGAAGGAGTTGCGCGATCCCAGGCTGAAGGCGAGCACCCGCCCCTGTGCGACCGGCAGGCCGAACGCTCGCGCCAGCGCCCGCGCCAGCAGCGCCGCAACCACCAGGAAACCGGAAAAGATCAGCAACAACGGCAGCAGGACACCGACCCCGTCGAGCACCGTCTGGACCTGGGATGCGGCGACGATCAGCACCACCAGGGCCAGCAGCGGCACCGGCAACCACCCCAGGCCGGCGATCACGCGCCCGCGACCGGGATCTTCCCCGGCCCAGCGTTCGGTCAGATACGCCAGAACCAGCGGGACCAGGATCAGGCCGGCAAAGGCCTTCAGCACGTCTCCGCCGGCCAGAACCAGGGTGAACTCGCCACCGAAGAGCCACCACAGGTAGAGCGGCAACAGGGCGAGCTGCAGCAACAGCGAAAGGGGAGAAAAGGCGATCGCCCGGCGCGTGTCACCCCCACCCAGATGGGTGAAAGTGATGAACCAGTCGGTGCACGGGACCAGCAGCACCAGCGCGATCCCCAGCAGGACCGCCGGACCGCCCGGCGCGACCTGAAGGATCGCCCAGACCAGCAGCGGGATCACCACGAAGTTGCCGATCACCGCCGCCGCCAGCAAGCGCGGCTCGCGAAACGCCGCGCCCATATGGTTTAGCGGTGTCTGCGTGAACGTGGCGTACAGCAGCAGCCCCAGCACCGGCCAGAGCACGGCATCCAGCATCGCCCCGAACTCCGGCTCGGACAGGCCCAGACCGAGCCCCAGGGCAATCGCCACCAGGTAGATCAGTACCTGGTATTGCTCCAGCCGCTCGCGCATTCACCAACGCCGCTCAAGGGCGGCGTACAGGAACTACCAGAGCCAGGTCTCGGGCTGCTCGATGGCGCGGTTGTCGTTGTTGGCCAGCAGGCCCTTGATGCAGCGCACCAGCAACCAGATGATCAGGGCCAGGAAGATCAGGAAGCCGATGCCGATGGGCGTGGTGATGGCTCCGATCACGGCAAACAGCAACCCGATCCAGAAGGTGCGGATCTGATAGGTGAAGTGGGAGACGCTGACGCTATCGGCCTCGCCACGCTTCATATAAGCGATGATCAGGCCAGCGATCGCGGTGAGCGCGGTCAGGAAGCTCACCAGGTACAGCACGTACACCACGGTGACCATCGTAACGTCCTTGCGCGGCCCGGCTGCGGGCTCGCTGACGTCGCTGCGCACGACTTCCGGCTTGGGATCTTCGGACACCTGGCACCTCCTGTGGGTTGGGTCACGCCGCCAACTTAACAGACTTGCCGGTTCCCTACCCGGGCCCGCCGAGCACGATGAGGACGATGCCCGCCAGGGCGAAGACGAAACCGGTCAGTTGCACCCGCGACATGCGCTCGGCCTGAAAAAAACGCGCCATCAGCGCGGTCGGGGCCGGCGACAGCGCCCCGGCCACCGCGATGATCGACAGCAGGCCCATGCGCACGGCCACGACAAAGGCGAGCGTCGCCGCGGCCTGGAACAGACCGGCCAGCGACAGCAGCACCAGCGTGGAGCGGCTCATCCCGGTCTGCGGCCGGCGCACCAGCATCACCGCCAGCAGCGCCAGCGCGCCCACCGCCGAGGTCGCCACCACCGGCCACAGCGGCGAGCCCGCCTCGGCCTCGTTCAGGAACACGAAGACCAGCCCGAAGCAGACGCCGGCGATGGTCGCGTCCACCAGCCCGCGCACCGGGTGCGCCCCCCGGGCCAGCGCCATCAGGCCACGCACGGGCTCGTCCAGGCGGCGTGGACTCGCCTTGCGCGAACCGCCGGAGATCATCCCGATCGCGATCACGATGGCCGCGATCCCGGCCAGCGCCAGCGGGCCCGGCTGCTCGCCCATCACCAGCCCGACCAGCAGCGGCACCAGCGCCGAGATCACGCCGGTCACGGCGGCGACCAGGCCCATCGAGCCCTCGGCCAGGCCGTGGTAGTAGGCCAGCAGCCCGAGGGCCAGGGCGAGCCCCGAGGCCCCGCCCCAGATCAGGGCCTGGGTCCCGGGCAGGCCCGCCAGCGGGAGAGCGATCACCAGCAGGACGACGGTGGCCAGGATCTGCGAATAGCAGGCCACCACCAGGGCCGGGATGCGCCGGGAGGCCAGGCCGCCAAAGAAGTCGCCAGCGCCGAAGCCCAGGGCCGTCAGCAGGCCGAGGAAAAAGGCCATGTCAGCCCCGGCCCGGGCTCGGAAGCCTCATGCGCGTGGCTTACTCGACGGCCTCGGCGAGCAGGTCCTTCAGGGCCTCTTCGCTGCCGGCATGGCCAACACCGGTCACCACGCCCTCGCCATCCAGCAGGACCACGGTCACCTGTTCGCGCTCGTGCGGCAGGAAGCCGGCATCGGCCTCGCTGGAGGTCACCACGATGGAGTAGTCCCGCGCCTGCATGCGCGGCAGGACCACGTTCTGCATCGGCTGCGGCGGCATCTCGTGGATGTCGGCGATGTAGACGATCCCCTCGCGCTCGGCGGGGCTCATCTCGCTCAGGACCGCGTTGGCGACGCCGGCCGGGGCCGCCTCGACGGTCTTCAGGATTACGCGGGCATTGCCCGGCAGCTCGACCGGGTTCCCGTGCTGGTCATTCAGGGTGCGCTCGGGAAACGGCTGGCCCTCGGCGAACTCGGGCTCCGGACCGCCCCCGGACATGCAGCCGGCCACCAGCCCGGCGGCGAGCAGCAGGGCGGCGGGCAGAAGGGATCGGGCAACAAGCGACATGGCAGTTCTCCTGCGGATCGAGACATGGGATCGAAACACACGCGGGTGCGCGCGACAGCGGCGCCGATGGTAACGCATCGAGCGCGTCAGTAGACTGCAACCACCTTCACGGACGACCGCCCGCATGCTGCATTCGCTGATCAAGCTGCTGCGCCCGCACCAGTACATCAAGAACGGTTTCGTGTTCCTCGGCGTGGTGTTCGCGCACGAGTGGGGCGAACCCGGGACGGTGCTCGCCGCCAGCGTCACGTTCCTCGCATTCTGCGCGATCGCCAGCGCGGTCTACGTGCTGAACGACATCGTCGACGTCGAGGCCGACCGCCGTCACCCGACCAAGCGCGAACGCCCGATCGCCAGCGGCGCGATCGCGATCTCCACCGCCTGGGCGATCTTCGCCACCGCGGTCATTGTCGCGCTGGTCCTCGCGGCACTGGTCAGCACCTGGGTGATCGCGCTGATCCTGACCTACCTGGTGCTGAACGTGGCCTATTCCTGGTCGCTCAAGCACATCGTGATCCTCGACGTGTTCAGCATCGCCGCCGGCTTCATGCTGCGCATCCTCGCCGGCACCCTTGGCCTGGGCATCGAACCCTCGCAATGGCTGCTGCTGTGCGGGCTGATGCTGACGCTGTTCCTGGGCTTCTCCAAGCGCCGCGCGGAGCTCGCCGATGGCGCCATCGAACACACACCGGATCAGGACGGGACGCGGCGCGTGCTGCACGACTACAGCGTCAGTCTCCTGGATCAGTTCATCGCCATCAGCGCCGCCTGCACCGTGCTCGCCTACGGGCTCTACACCGTCAGCGCCGAGACCATCGCGCTGCACGGCACGGATGGGCTGATCTACACCCTGCCGTTCGTGATCTACGGCATCTTTCGCTACCTGTTCCTGCTGCACGCGCGCGGCGCCGGCAACGACACCTCGCGCGACCTGGTCACCGACCCGCACCTGCTGGCCACGGTCGCGGTATGGATGGGCGTGACCCTCGCCGTACTCGCATGAGTGCGGTCCTGCTCTCCGGCTGGCGCCTGCGCGCGGTGATGCTCTCGATCATCGTTGCCGTCGCGCTGTATCTCGGGGTCGTGCTGTGGGCGGGGGCGGACGAGGTCTGGCGCGCCCTGAAGCTGGTGGGCGTCGGCGGCGTCCTGCTGGCCCTGGCGCTGTCGCTGGTGAACTACAGCCTGCGCTTCACCCGCTGGCAGCTCTACCTGCGCACCCTGGGCCATGCCGTCCCGACGCGCGCCAGCCTGCATATCTATGTGGCCGGCTTCGCCCTGACCACCACCCCCGGCAAGGCCGGCGAGGCCCTACGCGGGGTGCTGCTGAAGCGCCGCCGGGTGCCCTACCCGGACAGCTTCGCCGCCTTCGTCTCCGAGCGCCTGTCCGACCTGATCGCGGTGGTGCTGCTGTCCATGCTGGGGCTGACCCTGGTGGCCCAGGGCACCTGGCTGATCGCAGCCGGCGCGGCCTTCATCCTGGCGGCGCTGGTGATCCTGTCGTGGCGACGCCCGCTCGCCTGGTTACAGACGATCAGCGACCGCCCGGGGCAGCGCGTCTGGCGCAGCCTGCACCATGTCGCCACGATCCTGCTGCAGGCACGGCGCTGCCACCGCCCGGCCCTGCTGGCCGGGGCCACCGCCCTCAGCGTCATCGCGTGGAGCGCGGAGGCCCTCGCCTTCTGGTGGATCCTCAATGCGATGGGCTTCGAGGCCGGCTTCGCGTTTGCCGCCTTCGTCTTCGCCCTGGCCATGCTGGCCGGCGCGCTGAGCTTCCTGCCCGGGGGACTGGGCGGTACCGAGGCGGTGATGGTCGCCCTGCTGCTGTGGGCCGACATGCCGCCGGCCGACGCCATCGCGGCGACCATGCTGATCCGCTTCACCACCCTGTGGTTCGCGGTGATCCTGGGCCTGATCGCGCTGGCCACCAACCTCGAGGCGCGCGGCCACGAACACCCGGTGCAACCCCATGCGTAACGGTTCCTTTGTAGGAGGCCAGCCCCCTGGCCGATTGGGCGTGCGGTCGAGCTGTACCCGAGGGAATGTCGCACCCCCGGCAACCGGGGGCCTGCGGATGCGTGGACGCCCGCGCATTCAGGCGCAGAGGATATTAGCTGCGCCCAATCGGCCAGGGGGCTGGCCTCCTGCAGGGGATCGCAACGACGAGGTGGGCGGGTGATGACTGCCAGCTGGAACCGCATCCCGCAGGTCGAACATGCCGCCGAAGTCGAGCTTGCTCACCGCGGCCGGCCGCTTCCCCCGGGCACGCCTCGCCCCCTGCTCGCCCACGGCCTCGGGCGCAGCTATGGCGACGTCTGCCTGAACCCCGGGGCCACCCTGCTGCATACGCCGGGGCTGGATCGCTTCGTGGCCTTCGACGCCGCCACGGGGCGGATCACCGCGGAGGCCGGACTGTCGCTGGATGCCCTGCTGCGCTTTGCGGTGCCGCGCGGCTGGTTCCCGCCGGTGGTGCCGGGTACCCGTTTTGTCACCCTCGGCGGCGCGGTGGCCAACGACGTGCACGGCAAGAACCATCACCAGGCTGGCAGCTTCGGCGACCACGTACTCGGGCTGACCCTGCGCCGTTCCAACGGCCAGGCCCTGGAGGTCACCCGCGAGGCCAGCCCCGACTGGTTCGCCGCAACCGTGGGGGGGCTGGGCCTGACCGGACTGATCGAGACCGTGACCCTGCAGTTGATGCCGGTGCGCTCCGGCTGGATGCGCGCCTGGTCGCAGCGCTTCGACTCGCTGGATGCGTTCTGGGAGCTGAATGCGCAGGCCGAGCGCGAGTGGCCCTACACCGTCGCCTGGATCGACTGCCTGAACCCGGGCCCGAACGGCCGCGTCGGGCGTGGCATCTACGGCGCGGCACGCCACGCGGCCACCGCGCCTGTGCGCGGGGACTACCGCGAACGCCGGCGCAGCATCCCGCTGGACCCGCCCGTCTCGCTGGTCAACCGCCTGACGCTGCGCGCCTTCAACCACATCTACTACCGCCAGCCGGTGCACGCGACACCCCGTGCCGTGCACCACCAGCCCTGGCTGTTCCCGCTGGATGCGATCCGCCACTGGAACCGCATCTACGGGCATCAAGGCTTCTACCAGTATCAGTGCGTCCTGCCCCCCCATGCCGCACGGGACGGCGTGCAGGCCCTGCTGGATGCCATCGCCGCCAGCGGCCAGGGCTCGTTTCTCGCGGTGCTCAAGACCTTCGGCGACCGGCCCGCGCCGGGCATGCTGTCCTTTCCCCGCCCGGGTGCCACCCTCGCGCTGGACTTCCCGGAAAAGGGTCGCGACACCGAACGGCTGTTCGCGCGCCTGGACGCCATCGTGCAGGAGGCCGGCGGTGCCCTGTACCCTGCGAAGGACGCTCGCATGCCGGCCGAAGTCTTCCGCCAGGGGTTCCCCGGCTGGGAGGCCTTCGCCGAGTATGTGGACCCCGAATTCTCCTCCGGCTTCTGGCGCAGGGTGACCGCATGAACCCGATGAACAACGTTGTCCTCTTTGGTGCCACCTCGGCCATTGCCACCGCAGTGGCCCGGGAGCTGGTGGATACCGGCGCGCGGCTGTTCTGCGTTGCCCGCGACGGCGACGCCCTGGAGGCCCTGCTGGCCGACCTGCGGGTGCGCGCCGACGACCCGGAGGGCAACCGCATCCTCGGTGCCCGCGCCGATCTGGCCGATATCGACGGGCACGCGGCGCTGTGGCAGCAGGCGCAGGAGGCCCTGGGCGAGGTGGACAGCGTACTGCTCGCCTGGGGCACCCTGCCGGACCAGGCCGCGTGCAACGCCTCGGTGGACGCGACCCTGCAGGCGATCCACGTCAACGGCACCAGTGCCATCGCCCTGCTGGGCCGCATCGCCCCGGACTTCGAGGCCCGGGGCCGCGGCGTGATCGCCGCCATCGGCTCGGTCGCCGGGGATCGCGGACGCCAGAGCAACTACGCCTACGGCACCGCCAAGGGCATGCTCGCGATCTACCTGCAGGGGCTGCGCAACCGGCTGTTCTTCAGCGGCGTGGACGTGGTCACGCTCAAGCCCGGCTTCGTGCGCACCCCGATGACCGAGGGCCTCAACCGCGCCGGCGCCCTGTGGGCCGAACCGGAAACGGTGGCCCGCGGCATCGTCCGCGCCATGCGCCGTGGCCGCGACGTTGCCTACCTGCCCGGCAAGTGGTGGGTGATCATGACCATCATCCGCCTGATCCCCGAATACCTGTTCAAGCGCCTGAAGCTATAACCCTGAAGCCATAACGATGAACCGGAATGACACGCGGCAGATCGTGCTGTTCGACTTCGACGGCACCCTGACCCGGCGCGACAGCCTGTTCCCCTTCCTGCGCCACGCGCTGGGGACACCGGCCTTCCTCCGCCGCCTGCCGGACTGCCTCCCGGCGCTGATTGGCCTGGCACTGAAGCGGCTGTCCCATCAGGACGCGAAGGAGGCGGTGCTGACCCGTATGCTGGCCGGCGAGACCCTCGCCCACCTGCAGGCCAGGGGCCGTGAATTCGCCGATCGCGGCCTGGACCGCCTGCTGCGTCCGGCCGGGATGCGCGCACTCCGGGCCCATCAAGCTGCAGGCCATGACTGCGTACTGGTCTCCGCCTCGCTGGATGTCTGGCTGCAACCGTGGGCCGAGCGCTACGGGCTCACCGGCGTGGTCAGCTCGCGCCTCGCGGTGGATGACGCCGGTCGCGTCACCGGACGCCTGGACGGCACCAACTGCCGCGGCGCCGCCAAGCCGGCGGCGGTCGCCGCCTGGCTGGCCACCCTGCCCCCGGACGAACCGGTCGATCTGGTCGCGGCCTACGGCGACAGCGCAGCTGACCAGCCGCTGCTGGAGATGGCCGGCAGCGGCTACCGCCTGCGCCGGGGCCGCTTCCGGCGTGTCCACGGGCCGTCCGTAGAGGGGGCCCCCGAGTGAACCCGACAACCGCCTCCTGGCCCTGGCTCGCCCGTCACTACGGCGCGATCCTGCTGGCCGTGCTGCTGGTCAAGATCGGCATGGCCTGGGCCCTGCCGATCACCGGCGACGAGGCCTATTTCCTGATCTGGGGACAGAACCCGGATCTCGGCTACTACGACCACCCGCCGATGATCGGCTGGTGGCTGGGCGCCATCCTGCCCCTGTCGGAGCACCCGCTGGCGATCCGTGCCCTGGGTATTTTCGTCTCCATGGCACCGGCGCTCGCGATCTTCCTCTGGTGGAGGCATACCGACCCGATCCGCGCGCGCCTGGTCTCGCTGCTGGCGCTGTTCATGCCGCTGTTCTTCATCGCGGTGATCACCGCGACGGACACCCCGCTGATCCTGTTCAGCCTGCTGGCTACCGGCCTTGCCTGGCAGGCCCTGCGCACCGGCGCCGCGCACTGGTTCCTGCTCGCCGGCCTGGCGCTGGGGCTGGCGTTCCTGTCCAAGTACTTCGCGGTCTTGCTGGGGATTGCGCTGGGGCTGCATATCCTGCTGTTCGCGCGGCAGCACTGGCGCGGCCTCCTGCTGATTATCCTCGGCGTGGTGCCGGCGGTGGCGCTCAATCTGTACTGGAACTGGGGCAACTGCTGGTACAACGTGATGTTCAACATCGTGAACCGGCACGGCGACGGCGGCTTCGACCCCGGCAACTGGCTCACCTACGCGATCCTGCTGGTCTATCTGTTCACGCCCTGGCTGCTGTGGTTCTACGCCCGCCATTGGCGCGCCCTGGCCTCCGGCATCCGCGCGCACCAACTGGGCGTGTTCCTGTCCGCCGGACTGATCCCGCTGCTCCTGTTTGCCCTGCTCGCCCCGTTCAAGAGCATCGGCCTGCACTGGCTGGCCGCCTTCGCGCCCTTCCTGCTGCTGCCCGCGCTGTTCCTGGCGCGACGTTCGCTGACGCTCGGCGTATGGCTCTCCGGGGCCCTGGCAGCACTGCACGCGATCGCGATCCTGACGATCGCGCTGATGCCGGTGGAATGGCTGAAGGGCCAGGATCGCTACGCCGATGCGGTGTTCTACCTGGCGCCGGAATCGGTGGCCGCGGTGGTCAACGAATACGACGCCGACTGGCACGTCTTCACCCGCAGCTACTCGCGCTCGGCGGTGCTCGCCTACTATGCCGGGCGCGCGGTCGGCGTGTTCGGCCCCGGTTCCCACTATGGCCGCCAGGACGACCTGCTGACCGACTTCCGCGCCCTCGATGGCGCCAACCTGCTCTACGTGCCCACCCGGGGCGAACTGGACCCGGCGCACGTCGAGCCCTTCTTCGACGAGCTGCGCCTGCGCGAGGTCACCATCCGCGGCGTCGAATGGACCCTCGCCGAAGGCCGCGGCTTCGACTACGCCGCCTACCACGACCAGATCCTGGAACCGGTGCTCGCCCGCTACTACGACTTCCCGCCTTGGCTGCCGGAGGGCCGCTGCGCCTTCACCGACCGCTACACGAACCGGGAATAAGACCCTGCGTTGACCAGGGAATGGTCCCCCCGGATACTGTTGTCCGTGAGCCATCGACTTCATCCAGGGAGGGGCGAGCGATGATCGCACCCGGAGCGGCGATCCCTGCCCGCCAGCGTAGAGCGAGCGCACGCACCCGCTGGCGCTGTGGTCTCGCCGTGCTCGTTCTGCTGCTGCCGCTGTTGCTGCTCGGCTGTGGTGGCTCCCAGGAGACCCCGCTGCGGGTGGCCACCATCGAGTGGATCGGCTACCACCCCCTCCACCTGGCCGCCTCCGAGGGCAGGCTTCCCATCGACGAAATTCGCCTCGCCCGCTTCAGCTCGAACGTGGAGTCCCTGCGCGCCTTTCGCAACGGCAATGTCGACGCCGCCGCCCTGACCCTGGACGAGGCTTTTCTGCTGCGCGCCGACGGCCACGATATCCGCGTCATCCTGCTGCTGGACTATTCCCATGGCGGCGACACCATCCTGGCGCAGCCGGGCATCACCCGCATGGCCGATCTGGAGGGCCGCCGCATCGGGGTCGAGAATGATGCCGCCACCGCCTACCTGCTCGCTCGCGGCCTGGAACACGGCGGCCTCGACCGCGAGAGAGTCGATATCGTGCGCGTAGATGCGGGGCGCCACGAGGAGGCCTTCCACGGCGGAGAGGTCGACGCCCTGGCGACCTTCGAACCGACCCGCACCCGGCTGCTGAATGCCGGTGCCGAGGAGTTGTTCGACAGCACCCGGATCCCGGGCGAGATTATCGATGTCCTGGTGGTCCAGCGCCAAGCGCTCGACGACCACCCGAGACATCTCCGGCAGCTGGTGGATGCCTGGTTTGGAACGCTCGAATATCTGGATACCGACCCGGAACCCGCAAAGGCCGCCATGGCCCGGTATAGCGACCTCAGCGCGGAGGAACTGGCGGGTGCACTGGCCGGGGTCCACTTTCCCTCGCGGGCGGAAAACTGCACAGCCCTGGCCGACGGCGGCGAGGCCCTGCGCGCCAGCAGCGAGCACCTGGCCACCCTGATGCAGCAGCAGGGCCTGCTGGAGCGCGAGGTGAACCTCGATCGTCTGTTCGATGACCGCGTCCTGCAGGCGGCGGGCTGCCCGCCATCGGAAGACGGCTGATGTGGCAGGGCCTGTTCCGCTATCCGATCAACACCACGCTGCCGCTTTTCCTGCTGGTGGTAGCACTCATTCTCGGCACCCTCTACACCCTGACCCTGATCCACAACCAGCAGCGCAGCATCCTCGCGAACGCCGAACGCGAACTGGCGACCGAGATCAGCCGCATGCAGCGCATCGTCCAGAACCACCTGGCAAACAACGGCACGCAGGCCATTCAGGACGAGATCGCGGCGCTCAATGTCGATATCCGGGTCCGCCTGGCCGGGGTGGTCGATGAACGCCAGCACTACGTTGCCGCCCTGAACCGCGGCATGCGCGAACGCCCGCTCGCGGAGACCCTGGACGCCGAACCCATGGCCGCGCTGGCCGACCCGCTGCGCACGCTGCTGACCGACGCCCGCGACCGCCGCGCCGCCAAGGTGCGCCATGTCGCGGGCGAGAACACCCTGATCGCGGTGGCGCCGCTGCAGTTCACCGGGCCTCTGGTGGACCTGGGGCGCAGCCCCTCGGGCGCGGTCATCCTCGCATGGGATCTGTCGCTGCCTTTCCGGCAGGCGCGCACCGCGGCCCTGAACTCGGCGCTGCTGCTCGCGCCGATCCTTATCGCAGCACTCGCCGCGCTGTGGTGGCTGATCTACCAGGCACTGGGGCGGCGCCTGAGCCGCCTGAGCCGGACCGCGGAGCAGATCGCCGGTGGCGAGCACCACCAGCGTGCCGGGGTCACCGGGCGCGACGAGATCGGCCGACTTGCACGCGCCTTCGACCGTATGGCCGATGGCCTGGTGCAGGAACAGGCGCGCCTGCGCGAAAGCGAGCAGCGGCTGTATCTGGCCCAGGCCTTCTCCGGCGTTGGCACCTGGGAATGGGAAATCGCCAGCGGCGACCTGGTCTGGACCCGTCCGACCTACCAGCTGTTCGACCTGCCGGAGGACACCACCGAGGTCACTTTCGAGCATTACCTGGAGCGGGTCCATCCCGACGACCGTGCGCGGGTCCAGGCCGCGGTGGAGCAGTCCCTCGAGCAGGGTACCGCCTACAGCATCGAGCACCGCGTACTCACGCGAGATGGCGACGAACGCTGGCTGCTCGGGAGCGGCGACGTGCTGCGCGACGCGGACGGCCAGCCCCGGCGCATGTACGGCATCGTGCAGGACATCACCGCGACCAAGCGCGCCGAGGCGGCCCTGTTCCGCGAAAAGGAATATGCCCAGGTCACGCTCGCCTCCATCGGCGACGGCGTCATCACCACCGATACCCGGGGCCGAGTCACGTTCCTGAACCCGATCGCGGAGTACCTGACCGGCTGGACCACCGATGCCGCCACCGGTGAACCGCTGACGCGAGTATTCAACATCCTCAACGAGATCACCCGCAAACCGGCGGTCAACCCGGTCGAGCGTTGCCTCAAGGAAGGTCGGATCGTCGGACTGGCCAACCACACCATGCTGCTGCGCAAGGATGGGCAGGAATTCGCGATCGAGGACTCGGCCGCGCCGATCCGCGACCGGGACGGCGAGATCGTGGGTGTGGTGCTGGTGTTCCATGACGTGACCCAGGCGCGCGAGCTGGCCAACCAGCTCAGCTGGCAGGCCACCCACGATGCCCTGACCGGGCTGCCCAACCGCCACGCCTTCGAGCAGCGCCTGGAACAGCTGGCGCGCTACCCGGAAAGCCAGAAGGGGCACGAAAACCATACCCTGCTGTACATCGACCTCGACCAGTTCAAGGTCGTGAACGATGTCGCCGGCCACGTCGCCGGGGATCAGATGATCCGCCAGGTCGGCGAACTGATGCTGGATCAGGTGCGCGAAACCGACCTGCTCGCCCGCCTTGGGGGCGACGAGTTCGGCATCATCCTCACGCACTGCGACATCGCCCACGCCGACCGCATCGCCAACGCCATCCATACGGTCCTGGACGAACTGCGCTTTGCCTGGGAAGACCGCGTGTTCCGCATCAGCGCCTCCATCGGCATCATCGAGTTCCAACCCGGCGAGCGCAGCATGAACCAGCTGCTCGCCGATGCCGACATCGCGGTCTACGCGGCCAAGAACGCCGGCCGACGGCGCTCGCATATCTTCCGCCCGGAGGACCAGGACCTGCAGCAGCACCGGCGCGAGATGGACTGGGCCACACAGATCTCCGACGCCGTCGAACAGGGGCGCCTGGTGCTGTTTGCCCAGATGATTCACCCACTGGCCGAGCCCGACTCCGGCGCACCGCCCGCGGGACTCTCCTTCGAGGTGCTCGTACGCCTGCGGAGCCAGGACGACGAGTTGATCCCCCCCGGGGTCTTCCTGCCGGCCGCCGAACGCTTTGACCTGATCTCCATCGTCGACCGCTGGATCATCACCCGGACCTTCTCCATGGTGGCTGACCACATCCGCCTGCACGGCCCGGCGAGCATCGAGCATTGCGCGGTCAACCTCTCCGGCGCGACCCTGAGTGACGAGACCCTGCTGCCATTCATCCGCAACCAGCTGAGCCTGCACCAGCTGCCTGGCGAGATTTTCTGCTTCGAGGTCACCGAAACCGCGGCGATCTCCAACCTGCAGGCGGCAATGCGCTTCATCCGCGAGTTGCGCGGCATGGGCTGTCGCTTCGCGCTGGACGACTTCGGCTCCGGGCTGTCGTCGTTCGCCTATCTGAAGACCCTGCCGGTGGACTACCTGAAGATCGACGGCAGCTTCGTGCGCAACATCGCCACCGACCCGGTCAATGACGCCCTGGTCGGCAACATCAACAACATCGGTCACCTGCTCGACAAGAAAACGATCGCCGAGTTTGCCGAAGACGAATCGACCATCGCCCGCCTGCGCGAGCTGAACGTGGACTTCGCCCAGGGCTACGGGCTACACCGCCCGCAGCCCCTGGAGGAACTGTTTGCAATGCACAACCCACCGCGCTGACAGCGAGGCCTGCGAGACGCTCATCGGGCCCCTGTGCGGGGAACATGCATCAGTCAGGACGGTCTGTAGTTCTCCCGGCCACGGTTGCGACCGAGGGCCGCCATTGGCCATTCTGTACGGCTGAATACAAGTTCCGGAGCACACCGAATGACTATCCGCCCCCTGCGCGCGGGCCTGATCCCGGCCCTGTTTCTTCTCCTGCCCGGCCTGGCGCTGTCCCAGCAGGCCGATCCGCAGATGCAACAACAGATGCAGCAGCAGGAGCCGGAGACCACGATCCACCAGGACTGGGAGGTCGCCTGTATCGAGACGCCACAGGGCGAGCGTTGCCGGATGCAGCAGACGCTGGAGATCCAGGACGAGCAGGCGCAGGGGCTGTTCCTGCAGGCGACCGTGCGCCGCGAAGGCGAACAGCACATCATCGAGATCCTGGTACCGCTGGGCGTCGACCTGCGCCCCGGCATCCGCATGCAGGTGGACGATGCGGGCGAAGAGATGGATGCGGGCTACGTGACCTGCGTGCAGCAGGGTTGCGTCGCCGGGCGCGAACTGAACAGCGAACAGATGAGCGCGCTGCGCGGCGGACAGGCCCTGACCGTCGCCTTCCGTGCCCTGCACCAGGAACAGCCGTTCGTGTTTGACGTATCCCTGATGGGCTTCACTGACGCCAGCAACCAGCTGTAATAACCGGCGGCGCACCAGCGACCCCACCCAGCGATCACACGATGGCGCGCGCCTCGGTCCCGTCCCATGCCGGCCGCAGATTTGCCGGTCGCGGCCGGTCGCGGGCACGGCGGGCACTGGCCACCGCCGCGGCCGCCGCACTGCTCTGGTGGGTCCTGGCCGGCAGCGCCGCCCTGCTGGAACCCCTGGCCCTGCTCGCAATCATCCTGGCCGCGGTCGCGAGCCTGCTGCTGCCGGCCGGACGGCCGCTGCCGTTGCGACCCGGCGCGCTTCCGGGCCTGCTGGGGTTCTTCCTACGCAGCTCGTTCCTCGGCGGGCTGGACGTCGCCCGCCGCGCCCTGGACCCGCGCCTGCCGATCCAGCCGGACTTCCTGACCTACCGCACGGAACTGGCCCACGGCCCGCCCCTGACCCTGTTCATGGCGGTCGTCAGTCTGCTGCCCGGCACGCTCAGCGTACGCCTGGAGGGGCGCCTGCTGACCCTGCATGTGCTGGACCGTGACGCCGATACACGGGCGGCACTGATCGCCCTGGAACAACGAATCCGCAAGGCATTCCACGACCCGCGTGACCGCCGCGCCAGTGACGACGGAGCCGCTCCATGAGCCTCTTCTATTTGGCCGCCGCCCTGTTCCTGCTCGGCACCATACTGCTCGGACTGGTCCGCGTGCTGCGCGGCCCGGGTTCCGGCGACCGCATGCTGGCCGCACAACTGTTCGGCACCACCGGAGTCACGATCCTGCTGCTCCTGTCGCTGGCACTGGAGGCATCCGCCCTGGTGGACGTGGCACTGGTCTTCGCCCTGCTGGCCGTGGTGGCCGCGGTGGCCTTCGTCCGCCAGCACGGTCTGCCGGAACCACCGGATACCCCGATCCACCGCCAGCCGCCGGACACCCCCGGCCCCGAGAGGCACCACGATGATCGCTAACGCCCTGACCGTGATCCTGATCCTCGCCGGACTGGTGTTCTTCGCGGCCGGCACCGCCGGGCTGCTGCGTTTTCCCGATGTCTATTCGCGCCTGCACGCCCTGACCAAGGCCGACAACGTCGGGCTCGGGCTGGTGATACTCGGACTGATGTTCCAGGCCGGCGGACCGGCGGACATCCTGAAGCTGCTGCTGATCTGGGTGCTGGTACTGGCGGCGGGGACCACGGCCGCGCACATGGTCGCGCAACGCACCTGGACCCACGGGGAGTTCGAGTCGGACCGATGAACGCCCTGCTGGTCCTCTTCGATCTGGTCCTGCTGGCCGGCATCGTCGGGGTGGCCTGGCGCTGCCTGGCGAGTACCGACCTGTTCCGGGCCGTGGTGCTGTTCATTACATTCGGATTGCTGCTGGCGCTGGCCTGGGTGCGGCTGGAGGCCCCGGACATCGCGCTGGCCGAGGCCGCGATCGGCGCGGGCATCACCGGTGCCCTGCTTCTGGTCACGCTGGAACGCCTGCGCAGCATCATGGCCGAGCGGCGCAGTGGCCGCCCGCATTCACCCCCGCCCGACCCCACCGGGCCGCATGCCCTGCTGCGGGCCCTGCACGATCCGCTGCCCGAACACCGGACCTTCCTGCCCGCTTTGTCCTTTGCCCTGGTGGTCGGCGGCCTGCTGGTCACCGCGCTGTGGCACCAGCCGCAGTCCGTGGGCCTCGAGCCGGTGGTGGATGCCCACATGGACGTCTCCGGTGTCGATCATCCGATCACGGCGGTGCTGCTGAACTTCCGTGCCTACGACACCTTCCTGGAACTGGCGATCGTACTGATCGCATTGCTGGGTGCATGGTCGCTGGGGCGACATGACCTGATCCCGGCCCGCCCGGCCCCGGGGCCGATCCTGCCCGGCACGTTGCGGCTGCTGGTCCCGGTCGCGGTCGTCACCGGGGTGTATGTGCTGTGGGCCGGGAGTCACGCCCCCGGCGGGGCCTTTCAGGCCGGGGCAATCCTCGGCGCGGCCGGCATCCTGCTGGTCCTGGCACGGCCGCGCCAGCTGCCGATGGCGCCGGCCGGGCCGCTGCGCCTGGGCATCTCCGCCGGGGTCGCCCTGTTCCTGCTGGTGGGGCTGTACGGTCTTGCCGCCGGGCATGGCTTCCTCGGCTACGCGGAGGCCTGGGCCTATCCCCTGATCATCCTGATCGAGGTCGCGGCGACGCTCTCCATCGCCCTGACCCTGGTGGCCCTGTTCGTGGCCGGCCGCCCGGCCGGAGACGACACATGAACGGGCTGGCGGAGACCGTCGCGCACACCCTGGCCCCGGGCCTGCTGTATCCCACCGGGGGTGCGATCCTGTTCGCCCTGGGCCTGTACGGGCTGATCCGCCGCCACCACCTGGTACTGCGCATCCTGGCCCTGAACATCATGGGCTCGGGCGTATTCATGGTGCTGCTGGGTGTCGCCGCCCGCGGCGAGGGCCCGCCGGATCCGGTGGCGCAGGCGCTGACCCTGACCGGGATTGTGGTCGCGGTCAGTGCAACCGCCTTCGCCCTGGCCCTGGTGGTGCACCTGACGCGGCTGACCGGCCACGCAGTGATGCTGCCCGGGCCGCCCGATGACGACGCCCCGGTGGAGGACATCTCGCGCGAGGAGCACCACGCGGATGGGGGTCCGGCCGAATCGTCCGCCGGCGAGGACCGGTCGGCGTGATCCCGGCAAACCCCGAATGGCTCCCGGCGGGGAGCGCCGGACTGGTCGCGCTGTCTCTGGGAGTGGCCGTGCTGGCAACGGCATGGCCGCGCCAGGCCCACCGGATCGGCCTGCTGGGCGCGCTCGCGGTGACGGCCTGGGTGCTGGGTCTGAGCGCGACCTTCCTGCACGCCGGGCCGGACCCGGAGACCGCCGCGACGCGGGTGGCCCTGGGCGGCTGGGAGGCCCCGCTGGGGCTCATGCTGCAGCTGGACGGATTGTCCATGACCCTGCTGGTGCTTACCGCCGTAGTGGCCCTGGCCACCAGCCTCTACAGCCTCGGCTACGTGCACGACCGCATCGAGCGTCGCCAGTTCTGGCCCCTGTGGCTGTGGCTATGGGCCGGGCTCAACATGCTGTTTCTCTCCGGCGATGCCTTCAACCTGTACATCACCCTGGAGGTGGTGTCGCTCTCGGCCGTCGCCCTGGTGGCCTTCACCGGCACGGCCGCCGCGGTCTCCGGCGCGGTGCGCTACCTGCTGGTCAACATCCTCGGCTCGCTCAGCTTCCTGATGGGCGTGGTTCTGCTGTTCGGGGAACACGGGGTACTCGATCTGGTGCTGCTGGAGGCCCGTACCGAAGCGGGCCCGACGGAACGCATGGCGGCGGTGCTGATGACCGCGGGCCTGATGCTCAAGGCCGCCCTGTTCCCGCTGCATGTCTGGCTGGCGCCGGCCCATGGGTCAGCCCCGGCACCGGTCAGTGCGGTCCTCTCCGGGCTGGTGGTCACGGGATCGTTCTACCTGATCCTGCGGCTGTGGATGGGGGTGTTTGCCCCGCTGGCGACCCCGGCCTTCGGCATCCTGGTCGGCCTGCTCGGGGTGGGGGCGCTGATCTGGGGCTCGCTGCAGGCGCTGCGCGCGGGGCGGCTCAAATCCATCGTGGCCTATTCCACGGTCGCCCAGTTCGGCTATCTGCTGGTCGCCTTCCCCTTGATGCTGGTGGACCCGGGCGCCTGGCGGGTGGTGGTGTTCTTCGCGGTGGTCCATGCCCTGGCCAAGGCCTCGGTGTTCCTGGCCGCGGGCACCCTGCAACACGCCGCCGGGCATGACCGCCTGGCCGAGCTGGGCGCGGTACTCCGGGCCCGGCCGCGCACGGTGTTCGCCCTGGGACTGGCCGGGGTCAGCCTGATGGGGCTGCCGTTCACCGGTGGCTTCATCGCCAAGTACCTGCTGCTGGAGGCCGGCCTGGGCACGGTCCTCGCCGGCAGCCTGATCGGCGTGCTGTGGGTGCTGGCGATCGCCGGCGGCGGGCTGCTGGCGGCGGCCTACGTGCTGCGCATGGTGGCCCCGGCGTTTCATCGCGGCCGCCGCGACGCCGGCGAGGCAGTGTCGCCGTGGATGGACTGGGTCCCGCTGGCTCTGGCCACGGTCGCGGCGCTGGCCGGGCTGGCCGGCGTGCTGACGCTGAACACCCTTGCCCTGACCCCGGGGGCCCCTTGATGGACGGTGGCTGGCTGCTGCTCGCGATCCTGTTCAGCTCGCTGGGACCCGGCATCGCGATCTTCTTCCTGCCGGAGCACCGACAGGGCCTGCGCACGGCGCTGAACCTGGGCGGCGCCGGCACCAAGCTGGCGCTGGTCGGGGTGCTGCTGGCGGGTGTACTGCGCGGTGACGAATACCACTTCAGTCTGCCGCTGATGCCCGGCATCGACCTGGTGCTCGCGGCCGATGCGCTGTCGCTCCTGTTCGCCAGCCTTTCGGCCGTGCTGTGGTTCGTAACCACGGTCTACGCCATCGGCTACCTCGAGGGCTCACCGCGACGCAGCCGCTTCTTCGGCTTCTTCTCGCTGTGCGTCAGCGCGACGGTGGGGATTGCCCTGTCCGGGAACCTGATCACCTTCCTGATCTTCTACGAGATCCTGACCCTCGCGACCTGGCCCCTGGTGGTCCATCGCGGCACGCCGGCGGCCCTGCGGGCCGGACGCCTCTATCTCGGCTACACCCTGACCAGCGGACTGGTACTGTTCACGGCCATCGTCTGGCTCACGCTGCTGGCCGGGGCCGAGGGCTTCACCCCGGGCGGCTACCTTGAAGGCCTCGCGGAGACTCACGCGGTCACGCTGCAGGTCCTGTTCGTGCTGCTGATGGTCGGCTTCGGGGTCAAGGCCGCGCTGGTGCCGCTGCACTCCTGGCTGCCCATCGCCATGGTCGCGCCGGCGCCGGTCAGCGCGCTGCTGCACGCGGTGGCGGTAGTCAAGGCCGGGGCCTTCGGCATCATCCGCGTGGTCAACGATGTCTACGGGGCGGAACTGGCGATCGAGCTGGGCCTGACGGCCGGGCTGCTGGTGATCGCGGCGGTCACGATCATCTATGGCTCCATTCAGGCCCTGCGCACCGACGACCTGAAGCAGCGCCTGGCATTCTCCACCGTGAGTCAGGTCTCCTACATCATCCTGGGCGTCGCGCTGGCCGGGCCCCTGGGGGTCATCGGCGGGCTGGTACACCTGGTACACCAGGGCATTACCAAGATCACACTGTTCTTCTGCGCCGGCAATTTCGCCGAGACCCTGGGCATCCATCGCATCAGCGAGCTCGACGGCGTGGGCCGGCGTATGCCGCTGACCATGCTGGCGTTTACCGCGGGCGCGCTGGGCATGATCGGCCTGCCGCCCCTGGCCGGTTTCGTGACCAAGTGGCACTTGGGGCTGGGGGCGCTGGAGGCCGGCATGCCCTGGATCCTCGGAGTGCTGGTCCTGTCGAGCCTGCTGAACGCGGCCTATTTCCTGCCCCCGGTGATCCGGGGCTGGCTGGGCGAGCGCCGCGAGCCGTGGCATGAACCCCTGCAGGCCCATGCCGGCCCGACCCGCTTCGAGACCCACTGGATGCTGCTGTTCCCGGTGGTCTTTACCGCCGCGCTGGGGCTCTTGGTCGGGCTGTATGCCGGGCTGGGGCTGAGCCCGCTGGGCTGGGTCAGCCTGATCGTCCAGCGTGACTATGCGCTGCCGGAGTTCGGGCTGTGAGCGGGGCCGCGCTGCTGGCCGTCCCGCTCGTGCCGCTGCTGCTGGCGGTGTTCATTGGCCTGCGTCCGGGGCGGGCGCGGCTGAACCGCCTGGTGCCCTGGGCGGCGCTCCCCGGCCTGGCGCTGGCCGCCCTGGCCCCGCCCGGGCTGGAGGCGACCCTCTCCGGCCTGCTGATGGGCACCCACCTGGCGGTCGACCCGACCGGCCGGGCCTTCCTGGGCCTGACCGCGGGCCTGTGGCTGGCCGCCGGGCTGTTCGCGCTCTCCGATCGGCGCGACGATCCCCGGCGGCATCGCTTCTATGTGTTCTGGTTGCTGGCCCTGGCCGGCAACCTGGGCCTGATCCTGGCGCAGGACGCGATCGCCTTCTATCTGTTCTTTTCCCTGATGAGCCTGTCGGCCTACGGACTGGTGATCCATTCCGGCAAGCCGGAGGCCTGGCGGGCCGGACGGGTGTATCTGATCCTCGCGGTACTGGGCGAGGTGTTGCTGTTCGCGGGTCTGGTACTGGCTGTCCATGCGGCGGGGCAGTCCAGCCTGGCGGCCGTGGCCGCGGCGCGCCCCGAGGGCTGGGCATTGGTCCTACTGGTCCTGGGGCTCGGCATCAAGGCCGGCATGCTGCCGCTGCATTTCTGGCTGCCGCTGGCCCACCCGGCCGCGCCGGTACCCGCGAGCGCCGTGCTGTCCGGGGCGATGATCAAGGCCGGCCTGCTGGGCTGGATGCGCCTGCTGCCAATCGACGCCGCCGGCCACGCCGTGCTGGGCGAGGCGCTGGTCCTGCTGGGCCTGGCGGCGGCCTTCCTCGGCGTACTGGTCGGGGTGCTGCAGGTACGGCCGAAGACCCTGCTCGCCTACTCCAGCATCTCGCAGATGGGGCTGATGACCACGGGTATCGGCCTGGCCCTGCTCCTGCCCGAGGCGCGCGGCTGGCTGCTGGCAGCAGTCACGCTGTACGCCGTACATCATGGCCTGGCCAAGGGGGCGTTGTTCCTGACCGCCGGCATGCAGCGGCAGTGGCCGGTCACCCGCCCGGCGCGGACCGCCTTTGCACTGTTCACGCTGTTGCCGGCGCTGGCCCTGGCGGGCCTGCCCTTCACCAGTGGCGCGCTGGCCAAGAACGCGTTGAAGGAGCCGCTGGCGGCGGAGGCCCTGTCGGGCTGGCTGGCCCATACCGAGTGGCTGCTGACCCTCGCGGCGGCCGGCACCACGGTGCTGCTACTGCGCTTCCTGTGGCGCTGGCGGGCGGATCTCGAGACCGCGGCCGACGGCCTCGACCGACCGCGCTGGTGGGCCTGGGGCGGCCTTTCGCTGATGGCACTCCTGCTCCCGCTCGCAACCTTGCTGGCCGGCCCCACGGCCCTGCCCCTGAGCGTCCATGACCTGTACGGCTCGTCCCTGCTGTGGCCGGTCATGCTGGGGCTGGGCCTAGCCCTTCTGGCCTGGCGCGGGGTTCGCGACCGCGAGACCCCGCGCGTGCCGGAGGGGGATCTGGCCGTGCTGGCCGAGGCCGCCTGGGACGGCGCCCGCCGCACTCGACGCCGCCTGGCATTGCCGGGGCCCTGGCCACCCCGGATACCGGCCCGCATGCGTGCGCTGCGCCTGGGCGCGCGCCGTCGCCTGGAGGCCGCCGAGCGCATGTTGACCCGCTGGGAGACCATCGGGCTGCTGTTTTCCGCAGCGATGCTCGGGCTCTACCTGACGCTGCTCGCCGGATAAGACCGCCCTCGAGCCAGGCACGAAAAAGGCCGGCCCGGGACTGCCCCGGGCCGGCCTTCAGGCGCCGTTCCTATTGCGGGCTGGAGCTCAGTTCTGATCGATGAAGTCCGCGGTGAAGTCGGCCACGTCGTCCGCGAAGAAGTCACGGAAGAAGTGCCCCGCGCCGTCCACGGTCATCAGGGTGATGTCACCGCTGTCCTTCACCGCCTCGACCTTCTGCGGCAGGTCCGGCACCACGTCGTCCTCGGAACCGGTGATCACCAGCGTCGGGATCTGCATCCCGCGAATCACCGTCGGGGTATCGTTCTGGCGGGTCGGCTCGTAGTAGCCGAGGAAGGCGCGCGGGGTCACGTCCAGTTCCTCGCAGTAGAGGAAACGCACGTCCTCCATCAGGGTCTCTTCCTGGTCCATGCGCTGGAGTTCGCGGGCCTGATCCAGGAGTACCTGCAACGGCATACCGCTTTGTTCCTCGTACTCGCTCGCAGCCTCGTCCTCGTCATAGGTGGACGCGGCCACCAGCACCAGGGCGCGGATGCCGTCCGGGTCATGCTCGGTCAGGTAGCGGGCCACCTGGTTGCCACCGCGCGAGTGGCCAAACAGGGTGACCGGACCATAGCCCTCGTCCTGCAGCCATTGATGCCACAGGCTCAACTCCTGCAGATGGTCATCGACGCCGTGACGCACCGGGGCATCGCATTCGAACATCCCCTCGCGCGCGTCGATGCCGTAGCTCAGATTGACGGACAGCGTATTCAGGCCATGGTCCGCCAGCAGATCCTGCACCGCGGCCATCACCTCCATGCGCCCGTGCGCCAGGGTCCCGTGCAGCATCAGGACTACCCCGTCGGAGGGGCTCGCCCCCATGCCCTCCTTCATATGACCGATCAGGGTTCGGTCATCGTGTTCCAGCGTAACCTTCTCCGCCGCCATCACGTTCGAGGCCGCGACCAATCCGGCCACTGTCAGGGCAGCCGTGGCAATCCAGCGAGACATGGGAACCTCCTGTTATTGAGTCGTCCGGAAATAGACTCGTTCGCGCTGGGAAAATTCCACCCCGGCTGCGCGCCATGGCCTGACAGCGCGGGCCGCACCGGCGCATGATAAGCAGGTCCGGATCCACTGGGTGATACATCTCCGGGAGACCCATGAGCGATCGCGACCCGTCACGCGACTGGCATGCCCTGAAGACCGACGAAGTGCTCCGGCGTCTGGAGACGGACGCGCACGGACTCGCCTCGTCCGCCGCGGAACAGCGGCTGCAGGATGTCGGCCCCAACCGCCTGCCGGAGGCCGCGCGCACCGGCCCCGTCCGGCGCTTCCTGCTGCAGTTCCACAATGTGCTGATCTACGTGCTGATCGCCGCGGCGGTGGGTACCGCGTTCCTTGGTCACTGGCTGGATACCGGCGTCATCCTGGGGGTGGTGCTGATCAACGCCATCATCGGCTTCATCCAGGAGGGCAAGGCGGAGAAGGCGCTGGACGCGATCCGCGGGATGCTCTCGCCCCGCGCCCAGGTCCTGCGTGACGGCCAGCGCCACAGTATTCCCGCAGAGACGCTGGTCCCCGGCGACATCGTGTATCTGCAAGCCGGGGACCGCGTCCCGGCGGACCTGCGCCTGACCGGGGCGCACAACATGCGCATCGACGAGGCCGCGCTGACCGGCGAGTCGGTCGCCAGCGACAAGCAGAGCGAGCCGGTGGCGGCCGCATCCGACCTTGGCGATCGCCGTTCGATGGCCTATTCCGGCACGCTGGTGGCCTTTGGCCAGGGGCGCGGGGTCGTGGTCGGCACCGGGGCCGATACCGAGATCGGCCGCATCTCCACCCTGATCGGCGAGGTGGAGACCCTGACCACCCCGCTGCTGCGCCAGATCGCCCAGTTCGGCCGCTGGCTGTCGGTGGCCATCGGCGTCCTGGCGACGGCGACCTTCGCCTTCGGCTACTGGGTGCGCGACTACGACCTGGTGGAGACCTTCCTCGCCGCGGTCAGCCTGGCGGTGGCGGCGATCCCCGAGGGCCTGCCGGCGATCATGACCATCACCCTGGCGATCGGGGTGCAGCGCATGGCCGCGCGCCACGCGATCATCCGCCGCCTGCCGGCGGTCGAGACCCTGGGCTCCGTCACCACCATCTGCTCGGACAAGACCGGCACCCTCACCCGCAACGAGATGACGCTGAAGAGCATCATCACCACACAGGCGGAGTACGAGCTGGGCGGGGTCGGCTACGAGCCGCACGGCGGCATTACCCGCGATGGCCAGGAGGCGGACCCGGAGGACGATCCCCTGCTGGCCGAGGTCCTGCGCGGCCTCCTGCTGTGCAACGATGCCGAGGTCTATCTGAAGGACGACCAGTGGACCATGGAGGGCGACCCGACCGAGGGGGCCCTGATCGTCGCCGCGATGAAGGGCGGGCTGGATCCGAAGGCGATCAACGAGCGCTTCGTGCGGGACGACGTGATCCCATTCGAGTCGTCCTACAAGTTCATGGCTACCCTGCACCATGACCATGAAGGCGGGGCCTTCGTCTTTCTCAAGGGGGCCCCGGAACGCGTGCTGGCCGTATGCAGCCAGCAGCGCACCGCCGATGGCGAGGCGCCCCTGGACGCGGAGCACTGGCAGCAATGGATGGACGGCGTCGCCGCGCGCGGCCAGCGCCTGCTCGCCCTGGCCACCCGGCGCATGGAGGATCACCGCCAGGAACTGGAGTTCTCCGACATCGAGGATGGCGGGCTCACCCTGGTGGCGGTCTGCGGGATCATCGACCCGCCACGCGAGGAGGCGATCGAGGCGGTGGCCCACTGCCAGGAGGCCGGCATCCGCGTGAAGATGATCACCGGCGATCACGGCGTGACCGCGCGCGCGATCGCCGACGAGCTGGGCATCAGCACCGAGGGCGGCGTGGTGGTCGGCCACGAGCTGGAAGGCGCCAGCGACGCGGAGCTCGCAGAGCAAGTCCGGCATGTGGACGTGTTCGCCCGCGCCACGCCGGAGCACAAGCTGCGCCTGGTGCGCGCAATCCAGAGCCACGGCGACGTGGTCGCGATGACCGGCGACGGCGTCAACGATGCCCCCGCCCTCAAGCGCGCCGATGTCGGCGTGGCCATGGGCGTGAAGGGCACCGAGGCCGCGCGCGAGGCCGCGGAGATGGTGCTGGCCGACGACAACTTCGCCTCCATCGCCAACGCGGTGGAGGAAGGCCGCACCGTCTACGACAACCTGAAGAAGGCCATCCTGTTCCTGCTGCCCACCAACGGCGGCCAGGCCTTCACCATCGTCGCCGCGATCCTGCTCGGCCTCACCCTGCCGCTGACGCCGGTGCAGGTGCTGTGGGTCAACATGGTCACCGCGGTCACCCTGGCCCTGGCCCTGGCCTTCGAGCCCACCGAACCCGGCACCATGCAGCGCCCGCCGCGGCCACCCAACACGCCGCTGCTGTCCGGCTTCCTGCTCTGGCGCATCGGCTTCGTCTCCGCGCTGCTGGTGGCCGGCACCTTCGGCCACTTCCTGTGGCTGGAGCAGCAGGGCGTGGCGGAGGAATTCGCGCGCACCGTGGCCATCAACACCCTGGTCATGGGCCAGCTGTTCTTCCTGTTCAACAGCCGCTACATCCTGGAGCCCGCGCTGAACCGGGCAGGCCTATTCGGCAGCCGCCCGGTGCTGATCGCGGTCGGCGTGCTGATCGTGCTGCAGGGCCTGTTCACCTACGCCCCGCCGCTGCAGTTGCTGTTCGGCACCACCGCCATCGGGCCGCAGGAATGGCTGCGCATCCTCGCCTTCGGCCTGATCCTGTTCACCCTGGTCGAACTCGAAAAGACGCTGCTGCGCCGGCGCGACTTCAACCCACACCAGTAGGGTGTTCCCGGGAGGCTGCCCATGGCCGCGACAGACACGCCCGTAACTCGATACCCCGCCCCCAACGCCAGCGTTCATACGCCCCCTGCGCTGCACCCGACCGGGGCCTCGCTGGCCCCCCTGTGCGCGCTCGCCCTTGCCCTGTGGGGGCCAGCGGCCCTGGCGGGAGACGCACCCGAATCCCGGGTCGCCTGGGAGGAGCCGGTCGAGGTCGCGCGCGGCGAGGCCTTCCGCGGCCCCTGGCGCATGAACGCCTCGGATTTTCGCTATGTCGACGATGCCTCGGTGGCGATCAATGACCATGGCGACGCGCTGGTCGTCTGGGCCGACCAGGCGCAGCAGGCCCTGTTCCTGCAGCGCTACGACCGCGACGGCCGGGCGGTCTTCGAGCGACCGACCCGGATCGGCGGCGTGCCGGGAACCTTTTCCTGGCTGCCGCGGGTCGCGGTCGAACCGGCGCCGGACGACGCCGACGCCTTCGACGTGCACCTGCTGTGGCAGGAGATCCTGTTTACCGGCGGCGACCACGGCGGCGAGATCCTGTACGCCCGATCCCGCGACGGAGGCCGCTCGTTCGAGGGACACCAGAACCTGTCCCGTTCGCGCGACGGTGCCGGCAAGGGCCGCATCACCGCCCAGCGCTGGGACAACGGCAGCCTGGACCTGCTGCTGACGACCACCGGCGAGGTGGTCGCGGCCTGGACCGAGTACCAGGGTCCGCTGCGCGTCACCTATTCGGCGGATCATGGCGCGTCCTTCGCCGAACCCGTGACCGTCAACCCGGACAACTCTGTGCCGGCCCGCGCCCCGACCCTGGCACAGGCGCCATCCGGTCGCGTGCTGCTGGCCTGGTCGGAGGGTGACAGTCCGTACGCAGACATCCGGATCGCCCACTCGAACAACCTGGACGCCGGCTTTTCCGAACCGGCCACCGCGCTGGAGCACCCGGGCCATGCCGACGCCCCGACGCTGGTGGTGGACGCGGAGGGCGTTGTTCACCTGGCCTTCGGGGCGATCCCGGCCAACGACCTGGAGGACTACCGGCAGCCCCATTTCCGCCGCCTGCATGTCAGTCGCGCAGATGCCGGCAGCCTGGACTTTGCACCGCCCACCCGGCTCGACGCGGATCAGTGGCCGGGCGGCTTCCCGACTCTGGCCCGGGACGACCGGTGTCTGTATCTGGTCTGGCAGCGCTATCCCCACCCGACCGATCGGCCCTGGGGCCTGGCATTCACCCACGCGCCGCTGAAGTCCGCGCGGTTCGGGCCTGTCGAGGCGGTCCCGGGCACACTCGACACCCTCTACAGCGGGGGCCTGCAGGGGCAGTTGAAACGGCGCATGGCGGTCAACCGCCACGGGGCTATCGCGATTGCTCAGAGCCGCTTCATCCCGGCAAGCCACAGCGACATCCTGCTGATCCGCGGCCAGATCGAGGAGGACAGATGCCATCCGAACCCTTCTCGCTGATGATCCACGGCGGCGCCGGGCAGATCCGCGAGGCCGGGGATCCACAGACCGCCGGCCGCTACCACGCCGCGCTGCACGCGGTCCTGGAGGCCGGTCGCGAGCGGCTGGCGCGGGGCGATACCGCCCTGGATACCGTGGAGTACTGCGCGGCGCGGCTCGAGGACAACCCGCTGTTCAACGCCGGCACCGGGGCCGCCCTGACCCGGGACGGGAGCGTGGAACTGGATGCCGCGATCATGGATGGCGCGGCTCTGGCCGCCGGTGCGGTCGCGGCGGTTCGCGGTATTGCCAACCCGATCCGGCTGGCGCGAGCGGTCCTCGACGACGGGGAACATGTGCTGCTGGTCGCGGACGGCGCCGCCAGCTTCGCCCGCGAGATCGGGATGCCGCAGGTGGACGAGGACACGCTGATCACCCCGCAGCGGCGGGAACAGCTGGAGCGCGCCCTGTGCCAGGGCCGGGTCACACTGGATCATGACGAACCCGCGCCCGGGACTATCGGCGCGGTCGCGCGCGATCGCCACGGCCATCTGGCCGCGGCCACCTCCACCGGCGGGATGACCGGCCAGCGCTCGGGCCGGGTCGGCGACTCGCCCATCCCCGGCGCGGGCGTGTACGCGGACGATGCCACCGCCGCCATCTCCGCGACCGGGCATGGCGAGCATTTCCTGCGCAGTGTGTTTGCCCGGGAACTGGCCGACCGTGTCGAGTATCTTGGCCTGAGCGCCGCCGAGGCCCTGACCGCCAGCCTGCAGCACCTGCGGGAGCGGCTCGCGGGCTACGGCGGGGCCATCGTGATCGACCGCAACGGGCGCTGCGCGGCCGGCACCACCACCCCGCGCATGCTCCACGGCTGGATCGAACACGCGGGCCCGAGCCGGACCCGCATCGAACCACCGGCCCGTTGACCGAGCCACGCCAGCGACCGCGGAATCACCCGACGTGCGGGTCGTGAAACGGCACTCAGTCTCACGCCCCGCGGGGTTCAACCCTGCGCCGCAGTGGCGTTCCAGCGCCGCCCCATGCGGCTGCCCAGCCACACCCCGGCGATCCACAGCACCAGAGACACGCCCACATAAAGCCCGGCGCGGCCCGCCGCACCCGACTGCATCAGCCACAGGCTTTCGAGACTGAACACCGAGAAGGTCGTGAAACCGCCGCAAACCCCCGCCAGCATGAAGTGACGAAACACCGGGTCGGCCGGGCGGCAACCGCCCGGCGCGCTGATCACCGCATACAGCCCGATCAGCCACGACCCGGCCACGTTCACGGCCAGCGTGTCCCAGGGAAAGCCGGTTCCGGCCAGGTGCAGCCCGGTCCAGGAGACGCCGTAGCGCGCCATGCTGCCGAGCGCGGCCCCCAGCGCGACGAACAGCGAGAGCCGCAGCGAAAACCCGGTCACGCCGCACCCCCTGCCAGGCGGCCCAGCGCGTGCCCGATGGCCACCAGCGCCAGCCCCCCGCCCAGGGTCAGCAGGACGTAGACCAGCGCCGGGCGCAGGCCGTCCTGCTCCGCGACCCCGACCACCTGCAGGCTGAACGAGGAGACCGTGGTGAAGCTGCCGAGCACACCCACCACCAGCAGCAGCCAGAGCCCGGAGGCCAGCGCCGGCCCCGAGGCCCAGCCCAGCGCCAGCCCGATCAGCAGCGCACCGGAGGCATTCACCGCCAGCGTCCCCCACGGGAAACGGCCGGCCCCGGTGCGGTTGTCGATCCACTGCGACAGCCAGAAGCGCGCCAGTCCCCCCAGCGCACCCCCGGCTCCCACCAGCAACAGGCCCTCCCACCACGCCATCATGGCGCCATTGTCAGCGGCACCGCCCAACCTGTCGAGCGCCCTGGCCGGCCAGCGCGCGGACAGCCGTCGAAATCCGGCGTCATTCGGGCTTCACCCTCGTCGGAATGGTAAAGTGCGGTCGCAGCGCGGGTCGTCAGTGGCCCGCCCCTCATTCAAACCGCTTAGGTCGCAGGAGCATCATGGCGCAGTACATCTTTACGATGAACGGCGTGGGCAAGATCGTCCCGCCGAAGAAGTACATCCTCAAGGACATCAACCTGAACTTCTTCCCGGGCGCCAAGATCGGCGTGCTGGGCTACAACGGTGCGGGGAAATCCACCCTGCTGCGCATCATGGCGGGCGTGGACACCGAGATCGTCGGCGAGGCGCGGCCGCAGCCGGGGATCAACATCGGCTACCTGCCGCAGGAACCGCAGCTCGACGAGAGCAAGGACGTGCGCGGCAACGTCGAGGAGGCCGTGGCCCCGATCAAGGAGGCACTGGCCGAGCTGGACCAGGTGTATGCCGCCTATGCCGAGGCGGATGCGGACTTCGATGCCCTGGCCGCCAAGCAGGGCGAGCTGGAGGCGAAGATCGAGGCCGCCGATGGCCACAACCTCGAGCGCAAGCTGGAGGTCGCCGCGGACGCCCTGCGCCTGCCGCCGTGGGATGCCGACGTGAAGACCCTGTCCGGGGGTGAACGCCGCCGCGTGGCCCTGTGCCGCCTGCTGCTGTCCAGCCCGGACATGCTGATCCTCGACGAGCCGACCAACCACCTGGACGCCGAGTCCGTGGCCTGGCTGGAGCGCTTCCTGCAGGAGTTCCAGGGCACCGTGGTCGCCGTCACCCATGACCGCTACTTCCTCGACAACGTGGCCGGCTGGATCCTCGAGCTGGACCGCGGCCAGGGCATCCCGTTCCAGGGCAACTACTCGCAGTGGCTGGAGCAGAAGGAAAAGCGCCTGAAGCAGGAAGAAAAGGCCGAGGCCGCCCGCGTGAAGGCCATGGAATCCGAGCTCGAGTGGGTGCGCTCCAACCCGAAGGGCCGCGGCGCCAAGAGCAAGGCGCGCCTGAAGCGCTTCGAGGAGATCGCCTCGACCGACTACCAGAAGCGCTCCGAAACCAAGGAGATCTACATCCCGCCGGGCCCGCGCCTGGGCGACAAGGTGCTGGAGGTGGAGAACCTGTCCAAGCACTTTGGCGACCGTGTGCTCTACCAGGGCCTGTCGTTCTCCGTGCCGCGCGGCGCGCTGATCGGTGTAATCGGCCCGAACGGCGTCGGCAAGACCACCCTGTTCCGCATGATTGCCGGGCAGGACCAGCCGGACGACGGCTCGATCGAGCTGGGCGAGACCGTGCAGCTGGCCTACGTGGACCAAAGCCGCGACGCGCTACAGGACGAGAAGACCGTCTGGGAGGAAATCTCCAACGGCCAGGACATCATCCAGGTCGGCAACTTCCAGATGCCGTCACGCGCCTACGTCGGCCGCTTCAACTTCAAGGGCACCGACCAGCAGAAGCGCATGAAGGAACTGTCCGGGGGGGAACGCAACCGCGTGCATCTCGCCAAGCTGCTGCAAAGCGGCGGCAACTTCCTGCTGCTCGACGAACCGACCAACGACCTGGACGTGGAGACCCTGCGCGCGCTGGAAGAGGCCCTGCTGGACTTCCCCGGCTCCGCGATCGTGATCTCGCATGACCGCTGGTTCCTGGACCGCATCGCCACCCACATCCTCGCGTTCGAGGAGGACGGCAACGTGGTGTTCTTCGACGGCAACTACCAGGAATACGAGGAAGACCGCCACAAGCGCCTGGGCGCCGAGGCCGACCAGCCGCACCGGGTCAAATACAAGCGACTCGCCTCCTGACCTACCCCCCGAAGGCCCGGCACCCGCCGGGCCTTCGTCTTTCCGCCCCCGGAACATTGGCCATATGGTCATCGCCAATGCCTGCTGCATCGGGCCGGCCTGCGCCGAGGCTACGGGCGAATCGGCCGGGTCTGCTCCAGAAATGCCTCCGTAAAGCCTTCCAGCTCTGCATCTTCGATCAGCCCTTCGCGCCGCATACACAGGAACTGATCCAGCGCCTTCGAGCGGGCATGGCCATCGAAGATGAATGCAAGCCGCTCGTTCGCTTCGTTCAGCTGCTGATAGAGATCCAGAAAGCGTTCGTGATTCGAGCGGTCTTCCTGTTCCATTGCCGCCCGGCAATCGGCCAGGGCGCGCTCGCAGTAGCGATCCAGCGCGGTCTTCTTCAACTGGCTGAACCGTTTCCAGTCCGATTCCTTGATCATCCCGGAGGCCTCCTGAAATTCGACACGTCAGGGGGTCAGGCGGATGCACGCCCAACAGCTGGGAAATGATGCAGCGGCCGCAGCCGCTCCGCCAACCTTATCGGCGATCGCAGCTCGCGGTCAGGCGCCCGTCCACTGGCTCGGTGGTCATCCCGGTATCGACGAACCGGCCTTCGGCATGCAGTTCACCGCCATCAATCCGGATCAGCGGCTCCGACGCACCGCCGGCGACGCTGATTCACTGCCCGCCCATGCGCGTCCGATTGGCCTCCAGCACCTCGCCCCCCGCACGAAAATCGCCAAACTGGGCCGAAATCGAATGCGTCAGCATCCCGGCGACCTCGTTGCGCGAGGCGAACACCCGCAGCGGGCCGCGGTCAGTATCGGCGCGCGCCACCAGCGTCTGGTAGCGATCATCCGCATCACCGGAAAAATCGCAGACCTCCATCTCCAGCACGTATTCCTCGCCATCCAGGATCAGGGTCGCGGCCTCGGCCGCTTGCGCATTCACGGAAACCAGAGAAACGGCCAACACCGACAGCAAACCGCCAGGCAATACCAGCGCACGACGCATGCGGGAACTCCTTTGCAGGGATGGGTACGGAATGGAAGCTTACCCCATTCCACTGCGCACCCCCCGAGGCCCGGCAGGGGGTCGCTCTCAACCGCTGGCGCTGCGCCGATGGCTGCTTGCGGTCGGGCATGCATTCCCTTCCCCCGGAATCTGGTCCATATTTGCATGACGCAGTCGCTGAGCAGGGCCCCGTTTGCGGGGCGGTCAAGCGTCGGGGCGGAGGGCGATGCAGGAATCCTTCGGCAGCACAGCAAGCGCGGACGCCGCCGAGTGCCGCGAAGGGCAGCGCGTGCAGCCCGAACGCATCGCGACCTGCCGCCTGCAGCTGCACCCGGGCTTCACGCTGGACGACGCCGTCGAGGTCGTCCCCTATCTGGCGCGGCTGGGCATCTCGCATGTCTATCTCTCACCGATCCTGCAGGCGGTGCGCGGCAGCACCCATGGCTACGATGTGGTCGACCCCTCCCGGGTCAACGACGAGCTCGGGGGCGAGGCGGCGCGCCAGCGCCTGTGCGCGGCGCTGGCGGCTGCCGGGATGGGGCTGGTGCTGGACATCGTACCCAACCACATGGCGGTGGCCGGAGACCAGAACCCGTGGTGGTGGGATGTGCTGGAGAACGGCCCGTCCAGCCGGTTCGCGATGCATTTCGACGTGGACTGGGAGTCCTCGGAGGAGCGCTGGCCCAACAAGGTCCTGCTCCCGGTGCTGGGTGATCATTACGGCCGCGTCCTCGAGGCCGGCGAGATCCGGCTGCAATACGATGGCGGACTGTTCGATCTTGCCTATTACGAGCACCGCTTCCCGCTGGATCCATCCTCGCTCAATGACCTGCTCGACCGCGCCGGTCGCACCACGGGCATCGAGTTTCTGGGCTTTCTCGCGGAATCCTGCGCACGCCTCCCGCAGCCCCAGCTCACCGGGCGCGACTCGGTAGCACGCCGGCACCGCGACCAGGGCGTCATTCGCCAGTTGCTGGACGAAATCACCCGCGACGACCCGGCGGCCGCCGAGGCCATCGCGGCCGAGGTGGCCCGGATCAACGCCGATCCCGATGCGCTGGATGCCCTGATCGAGAAGCAGAACTACCGCCTCGCCTGGTGGCGCACGGCCGGACGCGACCTCGGCTACCGGCGGTTCTTCGACATCAACGACCTGGCCGGACTGCGCCAGGAGCGGGAGGACGTGTTCCGGGCCGTGCATGCACTGCCGGTGCGCTGGGTGGCGGAAGGCGCGGTGCACGGCCTGCGAGTCGACCATCCGGATGGCCTGCGCGATCCCGGGCAGTACTTCAACCAGTTGCGCCGCGCCTGTCCGGGCACCTGGATCGTCGCCGAGAAGATCCTCGAGCCCAACGAGTCGTTGCCGCGCGACTGGCCAATCGCCGGCACCACCGGCTACGACTTCCTCAACCGCGTGCAGGGGCTGTTCGTGGACCCGGCCGGCGAGGCCCCGCTGACGCGGCTGTTCGAGGAGATCACGGGCGAAGACGCCGACTACCCGGGGCGGGTCTACGAATGCAAGCGCCTAGTGCTGAAGGACCTGCTCGGCAGCGAGCTGAACCGCCTGAGCTCGCTGTTCGTGGCGATCTGCGAGCAACACCGGCGCCACCGCGACTACACCCGCCACGAGCTGTACCTCGCCCTGCTGGAGGCGGCCGCCTGCTTCCCGGTCTACCGCACCTACCTCGCCCCGCGCGAAGGTGGCGTGACGGCGGCGGACATCGCCCGCGTCGAGACCGCGATCGAGCAGGCCGCCGCGCGCCGCCCGGAACTGGACAGCGAATTGCTGCAGTTCCTGCGTGACCTGCTCCTGCTCCGCATCCCCGGCGAGCACGCGACCGAGCTGGCCCTGCGCTTCCAGCAGCTGACCGGCCCGGCGATGGCCAAGGGCGTGGAGGATACCGCGCTGTACCGCTACCACCGCCTGACGGCCCTCAACGAGGTCGGCGGTGACCCCGGTCGCTTCGGGATAGCGGTGGACGAATTCCACGCGGCCAGCGCCCGCGCCCGGGCCCGACACCCCGAGGCCATGCTGACCACCTCGACCCATGACACCAAGCGCAGCGAGGACGTGCGCGCCCGGCTGCTACTGCTCTCGGAGATCCCGGAGGCATGGGCCACAGGCGTGCGCGGATGGATGCGCCAGAACGCTCGCCACCGCACCGGTGAATGGCCGGACCCGGCGATCGAGTATCTCTATTACCAGACCCTGGTGGGCGCCTGGCCGATCGACGTCGAACGCATGACCGCCTACATGGAGAAGGCCGCACGCGAGGCCAAGCGGCAAACCAGCTGGACCCAGCCCCAGGAGGACTACGAACAGGCCCTGCACGCGTTCGTGGCAAGGACCCTCGGCGACCCCGGGTTTCGCGAGGCGCTGGAGGCATTCCTGCGACCACTGGTCGCCCCCGGGCGCACCAACAGCCTGGCGCAGACGCTGATCAAGCTGACCGCGCCCGGGATCCCGGACCTCTACCAGGGCAGCGAACTGTGGGACCTGAGCCTGGTCGATCCGGACAACCGCCGCCCGGTGGACTTTGCCACGCGTGCCCGGCTACTGGAGGAGCTTCAGCACCTGAGCGCGACACAGATCCAGGCGCGTGCCGACGAGGGCCTGCCCAAGCAGTGGGTGGTGCAGCAGGCCCTGGCCCTGCGCCGCCGTCACCCGGAATGGTTCGACCCGGATGCCGCGTACACCCCGCTGCGCGCCAGCGGCGAACGCGCCAGTCACGTGGTCGCCTACCTGCGCGGCGAAGGGGCGCTGGTGCTGGTCCCCCGTCTGGTACTCGCGCTCGCGGGCGACTGGCGCGATACCCGGCTGATGCTGCCGCCCGGCACCTGGCACAACCGCCTGTGCGGCGCGACGCTGCAAGGCGGCGAGCACCCAGTCGCGGAGATCCTGGCGGCGTTTCCGGTGGCCCTCCTCGAACGCGAGCAGGCCGCGCCATGACGACCGTGCGCGTGTGGGCCCCGGAGGCGAATCGGGTCGAGCTGGAGTGCGTTGACAATCGCATGCCGATGGACCACCAGGCAGACGGCTGGTGGTCGCTGGAGACAGAGCAAGTGGTGCACGGCAGCGACTACGCCTTCCGCGTCGACGGCAACGGCCCGTTCCCCGATCCGCGCTCCGCCTGGCAGCCCCAGGGCGTGCACGGCCCGTCGCGCTGGCTGGACCATGCCCGCTTCGACTGGCACGACGCCGGCTGGCAGGCGCCGCCGCTGGCCGCGGCGGTGATACAGGAAATCCACGTCGGCACCTTCACCCCGGCGGGCAGTTTCGACGGCGTGACCGAGCGCCTGGACCATCTGGCCGAGCTCGGCGTGACCCATCTGGAACTGATGCCGGTGGCGGAGTTCCCCGGCGCGCGCGGCTGGGGCTACGACGGGGTGAACCTGTATGCCCCGCATCACGCCTACGGGGGCCCCGAGGGTCTGAAACGCCTGGTCGATGCTTGCCACCGGCGCGGCATCGCGGTGCTGCTGGACGTGGTCTACAACCACCTCGGCCCGGACGGCAACTTCCTGGCGCAGTTCGGCCCGTATTTCACCGACCGCTACCAGACCCCCTGGGGCGAGGCGGTCAACCTCGACGGGCCCGACAGCGATGCCGTGCGCCGCTTCTTCATCGACAACGCCCGGATGTGGCTGCGTGACTATCACCTCGACGGCCTGCGCCTCGACGCGGTGCACGCGATCATCGATACCTCGGCCACCCATTTCCTCGAGCAGCTCGCCGCCGAGGTGCAGCGCCTGGGGCGCGCGCTCGGGCGGCATCTGGTGGTCATCGCGGAGAACGACCGCAACGACCCGCGCGTGACCCGGCCGGTCGAGGTCGGCGGCTACGGCCTGGACGCGCAGTGGAACGAGGACTTCCACCACGCCCTGCATGCCCTGCTGACCGGCGAGTCCGACGGCTACTACGCGGACTTCGGACAGCTCGCGGATCTCGCCCGGGTGCTGAACCGGGGCCTCGCCTACGACGGCCGCTACTCGCACTACCGTCGGCGTACCCACGGCCGCCCGGCATCCGACCTGCCCGGGCGGCGCTTCATCGGCTGCCTGCAAAACCATGACCAGATCGGCAACCGGGCGCGCGGCGACCGCATCGGTGCGCAACTCGCCCCCGGCCTGCTGGAGATCGGGGCCGCACTGGTGCTGACCAGCCCCTTCGTGCCCCTGCTGTTCCAGGGCGAGGAATGGGCGGCCACAGCGCCGTTTCTGTATTTCACCGATCATGTCGACGTCGACCTCGGGCACGCGGTCAGCGAAGGCCGCCGGCGCGAGTTCGCGGCCTTCCTGCGCGGTGCCCGCGACATCCCCGATCCACAATCCCGCGACACCTTCGTACGCTCCCGGCTGAACTGGGACGAGCGGGAACGCGCACCCCATGCCCGGATCCTGCGCTGGTATCGCGCGCTGATCGCCCTGCGCCACACCCATTGGACCTTCGCCGATGACCGCCTGGAGTCGATCGAGGTGCGCTTCGACGAAGCGGCACGCTGGCTGGAGATACAGCGGCCGGGGCTGCTGCTGGCCTGCAATCTGACCCCGGCCCCGCAGCGCCTGCGCTGCCCGGGGGCCCGGGGGCTGCACAGCCTGTTGTGTTCCGATGCGGGTATCGTGGTGGACTCGGATCGCCTGACCCTGCCCGGCGAATCCGTGGTCATCCTGGGGACTGACCGATCCACTTGGGCCACCTTGCGTGGCGAGGGAGTGATGCAGTGACGCTGTCCGACCGCCCCGTACAACGCATCGACGGCTACCTGCCCATCGAAGACCACGGCCTGATCGGGAATTGCACCACCGCCGCGCTGGTGGGCCGCGACGGCGCCATCCCCTGGATGTGCGTGCCCCGCTTCGACTCCGAGCCCCTGTTCTGCGCCCTGCTGGACCAAAAGCGCGGTGGTGCCTTCCGCGTGGCCCCGGAACCGCTGATCGCCTCGCACCAGCGCTACATCCCGGACACCGCCGTACTGATTACCGAGATGACCGGCCCGGAGGGCCGGGTTCGCATCACCGACTGCCTGCCCCTGCGCGCGGGGGCGGACCTTTCCGAGGACGCCCCCGCCGGGCGCAACGAGCTGCTGCGCCGGATCGAGGTGCTGGAGGGTCGGGTACGTCTGCGGGTGCAGATCGCGCCCCGCGGTGGCGCGACCGTTGCGCCGCATGGCGCCGGCCTGCGCCTGGCCCTGCACCACCAGCCGGAGCTGGACCTGGCGCTGAACACCTCCCTGCCACTGGAGGCGCTGGACAGCCTGCATGAACTCGAGTCCGGCGAGCAGCATCACCTGCTGCTCGGTTGGGGGCCGCACACGCACCGGTTCCAGGCCCGCACCCCGCAGGAACTGCTCGAGGCCACGCTGCTGGTCTGGAGACGATGGATGCGGCACTTCGATTATGCAGGTCCCCGGGAAGAGCTCGTCCGCCGCTCGGCGGTCACCCTCAAGCTGATGGACTACACCGCCACCGGGGCGATGATCGCGGCCCCCACCTCCTCCCTGCCGGAGGCGATCGGCGGCCCCCGCAACTGGGACTATCGGTACGCGTGGATCCGCGATGCGGCGTTTTCGGTCTATGCGATGAGCGATATCGGCATGACCCACGAGGCCGCCGGTTTCATCGGCTGGGCCCTGGACGCGGTCGATCGCGCAGGCTGGCCACGGGTGCTGTACGACGTGGATGGCCACCTCCCGCAACCCGAGCGCAGCGACCCCGAACTGGAGGGCTACCGCGGCTCGGGCCCCGTACGCTGGGGGAATGGCGCGGTCGAGCAGCGCCAGCACGACGTATTCGGCGAGATCCTCGACTGCGCCTGGCGCTGGGTCCGCTGGGGCGGCACGCTGGACGATCACCTGTGGGGGCGCCTGCGGCGCCTGGTCGAATCCGCCAACACGGAGTGGAAAAATCCCGACCACGGGATCTGGGAAGTGCGCACCGCCGGACGCCCCTTCACCTACTCCGCCGCCCTCTGCGCGGTCGCGCTGGAGCGCGGTGCCGCGCTGGCCGAGACCAATGGCATGGAAGGCAACAGCGCCCTCTGGCGGGACGAGGCGCGGCAGATCCGCGAAGCGATCCTGGAACAGGCCTGGGACCCCGAACTCCAGAGCCTCACCGAGCATCTGGGTGGCGGCGGCATCGACGCGAGCCTGCTGGCCCTGCCGGGACGCGGCGTCATCCCCGCGGATCACCCGAAGATGATCGCCACCACCGAGGCCGTCGTGCGACGCCTGGGTGCCGGAAACGGCCTGCTCTACCGCTATCTGCCGGAGGAATCCCCGGACGGGCTGCCCGGACACGAGGGCGCGTTCGTGCTGTGCAGCTTCTGGCTGGCCGACAACCTGCTGGGTCAGGGTCGCCTGGACGAGGCCCAGGCACTCTACGACTCGCTGTGCGAACGCAGCAACCACCTGGGCCTTCTGCCGGAACAGATCGACCCGGCCAGCGGGGCCTTCCTCGGCAACTTCCCGCAGGCCTTCAGCCACGTCGGCCTGATCGCGACCGGCATCCGGCTGGACAGGGTCCAGAGAAAGAACTGACCCCGGGTGCACCCGCATGGGTCCAAGTCCCATCAGGGCGGCGTTGCATTCGACAACCTTGACGGCGCGAATGCCCGAAAAAATCGATGTTTCCCTAGAATTTGACCCGCAGAGGCAGGCGATCCACGCGCCATATCTCCGGCAATTCGGAGACCGGCTCAACAATCACCGGGACCGCGCTCTCGCCTCCACCCAGCCCCGACCGGAAGGCCGCCGGAAGCCGATCGGCCGCCCCAACGGTAGCTGTCACAGCAGCCCTTCGCCGCTCACCATCCGGAAGGATCAGGCTGACCTCGCGCCCCGGTTCCAGCCGCCGCTCCAGGTGGCGGGGCTCCACATACGCCACCACACGAAGCCGCGTCCCGCTATACCGCAGCAGGGGCGTGCCGACGGCCACGAATTGCCCTGGCTCTACCAGGATCTCCGTCACCACGCCATCCAGATCGGCCGTCTTGACCAGTTGGCGGCTTTCCTGCCGCACCTCCGCTCGCTCTCCGAGGAGGTCGTCATGTCGTAACTGGAGACTGTCCGGCCAGGATTCCACCGCATCACCCCGCGGGACACGCGCCAAATTGCCTTCCAGCTCGGCGAGACGCTCCTCCACGCGTGCCCGCTCCGCGCGGACCGGAAGGAGTTCACCACGACCCGCCGCCCCCCTGTCGATCAGGCGCTCCAGACGGCGTTCCTGCGCACGGAATTCGTCCAGGCTTTGCTGGAGCAGTTCGATCCGGCGCTCGAGGTCCGCGCCCTGTTCCTGCCCGGAAAGCGCCACCCGCTCGCGCAGGCGCTCGAGGTCCTGTTCGATCTGCCGACCGCGCCGTTCCAACTGCGGACTGTGCTGTCGCACGACCTCTTCCCCCCGGGTCACACGGTCCCAGGGCTCGACGGCGATCGATTCCACAAAACCCGGAACCTCGGCCAGCAATTGATGCTGGGGGTACCAGACCAGAGCCGGGACCTCGGTCGATATGGCGTCGTTGACCAGCGTGTAAAGGAAGTACAGCACCGGGCTGGCCACCAGCAAAAGGATCAGATACCAGCGCAGCCGGAACGCGACCCGACGGGCGGGCCCGTAGCGCACCTTCATGCCGCCATCCTGATCTGACCGCCGGCGGCCGGTGGCATCAAAGCGAATCTTCATGGGCCCACATTTCCCTCAGGTACGAGTAGCTCTGGATCGCCACCGGAAGACGGAGGTGGTCCAGCCGTTCGGTCGCAGTGTCGAGAGTGCTCAGCATCGCGTCCCAGCCGTGATGGAACCAGCTGTTTTGCGGCGAGAGGATCGACTCCACACTCTGAGCCAGGGTGATCGTGAGCCCGGGCTTCCGCGCGAGCACGGGTTCCAGGCGGTGGACCATCCCATCGGCATGCGTCACGTAGGTCATCAGGGCAAGCTCCGTTGCCCCCACCTCGGCGAAGTCGCAAGCAAGGCAACGATCCGGGCCACCAAAGTCGCGCGGATGGGCACTCAGCCCCACCGGCCACGGGGAGGCTTCGACTGCGGCAGCGACCGTCTCCAGCCACTCCTCAATGAGTTCGTCACGCTCGTAGCCATGGCTGTCCAGCTGGTCGATCTCGATGTCCAGGTGCAGATCGGCGAAGTCGACCCCCTTCAGACGCTGGATGATACGGACCAGGTCATCCCGCGCTTCGGGCAACACCCAAGTGGGCTCGCCGAGCAACAACCCCACATCCACCTGCCGCTGCCGCGCCTGATGCAGGAAATCCGCCAGCACACCGGGATGCTCGCTGTATCGATCGATCTGTTCGCCATCCAGCGACAGCCATACATGCTCCACGCCGGCGCGGCGCAGCAAGCCCCAGAACTCGGGATCCTCGCCCCGAATGACGGGTTCGCTATCCCACAGATAGATTCGCCCCGCGTAGGGCAAGCGGGCGTCCGTTACCGGATCGCCGCCCAGCGTGGCTCGCGCCTGCCGGATGGGTTCCATTGGCCGGGGACGATCGCTGGCCAGGAGGTCGCAACCGATCTGCGCGCGCCAGACCTCCAGCGCGCTGTCGAGCCAGCCTCGCGCGGCCTGATAATATGCCTGCCGAGCGGGCATCACCTCTTCCCAGGGGACGCTCACACGGCTCTCCGCCCGTTCCTCCACCACCGCCAGCGCATGAGCCGCCGCTTCCATCTCCTGCAAACGGGAATCCAGTCGGCGCGAATGGACCTCCAGGCGCTGCCGCGCCAGATCCCTGCGCTGTTCTACGGCCTGGGTGGCCGATGTACGCTGGTGCCGGAGCTGCCGCTGTTCAGCCCTCAGTTCTCTCTGCAGGGCGTTGTCTCCACCCAGCGCGCGCAAGGGCACGGAGACGGACCAGACAACCTCCAACCCACTCCCCAGGCGACTAACATCGTCTTCGTAACTCGAGCTGTAACGCAGTTGGAGGTTCGACCGCACCGCGTGGAACCGGGTCAGGGACTCACGCTCCTCGACTGCGCGCAACTCTTCCTCCACCGCCAGGACTTCCGGTGCGGGGTCCATCCCGGGAGTACCGCAAGTCGCCTGGTGTGGATCAAACCATGCTGAGGTTGATTCCAGAGTAACCGGCCGGCCCAGGAGATTTTCCAGCTCCACCCGGGCCTCGTGCTCGTCCACCCGAGCCTCGTCCACGTCCAGGCGCGCGGCATCCAGGCTGCGCCGCAAACTCGCCGCCTCATCCGCGCGAGTCAGCCGTTCGTCCCCGCGTTCCGCAAGGGTCCGTTCGAGATCCGGCTCGACGCTCAGCAGCGCCTGGCCCAGGGACTGGAGCTGGCGAGCATGCCAGACCCGCGCGTAGGACTCGGCCACGTCACGGCTCAGGGTCTGCAATGCTTCCTGATACCGGTACCAGGCGGCACCGGCCTCCCCACGGGCCTGCCATTCCGCCCTTCGCTGCTGTTCGTCGGTGCCCAGCAGCGGACGCTGTATCCCGATCGAACCGCTGGTGCCGCGATATCGCCGATTGAGCCCTTCGACCACCGGTTCGCGGTAAACCCCAGCGCCAGCGCTTCCGAAGAGCTCCCAGCCACCCTCCTGATGCCGGCGCTCCCGCAAGGCGTCCGCCTGCTCGAACGCGGCTTGCTCGGCCAGCAACGAGGGTGCCTCTTCGACCGCATCCAGCAGCCGGGGCAGGCTCTCCGCGCTGGCCATGACCGGCAGCCCCGCCATCAGCATGCACCCGAGCAGTATCCCGCCTCGCATCGCCATTACCGCTTGCTCTTGCGTAGTACCCACCAGGGGGCCATGGACGACTCCTGGCTCGAATGACGCCACCACTCGTTAATGATGGCGACCAACGACCACACCCGCATGCCCAATGCGAAAAAGGGAAACACGGGAATCAGCCAGGCCAGGCGGAGATCACGCCCGCGGCGTTCCGAAATGAACACCAGCGCGGTGATGTACATCAGGGCCGTCAGGATCGCGTAGAGCCCCATGATCAGTATGAACGTGGCCAGCACGACACCCGGATCGGCCATCACCACCAGCCACAGGGTGTACAGCACGATCAGCACCGGCATCACCATCTGGAACAGCATCCCGTACCAGACGCCTATGATTACATTCCACCAGCCCATCTGGCGCGGCGAAAAGGCGTTGCGATGCTTTCGCACATACATGAAGAACAGGTCCCCGTCCCAGCGCAGACGCTGTTTCAGGAATCCCACCAGGGTATCCGGGACATCTGTGTGCCCCATCGCCTGGGGTTCGAAGGGGATGTAGAACCCCGGGTGACGGCCAAAATACTGCTTCAGCCGCAAGGTCAGGTCGAGATCCTCCGCCGACCCCGTTGTCCACCCGCCCACTTTACGGACAAACTCGGTCCGGAAGACCCCGAAGGCACCCGAAATATTGTTGATGCCGCGGAACTCACCCAGGCCAACCTTGGCCAGGTGAATGGTGATCATATACTCCAGCGCCTGAAGGCGGGTCATCAGGTTTTGATTCCAGTTGCGAACGCGCAACGAGCCGGCCATGGCGATCACATTAGGATCGCGGAAATGGCCCGCTGCATGCAGGGCCATGCTGTTGTCGAACGAGGTATCGCCATCCACTGCCATCACGATTTCCCCGCGCGCCAACTGAAGCCCGGCGTTCAGCGACGAGACCCGACCACCCCGGGGTACCTTTGGCAGGATGATCAGCCGGCGGCTGGCGTAATGCTCTGCCTCGGGCTGGATATCGCGAAGCGCCTGCATGGTGGCCAGATTCTGATCAGCGCCATCCACCACCGCGATGATCTCGATCTGCCCCGGGTACACCTGCTCCAGCAGCGTGCGAATCGTCCCCTGTACCGACCGGCCTTCGGCATAGCACGTCACAATGCAGGTGATCCGCGGTGTGTACGGGTACTGGGTAGGAATCGCATAGATACGTCGAGTGTAGTGGCGCAGCACACCCAGCCAGATCATCAGGTTCAGCGGCAATTCCAGAAACACCACGAACGGGATGAACATGTACGCCAGCGTGAGGGCGTCCGACTCCAGGAACAACGTAGCCAGCAAGGCCCCGGCCTCGGTCGGAAGCGAAAGCATTTCGTTCATTGCGACCGCGAGACCAGTCGCGCCATGACCGCAGCCGCATCCTCGGCTTCCGCCATGCCCATAGAAGATTCGTGATACACGTTTCCGAGACGCCCCACATCCACCTGGGACACGACATCTTCCAGCAGCTCTCCGAGCCTTTTGGCCAGCACGTCGACGCCGCTCGCGGTCGTTTGTGGCAGAAACAGCCAGATGCGGTCGTCACCGGTACGGGTCATCAAATCCGTGGACCGAACCAGGGCCTTGACGCGTTCGGCGAAGGTGTCCACCAGTGCCACACCGCGCCCATGACCCAGCGCATCGATGACCCGGGCCATGCCGTTCAAATGCAGCAGGATCAGGCCAAATCCGATCTCGTCATGACGCTGCCGCAGCTTCAGCGACCAGTCCACGAAGAACTCGAAGTGTTCCGGCGCCACATGGTTGATCTCGTCGAAGGCTCCGTAGAGATCCCGCAGCTCCCCTGTCCGGGCCAGTAACCGCCCAGCCTCCGATAACCGGTAGCGGTAAATCCCCATGGGCTCAAGTTCATCGGGGTCATGGGCCTGGCCACACCCCATGCAGCGCGCCAGTACGCGGCCCTCCATGAACATATGCTGGCAACTGCCGCAGACGTGATTCTCCAGTGGTCGGTCATAGTCCTCGCCAATATGACGCAGGACCGCCGAACAGTTCGGGCACCGCAGCATGCCGCCATCCTGGAATAGACGCTGCGGCCCCACATGCCCACAGGCGAAGCAATGCAGTCCGGGCTCGGTGCGTATGTCGAGCGAGTCGCATTCCGGGCACACATCAACAAAACTCAGATGCCCTTGCCGGCATCCCGGGCAAAGGCGTACGCGGTCGACCAGCTCCACACCTTCGAGAAGACGGCGTTGGCGCACCCCCCGCAACCAGAACTCGGGCGTATCTTCTTCGAGCAAAGCATCTAGGAGCGGATAGCGATACAACTGCTGGGCATGCCAGTCCCGCACCGGCACCAGATGCAGGCCCGGGTGACTCCACAGCAAAGCCAGAAGCACTTCATCCTGACTACGGGGGGGCCGCCCGCCATTGGCGGTTTCCAGGCGTGCTGCACAATCCACGATACGCTGGGAGGGCTCATCGACGGAGTGAAAGGGACCGTCGGACAGGGCCCGCGTCTCGGCATCGGCGTCGCCATGCAGCCAGAGCAACCGCATTCGGTCCTGTGGATGACACCGTAAGGCCCGCGCCACAGCTGCGGTGTCGGGCAGCGCATCCGCATCGATCACGAAGGCCATCATGCCGGCTCCATCGATCCGGCTGGCCTCGTAATCGGCTACGGTTTCGAAGGCGGTACATGCAAGCCCCGTTGCCAGTCGCTCCGCCAGCCCCGACTGCCGAGTAAAAACCACCAAATGGGGTGAAGTGCTTTCCCGTTGTGCCGACCCGTTTGTCATCCGTCCTGCCAGTCATGGCCCGATTGGGCGCCGTCCTCTGCCGTACGTTCAAGCGCCACGCCGGAAACGGGGGCACCCGACCGCGCGGTGTTTGCGCAGAAACGTGACGAGTATCACACACTGGTCATGCCGGAATACAGCCAACCCTCACAGAAAGCCACTAATCGAGAGGGAGACCGCCTACTCTTGCGAGCCCCAAAAGGCCGGGCACGGTCGCCCCGTGAAGACTAGTCAGTCGGCATCATCGAGGAGTGGTGGTGGACGATCTTCCACTCGCCGTCGCGGTTCTCGTAGACAAAGGTGTAGCGCGCGGGGACATCCTTGGTCTCGCCGCCGTCAGTGACGCGGAAGGTATAGGTGCCGGCGTCGGTCAGCTTGTTGCAGCCGAGCTTCACGTTGCGGGTGTTGATGGTGCCGAAGGGCTTCTTCTCGAGGAAGTGTTCGAAGTAGTCCTGGATCTCGGCGTGCGTGGTACGCGGGACGTTGGAGACCGTCGGCAGCAGGACCGCGTCCTCGGCATAGCGCTCGGTGACCTTGCGCGCATCCCCGGTCTGCAGGGCGTCGTTCCAGCCCTCGAACAGTTCCTCGGCCAGGCGGCGGGTCGCGGGGGCGCAGACCACGCAGCTCTCGTTCGGCGGGGTGTCGATGGCGCCGAACGCCGGATCGCCACCCGTCCCGGTCACCGGGTGGTGCTGGTCGCGATGCGAGGCACTGAGGCTCAGGCGCGCGCGCGGCGACTCGTCGGCATTGATGAACTGGGTGCCGCTGATGCGCGGCCGGCTGCTCGTGGTCACTGACTGATCTCCGCATACGGCCATTGCCGGCCGGATAAAACGTGAATTATAAGGGACCCTGGAGGGGCTGTCAGGGCGCCGGTCGCGGGCCGCCTGATCAGCTCGCCTGCGCCTTGAACGCGGCCAGCAGGTCCTCGACCTGACCGCGCACCCGCGCCTCGTCCTGGATGGCAAAATCCAGGAAGGTCTGGGCCACGACCGACAGGACCTTCTGTCTGGGGTGGACGATGTGCCACTGGCGGTGGATCGGGAAGTGCTCCACATCCAGCAGCGCGACCGGCCCCCCGGCCCCTTCCGCGCTGAGGGTATGCAGTGACAGCACCGCGATCCCCAGGCCCCCGATGACCGCCTGCTTGATCGCCTCGTTGGAGCCGAGCTCCATGCGCACGGTCGGGTTGATGCCGTGTTCCTGGAACAGCTTGAGGGTTGCCTCGCGGATGCCGGAACCCGGCTCGCGCATCAGGAAGGTCTCCTGCTCCAGGCGTTCGATCGGGATGTTGCGCTGCCCCGCCAGCGGGTGGTCGCGGCTGGCCATCACCACCAGGGGGTTCGGCGCGAACGGATACACCGCGATATCGGTCAGCCGCTCGGGCACGTGCCCGATGATGTACAGGTCATCGTCGTTGCTGGCCAGGCGATCCAGCACCCGGTCGAAGTTGCTGACCTCCAGCGACAGCTCGATATCCGGATAGCGCTTGGCGAACTGCCCGAGGATCGTGGGCGCGAAGTACTGCGCCGTGGTGATGACCGCCAGGCGCAGGCGCCCGCGCTTCAGCCCGTGCATCTCCGCGAGCTTCATCTCGAGATTGGTCAGCGCCCCGAGCATCTCGCGGCAGGTGTCGTACAGCAACAGCCCGACCTCGGTCGGGAAGGCCTTGCGTCCGACGTATTCGAACAGCGGCAGGCCGAGCGCACCGGAGAGCTTCTTGATCTGGATGGAGACGGTCGGCTGGGTCAGATAGAGCTCTTCCGCCGCCCGGGTGAAACTGCCCAGGCGCACGATCGCCTCGAACACCTGCAACTGGCGCAGGGTCGCATGCCGGATCAGATGCGCGGGCAGCTCGGACTTCAACATCACCTGCGGAAGGCTGGACTCCTTCGGTGGTGTCGAGCTCGCCCCCGTCTTTGCCATGCGAGTACCGTGCGCCCTAACGGGTCAGGCCGGCGTACAGCATCGGCAGCTTTTCCGGGAGCCGCTCGATGTGGTCCAGCACCATGAAGTGCTGCGCACCGAAGATGCGTTCCACGTACTCGTCGGCCTGCGGATCCAGGCTGATGCAGAAGCTGTAGACGCCGTTCTTGCCCACCTCTTCCACCGCGCGCTTGGCATCCTGGCGCAGGTACTGCGGATCGCGCACATCGGTATCCGCCGGCTCGCCGTCGGTCACGATCAGCAGCAGCTTTTTCTGCGTGCCCTGCTGGTGCAGCAGGTGGCCGGCATGCCGGATCGCCGCCCCCATGCGCGTGGACAACTGCCCCTTCATCCCGGCCAGCCGCGCCCGGGCATGATCGTCGTAGGGGGCATCGAAATCCTTGAAGCGGTAATACTCGACATCGTGGCGGCCATCGGAGGCGAAGCCGTGGATCGCGAAGGGGTCACCGATCTTCGAGATGGCTCCGCCCAGTAGCGCAGTCGCCTCCCGCGCCAGCTGGACGACGGTCGTCTCGCCATCGGCGAGGGGCTCGTTGGTGGACTCGGACAGATCCAGTAGCACCAGCACGGACAGGTCGCGCACCTGACGGATATTGCGGACGTAGATCCGCTCGTCCGGCTGGCGGCGCATGCGCAGATCGATCTGCGCCTCGACGAGGGCGTTCACGTCCAGTTCGTCGCCCTCGGCCTGCTTGCGCATGCGCTGCACGCCCTGCGGCTGCATCGCCTCGATCAGGAACTTGAGACGCGAGATCAGCGGCTTGTGCTTCTCGTTAATTGCGTCGATCTCTTCCACGTCGCCCTTCTTCGGACGCCGCTCCAGCAGGGTGACCCAGTGCGGCCGTTCCAGCTGCATCTGGTAGTCCCACTCGTGGTAGTGGTAGGGCAGCGAGATCGGCTCCTTGCCCTCCTGCTGGTTGATGCTTTCGTCTTCGCCGTCCCGGAACCACTCGGTCGCCAGCACCATGATCATCTGGGCGTCATCCCCGGCCCCGGGGACATCCAGCGTATTGATCATCTCCATGGGTGTGACGTAGACGCGCTCCTGATTCGAGCCGCTGGCCATCAGCGTCTCGAAGTCGTCTTCCTCGCGGCCGAAGGCCCAGATATAGCGGTTGTCATCGCGGTAGAGGACATCCGGGGCCACCTGCCGCGGGTTCATGTAACCCTTTTCCGGGAACTCCGGCGCCAGGGCCTCGGCCAGTTCGTGCGCCAGACCCGCGGCCTCGAGGTCCTCCGCCCGTTCGGCCAGCGCCGCGCGCGCCTTGCCCACAAACGGGTGGTCGTCGCGGTAGTCGGGGTCCAGCAGGGCCCGCGCGGTGCGGGCCAGCAGCGCCTGCGGGGCGTCACCATCGTCGGGCGTCGCGGTGTGCAGGGGGATCCACAAGTTGCGCAGGCCGGGGAAGCCGCGCGTCGCCAGGGCCTCGACGCGCGCATCCTCGAACAGCTCGGTCAGCACCCCGATGACGCCGCGCGGGGCCTCCTCCGGCTGCATCTCGCGGGTAAAGACCACGTGCGCCGCCGCATGGGCCGCCGCAGCACGGTAGAGATCCAGACCGGTCAGGCCTTCCCAGTCGTCGAAGGCGTCCGGCAGGAACATCGTGAAGCCCTCGATGTAAGGCTTGTAGCCCTCGCGCGACTCGAAGTCGCCACTGGTGGGGCGCATGAAGAAGTCGCGCGCCCACAGAGAGCGCAGATAGAGGTTGATGCGGCGCTGGACATCCACGAACAGTGTCCCGCGACGCTCCTTCTGGAACACCGAACGGGACTCCGGCGACTCCAGGCCGAAATAGGCGATCTGAGCCTCCAGGTCCGTTCGGTGGGCCTGTGCCCCCCAGCTCGCCCAGCGTCGCAGCCCCCCCAGCGTCAGATGGGAGAGGAGCTCGTCCAGGTGCTCCAGCATCGGGCGAACGCCGCGCGGCGCCTGCCCCAGCAGGTTGTCCACCAGGCGCAGATAGCCCGAGAACAGACCCTGGTCCCCCAGCCGGCGCGCGGCGATGGGGCTGGTGGAGATCAGCAGGGTGATAACCGCGGCACTGGTCTTGGAGTACATCTTGATCGCCGAGCTGACCAGCTCGCCGACCGCGTCCTCGCCCAGTTCCTGCGCCACATCCGGCGTCTCCTGGACGAAGGCGATCACCATCTCCGAGCCACGCCCGAGAGAATGCAGGCTGCGAGCCCCTTCCAGGTAGTAGCGCTTGAGGCCCGCGGCACTGAACGCACGCGAGGCCTCCTGCCACGAGGCCTCGAGCACCTCGGCCGCCTGACCCCCGAGGTCTTCGAGGAGGTCCTGGTAGTCCTCCAGATGGATGCTCATCGTATCCCGCGCGGGCGTCTAGAAGAACGTCGTGACGGCGGAGTCGAGGGCGTCGCGCATGTCCGGGTCATCCGTGATCGGGCGCACCAGCGCCATACGGCAGGCGGCCAGCGGGGCCACCCCGTTGGCAATCAGCGATGCCGCGTACACCAGCATGCGGGTCGAGATGCCCTCGTCCAGACCGTGCCCCTTCAGGTTGCGGGCACGCTCGGCCACGCTGACCAGTTTCCCGGCCATGTCCTCGTTGATCCCGCCCTCGTGCGCCACGATGCGCGCCTCGGTCTCGTGATCGGGGTAGTTGAAGTCCAGCGCGCCGAAGCGCTGCTTGGTGGACTCCTTCAGATCCTTCATCAGGCTCTGGTACCCGGGGTTGTAGGAGATCACCACCTGGAAGTCCGGGTGCGCCTCCACCATCTCGCCCTTCTTCTCCAGGGGCAGGACGCGGCGGTTGTCCGTCAGGGGGTGGATGACCACGGTCGTGTCCTGACGCGCCTCGACAATCTCGTCGAGATAGCAGATCGCACCATGCCGTGCCGCCTGGGTCAGCGGCCCGTCCTGCCAGCGCGTTCCGTCGGCGTCCAGCAGGTAGCGCCCCACCAGATCCGACGCGGTCATGTCCTCGTTGCAGGCCACGGTGATCAGGGGCTTGCCCAGCTTCCATGCCATGTGCTCGACAAAGCGCGTCTTGCCGCAGCCAGTCGGTCCCTTGAGCATCATGGGCATGCGCACCGAATAGGCCGCCTCGTACAGCTCCACCTCGTCCGCGGTCGGCTGGTAGTACGGCTCTTCGGTGATCAGGTGATCGCGTAGTTCGTCCTGCATCTTTTCGACTCCTCAATCAGAAAGGCCGGGGCAAGCCCCGGCCGCCGGAACCCTGCCCCTCAGTCGGGCCAGATCCGCTCGGGATGCAGGTCGGTTCCGGTGTTGTCCGCCTTGGGCGTCTTCTTTGCCGCCGGCTTTTTCGCTGCGGCCGACTTCCGGCTGGTGGACGTGGACTGCGCCGATGCGCCGGACTTGGGCGTGGCGGCCGGCTTCTTCCGCGTGGTCGTGCGCTTGCGCGCCGGTGCCTTGCGGGTTGTGGTGGCCGCCTTCTTGGTGGCAGCGGTCTTGGTGCTGGCCGCGGCCCGCGGCTGGCTGCTCGCCGGCTCCTGGCTGGTGTCCTTCTGGGCCGAAGCGTCGGGCTTGCCGGCCGCGTCCTGGCTCGTGTCCTTGTCCTGATCCTCGCGTGCACTGCGCACGCCGGCTGCCAGCTTGTCTTGCAGATTGCTCATTGCGACACCTCCTCGATGATGGCTTCGATCTCCGCCGCCGCGGCCTCGCCGGGCTTGCCCAGATCAAAGACGGAACAGCCCTCGAGCGCCGAGCGCCGATAGATGGCCCGCCGGCGCAGCGTCTGCTCCAGGGCGGGGATATCGATCTCCATCAGTGCATGCTTCATCGCGCGCGACAGCGCACTGCGGACCTCGAGCTGATTGACCACGATAAACGGGCGCAGGCTGGGGTTCTTGAGGCGCGCCTCTTCCAGCCCCCGGCCCATCCGCACACTGCCCCACAAATCGACCGGAGACGGCAGCACGGGGATCAGCACCTCGTCGGAGGCTGCAAGCGCGCCATTGACCGCACCGCCCTCCAGGGTCGGCGGGCAGTCCACCACGATGTGCTCGTAGTCCTTGCGCAGCGCTTTCAGCTCCCGATCCAGGGGCCCGGCTACCGCGAAGACCGATGCGGGGAACGGCCGTTCATCCGAGGCCATGCGAGCCCACTGTGCGGCCGAGCCCTGCGGGTCGGCATCGACTACCAGGGTGCGACCCCGGCGCGCCAGCCCGGCCGCCAGATTCATGGTCAGGGTGGTCTTGCCGGTACCGCCCTTCTGATTGACTACCGCGATTACCCTCGAACCCACGCAACAGCCTCCTGCGGAAGGGGCCGGGACGGCCCGGCCCGTCAAGTATGCCCCCGGCTCAGCCGGTGGTGGCAGCGGCCAGGCGATCCACCTCCAGGGCAAAGGCCTTGTCGCCCTCTCCCAGTTGCTCGCCGTCTCGGGCGTCAATCGTGATGTTCACGTACGTGGTTCCGAAGCTTATGTTCGGATGATACCCGTCCTGTTCGGACAGCTCGGCCACGCGGTCGAGAAACTCCCGGGTGATGCCGTAGCGCTCGAACGTGAACTGCTTGCTCATGGACGCCGAGGTCCCCTTGCCGGGCTCCCACCCGGCCGGAACCACCAGATCGGTATCCGCCATTGCCTACTCCGCTCGTCTTGCCGCGTCCGCGTGCATCACGCGGGACTGCCCTGGGCGTCGATCTCGCGCACGTGTTCCAGCTCATCCTCAAGGATGCTCTCGAACAACGCGGCATCGTCCACCGCGCCTACGCGCCGGCAGTAGACAGCGGCCTCGTCGTACAGCCGTACCGCCTCCATCTCCAGCTCGCGGTTGCGGGCCATCAGCTCGGCCATGGAGCGGCCAAGCCGGACCGGCGCCAGCTGGCTGCCGTTCGGGGCAACCCCGTAGTGAAACATGCGGGTCATGAAGCGATCCGCATGATCCAGCTCTTCCTGGGCATCTCGACGCAGGCAGTCGCTCACGTCATTCATGCCCCACATCGCGGTCAGCCGCGCCTGGGCCAGGTACTGCTGAACCGCCGACAGCTCATGCGCGACCGCGCGGTTCAGGTATCCCACGATCCGTGGATCGGACATGGATGTCGCCTCAGCTGGCCGAACCGCTGGCGGTCGGGGCCGTCGGCAGGATGCCTTCCACTTCGGAATGCACACGCGCAATGATGTGCGCGGCCACCAGGCCGTCACCCACGCGTTCGCAGGAATCCGCACCGGCACGCACGGCGGCGTTCACGGCACCGGTTTCGCCACGGACCAGCACGGTCACGTAGCCACCGCCGACAAACTGACGACCGATCAGGCGCACTTCGGAGGCCTTGGTCATCGCATCCGCGGCCTCGATCGCCGGAACCAGACCGCGGGTCTCGATCATGCCAAGGGCCACACCAGAAATTTCGCTAGCCATCATCTACCTCTTCTTGAAAAAAGCCGCCGGGACCCCCAACCGGGACCCGACGGCGTTCGACTACCGCGAGTTACGGCTTTTCCGGGAGGATGTTTTCCACCTCGGAATGGACGCGAGCAATGATGTGCGCGGCCACCAGGCCGTCACCCACGCGCTCGCAGGAATCCGCGCCGGCACGCACCGCGGCGTTCACGGCGCCGGTTTCGCCACGGACCAGCACGGTCACGTAACCACCGCCCACGAACTGACGACCAATCAGGCGCACCTCGGAGGCCTTGGTCATCGCGTCGGCGGCTTCGATCGCCGGCACCAGACCACGGGTCTCGATCATGCCGAGGGCCACACCAAAGTTTTCGCTAGCCATTACTCAACTCCTATCAAGCGTTACAGATGAATTACTTTTCAACCTGCTCGGGCAGGATGCTTTCCACTTCGGAATGCACGCGGGCGATGATGTGCGCGGCCACCAGGCCGTCACCCACACGCTCGCAGGAATCCGCACCGGCGCGCACGGCGGCGTTCACGGCACCGGTTTCGCCACGGACCAGCACGGTCACGTAGCCACCGCCCACGAACTGACGACCGATCAGGCGCACTTCGGAGGCCTTGGTCATCGCATCCGCGGCTTCAATCGCCGGCACCAGACCACGGGTCTCGATCATGCCCAGCGCCACACCAAAACGTTCAGTTGCCATTGTCTTCTCTCCTGGAGTTACAGTTTTTCAAAAAATGACGCTCACGCCGCCTTGCGGGAACCAGCAGAGCGCTGTGCATCGGTCTGGTCTCGTCCTGCCTCGTCCTTCGACCCTTCCGTCTTCTTTCCACCATCGTCCCAGTGGTCGATGATGCCGCCGATCGTCAGATCGGTCTGAATACTGTTGTCGTCCAGCGCGTAGCGCGCGGCCGAGCCACTGATGGTGAACACCCAGTTGCCCGGATGCGCCCCGACGGTGTCCACCGCCACGTTCAGGGCCCCTTTCTGGTCCACCAGCACGCGCAGCGACATGGTCTTGAGCCCGTCCACGCGACGGGTCACCACCAGTTCGTCCTGCACCTGCATGATTTCCATGGAGCTACTGCTCCTCCCAGTAATCGATGATCCCGACGATCGTCGCGTCACTGGGATAGGACTTGTCACCGGCCGCCTCACGTGCCGCCGAGCTACCGACTACGATCACCCAGTCACCCGGTACGCAGCCGACCGCGTCCACCGCGACGGTGCGCGGACCACCGGCCTTCTCCTGGACCACCAGCAACGGCCGGTGCCCCAGATCGCGGATGCGGTTGGTCGAAACCAGCGTCTTCTCAACCTTGCAGATCTTCATTCCCGTTCCCGTGTGCGTCAGGCGGCCAGCGGTTCCAGACGGCTTCCGCTACGCTTGTCGCGGATCACCATGTGGCAGCCAATCAGGCCCTTCTCGGCGAGGTCGCGATAGCGATCCATGATCTGGTCGCGGATGCGACGGCAGCGTGCCTCCACCCGCTCCCGCGATCCCGGCACCTTGCGGTCATAGCGGTAATGAATCACCACCGGCACCGGCAGGCCGCGCTCGACATTCAACTTCCGAAAAATCTTGTTCACCCCGACGTCCGTACCTTCGGAGCCCTCTTCCATCGTCTCCAGGTGCGCGAAGTATGCGAAGTTCCGCACCTGCATCTCCTCGATCTCCTGGCCGACGATGATCACCCGTTCCCGGTGGCCCACGTCGGCGTAGTGCCCCCCGTGGTAACGCGCCACATAGTCGAGCTGCGAAATATTGTTCAGCAGCAGTCGCGAGATCAGTCGCAGCATGCCCTCGTGCGGGGCCCCGTTCCCGCGTCCCCAGCCCTGCTGGTGGATCGCATCCTGGATCGCCTGGTACACCCGCAGCGACGCCGTCTGTTCGTCCAGCCCCTGCGTCGCGCGGTACAGCTCGGCGCTGTCCACGAAGCGGTAGAGGCTCATGCGCGTATCGGCATCTGGGATATGGATCTTCACTGCATCCGTATCCGTATCCACGCCAATCAGCAGCGTGTCCACCGAGGCCCCACAGCAGTAGGTGTTCTCGATCGCCTGGCGAAACGCGCGCAGCTGGTGCAGCGCGCCATCGGCCGCGTCGCGTTCGCTGTTTCCGTGCGCCGCGCAACCCTGATGCAGCGGATCCGCGCCACTGTAGTGGTAGGCCGCGATCTTCAGATAGCGGCTGGGGACATCGGCCGTCGTCGGCCGCCCCTCGCGGAAGCGCAGCAACTCGCGCTTGGTCCAGTGGCGCACATCCTCTTCGATGTCGAACTGCGCGCCGGCATAGCTCTTCACCCGTACCGCCAGATCCGGAAGGCGCAGGATGAAGCGCCGCAGGCCCAGCAGACGGCCATCGGAACAGGGCGAGATGTCCACCTCGTGAAAGTCGCAGTCGAGGAAATACGCGATCGCGCTTTCCGCCTCCGCGACCAGGTCATCCCGACCCGCCCAGTACTCGTTCACCACCTGGTCAAACAGTTCGAACGTCCCGTGCAGGTACAGCTCCCGCGTGTCCAGGTCGTTGATCCAGGCATCTTCCAGCGCCTTCTCCGGCAGGCGGTAACCCAGCTGCTCCTGCACAATCGCCTGGGCCCGTTCCTCGAAGTCGCGCTCGTGTTGCAGCGCGTGCACTTCCTTCAGGACCGGCACCAGCTGCGCAAAGCGCTCGCGGAACCCCCGCTCGAAGGCATGCAGGCGCTCGTTCATCGCCACATCCGCCAGCGGATGGCCCGGCCGCAGCTCCCGGGTCGCCTCCATACCGGACGAGCCGGTAGGGGCCGCCGGTGGCACCGCGGAAACCGGTGCCGCCGGGGCCGGGGCCGCCGCGCGCGCAGCCACCGCCCGGGACTTCGCGAACCGCGAGCCCGGGCTGCTGTTCTTGCGACGACCTCGCACCATGGCGTCCTGTGCCCTCGCCCGGCCTTAGCCGCGCGCCCCGCCGGACAGCGTCACCAGGGAACCGGCGTCGCTGTTCCCGGAGGAACCCGTGATCTTGCTCGGCGGCACGTCCTTGCGTTCGAGTTCGCGATTCACGTAGGCACTGCGGCCTTCGCCGCGCGGATTGCCCTTCTGGGTCGCGTTACGGCGCGTGGAAAAGCCCTCGGTGCCGGTCACCCGGTCGCCGCGCTGCCAGTCATCGCCGGTAATGGAGACTCCATTGCTGCTGCCGTTCACGGTCACTCGGTCGGCACCGACCTTCTGGCCTTCCTCGACCGGGGCCGCCGCGACGGCCTGCTGGCCGCCGTTGTAGCGGAACTCCTCGGTACCGGACACCAGCCCCATGGCCTTGTTGATCGAACCGGTCAGGCGCCCGCTCGTGCCATAGGCAGTGCCGGTAACGCGCTCGCGGCGTTCCGCTGCCGACCGGGCGGGCGTCGCCACGCTGAACCCGGCGTTCGGCATCGGACGCTCCGCCGCCTGCGGTGCCGGCTGAGCCGGAGCCGCAGCCTGCATCCCTTCCGGGCGCAGACGTGGATGCAGACTGCCGGCCGCGCTGGCGCAGGTCTGGGCAAACTCGTTGGCACCCACATACGGGGCCCCCGAGACATCCTGACAGGCACCGCGCTCGGTACCGGTCACGCGTTCGTCGTAACCCGGCTGGCTGCCGGAGACCGGATGGGCCGGCGTCGAATGACGCTCCGCCACGCGGGTCTCGGCGACCTGCCCGTCCTGCGGCGCGCAGAACTGGTCGTACTGGTCGGGACCGATGTAGGCCGTGCCGCTCACCGGCTTGCAAGCACCGTATTCGTCACCCGTCACCCGGGCGGAACGACCCACCGCCGTCCCGGACACCGACTGCTGGTTCCAGGTACGGCCGACCGTCACCTTTTCCGGCGCCGCATCCGGACGCTGGCCGCCGCAGAAGGCGTCATAATGTTCGGAGCCGGCGTACTCGGTGCCGGTGATCGGCTTGCAGCCGCCGTACTCGTCACCGGTGACGTGGATGGAATGATCCACCTGGGTACCGGACACCTCGCGACCGCGCAGGGTATGCATCACGCCGACCTTGGGCACACCACCGGCCCCGGGACGATCACAAAGATCCCCGAAATCGGACTTGTTGTAGTACGGCGTACCGGTCAGCGCAGCGCAGGAGCCGCTCTCGTCGCCGGTGACCTTGGGGCTGCGGCCCACGGCCACGCCAGTCACGCTCTGATCTTCCATGGTATGCGACTCCTGCACCTTCGCCGGTGTCGGCTCCGGGCGGGTGCCACAAAAGCCCTGGAACTGCTCGGTGCCAAGATATTCGGTTCCGGTGACCGGCTTGCAGCTGCCGTACTCGTCACCCGTGACGTGGACGGAGCGCCCGACTTCGGTACCGGTCAGTTCACGACCGCGAAGGGTATGCATGACGCCGACCTTCATCGGCGCTCCGTTCGGCTTTCCCGTATTGCAGGGCACCTCGCTGGCGGCGGTGTTCAGGTACTCGGTACCGGTCACGTCACGGCAGGACCCGGATTCGTCGCCGGTCACCTTGGGGCTGCGTCCGACCGACGTCCCCGACACGCCTTCACCATGCCGCGTCAGCATCACGCTGGTGCGCGCCGGACCCGCCTGCGGCCGGGTGCCGCAGAAGCCTTCGTACTGCTCGGTACTGAGGTATTCGGTACCGGTGATCGTCTCGCAGGAACCCCGCTCGTCACCCGTTACGCGGGTCGAACGCCCGACCTCGGTCCCACTCACGGATTGGCCATGGGAGGTATGCGAGGTGCCGACCTTGGGCGGATTGCCCGCCGGGCGCACGCCGCAGTAGCGCTCGTAGTGCTCCAGGCCCAGGTACTCGGTGCCGGTGATCGACGAGCAGCTGCCCGCCTCGGTGCCGGTCACATGGGAGGTACGCTCCACCTGGGTGCCGCTCACGTGGCTGCCGGCCAGCGTGGTGCCTTCCTCGACCTTCGGGGGCGCGTCGCCCTCCGCCGGACGCGGACGTCCGCAGGGGCGGCCCGGCTCGGAGGAGCCACGCCCCAGCTTGCAGAGTTCCTCGCGCCGCTGGCGCGCCACTTCGCGCGTGGACATACCCTTGCGCTTGGCGGCCTTCCAGGCACCTTCCTGCGGCAGCGCGCCACGGGCCTGGCCACTCTTGAAGCGGCGGCGCAGGGCCTGTTTGCCGTTCTGCGCCATGGCATCGCGGCGGGCCATGCAGATCGCACGGACCTCGGAGATCATCGGGTGCGGACCGGCGGCCTCGCCTCCGGACTCGACCTTGTCGCACAGCTGATCGAGACCGCTCTCGACCACGGCGTTCTCCTGGGACGGGGCCGTGTCGCGGGCCTCTTCACGCCCGGACTTCTCGCCCTTGCAACCGCAGCCGCAGTCTTTCTTCGCATCGCTGCGCTCGGACGCGGTCGGCTCGGTGCCCTTGATGCGGTCTTCCCGCCGGGGCTCCGGCGCCACGGCCTTCTTGCCGTCGGTCGACAGGGCCTGGCGGCGCAGGCGGCAAATCTCGCGACCGCTCATGTTCGAGCAGTCGACCTCGACGTTCTGCGACTGGGCCAGTGCGTCGAGCTGGCGCGAACGCTCGGCGCCGGCGCGGGCCATGCCGCCGGATACCTGCGCTCGCGTGTTGGTGCGGCCTACGGCCTTCTTGCCCTGGCGCGCCATCTTCTGGCGGCGCTCGAGGGCGGCCTGGCGGCCGTTGGAGGCACCCGCGTGCGCGCCCGGCTCGGGGCGGCGCTCGGGGGTGGTGTCGCGGGTCTCGAAGGAGACCGGCGACGACGATTCGCTGGAGTGCGTCTCCGGCTCCCGCGCCTGGGGTGCCGGGGCGGGTTCCGCTTTCGCCTGGCGCGCCTGTTGCGCAGCCGCGGCGGAACGGCTGTTCCCCTTGTTTTGGCCGGTCGACTTCACGGCAGCCTTGCCATTACGAGACATGGCCTTGCGCCGTTCCAGGGCACGTTCGCGCCCCGAGAGACCTTCAGACGCAGATGTCGGATTACTCATGGCACTTCCTTACAGTTGGCGGCAGCAACGGTAAATAACGCTGAACTGAACTGCCGGGCCCGCAACCGGGCCCGGCAGGCACCGGGGCCTCTCTTAACGACCGCGGTCGACCACGAAGGCCATGCCCTGACTCTGGGCGTAGTTATCGTAGGCGATGAAGCGAACCATCATGCCCGGGTTGGAGCGGCGGCATTCTTCGATTTCCTGAAGGACCGCTTCCACGGACTGTTCGCCGAAAAACGGCAGTTTCCACATGTACCAGTAATGGGACATGGCGTTTTCCTTCTCGGAATATTCCACCGCCGGGTTCCAGCCCTGGGCGAGGCAGTATTCAATCTGCTTGCGCACCTGATCGGCGTTCATCTCGGGCAGGTAGGAGAAGGTCTCGTACTTCTGTACCGGCTTGAAGTTCTGAATATCGGACATGTCGGTAATCCTATGCTCTTGTTCTGTCAGGGTGCGGGCGACCCGTCAGGCCGCCCGCACTCGGGCGATCACTTGTGCTGGGTATCCAGCTTGTCGACGGTATCGAACTCGAACTTGATCTCCTTCCAGGTTTCCATCGCCACCTTCAGCTCGGGGCTGTGCTGGGCGGCCTGGGTGAGGATCTCCTTGCCTTCCTTTTCGATCTCGCGACCTTCGTTACGCGCCTGCACACAGGCTTCCAGCGCAACGCGGTTGGCCGTCGCACCCGGGGCGTTGCCCCACGGGTGACCCAGCGTACCGCCACCGAACTGCAGCACGGAGTCGTCGCCGAAGATGGAGACCAGGGCCGGCATGTGCCAGACGTGGATACCACCGGAGGCCACGGCGAACACGCCCGGCATGGAGCCCCAGTCCTGATCGAAGAAGATGCCGCGCGAGCGGTCTTCCGGCACGAAGGATTCGCGCAGCAGGTCGATCCAGCCCAGAGTCGCGGCGCGGTCACCTTCCAGCTTGCCGACCACGGTACCGGTGTGCAGGTGGTCACCACCGGACAGACGCAGGATCTTGGCCAGCACACGGAAGTGGATACCGTGCTTGGGATGGCGGTCGAGCACCGCGTGCATGGCACGGTGGATGTGCAGCAGCATGCCGTTGTCGCGGCACCAGTTGGCCAGGCCGGTGTTGGCGCAGAAGCCGCCGGTGATGTAGTCGTGCATGATGATCGGCGCGCCAATCTCCTTGGCGAACTCGGCACGCTTGTACATCTCTTCCGGGGTCGGCGCGGTGACGTTCAGGTAGTGACCCTTGCGCTCGCCGGTTTCGGCTTCGGCCTTTTCGGTCGCTTCCTGCACGAACTCGAAACGATCACGCCAGCGCATGAACGGCTGCGAGTTGATGTTCTCGTCGTCCTTGGTGAAGTCGAGGCCGCCACGCAGGCACTCGTACACGGCACGGCCGTAGTTCTTCGCGGACAGACCCAGCTTCGGCTTGATGGTGCAGCCCAGCAGCGGACGACCGTACTTGTTCATCTTGTCGCGCTCGACCTGGATACCGGAAGGCGGACCACCACAGGTCTTCACGTAGGCCATCGGGAAGCGCACGTCTTCCAGGCGCAGGGCACGAATGGCCTTGAAGCCGAACACGTTGCCGACCAGCGAGGTGAACACGTTCACCATCGAGCCTTCTTCGAAGAGGTCGATCGGGTAGGCGATGAACGCGTAGAAGGACTCGTCGTCACCCGGGACGTCCTCGATCATGTACGCCCGACCCTTGTAGTAATCCATGTCGGTCAGGAGGTCGGTCCACACCGTGGTCCAGGTACCGGTGGACGACTCGGCCGCCACAGCGGCTGCCGCTTCTTCGCGGTCGATGCCCGGCTGCGGGGTGATCTTGAAACATGCCAGCAGATCGGTATCCAGCGGCATGTATTCCGGCATCCAGTATGTTTCGCGGTAATCCTTGACACCCGCGGAGTACTTCTTGGCGGCCATGTGGCTTTCTCCTACGCGTTGGTTAATCGTGACGGTCGACTAGATTAGGGAGGGCAATCACTAATAACAAATAAATAATCTAGATACGACCAATAGACTATCGTTTATATAAAAGCCGGGCAGCGGGAGGGCCGCTGACCGGCGGGGGTTCGGTTCGCAGCGGCGCGGCCAGACCTCAATCCGTCGCTCGCGCCGCAATGCGGTTTGCGATTGTAGTCCAAGACCGTAGTCCGTGCATGCCTTTGTCGCGACGGATTGCACAGACGGCTTCACCGACCGCCCGGACCCCGACGCCCGGGTCGGGGCGGACGGCTTCAGGAAGCGGCGTCCGCAGCGGGCTCGGCGCCGCTGGCCGCCTGGTGATCACGGGCCAGGTAGAGGTAGATGGCCGGCACCACAAACAGGGTGAACAGCGTGCCAATCGCCATGCCGCTGGCGATCACCAGCCCCATGGCGAAACGCGAGCCGGCGCCAGCCCCGGCGGCCATCAGCAGCGGCACCATAGCTACCACCGTCGCCGTGGTGGTCATCAGGATTGGGCGCAGACGCAGGGACGCGGCCTCCTCGATGGCCTGGCGCAGGCTGCGCCCCTGACGCTGCAGCTGGTTGGCGAACTCCACGATCAGGATGCCGTGCTTGGCGATCAGTCCGATCAGCGTCAGCAGGCCGACCTGGGTATAGATGTTCAGCGAGGTCACCCCGAGGCTGATGAAGATCAACGCCCCCGCGATCGACATCGGCACCGTGGTCAGGATGATCAGCGGGTCGCGGAACGACTCGAACTGCGCCGCCAGGACCAGGAAGATGACCAGCAGGGCAAAGAAGAAGGTGACCACGAGGTCCCCGCCCTCGGCCTTCAGCTGCCGCGACTGGCCGGCGTAGTCGACACTGACGTCCGGCGGCAGGACCTCCGCGGCGATCTCGTCGATGATGTCCAGCGCCTCACCCAGGGTCACCCCCGGGCGCGGGACGCCGGACAGCGTCACGGCGTTGAGCTGCTGGAAGCGCTTCAGCGAGCGCGGGGTCACCGTCTCCTCCAGCGTCACGATGCTGGACAGCGGGATCGGCTCGCCATCGCGGGTGCGGGTGAACAACTCCTCCAGCTGCTCCGGGTTCAGGCGCTCGCTGCGCTGCACCTGCGGGATCACGCGGTAACTGCGGTTCTCCATCGCGAAGCGCCCGGCAAAGCCTCCGGACAGCATGGTCGCGAGATCGGCATTCAGCGTGGCCATGTCGATGCCCAGCTGCGCGGCGCGCTCGCGGTCGATCTTCAGGTCCACCTGGGGCTGGTCGAAGTCGAGATCGGTATCCATGAAGATGAAGCGCCCGGTCTCCATCGCCCGACCCACGATCTCGTCGGCAAACTGCTCCAGCTCCTCGAACGAACCAGTCGACCCGAGCACGACGCTCACCGGCGCGCCATCGCCCGGGGTGGGCAACTGCGGCGGCTGGATGGCGAACACCTCCAGCGCCGGGATCCGGTCCAGACGCGGCTGCAGCTCTTCCTCGAGGATGGTCTCGGTATCCCGCTCGCGCTGATCCCAGGGCGCGAGCACGAAGCCGCCCAGGGCCTGGTTGCTGGCACCGGCGATGCCCGGACCCCCACCGAACCCGTTCACGATGAAGATGTTCTCGAGTTCGGGGATCTCGTCAAAGAAGCGATCGGTCAGCGCGGTGTTGCGCTCCAGCCAGTCCAGGCCCATGTAGGCATCGCCCTCCATGATGGAGAACGCGAAGCCCTGGTCCTCCGGCGGCTCCAGCTCGCTCTGCGAGGTCACGAACAGGAAGTAGCAGGACACCAGCACGATGGCCCCGAACACCGCAATGGTGAAGCGGTCGTTCAGCGCCCCGTGCAGGCGCCGGCGATAGCGGCCCTGCAGGGACTCGAAGCGCGCATCCAGCCAGCTCTCGATGCGCCCGCGCCTCTCCACGGCCCCATCGCGCAGGATCTTGGAGCACATCATGGGCGACAGCGTGATCGCGACGATCCCGGAGATGACCACGGTCGCCGCCAGGGTGAAGGCGAACTCGATGAACAGGGTCCCGGTCAGCCCGCCAATGAAGCCCAGGGGCAGGAACACGGCCACCAGCGTGGTCGACATCGCGACAATCGGCCAGGCCAGCTCGCGGGCGCCCTGGATCGCCGCATCCATGCGCGACATCCCCTCCTCGATATGCCGCGAGATGTTCTCCAGCATGATGATCGCGTCATCCACCACGATGCCGATCGCCAGCACCATCGCCAGCAGCGTCAGCAGGTTCAGCGAGAACCCCATCAGCAGCATCAGCATGAAGGTGCCCACCAGGGACAGCGGCACCGCCACCGCGGGAATCAGCACACTGCGCAGCGAGCCGAGGAACAGGTAGATCACCACCAGGACGATGGCCAGGGCGAGCCCGATAGTGAGCAGCACCTCGTCGATCGCGCTCTGGATGTAGTCGGTCGAGTCGTAGACGATCTCGCCTTCCAGCCCCGACGGCAGCCGCGGCAGGATGCGCTCGTCGAAGACGTCACGCACCTCGGCGATCACGTCCAGCGCGTTCGCGTCCGGCGCCAGCTCGATGCCCACGAAGGTCGCCGCCTGGCCATTGAAACGCACCGAGGTGTCGTAGCTCTCCGAGCCCAGCTCGACCTCGGCGACATCGCCCAGACGGACCAGGTCGCCGTCGGTCTCGAACAGGATCAGCTGCTCGAACTCCTCCGGGCGCTGCAGGTCGGTGTCCGCGGTCAGGTCCAGCCCGACCATCGAGCCGCGGGTCTGCCCCACGGCGGAGAGTACGTTGTTGCGCTCCAGGGCCTCGCGCACGTCGCGCCCGGTTACGCCGAACGAGGCCATACGGTCGGCATCCAGCCAGGCACGCATGGCGAAGCTCTGGGCGCCCAGGATCTCGGCGCGCTGCACCCCGTTGACCGTGGCCAGCTCCGGCTGCACCTCGCGGATCAGGTAGTCCGTGGTCTGGTTGTTCGATAGCCGTTCGGAGTAGAACGACATGTACATCGCCGCCACGTCCTGCCCGACCGAGAGATCCACGACAGGGTCCTCGGCCTCGGCCGGCAAATCGCTGCGGATCTTGTCGACCTGCGCCGAGATCTGGGTGAGCGCCTCGTTGGGGTCGTAGTCCAGCTCCAGGTGGGCCTCGACGATACTGATGCCGGCGCGGCTGGTGGAGACCAGATAGTCGATCCCCTCGGCCTCGGCCACCTCGCGCTCCATCGGCGTGGTGATAAACCCCTGCACCAGATCGGCATCGGCGCCGATGTACGCGGTGCTGATGGTCACCACCGCGTTCTGCACCTCGGGGAACTGGCGCACGTTCAGATCGAATACCGCGCGCACCCCGAACAGCAGGATGAACAGGCTGACCACCGTGGCCAGCACCGGCTTCTGGATAAAGATGTCGGTAAAGCGCATGGCCGGGCCCCGCTCAGCGATTCGCCGGGCGCGGATCGCGCTCGGCGTCGGGCTGGGCGTCCTCGGTGATCTCCACCGGCGTGTCGTTCTGCAGCTTCAGCAGCCCGCTGGCGGCAATGCGCTCGCCCGGCTCCAGTCCGTCCAGCACGCGCACCAGGTCACCCCGGCGCTCGCCGGTCTCGATCAGACGCTGCTCCACCCGCAGCTGGCCCTCGTCATCCTCCTCGATCACGAACACCGACTGTCCCCAGGGGGCGAAGCGGATCGCGGTCTGCGGCGCCACCACGGCCTCCTCCGCCTCGCCGCGATCCAGCGTGACGCGGGCGAACTGGCCGGAACGCAGACGCCCCTCCTCGTTCGCGAGTACGGCCTGCACGCGGAACATGCGCGAGGCCGCGCGAACCCGCGGCTCGATGGCCGTCACCTCGCCGGTGAAGGCATCACCGAAGGCATCCACCTCCACCTCGACCTGCTGCCCCAGGGCGACCTCGCCCAGACGCCGCTCGGGCAGGGTGAAATTCACGTACAGCGGCTGCAGGGCCTCCAGGACCACGATCGGTTCGCCGGGACCCACGAACTGGCCGACGTTCACCTCGCGTATGCCCAGCTCCCCGGCAAAGGGCGCGCGCAGGCTCTTCTGGCGAATGCGGGCCTCCTGGGCCTTCACCGAGGCCGCGGCCTGCTCGGCCTCCGCCACCCGCCGCTGGAACTCCGAGTCGGAGATATCGTTGCGCTCGATCAGCCCGCGCGCCCGTTGCAGCTCACGCTGCGCCAGGCGCTCGGCCGCGCGCAGGTTCTCCAGCTCGGCCTCGTCCAGGGTGGTGTCCAGGTCCACCAGGGAATCGCCAGCCTCGACGCGGGCACCATTCTCGAAATGGATGGCCTGCACGATACCCTGCGCCTCGAAGCTCAGGGTCGCGCCCTGGACCGCCTCCAGGCTGCCGATCGCGCGCACCCGAGGGGTCCAGGTATCGGTCACGACCTCGGCGGCGTTGATCGTGACCACCGGCTCCGGCATATCCTCGAAGTAGTCCGCGATCTGCTGATCCACGAAGGCCTTGAAGCCGAAGATACCGCCCAGCACGACGGCGACCGCCGCCAGCATCAGGATGAAACGCTTCATCGAAGTCTCCCGGGCCGGCGGGTCAATCCCCGCCGGCATCATGAATATGCGCGGTCGGGTCAGTCCGCCGCGTTCAAACCGTCATCGACCTACTGCTCGCCGATCCCGGCCGCGCGAAGCGCCGCCCGCACACGGTCGGTCTCGGCACGCACCACCGCGGGCTCGTCCGGATCCAGTCGCGGCTCCCAGCGCCAGCCGGTCATCAGGGCGTGGAAATGGCGGATCAGGTGGTCATAGGGCCGATGGATGTCATAGGCATCCAGCAGCCCTTGCGCATTCGCCAGGCTCTGCATCCCCACGTTCAGCGCCCAGGGCCCCAGCCCCATCTCCTCCTCGGAGATCTCCCGCGCCGGCGGCAGGTCGCCGCGCTCGCGGGCCTCGGCCACCACCGCGTGGACCGCCTCGCTGATCGGACGCCCCGCCTCCAGCAACGCCTCGCGCCGGGGCACCGAGACATTCGCCCACACCACCTCGGTCACCAGGTACTGGGTGAGCCGGTAGTAGTCCGGATTCTGCGCGGCGAAGTCGATGTCGGTCAGCACGATCGCCAGCATCCGCGACCGCGTGCCCAGAGCCAGCTCCGGGATGGCCCGGAATCGCCCCGCCCGCTCGCGGGTCGTGCGCGCCGCCACCGCCGCCAGCAGGTCCTCGCGGGACTCGAAGTGCTGGTACAGGGTCCCGGTGGCGTACTCGCAATCCGCCGCCAGCTTCGACATCTGCAGGCCCAGCAGCCCGTCCTCGCGGATCCGTTCGTGGGCCCGTTCGATAAACAGCGCCTCGCGCGCCTCGCGCTCGCGCCTTCTGCGATCCTCGGTGCTCATGGCGGGCAGCATATCGAACCCAAGCCGATTTTTGAACCGGATTCACAAATCGGCCCAATAAAGGCCGGGGACCTGGCCCCGGCCCCATTGGCGGGCGCTCAGCCCGCCTCGCGCAGCAGGCGTACGATCGCGTCGGCCACACTCTTGCTGGACTGCGGGTTCTGGCCCGTCACCAGCTTACCGTCGACCACCACGTGATCCGCCCAGTCATCGGCGGTCTCGACCTCGCCACCCAGCTCCTGGAGCTTGTCCTGCAGCAGGAACGGCATCGCGCTGTCCAGCTGCACCGCCTTCTCCTCGCTATTGGTAAAGGCAGCCACCTTGCGCCCCTTCACCGCCGAGCTCCCGTCGGCCAGCATCGCGCCGACCAGGCAGGCCGGGCCGTGGCAGACCGCACCCACGACCTTGTCTTTCTCCAGGAACTCCGCGACCAGGCGCTGCACATGCGGGTTGTCCGGCAGATCGAACATGGTCCCGTGCCCGCCGGGGAAGAAGATCGCGGCATAGGCCCCGTGATGCATATCCTCATCAAGCGCGATCGTATCGTCCAGGGCCTCTTGGGCGGCCACGGCGGCCGCCCCCGGATGGCTGGCCTCCAGGCTCTTCGGATCCAGCGGCACCGGCCCGCCCTTCGGGCTCGCCACCTTGACCTCGAAACCGGCCTTGCGAAAGCGATCATAGGGCTCGGCGAACTCGTCGAACCACACGCCGGTCGCCTGGCCCGGGCCGATCTCGCCGTGGCTGGTGACGACCATCAGTATTGTCTGGCTCATCCCGATACCTCCTTTGCGTCCATGTCTGTGGTGGACTCACCGGAAGGTCACAGGTTCCTGGCACCCACCCGCTGCATGGGTGCGCGAAGGCTTAGGAAAGGTCCGGCGCAGGAAGGCCCTGGCGGGGCTCGCCATCCGGCAGGCCCCGCCCGGGAATCAGACCCGGTAGTACTCGCGATACCAGTCCACGAACCGGGCGATGCCGTCTTCCACGCGGGTGGCCGGGGCATAGCCCACATCCTCGCGCAGGGCCTCGACATCGGCATAGGTGTCCGGCACATCCCCCGGCTGCAGCGGCAGGAGGTTCTTCTCGGCCTTCCGGCCCAGGCAGTCCTCCAGCACCTCGATGTAGCGCATCAGCTCCACCGGCTCGTGGTTGCCGATGTTGTAGAGCCGATAGGGCGCGGCACTGGTGGCGGAATCCGGCTCGGCCCCGCTCCATTCGGGGTTGCGCGGCGCCACGTGATCCAGGGTGCGGATCACGCCCTCGACGATGTCGTCGATATAGGTGAAGTCGCGCCGGTGGTGCCCGTAGTTGAAGACGTCGATCGGCTCGCCCGCCAGGATCTTCTTCGTGAACAGGAACAGCGCCATATCCGGGCGGCCCCAGGGGCCGTAGACGGTGAAGAAGCGCAGGCCCGTGACCGGCAGGTCGTAGAGATGGCTGTAGGTGTGCGCCATCAGCTCGTTGGCCTTCTTGCTCGCGGCGTAGAGCGACAGCGGATGGTCGACGTTGTCGTGCACCGAGAACGGCATGGTGGTGTTGGCGCCGTAGACCGAGCTGGAGCTGGCGTAGACCAGGTGCTCCACGCCGTTGTGGCGGCAGCCCTCCAGGATGTTGCCGAAACCGACCAGGTTGGTGTCGACATAGGCCGCCGGGTTCTCCAGCGAGTAGCGCACCCCGGCCTGGGCCGCCAGGTTCACCACCCGCTGCGGGCGGTGCTCGCGGAATACCCGCTCCATCGCGGCACGGTCGGCGATGTCCTCGCGCACCTCGGTATAGTTCGGGTGGTCCTGGGTGCGCGCCAGGCGCGCCTCCTTGAGCGAGACGTCGTAGTAGTCGTTCAGGTTGTCGACGCCGATCACCTCGTCGCCGCGCTCCAGCAGGCGCAGGCTCAGCGCGCTGCCGATGAATCCGGCCGAGCCGGTGATGAGCACTTTCATCGTGCTATTCCTTGTCGTCCGGCAGGGTGATGTTCAGCTCGAGGACCTCGCAGTCCCCCTCGCGATCCACGTTCATCTGCACCGCGTCGTCGTCGACCTGCACATACTTGCGGATCACCTGGAGCAGTTCCTGCTGCATCGCCGGGAGGTAATCGGGCCCGGAACGCGCCGCGCGCTCGCGCGCCACGATGATCTGCAGGCGTTCCTTGGCGACACTCGCGCTCTTCTGCCGCGGCTGGCGGAAGTAATCGAAGATCCCCATGATCACCCCTTGAACAGGCGCCCGAAGAAGCCCTTCTTCGGTACGTCGACAAAGCGCAGCGGACGTTCCTCGCCCAGGAACCGATCCACGGCGTCCTGGTAGGCCTGCCCGGCATCGGATTCCTCGTCCAGCACCACCGGCTGCCCGGCGTTGGAGGCATTCAGCACCGCCTGGGATTCCGGGATCACGCCGAGCAGTTCGATCGCGAGGATCTCGCCGACGTCCTCGATGCTCAGCATCTCGCCACGTTCGGCGCGCTCGGCCGAATAGCGCGTCAGCAGCAGCTTGCCCTCGATCGGTTCGCCGCCCTGCTCCACCCGGCGTGTCTTGCTCGCCAGGATCCCCAGGATGCGGTCGGAGTCGCGCACCGAGGAGACCTCGGGGTTGGTCACCACGATCGCCTCGTCGGCGAAGTACGCAGCCATCAGGGCGCCACGCTCGATGCCGGCCGGGCTGTCACAGACGATGTACTCGAAATCCTCGGACAATTCGTTCAGCACCCGCTCCACGCCGTCCTGGGTCAGGGCGTCCTTGTCGCGGGTCTGGGAGGCCGGGAGGATGTACAGGTTGTCCACCCGCTTGTCGCGAATGAGGGCCTGCTTCAGGTTGGCGTCGCCGTTGATCACGTTGACGAAGTCGTACACCACGCGCCGCTCGCACCCCATGATCAGGTCGAGGTTGCGCAGACCCACGTCAAAGTCGATCACGGCGGTCTTGTGGCCGCGCAGGGCCAGGCCGGTGGCAATCGCGGCCGAGGTGGTGGTCTTGCCCACCCCGCCCTTGCCCGAGGTAATCACTACGATACGTGCCATGTTGGCTGCAGCTCCTTGTCGTCTTGCCGGTACCCGGCGGTGCCGGGGACAGGCGGACGGGTTCCTGTCATGTCGTGGCCGGCCACCCTTCGGGCCGCCGTTCAGATCTCCGCGATCTTGAGGCTTTCGCCGTCCAGTGTCACCAGCCGATTCTCGCCACGCTCGGCTTCCGTGATGTCCTCGGCGATCCGGTAGTGCCCGGCGATGGACAGCAGCTCGGCATCCAGACGCCGGCAGAAGATACGCGCCGTCACCAGGCCACGCACCCCGGCCAGCGCACGCCCTCTTAACGGCCCCAGTACATGGATGTGCCCGTCGGCCAGCAACTCGGCCCCCGGCGAGACCGCGCCGGTCACGATCAGGTCGCCGCCACGGGCATAGATCTGCTGCCCGGAGCGCACCGGCTGATCGACGATACGGGTCGCACTGTGGACGGCCGCGACCTCGGCCGGTGCGCTCTTCTCCTGCGCCTCGGCGGCCCGCTCGGGCGCCGGGGTCTCGTCCTCCAGCGACACCTCGCCGGTGGGCGCACCGCCGCGCCCGCCCAGTTGCAGCACCGGCAGGACATCGAACAGTTCCGCATAGCTCTGCAGCCGCTCGGCGACCTCGCCGGCCTGCAGCCCGATCAGCTTGAAGCCCTCGGCGCGCACGCGCTCGATGGTCGCCTGCAGATCCGACTCCGGGCTCTCGGCCACCGCCTCCAGATCGAGCACGATCGGCATGTCGCGCATCAACTCCGGGGCCTGCTCGCGCCGCGCCGCCAGCACCTCGCCCAGGACCTGCGGATCGGTCTGGTACACGCGCAGCACGGAGACCAGCATCATGCGCCCTTTCAGCTCAATGGCCTGGACGGAACTCGGGGTCGCACTCATTGGATCGATCGACTCGCTCGCGGTTGGCTGCATCAATGAAGGCTGCGCCCGGCGGCGAAACCGCCCGGCGGGACGTGCGCTTTATAGCGCGGAGGGGGAAAGCACGGCAAGGGATCCGGGCCCGTTGCCACCCGCAGTTCAGGGGCGTGGCGGACCCGGGATCAGCGTGTTGGTGCGCCGCACGTAGTCCGCGTACCCGGGACGCGATTTGTGCAGGCGTCGTTCCAGCAACGTGACGCCGGACACACGCAGGATCAGCAGGATCATCACCACCGCCGACGGGACGGCCCACCAGCCCCCGGCGGCCAGGGCCAAGAGGCCGAACCCGACCCAGACGACGATCTCGCCGAAGTAGTTGGGATGGCGGCTGTAGCGCCAAAGCCCGCGATCCATCACCTGCCCACGGTTACCCGGATCGCGGCGAAAGCGCGCCATCTGGGCATCGGCCACCGCCTCGAACCACAACCCGACGGCCCAGGCCAGAAGCCCGGCGACAGCCAGCGGCCACCACAGGCCATCGGCCTGTATCACCGCCAGCATCGGCAGGCCGATCACGGCCACCAGGGCCCCCTGCAGCCAGAAGATCGTCACCAGGCTGCGGGCGGCGAAGGCCGTGTCGCTGCGACCGGCGCGCATGTCGGTGTAGCGCCCGTCCTCGCCATGACCCCAGTTGCGCCAGGTGATGAAGGCGGACAGACGCACACCCCACAGCAGCACCGGGATCACGATCCACAGCCCCTGCGGCGGCCAGCCGGACAGCCCCCACCACACCAGCGTGACCAGCACGAAGCCCAGCCCCCAGTAGCGATCCACCAGGCTGGCATCGCGGCGGGCGACACTTGCCGCCCAGACCCCCGTCATCAGGAGCAGCGCCGCGGCCAGCCCGGCGAGGAACAGCATCCAGCCCCCCACGCGTCAGGCCTCGGGCCGCCGGAAGAGGACGTGCGACACGAACCACTCGTTGCCACCGCGATAATCGAACAATTCGGCGCAGGCCATGTAGAACATGCGCCAGCGCTGGAACCACAGCGCCGCGTCCTGCTTCCCGTAGGTCTGCTCGAACAGCGGCATCAGCTCGTCCCGCGCGGCGTCCTGGCGGCTCAGCCAGGCGTTCAGGGTGCGCGCGTAGTGCTGGCCGTTCACCCGCCACTGGCGGACCACCCGCAGGTCGTCCTGGAAGTGCCGCGCCAGGTCGTCCGCCGGCATCAGCCCGTCGCGGAAGAAGTACTGACCCATCCAGTCGTGGGCGCCCTCGCTCTCGAAGAGGTAGGCAAACTCGCGATGGGCGAATACATGCATGAAGAACTGTCCGCCCGGTCGCAGCCAGGTCGAAATGCGCCGCAGCAGCTCCGGCCAGTTGCGCATGTGCTCGAACATCTCCACCGAGACCACCCGGTCGAACCCCGTCTGCTCCGGGGCAAAGTCATTCATGTCGGCGGTCACGATCGTCAGGTTGTCCAGTCCGCGTGCATCCCGGCGCGCCTCGATGGAGGCCCGCTGGGTCGCGGAATTGGACACCGACACAATGCGGGACTGCGGATACTGCTCCGCCATCCACAGGGACAGCGACCCCCAGCCACAACCAAGCTCCAGCACCTGCTGACCGTTCTCCAGACCGGCCCGCTCGCAGGTCAGTTGCAGCATGCCCGCCTCGGCCGCACGCAGGTCATTCACACCGTCGGGCCACCAGGCACAGGAGTATTTCAGCCACGGCCCCAGACAGCGCTCGAAATACTCGGTGGGCACCTCGTAGTGCTGCTCGTTCGCCACCTCGGTCGACAACGCCACGGGCGCCTTGCGCATCGCCTCGATCAGCGCATAGCGCCGTTCCATCGCCTCCTCGGCCGGCGCACCGCTTTCGCGCAAGCGTTCGGCCAGCAGGCGACGAATGCCCGCGCGCACAAACGTATCCGGCAGTCGTCCCTGCTCCGCCCACTCGATCATCTGCTGCATGAATGAAGGTCCCCCGCGTCGATGCAAGGTTGACCCGGGTATCCGCGGGCGGTTCCACGACCGACACACATCGAGACACCAAGGACGGTCACACCCGAAGCCGCAGGGGTGCTAGATTGGGGCCTGGACCAGATACACAGCGATCATGGCGCAACGTCACCGGATTCCGGCCCGAACCCTGCATCGCGTCTGGGGCCCCTTCTCCAAGGGCGTCCAGACGCGCCTCGAGACCTTTCTGGGCGAACTCGACGACCGCCTGATGGAGGCCTCCGAGCGCGCGATCGACTCCCAGCGCGCGGCCCAGAACCTCGCCCTGTCGCGCCAGATCCGCATGGCCAGCGCCGCCATCCTCCAGCATTTTCGTGACCGACTTCACAATGCAGTCACACCCGAGGATGCCGACAACACCGAGGCGGCGGGCGAGCACGAACTGAGCCTGATGGACGCCGCCGATACCGAGCGCGAGGTGGCCCTGCGCAAGCTGGTCACCGGCGCGCGCTCGGTGATGGCGGCGGAGATCGATGCCCTGGAGACCGTCACTCGGGATTACCACCTGGCGCCCGCGCCCGAGGACGCCCCGTGGCACCCGCATGCCCTGGGCGAGGCCTTCCTGGAAGCGCTCGAGGCCGTGCCCCTGCCGCCGGAAGACTGCCTGCTCCTGCTGCACTGGTTCGACCGCGACGTGGTCCGGGAACTGCAGCCGGAAATGCAGGCGCTGCTGCAGGCCTTCCGCGATGCGGGTTTCACGGTGCCCGAGGCACGGGCCGGCACCCGCCCCCATCCGGGCGCGGCCACGGCGACGGGTCCCGTGCCGCAGGGTGCTCCCGGCGGTGGCGGACCGCCACCTGCGGGTGCGGGTGCGGGTGCGGGTGCGACTGCGCCCGCCGCCGGCGCCGCGGGCAACTGGGCGCAGTTCGGCTACCAGGTCCCGGTCGCCGGCCAGGTCGTCGCGGCCGCCGGAGGGGCGCCAGCGGCCGGGGCTGGTTACGGCTCGCCGGCGGATGCGGTCACCACCGTGCTGAACAGTGCCTCGCCCAGCACCCTGGAACCCTTCGTGATGGACCTGCTTCAGGGCCTGTTCGACATGATCCTGAAGCGCGACGACCTCAATCCCGCGTTGCGCGAACCGCTGTCGGATCTCCAGCTCCCGCTGGTACGGATCGCCATGCGCGAGACGCACTTTTTCCGTGACCGCGGCCACCCCGCGCGGCAAATGACCGGGCTGCTGCTGAACATCGCCCTGCGCATCGACCCCGACCTGCCGCTGGACGAGGCTCGCCAGCTGCCGCTTAGCCGTCTGGTCTTCGAGAACGTGGAACGCGTGCGCAACGAGGGCCTTGGCGACAGCGACGCCTACGACCAGGCGCTCGCGCGACTGCGGGACGACCTCGCCGAAGTCGAGGAACAGATCGCCCATCAGGCAGCCAGTGAACAGGCCGAGGCGCAACAGGAAGAACGCACGCTGGAGATCACCTACAACGTGGAATCCACGGTCGAGCGCACCGTGATCTCCATGGGGCAGGACATCCCGGACGAGGCCCGCGAGCAGCTGATGGATGCCTGGGTCCCGCTGATGACCGCGCAAAAGACGGCGGAGACAGATGCCGGGGATGGGAGCGAAAGCACCGGAGCCGAAGCCGCAGGCGACACGGAGGCCGACAACGACGGCATGGCCCTGCTGCACGAACTCCTGGCCCTGATGCAGGCCGAGCCGGATTTTCAGGCCTCGGCCCCCCTCCTGGCCCGCATCCGCGCCTTTCTCGACAAGGCCCCCCTGTCCAAGGAGGAACGGGCCCGCATCAAGCAGGACCTGGTCAGTGCCCACCTGGTGGCCGCCGGAAAACGCCGCTCCACGCCCGCCGAGCCGACCAAGCCCGACACCAGTCCAGCGACCGGGTCGTCCGACGAAACGGCGGCCGCAGACGAGCGCATGGAACAGGCCCGGAAACGGGCCGGCAGCCGGTCGAGCTCGGTGTTCGGCACCTCGCCGCGTCATGCCGACGACGACCCGTCCCTGATGCGCGATCACGACGACGAGCACGTCGAATACGCCGACAACCTGGTTTCCGGCACCTGGATCCAGTTCACCTCGCCTGCGGGCACCAAGGTCACCCGGATGAAGCTGGTCTGGCGCGGCAGTCACGCCGGACGGCTGCTGTTCACCGATGCCGCCGGCCGCGCCAAGCGCCAGCACAGCATTCAGGGACTGGCCCATGAATTCCGCAGCGGACGCGCCCAGATCATCCCCGAGGAATCCCTGTTCGACCACCTGATGGACCAGCGCCTCGGTCAGACCGCCTGAGGCCCGCCCCTCCGGGGAATCCGTCGCCGGGCCGGACCTTTTTCACGCCCCCGTGGTCCATTTCCCGACGCCACCCGGGAAGACGACGATGACACGCTCACTGGCGGCCCTTTGCGCGGGCCTGGTACTGGGGATCCTGATGACCGGATGCAGCACCCCGCAGAAGATGCCCACCGTGGATCAAGTGGATCTCGACCGCTACATGGGCGACTGGTACGTGATCGCCAACATCCCGACCTTCCTCGAGCGCGACGCCTATAACGCCCTGGAGCAGTACGCCCTCAACGAGGACGGCACCATTGCCACCACCTTCTCGTTCAACAAGGGCGGCTTCGACGGCCCGCGCCGCGAATACAACCCCACCGGCTTCGTGAAGAGCGAGGACAACGCCGAATGGGGCATGCGCTTTCTGTGGCCATTCAAGGCCGAGTTCCTGATCGTCTACCTCGACGAGGATTACAGCCAGACCGTGATCGGCCGCAGCAAGCGCGACTACGTCTGGATCATGGCACGCGAACCGGAGATGGCCGAGGAGGACTACCAGGCCATCCTCGCCCGCCTCGACGAACTGGGCTACGACACCGACGAGATCCAGCGCGTACCTCAGCGCTGGGATTGAACGTGCGCTGACGCCGGGCGAGAAACGGGAGATTGCCACGGCGCCTGCGGCGCCTCGCAATGACCCAGCGGGCGGTTTCCCGTCATCGCGGCGCGCCGCGCCGAAGCGATGATCGCACGTATTTATGAAACATCAGGGCTAGCTGGGACCGTAGCCGCCCCCGCCAGGCGTATGGATCTCCACTGCATCGCCCGGGCCCACGGCGCGGCGGTCACAGCCCGCCAGCGGCTCGCGGCCGCCATCGGCGCGCAGGATCACGTCCTCGCCCGGCGCCCCGGGCTCGCCCCCGGCCAGCCCGAACGGTGGCACGCGGCGCCGGTTGGCCAGCAGCACCACCTCCATCGGCGCATCGAAGCCCAGTCGGCGGATCACGCCATCGCCACCGCGGTACTGCCCGGCGCCACCGGAGCCCCGGCGATAGCCGAATCGCTCCACCCGCACCGGGAAACGACTCTCCAGCACCTCGGGGTCGGTCAGGCGGGAGTTGGTCATGTGCGTCTGTACGGCGCTGGCCCCTTCGTACCCGGGACCGGCCCCGGCACCGCCGGCGATCGTCTCGTAGTACTGCCGCCCGGCATCGCCAAAGGTCAGGTTGTTCATCGTGCCCTGAGCCGCGGCCTGCACGCCCAGGGCCCCGAACAGCGCATCGGTCACCACCTGCGAGGTCTCGACGTTCCCGGCGACCACGGCGGCGGGCGGCAACGGATTCAGCAGGCAGCCCTCCGGGATCGCCAGGTCCACCGGCGCCAGGCAGCCATCATTCAGCGGGATCTCGTCTTCCAGCAACGTGCGCAGCACGTACAGCACCGCCGCCCGCACGATGGAGCCCGGGGCATTGAAATTGTCCTCGCGGGCCGGCGAGGTCCCCGCGAAGTCGATCCGCAGGCGGCGCGCCCCCGGATCACGCGTGACGGCCACCTGAATCTCGGCGCCGTTGTCCAGCACATATTGGAACGTACCGCCCTCCAGACTCGGGATCAGCCGCTCGACCGCCTCGGTGGCATTGTCCTGTACGTGCTGCATGTAGGCCGTGACGGTCGGCACGCCATACTCGTCCAGCAGCCGGCCCAGCTCCTCCAGCCCCTTGCGATTGGCCGCCACCTGGGCCTCCAGATCCGCCAGGTTCTGATCCGGGTTGCGGGCCGGCCAGTCACCCGACCCCAGCAGTGTCCGGATACGCGATGTGGCAAAACGCCCGTCACGGACCAGGCGGGTCGGGGCAATCAGCACGCCCTCCTCCTCCAGCCGGTGCGAGAACGCCGGCATCGACCCCGGGGTGATGCCGCCGACATCCGCATGGTGCCCGCGCGAGGCCACGAAAAATGCCGGGGCCGCCACCTCGGCCTTCGAATCCTCGGTCACCGCGCCGCCCGGCCCGACAAACACCGGCGTGACCACCGTGATGTCCGGAAGATGGGTCCCGCCGTTGTAGGGGTCGTTCAGCACCCAGGCATCCCCGGGGCGGAGGTCGTCGCCCGCGGCCGCGACCACCGCGCGCACGCTGGCCCCCATCGACCCCAGATGCACCGGCATGTGCGGGGCATTGGCCACCAGCTGGCCGTGGGCGTCGAACAGCGCGCAGGAGAAATCCAGGCGCTCCTTGATGTTCACCGAGTGCGCGGTGTTGCGCAGCGTAAAGCCCATCTGATCGGCGATCGCCATGAAGCGGTGGTTGAAGACCTCCAGCAGGACGGGATCGCGCGGGATCGTATCCGGGTCCTCGACGGCCGGTTGCCCGCGCCGCTCGGCACCGCCCTCGCGCACGAGCCGCAGCGTCCCTTCGTGCTCGACCCGGCCGTGCCAGCCCGGCTCCAGCACCAGAGTCGCGGTGGTCTCGATCACCAGCGCGGGACCCGCCAGGGTCATCCCCGGGCTCAAGTCCTCGCGCCGGTACAGCGGTACGTCGCGCCGCTCGCCCGCCACCACCATCGTGATCGTATCCGTCTCCGGAGCGGGCGCCTCGCGCGCCCCCTGTAGCGGGATCGACGTATCCGCCGCCTCACCCCCGGTCGCGATCGCCTCGGCCGCCGCAACCGCCACGACCAGCGGACGATCCGGCGGCGCGAACCCGTACCGCCCGCGCCAGGCCGTGGCGAAGGCCTCCATCAGTGCCGCGGGCGAACCGGCCGGCACCTCCAGCGCGGTATCCGACCCCGCCAGCCGCAGATGCAGACGCCGCTCGATGCGCATGGCGTCCGCGGCCACGCCCTGCTCCGTCAGAGCCGCGATCGCCGCGCCGGCCTGATCCTCCAGCGCCGCACCGATCGCCTCGGCATGCGCCTCGTCCAGCGGCCATTCCAGGCTGCGCTCGCGCAGGGCGCGCAGCTCGCCCAGCCCCATGCCGTAGGCCGACAGCACCCCGCCCAGCGGATGGAACAGGATGTGTTCCATGCCCAGCTGCTCCGCCACCCGGCAGGCATGCTGCCCGCCCGCGCCGCCGAAACACACCAGGGCGTAGCGCGACACATCGTGGCCGCGCTGCACCGAGATGGTCTTGATGGCCTGGGCCATGTGCTCCACCGCAATCTGCAACAGCCCCTCGGCCAGCCCTTCCGGCGTCGCCGCCTCCCCGGTCGCGGAACGGACGGCCTCCACCAGCGCATCGAACTGTCGGCGGACCGGTTCCGGATCCAGCGGCCGGTCGCGCCCGGGGCCGAACACCGCCGGAAAATACTCGGGACGCAGGCGCCCCAGCAGAACGTTGCAGTCGGTCACCGTCAGCGGCCCGTCCTGGCCATAGCAGGCCGGCCCCGGCTGCGCCCCGGCCGACTCCGGCCCGACCCGCAGGCGGATGCCGTCGAAGCGACAAACCGAGCCGCCGCCCGCCGCGACGGTGTGGATGTCCAGCATCGGCACGCGCAGGCGGGCACCGGCCACCTCGCTCTCCTGGCGGCGTTCGAGCTCGCCGGCCAGATGCGCGACGTCCGTGGAAGTCCCGCCCATATCGAAAGTAATCAGGCGCTCGAAGCCGAGCGGCGCGGCGGTCTTCAGCGCTCCGACGATCCCGCCGGCCGGCCCCGAAAGGATCGCGTCACGCCCGCGAAACCGCGCCGCATCCACCAGCCCGCCATGCGACTGCATGAAGCGCAGCGGCACATCGCCCAGTTCCGAGCTGACCTGCTCCACGTAACGGCCCAGCACCGGTGACAGATAGGCATCCACCACCGTGGTCTCGCCGCGCGGCACCAGCTTGATCAGCGGGCTGGTCGCGTGGCTGGTCGCCACCTCGGCAAAGCCCATCTCGCGGGCGAGCGCCGCGACGGCCTGCTCGTGCGCCGGATAGCGATAGCCATGCACACAGACCACGGCCACGGCGCGAATCCCGTCATTCAGGGCCGCCTGCAGGCGCGGCCGCAGGGCCTCGAGATCCACCGCCTGGAGGACCTCGCCGGCCGCGTTCACCCGCTCGCGCACCGGTTCCACGCGGGCATACACCGGCGACGGCAGCCGAATGGCCCGCGCGAAGAGCTCCGGCCGCGCCTGGTGCCCGATCGCCAGGGCGTCCTCCAGCCCCTCGGTGATCACCAGCAGAGTGCGCTCCCCCTTGCGCTCGAGCAAAGCGTTGGTGGCCACTGTGGTCCCCATGCGCACCTCGTGGATCACCCCCTCGGGGATCGGCGCGCCAGGATCGACGCCGAGCAGGTCGCGCATCCCCTGTACCGCCGCATCGGCATACGCCTGCGGGTTATCGGACAGCAACTTGCGGGTATGCAGCCGCCCCGTCGGATCACGCGCGACCAGGTCGGTGAACGTCCCGCCCCGGTCCACCCAGAAACGCCAGTCTTTCGCCCCTGTGGCTTGAGTCATGTCCACCGCTCTGGTTTGATCGCCCGAACTCGCGCCCCGCGGCCCGGTCGCAGGCTCGGTAATCGTCGAGCCTCTGAATGAAGGAATGATCACGCATGGATCCCGTTACCCACGCCAGTCTCGGTGCCGTGATCGGCGGCCTCGTCCTCGGCTCCCGCCTGGGGCGCAAGGCCGTAGTGCTGGGGGCCGGCGTTGCGCTGCTGCCCGACCTGGATGCGTTCATAGCTTACGGGGACGCGGTATCCGAGTTCATCCACCACCGGGGCTTTACCCACTCCTGGCTGGTACAGCTGCTGGTGGCCACCGGTGTCGCGGGGCTGCTGGCGAAGGTCCCGGCGACGCGGGAGATCGGCTTTGGCCGCTGGTGGCTGTTCTTCTTCCTGATCTGGGCCACACACTCGATGAATGACCTGCTGACCACCTACGGCACCCAGGTGTTCTGGCCGCTGCCGGTCGGCCCCCTGTCCACGGGCTCGATCTTCGTGATCGACCCGCTATACACCCTGCCGCTGCTGGTCGCGGCCATCGGTGCCCTGTTCTACCGTTTCGCGCCACGCCTGCTGGTCGCCGGACTCGTGCTGTCCACCGCCTACGCCGGTTCCGGTCTCGCGCTGAAGGCCTGGCTCGACCATCGCATCCAGCCCACGCTGATCGCAATGGACCTGCAGGACCAGCCGCGCATGATCCAGCCCACCCCGTTCAACCTGCTCCTTTGGCGCGTCACCGTCATCGACGACGGCCACTTCCTGGAGGCCTGGGTCGGCATCCTCGATCAGCCCATCCGGCCGGACTTCGAGGTCTTCGAGCGCGGCGCCCATTTGGAGGATGCCGCGCTGGCCCTGGAGGACGGGCAACGTCTGCAGTGGTTCGCCGGCGACTTCCTGCGTTTCCATCGTGCGGAGCGAGACGACGAACCCGACCGGCTGGTCGTCACCGACCTGCGTCTGGGCGCCCCCGGCTACTTCCCCTTCGGCTTCGAGATCGCGGAGGAACGCGACGGCGAATGGCAGCCCGTCGCCAGCCGCCAGGTCCGCGAGGCCGGCTTGCGTGGCGATGCGATCCGCGCCATCGCCACGCGCATTGTCGACCCGCAGGGGGCGCCCTGTCTGATGGACCTGGCCGAGCCCGACTATGCTATCGCCCGGCCGCCGCCGCGCTGTCGCCTCCGCCAGCAGACGCCGTGAACGGATCCGGCCCTCCCGACGGCAGCCCACCGCACGGATGCGAGCTGTGCGGGCGCCGGATGGATACGCTGACACGCCACCATCTGATTCCGCGCAAGCAGCACCGGCGCAAGCGCATCCGGCGGCGCTTCAGCCGCGCGGAGCGCGAGGGTCGCATTCTCTGGGTCTGTCGTCCCTGCCACGATCACATTCACAAGCACTTCGACGAGCAGGTCCTGGCCGAGCGCCTGAACACACGCGACGCACTGCTGACCGAGCCGGTGATCCGCGACTTTGTCGCCTGGATCGCGCGCCATCCGCCCGGCTTCAAGCCGCGCGGCTAATCCGCCAAGCGCGGGGGCCTACGACGATCCGGGCCTGGTTCGTCGTTCGCTGGTAACGGTGGCTTCGTTCGGCCGCCTGCCTTGTTGTGGCTGGCCCTGGTTCGTCGCTCGGTGTTTACGGTGGCTCCGGTCCGCATACTGCCCGGCGCTGACTCGCCAGCGCGCCGCGAGGTCCTTTCTTGCTTGCCCAAGAAAGGACCCAAAGAAGGGCACCCGGATTTCGCCCGGGAACCTCGCTCCGGGCGTGCTGGGCCGGCGGCGCTGAACTCGCTGCGCCTTCGGCTCCGCTCAGACATCCAGCGCCTTCTCCCGGCCCATCACGCCCTCCGCGAGGGGCTCCATACGGGGGAGTAAGGTCAAAACAGGAGACATCCCAACATCCCTGCCTAACCTTGCGCATCGCCGTCCGAAAGCCCCAGGCGCCCGCTCGCGGGCGCGGCACGCAACGGCCAACGGCCGAGCGTGCCCAGGTGTCGGAAGACCCAGCCTTCGACCAATAGCGCGACCGTCGGGACGGCCGTTGTCTTGACCTTGATCCCCCCCGTTGTCGTCGCGCCGAGTGGAGAGGGTTTTCGCGGGACGATTCTAAATAGAAACGGGGGCGCTGGATGTCTGAGCGAAGCGCAGCGTAGCGAGTTCAGCGCCGCCCGCGAAAACCCTCGGAGCGAGGGCAGCCCCGGCCCGCACAGCGGGCCGGGGTCGCGGCAGTCGGGCGTGTTTCTTGGGTACTTCTTTGCACGAGCAAAGAAGTACCTCGCGGCGCGCTGGCGAGTCAGCGCACGGCAGGCGGCGGACCGAAGCCACCGTAAACACCCGATGCCGAACCAGGCCCAGCCACTACAAGGCAGGCGGCCGAACGAAGCCCCCGCAAACTTCGCAGATCAGTGCTGCGAGGCCGGCGGCAGCTGGATAAAGCGCTCGCGATACAGGCGGAGTTCGTCGATCGAGTCGCGGATATCCTGCAGCGCCTGATGCGAAGCATTCTTGCGCAACTGCGCGATCACATCCGGCGCCCAGCGCCGCGCGAGCTCCTTCAGCGTCGAGACATCCAGGTTGCGGTAGTGGAAGTACTGCTCCAGCTCCGGCATCAACCGCGCCATGAAGCGCCGATCCTGGCAAATCGAATTGCCACACATCGGCGAGGCCCCCTTCGGCACGTACTGCGCCAGAAACTCCAGGGTCTCCTGTTCCGCATCCCGGGTCTCCGACGAACTGTTGCGCACACGCTCGATCAGCCCCGAGGTCCCGTGGGTGCGCTGGTTCCACTCGTCCATCGCCTCCAGGACCTCCGCCGGCTGGTAGATCGCGATGACCGGCCCCTCGGCGAGGATGTTCAGTTCCTTGTCGGTGACAATGGTGGCCACCTCCAGGATGCGGTCGGTCTGCGGCTCCAGCCCCGTCATTTCGAGGTCGATCCAGACCAGGTTCTCGGCATTCACGGCCATCTTGTGCCTCCTTGGCGGACAGCCCACGCCTGCATGCTGGCTGCCCTTTCATCTGTCGCAGGAGTCTATCATCATGGTTGCAAGGCTCGTGACCACGGGCCCAAACCCCCGCCACAAGGAGGGAAGCATGCGACATACCCATACCAGCATTGCCACCGCCGCGACCGTGCTCGCGCTGAGCCTGGGCGGCGCGAGCACGGCCCTGGCCGACGACATCCGCGTAGGACAGGACCTGCACAGCGACAACTGCATCAGTTGCCATGCCGACATGGTCGGAGGCGACGGCTCCGGGCTGTACACCCGCGACAACCGCATGGTCGGCTCGCACGACGAACTGGTCGCCCAGGTCAACAACTGCAACGTCAACCTTGGCACCAACTGGTTCGACGACGAAGTCAACGCCGTGGTCGCCTATCTCAACGCGGAGTACTACCAGTTCGATGAGTGATCTCAAGAGCAAGCACTGCCAGTCCTGCGAGGGCTTCACCGACCCGATGCCGCGGGAGGACGCGGAGCGCGCCCTTAAGCAACTGCATGACGGCTGGGGCATCGACGAGCCGGGCAAGAGCATCCAGCGCAGTTTCAAGTTCAAGAACTTCCACGAGACCATGGCCTTCGTGAACGCCGTGGCCTGGATTGCCCATGTCGAGGATCACCATCCCGACATGGCCGTCGGCTTCAACCGCTGCGCGGTGGAATTCTCGACCCATGCCATCGGCGGCCTGAGCGAGAACGACTTCATCTGTGCCGCGCGTATCGATGCCCTGTTCGAGTAACCCCCGCCCGGGAGTCCCGGCTTGAGCCGGGTCGCCCGGGTCTTCGCCCGCCACAACCAGATGGCCGACATCGCGGTGGACCACGAGCCACCGCGACGCCTGCGGCTGCACCGGCGCTTCCGCGACCTCGCCTGTGGCGACCGCGTGGAGCTGGACGCCGTGGGAGAACAGGTTGCGCGCCAGCTCGATCGCGACAACGTCCTGGTCCGGCGGGACGGGTTCGGGCGACGCAAGGTGATTGCCGCCAACATCGACTGCGTATGGATCGTGATCGCGCCGGAACCCGCCCCGTCGCGTAACCTGATTGACCGCTTTCTGGTCGCGATCCTGAACCTCCCCGCGCGCCCGCGCCTGCTGGTGAACAAGCAGGACACCGGCCCCGCCGAGCCCCCCGAGTGGCTGGCCGCCTATCGCGAACTGGATCTCGATCCGCTGTACGTCTCCGCCAGGACCGGGTATGGGCTGGACGAACTGGCGGCGGCCGCGGCCGGGCACACCAATATCCTGATTGGTCAGTCCGGCGTCGGAAAGTCCTCGCTGGTGGCCGCCCTGCTCGATCAATACGGGATCGCCGACGCCATGGCGCCGGCCACCGGCGATCTCGCCGCCTCCGGCGAGGGCCGCCATACCACGGTCACCGCGCAGTGGTACCCGCTCGCCAACGGGGGTGCCTGGATCGACTCGCCCGGCGTGCGCGACTTCACGCCCGAGATCCCGTCACTGGATACCCTGGAGCGCGGCTTCCCGGACATCGCGGAACGGGCGGTGGCCTGCCGCTTTCGCGACTGTCGCCACCAGACCGAACCGGGCTGTGCGGTTCGCGCCGCCATCGACGCCGGCGAACTCCCCGCGGAGCGCCTGCAGGCCTGGCACGAACTCGCCGCCGAAATCCCCGCCCAGACCCGCGCCCGCGGCTAAAGGCCGTTTGTTTTCACCACGAAGCGCACGAAGGCACGAAGAAGATCAAGGGCAAGGGCGTTTTACCACGGAGAACACAGAGGGCACGGAGTGGACCTTGGGGACGGTAACAGCGAAAACCTAATGTCCAGGTTTCTGGGGCATTTCACCCGGCCTTCGAGGATTCCGGCAATCGTCTTGCCATACTCCGTGTCCTCTGTGATCTCTGTGGTTACACGGTTTTGCCCTTCTTCGTGCCTTCGTGAGCTTCGTGGTGAAAATCAGAGGAACGCAGGGAGGCCGCACCGTGGATAGCGTGCAGTGAGAGGCGCGGTGAAACGTGAGGCAGGAGGTGTCGCGGCGGGGGCCGGGATCAGAAGGTCAGGCCCATCTCGACGCCGATGACGGAGGAGGTCGGCTCGCGGCTTGCACCCTCGAACTCGAGGCGATCGGCCAGCCAGTTGTCCGCCGAGTTCAGCGAATAGTCGTCGTAGTACAGGCTCAGGGAGAGCTCGGACTGGTTCTGCAGGCGCAGGCGGCCGTCCAGGCTCAGGTAGCCGGCAGTACGGCCCGTCTCGCGATAGCGCGTGCCATAGCCAAAGCCCAGGTCACGGGCCTCGCTGGACAGGGGCTGGCGCACCCCCACCCGGAACTGGCTGTCGAAGCGACCGGAGGCAAAGGTCGGACCGAAGCTGAAGTCGGTGAAATACGCGGTGGACTCGCTGGCGGGGCCGAGGTCGTTCCAGTCCGGCCGGGTCTCCATGCCCAGCCCCAGATTCAGGCCGTAGCCAAAACCACCGCCCAGCTCCTGGTGGTAACCGCCCACCGCCTCGAACTGGCGCGTGCTGGCGAAGGCATTGTCGGTATCGTCGAGGATCGAGGCATCCCCGGTACTGCGGACCGACAGCCGGTAGCGCGAATCGCTGTCGCGACCGGTCTCCGGTTCGCCGCGCAGCGTGGTGATCGCCGCATCCGGACCCGCGAACCCCTGCGTCTGAGGCGACGCGAGCAGCGAATAGCGGTCGTCCGCGCTGGCCGGCGCCGCTGCGACCGCGAACCCGCCGACCAGCAGCACTCCAGCGACCAGCGAAGAACGGGGCCCACGCAGACGAACCCGCCCCAGGCCTTGCACCTGAGGCGGGTTCGTCGGGGCTGCACCGTTCAGTCCGTGTCGCGTCACACCAGTGATCCGTATTGTTGTTCTTCTTGCCTAGCCCGGGGGCCAGCTCAGCGCACGCCCGGCCAGGACATGCATGTGTATATGGTAGACCGTCTGGCCCCCGTGTTCGTTGCAATTCATCACGGTTCGATAACCGTTTTCCGCAAATCCGCGATCGCGTGCAATCTGCGCGGCCACCCGGGTCATCTGCCCGATGATCGGGGCGTCGGCCGCGTCCAGATCATTGAGCGTGGCGATGTGCTTTTTCGGGATCACCAGCACATGTTCGGGGGCCTGCGGATTCAGGTCTTCGAAGGCCAGCACCGCGTCGTCCTCGAAGACCACCTTCGCCGGGATCTCCCCCGCCACGATCCTGCAGAACACACAATCGGTCATGCCGCCACTCCCGTATCGGTCAAAATATTACCACGTATCAATATTCACGCCGACCCGACAGCGCATGCGCCAGGGTCCCGGCATCGATGTACTCCAGTTCGCCACCACTGGGAATACCCTGGGCAATCCGGGTGGTGCGCACCCCGTGGCGCGCCGCCATCTCCGCGAGGTAATGGGCGGTCACCTCGCCCTCCACCGACGTGTTTGTCGCCAGGATCAGTTCTTCCACGCCCTCGGCCTGCAGGCGCGCCTCCAGCCGGTTCAGCCCCAGCTCTTCCGGGCCGATGCCGTCCAGCGGGGACAGTCGCCCGAGGAGCACATGAAAGCGCCCGCCGAAATCGGTCGCCGACTCGATCGCCAGCACGTCCCCGGGGCTTTCCACCACGCAGATCACCCGCGAATCGCGTTCCGGATCGGCACACCGGCTGCAGGTTTCGGCCGCGGTGAGCGTGCGGCAGACGGAACAGTGCCCGATACGCTGGACCGCCTCGTCGACCGCCCGCGACAGGCGCCGCGCGCCCTCGCGGTCGCGCTCCAGCAGGTGCAGGGCCATGCGCCGTGCCGATTTCGCCCCGACCCCGGGCAGGCAGCGCAGCGCCTGGACCAGCTCGTCCAGTTCCGCATCCATCAGACGCGTCCGACCGGGCCGGTCAGAACGGCAGCTTCATGCCCGCCGGCAGGCCCATGCCCTCGGTCAGGCTGCCCATGCGCTCCTGCGTGGTCGACTCGACCTTCTGCACCGCGTCGTTGATGGCCGCGGCCACCAGATCCTCGATCATGTCGCGGTCATCCTCGAACAGGCTGGGGTCGATCTTGACCCGGCGCGCCGCGTACTTGCCGGTCAGGACCACGCTGACCAGCCCGCCACCGGCCTGGCCCTCGATCTCCATCTCGGCCAGCTCGGCCTGCACCTTCTGCATGTCTTCCTGCATCTTCTGGGCCTGCTTCATCAGGCCGCCCATGCCACCTTTCATCATCGGTTCGATCTCCTGCCCCGCAACGCGGCGGTTTCTAGTTCAGTTACTTGTCTGGCGTGGCACCGCCGGTCGAGGGGGTCTCGCCGGGTTCGCGAATCCGCACGGCCCCCAGTTCGGCGCCAAATTCCTCGCCCAGCGCCTGGACCACCGGGTCCTCGCGCATGGCCGTCTCGGCGCTAGCCTGACGCTCCGCCGAGGCCGCCGCAAGCCGGGCCGCGGGGGTCTCCCCGGAAGGCTCGGACTGGTTGACGATCTCCAGGCGCAGGCTGTGGCCCAGGGCGTTCTCCAGCGCATCCTTCAGCCGGCCCTTGGCACGATCGGTACACAGTGTGCCCGGGGCCACCGCGATCACCACGCGTTCCGCGTCATGCTCGCGCAGCTCGGCGTGCCGGGCGAGTTCGCGCACCGTGCCCATGGGCAGCCCCTCGGCGAAGCGGTACCAGTCGAAAGCGCCATCCGCCGCGACGGGCCGCGCAGCCGCCTCCGGCGCGGAAGGGCCGGCCGTGGAAGGCGACGCCTCGCGCGCCTGACGCGGCGCGGTGTCACCGGCCGGTGCTTCGGCCTCCGGCACCGGCGGCGCCGGCTCGTTCACCTGTTCCCGGGGGCGTGACGGCGGCGCGGCGGCGCCGGCCTCATCGGTGGACCGGGCGGCGGTGGCCGGGGCGCTGGCGGCGGGCGCCGATGCCCGGGATGCGGTGCGCGTGGACGGCGCCGACGCGGTCCCCTCGCGAGCGGCCGGCCGCCGCGGCGGGGGGTCACCGGATTCGCCCGCAGGCCCGGGAACCGGCTCCGGCCGGAAGGCCAGCAACCGCAACAGGGTCATCTCCACGCCCATGCGCGCGTCCGGGGCATAGGGCAGATCGCGTACCCCGTGCACCAGGATCTGATAGGCCAGCTGGATCGTCTCCGGGTCGACCCGGTCGGCGGCCTCCCGGGCCCAGGCGAGCGCCTCTTTGCCCGCCCCGGGAGCCGTGCCGGCCACCTGCTGGACGGCCACCTGATGCACCAGCGCGGCCAGTTCATCCAGCAGCCGCGACCAGTCGGGGCCCAGGGCGTCCAGTTCCGCCAGCCCCGCCAGCAGGCCGGGGCCGTCCCCGGCAAACACGGCATCCAGCAAGCCGGCCAGGCGCGTGCGCGGGAGTAGCCCGAGCATGTCGCAGGCATCGGATTCGCTCAGGCGTTCACCGCCATAGGCAATCGCCTGGTCGGTCAGGCTCAGCGCATCGCGCATCGAGCCCTCGGCCGCCTCGCCCAGGCGCAGCAGCGCGCCCGGCTCCGCCTCCACGCCCTCGGCGGCGAGGATGCGCGTCAGGTGCTCGGCGATCATCGCCGGCGGCATCGGCTTCAGGTTGAACTGCAGGCAGCGCGACAGCACGGTGACCGGCAGTTTTTGCGGGTCAGTCGTCGCCAGCAGGAACTTCACGTGGTCCGGCGGCTCTTCCAGCGTCTTCAACAGGGCGTTGAAGCTCTTCTCGGAGAGCATGTGGACCTCGTCGATCAGGTACACCTTGAAACGCCCGGTGGTCGGCGCATAGGAGACGTTGTCCAGCAGCTCGCGGGTGTCGTCCACCCGGGTGCGCGAGGCGGCATCCACCTCGATCAGGTCCAGATGGCGACCCTCGGCAATCTCGACGCAGGAGCGGCACTCGCCGCAGGGCGTGGCGGTCACGCCGGTCTCGCAATTCAGGCAGCGCGCGAGGATGCGGGCGATGGTGGTCTTGCCCACCCCGCGGGTCCCGGCAAACAGGTAGGCATGATGCAGCCGATCGCCGCTGAGGGCATTGGCCAGGGCGCGCACCACATGCGGCTGCCCGACCAGGTCCTCGAAGCGCGAGGGACGCCACTTGCGGGCCAGAACCTGGTGACTCATGCCTCCCCCGTCGATCGAGTCATGTGCACGCCCGGGTGCGGGCATCACCGCAGGGATCCGGGCCGCAGGGAAATAGGGTGGTGGCCCGCACCCGCCACACCCCGGCGCCCGACGCAGCTGCTACCGTTGCTCCCTTCCGGGCCTGGCGGGGTTCACAGCCTGTCGTCGCGAGGGGACTGATACGGACCACCATAACGCGGTCCGCGATTCGGCGTTTCCGAATCGGGGCGGCAAGCTTCCGCATTTCCGGCGAACGCGTCAACCTTAGGACCAGGCAATGGAATCGCTGCAACCACCGCGACCGGCAGAACGATAGTCAGAAGCTAACGATCAAATAGAAAAGAAACACTGGATCAATCATTAGCCAGGCCTTATCTTGAGTCCCGTAGTCGGGCATCGACCCGGCCGAAAACAAAATCTTCTCTCTGGCAATCAACACTCAACTGTAAGGAGTACAACTCATGGAACTCGAAAATCGCGAAGGTCAGCGCGTACCGGAAGTCACCTTCCGCTGCCGCAAGGACAACGACTGGCACGACGTGCGCTCGGCCGACCTGTTCAATGGCCGCAACGTGGTCGTGTTCGCCCTGCCGGGGGCCTTCACCCCGACCTGCTCCTCGGCCCACGTGCCGCGCTACAACGAACTGGCGCCGGTGCTCAAGGAGCACGGCATCGACGAGATCGTCTGCATCTCGGTCAACGACGGCTTCGTGATGGAGGCCTGGCAGGCCGACCAGCAGGCCGACCGCGTGACCTTCATCGCCGACGGCAACGGTGAGTTCACCGAGCAGATGGGCATGCTGGTCGACAAGAGCGACCTCGGCTTCGGCCACCGCTCCTGGCGCTACTCCATGCTGGTGCGCGATGGCGTGATCGAGAAGCAGTTCATCGAGCCGGACGAGCCGGGCGACCCCTTCGTGGTCTCCGACGCCGACACCATGCTCGCCCACGTCGCCCCGGATGCGGCCTGCCCCGAAGACGTGGTCGTCTTCACCAAGCCGGGCTGCCCGTACTGCGCCAGCGCCAAGGAGATGCTGGAGAACGCCGGTCTCGAGTACGAAGAGATCATCCTGGGCCGCGACGCCAGCCTGCGCAGCCTGCGCGCCGCCACCGGCGCGATGACCGTCCCGCAGGTGTTCGTGGGCGGCCACCGCATCGGCGGCTCGGAAGATCTGCAGGAATGGATCTCCCGCGAGAAGAAGGCGGCGTAAGTCGTCTCTGCCCCTCGGGGCGGGTGCTGTCCCGCCCCGGGTGGTCACCCGGAACATGGGTGGCCATCCGTGTCCGGATGCCCGCACGGGCGGACGTCCGGACACGGATGGCAGATCCTGGCGCCCGCGCGTAGCGCGGTCGTTATGTAACACTTTCACCGAACCCTTCGAGGAATCGACATGGAACACTACGACATCATCGTGATTGGCGGCGGCAGCGGCGGTCTGGCCGTGGCGGAACGCGCCGCCCCGCACGGCGCGCGCGTCGCCGTGTTCGATCCCAAGCCGCTGGGCGGCACCTGCGTGAACGAGGGCTGTGTGCCCAAGAAGCTCACCTGGTACGCCGCGGAGCATATGTCGCACGCCCGCGAAGCCGGCGAGTTCGGCGTGGACGTCGAGATCAAGGGCATCCGCTACGCCGACCTGGCCAACAAGCGCCAGGCCATGCTGAAGGACCTGAACCAGTTCTGGTCCGGACACCTGGAAAAGCTGGGTGTGACCCACATTCCGGAACGCGCCCGCCTGACCGGCAAGAACCAGGTCGTCAGCGACAACGGCACCGAATACACCGCCGAGCGCATCGTGCTGGCGATGGGCGGCGCCCCGATCGTGCCGCCGCTGGAGGGTGCCGAGCTGGGCGCGACCTCCGACGACTTCTTCGAATGGACCGAGCTGCCGGAATCCATCGCCGTGATTGGCGCCGGCTACATCGGCCTGGAGATGGCTGGCATGCTGCGTTCCATGGGCGTGAAGACCGACGTGGTCGCCATGGAGGACCGCGTGCTGGAGATGTTCGACCCGATGGTCTCGCAGGCGCTGGACCAGCACATGGAGTACCAGGGCATCGACCGCCACCTGGGCGTGAAGGTCGCCGGCCTGGGCGGCAAGCCCGGCGCCGTGACCGTCCAGCTCGAGGGCGGCCAGGAGCTGGGCCCCTATGAGAAGGTCCTGTGGGCTGTCGGCCGCAAGCCGGCCACCAGCGACATGGGCCTGGAAGAGGCCGGAGTCGAGATCGCCCGCGGCGGCATCATCCCGGTGGACGAATGGCAGGCCACCAATGTCGACGGAATCTACGCCCTGGGCGACATCATCGGCAAAGGGCCGCTGACCCCGGTGGCGATCGCCGCCGGCCGGCGCCTGGCCGCCCACTGGTACGCCCCCGAGACAAAGCCGGTACCGGTGGACTACGACCAGATCCCCACGGTCACCTTCACCCACCCGACCGCGGGCATGGTGGGTCTGACCGAGCCGCAGGCGGTGGAGAAGCACGGCGACTCGGTACGCGTCTACGAGACCCAGTTCGGCGGCCTGAACCGCGCGTTCGCCGAGGGCGAGGTGCCGCCGGTGGCCATGAAGCTGGTCTGCGCCGGGGAGGATGAAAAGGTCGTCGGCATCCACATGATCGGCGCGAATGTCGACGAGATGCTGCAGGGCTTTGCCGTGGCGGTGCGCATGGGCGCGACCAAGCGCGACCTGGACCTGACCATCCCGCTGCACCCCACCAGCGCCGAGGAACTGGTCACCCTGAAGGAGGGCCGCCCCGGGCGCCAGGAAGGCCTGGCCCAGGCCGCCTGACCCCCGACCCGCCCTCCCCCACGCAAAACGCCGCCCCGGAACACATCCCGGGGCGGCGTCTTTTCTTGCGCGTGCGGTCTGCCGAAGCCCGCGCGGTCGGTTGTCAGAATCGCCAGCCCAACGACGCGGTGAAGGCGTCGATCTTGTAGTCGCTGTCGAAGTCGTAGCGCTCAAACTCGGCGCGAATCAGGAAGCGATCCAGCTTCACCTGCGCACCCACTCCGTAGACCGGGTCCACGCCATCGTTGTTACGCAGGGTAAGGCTCTCATCCCCCAGGTTCCCGCGCACATCCGCATCCCACTTGGCGAGACCCGCCAAGGGAAACACTGGATAATGTACGCGTTCGCGCTCGAGTCGCTTTCGCGTGCGAACAAGGCGCGGTGACTGCCGTGCAGTCATTCTGCACAAGGGAACCGCAACGCCGTGCGCGCGCAAAAGCGGCCGAGCCCCAAGGGTTGGCACCCCAGGTTCCCCGATCCTGCGTTGCACCGCTTGCGGGTAGAACCACTACCCGCTGCACGGCGCGCCTTGCCTCGGAGAACCTGGGGTGTCAACGCGAGCGTGTACATTATCCAGTGTTTCCCTCGGCAAAGAACTCGAAATGCTGCCCGATCGGCAGCTTGCCGAGCACGCTCGCCCCGTAGGCACTCGACTTGATGTCGGTGTGCGCACCCTGCTCGTCACCGCGCAGCTTCACCTTCCCGAGGTCGGAGTAGACCCCCTCGACCCCCACGTAAGGATTGAAATTGTATCCAACGAACCCGCGCCAGACGTTGTCGTCATCATCCAGGCGGTAGTCGGAGGCACCAGAACCAATAAAATCAGCGACCTCGTCCCGATCATTCTTCAGCGAGCTGAAACCCGTTCCCAGGCCCATGTACAGCCCCTCGCTCCGGTCGGATGGATCCGCCATCACTCCCTGCGGTACCAGAAGACCCGAGGCTGCCACTGCAACGGTTGCAAGCAGGAATTTTTTCATTTGCGCGTCTCCTTGAAACATTGTTGATCACCAAAGGCGCGCCGATTCTCCCGAACCGTCATATAACCAAAAAGGCCGAACCTGTGATGTCCTCCGGATAACCGCAAAAACCCCAAAAGCGCCCCACTCACAACGCGAACCCGACCACAATCAGCACCGCAAAAATGCGCGGGGACGACGCTGATCCACCGACACGCGCCCCCGGATCCCGCAGGACCCGTGCCGGGTTAAGGACACCCGGTGTCAGTCCAGTTCGCGCAGCGGGTCCTCGTTCGCGGAAGGCGCCTGCTCGCCACCGGCTTCGTCCTGCTGGCGTTCTTCCTCGCGCAGATCCTCGACCCAGCCACGCAGGTCCTCCTCTACCTCCTCGACCGTTTCGTCCACGGTCTCGCCGGCCTCCTGTGCCGGGCCGGAGTCGGAACACCCCGCCAGCAGGCCGGCAAGGCCCAGGACCAGGCCCACTGCATATACCGGATGCCGGGTCCAATACGCACCGGGGTCCACGCCCGCGTCTTTTACTCGCACGTCATTGTTCATCTCGCACCTGCCCGTGAATTAAATACTCAAGGTGTTGTCCGGCCAACCCGGGTCCTGTCGTTCACCGAACCATTCTCATGGAAACGCAGCGCGCGCCGCGGGAACGGATTCACATTCGAGGACTCGCTCTTATTGCACCGCGTACCAGTTTGCAAAATGCGTCCTCAACATGCGCGCCGCGTCGCGATTCGAAAAACCGAAATGAGAACGGGTGCGCCAAGCCGGATACAAACCCCACACTGAATCAAAATTTCTGCCCTACACTGATATTTTCAGATGACCGAAAAGGAGAAAACCGATGCTGGGATGGGCCCTGTTGTTTCTGATTGTCGCGATCGTGGCGGGCGCGCTCGGCCTCAGCGGCATCGCCGGAGCCGCCACGCAGATCGCCTGGATCCTGTTTGTCGTGGGGCTGATCCTGGCCGTGGTCTTCTTCATCACCGGGCGCCGGCCCCCGCTTTAGCGAAACGCCCGTCTCCATCACCCCGGAGGCGGGTGTAACGGTAAGAAACACCGGTGTTACGCGACGTAACACACTGAAGAACCAGCCGGGCGCAAGTCACTGTTCCGCCCCGGCAGCAAGATTGGCGCGCTATTTGCAGTGAATCCCCGAAACGTGAACACGATCACCTTGGGGATGCCGCCCACGCCATGTCTGACGCGCTCGACAGCACCCGGGAGTTCCTCGGCGCCCACGCCCCGTTCGACCAGCTCGAGGCGGACGCGCTGGAATTCCTGCTTCCACGGCTGGAGAGCCGCTTCTATGCCCGGGGAGCCCGCATCACCGACCCCGAGGCCGGCCCCGCACAGCGTTTCCACATCATTCGCCAGGGCCGCATCCGGGGCGAGACCCCCAGCGAAGACGAACAGCTCTCCGGCAAGGCCTGGGAGCTGATCCCCGGCGAATGCTTCCCGATTGGTGCCCTGCTGGGGCGACGCGCCGTGCACACCGTGCACCGCGCGGCCGAGGACACCGTCTGCCTGGAACTGAACCTGGAGGACTTCGACCGCCTGCGGGCACGCTCGAAGGTCTTCAACGACTTCTGCACCCGCCGCCTGGCCAATCTCCTGGACCGCCTGCAGCAGGGCCTGGACACCCTGTCCGCCCGCGACGGCGGGTCCGCCGGTCAGCTCAACACGCCCCTGGCGCTGCGCATTGCGCGCGAGCCCGTCACCTGCCGCCCGGAATCGCGCCTGCGCGAAGTCCTCGCCTCGATGCGCGACGAACGCGTGGGCTCCATCGTCGCGGTCGACGCGGAACAGCGACCAGTGGGGATCTTCACCCTGCACGACCTGCTGGCGCGCGTGGCGCTCGCGGATGTGGACCTGGATACGCCGATCGCCGCCGTGATGACGCCGGACCCGGTTGCCCTGGCCGAAGACGCCCCCGGGTTCGAGGGCATCGAGGCAATGACGGAGCACGGCATGACCCACCTGTGCGTGGTGCGTGACGGACGCCTGGTCGGGGTGCTGGGCGAGCGCGACCTGCTGACCAGCCAGCCGCTGACCCTGGATGGCCTGGTCCGCGAGATCCGCCGCGCGAACTCGGTGGCGACCATTGCCGAGCGCCTGCGTCAGGTTCCGCGCCTGATCGAGGCGGTAGTCGGCCAGGGCGCGGAGGCGGATCAGGTCCTGCGTCTGATCACCCGCCTCAACGAGCACGCCACCCGCCGCGTGCTGGCGTTGCTGCGCGGCGAACACCCGAGCATCGAGGGCATCGACTTCACCTGGCTGGCGTTTGGCTCCCAGGCCCGCGAGGAACAGGCCCTGGTCACCGACCAGGACAACGGCATCCTGTTCGATGCCGAGGCCGGTGATGCGGACGCCATCCGCGAGCGCCTGCTGCCCTACGCGAAGGCCGTGAACCAGGCCCTGGCGGAATGCGGCTTCACCCTGTGCCCCGGCAACATCATGGCCGGCAATCCGGAGTGCTGCCTGAGCGGCCCGGAGTGGGATCAACGCTTTACCCGCTGGATCGAGCAGGGCACCCCGGAGCACCTGCTCAAGAGCACGATCTTCTTCGACCTGCGCGCGGTGGACGGCGATGCCGGCCCGGTCGAGGCCCTGCGCACCCGGCTGCTGCAGAAGACCGCGTTCAACAGCCGGTTCCGCCGTCAGATGGCGGCCAACCAGCAGATGTTCCGGCCGCCGCTGGGCCTGTTCGGCGAGATCAAGAGCGGCGCCGAGGGCATCGACATCAAGAAGCAGGGGCTCACACCCTTCGTCGACGCCGCGCGCGTCATCGCGCTGGCCGCCGAGCTGCCGGCGACGCGCACCCACGACCGTCTGGACCAGGCGGTCACCGCGGACGTGATGCGCGAAACCGATGCCCGCGACTACCACGCGGCGCTGCGCTACCTGCAGATGCTGCGCCTGCGCGCACAGCAGAAGGCCCTGCGCGAGGGGCGCGACGACGACAACCGAATCCGGCCGGAAGAACTGGGCGCCCTGGAGGGACGGGTGCTCAAGGAGAGTTTCCGGCAGGCCCGCAAGCTGCAGGGACAGCTTGAGGTGCAGTACCAGCTGTGAAGGATCACGGCAAACAACAAAACCTTACGAGAGGAGCATCGTCATGTCACAAGAAGACCTGAGCCGGCAGGCGTACTGGCGGGCGCACCTGCGCCTGCTGGGCATCTGCCTGGCCATCTGGTTCCTGGTGTCGTTCGTGCTGGGCATCCTGGTGGCCCAGCCCCTGAACGCGTTCCAGCTGGGGGGCTATCCGCTGGGCTTCTGGTTCGCACAACAGGGGTCGATCTACACCTTCATCATCCTGATCTTCGTTTATGCCTGGCGCATGAACGTCCTGGATCGCAAGTTCAACGTCCACGAGGAGTAAGCCTGTCATGGATCAACAGACTCTAAGCCTGCTCGTGGTCGGGGCGACCTTCGCCCTGTACATCGGCATCGCCATCTGGGCGCGTGCCGGTTCGACCAGCGAGTTCTACGTCGCCGGGCGCGGCATCAACCCGATCGCCAACGGCATGGCCACGGCCGCGGACTGGATGTCCGCCGCATCGTTCATCTCCATGGCCGGCCTGATCGCCTTCCTCGGCTTCACCGGGGGCGCCTACCTGATGGGCTGGACCGGCGGCTACGTGCTGATGGCCCTGCTGCTGGCCCCGTACCTGCGCAAGTTCGGGAAGTTCACGGTGCCGGAATTCATCGGTGACCGCTTCTACTCGAAGGCCGCGCGCATCATCGCGGTGATCTCCCTGATCGTGATGTCCGTCACCTACGTGATCGGGCAGATGCGCGGGGTCGGGATCGCCTTCTCCAACATCCTGGAGGTGCCGCTGGCCACCGGGCTGTTCGCCGGGATGGCGGTGGTGTTCATCTACGCCGTGCTCGGCGGGATGAAGGGCATCACCTACACCCAGATCGCGCAGTACGTGATCATGATCTTTGCCTACACGGTGCCGGCGATCTTCATCGCCATCACCCTGACCGGCAACCCGCTGCCGCAGCTGGGTCTCGGTTCCACCCTGCAGGGTTCCGATACCTACCTGCTGGATGCGCTGGACCAGACGATGGTGGATCTGGGCTTCCACGCCTACACCGAAGTGGGCGGCATGAGCCTGATGAACATGTTCCTGCTGACCCTGGCGCTGATGATCGGTACCGCGGGTCTGCCGCACGTGATCATCCGCTTCTTCACCGTTCCGCGCGTGCGGGATGCCCGCAAGTCCGCCGGCTGGGCGCTGGTGTTCATCGGCATCCTCTACACCACCGCCCCGGCGGTCGGTGCGATGGCCATCTGGAACCTGGTCAACACCGTGCATCCGGGCGAGATCGGCACCGAGGAAGGCCACCTGGCCCACGCGGACCGGCCTGCCTGGATGGAGCGCTGGGAGCAGACCGGTCTGCTGGCGTTCGAGGACAAGAACGACGACGGCGTGATCCAGTACTACAACGACGCCAACGAAGAGTTCGCCGCGATGGCGGAAGAGGAATACGGCTGGGAAGGCTCCGAGATCGTGACCCTCGACCGCGACATCATGGTGCTGGCCAACCCCGAGATCGCCGGGCTTCCGGGCTGGGTGATCGCACTGGTCGCAGCGGGCGGTATCGCTGCCGCACTGTCGACCGCGGCGGGGCTCCTGCTCGCCATATCGTCGGCCATCTCGCACGACTTGCTGAAGGGCGTATTCATGCCCAGGATCAGCGAGAAGAACGAGCTGATGGCAGGACGTATCGCCATGGCGGTTGCCATCCTGTTCGCGGGGTATCTGGGGCTTAATCCACCCGGCTTCGCGGCCGAGGTGGTGGCACTGGCCTTCGGTCTGGCCGCGGCCTCGCTGTTCCCGACCCTGATGATGGGCATCTTCATGAAGAAGATGAACAAGGAAGGCGCGATCGCCGGCATGCTGGTCGGTCTCGGGACCACCCTGCTGTACATCTTCACGTACAAGGGCTGGTTCTTCTTCTCCGGCACCGCCATGCTCCCGGACAATCCGGACGGCTGGCTGCTGGGTGTGAACCCGACCGGCTTCGGCGCCATCGGCGCGGCCTTCAACTTCATCACCGCCTACATTGTGATGAAGATGACCAAGGAACCGCCGAAGGACATCCAGGACCTGGTCGAAAGCGTGCGCGTACCGCGCACCGAAAGCTGATGATCGGCCCCGTCATGCCTGGCAGCATCGGCATGGCGGGGCTCCCGTCACCATGACTGGATGGAGTTTCAGAAGTAACGACGGGGTCGGCTCGGGTGCACCGGGTCGGCCCCTTTTATCTGGCACATGTCCCGCGGGACAAGCGGCAATCGACCCGAACCCGGTCGATTGCCGGTTGCCCCGCGCCCTGAACCCCAACGTATCCACGACCCGGTGTCTCCCCGGGTATATCGCCACACGGACCCGCGCATGAACGGCGAACTCGAAGAGATCCGCGAGTTTCTCGATCGCTGCCCGGACCTGGCCCCCCTGCCGGCGGCCAGCCGGGATGCGATCGTGCGTCAGCTCACCCTGCGCTACCTGCGCGAGGGCAGCCGCTTCCCGCCGGACGCCGAGCCCGGCCTGTGGATCGTGCGCACCGGCACCCTGGAGATCCGCGACGCCCGCGACACCCTGCTGGACCGCCTGGGCGAAGGCGATCTGGTGCATATCGCCGCGTCACCGCAGACCCCGCTCGGCCCCGTGACCGAGGATGCCCTGGTCTACCACCTGCCCCTGGAACGCGCCCGGCAACTGGCCGCCCGCGACGGCACCATCGCCCAGTTCCTCGCCGACGACGCGCCGCGCCCCCTGGCCGCCGGGGGGGCGCCCCACGGCCACGGGGACGACAACGGGCTGCTGACCACGCCAGTCCGCGCGCTGATGACGCCGAACCCGGTGCTGGCACCGAGCACCCTGAGCCTGCGCGAGGCCGCGCGCCTGATGGACCACGCCGACGTCTCCGCCCTGCTGCTGCACGCCCCGGACCGGCCGGGCGCCCCCGAAGGCATCCTGACCGACACCGACCTGCGTCGCGCCATCGCCAAGGGCATCGACCCCGGGCAACCCGTGGCCGAGTCGATGGTCGGCCCGCTGACCACCGTCCAGCGCGACACGCCCGCCTTCGAGGCCCTGCTGCGCATGGCCCGCCACGACATCCACCACCTCCCCGTCGTCCACGAGGCGGACGGGACCCTGGCCGGCATGCTCTCCAGCACCGACCTGATCCGCCATCAGGGCACCAGCGCCGTCTACCTGGTACGCGACCTGCGCCGCGCCGACGATCTCGACGGCCTGAAGGCCGTGATGCAGGCCCTGCCCCGGCTGCAGGCCCAGCTGGTGGACTCCGGCGCGGATGCCGTGCAGCTCACGCAGACCATCACCACCGTGATCGACACCCTGACCCAGCGCCTGATCGAGCTCTGCGAGCGTGACCAGGGATCGGCCCCCTGCGCGTATGCCTGGCTGGCCAGCGGCAGCCAGGGCCGCCACGAACAGACCGTATTCACCGACCAGGACACCGCGCTCATCCTGGCCGACGACGCACCGGAGGGGGCCGGCGCCTGGTTCGAGGCACTGGCCCGCCAGGTCACCGCCGGCCTTGATGCCTGCGGCATCCGCGCCTGCCCCGGCGATGTCGACCCCACCCACCCGGACTGGCGCCGCCCCGCCGCCGACTGGTCCCGCGAGATGGAACGCGTGCTGCATCACCCCGCCGCGCGCGATGCGATGCTGGCCACCCACTATCTCGACATGCGCGTGATCCACGGGGACGCCACGCTGTTCGAGCCCCTGCGCCAGCGGGCCCTGGAAACCGGGGCGCGCCACGAGGCCCTGCTGAGCGCCCTGGCCGACCAGGCCCGCGACCTGCCCCCACCGCTGGGCTTCTTCCGGCAGTTCGTGCTGGAGGACAGCGGCGAGCACGCGGACACCCTGGACCTGAAGAATCGCGGCCTGCTCCCGATCGTGGCCATGGCACGGGTCTTCGCCCTGCATGCCGGCAGCGAGGCGCGCAGCACCGTGGAACGCCTGCGCGCCGCCGCCCGCGCCGGTGTGATCAGCGACACTACGGCCGACAACCTGATCGATGCCTGGCGCTACATCGCCGAGCTGCGCGCCCGCCACCAGGCGAACCAGATCCGCAACGGCCAGCCCCCGGACAACGCGCTGGACCCGGCCGAGCTGTCCACGCTGGAGCGCAGCCACCTGAAGACGGCCTTCCGCCTGGTCAGCGACGCCCGCAAGACGGCGCTCGCGAACGCCGAGCGCGTCCACGGATGAACCGCTCGACTATGCCCGGCCCGGCCCCCGTCAGCTGATGGTCTGCCCGCTCAACCATCCCGACTGGCGCCGACCACCCGGGCACTGGCGTTTCTGCCGGGCCCGCCGGCGCGCCGCGCGCCGGGCCCCGCCGGGCCCGCTGCGTACGTCCCTGGAGACCCCCCTGCCGCGCGCCGGCCAGGCCGTCGCGGCCAGCCGCTTCCTCGCGGTCGACCTGGAGACCACCGGGCTGGATCCGGAGCGCGACCGCATCCTCAGCATCGGCTGGGTGGCGATGGACGGCGCCCGCATCGACCTGGCGACCGCGGACCAGCGCCTGGTGCGCGCCGAGGGACCGGTGCCGGAGGCCAGCGCGGTGATCCACCGCATCACGGATCAGCGGGCTGCCGGCGGCGTCCCGCTGGAGGAGGCGCTGGACGCCCTGTTCGAGGCCCTCGCCGGACGCGTCATGGTGGCGCACCACGCGGCGCTGGAGATCGGCTTCCTGGAACAGGCCTGCCAGCGGCTGTACGGCGTGCGCCCGCCGCTGGCGATCGTGGACACCCTGCGCCTGGCGGAGACGGCCCTGCGCCGCGCGGGCCAGCCAATCCCCGCCCACGGGCTGCGCCTGCATACCCTGCGCGCGCGCTACAACCTGCCGGCGTATCGCGCGCACGACGCGCTGTTCGACGCCATCGCCGCGGGCGAGCTGTTCGCCGCCCTGCTGAGCCGGCAATCGCCGGACGGCAAGCTGCCGCTCGGACGCGTGCTGTTCCGCCCCGCATGGCTCTGGTAGGCGCGGCCAGCGGGCGGTTCGCATGCTATCCTCGCACCCACTATGGAAACCCTGACGGGACTGGCCCCAGGCCGCTCCCGCCCCCAAACAAGAAATCGATCTGGAGGCCCTGATGAGTGACAACATCGAGTCCACCCTCACCGAGACGCGCCACTTCGCGCCGCCGGCGGAGTTCACCGCAAACGCCCGCCTGAAGCCGGCCGACCTGGAGGCCCTGCACCAGAAGGCCGAGGCCGACTACGAGGGCTTCTGGTGCGACCTCGCGCGCGAGCAGATCGACTGGCAGACCGAGTTCACCCAGGGCCTGGATGACTCCAACGCGCCGCACTACCAGTGGTTCGCCGACGGGCGCATGAACGTGTCCTACAACTGCATCGACCGCCATCTCGAGGTGCGCGGCAACAAGACCGCCCTGATCTTCGAGGCGGAGAACGGCGACACCCGCCACCTGACCTACCGCGATCTCTACAACGAGGTCGGCAAGCTGGCCAATGCCCTCAAGGGCATGGGCGTGGAGAAGGGTGACCGCGTCATCATCTACATGCCGATGAACGCCGAGGCCGTGATCGCCATGCAGGCCTGCGCCCGCATCGGCGCGATCCACTCGGTGGTGTTCGGCGGCTTCTCCGCGGACGCGCTGCGTGACCGCGTCGTGGATTCCGGCGCCAAGGTGGTCATCACCGCCGATGGCGGCGAGCGCGGCGGTAAGGTCGTCGGGCTCAAGGCCAATGTCGACAAGGCGCTGGATTCCAACGGCGGCGACGTCGAGAAGGTGGTGGTGTGCAAGCGCGCCGGCAACGACGTGACCATGCACGAAGGCCGCGACATCTGGTGGGAGGACGCGGTGGACGGCGAATCCGTCGACTGCGAGCCCGAGTGGGTGGAATCCGAGCATCCGCTGTTCCTGCTCTACACCTCCGGCTCCACCGGCAAGCCCAAAGGCATCCAGCACTCCAGCGCCGGCTACCTGCTGGGCGCCATCGTCACCAACCAGTGGGTGTTCGACCTGCAGGGCGACGACGTCTACTGGTGCACCGCGGATGTCGGCTGGATCACCGGCCACACCTATGTCGCCTACGGCCCGCTGGCCGCGGGCGCCACCCAGGTCGTCTACGAAGGCACGCCGACCGTCCCCGACGCCGGGCGCTGGTGGAAAATGTGCCAGGACCACGGCGTGACCGTGTTCTACACCGCCCCCACCGCGATCCGCGCGCTGATGAAGGCCGGCCCGGACCTCCCCAAACAGTACGACCTGTCCAAGCTGCGCCTGCTGGGCACGGTCGGCGAGCCGATCAACCCCGAGGCCTGGATGTGGTATTACACCACCGTCGGCCAGAAGCGCTGCCCCATCGTCGACACCTGGTGGCAGACCGAAACCGGCGCCAACATGATCGCCCCGATCCCCGGCGCGACCACGCTGGTCCCCGGCTCCTGCACGCGCCCCCTCCCCGGCGTGGCCGCCGACGTGGTGGACGAGGACGGCAACAGCCTGGGCGCCGACCAGGGCGGCTATCTGGTCATCAAGAAGCCGTGGCCGCACATGCTGCGCACCGTCTGGGGTGATGACCAGCGCTACAAGGACACCTACTGGCCCAAGTTCGGTGGCAAGTATTACCTGGCGGGCGACTCCGCCCGGCGCGACGCCGAAGGCAACTTCTGGATCATGGGCCGCATCGACGACGTGCTGAACGTCTCCGGCCACCGCATGGGCACCATGGAAGTCGAATCCGCCCTGGTCGCGCACAAGGCGGTGGCCGAGGCCGCCGTGGTCGGCCGCCCGCACGACGTGAAGGGCGAGGCCATCGTCGCCTTCGTGATCCTGCAGGGCGACCGCCTGACCGGCGACGAGGCCGACGCGATGATCAAGGAGCTGCGCAACTGGGTCGCCGACCAGATCGGCCCGATCGCCAAGCCGGACGACATCCGCTTCGCCGACGGCCTGCCCAAGACCCGCTCCGGCAAGATCATGCGGCGCCTGCTGCGCTCCATCGCCAAGGGCGAGGAGATCACCTCCGACACCTCCACACTGGAGAACGAGGCCGTCATCCCGCAGCTCCAGGGCAAGGCCTGAACCGGAGGCCGGGGTATCGCACCCCGGCCCTCAACGCTCCCCCGTAGGAGGCCAGCCCTCTGGCCGATGCGGCGCCGGATCGGCCCCCATCGGCCAGAGGGCTGGCCTCCTACCATTCCGGGTATCATTCGTCATCACACGCCCTTCCCGTTTCCGCATCGGTAAACCCCAGGCCAGACCCCGCATGAGCACCCAGCATTCCGACGACCACAAGGACCCAGCACAGGCCCCGCGCCTGCGCGTACTGCTGGGCGAGGTCACCGCGATGGGCCCGGGCAAGGCCATGCTGCTGGACGCCATTCGCGACAAGGGCTCGATCTCCGCGGCCGCGCGCAGTGTCGGCATGTCCTACCGCCGCGCCTGGGACCTGGTCGAGACCATGAACCAGAGCTTCCGCGAACCCGTGATCACCACCGCCAAGGGCGGCTCCGGCGGGGGCGGGGCGCAGATCACCGAATTCGGCGAGACCGTACTGGCGCGCTACCGCGACATGGAACGCAAGGCCTGCGAGGCCCTGCGCGACGAACTGCACGCCTTCGCCGACTTCCTCGCCGAAGACCACAAGCCGTAACCACCACCCAAGCCTTGACGGCCCTCCCCCGGCCCCGCATCATTGCGCCAGTCGATATGCAAGCTGAAATATAACGAACCGCATATCCTCAGCCTCACCGTCACTGCGAGGAGCACCGCGACGAAGCAGTCGCCGGACAAACCACCCGAGCCAACCGCAACCCGCACCCACAGGGAACTCTCCCCACCATGCACCTGCGCGCCCTCCTCCTGACCCTGCTCCTCCTGCTGCCCGGCCTGGCCGCCGCCAACGGCCCGCTGACCATCGCCGCCGCCTCGGACCTGCGCTTTGCCCTGGACGAGATCCTGGACGCCTACCGCGAGGCGCACCCGGACGACGCGGTACGCGTCACCTACGGCTCCTCCGGGCGCATGACCACGCAGATCATGAACGGTGCGCCGTACGACGTGTTCTTCTCCGCCGACATCGCCTACCCGCAGAAGCTGCGCGCCGAGGGTCACGCGGCCACCGAACCGGAGGTCTACGCCATCGGCCGCATCGTGCTGTGGAGCAACCGCATGGATGCCTCCACGATGACGCTGGAAGACCTGACGCGCGACGATATCCGCCGCGTCGCCATCGCCTCGCCCACCCACGCCCCCTACGGCGTGCGCGCGATGGAGGCGCTGCAGGCCGCCGGCGTCTGGGAGGAGCTGCAACCCAAGATCGTCAACGGCGACAACATCGCCCAGACCGCGCGCATGGTGCAGGCCGGGGGCGCGGACATCGGCATCATCGCGCTGTCGCTGGCCGAATTTCCCGATCTCGCCGAGCACCCGCACTACCTGATCGACGACGCGCTGCACGAACCCCTGACCCAGGGCTTCGTGATCACTCGGCGCGGAGAACACAACGAGACCGCGCACCGCTTCGCGGACTACATGAACGCCGACACCGCCCGCGAGATCATGCGTCGGTACGGCTTCGTGATGCCCGGCGACGACCTCGCCGAAAACCGCTCCGCCGAAGCCACCACGGCCACCCCGTAAGCACCCATGTTCGACCTGAGCCCCACGGACTGGATGGCGATCGAGGTCACCCTCAAGCTCGCGCTCTACACCACGCTGATCCTGCTGGTGATCGCCACGCCGATCGCCTGGTGGCTGGCCAACGGGCGCGGCTCCCCCGGCGTGCGCACCGCGGTGCAGGCCCTCGTCGCCCTGCCGCTGGTGCTGCCGCCCACCGTGCTGGGCTTCTACCTGCTGGTCCTGCTTGGCCCGGCCGGGCCGGTCGGCAGCACGCTGGAGAGCTGGGGCCTGAACCACCTGGCCTTTACCTTTCAGGGCATCCTGATCGGCTCGGTGATCTACTCCCTGCCGTTCGCGGTGCAGCCCCTGCAGCAGGCCTTCGCCAACCTCGGCCGCCGCCCGGTGGAGATCGCCGGCTCGCTGGGCGCCGGGCGCATCGACCGCTTCCTGACCGTGATCCTGCCGATGACCCGCGGCGGCTTCATCGTCGCCGCCACGCTCGCCTTCGCCCACACCCTCGGCGAGTTCGGCGTGATACTGATGCTGGGCGGCGCGATCCCCGGCGAGACCCAGGTGCTGTCCATCCTGATCTACGACCACGCCGAGGCGATGGACTTCGACTCCGCCCACCGTCTGTCCTTCGGGCTGCTGGTCTTCGCCTTCGCCGTGCTGTTCATCGTCTACGCGATCAACCGCCGCTTCGACACGGTGCGCCTGTGACCCGGCCCGAGCCCGACACGCTGCGCATAAAGGCCCGGCTGGAACGCCCCGGCTTCGCGCTGAACGTGGACACCGCCTTCCCGTTGGACGGCGTAACCGCCCTGTTCGGCCGCTCCGGCTGCGGCAAGACGACGCTGCTGCGCATCATCGCCGGGCTGGAACACCCGCCCGGCGGCGAGGTGCACTTTCGCGATACCGCGTGGCAATCCGGCAAGACCTTCGTCCCGCTGCACCGGCGCCGCGTCGGCCTCGTGTTCCAGGAATCCACCCTGCTCCCGCACCTGTCCGTGCGCGGCAACCTGCTCTACGGCTACAAGCGCACGCCGGAGCCCCTGCGCCGCCTGCACCTGGACGAGGTCGCCCGCCTGCTCGGCATCGACGACCTGCTTGAGCGCCGCGCCGACCAGCTCTCCGGCGGCCAGCGCCAGCGCGTCGCCCTCGGCCGCGCCCTGCTCACCAGCCCCGACCTGCTGCTGCTCGACGAACCCCTGAACGCCCTGGACACCCAGACCAAGCGCGAGATCATGCCCTTCCTCGCCCGCCTGTCGGACAAAACCGGCATCCCCACGCTGCTGGTGACCCACGCCCCGGAAGAAGTCGAACGCCTGGCCCACCGCGTCGCCTTCATGCACGACGGCCAGCTCGAACGCCTGGAACCCCTGCGCGACGCCCTCGCCCGCGCCGACTCCCCCCTGTTCCGCGACGAAGGCGCCGTCTCCGTCCTGCAAGGCGAACTGGGCCCGGCCGACGCCCACGGCCTGCACCCGTTCGGCCCGCCCGAGGCCCGCTACCGCGTACCGTCCACCCCCGGCGCCGCCAACGGCGCCGGCCGCCCGGCCCGCCTGCGCATCGACGCCCGCGACGTCTCCATCGCCCTGTCCCCGCCCCAGGACGTCTCCATCCTCAATATCATCCCCGTCACCATTGAGTCGCTGGATAAGGCGCCTGGGCATCACGGACCCGCTCGTGTGCTCGCCGTTTGCCGGCAGGACGATGGGCAGACGTTAATGGCGGAGTTGACGCAGCTGTCCACGGAGCGCCTCGGCCTCCGGCCCCACATCCGCGCCCATGCGCTCGTCAAGGCTGTAGCCTTTCTCGACTGAGCGCCTCCGCGCCCTGCCTCGACCCTTCCTATCAGTCGACTCGCAGCCCCACACCGTACGTGCCAGACTCTGCCTTTGGACAAGCCGAGACGGCCCACCCTAACAACCCTTGACGGCAGCCGGTCCCCACCCCAACCTACCCAGGATCCATGCTCTCCTGTACCCCGTAACCACCTGCGACTCCAAACCTTTAGAGCTCCGTCTCGTCCGGGCCATATAGCGCGCATGTTCAATTAATATCCATGCGCGCCACCGGATGCCTGTTATACGCGAGGGAAACTTGACCAGGCCAATCGAGCATCAATTCCCGCCAAGCGTTGTCGCGCGCCTCCGCGCGGTATCCGATGGATTCAGTGCGCTTCGCGTGGACAAACGCGCGTCTTCATATTTTGCGAGTGAGCTCACTCGGGCAATTGAGGCAGGCCTACTGCTTGCGGCACTCTCACTGGGCTCAACCCTGCTTGAGATCTGGCTTCGGGACATCCTCGCCCATACTCGTGCGTCGCAGCTGTGCCCCAGAACGAAAGCGGAATGGCGCTACCATCTAACTCGTATCGATCGGGAGATTGAGGGCACTAGTAAGCGAGGCCTGCTGTTTAATGACATTCTTAAAGAGCTGGAGCGCTCTGGCGTAATCTTCGAATCGGAAAAGGGCGACCTCGCAAGCCTGTATTCTTCACTCCGCAACCCTCTCGCGCACGGATTGACTGGAAAACTGACAGATCCTCATTTTAAGGCCAAGTCCCTATTGGCTTCTGCAGCCTCACCGGAGGACATGTTTCTTGCGGGAATATTAGGTGGTTCGCCGATCGGCAGGTCAGATGCCTTAGAGGACTACCTCGAAAGACACGCAATAAAACACCTGGAAGCGCTTCTGCACGCCATTGAGCGTCACCCAATCGCACCGGAAAGTCGCGTCTAGCTATCCCTTCAACCCGACTCAGGCAAGAGACCATCGCATTACCTGCTTTCGTAACGGCCCGCCCCCAACTACCCATAGCAGTCAGCCCTTCCCCATTAAAGTCGGAGTAAGCGAAGTGGGGGGCGCCCACTTTCTGGAAACCTGGCCGCGAAGTGACTCGGTGCCCATGAAGCAGAGGACGCCCACTTCCTACAGTTCATACGAGGCCCTCCCAGCGCTCCCCCGACGCAATTAGCCATTACGTCGACTTTCTAGTAACTAGGCCCCCAAGGGCCTCCGTAGCTGTGATTGCCGAAGTCTCCCGAATTTCCCTCCCTTATAACGGAAGGCGAATTTGTTCACTTAACCCGCTCAGCTCTTGGATTTGCCTAAAGAGCTGAGACTCTCCACTACTTCCCGGCTTAAAGTTATCCACATTAAAATCCTCATCATGCATATCGATTTTCTCTATTACTCGCGCAAATTCTCCCTTCTCTGGAATACCTCCTGGCGAAGTCAATAACAGATATGCAGGCCTAAGCAGCCGCATAAAAGCGCGAAATCCATTCGTTTTCGCCAATATATTTCCTTGTGGTGCACTATTCCACGCGGCCGGCCATCTCTCACGAATTGCCGAAAAATAATTGAATATCACATCAGCGATATCCAAATCCCTTTTGTCAATCATCATATTTCGAAAAACTAACTTACTTTCTTCATCCCCCCTTGCGCGAGCCGGTAACTCATTTCTCATATACAGGTCGCGGTCCTCGATCGGATTCGCGGATATGTAGGGCATTAGCGCCTGGACAAAGGTAGCTTGAGTGATCGTCTCTCTTTCCCGCCCCTCAGTCGCCGTCCCTAACCTCTTAATTCTCTTATAAAACGGAGAACGTTCAGCTTGATCCAGAGCTACTGCTATATTGTGGCACACTTTCTGCGGGCTTCTAGACTTTGCTAAGTCGTACAGATCGTAAACAAGGCTCTTATTTACCTTCGTCTGAGCAAGGTTTACAGTTGAGAAAATGTACGCTTGCTCTGAAAGATCGGGATCCACAAATATACTTATATTAACCTCAAACCGATCTCCCGAGAAATCTTTCAGCCCCTCAATTCGGTGTTGCCCGTCCAAGACTTTTGCTATTTGCCGGAACAACACTTTCTCTTGGTCGCTCTCCGGATCGAGGTAATTCGATAACGTCATTGTATTGTTATCGGCGTTAAATTGAGCGCACACTCCGGGAACGGCAAGAATCACAGCCGTCGGGAAACAGGCGTCCACCGTATTAACATACTGCCCAATCTCCGCGACTCTCTTTTTGTTGAGTTCTCGCTGTATTCCGAGATACGTTTCGATTTCCCGTTTTTCCTTGAGAATCCTACGCACATCAAAATACGTAATATCTCTAAGATCTTTCGCAGGAATGGTGCCTATGTAAAACTCGCCTATCGGCTGGGCCACAGGGAGACATGGAAAGGTGATTGATTTCGGAGTCTCCTTCATATCGTTCAACCCTTTCCAGAATGACGATCATTAAAGTGTTTTAAGAAATCTTCTTCTTGAGAGCGCATTTTTTCTGCCGGATTTTTTGGGTGACGGGCTGAGTGGTAAACGGTCGCCAAGTAAAGCAGTAGGACGCTAATAGGGTAGAGCCATAACGAAAGATAAATAATTCCTTCTTGGTGGAGATCAACATCCCCTTTAATTAAAGAAAAAACGGCACCGCAAACTATCATTAGGATTACAACGACTGCTATGTGCCCTGACCTATTTGGAAAACCGCCGACGCCAGGGCGCTCGTAAAGGGCCATATAGAAAACTGGAGCTAACGCCGAAGTGCAGTAGAGAAACAGTTCGCCACCCTGGATGTTGGAAAAGAAAGCAGAAGCGATATTCGATGTTTGATTATCCTTCATAAAAAGGACGACCAAGGTGCCCAACCATATGGGGAGTGTAGAGCCCAAAAGGATCCACCCAATCTGTTTGGACGCATCTCTATGATCATCGATTGTGCAGTCAGGCAGCCCCGATAAAAAGGGGATCTTCCGTAACACAGTGACAACTATTCTGGTAGCCATTTCCCGCTAACCCTGGATCAAAAGCTCATTATATTTGCCGCGCGCTTTGGGATCACCAGCGATACGGCTGGCTCTAGTTACTGGCGTCATGAGGAAAGACCCGCGGTAAAGCTCCCGTATTGAGTCGTGGTTCGCGTTCATTAGAGTAATGCGAGCCTCTCGTTGTTTCGCTCTCTTTAGAGCTTCACACAGCCTCTCTTGATCCTCCCAGCAAAAGATCTCTTCGTTATACTTAACGAAACCATTAAAATTGTGTTTGACAGTATAAGGGGGATCAACAAAAAGAAGGTCACCTGGCCCCGTAGCATCTATCGTTTTCTCAAAGTCCTGGCATTGGATGTCAGCGCCATACAAGATCTTAGCTAGAGCATGAAAGTCATCATATGGATGAATGACTCTCTTGCAATCTGTTCCGATCGGAACATTGAATTTTCCTTTCTTGTTTACCCGATAAAGACCATTCCAGCATGTTCTGTTCAAATATATGAACTGGGCTGCTCGCTCTAATGGGTGCAGATAACTGGAGTTTCTTACCTTATAGAAGTAATCTGATCCGTGAGAGGCTTCGTGGCGTTTCAGTAACTCAAGAAGTTCGCTAGGGTGGTCTCTGAGAACGATGTATGTCTCAATAAGCCTTTCGTTGCTGTCAGCGATGAGAGAGATCCGCGGTCTCGTTGCAAAAAAAATAGAGCCACCCCCCAAGAACGGTTCGACGTATCGCTGATACGAGGCCCGAGTAGTCAACTTCTGCCATTTTGGCACGAACCACCGTTTACCCCCGGCCCAGCGGAGAAAAGGTTGAAGTGGTGTCTCTATTCGTTCCAAATCTTGGTCGTCCTGTTTGGAGGTCTTGTCGCAGGTACAGGTCAATTGGCGGCGCCGTTTACACGTACCGAGTGTACGGAAAATAGGCGCTCGTGAACAGTGAGGTAGCCCCGGCATTTTGGGGTCGGACCTCGATACTCCACTGAATCTAAAGGGGTAGTTTCCTCTCTTGGCGCACCATGAGCGCTTAAACGGCTAATTTTCGGGTCGAAAAGCCCAAGCGAAATGGACACCCATGGCCGTGCGCCGGAAAGCTGGCTGGCCATGCAGGGCCAGCACGACCTCTGGTGTGCACGCAAGCGTGTGGTGCTGGACACCGTGCGCCCGGTGCGGTTCGATGGGCCTGGCGACAGGGGGCAACCTGCTGCTTAGCACCGCAGGAAGTATGCCAGGGAAGTGGCGCCCACCTTTCTCCTGACCTGCGCGCGAAGGGATAATGCGGCGTCCAAGGAGAACGGGTGACTGAATGTTCGAGCAAACCTTCCGCAATATCGATGATGTGCTCTGGAAAGAGGCCGGCTGCGCCACGGAGCTGGACTACACGGAGCAGACGTCGTGGATGCTGTTCCTCAAGTATCTGGATGATCTGGAGTACGAGCGCGCGCAGGAGGCGGAGCTGGTGGGCAAGTCCTACCGGAACATCATCGATGAGCCGTATCGCTGGTCGGCGTGGGCTGCGCCGAAGACGGCCGATGGCGCGTTCGACCATGACGAGGCGCTGACGGGCGCGGATCTGATCGCCTTCGTCAACGACGATCTGTTTCCGTATCTCCAGGGCTTCCGCACGCGCGCGACGGGGCCGGACACCCTCGAGTACAAGATCGGGGAGATCTTCAGCGAGATCCGGAACAAGTTCTCCAGCGGCTACAGCCTGCGCGATGCGCTGGAGCTGATCGACGGCCTGAGCTTCCGCTCGCAGAAGGAGAAGCACGAGCTCTCCCATCTGTACGAGGCGAAGATCCGCAACATGGGCAACGCGGGGCGCAACGGCGGGGAGTACTACACCCCGCGCCCGTTGATCCGCGCGATGATCCAGGTGGTGAAGCCGCGCATCGGCGAGCGCATCTACGACGCCGCCGCCGGATCAGCGGGCTTCCTGTGCGAGGCGCACGACTACCTTCGATATGGGCCGGACGGCCAGGGCGACGGCAGCCATCTCTCCACCAGCGACCTGGATACCCTCCAGACCCGCACCTTCTACGCCAAGGAGAAGAAGAGCCTGCCCTATGTCATCGGGATCATGAACATGATCCTGCACGGCATCGAGGCGCCCAACGTCGTCCACAGCAACAGCCTGACCGAGAACCTGAGCGACATCCAGGAGAAGGACCGCTTCGACGTGATCCTGGCCAACCCGCCCTTCGGCGGCAAGGAGCGCAAGGAGGTCCAGCAGAACTTCCCCATCAAGACCGGCGAGACCGCCTTCCTGTTCCTGCAGCACTTCATCAAGTACCTGAAGGCCGGTGGCCGCGCCGCCGTCGTCATCAAGAACACCTTCCTGTCCAACAGCGACAACGCCTCGCGCGCGCTGCGCAAGGAGCTGCTGGAGAGCTGCAACCTGCACACCATCCTCGACTGCCCCGGCGGCACCTTTCTGGGCGCCGGTGTGAAGACCGTGGTGCTCTTCTTCGAGAAGGGCGCCCCGACCCGCAAGATCTGGTACTACCAGCTCGACCCCGGCCGCAGCCTGGGCAAGACCAACCCGCTCAATGACGATGACCTGAAGGACTTCGTCGCCCGCCAGGCCGGATTCGAGGATTCCGACAATTCCTGGACGGTGGACATCAACGAGATCGACCCGGACACCGTCGATCTGTCGGTGAAGAACCCGAACAAGGCCGAAGCCGAGCCACTGCGCGACCCCGAAGTCATCATCAATGAGATCGAGACGCTGGACCGGGAGAGCGAGGAGATCCTGGAAGGGATTCGGGGGATGTTATGAGGGAGGGGTGGAAGGTTGCCAAACTTGAAGACGTTGCTCAGGTGGTAAATGGCGGCACACCCAAGACCAAGGTGCCTGAATACTGGGGTGGCGAACATTTTTGGATAACGCCGGCTGAGATGGGAGGACTTGAGAGTCCCTACATTGAATCCAGTCGCCGGTGTCTAACTGATGCGGGGCTAAAGAATAGCTCTGCTTCACTTTTGCCGAGAAACTCGGTGATTCTATCTACTCGGGCGCCCATTGGACACTTGGTCATCAACGCAGAGCGAATGGCATTCAACCAAGGATGCCGGGGCTTGATCCCGCGAGGAGAGGCTCACTACAAGTACCTCTACTATTTCCTGTATGGCAGCGTAAACCTGCTCAACGACTTAGGCTCCGGGACGACATTCAAAGAACTCTCCGCAGGAAAGCTCAAGAAAGTGGAGGTTCCGCTCCCACCTCTCTCTGAACAAAAGCGCATCGTCGCCATCCTCGATGAAGCCTTCGCGGGAATCGCCACCGCGGTCGCCAACACCGAAAAGAACCTCGCCAATGCCCGCGAGTTGTTTGAGAGCTACCTGAATTCGGTAATCGGGGGGTATGCGAACAAGTATGAATTAACCGAACTACATCGGGTTGCAGATTTCCAAGGCGGATCTCAGCCGCCAAAGTCAGTTTTCCTGCGAGAGCCCAGAGATGGATACGTTCGCCTTCTTCAAATCCGTGATTTCAAGAGCGACGAGAAGGCCGTGTTTATCCCTGTGTCCCGGAAGAACAGGCTCTGTGAACCATCCGACATAATGATAGGTAGATATGGTGCCTCTGTAGGCCAAATACATACTGGGAAGGGTGGCGCGTACAACGTCGCCTTAATCAAGGCCACGCCAAATAAAGAACGACTGAACAAGCGCTATTTCTATTATTACTTGTTGTCAAACCTCTTTCAGCAGCCACTCGCCTCGGTTGCGAGCCGATCAGCGCAGGCCGGATTTAGCAAAGAGGATATCGCTCGGTTTGCTGTGCCATTACCGCCAATTCGGGAACAGGAGCGCGCGGTAGAGTCGTTCGATGATTTGCATGGGCAGGTCGTAAGGTTGGAGAAACTCTTCGAGAGCAAGCTGTCCTCCTTAAACGAACTCAAGCAATCCCTCCTGCAAAAAGCCTTCTCCGGCGAACTCACCGCAGGCAAGGCAGCCTCCGATGCCATGCGCCAGGTGGAGGAAATCGCATGACCGCCGAAACCCAGGCCCCCATCATCATCTTCGAGGAGGCCGACAAGGCCGTCGAGGTGCGGCTGGATGCCAACCAGCAGACGGTTTGGCTGAGCCTGCAACAGCTGGCGGAGTTGTTCGACCGGGACAAGTCGGTAATTTCGCGGCACCTGAAGAACGTCTTTGGTGACGCGGAGTTAGAGCGAGATTCAGTTGTTGCAAAAAATGCAACAACTGCTGCGGACGGCAAAACCTACCAGGTGGAGTATTACAATCTCGATGTCATCATATCGGTGGGCTACCGGGTCAACTCCAGCCGTGCTACCCGCTTCCGCCAGTGGGCCACCCGCATCCTGCGCGAACACCTGACCCAGGGCTGGACCCTGAACCGCCAGCGCTTTGAGGAAAACGCGCGAGAGCTGGAGGCGGCCCTGGCACTGGTGCGCAAAGCCGCGCAGAGCCCGGCGCTGGATGCGGGCAGCGGTCGTGGCCTGGTGGACATCGTCAGCCGCTACGCCCAGACCTTTCTTTTGCTGCAACGCTATGACGAAGGTCTGCTGACCGAACCCCGCGCCCAGACTGGTGGCACGCTGCCCTCCTGGGAACAGGCACGGGCCGCGCTTGACGGGCTGAAATCCGACCTGATGGCGCGCGGCGAAGCCACTGATATGTTCGCTCGGGACCGGGGCGATGGCCTGACCTCGCTGCTGGGCAATCTCGATCAGAGTGTATTTGGTGAGCCCGCCTACCCCAGCGTCGAATCCAAGGCGGCGCACCTGCTCTATTTCGTGATCAAGAACCACCCGTTTTCCGATGGCAACAAGCGCAGCGCCGCTTTCTTGTTCGTGGACTTCCTCCACCGCAACGGTCGCCTGCTGGATGGGTCCGGCGAGCCGGTGATCAACGATGTCGGCCTCGCGGCCTTGACGCTGCTGGTGGCCGAGTCCGACCCTGCCAACAAGGAGACCATGATCCGTCTGATCATGAACATGCTGGCTGGAGACCAGGGATGAACGAGGCCGGCCTCAATGAGGCAGACACCCGCGCCGAACTGATCGACCCTGCCTTGAAGGAGGCGGGCTGGGGCGTGGTGGAGGCTAGCCGGGTGCGGCGCGAGGTGATCACGCTCGGTCGGCTGCAGGGTGGCGGCAAGCGCGCCCGGCAGGACATCGCCGACTACGTACTGACCTATCGTGGTCAGAAGCTGGCGGTGATCGAGGCCAAGAAACGCAGCCTGCCGGTGACCGAGGGGCTGGCGCAGGCCAAGCGCTATGCCGAGCGGCTGCAGGCGCGCTTCGCCTACGCCACCAACGGTGACGCCATCTACCGGGTGGACATGGAAACCGGTGCGGAGGGGCCGGTGGAGGTCTGGCCCTCGCCGGATGATCTGTGGCTGGAGAACTTCGGCGCGGGCGGCGGCGCGCAGGACACCTGGCGGGAGCGCTTCGGGGCGGTGCCGTTCGAGGACAAGGGCGGCTTCTGGCAGGCGCGCTACTACCAGCACAACGCCATCAATCAGGCGCTGGAGGCGGTTGCCGCGGGGCGGGATCGCATCCTGTTGACCCTGGCTACCGGCACCGGCAAGACGGCCATCGCCTTCCAGATTGCCTGGAAGCTGTTCCATGCGCGCTGGAGTCTGGCGGCGCGCGCTGCCGGCACGCCGGGGCGGCAGCCGCGCATCCTGTTTCTGGCGGACCGCAACATCCTGGCCAATCAGGCCTTCAACGACTTTTCCGCCTTTCCCGAGGATGCGCTGGTGCGCATTGATCCGGAGGTGATCCGCAAGAAAGGTCGGGTGCCGAAGAACGGCAACGTGTTCTTCACCATCTTCCAAACCTTCATGACCGGGCGCGATGCCGCGGGCAACCCGGCACCGAACTTCGGCGACTACCCGCCGGATTTCTTCGATTTCATCATCATCGACGAGTGCCACCGGGGCGGCGCCAACGACGAGAGCAACTGGCGCGGCATCCTCGAGTATTTCCAGCCCGCCGTGCAGCTTGGCCTGACCGCCACGCCGAAGCGCACGGTGAACGCCGACACTTACGCCTACTTCGGCGAGCCGGTCTACATCTACTCGCTGAAGGATGGCATCAACGATGGCTTCCTGACCCCGTTCAAGGTGCGGCAGATCGCCACCACGCTGGATGACTACGTCTACACGGCGGATGACGAGATCATCGAGGGCGAGGTGGAGCAAGGGCGGCGCTACACCGAGGACGACTTCAACCGGGTCATCGAGATCCAGGAGCGCGAGCGCTACCGCGTGAAGCTGTTCATGGAGCAGATCGACCCGCGCGAGAAGACGCTGGTGTTCTGCGCCACTCAGGAACACGCGCTGGCGGTGCGCGACCTGATCAACCAGCTCAAGACCAGCAAGGACCCGCACTACTGCGAGCGCGTCACCGCCAACGACGGCAAGGAGGGCGAGCGCTTCCTGAAGCTGTTCCAGGACAACGAGAAGACCATCCCGACCATCCTGACCACCTCGCAGAAGCTCTCCACCGGCGTGGATGCCCGCAACGTGCGCAACATCGTGCTGATGCGGCCGGTGAACAGCATGATCGAGTTCAAGCAGATCATCGGCCGTGGCACGCGCCTGTTTGAGGGCAAGGACTACTTCACCATCTACGACTTCGTGAAGGCCTACGAGCACTTCAGTGATCAGGAGTGGGATGGCGAGCCCTTGCCGCCCGAACCCTGCAAGCAATGCGGCAACAGCCCTTGTAGTTGCGCTACGGAGCCTCCGCAGCCCTGCCCTGTTTGCGGCGAGCGGCCTTGTGTTTGCGAGAAGGAGCCGCCGGACCCCTGCGAGGCCTGCGGCGAATGGCCCTGCATCTGCGAGAAACGCCGCAAGGTGAAGATCCGCCTGGGCGACGGCAAGGAACGCGCCATCCAGCACATGACGGCGACCAGCTTCTGGGGTCCGGACGGCAAGCCCATCTCTGCCGCTGAATTCATCCAGCGGCTGTTCGGCGATCTACCAGAGCTCTTCCAGGACGAAGATGAGCTTCGCCGCCTGTGGAGCCGCCCGGATACCCGGAAGAGTCTTCTGGAAGGGTTGGAGGAGAAGGGCTACGGCACGCAACAGCTGGCCGAGGTCGGCAAGCTGATCGAGGCCGAAAACAGCGATCTATACGATGTGCTGGCCTACATCGCCTTCAACATGGCGCCGGTCACCCGGGCCGAACGAGTGGACGCCCACAAGGAGCGCATCTTCCAGGGACACGACTACAGACAGCAGGATTTTCTGCGATTCGTGCTCGATCACTATGTCGCCCAGGGCGTAAGCGAACTGGATACGGCGAAGCTCCCCCAGCTAATCGAATTGAAGTACCACAGCCTCGGGGATGCGGTGCACGAGCTGGGCCCGGTGAGCAACATCCGAGAAGTGTTCGTGGACTTTCAGCAGTATTTGTACTGATCCAATACGACGAATAACGCCGCCGAAGAAGTGTGAAAGCCAGGGGGCAACCTTCGGTGCTCGCAGTGGCACCCGGACCGTCACGCACATCTTCTGTCGGCCGTTCAACCATATCGACCGGATCGACGACCATCATCACCGCTTGCCGCGTTTTTACACAGTGGCCAGGTGTCGAAATCATGCAAGGGGGGCTCGCCTGAAATGGATGCCAAAGCACGTGATCTGAACCAGATCTTCGATTCGACCATCTCCTTCCAGATTCCGCTGTTTCAGCGTCCTTATGTCTGGAAGGAAGAGCCTAACTGGGCGCCGCTTTGGGAGGATATCCAGGGCCTGATGGATCAACGGCGGCGAACCCAGAAGTCGCGCACCCACTTCCTGGGAGCGGTCGTCCTGGAGCAGATGCGCAATGTGGCCGGCTCCATCGAAACCCATCAGGTGATCGATGGCCAGCAGCGTTTTACCACTCTGCAGATTTTCATGATCGCCGCCCGCGATATCTGCCAGCAGCTTGCTAGCAACAAGTACTACGAGCGGTTTGCCGACCTGGTGGGCAACAAGGCCAACAAGGTCGATTACGAGCATGAGCGCTACAAGGTGTGGCCGACCAACAGCGACCGCGAGGCGTTCAAGCTAGTACATGGAGTGGGCGGCCTGGACGCTCTGGAACAGCGCCTGCAGGAGCAGCCCGGGCTTCATGAGCAGAATCCTCAAGTCATCGATGGTTACCGCTATTTCTACGGGCAGCTGGAGCGCTGGCTGAGCGGTACGCTGGATGAGGAGCCCGAGGCACAGGTGCCGGACCTCGATGAGCGCCTCGATGCACTGTGGCAAGTGGTGAGCAACGCACTGCAGGTGGTGGTGATCAACCTGAGCGATGACGATGAATCTCAGGTGATCTTCGAGACCTTGAATGCCAGAGGCACTCAGTTGCTGCCCGCGGACCTGATCAAGAACTACCTGTTTCGCCGGGCACAGGCGGCAGGGCTGGATATCGAGTCGCTCTACGAACAGCACTGGAAGGCCTTCGATGCCAAGTTCTGGCGTAAGGAGGTCAAGCAGGGACGTACCAAGCGCCCGCGCATCGATCTTTTCCTGCAGCACTATCTGGCACTGATGCTGAGGGAGGATGTGCGCAGTGCCCACCTGTTCGAGGCCTTCAAGGAGTACGTCGTTGCTCTGGAGGACGGCGAGAACGACTCTCAGCTCACGGCACAGCCCAGTAGCATCGAATCCCACCTGCAGTCGCTGTCCCGCTATGCACGCGCCTTCCGCACGTTCGCGGAGCCAGAGGCCGGCTCACGGCTGTCGACTTTCCTGGGGCGCCTGCAGGCAGTGGATACGGCGACCGTCTATCCGCTGTTGCTGCTGGCCAGCGATCAGCTGCTGCCTGCCGATCGAACAGAGTTCGAGCGCGTTCTTGTGGTGCTGGAGTCGTTTCTGATGCGGCGCATGATCTGTTGCTTGACGACGAAGAACTACAACCGGCTGTTCATCGATGTCATCAAGGCATTGGACCGGCGAGGCAAGATCAATGCTGAAGTGCTTGAGGATGCCCTGCAGGCTAACGAGGGCGATAGTGTTCGCTTCCCCAGTGACGAAGAGCTCCAGCAGTGCATTCTGAACACACCGGCCTATCAGCGCCTGGCGCAGTACAAGATCCGAGCCGTCCTGGAAGCGATCGATCTAGCCCAGGAAGACCGCAAGAGCGAATCGCTGCCGCTTCCGGGTAACCTCACCATTGAGCACATCATGCCCGTCAACTGGCAGGCAAACTGGCCGATGCCACAGGACGTGGCGGCGGATGCGGAGAAGCGGCTGGTTTTCAACCAGGAACGAAACCAAAAGATACACGCGCTGGGCAATCTGACGCTCATCACCGGCAGCCTCAATCCCTCGCTTTCGAATGCCTCCTGGGACCAAAAGCGACCTGAACTCTGCAAGTACAGCAAGCTGAATCTCAATCGGTATTTTCATCCCGCCAAAGAGGGAGCGCCTGATTCTCTGAATGAATGGGACGAGACAGCCATCGACACCCGAGGGCAGCACCTTTTCCAAACTGCGAGCTCGATCTGGCCCTACTATGTTGGTGAACGCTGAACTGCTGGGCAGTAAATGGCCCCATGTGGGTAGAGCAACCCCGAGAAAAAGCGAAGACGAGGACACCCATCATTGGCGGGCGTTGCGGGAAAGGAACTCGGCGCCCGAAGGCGCCGATCGAAGTGGATGGGACAACGCTGGGCGCTAGCCCCAGATGTCCTGAGTGATGCCGGCGTACCAGGCGCGGGTGTGTTCGGCCTCCTGGCGGCGGAAGGTTGAAGACTGGCCGAGCGGACTGACGCCACCGGAGCCTTCGACTGCCGCCTGGGCGCCGTTCTGGTACTGGTATACGGCGGCGATACTGACGCCGTAGTCAAGGGTGATCAGGCCGTAGCAGGTGCTGGCCGACGACGGGTCAAGGGGCTCCTGGCCCGATAGCTCGCGCAGGATGGCGGCTGCGACGATCTTGCCCTGGTTGTTGGCCGCGTGACCGGACTTGGGCATGGCACCCGCCACGCTGGCATCCCCGATCACGTAGATGTTGTCGTCCATGACGGACTTGAAGGTCCGCTGATCGACCGAGGCCCAGCCTTGTTCGTTGGTGAGGCCTGCATCGTGGGCAATCTGGCCGGCGCGCTGTGCAGGGACAAAGTTCATCACGTCCGCGCGGACACGCTCCTGGCCACCGTCCGCGTGGGCGGTCTTCCCGCTGACGTCGATCTCCTCGACGCGCCCACCGTTGGAGCCGCCACGCCATTCGATCATGTCGCCGTAGTGTTCGGCCCATCCCTCCTCGAACAGGCCCTGTTTGGCAAAGCCCTCCTTGGGATCGAGGACGATGACCTTGGAGCGTGGTTTGTGGGTCTTTAGGTAGTACGCCACCATCGAGACGCGCTCGTACGGCCCCGGCGGGCAGCGGTACGGGTTCGGCGGGGCGACCATGACGTAGACGCCGCCGTTGGGCATGGCCTGTAACTGCGCACGCAGCAGCTCGGTCTGCGAGCCGGCCTTCCAGGCGTGCGGGATCGTCTCCGCATCGGCCTCTTCGATGCCGGGCATGTCGTCGTACTTGAAGTCGATACCCGGAGACATGACCAGTTTGTCGTATTGCAGGCTGTCGCCGCTTTCCAGGCGAACGGTGCGGCTGTCGGCGTCCACGCCAATGACCTTGTCCTGTATGACATCGACACCGTCGCGGTCGCGCAGGTTGTCGTAGCCGTGCGTGATCGCCTCGATGCTCTCGAAGCCGCCAAGTACCCAGTTACTGCCATAACAGGTGACGTAGGTGGCGTTGGGCTCGATCAGCGTGACGGCCATGTCCGGCGAGAGTTGCTTCAGGTAACGCGCCGCGGTGGCACCGCCGGTGCCGCCCCCGACCACGACTACATGGGCCTTGCCAGCGCTGTGCGCAGCAAGAGGGGTTAAACCGATACCGGTCAGGGCGGCCGCGCTGGTGATCCCGAAGGCCTTGAGGAAGTGACGTCGCGTAAAGTTATGCATTGTTGTTATCCCCCGTGATCAGAAGCGCGCGAAGTAGACCGACATGGCTTCGATCTCCTCGTCGGTGTAGCCCCTGGCGTGACGATCCATGATGGTCGCCTCACGCTCGCCATCGCGGAATGCGCGCATCTGGCTCTGGATGACTCCCGCCGAGACACGGCTGAGATCCGGAACACCTTTTTCGGCCGCGGCCGCGTTATGACAGGCTTTGCAGGAAGCGGCCATCAACTGGCCACGGGTAATTTCGTCATTGTCGGCGATAGCCTGGGATGCGGTGCCGGCCATCGCCAGCGAGGCGACAAGCCCCGCTGCGAACAAGCGTGAGTGCTTCATGCGAGCGAACTCCTGACGGTTGGGGTGTATGGTTCCCCGGCATTCAGCCGGCCCACTCAACCCCACTGCAGAAAGCGCGCCAAGAGCCCCGCCGGCCTTTGCTACAGCCGCTTTCGCTAAATAGAGGCCAGAACCGTCGCCGTAGCAACCCGACAAATCAGCACTTTGTCGGCCAAAGCGCCCGGTTTGGCCGCTTTGTCCGCACAGGACAAACGAGGGACGCCCGTTGCACCTGATCCGAGCGCATGGCGCGAGACCGGTTGGTAACGGGCAAATGTGGGTTATGTGGATCAGACCCCTCCGGCAAAGGCGAGACCTGACCCCTTTGGTGCACCGATCCCCACCCAGAAACACACTCGGGACCTGCAGGCACCGATCGGAGTGGTTGGAAGCTCACTGTATTACGGAAATAATGAGATCAGACCGTGCCAAAAAGGGGCATGGCTGATACGTGGCTTGGAATCTGGAGTGAAAAATAATGAGGCTATGTGACTCTCCATATCTCGGTACAAATAACCGACTTGCGGACGTCATCGCCGCGATTCAGGTTATGGGGACATACAAGTTCTACAAGCTGGATTTTGCTGGTTGGGCAGATCGCATAAGCGGAGATAGTAGGCTCGCAGAGTACTGGAAGGGAGTCCTATCAGAACATCCTGAATTCTTCAGGCTAGATGCTGATAGAGAAAAGGCATCCTTGGTGTGGAGGCGACAGCATCAAAAACGGTTCCATGTTGATGCTGAAAAAACACTATCGAAAGACGACTTCCATGAGCTGTCTGATGAAGAGAAGGCCAGAGTAAGCAGGATACCGCTTACGTCATCTGAAATCGGGACGCTGGTGCAGACGGCGATCAATCTGCATGCTAGAGCGCTCGAGCAGAAGACGGATTCACGATGGTGGATTGTCGGGTTCTTTGGAATCCTCGGCGCCCTAGTTGGTGCTTTGATCCATTCTTGGGCAGCGTAGGGCATGGGTGTTGCGGTCACATTAGACGCATGGGGTTCAGACCTTGCCTTTTGCCCCTACCGTGCGACGGCTGAAGAAGGGGGCCACCATCTTCCTTTCCGGTTACGACGATTGCCGTAGGCTTCGAGGATGATCACCGATGGCCATGCAAAACCCTCCGCACCCAGGCGAGTTCATTCGCGAGGTCTATCTGGAACCGTTTGGACTGAGTGCCCGCCAGCTGGCCAGCAAGCTCGATGTCTCGCCTTCCACCCTGGGGCGCGTCCTGCAGGGGCGCCGTGGGGTCAGCGCCGAGATGGCGCTGCGGCTTTCCAAGGCGCTCGGCCGTTCGCCGGAAAGCTGGCTGGCCATGCAGGGCCAGCACGACCTCTGGTGTGCACGTAAGAGCGTGAAGCTGGACGCCGTTCAGCCGATGCGGTTCGACGGACACAGAGAAAACGGGCAGCCAGCCGCGTAGTGATCAGTCGAGGTCGGCCTTGCGGTCGCGGGCAATGGTTCTCAGGGCGGGACGAAGAGGCCTCCCACCTTCAGGCCCACTTGCTTGGTGCGAACGATTAAGGCGTCCTTCATCACCGAGCGAGTGTATGAGCCATGGGGGTCATGAGCCATGGGGGTCAGGCCTTGCCTTTTGCCTCCGGACCACGACAGGGGCAAAAGGCAAGATTTGACCCCTTCGGTGCGTTTCCGGTTATGACGACTGCCTTAGGCTTCGAGGATTATCACTGATGACCATGCACAACCCTCCGCACCCGGGCGAGTTCATTCGTGAGGTCTATCTGGAACCGTTTGGACTTAGTGCCCGCCAGCTAGCCAGCAAGCTCGATGTCTCGCCTTCCACCCTGGGGCGCGTCCTGCAGGGTCGCAGCGGGGTGAGTCCCGAGATGGCACTGCGTCTGTCCAAAACGCTCGGCCGTTCGCCGGAAAGCTGGCTGGCCATGCAGGATCAGCACGACCTCTGGTGTGCACGTAAGAGCGTGAAGCTGGACGCCGTACAAAAGATGCGGTTCGATGGGCACAGAGAAAACGGGCAGCCAGCCGCGTAGCTGCAGAAAACGCGCGCTAACGGCTTAGGAACAAGAGCGGAAGACTAGGACACCCACGTTCCCTGCCGCGTTATGGCGAGGCCCCGCCGGGGCCGTGGCCATCTCCGAACGCGACCCCAGACGTCCGCCTCGATCAGCGCCAAGGACATCCACAGAGATCGCCACGGCGCTACGCGCCTCGCGATGACGGTGTTTGCTTCTCCGTCGTGATGAAACCTCAGAGGGGCGACGAAGACGAGGAGACCCATCGTTTCCGTTCCGCAACGTGCGGTCAGCGCCCGGGGTTGCTTGCGGACGGGTGGCCAGACTGTATGCTCGGGCGCTCCGCAAACATTGCCAGCGAGAACCACCGCCATGGGTACGCCTGCCAACCCGCCGCATCCGGAACAGCCCGAAGGGCCGAGCCAAGCCGATCAGGACGGCTTTGCCGCGTTCGAACGCGGCGACTATCGAACCGCCGGGGAGCTCTGGGCGGCCAGTGCCGAGGCGGGCTCCGCCTGGGCCCAGTTGGGCATGGGGATTCTGTATGCCGACGGTCTGGGCCTTGAGGCCGATACCGAGCGTGCGCGCGGGTACTGGGAACAGGCCGCGGCGCAGGGGCTGAGCGATGCCAGCTTTAACTTGGGTGTGATGGCGGAGAAGGCGGACCCGGCCGATACCGAGGCCGCCCGACACTGGTATGGCCACGCGGCCGAGGCGGGTCACGTCGTGGCGCAGAACAACCTGGCCGTGCTGCTGCAGAACGCGGGCGACGAGGCCGCCGCCACCGAGGCCGTCCATTGGTGGAAACGCGCCGCGGAGCACGGCGACCCCGACGCCCTGAACAGTCTCGGCGTCGCGCATCAGCAAGGCAGCGGATGCGCGCGCGACCGGGCTGCGGCAGCCGAGTACTACGCCCGGGCCGCCGAGGCGGGACACCGTGACGCGGCCTTCAACCTCGCCCTGGCCCTGGAACAGGGCGACGGTGTGGCAACGGACATGGCCGGGGCCGCCCACTGGTATCGGCAAGCCGCCGAGGCCGGTGACCCGGACGCCGCCGCCCGCCTGGGCAACCTCTGCCGCGACGGCAACGGCACGCAGGAAGACCTGACGGCGGCGGCCCACTGGTATCGCGCCGCGGCCGAAGCCGGCCATCCCCAGGCCCAGGCGAACCTGGGTGTCCTCCTGGAACGAGGGCTTGGGGTGACTCAGGACGAGTCGGCCGCGGCCGCCTGGTACCTGGCCTCGGCGCGGCAGGGGCTGGCCCCGGCCCAGTACAATATGGGCATCGTGCTCGCCGAGGGCCGTGGCGTGGAGGCCGACCTGCCCGGCGCCTGGGTCTGGTTCGCGCGCGCCGCCGATCAGGGCCACAAACCGGCCGCGGAGGCCCGCGACTACGTTCACCAGCAGCTCACCCCGGAGCAACGCCGCGACGCCGAGGCGCGCAAGGCCGAGATCTCCCGCTAGACCACCAGCGCGGGCAGCCGAAGCGCAGCAAGCAGAGGCCGACCAGCTCGCCCCCCCGCCCCGTCATGGCGAGGCCCCGCAGGGGCCGTGGCCATCTCCAAACGCAGCCCCCGACGTCCGCCTCGGCCAGCGCCCGGGCATCCCGTCAGCGATCGCCACGGCGCTGCGCGCCTCGCGATGACGGTGTCGGCCTGCGAAGGGGACACCCATCTTGACCCTATCCAGTCTTCAGCTCGCGGCCTTGTCCGGATGGGCCTGCCGGGCATCCAGGTCCGTGCCGGCAAAGAAGAGCCTGCGATAACGCCCCGGGGTGGTGCCCGTCAGCCGCCGGAACAGCTCCCGACAAAAAGATACGTCCTCGTATCCGACAGCAAAGCTGATCTCCTCGATGGACATCGTCGTAGTCTCGAGCAGGTGTTTGGCCCTTTCGATACGCAGGTTCTGCAGGTAATGCACCAGGGATACGCCGGTGGCCTGCTTGAAACGCCGCTTCAGGGTGCGTTCGGCCAGGCCGGATTCCTCGGTGAGCAAGCGGATCGCGGAGTGTTCGGCAAAATGCTGGCCCAGCCAGTCCTCGCACTGCCGCATTCGGGCGTCGGTATGGTCGGATTTCAGCACCAGCGGGGTATAAGGCCCCTGGCCTTCATCGTGCCACTTGAGTAGATACACCTTGGCGATGCGGATGGCCTCCACCGGGCCCAGATGGCGCGCGATGATATGCAAGGCCAGATCGTGCCAGGACGTGGTACCCCCGGCACTGACCATCCGCCCCGATGGGTCCGCCAGGACCAGATTGGGTTCGGGCAGGAATCGTACTTCCGGATAGTCGCGCCGGAACAGGTCCTGATACCCCCAGTGCGAGGTGGCGGCACACCCGGCCAACAGACCCGTTTCGGCCAGCATGATGGTGCCGGAACAGGCCGAGTAGATCGATTTCCCGCCCTCGTAACAGTCGCGAACCCAGCGCATCAGTTCCGGGTACCGGCCATGGAAGGATTCATCCGGGCCCAGCCACAGCTCGGGCAGGATCACGATGGACGCCTCCGGCTGGTCGCGAATCGCGCAATGCGGCTGCACCGGAATGTCGTTTCCGCACAGAAAAGGCTTGCGTTCGCGGGCGACGATGCGCACCCGAAACCCGGCCTGGCTGACGGGCTCATGGCGAAGGCGTTGCCAGAGATTCCCGGCGGCCGACAGCACGTCCACCATGCCGTACAGCGCGGAACCTGCGGTTTCGGGGACGGCAACGATCAGCACCTCGACAGGCATGTCCGAGCGGCTCATCTGCGTCCTCCGGTGGCACGAACGCCACGCTTCTGGCTCGTCTGCCGCTTATGCGGTCGATTCCCCGGTTATAGCCTAAAGCTGCGTCACCATCCGATGGCGCGCAATGGTCCCTTCTCAAACGGAGAACAGCCATGAACACGCAGAACACGATGAACGGCCTGAACGTGGATCAGATGACCACGACCGTGCAGGCCCTGCAGGACAACCGCGAACTCGCGCAGTTCGAGTTCCGCGCCCGCAACACCTGGATCAGCGGAGGCGAGAATCGATCGACCATCAAGGACTTCTATGGTGCGGGTGCCGAAGACGCCTCGCGGGATACCGGGTGGGAATTCACCAACGGGGAACCGCCGGTACTACTCGGCAAAAACGAGGGCGCCAACCCGGTTGAATACCTGCTCCATGCACTGGCGGGATGCGTGACCACGACGACCGTGCTGCACGCCACCGCCCGGGGTATTCGTATCCATTCGCTTTCGACCGAGCTGAAAGGAACGATCAATCTGGAAGGTCTTCTGGCGCTTAATGACGAGGTCCCTGCGGGCTACCAGGACATCGCCATCCAGATGCAGATCGACGCGGACTGCAGCGAGCAAGAACTGGACGACCTGCTCGGGTTTGCGCAGGACCACTCGCCGGTCTGCAACACGGTCTGCCGACCGGTCCCCGTCAGGATCGAACGGGTCTCTCATGCCGGGCGGTCGGCGGCCTGACGTCAGCGCCTGGGTGAACGCGCCCCTTGCAAGCGACCCGGTTTACAGGGTGACGGCGGCGCCAGCAGTACGCGCCGCCGTCTGCTGCGAAGGCCAAGGCTGGACCAGCGACGGTCCAGCGCTATAGCGAAGGCGCGAACGTGAGACCCATCTTCGCTCCCCACCGTTATTCGAGGCTGGCGCGATCCGCAGAATCAACGGGTCCGACCTTGCCTTTCGCTTCATGCCAACCCATTGAGGCTCTGGCCCCTGCTACATCCAGCACGGGCAGGAGCTTCGCCTGCAAGCAGGCTCCCACGGGCAACCGGGGGGCAGACCTTGGCTCTTGTGCCCGCAACACGGGACGGGCAAAAGGCATGGTCTGACCCCTTCGGTACGGCCCCCTCGGTGCGCGCGTACGGAACCACTGCCGCAGTAGCGAAGGTGCGACGTGGTAACCGCAACATCCGCTCCCCCGCCGCAAGATTGTGGAAGCCACCCCGACCGGGCCAAGCCAGAATCCTGGATAAAGGCCGCGCGCACGCATCCCTGTGGCGGGGCCCATGACGGAGAAAAGGCTACGCCCGGCCCGCGGCCGGCCAAGCCATGGACCCCAGGAGGTGCCTCATGTACGACCACTCGATCCGGCCCACGGGAACGCTTCGCCGCCTGGCTGCATGGGCCGCCGCGCTCGCCCTGGCCGCCCCCTTGGCGAGCCTGGCGGCCGACGACGGCCAGGCCTTTATCTGGGCGCCGGACGCCCCCGATCTCGAATGGAACCCCTGCCCGGCCTTCATGCCCGACGACTGCCGCCTGGCTGTCCTCCAGGGCGACCCGGCCGAGCCCAACGCCGATGTGTTCTTCCTGCTGCCCGGCAACAGCACCGCGCCCCACCACTGGCACACCAGCGCCGAGCGCATGGTGCTGGTCCAGGGCGAGATGCAGGTGGACTACGACGACCAGGAACCGGTGGTGCTTCGACCCGGGACCTACGCCTATGGCCCGCCGCGCCTGGCACACACCACCCACTGCATCTCGGACGAGGACTGCATCCTGTTCATCGCGTTCGAAGAGCCGGTGGACGCGCACGAGACGCACGGTCACTGAGGGCAGCCGATCCCTGCCATTCGGGCTTGACGCCCCGGGCTCGTTCCAACGGGCGGGCAGAACGACAAGCCTTTGCGCAATGCGCCGGGTCTCGGCGCATTGCCGTCAACGAGGTAGGCAGGCGAATACGCGCCTTATTCGGTAGCGGCGTCGCGGGGCCACTCGCGAAAGCCTTCGCGAACCGAAAGGCAGCGGGTATACCCCAGGTCCCGCAGCAGCTCGGCGGCGCGCAGGCTGCGCCGGCCGCTGTTGCACAGGCACAGCAGGATCTGGTCCTGGGTGACGTGATGCCGGTTAATCAGGGAGATGAAGTGCTGGAAATCGCGATCGTCCGGCTCGTCCGCGTCCAGCAGCTCCTGCTCTTCCTCCGACAGGCCCCGACCCAGTAGCTGCTTCAGGCGGAACAGGGGCACCGGGACCGCCCCTTCCACCTCGCCCTCCAGTTCCAGCTCGAAGGGCTGACGGATATCCAGCAGCACCGCCAGACCAATATCCACCAGCTCGCGGGCCGCGTTGACGCTGATCTCCAGCTTTGGATCGTCCGTCTCGTTCGCCATGCAGGCTCCTTTTGCGTCGGGGTTGTAAGGGCGCACGGGGTTCGCTTAAGCAGGCGCCCCTGGCCCCGATAGATTTCGCCAAACACCGCATGATTGCAAAAGGCCCGAAGCCCGACGCGCACGCGCGCTGGCCCTGCAGCGCCCCCCACACACCAGTCCATGCCGCGTGCATTGGGCCCCGTGGTTGTACGCGCCGGCCGAATCACCGGCCTCTCGCCTGCTTGAGGCGATTTTCGGGCACTATCGCAAGGGCAATCGTCCCCCATGGAGGCCCCCTTGACCGACGAGACTACCGGTGGAACCGAAGGCACGCTTCCCCTGCAACGCCTGGCCGGCTGGGCGCTTCGCGGCATCGCCGCCCTGACGGGCCTCGGCGGACTGCTGGCCTCGCTGGCCTTCTGGATGCTGGCGCAGGAGACACCGGAGCTCCCATGGCCGCACGTCTCCCTGATCCTGCTGCAGATCCTGTTCGGGATAGCCGTAGTCGCTTGGGTCGCGTTGTTGTGGCGACGCGCCCGGGCACTGGGAGCACTGGATACCCGGGACTATCCCGCCATCACCTGCGTTGTCGTCTGCATGCGGCTGGCGGGCGAGTTGCTGGCAACCGGCGTGGCCCTGTTCGCGCTGGCCCTGTCGGTGATCTCCCTGACGGCCGCAGAGCCCTTCGCGGGCGCAGCCGTTGCCGCGTTCGGGCTTGAAGCGGAACAGGTGGAAGCAATCGGCTGGGCACTGGCCGTGCTTGCAGCCCTCCTGTGGCCGCTGGCCGGGCTGTTTGCGGCCGGGATGATCCTGTTCGGGGCCTACCTGTTCGCCGACGCCATGATGGCCATGCTGGAGTACGTACGCGACCTACGGCGGATCCGCGAGACACTGGCATCGACCAGCGGGCGCGACCCGGAATGAGATGGCGGCCGGGCCAGGACCGCGGGTACCGGCCCGACCGGCGACCCACCACCTTGGGCGACCCTCGGCACGGTTGATGTGGCTCAAGGTTTGGCGCGCGGGGCCGTTTAATCTGTCATCAGGGTAATGCCGCCGCCGGTGGCGTCCGCTGCCATGCGCGCGAACAAGGCGCGGCACCTGCCGGTAACACCGCAGCCGTCCGCGCACGACGCCAGCACCCGGAATACCGGGGCACGGACGCCTGCATGGATCGGCATTTCCCGGCCCGGTACCTCGGGCTTACCCCTTCCAGGCCATACAAGGACCCGCCCATGAACCTCCGCTCGCTGTCCGTTCGATCCAAGCTGGTCATCACCATCGTGGTGCCCGTGGCCGCGCTCCTGCTGCTGGCGGCCCTGGCCGCCCGCGGCACGGCCAATATCGAAGAAGGCGTGCAGAACATCTACCACGACCGGGTCGTGCCCCTGCAGCAGTTGAAGACCATCGCGGACAACTACGCGGTGCTGGTCATCGATGCCGTGAACAAGGCCGATGCCGGGCGCATGACCGCGGAAGAGGCCCTGGCCGACGTGCGCGAAGCGCGCACGGAGATCGCCACGATCTGGGAGGCCTACCTGGCCACGACGCTGACGCCCCGGGAACAGGAACTCGCCGATGGCGCCCGCTCCCTGTTCCGCGCGGCGAACGCGGACCTGGATCGCCTGGAGGCGGCGCTGGGCGGGATGTCGGGCAATGTGCAGGGCGAGCTCGATGCCTTCAACGGCCCGCTGTACGACAGCATCGACCCGATCAGCGACCAGATCACCGAGCTGGTCGACCTGCAGATCGACGTGGCCGGTGCGGAAGCCGAACGGGTATCGGAGTTCTACACCCAGGTGCTGGTGCGCAGCGGCGCCCTGATGCTGCTGGTCCTGATCGGGGTCGTAATTACCGGGGTGTGGACCTATCGGTCGGTAGCGCTCCCGATCGCGCACATGCGCCAGACGCTGGAGGGGATTGCTGGCGACCATGACCTGTCGCGCCGGGTGAATGTCGGTGCGGACGACGAGATCGGCGCGACCGCGACCGCCCTGAACAGCATGCTCGACCAGTTCCAGGACTCCATCCGCGAGCTGCGCACCCTGACCGACCAGATGGCCTCGGCCGCCGAGCAGTTGTCCGCGGTCAGCGCGCAGACCGACGGCAACATTGACCAGCAGCGTTCGCAGACCGAGCAGGTCTCGACCGCGATGAACGAGATGGCGGCGACGGTTCAGGAGGTCGCGCGCAACGCCTCCGATGCCGCCTCCTCCAGCCAGGAAGCCGACCAGGAGTCGCGCGCGGGCGGCGAGGTCGTGCGTACCGTCGTCAGCGACATCGGCCGCCTGTCCGGCGAGGTCGCCACCATCGAAGAAACCGTGCGCAACCTGGACGAGAAAGGTCAGCAGATCGGCTCGGTGCTGGACGTGATCCGCGGGATCGCGGAGCAGACCAACCTGCTGGCCCTGAACGCGGCGATCGAGGCCGCCCGCGCGGGCGAACAGGGCCGCGGCTTTGCGGTGGTCGCCGACGAGGTCCGCACCCTCGCCTCGCGCACCCAGGACTCCACCGCCGACATCCAGGCGATGATCGAGGCCCTGCAGGCGGGCACCCGCAATGCGGTCACCGCCATGGGTCGCGGACGCGAGATGGCGGAGGCCACCAGCAACGATGCCGAGCGCGCCGGCCAGGCACTGGAATCCATCGTCCAGGCCATCGGCCGGATCAGCGACATGACCACGCAGATCGCGAGCGCCGCGGAAGAACAGAACGCCGTGGCCGAGGAGATCAACCGCAACATCTACGCGATCAACGACATCACCGGTGACACCGCCAATGGCTCGCGCCAGACCGCGACCGCCAGCCAGGAAGTCGCGGACATCGCCTCGCGCGTGCGCGACCTGGCCTCCGCCTACCGCATCGCGTAACCCTCGCATTCTGGTCACCCGCGAGGCCCGCTCCAGGGCCCGCGGGCCTGCCCCTGCAGGCGTTCAGATATCGTCCGGACTATCTGGTCCCGCGACGAGACCAGGCCTTCGCCGACAACAGAATTTGTGTTCGGCGCACGGGGAACTCCCACGTTCCTCGAGGATCGCATTCTCCAGCCGCCCGGGTCACGTCGTCATTCGATGACGTTTTCATGACCGCTCTCACTGTAATCGCATTCTAGACGCATTCTTGTTGCAATATGTTTTAGAATCTGCTTATTTTCTACTCTTCCACTTTCGAAACGATCAGGAGACTCCATGCGAGCCATCAAGACACTAGCCGCTTCCGCCCTTATCGCCCTTGCCGGTGCAGGCGCGACCGCACAGGCGGACGAGCCCTCCAAGCTGTTCGTCAGTGTCACCTCGGCCGATGATCACACCCAGTTCATGTCCATGGTTCTGGCCAACCAAAGCATGCGTCAGGGTCAGGAAATCCGTGTGCTGCTGTGCGGTCCTGCCGCGAAGATGGCGACCGAAGACTTCGACGGCGCCACCATGCAGCCGGCAGACCGGAATGCGCAGCAACTGATGATGAACCTGCTCAACAACGGCGCGACCGTCGAGACCTGCGCCATCTTCCTGCCGAACACGGACTACACCGAGGCCGACCTGCTTGACGGCATTACGCCGGCCGATCCGGAAGAAGTCGGTGCCTACATGGCTGATCCGAACGTGCGTTTCTTCTCGAACTGATCACTCGCTGGTAGTGATGACGAGGCCCTCTTCGGAGGGCCTTTTTTGTTGGTAGACCAGAATCCCAACAGGCCGCTTGGCCCGGTAAGATGTCGATTGTCCGGACCTCTTCGGTCCTCGGGTATACCCCGGATGCACGCCGACGACTACTGGGAGGAGCGTCGCTGTGAGACTCTGGTCGAAGTGGAAAAAAGGCGGGGCGCTGCTGGCCAACGTCCTGCAGCGCCAGGGAATCGACCCGAAGGCAGCCGCGGCACGGGATAGCTTCAAGCAGATCCTGGATGACGCCGAGGCCGAGGCCGACACGCGCCTGGCTCGCGAGCAACAGGACACAGGACCTCTGTCACGGGACGAGCGCAACACCCGCTGGGAGGCGCTGTTCTTCGAGGAGATCCGCGCCCGGGCCAGGGACTACGCACAATCCGCGCGCAACCAGCGCAAGAATTAACCCGACCACACTGCCAGGTCCATTTCGTGGCGCCCGTCGCGCTTCGTGCTACCCTCCGCCGCGTTTCCCGATCCACCGGTCCCGCCCATGAAATTCTTCCGCCTGATCAGCGTCCTCGAGGGTTTGTCGCTCATTACCCTGCTGTTTATCGCGATGCCGCTGCGCACCTATGCGGACATGCCCCTGGCCGTCACCTATGTCGGCTGGGTCCACGGCATTCTGTTCATGGTCTACGGCGCGGCGTCGGTGATGGCCAGCCATCTGAGCGACTGGCCGGTTTGGAAATGGCTGCTGGTGCTGTTCCTCGGCGTGGTGCCCTTCGGCTTCCTCTACGTGGACTACCTGATCCGCCGCGAAACCGCCCCCACCGGCAACGCCGAAACGGCCTGACGCGCGGCACAGCACCACACGGCGTCATCCCGGCCTCAGCGAAGCGCAGAGCCGGGAGCGCCCACGCCGGCCTTGCCACCGACCGCGCCCGCCCCACCGGCGGAGACCCCGGATCACCGCTGCGCGGCGTCCGGGACGACGGAGCGCAGGAGACCCGACGTCAGGCTTTGTGCCTTGCCCTGCACGTCTGGTGGCGCAAGGGCGTCGGGCGCACCCCTTCCACGGCCGAGAGTGTCGACACCAGACGAGTCCGGGTCTGAGCGCGCGTGGTGCCGACCCGCGCCGGCTCAGTCTGCGTCGCGCAGGAGCTGCTGCTCCATGTCGACGATGAAGCCCGGCAGGGTGTCTAGATCGTGCTGATCACGCACGCCCTTCTCGCCCTCGCGCACCAGCGTGCCGCCCGGGTGGTCGTCGCTGTGCAGGAACTGATAGGTGATCTGACCCGGGTAGAACACCTCCACCTCGGTCCATTCCAGGTCGGCTTCGTCCAGGTCCCCATCGACACGGCGAGCGACGATGTCGGCCTCCCCGTCTTCCAGCCCCAGGGTCATCGGCAGCGAGACCAGGTGCCAGCGCGCGCCCGCGGCACTGTGAACCGCGAAGGCGACGTTGTAGGACGCGCCATGTTCCAGGGTCTTGCTGTCCCGGGCGTTGGGGGCCTCCAGCGTGCGGGTGAGTGCAATCCGCCAGGCGCCGTCTTCGTAGCCACCATCGGCACGGATCGCGCCGCGGCTGCCGCTCGGCTCCCGCAGGAACCGCTGCGGGATCACATCGCCTTCCTGCCAGTCGTGGTCCGGATCGAAGGCGATTGCGTTGCCCTCGTGGATGTAATAAGCATCGTCCTGGCCGTACTCGCGGGCGATCAGGGCCTCCCACTCCAGGGCGGGGGCTCCGACCTGCTCCGGATCGAACATCCAGGCAGGCTGATCGGCGTCGTCATCCCAGTTGGTCGTGAACATGCTGGTGCCCTCGGACGACAGGCGGTAGTGCAGCACGTAGTTGTTGTCCGCGTAGCCCATCGGGTGGCTGCGGTGGGAGCGCCACTGCCACAGGTCGAGGAACACACCGTCGGACTGCAACTGTTCCAGGGCCTCGTCATCGATGACCTGATCCCAGGAGACCTCTTCCGGATCCTCCGTGACGCGGGTCTGCGGGAGGTACTTGCGCACGTCGCTGCGCCCGAGGTCGCCGCCCAGCTTCGGATGCTCGCGAACGGCATCCGCGTCCACCTCGGAGGTCAGGCTGCGCATACCGTCGTGCGCGGTCATCCATCCGCCCATGCGGTCGAAACCCTCCACCTTGCCGTCGTCCAGCATCATGGAGATTCGGTCCTCGTACAGGCCGTGCTCGTCCGGCCCCGGGCCGCCGGATCCGTAGCGCACCCACTCGCCATCCTCGTAGCGCCAGACCTGGTGATACCAGCTGGGCGTATCGGTCTCGTACTCGTAATGGATGCGGAAGTCTTCGTCGTTATAGACCGCGGCGACCCGCAGAACCGCGCGGGCATCCTCTTCGGCGGGAATAAAGACATTACGATCGGTGTCCACGACACGGGGTTCGGCCAGCGCCAGAGCCGGGCAGGCGGCGGCGACCGCAAGGGCCATCAGCGTTTTCTTCATGTGGCTCTCCCTATATATGGCTTTGAAGATATTTTTAACTCCCTATGACCAGAAGGGGATTAGCAGGTTCCTGCCGGGTGTCCCGACAGAGATCACGGCCAGAGGCCGTGCAACGCTGGCACCCACACCCGGCAGGAGCCGCACACCCTCAACAAACCCTCAACGAAGGAGACCTAGGGAGACTGAAGCGGCGGAACCCGGGCGCCCCGCCCGCGTCCGAGCGTGGAGAGCCGATCAGGAGACAGGTTTGGATAACGCCATCGAGGTACAGGGACTGGTACGGGACTTCGCCGCCACGCGGGCCGTGGACGGCGTCGATCTGCGGGTACCGACCGGGCAAGTCCTGGGCCTGCTGGGGCCGAACGGCGCCGGCAAGACCACCGTGGTCCGCATGCTGGCCACCCTGCTCGCGCCCACCGCCGGCACGGCCCGCGTGGGCGGGTTCGATGTGGCCCGCGAGGCCGCGCGGGTTCGCGAGATTATCGGCCTGACCGGCCAGTACGCCTCGGTCGACGAAAAGCTCACCGGACGCGAGAACCTGATCCTGATCGCCCGCCTGCTGGGGCTCAAGCGGGCCGATGCCCGGGCCCGTGCGGACGCGCTGCTCGCGGACTTCTCGCTGCAGGAGGCCGGGCGACGCCCCGCGCAGACCTACTCCGGGGGTATGCGCCGACGCCTGGACCTGGCCGCCAGTCTGGTTGGACGCCCGCGTATCCTGTTCCTGGACGAGCCGTCCACCGGCCTCGACCCGCGCGCCCGCCGCGACCTGTGGGAACGGGTGCGCCAGTTGCAGGCGGCGGGTACCACCGTCCTGCTGACCACCCAGTACCTGGAAGAGGCCGACGCCCTGGCCGACTCCATCGTGGTGCTGGACCAGGGCCGCGTGATCGCCGAGGGCACGGCCGCCGAACTGAAGGCCCGGGTCGGGGCGCGCAGCCTCTACGTGACAGTGGCGGACCCGGCGACCAGCGACCGCGCAGCCGGGATCGTCACCGGGCTCGCGGGACGCCCGGCCCAGGTCGAGGGGGCGCAAATCAGCGCGCCGGTGCAGGATGCCGGGCTGCTTCCCGCCGTGTTGCGGCGCCTGGACGACGCCGGGATCGAGGTGGTCGATCTGGGGCTGCGCGGCGCCAGCCTGGATGATGTGTTCCTGTCCCTGACCGGGCGCAGTGGCGCCGGCCACGCGGAACCGGACGCCGGGGAGGACGCGGCATGAACGCCATTGACCAGACCCTGGCGCTGGCCTGGCGCAGCCTGGTGCAGGTACGCCGCAATCCCTGGGAACTGGGCGACTACTCGATCCAGCCGATCCTGTTCCTGGTGCTGTTCCTGTTCGTGTTCGGCGGGGCCATTGCCGGTTCGCCCGAGAACTATCTGGCGTTCGTGCTGCCCGGCGTGATCGTGATGAACATGCTGTTTGTGACCGTGTACGTCGGCCACGGCCTGAACACCGACCTGACCCGCGGCGTATTCGATCGCTTTCGTGCCCTGCCCATCCCGCGCTGGGCGCCGCTGGCCGGACGCATCCTGGCGGACGTGGTCAAGCAACTGCTGTGTATCGCCCTGTTGCTGATCGTCGGGTTCCTGCTCGGCTTCCGCCTGGAGACCTCGTGGGCGCACCTGCTGGCGATGGTCGCGCTGGTGCTGAGCTTCGCGGTGGCCTTTTCCTGGGTGATGGTGCTGGTGGGCGTGATCGCGCGCGACCCGGAGCATGTGCAGCTGTTTGGCTTTACCGCGCTGTTCCCGGTCACCTTCGTCAGCTCCGCGTTCGTACCCGTGGACACGATGCCGACCTGGCTGCAGGGCTTCGTGCAGGCCAACCCCGTCTCGCTGCTGGCGGAGGCCGCCCGCGCCCTGATGAACGCCGACGGCCCGGCCCTGCAACCGGCCCTGTGGTCGCTGGCCTGGGCCCTGGGCATTGCCGGGGTGTTCGCGCCGCTGTCGGTCTATGCGCTCAACCGCCGGCTGGCCCGCGGGTAGCGACGCGCAGGGAGCCCAGCCGACAACCACCAGCAGGAGTCAGAACAATTCAATCTCACCCGCCTCGATCACGTTGGGCTTAATCACACCCGAATCAACCAACTGGTCGTACAGACAAACTTGGTTTTTCCCATTCGCCTTGGCGTAGTACAGCGCCTGATCGGCCTCGTCCAGCACGGCGCTTGCGGTCATGTACGGACGCAAGCGGGTGACCCCGATGCTGGTGGTAACACGTCCGACCCGTGGCAGCGCATAGTCCGCCACCGCCCGCTGCAAGCGCCCGAAGGTTGCCGCCGCCATCTCGGGACTGGCGATTTCGGCGAGGACCACGAACTCCTCGCCACCGAAACGGTAGACCAAGTCATTCTGGCGAAAGCTCTGCTGCAGCAGCCGTGCCAGTAGGATCAACACCTCGTCGCCATACACATGGCCGAAGCTGTCATTGATCCTCTTGAAGTCATCGACATCGATCACGGCCAGCCAGACGTCAGTTTCTTCAGGGTCGGGCTCCTCGCGGCGGCCCCTCGCAGGCTCCGGTGAATGGGTACTGCGCCCGATTGTCGCGAGTTCACGAAAGTTGTCTTCGAATGTCTTGCGGTTGAGCAGCCCTGTCAGCTCGTCCGTCTGCGCGTCATCAATCAGCTTGACGAAGTTGCGATACACCGACAGGAAGCTACGCACCAAGAGCGCGTCCAGCGACTCGTTGTCGCTGGCATTATCGAACGAGAATGCGAGGCAGATACTGAATTCCTTGAGGCCGGACATTGGAAAGACCGACACCCGGCGCCCCGATTCGTCCGTTCCCTCGGACGGCTCCCCGGTCGCAAGTGCCTGATCCAGCAGCCAGACAGGTATGGGCTGTTGCTCCTGATCGAACGGCACCGTGGTCACGGTGTCATGCTTGCGGTCGAAGGAATGGAGGCTTTCGGGGTGGCCCTCGGCAGTGAGCTGGATCGCCCAGATCTGCGCCGACTGGTAAATGCTGTCCAGTGTCTTGAGAAGACTGTATTCCAGACGCTGAGCATTGCGAATGCCCGTGAGGTGGGCCAGCCCGTCAAGCAAATCTCGACCGCTGGTCATTGCATCAGTCCCGAGGCTTGGGAGGGAGGCGCCGAGCGCCAGGACTCTCGTCCGGGTGCTGCGGTTCCAATTTATCTCTGCGCATGATGGCCTGCGCGTCTCGCCTTGAGATGACCGCAACACGCCTGCAAGGTTCTAGAACAGAGAAAAACTCGCGAATTTGCCTCTCATGTTACGGGAAACGCAACCTGGACACCCTCGGGGCAGGAAGAAGGTACGACTCCGGGCCGAACACGGACGGACGAAGAACGGCAATAACCGACTCGGGACCGAACCGGCTTTTCGACCAGAGACATTGCGTGATCCGGGAAAAGACCGCCGGCGCATCTCCGCGACAACAAGCTTTCTCCAACAGGGACAGCAAGTGCTCAGTAAACCGGCACCAGCGCGTAGCCCTGGTTCTGATATCCCATGACCGCGATGAAGCCGCTGCGTACCGGCTGGATCGGATCCAGGATGGTGTCGTTGTCCACACCATAGGCCCGCGTCGCGGCGGCGCAGACCTCCATCTTCACGCCCAGCTCGTCCAGGCGGTCCACCGCCTTCGCGATCTCCTCCAGGGTGTCGGCGTGATCAATCGCCACCTCCGGCTCGGGGTCGGTGTTGATGAACTTGACCGCCTCGGCGATGAAGACCATGCGCAGATCGGGCTCCACGCCCTCCTTGAGCAGGTTCTCGTGGTTGGTGGCGATGCCGCGCAGGTAGGCCAGCATCACGTTGGGATCGGACTTGCGCATGTCATAGACCGCGCGCATCGTCTCGATGCCCTGGGTCGCCTCGCGATTGTCCAGACCCTCGGCGCTCGCCGTGGAGGCAAGGCCAAACGGCAACAGCAGGGCCAGCAACAGGATCAGCATTCGATTTCGCATGGTGGTTCTCATCCTTTTATGGTGAAGGCCCGGGTGTTTCGTCCCCGGGCTCGAAACCCGAACCCTAAAGACTCAATAGATCGGGATGACCGCGTAGCCCTGGGCCTGGTAACCGGTCAGGGACACGAAGGTATTGCGCACCGGCTCGATGCCGGGCAGCAGCTCGCCGTGCTCGACGCCGAACAGGCGGGTGGCCACGGCGCAGGATTCCATGCGCACGCCCTTGTCCTTCAGTGCCGCCACGTGTTCCTCGATCGCATCCAGGTGGTCGAACTCCGTCAGCTCGAAGCGCTCGCGATCCTCGGAGACCATGGTCACGGCCCGCCCGCGAAAGGCGAGGATCATGTCCGGGTCCACGCCCTGATCGGTCAGATCTTCAAAGGTCTCGCGGATCACCATCAGATACAGCGCGAGCAGCTCCGGGTCGTTGTTGTTCAGGTCGAACACGACGCGGCCCTGCTCGACGCCGTCCAGGGCGCGGGCGTCGGTGGGGGTTTCGGCCTGGACGCTCAGGGTGGTCAGCGACAGGGTCAGCAGCAGGAACAGGGATGCAATGATCTTCATCGGGGATTCTCCTTCGGTAGAAAAACGGGTTACGGGCAGTTAGCCGAGGGCATCGCGATGGCGCGCCAGGCGGCCTCCTGGGTCTCGGGCAGGTAGTGCGCCAGGGGTTTCTCGAGCACGCCGTCGAGGTACAGGTGCAGCAGGCGGATGGCGCCACCGAACGCGGCGGTGGCCGCCACCGGGATCTCCATGGGCCGGACCTCGCCGGCGGCGATGCCCTGTTCGATGCACTCGCGCATGCGCTGGAACGGCTGCGAGGAGCACACCGGCGGCTCGTCCGGGAGAAACTCGCGGTGCCGCGCCTCGAGCACGAAACGCATCGTCTGCGGGGCCTCGGTGGCGGCCCGGAACATAAACGCGATGATCCCGTCGCAGCGCGCGCGGCAACCGCTCTCGCGCTCCATCACCTCGGCCAGGCCCGCATCCATGCGTTGCAGCAGCTCGTCGTACAGCGCCTTGGCCAGCGCCTCCTTGTTGCCGAAGTGGTGATAGATCGAGCCGATGGAGACACCGGCCTGACGCCGGATGTCATGGATGGAGGTATTGAAATAGCCATCCTGACTGAACCGCTCGAGCGCGGTATCCAGCACCAGTTTGCGCAGCGCGGCGCCGCGCACGGATTGCCTCGGGTTCTCTGTCATCGCCCATACCGAACCGAACGTTCGTTCTAATTTAGCGCGAAGATATGGGAAATGCCACATGCGACCCGGCACTGCCTTCTCGCCAGGACCCATTCTCCGCACAACCGACCTTCACGTACGCGGTGTACTTCCCGTGCTGTACTTCCCAGGGAAATGCTGATCCACGTGCACCCTCGCCCTTAAAAGAGCCCGGGTTTCCGGCCGATTGCGGTTTTGCAAGCGCCCCATCGGCCAGGGGGCTGGCCTCCTGCAAACGCTGGCTCCAGACCAGTAGGAGCCGAGCCCTCTCGGCGATTGAGGCCTTGCCCACGCCCTGCCGGCAGGGGCTGGCTTCCCACAGGCGAGGGACCCGGACGCTCCGCATTGGGATTCAGAAGTCCTCGAACTCCATGGCGCGGAACACGCGGCCGGCGTTCTGGCGATGCAGCTCGCCGTAGGTGTCCAGGTGGCGGTAGGCGGTCTGGTCGATGTTGTAGGCATCGTTCAGCGTGCCGCCCTCGTCGAGGATGCGCTGGACCTCCTCGCGCAGGTACACGAGATAATCGTGGGTGTAGCGGCGGAGCACCTCGAAATCGTTCACCGGGTCGCCGTGGCCGGGGATGATGTACTCGGCCTCCAGGGCCTCCAGTTCGTGCCAGGTCTCGATCCAGCCGGCGGTATCGGTGTATTCGAAGATCGGCAGCATGCGCTGATGGAACGCCAGGTCCCCGGTAATAAGCGCCTTGCGCTCCGGCGCCCAGAGGGCGATATCGCCCGGCGCGTGGCCCGGCCCGAGGTAGCGGATCTGAATGGTTTCACCGCCCATCTCCAGGTCCAGGCGGGTGGCGAAGGTGACGTCCGGCGTGCCCAGCTCGGTCATGAACGCCTTGTCGCGGGTGCGGGTGGCGGCCGCTTCCAGGCTCGCCTGACCATTGGCCTCGATCTCGCGCCAGGCATCGTTGTGCGCGATGACCGTGGCGCCCTGCTCCTGCCAGTAGGTCATGCCGAGCATCGCGTGGCCCTGGGCATTCTCCAGCACCACGTATTTCACCGGTTGATCGGTAAGCTTCTTGATCTCCTGATGCAGCGACTTGGCCAGCAGGTAGTTGTCGCCGGCGTTCATCACCACCACGCCATCATCGGTGATGATGAACGACAGGTTGTTGTTGTGGCCGGAGTTCTCGTAGGTGGAGGGCTGGGTCGCGCCGATCGCGGACCAGACGCCGTCGGTCACCTCCTGCGGGCGGTCGTAGAGGAACGAGTCGCGGGCCTTGTCCAGCACATACAGCGGCAGCCCGGCGTCTTTCCACTCGAAGAAACCCCCGGGGTAGTTGTACACATTGGTGTAGCCCATCTGCTGCAGGGTCTGCGCGGCGGCCACACTGCGCAGGTTCTGGCCGCAGTAGACGACGATCGGCGTGTCCTTGTCCGGGATCTCGCCCGGCACCTCGAACTCGATCCAGCCACGCGGGATATTCAGCGTCTCGCTGGAGCGGATCTGCCCGCCGGTGTGATCAATCTCGGTACGCGTGCGCACATCAATCACCACGTGGTCGGGCTCGCTGGCGATCAGGTCCTGCAGGCCCTCCTGGTCGATGTTGGTGATCTCCGCGTTCGCCGCCTCCAGCAGCGTGTCGCCCGTCAGCACATCGGCCTGCGCGGCACTGCTGCCCACCGCGGCAAGGGCCAGCCCCAGCCAGATCGCTCGCATGGTGATTCTCCGGTTCGTATCCATCCCTTCACCATAGCCCTCCGCGGCGGCGGCAGCCAGGCGCGGTGCTTGAGCCGCCTCCGGCAGCGTCTATATTCATGTTGTAGGCACACGGCCCCGCGGCCGAAGGAGCCCGCAATGAGCACCCATATGGCGGATGTCACCATCCACATCGACGAGGACACCGACCACGCGGCCCGCGAACGCATCCAGGACGCCCTGCGCGAACTCCCGGGCGTGATGGCCGCGTCCAGCCACGATGAACGCCCGCACCTGATGGTGGTGGAGTACGACCCGCAACGCATCAACAGCCGCAAGCTGCTGGACACGGTCACAGCCTCCGGTGTGCATGCCGAACTGATCGGCCTTTAAGGAGACGCTGATTGAATCGCACGTCCGCGTTGGCGCCCCCTGTTTTCCGAGACAAGGCGCGTCGTGCAGCGGGTAGTGGTTCTACCCGCAAGCGGCGCAACGCAGGATCGGGGAACAGGGGGCACCAACCCCACAAGCCAGTGAAAGCAGGGGCTCGGCCGCTTTTGCGCGCGCACAGCGTTGCGGTTCCCTTGTGCAGAATGACTGCACGGCAGTCACCGCGCCTTGTTCGCGCGCAAAAGCGACTCGAGCGCGGACGTGCGATTCAATCAGCGTCTCCTTAAGGCCCCCCCCTGCGGAGGGAGCCGCGCGCCGCCGCGGAGGCGGGACAATCCTGCATCGGTCTGTCACCATACGGCCGATGGGGGAATCGGCCGACATCCAGCGTGGCAGCACGCATGCCGCTAACAGGGACGCCCGCCGCACCGCGCGACGGCCGCGCCCGGAGGGCTGGGGCGTACTGCTGGGCATCGGCCTGGTGCTGGCCATGGCCTATGTCGCCCTGCCCCATGGCCCGCTGGCCAGCGCCCTCTACGTCATCACGACCGCCGGCGCCGCGGTGGCAGTTGCCCTCGCCACCCTGCGCCCTCAACGCCCGTTCGCCGCCTCGTCCTGGGCCCTGATCGCCGCCGCGCTGGCACTGGCCGCCACGGGGCACGGCATCTGGTACTGGCTGGACCTGCAGGGCCTGGAGCCCTTCCCTTCGGCCGCGGATGTCTTCTACCTCGCCGTGTACCCGCTGTTCGCCGTGGCGTTGTGGCGCTTGGGGGCCCAGGCCGCGCGGAACGATGGCGCCTTCGTGGATGCGCTGATCGTGGGGATCTCGGCCGCGGTCCTCGGCTGGGCCCTGCTGATCGCCCCCTACACCTACGACCCCGGACTCGGCTGGCTGCAACTGCTGGTCTCCACGGGCTACCCCGTTGCCGATCTCATCCTGCTGGTGCTGGTGCTGCGCCTGGTGTTCCTGCAGCGTACGGGCATCACCGCCCACAGCTTCCTGCTGCTGGGGATGCTGGCCTATCTGGCCGCCGACCTGCTGTATGCCCATGGCAACTCCGCGGGCTGGTACCTTGCGGGCGGCCTGACCGACGCCCTCTGGCTCGTGGCCTATGCGCTGATCGCGGCGGCCGCATGGCACCCGTCCGCGAGAGTGGAACCGCAAACCCACACCTCGCCCGCCGAACTGTCCGGTCGGCGCCTGCTGATCCTGGGGGCGGCCTCGGTGCTGGTCCCCATGGTGATCCTGGCCACCGCCGCAGGCGAGACGGAGACCATCCGCGTGGCCGCGATCGCGTCCATCCTGCTGTTCCTGCTGGTGATGTACCGCATGGCAGGCCTGCTCCGCGAAACCCACGTACTGGCGCAGCGACTGGAACACCTCTCCCGCAGCGACGCACTGACCGGGGTCGGCAACCGTCGCCACCTGGAGGAGCAACTGGACCGCGAAATCGCGCGGGCCGAGCGTAATGCCGGACCACTGACCCTGGCCTTCCTGGATATCGATCACTTCAAGCGCTACAACGACACCCACGGCCATGCCGCCGGCGACGCCCTGCTTCGCGACATGGTCCGCGCCTGGCGCCCGAGCCTGCGCCCCACAGACCTGCTGGCGCGCTTCGGCGGCGAGGAGTTCGTGATCGTGTTTCCGCATACGGATGCCCGGCAGACGCGCCATATCCTGGAGCGCCTGCGCGCGGCGATGCCCAGCGGCCAGACCTGCTCCGGCGGCATTGCCAGCTTCCGCCCCGGGGATACGGCCGATTCGCTGCTGGGCCGCGCCGACCAGGCCCTGTACGCCGCCAAGAACAGCGGACGCGACCGCATTATCATCGCCAGCACCGACGCCCTGCCCCAGTCGGACACGGCAGCAACCGATCAAGGAAACATCGATTCATGACCGCATCCACCCGCGCCACGCTGCGCGCCGCCATCGGACCCGGCCTGCTGATGGCCGGCGCGGCGGTGGGCGTCTCGCATCTGGTCCAGGCCACCCGCGGCGGCGCCGAATACGGGCTGCTGCTGATCCCGATCGTGCTCCTGGCCTGCCTGTTCAAGTACCCCTTTCTGGAATTCGGGCCACGCTACGCGGCCGCCACCGGGCACAACCTGCTGACCGGCTATCACCGGCTCGGCAACTGGGCCCTGGGCCTGTACATCGCGGTGACGCTGGGCACGCTGTTCATCATCCAGGCCGTGGTGACACTGACCACCGCGGGGCTGTTCGCCCTGGTCTTCGGGCTGGACCTGTCGATGGTCGTACTCTCCGCACTGATCCTGGCCGCCTGCATCGCCTTCCTGATGGTCGAGGCCTACAAGGGGCTCGACCTGGGCATGAAGATCATCATGGCCGCGCTGAGTGTCTCCACCGTGGTCGCGGTCGCCCTGGCGTTCCAGGAGGCCCCCGACTGGCATGCGCTCTCCGGCGCCCGGGAATGGTCGAACCTGTGGACCCTGGCCGGGCTCGCCTTCGTGCTGGCGTTGCTGGGATGGATGCCGATCCCGCTGGACGTGGCCGCCTGGCATTCGGTCTGGACCCAGGAGCGCGCACGCATGACCGGGCATCACCCCAGTGTGCGCGAGGCCGTGTTCGACTTCCGGCTGGGCTTCTTCGGTGCCACCGCGCTGGCACTCGTGTTCATGCTCCTGGGGGCCCTGCTGATGTACGGCAGCGGTGTCGGCTTCGCCCCGGGGGCGGCCGCCTTCTCGGCGCAGCTGGTGGATCTCTACGCCCAGAGCCTGGGCGAGTGGAGTCGCTCCCTGATCGCGATCGCGGCGCTGACCACGATGTTCTCCACCACCCTGGCCGTGACCGACGCCTACCCGCGAGTGATCATGGCCACCCTGCGCGCGCTGCGCGAGAACAGCCACCAGCCCCGGGGCAGCGACCCGGACACGGGCGCCGAGGGCCGGCTGGAATGGTGGGGCTATCGCATCGCCCTGCTGATCGTCGCCACCGGGGCGTTGGCCCTGATCTGGCTCGCCGGCGAGCAGTTCACACGCTTCGTCGATATCGCGACCACCCTGTCATTCCTCTCGGCCCCGATCCTCGCCTGGATCACTTTCCGAGCGGTGATGTCACCAGATATGCCGGCGGATGCCCGACCCGGGCCCGGCCTGCGTGCCCTGGCCTGGGCCGGCATCATCTTCCTGGCCGGGTTTTCGCTGGCCTGGCTGGTCTGGCGCTTCGTGCTCTGACCGCTCAGGAAGCCGGTTCGCTGGCGCGCACGCAGAAGCGGGCGAGGATCGACACATCATGCCGGGCCTGCCCGGCCTCAAGCGCTGCATCCACGGCCTCGCGCACCGGCTTGAGCCCATCGGTCGCGAGCCCAAGGTCCCGGCTCAGATCGGCGATGATGCCCAGGTCCTTGTGATACAGCCCGACCTGGAACCCCGGCTCGAAGTCCCCGTCCAGCAGGCGCTGGCCATGCACCTCCAGGATGCGCGAGCTGGCAAAGCCGCCCATCAGCGCCTCGCGGACCCGGGCCGGATCCACACCCGACTGCTCCGCCAGCGCGAAGGCCTCGCCCACCGCGACCAGCGTCTCGCCCACCACCAGCTGGTTGCAGGCCTTGGCGATCTGCCCCGCCCCGCTGTCACCCACGTGCGTCAGGGTGGATCCCACGACCTCGAAGATCGGGCGCAGCGACTCGACCACCGCGGCGGGGCCGCCTACCATCAGGCTCAGTGAACCGGCGCGGGCACCCGGCTCGCCCCCCGAGACCGGGGCATCCACGAAGGTCACTTCGCGTTCGGCGGCCGCGCGCGCGATGGCGCGCGTCCGCATCGGGTCGATGGTGCTGTGGTCGATCACGATCAGGCCGGGACGGGCGTGCTCCAGGATGCCGTCCGGGCCCAGCATCAGCGCCTCGACATCCGGCGTATCGGACACATTCAGCACCAGAACCCGCACGCCGCGAACCAGCTCCGGGAGGCTCGCGCACGACTGCGCCCCCTCCTGCGCGAGTGCCTCCGCCGTCTCCGGCCGGCGTGCCCAGACACGAACTTCGGCCCCGGCGGCCAGGAGGTTGCGGTTCATGGGCGCGCCCATGATGCCGAGGCCAATGGCCCCGATCGGCTGCAGTTCGGGCGGGATGGGGGATGCGGACATAGGGCACTCCGAAAACGGTACCCACGCACTGTAACAACCCCGCTGGAAAAGCGGCACATGGAGGGTGACCCGAATCATGCAACGCGAACACCTGCACGGCTCGCTGCTCGCCTTCACCGGTGTGATGGCGCTCAGCTTCGACGGGCTGCTGGTGCGCCTGGCCGACACTCAGGGCATGAACATCGTCTTCTGGCGCGGGCTGCTGATGGCGCTTGCCCTGACCCTGTTGCTGCGTGTCCTCGACGGGCGCTGGGCCTGGACCCACCTGCGCCTGGGCGGCGCGGATGCCGGCTGGGTCTCGGCAGGCTTTGCCGCCACCACCATCCTTTTCGTGCTGGCCATCCTGCACACCACGGTCGCCAACGTGGTCGTGATCCTGGCCGCCTCGCCGCTGTTCGCCGCCGTGTTTTCCGGGGTACTGCTGCGCGAGTGGGTGCCCCCGCGGACGTGGGTCGCGATGCTGGTCTGCCTCGGCGGGATCATCGGCGTGTTTGCCGGGTCGCTGGAGGCCGGGGGCTGGCTGGGGGACGGGCTTGCGCTGATGGCCGCGCTCGTGGTCGGCATCAACCTGACGTTGCTGCGGCGTTCGCCGCGGGTGGATCGCCTAGGGAAACACTGATCAATGTGCACGCTCGCGCTCGAGTCGCTTTTGCGTGCGAACAAGGCGCGGTGACTGCCGTGCAGTCATTCTGCACAAGGGAGCCGCAACGCTGTGCGCGCACAAAAGCGGCCGAGCCCCTGCATTGAATGATTTGTGGGGTTGGCACCCCAGGTTCCCCGATCCTGCGTTGCGCCACTTGCGGGTAGAACCACTACCCGCTGCGCACCGCGCCTTGTCTCGGAAAACCTGGGGTGCCAACGCGAGCGTGAACATTGATCAGTGTTTCCCTAGCCGTGATCGCGGCGGGCGGGTTGCTGGCGGCCGTCATCGCGTGGCCGCTGGCGGCACCCCTCGCGATCGGCCTCGACAGCTTCGCGGTGCTCGCCGTGATGGGCCTGGTGCAGCTCCCGCTGGCACTCGCGCTGATCGCCCTGTCGACCCGTTTCCTGCCGGCCGGCGAGGTCGCGCTGTTCCTGGTCCTGGAGGCAGTGTTCGGCACCCTCTGGGTCTGGCTGTTCCTGGCCGAGGCCCCGAGCAGCTTCACGCTGCTGGCCGGCGGCCTGGTACTCCTGACCCTGGCCCTGCACGCCGCCTGGGGTATGCGACGAACCACTCTCTAATGTTCTAATTTTCTACATATGATCAGGCAGTTATCTAAATTCGGATCGGAATAATCCCGGATAGTTCCCGTCCTACCTGTAACCGGAAACGAAAGGCACGGACCTTCGCCACCGGATCCGGTCAGCTGCTTGCAGCGCGACATACGCCCCGGGCGTATCGACAACGAACACACGGGAACACAAGCAGGAGCCTGAACATGAAAAAGAGCATTATTCTTCCGCTGGCAATGGCCGCCGCCTTTGCCCTCCCGGGCGCGGCATCCGCGAGTGATTTCGACTATGGCACCCACAAGGTCGTTTATCACGTGAACTACGACAACGAGAACCGCCAGAGCGGCATGCTGCGCAACATCCAGAACCATATCAACGCGGTCGGTGCAGACAACATGGACGTCAAAGTCGTCATGCACGGCAATGGTCTGTCGCTGCTGGCCCACGCGCTGGAGAACGAGAACCTGAAGGGGTCGATCGACAACCTGAAGATGCAGAACGTCGACTTCCAGGTCTGTGCCAACACGGTTCGTGGCCGCGGCTATGACATCGAGAACGACCTCTACGATGCCACCGAGGCCGACATCATCCCGAGCGGCGTGGCACACATCTCTTACCTGCAGCAGCAGGGCTACACCTACAGCAAGCCGTAAACCACCCCTTCCTCCTTTGGTGGTCTTTTTGGGCCCGGGTTTTCCCGGGCCTTTTTCTTTTTGTTGTTCCGCCCGAACGGGAATAGGCGCATGCCCCGTGCGTCTTATAAACAGCCGCCGACCGCCTTCCCAGTGAAGCCCCCGGTCGCGGCGCGCCAACCCCGGCGCAAGGCCCCGTGGCGTACCCAAGACCCGCCCGGGTTCGTGATTGTTTCAGGAGGAACCTGTGCAATGAACGCAATGAAACTGATCCTTCCCGCCCTGCTCGCGATGGTGCTGAGCCTCCCCGGCCTGGCCGCCGCGGGCGACTTCGACTATGGCTATCACAAGGTCGTCTACCACGTGAACTACGATGACGAACGGCGCTACATGGCGGCGATGGGCAACATCCAGAACCACATCAACGCGGTCGGCGCCGAGAACATGGACATCAAGGTCGTCATGCATGGCGATGGCCTCGGCCTGCTCCAGACCGCGATGACCAACGAGAACCTGCGCGGGCGCATCGAGAACCTGAAGATGCAGGACGTGGAGTTCCAGGTCTGCGCGAACACCCTGCGCGGGCGCAACATCGCACTGGACGAGCTGTTCGATGCCTCCGAGGACGACGTGATCCCCAGCGGCGTGGCCCATATTTCCTGGTTGCAGCACCAGGGTTATACCTACAGCCGTCCGTAACGCCGACAGCGGTATCAGAACGACCGGCCCGGATCGAACGATCCGGGCCTTTTTCATGGCGCGGCCCCGGGCCATTGGGAGCAGGCCCCCGAACCGGTATGGTATGCGCACCCCTTCGCCGCGAGTCCCGCCGTGTCCGCGATCCGTATCGACCAGCTCCGCAAGACCTACGACGGCGTCCACGTGGTCGACGGCGTGGACCTCGAGATCGCTCCGGGCGAATTCTTCGGGCTGCTGGGTCCCAACGGGGCCGGCAAGACCACCACCCTGCGCATGCTGCTCGGCATGACCCCGATCGACGGTGGCCGGGTCGAGGTCCTGGGCCTGCCAATGCCCGAGGGCGAACGCGCCGTGCGCGAACGGCTGGGCATCGTCCCGCAGTTCGACACTCTCGACCCCGACTTCACGGTGATCGAGAACATGCGCACCTATGCGGCCTACTTCGGGCTGTCCGGGCCGAGCGTCGAGGCACGCATCGACCACCTGCTGGAACAGGTCAACCTGAACGACAAGCGCGGCGCCCGCATCGATGCCCTGTCCGGCGGCATGAAGCGACGCCTGACCCTCGCGCGCGCCCTGATCAACGAGCCCGAGGTCGTGGTCCTGGACGAGCCCACCACCGGGCTGGACCCACAGGCCCGCCATCACCTGTGGCGCCAGCTACGGGCGCTGCGCGCCTCCGGGGTCACTCTGGTGCTGACCACGCATTACATGGAGGAAGCCCAGGAGCTGTGCGATCGCATCGCGATCATCGACCACGGCCGCATCATCGCCTGTGACGCCCCCAGCCGTCTGATCGCCGAGCACATCGAACCCTGGGTGCTGACCGTCGGCGGGGCCGGGGCCGGCGATGTGCTGCAGCGCGAACTGGGGGCGAAGGACCGCGCCCACCAGGTGGCCGATACCTGGCTGGTCTACACGACCGAGCCGGACCGCCTGCGCGAACGCCTGCGCGCGCTCGGCCACGAGCCCACCCTGCGCGAGGCCGACCTGGAAGACGTCTTCCTGAAACTCACCGGACACGAACTGCGCGACTGATGGCCCATCCCGCGATGCCCCTGCTGCCCCGCCCCAGCCTGCGCTTTGTCGCGGTCTGGCGACGCAATGCGCTCGTCTGGCGCAAGCTGATCGTGCCGTCGATGCTCGGCAACTTCGGCGAGCCGATCCTGTACCTGCTGGCGTTTGGCTACGGCTTCGGCAGCCTGGTCGGCGATCTCGACGGCATGCGCTACATGGTGTTCATCGCCTCGGGCATCATCTGTTCCTCCGCGATGTTCACCGCCAGCTTCGAGGGCATGTATTCCGCCTACACCCGCATGGCGGAGCAGAACACCTGGCTGGGCATGCTCGCCACGCCGCTCACGCTCGACGACATCGTCTTCGCCGAGGCCGTCTGGGCGGCGACCAAGGGCCTGATCAGCGCCATCACCATCCTGGTCGTCGCCAGCCTGCTGGGGCTGGTCAGCGATGCCCGCGCACTGCTCGCGCTGCCGGTGATCTTCCTGGCCGCATTCACCTTCGGCGCGCTGGCCCTGGTGATCACCGCGCTGGCGCGCAGCTACGACTTCTTTCTCTACTACTTCACCCTGGCCGTCACCCCCATGCTCCTGCTCTCCGGGGTGTTCTTCCCGCTGACCGAGCTGCCCGGCTGGGTGCAGGGCCTGGCGCTGGCCCTGCCACTGGCGCATGTGCTGGAGATCGTGCGCCCGCTGATGACCGGCGCCTGGCCGGACGCGTGGCTCCCGCATCTGGCCGTGATCACCGCCTACGGCGTCGGCGCCATCATCCTCGCGACCTTCCTGATCCGTCGCCGCCTGCTGCGCTGAGGGCCGAACTCGCCGCCGGGTGTGCCAGAATAAGCGGCCTTCCCGCCCTGCCTGTCCGAGCCCGCAATGACCGACACCCCTGCCGACGACACGATCCTGCCCTACGACCCGGCGGCCACCACCCGCGTGTATCTGGCGACCGCCGCCGGCGGGCTGGCCCCGCTGGTCGCACGGGAGCTGGAGGGCTTCGGCGCGACGAATCTGCGCGAGGACCGCGCCGGCATCCACTTCCGGGCGGACCTTGCCACGCTGTACCGCTGCCTGCTCGGCAGCCGGGTGGCCAGCCGCATCCTGCTGCCCCTGGCCCGCTTCGACGAACCCGACGGCGATGCCTGCCACGCCGCCAGCCGAGCCCTGGACTGGCCCGCCCTGTTCGGTCTCGGCGCCACCTTCGCGGTGGACGTGACGGGCAAGAGTTCGCACATCCGGCATACCCATTTTGCCGGGGTGCGGGTGAAGGACGGCATCGCCGACGCCTTCCGCGCCGCCACCGGCGAACGCCCCGACGTGGACGCGGCCGACCCGGACGTACGCGTACTGCTGCAACTGCAGGGCCGGCAGGCGCAGCTGAGCCTGGACATCGGTAACGGGGGCCTGCACCGGCGCGGCTATCGCGGCGCAGGCGGCCAGGCCCCGCTGCGCGAGAACCTGGCCGCCGCGCTGCTGATGCGTGCGGGCTGGCCGGAGCACCTGGAGGCCCATCCGGACGCGCCGTTCCTCGACCCGTTCTGCGGCAGCGGGACGCTGGTGATCGAGGCGGCGCTGATGGCAACCCGTACCGCACCGGGGCTGCTGCGCGCGGGATTCCGGGCCCGGGGCTGGTCCGGCCATGATGCGGAGCTCTGGGACCGCTGCCTGGCCGAGGCCCGCGACGCCGTGCGCCCCTGGGACGGCCCGCCCCTGCTGGGCAGCGACCGCGACCGGGGCGCGGTGGCCGCCGCCCGCAAGGCGGCCCGGGCCGCGGGGGTGGGCGACTGCACGCGCTTCGATCAGGCCGATGCCCTGACCCTGCAGCCCCCGGCCGATCACGGCATGCTGGTCAGCAACCCGCCCTACGGCGAACGCATCGGCAACACACCGGAGCTGATCAAGCTCTACAGCCTGCTGGGCGAGCGCCTGCGCAGCGCGTTTGGCGGCTGGCATATCGCCCTGCTGGTCGCGGACACCACCGACTCGCAGCGCCTGGGCCTGCGCGCCAGCCACAAGCACCGCTTCTACAACGGCACCCTCGCCTGCCACCTGCTCCAGTTCGAGATCCATCGGCGCGAGGAACCGCCCGCTATCCCGGCGCCGGACTTCGCCAACCGGCTGCAGAAGAACCTGCGTCACCTGACCCGCTGGGCGCGGCGCCAGGGCATCACCTGCTACCGCATCTACGATTCCGACCTGGCCGAATATCCCCTGCAGATTGACCGCTACGAGGCGGAAGACGGGACGCTGCATCTGCATGTGCAGGAGTTCGCCGCCCCCGCCAGCGTCGAGCCCGCCCGAGCCGAGGCCCGCCTGCGTGGCGCACTGGCCGCCACCCTGGAGGTCACCGGCGTCGAACCCGCGCACCTGCACTACAAGCAACGCCGGGCCCAGAAGGGACGCTCGCAGTACCAGCGCGCCGAGGCCGCCGAGGCCGCCGAGGCCGCGCCCTTCACGGTGGTCGAACACGGCTGCCGCCTGCGGGTGGACCTGGATGCCTACCTGGATTCCGGACTGTTCCTGGACCACCGCCCGATGCGCCTGCGACTGCAGCAGGAATGCCGCGACCTGCGCCTGCTGAACCTGTTCTGCTACACCGCCGCGGTCAGCGTGCATGCCGCGGTGGGGGGCGCACGCCAGACCGTGTCCGTGGACCTGTCCAATACCTACCTGGAATGGGCCGAGGCGAACTTCCGCGCCAATGGCCTGGAGGCCGAGATCCGCGATGGCCGCAGCCGTCGCCTTCCGGGCACCCACACGCTACTGCGCGAGGACGTGGTGCGCTGGCTGGAGGGCGCCACCGACATGCCCGGCATGGTCTTCGAGCGGATCTTTCTGGACCCGCCCACCTTCTCCAACTCCAAGCGCACCGAGGATGACTTCGAGGTCCAGCGTGATCATGTGCCGCTGATCCTTGCGGCGGCGCGCCTGCTCACCCCGGATGGCGTGCTGTACTTCTCTACCAACCGTCGCCGCTTCGAGCTGGACCACGCGGCGCTGACCGGGCTCGTTGCCCGCGACATCACCCGCGAGACCCTGGACGAGGATTTCCGCCGTCCGCCGCCTCCCCATCGCTGCTGGGCAATCACACCCGCCAACGCCGGATAGCCGGATCCCCGAGGCGCTTCCGCCGACCCGCGCGACGCCCTGCCAACATGCAGTGAGGCCACAAAAAAACGCCCCGGACCAGCCGGGGCGTTTCGTCATCACCGTGTCAGGATCAACTCGGTGGGTAGTAGGTTTCCAGGTAGTCCAGGATCTCTTCCTCCACTTCGGGAGAAAACTCCCAGAGCCCCTGGGTGTCCTGCATCCAGCGGATCTGTTCCAGCCAGATCTTGCGGGTGTACCCGCGGCTCGTGAACAACCGGGCCGAGTGGCAGACCGTGCAATTATTCTTGACGGTATCGAACCCCGGGGCCTTGAGCAGGCCGGTTTCCGGATCGGTCTCGTACTCCTCGGCGGCCTCGACGTGGTCGCCCGCGATCGCGGGCGCCACCCAGAGGAGGCCGAGGATGGCCGGCAACAACAGGACCATCTTCGACTTCATTAGTGCTCCTTACGCTTTGACTCGGACATCGATGTGGTGGGCCTTGTTGTTGCCGTAACCGCGCGGGTTCCAGCCCGGCAGCACCATCGGCTGACGGTCACCCTTGCTGTTGGTGGCCACGGCCCACACCTGATAGAAGCCCTGCTCGGGGAACTCGATGTCCGCCTCCCAGGTTTGCCAGGCAAACTTGTTGACCGGCCGCTTCAGGTCGGCCTTCTGCCAGGTCACCCCGTAGTCGGTCGACACGTGGAGCTCCTCGACATCGCCGTAGCCATCCCACGCCTTGCCCTCGACCTTCAGCGTGCTACCAGCGGAGGTCTCGACGCCGGTCTGCGGATACGTGATCAGCGACTTCACCGGCATTTCCTCGAGGACGACCATGTCCTCGTTCGGCACGTCAGCACCCGGCTCCACCGGATGACGCGGCACGCGGTAGCTGTGGCCGGTCATGCCCTGACCATCATGCTCGCGGTCGCGCACCAGGATCTCGGTCAGCCACTTGCCGCTGGCGGAACCCGGGAAGCCAGGCGTAATCAGGCGCAGCGGGTAGCCGTGCTGTTCCGGGATGTCCTCGCCATTCATCGCCCAGACGATCAGGGTCTCGTCCTCCAGGGCCTTGCGCATCGGGCAGCCACGGGACAGGGCGTCCAGGTCGTCGCGACCGCTGAGGTGGGCATCGCCCGCCTTGTAACCGATGTACACGGCCTTGTCCGCGTCGTAGCCGACGTCTTCCAGCACGTCGCGCAGGCGCACACCGGTCCAGGTCGGGCAGCCGACCGCACCCAGATCCCACTGGTTGCCACGCGGGGACGGCTCGAATGCGGCACGGCCGTTGCCGCCACACTCGATCCAGATCTGCAGGGTATGGTGCTCGAACTTCTCCTTGAGATCGGCGATCGTGTAGGACTTCTCCTGATTTGCCGCCTCACCGTGCACGGTGAGGGTCCAGGCCGCGGCATCGATGCCGGCCTTTTCCGGCGGGACACCGTTGTTGCGGATGAACATGTTGGGGAACGGGGTGACCTCGTCGTGCAGGAGGTGCGGCGGCAGCTCGCCGTTGATCGGGCGATCATTCAGCCAGATGAACCCGTCCACCTTGCCGTCCACGTGGAAGCCCTCGATGCCGGCGGCGACGGCGCTCGACAGGGTGCTGCGGTTGAACATGGTCTGCATGGCGGTTTCCGCCCCCATGCCGAACACGGCCAGGGCGGCGCCGCCCTTGCCCAGTTTGCCCAGGAAGCTACGGCGGGCCGCGCCCGTCTCGGTCAGCTCCCCGGCTTCGTTGATCTCTTCGTCGGACTTGTTTTGCAGTTCGGTGTGGTCATTCTTGTGGTCTGTCATTTGCCAGCCTCCGGCTTGTACTCGGATCGAAATCGCATGTGCTGACCCTCTCTCCCTGGGACAGCCGAGTGCAGTTTTAGTACATCCTCTAAAAACCTGCAACAAAAGATCGGGATTTTTTACCGATTCCAGAATACCGCTTCTAACACCTGTATTCGGGGCCGGGAATACGATGTAGAATGCCGACCACAACGCCACTGCAAGTCACTGACAATAAAGTCCGATCACAAAGTTTTAATATTAGCGAGATCTACATAATGAACAACACAATTCATCAGTTCGCATATACACCTATTGTTATGTTTTCGGCCGCGCTGGTTGCGGCCCTGATGGTCACGGCAACCGCCAGTGCGGAATCCGAGCCCTCCATCGAGATCCACGAGGTGGAACGCGGGGAGGGTCCGGAGATTGTTCGCCACGACACGGCGACCCTGCATTACACCGGGACCCTGGAAGACGACGGCCGCGTGTTCGACTCCAGTCGCGAGTCCGGTACCCCGTTCGCGCTGACCCTAGGCCGGGGTCAGGTCATCCCGGGCTTCGAACAGGGGGTGATGGGCATGCGCGAGGGCGGCAAGCGCGAGATCGTGATCCCGCCGGAGCTGGGCTACGGCGAACGCGGCGCGGGCAACATCATCCCGTCCAACGCCACGCTGCGCTTCGAGGTCGAGGTGCTGGAGGTCGAGCGGGCGCCCTTCAGTGGCCTGGACAACGAGGGACTGGCGGAGAAGATCGAGGAAGGCGCGAAAATCGTCGACATCCGCCGGCCGGACGAGTGGGCGGAGACCGGCGTGATCGAGGGCAGCCATCGCATTACCGCTTTCGACGAGAACGGCGACCTGCATCCGGAGTTCGGGCAACGCTTCACCGACCTGGTGGACCCGGACGAAGAGGTCGTGCTGATCTGCCGCGTGGGCAACCGGACCAGCGCCCTCGCCCGCGCGCTGGCGGACGGTCTCGGCTACGACAACCTCTACAACGTGACCGACGGCATCATGGAGTGGTTGGCCGAGAACCGTCTGGTGCAGCACGACTGCCCCGAGGCGGCCGAAACGGCCCAGTGCTAACTATGGGCTGAGCCGGACCGGGAGTCCGGTTCCGGCTCGGCGTCTGCGACGTCGAAATCCAGCCGCTGGTTCGTGCCCGGGCCAGTGTCTTCTTCCGCTTCCGGCGGTGCCAGGCTCAGCCCCGCGTCCGACGCCACGTCGGCCAGATCGCGGATCTGGTCCAGCGGCGGCAGCTCCTCCAGGCGCTTGAGCCCCAGGTCGTCCAGAAAGCCGCGCGTGGTCGCATACAGCGCGGGCCGTCCGGGGACCTCCTTGTGCCCCACCACGCGCACCCATTCGCGCTCCTGCAGCGTGCGCATGATGCCCGAGCTGACCGCCACGCCGCGCACGGCCTCGATCTCCGCGCGCGTGACCGGCTGGCGGTAGGCGATGATCGCCAGCGTCTCCAGCAGCGCCCGCGACAGGCGCGCCGGGCGTTCGGGCTGAGCCGCCTGTACGGTGGCGGAGAAACGCGAGCGCACGCGGAAGCGATAGCCCCCGGCGGACCGAACCAGTTCAATGGCGCGGTCCCGGTAGCGCTCCTCAAGACGGCCCAGCGCCTGTTCGAGTAACGCCTGATCGATCTCGCCGAGGTCCTCGCAGGCCGCCTTCAGGTCGCGGGGGGCGACGGGCTCGGCGGCCGCGAACAGCACCGCCTCCACCGCCAGCTCGACGGCCCGCAGCTGATCGTCATCTGCGGCCGCCACTGGTGCGTGGATCGTTGAATCCATCGTGTCGCTCACGCCGGCACTCCCCCCTCATCGTCTACGGCCGCCCCGCGCCGGCGCAGCCGGATGGGGCTGTAGGGCTCGCTCTGGCCCCATTCGACCAGGCCCGCCTTGGTCAGCTCCAGCACCGCCAGAAACGATACCACCACGCCCTGGCGCCCCTCGGCAGCCAGCAGCAGGGCCACGAAATCGGTGAAGCGCTCGGGGTGCAGGCTGTCGAGGATGCTGGACATACGCTCGCGCACCGACAACTGCTCGGTGGAGACATGGTGGTGCGCCATCAGACTGGCGCGGTGCATCACCGCGGCCAGGGCCTCCATCAGCTCGTCCATGCTCGGGGCCGGGGGCGGCGGGCCCTCCAGTGCCTCGACGCTGGCGCCCGCGGCGAACACGTCACGGTCCATGCGCGGCAGGGCATCCAGGCGCTCGGCCGCGGTCTTGAACTGTTCGTACTCCTGCAACTGACGGATCAGGGCCATGCGCGGGTCGGCATCCTCGTCCGCCTCGGCCTCCTTCGGCCGCGGCAGCAGCATGCGCGACTTGATCTCGGCCAGCAGCGCGGCCATCACCAGGTATTCGCCGGCCAGCTCCAGGCGCAGCGCCCGCATCACCTCGATGTAGGCCATGTACTGGCGGGTGATCTCGGCGATGGGGATCGCCAGGATGTCGAGGTTCTGCCGCCGGATCAGGTAAAGCAGCAGATCCAGCGGCCCCTCGAAGGAGTCAAGAAAGACCTCCAGGGCATCGGGCGGGATGTAGAGATCGGCCGGCAGCTCGGCCACCGGCTCGCCATGCACGCGATAAAGCACCTCGCCGTCCGCGCCGGTCTCGACCGTCGCGGGGCGCTCGAGGTCGTCGTTCGCGTCAGCGTGCGGATCCATGCCCCGGGCTCATCGCAGGTAGTCCAGCCCCATGGCCCGGCGCACCTCTTCCAGGGTCTCGCGCGCCTCCTCGCGGGCCGCCTCGGAGCCCTCGACGATGATGGACCGGACCAGCGCGGGGTCCTCGGCGTATTCCTTCGCGCGCTGCTGGATCGGCTCCAGCTCCGCCTGCACCGCCTCGATCAGGGGCCGCTTGCAGTCCAGACAACCGATACCGGCCGTGGTGCAGCCGGTGTAGAGTTCCTCACGCTGACTCTCGCTGGTGTAGACCTTGTGCAGATCCCACACCGGGCACTTGGCCGGATCGCCGGGGTCCGTGCGCCGCACCCGCGCAGGGTCGGTGGGCATGGTGCGAATCAGGCTCTCCACCTCGGCCGGCTCGGTGCGCAGGCTGATGGTATTGCCGTAGCTCTTGGACATCTTGCGCCCGTCCAGCCCCGGCATCTTCGAGGCCGGGGTCAGGCGCGCCTGCGGTTCCGGCAGGATGATCTTGCCGCCCCCCTCGAGGTAGCCGAACAGGCGCTCGCGGTCGCCCAGCGAGATGTTCTGCTGCGACTCGAGCATCGCCCGCGCCACCTCCAGGGCCTCGTCCTCGCCCTGCTCCTGGTAGCGCTTGCGCAGGTCGCGGTAACGCTTGGCGGCCTTCTTGCCCATCTTGTCGGCAGCGGCCTCCGCCTTCTCGGCGAAGCCCGGCTCGCGGCCGTAGAGGTGGTTGAAGCGGCGCGCGATCTCGCGCGTGACCTCCAGGTGCGACACCTGGTCCTCGCCCACCGGGACCATGCCGGCGCGGTAGGCCAGCACGTCCGCGCTTTGCAGCACCGGGTAGCCGAGGAAGCCGTAGGTCGCCAGATCCTTCTCGCGCAGCTGCTCCTGCTGGTCTTTCCAGGTCGGCACCCGTTCCAGCCAGCCCAGCGGCGTGATCATCGACAGCAGCAGATGCAGCTCGGCATGCTCGGGCACGCGCGACTGCACGAACAGTGTCGCGGACCCGGGGCTGACCCCTGCCGCCAGCCAGTCGATGACCATCTCGGTCACATGCTGCTGCAGGTCACCGGGGTCCTCGTAGTGGGTGGTCAGCGCATGCCAGTCGGCGACGAAGAAGAAGCACTCGTAGTTGTGCTGCAACTCGATCCAGTTCTTCAGCACACCGTGATAATGGCCCAGATGCAGGCGCCCGGTGGGGCGCATGCCGGAGAGCACACGCTGGTTGCTACCCTGATTGCTGCTCACGGAATCAATCCCTTCCTGTCAGGAAACGGGCGCATCCACGCCCGGTCAGTCGTCTCAGAACATGCCGCCGGAAAAGGCGAACAGCATCGCCAGCAGCATGGCCGTGCGATCCACGTCGTTGATATGCACCCGGCCGTCCGCCATGGCCAGCGTGCTGTGCCAGTACCCGGCCTCGGCATCGCGGCGGAGCCAGCCATCGGCCGCCAGGGCGTGCAGCTGTGCATCCAGGTCGATATCGGGATAGGCGGCGTCGAATTCGGCCACCCATTCCAGCCCGAGACGCAGTTCGCTGTCCAGCCGCAGCGTCTCCAGCGGACGGGTAGCGAAGGTCTGTTGCGTGCCGTACAGCCCCAGTTCGGTGTCCAGCGCGACCTGACGCGCCGGCTCCTCGTTCAGCGATGCCTTGAGCTCGACCACCGGGCGGTGCTCGATCATCCCGCCGACGGCGTCGATCATCGCCGCGCCGATCAGGGCAGTGCGCTGCTCGCCCTTGATGCCACGCGCCTCGATCGATTCCAGTTCGCCGAGCAACTGCAGCAGGCTGGGACGATCCCAGCGCAGGATGCCCGCCTGCAGGTCCAGGGCGCTCAGCGTCAGCGCATCCCCGGCGCCATCGTCCATGCGCGCCTGCTCGACCTGCAGGCGCAGGCGCGAGTCCATGCGGTCGTTGTTGGTCTGCTGGAAGGCATCCAGACGCGGGCGCTCGATCCGCAGCCGACTCGCCTCGCCCTCGCGCAGCTCCACCACGGACGCCGCCAGGCCGCCCTCGTAGTCCGGCAGGCGCCCGAAGACCCCGTCGGCGTCGGCCTCGAACACCGTGGCGTAGCGGGCGTCCTGCGCCTCCCAGGTGAAGGTGTCGTCCGACAGCCTCAGCTCCGGCAGATCCAGACTCACCAGGATCTGCTCGGCCGACCAGGCGAACCGACCCTGGCCGGCCGCCAGATCCAGCCACAGCGGGCCACCCACCGTGGCGGCATGCTCGGCCACCTCGGGCACGCTCATCAGGTCCATGCGCAGGTCGTCGAACGCAACGCGCGTCGTCACCCCACCGCCGATCCCCGAGCGCGAATGCACCTGCAGATCCAGCGAGCGCAGCAGATGGCCGAGCAGGGAATCGTCCGGCGCTGCCAGGGTGTCGAGATCCACGAACGAATCGCCGCGCGCCCCGAGCAGACCATGACGGATATCGTGCACCAGCGGGATCTCGAAGCGCCCGTCGGGGTCTTCCAGGATCAGCCGGCTGCGGCCGCTGGCGCCCAGGTAGCCGCGTTCGTATTCAAGCATCTCGTGGCGCAGCTGCACCTCGCCCAGCTGGGCCTCGTGCGTTCCGGCAACGGTACCCTCCACCTGCTTGCCGACCACGACCGGCCACACAGCGGCCACCGCCAGCACGACCACAGCCAGAACCACCCACTTACGCATTGCGCCTCCCTGCGGCCGTGCCGCGCCGTAGCCTCGGTATGCGGCCGGGGCTATTCATCCAGAAATCCCACATCGCCCATCCCGTGACGGATCACCTCGGGGGCATCACCGGTCAGGTCCAGCACACTGGTCGCCTCCAGGGTCCCGGCCCCGCCATCGACCACCAGATCCACCACCTTGCCCAGGCGATCCTCGATCTCCCAGGGTTCGCTCAGCGGGTTCTCGTCCCCGGGGAGCTGCAGGGTCGCCGACATCAGCGGTGATCCGAGCTCCGCCAGCAACGCCGACAGGATCGGACTAGCCGGCACGCGCAGTCCGATGGTGCGGCGCTTGGGATGCTGCAGACGTCGCGGCACCTCGCGGGTGGCAGGCAGGATAAAGGTGTAGGGCCCCGGCGTGAGCGCCTTCATCAGGCGAAACGCGGTGTTGTCCACCTTCGCGTACACGCCCAGCTCGGAGAGATCGCGACACAGCAGGGTCAGATGATGGGTCTCGTCCACCTGGCGGATACGGCGGATCCGGTCCGCCCCGGTCTTGTCCCCCGGCAGGCAGGCCAGGGCATAGCAGGCATCCGTCGGCAGGGCGATCACGGCCCCGTCCTGGAGCCGGTCCAGGACCTGCCGGATCAGCCGGGGCTGGGGGTTTTCGGGGTGGATCGAGATCATGGATCGATTCGACGCGGGGATCGGCTGCGCAGTGTAGCGCATCCGCCGCCACGCCCATAAGAACGCGCACGGGCCGGCCCTGACAAAACACTGATTCATGTACACGCCCGCGCTCGAGTCGCTTTTGCGTGCGAACAAGGCGCGGTGACTGCCGTGCAGTCACTCTGCACAAGGGAACCGCAACGCAGTGCGCACGCAAAAGCGGCCGAGCCCCTTCGGGGTTGGCACCCCAGGTTCCCCGATCCTGCGTTGCGCCGCTTGCGGGTAGAACCACTACCCGCTGCACGACGCGCCTTGTCTCGGAAAACCTGGGGTGCCAACGCGGGTGTGTACATGAATCAGTGTTTCCTTAGCGGGAAAACTGCGAACCCGGAGCGCGAGGCGCGGCCAGTGATCGGTTACGATGCACCCAAAATCAAGGAGAACACCCCATGCTGTACATGATCCAGGGCCAGGACGCCCCCGACTCGCTGGATGCCCGCCTCGCCGCGCGGCCCGAACACGTCGCCCGGCTGCAGGCCCTGCGCGACGACGGCCGGCTGGTCCTGGCCGGCCCGTTTCCCGCCATCGACAGCAACGACCCCGGCCCGGCCGGCTTCACCGGCAGCCTGATCGTCGCGGAATTCCCGTCCCTGGAAGCCGCCCGCACGTGGGCCGACGCCGATCCCTACGTCGCGGCCGGCGTGTACACCGCGGTCGACGTACGCCCCTTCAAGCAGGTGTTCTGATGCGACTTCGTCCCCTTGCCACCACGCTCGCCACCCTGGCCTTCGCCGGTGTGCTGGTCGCCTGCGACGCACAGGAGGCGCCCGCACCGGATGCCGAAACGGACGCGATCACCACCGATACCGACGACGTCGACACCGTCGCCCTCGTCAACGGCGAGCCCATCACCCGGGCCGACCTGTTTACCTACTCCGGCATGGACGAGGACCCGGGCCTGGCCGAGGGTGATGGCACGCTGGAAGAGCTGATCAGCCTGGAGCTGTTGCGCCAGGAGGCGGTCAACCGCGGCCTGGATACCGATGCCGAGACCCGGCGTATCCTGCGCATGGTGGAGACCAACCTGCTGGCCTCGCTTTTGATGGAACGCATCACCGCAGAGCTGGAGATCACCCGCGACGACCTCGAGGCGGAGTACGAACGCCAGGTTGAGCAGATGCGCGGCACCGAGTACCGCGCCCGCCATATCCTGGTCGAAGAGGAACAGCAGGCCCGCGAACTCCTCGCGGAGCTGGACGACGGCGCGGACTTCGGCGAACTGGCCGAGGCCCATTCCATCGACCCCGGCTCGGCCGCCCGCGGCGGCGAGCTGGGCTGGTTCTCTCCGGAGCAGATGGTCCCCGCGTTCAGCGACGCCACCGTGGCCCTGGAGCCGGGTGAAACCACCGCGGAGCCGGTCGAAAGCCGCTTTGGCTGGCACCTCATCCGTCTGGAGGAGACCCGCGAAATCGAGGTGCCGGAACTGAATGCCGTGCGCGCCGAACTGGTCGAGATCCTCGAAAGCCGCGCCATCCAGGAATTCCTGGAGACGCTGCGCGCGGATGCCGACATCCAGATCCCGAACCGGCCCGCCAATCAGTAGTCGGGCAAGCCCCGGGCCTCAGTGCCCGTGGTGTCCGCCTTCGGCACCCATGCCAGGGGCGTCACCCTCCATCATGTGGCCACCCGAATGGCCGCCACTGGCACCCTCGCCACGCTGTACGCGGGCATGGATCTCCATGGTCTCGCCATCCGCGAACTCCAGGGTCACCGGGATCCAGTCGCCGGCCGTCAGCGGCTCGTGCAGCCCGATGAACATCAGGTGCAGGCCACCGGGCTCCAGCACCAGGGTCTCGCCCGCCGGGAGGTCCAGCCCCTCGACCTGGCGCATGCGCATCACCCCGTCCACGTGGGCATGCTCGTGCAGTTCCACCACCTCGGAGATCGGCGCCTGCGCGGCGACGATCCGGAGGTCCTGTTCGCCATGGTTGCGCAGGACGAAGTAGCCGCCGGTCATGTCACCCGGCATCAGCCGAATCCAGGGCGTCCCCTCCATCTCGAGGCCCGCCCGGCACTCGCAGACCTCGGGCGCGTCGGCCAGCGCCGGTGCGACCGCGCCGCCCGCCAGAAGGGTGGTCGTCAGCAACACTGCCGGAAACAGCCTGGATCCTTTCATAACCTTTCACCTCATTTAAGCAAAACGTAATATTGACACACAAGGGAAACACTGATGAATGTGCACGCTCGCGTTGGCACCCCAGGTTTTCCGAGACCAGGCGCGTCGTGCAGCGGGTAGTGGTTCTACCTGCTAGCGGCGCAACGCAGGATCGGGGAACCTGGGGCGCCAACCCCGGAGGGGCTCGGCCTCTTTTGCGTGGGAACGGCGTTGCGGCTCCCTTGTGCAGAATGACTGCACGGCAGTCACCGCGCCTTGTTCGCACGCAAAAGCGACTCGAGCGCGAGCGTGTACATTCATCAGTGTTTCCCTGGGGACCGACCGCAACCGCGGGGGTTCCCCCACAAACCGCGGTGGTACGATAACGCCCGCGAAGGGAACCTCCGGCCCGCAGGTGCCTCCAAGCGACGGGCCGCACCCGCCCCACCGAACTGCCAAGCCACAAACGAGACGTCCATGCCGCGCGCCCTCCGCCGAGCCCTTCTTCCCGTCCTGATCCTCGCCGTCGCCGTGGTGGGCTTCATGGTCCTGCGCGCGACCGGGCCCGAGGCGCCGCCGCCGGAGGCCAGCGAGCGCACCTGGCCGGTACAGGGCGTGACCGCCGAGCCCGGGACGCACCGGCCGGGGGTGATCCTCAACGGGCGCAGCCGCTCCGCCCGCGATGCCCAGCTGCGCGCCGCGGTGGAGGGCGAGATCGAAGCCGTGCCGGCGCGCGCCGGCCAGCGCGTGGCCGCCGGCGACACGCTGGTGCAGATCGACCCGCGCGAGGCCCGGCTGCTGCTGGACCAGCGCGAGGCCGAGCGCCGCGAGCTGGAGGGCGCGGTCGAAAGCGAGGAACTGCGTGCCCGCTTCGACCGCGAGGCCCTGCAGCGCGAGCGCGAACTCCTGGCGATCGCCGAACGCGGCCTGGAGCGCGCCCGCGACCTGCGCGAGCGCAACCTTGGCTCGGAATCGGATCTCGATGCCGCCCGCGAGCGGCTGCAGCAGGCCAGCATCACCGTGGACAACCGCGAGCAGGCCGTGGCCGACGCCCCGATGCGCAGGGCCCAGGCCGAGGCCCGCCTGGCACGTGCCCGCGCCGCCGAGTCCCAGGCCGAGATCGACCTGGAACGCACGACCATTCGCGCGCCCTTCGACGCACGTATCGTGGAGGTCGACGTCGCCGCGGGCGAGCGCGCCCGACCAGGAGACCCGTTGCTGCGCCTGTTCGCGGTGGATGACCTGGAGATCCGCGCCAGCCTCCCGGAACACCTGATCGCCCGGGTCGAACGCCTGCTGCAGGGGGACACACCCCTGCCCGCCCTTGCCCAGGTCGCCGGCCACACGGTCGAGACCGAACTGGTGCGCCTGGAGGGCGAGACCCGCACTGGCGATGCCGGGATGCGCGGGGTGTTCGAGGTGCGCTCCGGGGGCGAACAACTCCCGCTGAACCGTTTTGTCGAACTGCGCCTGCAACTGCCGGAGGAACCCGACAGCCTCGCGGTGCCATTCGAGTCCCTGTTCGGGCGTGACCGCGTGTTCCGAGTGGTGGACGGGCGCCTGGAGTCGCTGCAGGTCGAGCGCCTGGGCGATTTCATCGATGCGGACGGCAATACCCTCGCGCTGATCCGCAGTGACGCCATCGCCGCCGGCGACACCCTGATCGCCACGCGCCTGCCGAATGCCGTGGATGGCCTGCGGGTCGAGGTGGAACAGCAGGATTCCGGTCGATGAGCGAAGCGGAACCCGGCAACTCGCCGGCATCCGGGCAGCCGATGCCCGGGGGCGGCGCGCAGGACCCTGACCGGCCCCCGCGCGGGCCGATCCAGCTGTTCCTGGAACACCGCCTCGCGGCCAATCTGCTGATCGCGCTGATGCTGCTGGCCGGGGCCTTTGCCCTGACCAAGCTCAACACCCAGTTCTTCCCCAACTTCGAGCTCGACTTCATCACCGTGGAGGTGCCCTGGACCGGGGCCAGCGCGGAGGATGTCGAGCGCGCCATCGTCGACCCGCTGGAGCAGGACCTGCGCACGGTGGACGGCCTGCGCAACATGACCTCCACCTCGGCATTGGGCATCGGCGTGGTGACCATGGAGTTCGAGGCCGGGACCGACATGACCCTGGCGCTGGAGCAGGTCAACGACCGCGTGAACCAGCAGCGCAACCTGCCGGAAGCGGCCGAGACCCCGGTGGTCACCCGTGTGATCCGCTACGAGCCGGTGGCACGGCTGCTGCTGACCGGCCCCGAAGACCCCCAGCAGCTGCGCATCCTCGCGCGTCAGTTCGAGCGCGAGCTGCTGGATGCCGGCATCGCGCGCATCGAGTTCACCGGCCTGACCGAAGACGAGATGGCCATCCAGGTGCCCTCGGCGACGCTCTATCGCCTGGACATGACGCTGGCGGACATCGCCGAGCAGATCCGCGCGATGGCTCAGGACCTGCCGGCCGGCTCGGTGGGCCGCGACGACACCGCGCGCCAGATCCGCAGCCTGGAACAGGCCCGCGACATCGTCAGCTTCGAGCGGCTGGTCCTGCGCGGCGACGGCGAACTGGGACGCCTGACCCTGGGCGACATTGCCACCCTCGACCTGCGCCACCGCGACGGCCAGGTGCGCGCCCGCGCCAACGGCCAGCGCGCGATCGAGATGCAGCTGCTGCGCTCGGAGACCGGCGACTCGCTGGAGGCCGCGCGAGTGCTGGAGGACTGGCTGGAAGAAACACGCCCCGCCCTGCCTCCGGGCGTCGATCTGCAGGTGACCGACGCCTTCTGGGAGCTGCTCTCCGAGCGCATCACCCTGCTGCTGAAGAACGGCCTGGGCGGCCTGCTGCTGGTGCTCGGGATCCTGTTCCTCTTCCTCAACCGGCATATCGCCCTGCGCGTGGCGCTGGGCATCCCGATCGCCTTTACCGCCGCGTTCGTGGTGCTGTGGGTGGTCGGCGGCTCCATCAACATGATCTCGCTGTTCGGCTTCATCATGTCGCTGGGGATCATCGTCGACAACGCGATCGTGGTCTCCGAGCACGCCTACAGCCTGCACCAGCGCGGGCTCTCGGCCAGCCGTGCCGCGCGCGACGGCGCCCGGCGCATGGTCGGGCCGGTGATCGCCGCCTCGCTGACCACGGTGGCGGCCTTCCTGCCGCTGATGCTGATCGGCGGGATCATCGGCAACATCCTGTTCGACATCCCGCTGGTGGTGATCTGCGTGATCGTCGCCACGCTCCTGATCGCCTTCCTGATCCTGCCCGCGCACCTGAAAGGCGTGATGCACCGGCTCAAGCCGCCGCGCGCCGGCAGCCTGCGCGAACGCTTCGACAACGGCTTCGAGACCTTCCGCAATGGCGCCTTCCGCCGCGCGGTCACCGTGTCGGTTAACCACTCGGGCACCACCCTGGCGCTGGCGGTCGGCGCGCTGATCCTCGCCATCGGTCTGGCCGCCAGCGGACGCATCGGCTTCACCTTCTTCCCGTCGCCCGAGGGCACCATCGTCAACGCCGGGGTCAACTTTGTCGCCGGCACACCGCCGGAGCGGGTCGAGGCCTTCCTGATCCACGTCGAGGAGGCCCTGGCCGAGACCGAGGAGGCCCTGGGCGGCGACCTGGTGCGCGCCTCCGTCACCCGGCTCGGCCGCGGCATCGATCCCGGCGACGGCAACGCCCCGCGCGGCGACCAGTTCGGCAACATCCAGGTCGAGCTGGTCTCTCCCGAACAGCGCGAAGTGCGTAACCGCGAGTTCATCCAGGCCTGGGAGGACCGCGTGCGCCAGGCCCCGGGCATCGAGAACTTCAGCATCGACGAACGCCAGACCGGGCCGCCCGGACGCGACCTCGAGGTGCGCCTGACCGGTGATGACCCGCACGTCCTGAAGAACGCCGCCCTGGATCTGGCGGAGATTTTCGATGACTTTGCGGGTACCTTCGCCACCAACGACGACACGCCATTCGGTCGCGAACAACTGGTGTTCCAGGTCAAGCCGGAGGGTCGCGCCCTGGGCCTGACCACCGAATCGGTCGGCGCCCAGCTGCGCGATGCCTATGATGGCCACCTCGCCCAGCTCTACCAGGACGGGCTGGAAGAGGTGGAGGTGCGCGTGCGCCTGCCGGATGCCGAGCGCCATTCCAGCGAGAGCCTGGAGCGCCTGAATCTGCGCCTGCCCAGCGGCGAGTTCGTGCCGCTGGGCAGCGTGGTGGACCTGCGCTCGCGTCAGGGCTTCGAGACCCTGCGCCATGCCGACACCCGTCTGGCGATCCAGGTCTCCACCGAGGTCGACCGCAGCGTGAACAACGCCGCGCGCATCCGTGCGGCGCTGGAAGACGGCCCGCTGGACGACCTCGCGGCGCGCTACGGCATCGAATACTCGTTCGAGGGGCGCGCGGCCGACCAGGCCGAGACCTTCGCCGACATGCGCACGGGCCTGGTCCTGGCGCTGGGGCTAATGTACATCACCCTGGCCTGGGTGTTCGGGTCCTGGGGCTGGCCGTTGATCGTGATGGCGATCATCCCGTTCGGCATCCTCGGCGCCCTGCTGGGCCACTGGATCCTTAACGTGGAGCTGACCATCCTGTCGCTGTTCGGCCTGTTCGGCCTGACCGGGATCGTGGTCAACAACTCGATCATCCTGGTGAGCTTCTACCAGGGCCTGCGCGAGGCCGGCCTGGCCCTGCAGGAGGCGATCGTCGAGGCCGCCTGCCAGCGCCTGCGCGCGGTGATCCTGACCTCGGTCACCACCATCGCCGGCCTGACCCCGCTGCTGTTCGAGCGCTCGGTCCAGGCCCAGTTCCTGATCCCGATGGCCATCTCCATCGTGTTCGGCCTGGCCATCGCCACCGTGCTGGTACTTTTCGTGATCCCCGCCCTGCTGCGCCTCTACGAAGGCCGCTTCGACCGCGGCGCCACCCTCACCCACCACGCCACCGACTAACACGCTTCCGGCCCAATATTTTCACCACGAAGCACACGAAGGCACGAAGAAGGGCCAGGTCAAGGTCAAAGGCGGGTTGCACCACAGAGGACACGGAGGACACGGAGAAATGCGAGGGCGATCAAGAGAGGTTGCCAAACGCTGGTGCGAGAAGGACGGTGAGTGATCCAGTCTGGCCAGTGGCAGGGCATTCGTGCGTTTCTCTTGCCAACGGTTTCCTGCCGGGCCGAAGCCTTCTTTGATTTTCTCTGTGCTCTCAGTGTCCTCCGTGGTCCAATCGCCCTTCTTCGTGCCTTCGTGTGCTTCGTGGTGAATCAAACGGGCCTGGCGCGGCGGCGGTCGGCGAGGTGGACGGGGATGGAGGCGAGCAGCGCGGCGAGGAACAGGAACAGGCAGAACAGGATGGCGTTGGCCAGCCCCAGCCAGGCCTGCAACAGCCCGATCCCGGCCAGTCCGAAGATCGCGGCCGCGCGCGCCGACAGGGCCCAGAACCCGAACCAGCGCCCGGCCTCGCGCACCGGCACCATCATCCCGACCAGCGCGCGCCCGGCCGACTGCGCCGACCCCAGGCACAGCCCGGCGACAATCCCCACGCCGAGGAACACGATCTGCGCCTCCACCGGCCGGCCCAGCAGTGCGCTCAGCCACTGCGCGATGGTCGTGGTGCCGAAGATCGCCAGCACCGCCAGCGCCCATAGCGCCAGGGTCAGCCGATAGATCCGCACCGGCCCGGCACGGTCCTGCAGGAAGCCGAAACCGATCGCCCCGATGATCGCGGTGACCTGGGTGATCACGAACATCGCGATGCGCACCGGCTCGTCCCACTGGATCACCTGCGAGCCGTAGATGAAGGTGAAGGAGATGATGATGTAGATCCCGGCCATCATGAAGAAGATGGAGACATACAGCGCGCGCAGCTCACGGCGCTGCCCCAGCGTGACCAGCGCCTCGCGCACCCGCCGCCAGCCGAGCCCCAGCTGCATGCGCCGGTGCATGCGTCGGCGCGTGCCGCGCTCCTTCAGGAACAGGAAGGTCGGAATCGCCGAGATCAGGAAAAACACCGCGGCGAACGGCCCCACCCAGCGGATACGCTCGAAGTTCTCGGCGCTGACCTCGCCCAGCAGGCCCAGGGCAAAGGCGGTGGCGATCAGCCCGCCGATATAGCCCATGCCCCAGCCCAGCCCCGAGATCCAGCCGAGCTTCTCCGGCGGCCCGAGGCTCGGCAGGAAGCTGGCGATGAAGGATTCGCCGATCGCATAGCCGAAGTTGGAGGCAATGATCAGCGCCATGCCGAACAGCACCAGCCCCGGCTCGACGAAATACAAAAGCCCCGTCGTCACCACCGTCAGGATCCACGAGGCCATCAGGAAGCGCTTGCGCGAGGCCGTTGCATCCATCACCGCCCCGGCGAACGGGGCCGCGATCACCACCATGGCGTAGCTGATCGCCAGCGCCAGGCTCCACAGCAGGTTGCCCAGGCGGTAGTCCGGGGCATCCCCGACGATGATGCGGGTAAACAGATCGCCGAAGATCACCGTGATGATCAGCAGCGTGTAGGCCTGGTTGGCGAAGTCGAACATCGCCCAGCCGAAGATCTCGCGGCGCGGGGCGGGGGCGTCCTCGGGGTGGCGCCGAATCAGCGGCATGCCGGCATCCTGGTGGGCGTGACGGCCGCCATGCTAACGCAGCTCGGGGAAACACTGATCCATGCTGCCCTCAGCGATCCCGGATCACCAGCGCGTCGCCATCGCGCTCGACCGCGAAGTGTTCGAGGAAGCTGCGCCCCAGACGCGAGCGCGGCAGGTCGCCGTCCGGCAGCACGATCGCGCTGACCCCCGCACGCCGCAGCCCCCCCACCTGGAGCTGGTCGATGCGCACCCGCTGGCCATGCCGTGTGCCGAGCTCGTCACGAAAGCGCACCGAGCGCCCCTGGTCGGGATCAATCCCGACGCGCCCGGCATCCGAAGCGCGCAGCAGCACGGAGTCGGCCTGCGGGTCGACCACCAGGGTCACCGCCGTGCCGTTCAGGCCAGCAGTAACGGCGTGATCCCCCCGCGAATCGCGGTGCACCCGAACCGCTCCAGCCTCCCCCGCCGAGGGATCCGGGCGTGCCGGCGCGGGCCGCGGCTGCACCCGCAGCTCGCGCTGCTCGCCGCGATACTCCACCAGGGCCATCCCGGGGCCGGTGCGCAGGACCCGCATGCCACCGGGCCCCGTATCCCCGGTCGACACCACCGCTCGCTCGTCGCCCACGGACACCACGGCACGTTCGCCGAACACCGCGTGCAGCCGAAGCTCCTCCGCGGCAACCCCCAGAGGCAGCCAGAGGGCCAGGAGCCCGACGAGCCAGAACCGGCGCCCCGTCAAAGCCCAGGCCGAAACCATTGCATGCGCTGTACGATCCATGGGCCGGTTATACCGGGTTCGGCTGAACGAAGCCCGAACGTCCGCAATGGCACCACGGACACACCACGGCCCGGGCCCGCGCGCCTGCTACCATCGGGGCATTCCCCTTCGCGTGGAGCTGCCGTGTCCCGCCAACCGTCTGACGATTCCGCCCGCCCCGGCCCGACCACCCATGTCGCGCTGCGGCATGCCTTTACCGTAACCGTACTGGTGATCGGGCTGTGGCTGATGCACATGAACCTGCGGGTCCTGCCGGAGGCCGGCGTGGTGGTGCTGTGGATCGCCGTGACCCTGCTGATCGCCCATGGCGGCTTCCGCCGTCATCGGGTACAGCGCGCGGCGTTCCTGCGCGGCTACCTGGAGCCCACCAGCCAGTGGCCCCGACGATTGCGCGGCGGCCCGCTGATGGCCCTGCGCCACCTGGTCATCGGTGCCCTGCTGGGCGGCCTGCTGCTGATCACCCTCGCGCGCATCCCGACACAGGAGGTCTGGGCCGTGCTCCTCGTCGCCGGTTTCGTGCTGGTGAGCGGCGAGGCCCTGTTCGCCCGACTGCTGCGCGGGCACGCCCACCCCCGGTTCGCCCCGGAGCTGGCCCGCCGCGGGGCCCTGCGCCTGACCGGGCTCCTGCTGATCGCCGCCCTGCTGATCCTGGCCCTGCAGGCGCGCTATCCCGACCTGACCGGCGCCACACTGGAACAGGCGGTGTGGTTCCTGGTGCATCACGAGGCCGCGCGCAGTCACCTGCTGGAGGCCGGGCTGCAGCTCGCCGCGGCGCAGGACGGCCTGCGCCTGTGGCTGGGACAGCAGTGGTTCCCGCAGGGAGTGGAGTCCCTGCCGGCCCTGCTCGGCTGGCTGCTGGTGCTTGCGGAACAGGCCTTCCTCGCGGCCGGGTTCCTGCTGCTGGCCAACGGCCTGCTGCCGCTGCGACCGGCCACCGACACCCTGGGCGATCCGCGCAACGCGCCCGTGATCGAGTAGTCGGGTCCGGAGCCACCGACCCATGACCACGCCGGCAGCGCACACCACCTCCAGCTCAGCCCGCGCCGGCCTGTGGCTCTGCATGACCCTGCTGGCGAGTCTCGCCCTGCTCTGGCTCGCCAGTCAGCACGAGCCGCGCGACTGGGACGCGGACGGCGCGCTGACCCTGCAACTCGGCGAGCAGCGCTACCAGCTCGACCACCAGCGCCTCACCGCGCTCGAGCGCTACACGCTGGAGTGGCTGGAGGCCGGCGACACCGCCGCCCGCGAGCACTGGCAGACCCGCGTGGACGCGGAACTCGAGGCCCGCTTCGCCGCCCTCCATGACCGTGTCCCCGAGGTCGTGGACGGGTACTACTCCCTCGGCGCGGAATACACCCGGCTGTGGCGGCGCGGCGTACAGTGGCTGGGCGACGCTGACCCGGATGCCGGGGCCCGCATGCTGCGCGAACAGCTGCTACCGGACGCCCTCTGGGACGAACCCCTGCGGGAACTCGCGACCCGCGTCGAGTGGGGACTGGACGAACAGCAGCGCCAGGTCCGCGATGCCTGGCGCCTGGAACTGATCGACCGCCTGGCGGATGCCCGTATCCCCAACCCGCCACCCCGCGCCACGGCCACCTCGGCCGCCGAGATCGAACGCGGCCACGCCCTGCATACGGCCCTGGACATCGACCTGGAGCGCTTCGATCAACGCACCGGCCTGGCCGCGACGGCCGCCGCCGGCAGCGGCCTGGCCACGCCCCTGATCGCCCGCGCCGTGCAGGCCCGTCTGGCCGCCCGCACCACCCAGGCGGGGCTGGCCCGCAGCCTGGGGCGCGCCGGACGCGCCGGGGCCCTGGGCGCCGGGGTCTGCGCCTGGAGCGGACCGTTCTCGCTGGGCTGCGGCATCACGGCGGCCGGGGCCACCATCATCGGTGTCGACTGGCTGCTGCTGCGACTCGACGAGGCCCGCCATCGCGAGGATCTGGAACAGGCCCTGCACGAGGCCCTGGACGCACTGGAGACCGAGACCCGCCAGGCGCTGCAGCAGGCAATCGCCGAGCGCGTGGAGGCCCGCCACGCGGCCAGTCGCAGCGCGGTGGAGAACACCTTCCAGCCCTGGCGCGGACCAGGACCAACGTCGGGGGTTGCGTCCGGAAATGGCCACGCCCCCTCCGGGGCCTCGCCATGACAGGAAAGTGAGCACCGTCATCGCGAGCGCCGCAGGCGCGTGGCGACCTCCGTGGACACCCCGACGCCGTCCAGCGGGGACATTACGGGGCCTGCAGCTTCTCGGCAGTCGCGCACGCCTGCGTTACACTCCACGCACCGTTTCCACGCGCCCGCGTAGGTCAACATGAACACGATCCCCACCCGCCACAAGACCGTTCCCGTCCGCGTCGGCAACGTCACCGTCGGTGGCGATTCCCCGGTGATGGTGCAATCGATGACCAACACCGACACCGCCGATGCCCTGCGCACCGCCGTGCAGGTGGCGGAGCTGGCGCGCGCCGGCTCCGAGGTCGTGCGCATCACCGTCAATTCGGAGGACGCGGCCAGGGCCGTGCCGGAGATCCGCGAACGCCTGGATGCCATGGGCCTGGACGTGCCGCTCGTCGGGGACTTCCACTTCAACGGGCACAAGCTGCTGACCAAGTATCCGGAGTGCGCCGAGGCGCTGGCCAAGCTGCGCATCAATCCCGGGAATGTCGGCCGTGGTTCGAAACGCGACGCCCAGTACGCCGCGATGATCGAGACCGCGATCCGCTTTGAGAAGCCGGTGCGCATTGGCGTGAACTGGGGCAGCCTGGATCAGGCCCTGCTCGCGCGCATGATGGACGAGAACAGCCAGCGCGCCGAGCCGGCCGCGCCCGAGGCGGTGATGCAGGAGGCGCTGATCGCCTCGGCGCTGGAGAGCGCCGCCGAGGCCGAACGCATCGGCCTGCCGCATGACCGAATCATCCTCTCGGCCAAGGTCAGTGGTGTGCAGCCGCTGATCAGCGTCTACCAGGACCTGGCCGCGCGCTGCGACTACCCGCTGCACCTCGGCCTGACCGAGGCCGGCATGGGCGCCAAGGGCATCGTCGCCTCCACCGCCGCGCTGGCCGTGTTGCTGCAGCAGGGCATCGGCGACACCATCCGCATCTCGCTGACCCCGGAGCCCGGCGGCGACCGTACCCAGGAGGTCCTGGTCGCCCAGGAGATCCTGCAGAGCATGGGGCTGCGCAGCTTCCTGCCGTCGGTGGTCGCCTGCCCCGGCTGCGGTCGCACCTCCAGCGAGTACTTCCAGCACCTGGCGCAGGACATCCAGTCCTACATCCGCCAGCAGATGCCCAGCTGGAAGCAGCAGTACCCGGGTGTGGAGAAGATGACCGTCGCGGTGATGGGCTGTGTCGTCAACGGCCCCGGCGAGAGCAAGCACGCCAATATCGGCATCTCCCTGCCCGGCACCGGCGAACAGCCGGTGGCCCCGGTGTACGAGGACGGCGAGAAGACCGTGACGCTCAAGGGCGAGCATATTGCCGAAGAATTCCAGGCCCGCGTCGAGGCCTACATCGAACGCCGCTACGGCTAGAAAAATCCATAATCACCACGAAGCACACGAAGGCACGAAGAAAAGCGATCGCACCACAGAGGGCACGGAGAACACAGAGAAATCCAAAGAAGGTTTGGATGGGGCTCAAACCCGCCGAGCACAGCGAAACGGTTCAACCCCCCTATCGACCTTTCTCCGTGCACTCTGTGGTGCAAAAGCCCTTGACCTTGATCTCCTTCGTGCCTTCGTGTGCTTCGTGGTGAAAAACCAACCCGCGCCGGACCGACGCGGGCGGTGGGTCAGAAGTTGTAGGTGTAGCCGCCGACCAGCAGGTCCTGAGCGCCGCTCTCGTCGCGCGAGCCGTAGGTCAGCGAGAAGGTGCCAAAGTCGGTCGCGTGGGCCGCGCCCAGTTCCCAGAACACGGCATTGTCGTCATCGGCGGGACGATCCTGGCCCACCTCGGCGAAAAGCTCGGTACGCGGGGCCACCTCGAATGCCGTACCCGCGAAGAATTCCCGGCTGCCCCGGGCGTCGCGATCATGGGCATGGGCCAGGTAGTTCACCCCCGTGTACACCGGCCCCCAGTCCACCACCACAAAGGTCTCGCCCTCGTAGCGCTCGTCGAGCTCGGTGTAGTGAAAGTGCTCGTAGCCGAACTCGATACCCACCGAACCGACGTCGAAGCCGTAGCCAACGAACGGCACGATCTCGCTGCCGCGACCACTGCCAAGAGTGGAGGCCTGCACGCCGGTAAACACGCCGGTGGGGAAGCCCAGCTCGAAGCCGCCCTGCACCACCGGGTCGTTGTCGGACTTGGACGCACCGTCATCGATGTAGTCGGTGAACACGCCGATGTTGAATTCGGCCTCGGCGGCCTGGATGGCCGGGATGCCGAAGGCGAAGACCCCTGCCACGGTGGCGGCCAGCACGCCGCGATGGAAGTTGCGATGGTTCATGTCGATTCCTCTTCTATCAAACGTTCTTTGCAGGCGTGTTGCCGGATTCTGTCTCCGGCAACACGGTTCGGGTTCCCCGGCATTCAGGCCGGCATGTGCGCGCTCAGCAGCCAGGCGGCCATGCCGAAGTACACAGCCAGGCCGGTAAAATCCTTGATGGTGGTGATGAACGGGTCCGCCCCCGGCGCATGGTCCACCCCGATCTTCAGCAGCACCCACGGCAGCAGGAAGCCCAGGATCGAGGCGGTGAACACCGAGAAGAACAGCGCCGTGCCAACCACGAAACCCAGCTGCGGGATGTCATTCGGCGCACCCTGCCAGAAGTAGGCGAGCGTCCCGGCGAGCACCGCCATGATTACCCCCATGGCCAGGCCCACGCCCCCCTCGCGCACCAGATGGTTGCGGAAGAAGCGACCCAGGTTGATATGCCCCAGGGCAAGCCCGCGGGCGAAGATCGTGGTCGACTGCGTGCCGACGTTGCCGCCCATGTCCATCACCAGCGGGATGAAGATGGCCAGCGCGACCACCGCCGCCAGGGTGTCCTCGAAGAAGTCGATCACCCCGCCCACGGCCAAGCCGCCGGCCAGCGTCACCATCAGGAAGGCCATGCGCACCTTGACCGCATAGCCAATCCCGCCGGAGGTCAGCTTCTCCGAGCGCACGACATCCTTGTGATGCAGCAGATCACCAATCCCCGCCTTCTTGTAGAAGTCCTCCGAGGTGTCCTCCTCGAGAACATCCATTGCATCGTCAATGCGCAGCACACCCACCAGCACGCCATCGGCATCCACCACCGGCAGGTACGGCAGATCCGTGCGCTGCAGCAGGCGAGCGGCCTCCACCTTGTCACCGTCGGGCGTGGTGCAGAAGTCCTCCAGCTCGATCAGCTCGCCGACCGCCTGGCCAGGCTCCGCGCGGAACATGCGGCCCAGGCGCACCAGCCCCTGATAGTGGTGGTCACGATCGGTAATCAGCAGCGCCGCCCCGACATCGTCCGGCATATTGCGATCCCCGCGCAGGCGGGCAGTGACCTCGGCAACGGTCTCCTCCGGGGTCACCCAGAACACCGGGCGCCGCATCACGCGGGCCACGGTGTCCTCGTCCTGCCGCCACAGCGCACGCACCTTGTCGCGCTTGGCGCCCGGCAGAGCACTCAGCAGATCGGCCGCGAGCGGCTTGCCCACCAGGGTCAGAGCGCGCGCCAGGGTGTAGGCCGGCAGGCCCTGAACCAGCTCACGCGCCTCCGGCTCGGGCGTGTGCTCGAACAGGATCGCCTGCTCTTCGTCGTCCATCGCCAGGAAGATGGCGCGGCGCTCGTTGGTATCCACGCCCTCCAGAATCACCCAGCGCGAACGCGGGTCCAGCTCGGACAGGCGATTGGCGGTGATGGCCGGCACCGGATGGATCATCTCGTCGCGGGCAGCGCCCACGTCGCCGGCATGAATCATTTCCAGGATCTTGTCGTTCATTGCAATGCTCCTTTTGCTTAAAAAACAAAAACGCACGCGGAGCATCACAAAAGGCAAAAGAATCCCGTGACCGCTGGTGGCGGTCTTTTACAAAACCCCCATCAGCGAGCCGAACACACTTTTACTTTGCTCACTGCCCCGCAGTGAATTTCCGGGCTAGACCCGGGGTCGTCGTCTACAGGCGCTGGCATGGCGGCCTCCTGCTGGGTGTTCATGGGTGTGATCCATATCCGTTACGCGCACAGCAATGCACGCACCGGCCCGGCATCCGGGCAGAGGCAGGACAAATCGAATGGCATGGGAGCCCACGCGCCGCGCACACGGGCGGGCGCAGGGAAAGGCTTCGGGGTTGGGGAGGCGCCCGCGAGGGGCGATAGGGGAAAGGCGTTCTGTCACCCCCCCGGAGTCACGCATATCGCTGACACCGGGGAGACACCACCGCATTACCGGGTGGCGGGACCCCGCTGGCAACGATATGCACGCTCGTACTGGCCACCGGCCCGACGTTCATGCATCCATCGACAACAGTCCATTGACAGACCTCTGCTACTCAAGATGGGCGCGATTGTAATTGCGCATATTCAATGGCGCAACCCGGAAAAGTAAAATTCTAGCCAGCCTTTTGTTCAAACCGCTGGATCAGCGCTTTCAGCTCGGCGGCCTCGGCCTGCATGCGGGCGCTGGCGTCGCGCGCATGTGCCGAAACCGATCCCGTTTCGCTGGCCACATCGCGGATGGAGGTGACGTTGCGGTTGATCTCCTCGGAGACCGCGCTTTGTTCCTCGACGGCCGTGGCGATCTGGGTGTTCATCTCGGTGATCTGGGCCACGGCCTCGCGGATCGTGGTCAGCGAGTCGCCCGCCGCCTGCGCCTTTTCCACCCCGTCGGCGGCCTGCTCCTGACTGGCCCGCATCGCAGACATCGCCTCGCGCGCGCCACTTTGCAGGGTCTCGATCATGTTGCGGATGGTCACGGTGGACTCGTCGGTGCGCTGCGACAGCGAGCGCACCTCGTCGGCCACCACCGCGAAACCGCGGCCGTGCTCGCCGGCGCGCGCGGCCTCGATCGCGGCATTCAGCGCCAGCAGGTTGGTCTGCTCGGCGATCTCGCGGATCACGCTCAGGATCTTGTCGATCTCCTCGGTGCTGGCCTCGAGCTTGCCCAGCTTCTCGGCGGTGGATTCCACCTCCGCCGCCATGCGATTGATCACGGACACTGTACCGTTCACGACATCCTGCCCGGCGCCGGTCTCCTTCTCGGCGTTGTTGGCGGCCTCGGCCGCGCGCGCGGAATTGCTCGCCATCTCCTGGATGGTCGAGGTCATCTCGTTCATCGCGGTGGCGACCTGGTCGATCTCGTTTTGCTGGCGCTCCACGCCGGAGGCGGTCTGCTCCACGCTGCTGGCCATGGCATGGGCATCGTCGTTCACCGCGTCGGCCTTGTCCTCGATCCGGCCCAGCACGGTGCGCAGCTTCGCCTCCCCGAACTGCTGCACCAGCTCCAGCGAAGCGCTGTCGTCGCGGCGCCCAGTGTAGATCGCCTCCATTACCGGGTTGTCGAACTGCTCCCGGGCCCGATTGACCGCCTGGCGGATACCGGACGTGAACGCCAGCGACGCGATGCCGCCGGCGGCAAAGATCAATACCAGCAGGCCCGCCTGCACCGCTGGCGAGGACGCCAGAAACACGACCGCCAGCGCCAACAGGAAGCCGACGATCCAGGTCCCGGCGAGGCGGCAGGTGAGGCCGTGGTACCAGCGCCGCGCGAAGCTCCGGCCCCGGTTGATCGCGGCATACACCTTCTCCGCACGGGCGACATGCTCGCGCTCGGGGATCGCCCGCACCGACTCGTAGCCGGTCTTGCGGCCGTGCTCGTAGGCGGGGGTCACAAAGGCGTCCACCCAGTAGTGGTCCCCGTTCTTGCGGCGGTTCTTGACGATGCCCATCCAGGCCCGGTCGGCCTTCAGGGTCTCCCACATGTTCGCGTAGGCGGCCTCGGGCATATCCGGGTGGCGGACGATGTTATGGGCGGCACCCTCCAGTTCCTCGCAGACGAACCCGCTGACCTCGACGAAATCACTGTTGGCGTAGCGAATACGCCCCTTCTCGTCGGTGGCCGAGATCAGGTCGCCGTGCTGATCAATCGAGTACTCCGTCTGGGTGACGGGCAGGTTCTTGCGCATGTCGTACGTCCTTTTGATTGTTCCACGAACTCGGGGCCCGTGGGATCAGCCATACGCCGTGGCCAACCCCTCGCGAATGCTGCGGATTATGATCGCCTATATACGACCCTGTACATGTATCGACCACCCCGCGAAAGACTTGAGCCACCGACCCGGCCCGGGGAAGCGCTCAGTGTTCCCCTGAGGAGCCGAAAGGACGCTCGGCCGCCGCCAGCACGCGGCGAAACCCCTCGAAGGCCACCGGGGTGAGGTCCAGATCGTGCGCACGCCGGTCGGCATAGACCATGCCCAGTACGCGGTCGCCATCGCACAACCGGGCGACCAGACAGTCCACCCCGCCGGTCAGGCGGCGGACAGCCGCCGGCATCTCGTCATGGATGCGTCGGCGATCCCACCACTGGGCGGCGTCCTCCTCCAGGACCCGACCCAGCGGTCCGAGCGCGGACCGGTTGATCACGAAGTGGCTGAACTCCGGTTCGTGCAGGGTCCCGACCAGGTGCTCGGCGCGCAGGCTCTCCCCATCGCGGGACAGACGGGCGAATACCACCCGGTTCAACCCCACGCCGAACTGCATCACTCGCAGCATCCGGCGTATCCGGGCCTCGCGATTCGTTTCCTGTTCGAGGGCGTGGAGCCCGGTCTCCAGCAGGTCGGCCCGCGGCATCAGGGCCAGGCGCGGACGATAGCGCTCGCCCAGCCAGACGCGACCGGGGGTCTGCGGGTCCAGCGGCGGCCGCTGATACACGGCGACATCCTCGTTGAAACGCTCGATGACCGCGCCCACGCGGTCCGCGGCCTCCTTGTCCGTCAGCCCCATCAGACCGGCCAGCAGTCCAAGGTCGCGATCGCCGCGCGCGGTGTCCATGCCGCGGAAGACCTGCCAGGCCACGGCGCTCGCGACCATGACCTCATAGGCCCGGTGATGGGCCGCGTTGACCGCGCGCAGCGTGCCCTGTACCAGTTCCGGCAGGGCCATCTGCTCCGCCATGGCGCGCGACAGGTCGTCTGTCGCATACCCCAGGGCGGCGTAGCTGGCCTCGTCCGGCAGGGCGCTGAGCTCCAGCATCTCGAGCAGCCGATCCAGGCGCGGCTCGCCCTCGGCCAGCAACGCCAGAAGGCCCAGCTGATTCAGCAGGGCCGCCAGGGCCACCTCGCCCGGCTCGGTGTCGTGGCGCTTGTGCGCAATCTCGCCTGCGATCATTGCCGCCAGCCGCGACTGCGCCGCCAGTTCGCGATAGGCCTGGGGTCTTGTGACCACATCCGCGACGCGCGGGGCCTCGGCCGCCTCCCGGTGCACGTTCTCCAGGCCCAGCATGGAAATCGCGTCGCCCACCGAGTGCACCTCCTGGCGCAGACCGCGACGCGAGGCGTTGGCCCGCCGCACCAGGCGCAGGCTCAGGCCGGGATCGCGCTCGGCGTAGCGCGCCAGTTCGCGCAGGGAACGATTCACCAGGGCATCCGGGTCCGCAAACACCGCATCGCTGGCTTCGAGAATCGGCCATTCCAGCGCCGCCAGGCGCGCGGCCTCTTCCATGTAGGGCGCGTCCTTGTCCAGGGACATGCTGTACCTCGCGCAGGGGAGTCGTTATCGTAAAGCCCGTCAACTATAGCAACGCATGCGGGCGGATACCCTGTCCGACATGGCGCTTCAGAAATGTGGGGTCGCGGTCCGTGAAGTATTTTCTGGGTATCGTCATCGTTTTTTCTTCGGTCTTCGGTGGATACTACTTTCATGGCGGCGACCTCCGGGTCATGTGGCAACCCTACGAGTACTGGATCATCGGGGGCGCGGCGCTCGGGGCATTTCTGATCGCCAACCCGCCCCGCGTCGTCTTCACCGTCTTCAAGTCCATCCCCAGCCTGATGAAGGGCAGCAAGTACAAGTCGGACGACTATCTCGACCTGCTGGCCATGATGTACAAGCTGTTCACCAAGGCCCGCAAAGAGGGCCTGATGGCGGTGGAAGCCGACATCGAGGAGCCGGAAGAAAGCGAGGTCTTCAAGGCCCATCCCCGGATCCTGCAGGATCACCACGCGATGGAGTTCATCACCGACTACATGCGCCTGATCATCTCCGGCAGCATGAACCCGCATGAGCTCGATGCCCTGATGGACCTGGACCTCGAGACCCACCACGAGGAATCGCACCAACCGGCCCACGCGGTTCACCGTGTGGCGGAGGCCCTCCCCGGCTTCGGTATCGTGGCGGCGGTCCTGGGCATCGTAATGACAATGGGCAAACTCGACGGGTCCATCGCGGAAATCGGCTCAAGCGTGGCGGCTGCCCTGGTCGGCTCGTTCCTCGGGATTCTGCTGGCCTACGGCTTTGCCGGGCCGACCTCGACCGCCCTCGAGTCCCGTGCCCAGGAGGAAGCCAAGTTCCTGCAGTGCATCAAGGCCTGCATCCTCGCCAATGTCCAGGGCTACAGCCCTCAGGTCGCGGTGGAGTTCGGCCGCAAGACCATGGAAAGCGCGATGCGCCCGAGCTTCTCCGAACTGGAAGAGTACGTGAAGGGGGCCTGACGGCCTCCGGATCACTACCATGGGAGTCGAGGACAAGACCCAGCCGATCATCGTCAAGAAGAAGGTGGTCCAGGGCGGCCACCACGGCGGCGCGTGGAAGATCGCTTTCGCCGACTTCACGCTCGCGATGATGGGCTTCTTCCTGGTGATGTGGCTGCTCGTTGCGCTGGACGACGACCAGCGCGCCGGGATCTCCGAGTACTTCCAGAACCCCTCCGCCTTCGTGGGCGAAGCCGCTGCGCCGGGCCAGGCGCCCGGCGACGGAACCGGCGTGGACCCATCAATCATCGACTTCGAGGGTATGCCGGAGCTCATCCAGGACCCGGAGGCCATGGAGGCCCCGACAGGGATCGATGAAGAAACCCTCGACGAGCTGGCCGAGGCGCGCGACCGCGAGGCCCTGGAGACCCTGCAGGAGGCGCTGGAGGAGGCCCTGGACCAGAGCCAGGCGCTGGAGCCCTTCAAGGACCAGCTGCTGCTGGATATCACGCCGGAGGGCCTGCGCATCCAGATCATCGATCGCGAAAACCGGCCGATGTTCGACAGCGCCAGCGCCCGTCCGCTGGATCACGCGGACGCGATCCTGCGCGAGCTGGCCGGCTTGATCAATCAGGTCCCCAACCGCGTCTCGATCACCGGCCACACCGACGCCCGCCCGCTGCTGCGTCCGGACTACACCAACTGGGAGCTCTCGGCCGATCGCGCCAACGCCGCCCGCCGCGCGCTGGTCGCCGGCGGGACCGAGTCCGACCAGATCGCCCGCGTCGTGGGGCTGGCCGCCAGCGTACCCTTTAACCGCGAAGACCCAGAAGCCGCGATCAACCGGCGGATCACCCTGATCGTGCTGAACCAGGAGGCGGAAGAGGCGATGTACCGCAGCCTCGAGAGCGAAGGGAGCGGCCCAGAGGCGCTCCAAGACGACCCGGAGGCCTCCGGCGACGGAGCTGGCTAGCATGCAGCGGCACCACGACATCCCGCTCAACCTGATCACCGGGTTTCTCGGCGTCGGCAAGACCACCGCCATCCGCCACCTGCTCGCGCGGCGCCCGGAGGGCGAACACTGGGCCGTGCTGGTCAACGAGTTCGGCGAGATCGGGGTGGACGGCGGCCTGCTGGCCGATACCGGCGTGGCGCTGGAGGAGATCCCCGGCGGCTGTCTGTGCTGCGTCTCCGCGCAGATGTTCACCGTCGGACTCAACCGGCTGATCCGCAGCCAGCGCCCCGATCGCATCCTGATCGAGCCCACCGGGCTCGGCCACCCGGCGCAGATCATCCGCACCCTGACCGAGCCGCCCTACGCCGGCGTGCTAGACCTGCGCGCCACGGTCACCCTGATGGACGCCCGCCACCTCGCCTCGCCGCGCCATCGCGAACACGCGAACTGGCGCGACCAGATCGCCCTGGCCGACGTGCTGCTGGCCAACAAGGCCGACCTCTACAGCAAAGAGGACCGCGAGGCGTTGCACGACTTCGTCGCGGCGATGCCACCCCCGCGCCCCCTGGTCGTGGAGACCACGCAGGGCCGCATCGAACGCGACTGGCTGGACCGCCCGCGACTGGATCGGGGCGGCGCCCTGTTCCCGGAGGCCCGCGACTTTCTCGCGTCCACGAGCGCGGATGCGCACGCCGACCACGACCACGACCACGACCACGACCACGACCACCAGCATGATGACGCGACTCATGCAGCCGACGAGTGGGTCACCATCGACACCCGCGGTGACGGCTACATCGGCCGCAGCTGGCTGCTGCCCGAGGGCCAGCTCATCGACCATGCCGCCCTCGCGGGCCTGGTCGCGGATTTCAGCGGTGATCGGCTGAAGGGCCTGGTCGAGACCGACCGCGGCTGGCACCGCCTCAACCGGGTGGACGGCCACGGCGCCCTGGAACCGATGACCGCCCCGGAGGCCCGGCTGCGCCCTCGCATCGAGGCCATCTTGCCGGAATCCGCGACCGCCACGCTGGACGACCTCGCCCGCCGCCTCGAAACCGCCATCACGCCAAGTCGCTGATCGGTACCCGCTGGCCGCGCCCCGCCGCCTACAGACGTGGCAGCAGCCAGGCGGGTTCGAGGAAGAACAGGGCAGTGACCGCGACACCGACCAGAGTCACCACCTGGCGGTAGCCCGACTCGGGCAGCCGGCGCACCAGGATGATCCCGACACGCGCGCCCAGGATCGCGCCCGCTCCCACCGCCAGCAGCCCGGTCGCCACCACCTGCCCGCCCGCGATGTAGACGGCCACCGCCATCAGCGTCAGCACCGAGGACAGAACATTCTTCAGGGCATTGGCCCGCGCCAGATCCGCGATGCCCTGGCCCCGCAGGATCGCCAGCAGCAGGATGCCGACGCCGCCGTTGAAGTAGCCCCCATAGGCACAGCCCAGCCCCGCCCCCAGGGCGCGCAGCGGCCCCGGATGCGGCCGCGCGGCCAGACGCCGCAGCCAGGGTCCCAGCGCAAACAGCAATGTCGCGACCAGCAGCAGCCAGGGGATCAGGACACGGAAAGCGGCGTCTCCGGTCAGCAGCAAGGCGACCGCGCCAACGGCCCCGCCGAGCACGCCCGCCAGCAGCAGCCCCCCGGCCAGCGCCGGGCCGAGGTCGCGCCAGGCGGCGCGCAGCCCGTGCCGATCCGCCAGCACGCTGGCCAGATAGCCGGGCAACAGGGCCGCCGTCCCGGTGGCATTGGCGGCCACCGGCGGGACGCCCACACTCATCAGCGCCGGGAGGGTCAGGAAGCTGCCACCGCCGGCCACCGCATTCAGCAACCCGGCGAAAAAGCCGGCGGCCAGGAGCAGCAGCGCAACACCGGAGGGCGCGAGATCCATGCCGGTCGGGCAGAAGCGCGGCTCAGATCACCCGGCGGTCGCTGAACTCGGCGCGATAGAACCACTCGTTGCCCGGCAGCGAGTTGGGGTTGGGGAACACGATAAACCCGGGTTCCGGTGCCCGCACCTCGGTCCCGTCGGCGCGCACGCCGATCAGGTCACCCGCCTCCAGCGGGTCGAAGCTCTTCCACTCGCGCGCGAAACGGTCGTCGGGGTGATCCCGGTCGATCACCTCGACCAGACGCAGGACCTCCGGGTCATCCTGCCCCGGCGTGGCCGACTCCGGCAGCATGCCCAGGTGCGCCAGGGTGTTGATGATCGCGTTGTAGGCCACCACCGGGGCCTGCGGGTCATCGTGCTGCCCGCACTCCAGGGTCACGCCGTAGCCGCCCTGGCTGCGCATGTACTCGGTGGTTCCGATCCCGTAACTGGGATCGGTGCTCAGGATCTGCGCCCGGTGGCTGGCGTTCGGGTTCTTCATCCGCGCCGCCACGCCCCGGGCATAGGTATCCAGCCAGCCCTCGACCATGCGCCGCGGCCCCAGGCAGGCCGCCAGCGCCTCCTCCTCGCGCGCCTGCGCGAAGCCCTCCAGCGAGCCTTCGTTATTGCGCGGGCCGAGCATGATGAACGGCTGCCCGCCAGTGTGGAACGAGTGCAGGTCCAGCAGCACGTCGTGCGCCGCCAGCAGCGGACACAGCACGTTGGCGATGCGGTCCTCGAAATCCTGCGGATCCTCGGTCACCCGCAGGTTGCGGTTCAGGTTGCGCTCGCCCATGCGCTGCCCGAGGTCATAGGCCAGCGGATTGGTGCGCGGCACCAGGGTCAGGCTGCCACGCAGCAGATCCCGCTCGCGCGCCTCCAGCTCGGCATGAACCCGCTCGGCGGCCTGGGTGCCGCAGGTCTCGTTGCCATGCACCGCGCCCAGTACGATCAGGCGCGGCCCCGGCTCCAGCCCGTGAAAGGTGATCGAACGCAGCGCAGTGGGACGGGAGGGATCGGCCATCGGGGAAACTCCGGGCAAGGGGTAACGGATATCCTGCGGCGCAAAGGCTACCGGAGCCATCCGTCCGGCGCCACGGGAAGGCCGTCAGTCCACCGGCAGCGCACCATGCTCGGTCATCCAGCCCTGCAGCACGTCGAGTTCCAGCGGCTGGCTGTAGAGGTATCCCTGCCCCAGGGCGCAACCGCGTTCGCGCAGGAAGGCGGCCTGCTCGGCGGTCTCCACGCCCTCGGCGATGACCTGCATGTTCAGGTTGCGCCCCATGGCGATGATGGTCGCGGCGATCTCGCGATCGGCGCTCTCGCTGGCGACCCCGTCGACAAAGCTGCGGTCGATCTTCAGCACGTCCAGCGGATAGGTCCGCAGCGCGGCCAGCGAGGAATACCCGGTGCCGAAGTCGTCGATGGCCAGGCGCACGCCCAGCTCCTTCAATGCCGCCAGCCGGGCGATCGCCTGCTCGCCCTGCTGCATGATCGCGGTCTCGGTGATCTCCAGTTCCAGCTGCGCGGCGGGGAAGCCGGTCAGCGCCAGGATCTCCGCCACCCGGTTCACGAAATCGCCGCGCTGCAACTGCACCGGCGACAGATTCACCGCGAGACTGAAATCCCCGGCCCCCAGATCCAGAAGACGCTTGCCGGCGTCGCAGGCCTCGCGCAAAACCCACTCGCCCAGCGCGACGATCAGGCCGGTGTCCTCGGCGATCGGGATGAACCGATCCGGCGGGATCATCGGCCCGTCCTCCGGCTGCCAGCGCAGCAGCGCCTCCATGCCGAAGGGCTGTCCATCCTCCAGGCGGACTTGCGGCTGGAAGTGCAGGCGAAGCTCGCCGTTCTCGGTCTCCAGGGCCTTCCGCAGGCGGTTCTCGAGTTCCAGGCGTTCGTCCGCCGCGCGGGTCAGGGCCTGGGTGTAGACCGACCACGTCTGGCGCCCGGAGGCCTTGGCCTGGTACATAGCCGCATCGGCGTGCTGGATCAGTTCCGTCACCGAGTCGCCATGCTCGGGGTAGAGACTGATGCCGATACTGCCGTTCAGGTACACCGAACGCCCATCGTCCAGCACCAGCGGGCGCTCCAGGCTGGCCAGCAGGTCGCGGGCACAACGGGCCACGGTCTCGTCACTGGCCGGATTCTCCGCCACGATCAGGAACTCGTCACCACCCAGGCGGCCCAGTGCGTGGGAGGGCCCGACCGCCTCGCGCAGCCGCCGCGCAACCTCCACCAGCACCCGGTCGCCGACCGGGTGGCCCATCGAGTCGTTCACGTTCTTGAACCGGTCGAGATCCAGATTCAGCACCGCGACGCGATAGCCGTGGGCCCGGGCGCGTTCCAGCGCCTGGCCCAGTATCACCTGCAGCTGCGTGCGGTTGGGCAGATCGGTCAGCGCATCATGCCGGGCCAGGTACTGGAGCTCTTCCTCCGAGCGGCGCAGCTCCGACATATCCGTCAGCACCCCGGCGTAGTGCAGGGCCTGACCCTGCTCGTCGTAGACGGTATTGAGGCTCAGCCATTGCGGCGCCACCTCGCTGTTGCGCCGGCGGTTCCAGATCTCGCCCTGCCAGTGCCCCTCATGATGGAGAGCGTCCCACATGCGCTGGAAGAACGCCGCATCGTGACGCCCGGACTGCAGGAAACTCGGGTTGCGCCCCAGCGCCTCCGCCTCGGAAAAGCCGGTGATATCGACGAAGGCCGGGTTCACCGCAATGATCCGCGGGGTCAGGTCGGTGATGATGATCCCGTCCCGGGTACTCTCGAAGACCGCCGCCATGCGCCGCAGGCCCAGCAAGGCCTGACGCCGTTCCAGCGCGGCGCCCAGACTGGACGCAACGATGCGCGCCAGACTCTGGTCCGCCGCGGTCCAGCGTTGCGCGCGCCGCACTCGATCGAGGGCCAGGAAGCCGCGGTATTCGGCCTCCACGTACAGCGGGACCAGCAGGGCCGCCTGGCTTTGCGCGGCCTCCAGGATCTCGCGTTCCGCATCCGGCAGCTCCCGGGTCAGCACCTCGACCGCACCACCGCCCTGCAGGATCTCGTGCCAGCGCGGCAGGACCGATTCCAGACTCAGGTTGCGCAGCGGCGGCGGCCGCACTACCTGATCAGTGTCCGTGCGCACCCAGTAGTAGCGATGGATATCCAGGGCCTCGCGCACCGCATGGTCCAGCTCGGCCACCCGCACGTAGGCCCGATCGGCATGCGCCTCCTGCCCCAGTTCGGCCAGCAACCGGTGGATTACGCTCGCGGGGTTGTCCTCGCGCAGCAGCTCCACGGTCAGCTCGGCCGCCGTGCGCAGCGCCCGCTCGCGTTCGCCCAGCGCCTGCGACACGCGCAGCTTCTGGGCCGCCAGCCCGGCGATCTGGGTGAACTCGTCGATCAGCACGCGCTCGCCGGCATACGGTCCGCGCGCTGCCGCCACGTAGATCCCCAGCGTACCCAGGACGCTGCCATCGGCATCGCGGAAGGGGAATGACCAGCAGGCCCGGAACCCCGCGCCATGCGCGAGATCGCAGAACCCGACCCAGTTGGGGTGGGCGCTACAGTCCTCGATGATCACCGGCTCGCCGCTCCAGGCGGCCTCGCCGCAGGAACCCTGGCCCTGTTCGGCACGGATACGGCGGGTGGCGCTGCGCAACGGATCCGGCACGCGCGGAGCCGCCACACCGTGCAGCTCCCGGGTGTCGCCATCCAGCAGCATGATGCAACCGTGCAGCCCCGGCGCCAGCGCCTCCAGACCCTTGACCACATCCTCCAGCAGGCGCGGGTCGCGCTCGCCGGTGGCCAGACGCCCGAGCACACTCGCACGGACCTCCTGGATCCGCTGGTCCAGAACCCGCCGGGTCACGTCCACCAGGCTGCCGGACAACCCGATCGGCCGCCCCTCGGCATCCAGATTGGCCTGGCCACGCAGCTCCAGCCAGCAAAGGGACCCATCCGCCGTGCGCAGGCGGATCTCGGTCTCCAGCCGTCCGTCGTCGGACTCCGCGGCACGGGCCAGCAGCCGCGCCGCCATCGCGCGATCCTCCAGTGGCATGAAGGCCAGCATCTCTTCGCCGAGCGCGGACTCCACCGCATGACCGGTGATCGCCGTCCAGGCGGGATTCAGGAAGCGCCAGCAACCGGCGGCATCGGTCTCGAAGACGATGTCGCCGGCGCGCTCGATCACCTCGCGGTACCGGCGCTCGGAGGCCGCCAGGGCGGCCTGTTCCCGGCGCAGGCGGGCGCGCGTATGGACCTGGTCCAGCAGCACCGGGAGCATCTTCAGATACCCCTCGCGCTTGACCGCGTAGTCGTCCACGCCCATGCGCAGGGCGCGGGCCGCCAGGTCCTCGGTGCCCTGCCCGGTCACCAGAACGGTGGGGAGATCCAGCCCGCGTTCCTCGCGCACCAGCCGCGCCAGCTCCAGGCCGTCGAACCCCGGCAGGCGGTAGTCCACCAGCAGCAGGTCGAAGCCGACAGCGCCGGTTGCATCCGGCGTCAGCGCCGCCAGGGCCTCCTCCGCGGTGTGCACCGTCTCCAGCTGGATGTGGGGGGCGGTATGCGCGAGCTCGCGGCGCGTCAGCCCCACATCGAAGGCATTATGCTCGGCATACAGCACCCGCAGCGGCTCGTGCCCGTTGGCCACGCTCAGTTCCCGGCGAGCACGGGCATCGACCACGCGCGCCGGCAGACGCTCCAGGTAGTCATCGGACTTGGTCAGGTAGTCGTCGGCACCGGCCCGGAAAGCCGCGACCACGGTCTCCTGTTCGCCGTGGCCCGTCAGCACCAGCACCGCCTCGTCGCGCCCGGCGGCCTGCAGCTCGCCGATCAGTTCGAGGCCGCTGCCGTCCGGCAGGCGCAGGTCCTCCACCACACAGTCAAATACCGCAGCGCCAGCCAGCGCGCCCCGGGCCTCGGCCAGCGACGCCGCCCGGTGCACCTCGGCACCCGGCACCTCGCGCTCCAGCACCCGGCGCTGCAGGTCGGCATCCGCCGGGTTGTCTTCCACGAGCAGGATTCGCATCAGGTCTCTTTCGGGGGCAGCCGCAGGTTCAGCTCGGCGGGTGATTGAGCAGGCACCAGTACAGCTCCACCTGCTCGGCGACATCGACAAACTTGGCGAAGTCCACCGGCTTGACGATGTAGGAATTGGCCCCGCAGTCGTAGGCGGTCGCGATGTCGCGATCCTCGCTGGAGGAGGTCAGCATGACCACTGGAATGCGGCGGAAACGCTCGTGTTCGCGGATCCGGCGCAGCACCTCCAGCCCGTCCACCTTGGGCAGCTTGATATCCAGCAGGATCACCGCCGGCAGCGCCAGTTCGCCCCGCTCCCAGCACTCGAGGAACGCCAGGGCCTCCACTCCATCGCGCGCGATCTCCAGGGGGTTGGTGAGGTTGCGCCGCTCGAAGGCGCGCCGCATCAGGTCGATATCCACCGGGTTGTCCTCGACCACCAGGATGGACGGTTGACGCGCGGCCGTGCTCATCGCGGGAACTCCACGTGGAAGCGGGCGCCCACGCCCGGCGTACCCTCGGCGCGGATCTCCCCGCCCAGGCGGTTGACCGCTCGCCGCACGAGCGCAAGGCCGACACCGGTTCCCGGGTAGGCCTCGGCGCGGTTCAGGCGCTGGAAGATATCGAAGATGCGATCCTGAAACGCCATGTCGAAGCCGATCCCGTTATCCTGTACCGAGATCCCGAGTGTAGCGCTGCGGGATTCGGCCTGCACCGTCACCTGCGGTGTCTCGCGCTCGGCACTGAACTTGAAGGCATTTTCCAGCAGATTGCGCAGGATCAGCGCAACGCCATCGGGGTCGCTCTGGAACACCAGATCGGGATCGATCTCCAGCGTCACCTCGGCACGGCTGCGCAGCTTCGGGTCCACCGACTCGAGCACCTCCTCCACCAGCGCGCGCACACGAACCTCCCGTTCCTCCAGCGGCCGGCGCTCCATACGTGAATAGGCCAGCAGATCGGAGATCAACTCGTTCATCTGCGCCACGCCCTGGCGGATGTTGCGCACGAACGTACGCCCCTCGCCCTCCAGCTGCTCGCCGTAGTCCGCCTCCAGTAGCTGGCTGTAGCCCTCGATTCCGCGCAACGGGGCCTTCAGGTCGTGCGAGACCGCGTAGGAGAACGATTCCAGTTCCTGGTTCAGGGCCTGCAGAGCCGCCGTGCGCTCCGTCACCCGCTGTTCCAGCGTGGCATTCAGGTCGCGCAGTTCCAGTTCGCTGCGCTTGAGTTCGGTGACCTCCAGCACCGTGCCCTGCACGTAGTGCATGCCGTCGGCCCGCTCGAGCGGGGCCTCCATGGTGATGCTGAACCACGCCTCCGCGCGAACCTCCGGGCGCGCCTTCAGCAACAGCCGCCGCGGCCCGGGATGTCCGCCGGCGATCAGCGTTTCCATGGCATCGGAAAAGCTCTTCCCGTCCGCGGAGTCGAGATCGAAGAAATCCCGGGCGAAGGCCTCCAGCGTCGGGGTGCCATAACGGGCATCGCACCCGAGCAGGGCATACAGCCGATCCGACCACCACAGCTCGCGGGTCTCCAGCATGAACTCCCAGCTGCCCAGGCCCGCGTGGCGTTCCGCCTGGCTCAGTCGATCCACCTGGCGCGCCAGCGCCGCTTCGGCCTGCTTGCGCGCCTCGATGTTGCGCAGGGTGACCAGCAGCAGCCTTTCGCCGGCGATCTCGGTGGCCTGCAGGTTGGCCTCCACCCAGAAGCCGTGGCCGTCGCGGTGGCGCGCCCGCCACTCGAAGACCAGTTGTTCCCCGCGCCGGGCGCGCTCCATCAGCGCCTTCTGCCGCTGTACGTCGTAGCCGCCTTCGTCCGCGCTCAGGTCATCCACACTGCAGGCGAGCAGTTCGGCCCGGCTGTAGCCGTACATTCGCTCGGCGGCGGCATTCACCCCGATCAGGGCCTCGGTATCCAGGTCCTGCAGCAGGATCGCCTCCTGCACGTTGTCGAAGATCGCGCGGAAGCGGGTCTCCGAGTCACGCAGGTCCCGTTCGGCGCGCAGGCGCTCGGTCACATCCAGCAGCAGGCCGTGGATGCGTGTCACCCGCCCGGCCTCGTCGCGAGTCAGCCAGGTCCGGTCTTCCACCCAGAGCCAGTTACCCTCGCCGCTGCGCAGGCGGTAGAGCTGGGTATAGCGATCCGGGCCGTGCTCCATATGCGCGGCCACCTCCGCCACGATGCGGTCGATGTCTTCGGGGTGAATCAGCTCGGCGTAATTCACGTCGCCCTGCAGCAGGGCATGGCGATCGATGCCCCAGCGGGCGATGTTCGGTGACACGAAAGTGACCGGCCAGCCGGGCGTGGTCGCCCATTCAATCGCGACCACCGGCGAACGCTCGACAATCGCGGTCAGCCGGCGCGCCTCGCGCGAGGCGCGGTCGCGCGCCCGCAGCGGGTAATACACCAGCAGGAATAGGCCCGCGGCGGTGACCGTCACGTAGCCCCATCCCTTCAGGGTCTGCAACTGCGCCAGCAAGGCCACATCGTCGACCATCAGCAGCAGGGCGCGGTCGGACAGCCCGATCCATGCCAGCCCGAAGACCAGATACACCACGGCGATAATGGCCGCGGTCCGCCCCGCGCTGGGCCTGCGTGCCCTCTGCCTGTCTTGCTCCATCTAGCCTCCCGGTTGCCGTGGAGATCCGCCTGTCTCGAGCATCGACCACCCGGGGCCGCCGCGCAAGGCCCGTACCCACCGCGCCCCTGCCCGGGCTTCGGGAGCCCCGGGGAAAATGCTATTCTTCGCCGCTCCCGCAAGCGGACGCAGCGATGTTCAAGCAACTCGAAAGCGAACCCCGTGGCGAACGCCACCCGATCTCCGACGTCCTGGACCGCCTGAAGCTCAATGCCGATGGCCTGATCCCCGCGATCGCCCAGCAGCACGACACCGGCGAGGTCCTGATGCTGGCGTGGATGAACCGCGAGGCCCTGAACGAGACCCTGGCCACGGGGCGCGTGTGCTACTACTCACGCTCGCGCCAGGCACTGTGGCGCAAGGGCGAGCAGTCGGGCCAGGTCCAGCAACTGCACTCCCTGCACCTGGACTGCGACGGCGACACCCTGCTGCTGAAGGTCGACCAGACCGGGCCGGCCTGCCACACCGGACGTCGCAGCTGCTTCTACCTGCAGGTCGAGAACGACAGTGTCGTGGTCACCAGCGACCCCGAGATCGCGCCGGAGACGCTCTACGGCAAGGGAAACACCGAATAATGAGCGAGCCCCGGACCCTTACCCTGCACAACACCCTGGGCGGGCACGACGAAGCCTTCGTGCCGCAGGACCCGGAGCGGGTGACCCTCTACGTCTGCGGCCCCACCGTGTACAACCGGGTGCACATCGGCAACGGGCGCCCGGTGGTGGTGTTCGACGTGCTGTTCCGCGTGCTGCGCGAACTCTACGGTCCGGACCACGTGGTCTACGCGCGCAACATCACCGACGTCGACGACAAGATCAACAAGGCCGCCGCCGACAGCGGCGAGCCGATTGCCGCCCTGACCGAACGCTTCACCCGCGCCTTCCACGAGGACATCGCCGAGCTGGGCACGCTGGAGCCCACCCTGGAGCCGCGCGCAACCGAACACATCCAGCCGATGATCGAGCTGATCCAGCGCCTGATCGACCGCGGCCACGCCTACGTCGCCGAGGATCACGTGCTGTTCGACGTGACCTCCTACCCCGAGTACGGCGCCCTGTCCGGCCGCTCGCTGGACGACATGCAGGCCGGGGCCCGGGTCGAGGTCGCCGACTACAAGCGCCACCCCGGCGACTTCGTGCTGTGGAAGCCGGCTGCCGCGGGCGAGCCCGGCTGGGACAGCCCCTGGGGCAACGGCCGACCCGGCTGGCACCTGGAATGCACCGCGATGATCCGCAGCCACCTGGGGCCCATGATCGACATCCACGGCGGCGGCCACGATCTGGTATTCCCGCACCACGAAAACGAGATCGCCCAGGGCTGCGCGGCCGAGGGCTGCCACGAACACGGCACGCACTACGCCCGCTACTGGGTGCACAACGGCCACCTGACCATCGACGGCGAGAAGATGTCCAAGTCTCTGGGCAACTTCCAGCTGCTGCATGACCTGCTGCAGCACTACCCCGGCGAGGTCCTGCGCCTGGCACTGCTGTCGCGCCACTACCGTGCGCCGCTGAACTTCTCGGAAGAGACCCTGACCCAGTCGCGCAACAGCCTGAACGGGCTGTACCGCGTGCTGCGCGACGCCGCCGGCATCGAACCCGCCCCGGTCGCCGCCGCCGACACCCCGGTGTTCGCGGCGCTGCTGGACGATCTGAACACCCCCGCCGCGATCACCGCGCTGCACCGCATGAGCGATGCCCTGGCCGCGGCCGGCGACGACGCCGAACGCGCCCGGCGCAAGGGCGAGCTGCTGGCCGGGGCCGGCCTGCTGGGCCTGCTGCAGCAGGACCCGGGCGTCTGGTTTCAGGGCGATGCCGGCGACGACGACCTCGCCGCCTGGGTGGAGGAGCGCATCGCCGCGCGCCAGGCGGCCCGCAAGAACCGGGACTTCGCGACCGCCGATACCATCCGCGACGAGCTGACGGCCCGCGGCATCGAGCTCGAGGACACCCCCGACGGCACGCGCTGGCAGCGCGCCACCTGAAGCCGATGCGTATCCGCCCCTGGTTCGTGCTGATCCTGGGCCTGCTGCCCACCGGGGTGCTCGCCCACCCGCATGCCTGGATCGACCTGCGCGTGGGACTGGTCTTCAACGAGGCCGGCGAGCTGCTACGCATGGAGCAGTCCTGGCGCATCGACCCCACCTACAGCCACATGCTGCTGGAGGACCTGACCGGCCAGCTCGACGGGGACACCGACATTGACACGGCCCTGGAGCACGCCGCCCAACGGATGCGCGAGAACCTGGCCGGGCATGACTACTTCACCGAACTGAGCGCCGGCGAGCGCGACCTGGACGTCCCGCCGGCGCGCAACGCCCGTCTGACCCTGGAGGACCGCCGCCTGCACCTGCGCTTCGAGCTGCCGCTGGAGGGCCTCGACATCACGGCCGGGGACCGCTTCAGCTACCGCGTGTTCGATCCCGAGTACTGGATCGAGATCCTTCACGACCCGGAGGACATCGTCTTCGTCGAGAACCGGCCCGGCTGCGCGGTGACGATCGACGAACCGCGGCCCGACCCGCAGCTGATCCGCTACGCCGCGACCCTGGAACGCCAGGATCGCAGCCCGGTCGACAACCTCGGACGCCACTTCGCGGAGACCGCCACGCTGGAATGCGACTGAGGGGGATGCCGCTTCACAACCGGACGGCGCACACACCACCCGACCGCTCGTGTGTTATACAGTAACGTTATGGACCAGGTAACGCATCGAATCCGGCATCTGCTGGAGTCCGCCTTCCCGAGCCTGCTGATGCTGCTCGCGTTGTGCCTGCTGTTCAGCGGTCCGGGCCTCGCACAGGCCGAGACCGGCCACCCACTGGGCGCCCCCACCGAGGCGCCCGCCGAGCGCGCGGCCCCGACGCCCCCGGACCGCCTCGACGCCCCGGCGCCGCTGGCCGAACCGCCCGGCGCCCTGGAACGCCTGACCGGCTGGATGCTGCAGACCCAGCGCCAGCTGCACCGCAGCCTGACCGAAGGCCTGCACGCCCTGCGCGACGGACCCACCGCGCACACCGCCGGGGCGCTGATCCTAGTCAGCCTGCTGTACGGGATCTTCCATGCCGCCGGCCCCGGCCACGGCAAGGCCGTCATCAGCGCCTATCTGCTGACCCAGCCCCAGAATCTCCGCCGCGGCATCCTGCTGTCCACCGTCTCGGCGCTGGCACAGGGCGTCACCGCCATCGTACTGGTCGGCGTGCTGATCGGCCTGTTCGGCTGGCTGGCGCGGGACACCCTGGGCCAGGTGCGCACCCTGGAGATCGCCAGCTTCGCCCTGGTCGCGCTGCTCGGGCTGTGGCTGATGGCGCGCGCCCTGCGTCACGCGTGGCGGCTGCATCGCGCGCATCGGGCCGCGCCCGTCCATGGACACGACCACGAGCATGGCCATACCCATGGACATGAACATGACGCCCACTGTGGCTGCGGGACCCCGCACCACGTAGACCCCAACCACCGCGGCACCTGGTGGGGTACCGTGCTGGCCGTCGGCATCCGCCCCTGTTCCGGCGCCGTGCTGATCATGGCGGTCTCCGCCGCGCTGGGACTGGCCTGGGCCGGCGTGGCGGCCGTGCTCGCGATGTCCCTGGGGACCGCCGCCACCGTCTCCGTGCTGGCGACCCTCGCCGTTTCGGCACGCGACTGGACCCGGCGCTGGCTGGGCCCGACCCGCATGGGCCGGCTGACCTACATCGGCCCGGCCCTGGGCCTGGCCGGTGGCGGTGTCATCGCCCTGATCGGTCTCAGCCTGGTACTGGGCGCAATCGCCTACCAGCCCGTTGCCCATCCCTTAGGGATACACTGATCGATGTACACCCTCGCGTTGGCACCCCAGGTTTTCCGAGACAAGGCGCGGTGCGCAGCCGGTAGTGGTTCTACCGGCAAGGGCCGCAACGCAGGATCGGGGAACCTGGGGTGCCAACCCCGAAGGGGCTCGGCCTCTTTTGCGCGCGCACGGCGTTGCGGCTCCCTTGTGCAGATTGACTGCACGGCAGTCACCGCGCCTTGTTCGCACGCAAAAGCGACTCGAGCGCGAGCGTGTACATCGATCAGTGTATCCCTGGGGATTCGCTGAAGTCACCGGGCTTGCCCCGCCCGCGTGCGTCCTCTAACGTCCGGGACAACCGAACCCCGCTTGCGAGGACGCCATGCCGTCGACCACCATCACCCCGGAACAGGCTCCGACCCTCCCCGCGCTGTTCCGCACCCGCGTGTCCATGAGCCCGGATGCGCCGGCCTATCGTCATTACAGCGCCGCCGACGAGACCTGGAAGCAAACGACCTGGAGCGAAATGGCCGCGATGGTGGATCGCTGGCAGGCGGCACTGGCGCGCGAGGGCTTCAAGCCCGGGGAACGGGTCGCACTGATGCTCGGCAACTCGCGCGAGTGGGTCGCCTTCGACCAGGCCGCCACCGAACTCGGGCTGATCACGGTCCCGCTGTACACCGATGACCGCCCGGACAACGTCGCCTACATCATCGGCCAGACCCAGGCGCGCCTGCTCCTGCTGGGCGAGAGCGCGCACAGTCGCCGCCTGTCCGAACACTTCGCGAACATGCCCTCGCTCAAGCGCATCGTCTGCCTGGGCCACACCGAAGGCCAACCCGAGGACGAACGGGTGATGGACCTCGAGACCTGGCTGGAACGCGGCGACCCGGAACGCGTGCATCGCCCGGATCTCGACCCGCTGGCCCTGGCCACCATTGTGTTCACCTCCGGCACCACCGGGCGGCCCAAGGGCGTGATGCTGTCGCACCGCAACATCCTCGACAACGCCCAGGCCTCGTCCACCGCCGGGCCGCTGTCGGATGCCGACCGCTTCCTCTCCTTCCTGCCGCTGTCGCACATGCTGGAGCGCACCGGCGGCTACTACATGCCGATGCTGATCGGTGCCGAGGTCGCGTTCGCGCGCTCCATCCAGGGGCTGGGCGAGGACCTGATGTCGGTCCAGCCGACCGTGCTGATCTCGGTTCCGCGTATCTACGAACGCGTGCATGGCCGCATCCAGGCCGGCCTGAAACAGAAATCCGCGCTGGGCCGTGGGCTGTTCAAGGCCACCGTGGCCATCGGCTGGCGCCGCTTCGAATACCAGCAGGGACGCGCGTCCTGGTCGCCCGGCTTCCTGCTGTGGCCGCTGCTGGAGCGCCTCGTCGCGCACAAGGTCCTGGACCGCCTGGGCGGCAAGCTGCGCTTCGCGGTCTGCGGCGGCGCGCCCCTGCCGCCGCCGATCGCCCGGTTCTTCATCGGTCTCGGCCTGCCGGTGCTGCACGGCTATGGCATGACCGAATCCAGCCCGGTGGTCAGCGTGAATACCCCGGACGACAACCTGCCCGCCTCCATCGGCAAGCCGCTGCCCGGCATTGAGGTCAAGATCGGCGAGATGGACGAACTGCTCACCCGTTCCAGCTGCGTGATGCTCGGCTACTGGAAGAACGAGGAGGCTACCGCCAGCACGATCGACGAGGATCGCTGGCTGCACAGCGGCGACCAAGCCCGGATCGACGACGATGGGCACATTTTTATAACCGGGCGACTGAAGGACATCCTCGTGCTCACCAACGGCGAGAAGGTCCCGCCGGCGGACATGGAAATGGCCATCGCCCTGGACGCCCTGTTCGACCAGGTCATGGTCGTGGGGGACAGCCACGCCTTCCTGACCGCCCTGGTTGTCCCCGAGCCCGAGGCCTGGGCCACCTTCGCCGAGGACCACGACCTCGACCCCGGCACCGCCGGCCGCCTGCCGCGCTCCGCCGAGCGCGCCCTGCTCCAGCGGATTCAATACCAGCTGCGCGACTTCCCCGGCTACGCCAAGATCCGCCACGTGCACGTAGTGCATGAACCCTGGTCGGTGGACAACGGCATGCTCACCCCGACCATGAAGCTCAAGCGCCCGGTCATCTCCCAGCACTACGCCGACGCCATCGAGGCCATGTACGCCGGCCACGACTAGGATCCCTTTCTATATTCACCACGAAGCGCACGAAGGCACGAAGAAGGTCACGGTCAAGGTCGAAAGCGTTTCTACCACGGAGGACACAGAGGGCACGGAGAAATCCCTTCCTGGGTGGGCAGGACGCCGATGACCAGCATCCCAGCGCGTCCATCCTATGGAGCGAACCGGCCGCGATGCGGTTCGCTGTGATCAACGCACCCTGAGCACCCGAACAACTACAGTGTTCTCAGTGCACTCCGTGCTCTCCGTGGTTCAATCGCCCTGGCCCTTCTTCGTGCCTTCGTGCGCTTCGTGGTGAAAATGTCCTTTCAGCTGCGGCATGAAGCCCGAAAACGAAAAAGGCCCCGCAGCCGGGGCCGCGGGGCCTTGAGGGCGCGTCAGGCGCGCCGCCGGTTCAGATGAACAGGCAGATGTCGGACTCGCCGGCGAACTCGAAGAACGCCGCGGCCCCGGCGTATTCCACGCCGTCGATGAATTCGCTGGTGTCCATGTCGAACAGGTCCACCGTCATCTGGCAGGCAATCATGCGCACCTCGGCCTCCAGGCACAGCTCGCGCAGGTCGCCCAGATCAGAGACGCCCTTGGCCGCCATCTTCTTCTTCATCATCACGGTCATCATCTTCTGCATGCCCGGCAGGGCCTGCAGCATCACCGGCATGGGCATCGGCATGGGCATGCCCGGGTTGCCCAGCGAGGTCACCTGCAGATCCAGCTTCTTGCGCAGCAGTTGCAGGCCATAGAAGGTGAAGAACACCTCGCAGTCATAGCCCAGGGCAGCCGCGGTGGAGGCCAGGATGAACGGGGGATAACCCCAGTCCAGGCTGCCCTTGGTGGCAATGATGGCCATCTTCTTTTGATCACTCATTTCTACTCTCTCCTCCAGTGGTATCAGGAACCGGATCCGCCACAGCCCCCTGCGCGACCCGTCCCCGGTTGGTTAAAAGCCCGTGGGCCGACCGGCTCACTGCCCCGACGCCTGGCGCCCCCTGCGCCAGTCACGGATCAGTGCACATCCGGCACAAACCCCCAGCGCCGCCATGCTGGCCCATACCGAGATTGGGACCAGAATCATGGCCAGCGCAAACATGAGCCACGCCAGTATGGTCATCGTGCTCCTCCTGCACAACATCTACGGCTAATATAGCCGCCCCCCGGCCTGTGCCGGCTTTGGGGGTGTGGCGCGAGCCGGCTAGCGCTTCTCCGGTGCCTCCGACTCGGCGTAATCGCGGGGCGGCTCCGCGCCCGGCGTCGGTTGCGCGGCCGGGGCCTCCGGCTGCGGCGGGTTGTAGGTATCGGTGGCCGAGGCACGCCCGCCCTGCCGCGAGACCGGGCTGGCATCCACGAACTGATTGTTCAGGCGCTGGATATAGGCCTCGGCGCGGTCGCGCAGCTGATGCAGGCGGCTGATCATGCGGCGCCCCAGGCCCAGTGGCGCCCGTCCCATCATCGGCTGCCAGGGGCGCGTGTTCTTCTCGAACGCCGCGCGCCAGTTCCCGGCGGCGGTCTCGGTCGGCAGGGTCCGCGCGATGCGCCGTGCCAGCCAGCGGCGGTTGAAGAAGTGGATGCCGCCCAGCACGATCGCCAGCACGACGAGCCCGAAGCCCGTCATCATCGGACGCTCGCCCATGGCCTGCCAGACGCTCCCGTCGGTCCAGGGCGCGATGCCCCCTGCCGACTGGTACCCGATCAGGCCCAAAAGCACCGCGACCACGGCGAACATCCCGGCATCAAACTGCACCACCCGGCGGCGCCACTTCTCCAGCGCCTTCTTCAGGGCCGGCAGGGCGTCCATCTCGATGGATTCGGCGATGGCCTGCAGCGAGCCCAGGATGCGGTAGGAGCGCGAGGAGCTGATCTCCTGGATCTTGGCGTGGATCTCCTCGCGATCGCGGCGGGACTTCTCCTCGTAGCGCTCGCGCACCTGCGGATCGCCGATCTCCACCGCCGCGCTCTCGTTGTACAGGCAGTAGAAGCGCCCGGTCGCGTTGCCCTGGCGCACCACGGCCCGCTGCCAGGCGGAGACGACCTCCTCCAGGTTGTCCTCGCGCCAGGTGGTGTCGATCTGGTTGAGGATGAACACCAGCTTGGTGAAGTCGTTGCGCTCGGCGACGCGGTTGACCAGGTGCTCCAGGGTGTCGCGCATCGCGCCCGGTTCCGGGTGGCGGGCGTCGAAGAACACCAGCACCAGATCGGACAGGTCGATGATGTGATCGGTCAGCTGCAGGATGGTCGCGCGCTGCTCGTCGGCATCGAAGCCGGGGGAGTCGATGATGATGCGCCCGCGCAGACGCTCCGAGCGCGCGGTCTTCATCGCCAGGAAGTGGTCCACCGTGCGCCCGCCGCCGTCGGTAATCCGCTCGATCTCGTCGGACACCCGATAGAACGGGAAGCGCGGATCGCCGTCCAGAGCCAGCCCCGGGAGTTCCTGCACGCGCTCGCTGCCGCCGTAGCTGATCACGGTGAACTTGTCGTCCACCGCCTGCGAACCACTGCGCTGCACCGTCGTGCCCACGTACTCGTTGATGAACGTGGACTTGCCGGCGGAGAAGGTGCCCAGCGTGGCGATCATCGGCCACCAGGAGATGGTGAAGGCGTAGGAATCCTCCGCGGGATCCAGGAGGCCGGCCGCATAGCCGACCCGGTCCAGATCCCGGAACGGATCGACCACGCCTTTCAGGACCGGATTCTCTTCGGCAAGGCGGTCGCTCAGCAGCTTGAGCTGCTTGCGCACGCGAGGGCCAGGACGATTGAACATGCGGACTCCGTCAGTCAAAACGCGCGATCAGCGCGGGTAATACGGCCCTGGGGAACCCCGGACCGGACCGCCCTGATCGGTGAATGGGTTGAACATGTTCATCATACCCATGGGGCCGCCCACATTGCGATTCAGGCTCCACATATCCTGCTGCATGCCCGTGATCGAGCCCGCCATCACGCGGGTATCGCTTGTCATGGAGCCGATGTTGCCATCCATCGACTGCGTATTGCCGGCGATCACCGCGACCTCGTCGTTCATCACCCGCATGGTGTTGTTGATGTCGGTCATCTGCCGGTCCATCGACGCCATATGCCCCGCGATGGTGGACATGTCGCGGTCCATCACCTGAGTCATCTGGGTGATCTCCTGGGTAAGCTGGCCCACATCCCGGGTCAGGCTGGTGATCAGCCAGAAGCCGTAGATGGCCAGCACGATGAAGGCCACCAGTGCGGTGTAGACGATCAGTTCCAGACGCCGGGAACGGGCATCCGCCTTGTCGGCCTCGTCACGGACCTCTGCAAACTCGCTGCTACTTTCTTCACTCATTGAACGCCCTTTGCTGTTTCATGGAAACGGGAGCCATCCCCGTCAGAAGGCGCCAACGGCAGCGCGATCGATAATTTCCTCCAGGGATTCCTTCACAAACACCGCCTGCTCGTGCAGATCCTCGGGCAACGGCCGCCCCCCGTGGATCATCGGGTTCAGGTCCAGGGTCATCAGCCACAGATTGCCCTCGGCATCCTCCTGCAGCACGATCCGGCAGGGCATATAGGCCGCCATCGCCGGGCTGTGTCGGACCATCTGCGCGGCGATGGCCACATCGCAGAACATGTAGATCTTCAGGAACGGGAAGTCCTCGCCGGTCACGCTGCGGACCTCCTCGCCCATCGGCAACTCGCCGACGTTCCGAATATTCAGCTCGTTGGCCACCAGGCGCAGCACATCCTCCACGTCCTCGACTTCAAGCCCCTCGTCCACCTGGCGCTTGTAGACCATGGCCTCCGCGGCATCGCCCGTCTCCAGTACCGTCCGGGCCATCTGCGAATAGACCTTGGGCGCCTGGGCGTCCAGGGAGCGTGCCTGGCTCAGGTAGGGCTCGAAGGCGAAGATGGCATACCCCACGCCGATCAGCGCCAGGAGCCCGATCACGACCAGTGCATTGCGGATGAAACGCATGAAGCTCTCCTCCTTCCATCGCGTCCGCAGCCCGGCAGCCCCGGGCGCGAATCGTTATTGTTTTTTGCGGCGCCGCCGCCCGAACAGCGCCACCGCCAGGGCATCCAGCTCGGCGGCGGCCTTGCCGCGGGGCTCCAGCTCGCGCACCGACAGCCCCTCACTGAACGAGCGCCGGAATGCCATGCGCTGCTTCAACCGCGGCTTCAGCAGGCGCACGCCGTCGATCTGCCGCAGCGCATCAAAGGTCTCGTCGGTCTCGCGCACGGCCTGATGCGTGTCCGCGCGGTTGATGAACGCCAGGATCTCCGGGCGTTCGCCGGATCCACGCTGCTCCTGAATCCTTTGCACAAAGCGATGCGTTGACCAGACATCCGCCTGGCTGGGGGGCACCGGGATCAGCACGCGGTCCGCCCCTTCCACCGCCGCCATCAGCGAGGCCATGTCCGACGCGCCGACATCGATCAGCACCTCGTCGTACTCACCGGCGCGGGCACGCGCCGCGTCTAGGCCCTCCACCGCATCCAGCGCCGGTTCATAGCCCTCCTCCCGCCGCACCTCCAGCACGTCGCTGAGGGTGCGCTGGGGATCCAGGTCCACGGTCAGGGGCCGGCGGCGTCCTTCCAGCAGCCACAAGGCCAGATTGAAGGCCACGGTACTCTTGCCGGTACCACCCTTGAGATTGGCGACGACGGTCTGCATGGCGTCTCCTTGGAACATTGCGGATTGACGGCTGCGTGCAACCCGTCAATCCGCAACACTCCGGAAAAAAGGCCTGCCCGAAACGGGCAGGCCCGAACAGCGGGATGGACTTAGTTGCCCTGACCCTGCTGCTGTTGCTGGGGCATCTGACCCTGCGGACCCCAGCCCTGCGGGCCGTAACCCTGCGGGCCGTAGCCGTAGCCAGGGCCGTAGCCATAGCCCGGACCATACCCGTAACCCGGATGGCCGTAACCATAGCCGCGGCCATAGCCGTCACCATAGCCATGGCCATACCCGTGACCCCGACCGCGACCGCTGGCGGAGAAGTCAAAGGAGCCGTCGCCCATCATGTCGCTCATCATGTCGCCCATGCCCCAGTTACGGCCGGAGCCATACCCCGGGCCACCGAAGAACGGCATGCTGGGACCATAGCCATAGCCGGGGCCATACGGACCGGGCCCGTACCCGTAGCCGGGGCCGCCCCACTGGGCGGAGGCCATCATCGGGGCGGCCAGGCCACCCAGGGAAACGGCGAGAACTGCTGCCTTGACGAACTTGTTCATGGTGCTACCTCCTGAAGGAGTCATGCCCTCAATTTGAATGCGCGCACGCGGGGAGGGCTTCCCGAATGCGCGCCTTACCGGTCAGGGGAACGGAAAACCGCCCATCCCCCAGGGGAAGGCCGAAAACGGCCCGCCCATTCCCGGATACCCGGGCGAACCCGGATATCCGTATGGATACCCTCCTGGCATCCCGCCAGGGGGGTGGAACGACGGAGAACCCGGCGCCCAGTAAGGACCTTGCGGCCCGTAGCCCCGGTACCCCGGAGCATGCGGCGGCGGGCCCGGCGCCTCCCGCGATTCGGCCCGTCGGGACGGGTCGTAGTCGCGGTCCGGAAAGCGCCCGCGCGGGCGTTCCGGGGCCGAGCGCTGTACCTCCGGCGAACCGGAGGCCCAGGGGTTGTGGCGATCACTCGCCGCCAGGTCGGCGACCGGCAACAGGAACCCCGCAGCCAGCACGACCCCGAGCATCGGGATCGTGCTGACTCGCGTGCGTTTCGATTGACCGGACTGCCTGCCCTGCATGGCGAACCGCCTCCGTCTCGCTTCCACCGCGACAGGCACCCCCGCCCGTCGCCTTGCAATCACTGATCCGCGGATCAGTAGCCGCCACCTTCTTCCATGGCTTCACGACGCTCGCGCATCATCTCCATGCGGCGCTCGCGCTGGCGCTCCATCTCTTCTTCATATGCGGCACGGCCGGCCTCCATCGCCTTCTGGCGTGCCTCGCGCATGGCCTGCATCTCTTCCATGCGTTCCTGGCGCTCGGCATGCTGCGCCTGGATGCGCTCGCGCATCTCTTCCGGCATGTCTTCCGGCAGGTTCTCCGGATCGAATTCCGGCATCTGGCCGTAGCCCGGGCGCTGCTGCATGCCGTAGCCCGGCTGCATCATCCCCGGATGGCCGAAGCCGCCCTGCTGCGGGCCGGGCCCGTAGCCCTGGCCATGCCCCGGCCCGTACCCGGGACCATAGCCATAGCCCGGACCGTAGCCCGGATAGCCCCGACCATAGCCCTGACCCTGACCATAGCCGTCGCCATACCCGCGGCCGTAGCCCTGGCCATGGCCTCGCCCGGACATGCCGAAGCTGAAGTCACCGGAGCCTTCGCGCTGCTGCATCATCCCGGCGCCGGGATGCATGCCCATGCCCTGGCCATAGGGGGCGTGACCGTAGGGGCCGGGCACCGGACCCTGCTGGCCCATCGCCGGACCCTGGCCGTAGCCCTGTTCCTGCTGTTCGTCGGCCTGGGCCACGCCCAGGGCCAGCACGGATGCCACAGCGGCGCTGGCCAGCGTGGTACCGATCGTTCGGGTGTTGAATCGCTTCTTCATCGGGAACCTCCTTGAGGTCTTGCTTGCGTGATCATTTGAGTCGAATCCCGCGCCGGGCGCGGCCCTTGCCGGGCGTACCCGACTTGCCACCCCCCTTGGGAGTGGTGCCGCTCTCCTTGCGGCCGGTCTTGCTACTGGTCGAGGCGGATTTGGCGGTTCCGCCGGTCTTCTTGTTGGACGCCGGCGCCGTGCGCTTGTTCGCCGCGCCACCACTTGATTTGGGGCCGCTGGCGGCCTGGCCGGACGTGCTCGCACGCCCTTTGCTCTGGCTACCCGCGCCGCCGCTAGTCGTCCTGGCCTGGGACTGCGTCTTGGCCTTTGTCTTTGTCTTCGTCGTGCCACTGGACGCCTTCTTCGCGGTCTTCGTACCCGCGGCACCGCTCCCGGCCGCGCCGGCCGCGCGGCTGGAGCCGCCCTTCGCAGACCGCGATTCCGTGGCGCCGGACGCGGACGTCGCCTTCGCCGACGCCGCGCGGGACTTCGCTTTCTTTGGAGGCGCCGCGTCCTCGGCCTTCACATCCGCGTTGTCGGTGGCCGCCGGCGGGGTCGCCGTGCCCCGAGGCTCGGCGGCGGGCTCCGGCTCTTCCGGGCGACCCGCCGGTTGGGGTGCCTGCGCGACCGGCTCCGAATCCGCGGGACCGGCCGATTGGCGGTCCTGCGCCTTGCCTGCAGCCGGGCCGGAGCCCGTGTCCGACGGCCCGCCACTCGCCGGACCGCTACCGAAGCCCGGGGTGGAGCCGCCGCCCGACGGGCCGCCCGGCCCGCCGCCACCGTCGCGACGGCGCTCCAGCAAGGACCGGATCAGGCGCCACAGGGCGAACGCGAGATCGCGCAGGCCCTCGAGGAAGGCCAGGGCCAGGCACTTGAGGTACAGGCCGGCGTACTGCACCGCCTGGGTGACCGGCCCGCCCTCGCGCGGGCCGAAGAGGTCGTTGCCCGCGGCGGCGCCGGCGGTCGCGCCCGGAGCCGGGGTAGTCCCACCGCCATGGCCATTGCCGTTGCCGTTGCCATTACCGTTCGCGCACACCGCAGCCGCCTCGCCGTTTTCGTCCAGGCTGGTCGGACAGAAGGCACGCCGCCCGGAGATGCAGCCCAGCGGGATTACCAGCAGGGTCAGCAGGGTGGCCACCACGGTGCCGAACATCAGTGAGATCGCCATGCCCTGGAAGATCGGATCGAACAGGATCACGCTGGAACCGGCCAGCAGGGCCAGCGCGGTGATAATGATCGGGCGGGTACGCGCCTGACAGGCCAGGATCATCGCGTCGCGCACGTCATGGCCCTCGTCCACCGCCTGGCGGCCGAAGTCCACCAGCAGTATCGAGTTTCGGACGATGATGCCCGCGAGTGCGATGAAGCCGATCATCGAAGTGGCGGTGAACTCGGCGTTCATCAGCCAGTGGCCGGGGATGATCCCGATCAGGGTCAGCGGGATCGGGGCCATGATGATGCCCGGCAGCACGAAGTTGCCGAACTCCCAGACCACCAGCATGTAGATCAGGATCAGCGCGATGGCGAAGGCGATGCCCATGTCGCGGAAGGTCTCGTAGGTCACCGTCCACTCGCCGGCCCACTCGAACGCGGTGGAATCGTCATTCGGCGGCGGTCCCAGCCAGTGCGGCTGCACCTGGCTGCCATCCGGAAGCCGGTAGTCCTCCAGCTGCTCCTGGACCTCCAGCATCCCGTACACCGGCGCGGCCAGGCGGCCGACCACCTCGCCGGTCACGTACTCCACCGGACGCAGGTTCTTGTGGTAGATCGGCTCGTCCTGCGGGCGCTGGACAAACTCGCCGAGCTCGGCCAGCGGGATGGACCCGCCCTGCCGGGTAAACACGGGCAGCATTTCCAGCTGCCGGATGTCGTTGCGCGTGGCCATCGGCAGGCGCATCTCGATCAGGTGCGGCTCAACCAGCGACTGCGCCTTCACGTCGCCCAGGATCTGTCCGCCGATCGCGGTCTCCAGGGTGCGGTTGATGGTCTCGACGGTCACGCCGCGGCGCAGGGCCTTGTCACGATCCACATCAAAGTGCCAGACGTCGTGCGGCGCCTGCAGGAAGCTGTCCACGTCCGCTACGTGCTCGGCATTGGCGAACATGCCTTCCAGATCACGGGCGACCGCACGGCGGGTTGCCGCGTCGGGGCCGTAGACCTCGGCCACCACCGACTGCAGCACCGGCGGGCCCGGCGGCATCTCGACCACCTGGATACGCGCACCGGCGGCGCGAGCCAGCGGGGTCAGGCGTTCGCGGGCCTCGGTGGCGATCTCGTGCGAGGTGCGGCCGCGGTCGCCCTTGTCTACCAGCTGCACCTGGATATCCCCCTGCCAGGGTTCGTCGCGCAGGTAGTAGTGGCGCACCAGGCCGTTGAAATTGAACGGCGACGCGGTGCCAACATACGACTGCAGGCCCACCACCTCGTCCATCTCGCGCAGCACCTGTGCCATGTCGTGGCTCAGGGTGGCGGTCTCGGTCAGGGCGGTGCCCTCGGGGAAGTTCACCACCACCTGGAACTCGGGCTTGTTGTCCAGCGGCAGCATCTTCACGCGCACATCGGTGGTCATGAACAGGCTGACCATCAGGAAGAAGATCACGATCACGCCGATCAGGAAGGCATAGCCGCGCACGGGGTTATCCGCCAGTCCCGGGATCGCCGTGCGATAGAACCGACCCAGCTTCTCGGCCTGGCGGTGTTCCTTGTCGGTGGCCTTTTCGAGGTAGGCCATGCTGGGGCGCAGGCGCTGGGTCAGCCACGGGGTAAAGACAAAGGCCGCGACCAGCGAGAACAGCATGGCCACGGAACCCAGCACCGGGATCGGCTGCATGTACGGGCCCATCATCCCGGAGACGAAGCCCATCGGCAGCAGCGCCGCGATCACGGTGAAGGTGGCCAGGATGGTCGGATTGCCGACCTCGCGCACCGCATCTACCGAGGTCTCGGTATCGATGCCGCGCTTCATCAGCCAGCGTCGGTAGATGTTCTCCACCACCACGATGGCGTCGTCCACCAGGATGCCGATGGAGAAGATCAGCGCGAACAGGCTGACGCGATCGATGGTATAGCCCAGGACCCAGGCGCTGAACACGGTGAACAGGATCACCACCGGAATCACGATCAGCACCACCAGCGCGGCGCGGATCCCGAGGAACAGCCCGACCAGGATGGTCACCGCGAAGGTCGCGATGAACAGCTTGAAGATCAGTTCGTTGACCTTCTCGTTGGCGGTCTTGCCGTAGTCGCGCGAGACCGCGACCTCGACGTTGTCCGGGATCACACTGCCCTTCAGGCGTTCGAGACGTTCGAGGACATTGTTGGCCACGGTCACGCCGTTGCTGCCGGGCTTCTTGGCGATCGCCAGGGTCACCGCCGCCGCGCCCTCCGGCGCCGCGTCCGGATCCACGGCGGCCGGCCCGGAGTAGTGCCGCACGAAGCGGTCCACCTCGCCCGGTCCGTAGGTCACCTCCGCCACGTCACGCAGGTACACCGGCTGACCGTCACTGACCGCCACCAGCAGCTGCTCCAGATCCGCCGCCCCGGTAAAGAACCGCCCGGTGTACACCGCGGTGCTCAGGCCATCGCTCTCGATGCGTCCGGCAGCGCCCTCGACGTTCGCCGACTGCACGGCCTGTGCGATCTGGTCCAGACTGACATCGAACCCGGCCAGGCGCTCCGGCTGCACCTCGATGCGCAGGCGCTCCTCGCGCCCGCTGACCACGAAGCTCTGACTGGTATCGGGGACCTCGTTCAGCTGCTGCTGCGCATCCAGCGCGATCTGGCGGAGCAGTGCATCATCCACCTCGTGCGACCAGAAAGTCAGGTTCACCACCGGCACATCATCCGCGCCCTTGGCCTTGACCATCGGCTCGCTCACACCCGGCGGCATCAGGTCACGATTGGCAAACAGCTTGTCGTGCACCTTGACGATCGAGGACTCCATGTCCTCGCCTACATCGAACTGCACGGTCACCATCGCCTCGCCGCGATGCGATACGGAGTAGACGTTGTCGACACCGGAGAGCTCGCTCATCAGCCGCTCCAGCGGCCTTGCCGCCAGGCTCGCCACCTGCTCCGACGGCACGCCCGGGTAGGACACCATGATGTCCACCATCGGCACGGAGATCTGCGGATCCTCCTGGCGCGGCGTCACCATCAAGCCGAGGATGCCGATCGCGATACTGGCCAGCAGCAGCAGCGGCGACAGCGGCGAATGGATAAACGCCGCCGCCATGCGCCCGGCAATGCCGGGGTCGCCGTGCTTCTGCCGGAAACCGGTCTCGGATTGTCTGTCGTCTTCGGCCATCGAGCTTGAACGGTCCTGTTGTCGGTCTGGCGTCCCGGGCACCGCCAGGGGCGGCGCCTTGCCACCGGTGCGCCTGCCAGGGGCGCCTGCCGGTGCTGTGAATCCGGTTTTGGGCCGGAGAGGCGTCCCTACATGCGGCTCCAGGGATCGGCGTCACCCCCGCGGCGCCCGGCGCCCGCATCCGGAGAGCGTCCACCGACCGGCTGGCCGGAGCGCACGCCGGCATCCGGCCGCGCGAGAATCTGCATGCCCGGCTCCAGCCCGGAGGTCACTACCACCTGGTCCCCGCGCGACCCCCCAAGACGCACCATGCGCACCCGCACATGGCCCTCGCCGTCCAGCACGGCCACACGCGGCAAGGCGCCCCCCGGGATCAGGGCGGAACGCGGGATCACCACGCGGTTGCCCGGCGTACCGGCCTGCGGCAGATGCACCGCCGCATGCATGCCCGGCCCGCCGCGCACGCCCTGGGGCAGATCGAACTTGACGGTCACGGTATGGCGCTGGGGATCGGCCAGGGGGAAGATCCGGGCGACCCGGGCCTCCACCTCGTCGCCGGTATCCAGCCGCACCTGCACGTAGTCGTCTTCCTGCAGGCTGCTTACCAGCCGCACCGGCACCTGGGCCTCGATGCGCAGGAACTCGACATGGCCGAAGCTGACGAGCGGCTGCCCGGGCTGCACGGTGTCGCCTTCTTCGACGTGCTTGTGCATCACCAGGCCGTCAAAGGGGGCCTCGGAGCGGGTGTCGCGAATGGCGGCGTCCAGCTCGGCCACGCGGGCCCGGGCCTGTTCCCAGCGCGCCTGGGCCTGGTCCACGCCGATGTAGCGGGAGTAGAGATCGGTGCGTCGGTCCAGCGCGGGGTCGCCCATGCCCATGAACTGGCCCATCGGCTGGGTAAACATCTGGTCGAACATCGATGGCACGCCCATGCCGGGCATCTGCCCGATGTTGCGCGACTGCGGCGAAATCATCTCGCGGCCGTACTGCATCTGGGCCTCGCGGATCGCAGCCTCGGCGGTACGCATCTCGGCCTCGGCCGCCTGGCGCTGGGCGCGCAGCCGGTCATCGCTGATCGCTACCAGCACGGTCCCCTGTTCGAAACGGTCGCCCTCGGCACCGGCTACGTCGACCACGCGCCCCGAGGACTGCGCCGTCAGCGTGACCTCGCGGAAGGGAATCACCGTGCCACTGACCGTCTGGGTGGCCGCCTGATCCGGCTCCACCGTGAGGACGGGGCCGGAGGCATGCACCAGCGACAGGCCCCACAGAGGCAGTGCCAGTGCCGCACCCAGCAGGGTCCGGGCCAGAAGGCGTCGGGAGACTCGAGCAATCATGATCGTCCTACCTCGCGCCGAATGCCGCGATGAGAGAGGGGGTGCCGGGCCTGCGCGCCTGCACGCGCCGGGGCCCGGGCAAACGATGGGCCGCAGCCGACCGACTGCCGGGGGAAACGGCAACGAGCCTGGTCCGGCGACCGGTGTCAGCCGGATGACCACCGAAGCGGGTATCCATATCCCAGTATGTAGAAGAACTCATGCCGAACTACAAGCAACGTATATGCCAGTATTGTGACATTCTTATAAATCAATCACTTGATTCTGATTTGCTGATATTCAGGGCACACCTGTTGCAACACCCCCGTTTCGCGCTATAACCGAGACAGGGATTGGCGAAACGGGGGATTCCCGGGTGTTGCAGGAGGCCCCGGGTGTTGCAACACCGTCCCGCTGCCGCCGGCCCCTCCAACAAGAAAAAGGAGGCGGGATGACCACAACCGAACTGGCCGAGATCTGCATCCGACACAGTCGGGATCCACACCTCATCAGCGATACCCGGGGCCGGGTCCTGTTCGCCAACCCGGCCTTTCACCAGACCCTGCAAATCCCCCCGGATACCCCCCTGACCCTGGACCAGCTCGGGTCGCTGAATCTCGAGGCACATCTGAAAGAGGCCGCCGTCGCCGCCGGCGACGACGACGCCGACGCCAACCGCACCCCGCACGCCCTGCACTTCTCGCTGATGGCCGAACTGGAGGACGAGACCCTGCCACTGGAGGTCATCAGCCAGCCCCTGCGCCTGAACGACGACGCCCGCGCGCTGCGCCTGATCACCCTGCAGCCGCAGCGCCGGCGCACCACCTCGGTGGAGACCGTTAGCGAGGATGGTCGGGACGGACTCGATGACAGCCACTTCCATTCCCATGACGCCCATTGCCGCCCCACCCTCCAGTTCGCGCGGCGCGTCGCCGCCAGCGATGTGCGCGTGATGCTGCTGGGCGAATCCGGCACCGGCAAGACCCGCCTGGCGCGTGCGATCCACCAGGCCAGCCGCCGCGCCGAGGCGCCGTTTGTCGAGATCAACTGCGCGGCGATCCCCGAGGAACTGCTCGAATCCGAGCTCTTCGGTCATACCCGGGGTGCCTTCTCCGGGGCGGTCAGTGACCGCATCGGGCGCTTCGAGTCCGCCGATGGCGGCACGCTGTTTCTCGACGAGATCGGGGAGATGAGTCAGCGGCTGCAGGCCAAGCTGCTGCGCGCCGTGCAGGACGGCGCCTTCGAACGCGTGGGGGAGAACACCACCCGGCAGGTGGACGTGCGCATTCTCGCCGCGTCGAACCAGGATCTGCGCAGCCAGGTGGAGGCCGGCGAATTCCGCACCGACCTCTTCTACCGACTGGCCGTCGCAACAGTGGACATCCCGCCGCTACGCGATCGTCCCCGCGATCTCGCGGCCACGCTGCAGGCCTACGAGGTGCATCACGGCATCCGCATCGCGCCCCATCTGAAGGAAAAGCTGCAGGAACACCCCTGGCCGGGCAACTTCCGCGAACTGGAGAACGTCTTCGAGTGCCTGACCCTGCACGCCCGGGATGGCCAGGTCGACGACTTCCCCCTGCCCCAGCCGATCCGGGTGGATGCAGACATGGGCGACACGATCCATGCCCCGCGTACCAACGGGCATGACCACGGCCGCACCGCCAGTGCCGAGCCGAATAGTCTTGGCGCCAATGGCACCCAGGCCAGCGAACATCCCGAGGCGCGGCGCCTGCGCGAGGCGCTGGTGGCCCATGCCGGCAACCGCTCGCAGACCGCACGCGCCCTCGGCATGGATCGCAGTACCCTGTGGCGCAAGCTGCACCGCTACCAGTTGGTTTGAGGAGCACTAGCCGGACGCGGCGCCTCCACACGACAAAAGGCCCCGGAGATGTGCATCTCCGGGGCCTTTCTGATCGCCCGGGCACGGCGGCCCGGGATCGCTACTACCGGAACTGGCGCAGGTGACGCGCCCCGTCCCGGTGGTGACGGTCATACACCGGCGCCAGGCGCTCGACCATCACGCGTCGCTCGCCGGCGGGCAGCAGGTCCAGGGCGCTGTCCCATGCCCGCATGGCCCCGCGGGCATCCCCCGCAGCATAGAGGGCGTTGCCCAGCTCGCCGTAGAGGTCGGCACGCTGAGCGGCCGTCGCCGGAATGTCCGCCAGCGCGGTCCGCAGGACAGCAGCCGCAGCCTCCGGCCCGTCACTCCAGTACGCGGCGCGACCGTTCTCCAGCGCCTCCTGCACCTGGCGCGCGACCTGCTCCTCGCTCACCGGCTCGCCGTCGGCCGTGGTGCGCGGCTGCTCCCGCGGGTCCGGAATCGGCCGATGCATGCCGGTGTCGTCGTCGCGCTCGTAGGCCTCGCCGGTCATCGGGTCCATATCGCCCTCCGACAGGCGGCCCTCGCGCGGCGGGCTCGCGGGCGTGCGCGACTCGGCCGCCGGATCATCCTCCGCCACGGCCACGGCCTCGACGTCTTCGTCCTCCGGCACCGCCTCCACGCTGGGCGCCAGCACGTCCCGCGCCGACCAGGCGATCAGCCACAGCACGATCACGATCAGGATCCACCAGCGACTCAGGAAACTTCTCTGCTTGTTATCTGCCTGTTCCATGCCTCACCTTTTCCGGTTATCCCCGTCCGATTCTATCCTGCACGGGTTCAACGTCCAGCGAAACGGGTACCGGGATTTCCTGCCGAACCCCGCGATTCACCCGCGCGCCCAAGCCGGCGGCAATCCCAGCACGTCCTGGTGACCGACCACCAGCTCGACCTCGCCCCGGGCAAGGGCGCGTGCCCGCGACTCGCCCCAGGCCTGCAACGCGGCCGCGCGATCTGGCACGACCTCGCAGGCCGCATCCACCCAACCGTCGATCAGGGCCGCCCCCAGCTTCGCCTGCCCGGCATCCAGGCGCCAGTCGCTCGCGCGCGTTTCCACGCGATGCCCGTGCGCCTCGAGCCGGGCCGCGCAGACCGACGCGGCGGTCGGGCCCAGCGCCGGCCCCAGGCCCTTGTCCGAACGCTGATGCCGATTCACCGCATCCTCCAGCTCGGCATCCAGGGGCTGCGGATCCGACCAGCGGATCCGCCCGTCATAGCTCAGCGCGAACAGGACCGCCGTCCCCTGGCGGGCACAGCCCTCCAGCAGCCGGGCAAGCCAGGCTTCGGACACCAGATCCAGCAACGCCGCCGCCGTCACCAGCGGCTCGTCCCCCGCGAGCGCCGCCGCCGGGTCTGCCGCCAGATCGGTCACCCGCCGCTCGAGCGCGACCCCGGGGCCCGGGGCCGCCGCGCGCTGCAGCAACCCCTTATCGTGATCCACCAGCCGCCAGTGTTGCGGGGTCGGCAGCCGGGGCGCGAGATAGCGCAGGTTGGAGCCGGTCCCGCTGCCAAGATCGGTGACCCTCAGGGCATCCCCCGTCACCCGGCCGGCCAGCGCCGCGCCCAGCATCGCAACCAGCGCGTCCGAGCGCGCCGCGTGATCCGCGGGTTCGCGCAGGGCGAGCCAGTCGGCGTCGAAGGTCTCGGTCATCGCAGCCAGTCCTCCAGCGTTCGCTCCAGCGCGGCCACCGCACCGTCCCAGTCCGGTCGTTCCGTCATGGCCGCGCGCGCCGCCCGGCCCATCCGTTCGCGCCCCCGCGGGTCGCGCAACAATCCCTCGATGGCCCCAGCCAGCGCCCCGATATCACCCGGCGGCACCAGACGCCCGGCGGCCTCGGGGACGGTCCCCGGGATCGCACCACCAGTGGTCCCGATCACCGGAAGCCCTCGGGCCATGGCCTCGGTGTAGGCCATGCCAAAACCCTCGTAGACACTGGGCAGGACGAACACCGACGCCTGCGCGTACCAGCCCTCCAGCATCGCATCGTCGCACTCGCCGGCCCATTCGATGCGACCCTCCAGCCCGGCCGCCGCGATCGCCGTCTCCACCCGCCGGGCATACGCCGCATCCCGATCGCGCGCGCCCACCAGCACCGCCCGCCAGTTCTCGGCCTCAAGCCGGGCCAGGGCCTGCACCAGTTCCAGCTGCCCCTTGCGCGGGACCACCGTCCCCACGCAGAGCAACAGCCGCGGCGCGCCGGGCGCCGGACCGGTCGCAGGCGGGCGCGCCTCGACGCCGGGCGGGATCGCCTGCAGTCGCTCCGGGGGCATGCCCCAGGCGGCCACCTGCCCCGCCGTAAAGGCACTGGTCGCGACCACACCCCGCACGTGCCCGAGGGCAGCGCGCTCCCGCGCGAGCAGGTCCTCCGACCGCGCCGGCGCCAGGCCGGTCTCCAGCCCCAGCGGATGATGCAACAGGTAGATCAGGCGCAAGCGCACAGCATGTCGGGCCAGCACCTCGGGGAAGGCCCCCGCCGCCAGTCCGTCCAGCAGCACACCCCCGGCATCGGGAATGCCCGCAAGCGCGGTATCCAGCGCCGCCGCGGCCTCGGGATCAGGCCCCGGGAAGCAACCGTCCAGTTCATGGACCGCCACCCGCCAGCCGCGCGCCCGCAGACCCGCGACCATGCGCGCGTCGTAGCGATAGCCCCCTGTGCGCTGATTCAGCGCCCCCGGGACCACGAACGCTAGGGAAACACTGATCAATGTGCCCGCTCGCGCTCGAGTCGCTTTTGCGTGCGTTTAATGCGCGGTGACCGCCGTGCAGTCATTCTGCACAAGGGAACCGCAACGCTGTGCGCACGCCCGTTTTTGATAGCAACGGGCGGCCGAGCCCCTTGGGGTTGGTACCCCAGATTCCCCGATCCTGCGTTGCGACGCTTGCCGGTAGAACCACTACCGGCTGCGCACCGCGCCTTGTCTCGGAAAACCTGGGGTACCAACGCGAGCGTGCACATTAATCAGTGTTTCCCTTGTTCGCGCATTCCGCTCAGGGCGCGGCCTCGTAGCTGGCCCAGGCAATATGCGACTCGTTCAGCGTTACGCACACCGCATCCAGCTCGCGCGCGGACTCGCCCAGCTCGCCGGCATGGATGGCGCTTGCCACGCGCTGGTGCAGCGCGTGGGCCAGAAACTCGGTGGTCGTGTTCTGGCCGCGAAACTCCTCGCGCTCGTCCAGGTTCTGGTAATTGAGATCCGCCAGAAGGGCCTTCACGACCTCGCTGGCGCGGCCGATATCCACCACCAGTCCGTCCGCGTCCAGCGCCCGGCGGCGGAAGGTGACATCGACCACATAGGTCGCGCCGTGCAGCTTCTGCGCCGGGCCAAAGGTCTCGCCGGCGAAGCTGTGAGCAATCATGAAGTGGTCACGCACGTTCAGGCTGTACATCGGGTGGTTCCCCGTCTGGAAGTAAAGGATCAGTAGCGGATGCGGTGGCAAAGGGTGCGGGCGGCCTCGGGCCCCGTGACGCGGGCCATCGCCGCGGGCAGGTCGGCGAAGGCATCCTCGCCGGTAATCAGCGCATCGAGTGCCGGATCGGCCAGCAGGGACAATGCAAGCGCCAGGCGGCGACGGTAATCCCAGCGCGCCGCGCGCTCCGGCGGGATACGCCCCACCTGCGAGCTGCGCAGTGTGAGCCGCCGCGAATGGAACGCCTCGCCCAGTGGTGCCGGCACCGGCTGGTCGCCGTACCAGCTCATCTCCACCACCCGCGCCTCGACCCCGGCCAGCGCCAGGGCCTGCGCCAGCCCGGCCGGGTTGCCGCTGGCATGAACCACCCCGTCCAGCCCCTGCAGCTCCGGGTTCCCCCGCGCCGCCTCCGGCGTGCAGAGCGACAATCCCAGCGCCGCCGCCACGGGTTCACGGGCGGGATTGGGGTCGATCAGCGTGACCTCAGTGCCCGGGATCGCCCGCAGCAGCCCGGCCACCAGCAGGCCCACCACGCCGGCGCCGATCACCGCGAGGCGATCCCCCGGACCGGGCTGCAAGTCCCAGACCGCGTTGATGGCCGTCTCCATGTTGGCCGCCAGCACCGCGCGCCCCGAAGGCACGGCATCCGGTATCGGCACCACCGCGGCGGCCGGCACCGTGTAGGCGCTTTGATGCGGATACAGGCAGAACACTCGCTGCCCGTCCAGCCCGTGCGCCGCGCCACCCGCCTCAACGGTGCCGACGCTGATGTAGCCGTACTTCACAGGCCACGGGAATTCGCCGGCCTGGAACGGCGCGCGCATCGCCTGATACTGGCTCTCCGGCACCCGACCGTGGAACACCAGCGACTCGGTCCCGCGGCTGATCGCCGAGAACTGCGTGCGCACCCGCACCGCGTCCGGGCCCGGCTCCGCCAGTGCCTCCGGACGCAACGCGCCCGTGCCCGGGCCGGTGACCCAGAAGGCCTGTTCGGAGCCGGCCGTGCTCACCGGGAGGGTCCCGGAAACGGGGTGCGCTGCCACGCGATCATCCGCGCAGTGTGGGCGAAGGGCGCAGCAAGCGGCAACTCCCGGTGCCCCGCATGGTCGCAAGACCAGGGAGTGCCACCCGCGCGCCCCCAGGACCATCGCCAACGGAGCGCTACAATCCCCGCATGGAGTCTTCCCCTGCCAAGCCTTCCCCGTTGCGCCTGCAGGCCGGCCTGCGGGTCTGGGCGACCGACTGGCTGCTCGCGGGCCTGGCCGGCCTCGCCGTAACCGGTGCGCTGGTTTGGCACGCGCACGCGGGCCTGCCAACCGTCGCCGGTTTCGTCACGCTCTGGCTGGTGCTGGGTGCCATCCTCGCCAGCCGCACGCCGGCGGCCGGAGTGGCGTCTGCCGGGCGCGGCCCTGGCCCGGCCAACCGGGTCACGCTCCTGCGCGCCGCGCTGACCGCCCCGCTCGGCGGCCTGGTCCTGGCCGCCCCCACCCCGGACGAACCGGTGCTGGCGCTGTGGGTGATCGCCCTCGCGGGCCTGGCACTGGTGCTGGACGGGGTGGACGGGGCCGTCGCGCGCCGCACGGACAGCGCCACCGCGTTCGGCGCCCGCTTCGACATGGAGCTGGACGCCGCCATGATCCTCGCCCTGTCGATCCTCGTCTGGCAGATGACGGCGGTGGGGCCCTGGGTGATCCTGATCGGCCTGATGCGCTACGCCTTCGTGCTGGCCGCCCGCCCCCTGCCCTGGCTGGCCGCGCCGCTGCCGCCCAGCCGGCGCCGCCAGGCCGTCTGCGTGTTGCAGACCGTGGTCCTGCTACTGGTCCTGATCCCCGGCCTGCCCGCACCCGCCGCCATCACCATCGCCCTGGCCGGCCTGCTGGCTCTGGGCCTGTCCTTTGCCGTGGATATCCACTGGCTGTACCGCCACCGACCGGAGGTGTGTCATGACTGACGCCCGCAACAACCGCCGCCCCGCCCGCCTGCGCCGCCTGCTGCTGGGTGGCCTGCTGGCCACGGCCCTGGCGCTGCCCGCGCAGGCCCTGGCCGATGCCGACCGCTGGGTCATCGACCCCGACCACTTCGCGGTCGGCTTCCTGGTCGATCATGCCGGCTATGCCAAGGTCCTGGGCATGTTCCTGGAAGCCGAGGGCGAGTTCGTCTTCGACCCCGACACGGGCGAGCTGGGCGACGGCCATTTCGTCATCCAGACCGACAGCGTGTTCACCAACCACGCCGAGCGCGACGACCACCTGCGCAACGAGGACTTCCTGAACGTCGAGGAATACCCGGAGATGCGCTTTACCGCCACGCGCTACGAGCCGACCAGCGAGAACACCGGGCGCCTCAGCGGCGGGCTCGAGCTGCTGGGCGAGACCCGCACCATCCACCTCGACGTGACCATCAACAAGGTCGGGCGCTACCCGTTCCCGCTCGGCGGCCTGTTCGGGCGGCCGTACGTGCTCGGTGCGTCCATGCGCGGCAGCTTCGACCGCTCCGACTTCGGCATGACCTACGGCCTGACCCGCGACATCGTCGGCGACGAGATCGAGCTGATCATCGAGTTCGAGGCCCAGCGCCAGTAAAGGCCGGCGGACTGAATGTATTCACCACGAAGCACACGAAGGCACGAAGAAGGGCCAGGGCGGATTGCACCACGGAGGGCACAGAGGACACGGAGAAGGACTGACTACAGGGCGACGCGCTGGAGCCGACGTTGCTGACGGGTGATCGCGGGGCACGGGGCAACACTCCCCCGTCACCCCGGCCGCAGCGAAGCGAAGAGCCGGGATCTCCGGACCCTGGCACCCATGTCACGGCGCACCCCGAAGGCGCGGGTCGCGATCGCCCCCAAATAGGCAGGATGCGGACGAGGCGAGCGAAACGCCCATTGAAGGTCAAGGGCGCTGTTCACCTCGAAGGGCACGAAGATACGAAGGAAGGGGCAGGGCGGATCGAACCAGCCAGGGTATGGAGAAGGGCGGGGAGCCCGGACGCACGGCGATGGTGCCGTAGAACAGGAACCTTCTGAAAAAAATCCGGTTCGGGGGCTCAAGTCTGCGGGGATGCAGCCGTCACCGGGGGCAGGCCCGTTCCCCCTATCGAGTGCAACGGGCCTGCACATTCAGAACCGGGAGTACGAGATGGACGCAAGCGCGATTGCCGCGATGGCCACGCAGAACAGCCAGCAGCAGGTGGCCATGCAGAAAGACGTGGCCGTGCAGAAGAAGGCGATGGAGTCGCAGGAGATGGCGGCTCAGTCGATGCTGCAGGCCATGCCCGACATCGGCGAGATGCAGGCCGCCACTCAGGGTCTGCCGGACAACGTCGGCACCAACATCAACACGACCGCCTGAGACGTTACCAACTGTCCGTCCAGAAAGGCCCCGGCGCACTTATGCCCGGGGCCTTCTCTTTACTGGGCCAGCACCCGGCCCGTTCCGGCAACGATCGACTTTCTCCGTGTCCTCCGTGACCTCTGTGGTTACACGCCCTTGCCCTTCCTTCGTATCTTCGTGCCCTTCGTGGTGAAGAAAGGCCCTTGCCCTTCAGCCCCCATCCCCGGCATTACGCCCGGACGCATCCGCGGGCGCACGACAGACCCGCGCGGCGAAGCGCCGCATCACGCCCCGCGCCAGACGGTCTTCCGGGTCGATGCAAAAGCCGGCCTGTTCCACCGCGGCCTCGGTATCGCGGTTCGGGTGACAGCCGCCGGTGATACAGGTCCAGGCCGGCTGCACCCGGTCCTGGGCGCGGGCCAGCAGCGGCCGCGTGTGACGTACATGCTCCAGCATGCGCAGCTCGCCCGCCTCCGCCAGCACCCGGCGCACCTCGCCGAGGGCCCGTGGCGGATCCTGCACGCTGCAGAACACCAGGCCGGAGACCACGGTATCGAAGGCGCCGTCGGCAAACGGCAGGGCCTCGGCCCGCGCCACCACCAGCGGCACGGAAGGCGCCCGCCGCCGGGCCCGGCGCAGGGCCGCCAGGTCCGGGTCGATGCCGATGACCCGTTCCGGATCGGCGTACAGCGGCAGGTCGCGCCCGGTCCCGCAGCCGATCTCCAGTACCCGGCCGTGCGCACCGGCCACCAGACGCCGGCGCCAGCGCCGCAGGCCCAGCAGCTCGGCACCGGCCATCAGGCCGTCGTACAACCAGGGGATCTGTTCCAGACCGCGCATCGAGACTCCCGGGGACAGGAAAATGTGATGCCCAACACATTCTTTCGGCGACTGTCAGGAACCTGTTTCCACAGTCCCTGTCCACTTATACAAGTTGCGGAAATGATCGGCTCGTGGCAACGGCAGCCGGTTTTCCGCCGTTCGGACCAGAACCTTCCATCACACGGGTGTCCGGACGATCTTTGGCCCGACCTTCGCGTCGGGCCATTTTTTTGTGGGGTGACCCCGCCCGGCAGCCCCGGGAACGGTCAGCTGCCCGTGCGACCGATCAGGTTGAGGAACTCGCGCCGGGTCCGGCCGTCCTCGCGGAAGGCGCCCAGCATCACCGAGGTCGCCATCGACGAATGCTGCTTCTCCACCCCGCGCATGGTCATGCACATGTGCTTGGCGTCCACCACCACGCCGACTCCCTTGGCGTTCGTCACCTGCATCAGGGCCTCGGCGATCTGGCGCGTCAGGCTCTCCTGGATCTGCAGGCGCGCCGCGAACATGTCGACAATCCGGGCGATCTTGGACAAACCGATCACCTTGCCATTGGGCAGGTAGGCCACATGCACCTTGCCGATGATCGGCAGCAGGTGATGCTCGCACAGGGAGTACAGTTCGATATCGCGCAGCAGCACCATCTCGTCGTTGTCCGACGAGAACAGGGCCCCGTTGACGATACTGTCCAGGTCCTGGTGATAGCCACGGGTGAGATACTGCATCGCCTTCGCGGCGCGCATCGGGGTATCCAGCAGGCCCTCGCGCTGCGGGTTCTCGCCCAGACCGGCGAGGATGTCGCGGTAGCGCTCGGCGAGCTGTTCCGGGGCCGCCAGTGGCTGGCCCGAGGCATTGGTGGCCGTCGGCTCGTCGGCCGTCCGGGCGTCTGCATCCATCATCGAGTCCTTGTGTTCGCTCATTCTTGCGTTTTCCTCTTTCCGGGCCCGGTCAGGCGACCAGGGTGACCGCGAAGCCCGAAGCCAGCGCCAGCATCGCCCCGGCGGTCAGCACCAGGCGCAGGCCCAGGTAGCCCCGCGGCAATGCGCGGCGATACAGGCTCAGCCGATCCACCCACAGCACCCCGAGAAACAGCACCGTCAGGGTCATCAGCGCCTCCGGCAGCGGCTGCAGCACCGCCAGCCAGGCCAGGATGGATGGCACCACCGCCCACACCGGGGCCGCGAGCGGGCCCACCCGGTGCTGCCGATCCACCAGGAAGATCCCCCAGTGGATCGCCCCCAGGAACGACAGGATCACCGCACCATAGAGCGCCAGGGCCTCCAGCGCGAAAGCCTGCCATTCGGGCTGGGCCATCCACGCGCCCAGCCCAAAGAATGCGAAGGGTAGCAGGCCGCCCACTCCAAGGACCTGCAGGGCCGGCGCTGGCGCGTCCGGGCGCGGCCCGTCACCGCGCGCCTGCAGCGCCCGCTGCCCCAGATACTCGCGCAACTCGGGCAGTCCGCCGATCACGCCGTCGCGCGCGACGAACAGCGGCAGTACGGCCGCGCCGGTGGCCTGCTGCAGCGCGTGGAACTGCTCGCGGTTGTGCGCCGACCCCATGCCCCACTCCAGCCGCTGCCAGCGACCCGGGGCCGTCGCTTCCAGCAGCGCCTCGGCATCGCGGAAGTCTGACAGGCCGGACGTAATGCCCACGATCTCGTGCGTGGCCAGGGCCTCGCGCACCTCCTGCGGCCATTCGGGGGCACCTGCCTGCGTCTTCTCGTCTGTCGTCACGGTCCATGTCTCCGTTGGTACGCGGGGCCTCGCGAAGCGCCCCCGGCACAGGAAAGCCGGGAACTTTCGCTCGGCCACCATTTACAAAGATTGTACAGCTATTGTATAAGTTGTCCATCACCTTTCAGGCCCGGAGAACCACCACCATGAAACGCTCGCGCATAGCCGTCATCGGTGGAGGCATCGCCGGCCTGTCCGCTGCCTGGATCCTGCAGACCCGTCACCAGGTGCAACTGTTCGAGTCGGAACCGGAACTCGGTGGTCACGCCCACACCGTGGACGTGCCCGACCCGCAGGGTCCCACGCCCATCGACACGGGGTTCGTCGTCTACAACGAACGCAACTACCCGCTGCTGACCCGGCTGTTCACGGACCTGGGCGTTGCCACGCAGGACACCGACATGTCCTTCGGCTACTCGCGCCAGCCCGACGGGGTCGAATATGCCGGCTCCGATCTGAACACCCTGTTCGCCCAGCGCCGCAACCTGGTGCGCCCGAGCTTCCTGCGCATGGCGGGCGACATCCTGCGGTTCAACCGCCTGGGCAAGGGCCTGTTCGAACGTCACGAGAGCCCGGAAGGCACGCTCGGAGCCTTCCTCGACCGACATCGCCTGGGCCGCGGTTTCACCGAGGACTACCTGCTGCCGATGGCCGCCGCGATCTGGTCCTGCCCGCCGGAGGCGATCCGCGAGTTCCCGGCCGCCAGCTTCCTGCAGTTCTTCCACAATCACGGCCTGCTGGACCTGCGCGACCGCCCGCAATGGCGCACCGTGGTCGGCGGCAGCCGCGAGTACGTACAGCGCCTGGCGCAACGCCTGGAACCCGGTTGCATCGTCCACCAGCCGGTGCGCGCGGTGATGCCGGAGTCCGGTCAGTGGCGCGTCCTGACCGATGCCCAGGGCATCGGGTTCGACGCGGTGGTGTTCGCCTGCCACGCCGACACCGCGCGCTGGCTGCTGAATGGCGCTGTCCCCGCGCGCGACCGGCTCCTTTCCGCCTGCCGCTTCCAGGCCAACCACGCCATCCTGCATACGGACCCAGCCCTGATGCCCCGCTCGCGCCGGGTCTGGTCCTCCTGGAACTACCTGTCCGGGCGGACCACACAGACCCGCGACCGCGTCTCGGTGTCCTACTGGATGAACCGTCTGCATCGCCTGGAACGCCGTCAGGACTACATCATCAGCCTGAACCCCTGGCGAGACCCGCACCCCAGCCTGGTCCTCGGCGAGCAGCACTGGGAACACCCGGTCATGGATACAGCGGCGGAGGCGGCCCGCCAGCGCCTGGCGGCGACCCAGGGCGAGGACGGCCTGTATTTCGCCGGGGCCTGGATGGGCTACGGCTTCCACGAAGACGGCCTGCGCTCGGCCGTCCGTGTCGGTCAGGCCATGGGCATCGAACCGCCCTGGTCGCAACCGGCGCAGGCACCCGATGCACCCGTCCATCCCGGTCATGTCCCGGAGGCCACCGTTCACGGCGGCGGCCCGGCCCGGCTCGGGGCGCCGGCGGCGCAATCGCGGAACACCTGAATGGACGCCGCCCTCGTATACGGCACGGTGATGCATCAGCGGTTCTTCCCGCAGCAGTACCGCTTTCGCTACCCGGTCATCAGTGCGCTGTTCGACATCGACCGCCTGGCCGAAACCGCCCGGCGCTGCCGCCTGTTCTCGCTGGACGCATTCAACCTGTTCAGCCTGCGCACCCGCGACCACGGGCCGCGCGACGGCCGCCCCTGGCGGCCCTGGATCGAGGCGCACCTGGCCGATTACGGCATCGACCTGGCCGGCGGTCCGATCTATCTGCTGGCCATGCCGCGCGTCCTCGGGCATGCCTTCAATCCGCTGAGCATCTGGTACGCCTGGCACGCCGACGGCGAACTGCGCGCAATCCTGCTGGAGGTGCGCAACACCTTTGGCGAGCACCACCACTACCTGCTGCACGAGCACGGCGCACCCATGACCTGCCCCGTTCGCCAGGAGAAGCAGAAGGCCTTTCACGTATCGCCCTTCATCGACATGCACGCGCGCTACGCCTTCACCCTGACACCGCCGCGTGCGCAGGCCGGGGCATCGCTGCGGATCGCGATCAACGAATACCAGGATCAGGACCTGATGCTGACGGCCACACAGCACGGCCGCCTGCGCCCGTTCAGCGACCGCAGCCTGCTGGGCGCCTTCCTGAAACAACCCTGGATGACCCTCAAGGTCCTGCCGCTGATCCACTGGCAGGCGCTGAAGATCTGGTGGCGTGGCGGGCGCTACCACCCGCGGCCGGCACCCCCCGCACAGGAGATCGACTAATGGCCCTCAACCACCTCGACACCCCGCAGGACGAAACCACCCGGCCGGACTGGGCCCTGCGCCTGATCTCGCGCGCACTGAAGGACATCGACACCGGGCAGATCACCCTGATCGGCCCGTCGGGCGACCGCATCACCCTGCGCGGGCGCAAGGCCGGAGCCGAGGCCGTCTGGCACTTCCGCCGACCGTGGCGCGCGATCCTGCGCCTGCTGCGCCACGGCGACATCGGCTTTGCCGAGGGCTTCATCAGCGGCGACTGGATCACCCCGGACCTGCCAAGCCTGCTGCGCTTCGCCACCGACAACGAGCCCGCCCTCGCGCCCCTGGCGGATCGTCCGGCCTGGCAGCGCGGCCTCGACCGCCTGCGTCACTGGCGGCACCGCAACAGCCGGCGCGGCAGCCGCGCCAACATCCGCTTCCACTACGATCTCGGCAACGACTTCTACGACCTGTGGCTGGACCGCACGATGAGCTACTCGTCGGCCCTGTTCACCCGCGGCGACGAGGCCCTGGAACAAGCGCAGACGCAGAAGTATGCCCGCCTGCTGGATCAACTGGACGCCGAACCGGGCGCGCATATCCTGGAGATCGGCTGCGGCTGGGGTGGCTTCGCCGAGATGGCGGCCCGGCGCGGTTATCGCGTGACCGGCGTCACCCTGTCGCAGGAGCAGCTCGACTACGCCCGCGAGCGGATCGAACGCGCCGGCCTGAGCGATCGCGTGGAACTGCGCCTGCAGGACTACCGCGACCTCGACGGGACCTTCGACCACGTGGTCTCCATCGAGATGTTCGAGGCGGTGGGCGAGCAGTGGTGGGCGACCTACTTCGACAAAGTGCGCGCCTGCCTGCGCCCCGGCGGCCGCGCGGCGCTGCAGGTGATCACCATTGCCGAGCACGCCTTCGAGCACTACCGCCGCAATGCCGACTTCATCCAGCTCTACATCTTCCCCGGCGGGATGCTGCCCTCGGTCCCGCGCTTCAACGCGGAGGCCGAACGGGCCGGGCTCGCCGTGACGGACCATGCCTTCTTTGGCGCGGACTACGCGCGCACCCTGCGCCACTGGCACCAGGAGGTGCGCCAGGCGGAGCCGGTGATCGAGGCGCTCGGCTATTCACAATCCTTCCTGCGCATGTGGCGCTACTACCTGGCGTACTGCGAAGTCGGCTTCGACACCGCCCGCGTGAACCTGATGCAGGCCGTCCTGCAAAACCCCGCCGATGCCACCGCCTCGGGCAGCAATGCCCCCGCGACTCGATGAAGTGAACACCCTGCGCTGGCCGCGGCTGTTCGCCTACGGCGGTCTGGGCATGCCCCTGGCCGTCCTCGGCCTGCCGCTGTACGTCTTCCTGCCCGCGCATTACGCCGAGCACACCGGCCTGGGCGTCACCCTGGTCGGTCTGCTCCTTCTTGCGGCGCGGCTGCTGGATGTCGTGACCGACCCGCTGGTCGGCCACCTGTCCGATCGCATCCCCGGGGCCTGGCGCCGGCGCGCGGTGATGCTGGCCGGCGTGCCGCTGCTGTTGCTCGCCGCGCCGTTCCTGTTCCGCCCGCCGGCCGAGGCCGGCGCGGGATACCTGCTGCTGTTCAGCACCCTGGTTTATCTGGGCTGGACGCTGGTCGCCCTGCCCTATGCGGCCTGGGGCGCGGAGCTCTCCGGCGACTACCACGAACGCTCGCGCATCACCGCCGCGCGCGAGGGCTTCGTCGTACTGGGTACGGTCACGGCCGCGGCACTGCCGGCGGTCCTCGGCCTGCAGGACGATGCCGGGGCCGCGCTCGCAGCCCTCGCGGTGCTGCTGTGGGTACTGCTGCCGGTCGCCTTCCTGATCCTGCTGTGGCGCGTGCCGGAACGCCCCGGAAGGCTCGCGCCCGTGCCGTGGCGCGCTGGCTGGGGCCTGCTGCTGGGCAACCGCCCCTTCCGCCGACTGATCCTGGCGTGGATCCTGAACGGCACCGCCAACGCGATCCCCGCCACGCTCTTCCTGCTGTTCATCACCCACGTGCTGGAGGCGCCAGGCCATGCCGGGCCGCTGCTGCTGGTTTACTTCGCCACCGGCATCCTCGCCCTGCCGCTGTGGCTGCGCCTGGCGCGGCGCCTGCCCAAACATCGGGTCTGGACACTCTCGATGCTGCTGGCCTCCAGCTTCTTCATCTGGGTGCCGTTCCTCAGCGCCGGTGACGTGCTGGCGTTCTACGCCATCACCGTACTGACCGGGCTCAGCCTCGGGGTCGATCTCGCCCTGCCGGCCGCGATGCAGGCCGATGTGATCGACCAGGACACCGCCGACGGCGGCGGCGAGCGCGCCGGGCTGTTCTTCGGTCTGTGGGGCATGGCGACCAAGCTGGCCCTCGCGCTGGCCGTCGGCCTCAGCTTCCCGCTACTGGGTGCGGCCGGATTCTCGGCCGATGGCGACAACAGCCCCACCGCCCTGCTCGTCCTGGCCCTGGCCTACGCCGGCCTGCCGGTCCTGTTCAAGCTCGCGGCAATGGCCCTGATCTGGCGCTTCCCCATCGACGCCGACGCCCAGCACACCCTGCGCGAACGCATCCACGCGCGCGAACAAGCCACCATCCCCGCCCAGCCCGGAGGCACCCACCCATGATCCACCGTAACCGACCCGCCCGTTTCGTGGCCTCGCTTCTGGCCACCCTGTTGCTGACCCTGTCGCTCGCCGCCCCGGCCGCGGCCGCCACCGAGATCGACGGCGTGCGCTTCGCCGAATCGGTCACCATCGACAACACCACAGTGCCCCTGCGTGCGGGCCGGCTCTATCGCTACACGGTGTTCCGCGTCTACGTCGGGTCGCTCTACGTACCCGAAGAAGTCGCTCCGGAGGATGTCCTGACCGCCGACGTGCCCAAGCGCCTCGAGCTGGAATACCTGCGCGCGATCAGCGCCGACGACTTCCGCCGCAGTGGCAACCGCCTGCTCGAAGACCAGCAGGACTCGGAAACACTAGCGGCGCTGGCCGACCGGCTCGACACCTTCAACGCCGCCTACCGCGACATGGAGGCCGGCGACCGCTACGCACTGGAATACCGCCCGGGCCACGGCACCCGCCTGCTGCAAAACGGTACCCCGCTGGTCGAGGTCCCCGGCCACGACTTCGCCGAGGCCTATTTCGGCATCTGGCTGCACCCGGAAGAACCCCTGTCGCGCCGCTTCCGCGACACCCTGATCGGCGCACGCTGATCACGGCCACGTCACGCACACGGGAGTCATTTACCCGTCATTGCGAGGCGCGAAGCGCCGCGGCAATCGCCCAGCCTCTGGCACCGCGCCCATGCCGTGCCCGTCAACGCGAGGCACCATGCGCCGTGGCGATCGCCTCGCGGTGCCTCACGACAAAATACCGGTCACCACGCAGGGCCCGCAGTACCCCACCCTCCTGCCGGCCAAGCCCGGCATCGAACACCCACCGTTCCGAGAAACCCTTCACAGGAAGATTCCCCCAACCTGAACTAGACTCTTCCGTCCGGGGCCAGGGTCAGGACGGCCGGGGAGCCAGCCACGCAATCGGATCGCTCGCACACGCGGGCGCGGCTCTCCTTTACGGCATGCCGGAGGAGGATACCCATGCAACATCGCATCACCTTGCGGGAGGCGACCTGGCCTGCCGACGCCGACGCACTGTCCCTGATCCGCCGCGAGGTCTTCGTCGAGGAGCAGGGCGTACCCGAGGCCCTGGAATTCGATGGCCTGGACGCCGCCGCTCTGCACTGGCTGGCGACCGGGCCGGAGGGCGAACCGGTCGGCACCCTGCGCCTGTTGCCCTCCGGCCAGATCGGCCGCATGGCCGTGCGCAAACCCTGGCGCGGGCACGGCATCGGCTCGCGCCTGCTGGACTGCGCCATCCAGGCCGCCGCCCGCCACGGCTGGCGCGAGGTCTGGCTGAACGCCCAGAACAGCCGCATCGGCTTCTACGCCCGCCACGACTTCTTCGTCATCAGCGACACCTTCGAGGACGCCGGCATCCCCCACCGCCGCATGCTCCACCGCATCCACACCCCGATCCCGCGCCCGCAGGAGCCCCCTCCCCGTACCGCTCACACCCACGCGGCCCATTCACTGTAACCCCGCTGGCGCACCCCCGTGGGAGCCGGCTCGCCGGCGAAGCCCCTGCCAAAGTCGGAGGCGGGCAGGAGCTTCGCCTGCAAGCAGGCTCCCACAAGATGCTTGTACGGATCTCACAGATCCTGCTTATCCGCTTCCACCACCGTACCCATGCCTCCGAGTAACGGCCGAAACGTCCCCCTCACCCGCCAGGGAACACGACCCGGAGCAATGATGCGAACCCACCCCCACTCCCCTATGCTGAGGGAAGGACCCTCAACCCGAGCGAGACACCGATGACCGCCCCCGAACGCGACCCGACCCTGATCGACGCCGAGGCCCTGCTGGCCGAGCTCCTGGCCGCTACGCGCCGACGCCTCTGGCTACATGCCCGCGTCGCCCTGCTGGCCGAGATCGCCGGGCCCGACCTGGGCGCGGAACTGGCCGGGATCGCACGCCGCCACCGGCATACCGATATCCGCCTGCTGGTCGACGACGACCTGGCGCTCAAGGAGCAGCTTCCGAGCCTGGTGGAGAGCATCAAGCGCCTGCCCAGCGCAGTCTCGGTGCGCCGCCTGGAGGCCGCCGAGGAAAGCCCGCTGACCGTCACCGCGATTGCCGACCACAGCGGCTGGATGCAGCTCACCCAAGCCGGCGGGCGCCGCATACTGCGCGGCGACGTCGACGATCGGCCGGGCACCCAGCGCGCCGTCCAGGACTTCGAGGCCAACTGGAGTCTCAGCGATGAAGCCGTCGAACTCCGCCGCCTCCTCGTCTGAGCCGCCCGACATGACCGAGCGGCGTTACCTCCTGCGAGCCGCCCTCGCGCTGGCGGCTGGCACCCTGCTCCCCGGCCTCGCCGGTGCACGCGACACCCACGCCGAGGTCGCCGTGCTGCCGCTGCAACACCGACCGGCGAACAGCCTGCTGCCCGAGCTGCAGGCCCTGTTCGGCGACACCGCCACCCTGCGCGGCGACGGCTTCCGGCTGCTGGTACGCGCCGACGCCCGCACCCTGCAACAGATCCGCGAAGTCGTCGCCGAACTCGACACGCCGGCCCAGGACCTCGTCCTCTCCGTACGCCGCCACCGCGACGCCCCGCGCACCGAACGCGGCACCGGCCTCGAGTTCGAGAGCGGCCCGGAGGGCACCGAGGGCCGCATCTCCAGCCAGCGGCTGCGCACCACCCGCCGCGACGACCAGACCCAGCACCTGCGCCTGCGGGAAGGCACCGAGGCCATCATCCTGGTCGGCGAGACCCGCGCCGCCGGCTTCCGCATCCTCCACGGCCGCGCCGGCGTCGGCCTCGAACCCCTGCTGCAGGACACCGCCCGCGGCTTCCGCGTGCGCCCCCAGGTCCAGCCCGACGGCCGCATCCGCGTCGCCATCTCTCAGCTCCACGAACGCCCCCTCCCGCGCGGCGCCGTGGACCGCGACGCCATCGACACGCAACTCACCCTGGAGCCGGGCACCTGGCACACCCTCGGCGGCATCCACCACGAGATGGACGCGACTGAACGCGGCCTCGCCTCCCGCCGCACCACCCGCGACCGCGACACCCTCACCCTCGAAATCCGCGTCGACCCCGTCGACTAACGCTCACCCACCAGCAACGCTTGGCCCTCCGCCTACGGAACCATCGAGCCGCGACGCATAAGCGACGCCGACGTCATCCCTGCGCGCGAAGTTGTCATGCCGCCACCTCCGAGCGCCATCCCGGAAACCGCAAAGCGGTTATCCGGGATCTCCACCGTCCGCCATCGCACATTTCGCAGCCAGAACCAACACCGTGGATCCCGGCTCTACGCTGCGCTCCGGCCGGGATGACAAGGGCGAGCGCTCCGCGACCGGGTGACGCCCGATAACGCCCGGATGGTGACCCACCAGCCTCAAACACAAAAAAGGCCCCGAACGGGGCCCAAAAGATACGCACAAAAAACGGGGCCCCTGGGGGCCCCGCAAAACAAGCTAAGAACTTGTTGTTATACCGCTTGGAAGCAGGGGTCGCCCTTAGAAGGACACCCGCATGCCGCCACCGATCGCGGTGGCATCCGGACCGCCGGAGCGCACGTCCGTATGAGCGACACCGCCAAACACGCGCACACGATTGCTCATGTGGTGGGTCACACCAAACGCCACGGAGTTCACATCGGCACCGCCAGCGATATTGTTATCGGTATGGCCAATGCTCAGCGCGAATTCGTTGTTGCCCATGCGGTAGCTACCAGAGGCGAAGTAGGTGTTGGCATCGACCACGTCGTTACCCATCTGATCTTCAACCGTGCCGTCTTCGGCTTCGACGTTCACGCGCCACGGGCCCTGGCGCCAGTCGACACCGATCTTGGCCATCCGCAGCTTGCCGGCGGTTTGCGGGCCAAGACCCACGATACCGAACGTCTGCTCGTTGTCGTCACCGCGCTGATAGGCGCCGTAGATTTCGACCGGACCCACGTCGAAGCCCAGCTTGGCGGCATACCCGGTATCGCTGTCGTCACCGCCATCAATGATAGCCGCCACGTCGAGGTTAACCATGCCGAAGTCGTTGCTGTACCGGACCATGTTGTCCAGGTAGGAGCCATTGGCCCAGCCGCCAAAACCGAAACCGCCCGGCGCGAACCGGTCGCCGTTGACGCGCTGCTGCATGAACGTGCCGTTCAGCGGATCCTTGCCGGCGGTGCTGTAGGGGCTGGACATACGGCCGGCGGTAACACGGCCGAAGTCGCCATCCAGGCCAACGTACACGTCACGAGCCGGACGGTTAAAACCAGTGGTGGTGCGAACGTCCTGTTCCAGCTTCGCGAGCGCGGTCAGGCCATTACCCAGATCGTGGCTGACCATGACCCCGATGCGATTCGGGTTAGCACCGTCGGCGGGCTGGCCAGCGCCGCCGCCATCATGGACGCGGAAGCCATCGTTGAAGCCCGGAACACCGGAGACGCTGTGGTGAACGATCTGCGTCTGCAGCTGGCCGAACAGGGTGACGTTGGAGTCGGCGGCGGCGAAGGCCGGGACTGCGAAGGCGCCGGCAACGGCGACTGCGAGAATCTGTTTTTTCATGTTGCGTATCTCCCAGGAGAGGTGTGTTGTTCGTTTCTACGCCTGCATCCACGGTCGATGCCGCGAATGACAGGTGTTTTATATACACCACGGTGTCTCGTTTCAACCCCTGTGCGGGAAAAAATTGCCACAGTAAGGGGGTATCCGTGACGGGGAGCGCTTTTCGGTAGATCAAGGACTTGCGTGCAGAGGCTTCGAGGGTGCGCGAATTGGATTGCAAGGTGCTGAAATCTTGGGTTAATGAGGTTCTGCTTATTGTCTGCGGGCGGGATACAGCGAGAAATGGATCAGGTTTTGCTTATTTTGTCCGGGTTTGCGGGCGCTGGAGCATTTCTCGGATCTGAAGGGGCGGGATCGTCGGGCCGGATGCGTTGGGTTTTTGCAACAAGAAAAGATTTGGAGAGGGTCGCGCCAGGAGTGTTGCGGAAAGCAGACAGCGGGTGCGGCAGTACGAGCGTGGGTCGTGACGACTCGAGGGCTTTCAGGCTTTGGCGGGGGCTTCGCGGGCAAGCCCGCTCCCACAGGGTTGCAGTTGGCCGGGCGCAGGCCGGAGGTTCAAGGGGAATCCCTCTCGTTCGGTCATACCGGAAACCGCATCGCGGTTATCCGGGATCTCGAGCATTTGTGGTAGCGCGAATGCGGGGTGTCGCTCCGACGCTGGAGATCCCGGTTCTTCGCTGCGCTGCGGCCGGGATGACGACGACGGGGAGGCGGATCGGGTCGGTCCATGTTGCCGGGGTCGGTTGAGGTTTGCGGCGCTGGCTGCGGCGATCGGATCGAAACCTGGCGCGGAATGGCCTGGACCGTCAGGTGCTGCTCGCGAACACAGCGACCCCGGCTCGGCGAGCCGCAGTGATCAGGGCCTGGTCCAGCGTGGCAAGGGTGGCGCCGTACTGAAGCGCGAGTGCGAGATAGGAAGCATCGTACGCGGAAAGGCCATAACGCCTGGCCAGTTGAAGCGTCAGGCCGAAGACCGGATCGATGCCGCCGGGGTCAACGGCCACCATGAGATCCTGCAGTAGCGCGAGGAAGCGCGTGGTTTCAGCTTCGGTCACCAGGCCCTGGCTTTCCGCACGGGCGACTACGTTGGCGACCTCCAACGGCCAGACGGATGGCGCGATCAGACGGATATCGCCCGACTCGATGGAACGCAGGACCGTAGCCGCGACTTCCTGGTCGGCGGGACTACCATCGGACAGCAACCAGCGCATCACGATCGAATTGTCGAGCACTAGATCCATCAGTCACGCCCCGACTCGACGAGGGCCTTGATATCCACTGCCCCGCGCGCTGGAGCCTCGGCCATCAGCTGCCGGAGGTTCCGCGCGGCCTGCACACGCCTGGGCGCATCGTCCTCCTCCAGTGGCACAAGCGCAGCCACGGGGCGGCCCCGCTGCGTGATGGTAAAACGCCCGCCGGCCTGCACCTTTCGGAGGAAACCGGAAAGGTGTGTCTTGGCATCGTGAGCCCCGATGATTTCGTGGTGAGACATGGTTGCACCCTAATGAACCGGTGGATGGACTGGTTGATCTCAATATAGCACGCACAAGAACCCTTGGCGGCGCGCGCGGGTAAGACGTTGATAGCGCCGATGGAGAGTCCCGGCCTTGGCAGGAGCTTCGCGGGCGAGCCCGCTCCTACGCGGCTTCAGCCAACGGCGCCTGTGGGAGGCTGCTTGCAGGCGAAGCGCCTGCCCGTGCCGACCTTTGGCGGGGGCTTCGCCGCCAAGGCGGCTCCCACGGCGCGAAAGTGACGGAGGAGATACAGCGGTTGGATCGCTGCGTGGTTGCGGCTAGTCGAGGCCGAAGGCGCGCAGGGCGAGGCGGCGCTTGAGGGGGGTGGCCTGGTCGACCAGGCGGATGCCGAGGCCGCGCAGTTCGGGGAGGCCGGCGGCGTGGGTGGCGAAGATCAGGCGGAAGCCGTCCATGGCGCGTTGCATGAAGGCGTTCTCGGCACGGCGGTCACGGGTGTAGGCGCGCAGCACGATCTCGGCGCCGGGGTCGCGGCGGGCGGGGCCATGCAGGCGCTCGACCAGGGCACGGGCATCGGCCAGACCGAGGTTCAAGCCCTGGCCGGCCAACGGGTGGATGGTGTGGGCGGCATCCCCCGCCAGCGCGACGCGGCCGGCGTGGTAGTCACGGGCATGGCGCGCCACCAGCGGGAAGCTGGCGCGCCGGGAGGTGTCGGTGACGACACCCAGGCGGTGGTCGATCGCCTCTGCCAGCGCCGCGCAGAATCCAGCGTCGTCCAGCGCCAGCGTCGCGTCCGCCTGGTGCTCGGGCTGGGACCAGACGATAGAACTGCGCCCGTCCGCCAGCGGAAGGAACGCGATGATCTGGTCGTCGACGAAGCGCTGCCAGGCGGTGTCCTCGTGCGGGCGCTCGGTGGTCACGGTCGCGACCACGCCGCGGGCGTGATAGTCCTGCTCGCGCACAGGGATGCCCATGCGGTGGCGCAGTGGGGACTGCGCACCGTCGGCCGCGACCACCAAACGGGCGGAGGCGAGCCGCGCGTGCTTCGGTCCGTAGAGGTCGACCCGGTCCGGGCGCGCATCCACGCTCTTCCATTCAGTCTCCGGCCACAAGGCGACGCCGGCGGCCTCAAGCTCGGCCCACAGCACGGCCTCCAGTGCCGCGTGCTCGACGGTCCAGCCCAGCGCCGGCACGCCCAGCGCGTCGGCATCAAAGCGGATATGCCCCGGTCCGTGCGCGTCCCACACGCTCATGCCGGAGAAGGCGTGGGCGCGGCGCGCCTCCAGCGCGTCCTGCACGCCCAGCGTGGCGAGGAACTCCATCGAGGCGATGTTCAGCGTGGCCACCCGCGTGACGGGCGTGGCGTCAGTAAAGGTGGGCGCGGCGTTGCGCTCCAGCAGCCCCACGCGCAGGCCCTGGCGCGCCGCGCCCAGCGCGATGGCGCCGCCGACGGCACCGGCACCGACCACGAGCAGGTCCAGCACCTCGCCTGTGGGGCGTGCGCTCATGCCGCGCCCTCCGTATCCGGCCGGGCCAGATGGCGAGCCGTGTGGCGCGGCAACGGGCCCAGGCCCATGGCGGCCCGTGCGATCCGATCCCGCGCCGGGCGCAGGCGGTCGACGGCCATCATGCCGCTGCCCAGCGCATGCCCGCGCAGGCCGGCCGCGTGCAGCATGCCGCGGGCCAGGAAATCGGTCGTGGCGACCACACCGGTTACGTCGCGACGGCGGGCGCGCGCATAGGCTTCGAGCGTGGCCGCCGCGCCGGGGTCGGTCACGAAACGCGGGGTGCCGTCCGGCTCGCGGCCGTCGCGGAGTGCACCCAGCAGTGTGGCGACATCGCGCAGAGACAGGTTCAGCCCCTGCCCCGCCACCGGGTGCACTGCGTGCGCGGCATTGCCCAACAACAGCGCGCGTTCCGCGACCGGCTCGGGGGCGTGCACCCGCTCCAGCGGAAAACGCACCACGCGGCCGGCCGGGCGCAGGCGGCCCAGCGTCCAGCCGAAGCGGCCTTGCAGCTCGCGCAGGCGCTCGGCCTCGTCCAGCTCCAGCCGCCGCTCGCAGGCCTCCGGCGGGGCCACCCAGACGACGTTCATGCGCCCGTCCGCCTGCGGCAGCAAGGCCAGCGGCCCCTCGTCGGTAAAGCGCTCGAAGGCCTGGCCGTTGTGCGGCCGCGCCGGCTGCACGTCAAAGACCAGGGCATCCGCCGCGTAACGCAGGCGGTTCACCGGCAGACCCAGGGCCTTGCGCGTGGGGGACTGGATGCCGTCGGCGGCCAGGATCAGGCGGGCGGCCCAGGTGTCCTCGCCTTCGACGCCGTCGATGCGCAGCACGCGGCGCCCATCGGACACGTCACCCACGCCCGCCAGCGTGGACTGGTAGCGCACATCCACACCGGCGTCGCGACAGGCCGCGTCCAGCATCGGCTCCAGTTCGACGGCCGGCACCACCTGCCCGAGGGCCTGGCGGCCATGGTCGGCGGCATTCAGATGCACCCGCCCCAGCCCGCCGCGACGGCTGACGACGATGGAGCGGATCGCGGTGGCCCGTGCCGCCAGCGGCGCCCAGTAGCCGAGATCGTCGAGGAACTGTACGGAGCCGGCCGCCAGGGCATAGCCACGGGTGTCGTTGGCGTGTGCATCCGGCGCGGGTGGTGCCCCGCGCTCGAACAGCGTGACCGCATAGCCCGCGCGCGCCAGGGTGCAGGCGGCGAGGCCGCCGACCGGCCCGCCGCCGACGATGGCGATGTCGCAGGTGTTTGTCGTCAAGATCCACCCCGCAAGGGCAGGCCCGACGCCCCATTCGCCTGCAAGCAGGCTCCTACGGGGGCTTGGGTATCCCTGTAGGAGCCTGCTTGCAGGCGAATCGCACCGGTACGGACTCCCGGCCGTTCACTGAAACGGAAGAGACGATGGGCGGGCATGGTCAGTCCCAGCCCGGGAGGTCGCCGGCCATGCAGGCCTCGATGTCGGCGGCGGTCTTGGGGCAGTCGGCAGTGAGGACCTCGCAGCCGTCGCGGGTGACGGCGACGTCGTCCTCGATGCGCACGCCGATGCCGCGCAGTTCCTTCGGCGCGTCGCTATAGGGCCCGAAATAAAGCCCGGGCTCCACGGTCATCACCATGCCGGGTTCGAGCTGGCGCCAGGCGTCGCCCACGCGGTAGTCGCCGACGTCGTGCACGTCCAGCCCCAGCCAGTGGCCGGTGCGGTGCATGTAGAACGGGCGGTAGGCCTGGTCGCGGATCAGCTTGTCCAGGCGACCCTTGAGTACCCCCAGTTCCTTGAGCCCGCGGGTCAGTTCGCGCACGGCGGTGGCGTGCGGGGTGTCCCAGTCGTTGCCCGGGCGCACCTGTTCGATCGCGGCGAGCTGGGCGGCCAGCACGCACTCGTAGACCTCGCGCTGGCGTTCGTCGAAGCGACCGGAGACCGGAAAGGTGCGGGTGATGTCGGAGGCATACCCCTGCACCTCGCAGCCGGCGTCGATCAGCAGGAGGTCACCGGCGTTCAGCTCCGCGCGGTTCTCGATGTAGTGCAGGATACAGCCGTTCTCGCCGCCACCGACGATGGAGGGATACGCGGTCTCGGTTCCGTAGCGGTGGAACTCGTGCAGCAGCTCGGCCTCCACCGCGAACTCGGTCAGCCCCGGCCGGCAGGCCTGCATGGCACGCACATGCGCTTGAGACGAGATGGCGGCCGCGTGGCGCATTAACTTGAGTTCGGGGGCCTTCTTGAACAGCCGCTGCTCGTGCAGGTGGTGCTCCACCGCGACGAACTCGTGCGGTGCGCGCACGCCGTTGCGGGCCTTGGCCCGCACCCGGTTAACCCAACCGAACAGGCGCTGATCCAGCGGCTCGTCGCGCCCGAACGGGGCGGCCAGCACGGCGCGGTTCTCCATCAGCCCCGGCAGGATCTCGTCGATGTCCTCGATCGGAAAGGCGCACTCGGCCCCATGGGTCTCCATCGCACCGTCCGGCCCGGCGCGGCGGCCCTGCCAGGTCTCCTGGGTCGGGTCGCGGTCGCGGCAGAACAGGATGTACTCGCCGGCCGGCCGCCCCGGCACCAGCACCGCCACCGCATCCGGCTCCGGGAAGCCGGTCAGGTAGAGGAAGTCGCTGTCCTGACGGAAGGGATACTCGACATCCCGGTTGCGGGTGCGCTCGTGGGCGGCAGGAACGACGATGATCGCCTCGGGTCCGAGCGCCCGCATCAGACGCTGGCGGCGCCGGGCGAACTCGCCCTGGGGGATCTCCGGCATCCGGCCCGGCCGGGGGCTGCGTCGCGTCGAGGTCATTGCATCGGGATCCGTTTCGGGTCGTCCGGGGCCAGCTCGTCGGCGATCAGCAAAACGCCCACGCGCACATATTCATTGAGTTCCTCGAAGGCGGCGGCGTTTTCCTCGTCGTCGTCCGGCTCCAGCTCGATACGCGCGATCTCGGCGAAGTCGCGCAGGATCTCGCTGGCTTCGGCCGACGGCTTGAGTTTGCCCAGGCGCGGCGTCTGCCCCAGCCCGGCGATGAAGCCGTCCACCCATTCCGACAGGGCCTGCGCCTGCGCCTCGATGGCTTCGTCCTCCGGCAGCAGCGGGCCGAAGCCCAGCTCCACGTCATACAGCTGGGCCAGCAGCGCACGCCGGATCGCCTCCACGGTCTTCCCGAAACGGTCCCCCGCGCCCTCGGTCAGCGGCAGGGCCTCGCCCAGGCTGCGCACCAGGGCGTCGACGTCGGCGCCCGGGTCCGCCACCAGGCAGCCGGTGAACAGCCCGTGGGCGGAGGCCGGGGTCTGCGCGAAACCCATGCTGCGCAGTCCGTGCTCCAGCTGTTCGCGCAGGGCGACGGGATCGCGCTCCAGTCCGTCCTGCGCCTTCGCGTTGCCGGTGCCTGGGTCGCCGGCCATCAGAAGCTCTCCAGCCGCGCTTCGTAGGGGAAAAGCAGGAAGCGGTAGAGATCGTCACCCACCTGCAGGTGGGTGAACTGCGGCTCGCCCAGCTTGATCGCGCTGGAACCGGTGGAGGACAGCATATTGAGACCGAACCTTTTCTCTTCGATCAAGGCGTTCAACAGCTGTTCCAGCTCCGCGAGCGGCACGGTCCCCGTGTTGTCGACGATCCGGCACGGCTTTCCGTTATGGGCCGTGCCCTCGATCACGGTGGCTTCGGGGCCGGGTTCGGGGGGCTGGGTCATGGGCAGCAACACTTTCTGGGAACGGGATTCGCCGTATTGTGGCCAGCGCGGGCACCAGGCCGCAACAAACCTCGGATCGGCAAGTATGCGACCCGCAAAAAGTGAAGGTGTTCCAGCAAGAAGATGGCCCAAGTTGACGCTTCGCGCGAAGCCCTCCTAGACTCCATGGATCACATGCCCTGCGGCGAAGGCCGCCTGCCAACCGGGACCGAGGCCATGCAGCCGAACGACGATTCCGCGATCGACCCGACCGAACGCCTGGAGACCGCAATCACGCGCCTGCTGGAGGAGCACGCGGCCCTGCGCGAGGAAAACCACCTGCTGCAGGAGCAGGTCCGCCAGCTCAAGGGCGAGCGCGCGGCCTTCAAGGAGCGCAACGAGCAGGCGCGCCACCGGGTCGAGAACATGATCGCGCGCCTGCGCTCGATGGAGCACAGCGAATGAGCCAGTCCGAACCCGTCCGCGTCTCCATCATGGGCAAGGAGTACCAGATCGCCTGCCCGCCGGACGAGCGCGCCGATCTGTTTGCCTCCGCGTCGCTGATTGACGAGCGCATGCGGGAACTGCGTGATGGCGGGCGCGTGGTCGGCGCCGAGCGGATCGCGGTGATGGTGGCGCTGAATCTGGCGCACGAGCTGCTGGAATGCCAGCAGCAGCAGAAGGCCGGTGGCGACTCCGCCGGCAGTTCGGCGCGGCTGGTCGCCCTCGCCGACCGCATCGAACAAACCCTGGGCTCGTCGCGCTAGCGCCATGGGCGGCGCCCCGCCGCCCTCCCCTTCTCCCGGCCATGCCCGGCCCGGGGACGGCCCGTCACCCGCTACCCCATATTCACCATCCGGTGTTTTCGGAGGCTTCGGTCGGCCGCCTGCCTCGTGGTGGCTGGTCCTGGTTCGTCCTCCGGTGTTTACGGTGCCTTCGGTCCACATACTGCCCGGCGCTGACTCGCCAGCGCGCCGCGAGGTACTTCTTTGCTCGTGCAAAGAAGTACCCAAGAAACACGCCCGACTGCCGCGACCCCGGCCCGCTGTGCGGGCCGGGGTTTCCCTCGCTCCGAGGCTTTTCGCGGGCGGCGCTGAACTCGCTGCGCCT
>NZ_KB905021.1:420464-509302 GCF_000377405.1 Thioalkalivibrio sp. ALE31 | reverse complement strand
GTTGGTGCCCCCTGTTTTCCGAGACAAGGCGCGTCGTGCAGCGGGTAGTGGTTCTACCCGCAAGCGGCGCAACGCAGGATCGGGGAACAGGGGGCACCAACCCCACAAGCCATTGAAAGCAGGGGCTCGGCCGCTTTTGCGTGCGCACGGCGTTGCGGCTCCCTTGTGCAGAATGACTGCACGGCAGTCACCGCGCCTTGTTCGCACGCAAAAGCGACTCGAGCGCGGACGTGCGATTCAATCAGCGTCTCCCTAGCCGGCGACTGGCCGATACCCGCAAGACGTGACAGGTTGCCCGGGGAGGGGCTTACGAGTCGCGCGGGATCTGCAGGATCTGCCCAGCGTAGATGCGGTCGTCGCGCACGTTGTTGGCCGATCGCAGATCCGCCAGCGACAGGCTGTAGCGATCCGCGATCCCGGAGAGGGTCTCGCCCGGGCGGATGATGTGCTGGTCCGGCTGGCCGTCGGCGATCAGGGTGCCCGGGCGGGCATGGGTGGAGAAGTACGAACGCAGGCCGGTCAGCAGGGCATCCGCCAGCGAGTTCTGGAAGCTGGCGCTGCGCAGCTTGCGCTCCTCGGAGGGGTTGGAGATGAATGCCGCCTCGACCAGGATCGACGGCACATCCGGCGAGCGCAGCACCGCGAAGTTGGCGCGTTCCACTTCCGGCTTGCGCACCTTGCCCACGCGGTGCAGCTCCGCAATCATCCGCTCGGCCAGGGTGTTGCTGGCCTCCAGGCTGCCGCTCTGGGCCAGGTCCAGCAGGACATTGGCCAGGGAATCGTCCTTGCCGTTGATCGGCACGCCGCCCAGGCTCAGGTCCGCCTGGTTCTCGCGCTGGGCGAGGAAGCGCGCCGCCTCGCTGGAGGCCCCGCGCTCGGACAGCATGTACACCGAGGAACCCTGCACGCTGCGATTGGCGATGGCATCGGCGTGGATGGAGACGAAGACGTCCGCGTCTGCCTTGCGCGCCCGCTCGATGCGTTCGCGCAGGGGCAGGAAGTAGTCACCGCTGCGGATCATCACCGCCTGCATGCCGCGCTCGTTGTCCACGCGCTCGGCCAGGCGCTTGGAGATCTGCAGCACCACATCCTTCTCGCGGGTGCCGGCCGGGCCGATCGCGCCCGGGTCGTGCCCGCCATGGCCGGCGTCGATCGCCACCACGACATCGCGCAGGTTCTCCTGTGAGCGCCCGCGGCGGGAGGACCCGTTGTTCTCGGCCGCACGCGGGGCCGCGGGGGCATCCCCGGCCGTCAGGTCCAGCACCAGGCGGTGCGGGGCCCCCTGCGCCGGCATCAGCACGAAGCTGCGCGGCTCCACCGGCTTGCGCAGGTCGAAGACCACGCGCAGGTCGGAGCCGTTGCGCGCGGCATGGCGTACCGCCTTGATCGCCGAGCGCGGGTTGTCGCTGACCGCCAGATCCTCCACCGCCCGCGCGTTTTCGAGGTCCACCACCAGGCGGTCGGGGGACTGCAGGCGGAACATGGAGTACTCGGCCTCGCCATCCATGTCGAACACCAGGCGCGTGGTGTCGCCATCCACCGACATGCGGACCCGCTGCACGCCGGTACGGGCCAGGGCGGGCAACGGCATCCCGACCAGCCCCAGGGCAGTCATGGCGCGCAGCAGCTGGCGGCGGCGCAGATCCGGCAATGTTGGTTGGCCCACGGCGATTCCCTTTGTAATCAGGGGTTCTGACTACATTGTGGACGCTTTTTCTGGAAAAGCAATAGCGATTTTCGTTCTTTATGAGCGAGATATCGCTCGTTTTGCGCGTGGAGGGCCAACTCTGGAGCCCGCTCCCCCTGGGTGCGATCTCTCAACAGGCGGTTTACGAGGCAACGCCCTGGTCGCGCAGGGCCTGGCGATAGGCCTCGGCGAGCGGGCCCTCCAGGCGGAGTTCGCGCCCTTCCTCCCCGGCCGCGCGGTGCGCCAGACGCACGACCAGATCCGGCGCCGGCAGCCAGCCGGCACCGCGTTCCGGCCACTCGACCAGCCACAGGCCCTCGCCCCCGAAGGCCTCGCGCACGCCCAGGTATTCCAGTTCCTCGGGGTCGCCCAGGCGGTAGAGATCGAAGTGCAGGACCTCGCGATCCGCCAGCCGGTACGGCTCCACCAGGGTGTAGGTAGGGCTGCGCACAGCACCCGCGTGCCCCAGCCGGTGCAGCAGTCCGCGTACCCAGGTGGTCTTGCCCGCGCCAAGATCCCCCTCGAGAAACACGATGTTCGGTTGATCCAGCGCCGCCAGGGCCGCCCCGGCCGCCTCGGTGGCCTCCAGGTGCGGCAGTACCAGCGGGTCGGATGCCGCGCTCATTGCCCACCCCCGGCGGCGGCCGGCAGGGCATCGGCCAGGTCCCCGGCCAGCATGCCGCGGGCCCCGCCCAGACGATCGCGCGCCACCCGGGCGGCGGCACAGTGCCAGGCCGCCCCGGTCTCGGCCGCGCCGCGCGCATCCGCGCCCTGCGCCCGCAGCGCCGCGATGATACCGGTCAGGACATCGCCGCTACCGGCGGTGGCCATGCCCGGATGCCCCCCGGTCACGCAGGCCAGCGGCCCGGCATCCGACGCGGCCGCCACCAGCGTGCCGGCCCCTTTCAGCAGCACCACGCCGCCCAGGCGTTCGGCCAGGGCCCGGACCTGCCCCGGCCGATCGGCCTCGATCGCCGCGCGGTCCGCCCCCTGCAGGCGGGCCGCCTCGCCCGGGTGCGGCGTCAGCACCCAGTCCGCGGCCCGACGCGGCGCCTCGGCCAGGAGGTTCAGGGCATCGGCATCCACCACCCGGGGCATCTCGGCATCGGCCACGGCCAGCCACAGGCCTCGGCCCCAGGCGTCCAGCCCCAGTCCCGGACCCACGGCGACCACATCGACCCGGCGCATCAGCGCCTGCAGTTCGCCCGCATCGCGGACGCCCTGCACCATCAGTTCGGGGCGCTCCAGATTGGCCCAGGCCGTGTGTTCCGGGTGGGTGGCCAGGGTCACCCGCCCGGCGCCGGCGCGCAGCGCCGCGGTCGCGGTCAGCCGGGCCGCGCCGGAATAACCCGGCGCGCCGCCCACGACCAGCACATGCCCGCAATCCCCCTTGTGCGCCCCCGGGCGTCGGGGTGGCAGCCCCCGGGACCAGTCCGAGGGGCCGACACGGCGCGCCACCGGGGCCACGCCGTCGAAGATCGCGGGGGGCAGGTCCAGCGGCGCGACCTCCACGGCGCCGACCACGTCCACCGCGGGGCCCGTATGCAGCCCCAGCTTGTCCGCGATCATGGTGAGGGTGCGCTCGGCCCGCACCGCGCGTCCCAGCACCCGGCCGCTGTCGATGTCCACGCCCGAGGGCACATCGGCCGCCAGGATCGGGGCGCCGCTCGTGTTCAGCCGCTCGATCAGCTCGCCGTAGGCATCCGTCAGCGGGCGCTCCAGGCCGATCCCGAACAGGCAGTCCACCCAGACCTCCGCGGCCGCCGGGTCGAACGATTCCAGCGTGTGGACTTCGCCCCCGCCATCACGCCAGCGGGCGTGGGCACGGCGGCCATCGGAATCGGGGCGGGCCCGCGACGGCCCGCCATGGACCCGGACCTGCAGCCCCGCCTCGGCCGCCAGCCGGGCCAGGACGTAGCCATCGCCCCCGTTGTTGCCGGGCCCGCAGACAATGCCGATACGACGGGCCTGCGGCCAGTGACGGCGCAGGGTGTCCAGCAGGGCCTGGCCGGCCCGCTCCATCAGCTCGCCCGGCGCCATCCCGGGCAGGGCCAAACCGGCGGCATCCAGGGCGCGCATGCCCGCGTTGTCGAACAGCGCGCTGGTCAATGCTTGTGGGTCGGGTTCATGATTCACGCCATTACCTCCGTCGCGGAAGCCAAATCGTGCCTCAGCGCCTCGATCCACGCCAATGCACCGAACTGGTCGAACGTATCCGTACGTGGGGCGGCGAGCTGGGCTTTCAGGCCGTGCGCATCGCCCCCGCCGAGGTCCCCGCGGAGGATCGCCGGCACCTGGATGAATGGCTCGCGCAGGGTTCGCACGGCGAGATGGAGTGGATGGCCGAGCGGGCGGCCCTGCGCCACGCCCCGGATGCCCTGGTCCCGGGCGTACAGCGCATCATCAGTGTCCGCATGGACTACTTCCCGCCGGCCAGCCGGCGTCCGGCCATCCAGCTGGCCGAGCAGGACCGCGCATATATCTCCCGCTACGCCCTGGGACGCGACTATCACAAGCTGCTGCGCAAGCGCCTGACCACTCTCGCACACCGCATCGAGGCCGAGGTGGGCCCGTTTGGCTATCGCGCCTTCACCGACAGTGCCCCGATCCTCGAAAAAGCCCTGGCCGCCCGGGCCGGGCTCGGCTGGATCGGCAAGAACACCAATCTGCTCGCGCGCGAGAGCGGTTCCTGGTTCTTTCTCGGGGAGCTGTTCACCGACCTGCCGCTGCCGGTGGACGAGCCGGCGGGCGAGCACTGCGGCCAGTGCACTGCCTGCCTGGAGGTCTGTCCCACGCAGGCCTTCCGCGGCCCGTATGACCTGGACGCCCGGCGCTGCATCTCCTACCTGACCATCGAGCTGAAGGGGTCCATCCCCGAGGACCTGCGCCCGCTGATCGGCAACCGCATCTACGGCTGCGACGACTGCCAGCTGGTGTGCCCGTGGAACCGCTTTGCCGAGGTCACGGCGGAACCCGACTTCATCGCCCGCCACGGCCTCGACAGCGCCAGCCTGGTCGAACTGTTCGCCTGGGACGAGGCGACCTTTCTCGCCCGCACCGAGGGCATGGCGATCCGCCGCATCGGCCACCCGCAGTGGCTGCGCAACATCGCGGTGGCCCTGGGCAACGGCCCGGCCACCCCGGAGGCAGAAGCCGCCCTCGCCGCCCGTGCGGACCACCCGTCGGAACTCGTGCGCGAACACGTGGCCTGGGCCCGGGAACAGCTGCGCTCGCGCCGCGGCGAGGCGCCCCCGCCGCCGGAGACCCTGTCCCGGCTGACCCGCGCACCCCGGTAGCCCAGTACTCCGTTAGTCCGGTCGGCGCAGGTTGCCAGCATCGGCGCGACCGGCGACACTCGGGGGCCAAACGCAGCGTCCCCCCGGGCCCCGCCCACCACGAAAGGCTCCGTTCCTCGCCATGCCCGACCACCCGGACACCACGCGCTACCAGCGGATCTTCGAACAGGCGCCCGAGGCCCATCTGGTCCTGGACCGGCGCGGCGGGATCGTCGCGGGCAACCAGGCCGCCTGCGAGCTGCTGGGCTACACCCGGGCCGAACTGACCGGCGGCGTGCACATCACCGACCTGGACCTGCAGGCCACCCAGGACGATGTGGACGCCGCCCATTCGGACCCGGACAACCGCCTTCCCGCCCACTTCGAGAGCCGCTACCGGCGGCGCGACGGCAGCGAATTCCCGGCCGAGGTTCACATCAATGCGATCCGCACCGACGGCGAGATCGAGGTCTTCACGACCTTCCGCGACATCACCCGTGAACGTCAGTCGGAACAGAACCTCCGGCGCCTCGAGACCCAGCTCGGGGCCACCGTGCGGCATGCCCCGCTGATCCTGTTCGCGCTGGACGCCAACGGCCGATTCACCCTCTCGGAGGGGGCCGGCCTGCACGCCCTGGGCCTGAGCCCCGGCGAGGTCGTCGGTCGCGACTTCCGCGAGGTCTATGCCGATCACCCCGACACCCTCGCGGCCGCCGAGCGGGCCCTGGCGGGCGAGGCCTTCCAGTTCGAGGACTCGGTCAACGGGACCCACCTGAGCGTTTCCTGGATCCCGCTGAAAGACAGCGACGGCGTACTCGGCGTCGCCTGGGACATCACCTCGCTGCGCGCCGCCGAGGCGGCTACCGGGGCCGAGCGCGACCGCCTGCTGACCACCCTGCAGTCAATCAGCGACGGCGTCATCACCACCGATACCGCCGGACGCCTGACCTACCTCAATCCCGCGGCCCAGGCCCTTCTGGGGGTCGACGCGACCGCCGCCCAGGGCCAGCGCGTGGACGAACTCCTGGATCTCGAGGACACCCGCACCGGGGCGAGCGTGCACCACCCGGTGGAACAGTGCCTGAAGCTCGGCGCGAGTACGGAGTCGCCCGAGCGCATCCTGCACCGGGCCGACGGCGCGATCCGCGTGGTGCGCATGCTGGCGTCTCCCTTGCAGCGACCGGACCGGGCCTCCCAGGGCGTCGTGATCGTGCTCCACGACCACACCGAACTGTGGCAGATGACCCAGCAGCTCAATCACCAGGCGAGCCACGACGACCTGACCGGCCTGTGCAACCGGCGCGAATTCGAGCGACGTCTGGAGGAGGCCCTGCGCACCCTGCAGGGGGACCAGACCCCGCACGTGGTGTTCTACATGGACCTCGACCAGTTCAAGATCATCAACGACACCTGCGGGCACCAGGCCGGCGACGAGCTCCTGCGCGAGCTGTCCGAACGCCTGCTGCACCTGATCCGCGAGAACGACACCCTGGCCCGCCTCGGCGGCGACGAGTTTGGCCTGCTGCTGTGCCACTGTCCGCTGGAGCGCGCGGAGGCGATCGCCCAGCGAATACTGGAGACCGTCCAGGCCCTGCGCTTCCAGTGGGAGGGCCGGCGCTTCGATGTCGGGGTCAGCATCGGCCTGGTCCCGGTCGGCGGCCCGGAACAGACCCTGCCCGAGGTCCTCAGCCAGGCGGATTCCGCCTGCTATGCCGCCAAGGAGAATGGCCGCAACCGGATCTACGTCTGGCAGCCCACCGACCAGGCCCTGCGCCGGCGGCGCGGGGAGATGGAATGGGTTGGCCGCATCCGCGCGGCGCTGGACGAAGGGCGCTTCGAGTTGTTCGGCCAGGCGGTGCATCCGCTGGGGCCCACCGATCCGGACCTGGCCCATGTCGAGGTGCTGATGCGCCTGCGCGACGAGGAGGACCGGTTGATCCCGCCGGGCACCTTCATCCCCGCCGCCGAGCGCTATCACCTGATGCCGGACATCGACCGCCACGTAATCGACAGCGCCTTCGCGATGCTGTCGCGGCATCGCGCGGCGCACGCTGACGGCCCCCGCTGCGACCCGACCGTCGCGATCAACCTCTCGGGCCAGTCGCTGGCCCAGGAGAGCATGCTCGAGTTCGTCACGGAGCGCCTGCAGCACTACGCGATCCCGCCACAGTGCATCATCTTCGAGATCACCGAGACCGCGGCGATCAGCCACCACGAGCGGGCCCAGAGCCTGATCCGCACCCTGCGCTACATGGGCTGCCGCTTCTCCCTGGACGACTTCGGCAGCGGGCTGTCGTCCTTCGGCTACCTGAAAAACCTGCCGGTGGACTTCATCAAGATCGACGGCAGCTTCGTGCGCGACATCGCCCACAACGCGGTGGACTCGGCCATGGTCACGGCCATCCACCGTGTCGGCCACGTCCTCGGTCTGCGCACCATCGCCGAATGCGTGGAGTCCGAGGCCACCATGGAACGCCTGCGCGAGATCGGCCTGGACTTCGTGCAGGGCTTCTACCTGTCGCAACCCACGCCCCTGGAGCAGCACCTGGAACCCGCGGACAACGCCAGCCACTGACCCCTTATTTCTGAGTGTTTTCCTTGGTTTTTGCCGGCGCTTTCGCGGCCGCGGCCGCGACTTGCTAGCGTATCGACAAACCAGAAACGGAAAGCCACGCACCCATGCCGTACTCGGAAGAACGCATTACCTCCACGCACCGCTGGTCGGACAAGACCTTCAGCTTCACCACCACGCGACCGGAGGGGCTGGAGTTCAAGAACGGGCAGTTCGTGACCCTGGGCCTGCGCCCCGAGGGCAAGTTGATCCCGCGTGCCTACTCGATCGTCTCCGAGCCCGAGGCCGAGGAACTGGAGTTCCTGAGCATCCATGTGCCGGATGGCGCGCTGACCAGTCGCCTGGCCGAGGCCGGCCCGGGCGACTCGATCTGGATCAACACCAAGGTCACCGGCTCGCTCACCTTCGACTACGTGCAGCCGGGCCGCACCCTGTACATGCTGGCCACCGGCACCGGTCTGGCCCCGTTCATCTCGCTGATCCGCAGCCCGGAGCTGTTCGAACACTTCGAGAACGCGGTGCTGGTGCACAGCGTGCGCACGGTGGAAGAACTGGCCTACCGCCAGGAGATCGAGTCGCGCATCAGCGACCGCCTGCGCTACGTGCCCACCGTGACCCGCGAAAACCACGACTTCGCCTGCCCGATCGCGCAGCAGCCGTACGACAACAACCAGCGCGGGGCCGACATGTTCCGCTCCGGCGAACTGAGCCGTATCCTCGACCTGCCCCCGGCCGATCCGGAGCAGGACCGCGTGATGCTGTGCGGCAACCCGGCCATGAACCGCGAGATGAGCGAATGGCTCACCGAACACGGCTGGACCCAGACCAACTACAAGGGCGTCGGGACCTTCACCGTCGAGCAGGCCTTCGTGACCACCATGTCCGACTCGGACGACTGAGTCCGCGACGGGCGGCGCTCAGGCCCCCGCCAGCAGGATCCAGCGCGCCTCGTTGATCCGCTGCAGGGTTGCCGTGTCGCCCCCGCGATCCGGGTGGTGGCGCTGCGCCATGCGGCGGTACTGATGGCGGACCGTGTCAGCGTCCACGGGGTCGGCCAGCTCCAGCACCGCCAGCGCCTGGTCGCGCCGCTCATCCCGCCCCATGCGGGCCCAGAACTCGCCCAGCAGCGCCTCCACCGCGGTCGCATCCATCCGCTCCAGCTGGGTCAGGTCCAGATAGTAGGCCCGCAGCGGATCGCGGAGCACCGGCAGGCCCTCCGCCCTCGGTCGCGACCCGCCCCTCGCCGGTTCGATCCCGATATCCAGACAGTGGATGCGCACCCACTCGCCTTGCGGCCACAGCCGCTCGCGCAGCCGGTACAGGCAATGAAACAGCAGGAAGTGGGTCTGGAACAGGCTCAACGGCTCGCGCAGCCGCGCGCCGGCAAACGGTTCCACGCCCTGATCGCGCAACTGCGCGATCAGGGCGTGCTCGGTCAGCCCGGACGGCCGCGCCCGCAGGCACTCCAGTACCGGTTCCAGCAGCGCCGCCGCCACCGGCGCCCCGGTCGTCTCATCCGCCTCGATCATGCGCCCGGAAACTCGCCGTCGACATACACCCAGCGCCCATCCTCGCGGCGAAAGCGGCTGCGTTCGTGCAGGCGCACCCCCTGGCCACGCACCCGCGAGCGGGCAACGAACTCGACCCAGCCCTCCCGGTCCTCCGGCCCCCCGGCCCCGGTCGCGCGGATCGTCAGCCCCAGCCAGCGCTGGTCCGGCTCCAGCATCAGGGATTCCGGTCGCGTCTCCGGGGCCCAGGTGGCCAGAAGATAGTCCTCGCGCCCCTCCACGAAGGCGGCATAGCGCGAACGCATCAGCGCCTCCGCCGTTGGGGCCGCGGCCGCACCGTCCAGAAACGCCCCGCAGCAGGCCGGCCGGTCCCGCCCGGACCCACAGGCGCATGTACCCCCCTTCCTGCGGCTGGCCTTGCCCAAGCGATACCCCCCTCATCGAAGTCCCCGCCAGCATGCCCGAGCCATCGCCCGGGGTCGAACCCTCACATTGGGGCTGGTCTTTCACCTGTGGAAACGTTAGGTTGCGAAAGCACCCAAGGGAACGCTGATTCATGGCCAACATCCTGATCATGGGCTGCGGCGATCTCGGCTGCGGCGTCGGAGAACAGCTCGCCGCGGCCGGCCACACCGTCTGGGGCCTGCGCCGCCAGCCGGAGCGCATACCGGAGCCGATCCAGCCGCTGGCCGGCGACTTCGCCCGCGCGGACGCGCTGCCGCCGCTGCCCCCGGCGCTGGATACCGTCTATTTCATCGCCACCCCGGGCGAGTTCACCGAGGCCGCGTACCGCCGCGCCTATGTCGACGGCCTGCGGAACACCCTGGCCGCGTTGGAACAGGCCCAGCAGCACCCGCGCCGCATCGTGTTCGTCTCCAGCACCTCGGTCTTTGGCGCCGACGACGGGCGCTGGGTGGACGAGACCAGCCCGGCCGAGCCCACCCGCTTCTCCGGGCGCTGCCTGCTGGAGGCCGAGCAATTGCTGGCCGACAGTCCGTTGGCCGGTGTGGTCGTGCGCTTTGGCGGCATCTACGGGCCGGGGCGCGAATATCACCTGCGCAAAGTGCGCGAGGGCATTCGCGGCCAGCACGAGGCGCCGGTCTGGACCAACCGCATCCACCGCGACGACTGCGTGGGGCTGCTGACCCACCTCTTCCACCTAGACGACCCCGAGCCGCTTTATCTGGGGGTCGATGACGAGCCGGCGTTGCGCCACGAGCTGCTCGGCTGGCTGGCGCAGGAGATGGAGCTCGATCCGCCGGGGACGCCGCCGATGCCGGCCGGCGAGGTCTGCGGCAAGCGCTGCCGCAACGAGCAGCTGCATGCCAGCGGGTATCGCCTGCGCTATCCCGACTACCGCACCGGCTATCGCGCCCTGCTCGACCAGATCGCCACCACCTGACCCAAGCCCTCACGCCTTGCAGGCTGAGCCCCGTCGGCCCTTGATGTTTCGTGCTTCGTCTGGCCGCCTGCCCTGTGGTGGCTGGTCCTAGTTCTGCATCCGGTGTTTACGTGCCTTCGGTCCGCCGCCTGCCCGGCGCTGACTCGCCAGCGCGCCCCGAGTGACTTCTTTGCTCGTGCAAAGAAGTCACCAAGAAACACGCCCGACTGCCGCGACCCCGGCCCGCTGTGCGGGCCGGGGTTTCCCTCGCTCCGAGGCTTTTCGCGGGCGGCGCTGAACTCGCTGCGCCTTCGGCTCCGCTCAGACATCCAGCGCCTTTTCTCCCGCGAAAACCCTCTCCGCTCGGCGCGACGACAACGGGGGTTCAAGGTCAAGACAACAGCCGTCCCGACGGTCGTGCCAGTGGAGGATGGCTAGGTCTTCCGGCATCTGGGCACGCTCGGCCTTCGGCCGTTGCGTGCCGCGCCCGCAGGGCGGGCGCCGGGGGCTTTCGGGTGGCGTTGCCTATGGTTAGGCGCAAACGTGGGGACACGTTCGGTTTTGACCTTCGCCTCCCGTATGGAGCCCCTCGCGGAGGGCGTGATGGGCCGGGAGAAGGCGCTGGATGTCTGAGCGGAGCCGAAGGCGCAGCGAGTTCAGCGCCGCCGGCCCAGCGCGTCCGGAGCGAGGTTCCCGGGCGAAATCCGGGTGCCCTTCTTTGGGTCCTTTCTTGGGCAAGCAAGAAAGGACCTCGCGGCGCGCTGGCGAGTCAGCGCACGGCAGTACGTGGACCGTAGCCACCGTAAACACCAGAGGACGAACCAGGGCCAGCCACTACTAGGCAGGCGGCCAGACATAAGCAACGTAAACACGATAGCGGACAGCGGGCGATGAGCGCGCCGCGCCGTTATAATGCGCGGCTTTCCCCACATTCCGACCCGAGCGCGCCCGCGATCATGGACAAGAGCTTCGACCCCAAGAGCATCGAGCAGACCCAGTACGAACGCTGGGAGGCCGCGAACATCTTCGCGCCGCCGGAGTCGGGCGAGGCCAACTACTGCATCCTGCTGCCGCCGCCGAACGTGACCGGCACCCTGCACATGGGGCATGCGTTCCAGCACACCCTGATGGACACCCTGATCCGCTACCGCCGCATGCACGGCGACCGCACCCTGTGGCAGGGCGGCACCGACCATGCCGGGATCGCCACCCAGATGGTAGTGGAGCGCCAGCTGGCCGCCGACGGCAAGGGCCGCCACGACCTCGGGCGCGAGAAGTTCCTCGAGGCGGTCTGGGACTGGAAGGGCCAGTCCGGCGGCACCATTACCCGCCAGATGCGCCGGCTGGGCGATTCCGTGGACTGGTCGCGCGAACGCTTCACCATGGACGACGGCCTGTCCAACGCGGTGCGCGAGGTCTTCGTGCGCCTGCATGAAGAGGGCCTGATCTACCGCGGCAAGCGGCTGGTCAATTGGGACCCGGTGCTGCACACCGCGCTGTCCGATCTCGAGGTGCTGTCGGAGGAGGAGGCCGGTCACCTGTGGCACTTCCGCTATCCGCTGGCCGACGGCTCGGGCCACCTGACCGTCGCGACCACCCGCCCCGAGACCATGCTGGGCGATACCGCCGTGGCCGTACACCCGGAGGACGAGCGCTACCAGCACCTGATCGGCCAGACCATCCGCCTGCCGCTGGTCGGGCGCGAGATCCCGATCATCGCCGACGACTACGTCGAGGCCGAGTTCGGCTCCGGCTGCGTAAAGATCACCCCGGCGCACGACTTCAACGACTATGCGATGGGTCAGCGCCACGACCTGCCGGTCATCAACATCCTGACCATCGACGCCTGCCTGAACGACAACGTGCCCGAGGCCTACCGCGGCCTGGACCGCTATGAGGCCCGCAAGCAGGTGGTCGCGGATCTCGAGGCCGAAGGCCTGCTGGAGAAGATCGACGATCACAAGCTGATGGTCCCGCGCGGTGACCGCTCCGGCACCGTGGTCGAGCCCTACCTGACCGACCAGTGGTATGTGAAGGCCGGCCCGCTGGCCGAGCCGGCGATCAAGGCGGTGGAGGACGGCCGCATCCGCTTCGTGCCGGAGAACTGGTCGAAGACCTACTTCGAGTGGATGCGCAACATCGAGGACTGGTGCATCTCGCGCCAGATCTGGTGGGGCCACCGCATCCCGGCCTGGTACGACAGCGATGGCAATGTCTTTGTGGGCCGTTCCGAGGACGAGGTGCGCGAGAAGCACGGCCTGGCGGCCGATGTGGTGCTGACCCAGGACGAGGACGTGCTCGACACCTGGTTCTCCTCCGCGCTGTGGCCGTTCTCCACCCTCGGCTGGCCGGAGCAGACGCCGGAGCTGCGCGACTTCTACCCGACCAGCGTGCTGGTTACCGGCTTCGACATCATCTTCTTCTGGGTCGCCCGCATGATCATGATGGGCGAGCACTTCATGGGGGATGTGCCGTTCCGCGAGGTCTACGTCACCGGCCTGATCCGCGACTCGGAAGGCCAGAAGATGTCCAAGTCCAAGGGCAACGTGATCGACCCGATCGACCTGATCGACGGCATCAGCGCCGACGACCTGGTGGCCAAGCGCACCCAGGGCCTGATGCAGCCGCAGATGGCGAAGAAGATCGAGAAGACCACGCGCAAGGCCTTCCCCGACGGCTTCCCCGCGTTCGGAACCGATGCTCTGCGCTTCACCCTGGCGGCACTGGCCACCACCGGGCGCGACATCAAGTTCGACCTTGGTCGCATCGAGGGCTACCGCAACTTCTGCAACAAGCTGTGGAACGCCTCGCGCTTCGTGCTGATGAACGTCGAGGGCCACGACTGCTCGGCCGCGGACGACACGGCGGAGCACCGCACCCTGGCCGATCGCTGGATCCTCGACCGCCTGGCCGAAACCGCCGCGACCGCCACGCAGCAGCTCGATGCCTACCGCTTCGACCTCGCCGCGCAGACGCTCTACGAATTCACCTGGCACGACTACTGCGACTGGTACCTGGAGCTGACCAAGCCGGTCCTGAACGACGAGGCCACCCCGGACGCGGTCAAGCGCGCCACGCGCGATACGCTGGTCACCGTGCTCGAGGCCCTGCTGCGCCTGCTGCACCCGGTGATGCCGTTCATCACCGAAGCGATCTGGACCAGTGTGAAGCCACACGCCGGGATCGGCGACGACGTCGAGTTCCTGGTGCAGTGCCGCTGGCCGGCGCAGGACGGCTTCCCGCGTGATGCCACCGCCACCGCCGAGCTCGACTGGGTCAAGGACTTCATCACCGGGCTGCGCCGCATCCGCGCGGAGATGGACATCGCTCCGGGCAAGCCGCTGCCCGTGCTGGTGAAGAACTGGACCGACGCCGACCAGGAACGCTACACCCGCCACCGCGGCCTTCTGGAATTCCTGGCCAAGCCGGAAAGCGTCACCTGGCTGGATGCCGCCGACGAGGCCCCGGAATCGGCTATGGCCCTGGTCGACGACATGCAGCTGCTGATTCCGCTGGCCGGCCTGATCGACAAGGATGCCGAGCTGGCCCGCCTGGACAAGGAGATCGGCAAGCTCGACAAGAACCTCGAGCAGAGCGAAAAGCGCCTTGCCAACGCGAGCTTCGTCGACCGCGCCCCGGCCGACGTGGTGCAAAAAGAACGCGACCGCGTCGCCGAGATGCACACTACCCGCGACCAGCTCGCCGCCCAGCGCGAACGCATCCGCGCGATGTAAGGGCCTGTATTCACCACGAAGCACACGAAGGCACGAAGAAGGTCAAGGGCGAAGGGCGTTTAACAGGAAGTCGGGAAGACCGGAAGAACGAACAGGGACTAAAGGCGCTGTCCAGATGCCACCGCCTTGGGCGCAGCCCGCTGCACAGCTAGGCCAACCACCGTAAACCCTTCCCGTCTCCCCATCTTCCTGTAGATGTTTTTCCGGTTTTCTTCGTGCCTTCGTGGGCTTCGTGGTGAACAACTCAGCTGATGCGTTCGAGCATGCCGCGGTGGCGGATGAGGCGGGCAAAGCCGCGGCCCACATGGTACCAGTGCAGCATCCAGGCCTCCCGTGCCAGTCGGGCCGCGGACACCCGCGAGTCCAGCTCGGCCGGACAGGGGCAGACGCGCAATCCCATGCCACGTGCCATCGCCGCCGACCGGGCGAGATGGAAGCGGCTGGTAATCAGCACCAGCGGCGCGTCGTCATGCGGCTCCCGCGCCAGCAGGTCACGGGCATTGCGCAGGTTCTCCAGGGTGTGCCGGGAGGCATCCTCCGTCTGGATACGCTCGGCCGCAATGCCGTGGCGGCGCAGAAATGCGGCGCCCGCGGCGGCCTCGGTCGGGCCCTGCGGGGACGTCTGCCCGCCCAGCACGAGGATCCGGGCCTCGGGGTTGCGCCGCGCCAGCCGCACCGCGCGCAACAGGCGCAGACGGTACCCCGGACCTGGCGCCCCGGCCTCCAGTTGCTGCCCCAGCACGAGGATGCACCGGCCCCTTCCGGGGCAGCGAAGCTGTCGTGACCAGCGCAGGGCATGGGTCCACAGCAGCAGCCAGGAGAGGCCGCCGGTTGCCAGGATGATCAGGTTCGACAGCGCGAAGGTCGCCAGGCCATCCGCGCCGATGCGCCGCAGTCCGACCCGTGCCGCACCCACGCGAGTCCGCTCAGGCCTCGTCTTCGGGGGTCGTGCCGCCGGTGAAACGCAGCCGCGCGTTGCGCCGGCGCCGCGCCCAGAAGTGCAGGGCCCGCGGCAGATTCAGCGCCATCTGGGTGTAGTACACGGCCTTGAAGGCGCGCAGCGACCACTGCACGCGGGTGTTGCGGTAGACATCGCCGGCCAGCAGGGAGATCACCGCCTGCTCCATGCCCAGGGTGTTGCGCGGCCCCATGAACAGCTTGCGCATCACCGGGCTGTTGAAGCGGTAGATCAGCCAGGAGAAGCGGCGTACGCCCCGGCGAACGTCGCGCTCGAACGCCCGCAGGTAGCGCCCGGCGCGCGCCGGACGCGCGAGGCAGCGGTCCACCGCGTCCGCGGCGCGGAAGCCCCCCGACATCGCGATATAGACTCCGCTGGAGAACACTGGGTCGACAAAGGTAAAGGCATCGCCCACCAGCAGGTAACCCGGCCCGTGGGCCTGACGCGAGCGGTAGGAGAAATTGCCGGTGGCATTCACCGGACCGGCCAGTTCCGCGCCCTGCATGCGATCGAACGCCGGGGGACACAGCTTCAGCGTCTCCCACAGGAACGCCTCCGGCTTGGTCCTGCGCGTCTTCAGGTATTCCGGAAAGCACACCGCGCCCACGCTCATCGCACCGTCACGCAGCGGGATCATCCAGATCCAGCCATGCTGGAACCAGTAGATACTGATGTTGCCGGCATCTCTTCCGGGACGCCGCGGCACATTATTGAAGTGGCCGAAGATGGCCGCGCTGTTGTGCTCCGCGTTGCGCGTCTTCAGATCGAGGCGGCGCGCCAGGAAGGTATCGCGCCCGGAGGCATCGACCACGAAGTCGGCCTCGAACTCCAGCGTGTTCCCGGCCGCGTCGCGCGCGGTCACCTGCTGGGTCCCGCCGTTCGCCGGGTCGGCCAGGGCCACATCCGAGACCGTCACCTCCTCCAGCACCCGGACCCCCAGGCGCGCGCTGTTCTCCAACAGCAGGTGATCGAACTCCGAACGCCGCACCTCGTAAGCCGAAGCGGGGGTATCGTCGTTCAGGGCACGTTCGAAGTAGTAGGTGCGCGGCGCATCGGGCGCCTCGGGGATGGTGAATTCGGCCCCATGCTTGGGGATGCCGAGGGTCGCGACCGCGTCGGCAATCCCCAGCTCCTCGAACAGCGGCATGTTCATCGGCAGCAGGGATTCGCCGATGTGGAAACGCGGATGCCGGGCCTTCTCCAGCAGCACCACGTCGCGACCCTTCTGCGCCAGCCGGGAGGCAACGGTGGAACCGGCCGGACCGCCGCCAATGACCAGTACCTGACAGCGACCGTCCGTTCCCGCGTTCTCTACCGCTTGTTTCAAATGCTGTCTCCACTGGCCATCCGGGCGCCCAAAACGGCGACCCGAACCGGTCGCGAGGGTACCACGACCCCCAAGGTGTGGGTATCATCGGCGCCCAGCAGGGTGACCGCCACGCGAAGTGGAAGTTCGCGGGCGGTCACAAAACCGCACATCACGACACCTCGGGGGAACACGTGGCATCGCAAACAGCGTTCGAACAGGAAGTCGCCCAACTGATCGTCGACAGTCTCAATCTGGAGGACGTGACGGCGGGGGAGATCGAGCCGGAAGACGCCCTGTTCCGCGACGGGCTGGGTCTGGACTCCATCGACGCCCTGGAACTGGCCCTGGCGATCTCGCGCGCCTACGGCGTCCAGATCCGTTCCGACGACGAGAACAACCGCCAGATCTTTGCATCCCTGCGCGCCCTGAGCGCCCACATCGAGGCGAACCGAGCCGCGTCGTGAACACCCCGCTCGCCGCCAGCGTGGCCCTGTGCTATCCGGTCGCGGTCGTGCTCGGCGTGGCCTTCGAGGTCCCCTTGCTGCCGCTGGCGATCCTGGCCGTGCTGATCCTGGTGGCGAGCTGGGGGGCCCTGGGGCCCGCCGGGCGGGCCGCGCTGTTCCTGGCGCAGGCCGCCGCCGTCGCGCTGTTACTGACCCTTGGCGCCGGAACCTGGCTGCTGTACACCATCCCGGTCCTGATCATGGGGCTGCTGGCGTGGCTGTTCGCGCGCTCGCTGCGCCCCGGCTCCACGCCGCTGATCACCCGCTACGCCCTGGCCATGGGCGCCTCCGACACCCCCGCGGTGCATCGCTACACGCGCAATCTGACCATCGCCTGGGCGCTGCTGTGCGGTGTCCTCGCCCTGGTCTCCGCCTGGCTGGCATTGTTCGCCTCCGCAACGACCTGGGCGCTGTTCGCCAACGGAATCAACTACCTGCTGCTGGCCAGCCTGTTCCTGCTGGAGTACCCGCTGCGCCTCTGGCTGCTGCGCGACGAGCCGCGCAGCGGTTTCCTGGCCTACCTGATCGAGCTCGCGCGGGTCGATCACCACCGGATGCTGAGGCACCCGTGACGGACCCGACAACGGACATGCGGCCGCTGATCGCCGAAGCCCCGGAACCGCTGGCCCGGATCGGGGATCGCCGGGTCTCGCGCGCGGCGTTCCTCGCCGACGTGCAGGCACTGGCCGCGCAACTGCCGCCGGCCCGCGCGGCCTTCAATCTGTGCCAGGACCGCTACCACTTCGCGGTCGCCTTTGCCGCGATCCTGCTGCGGGGTCAGACCAACCTGCTGCCGCCCAACCGCGGCCGCACGACCCTGGCCGAGATCGCCGGCCAGTATCCGGATGCCATCGCCCTGGTGGACGGCCCGGACGCCGAGATCGCCATCCCGGTCCTGCGCGTCGCCGCCCGCGGCGAGGCGGGCGAGGCCATGGGCCCCGTGCCCGCGATCCCTGGCGAGCAGACCGCCGTCCTGGCGTTCTCCTCCGGCAGTACCGGCACGCCCACGGCGCACGCCCGCAGCTGGACGGCCCTGCATGCGGTCACCGCCCAGGCCCTGGAGGCCCTCGACCTGGCGGGCCACCCCGGCCCTACCCTGGTCGGCACGGTACCGCCACAGCATATGTACGGCCTGGAATCGACCGTGCTGTATGCCCTGCTGGGGCACACCACGCTGCTGGCCGGGCGCCCGTTCTACCCCGAGGACGTGCGCACGGCGCTGGCCGACAGCGCCCCGGCGGTGCTGGTGACCACGCCCTTCCACCTGAAGGCCTGCCTGCGCGCCGGCCTCGAGTGGCCGTCACCGACCCGCATCCTCTGCGCCACTGCGCCGCTGTCCCCGGATACCGCCGCCCGGGCCGAGCGGGTCTTCGGCTGCCCCCTCGACGAGATCTACGGCTGCACCGAGGCGGGGGCCATCGCCACGCGCCGCACGACCCGCGAGTCCGCCTGGACCACCTATCCCGGGGTGGAGATCCATCCCGGAGAGACCGGGCGCGCGTGGGTCCGGGGCCCGCAACACCCCGAGCCGGTGCCGCTTCCGGACCATATCGAGGTGCAGGACACGCGCCTTTTCCGCATGGAAGGCCGTCTCGCCGATCAACTGAATATCGCCGGCAAGCGCGCCTCGCTGGCCGATTTGAACCGGCGCCTGAATGCCATCCCCGGGGTGCTCGACGGCGTCTTCATCCCGCCGGATCCCGAATCGGACACGCACGGCGTCACCCGCCTGGCGGCCCTGGTGGTCGCCCCGAAACGCAGCGAAGCCGAGATCCAGGCGGCACTGGCCGACTGCATGGACCCGCTGTTCCTGCCGCGCCCACTGGTGCGGGTCGACCACCTGCCGCGCTCGGCCACCGGCAAGCTGCCGCGTCAGGTCCTGCTGGACCTGCTCGCCCACCACGGCCAGTGCGCCTGACGGCGCGCCGCCCCATGCAACCGACGGCCGTCCAGTCCACCATCCGCCGCATCGGGGCCGAGCACCCGTCCCTGCCCGGGCATTTCCCCGGCCACCCGGTGGTCCCCGGCGTGGTAATCCTCGATCAGGTGGCAGCGGTCGCGCGGGCCCACGGTCTCGGACCGGTCGCGGCCCTCCCGCAGGTCAAGTTCCTCGCGCCGCTGACACCGGAGGCCGCGTTTCGCATCGAGATCGACCCGCCCGGTCGTGGCGGGCGGCAGGGGTTTCGCGTCGTGGCCGCCGAGGGCGATCCGCCGGCCACCTTCTGTTCCGGCCAGCTGGTCACGCTCCACGACACCCCGGATCCATGAGCCGCGCCTGGTTCCAGCAGGCGGAACGGGGCTCGCCGCTGGCCCTGCGCATCATCCTGTGGGTGGCCCTCAATCTCGGGCGCCGAGCCAGCCGCGCGCTGCTGTACCCGATCACCGCGTATTTCCTGCTGTTCGCGCCGCAGTCGCGGCGGCACAGTCGCAATTACCTGCGCCGGGCGCTGCAGCGCGAGCCGCGGCTGGCGGACCTGGCGCGCCACCTGCACAGCTTCGCCGCGGTGATCCTCGACCGGGTCTTCCTGCTCGCCGGGCAGGATGCCTGCCTCGATATCCGGGTCCACAACCGCGAGACCTTCCTCGAACACGTGGACAGCGGCCGCGGCGCGATCCTGCTGGGCGCGCACCTCGGCAGCTTCGAGGCCCTGCGCGCCCTGGCGGTGGGCAAGTACGACTTCCCGGTGCGGGTCCTGATGTACAGCGACCACAACCAGAGCATCACCCAGGTCCTGGAGGCGCTGAATCCCGAGGTGGCCGCATCGGTAATACCGCTGGGCCGCACCGAGACCCTGATCCAGGCCCGCGAGTGCCTGGACCGCGGAGAGCTGATCGCCACCCTGGGCGACCGCGTCGCCGAGAGCGACAAGATGGTCGCCTGCGACTTCCTCGGCGACACCGCGCTGTTCCCGCAGGGACCGCTTCTGCTGGCCGCGGTACTCAAGGTCCCGGTGATCCTGTGCTTCGGGCTCTATCGCGGCGGCAACCGCTACGATATCGTCTTCGAACCCTTCGCCGAGACCCTCGACGCCCCGCGCGGGCAGCGTGACGAGATCCTGGCCCAGTGGGTACAGCGCTATGCCGACCGCCTCGCGGCGCGGGTACGCGAAGCCCCCTACAACTGGTTCAATTTCTATGACTTCTGGGACGATGCATCCAAATAGGCGAGGCCACGGCCTTGGCCCGCGTATCCGCCAGTCCGGCATCACGCTGATCCTGGCCTTGGGTCTTCTCGCCCCTGTATCGGCCCTGGCCAACGACACCCTCGGCGCATTGCTGGAAGCCCTGACCACCGAGCGGGCAGCGACCCTCGCGTTCGAGGAGCGCCGCGACGATCCGATGCTGGAGTTCCCGGAGATACGTTCGGGCTCGCTGGCCTTCGAGCCCCCCGATACCCTTACCCGCCAGGTCGACGGCCCGCGGGGCGAGACCGTGCACATCGAGGGCGACACCCTCACCCTGGAACGGCGTGGCTCCAGCCGCGAGATCGACCTGAACGAGCAACCCGCCCTGGCCACCCTGACCGGCCTGTTTCGCGCCCTGCTGAACGGCGACCGCGAGCAACTGGAGGCCGATTTCGAGATCGAGCTGACGGGCGACATGGAGGCCTGGACCCTGGAGCTCGTCCCACGGGACCGCGCCCTGCGCCGCATGGTCCCCGAACTGACCCTGACCGGCGCCGGCGACGAACTACGCGAACTGATCACGGTCGAGTCCGGCGGACACCAAAGCCACATGCGCTTCGAGCCGCCACAGTACGCGGACTAGGGAAACACTGATTGATGTGCCCGTCCCGCATCGCCCTGGGCCTGTGGCTGGCCGCGCTCACGCTGGCCACGCTCACGCTGGCCCTGCGCGGCGAACTGGTTACCGACCTGCAGGGCTTTGCCCCGGACCCGGTCAGCGCCGACGGCATCGTGCTGGATCCCGGGGCCGGCCCGGCCGGACGTATGTTGCTGCTGGCGATCGCCGGGGGCGAGGCGCGCGATCGGGCCGCGGCCAGCGATGCCCTGGTCGCCGCTCTGGAGGATGTCCCGGACGTGGCGGGCGTCCACAACGGCCGCCTGGACCCCGACGACCCGGCCCTGGAATTCCTGATCGAACATCGCTACCTGCTGAGCCCGCGAATCCATGCCGATGCCTTCAGCCAGGATGCCCTGCGCGAACACCTGCAGGCGCGCCGCGATGACCTCTCCAGCGCCGTCCCGGAGCTGCCCCGGGAACTGATCCCGCGCGACCCCACCGCCGAGACCCGGGTCGTTCTGGAGCAGCTCGCCACCACCGGCGGCCGGGCAACGACCGGGCCGGACGGGGTCTGGGTGACCCCCGATCGTGAACGGGCGCTGCTGGTGCTGCGCAGCACCGCCGACGGCATGGACCTGGACGCCCAGGCGGCCCTGATCGAACGCACGCGCACCGCCTTCGCCGACCTCGACCCGCCGGAACTGCGCCTGCAGATCGCCGGCCCGGCGGTCATCGCGGTGGAATCGCGGGCCACCATCCGTGGCGAGGTCACCTGGATCACCACCGGCGCCAGTATCGCCCTGGCCCTCCTGCTGCTGGCGGTGTTCCGCCACCCGCATCCGGTCTGGCTGGCGGCCGTACCGCTGGCGAGCGGCATCCTGATCGCGGCGGCCGTGGTCACTACGGTCTTCGGGCACCTGCACGGGATCGCGCTGGCCTTCGGCATCACCGTGCTGGGGATCGCCCTGGACTACCCCTTGCACCTGTTCGCCCATGCGCAGCGGCGCGACAGCCCGCACCTCGGGGACGCACGCCTGGCGCAGGCCGCGCGCGAACTGGGGCCCGTGATCGCCCTGGGCGCTGGCAGCACCGTGCTGGTGTTTGCCCTGATGGCCCTCACCGGCTTCTCCGGCATGGCGCAGCTGGGACTCTTCGTGCTGACCGGAGTGGCCGTGGCCGCCGTGACCACCCGCTGGGTCCTGCCGGTCCTGGTTCCCGCCCGGTTGCAGCGCGAGGGCCTGCCGGCTCCGAGGCTGCCGGTCCCGGTCGCGCTCGCGCACCCCCCGGCGCTGGCCCGCTGGGGCGTCGCCCTGCTGGCCCTGGCCGCGGTCGCCGTGGTGGCGAGCGCCGATCCGTTTCCCTGGGAAGACCGCCTGTCCGCGCTGCACCCGGTGCCGGAGGAGCAGGTCACGCTGGACCAGGAGCTGCGGGGCGCACTGGGGCTACCGGACGTCCGCCACGCCCTGCTGATCACTGCCGACTCCGCGGAACGAGCCCTGCGCGCCAGCGAGGCCCTGGTCCCGGAGCTGGAAGCCCTGCGCGCGTCCGGGCTCGTGGACGGCTTCGGCCACCCCGCCGAGGTACTGCCAAGCCGGCAGCGCCAGCAACAACGCCAGGCCGCGCTGCCGCACCCCGATGACCTGCGCGAACGCCTGGCGGCGGCGAGCGCGGATCTCGGGTTCCGCGAGGGGGCCTTCGCACCCTTTGTGGAGGACATCTCGGCGGCCCGCGAGCAGGCTCTTCTGGCCCCGGAGACCCTGCCGGACGGCCCCCTGCGCAACGCGCTCGACCCCCTGCTTCAGCCACACGAGGACGGCCAGGGCTGGACCGCCTGGGTCCGCCTGCAAGGGGTCCGGGATGACGAGGCCCTGGCGCGCTGGGCCGCAGACATCCCGCGGGCCGACCTGTCGGAACGGGAGGGGACCGGCGCAGGCGTGCACCACATCGATTTCTTCCGGGCCTCCGAGGAACTGGTCATCGGCTTCCGCGACGAGGCCCTGCAGCGCCTGGCGCTGGGTCTTGTGGCCGTCGCGCTCCTGCTGCTGGTCGCCACTCGGGCCCCGGGGCGCAGCCTGCGCATCCTGACGGCCGTCGGCACCGGCTTGCTGCTGACCCTGGCCGCGCTGATCCTGCTGGGCGTCCGGCTGTCGCTGTTCCACCTGATCGCGCTGCTGCTGATCGCCGGGCTGTGTCTGGACTACGCGGTGTTCTTCAGCCGCCCCCTGCGGGATGCCGCGGCGCGCCTGCGCAACCTGCGCTCGGTCGGCGTCTGCGCGCTGTCGACCCTGGTGGTGTTCGGGCTGCTGGCCCTTTCCAGCCTTCCGGTCCTGCAGGCCCTGGGCCTCACCGTGGTGCTGGGCGTGGTATTTTCCTTCCTCGCGGCGGCCCTGCTGGCGCCCGAGGTCAACCCAGGAAAACACTGATCCAGGCGATGCCGCCTGACACCCATCCACCCGGAATCGCCTCCGGCCACTATCCACAGAACACGCCCCATGGACCCACTGGTCATCACCGCCCACACCCTGACAAGCGCTGCCGGAACCGGGATCGCCGCCAACGCCGAGGCCCTGCGCAACGGGGTCAGCGGGCTGCGCCCCTGCGATCTGGAAAGCGTGAGTCTGGACACCCACATCGGCCGCGTGCCCGGCGTGGAGGCCATCACCCTGAAAGGCGAGCTCGCCCCGTTTCAGTGCCGCAACAACCAGCTCGCCGAACTGGGCCTGCGCCAGGATGGCTTCGCCGACGCGGTGGCGGCCGCCGTTGCGCGCTACGGCGCCGACCGGGTGGCCGTGCTGCTGGGCACCAGCACCTCGGGCATCGCCGCCACCGAGGCCGCCTACCACCGGCGCGACCCGCAGACCAGGGCCCTGCCCCCGGATTACGACTACCAGCACACCCAGAACATGTTCTCGCTGGCCGATTTCGTCGCCACCCGCTTCGGCCTGTCGGGGCCGGCCCTGGTGGTCTCCACCGCCTGCTCGTCCAGCGCCAAGGTCTTCGCCGATGCCCGTCGCTACATGGCCGCGGGGCTTTGCGACGCGGCCGTGGTCGGCGGTGTCGACAGCCTGTGCGGCATGACGCTGTATGGCTTCAATGCCCTGCAACTGGTGGCCGCGCAGCCCTGCACCCCGCTGGACCGCGACCGCGCCGGGATCTCGATCGGCGAGGCCGCCGGCTTCTTCCTGCTGGAACGCCCCTCGCCGGATACCACGGGACCACGGCTGACCGGTCACGGCGAATCCAGCGACGCCCACCACATGTCCGCCCCGCACCCCGAGGGCCTGGGGGCCGCGACCGCCTTGCAACAGGCGCTGGAGCGCGGCGGACGGCGGGGCGACGAGATCGACTACGTGCTGATGCATGCCACCGCAACCCCGGCCAACGATGGCGCCGAGGCCCGCGCCCTGGTGCGCAGCCTGGGGCCGCGCCCGCGCGCCGTGGGCACCAAGGGTCTGACCGGACACACCCTGGGCGCCGCCGGGGCGGTGGGCGTGGCCCAGGCCCTGGCCAGTCTGGACGGCGGCTTTGTGCCACCCACGGCCGGCCTGAAGATGCTGGATCCGCAACTGGACCTCGAGGCCCGCGGCGAGGCGGAACCGCGCCTGGTACAACGGGTACTGGTGAATGCCTTCGGCTTTGGCGGCAACAACTGCAGCCTGCTGCTGGAGGCCGCGCCATGAAGGCCATTGGACTCCATGCCGTGGGGCTGCTGGGCCCGGGACTGGACGACTTCGACAGTGCCCGCCCCGTGCTGGCCGGCGAGACCCCACTGGCGAGCCGCGAGGTCCACGTCCCTCCGCCCGGGCTGCTTCCGGCCAACGAGCGCCGACGCACCACCGCCACCATCCGCCTCGCCCTGAAGGTCGCGGAAGAGGCCACCGAAGGGGCCGATCGCAGCCGGCTGCGCAGCGTGTTCGCGTCATCCTCCGGCGACATGGACATCATCGACCGCATCTGCGATGCCCTGACCCAGCCGGAGCCGGTAGTGTCGCCGGTGCAGTTTCACAACTCGGTGCACAATGCCCCGGCCGGCAACTGGTCGATCGCGACCCGCAACCCGGCGCCGGCCACGGCGCTGTCCGGCTACAACGCCAGCCTGGCCGCGGGGCTGCTGGAGGCCGCGACACTGCAGCTGGACGAGGGCGGCGACGTCCTGCTGGCCTGCTACGACGTGCCGTCCATGGACAGCTTCATCCACGTGCGGCCCATCCATCACCCCTTTGCCGTGGCCCTGCGCCTGGGCCCGGTGGACGGCGCACCCTGGCAGCTGCAGCTCGACCTCGGAGGGCCGGCCGCGGCCGACCCCTGCCACAGTGATGACCTGGAGGCGCTGCGCGGGAGCAATCCGGCCGCGCGCGCCCTGCCCCTGCTGGAACGGCTGGTCCGGGGAACGCCCGGAAATGTTACGCTTGAGGCGCCGCTGGGCCGGTCCCTGAACATCCGGGTCGGGCCCTGAACCATCCGCCCGGATCAGGAAGATCCCGCGCATGTCATCCCGACCCGAGACCCTGGATCACGAGGCCATCTGCCGGCTGCTGCCGCATGCCGGCGCAATGTGTCTGCTGGATACGGTGGAGGCCTGGTCCGACACCACCATCCATTGCCGTGCCGAAAGCCACCGCGACCCGGCCAACCCGCTGCGCGGCGAGGCCGGGCTGCATGCCCTGGCGGCGCTGGAATACGGCGCCCAGGGCATGGCCGTGCACGGCGCCCTGCTGGCCGATTCCGGGCCGGCGCGCGCCGGCTATCTGGCGGCGGTGCGGGATCTGCAGCTGCAGACCCGTCGCCTCGACAGCCTGGGAGCGGCACTGGAGATCCACGCGGACTGCATCCTGTCGGACCGCAACAGTTCCATCTACGACCTGCGCGTAAGCGCGGACGCACAGCCGGTGCTGAGCGCACGCGCGACCGTCATCCTGCAACCCGCCGACGACGAGGACAGCCCGTGACTGCACGCGCCCTGATTACCGGCGGCAGTGGCGCCATCGGCGCCGCCATCGGCCACGCCCTGGCCATGGCCGGCCACGAGGTCATCCTGCATGCCCATCGCAACGCCGCCGCGGCCGAGGCGACCGCCGATGCCATCCGGGCCGATGGCGGCGAGTCCCGGGTGCTGGTGTTCGACATCACCGACGAGGGAACCTGCCGCGAGACGCTGGAACCCCTCGCGGCCGAGCAGCCGGTACAGATCCTCGTCCACAACGCCGGCATCCACGACGACGCGCCACTGGCCGGGATGCGCCGCGAACAATGGGACCGCCCGATCGATGTCGGCCTCAACGGCTTCTATAACGTGACCCAGCCGCTGCTGCTGCCGATGATCACCACCCGCTGGGGCCGGGTGATCGCGATCTCCTCGGTAGCCGGGCAGATCGGCAATCGCGGCCAGACCAATTACGCGGCGGCCAAGGCCGGCCTGCACGGCGCCATCCGCTCGCTGGCCCAGGAGGTCGCCTCGCGCGGCATTACCGCCAACGCGGTCGCCCCCGGCATCATCGAGAGCCCGATGAGCGAGGGCAGCTTCGATGCCGAACACATCCGCAATCTGGTGCCGATGCGCCGCGCCGGCCGGCCCGAGGAGGTCGCGGGCGTGGTCGGCTTCCTGGCCAGCGACGCGGCCAGTTACGTCTCCGGCCAGGTGATCGGCGTCAACGGCGCCCTCGCCTGATGCGCCCATGAGCACGGTCGTCGCCCTGATCCCCGCCCATAACGAGGCGGCCACCATCGAAGCGGTGGTGGCCGGCGCCCGCACGCAGGTGGACCGGGTGATCGTGGTGGACGACGGCTCCGAGGACGCCACCGCCCGCCTGATCGAGGATCAGGCCGAGGTCCTGCGCATGGACGAGAACAGTGGCAAGGCCGGCGCCCTGTGGGCCGGGATACAGCATGCCCTGGCCACCGGCGCCGACGCGGTGGTGACCCTGGATGCCGACGGCCAGCACGACACCACCGAGATCCCCGCGCTGGTCGCCGCGTGGCGCGAGACGCCGAACCGGCTGGTCCTGGGCGCACGCCTCAAGGGCCGCGAACACACCCCGCCGCTGCGCCTGTTCGGCAACCGCATGGCCGACTTCTGGATTGCCTGGGCCTCCGGGCAACCCCTACGGGACTCCCAATCCGGTTTCCGCCTCTATCCGGCCGCCCTGCTGCGGCGCCTGGACCTGGCCCACCACCGGGCCCGCGGCTTCGTATTCGAGAGCGAGGCCCTGATCGTCGCCGAACGGCTGGGATTCCCGGCCCGGGTGGTCCCGGTACGCTGCATCTACCCGGAAAATCACCGCCCCAGCCACTACCGGCCGACCGCGGATACCCTGCGGATCATCGCCATGGTTGCCGGCCGCCTGCTGCGCCGCGGAATGCGCCCGCTGGGGCTGCTGCGTTCGCTGGGCGTGATCCGCCGTTAGGGAGACGCTGATTGAATCGCACGTCCGCGTTGGTGCCCCCTGTTTTCCGAGACAAGGCGCGTCGTGCAGCGGGTAGTGGTTCTACCCGCAAGCGGCGCAACGCAGGATCGGGGAACAGGGGGCACCAACCCCACAAGCCATTGAAAGCAGGGGCTCGGCCGCTTTTGCGTGGGCACGGCGTTGCGGTTCCCTTGTGCAGAATGACTGCACGGCAGTCACCGCGCCTTGTTCGCACGCAAAAGCGACTCGAGCGCGGACGTGCGATTCAATCAGCGTCTCCCTAGACGCACGCCCCGGTGCCCTTGGAAACGACGCTTCCGCAGGTCTACACTCCCCGCGCATCCATTAAGGGAAACACTATGAATACCAAGACGTTGCTGGTGATCATCTTCGCCGCCCTGATCGCGCTGGCGGGCTGCCGCGGCACGGTTCCCGTGCAGGACATCAGCGATACCACGGTCACGAATGTCGACGGCGACCGTCCGAGCTCCGAGCAGATGGAACGCGCGATCCGCACCGCCGGGGCTTCGCTGGGCTGGCGCATGGAAGAGGCCGAGCCCGGGCTGCTGGAAGGCCGGCTCAGCCTGCGCGACCACGTCGCCGTGGTGGAGATCCCGTTCGCTGCGGGCGAATACAGCATCCGCTACAAGGACAGCGCCAACCTGAACTACGAAGACGGCAACATCCACCCGAACTACAACAACTGGATCCAGAACCTGGACAACCAGATCCGCGCCCAGATCTCCGCCCTCTGATCCCGCCCCGCGTCGGGCACACCCCGGCGCGGAGGGCTCCAAGGGCAAGGGCCTTTGTTCACCACGAAGCCCACGAAGGCACGAAGAAAACCCGCTCTGAAGAACCGCTACAGGAAGGGGAGAAGGTCGGAAGGACTGCGAGGGCACGCAACCCATGTGTACGTTGCCTTGCGAGCCACCTTCCCGTCTTCGCGTCTTCCTGTGAGCGCTACTCGGCTTTTCTTCGTGCCTTCGTGGGCTTCGTGGTGATAACAGGTTTTTTCAGTAGCGGCGATCAGTCGGGGCGCGGGCGGTCGTCCGGCTTGCGGGGCTCTTCCCCCGAACCCTTGGCGGCGGGCTCGTCGTCCTGGGCGTCCGATTCGTTGGCGCCGCCGGCGGCCTCGCCCGGGCCGGTCCCGTAATCGCGGCGTGTCATGTGCGACAGCAGCTGGCCGGCGCGGTCCTCGAGGCGGTCGCGGGTCGGTTTGTCCGCCAGCTCCTCGGCGCTCTGGGCCAGGTGGTGATAGAGGTCGCGGTAGGACCCGGCCATGGTCGCGAACAACGTGGCCGTGCGGTCGAAGTGGTCGTTGACCTGGCTGCGGTAGCGCGTCAGTTCCTGCATGCGCCGATCCAGTTCCTCTTCCAGCTCGCGGATCAGCTTGCGTTCGTCACTGGTCACGCGGCCCACCCAGAAACCCACCAGGGCGGCAATCACGATGGCCAGGATCCCGAGGGCCACCCACAGCCCCACTGCTGTCTGCTCTTCCACCACGACATCCTCTGCAAATGGAGGGGCCATTGTGCCGCAGGCCCCGGTCGAACGCACTTCCGGGCATGCTAACCTCGCCACACAGCCAGGAACCCGGAAGACCCGCATGATCGATCCACAACACGCGCAACAGATCCGCCAGGCCCAGGCCGGCCTGATCAACCTGGTGGTCCAGGCCACCCAGAACCCGGAAACCCGCCGCGAGCTGGAGCCGGTCCTGAACCAGGCCCACGAGGCTGGCTGGGGCGAACTGATCCAGCGCATTCGCCGGGTACTCGACGGCGAGCGCGACCCTTACCTGCTGCAGGGTCTGGACGACGAGGACACGGTGATCCTGACGGCCATCCTGAACGGGCTGCAGGACCCCTCCACCCTGCCCGACCCGGAGCAAAGCGGAGACCCGGCCCAGGCGGCCCCGGGACTGGCGCAGATGATCCACGGAGCCGCCCGCGGCGATGCCCAGTCGCTGCACTGGCTGTCCCAGATGGCCGAGCAGATGAGCCGCGCCGGGGGCGACATGGCCCGCCTGGGCGGCATTACCAAGCGCCTGGTGGACGGCGAGCGCGACCCCGACGTGCTGTGTCGCGGCATGGGCTCGCAAGGCGAATCGCTGGTGCTGTCCATCCTGTCGGAACTGGGCAAGCTCGAACGCCACTGACCCGACATGCGCCGTCGCAGCGACAACGCGGCCCCGCTACGGCGCCGCTTCCGCCTCCCGCCCTGGCTCCTTGCGGTACTCAGTCTGTGGCTGCTGCAGGGCTGCGCGGCCGTGACGCTGCAACCACCGGACGACCCGGAAGGCCCGGTTACCGTGGCCCTGCTGGACCATGGACGACACTCCAGCCTGATCCTGCCAGCCGGGAGACCGGGGGCCTGGCTGCGCTACTCCTACGGCGACTGGGTCTTCTATGTCGAACGCCGGACCGGGCCGCTCCAGGGGATCTCCGGGTTGCTCGTACCGACCCGCGCCGCGCTCGGACGCCAGGTACTGACCGGCCACGAGCTCGGGCCATCCTCGCTGGGGCAACTTCGCGTACCACTGGCGGACTTTTACCTGCTGACGGTTCCGGGGGCACGGGTCGAGGTCCTGCGCGACGAGCTGGAAGGCATCTGGCAAGCGGGATACGACGAACGCAAGACCTCGCCGGAATGGGACATGGCCTTCGTCGAGCATCCGGAGGCCTACACCCTGCGCAACAACTCCAATCGCATGGTCGCGCGCTGGCTGACGGCGCTGGACGTCGAGGTCTCCCGCGCGCCGATCCTGTCCAACTGGCAGACCGAGTCCCCCTGAGTTCGCAAGGCACTTTTCACCACGAAGCACACGTAGGCACGAAGAAAATTCAGAAAGCGCCAACAGGAAGACGCGAAGATCGGAAGACTCCTGAAAGGCTGCGCAAGCCACAAGGATTGCGCACCCTCTCGCCCCCTGCTGACCTTCGCATCTTCCTGTAAATGCTCTTGCGGGTTTCTTCGTGCCTTCGTGTGCTTCGTGGTGAACAAACTGGGTGCACCCGTCAGAGGTCGTGGGCCCACTCGAGGACGGCGTCCTGCAGGTTGCGCCCCATGCCGCGGTGGGCGCGTGGATCGTTGACCAGCACCACCACCGCCAGGTCATCGCCACCCCGCGTCCGTACATAGCCGGCCACCGCGGACACCTCGTTGAGATGCCCGGTCTTCAGATGCATACGCCCGCGCAGATCGCGCTGGCTGCCGTTACGGAAGCGGTTGCGCAGGGTCCCGTCCAGCCCGGCCAGGGCCAGCGAGGACTGGAACTCGGGCCGGTGCGGGTGCTGCCAGCCCGCCCCCAGGATGCGGCCCAGCTGGCGTGAGGTCATCCGCGAGTCGCGGCTCAGGCCCGAACCGTTGTCGACCACCATACCCGCAACATCGACGTCCAGCCCGCGCAGGGACTCCAGCAGGGCCTGCTGCCCCTTTTCCAGCGTCGCCGGCGGGGTGAAGTGACGCGCCCCCAGGGTCAGCAGCAGATGCCGGGTCATCACGTTGGAGCTCCACTTGTTGGAGACCCGGATCAGATCCGACAACGGGCGCGAGGTGTGGCGCAGGATCGGTTCGTCGTACAGCACCGGCAGCACGCCGGGGCGGATGTCCCCGGTCAGCTCGCCGCCCCACTGCGACCAATGCAGGCGGAACATCTCGGCATGGTTGGCCTCCGGCGCGAGCACCGAGCGCAGCAGTTCATAGTCGCCACAATTCACCGGGTATTCGCCGGCCAGGGTCACGCGCTGCGCCTCGGGATCGGCATCGAAACGGATCCCGCGCTGCCAGGCGCCGCAGCTGCCCCGCGTCGGCTGAAGGCGATTGACGACATCCAGCCCCGGCAGGGGCGGGTCCACCGTCACGTCGATCCCGTTCCCGTGCCGCTCCGGTCGCACGCGAAAGCGCTGCGCGTTTGCGTTCACATGCAGGGCATAGGGCAGCTGGTTGTAGGCCCGCAGCGGCTGGTCATTGAAGGCGGCAGGGTCCCCGGATGGCAGTTCGAAATGCGAGGCGTCGAGGATCACGTTGCCCTCGATACGACGCAAGCCGGTCTGGCGCAGCTGCCCCAGCATGCGCCAGTGTTCCTCGCTGACCATGCCGGGATCGCCCGTGCCGCGGATCACCAGGTCCCCCGCCAGTACCCCGCCGCGCACCGGGCGCGTCGCCCAGACCTCGGTGGTCCAGGTGTAGTCCGGGCCCAGCTCGTTCAGGGCCGCCAGCGAGGTGGCCAGTTTCATGGTCGACGCCGGGTTGTACGGCTGATCGGCGTTCAGGCGCGCGAGCACCGCCCCGTCCGACATCCGCTGGACCCAGAGACCGACATTTTCCGGCGGCAGGCGCTGACTCTCGATCGCCCGCTGCAGCGGCTGCGGGAGGTGTTCGAACTGTGCCTGCGCCATCAGCGGCGCAAGCCAGAGTGACAGCATCAGACAGAGGGCAATAGCCCACCCGGAACGAACCGGAAGGGGGCCTGGGCGGCGCGCAAAAAGACGAGGGGGCATAGGGGTCCGACCATCCTGCAAACGTGCGGGGCAACAGTCCCTATAGTGTGCCGGCACCCCGGCCGGGACAAGCCCTTCGCGTCACGCTCTCGACCAGGGAAAATCGAGTACCTGATCGAGGCTGGAAACCCCCAGCAACCGCATCAGCAGCCGGTCCACACCCAGGGCCACCCCGGCGCAGTCGGGCAGTCCGGCGTCCAGCGCCGCCTCCAGGTAGTCATCGGGGGGCGGCAGGGGCTGTCCGCGCGCACGCCGGATGGCGATATCGCGTTCGCGGCGGCGGCGAAACAGCTCGGGATCGGTCAGTTCGTGATAGCCGTTGGCCAGCTCCAGGTCGCCCCAGTACAACTCGAAGCGCGCGGCGTACCCCGGGGATTCCGGACAGGGACGCGCCAGCACGGCCTGACTCTCCGGATAGTCGACCACGACGGTCAGCCGGTCCGGCGGGAAGCCCGGGGCAATCACCAGGCTGATCAGCGCATCCAGCCAGCCATCCCGGTCAAGCTCGCCCGCCACCGCGAGCCCGCGGGCCGCCGCGGCCCGTTCCAGCTCCTTGGCCTCCGCGGCGGCCGGGTCCAGCCCGAGGGTCGACCGGAACAGCTCGGCATAGGGGATCACCACGCAGCCGCGGGGCGCGTGCCACTCGCGGGATTGCGCGGCCTGATCCGCGATCAGGGCCATCACCTCACGCGCCAGGTCCCGATGGTCCAGCCCGTGGCGATACCACTCCAGCAGGGTAAATTCCGGGTTGTGGCGCGGCCCGGACTCGCCGCCCCGGAAGACCCGGGCGATCTGGTAGATATCCGGGGCCCCATCCGCGAGCAGGCGCTTCATCGGGTACTCCGGAGAGGTCTGCAGGTAGCCCTGATCGCCGCCGGGGGCGCGTGCCTCCCAGCTTTCCAGCATCGGATCCTGCGGGGCACCCCGGCCCAGGATCGGGGTCTCGACCTCGAGCACCCCGCGATCCGCGAAGAAGGCCCGCAGACCCGCCAGCAGACGGGCCCGCGCCGCGCGGGCCGGCGCCGCGCCCGGCCGCCAGTCACTCACCTCCGAACCCGGGGGCAGATGCGATCAGACGCGGGAGACGTATTCGCCGTTGCGGGTGTCGACCTTCACGGTCTCGCCTTCCTCGACGAACAGCGGGACCTTGACCACCGCACCGGTCTCGAGGGTCGCCGGCTTGGTACCGCCCTGAGCGGTATCGCCGCGCACGCCCGGATCGCACTGGGTAATCTTCAGCTCGGTGAAGGCCGGCGACACCACCGACAGCGGCTCGCCGTTCCACAGGGTCACGGTGCAGATATCCTGCTCCTTCAGCCACTGCCCGGAATCGCCCAGCGCGGCCTCGCTCACGGCATACTGCTCGAAGGTGTCCGGCACCATGAAGTGCCAGAACTCGCCATCGTTGTAGAGATACTGCATCTCGGTGTCCATCACGTCGGCCGCCTCCACCGACTCGCCGGACTTGAAGGTCTTCTCCAGCACCCGGCCCGTGCGCAGATTGCGCAGCTTGACCCGGTTGAAGGCCTGGCCCTTGCCCGGCTTGACGAACTCGTTTTCCACGATGGCCTGCGGATCGCCGTCCAGCAGCAGCTTGAGACCGGCCTTGAATTCGTTGGTACTGTAGGTTGCCATTGCGTGCTGTTCCTCGATGATGCGTGGCGCGGGCATACCGCCCCGTCCGGAAACGATTCATGCCCACAAAGCCCGTCATGATAACGCGCGAGCCGCGCGGAACCCAGCCACCCGCGCCGCGTGCCACGCCGGCCTGGCAGCAGGCGCTGGCGCGCGCGGTCGCCGATCCCGAGGCCCTCGCCGCACGCCTCGGGTTGCCGCTCGACGACCTGCCGGGCATGCAGACCGGGCACCGACTGTTTCGCACCCGCATCCCGGAGAGCTACCTGGCGCGCGTGCGCCCGGGGGACCCGCGCGACCCGCTGCTGCTGCAGGCCCTCCCGGATGCCCGCGAGGCCCTGGAGGCCCCGGGCTTCGTCAGCGACCCGGTCGGCGATCACGACGCCCTGGCCGCACCCGGCGTGGTGCACAAGTACCACGGCCGCGTGCTGCTGCTGACCACCGGGGCCTGCGCCATCCACTGCCGGTACTGCTTTCGCCGCGAATTCGACTATTCCGAGCACAATCCGGCCCGGGATGACTGGGCGCCCGCGCTGGAGTACATCGCGGCGCATCCGGACATCCGCGAGGTCATCCTCAGCGGCGGCGATCCGCTGAGCCTCTCCGATACCCGCCTGGCCCGACTGGCCCAGCGGCTGGACGCCATCCCGCACCTGGAACGCCTGCGCATCCATTCGCGCCTGCCGGTCGTCCTGCCGGAGCGGGTCGACGACCGCCTGCTGGATTGGCTCGGTCAGGGGCGGCTGCAACACATCCTGGTGCTGCACGCGAACCACCCGCGCGAATTCGCCGCCCCGGCCGACGCGGCACTCGTCCGCCTGCGCGCCGCCGGCGTCACGCTGCTCAACCAGGCGGTCCTGCTGGCCGGGATCAACGACGATGCCGCCACCCTGATCGAACTGCAGGAGGCCGGCTTCCGCCTGGGCGTCCTGCCCTACTACCTGCACCAGCTCGACCGCACCCGCGGCACGGCCCATTTCGAGGTTTCGGATCGCCGCGCACAAGAACTCCACCGGGCCCTCCAAACGCGGCTGCCGGGCTACCTGGTTCCACGCCTGGCGCGCGAGATCCCGGGTGCATCCGGGAAGACCCTGCAAGCCCCGTAGGCCGGGCGTGAGCAAAGGCCGACGCCTCCCACACCAAAAACACGGTTTGCTGCTACAGTAGCGCCAGACCCGGGGCGTGAACGCGCCCTCCGGAAAGTCCCACGCAACCGGCCCAGCGACCACTGGACACGCCCATGCTGCACGCCCTGCCCGAGCTGCCCGCCCAACCGGCCGGCCCTGCCAGCTTCCCGCACCGGACGCCGCAGGCCCTGCGGGCCTGGTGCGCGGAACTGCCCGGCAGCGAGCCCGAGCTCGGCATGCAGCAACTCGGCGAGGCCCTCGAAGGGCTCAACCAGATCGCGCTGCAGCCCGGGGTTCGCGCCAGCCTGGTGCGCATACTGGAAGACCACCTCCTGCCCCTGTTCCCCGTGCTGGAGCGCCTGCTGCGCCAGCGCCCCCTGCCACTGGGGCGCCGCAGCCGCGATCGTGCCGAGGTCCTCGGCAGCGCCCTGCGCGCTCTGCTCCAGGCCGAACTGCTGGTGGTCCGGGAGCGCATCGACGCCGACGACACCCGGCACGCGGAACGCCTGACCGCGCCCCTGCAGGCCGCCGTCGCGCTGCTGGGCGCGCTCGCCGTGCACCACTGGCGGCTGTATCAGAACCTGCCCTCCGGTCACTGGCAGCAACTCTACGACCTGCTGCGCCTGGCACGGGCCCAGCACATCGCCGACCACGGCCCCGCCACCGACCAGCGCTTCGGGCCGCTGCATACGGATCGTATCGAGGCCATGAGCGCGCGCCTCATGGTGCTGGGGAGCACCGATCCGAACGCCCTGAAGATGGGCGAGATGGACCTGCTGGTTCGCTGGATCAACGGGATCGAGCTGACCTGTACCACCGCTCCCGACCCGGACCCGCATCCCGACCTGCCGGTGCTGCGCTGCGAGCTCGAGCGCGACCATGCGCCGGGACTGGTCCTCCGCGACCAGCCCGCCGGCGACCTGGCCTGCTTCGTGGAGCTGGGCCCGGCTCTGGCCGCACTGCGCGACGCCCCGGAAAACCTCGAGCCGGTGCAGACCGGAAATGCACAGGCCCTGGCCGAGCATCTCCTGCGCCTGTGGTCGCACCTGCCCACCCGGCGGCACAGTCGCGAGCGCGCGGGCGACCTGCAGCAGGTCTGCGTCATGGGACTGGAACGCATCCATGACTTTCTGCTGGCGGAGATGGAGCGTCGCCGTGACGCCAGCGCCCGGGAACTCGACACGGACGAGAACGGCGAGGCCGGCCTGAAGTCCGTGCAGCAGCGTGATCGCGGCGTCAGCGTCTTCGAGATGTCGCCCGCGGCACTGAGGGGGTCGGATCTCGCGCTGGTCGACAGCCCGCCCGCCGCCGGTCGCGACAGCGATCTCCGGCCGCTCGCGGACGACACCCCCGGCCCCGCCGCGACCGCCTGGGAAGACGTCGGGCGCGGCCTCGAGATCGCCGGCCACGACGAACCGACAGGGCCCATCACCAAGCGCCATCCGCCGGAACACTGGCAGGTGGACGACATCGGCGCCGGGGGCGTCCGCCTGTGCCTGGACGCACCACAGCAGCCCTTGTTGATTGGCGACCTGGTCGGGCTGCGCGCCGTGGACGGCCACCGCTGGACGGTCGGGGTGCTGCGCTGGATTCGCTTCGACGATCAGGTCGGCGAACGCATCAGCATCGGCGTGGAGTTTCTTGCCAATCGCTGCCTCCCCATGCAGATCCAGGATTTTCGCAACGGGGTCGCCGCCGGGGTCCCGCAGCCGGGCCTGTTTGCGCCACAACGAACGGATGCTGACGGGGCCGCCCTGTTTCTGCCGGCCCAGGTCTTCGACCACGAAAAACGGGTGGTCTGCTGGCTGAACGACCGCGCCCGCGTTCTGGAACTGGACAGCGAGCGCACGGGGACTACCCTGTTCACCGAGGTAGGCTGCCGCATGACTGCGCTCGAGGTCGGCAGCCCGACCGCGGAATCCCCCGGCACGGAGGCGGACCCCGGCCTCGCGAATGACAACGGACTGTCCCTCACCACCCGCAACCGCGACGACCAGGCCCCATGAACGAGACCATTCGTACCCTCTTCGTTACCAGTAATCCGAACCGGGCGGAAGAGGTCATCAGCAGCATCCGAACCCGCGGCAGTGCGATCCGCCCGGAGCAGGTTTCGACCACCGACGCCCTCGCCGAGGCGCTGGAGAACCGGCGCTTCGACGTGATCGTACTGATCGAACCCGGCCTGAGCCTGGCCCGCGAGCACGTGGACGAGGCCCAGCATGCCTCCGGCCGGCGGATCCCGGTCGTGATCCTGACCGAACGTCCGGAAGCGGAACGCGTGGACGACTACGAGGCCGGTGCGTACGCGGTGGTGGATCACGAACTGCACGAACTGGCCAGCCTCCTCACCATTCGCGCCGCCGAACAGTTCCAGCTGCGCCAGCGACTGGGTCGCATGGACGCGTCGCTGCAGGAATCCGAGCGCCGCTGCCAGCTGCTGCTGGACAACTCGCGCGACGCCATCGCCTACGTCCACGAGGGCATGCACATCTATGCCAACGCCTCCTGGCGCGAACGCTTCGGCATCGGTGACCCGGAGGACGTCGATGGCCTGCCGCTGATGGATCTGGTCGCGCCGGAGAGCCGCGACGAGCTGAAGGGCCTGCTGCGACGCTTCCAGAACGGCGAGGAGGGCGACCAGACCCATCAGGCCTTCCAGCTGCAGGCCTTCGACGGCACTCCGTTCGAGGCCAACCTGCGCCTCTCCACCGCCAGCGTCGAGGGCGAGGCCTGTACCCAGGTCCTGCTGGATTCGGCCCAGGAGGACCCGGAACTGGCGGAGAAGATCGATTACCTGTCGCAGCGCGATCTGGTCACCGGCCTCTACAACCGCCAGCACTTCACCGGCATGATCGAGACCGCGCAGGGCCAGGCCGCGCAGTCGGAGAAACCGTTCGCCCTGATCACGCTGGCGGTGGACCGCTTCGCGGAGATCCGCGCCAACGTCGGCATGTCCGCCAGCGACCTGCTGCTGGCCGACATCGGCAAGCTGATCGAGGACCAGTTCCCCGAGCCGGCCATCACCGCGCGCCTGGAGGCCGAGCACTTCGGCATCCTGGTGCCGGATACCCGCCGCAACGAGGTGGAGAGCCGCGTCCACGGGCTGATGGAGGCGGTCACCGGGCGCGTGTTCGAGCTCGGCAATGCCTCCACCAACTGCACCCTGTCCGCCGGCATCGTGATCGCCGACGAGACCGCGGTGGATACCGAGGAGCTACTGTCGCAGGCCGACCGCGCACTGCAGGAAGCGGTGGAAGCCGGCGGCGGGACCCACTGCTTCTTCCGCCCGGCCGAGGGCGAGATGACCCAGGCACAGGCCGACCAGCAGTGGCGGCTGCGCATCCAGGACGCCCTCGATCACGACCGCCTGGAGCTGCTGTACCAACCGATCGTGAACCTGCACGGGGCCGACCGGGCGCGCTATTCGGTGTTCGTGCGGCTGCGCGATGCCGAGGGTCATGTCCACGAACCGGAGGCCTTCCTGCCCAGCGCCGAGCGCACGGAGATGGCCCAGCCCATCGACCGCTGGATCCTGAAGACCGCCCTGGGCGTCCTCGCGGAACAGCTGAAGAAGGACCCCGGTACCCAGTTCTTCCTCAAGCTGACCAATGGCTCGCTCGGCGATCCCTCGGTTGTCAGCTGGCTGCACGACGACCTGCACGCCCTGCGCATCCCCGCCGACAACGTGGTGGTGGAGCTGAAGGAACCCACCGTGGTAACCCACCTGAAGCCGGCGATCCACGTGGCCCGGGGCCTGCAGGAGATGCACGGCCACCTGTGCATCGACGACTTCGGCAACGGCCTGAACCCGTTCCAGCTGCTGCAGCACCTGGAGGCGGACCACATCAAGCTGGACCCGTCCTACGTGAAGAACCTGGCCGAGAGCGAGGAAAACCAGCAGCTGATCCGCGAGCATACCGAGGCCGCGCACGCCAAGGGCAAGCAGGTGATCGTGCCGTATGTCGAGGACGCCAGTGTGCTCGCCGTGCTCTACAGCCTGAACGTCAACCTCGTGCAGGGCTACTTCCTGCAGGCGCCGATGCCGGCCCCCACCTTCGACTTCGCCTCAACCTGAGCCCCGCGCGCCCGCACCCCATTTTTCACCACAGAGCGCACAGAGAACACGGAGAAAAGCGGTCTACAGGAAGACGGGAAGATCGGAAGAGGGATGATGTGGGCGGTTGCGTGGGCACTATCGGTGCCGTGCCACGCGGCGGTCAACGGTCCATCCCTTCACCCAAAAAATCTTTCTGTCTTCCAAACTTCCTGTAAATCGCCCTTGCCCTTGCCCGTTTTTTCTCCGTGGCCTCTGTGCACTCTGTGGTGCAATAAACACGAGTGGTCCCCGGCACGACTATGGCCGGGTTACTTGGACCAGAAGTTCAGGTCCTCGAAGAAGCCCTTCACCCCGTCCACCCAGGACTGCGCCTGCGGACTGTGCTTGGTCCCACCGGCCTGAGTGGATTCCTCGAACTGGCGCAGGAGCTGCTTCTGCTCCTTGGTCAGGTTGATCGGCGTCTCCACCACCACGCGGCAGATCAGGTCGCCGACGGCACCGCCGTGCACCGACTTCACGCCCTTGCCGCTGACCCGGAACTGCTTGCCGGTCTGCGTCTCCGCGGGGACCTTCAGCTTGACCCGGCCGTCCAGCGACGGGACCTCCAGCTCGCCGCCAAGGGCGGCGGTCGCGAACGACACCGGCACCTCGCAGTGCAGGTCCGAGCCCTCGCGCCGGAACAGCTTGTGCGGCTTCACCCGCACCTGCACGTAGAGATCACCCGGCGGACCGCCATTCATGCCGGCCTCGCCCTGGCCGGCCAGACGGATGCGATCGCCCGAGTCCACACCGGCCGGGATCTTCACGTCCAGCGTGTTCTGCTCCTGCACCCGACCCTTGCCGTGGCAGGACTTGCAGGGGCTGGAGACGATCTTGCCGGAGCCCTCGCAGCGCGGGCAGGTCTGCTGCACCGAGAAGAAGCCCTGCTGGATGCGTACCTGCCCGACCCCGTTGCAGGTCGGGCAGGTCTCCGGCGAGGTCCCCGGTTCGGCGCCGGAGCCGTCGCAGGCCTCGCAGGACACCGTGGTCGGGATGCGAATCTTGACCTCGGTGCCGAACACGGCTTCCTCGAGCGTCAGGTCCAGGTTGTACTGCAGGTCGGAGCCCCGGTAGGCGCGCTGACCGCGGCCGCCTCCACCACCCCCGAAGATATCGCCAAAGATATCCTCGAAGATGTCGCTGAAGTTGGAGGCCCCGGCCCCGCCGCCGAAGCCGCCGGCCGAACCGTCCACGCCGGCATGGCCATAGCGGTCGTAGGCCGCACGCTTCTGATCGTCGCTGAGGACGTCGTAGGCGGCGCGCGCCTCCTTGAACTTGGCCTCGGCCTCCTCGTCCCCCGGATTGCGGTCGGGGTGGTACTTCATTGCCAGGCGGCGAAAGGCCTTCTTGATATCGGCGGCCGAGGCGTCCTTGGCGACGCCCAGCACCTCGTAATAGTCGCGTTGTGACATGGTCATTTCCAGGTAGATCGTTCGCGCGAACGCGGAGTGCCTTCACGCAAACGCCCGGAGGTACCGTGTACCCCGGGCGTGGCGTGTGGTCGAAGTCCGGCGGCGCCAAGGCGCCGCCGGACGGGCATCAGCCCTGCTTCTTCTGGTCGTCGTCGACTTCCTCGAACTCGGCGTCCACGACATCGTCGCCCTGCTGGCCGCTGTCGGCCTGCTCGGCACCGGCCTCGCCCGCGGCGTCCGCGTTCTGGGCATAGGCCTTCTCGGCCAGCTTGCCGGAGGCCTCGGCCAGCTTCTGCGTGGCCTGTTCGATGGCGTCGGCGTCCTCGCCTTCCATCGCGGTCTTGACCTCGGCCACGGCCGACTCGATCGCGGAGCGCTCGTCGTCGGAGACCTGGTCACCCAGATCCTTCAGCGACTTCTCGGCGGAGTGCACCAGGGCATCGGCCTGGTTGCGTGCGCCGACCAGCTGCTGGAACTTCTTGTCTTCCTCGGCATGGGCCTCGGCGTCCTTGACCATCTGTTCGACTTCCTCGTCGGACAGACCGGAGGAGGCCTTGATCACGATCTTGTTCTCCTTGCCGGTCGCCTTGTCCTTGGCCGAGACGTTCAGGATGCCGTTGGAGTCGATGTCGAAGGTGACCTCGATCTGCGGCACACCGCGCGGCGCGGCCGGGATGTCCTGCAGGTCGAAGCGACCCAGCGACTTGTTGGCGCTGGCCATCTCGCGCTCGCCCTGCAGCACGTGCACGGTCACCGCCGTCTGGTTGTCCTCGGCGGTGGAGAACACCTGGTTGGCCCGGGTCGGGATCGTGGTGTTCTTCTCGATCAGCTTGGTCATCACGCCGCCCATCGTCTCGATCCCGAGCGACAGCGGGGTCACGTCCAGCAACAGCACGTCCTTGACGTCGCCGCCCAGCACGCCGGCCTGCACCGCGGCGCCGACCGCAACGGCCTCGTCCGGGTTCACGTCCTTGCGCGGCTCCTTGCCGAAGAACTCCTGCACCGCTTCCTGCACCTTGGGCATGCGGGTCTGGCCGCCGACCAGGATCACGTCGTCCACCTCGGAGGCGGACAGGCCGGCGTCCTTCAGCGCGACCTTGCACGGCTCGATGGAGCGCTTGACCAGGTCCTCGACCAGGCTCTCCAGCTTGGCGCGGGTGATCTTCAGCGCCAGGTGCTTCGGCCCGGTGTTGTCGGCCGTGATGTACGGCAGGTTGACCTCGGTCTGCTGGCTGGAGGACAGCTCGATCTTGGCCTTCTCGGCGGCCTCCTTCACGCGCTGCATCGCCAGCGGATCGCCCTTGATGTCGATGCCCTGGTCCTTCTTGAACTCGTCGACCAGGTAGTCGATCAGGCGATTGTCGAAGTCCTCGCCACCCAGGAAGGTGTCGCCGTTGGTCGCCAGCACCTCGAACTGGTGCTCGCCGTCCACCTCGGCGATCTCGATGATCGAGACGTCGAAGGTACCGCCACCCAGGTCATACACGGCGATCTTGCGATCCCCGCGCTGCTTGTCCATGCCGTAGGCCAGCGCGGCCGCGGTCGGCTCGTTGATGATGCGCTTGACCTCGAGCCCGGCGATCTTGCCGGCGTCCTTGGTCGCCTGACGCTGGGAGTCGTTGAAGTAGGCCGGGACGGTGATCACCGCTTCGGTGACCTCCTCCCCGAGGTAGTCCTCGGCGGTCTTCTTCATCTTCTGCAGCACGCGCGCGGAGATCTCCGGCGGGGCCATCTTCTTGCCCTGCACCTCGATCCACGCGTCGCCGTTGTCGGCCTTCACGATGCTGTAGGAGACGAGCTTGATGTCCTTCTGGACCTCGCCTTCGTCGAACTTGCGGCCGATCAGTCGCTTGGCCGCAAACACAGTGTTCTGCGGATTCGTGACCGCCTGGCGCTTGGCGGACTGGCCGACCAGCACCTCGCCGTCGTCACTGAACGCGACGATGGACGGGGTGGTGCGGGTGCCTTCCGCGTTCTCGATGACCTTGGCCTGGTCGCCTTCCATCACGGCGACACAGGAGTTGGTGGTCCCGAGGTCGATACCGATGATCTTGCCCATGATTGAAATCTCCTGATGCGAAAAAGTGGCGCTGCAGAGCGTCGTTCTCTGCCAACTTGTACGGGAATCTGGGGCCCCGGGCCGGGTTTTCAAGGGGCGGATTCCTAACACCCCTGATCGGCCCGGGCGGTCGGGTCAGGCGCTCTCGTCGATGTTCGGCGAGCTCGGTGCCTTGGAGACCACCACCATGGCCGGGCGCAGTACGCGGTCCTGCAGCATGTAGCCCTTCTGCATGGTCGCCACCACCGTGTTCGGCGGGTGCTCCGGGTCTTCCTGCATGGACATCGCCTGATGGCGCTCCGGGTCGAAGCGCTGGCCGGTCGGGTCCTCGGCCTGGATGCCGAACTTGTCGAAGACCTTGGTCAGGTTCTTCAGGGTCAGCTCGGCCCCCTCGATGATGCGCTCGACATCCTGGGTCTCGCGGGCCGCCTTCAGCCCCATCTCCAGCGAGTCGCCGACCTCCAGCATCTCGGAGGCGAACTTTTCCATCGCGTATTTGTGCGCGTTCTCCAGCTCGCGCTCGAAGCGCCGGCGCTGGTTCTCCAGTTCCGCCTGGGCGCGCAGGGCCTGGTCACGCCGTTCCTCGGCCAGGGCCTCGAGCTCCTGCAGCCGTGCCTCGGTATCGCCCTCGCCGGGGTGGTCGCCATCGGCCTCGGGGGCCGCCTCGTTCCCGGTCTCGAGCTCTTCCGGTTGTTCCTGGGGTTCCCGCTGTTCCGACATGCTGGCCTCGCGAATCAATGAAAAGTGAAACCGCCCGCCGGGTCGCCAGCCGGCAGGCGGGGGTATTCGGGTTGACTACGGAGACTGTGGGGGCATCCGTTCGGGTTTCAAGGGCGACCCGCTACTTCGGGTCGCCCGGCGGCTGATCGCCCAGGGCCGAGCCGAGCAGACGCGCGGTCACGTCCACGATCGGGATTACCCGGTCGTAGGACATGCGCGTGGGTCCGATGACCCCCAGCACGCCGACCACCTCGCCATCCACACTGTAGGGCGCAGTCACCACCGAGCAATTCTCGAACCAGTCCAGTCCGGACTCGCGGCCGATGAAGATCTGCACGCGGTCGCTGCGAATGCACTGGTCGAGAATCCCGAGGATCTCCTGCTTTTCGTTGAAGGCCTCGAGCAGCTGCCGCAGGCGCTCCATGTCCGCCAGCTCCTCGTAGCCGAGCAGGTGAGTCTGGCCGGCCACGACCACGTCGTCCGGGTCCTCGTCACCGACCGCCTTCTCGCCCAGATCGATCGCCGCCAGCATCATCGCGTCCAGGTCGTCGCGCACGTCGCGCATCTCGCGCAGCAGCTCGGCTCGCACGGCGTGCAGGCTCTTGCCCGCCAGATGGGCGTTCAGGTAGTTGGCCATGCGCTGCAGCTCGTCCTGGCCGAAGTCGCGCTCCAGCTCCAGCACGCGGTTCTGCACCTCCTTGCCGTCGATGACCAGGATCGCGAGGATGCGTCCCTCGCCCAGGCGCAGAAACTCGATCTGGCTCAGCGCGACGTTGCGATGCCGCGGCAGGCGCACCATCCCGGCCATGCGCGTCACCCGCGACAGCAAGTTGCTGGTGGTGTCCATCAGATCCTGGGTACTGGCATTCGGGTCGAAGCCGGACTGGATCGCGCGCACCTCCTCCGGCGAGGGGTTGCGCACCTCCAGCAGGCTGTCCACGAACAGCCGGTAGCCGGCCGGCGTCGGGATGCGCCCGGCCGAGGTGTGCGGCGAATGGATCAGGCCCATGTCCTCGAGATCCGCCATCACGTTGCGTACAGTGGCCGCGCTCACGCTGAGCCCGGAGGTGCGGGCCAGGGTACGCGAGCCGACGGGCTGGCCGTCCCGGATGTAGCTCTCGATCAGGGTCCGCAACAGGGTACGGGCCCTGGCGTCCAGATTGATGAAAGCGTTTTCCATGGGTCGTCAGCGCTCCACTCGGTCGAGTGCCAGAAGGTACCAGTCTTGGATGGTGCCGGAATCGGGTCAAGGGAAACACTGATGAATGTATGCGTTCGCGCTCGAGTCGCTTTTGCGTGCGAACAAGGCGCGGCGACCGCCGTGCAGTCATTCTGCACAAGGGAGCCGCAACGCCGTGCGCGCTCAAAAGCGGCCGAGCCCCTTCAGGGTTGGCGCCTCATGTTCCCCGATCCTGCGTTGCGGCCCGAATCAGTCAACAACGGGCCGGTAGAACCACTACCGGCTGCGCACCGCGCCTGATCTCGGAAAACATGAGGCACCAACGCGAACGCATACATTCATCAGTGTTTCCCTGGAAACCCCGGGTGCAGTCGCGGTCCCTTTTCCGGATAATGCCGCCATGATGCCAGACTTCAACAAGGTCGGATTGGTCGGCAAGACCAGCGATTCGCGCACCGCCCCGCTGGTCGCCACGCTGGTCGGCCTGCTCCAGGAGCGCGGCCGCCAGGTCTTCATGGAGCAGGAGATCGACGGCTTCGAGCGTCCGGAGCGGGTCGGGCTCCTGCCGCTGGAGGAGCTGGCCAGCGCGGTCGATCTGCTGATCGTCATCGGCGGCGACGGAACCCTGCTGGCCACCGCCCGCAAGGTCGCCGACGCCGACACGCCGCTGCTGGGGATCAACCTGGGTCGCCTGGGATTTCTCGTGGATGTCTCCCCGGACACCGCCCCGGAGGAACTGGGCGAGGTCCTGGACGGGGCCTTCGAACGCGAGCCGCGGGCGATGCTGGAGGCCGAGCTGATCCGCGACGGGGTCACCATCCACCACGGGATCGCGCTGAACGACGTCGTGGTCCATGTACTGAGCGTGGTGCGCATCATCGAGTTCGACACCGCGATCGACGGCATGGACGTCGGCCGGCTGCGCGCCGATGGCCTGGTGGTGGCCACGCCCACGGGTTCCACTGCCTACGCCCTGTCCGCCGGCGGGCCGATCCTGACCCCGCAGCTGGACGCGATGGTCATGGTCCCGGTGTGCCCGCACAGCCTGAACCACCGCCCGCTGGTGGTCAGCGGCCGCTCCACGGTGGAGATCCGCCTGTCCAGTGGCAGCCGTTCCCCGGCCCAGGTCGCGCTGGATGGCCAGGAGAACGTGGACTTCGCCCCGGGCGACCTGCTCCGCATCCACCGTCGCGAACAGGCCCTGACCCTGATCCATCCCCGCGAACATCACTTCCTGCGCGTGCTGCGAACCAAGCTGCGCTGGGGCGAGCAGCCCTGATCCCATGCTGCGACTGATCAGCATCCGCGACTTCGCCATCATCGACCAGCTGGAACTGGAGCTGGACACGGGCCTGAGCGCCCTGACCGGCGAGACCGGGGCAGGCAAGTCCATCCTGATCGACGTGATCGGCCAGCTGCTGGGCGACCGCGCCGACGCCGGCATGGTGCGCGAGGGGGCCGAACAGGCCGACCTGTCCGCGGAGTTCGCCCTGACCGACACGAGCCCGGCTGGCACGTGGCTGGCGGAACAGGACCTCGCGGACCCCGACGACGACGCGGTGCTGCTGCGGCGGGTCCTGACCCGCCAGGGAAAGAGCCGTGCCTGGATCAACGGCCGACCGGTCGCGGTCGGCCAGCTGCGCACATTGGGCGAGTGGCTGGTGGACATCCACGGCCAGCACGCCCATCAGCAGCTATTGCAGCGCGACACCCAGCGCCTCTGGCTGGACGGCTTCCTCGAAGGCGACCGGGTCTCCCACGTGCGCGAGGCCCACACGGCCTGGCGCGAGGCCGCCCGCGCGCTGGAGCAGGCCCGCGAGAACCAGGCCGACACCTCCGACCGCCTCGACCTGCTGCGTTTCCAGACCACCGAGCTGGCCGAACTGGCCCCGGTCCAGGACGAATACCCGCAACTGCTGGCCGAGCAGAACCAGCTCGCCCACGGCACCGAGGTGCTGAGCGCGCTGCAGACCGCCAGCCAGCAGATCGAGGACGACGCCGGCGTCGATGCCCAGATCGGCCATGTGCTGCACGCGCTGCAGGACGCCGCGCAGCACGACGAACGGGTGAACCCGACGCTGGAGCTGCTGGAGTCCGCGCGCATCCAGATCACTGAGGCCGGCGACACCCTGCGTCGGCTGGCCGACGGCATCGAACTGGACCCGGAACGCCTGGCCGAGCTGGACCAGCGCGTCGGCGAGTACCTGCGCCTGGCGCGCAAGCACCGGGTCGATCCCGAGGCCCTCCCGGGCCTGCACGACGAACTGCAGACCGAGCGGGACGCCCTGGAGAACGGCGACCAGACCCTCGAGGCCCTGGAGGCGCGCGAACAGGAGACCCGTACCGCCTTCGACTCGGCTGCCAAGGCGCTGAGCAAGGCCCGCCAGCAGACCGCCAAACGCATCGGCCAGGCGGTCACCGACACCATGCAGGAGCTGGGCATGGCCGGCGGCCACTTCGAGATCGCCATCGAGCCCGCCGACAAGCCACAGGCGCACGGTGTGGATCACATCGAGTTCCGCGTCGCCGCGAATCCCGGCTCCGCCCCGCAGCCGATGGCGAAGGTCGCCTCCGGCGGCGAGCTCTCGCGTATCGGGCTCGCGCTACAGGTGCTGGCCAGCCAGCAGCAGACCGTACCCACGCTGATCTTCGACGAGGTCGACAGCGGCATCAGCGGCGCGGTCGCCGAGGTCGTCGGGCGCAAGCTGCGCACCCTGGGCGAGCGCCATCAGGTCCTGTGCGTGACCCATCTGGCCCAGGTCGCCGCCCAGGCCCACCAGCAGCTGGAGGTGCAGAAATCGCACGGCAAGGACGGCACCCGCACTGCCATCCAGCCGCTGGACGACGAGCGCCGCGTCGAGGCCCTGGCCCGCCTGATCGGCGGCACCCAACTCACCGAGACCACCCGCACCCACGCCCGCGAACTCCTGTCCTCCGCCGGTTAGTCCACCACGAAGGCCACAAAGGACAACACGCAGGATGCGATGAGCGCAGCGGATCGTGGAGCGGCCGCTACAGGATCACCACCGCTGAACCATGCAGTTCAGGACCGCGCCGGCCAGATGCCGTCCGCCAGATGGCGCGCACCGGGTGGCAGACGCGGCATCCAGTAGACCCAGAGGGCCGTGGGACCATCCTCGGTCCAGGCGGGCACCAGGGCCCGGCGATACTCCCCGCGGCCGTCCGGGCGCACACCCTCCAGGGCGTCGACGCGCGGCAGGGCCCGCGGCGGGTCGGGCAGGCGAATCCACTCGCCGTGCACAAGCTCCTGCGCCGCATCCGGGGCTGATGGCGCGAGCCCCCGGAAGCGGCGCTGACGCCCCGCGTCACGGAGTGGGTCCTGCCCGGCTTTCAGCAGAATGCTGTCGGCGGCAATCTGCACGGCGGGGTAGCCCACGGGTAAGTCATATAGCGACCCGACAATGGTCGCGGTGCGAATCCGGAGGGCCCGAGCGCAGAACGCGCGGTGGTTGGCGAAGCCCTGTTTCAGCGTCCCGTACACGAACAGGTCGACGAATCCCGCCATACCGATGGCTACTCCTGCGGGAAACGCACTACCGGGCGCCACAGGCGCGCGGACTCCGGCACCTGGCCGGGCCAGTCGACCACGTAGTCGATCAGGGGGAGGTCGGGGGCATCACACTCGCGGATGACCCGGCCGGCCACCGAGACGCGGGCGCGCTTGACCGTCTCCGGATCGCCCGTCAGCAGAGGGTGCCAGGTCGGCAGCGGGTGGCCCTCGAAACGCAGGCGATAGGCACAGGTGGGCGGCAACCAGTGATAGTGGGGCAGGTCCTTTCGGGTCAGCTGGATGCAGTCCGGCACGAAGTCCCGGCGGTTGGCGTAGTCCGAGCAGAAACCGGTCTCGCAGTCGAGCAGGTCGCAGGCCAGCCAGGTAAAGGCCAGCTCGCCCGAGTCCTCGTCTTCCAGCTTGTGCAGGCAGCAGCGCCCGCAGCCGTCGCACAGGGCCTCCCACTCTTCGTGGCTCAGGGTCTCGAGCGGGCGCTCCCAGAACGGGCGGGCATCCGGCGCGGCCGATTCACTCATGATCCCCGTAGTCCTCGCCCAGGCGGCGGCGCCCTTCGTCGCGCAGGCGTTCCACGGTCTGTCCCCAGCGCTCCTGGGTCACGTAGTGCATCAGCACACGCCCGCGGCGCGGGACCAGGATGGCCAGCCCGTCCTCGGGGTAGAGCCAGTAGCTGTGATCGGAGTCCATGCGCAGGCGCTCGCGCGGCTCGCCAAAACGCTGGGTAATCAGGTCCTCGGTCCAGTGGGCGCGCGGGATGTAGCTCATCTCGACGATCGGGACGTTGCCCAGCGATGTCAGGGCGTCGTCGCTCAGTCCGTAGCGCCGGGCCCCGCTGGGCATGGGCCGCTCGGACGTCGTCTCGGCCTCGATCCGGTCCAGCGCCGCCTCATCCAGATCCGGGCGCAGGATCAGGTTGGCCTCGAACGGCGGAATGCGCGCGTTCACGTAGTAGGCCTCCACCGAACGCGAACCGTCGGCATCCACGAACAGGCGGATATCCGGCACCGGCAGGCGGCCCATCAGGTCGGCCATGGTGGTCTCGCCCAGCACGATGCCCAGCACCCGCGTGCGCTGGCGATCCCCTACCTCGATCTGCCACGGAAGGTCGGAGAACTGCTGACTGCGCATGCCACCCGGGTTGGAGTAGACCCACATGGCCAGCGCCAGGATGACCCCCATCGCCACCAGCCCGATGATCCAGCGTACATGCATCGCGCAATTCCCCTTTAAGACACAAAGCCCGGCCGTGGCGGGCGCGGCATGCCGCCTCGTATAATGCGGCGCTCGCCCGACCACCGGATACCAGCCCGCCATGTTCGCACGTTTGTCTGCCTGGATCACCGCCCGCTCCGTCCCCGGCGACAGCGGCGGGCGCATCCTGATCCTCGCCCCGCGGGCCACCCTCGAGACGGCCGCCGACTGGCTCGCGGAGCTGGCCGACGCCGTCGGGCCGATCACGCTGGGGGTCACCGACTGCGGCCATGACCGCGAGGCGGCCGGCTTGATGGATGCCACCCCGGCGCTGGCGATGCGCCCGGACCTGGCGGCCCCGCGTCTGGCGCGGCTGCGGCCGCGCGCCGTCGTGGTCATCGGGCCCCTGCGGGCCGGCGAGCACGACCTGGGCCCCGCACTGGCCTCGCTCCATGCACCGCGCATCTGGGTGAATGCCGAGGGCGACACCGGGGGTGTCGAGTGGGATGCCGTGTTCGCGGCGCGCGAAGACGCCCCGGCCCCCGGGATCGCCGAAGTGATCGGCGACCCGCTCGCCGGGGCGGTGGAACTGCCGGCCCCGCCGTCCGACTCCAGCGGATTCTGCGAACGCTTTCGCGAATACCACGAAAAGGGCCATCCGATCCTGCTGGCACCCAATACCGGCCCGGGCGAGGAGGCCTTCGCGTTTGCCGTGCTGTTCGCGGTTCTGCGCAAGAGCGCGGCCATCCTGCTGCTGGCTCCCGCGGACCCGGCCCGTCACGAGCCGGTCTATCGCGACGCCATCAAGTACTCGCTGCCGATCATCCGCCACAACCGCTTTATGACCTCCTTCGTGCCGCGCAAGAACCGGGTCTACTACATCGAGGATCCGGAGACGCTGCACGCCGCCTACACCTGCGCCCAGGTGACCCTGCCGGGCGGCACCCTGGCCGCCAGCGAGACCCCGCCCGACCTGGGCCTGCCGCTGGCCTGTGGCAGCGCGGTCATCTGCGGCCCGGCGGAGCATGAACGCCACCCGGATGCCGCCACGCGACTGCGTATCGCCGCCGAGCACACCGGCCTCGTCGCCCGCGGCGAGGACCCCGAGCAGGTGGCCGACGAGGTGCTCGCGCGCCTCGCGGAGGGGATCGACCCGGCGGCACGGCGCGCACGCCTCGCTGAATGGCAGTCCCGCCAGTCCGGCGCACGCGCCGCGGTGCACGCCCGCCTGCAGGCCCTGCTCGCCCCCGCCTGACCCGGCGCGGAGCCGCCGGGCGGTGAAATGCAACTAATTGATCTATAATCGGGTCAACGAGTTACAGGTTTACCGGACAGGTTCACGCACATGATCGACGCCAGCCACTCCCTCGCGGGCATCCAGAAGGGCATGACCAGCATGCGCCAGCAGGCCCACACGGTGGCCACCGAGAACGCGGGCAGTCGCGAGAGTATGGGTGCCCAGGTGGGCATGATCGCCAGCCAGAATCAGGTCGAGGCCTCGGTGAAGACCCTGCAGGCCGAGGACCGGATGATCGGCTCGTTGCTGGACGTACGCGCCTGAATCCGGGCAACGCCTGAGAACACGCCTTACCAGGAGGCTCGCCGAGTTACGCGATGGAAGTCCCGGTCACCAACCCGTCTGCTGCGGTACCGGTCGGCACACGCCCGACCGGCAGCGACCGGCTGGGCCTGGGGCAGCTCTCCACCCCGGCCGATTTCGATCGCCCGCTGAACGACCCCGAGGCCGGCGAGGCCCGCCGCCCGATCGAGGATCGCGCGGAACAGGACGAGAACCGCCGCGGCGATGCCGAACAGGACCAGGGCCTGGCCTTCCCCCCGCGCTCGGAACAGGAGATGGCCTCGCGGGCCCGGGTCGCGGCCCAGATCGAGGCCTTCCGCAGTGGCAATGACGCCGAAGGGGCCGCGGCGCCGGACGGTGGCGTGCTGGGCGGCGTCGGTGTCGAGGCCCTGCGCCGCCGCGTGGAACTCGCGGTCAGCCTGGCCGGGCCGGCCGAGGAGCCACGCCGCGAACTGAACGTGGTGGTCTAGCCCTCCGCGGAGCGCACGAAGAAGGTCCACAGCGCTTCACAGGAAGGCCCGGAAGATCGGAAGAAGCGCGTTGGGGTCATGACGCAGTGCCCTCAGTCCCTGCGTGACACGCCACCCCCACGCTCTCGTCATCCCGAACACCAACAGCACCGATCAGCCGTAATCGCGAGGCGCGCAGCGCCGTGGCGATCGGCTCGCGAGATCCCGGCGCTTCCTTCAGGTTGCATCCCTGACAGGCGGCCGTGCCGGCTACTGCAGGCGCGGCGCTGCCTTGGCCTGTGCCTGGTTCTGCAGCCACTCCTGGGCGCGTTCGCCCGCGTGCAGGCGCTCGTCGGGGCTCAGCTCGCGCGCCACGCGCTCGCGGTAACGCGCCGCGCTCGCAATCCCCATCTCCGCCGCGATCGCATACCACTTGAACGCCGACACATCGGAGCGTTCCACGCCCTCGCCCATCGCGAACAGCCGCGCGAGATTGGCTGCACCGCGCCCCTCGCCGGCCTCGGCCGCCAGCAGATACCACTGGGCCGCCTGTTCCGCATCCTGCGGCAGGCCCCGGCCCTCGTCGAACTTGAGCCCCAGGTTGAACATCGCCTGGGCATTCCCGCGCTCCGCGGCAATATGGAACCAGCGGGCCGCCTCGTTGGGGTTCGCCTCCAGGCCGTCCCCCTGCTCGAACAGGACGGCCAGGTTGAAGGCGGCATCCGGGAACCCGGCCTCGGCCGAACGCTGATACCACTGCGCGGCCTCGAGGGGATCCCGCGGCAGGTGCTGCCCCTCATCCAGCAGGACCCCCAGGTTGAAGGCGCACTGCGGGTCCCCGGCCTCGGCCCCCTGCCGCCAGAGGGTCATCGCGACGGCGTGTTCGCCGCGGGCCCAGGCATTGCGAGCCTGCTCCAGGAGAGATTCTTGCGAAGAGGATTGCGCCATCACTGCCGTCCGGAATTGCCTTTGTCTCACTCTAGCGACCCCGCGAAGGGCCGTCGACAAACCGCACGAGGATGCGTGACAGAAACCACGCCCCGGGCGAAACGCAAAGCTGTGATGAATTTCCCGAAACACCGGAGGGGGCTCAAGGGTCGAGAGGTGTGAACGCAGTTGCGCGTTTACATCCACCTCAATGGACAGGAGTTTCCATGAAGCATTCCACCAGGATCCTGGCCGCCGCGGCCATCGCACCCTTTGTACTTCTGATGGGCTGCTCCGACGGCGACATGGGCATGGACGAGTTCGAGGAACAACAGATGCAGGAACAGCCCGAGGGCGGTGAAGGCGGCATGCAGAGCGCCCCGCCACCCGAAGGGAGCATGCAGGAGCCGCCGCAGGAGGGCGAGATGCAGCAACCCCCGTCCGATGGCGGCATGGAACCGGAGGGTGACGGCAACTTCTGACCCCCGGACGCCCTGCAGGGGCGTCCAATCCGGATAAAGCAAAAAAGCCCCGGCACGCCGCGCGTGCCGGGGCTTTTTGTTTCGGGTCAGCCGGGATCAGTTGCTGAAGGTATCCTCCATCTCGTCCCCGGCATCCTCCATCGCGTCGCCAGCATCGTCCATGGCGTCGTCGATGTTCTCGCCGGCCTCTTCCGCCGGGCCCTGATTGTCACAGCCCGCGAGGGTCGCGCTGCCCAGCGCCATCATCAGGGCAAGCATCAGAATCGTCAGTCGTGATTTCCACATGGTGTTCTCCTTTACCGTTGCAGTCCGTTCCGGATCATTCCCTACGCACGGGCGGATCACCCGCCGTCGGGACACTCGGCTCTAAGGCCCGGTTGAGCGCCGTTGGTTCGATTCGTTCGGCCCCTGCGCCTGCAAACTGTGATGCACACCCGCGGAAACCGATCCATAAAAAAGGCCGCGGACAACGCCGCGGCCAATCGGAGGCACATGCAAACCCCGTTCGGGGGTCTCAGAAGCGGTGCTTCAGGCCCACCGAGAAGGTGCGCGGCTCATTGGGCCGGGCCCCGTCCGGATACCGCGAGATGATGCTCTGCTCGTCCAGCACATTGGTGGCGCGCACGAACAAGTCGGTATCCTTGCCCAGCGGATATCGGCTTACCAGGTCCAGCGTGGTCAGCGACTCGGTGCGATTGAAGCCGCCCGACGCACGATTACAGCCGTCACTGCTGCAGGTCTCGTCGATGTACTTCAGGATGGCGTAGTTGTTCCAGCCACTGCCATGCTCGAGCCCCGCGCGCAGACTGAACTGGTGACGCGGGATCGCCTGCAGGCGGTCTCCCTTCTGCACACCGGAAACCGCGTTGTCCGCGCTGTATTCGGCGCTGGTGTAGGTATAGCTAGCCTCCAGCGGGGCCCGGAAGCTGCCGAGATCCATGCTTGTGGACGTACGCAGTTCCAGACCGGAAATCACCGCCTCTCCGGTAGTGAACGTCCCGGAGGTGGATCCGTCCGAGCAGGGCGTGGCGATCGAGCAGTTCTGCACGAAGTCGGAGAAATCGCTGTAGAAGCCGATGGCCTCGACGAAGGCGTTATCACCCTGATAACGGGCACCCAGTTCCCAGTTGGTGCTGGTTTCCGGATCCTGTTCCTCGGTCGCACCGCCGCCCAGGGGGGCAAATCCCCGGTGTACGCCGGCAAGGACCTGCCAGCGATCCGTCACGTCATAGGTAAGCGAGGCCCCGGGCAACCAGATGCTGCTCGAATTGGAACGCCGGGAGTCCACAACCGTGCGCTGCGCGTCGCCGTATTGAGTACGCGAGGTCTCGACGTCCTCGTAGCGCAGCAGGAGGTTGGCGGTCAGCCGATCGTTCACGTACCACTCGTCGGCCACCCAGAAACTCCAGGCCTTGGCATCCTCGAACCGGTTGTTGCTGCCCGTCGGCTGGATCGTATCCTGGTAGACCAGCGAGCCGTTCACCTGGTCATAGATATCATCCGGCTGGAACCGATCCATCTCGTCCTGATGATAGCGGGCACCCGCGCGCAGCCAGTGGTCCCCGAAGTCCATGCTCAACTCGGTCTGGACACCCTCGGAGACATACTCGCGGTTGTTGTTGCGATACGTCAGGTCCGCAACATCCTCCTCGCCCCGGAGGATCCGCTGCGCGGTGGCACCCCCCTGGTTGGCGTCGTCGATAAATGCACTGCCGCCACCAAGTTTGAACCAGTTACGCGCGAATTCGTTGCGGTACAGGGTGGTGGTCATGCGTACGCGATCCGACCAGTCGATGTCGTGCGTCAGGCTCAGCCCGAGGTGATCGTTATTCATCTGGTCGATCTCGGAAAGGCCGTATCGCCGGTTGGGGTCCCGCGCGAAATCCTCGTCGGTCAGACCGAGGTAGGTCTCGTTCGAGGTCTCCTCCGAATACTGGATCTTGGTCTCGATGCTCTGGCGCTCACCCTCCCAGCGCAGTTTTCCGACATAGTCCTGGATGTCGTACCCGGTATCCCGGTTGCTGCGATCGATGTCCTTGAAACCGGCCCCGTCCCGCTGGACCGTCTCGATCATGTAGCTCCAGTCGCCGGAACGGTCGCCAAACATGGCATGCACATCGGTGCCGCCGCGATCGTTCACCACCGCCTCGATGGACCCTTCGCGTTCGCGGGGGAGTGGCGTGGACACCAGGTTGATCACCCCCCCGGTCGTCTGGGGGCCATGGCGCAGCAATGGCGCTCCCTTCAGTACCTCGATCTCGTGGATCCGCTTCGTGGTCGGGAAATAGTAGGCCGCCGGGTTGGAGTACGGTGCCGGCGCGATCAGCACGTTGTCCTCCATCAGGGTCACCTTGCTGCTGCGCCCCGGCGGCGCCGCCCGGATACCGATATTCGGCCGCAGGCCCGCGCCATCCTCCTCTCGGACATAGACGCCGGGCACCGTCTTGAGCGCCTGATGGATATCGGTGGTCCCTTCAGTTTCCAGCTGTTCACGCCCCACAACGGCCGCCGAACCGGGCAGCCGCTGTGTCGCGGTCACATCCCCGAGAATCTGGACCGGCGCAAGCCGGACCTCGGGTTCGGGGACTGTCCCTGGGTCGGCTTCCTGGGCATGGAGCGCGGGAATACCCGCGACCCCGGCGATCGCGAGCACGATCGCCCGCCGTTTCCAGGCGCCGTGGATGGGCGAACGCGTTGCTCGCGGTTCGGTTCGGTGGGTCGGCTGGTGGTTTCGAGCCATGGTGGTCTCCCTTGAATAGCCAGTATCAATACCGCCCGGACGTCGAGACGCCGCGGATCGGTGACGGATTGGAGGCTGGCTGAGGGAGGGGCTCCCCTGGCTGGCAGGTGTCACGGTACGGACCGTGACGGGTGTTTCGTGTGGCTCTACTTGGTCAGGATCAGCTTGTCGTTCGCGGTGCGGCGCAAGGTGTACCACTCGCCACGGTGGCAGATGCGGATCTGCCGCGCGGGTCCCAGCAACTGTTCGCTGGCGATCTCGCGCGGGCCCGTCTGCTCGCGGGCGGCGGGCTTGACCGATTCAGAAGAGCCGGAATTCATCGTTCCCCCTCCGGTTCGGAGACGAAGGCCATGCGGCCCACCCCGGACTGGCGCACCTCGGCCATCACCCGGGCCAGCCGCTCGTAGCGGGTGTCGCGGTCCGCGCGCAGGTAGATCGCGACGTCCGGTTGTGTCTCGAGCACATCGCGCAGGCGCGTCGGGAGCTGCTCCAGCGCAATCGGCTCGTTGTTCCAGTAGAGATCGCCACCCCCGTCCAGCGCCAGGGTGACGCTTTCGGGCAGTTCGTCCACCGGCTCGCTGGTGGCCTGGGGAAGATCCAGATCCACCGAGTGTGTGATCACCGGCGCGGTGATGATGAAGATCACCAGCAGCACCAGCATCACATCCACCAGCGGGATCACGTTCATGTCCGACATCGGCTCGTTGGAATCACCCATGCGTCCGAAGGCCATCGCTCATACCCCCTGATGCAGGCCGTCGTCCGGCAGCGCATGCGGATCGGTACGGCGGTCGCGGGCCTGGCGTGCATTGCCCGGCATCAGGTCAGAGTGCATCAGCAGGGCATGCACATCATGCGCGAAGGCCTCGAAATCCTGGTGCAGCAGACGCTGGGAACGATTGAAGATATTGAAGAATGCGACCGCCGGAATGGCCGCGGCCAGACCGGCGGCCGTCGCCACCAGGGCCTCACCGAGCGGCCCGGCGACCAGGTCCATGGATACCGACGACTCCTGCGAGATGTCGATCAGCGCGCCGTGGATCCCCCAGACCGTACCCAGAAGCCCGACGAACGGTGCCAGCGCCCCGACCGAGGCGAACACGATGTTGCCGGCCTGCATGCGCAACAGCTGGCGGTCCATCGCCTGGCGGATTCGGCGCACCACGTGGTCGTCCAGACGCTGCTCGGCCTTGTCCGAGCCATCCCGCACACCGCGATAGTCGTCGAACGCCGCGAACGCCTCCTGGCCGATCGCCGCCAGCGGACCGCGCTGATCACGGATCGCATCGTGAAAGGCCGGCGCCGTCTGGCTCGCATCAAAGGCCTCCAGCGTCGCGCGGTTGTCGCGGCGCACACCGAACAGCGTGAACAGCTTGCTCGCGGCAATCGCCCAGGTCGCCACCGACATCACCAGCAGGACCAGGAAGACCGCGATCAGCACCGGGTCGCCATGGCGAAACACGTAGAAAACATCGAACTCGTTCATGCAGTCATCCTCGACGGCGCCCCTGCGGCGGGGCTCACGCGTTTATCGAATCGAAAATTCCATTGGCACCAGGACCACGCCCTCCACCGCGCGGCCGCCACGGCGCGCCGGCTCGAATTCCCAGTGCTCGATCGCTGCCTGAGCGGCCTCGTCCAGACGCCGGTGGCCACTGCTCTCCTCCACCGACCAGTCCAGCGGCTGCCCCTGCGCGGAAACCCGGACCCGCAGGAGCACGGTCCCCTCCTCGCCACGACGCAGCGAGATCCGCGGATAGTCGGGCGGCGGATTGCTCAGGTAATCCGCCCCGAAACCCGGCTCCTCGAAGGGCTCGTCCTCCTGCCCCGCCGGCCCACTGGCGGTCGCGCCCGTCTCCGCCTCCTCGTCCCGCTCCGGGGTGAATCCGGCCGGCTCTGGTTCCGGCTCTGGTTCCGGCTCTGGTTCCGGCTCTGGTTCCGGCTCTGGTTCCGGCTCTGGTTCCGGCTCTGGTTCCGGTTCTGGCTCCGGTTCTGGCTCTGGCTCTGGCTCTGGCTCTGGCTCTGGCTCTGGCTCTGGCTCTGGCTCTGGCTCCGGCTCTGGCTCCGGCTCCGGCTCCGGCTCCGGCTCTGGCTCCGGCTCTGGCTCCGGCTCTGGCTCCGGCTCCGGCTCCGGCTCTGGCTCTGGCTCTGGCTCTGGCTCTGGCTCTGGCTCTGGCTCTGGTTCCGGTTCCGGTTCCGGTTCCGGTTCCGGTTCCGGTTCCGGTTCCGGTTCCGGTTCCGGTTCCGGTTCGTCCAGTGTCTCCGCAACGGCCTCGGGTTCAATCGCCGGCTCGCCCGGCAGGACGCTATCCAGATCGACCCAGTGGGCCTCGATGCCACCGCCCCGGGTGCCTATGGATTCCGGCTCGGCATCGCGCATGACCCAAAGCGAACCCAGCACTCCGGCATGCAGCGCGAAGCTGGCGGCCACCCCCAGCGCCAGCGTTCGCCGGCGTCCGGGGGGAGTTGTGTTCGTACGTTTGGCCATCATCGAGCACGCTCGCTGCAAGGACTGGACACCTTCAGCCGGGTCCGGTGATCGTGGCGGGCGCGGAGGATGATCCGGTCGCCGTTGCCATCAACGGAGGGCACCCTATACGGAATGAGAATGGTTTGCAATATCACTATCGGAAATGAAGCCCCGAGCACGGCACATCGGGCGGGCCCGGAACGAAAAAACCCGCCCCGGCGGCACCGGAGCGGGTCGGACTGGCGAGCCTTCACGCCTCGTGGTCAGGCCAGCGTGGCGCCGGCCCGGCACGCTCAGTGCTGGTGACCGCCCTCGCCATGGGCGTGGCCGTGCTCCAGCTCTTCGGCGGAGGCCTCGCGGACCTCGACGATCTCGACGTCGAAGTTCAGGGTCTCGCCGGCCAGCGGGTGGTTCCCGTCGACCGTGGCGGTATCGCCCTCGACCTTGGTCACGGTGACGGTCAGCGGGCCATTTTCGGTCTGCGCCTGGAATTGCATGCCCGGCTCGACGGATTCGACGCCCTGGAACGCATCCATCGGGATCTCCTGGACCATGGCATCGATCTTCTCGCCATAGCCTTCTGCCGGGGAGACCTTGGCCTGGACCTTGTCACCGGCGGCCTTGCCTTCCAGCTCCTTCTCCAGGCCCGGGACGATCTGGCCGTTCCCGTGCAGGTAGGCCAGCGGCTCGCGGCCTTCGGAGCTGTCGATCTTCTCGCCAGCGTCGTTGGTCAGGGTGTAGTGGATGGCCACCACGGCGTTCTGCGCGACTTGCATGGGCTTTGCCCTCTTAATACATGAACTTGTAAGGGTAACGCGGAACACGGCCGCGCGTCAGGTCCACCCGCCGGCGATACGGTTTCCGGCGGGTGGCCAATCGGGTCAGGCGGCCTTCTGCAACAGGAGGCGATTGAGCCGCGCGACGAACCCGGTCGGGTCCTCCAGTTGCCCGCCTTCGGCCAGCAGGGACTGCTCGAACAGCAGCGAGGCGAGGTCGTTGAAGTCGTCTCCTTCGGCGGCCTTCAGACGCTCGACCAGGGGGTGCCCCGGGTTGACCTCCAGTACCGGCTTGCCGGAGAAGGTCTCCTGGCCGGCCTGCTTGAGCAGTTCCTGCAGGTACAGCGCCATCTCGTGCTCGCCGAGCACGATGCAGGCCGGAGACTCCACCAGCCGCCGCGAGGCGCGCACACTGTCGACCCGATCGCCCAGCGCCGCCTGCAGGCGCTCGGGCAGATCGCCCAGATCGTCGTCGCCCGCCGGCTCGTCGCTACCACTCTTCGGGTCTGCCTCCTCGCCGATGATCTTGTCGAGGTCCAGGTCGCCCTTGGCAACATTCTTGATCGCCTTGCCATCGAACTCGCGCAGGTGCGACAGCAGCCATTCGTCGACCCGGTCGGACAGCAGCAGCACCTCGATCCCGTGCTTGCGGAACACCTCCAGATGCGGGCTGTTGCGCGCGGCGGAGGCATTATCGGCGGTGATCACGTAGATCGCCTCCTGACCGTCCTTCATGCGCTCGATGTAGTCCGCCAGCGCCACGTTCTGGGTGTCGTCACTGTTTTGGGTGCTGGCAAAGCGCAGCAGCTTCGCGATGGTCTCCTGATTGGCGAAGTCCTCGCCGGGGCCTTCCTTCAACACCCGCCCGAAGTTCTTCCAGATCTCGGCGTATTTCTCGGGTTCGTTGTCGGCGATGGACTGCAGAAGCCCGAGGATCTTCTTCACCGAGCCGGAGCGGATCGAGTCGACCAGGCGGTTGTCCTGCAGGATCTCGCGCGAGACGTTCAGCGGCAGGTCAGCCGAGTCCACCACACCGCGCACGAAGCGCAGGTAGTTGGGCAGCAGCTTTTCCGCGTCGTCCATGATGAACACGCGCTTCACGTAGAGCTTGACCCCGTGACGGGCATCGCGGTCCCACAGGTCAAACGGGGCCCGCTTCGGGATGTAGAACAGCGTCGTGTACTCCTGGCGCCCCTCGACGTGGTTATGCGTCCAGGCAATGGGGTTCTCGAAGTCGTGCGCGACGTGCTTGTAGAACTCCTGGTACTCCTCGTCGCTGATCTCGCTCTTCGAACGGGTCCACAGCGCGCTGGCACGGTTGACCGTTTCCCATTCGTCGGTCGGGTTGCCCTCGTCATCCGACTTGCGCATGCGGATCGGGAATGCCACATGATCCGAATACCGCCCGATGATGTGGCGCAGGCGCATGGGCTCGAGGAATTCGTCGGCGTCTTCCTTCAGCGTCAACGTAATCTCGGTGCCAGCCTCGGTGCGCTCGCAGGCGGTGATGGTGTATTCGCCGTCGCCCCGTGACTCCCAGCGGGTACCCGCATCCGGCTCACTGCCGGCGCGGCGGGTCTCCAGGCGCACCTCATCGGCCACGATGAACGAGGAATAGAAGCCCACCCCGAACTGGCCGATCAACTGCGAGTCCTTTTTCTGGTCCCCGGTCAGCTTCTCGAGAAACGCCTTGGTGCCGGAACGCGCAATAGTCCCGATATGCTCGACCACCTCGTCCCGGGACATGCCGATGCCGTTATCGCGCACCGTCACCGTGCGCGCCTCCGGATCCACCTCGACGTCGATCGCCAGTTCCGCCGGCTGCGGAATCGCCTCCGGCTGGGCCAGGGCCTCGAAGCGCAGCTTGTCACAGGCATCGGCGCCATTGGAGATCAGCTCGCGCAGGAAGATCTCGCGATTGGAGTACAGCGAGTGGATCATCAGCTGCAGGAGCTGACTGACCTCGGTCTCGAAGCGGCGGGTCTCGGGTTGCGGTGCGGTCTGGGTTTCACTCATGGCCTGCTCGTCCCTTGATTGATCTCGACACGTCGCAAGGTTGGGTCGCCCGTGCCGTTTTCAAGGACAGCGGCCTGGTAGAGCCCACCGGCACCTTCCGGATCCAGGACCTGCCACACCGGCGCCAGCAGCTCGGGGAGATGCGCCTCCAGTTGCCACGGGGGCCGCAGCACCAGCATCCCGGAACCCGCCAGCCCCATGTGGCGTTCGGGGTCAGGCGCGATGCGCAGCTCGCTGGCCAGCCACGGATCCTCCAGCTCGGCTCTCAAGTGCTCGCGCATCGCGTGATCCGGCCGGCCCGCGAGGATCGGATACCAGATCAGGATGATGCCCGTGTTCCAGCGCCGGCGGATCGTCGTCACCATCTCGGCCACTTCGCGATACTCGGCCCCGCGCTCGTAGGAGGGGTCCAGCAAGGCCAGGCCACGGCGCGGCTCCGGGGGAAACAAGGCCCGCGCGGCCTCGCGCGCGTCGCGTTTGTGCACGTGACAGCGCGGATCCCCCGCCAACCGCGCCCGCAGACGTCCGTATGCCTCGGGATGCAGCTCGCAGGCGATCAGTTGATCGCGTTCGCGCAGCCGCGCCTGGATCAGCAAAGGGGATCCCGGGTACTCCGTCAGACGCGGGGGCCGGGGCTGCATAGACCGCAGCGTGCCGAGAAACTCCCGCACGCCCGAGGGCAAGGGCTGTTCCGTCGCCCACAGGCGGGCGATACCGGCCGCGGCCTCGTCGGTCTTGCGCGCCCGCGCACCGGTCAGGTCGTACCCGCCGGCACCCCCGTGCAGGTCCAGTGCCACGAAGGGCTTGTCGCGACCGCGCAGGGATTCCAGAACCTGCCAGAGGACCAGGTGCTTGTGCACATCGGCGAAATTGCCGGCGTGATAGTCGTGTTGGTAGCTGAGCATGCGTCCCTCAAACAAAAAGCCACCGCGAGCGTACCCGCGGTGGCTCAAGAAGGGCAGCCGATAGCGACCGCCCTCGACCGTGTGACCGGTTTACTGGTTGACCGGAGACTCCGGGTCCAGCAGATACGCCATCACGTGCGCGATCTGCTCTTCGGTCAGGAAGTTGTTGTGGCCAAAGCGCGGCATCTTGGTGCACGGGAAGTACTGGTGGGGGTTGGACACCACCTGATGCACATAATTCACGACCGAGCTGTCGGTTCCACGGGTGGCCCCGTAACCCGCCAGGCTTGGGCCCAGCGTGCCGTAGAGCTCCTCGGCTGGATCCATCTGGTGGCAGGCATAGCAGTTGCCGCCCGGCTCGCGGGTACCGTGGTCGTCATTGCGATGACCGATCCGATAGCCGTAACCGGAACGCGCCAGCTCGGCACCCCGACGCCAGTTCCCCAGGCGCGGGCCGCCCGGCGGCTCTTCGTAGCTCTCGCGCGCCATCGCGATGACCTCGCCGGCCGTATCGGCATCCGGCTCGCCTTCGAGCGAACAGGCCGCCTGGATGCCATCCTGGACCATACGGTCCCGGGCTGATCCACCCTCCTGTGCCTCCTGCTCGAAGCTGTAGCTGTCCGTCTCCAGCACGAGGTATTCCGCATACTCTTCGGCGGTCATCGCCGTAATATCGACTTCGCCGCCTCGCTCGCCCATCCAGCCGTCGCAGCCTGCAATCAGCGCCGTCGACGCCACGATGGCCAAGCTCGCCCCCACTGTCTTGTTACTGAGCATCCCTGATATCTCCTCTTGCGTCGGCTGTTGCCGCTTCTTGCCCGCGGTGAGACCAGCGCCTCAAGGCATTCAGCCCGGCTGCCCTGATGGCTGGAGCGTCTCGTTCCCGTCCGGGACCCGCGCGCGGACGGGAGGCCGAGCGCGATGGGACCCTTTTCTGAATCCCCGCAACCCTGCGCGGGGACTCAAAAAAGGGCAGTCCTTGCGGACTGCCCCGATCCAGCAAATGGCTTACTGGTTGTTGACCGGCGACTCCGGATCCAGCAGGTAGGCCATGATATGGCTGATCTGCTCGTCGCTCAGGAGCTGGTGACGGTCGGAGTTGAAGCGCGGCATCTGCGTGCACGGGAAGTACTGGTGAGGATTGGAAATCACCTCGTGCACATAGCGCAGAACCGCTTCGCTGGTACCGCGGTTGGCACCGTAGTTCTGCAGGCTCGGGCCGATGGTGCCCTGGTCGGACACCCGCGGGTCGAACACGTGGCAGTTGTAGCAGTTGCCACCCGCCTCGCGCTGGCTGTGGTCATCCGTACGGTGACCCTGGCGGTAGCCGTAGCCGGAGTCGGCCAGTTCGGCACCCTTGCGCCAGTCGCCCAGCTCGATGCTTTCCGGTGCCTCGTAGGACGCACGCGCCATCGCGACCACACGGCCGGCGGTCTCGCCGTCCGGGTCACCTTCCATGGAGCAGGCCTTCTGCAGTTCATCCTGGGTCATGCGATCACGCCAGGTACCGCCTTCCTGCATCTCCTGATCACGGAAGCTGTCCGTCTCGAAGATGAGGTGTTCGGCGAGTTCCTCGGCGCTCATCGCGGTGATGTCGACATCCGAACCCTTGCTCCCGTCGGCGACAGCGCAACCTGCGGTCAGGGCGACGGATGCGAACGCGGCCATGCCGGCCGCAACAGCATTCTTCTTAAACATACTTGGTGTCTCCTATTGCGTCCGTAGGTTACCGCTTCAGGTCGGGCAGGACGGCCGGTTCGCCGCGCGCCGCATCGTTCCAGAACGAGATCAGAGCGGTGTTGACCGGGGTGTCCGCCTTGATACCGGCGTGACGCATCTGCCACACGCAACCGCGGATACGGTGGTTCTGGCTACGCACGTTGTCGTGGCCAGCGCGGTGGGCGGGCCAGGAGACAGCCTTGGTCCATTCTTGGCCATTGCGCATTTCGGGCAGCACGGAGGCGCGGATCTGCTTGCCGGAATCGCCGTGGCAGGAGGCGCAGTTGAAGTCCATCGCACCACCGCGGCGGAAGAAGAGCACCTCACCGGCGTCGCGCATGGCCTGCTCTTCCGGGTGATCCAGCGGCGGGTTCCACGCCATCCCGGAGGACTGGTGGGCGATATAGGTGGTCAGCTGCATGATGTCGGAGCCGTTGCCGTGACGGCGGGCCACCGCGGGATCATCGCTGGTGAAGCCCTGCAGTTCCTTCATGCAGTGCACCAGGCGCATCTCGAAGTCCATCACCTTGCCGGTGTCCTCGAAGTAGCGCGGCAGCTCGACGTAAGCACCCTCAAGCTCGCCCGGGCCCTTGCCGAAGTCGCAGCCTTCCAGGGAGACGTTGTTCGGGCCACGCTCGGCGTAGAACAGTTCTTCGCCTTCGTCGATCAGCCACAGGGCGGGGTTGTCCGGCATCATCATGATGTTCATTTCACTCTGATGCAGGTAGGCGGAATCGGGATTGTTCTGCAGCAGGTTCTGCAGGACATCATTGGGGTCCTGCCACTCGCCGGCCTGAGCTGCAGCCCCAACAGCCATTGCTACGGGCAACGCAAGCAATGCTTTCTTGAACATGGAAACCTCCATCACACGGGTTTTTTTCGATGAAGCCCGGGACTGATCTGGCCCGGACCTGTGTAGCAGAGTGCTGAACCCGAGTCCGTGCTGTCAACACAAAAGACTATATTAGCGTTTCCTAAAAGTCTGTTTTTGAAAGGTTCTTGGGCATCAACACCGAGGGGCAGACGGGGGACCACTCCAATCTATTCCCGGTTTTGGGGAATTTTTTTCAGCCGCCGTTCAGGGCGGCTCGGGCGCGCAAGAAACTGAAAAAAGAGATGAAGATTCCCCGCAGGGGAAACAAAGCACGCAGACCAGCCGCCGCGGAGGCGGGAAGAATCATCGGGGGGACGGAAGGAAGGGAGAAAAACCGGCACGCGACGGGCGCCGGATCATTCGTGGTTCAGAACCCCCTCGTGCGCCAGCAACAGGCGCTTGACCTGGGCCAGCTCGCCCACCTGATCGCCTGCGTAGCCGCCCACATCATGGGTACGACGAAAGCGGGAGGACACGACCCGATGGCAGGGGATGAACAGCGGCCAGGGGTTGGCGCGACAGGCCTGCCCCACGGCGCGGGGCGCCGAGCCCACGCGGGCCGCAATCTCGGAATAGGTGCGGACCTCGCCGACCGGGATCTCCGACAGGGCCGCCCAGACGCGGCGCGCATGGGCACTGCCCGGCGGGACCGCGGGGGTCGGCTGCCAGGCGGACGCATCCCGGCCATAGGCGTCCGGGGCAAACGGTGGCGGGCGACGATCGGCCCCCGGGATGTCGGCCAGCGGGACCAGCTCCCGGGGATCATCCGGGTCCTGCCAGTCGCAGGCGAGGAGCTCACCGTTCGCGGATTCCAGCCACGCAAAAGCCAGCGCGACTCCGGGGAGGAGACAGCGCTGGCTGCGGGTCGTCGATCCAGCCGACATCGAATAGCGAAAAGCCAGGGGTGACGGGGTCACGGCCATTTGCCGCACCCCGCCGGCCGGCGTTACTTCGCCGCCTTGACGTCTTCCTTGATGCGGGCGGCCTTGCCGGTGCGGTCGCGCAGGTAGTACAGCTTGGAGCGACGCACCTTGCCGCGGCGCTTCACCTTGATCTCGGCGATCTGCGGGCTGTGGGTCTGGAAGGTCCGCTCCACGCCGTTGCCGTAGGAGACCTTGCGCAGGGTAAACGCGGAGTTGAGGCCGCGGTTGCGCACGGCAATCACCGCGCCCTCGAAGGCCTGCAGGCGCTCGCGGTCGCCCTCGCGCACCTTCACCTGCACCACCACGGTATCGCCGGGCCCGAAGTCGGGCACATCCGACTTCATCTGCTCGGCTTCCAGTTCCTGAATGACGTTATTCATTGCTCGACCTCAATCATCGCTTTCGGTGCGCGAGCCGCCTGTCCGGCCACTCACACGGTATTCGTCCAACAGGGCCGCATCCTCGGCCCCGAGTTCCAGCCGGGCCAGCAGGTCCGGCCGCCGGCTCCAGGTCCTGCCCAGCGCCTCACGGCGGCGCCAGCGACGGATGGCGCCATGGTCGCCACCCAGCAGTACCGGCGGTACTGCCCGCCCGGCCACGGTCTCCGGCCGGGTGTAGTGCGGGCAATCCAGCAGCCCGGCACTGAAGGAATCCTGTTCGGCGGAGTCCGCATGCCCCAGGACCCCCGGGAGCAGACGGGCGCAGCCATCGACGACCGCCATGGCCGCGAGCTCCCCGCCCGAGAGCACGAAGTCGCCGAGCGACCATTCCTCATCGACCCGCGCCTCGATGAAGCGCTCGTCGATGCCCTCGTAGCGCCCGCAGACCAGGGCCACCCGGGGGCGCGCCGCCAGCTCGCGCAGCATCGCCTGCCGGATCGGCCGCCCCTGCGGGGTCAGCGCGATCACGTACGGGACCGCGTCCGCGTCCGCCACCGCCGCATCCAGCGCGGACGCCAGGGGCGCGTACTGCATCACCATGCCTGGCCCGCCGCCATAGGGACGGTCGTCCACGGCCTGGTGGAAGCCGGCGCCCCAGGCGCGCGGATTCCAGTATTTCAGGTCCAGCCGGCCGCGCTCGACGGCCCGCCCGGTCACGCCGGCTTCGCCAACCGCCGCGACCAGTTCCGGAAACAGCGTGATGACGTCGAAACGCACCGGCGCCGCTTAAAAATCCGGATCCCAGTCGACCCGCACGCAGCGAGCCTCCAGGTCCACATCCAGCACGTACTGCTCGCGCACCCAGGGGATCAGGCGCTCCCGGTCCCCCTGGACCACCAGCACGTCGTTGGCACCGGTCTCGATAAAGCCCGAGATGGTGCCCAGTGCCGTGCCGTCGCGATTCTCGACTGCCATGCCCAGCAGGTCGGCCCAGTAGTAGGCGCCCTCTTCGGCCGGGGGCAGCCAGTCGCGTTCGATCGCCAACTCGGCGCCGATCAACCCGTAGGCGGCATCGCGATCCGCCGCCTCGCGGAACTTCATCACGACGCCCGCGCCATGCGCGCGGCCGCCTTCGATCTCGACCAGGCGCCAGTCGTTCCCGTAGTGCATCCACAACTGCGGGAACTCGGTAATCGCGGCGCGCGGCTCGGTCTCGGAAAACACCCGGACCCAGCCCTTGACGCCATAGACCCCGGAGACACGCCCGACGCGGATGCGCTCACCCGCCTCGTTCATGACCGCAGCCAAGCGTCAGTACAGCGGACCGGACGACCTCAGGCCGCCGCGGACTGCTGCTTGCGGTAGCCCTTGACCAGATGGTTCACGCGCTCGGACATGCCGGCGCCGTGACCCAGCCAGTAGTCCACGCGCTCGAGATCGATGCGCAGCGGCTCTTCCTGACCGCGGGCCACCGGATTGAAGAACCCGATCTGCTCCTTGTAGCCGCTATCGCGACGAGCGCGGGAATCGGTAACCACGATCGAATAAAACGGGCGCTTCTTGGCGCCGCGGCGTAGCAGGCGAATCGTAACCATGTAGTGTTGAACCCCGTGAGTCCGTTTTCTCGAGAAAACGCGCGATTATAACGAATCCGGCCAGCAACACAAGGGAAGCGGCAGGGCTCCCCACGGCTGCAAGCGGTCGTTCGCGCGAACCTTGACCATCAGCGGAACGGCATCCCGCCGCCGGGGCCACCCATACCCCCCATGCCGCCCATCTTGCCCCCCAGGGCGCGCATCATCTTCGACGCGCCGCCCTTGGAGAACTTCTTCATCGCCTTGCTCATCTGGGTGTGCTGCTTGAGCAGGCGGTTCACGTCCTGGATCTGGGTGCCGGACCCGGCCGCGATGCGCCGCTTGCGCGAGCCCTTGATCACGTCGGGATGGCGGCGTTCGTGCTCGGTCATGGACGAGATCACCGCCATCATGCGACCGATCTCCTTGTCGCTGGCCTGGTTCTTGACGGCGTCCGGCAGCTTGCCGCCACCGGGGAGCTTCTCGAGCATGGAGCTCATGCCCCCCATCTTCTGCATCTGGCCCAGCTGGTCGCGCAGGTCGTTCAGATCGAAACCACGCCCCTTCTTCAGCTTGCGGGTCAGCTTCGCGGCCTGGTCCTGGTCGACCTGGCGGCTGGCCTCCTCGACCAGCGACAGGACATCGCCCTTGCCCAGGATGCGCGAGGCGATACGCTCGGGATGGAACGGCTCCAGCGCATCCGGGCGCTCGCCCATGCCGATGAACTTGATCGGCACCCCGGTGATCTGGCGCACCGACAGCGCCGCACCGCCGCGGGCGTCGCCGTCCGCCTTGGTCAGCACCACGCCGGTCAACGGCAGGGCCTCGCCAAAGGCGCGCGCGGTATTCGCGGCGTCCTGGCCGGTCATGGAATCGACCACGAACAGGGTCTCGATCGGGTCGATCACCTGATGCAGCGCCCGGACCTCGGCCATCATGTCCTCGTCGACATGCAGCCGGCCGGCGGTGTCTACCAGCAGGACCTCGACCCCCTCGCGGCGGGCGCGGGCCACCGCGTCATCAGCGATCGCCTCGGGCTTCTGGCTGGTGTCGCTGGGATAGAACGTGACACCCACCTGCCCCGCCAGCGTCTCGAGCTGCTGGATCGCCGCCGGGCGGTAGACGTCGCAGCTCACGACCGCGACCTTTTTCTTCTCGCGCTCGCGCAACAGGCGCGCGAGCTTGCCAATGCTGGTGGTCTTGCCCGCGCCCTGAAGACCGGCCACCAGCACCACCGCGGGCGGCTGATGGGCGAGGTTCAGGGAGGCGTTCTCGCCCCCCATGGTCGCGATCAGTTCGTCATGGACGACCTTGATCAGGGCCTGGCCCGGCGTCAGGCTGCCGATGACCTCCTTTCCCAGCGCCTTTTCCTTGACGTCCTTGATGAACTCGCGCACCACGGGCAGGGCCACGTCGGCCTCCAGCAGTGCCATGCGCACCTCGCGCAGGGCGTCCTGGATGTTGTCCTCGGTGAGCCGCGCCTGACCTTTCAGGCGCTTCATGGTCTCTTGCAGGCGGCTGGAAAGGCCGTCGAACATCGCGTGTCCTCTTCTGATCCGTGCGCGGGCGGCGGGCTTGGGCCGACCGCGGGACCGGACAGTATACCGGTCTCGCGGCCTTGCATGCAGGCCCGCCGCGGGGCGACCCGCAACCGCCGCCGGCATGTGCAATCCACCGGCATTGCAGCGATAATCCGGCGTCATGATCATTGCCACCGGACTCCTCGCCGTCGCGCTGTATCTCGTCACCGCGGGCTACCTGGCCATCACCGCCCGACGCCAGCCGCTGACGCCCGGCCAGCCACGAGCGGCCCTGGCCCTGTGGGGGCTGGCCCTGCTGGCCCATCTGGGCGCGCTGCTGCCGATGGTGCTGACCGAGACCGGGCTCAATCTGTGCCTCGGCAACGCCCTGTCGGCGTCGCTGTGGCTGGTGGCCGCGCTGCTGTGGCTGACGAGCTGGCGCCACCCGCTGGCCATCCTCGGCGTGGTGATCCTGCCGTTGACGGCGCTCGCTGCCATGACCGCGCTGCTGTGCGACGGTGATACCCGCTATGCCACCTCCGCGGGGATCGACCTGCACATCCTGTTTTCCGCGCTGGGCTGGGCCTTCCTCGCGCTGTCGACCGCCCAGGCCGCGGTGATGGCCGCCCAGCATCGCGCGCTGCACAACCACCATGCCTCGGGTTTCGTGCGCGCCCTGCCGCCCCTTTTCTCGATGGAGGTGTGGCTGTTCCGGATGATCTTCATCGGCTGGCTGTTCCTCGGGCTCAGCCTGCTGTCCGGCCTGGTGTTCGTGGACAACCTGTTTGCCCAGCATCTGGTGCACAAGACCACGCTGTCGATCCTGGCCTGGCTGATCTTCTCCACCCTGCTGCTGGGGCGCTGGCGCCTGGGCTGGCGCGGCACCCGCGCGCTGGCCTGGACCACCGGCGGGTTTGTCGTGCTGGTGCTGGCCTATTTCGGCTCCAAGCTGGTGCTGGAGGTCATCCTCGGGCGGATCTGAATGCCCCCGAGGCGGCTTGACACCCCGGCGCCCCTTGCCTGAAATGACCCCGACGACGCCACCGCGTCCGCCCCAACCCTGACCGCAGGCCGCGCCCTTGCAAGAGATCCCGCTGTCCGTCCTGTTCGGCGCCCTGGTGGTGCTGTTCCTGCTGTCCGCGTTTTTCTCCGGCTCGGAGACGGCGCTGATGGCGCTGAACCGCTACCGGATGCGCCACCGCGCGCAGACCGGCCACCGCGGCGCGCAACTGGCCGCGCGGCTGCTGGACAAACCGGACCGGCTGATCGGCCTGATCCTGCTGGGCAACAACTTCGTCAACATCCTGATCGCGCAGATCGCCACCTTCATCGGCTGGCGCCTGTTCGGGGATACCGGGGTCGCCATCGCCACGGGCGTGCTGACCCTGACCCTCCTGATCTTCGCCGAGACCGCCCCGAAGACCCTCGCGGCCCTGCACAGTGAGCGCATCGCCTACCCCGCCGCATGGGTCTACTCCGGCCTGATCAAGGTGATGTGGCCGGTAGTGTGGCTGATCAACCTGATGGCCAACGGGGTGCTGCGCCTGTTCGGCGTGCACATGAACGCCGGCCAGCGCGCCGCGCTGAATACCGATGAACTGCGCAGCGTGGTCTCGGAGGCCGGCGCACTGATCCCAGCCAATCACCAGCGCATGCTGCTGAACCTGCTGGACCTCGAGCGCACCACGGTCGAGGACATCATGATCCCGCGCAACGAGATCGTGGTGATCGACCTGAACGAGCCATGGAACGAAGTCGAAGACCAGCTGATCCACGGGAGCTTCACACGCCTGCCCGTGGTGGAAGGCGAGCTGGACCGTATCGTCGGCTTCATCCACCGCCGTGACGTGCTGCCCCTGGTCGAGCGCGACGAATTCGGCCCCGACGACCTGCGCCAGGTGGTAACGCCCCCGTATTTCATCCCCGAGGGCACGGCACTCAACCGTCAGCTGATCAACTTCCAGCAACAGAAGAAACGGATTGGCCTGGTCGTGGACGAGTACGGCGATATCGAGGGGCTGATCACCCTGGAAGACCTGCTGGAGGAGATCGTCGGGGAGTTCACCACCGACTCCCCGGCGATGAGCGACGACGTCCTGCGCCAGGAAGACGGCTCCGCCATGGTCGACGGCGGCATCCACCTGCGCGAACTCAACCGCGCCCTCGGTCTGGACCTGCCGCAGGACGGCCCCAAGACCCTGAGCGGCCTGATCGTCGAACACCTGGAGAGCATCCCCGAGGCACCGGTGAGCGTGAAGATCAACGGCGTGGTGATGGATATCGCCCAGATCAAGAACAACACGATCCGCACCGTGCGCGTGGTCGCACCGGACCTGCCCGCCACGCCCGACAACAAGGAAGCCTGATGGCGAAGGCAAAGACCCAGTACGTCTGCCGGGATTGCGGCGCGGTCAGCCCCAAATGGGCCGGCCAGTGCGGCGACTGCGGCGCCTGGAACACCCTCGAGGAGGCCACCCCGGCCGCCAGCGCCGGCCCGCGCGGCGGCTACGCCGGCGAGGCCGCCGGCATCACCCGGCTGGGCGAGGTCGAGCTGGCCGAGGTCCCGCGCACCGGCACCGGGCTGTCGGAGCTGGACCGCGCGCTGGGTGGCGGGCTGGTCCACGGCTCGGTGGTGCTGCTGGGGGGCGACCCGGGGATCGGCAAGTCCACCCTGCTGCTGCAGACCCTGGCGATGCTGCCGGTCGGCGACACGCTCTACGTGACCGGCGAGGAGTCGGCCCAGCAGATCGGCATGCGGGCCCGGCGCCTCGGTCTGGAGGTCGACGGGCTGCGCCTGCTCACCGAGACCCAGGTGGAGAACGTGATCGCCACCTGCGAGCGCGAACGTCCGCGAGTGCTGGTGATCGACTCCATCCAGACGCTCTACACCGCCGCGCTGCAATCCGCGCCGGGCTCGGTCGGCCAGGTGCGCGAGAGTGCCGCCGCCCTGGTGCGGCTGGCCAAGCAGCGCGGCATCACCGTGATTCTGGTGGGTCATGTGACCAAGGACGGCCAGCTCGCGGGGCCGCGCGTCCTCGAACATATGGTCGACACGGTGCTGTATTTCGAGGGCGACCCGGACGGGCGCTACCGCATGCTGCGCGCGGTAAAAAACCGTTTCGGCGCCGTCAACGAACTGGGTGTGTTCGCGATGCTGGAGAACGGCCTGAAGGCCGTCTCCAACCCTTCCGCAATCTTCCTCTCCCGCCACCAGGGCCCGGTGCCCGGCAGCGTCGTGATGGTCACCCGTGAGGGCACGCGGCCGCTGCTGGTCGAGGTTCAGGCCCTGGTCGCCGAGAGCCATGCCTCGCAACCGCGGCGCATCACCGTGGGGCTGGAGCAGAACCGCCTGACCATGCTGCTGGCCGTGCTTCACCGGCACGGGGGCGTCGCCCTGTTCGACCAGGATGTCTTCATCAATGTGGTCGGCGGCGTGCGCGTGACCGAGACGGCCGCCGACCTGCCGATGCTCGCGGCCGCGCTATCGAGCTTTCGCGACCGGCCACTGCCGCAGGAGATGCTGGCCTTTGGCGAGGTCGGGCTGGCCGGCGAGATCCGGCCGGTGCCGAATGGGGAGGAGCGCCTGCGCGAGGCGGCCAAGCATGGCTATACACGCGCCATCGCCCCGGCGGCCAACGCGCCGCGCAAGCCCATCAAGGGCATGGAAGTCGTCGCGGTCTCGCGCCTCTCCGAAGTCCTCGACGCCCTCTAGCGCCTGCCGGCGCGAGGCTGGCTCTGGTTCGTCATCCGCTGTTTACAGTGCCTTCGATCCGCCACCTGCCTTGCTGTGGCCGGCCATAGTTCATCCTCTGGTGTTTACGTGCCTTCGTCGAGCCGCCTGCCAGGCGCTGACTCGCCAGCGCGCCCCGAGGTACTTCTTTGCTCGTGCAAAGAAGTACCCAAGAAACACGCCCGACTGCCGCGACCCCGGCCCGCGTAGCGGGCCGGGGTTTCCCTCGCTCCGAGGCTTTTCGCGGGCGGCGCTGAACTCGCTACGCCTTCGGCTCCGCTCAGACATCCAGCGCCTCTGATCCCGCGAAAACCCTCTCCACTCGGCGCGACGACAACGGGGAGGTAGGTCAAAACAACAGCTGTCCCGGCGTTGTTGCAGTGGATGATGGCTAGGCTTTCGGACATCTTCGGCACGCTCGGCCTGTGGCCGTTGCGTGCCGCGCCCGCGGAGCGGGCGCCGGGGGGCTTTCGGACGGCAATGCTCATTGTGGTGTCGTGGCGTTTGAATAGCTGCTGTTTTGACCTTCGCTCCCCGTATGGAGCCCCTCGTGGAGGGCGTGATGGGCCGGGAGAAGCGCTGGATGTCTGAGCGGAGCCGAAGGCGCAGCGAGTTCAGCGCCGCCGGCCCAGCGCGTCCGGAGCAAGGTTCCCGGGCGAAATCCGGGTGCCCTTCTTTGGGTCCTTTCTTGGGCAAGCAAGAAAGGACCTCGGGGCGCGCTGGCGAGTCAGCGCCTGGCAGTATGTGGACCGGAACCACCGTAAACACCCGATGCCGAACCAGGGCCAGCCACCACGAGGCAGGCGGCCAGACGAAGCCACAGTCCGGCATGCGCCGGAAACGAAAAAGGCGCCCGGAGGCGCCTTTCGTGAAGCGGCCATAGGGTCCGCGTCAGTTGACGGCGTCGAGGTCGGCCGCGAGCGACTCGCGCGTGCCCTCGGCGACGGCGTCCAGCCGATGACTGTAGTTCTCGTGCTCCACCCCCACGGCAATGGCCGCACCGGACTTGGCCGCGGAGACCATCTCCGGCGTCAGCTCGAAGCGGAGGAAGTGCACCGAGGAGGTCTTGTCATCGGTCTCGCGATCCAGGTCCTCGTTCGCGATCGGGTAGACCTTGTCGTGGCCTTCGACCTGCACGTAGGTCTTGCGCTCGATCCCGATCAGCTTGGACAGCTGCACCTTGCGCTCGTCCACGTCCGGATACTCGACCATCATGGTCGCCTTCCAGTTGGAGCCATCCGGGATCAGCGGATTGTAGGCGTCGAGCTCGTCCTGGATGCCCTCGGCATCGAAGATCTTCTCGACCCGCAGCATCTCCTGGATCTGGTACTGCATGGTCTTGCGATCCTCGAAATGCAGGGTCACCGCCGGACCCACCTGCACCACACGATCCCGCTTGTGCTGCATCACCTCGCTGCGGAACTGGGGGCGTACCTCGTGGTACTTCTCCAGCGAATACAGGTCTTCACGACTCAGCTTGTCCACACTTGCCTCCATCTGCATCTCGATACCTCCGTCTCATCGGACTGGCCCGCCAGGACCGGCACCCCTCAGTGATCGTGGTGGTGCCCCGTCTTCGTGTAGTCCTTGTCGGACCAGAGGTTGTCTTTCAGTTCGTGGTCGAATACCGGGTTATGGCGCCGGATCCACTCCAGCACCATCGCAGCGTGTTCGATCTCCTCATCGCGGTTGTGCGCGAGGATCGCCTTGAGCTCCTCGTCCTTGCAGCCGTCGATGCGCTGCTGGTACCAGTCCACCGCTTCGAGTTCCTCCATCAGCGAGACGATCGCACGGTGCATTTCGCGCGACTCGTCGCTCAGTTCCTCGACGGGTTCGTGGTAGCTGTCACTGGCCATGTCTTTTCTCCATTCCCGGGCGCGTCTTCCGCCCGTGTCGCGTCCTGTGGGTCGAGCGGCGGCTACAGGCCGTAGGCCTGGCGCAGCAGGGTCAGCGGGTGCTCGGGCGCCTTGTCCTCGCCCTTGCCCTGCAACCCGTTTTCGATCATGTGGCCGGCCATCGGGCAGTCGCTCGAGTAATGATCCGACTCGGCCTTCTGCACGCGGCTGACCACCGGGCGGCAGATCTTGCTGGCCGTTTCATAGAATTCGCTCTTCACGCCATAGGTACCGTCGTGCCCGGAGCAGCGTTCGATGACGTCGATCTCGGTATCCGGCACCAGCTTCAGCAGGTCACGGGTCTTGAGCCCCATGTTCTGCACCCGCAGGTGGCAGGCGGCGTGGTAGGCAATCTTGCCGAGCTTTTCGGGGAAGTCGGTGTTGAGCTTGCCGTCCTTGTGCCGCTCCATCAGGTACTCGAACGGGTCGAAGATGCGGTCGCGCACCGCGATCACGTCGGCGTCGTCCGGAAACATCAGCGGCAGTTCCTGCTTGAACATCAGCACGCAGGACGGCACCGGGGCGACGATGTCGTAGCCCTGGTCGATCATGCGCTTCATCGCCGGGATGTTGGCGTCCTTGGAGGCCTCCACCGACTTCAGGTCGCCCAGCTCCAGCTTGGGCATGCCGCAGCACTGTTCCTTGTCGACCAGGGTGACTTCGATGCCGTTGTGTTCGAAGACCTTGACCAGGTCCTCGACCAGGTGCGGCTCGTTGTAGTTGCCGTAGCAGGTCGCATAGAGGGCGACCTTGCCCTGGGTGGCGCCGGCTGGCTCGGGGTTGCTGACCCCCTTCGCGGCCTTCGCGAGGCGCGAACGCCCCTTTTTCGAGTGGTATTCGGGGACCGGGGCGTCCGGGTGCACGCCCATGGTCTTGTCGAGCATCTTGCGCACGGCACCGTTCTTGTTCGCGGCGTTGACCGCGCCGGCGACCACCGGAATGCCCGCCAGCTTGCCGACGGTGTCGGTGCTGGACATCAGCTTGTGCGCGGTCTTCGCGCCCTCGTTCTGGAAACGGAAGGCCTTGGCCCGAAGCATCAGGTGCGGGAAGTCCACATTCCATTCGTGCGGGGGCACGTAGGGGCACTTGGTCAGGTAGCACAGATCACACAGATAGCAGTGATCGACGACCTGCCAGTAATCCTTCTTGTCGACCCCGTCAACCTCCAGGGTCTCGGATTCGTCGACCAGGTCGAACAGGGTGGGAAAGGAGTTGCACAGGCTTACGCAGCGACGGCAGCCGTGACAGATATCAAAGACCCGCTCGAGTTCGCTGAACAGCGATTCCTCGTTGTAGAACTCGGGGTTTTTCCAGTCCAGCGGATGACGGGTCGGGGCTTCGAGACTTCCTTCACGTTGGTGCGTCGGCGCAGACATGCATCCCTCCGGTGTCCGTATCAGTACGATGCTTCGGGGGAAACACGGAACAACATGCGGGCCCGGCCTTCAGGCACCGCCCACAGGCTGTTCCGTGTCTCCCGGAAAACGGGGCCGGTAACCGGCCCCGCATACTTCCCAGGCAGGAGACGATCAGTCGTCCAGCTGGTCCAGCGCCTTCTGGAAGCGGTTGGCGTGGGAACGCTCCGCCTTGGCCAGGGTTTCGAACCAGTCGGCGACTTCGTCGAAGCCTTCGTCGCGCGCGGTCTTGGCCATGCCCGGGTACATGTCGGTGTACTCGTGGGTCTCGCCAGCCACGGCGGTCTTCAGGTTCGCGGAGGTGGAACCGAATTCCAGGCCGGTGGCCGGGTCGCCGCAGCTCTCGAGGTATTCGAGGTGGCCGTGGGCGTGGCCGGTTTCGCCTTCCGCGGTGGAACGGAACACGGTGGCCACGTCGTTGTAGCCTTCGACGTCCGCCTTGGAAGCGAAGTACAGGTAACGGCGATTGGCCATCGATTCGCCGGCAAAGGCCTCTTTCAGGGCTTCTTCGGTCTTGCTGCCTTTCAGATCCATGGTGCTCTCCTTCTCTCTATGGGTTCTACACAACCACAGGAATGCCTGTGCAGACGGCGGTTTAGACTGGGTCTAAACTGTACGAAAACTCTAGTCCGCGCCCGGTTCAGTGTCAACCGGAAGCCCTCCGCATCATGGGGGCGTCTGTCCCATAATCAAGGGCGGACCGGCGGTACGTCTTTCCTCGCCGCAGCGGATCGGATACTTTCTCACCTTTTCGACCCGGTGATCCATCATGACCGACCCTTCCAGCGCCGACAGCCCGGCGGAATTCGAAGCCAGCCTGGAAGCCCTGGAGGCCCTGGTTGCCCGGATGGAGTCCGGCGAGCTGGGCCTGGAGCAGTCGCTGGGCGAATTCCAGCGCGGCACGGAACTCGTCAACCGCTGTCAGCGCGCCCTCGACGATGCTCAGCGCCGCATCGAGGCCCTGGCGCAAGAGACACCGGCGGACGCCTCTGCCCAGAATGACCACGGCGGGAACACGAACGTTCCCCGGACAGCGGAGCCGAACGACAGCACGGATCCCGATGTCCCGTTCTAGCGAAACGCCGTTGACCGCCATCGATGCCGAACAGGCCCTGTCCCACTACCAGCAGCGCATCGAGGCCGTTCTCGACCGCCACCTGGCCGTAGACGGCGCCCCGGACCCGCGCCTGATCGAGGCCATGCGCTACGCCACGCTGTCCGGTGGCAAACGCCTGCGCCCGGTACTGGTCTACGCGGCCGGACGGACCACCGCCGCCCCGGACGTAGTCCTGGACGCAATGGCCGCGGCCGTGGAGATGATCCACGTCTACTCCCTGATCCACGACGACCTGCCGGCGATGGACGACGACGACCTGCGCCGTGGCCGCCCCACCTGCCACAAGGCCTTCGACGAGGCCACGGCCATTCTGGCCGGGGACGCCCTGCAGGCGCTGGCCTTCGACGTGCTGACCGGCGGCGTGGCGGAACTGCCCGGGGCGACAGGACTGCACGCCGTGCGCGAACTGGCGGGGGCGGCCGGCCTGCACGGCATGGCCGGCGGTCAGGCGATCGACCTCGGCGCCTGCGGCCAGCCCATCGACCTGCCGGAGCTGGAGCGCATGCACCGGCTCAAGACGGGTGCCCTGATCCGCGCCTCGGTCCGGCTGGGCGCCCTGGCGGGCACACCGGACCCCGAGGCGCTGGGGCGACTGACGCGCTATGCCGAATGCATCGGCCTGGCGTTCCAGATCCGCGACGACGTACTCGACGTCGAGGGCGACCCCGAGGTCCTGGGCAAGGCCTGCGGTGCGGACGCCCGGCTGCACAAGCCCACCTTCCCCTCGCTGCAGGGCCTGGAGGCCTCGCGCGAACGCGCAGTGGCCCTGGTCGACGAGGCCCTGGCCGAGCTGCAACCCTTCGGCCAGGAGGCGGACTTGCTTCGCTTCCTCGCGCGCTACATCGTCGACCGCATGAACTGAACCGGCCCGCACCGATGACCCCAACCCCCTTGCTGGATGCAATCCAATGGCCCGCCGACCTGCGGGAGCGCCCGGCCTCGGAACTCGCCGGGGTCGCCGGCGAGCTGCGCCAGTTCCTGATCGAGAGCGTCTCGCGCACCGGTGGGCACCTGGCCGCCAACCTGGGGACCGTGGAGCTCGCGATCGCGTTGCACTACGCCTTCGACACCCCCGACGACCGCATCGTCTGGGACGTGGGGCATCAGGCCTACGCCCACAAGATCCTGACCGGGCGCCGGGAAGGGATGGCCGGTCTGCGCCAGTATGGCGGCCTGGCCGGCTTCCCCAAGCGCTCGGAGAGTGAATACGACGCCTTCGGGGCCGGCCACTCCAGCACCTCCATCAGTGCCGCGGCCGGCATGGCCCTGGCCGCGAAGCACGCCGGGCTGGACCGCCGCCACGTGGCGGTGATCGGCGACGGCGCGATGACCGCCGGGATGGCCTTCGAGGCGCTCAACCACATCGGCGACCTCGACTGCAATCTGCTGGTCATCCTGAACGACAACGACATGTCGATCTCGCCCAACGTCGGCGCGCTCAATCAGTACTTCACGCGGTTGCTGTCGGGCCCGCTGTACAGCTCGGTACGCGAGGGTTCCAAGCGCATGCTGGAATTCGTCCCGCCGATGAAGGCCTTCGCCCAGCGCGCCGAGGAACACATGAAGGGCATGTTCGTGCCCGGCACCCTGTTCGAGGAGCTGGGTTTTCGCTACTTCGGCCCGGTGGACGGACACGACGTCAACGGTCTGGTCTCGATCCTGAAGAACCTGCGCACCACTCAGGGCCCGCAACTGCTGCATGTGGTCACCCGCAAGGGCCAGGGCTACGCACCGGCCGAGGAAGACCCCTGCCGCTACCACGGCGTGTCCAAGTTCGAGCCGGCCAATGGCCTGGCCCCCGCGGCCCCGAAGGCGCCCACCTACACCGACATCTTCAGCCAGTGGTTGTGCGATCAGGCGGCGGCCGACGAGCGCCTGCTGGGTATTACGCCGGCGATGCGCGAGGGCTCCGGCCTGGTCGCCTTCTCCGAGCAGTTTCCGCAACGCTATTTCGATGTCGGAATCGCCGAACAGCACGCGGTGACCCTGGCCGCCGGCATGGCCTGCGAGGGCCAGAAGCCCGTGGTCGCGATCTATTCGACGTTCCTGCAGCGGGCCATGGACCAGGTAATCCATGATGTCGCCCTGCAGAATCTCCCGGTGCTGTTCGCGGTGGACCGTGCCGGGATCGTGGGCGCCGACGGCCCGACCCATGCCGGCACCTTCGACACCGCACTGCTGCGCACGGTCCCCAACATGCTGCTGATGGCTCCCGCGAACGAACGGGAGTGCCGCCAGATGCTGTCCACCGGCTACGCCCACGAGGGTCCGGCGGCGGTGCGCTACCCGCGCGGCGGCGGGCCCGGCGAGCTGCCGGACGGTGGCCCCGAAGACCTGGAGACCCTGCCGGTCGGCCGAGCCGAGGTCGTGCGCGAAGGCCGGAGCCTGGCGATCCTCAACTTCGGCACCCTGCTGGACACCGCCCTGGCCGCCGGCGAGGCGCTGGACGCCACCGTGGTGAACATGCGTTTCATCAAGCCGCTGGATACCGACGTGCTCGCGCGACTGGCCGCCAGCCACGACGGCTTCGTGACCCTCGAGGACCACGCCCGTGCCGGAGGCGCCGGCAGCGCGGTACTGGAATGGCTGTCCGCCGAGGGCCTGACCCTGCCCTGCCAGGTCCTGGGCATCCCGGACGTCTTCACCGAACACGGCTCGCGCGAGCAGATCCTGGCCGACTGCGGTCTCGACACCGCCGGCGTGCTGGCCGCGATTCGCCACGCATCCAGGCAGGAGAATTGCGCGGAGGACGGCGGCCGGCTAGGCTTCGCGGGCTGACAAAACCCCGGCCGGTCGACGGCCGCTCGCCCGGAAAAGATCATGAGTGCCCGCTACACCCTCCGCGTCCTGACCGACTTTGCCTCCGCGCATACCCTGCGCGATTACCCGGGGCAGTGCGCGAACATGCACGGGCACAACTGGAAGGTGGAGGCCGAGGTCCAGGCCGAGACCCTGGACGACGCCGGCATGGCGGTGGACTTCAAGGTGGTCAAGACCGCAGCGCGCGAGATCGCCGGGCAGCTGGATCATCGCTATCTGAACGATGTCCCGCCGTTCGACACGGTCAACCCGACCGCCGAGAACATCGCGCAGTGGTTCTTCCGCCAGATGGCGGAACGCCTGAACCGCCCGGGCCTGCGCATGCATGCCCTGACCCTGTGGGAGACCGACCGCGCCTGCGTACGCTACAGCGAGGACGGCTGAGCCGACCCATCGGCGCCAGCACAGGCACCGTCATTGCGAGGAGCCGAAGGCGACGCGGCAACCTGCGTCCGAAACCAGCAGACCCCGTCACCGCGCCAGCCACCAGAGAGTGCCGCAGCCCCTGTCACGGCCTCGCAACGACACGGACTCGTATCGTCATCGCGAGGAGCGAAGCGACGTGGCGAACTCCGTCCGGAACCATCTGCTGCCATAGCTGGCTCACCACCAACCTCCGGAGGTTGCCGCGGCCCCTGCGGGGCGTCGCAATGACGGTGCCCGTTTCCCGCTCCGTTGCCGCCCCCGGGCGTGCCTTACCCGCCGTCTACAGATGATTCGAGGCGTAGTCCGCCAGCCGCGAGCGCTCGCCGCGGGTCAGTGTGATATGCCCGCTGTGGGTCCAGTTGCGGAAGCGGTCCACCACGTAGGTCAGGCCGCTTGAGGTCTCGGTCAGGTACGGGGTGTCGATCTGCGCGATGTTGCCCAGCGCCACCACCTTGGTCCCCGGTCCGGCGCGGGTGATCAGGGTCTTCATCTGCTTCGAGGTCAGGTTCTGCGCCTCGTCCAGGATGATGTAGCGATTGAGGAAGGTGCGTCCGCGCATGAAATTCAGCGAGCGGATCTTGATGCGGCTGGTCAGCACGTCGTTGGTCGCCGCACGGCCCCATTCCCCGGCGCCCTCGGACTTGGACAACACCTCCAGGTTGTCCATCAGCGCCCCCATCCAGGGTGTCATCTTCTCTTCCTCGGTCCCGGGCAGGAATCCGATGTCCTCGCCCACCGGGACCGTGACCCGGGTCATGATGATCTCCTTGTAGGTGTTGTCCTCCAGCGTCTGCGCGAGGCCGGCGGCCAGGGTCAGCAGGGTCTTGCCGGTACCGGCGGCGCCCAGCAGGGAGACGAAATCCACCTCGGGATCCATCAGCAGGTTGAGTGCGTAGTTCTGTTCGCGATTGCGGGCATTGATGCCCCAGACGCTGTGACGCGGGGTCATGTAGTCGTCAACCAGCTCGATCACCGCGGACTCGTTCGGCTGGTCGATCTCCAGCACGATCGCGGATAGCGGGTTCTCCCCCTCGCGGTAGACGAACTGGTTGGGCTGCCACTCGCTGACCAGCGGCCCGGTCACGCGATAGTAGGTACGCCCGGATTCCTGCCAGGAGTCCATCCTGGTGCCGTGCGTCTCCCAGAAATCCGCCGGCAGCTCGGTCATGCCCGAGAACAGCAGGCTGACATCGTCCAGCACCTGGTCGTTGTAATAGTCCTCCGCGTGCAGGCCGATCACCGCGGCCTTGATGCGCAGGTTGATGTCCTTGGATACCAGCGTGACCGGGGTATCGGGGTATTCCGACTTCAGCGCCTGGGCGGTGGCGAGGATGTCGTTGTCGGCCGAGGACCCCGGCAGGGAGGCCGGCAGGCTGGCGTTGAGATTGCGGGTCTGGAAGAACAGGCGGCCGCTGGGTGCGAACGTCGATTCGCTGAGGGAGTCGGCCTGCAGGGGCAGCCCGGCGGCGATCTGTTCGTGCTGCGCGCCGGTGGTGAGTTCGTCGATGAAGCGCGAGACCTGGCGCACGTTGCGCGCGACCTCGGAAACCCCCTTCTTGCCGCGATCCAGCTCCTCGAGCACGACCATGGGCAGGAAGATGTCGTGTTCCTTGAACCGGAACAGCGCCGTGGGGTCGTGCATCAGGACGTTGGTGTCCAGGACAAACAGGCGTTTCGGATCCTGGTCGGTCGCGTTCATGGCACCTCCGGAACGGGGGTAGGGTAAGGGGGTCAGCTCCCCGCGAGTTCGCGCACCGCCGCGAGGACCTCGTCCACGTGGCCCGGCACTTTCACCTTGCGCCACTCCTTGCGCAGCACGCCGTCGGCATCGATCAGGAAGGTGGAGCGCTCGATGCCGCGCACCTGCTTGCCATACATGTTTTTCATCTTGATGACATCGAAGGCATTGCACAGCGTCTCGTCGCCATCGCTCAACAAGTCGAACGGCAGTTCCTGCTTGGTGCGGAAGTTCTCGTGGCTCTTCACGCTGTCGCGCGACACACCCAGGATCACGGCGCCGGCCTCCTGGAAGGCATCCAGGCTGGCGGCAAAGTCGCGGCTCTCGTTGGTGCAGCCCGGCGTGTTGTCCTTGGGGTAGAAGTAGAGGACCACGATCCGGCCCTGGAAGTCGGCCGGGCCCAGGGTCTGGTCGCCGGTCGCCGGGACGCGCAGGTCAGCGGGGACGGGTTGGTTGATTGCGATGCTCATCAGGCGTTGCTCCTTGATTCGTGGGTCTCGAAGCGGAAGGCCGCGTGCCCGGCGGCTTCAGGCCTTGATCGGGTCCAGCACGCCATCCACGTTCAGTTCGTCACAGAAATCCATGAATTCGCCGCGGAGACTGGCGAGGTGCTGCCCGGCGGGGATATCCACCACCATGTTGGCCGCGAACATGCGCGCCCCGGTCTGCTGGGCAATGTAGACCCGGGTCTGAACGTCGCGCAGATTGACCCCGCGGCTGGTGAAGAAATCGGCGAGGGCATTCAGCAGGCCCGGCGCATCCAGGGCTACCGCATCCACGGCATACGGCATGGCGGCCTCGGCGCGCTCCTCCAGTGGCCCGCGGCGTGCCACCACCACCAGCCCCATCTCGGCTTCGAGCCGTTCCAGACGCGATTCCAGCGTGCCGAGGGTCTTCCAGTTGCCGCTGGCACTGAGCGCCATGCAGCAGTACCCGCCCACGACCGTGATCCGGCTCGATTCGAGATTGCAGCCGGTATCCACGATCACGCGGGTCACGCTGGAGACCAGACCCGGCTGGTCGGGCCCGATCAGGTTAAGGATCAGGTGGGTATGGGCACCCGTGCCGACCACTTCAGCCATGCGGCACCCGCCGGCGGCGTGCGGGAACGGGGGCGCGCCATTCCCGGGAGGGACTCGGCATGAAAGCGACAACAGGCATGATGGCTCGCAACATACCACCTTGCCCGGGCGGCGCCAACGGCGTCGCGCCGCGCGAAACCGGGCATCGGTGGCATGCCGGCCGCGGGAATCTTGAATGCCTTGTCACCCGCCCGTTAGACTGCACCATTCCCGATGTTGGAGGAGTCGATGTTTCAAGGCAGCATGGTCGCACTGGCGACCCCGATGCACGCGGACGGCAGCCTGGACTGGCCGGCGCTGGATCGGCTCCTGGAATTCCACATCGAGGCCGGCACCGATGCCATTGTCGCGGTCGGCACCACCGGCGAATCCGCGACCCTCGATTTCGACGAACACTGCGAGGCGATTGCCCACACGGTGAAGACCGTGGCCGGGCGCCTCCCGGTGATCGCGGGCACCGGCGCGAACTCCACGCGCGAGGCCATCGCGCTGACCCGTTGCGCGAAGGAAGGTGGCGCGGACGCCTGCCTGCTGGTGTCCCCGTATTACAACAAGCCGACTCAGGAAGGCCTCTACCTGCATCACAAGGCCATCGCCGAGGCCGTCGACATCCCGCAGATCCTGTACAACGTCCCCGGCCGGACCGCGGTGGATCTGCTGCCCGAAACCGTGGAACGCCTGGCCGACATCCCGAACATCATCGGGATCAAGGAGGCCACGGCGAGTAACGAGCGGACCGCCGAACTGGTCGCGCGGGTCGGCAACCGCATGGACCTGTACAGCGGCGATGACGGCAACGGACTCGCCTTCCTGCTGGCGGGTGGCCACGGGATCATCTCGGTCACCGCGAATGTCGCCCCCCGTCTGATGGCGGCCATGTGCCGCGCCGTCCGCGAAGGCCGACCGGACGAGGCGCGCGCGATCAACCGCCAGCTGGACGGCCTGCATTCCGCGCTGTTCCTCGAGGCCAACCCGATTCCGGTCAAGTGGGCACTGCATCGCATGGGACTCATGGAGGACGGTATCCGTCTCCCCCTGACTCCGCTGTCCGAACCCTTCCATGCGCCGGTCCTGGACGCCATGCGCCAGGCCGGCATAGAGGTCTGAACCCCGACATGAAACACTCCGCCCCGCTCCGCCGCCGCGCGACGCGCACCGCCCTTGCCCTGGCCACGAGCCTCGCCATCGCCGGGTGTTCCACCTCGGGCGACCGCCAGAGCGGTCCCCAGTACGAAATGAGCCGGCAGATGGACAATCTCGAAGTCCCGCCGGACCTCATCGCCCCCGACAGCGAGCGCGCCTACCGCATCCCGGATGCGCCGGGCGAGCGCGTCAGCGCCCGCGAGATGCAGCAGGACTCCCAGGCCCGTCAGCAGCAGCGCCAGCCGGCCGACACCACCGCACCGGTGCAGACCGACGCCCGCGTCCTCCCCGAGTCCGCCGAAGTCCAGCTGATGCGCGAAGGCAGCGTCCGCTGGCTCAGCGTCGAGGCGCGCCCGGAGGAACTGTGGGATCGCCTTGCCGCCTTCTGGGACAGCCAGAATCTGCGCCTGGAACGCAACGAACCCCAGGTCGGCATCATGGAGACGGAATGGGCCGAGGACCGTGCCGGCATCCCGCTCCGGGGCAGTCAGAACATCTTCGCGCGGGCCCTTGGGAACGTATACGACGCCAACACCCGGGACAAGTACCGGCTTCGCGTCGAACGCGACAACGGGCACTCCGCGATCTACATATCCCACCGGGGCGCGTCCGAGGAGCCCGAGGGCGAAACCTGGCGCTGGGCCATGCGGCCCTCTGACCCGGAACTGGAAGCCGAGATGCTCAATCGCCTTCGCGTCTTCCTTGCCACCGGCGAAATGCCGGAAGGCAGCGCCCGGGTCGCCGAGACCATCGGGGACCGCCCGACCGAACTGCACCAGACGGAACTCGAAGGCCAGCCCGTGCTGGTCATTGGCAGCGCCTTCGACCGGATGTGGGCGCAAATGGGGACGCTCCTGGATCGCGCCGGGCTGCTGGTGGACGAGCAGGATCGTGACACCGGGACCTTCGAGGTGACCTATCGCCCCGACGTGGTCGGCGAAGGCGAAAGCGGCGGGTTCTTCAGTCGCATCTTCGGTCGCGGCGGAGACCGTCGCGAGAACGAACGCTACCAGGTCCGCCTGACCGACGTGGGCGACGGCGACCTCCGCATCGAGGCCCGTGATATCGACGGGGACCCCCTCCGGCGTCGCGATGCGGAATTCGTGCTGGACCGCATCGAACAGCAGATTCTCCGTTAATCCCTCCGCGGTGCCGACGCGATGATCCGCTTCTGCTCCCTCGGCAGCGGCAGCGCCGGAAATGCCCTGGTCGTGGAGATCGGCGCGACCCGTCTCCTTGTCGACTGCGGCTTCTCGGTCCAGGAACTCGAACGTCGCCTGGCCCGGGTCGATCTTGCACCCCGCGACCTGACCGCCGTCCTGATCACCCACGAGCATGCGGACCACATCGGCGCCGCCGGCCCGCTGTCCCGGCGGTACGACCTCACCGTATTCACCAGCCCGGGCACCCGCCTGGCGGCTCGCGACGATGGCTTCGCACACGTCCAGGAGATCCAGGCCGACGCCCCGCTGGACATCGACGACGCCTGGGTCTGCCCCTTCACCGTGCCCCACGACTCGCGCGAGCCCACTCAGTTCGCCCTCTCCGATGGAGACCACCGACTGGTCCTGATGACCGATGCCGGGCATATCTCGCCCCATATGGTCGCGATGGCGAGTGGCGCGGATGCCCTCTTGCTGGAGTGCAACCACGACCCAGCCATGCTCGCCGCCGGGCGTTATCCCGCATCCCTGAAGCGGCGCATTGGCGGGGGCTACGGGCACCTACCCAATCATGCCGCCACCGAGCTGCTGCGCAACATCGACCAGTACCGCCTCCGGCACGTCATCGGGATGCATCTCTCAACCGACAACAACGATGAGGCGCTTGCCCGAGCGGCCCTCGCAGACGGGCTCGGCTGCACCCCCTCCGACGTCGACATCGCAACCCAGGACCAGGGCTTCGGCTGGCGCACCACCGCACCCGCCTGACACGCGACCTGGCCTGACGCACCCGGGCTGGGCTGGCCGAACATCCCTCCCGCGGCATCACGCCCGCATTCGCCTGACCGCAGGGCCACTTCCGCATCGACTGAGGACACAGCGCGCTCTTACCCCGCGCCAGGCCAAATCGGCTACACCGTCCGCATCCGCCGCGCTCAGTCGGCAACCTCTGACCAGACCGTTTCTAGCGCCGCGATTCCCGCAGGAAATAGAGCCCGCCAATAACGAACGCCACCCCGATAATCATTGCCAGCGGTCCGCCGAATCCCGCGCCTTCCCTTGGCGCAATCGGCGTAAACGCCAGCTGGCCGCCGAAAATTGCGTAGAGCCCGATCCCGAGCAGTACAAGCCCTACGATCACCAGCCCACCATCGGTCCTTTTTCCTCGCACAATACCTCCCCGCCTCCTGTGCCCAAGTGCCGCACCCGCCACCACGGGCATCGCGTTACCTTGTATCCAAGCCTGCCTCGAAAGCGCCCATAAAAAAAGCCCGACCCCCATGACTGGGAATCGGGCTTCGGATTAATGCCTGGCGGTGACCTACTCTCACATGGGGAGGCCCCACACTACCATCGGCGCAGAGCAGTTTCACTTCCGAGTTCGGGATGGGATCGGGTGGTTCCTACTCGCTATTGCCGCCAGACAAACTGGCCAGATAACCCGGCTTGTGCCGAGTCGTCTGAATTCGGAATGCATTCTAGGCTTGTGTACTTGGTGATGTGTCAGACGAGACCACCAACACTTTGGGTGTTATATGGTCAAGCCGCACGGGCAATTAGTACTGGTTAGCTACACGCGTTACCGCGCTTCCACACCCAGCCTATCAACGTTGTAGTCTTCAACGGCCCTACAGGGACCTCGAGGGTCCAGGGAGATCTCATCTTCAGGTGGGTTTCCCGCTTAGATGCTTTCAGCGGTTATCCCTTCCGCACTTAGCTACCCGGCAGTGCCACTGGCGTGACAACCGGAACACCAGAGGTGCGTCCATCCCGGTCCTCTCGTACTAAGGACAGATCCTGTCAAATCTCCGACGCCCACGGCAGATAGGGACCGAACTGTCTCACGACGTTCTAAACCCAGCTCGCGTACCACTTTAAATGGCGAACAGCCATACCCTTGGGACCTGCTTCAGCCCCAGGATGTGATGAGCCGACATCGAGGTGCCAAACACTGCCGTCGATATGGACTCTTGGGCAGTATCAGCCTGTTATCCCCGGAGTACCTTTTATCCGTTGAGCGATGGCCCTTCCATACAGAACCACCGGATCACTAAGACCTGCTTTCGCACCTGCTCGACGTGTCTGTCTCGCAGTTAAGCACCCTTATGCCTTTGCACTCGTCGCGCGATTTCCGACCGCGCTGAGGGTACCTTCGCACTCCTCCGTTACTCTTTGGGAGGAGACCGCCCCAGTCAAACTACCCACCACACACGGTCCCCGACCTGGATTACAGGCCTGGGTTAGAACTCCAAACTTGCCAGGGTGGTATTTCAAGGGTGGCTCCACCGAGACTGGCGTCCCGGCTTCAAAGCCTCCCACCTATCCTACACAAACAAGCTCAAAGTTCAGTGTGAAGCTGTAGTAAAGGTTCACGGGGTCTTTCCGTCTAGCCGCGGGTACACAGCATCTTCACTGCGATTTCAATTTCACTGAGTCTCGGGTGGAGACAGCGCCGCCATCGTTACGCCATTCGTGCAGGTCGGAACTTACCCGACAAGGAATTTCGCTACCTTAGGACCGTTATAGTTACGGCCGCCGTTTACCGGGGCTTCGATCAAGGGCTTCGCCGAAGCTAACCCCATCAATTAACCTTCCGGCACCGGGCAGGCGTCACACCCTATACGTCCTCTTTCGAGTTTGCAGAGTGCTGTGTTTTTAATAAACAGTCGCAGCGGCCTGGTCTCTGCGACCTCAGCCAGCTCAGGGAGCAAGTCCCATCACCAGCCGAGGCGTACCTTCTCCCGAAGTTACGGTACCATTTTGCCTAGTTCCTTCACCCGAGTTCTCTCAAGCGCCTTGGGATTCTCACCCTGCCCACCTGTGTCGGTTTGGAGTACGGTCTACTGTTAACTGAAGCTTAGAGGCTTTTCCTGGAAGCAGGGCATCAGTGACTTCGCCTCCGTGGAGGCTCGTCATCGTATCTCAGGATTGTGTCCCCGGATTTGCCTAAGGACACTCCCTACATACTTGAACCGGGCACCAACAGCCGGATCACTTAGCCTTCTCCGTCCCCCCATCGCATTAACAGCCGGTACAGGAATATTAACCTGTTTCCCATCGACTACGCATTTCTGCCTCGCCTTAGGGGCCGACTAACCCTGCGCCGATTAGCGTTGCGCAGGAAACCTTGGGCTTTCGGCGGATGGGTTTTTCACCCATCTTATCGTTACTCATGTCAGCATTCGCACTTCTGATACCTCCAGCATGCCTCTCGGCACACCTTCACAGGCTTACAGAACGCTCCTCTACCACTTGCAAAGCAAGTCCGCAGCTTCGGTACATGGCTTTAGCCCCGTTAAATCTTCCGCGCAGGCCGACTCGACCAGTGAGCTATTACGCTTTCTTTAAAGGATGGCTGCTTCTAAGCCAACCTCCTGGCTGTCTCTGCCTTCCCACATCGTTTCCCACTGAGCCATGATTTGGGGACCTTAGCTGGCGGTCTGGGTTGTTTCCCTTTCCACGACGGACGTTAGCACCCGCCGTGTGTCTCCCATGCTCGCACTTCCCGGTATTCGGAGTTTGCAATGGTTTGGTAAGTCGGGATGACCCCCTAGCCATAACAGTGCTCTACCCCCGAGAGTGATACATGAGGCGCTACCTAAATAGCTTTCGAGGAGAACCAGCTATCTCCGAGCTTGATTAGCCTTTCACTCCGATCCACAGCTCATCCCCTAATTTTTCAACATTAGTGGGTTCGGGCCTCCAGTAGGTGTTACCCCACCTTCACCCTGGCCATGGATAGATCGCCCGGTTTCGGGTCTAATTCCAGCGACTGAGCGCCCTATTAAGACTCGGTTTCCCTACGGCTCCCCTTGCGGTTAACCTTGCCACTGAAATTAAGTCGCTGACCCATTATACAAAAGGTACGCGGTCACCCCCGAAGGGGCTCCCACTGCTTGTACGCACACGGTTTCAGGTTCTATTTCACTCCCCTCTCCGGGGTTCTTTTCGCCTTTCCCTCACGGTACTGGTTCACTATCGGTCGGTAGGGAGTATTTAGCCTTGGAGGATGGTCCCCCCATGTTCAGACAGGGTTTCACGTGCCCCGCCCTACTCGATTTCACGTCAAGAGCCTTTTCGTCTACGGGGCTATCACCCACTTTGGCCGACCTTTCCAGATCGCTCGACTAAAACTCAAGACGCTTAAGGGCTAATCCACTTTCGCTCGCCGCTACTCACGGAATCTCAATTGATTTCTTTTCCTCTGGGTACTTAGATGTTTCAGTTCCCCAGGTTCGCCTCCAACACCCTATGTATTCAGGTGAGGATATCCCTAAAAGGGATGGGTTTCCCCATTCGGAAATCCCCGGATCAAAGCTTGTTTGCCAGCTCCCCGAGGCTTATCGCAGGCTACAACGTCCTTCATCGCCTCCTACCGCCTAGGCATCCACCGTGTGCGCTTAACCGCTTGACCATATAACCCCAAAGGGTCGGTCATTTGTTAGC
>NZ_KB905021.1:402964-417964 GCF_000377405.1 Thioalkalivibrio sp. ALE31 | reverse complement strand
ATCACCAGAGTCTGGCCCGGCTCCAGGCTACGTCCGGCGTCCTCCACGCGTTCGCCATCGATGCGGACTGCGCCCTGCCGGAGCATGTTTCGCCCCTCGGAGGTGGAGGCAACCAGCCCCGCCCCCTTGAGGACATTAGGCAGGAGCATGCCTTCGGGCGGGACCGCGACGGTGACCTGTGGAAGATCCTCCGGGACGATCTGCTTCTGGAAGCGCTCGACGAAGCGAGCCTGGGCCTGTTCGCCACGCCCCGGGCCGTGGAAGCGATCGACCAGTTCGCGGCCGAGCTCGAATTTGATGTCACGCGGGTTGCGCTCCCCGGTGCTGGCCGCACGCCGAGCCTCGCGGATGTCATGCATGGGCCGCAGACTGAGCAGCTCGAAATAACGCCACATCAGGTCATCGGAGATCGACATCAGCTTGCCGAACATGTCGTCAGGAGAATCCTGGACGCCGATATAGTTGTTCAGGGACTTGCTCATCTTCTGGACGCCGTCGAGTCCCTCCAGGATCGGCATGGTGAGGATGACCTGGGGTGGCTGCCCTTCCTGCTTCTGCAGTTCGCGGCCCACCAGGAGATTGAACTTCTGGTCAGTCCCCCCGAGCTCCATGTCCGCCTTCAACGCCACGGAGTCGTAGCCCTGGATGAGGGGGTACAGGAACTCGTGGATCGCGATCGGCTGGTGTTCGGTGTAGCGCTTGTGGAAGTCGTCGCGCTCGAGCATGCGCGCCACGGTCTGGCGCGAGGCAAGCTGGACCATGCCTGCGGCGCCCAGCGGTTCCATCCAGGTGGAATTGAATACGACCTCCGTACGCTCGGGATCGAGGATGCGGAACACCTGCTCGCGATAGGTCGCGGCATTGCGCTCGATATCCTCGCTGGACAGCGGCGGGCGCGTGGCGTTCTTGCCCGAGGGATCGCCAATGCGGCCGGTGAAATCGCCGATCAGGAACAGGATATGGTGCCCCAGATCCTGCAGCTGGCGCAGCTTGTTGATCAGCACCGTATGGCCCAGGTGCAAGTCCGGGGCGGTGGGGTCGAATCCCGCCTTGATCCGCAAGGGGCGGCCCGTCTTGAGACGCTCGACGAGGTCGTCCTCGAGCAGGATTTCATCGGCGCCGCGACGGATCACGGCCAGCTGGTCTTCGAGTTCCATGTCGCCCCTTGTTCGAGATCGGAGAACCGGCCGGGCGGGCCGGACGCGCGCAAGGATACCGCGAGGCCCGGACAGACGCGAAACACGGCCGTGGTCCAGAATGGGGCCAACACGGCCTGAGGAACACGCGCATGACCCAACGCTTTATCGGATTGATGTCCGGCACCAGCCGGGACGGCGTGGACGCCGTCCTCACCGAGATCCGCGAGGACGGGGCCGTCACCGTCGTGGATCACTGCCAGCTGGACTACCCCGACGATCTGGCCCTGGAACTGGCGACCGCCGCCACCAGCGAGGCCCTGCAATACCGGCACCTCGGGATGCTGGACGCACGTCTGGGGATGCTGTTCGCCCGCGCGGTCCAGACCCTGCTCGAGCAGACCGGCCTGGCACCCGGCGCTATTCGCGCGATCGGCAGTCACGGACAGACCGTTCACCACGCCCCGGACGCCGAACCGCCCTTCACCTGGCAGATCGGAGATCCGTTCCGTATTGCGGAGGCCACAGGGATCGACACCGTGGCCCAGTTTCGCCCGCGCGACATCGCCGCCGGGGGCGAGGGTGCCCCGCTGGCCTGCGGCTTTCATGCGATGCAGTTCGGCGCACCGGACGAGACGCGCGCGGTGCTGAACCTCGGAGGCATCGCCAACGTCACCTGGCTGCCACCCGGGGCACCCGTGATCGGCTTCGACTGCGGACCCGCCAATACCCTGATGGACGACTGGAACCGGCGCCACCACTCGACCCCGTTCGACCGGGATGGTGACTGGGCACGCAGCGGAACACCCGACCCCGAGCTACTGGCCCGACTGCTGGAGGACCCGTTCTTCCGGCGCCCCCCGCCCAAGAGCACGGGACCCGAGTACTTTTCCCCCGCGTGGCTGCGCCATGTCGCGGGTGACCGCCTCGACCAGCTCCGGCCCGAGGACCTCCAGGCCACCCTGGCCGAACTGACGGTGGAAGGCGTACGCCGCGCCCTGACGCATCTGGATCCGCAGCCGCCCGCCCGCCTGCTGGTGTGTGGCGGCGGCGCGCACAACCGCTACCTGATGCAGCGCCTGGCGCAGGCTCTGCCCGATACCCGCGTGGAGTCCACCGAACGCCATGGCATCCCTCCGCAACAGGTGGAAGGCGCCGCATTTGCGTGGCTGGCGGCCCGCACCCTTGCGGGGGAGCCCGGCAATCTTCCCGAGGTAACCGGTGCACGTGGGCCGCGGGTACTCGGCTGCATCATCCCCGGCCACGCCCGCCCCACCGACCCCGCGGACCAGGGGCGGTAACAAAAAAGGCCCGATCCACCGGATCGGGCCTTCGCCTGAGTCGCTTGCGGTCGGCTTCAGACCGAGAAGCTGGAGCCGCAGCCGCAGGTCGTGGTGGCGTTCGGGTTGCGGATGACGAACTGCGCGCCCTCCAGGCCCTCGGTGTAGTCGATCTCGGCGCCGGCCAGATACTGGAAGCTCATCGGATCGATCAGCAGGGTCACCCCGCCATTCTCGACCACGGTGTCGCCATCACCCACGGTTTCGTCAAAGGTGAAGCCGTACTGGAAGCCGGAGCAACCGCCGCCGCTGACGAATACGCGCAGCTTCAGGTTGTCGTTGTTTTCTTCCTCGATCAGCCCCTTCACCTTGGTGGCCGCGGCATCGGTAAAGATCAGCGGGCTGGGGATTTCGATGTCCATCTCCGCTTCGGACGTCATGGGCTCGGACATTCGGGGCCTCCTGTAATAATCATTTTCATTCACGCTACGGAAGACTGAGCCCCAGAGTCAAGAATGCCCACCTTCCGTGGGATTGGTCAGGGCCTGGGTCTCGCCGGGCCCCTCCAGTTCACCCTGGAGCGGGTGATCCACCCGCTTGAGCAGGCCGTCGATCTGCGCGCCTTCCGCCATCTGCAGCATGGTGTAGTAGAGATTGCCCACCAGACGGGCCGTCTCGCCGAGTTCCACATGCTCGCCAACATGGACATCGCCCTGCACCTCTCCGTTCATCAGCAGGTGCGGGACCGCGATATGGCCCTCGACCACGCCCCCGTCCGCCACCACCAGAACGGCGGAAGGATCGGTGGTGGCCCGGATATCGCCGATCACGCGACCCTCGATGTGCAACCCGCCCCCGAACTCGACATCGCCATGGATCACCGTATTGCGCCCAACCAGCGTGTCCACCTTACCCGCCCGGCGGCCCTTCTTGCGTCCCATCATTGCATGCCCTCCAGCAGGCGATCCCAGTCGGCCCGTTCGGAAACCGGATCCAGTTCCTCGTCATCTTCGGCGCTCGCGCGCAACGTCAGGTGCTGCGGCTCGAAGCCCTCCGGCAGCCGGATCCGGACGCGCTGATGCCGCAGCAACCGCAGCTCTTCCAGCGTACGCCCGGAATCCAGCCCCAGCGCCTCGGCATCCAGGGTGCCCGGCTCTTCCGCGTCCGCCGCGAGGCCGTCCACCTCCAGCGACCAGCGCAGATCCACCGAGCGGCCCAGCCCCGGACGGTAAAGCTGAAAGCTGACATCGAACACCCCGGCCTGCCCGGTCGGCTGCAGCCGGAGGGCCCGGATGCCCAGACCGTCCTCGCCCGAGCCTTCCGCGAGACGCTGATAAAACGCCAGTTCGTCGCGCAACGCCTGCAGCTCCGTCTCCTGGCGCTCGATATCACCGGCATAGGCCGCCAGCTCGGCCTCCTTGATCGCCAGGTGCTGCTCGGCGCGGCGCAGCGCCTCCTCGGCGCTCTGGCGCGCGGCGACCTCCCGCTCCAGGTCCGCCCGCAGGGCGTCGATCCCTGCCTGCGGTTCCACACCCGCCGTCCCGTCGTCTCGCTCGCTGGCCAGCCAGCCCAGTCCCCCGGCGACCGCAGCCAGGACCAGCGCGATTGTCAGCAGGCCGGCCCACCACGTTCCGCGGCGCCGTCCGGACGCCCGCCGCCGAGCCGGGATCCGCGGCCGCCGGGGCAGACGCGGCACCGGAATACTCATACGGCCAGACCCGGCATCAGGGGAAGACCGGCAGCGCGTCCAGGCCTGCGGTTTCCGGCTGGCCAAACATCAGGTTCATGTTCTGCACGGCCTGCCCGGCCGCGCCCTTCACCAGGTTGTCAATCACCGAAAGCACCATCAGCCGACCGGAATGCGGCGGCTGCGCCAGCGCCACCCGACAGACATTGGTGCCGCGCACACTGGAGGTCTGCGGATGGGCCCCGGGCGACAGCACGTCGACAAACGGCTCGTCGCGGTAGCGCTGCTCGAAACAGGCCTGCCAGTCCGCATCCGCCGCCAGCGGGCGCAGATAGAGGGTCGCGTGAATCCCGCGCGTCATGGGCACCAGATGCGGCTGGAAGATCAGCCCCACGGACTGCCCGGCCACCCCGCTCAGCGTCTGATGGATCTCCGGCCAGTGCCGGTGCCCGCCGCTGGCGTAGGCACGAAAGTCCTCCTGCACCTCGGCGAACAGCCCGCCGATCTGCGCCTTGCGCCCAGCCCCGCTGACACCGCTCTTGGCATCCGCGATCACGTCCGCCGGATCGATCAGGCCGGCCTCCAGCAGGGGCAGAACCGCAAGCGTCACGGCCGTCGGATAACAGCCCGGCACCGCGATCAGGCGGGCATCGCGGATGAGCGTCCGGTTCAGCTCCGGCAGGCCGTACACGGCCTCGCCCAGATACTCGGGCGCGCCATGGGCCTGCCCGTACCACTGCGCCCACAGATCGGGATCGCGGATGCGGAAATCCGCCGACAGATCGATGATGCGCGTGCCCCGCTCCAGCAGGGGCGCGGCCAGCGCGTGGGCCACCCCGTGCGGGGTCGCGAAAAAGACCACGTCGCACTCGCCCAGGGTAGCCTCATCCGGCGCCTGAAACACCGCGTCGACCGCGCCACGCAGGCTCGGGAACAGTTCGGCCACGGGCGTGCCCGCCTCGCCCCGCGAGGTCACCACCTGCAGATCGGCCGCCGGGTGCCGCGCCAGCAGGCGCAGCAATTCCACACCGGTATAGCCGGTGGCACCGACAACCCCGATGCGGATGGGTTTGCTGTTGGTTGCATTCGTCATGCTGCGGCATGATACCGCCTTGGCCGGGGCCACGGAACGCACGCCCGCCCTGCCAGTCCACATTTGCAGGCTATTCGATCAACGGATCACACCTCATGAGCAAAGTCAGGATCGACCGCAAGGCCATCTTCGGAGGCATCTTCATCATCGCGCTGGTCGCCATTGCCGCGACCATCTGGCTGACCGACGACGGCATGCGCCCGGCGCCCGCCTTCGCCGCCACCACACTGGATGGCGAACAGGTGTCGCTGGAGGACTACGAGGGGCGGCCGGTGATGATCTCGTTCTGGGCCACCAACTGTCCCTCCTGCATTCGCGAGATCCCGGAACTGATCCACCTGCACGAGACCTACGCGGACAAGGGATTCGAGCTGCTGGCGGTCGCGCTGTCCTACGACCCGATCAACCGCGTGGAGGCCATGCGCGAGGATCGCGGGATGCCCTACAAGGTCATCCACGACAGCGACGATGCCTTTTCCCAGGCCTACGGCGGCGTACGCCTGACGCCGACCACCTTCCTGATCTCGCCGAATGGCCGCATCGTCTATCAGAAGCTGGGCGACCCGGACTTCGAACAGATCGAACGCCACCTGGAACGCTGGCTCTCGTAAGCCCGGCACCGCCCGACGAGAAGGACCTCCATGCAAGCGTACAACTGGTTCCTAAGCCTGCACGTGATCTTCATGGTCACCTGGTTCGCCGGGCTGTTCTATCTGCCCCGCCTGTTCGTCTATCACGCGATGACCGAGGACGCCCTGGGCCACGAGCGCTTCAAGATCATGGAGCGCAAGCTGTTCTACGGGATCATGACCCCCGGCGCCCTGATCACCATTGCCTTCGGCGTGGCCATGCTGGTGGATCGCTCGTTCTATCTGGCCGAGCCGTGGATGCACTTCAAGCTGACCCTGATCGCAATCCTGGTCGCCTATCACGTCTGGTGCGGCAAGATCGTGCGCGACTTCCGCGACGACCTGAACCGTCGCGATCACACCTGGTATCGCTGGTTCAACGAGGTGCCGGTTCCCATCCTGGTGGGCGCGGTGGTGCTGGTGATCAACCGCTCGATCCCCGACGCCCTGATCGCCATCGGGGTGGTGCTCGGGATCTTCCTGCTGAGCGCGCTGATCGCGCTGTGGCGAGCCAGTCGCAACGGATAGCGGGTCCCCCGGACAACCGCGGGCGCCGGAACACGGACTCCCGGCGTCAGGTCTTGCCGGCGCGCACCAGACCGCCCAGCCCCGCCTGGACCAGGGCGTTATTGAGCAGCGAGCGGATCTGATCGGCGTTTTCCAGCAGCCGGCATTGCGCCAGCAGCGCCTCGGCGCGGTCGGTGGAGAAGCTGCGGATGACCCATTTCACCCGCGGGATCGAGGACACGCTGACACTCAGGCTGTCGATCCCCATCCCCAGCAGCAGGATCACCGCGGCCGGGTCAGCCGCCATCTCCCCGCACACGCTGACCGGCTTGCCGGCCCGGTGCGAGCCCTCGGTGATCGTCTCCAGCGCGTGGATGCAGGCCGGGTGCAGGGTGTCGTAGAGGTGCGCCACGCGGGCGTTGTTGCGATCCACCGCCAGCAGGTACTGGACCAGATCGTTGGTGCCCACCGAAAGAAAATCCACCCGCCGGGCGAGCATCTCCGACATGTAGACCGCCGCCGGCACCTCCACCATCACGCCGACCCGCGGCATCGGGATGCGGAAGCCCTCGTCCAGCAGTTCCTCGCGCGCCCGGTTGAGCAGGCTCATCGACCCCTTCAGCTCGTCCAGCGCCGAGATCATCGGGAACAGGATCTGCAGGTTGTCGTGCGACCGGCTCGCCTTGAGCATCGCCCGCAGCTGGGTCAGGAAGATCTCCGGGTGGTCCAGCGAGATGCGGATGCCGCGCCAGCCGAGGAACGGATTGTCCTCCTTGACCGGGAAGTACGGCAGGGCCTTGTCGCCGCCGATATCCAGGGTCCGCAGGGTCACCGGCATGGGATCGAAGGAGGCGAGCACCTGCTCGTACAGCTGGACCTGCTCCTCCTCGCCGGGGAAGCGGTCGCGGATCATGAACGGGACCTCGGTGCGGTACAGCCCCACCCCCTCGGCCCCGGACTCCAGCGACGGCTTGATATCCGCCAGCAGCCCGGAATTCGCCAGCACCGGTACGGCGACCCCGTCGCGGGTCTCGGCCGGGTCCTTGGCCAGCGCGCGCAGGTCCTCCGCCAGCTCGCGCTCCTCGCGCACCAGACGCTCGAACTCCGCGCGCAGCTCGGCGTTGGGGTTCACGAACAGCCGGCCGCGATAGCCGTCGACCAGGATCTCGCGCCCCTCCAGGCGGCCCACCGGGAGCTCGGACACCCCCATGACCGCCGGGATGTTCAGCGCGCGCGCGAGGATCGCGATATGCGAGGAACCGGTCCCCTTGGCCGAGACCATCGCCCCCAGCCGTTCGATCGGCACCTCCGCCAGGTGTGACGCGGTCAGGTCGTCCCCGACCAGGATGCCGCCCTCGGGAAACTCGTCCTGGCTGCGATCCGCCGGCAGCAGATGCGACAGCACGCGCCGACCGAGGTCCCGCACGTCGGCCGCGCGCTCACGCAGGTACGGGTCCTCCATGTCCTCGAACACCCGCACGCTCTCGCGCACCGTGTCGCGCAGCGCGGCGGGCGCCCACTGGCCGTTGCGGATGCGCGCCTCGGTCTTGTGCACCAGCGAGTCGGACCCCAGCAGCATCAGGTAGGCATCGAACAGCACCTGCTCGTCCGGGCCCAGGGCCTCGCCCATACGCTGCTTCAGGTCCTCGATCTCGGTGCGCGTCTCCGCGACCGCCTGCTTGAAGTGCTCCAGCTCGCCGTCCACCCCGGCACTCTCGCGATCCGGGATGGAATCGAGATCGGCCAGCCGGTAGGCCACCACGGCGCGCCCGATGGCTACGCCGGGCGAGCCGGCGATGCCGGTGGCCTCGACGTTCACATGACCGATCAGCGGGGTCTCGGAGGAGATCTCGTCGTTGAACTCGGCGTAGGCGATCGCCCCGGCCAGCTGCGCGGCCAGGGTGATCAGGAAGGAGACGTGTTCGTCATCGAACTTGCGCGCCTGGTGCTGCTGCACCACCAGCACGCCCAGCAGGCTGCGCTGATGGATGATCGGCACGCCCAGGAACGCGAGGAAGTGCTCCTCGCCGGTCTCCGGGAAGTAGCGAAAGCGCGGGTGATCCTGGGCGCTGTCGAGGTTGACCGGCTCGGCGCGCGAGGCGACCAGACCGACCAGGCCTTCCGACGGGTCCATCTCGACCTGCCCCACCGATTCCGAACGCAGACCTTCCGAGGCCATCAGCACCAGGCGCCCGGACTGTGGCGACTTCAGGTAAATCGAGCAGACATCGATCTCCAGCGCCGCCTTCACCCGCGTGACGATGATGTGCAGTGCTTCGAAGAAATCGGCCGCACCATTGACCTCCTGCACCACGCGGCGCAGGACCTCGAGCATCGAGGGCTGCTTCGGGACCGTCAACGCGACGACACCGACGGGCGGTTCAGCGAGGGTTCCGGGGTGCGGCTATCGGAACCGCGGGCGCGCCCCTGATCCAGCTCGGGGAACATCAGCGGCACCAGTTCACACAGCGCCCGGCGGTAGACCTGGCGCTTGAAGTGCACGACCTCGCGCGCCGGGCGCCAGTAGTCGATCCAGCGCCAGTCATCGAATTCCGGGGTTTCCATCGCATCCAGCACCACGTCGTTCTCGTCTCCGACCATGCGCAACAGGAACCAGCGCTGCTTCTGGCCGATACAGACCGGGCGCTGATGACGCCGGACCATGCGCTCCGGCAGGCGATAGCGCAGCCAATGGCGGGTAGCGCCCAGCACCTCGACGTGCCGGGGGAACAGGCCGGTCTCCTCGCGCAACTCGCGGTACATCGCCTCTTCCGGCGTTTCTTCCGCGTGCACGCCCCCCTGGGGGAATTGCCAGGCCTCCTGACCGACCCGCTTGCCCCAGAACAGCTGTCTTTCCGCGTTGCACAGGATGATGCCTACGTTTGCGCGATACCCGTCACAATCAATCACTTGCATCAGCCAGACGCTTTTCTATTACTGGCATTGTTCCACAGCCGACGCCCTGGCGGCAAAGCCCCTACCCGGCCTCCGGTGCCGGCCCGACAGGGGATGCGAGGCTGCAGGCTGCCACGCCCGCCGGTACACTTTCGCCCGACCCATGCCAACCCGAGAATCACCTCATGGCCCTGGCCCTGTTCGACCTCGACAACACCCTTCTTGCCGGCGACAGCGATCACGCCTGGAACCAGTTCCTGGCCGAGGTAGGCGCCGTGCACCCGACCTGCCACGCCGAGACCAATGACCGCTTCTACCAGGAGTATGTCGCGGGCGTGCTCGATATCCACGAGTTCTGCCGCTTCGCGTTCAGCCCGCTGGCCGAGCACCCGCGCGCGCAACTGGAGGCATGGCGGGAGGAGTTCATCGAAACGCTGATCCGCCCGATGATCGCCCCCGGGGCCCAGCACCTGCTGGAAAGGCACCGGGTGGCCGGCGACGAACTGGTGATCATCACTGCGACCAACCAGTTCGTGACCCAGCCGATTGCCGACATCCTCGGCGTGGATCACCTGATCGCCACCCTGGCGGAAGAACGCGAGGACGGGGAGTTCACCGGTGAACTGACGGGCGTGCCCTGCTTTCAGGAAGGCAAGATCGAGCGCCTGCGTCAGCACCTCGCCGATCACCCGGACCCCGAGGGCACCATCACGCAGGCCAGCTTCTACAGCGACTCACGCAACGACATCCCCCTACTGGAGCAGGTCGGCCGCCCGGTGGCCGTGGACCCGGACCCCACCCTCGCGGAACATGCCCGCAACAAGGGCTGGCCGGTCATCTCGCTGCGCGACCCCGACAGCGCAGCTTAAGGCGCTACCAGACGCTTCGTGCCCTTGGCACGGTGAGCTGATTTCACCACGAAGCACGCGAAGAAACGAAGAAACGAAGAAAATCAAAGGAAGGCTCGACGGATCGAATTGATTGGACCGAGCGAAGGGTACAAGCCGCGCCCTCGGCCACGTTACCTGCACACACCCCCAGAAACCACCAGCCGCCAGCCCCCAGCGAAAACGCTCAATCTTCGTCGTGGCCTCGGTGCACTCTGTGGTGCAAACGCCCTGCGCCCTTTCTTCGTGTCTTCGTGCGCTTCGTGGTGCAACCGCCCTTGACCTTTACAGTGCTGACGCCGCCTGGCGCGCAGAGCGATCTGCGTTACTCAAAGACCGCCGCGATCTGCGCCAGGCGCTGGCCAGCCGGGGTATCCCCCTTGCCGGCGGCCACGACCGCATCGCGGTAGCCCGTCACCAGCTCCGGCACCACGGCCGTCACCTGCTTGCGGCGCAGACGCCCGGCGCCGGTGACCGGCCAGGTCGCGCGGAAGTCGCAGTTGTCGAGCGCATCGCAGACCCACAGGCTCCACTCATGCCGCGTCACGTCGATCTCGTGCTGGCGGATCACCAGGCGATAGACATGCTGGGCATTCATGTCCGCCATGCCCACCCCGGGACCCACGTGCTCCACCTGCAGCTCGGCGGCGATCCGGTTGATCTCCTGCTCCAGCGCGGCCAGGGCCTGGTCGACCTCCGCATTCAGCGTACCGCCGGCCTTGGCGGCGGCGACCAGGGGACGGATAGTCTCGACTTCGAACTCGTGGCTCATGCTGCGTACACTCCCGGGATTCGGAACAGGAACGCCCCGGGGGTGCCGGGGCGCGCGCAACCTTAGCACGGGAGCCCCCATTCATGAATCATCCCCCGATCGCGCTGACCATTGCCGGCTCCGACCCCGGTGGCGGCGCGGGTCTGCAGGCCGACCTGACCACCTTCACCCGCCTCGGCGTACACGGGGCCACGGCGGTGACCGCGATCACCGTGCAGGACACCCGCAACGTGGTGGACTTCACCGTGCTCCCGCCGGAGCAGCTGCGCGGCCAGATCGAGGTCACGCTCGCCGATCTCGAGGTCGCGGCGATCAAGATCGGCATGCTGGGCTCGGTGGAGAACGTGACCGTCGTCTCTGCGCTGCTCGGCGCTCATCCGCACATCCCGGTGGTACTGGACCCCGTGATGGTCGCCGGCGGTGGCGGGGCGCTGGCCACCGAGGCGGTGGTCGACGCCACGCGCGAGGCCCTGCTGCCGCGGGCCACGCTGATCACCCCGAACGGCCCGGAGGCCGCGCGCCTGGCCCGCAGCGAGGACCCCGCGCAGTGGGGCCACCAGCTGCGCCAACTGGGCGCGCGCAACGTGCTGGTCACCGGCGGGCACGAGGGCACCGAACAAGACCCGATCATCAATCGCCTCTACCGCGAGGACGACCACGTGCGCCCGTTCGAGCTGCCACGCCACCCGGCCGGCTTCCACGGCTCCGGCTGCACCCTGGCCGCGGCGATCGCCGCCTTCCTCGCCCGTGGCCGCGATATCGAGCCAGCCGTAATCGAGGCCCAGGCCTTCATGAACGATGCCATCGCCCGTGGCTACGCCCCCGGTCACGGCCAGCACATCCCCAACCGCCTGTGCCCGCATGACGACTGACAGCCGAGCGCCCCTGCGCGGGCTTTACTTCATCACCCCTGCGGTACCGGAGGGCGCGGACCCGCGCGCGACCCACCTCGCCCATGCCACAGCCGCGCTGCGCGGCGGCGCCAGCCTGATCCAGTTCCGCGACAAGCAACTCGCGGGCGACGCGCGCGAGGCGATCGCCCGCGAGCTGGTCGCCCTTGCCCACACGCACGGTGCGCGCTGCATCATCAACGACGACACCGAGCTGGCCGCGCGTATTCAGGCCGATGGCGTGCATCTGGGCCGCGACGATCCGGACCCGACCGCGGCCCGCACGCTCCTGGGGCCGGACGCAGTCATCGGGGTCTCCTGCTACAACGAACTGGCACGCGCCGAAGCTGCCGCCCGGGCCGGTGCGAGCTATGTCGCCTTCGGCACCATGTTCGCCTCCCCGACCAAGCCAGAGGCCGCCTTCGCCGGGCCGGAGCTGATCCGCCAGGCGCGCGCGGCCCTGGACCTCCCGATCTGTGGCATCGGCGGCATCACCACGGACAACGCGGCGGAAGTGGTCGCGGCTGGAGCAGACCTGGTCGCCGTGATCCAGGGCATCAGCGCCGCGCCTGACCCGGAGGCCGCCGCCCGGCGCATCAGCACACTGTTCGACTGACCACTTTGCACCGCCCGGCGGCCGCCGCTATGGTTGCCGGGCCTACCGATTCCATTGAACTACAGGGACACCGTCATGCAGGAAACCGAGCGTCTGTTCGAGGCCGCCAAGCAGCACATCCCCGGGGGCGTGAACTCCCCGGTCCGCGCGTTCAAGGGCGTGGGCGGCACCCCGATCTTCATGGACCGCGCCAACGGCGCCTACATGTGGGACGCCGATGGCCAGCGCTATATCGACTACATCGGCTCCTGGGGCCCGATGGTCGCCGGCCACGCCCACCCCGAGGTGATCGAGGCGGTGCGCGAGGCCTGCAACAACGGCCTGTCCTTCGGCTGCCCGACCCGGCTGGAGAACGACATGGCCGCGAAGGTCTGCGAACTGGTGCCGTCGATGGACCTGGTACGCATGACCAACTCGGGCTCCGAGGCCACGATGAGCGCGATCCGGCTGGCGCGCGGCTACACCGGGCGCGACCGCATCGTGAAGTTCGAGGGCAACTACCACGGCCATGGCGACTCGCTGCTGGTGAAGGCCGGCTCCGGCGCCCTGACCCTCGGCCAGCCGAGCTCCCCCGGCGTGCCGAAGGAGCTGGCCGCCCTGACCAGCACCCTTACCTACAACGACGCCGACGGCGTGCGCGCCTTCTTTGCCGAGAAGGGCGACGAGGTCGCCTGCATCATCGTCGAGCCGATTGCGGGCAACATGAACTGCATCCCGCCGGAACCGGTCTTTCTCGAGACCCTGCGCGAGGTCTGCGACCAGCACGGCGCGGTACTGATCTTCGACGAGGTGATGACCGGCTTCCGCGTCTCGAAGAACTGCGCCCAGGGCTATCTCGGCGTCACCCCGGACCTGACCACGCTGGGCAAGATTATCGGCGGCGGCATGCCGGTGGGGGCCTTCGGCGGCAAGCGCGCGATCATGGAACACCTCTCGCCGCTGGGCCCGGTCTATCAGGCCGGCACCCTGTCCGGGAACCCGATCGCGATGACCGCCGGGCTCAAGACCCTGGAAATCCTGTCCCGTCCGGGCTTCCACGACGAACTGGAGCAGCGCACGAAGAAGGTCGTCGCGGGTTTCGAGGACGCCGCACGCGAGGCCGGGGTCGCCCTGACCACCAACCAGGTGCCGGGCATGTTCGGCCTGTTCTTCTCGGACCAGAAGGTCACCGACTTCGCCGGGGCCACCGCCTGCGACACCGCCGCCTTCGGCCGCTTCTTCCACGCGATGCTGGGCGAGGGCATCTACCTGGCCCCCAGTGCCTTCGAGGCCGGCTTCATGTCCAACGCCCACTCGGACGCGGACCTCGATGCCACCATCGAGGCCGCCCGCAAGTGCTTCAAGGCGCTCTGAGCGCGCTTCCTCCCCCCTGAACAGTGGGCCGGCAACCCCAGCGGCTTGCCGGCCCACTGTGTCCTGACTCACGACCCGGCACCACGCACGAATGATCGACACGCTCATCCAGTCACCGTTGGCGCTGGGGCTGCTATTTGTGCTTCTGGGGCTGGTCGCCGGCATCCCGGCCGGGATGTTCGGCATCGGCGGCGGGCTGATCCTGGTGCCGGTATTTGTCGCCATCTTCAGCCTGCTGGCCTTCGACTCGGCCAACCTGGTGCAGCTCGCGGTCGGCTCCTCGCTGGGCGCGATCATCCCCACCGCGATCCTCTCCGCCCGCGCCCACCACCGCCGCGGCGGAGTAGACGGCACGGCCGTGCGGCGCCTGCTGCCGGGGATCATCGTCGGGGCCCTGCTCGGGGCCTGGCTGGCCACGCGCATCGACTCCGACCATCTGGGGCGCACCTTCGGCGCCTTCGAGGTCGCGATCGGAATCTGGATGCTGCTCAACGTTCAGCCGCCGAAAGCGCCCGTGCCGAGGCGCAGCGTCTGGCTGGGCGGCGGCACCGTAATCGGGGCCGTCTCCGCGCTGATCGGCATCGGCGGCGGCACGCTGACCACCCCGTTCCTGGTCAGCCAGGGGCTGGAACTGCGCCGGGCGATCGGCTCCGCCGCGGCCCTCGGCGTGCCGATCTCCATCGGCGCGAGCCTGGTGTTCGCCCTGCCGCAGTGGACCGATCCAACCTACCAGGCGCCGGAGTGGGCGCTGGGCTATCTCTATCTGCCGGCCATCCTCGGCGTGGTGATCGGCACAGCCATCAGCGTACGTGCAGGTGTCTGGCTCACGCATCACCTGCCCGTCGCCATCCTCCGCCGCGGCTTCGCCGGCGTCCTGATCCTCGCCGGCATCCTGATGCTCCTGCGCTAACGCGCGGGCTTCGCCACGCACTTCTAAACACTTCCTGGCCCGTTATCTGGTGTTTATGGGGCTTCGTCGGGCCGCCCTCCCTGCTGTGGCTGGTCCCGGTTCGGCATCCAGTGTTTACGTGCCTCCGGTCCACATACTGCCTGGCGCTGACTCGCCAGCGCGCCCCGAGGCACTTTCTTGCTTGCCCAAGAAAGTGCCCAAAGAAGGGCACCCGGATTCCGCCCGGGAACCTTGCTCCAGGGCCCTCGGGCCGGCGGCGCTGAACTCGCTACGCCTTCGGCTGCGCTCAGACATCCAGCGCCTTCTCCCGGCCCGAGCACCCTTCCGCAAGGGGCTCCATACGGG
>NZ_KB905021.1:86037-402864 GCF_000377405.1 Thioalkalivibrio sp. ALE31 | reverse complement strand
CGCGGGCGCGGCACGCAACGGCCAAAGGCCGAGCGTGCCCAGATGCCGGAAGACCCAGCCTTCATCTATTACCACGAACCTGTGGATCGCTGTTGTCTTGACCTTGAACCCCCGTTGTCGTCGCGCCGAGTGGAGAGGGTTTTCGTGGGGAAAAGGCGCTGGATGTCTGAGCGGAGCCGCAGGCGCAGCGAGTTCAGCGCCGCCCGCGAAAACCCTCGGAGCGAGGGAAACCCCGGCCCGCACAGCGGGCCGGGGTCGCGGCAGTCGGGCGTGTTTCTTGGTGACTTCTTTGCACGAGCAAAGAAGTCACTCGGGGCGCGCTGGCGAGTCAGCGCCAGGCATGCGGCGGACCGGAGGCACGTAAACACCGGATGCCGAACCAGGACCAGCCACAGCCAGACGGCGGGGGAAGCCCCAAAGGTCAGGCGATGAGATGGGTGGCGAGGGCAAACCACAGCGGCAGGGTGATCAGCGACAGCGCCGTCGTCAACGTCACCGCCGCCGCATAGAGCCCGGTATCCAGCCGGAAGCGATCACAGAACACCAGCCCCAGCACCATCGCCGGCATCGCCGCCTCCAGTACCGACCCGACACCGGGCACCCCCTCGAGCCCCGTCCACAACACCAGCCCGAGGGCAAAGACGGGAGCCAGGACCAGCTGGACCACGGCCACCACCGCCAGCGGCCGGGCATCGTGCCCGCGAAAGCGGTTGAACACCAGCGCCAGCCCCAGCGAGAACAGCATCAAGGGCGCCACACTGTCGGCCAGAAACCCGAGAAAGACATCCAGCCAGTCGACCAGCGGGACACCGGCAAGATTCAGCACCACACCGACCACCGCCGCCCAGATGGACGGCACCGCCGCCAGGGCCCGGAGCGGGCTGCCGCCCCCGTACAGGCGCACGGCCTCGGGATCCCCGTAGCGCCGCGCCAGCAGCACCCCCAGGGTCAGCACCAGCGGCAGACAGGCGAACAGGTCGTACTGGATTGCCACCGCGCGCCCAGGGTCGCCAAACAGGCTGTCGAGTACCGGCAGGCCCAGATAGGTCGCATTGGGCCAGGCTGCCGCCAGCAGCATCGCGCCAATGGCAGCCCGTTCGGCCATGCACACGCGGCAGGCCAGCAACGTGACCCCGACCATCGCCAGGACCGTAAGGCCCGCCACCAGCGCGATCCGCAGGGAGTCGAGGCCCAGCGGCGCGACCCACAGCACCTGCAGGACGAGCGCCGGCAGCAGCAGGTAGTAAACCAGGGTGGTCAGGACCCGGCGGGTGTTGTCGGCGTCCAGGCCGCCGGGCTGCAGTGCGCGCCACACCACGCCGGCGACGATCAGCGCCCCCATCTGGGTCATCACGCTCAGCATGAGGGGCCGGCATCCTCGGGAGACGGGGACATGTTGAAGGCATCCTTTCGCGCCTGAAGGCGGGGTCGGGGCTGTCAGCGCCCATTCTACGGCGCCGGCACACGCCCCACACGAAAAAACCCGGCGGGGCGGGCACCCGGCCGGGTTCGGTCCTGCGGGCCAGGGCCCGCTGGAGACAGTCGTCCGGGGCGGTTTACGCGCCGCCGGCCTGCTGCTGTTCCTGCTGCTGGCGCTCGACGTCGGCGCGCACCTGTTCCATGTCCAGCTCGCGGACCTTGCCCAGAACCTCGTCCAGCTGGCCGGCGGAGAGCACGCCCGGCTGCGAGAACACGATGATCTGCTCGCGGAAGATCATCAGGGTCGGGATGGAACGGATCTGGAAGGCGCCGGCGATGCCCTGCTCCTCGTCGGTGTTCACCTTGGCGAAGACGACGTCGGAATGCTTGCCGGAGGCCTCTTCGAAGGTCGGGGCGAACTGCTGGCACGGGCCGCACCACGGGGCCCAGAAGTCCAGGATGACGATGTCGTTCCCGGTGATGGTGGATTCGAAGTTGTCCTGCGTGAGTTCCTGAACGGCCATGATGGCGGGCTCCGGTTAAAAATGTACCGGAACCTTACCAGCCTCGCCGCCGGCTTTCAGGATTTCGATGCTGCGAGCATGGCCGCTCGCAGCCGCTCCAGGCGTTCGATGGGGTCGTCGGCCTCCAGCAACTGCTGCTTGATCTCGAGATCGATCGGCAGCAGCTCGGTCAGGCGGGCGGCCACCCAGGTCGAGTCGTCAAAGCGCCGTTCCAGGTGGGACCAGGGTGTCCCCAGCTGGTCCAGCAGGCGCTCCAGCAGGTCCGCCAGCGAGGCATAATCGACCGGGAGGCTCACCTCGGGGTATTCCGGCAGCGACTCCACCTCGCCCAGCCACAGGCCGTCCTCGGCGCGGCGGGGGTTGTGGATCACGCGGCGACCCTCGCCCTTCACCAGGATGCCCAGCAGGCCATCCGGCCGCTGATCCCAGTCCACGATGGCCGCCTCGGTCCCCACGCCGTAGAAACCCGCGGAGGGATCGGTCTCGGCCGGGAGCGCCCCGGATTCCGGGGCGGGCTCCGTCGCGACGATCACGAAGCGGCCATCGTCGCGCAGGCAGCGGCGCACCATGTCGAGATAGCGGGTCTCGAAGATGCGCAGCGGCAGCAACCCCTCGGGGAACAGCACCGTGTTCAGCGGAAACAGCGGCAGCGTGGTCATGCATCCTCTCCCGGCGGGGTTGCCGCACCCCAGCGCGGCACCAGGGCATGTTCGACAGCAAGATGATCCAGCACGCGGGCCACCATGAAGTCGATCAGGTCGTCGATGGACTGGGGCCGGTGATAGAAGGCCGGGTTGGCCGGCATCACCACCGCGCCCATGCGCGCCAGACGCAGCATGTTTTCCAGATGGATCTCGGAGAACGGGGTCTCGCGCACCACCAGCAGCAGCAGCCGCCGCTCCTTGAGTACCACGTCGGCGGCGCGCTCGATCAGGCCGCGCGAGGCCCCGGTCGCGATCGCCGATACGGTCGCCGTGGTACAGGGGCAGACCACCATCGCCTCCGGGACGGCGGAGCCGCTGGCCACCGGTGCGGTCCACTGCTCGGCCCCGTAGCAGTGGATCTGGTCCGGGGCCGCGCCGTAGAGTTCGGTGAAGTAGCGCGCGATCTCCACCGGACGGCCCGGCACGTCCAGGTCCGTCTCCAGACCGAGGACGACTTGGGCCGGCTTCGACAGCATCAGATGCACCTGAACCCCGGACTCCACCAGACACTGCAGCAGGCGCAGGCCATAGGGGGCCCCGGAGGCACCGGTCAGGGCCAGAGAGATGCTGCGCGGGCGTTCACTCATGCGGGCGTTCCCTGCAGGGCTTCGATCAGGCGCAGGTGCAGCCCGTCGAAGCCTCCGTTGCTCATGATGACCAGCGTATCGCCGGCGCGCGCCGTGGCAAGAATCCCCTGCAGCAGGGACTCGATATCGCGCGCCACGGCCAGCCGCTCGCCGAGTTGCCGCTGCAGCCCCTCGGTGGACCAGTCGATCTCCGGGGCATGGTACAGGTGCACCGCATCGGCCTTTTCCAGCGCGGTGCCCAGGGCCTCCGCGTGCACCCCGATGCGCATGGTATTGGAGCGCGGCTCGAGGATCGCCACCAGGCGCCCGCCCGGGGCCACCTGTCCGCGCAGCCCCTCGAGGGTCAGGCGGATCGCGGTGGGGTGATGGGCGAAGTCGTCGATCACCCGGATGCCGTCGATCTCGGCGCGGACTTCCTGGCGCCGCCGCACCCCCCGAAACTCCGGAAGCGCTTCAATCCCGGCGGCCAGGGGCACACCGGCATGGCGCGCCGCGCCCAGGGCGGCCAGGGCATTGGCCAGGTTGTGCCGGCCGCTCATGGACCAGGCGACCCGCCCGATCACGGCGCCATCCGCCAGCAACTCGAACTCCGATGCATCGGCCTTCAGCGGGCGCGCGGCCAGCGCGGCGGACGCCCCCGAATCGGGATGGGTGCTCAGGTACTCCACCGGGGTCCAGCAGCCCATCTCCAGCACCCGTTCCAGCGCGGCATCGCCGGCCGGCAGCAGGATGCGCCCCTGGCCCGGCACGGTGCGCACCAGATGATGGAACTGCCGCTCGATCGCAGCCAGATCCGGATAGATGTCGGCGTGATCGAATTCGAGATTGTTCAGCACCAGGGTCCGCGGGCGGTAGTGGACAAACTTGGCGCGCTTGTCGAAGAAGGCGCTGTCGTACTCGTCCGCCTCGATCACGAAGAACGGCGCATCCCCCAGGCGCGCGCTGACCCCGAAATTGCCCGGCACCCCGCCGATCAGAAAACCCGGGGCCATGCCGGCGTATTCCAGAATCCAGGCCAGCAGGCTGGCGGTGGTGGTCTTGCCGTGGGTACCGGCCACCGCCAGCACCCAGCGGTCGCGCAGCAGGTGTTCGGCCAGCCACTGCGGCCCCGAGGTGTAGTCCATCCCGCGCTCCAGCAGCGCCTCGACCACGGGCATGCCCCGCCGCATCACATTGCCGACCACCACCAGGCCGCGGTCGGGCAGCGTGTCCGGATCATGGCCCTCGTGCCAGGTGATCCCCGCCTGCGCCAGCTGGTCACTCATGGGCGGATACAGCTTCTGGTCGGAGCCGGTGACGGTGTAGCCACGGGCCCGGGCGAGCTGGGCCAGCCCGCCCATGAAGGTCCCGCCGATGCCCAGGATGTGCAGGTGCCCGGCGCTCACTGGAACAGCCCGATCGCGGTCTGGGTGAGCACACTGGAGATCACGATGTAGCCCAGCGCAATGAGCATACCCACCAGTCGCATGCCCAGCCCCAGCGCCTGCTGCAGGATGTGGCCGAACACCAGCAGCAGCCAGGCGAAGAGCACCAGCATCCCGAGCACGACGCCGGTGGCCACGTCCTCGGGTTCGCGCGCCGGATCGGGGCCGCCCGCCAGCAGCATCAGCAGCGCCATCAACAGCCCCAGCACCGCGCCCGTGCCTGCCATGGCGGTAAAGGTCTGGCGCCAGCGGTCCGGCACCCCGCGCAGATTGAGCACGATGACGACAAAGGCGTACAGGACCACCAGGTCCATCACGTTCAGCGCCAGCGCCTGGCCGAAGCCGTACAGCGGGATGCCGATCACCATCCCGGCGATCAGCGCGATGCCGACCCAGAAGATCAGCGTGCCGTTGTCCGCCGGCAGGTCCTGCGGCCCGCTGTGCAGGCGCAGGATGTTCAGCATCGGGGTCAGACCGTTCAACGCCCCTGCTCCTCGGCCTCCATGGCCTCCAGCGCCTCGAGTTCTTCCAGCTCGTCCAGCATGGCACCGGCCTCTTCGTCCCCCATGCCGCCCCGCACCAGGAAGTCGCGGCGCTGCAGGTAGCCCTGGCGCATCGCGATATAGGGGTCATCGGACAACTGCGCCAGCATGCGCTCGGTGGAGATCAGACCGGCGCGCATGTCGACCACGTCCAGCGCGATCAGGCCGATCCACCACCCCGTGTGATCGTCGCGCAGGTTAGTGTGATAGAGCGGGCTGGTGTAGCCATCCACCAGCCGCGCCGGGGCATCCCGCGCCGTGCTCGGTCCGAGGAAGGGCAGTTGCAGGTAGGGGCCACGGGCCACGCCCCAGGCGCCCAGAGTCTGGCCGAAGTCCTCGTTGTTCTTGTCCAGCCCCATTGGCGACGCCACGTCGATCAGTCCGAACAGCCCGAAGGTCGTGTTGAACATGATGCGCCCAGTGTCCGACGCGGCATTCTCCAGGTTGCCCTGCAACAGGTTGTTGAACAGGACCGTGAAGTCGTTGAGATTGGAAAAGAAGTTGCCAACCCCGGTCTGTACCGGTTGCGGAAGACGCCGGTACTGTACCGCCGCGGGCCGCAGCAGGGACTCGTCGAAGTCCTGGTTGAACTCGAACACGGCGCGGTTGTAGGACTCCCAGGGATCATCCGGGTGACGGTCCTCGCTGGGCACCGTGGCGCAGCCGGTCAGGCCAAGAAACATCAGGGCCAGCAGGCCCGGTCGCAAGCGGGAGACAATGGACATGTAATTCCTTTCTTTCGAACCGGCGCCGCACCGGTGTCGCAGGGACCGCGCCGGCACGAAGCCGTTCCGCGCAGGCCGGTACCGGATCGCCCTCAGGATCCGGCAATCGGATGGATATCCGCCTTGCGCGCGAGCCCGACCTGGCCGCGACCCTGATCCTTGGCGTGGTAGCAGGCCCGGTCGGCGGCGACGAACGCCTCGTCCACGCCGGGGATATCGGGCCCCAGCTCGACCACGCCTACCGATGCGCCAATGGTGACGTCACGTGCTTCGACCTGCAACGGCCGGTCACCGAGGGCCGAGCAGATGCGCTGACCAAGAATACGCCCATACTCGGCGTTGGTGTCACGGGCAATGATCGCAAATTCGTCGCCCCCGATCCGCGCCACGGCATCATGGCCGCGGGTCAACTGGCGCAGGACATGGGCCACCTGACGCAGCAGGTCGTCGCCCACGCGGTGTCCATGACGGTCGTTGACCTCCTTGAAGTAGTCGAGGTCCACCAGCAACAGGCTGGCCACCGCGCGATTCTCGCGGGCCGCGTGCATCGCGATCTCCAGTTCGCGCTCGAAGGCGCGCCGGTTCAGCAGGCCGGTCAGGCCATCGTGGCTGGCCTCGTGCACCAGGCGGTCGACCAGCCGGCGCTCCTCGGACACGTCCGTCAGCACCAGCAAGGTACGGACCGAACTGCCGGCGACCGGATCCAGGGCCGTGCGGGCGATGCGCACGATCAGTTCATGCCCGTCGCGCCGGACCAGGCGCGCATCCGAGCGTTCTCCCAGGGCCTGGTCGAGCCGTTCGCCCCGGGCGTTGTCCGGCAACAGCGGGCGATTGCTGCCCAGCTCGCGCAGGTCGAGGAGCTGGTCAAGGGAGCAACCCAGCACCTGATCGCGGTTCAGCCCCGCCAGCTCGCGGGCGGCCGAGTTGATGTAGGCGATTCCGCCATGGGCATCCAGGGTGATGACCGCGTCCGGAATCGCCTCCAGGCTGCGCTCCAGATTGTGCCCGGAGCGGCGCACCCGGGCATGTACCCGCGAGACATACAGCAGCGCCAGCAGCGCAACCGCCGCCAGCGCCGAGACCAGCCACAGTAGATGGGCGCGCAGCCAGGCCAGGATGTCGAAGGGCTGCGGGGCGTACAGCCCCACCCCCAGCTCGTACATCAGCCCGTGCACGTCCTCGTAGGAACGGGGCGCGGCCCAGCCGCCGATCCCGGCCGCCCGGCTCACCGGGTGGCTCTCGTCCAGGGAAAGGGTCGCCAACAGGATCGCGTGGGCCAGGCCGGCATCCAGATCGCCGCGCATCGCCAGCGGCCACTCGGGGTACAGGCGGGTGCTGGAACGATAGCCGAACGACGGGAAGGCGCGCTCGCCGACCACCCGGACCTGATCGACCCGCGGATCTCCTCGGGCCTCGAGATCCTCCAGGATACCGGTACGGAAGGTCGCGGCATCGACCTCGCCCTGCAGCACCCAGTCCAGGCCGCGGCTGACCGGGAAGCCGGTAAACACCAGCGACGCCAGATCCGCCTCGACGTCCAGACCGGCCGCCTGCAACTCGCGCCAGGTCATCCACCAGCCCCCGAAGGCATCCGGGTGCACGGCGGACAGGCGCTGCCCGCGCAGGTCGTCCAGCTCCACCAGGTCTTCGCGGTCAGCCCGCGCGATCACGACCGCCCCAAAGCGATCCTCGTCACGGCCCACCTGGCGCGGCTGCATGGTGGCGATCCGCGAGATCCCGTGCTGCTGTTCCAGCATCACGTAGGAACCGCTGTTGGTCAGGATCAGGTCGAAGCGCGCCTCCGCCACCGCCGCCTGCAACGCGTCGTTGTCCACAGGTTCCAGCTCGAAGCTCGCGCCGTCCACCTGCTCTGTCAGGTATTCGACAAACGGCGTCCAGCGACTGCGGGCGACGTCGTCGCCGCGGTGGGCCAGCACACCCAGGACCATGCGCTGCCCTTCGGCGGCGGGGTCGCCCTCGTCCATGGCCCCGGCCGCGAACGGGACGAGACCGCCGAGGACCGCCAGCAACAGGCCCGCCAGCCCCAGCCACCCGGCCCCGAAGCACCTGCGCGGGGCGCTCCTGGGTTGCAGGTACTGACGACCGGGTGCCGTCATGTCATGTCGGCTTTCGATTGCGGCTGGCGGCGATGCGCAGGCGCAGCGCGTTCAGGCGGATGAAGCCCTCGGCGTCCTTCTGGTCGTAGGCCCCGGCGTCGTCCTCGAAGGTGGCGATGGCATCATCGAACAGGGTGTCCTCGGAACGCCGTCCGGCAACGATCACGTTGCCCTTGTACAGGCGCAGGCGCACCTCGCCGTTGACGACACCCTGGGTGTCGTCGATCGCGGCCTGCAGCATGCGCCGCTCCGGGCTCCACCAGTAACCGTTGTAGATGATGCTGGCGTAGCGCGGCATCAACTCGTCCTTCAGGTGCGCCGCCTCGCGGTCCAGGGTGATGGACTCCAGCGCCCGGCGCGCCTTGAGAAGGATGGTGCCACCCGGGGTCTCGTAGCAGCCGCGCGACTTCATGCCGACGTAGCGGTTCTCGACGATGTCGAGCCGGCCCACGCCGTGGGCCCCGCCACGCTCGTTGAGCTTCGCAAGCAGCGCCGCCGCGCTCAGGCGCTCGCCGTTGATCGAGACCGGGTCGCCCTTCTCGAAGCCGATGGTCAGGGCCTCGGACTCGTCCGGCGCGGCCTCGGGGGAGACCGACCAGCGCCACATGTCCTCCTCGGCCTCGGTCCACGGGTCCTCCAGCGGGCCGCCCTCGTAGGAGATATGCAGCAGGTTGGCATCCATGGAATACGGCGACTTGGTGCCCTGTTTCTTGTAGTCCACCGGGATGTTGTGCTGCTCGGCGTAGGCCATCAGGCGCTCGCGCGAGTTCAGGTCCCACTCCCGCCAGGGGGCGATCACCTGGATGCCCGGCTTCAGCGCATAGGCGCCCAATTCGAAGCGCACCTGGTCGTTGCCCTTGCCGGTGGCACCGTGGGCGATGGCGTCGGCCCCGTTCTCCTCGGCGATCTCCACCAGGCGCCGCGCGATCAGCGGGCGCGCGATGGAGGTACCCAGCAGGTACTCGCCCTCGTAGATCGTGTTGGCGCGGAACATCGGGAACACGTAGTCGCGCACGAAGATCTCGCGCAGATCCTCGATGTAGATCTGCTTCACGCCAAGGGCCTCGGCCTTGGCCCGGGCCGGCTCGACCTCCTCGCCCTGACCGAGATCGGCGGTGAAGGTAATGACCTCGCAGCCATACTGCTCCTCCAGCCACTTGAGGATGACCGAGGTATCCAGCCCGCCGGAGTAGGCGAGGACGACGCGCTTGATGGAGGAACTCATAAGAATGCCAATCCTTGTCTTAACGTGAAGATATAGTCGTTTTCGTAACCGGCGTCACTACCACGCCGGGGTCGCGGACGGTGCGGACGGATCCTCTTCGGGGCCCAAACCGCGCCCGTCAGCGCCCTCCGAAGAGCCGGAGGGCCGCGGCGCGGCCGCTGGGCCATCCACACTCGGCCCGCCAGTATCCAGCCACCAGATATCGCTGCGGCGCGAGGCCTGACGGGCACCCTCCGCGGCCGGATCGACGCCCGGGGCCTGGATCTCGATCCCTGTGACCGGCACCCCCTCGTCCACCAGGGCATCGCGCACCGCCTCGGCACGGTTGCGGCTCAAGGGGCGGTTGATCTCCAGCGGGCCGGCGGCGTCCGTCCAGCCCACCACCCGTATGCGGGGGGCATCGGCGCCCACCAGCGCACGCGCCGCCCGTTTCAGGACCTCCTGTGCCTCGGCATCGAGGCGGTGGCGGCCCGTTTCGAAATAGACGCTCCAGCGGTCCAGCGCGCCCGCCTCCGGCGTCGCCGCGGGCGCAGCGTGCTCGCCGTAGCAGGCGCGGAAGTCGTGGGCCCGCCGGGCGAAGCGGATGCCCCGGAAATGCACGGCATCATCCCCGTCCGGGAAGTCGATGCGCACGTCGTGCCCCGCCAGCAGACGCGCCTTCAGCGGCTGGGCGAAGGCCGGGGGCACACGGAACAGGCGATCGTCACGCGCCTGCAGTTGCAGGTCCAGCGGGGCCTCGGTCGCAGGACGCAGCCACTCCGGGGCACCGGTTCGCAGACGCGGTGCACTACCCGGCGGCATCGGATAGGGGGCCTCCCAGAACGCCGCGGTCATCAGGCCCGGCCGGGCCTCGAAGCGCAGGACGCCGCCATGACGGACCGTCTGTTCCATGCGGCAGCTCGCATCGCCCTCGGTCAACTGCCAGTCACTGTGCTCCAGCGGCTCGCTGTAGGGCCCGGCGCCCGCCGTGGCCATGCCGGCCCCCAGTACCAGGAGGCCCGGGAGCGCACGACGCAGCCACTGGCGCAGGCCGGCCATGGCCGGCTAGCGCTTCTTCGGCGGCAGGATGTCGGTGATCGAGCCGTGCGCGACCTCGGCGGCAAAGGCCACGGTCTCGCTGAGCGTCGGGTGCGGGTGCACGGTCAGGCCGATGTCCTCGGCCTCGGCGCCCATCTCCAGCGCCAGCATCGCTTCGCCGATCAGGTCGCCGGCGGACGGGCCCACGATGCCGGCTCCGATCACGCGGCCATCCGCGTCGAACAGCAGTTTGGTCAGGCCGTCCTCCGCGCCCAGCGCGATCGCGCGGCCGGAGGCAGCCCAGGGGAACACGCCCTTGGTGTATTCGATGCCGTCGGCCTTGGCCTGCTCCTCGGTCACGCCCATCCAGGCGACCTCGGGGTGGGTATAGGCAACGGACGGGATCGCGCGGGCATCGAAGTGCACCTTGTGCCCGGCGATCACCTCGGCCGCGACCTTGCCCTCGTGGGTGGCCTTGTGCGCCAGCATCGGCTGGCCGACCACGTCGCCGATGGCGAAGATATGCTCGACGTTGGTGCGCTGCTGGCTGTCGACCTCGATGAAACCGCGATCGGTCACCTGCACGCCGGCCGCCTCGGCCTTGATCTTGGCCCCGTTCGGGCTGCGACCCACGGCGACCAGCACCCGGTCGAAGGTGTCCTCTTCCGGCAGGCCCTTGGCCTCGCCCTCGAACTGGCAGACGATCCCGGCCTTGGTGGCCTTGGCCTCGGTCACCTTGCTCTTGAGGAAGATGTTCTCGAAACGCTTCTTCGCGCGCTTCTCGAACGGGCGCACGATGTCGCGGTCCGCGCCCGGCATCAGGGTGTCGGACAGCTCCACCACCGTGACCCTGGAGCCCAGCGCCTCGTACACACAGGCCATTTCCAGACCGATGATGCCGCCGCCGACCACCAGCATGCGCTTGGGGATCTCGGCCAGGTCCAGGGCGTCGGTGGAATCCATGACCCGCTCGTCGTCCCAGGGGAAGCCCGGCAGCTTGATCGCCTGCGAGCCGACCGCAATGATCGCGTGCTCGAAACCGATCACCTCGCGGCCCTCGTCACCCTCCACCGCGATGCTGTTGGCGCCGACGAATTCGCCCACACCCTGCACCACGCGCACCTTGCGCTGCTTGCACAGCTGCTTCAGGCCGCCGGTCAGCTTCTTGACCGCGTTGCCCTTGTAGCCGCGCAGGCCGTCGAGATCGATCTCCGGCTCGCCGAACTTGATACCCAGCGCGGCAAAGCGCTCGGCCTCGTGCAGCACCTCGCCGGCATGCAGCAACGCCTTGGACGGGATGCAGCCAACGTTCAGGCACACGCCGCCGATCACCGGGTAGCGTTCGACCATCACCACGTCCAGCCCCAGATCGGCGGCGCGGAAGGCGGCGGTGTAGCCGCCGGGGCCGGAGCCCAGCACCAGTACCTGGCACTGACTGTCGGTGTTCGGGTCGGCAGCGGCCTTGGGCGCCTCCTTCTTCGGCGCACTCTCGGCAGCGGATTCCGCCTTGGCGGATTCGGCCTTGTCGCCGCCCGATGCGGGGGTGTCATCGCTTTCCGCGGCCGCGCCGCTGGCCTCAAGGTCCAGGAGCTTGCTGCCTTGGGACACCTTGTCCCCGACCTTCACGTGCAGCTTCTTCACGGTGCCGGCCTCGGGGGCAGGCACGTCGATGGTCGCCTTGTCGGACTCCAGCGTGATCAGCGGGTCTTCCGGCGCGATCTCGCTGCCCGGCTGCACCAGGACCTCGATGATCTCGACGTCCTTGAAATCCCCGATATCCGGGACCTCGATGGTCTTGGTCTGGCTCATCCAGTCACTCCGGTAAGAATTCAATTACAGAAGCATGCGGCGCATGTCGGACAGCAATGCGCTCAGCGTGGTGGCAAAGCGCGCGCCCAGGGCCCCGTCGATCACCCGGTGATCGTACGACAGCGCCAGCGGCAGGATCAGGCGCGGCTCGAACTCCTTGCCGTTCCACACCGGCTTCATGCTGGAGCGCGACACGCCGAGGATCGCGACCTCGGGGGCATTCACGATCGGGGTGAACTGGGTCCCGCCGATCCCGCCGAGGCTGGAGATGGTCAGGCAGCCGCCCTGCATGTCCGCCGGCTTGAGCTTCTTGTCGCGGGCGCGCTGAGACAGGTCCATCAGCTCGGAGGCGATGTCGACCAGGCTCTTGCGGTCGACGTCACGCACCACCGGGACGACCAGACCGTCCGGCGTGTCCACCGCGATGCCGAGGTTGTAGTACTGCTTCAGGATCAGGTTCTCGCCGGTCGCATCCAGCGAGGCGTTGAAGCGCGGGTACTGCTTGAGCGCGGAGACCACCGCCTTCATCAAAAACGGCAGGAAGGTGACCTTCACGCCCTTCTTCTCGTACTCGGCCTTCAGCGACTTGCGGAAGTCCTCGAGCTCGGTGATGTCCGCCTCGTCGAACTGGGTGACGTGCGGGACGGTGACCCAGTTGCGGTGCAGGTTCTTGCCGGTGAGCTTGTTGATCTTCGACAGCGGCTGGGTCTCGATCGGACCGAACTCGGAGAAGTCGATCTCCGGCATCGGCTCCACGCCCAGGCCACCGCCGGCGCCCTGGCTCAACGCGCGCTTGACGAAGCCCTGCACGTCCTCGCGCAGGATGCGGCCCTTGCGCCCGGAACCCTCGACCTTGCTCAGGTCCACGCCCAGCTCGCGCGCGAACTTGCGCACTACCGGCGAGGCATGGGCCTTGCGGAAGGCGGATTCGTCGCGGATATGCTCGGTGGGCGACGGCCGCGGATCGGCCCGGTCGGCGGCCTTCGGGGCAGGCTGCGACTTCTCGGCCTCGGGGGCCGGCTCGGCCGGGGCTTCCGCGGAAGACGACGCTTCCTGCTTCGGTGCCTCGTCCTTGGCGGAGGTGTCCTCGGCGGCACCCTCGTCGGAGGGCTCCAGTTCCAGGATCGGGTCGCCCTCGTTCACGCGGTCGCCGGCCTTTACCTTCAGCGCCTTCACGGTGCCGCCCTGCGGGGCGGGGATCTCGATGGAGGCCTTGTCGGATTCCAGCGTGATCAGCGGGTCCTCGGGGGAAACGGTGTCCCCCGGGCTGACGATGACCTCGATGATCTCGACGTCCTTGAAGTCGCCGATATCCGGGACGTGCACAGTAGTCGTGTTGCTCATGTCTGCTCCTGCCTCGGGTCCGGCGGCCTCAGGCCTGCAACGGGTTGGGCCGTTCGACGTCGATCTTGTACTTCTTGATCGCGTCGGCCACGGTCTTGACCTCGACGGTCCCGGCATCGGCCAGGGCCTTCAGGGCCGTGACCGCGATGTGGTAGCGATCCACCTCGAAGTGGCGGCGCAGCGCGGCGCGGGTATCCGAACGGCCGAAGCCGTCGGTCCCCAGCACACGGTAGTCGGCCGGCACAAAGGCACGGATCTGGTCGGCATAGGCCTGCACGTAGTCGGTCGCGGCGACCACCGGCGCATCCGAATCACCCAGGCATTCCTCCACCCAGGATGTGCGCGGTTTGGCGTCCGGGTGCAGGCGCGCATGGCGCTCGGCATCGCGGCCGTCGCGGGCCAGTTCGTTGAAGCTGGTCGCGCTCCAGACCTCGGCGGCCACGCCGAAGTCCTGGTCCAGCAGTTCGGCGGCGGCAATGGCCTCGCGCAGGATGGTACCGGAGCCCAGCAGGCGCACCTTCTTTTTCTTGCGCCCGCCGGCCTGCAGCCGGTACAGGCCGCGGCGGATGCCTTCCTCGGCGCCCTTCGGCATGGCCGGCTGCGGGTAGTTCTCGTTCATCACGGTGATGTAGTAGAAGACGCTCTGCTGCTCCGCGTACATGCGGCGCATGCCGTCCTGCACGATCACCGCCAGCTCAAAGGCGAAGGTCGGGTCGTAGGCGATGCAGTTGGGCACGTTGGCGGCCATCATCAGGCTGTGGCCGTCATCGTGCTGCAGGCCCTCGCCGGCCAGCGTGGTGCGCCCGGCAGTCGCCCCCATCAGGAAGCCGCGGGCACGCATGTCGCCGGCGGCCCAGATCAGGTCGCCGACGCGCTGGAAGCCGAACATCGAATAGAAGATGTAGAACGGCACCATCGCCACGCCATGCGTGGAATAGGAGGTGGCCGCCGCGATCCAGGAGGACATGGAGCCGGCCTCGTTGATCCCCTCTTCCAGGATCTGGCCCTTCTTGTCCTCCTTGTAATACATCACCTGGTCCTTGTCCTGCGGCTCGTAGAGCTGGCCGACCGAGGAGTAGATCCCCAGCTGACGGAACAGCCCTTCCATGCCGAAGGTACGAGCCTCGTCGGGCACGATCGGGACGATGTTCTTGCCGATCTTCTTGTCGCGCGCGAGCAGGGTCAGCAGACGCACGAAGGCCATGGTGGTGGACATCTCGCGCTCGCCGGAGGCCTCCAGCAGACCATTGAAGGCATCCAGCCCCGGGATCTCCAGCGGGGTGGCCAGCGGGCGGCGCACCGGCAGGTAGCCGCCGAGGTCCTTGCGCCGCTCGTGCATGTACTTCATCTCGTCGGAGTCGGGGTCCGGCTTGATGTACTCGGCCCTCTCCACCTGCTCGTCCGACAGCGGGATATTGAAGCGGTCGCGGAACTGCTTCATGTCGTCCGCGTCCATCTTCTTCTGGCTGTGGGTGCGGTTCTGCGCCTCGCCCGCCGCGCCCATGCCGTAACCCTTCACCGTGTGCGCGAGGATCACGGTCGGCTGGCCCTTGTGCTCAGCCGCCGCCTTGTAGGCCGCATAGACCTTCACCGGGTCATGGCCGCCGCGATTCAGGCGCCAGATGTCCTCGTCGGACATGTTGGCCACCATGCGCTTGAGCTCGGGGTACTTGCCGAAGAAGTGCTCGCGCACGTAGGCGCCGTCGCGCGACTTGTAGTTCTGGTAGTCGCCGTCGACCGCCTCCATCATGCGTTTCTGCAGCAACCCGTCGGTATCCTTGGCCAGCAGCGGGTCCCAGTAGCGACCCCACAGCACCTTGACCACGTTCCAGCCGGCACCGCGGAAGATCGCCTCCAGCTCCTGCACGATCTTGCCATTGCCACGCACCGGGCCGTCCAGACGTTGCAGGTTGCAGTTCACCACCCAGGTCAGGTTGTCCAGCTTCTCGCGCGAGGCCAGCGTGATCGCGCCCAGGGTCTCCGGCTCGTCCACCTCGCCGTCGCCGACAAAGCTCCAGACGCGACGGTTCTCGGTCTGCGCCAGGCCGCGATCCTGCAGATAGCGCATGAAACGCGCCTGGTAGATGCTCATGATCGGGCCCAGGCCCATGGACACGGTCGGGAACTGCCAGAAGTCCGGCATCAGCCACGGATGCGGGTAGGAGGACAGGCCCTTGCCATCGACCTCGCGACGGAAGTGGTCCAGCTGCTCCTCGCTCAGGCGGCCCTCCATGAACGCGCGGGCGTAGATCCCCGGCGAGGAATGCCCCTGGGCAAACAGCAGGTCGCCACCATGATCGTGCGACGGGGCATGCCAGAAGTGGTTGAAGCCGACGTCATACAGCGTGGCGGCGGACGCGAAGGTCGCGATATGCCCGCCCAGCTCGGCCGAGGCACGGTTGGCCTTGACCACCATGGCCATCGCGTTCCAGCGGATGTAGGAACGGATGCGGTGCTCCACCGCGCCGTCGCCCGGATACTCGGGCTCCAGGTGGGTGGGGATGGTGTTCACATAGGCGGTATTGGCGGAGTACGGCAGGTAAGCCCCGCTGCGGCGCGCCTTGTCGACCAGCCGCTCGAGGAGGGCATGCGCCCGCTCGGGGCCATCCGTCTCCAGCACGGAGGCCAGGGCGTCGATCCACTCCTGGGTCTCCTGCGGGTCGATATCGTGTTCGGTCGCGTTCGGGTCCATGCGCTCTACCCCTGAAAACGGGTTGGAAATCGGGTTGCCACTAAAGGGCCGGGCCACCGGGCGGTCGGGCATTTGCTACCATGCGCCGGTGTCGGGCGGGCATAAAAGGCGCAAGTATCCCGACTGTGCCGCCAACAGGTCAAGCGAAAGCCTTCTATGGCGCCGATCGTCGGGGAAAACTGAGGGAACGTGCGCAATCCGCACCCATTCCGCCCGAACCTATGGAAGCTGGACCCGTACCCGACCCGGCACCGTCCACATCCCGAACCAACGCCCCGCGCGAAACCGAGTACCCCAATGCCCGAATCCCTGCAGCTGGACCCCAACCACCGCCCGATGGCGAACCGCTTCCGCGGCTTTCTTCCGGTGGTCGTCGACGTGGAAACCGGTGGTTTCGACTGCCGCCGGCATGCCCTGCTGCAAATCGCCGCGGTATTCCTGCGTCGCGACGCGAACGACCACCTGGTGCGCGATCGCACGGTGAGCCTGCATGTGCGCCCGTTCGAGGGCTCGGAACTGGACCCGAAGTCACTGGAAGTGAACGGGATCGACCCCTACCACCCGCTGCGGGCGGCCTGGCCGGAGGATCAGGCCATGGGCAAGCTGTTCAGCGAGGTGCGCCGGGAGGTCAAGGTGAACCACTGCAAGCGCGCGGTCCTGGTCGGGCACAATGCCCACTTCGACCTGGGCTTCGTGCACGCGACGGCGGAACGCTGCGGCATCAAGCGCAACCCGTTCCACCCGTTCTCCAGCCTGGACACGGTATCGCTGGCGGCCCTGGCCTTCGGCCAGACCGTTCTGGCGCGCGCGGCCGATGCCGCGGGGCTGGGATGGGATACGGAGGCCGCCCACAGCGCCTCCTTCGACGCGGAAAAGACGGCGGACATCTTCTGCCAGATCGCGAACCGCTGGCAGGACGGGGTCGGCGTACCGGCGAACGCCCTGCGTCTGCCCGATCCGGAAGAACTGCCACCAGGCAGCTGAGCCCGACGTCGCCCCCGTCATGACGAGGCGCCGCAGGGTCGGTGGCACAAAAGCGCGAAGGGCATTGAAAGGCCGCGGGGCCACCCGAGGAGATCGCCACGCCGCTGCGCGGCTCGCGATGACACAACCGCAACCCCGTCATTGCGAACCCCGCAGGGGTGAAGCAATCTCCCGGCGCGCGGGCACGAAGCGGGAGCAGGTGGCCACGTCAGGAGATCGCCATGGCCCCGGACGGGGCCTCGCGACGACGGATCTCGGGTGTGCCGCAGCCAGCGGCTGCGGCACAAGCCGCTTTAGCTCGCGGCGCGCTTGGCGTGGGCCTCGTCGACCATCTTCTTCAACTCGCCGCTCTCGAACATCTCGAGGGTGATGTCGCAGCCGCCAATCAGTTCGCCGTCGATATAGACCTGGGGGAAGGTCGGCCAGTCGGCGAAACGCGGCAGGTTCTGCATAACCTCCTGGTCCGCGATCACGTTCACGTAGCCGAATTCCTGGTCGCAGCGCTTCAGCGCCTCCACTGCACGGCTGGAGAAGCCGCACATGGGGAACTGCGGGGTGCCCTTCATGAAGATCACCACCGGGTTTTCTTCCACCTGCTGGCGGATACGATCCATTACGTCCATTACTGTACTCCGAGATTGGGTGCCGAACAGGGCGCCAGGCGGCAGGGCCCGACGCCCCCGGGTCAATTCCTAGTATAACGCTCAGACATTGAAGCGGAAATGTACCACGTCGCCTTCCTTGAGCACGTATTCCTTGCCCTCGAGGCGCCATTTCCCCGCGTCCTTCGCGCCCTGCTCGCCGTTGTGGGCCACGAAGTCCTCGTACCCCACCACCTCGGCACGGATGAAACCGCGCTCGAAATCGGTGTGGATCACCCCGGCCCCCTGCGGCGCGCTGGAGCCCTGGCGCACGGTCCAGGCGCGGACTTCCTTCTCGCCGGCGGTGAAAAATGTCTGCAGGCTCAGCAGGCGATAGGCGGTGCGGATCACCCGGTCCAGCCCCGGCTCTTCCAGCCCCAGATCGGCCAGAAATTCCGCGCGCTCCTCCGGGTCGAGCACCGCGATCTCCGCCTCGATGGCAGCGCAGACACTGACTACCTCGGCACCCTCCTCGGCCGCGCGGGCCTGCACTGCCTCCACCATCGCGTTACCCCCGGCAAGCGAGGCCTCGTCGACATTGGCGATGTACATCAGCGGCTTGAGGGTCAACAGATGCAGGTCGTACAGTGCCTGGCGCTCGTCCTCGTCCAGATCCTGGGCCCGCGCAGGAATCCCCTGATCCAGGCCGGCCCCGACCTTCTCGGCGGCCTTGAGCTGGGCGATCGCGGTCTTGTCCTGCGACTTGGCCGCCCGTTCCAGACGCTTCAGCGCCTTGTTCACGGTCTCCAGATCCGCCAGCATCAACTCGGTGCTGATGGTCTCGATGTCGGCGATCGGATCGACCTTGCCGGCGACATGCACAATGTCGTCGTCCTCGAAGCAGCGCACCACCTGCGCGATGGCGTCGGTCTCGCGGATATGCGCCAGAAACTGGTTGCCCAGCCCCTCGCCCTGGGCCGCCCCGGCCACCAGCCCAGCAATGTCCACGAACTCGACCGTGGTGGGAAGCGTGCGCTGGGGCTTCACGATCTCGCTCAGCCGGGTCAGGCGCGGATCCGGGACCTCCACCACACCCACGTTCGGGTCGATGGTGCAGAAGGGATAGTTCTCCGCGGCGATCTCCGCACGCGTGAGGGCATTGAACAGGGTGGACTTGCCGACGTTCGGCAGACCCACGATCCCGCATTTAAGACTCATCGGGTTTCCTCGGAATTCGTGGCCGGCTTCGTGCTGCCGCCATGCAGATTGCGCACCGCCTCGTCCCAGCGCCCGGCTACCAGCGCAGGCACCTGATCCAGGGCCTTGTCGATGGCTTCCTCGATCGCCTGCGTGTCGGCCTTGCCGGGACGATCCAGCACGAAGGGCACCACATCATCGCGATGCCCCGGGTGGCCGATGCCGACCCGCAGCCGAGCGTAGTTCGGGCCGCCCAGGTGTCGATGCAGATCCCGCAGGCCATTGTGGCCGCCATGCCCGCCACCCATTTTCAGCCGCACCACGCCCGGATCGAGGTCCAGTTCGTCGTGGACGATCAGGATAGCCTCGGGGGGTATACGGTAGAAATCGGCGCACTTGCGCACCGGCAGGCCGCTCTTGTTCATGAAGCTCATGGGCTTGAGCAGCCAGCAGTCGCCCGTGGGCAGGTTGAGGCGGGCCGCCTCGCCATCGAAGCGGCTCTCGGGGCGAAAGTCCACGCCATGCCGGCGGGCCAGGGTGTCCACAAACCAGAAACCCGCGTTATGCCGGGTTTCGGCATAACGCGGGCCCGGGTTGCCCAGCCCGACCACCAGACGAATCGGTTCGGGTTGGATCGCCATCGTTCAGGCGGCAAGCCGCAGGGGCTTACTCCTTGTCCCCGGACTCCGACTCGTCGCCGGAGGCCTCTTCGCCACCCGCGGCTTCCTCGCCACCTTCGGCCTCGGCAGCCTCGCCTTCCCCGACCTCTTCTTCCTCGGTCTTGGCGGCGCGCGGCAGCAGGACGCTGACCACGGCGTAGTCGTATTCCTCGCCATGCATCAGCGCGACACTCTGCACGCCTTCCGGAAGCTTCAGCTCGGAGATATGCAGGGTGTCGCCGACATCCATCTCGACGACATCGATATCGATGGACTCGGGCAGATCGCCCGGCAGGCACTCGACCTCGAGCTCGTTGATCATGCGGCTGACCATGCCGCCGCCCAGCTTCACGCCCTTGGCCTCTTCCTCGTTATGGAAGTGCAGCGGCACGCTGACGCGGATCGGCTGGTTGGCGCTCACGCGCATCAGGTCGACGTGGTAGATGGTCGGCTTGAACGGATGGCGCTGCACGTCGCGCAGGATCGCCTTCTCGGTCTTGCCGTCCAGCTTCACGCTGAGGATGTGCGAGTAGAACGCGTCTTCCTTGAGGTTATGGACCATCGCGTTGTGATCCAGCGTGATGGCCACGGCGTCCTTGTCCGCCCCGTACAGGATGGCGGGCAGCTTGCCGGCGCGACGCAGGCGGCGGCTCGCACTCGAACCCTGTTCGCCACGCTTCTCGGCTTCAATGGTAAAGCTCATGCTCATTGCTACGGTCTCCAAAATGAAAGGCGCTTCACCCGAAGCGCCCTGAACACACCCCGCCCGCGACCAGGCGGGGCGCTGAAGGGAGGCGAACCTCCCGAAATCGTTTTCGGCCCGACGCTCTCGCTAGTCCATGAACAGCGAACTGACGGATTCCTCGCGGTTGATGCGGCGGATGGTCTCGGCCAGCATCTCCGCCACCGACAACTGCCGGATCTTGTCGCAGCTCTGCGCGTTGGGCTGCAGGGCCAGCGTGTCGGTCACCACAAGCTCGTCAAGCGCCGAACCGTTTATGTTATCAATTGCCGCGCCAGAAAGCACGGGGTGCGTGGCGTAGGCCATCACCGAGTGCGCCCCGTGTTCTTTCAGGGCCTTTGCGGCCTGGCACAGCGTGCCGGCGGTATCCACCAGGTCATCGATGATGATGCAGGACTTGCCGCGCACGTCACCGATGATGTGCATCACCTCCGACTCGTTCGCGCGCGGGCGGCGCTTGTCGATGATCGCCAGGTCGGCGTCGTCCAGCCGCTTGGCGATCGCGCGGGCGCGCACCACCCCGCCGACATCCGGCGACACCACGGTCAGATCGCCCGAGACATGTCGCCAGACATCGCCCAGCAGGACCGGCGAGGCATAGATGTTGTCTACCGGGACGTTGAAGAAGCCCTGCACCTGGTCGGCGTGCACGTCGATCGTCAGCACACGGTCCGCGCCGACCGCCTCGATCATGTTCGCGACCACCTTGGCCGAGATCGGCACCCGCGCCGAGCGCACGCGCCGATCCTGGCGCGCGTAGCCGAAATACGGGATCACCGTGGTAATGCGGCCGGCCGAGGCGCGGCGCAGCGCATCCACCATGATCACCAGCTCCATGATGTTCTCGTTGGTTGGCTGGCCGGTCGGCTGGATCAGGAACACGTCGCGACCGCGGACGTTCTCCAGCAGCTCGACCTGCACCTCGCCATCACTGAAACGTCCGACGATGGCCTTGCCCATGGGCAGCCCCAGGTGCTCGGCAACGGCCTGGGCGAGACGCGGGTTCGCATTGCCCGCGAAGATCATCATGCGATTCTTGTCGACCACGGTTCGTCCCGGTCTGGATGGAGTGGGGCGGGCTGCGATATCGCCCGGGCCCCAGTATAGACCCCGGTGCTGGGCCGGGGTCTTGATGGTTTTGCCTCGCGCCATCTCGGGCGCGGGGCGGGTGTTGGCTGGGCCGGCAGGATTCGAACCTGCGCATGCCGGGATCAAAACCCGGTGCCTTACCGCTTGGCTACGGCCCAATAACTTGCTGAACTCTATTCTACTGCCTGGCCGGCATCGTGCCCGGTCCATCCCGCGGATCGGCGTCGCCGATCCGGGCCGGCAGGATGATGGCGCTGCGCGCCACCCTTCGGGCCGTCACCTGCGGCGACGGTCGGTCGCGGCTGCGCCGCTCGCGTCGAACCTGCGCATGGCGGGATCAAAACCCGCTGCCTTACCGCTTGGCTACGGCCCAATAACTCGCTGGACTCTATTGTACTGCCCGGCCGGCGTCGTGCCCGGTCCATCCCGCGGATCGGCGGCGCCGATCCGGGCCGGCAGGATGATGGCGCTGCGCGCCACCCTTACGGGCCGTCACCTTCGGCGACGGTCGGTCGCGGCTGCGCCGCTCGCGTCGAACCTGGCGCTTAGCGGGATCAAAACCCGCTGCCTTACCGCCTGGCCACGGCCCAATAACTCTGGACTTACTCTGTCTCGACACCGCCTGGCGGCAGCCAGGCCCGCAGGGGCGACACGTTTACCAGCGGTGTCACCCAGCTGCGCCACGGAGCCGGCTGCGCGGACTGCGCCGCCCCAGCGGCCGCTTCGTCGGGGAACACCCCGAACACGCAACCGCCACTCCCGCTCAGGCGCGCCCGCGGCGTCTGCTCCGCCAGCCAGTGCAGCGCTCGATCCACCTCCGGATAACGAGCCCGCACCACCGGTTCGAACACGTTGACGAACCGGCTGGCGTCGACGGCGGACGAAATTGTCTCGGTGGGGCAGTCGCGTGTCAATTCCGCACACCCGAACATCGCCCCGGTGGCGACCGAAACCCCGGGGTCGATCAGCAGGATCCAGCCGGTATCCGGGGCCACGGCCGTGAGCCGCTCGCCCACACCCTCGGCCCAGGCTGCCTGGCCGACCACGAACACCGGTACGTCGGCACCCAGCTCCAGGCCGATCCCCACCAGCTGCTCGACATCACACCCCAGCTCGAACAGGGCATTCAAGGCCACCAGCGTGGTGGCGGCATCGGAACTGCCGCCCCCCAGGCCACCGCCCACCGGGATCCGCTTGTCGAGATGGATACGCACGCCAAATGGGGTCTTCGCCACCCGGGCCAGGCGCCGGGCCGCGCGCAGGCACAGGTTGTCGGCCCCGTCGATGGCCGCGCCCGCCATCTCGAAGCGCCCCGCCGGCAGGGGCTCGAAGCGCAGGCGATCCTCCAGCCCGAGGAACTGGAACACCGTCTGCAGCTCGTGATATCCGTCCGCCCGCCGGCCGGTGATATGCAGGAATCGATTGATCTTGGCGGGCGCGGGAAAAGTGGTGTCGAAGGCCCCGCCCGCGACGGCAGCGGTCATGACGGATCACCACCAAGCTGCCAGCGACCGATGCGGGCCCGCAATTCCACCCCTTCGCGCTCCAGCACCATGGTGACCGGCATCGCCAGGCCGTCGATTTCCTCGAATTCGTTGTACTCGATGGTCCAGCCGGACTGGTGGATCTCCAGTGGCCGGCCGTCCGCGTCGACATCCAGCTGGTACGAGGCCTCGGGGTGGAGCAGGCCACGCACCCAGTAGACCATGCCGCTGACCGGGATCGACTCGCCCAGGACCCGCGCGACGAGCGCATCCGGGTCCTGCGCCTGGAAACGCTCGCCGGACCGGGTCACCAGCAGCGCGCGGCCGTTCTCCGACAGCGTCAGCCGGCCACCACCGCGCCCCATCGGGCCGGACAGGTCCAGCACGTGCTGACCTTCCTGCACCCGCCAGTTGAGCTGGGCGGACCAGTATTCCTCACCGGAGGCCAGCCCCAGGCGCGCGACCAGTCGCCAGCTGTCCAGCGCCTCCAGCTGTGCGGTGCGGGCCTCGAAGGCGGCCTCGGCGGCCGGCGAGGTATCCGCCTCCGGCAGGGGCGCGGCACAGCCACCCAGCAGAAGACCCAGGCCGACCAGCAGACCGGCCAGCCTCGCCCCGCCCGCAAGATCCCCGGGCTTCCGCATCCCCGCAGCCCGACTCATTCGATCAGGTCGTTGCGTACGCGCTGCAGGCGTTCATGATCGGGCTCGCGCTCCAGCGCAGCCTCGAGGATCTCCCGCGCCTCGTCGCGCGCACCTCGCTCCCAGAGGACGACGGCCAGATTGCTGGCGATCTCGCCGTCGTCCGACAGCGAGTACGCGCGGCGAAGCTGCGTCTCGGCCTCCTCCAGCCGGCCCAGGCGATACAGCACCCAGCCGTAGCTGTCGATGATGGCGGCATCGTCCGGCTCCTGCTCGTAGGCACGCAGGATCAGGTCATAGGCCTCGTCATACCGCTCGGTGCGATCCGCCAGGGTGTACCCCAGCGCGTTCAGGGCCGCGACGTTCTCGGGATCGGACTCGAGGATCGTGCGGAAATCGGCCTCGGCGGCCGCGATGTCGTCTTCGCGCTCGTGGACCAGACCCCGCAGGTACAGCAGCCGGGTATCCCCGGGGAACTGCACCAGCCCGCGATTCAACCGGGCGCGTGCCTCGGCATAGTCGCCGATCTCGCGCAGTGCGTTCGCCTCCGCCAGATAGGCGCGCCGGGCCAGATCGTCGTCCACGCCCTGCTGCATCGGCGCAAACAAGTCGCGCGCCGCTTCTTGGCCGTCGTGCCGCAGCGTCAGGCGCGCACTGCGCAGGCGTGCATCATCGGCGTGATCGCCCCCCTCTACGCGGCCATAGGCGGCCAGGGCGGCGTCCGGCTCGTCGGCCATCTCGTGCAGCCGACCGAGGTAGTAGGCGACATCGTTCTCGCGCTCCCCCAGTGCGTCCAGGCGCTCCAGATAATCCCGGGCCGGCCCCAACTGCTCCGCCTCCAGGTTCATCAGGGCCAGCGCCAGCAGGAGCTGGGTATCCTCCGGCGCCAGCTCCACCAGGCGATCCATCTCCTCGCGGGCGAAGGCGTCATCCTCCATTTCGGTCAGGACGCGCGCGTAGCCCAGCCGGGCCTCGCGGCTCTCCGGATGCGCCTCCACCGTCGCGCGCAGGGTCTCGATCGCGGCGTCCTCCTGCCCGGCCTCGCTCTGGGCTCGCGCATGCAGCAGCTGCAGCGGCACCGAATCCGGGAAGCGCTCGCTGGCCGGCCCGGTCACCGCCAGCACCTCCTCGCCCGGCTCGCCGAAGCGCAGCGCGGCCTCGGCCAGTACACGGTGGACACCGACATCGTCGCTGCGCCGCTCGGCGAGCAGCCGCATGGTCTCCAGGGCGGCGGCCTGGTCCTGGGCCTGGCCGATCACACCGCCCAGCGTGGCGTTGGGGTCGCCACCCTGCACCACCACCCGATTCATCAGCGAATCCAGCTGCTCGGCCGCCTGTTCGGCATCCCCCGCATTGATCCGCAGCACCGTCGAGACCTGGCTGGCCTCCATGCTCTCCGGCGCGAGCCGCAGCCAGCGGTCGGCCGACCGCTGGGCCTGCTCGTGATCGCGCGCGAACAGCGCGATGCGCGTGGCGCGTTCGGCAATGGCGGGATCGTCACTCAGCAGGGCCGCCGCCCCGTAGTAGCGCGCGGCCTCGGCATGCTCGCCGGAACGCACCGCGATCTCGGCGGCCAGCACGCTGAACATCAGCGCGGCCTCCGGATCCTCGGTCTGCATCAGCGGGAGCACCTCGGGGCGATCCGACTCCGGCGGTTCCGAGGCATCCAGTTGGGTGTGCGCGCAGCCCGCCAGGGAGAACACGGCGGTCAGCGCGAGCAGGCTTCGAATCATCTTGTATCCAGTCGGCATCAGCACAGGCATACCGGGTGGGACGGGGCAGGCACCTGCGGGGTTCCATCCCCGCCGCAATCCACCGCAAGCCTACAGCACAGTACACTATCGGGAAATTCGGCCACGCGCCCGCGTTTTCCGGCACAATACGCGCCAGCATGCTGTTCACTCTCGGGATCAATCACAAGACGGCACCGGTCGCCATTCGCGAGCGGCTTTCCGTCAACGAGCACGAGCTCGGCGAGGCCCTGCACTCGCTGCGCTCCGGCGTGCTGCTGCCGGAAACCGCGATCCTGTCGACCTGCAACCGCACCGAGGTCTACTTCCGCGAGGGCGACCCCCACAGCGAACAGCGCGTGCTCGACTGGATCGGCGGCTACCACGGCATCGACCGCGACGAACTGAAGCCCTACCTCTATCTGCACCACGACGGCTCCGCCGTGCGCCACACCCTGCGCGTGGCCAGCGGGCTGGACTCCATGGTCCTGGGCGAGCCGCAGATCCTGGGACAGATGAAGACCGCCTACCAGCATGCCCACGACGCCGGCACGCTGGGGCGTTCGCTGGAACGGCTGTTCCAGCACGCCTTCGCCACCGCCAAGGATGTACGCACCCAGACTGCCATCGGCCAGAGCGCCGTTTCGGTGGCCTTTGCAGCCGTTTCGCTGGCGCGCCAGATCTTCGGTGACCTGAAGCCCCTGACGGCCATGGTCATTGGCGCCGGCGAGACCATCGAACTGGCCCTGCAGCACCTCTCCGGTGGCGGCATTGGCAACGTGATCGTGGCCAACCGCACGGTCGAGCGCGCCCGCGCGGTGGCCGGGCGTTTCGACGCCGAGGCCATCAGCCTCGACCAGCTCCCGGACCGCCTGGCCGATGCCGATATCGTGATCTCCTCCACCGCCGCGCCGTTGCCCATCCTGGGCAAGGGGGCGGTGGAACGCGCCCTGCGCAAGCGGCGCCACAAGCCGATGTTCATGGTGGACATCGCCGTGCCGCGCGACATCGAGCCCGAAGTCGGCCAGCTCGAGGACGTCTACCTCTACACCGTCGACGACCTGCAGGAGGTCATCGACGAGAACATGGCCTCGCGCCAGGCCGCGGCCGAACAGGCCGAAGAGATCATCACCCAGCGCGCCGGCGAATTCATGCGCTGGCTGCGGGCCCGCGACTCGGTGGACAGCATCCGCCAGCTGCGCCAGCGCGCCGACAGCGTGAAGGCGGAAGCCCTGGCGAAAGCCGAGGCGATGCTGCGCGCCGGCAAGTCGCCGGAGGAGGCGATGCAGCTCCTGGCGCACAACCTGACCAACAAGCTGATGCACGCCCCCTGCAAATCGCTGAACACCGCGGCCCACGAGGGCGACGCCCGCCTGCTGGAGGCCGCGCACCGCCTGTTCCAGCTACCGGCCCCGGAAGACGACCCCGGCAACGATCCCGACTCCGGCACCCATTCGTGAAGGCCTCGTTCCGCACCAAGCTCGAGGGCCTGGCCGAGCGCCACGCCGAGATCGCGCAACTGCTGGCCACCCCGGATGCCGCCGAGGACCCGGACCAGCTGCGTCGTCTGTCTCAGGAATACAGCCAGCTGGAGCCGGTCGCCGAGGCCTGGAAGGCCTGGCACGAAAACCACGCCGCACTGGACGAGGCGCGCGCGATGCTCGCGGAGGACGACCCCGAACTGCGTGCGATGGCCGAGGCCGAGATCGAGGCCCTGACCGAGCAGACCGAGGCCCTGGAGGCCGAGCTCTACCGCCACCTGATCCCGAAGGACCCGCACGACAACGCCAACGTGTTCCTCGAGATCCGCGCCGGCACCGGCGGTGACGAGGCCGCGCTGTTCGCCGGCGACCTGCTGCGCATGTACACCCGCTACGCCGAGCAGAAGAACTGGAAGCTGGAGATCCTCAGCGCCAGCGAAGGCGAACATGGCGGCTACCGCGAGGTGATCGGGCGCCTGGCCGGTCAGGGCGCCTACTCGCGACTCAAGTTCGAATCCGGCGCCCATCGCGTGCAGCGCGTCCCCGAGACCGAATCCCAGGGCCGCATCCACACCTCCGCCGCGACCGTCGCCATCCTGCCGGAACTGGAGGAGGTCGAGATGCCGGAGATCAACCCGGCCGACCTGCGCGTGGACACCTTCCGCGCCTCCGGCGCCGGGGGCCAGCACGTCAACAAGACCGACTCCGCGGTGCGCCTGACCCACCTGCCCACCGGAATCGTGGTCGAGTGCCAGGAAGAACGCTCGCAGCACAAGAACCGCGCCAAGGCCATGACCTACCTGGCCGCGCGCATGTTCGAGGCCGAACGCGAGGCCCAGGCCGCCGCGCAGAGCGCGGAACGCAAGGGCCTGGTCGGCAGCGGCGACCGCTCCGAGCGCATCCGCACCTACAACTTCCCGCAGGGCCGCGTAACCGACCACCGCATCAACCTGACCCTGTACAAGCTGGAACAGGTGATGGCCGGTGATCTCGACCCGGTCATCGACCCGCTGATCCACGAATACCAGGCCGAGCAGCTCGCCACCCTCTCCGAAACGTAATGGAAACCCCGGCCACGCTGGACAGCCTGCTGGGGGACCTGCGTGCCCGCCTGGAGGCCGCCGGGATCGAGGCGCCCGGACTCGAGGCTCGTATGCTGCTGGGCGCCGCCACCGGCCTGGACACCGCGCAGCTGATCGCCCACGGCACCGACCCCGCCACGGCCGAACAGGCCGCCCGCGCCGACACGCTCTGCCAGCGCCGCTGTGCCGGCGAACCGATGGCCCACATCCTCGGCCGACGCAGCTTCTGGACACTGGACCTGGGCGTCTCCCCCGCCTGCCTGATCCCACGCCCCGAAACCGAGCTGCTGGTGGAACAGGCCCTCCTGGCCATCGACACGCTCGCAACCGACACCCCCTGGGTGCTGGACCTCGGCACCGGCCCCGGTACCATCATCCTGGCACTGAAAAGCGAACGCCCGCGCATCCGGGCCTTCGCCAGCGACCGCAGTCATGCGGCGCTGCAACAGGCGCAGACCAACGCGCGCGACCTGGGGCTGCCGGTCGGGCTGTGGCAGGGCGACTGGCTGGACGCGCTGACGCCAACGGCAGGGCTGGACATCATCACCTGCAACCCGCCGTACATCGACCCGGATGATCCGCACCTGACCCGTGGCGACCTGCGCTTCGAACCGCGTTCGGCCCTGGCGGCGGACGCCCATGGCCTGGCCGACCTGTACCGGGTGATCGATACCGCCCGGCCCCACCTGAATCGCGGCGGATGGCTGCTGCTGGAACACGGCTTCGATCAGGGCCCGGCCGTGCGGGACCGCCTGCAACAGGCGGGCTACCGGGCGATCCGGACCTTGAGGGACCCCGCCGGCCAGGAACGGACCACGCTGGGGATGCACTGACCTTGGGCGACCACTGAATCAGTTGGCGCTTGCAACCATCACGAAAAAGCCCCGGCCAGGGGCCGGGGCTCGCGTTGCATCAGGCTGCGTCCGGATCAGAGCGGCAGGCGCAGGTGCAGGTTGACCGAGCCGCTGGGCGAAGAACGGTGGCGGTAGCGGCTCGAGCGGTTGTCATAGTAGTGGTAGTGATGATGCTCGTAGCTGCGCGAGTGCTTGTGGTGGCCGCGGCCGCGGTGTTTCGCGCGCTTGGCCTGCTTGTGGCCGCGGGCGCCCGGGTGGCCGCGGTAGTGCTTGTACCCCCGAGAATGTCCATGCCGCACAGGCTGCAGCGCGGCGGCATCGAAGCTGGCGGCACCCGCCGCCTGCATCGGGCCGGTGACCGGATGGGCCGCATGGGTGGGGGCGGCCAGGGCAAGCGCCAGCAAAGCCGCAGGTACCAGAATCGTGAGTCGCTTCATAAGTGATCCCTCCTTCCATTCGGGTCGTCCGCGCGCTCCTCAGGAGCGTCGACCGACCCGTGGTTGTGGCAGGATTGCCAGGATTCAGCCTATTCCGCGTTCCTGAACGGTACCCAACTGAGGCCGCCGGCGAGCGTGACGCCGGTTACAATTTCGGCCTTTCTCCGGAGACCTGCTCCATGGATGACGACCAGCTCCTGCGGTACAGCCGCCAGATCATGCTCCCCGGCGTGGGGGTGGAGGGTCAGGAGGCCCTGCAGCAGGCGCATGCGGTGATCATGGGACTGGGCGGGCTGGGCTCTCCGGTCGCCGCCTATCTGGCGGCGGCCGGCGTGGGCCGCCTGACCCTTGTGGACCCGGACCACGTCGAGGTGACCAACCTGCAGCGCCAGATCCTGCATACCGATGCCGACATCGGCCGCGACAAGGTCGCCTCGGCGACCGACCGCATCGCCGCGATGAACCCCGCCTGCCGGGTGGAGGCGCGCGCCGAACGTCTCGACGACGCGGCCATGCGCCGGCTGTTCGCCGACGCCGACGCGGTCCTGGACGGCACGGACAACTTCGCCGCCCGCGGGGCCATCAACCGGGCCGCGCTGGCAGCCGGCACGCCACTGGTCTCCGGCGCCGTGATCCGTTTCGAGGGGCAGCTGACCACCTTCGACTACCGCGATCCCGAGGCGGCCTGCTACCACTGTCTCTACGGCGAAGGGGGCGGCGACGAGGACACCTGCGCCGCAAACGGGGTGCTGGCCAGTCTGCCCGGCGTGGTCGGCAGCCTGCAGGCCACCGAGGCGCTGAAGCTGCTGATGGGCCTGCCGACCCTGAGCGGCCGGCTGCTGATCCTCGACGGACTGGCCATGCAGTTCCGGGAGATTCGCCTGCGGCGCGACCCCGGCTGCCCCGCGTGTGGCCACCGCCACGCCCCGTCCTGAACCCGGGGCAACCCCGATTCAGGCGCAGGAGCGCGGATTAAACGGCAGGACCTTGCCGGAGGCCGCCGGCGGCCCGGCCTCGGCCAGTGCGGCCGCGAGCTCCGGCTCCATCGCCGACAGGGTGCGGTTCATCACCATGCTGGCCATGGCGTGGAACAGCAGCAGTTCGCAGGCCACTGGGCGATGCAGGCTGCGCCGCCCCCGGGAGTGAAAGGCGGTCCAGGCGACCACCGGCATATCGTTCAGCACCCGGTCGACCACAATCCACGCATCGCGCTGGAGGATCAGGTCGAGATGCTTCAGCCCCGGCGGCGACAGGCGCACCTCCGGCCCCAGACGGGCCAGGGCACGCCGCACCTGGTTGAAGTAACGCGCCTCCACCAGCCAGCCGGGGCGGACATCCAGGGTCGGGATTTCGGTATGCCGGGAATACATTGCGCCCCCGTCTGCGAACGCTGCTAGATCAGTCCTGCTTCTATAGCAAGACCACGGGCGCTCGGGGGCTCGGCCCGCGCCCGGCCGGCGACCGGGGGTCACGGCGGGCTAACGAGAGGGTGCGGCGGGAGGGCCGCAAAGGGCTGACTACTGACGGGTGTCCGGGGTCGGAGGCTGGGTACCCTCGGCGGCGCAGAGGGCCTCGGCATCGACCGGGTCGAAGTGGTAGTGGGCGTTGCAGAATTCGCAGGTCACATCCACCGCGCCCTGCTCCTCGATGATGCCGCGGATCTCGTCACGGCCGAGGCTGCGCAGGGTCTCGCCGATACGCTCGCGGGAACACGGGCAGTGAAAGCTGACGCCCGTGCCGTCGAACAGGCGCACGCGCTCTTCGGCGAACAGCCGGCCCAGCAGCGTGCCGGCATCCAGCTCCAGCAACTCCTCGGCGGTGGTGGTCTCGGCCAGGATCGTCGCGCGGTTCCATGCCTCCGAGTCCCGCGTGACCGCATCGCCGCCCTCGCCCGGGAGCGCCTGCAACAGCATGCCGGCCGCGGACTCCGCCCCGCTGGCCAGCCACAGCCGGGTCGGCAGCTGCTCCGAACGCTCGAAGTAGACATTCATGGCATCCGCGAGGGTCTCGCCCTCCAGCTCGACCACACCCTGGTAGCGCTCGCCACCGTCGCCGGGGTCCAGCGTCAGCATCAGCCGCGCGTCCTCTCCGGCGCACTCGGCCAGTGTGGCGCCCTCGGGCGGCGTCTCGCGAAAGCGGGCGAGCCCGCGCAGCCGGCCCTGGCCATCGGCCTGGGCCACGATCATGTGCACGGGGCCGGGACCGGTCACCTGCAGGATCAACGAGCCATTGAACTTGAGCGTGGCCGCGGTCAGGGCCACGGCCGCATAGGCCTGGCCCAGCAGATCGCGCACCACGGGCGGGTACTCGTGGCGCTGCAGCAGGGCCTGCCAGGCGGCGTCGAGGTGCACCCATTCACCACGCACCCCGGCCTCCTCCAGCATGAAGCGATGCAGGGTGTCGGCCTCACGCATGGGATCGCGGTCCGCGCATCAACCGTCCAGCTTCGCCTTCAGGCGCTCGTTGACCTGGGCCGGGTTGGCCTTGCCCTGGGTGGCCTTCATCACCTGGCCGACGAAGAAGCCGAACAGCTTGTCCTTGCCGCCGCGGTACTGCTCGAGCTGCTGCGGGTTGTTGGCCATGACCTCGTCGATGATGGCGTCGATCGCGCCGGTGTCAGTGATCTGCTTGAGGCCCTTGGCCTCGATCACCGCGTCGGCGTCGCCCTCGCCGTTCCACATCGCCTCGAAGACCTCCTTGGCGATCTTGCCGGAGATGGTCTCGTCCTGGATGCGCGCGATCAGTCCGGCCAGGCCGTCGGCGTTGACCGGGGCCTCCCCCAGTTCCACCTCGGAGCGGTTGAGCGCGGCGGAGAATTCGCCCATCACCCAGTTGGCGGCCAGCTTGGGTGCATCGCAGCCGGCGGCCACGGCCTCGTAGAAGTCGCCCATCTCGCGGGTCGCGGTCAGCACGCCGGCGTCGTAGTCCGACAGGCCGTACTGCTCGACGAAGCGCGCGCGCTTGGCGTCCGGCAGCTCCGGGAGCTTTTCGCGCACGGTCTCGATGAAGGCGCTGTCCACGACCAGTGGCAGCAGATCCGGATCGGGGAAGTAGCGGTAGTCGTTGGCCTCTTCCTTGCTGCGCATGGAACGCGTCTCGTCGCGGTCCGGGTCGTACAGGCGGGTCTCCTGGACCACCGTGCCGCCACTCTCGATCACGTCGATCTGGCGTTCGACCTCGAAGTTGATCGCGCGCTCGACGAAGCGGAAGGAGTTCAGATTCTTCAGTTCCGCGCGGGTACCGAACTCGGTCTGTCCCTTCGGTCGGATCGAGACGTTCGCGTCACAGCGGAAGCTGCCTTCCTGCATGTTGCCGTCGCAGATATCGAGATAGCGCACCAGCGAGTGCAGCTTCTTCATGTAGGCGACGGCTTCCTTCGCGGAGCGCAGCTCCGGCTCGGAGACGATCTCGATCAGCGGGGTACCGGCGCGGTTGAGGTCGATACCGGTCATCGCCTCGAAGCCCTCGTGCAGGCTCTTGCCGGCGTCCTCCTCGAGGTGCGCGCGGGTCACCCCGATGCGCTTGGTCGTGCCGTCTTCCAGCTCGATATCCAGGTGCCCCAGGCCCACGATCGGCAGCTCGAACTGCGAGATCTGGTAGCCCTTGGGGAGATCCGGATAAAAGTAGTTCTTGCGCGCGAACACCGAGCGCGGGGTGATCTCGGCGTTGATCGCCAGCCCCAGCATCACGGCCCGTTCGACCGCGCCCTGGTTCAGCACCGGCAGCACGCCCGGCATGCCCAGATCCACCGGGCAGGCCTGGCGGTTGGGCTCGGCGCCGTAGGCGGTGGGCGCCCCGGAAAAGATCTTGGAGACGGTATTGAGCTGGGCATGAATCTCCAGCCCGATGACGGTTTCCCATTCCATGCGGCGATCCTCAGGCGAAGGCCGCCGGCACACGCGTGTGCCAGTCGGTCTCTTGCTGATACTGATGGGCGACGCCCAGAAGGCGCGCCTCGTCGAAGTAGTTGCCGATCAGTTGTAGCCCCACCGGCAGGCCGTCGATCTCGCCGGCCGGCAGCGACATCGCCGGCAGCCCGGCGAGGTTCGCGGCGATGGTGTAGATGTCGGACAGATACATGCTGACCGGGTCGGCCTTGGCACCGAGTGCGAACGGCAGTTCCGGGGTGGTCGGGGCCAGCAGCACGTCCACGTCCGCAAACGCGCGGCGGAAGTCGTCGGCGATGATACGGCGGACCTTCTGCGCCTTCAGGTAGTAGGCGTCGTAGTAGCCGGCGGACAGCACGTAGGTGCCGACCATGATGCGGCGCTTCACCTCGTCGCCGAAGCCCTCCCCGCGCGAGCGGGTGTAGAGGTCCATCAGGTCCTCGGGGTTCTCGCAGCGATAGCCATAGCGCACGCCGTCGAAACGCGCGAGGTTGGAGGAGCATTCGGCCGGGGCGACCACGTAATAGGCCGGCACCGACAGGTGGCTGTTGGGCAGGCCGACCTCGCGCACCTCGGCACCGCGGCCCTTGAGCACCTCGATGGCCGCGTCGATTACGCCGCGCACGCGCTCGTCGAGGCCCGCCTCGCCGAAGAACTCGGTCGGCAGCCCGATGCGCAGGCCCTTGAGGTCCTGGTTCAGACCGGCGGTGAAGTCCTCAGCCGGGCGTTCGACGCTGGTGGAGTCGCGCTCGTCGAAGCCCGCCATCGCGTTCAGCATCCGGCCGCAGTCCTCGGCGGTCGCGGCCATCGGCCCGCCCTGGTCGAGACTGGAGGCGAAGGCGATCATCCCGTAGCGCGAGACGCGGCCGTAGGTCGGCTTAAGCCCGGTAATGCCGCAGAACGCGGCCGGCTGGCGGATCGAGCCGCCGGTGTCGGTGCCGGTGGCCCCCGGCACCAGGCGCGCGCCCACCGCGGCGGCGGAGCCCCCGGAGGAACCACCCGGGACCCGCCCGGTATCCCAGGGATTGCGCACGGGCCCGTAGAAACTGGTCTCGTTGGACGAACCCATCGCGAATTCGTCCATGTTGGTCTTGCCCAGCATCACCGCCCCGGCGGCATTCATGCGCTCGACCACGGTGGCGTTATAGGGCGAGACGAACGGATCCAGCATGCGCGAGCCGCAGGAGGTGCGCACGCCCTCGGTGCAGAAGATGTCCTTCTGCGCGATCGGCACCCCCAGCAACGGCGCTTGCTCGCCCTGGGCCAGACGCGCATCGGCGGCGTCGGCCTGCGCCAGCGCCTGCTCGGCGGTCACGGTGATAAAGCTGTTCAGTTCCGGATCGAGGCGCTCGATCCGGTCCAGATACAGCTGGGTCAGTTCGCGCGAACTGATCTCGCGGGCCTGGAGCTTGCGCACCCAGCCGGACAGGGTTTCCTGGGCCATGGTTTCGGGGACTCTTGCTGGCTAGAAGCGTGACGGATTCAACAGAACGGTGACAACGTGGAGTGGATCACGCGCGGGGGATCACTCGATCACGCGCGGGACCAGATACAGTCCGCCCTCGACGGCCGGGGCGATCGCCTGGTAGGCCTCGCGCCGGTCCGGCTCGGTGACCGCATCCGGACGCAGACGCTGCTCGGCATCCAGCGGGTGGGCCATCGGCTCGACACCCTCGATGGCCGCCCCATCCAGTTGTTCGACAAAGGCAAAGATATCGCTCAGCCCTCCCGCGAAATCCCGGGCCTGATCGTCGTTCATGGCCAGACGGGAGAGATGGGCGATGCGCCGGACTTCGGAGGTATCGACGGACATGGCGGGAAGGGTCCTGTTGCGTTCAGTTCAACGGGCAAAACGGAGCGCAAACTTACCACAAAGCCGTTGTTGCCCAAACCCCGGGCGCTTGCTAGAGTCGACGGCTTTCCCGCCCGCCCACTCAAGCAGGTTTCTTCTTCATGTTCAAACGCCTCCTGGGGTTGTTCTCCAACGACATCTCCATCGACCTCGGCACCGCCAACACCCTTATCTATATGCGCGGCCAGGGCATCGTCCTGAACGAACCCTCCGTGGTCGCCATTCGTCAGGACCGCGGCCCGGGCGGCCCGCGCTCCATCGAGGCCGTGGGGATCGAGGCGAAGAAGATGCTCGGCCGCACGCCGGAGCACGTGGTAACGGTGCGCCCGATGAAGGACGGCGTGATCGCCGACTTCACCACCACTGAGAAGATGCTGCAGTACTTCATCAAGAAGGTGCACGAACGCCGGATCTTCCGGCCCAGCCCGCGCGTGCTGGTCTGCGTGCCCTGCGGCGCGACCCAGGTGGAACGCCGCGCGATCCGCGAATCGGCCTTCGGCGCCGGGGCGCGCAAGGTCTACCTGCTGCAGGAACCGGTGGCCGCGGCCATTGGCGCCGGCATCCCGCTGGACGAGGCGGTGGGCTCGATGGTGCTGGATATCGGCGGTGGCACCTCCGAGGTCGCCGTGCTGTCGATGAACGGCATCGTCTACTCGGAATCCGTGCGCATCGGCGGTGACACCTTCGACGAGGCCATCATGGCCTACGTGCGCCGCAACTACGGCGTGCTGATCGGCGAGGCCACCGCCGAGCGCATCAAGCACGCGGTGGGCTCCGCCTACCCGGGCAAGGAGCTGCTGGAGATCGAGGTCAAGGGCCGCAACCTGGCCGAGGGCGTGCCGCGCTCGTTCACCCTGAACTCCAACGAGATCCTCGAGGCCCTGCAGGACCCGCTGTACGGCATCGTCTCCGCCGTGCGTACCGCGCTGGAGCAGACCCCGCCGGAACTGGGCGCGGACGTTGCCGAGCGCGGCATCGTGCTGACCGGCGGCTCCGCCCTGCTGCAGCAGCTGGACCGCCTGCTGATGGAGGAAACCGGCATTCCGGTGGTCATCGCCGACGACCCGCTGACCTGCGTCGCCCGCGGCGGCGGCCGCGTGCTCGAGATGCTCGACGAAAAGCGGGTCGACTTCCTGGCAATGGAATAACCCCCACTCCGGCCACGGGAGCCCTGGCTCTCCCGCGGCCGGTGACTCGGGTTACACTCCGGACCGCAACTGGTCGGCAGGATCGCGGGTACAACACCCCGCAACCCTGCCTCGTCGACGCGATCCGCAACCGGAGGTCACGCCATCAGCAAGCCGCTGTTCAGACTGGGTGTCTCGCCCACTCTGCGCCTGCTCGCGGTCATCCTGCTGGGCCTGGCGCTGATGGCGCTGGACCACCGCGTCAATGAACTGCAGTTTGTCCGCAGCACCCTGGCCACCGTGACCTACCCGCTGCAGGTCGCGGTGGACGCACCGGTCCGGGCGGTCAGCCGGGTGTTCGAGTCGTTCACCCGCCGCGAGGACCTGATCACCGAGAACCGCATCCTGCGCAGCGAGAACGCCGAACTGCGCGCCCGCCAGCTGCGTTTCGAGGCCCTGCAGCAGGAGAACGACCGCCTGCGGGCCCTGCTCAATACCGCGCAGCAGGCCGAGGAACGCGTCGAGATCGCCAAGCTGCTGGCCGTGGACCTGGACCCCTTCCGCCAGCAGATCGTGCTCAACAAGGGGCGCGCGGACGACGTCTACGCGGGCCAGCCGGTCATCAATGCCGATGGCGTGATCGGTCAGGTCCTGTCCACCCGCCTGACCAGCTCCGTGGCCCTGCTAATCTCCGATCCCAGCCACGCCCTGCCGGTGCTCAGCGCGCGCACGGGCCTGCGGGGGCTGGTGGTCGGGACCGGCAACCCGCAACGCCTCGAAATGCGCCACGTCCCGCTGCAGGAAGACGTCGAACCCGGCGACCTGCTGCTGACCTCCGGGCTGGGCGGCCGTTTCCCGGCCGACTATCCAGTCGCCCGGGTCACCTCCGTCGAGCGCCCGCAGGGCCAGCCCTTTCTGAGCATCCAGGCCGAGCCACTGGCGGCGCTGGACCGTTCCCGGGAGGTCCTGCTGCTGTGGACCGAGGGAATCATGCCGGGCATCGCCCCCCTTGAACTGGATGAGGATGCGGAGGCAAGGCCGGGCGCATTCACGCCGGAACCCGAGCCGGACGACAACGCGCCGGCAACGCCATGACCCGCGCCATCGGCATCCCCTGGCCGGTGGCGCTGACCCTGCTGGCGGCCCTGGCCCTGGCCATCGTGCCAATCCCCGAGACCCTGCGCCCCGCGCGGCCGGAGTGGCTGGCACTGGTCCTGATCTACTGGGCCATGGCGTTTCCGACCCGCGTGGGCATCCTGACCGCCTTTGTCGCCGGCTTACTGCTGGATACCCTGATGGGGCAACTGCTGGGGCAGAACGCCATCGCCCTGGCGGTGATCATCTACATCGTGCTGCAGATCCATCCGCGCCTGCGGGTGTACCCGGTCTGGCAGCAGATGATGGTGGTCGCGATCCTGGTCGCCCTGTACAAGCTGCTGGCCCTGTGGCCCCAGGGGATTACCGGTTTTCCACCGGACCGGATTACGTACTGGGCCCCGGTGATCACCAGCGCCCTGCTCTGGCCGCTGATCTTTTTCCTGCTGCGCGACGTGCGCCGGCGCTGGCTCCTGCACCTGACCTGAGGGAGACGCCGATTCGTGCACATACCCGCGCCCGGCTCGAAGCAGCGTGAACGGTCACGCATACTGTGCCCCGCCAACCCGAAACAAGGAGCCCTGCCATGGACACGAACAAGCAAACCGAGATCGAGGCCGCCGTATTCCGCCGCCTGCTGCAGCATCTGGACGAGCGCAAGGACGTGCAGAACATCGACTTGATGAACCTGGCCGGCTTCTGCCGCAACTGCCTGTCCAAATGGTACGTGGCCGCCGCCGAGGAACGCGGCGAGTCGATCGACTACGAAGGGGCGCGCGAGATCGTCTACGGCATGCCCTACAGCGAATGGAAGGCGCGCTACCAGCAAGAAGCGACCCCCGAGCAGAAGGCGGCATTCGAGGCCAGCCAGAAATCGCACGATGCATGATCATGGCCTGATCGAGACCCCGGAGGCCCTGCAGGGCTTTCTCGACACCATTGCCGGGACCGACTGGATCGCGCTGGACACCGAGTTCATGCGCGAGAAGACCTACTACCCGCGCCTGTGCCTGATCCAGCTGGCCACCCTCGACCAGATCGCCTGTGTCGACCCGCTGCGGCTGGATATGGGCCTGCTTGAGCCCCTGCTGTTCGATGCCGGCGTGACCAAGGTCTTCCATTCGGCATCACAGGATCTCGAGGTCCTGTATCGCGAGCTCGGGCGCGTCCCCGCCCCGGTATTCGATACCCAGATCGCCGCCAGCATGCTCGGCTACGGCGAGCAGATCGGCTATGCCAACCTGGTCAAGGCGATCCTCGACCGCGACCTCGACAAGAGCCAGACCCGCACGGACTGGTCACGCCGCCCGCTGAGCGAACAGCAGATCCACTACGCCGCGGACGACGTGCGCTTTCTGGCCACGGTGTTCATGCGCCTGCTGCATGAACTGGAGAGCCACGACCGCATGCACTGGCTGCGCCCGGAGATGGAGGCGCTGAGCAACCCCGCCCTGTACGAACCGGATCCCGACGGTGCCTGGCAGCGCGTCTCTGGCGTCAAGCGGCTCAAGCCGCGCGAGCGCGGCGTGCTGAAGGCCGTGGCGGCCTGGCGCGAACGCGCCGCACAGGCGAGTGATCGCCCGCGACGCTGGATCCTGGCCGACGATATCCTGATCGACATCGCCCGGCGCACCCCTCAGGACACCGCGGCCCTGCACCAGCTGCGGGGCTTTCCCGACGGCATGAAGCCGCCGCGTCAGGAAGAACTGCTGGAGGCGATCCGCGAGGGCCAGGCCCTGCCGCGTGAGGAATGGCCACAGCTCCCGGAGAAGGCGAAGCTCACCGAGGCCGAGGAGGTCCTGGCCGACATCGGCATGGCCCTGCTGCGCGAATGCGCGCGACGCAACCAGATCACCGCCGCCGCGATCGCCCAGCGCAAGGATGTCATCGAGTTGCTGAAGGGGGACGGCACAACCGGCCGCCTGGGCAGCGGCTGGCGCCACGAGATCGCCGGAAAGACCATCGCCCGCTGGTTTGCGGGCGATGGCGAACTGGCACGTACGGAGGAGGGCTTGCAGATCCGCCCGTGAGCATCGAACGGGCGGATCTGCGGGGCGGTCAGGCCGCCTTGTAGATCCCGCGACGCGGCGAGCTCAGCCGGCCCTGGCGCTTCAGGTAGGCCAGGGTCTGGCTGATGTTCTTGGTATCCAGGCCGATCTTCTCGGCCTCGGCCTTGATCTCCTTGATACCCATCTCCGGCTTTTTCGCGACAATCTCGCACAGCTTCTGGCTGATCGACTCGCCTCCGGCGCGCCGCCCGCGACGACCACCGCCGGTGCTGGCGGCTCGGCCCACACGGCCGCCCAGTTCGCGGATCTGGCGCTCCAGCTCGTTGAGCTCCTTGCGGTGGCGCGCCAGCATCTCCTTGCGCTTTTCCATCAGCTTCTCGCGCTTCTGGCGGCGCTCGGCCTCCTTGCGCTCGGCCTCTTCCTTTTCCCGCTGGCGCGCGAGGGCGTAGAGTTCTTCGGCTGAAAGATCGGAGGCCTTCTTGTTATCCATGCTCATGCAACACTCCCGGATTCTGAAAATCGATTCAATGACAGGTCTGGGCCACAGGGGGTTCATAACCCCGCCCCATTCTCTAAAACTAGGGAAACACTGGTTAATGTACACGCTCACGTTGGCTCCCCAGGTTTTCCGAGCCAAGGCGCGGTGTGCAGCCGGTAGTGGTTCTACCGGCAAGGGCGGCAACGCAGGATTGGGGAACCTGGGGTGCCAACCCCGAAGGGGCTCGGCCGCTTTTGTGCGTGAACGGCGTTGCGGCTCCCTTGTGCAGAATGACTGCACGGCAGTCACCGCGCCTTGTTCGCACACAAAAGCGACTCGAGCGTGAGCGTGTACATTAACCAGTGTTTCCCTTGGCCACGGCAGAATAATACGAACCCATGGAACGATGCCAGAAAGATTATAAGAATACGCAGGAAATACAAGCGTCCGCTCGCACTCTTTCTCCTGAAAAGAGAAAGCAGATATGTGACGAGGTGGCACGGCTGTATCATTTGATCGAAGGCACACCGGGCAAAGACCTCCCGGCCATTCGATTTGATCTGAAAGGCCGGGCAGCCGGGCAATGGCGCCTGAGCAAGAATGCGGAAACCCTGCGCTTCAATCCGGAAGCCTTCAGCCTGGAATGGGATCAGCATTTTCCCGAGACGGTGGCGCACGAGGTGGCCCACTCGCTGGTCTACCGCGCCCACGGCATACGAAGGGTTCGGCCCCATGGCCCCGAATGGAAAGGGCTGATGCGGGCGCTGGGTTTCCCCAATCCGAGTGTCACGCATGCGACGGCGCTGACCACTCGCACGATGCGCCAGTACGACTATGTATGCGGATGCGGTCCCCAGCCCCTGAGCGCCCGCCGACACTTTCTCATTAACAAGCGCGGCTATCGGTACCAATGCCGCCAATGCGGCCAGTGGCTGCGACGCTCCGGCAGGAGTTGCAGCTGATACCGCGCGCACCCACGATCAAGCACACGCATCCGGGCGCGCCGGGATCATATGAAAACCCGGCACCCCGCCGTCATCGTCCCGGGAAGGAATGTCGGTTCAGATACTCCAGTAAACGCGCCGTTGCACCCTGATTCTCTGCAATAAAAGCGGTTGCGCGCTGCCGAGTAATCTCGCGTCGGGACTCATCCTCCCCCAGCCACGCAGCCATCCGCGCGACCGCCTCCTCGGCATTCCTTGAACGCCATAGCAGATCCGCGGCCTCCATGCGTTCCACCAGAAGTTCAAAGTTGTCGACATGCGGCCCCATGACGACCGGACAATTCCACAATGCGGCCTCCAGCGGGTTGTGGCCACCAACACCGACCAGTGACCCCCCAATAAAGGCGACATCGGCCAGGCCAAAGAAACGTTTCAACTCCCCCAGCGTGTCCAGCAGCCAGAAATGCGTGGCGGCATCCGGCACCCCTTCGCTGCGGCGAATGAAGCTTTGCCCGGAACGTTCCAGCAGGTCTGCCACTTCGGGAAACCGCTGCGGATGGCGTGGTGCCACGATCACCAGAAGGCGTGGATACTCAGCGCGCAAGGCGTGCAGCCCCGGCAGCAATTGGGCCTCTTCGTCGGCATGGGTACTGGCGAGAATCACCACCGGGCGCCCGTCAACCACCGGACGCAGAGACCGGACCTCCTGGCGATCGTCCTCCTCGATGTGGATGTCGAACTTGATATCGCCATTGACCGTCACGCGATCGGGCACGGCCCCAAGGGCGACGAAGCGCTCCCGGTCCAGCGCATTGCGACAGGCAATCCAGTCAAATCCGCTCATGGCCGGCGCGATCAGCCGCGGGATCCGGGCATAGCGTCGGGCCGAACGTCCGGACATCCGGGCGTTCGCCAGCACGACCGGCACCGCGGCACGCCGCGCCTCCGCCAGCATGTTCGGCCAGATCTCGGTCTCCATGACCACGATGGCGCGCGGTCGCACGGCACGCAGGAATCGGCGCTGCAGCCAGGGCAGGTCCAGTGGCAGGAAACGATGCATGACCTGACCGCCGAGCCGCTCCGTCAGCATGGCGGCACCGGTCGGCGTCGTGGTCGTCACCAGAATGCGCCGCGGGCCGGCGTCCAGCAGCCGGCGAATCAGGGCTTCCGCCGCCAGCACCTCGCCGACCGATACCGCATGAATCCAGATCTCGGCCGGCTCCGGCGCGCGCGCCCAGCCCATGACCTCGCCCAGCCGGACACGCACCGAAGCCCGACGGCTGCGCAAGCCGTGGCGGATCAGCAACAAGGGGGTCAGCAACGCAAGCAGCGCCGTGTAGACTACGCGGGTCATTCGCAGGGAGACTCCGATCCGTGACGGCACGGCCCGAACCATCGAGCGCGACCGAACGCCCACCCCGCGGTCCCGCCACCTGGCCCATGTGGGCGGTCATCGGCCTGGCACGGCTGGTCATCCAGCTGCCCATCCGCTGGCAGCAGGCGCTCGGCCGCGGCATCGGGCGACTGTTCTACCGTTTCGGCCGCGAGCGCCGTGCGATCGCCCGCACCAACCTCGAACTGTGCTTTCCCGACCAGCCCGGCGAACAGCGCGAACAGTGGCTGCGCGAGCACTTCGAGGCGGCCGGCATGGGGATCCTGGAGATGGCCATGGCCTGGTGGGGACGCGACACGCAACTCAAGGGGCATTACACAATCCACGGACTGGAGCATCTGGACAAGGCGCTGGAACAGGGCAAGGGTGCCCTGCTGGTGAGCGCCCATTTCACCACACTCGAGCTTTGCGGGCGCCTGCTGGGCCTGCACCGCCGCTTTGCCGCGATGTACCGGCCCAGCGAACGCCCGCTGATCAACCACCTTTTCAAGGTGAATCGCGACCGCCACACGGCAGGCGTAATCGCACGCGACGACGTCAAGGGACTGCTACGCACCCTGCGCAACAACATGCCCGTGTGGTACGCGCCCGACCAGGCCACCAGCGGGCGCCAGACCGAACTGGTCCCGTTCTTCGGCGAACCCGCCAACACGCAAACGGCCACCCATCGCATCGCCCGGGTCAGCGGCGCCCCGGTCCTGCCCTTTTTCGGCTACCGCCGGGAAGACGGCCACTATGTCGTGACCATCCACCCCCCGGTGGAAGACTTCCCCACCGAGGACGCCTACGCCGACACCCTGCGCATCAACCACATCATCGAAGAAGCCGTGATGGACGCCCCGGGCCAGTACTTCTGGACCCACAAGCGCTTCAAGAAGCGCGCGGGCATGCCCGATCCTTACGCGGGCTGAGGCTCGCGCGCGATCAGTCTTCCAGATCCAATTCGCGGCGGATATGCGCAGCCACTTTCGGCGTGTCATTCACCGGCGCGTAGGACCACTGATCGAGCGCCCCGGTAAACGGTCGGGTCACGCCTTCCGCCTCCAGGGCAGAGTGAAAGGCCTGCAGGCGACGGCCGAGCGGCCCCAGGGCCACCGTGTATACGGGGACACCGGTCGCCGCCGCCTCCGAGACCATGGACACGGAATCGGCACTGACCACGATATGGTCGGCTGTTGCCAGCATTGCCATAAAGGGGTTCTCGCCCTGCCCGTCCCAGACAAACCCGGGAACATCCGCCAACCCCTCGACCAGTCGTCGCGTGCTGGCCGCGCCCGTCCGCCGCGAGGGCGTGACCAGCACACTTCCCCCGGAGGCTTCTGCGGCCGAACGCAGGTCACGGATCAGGGCATCCAGTCGTTCCTGCCCCAGATCACCGCGCTGGGTAGCACCCCCGATCAGCACCGCGACCCAGGGCCGGGGAAACGCCGCCCAGGCGCCCCCCAGATCCGCGCGCGCCGACTCCAGCCGCTCGATCGTCACCCGGTGCAGGGCGCCACGCGTCGCAATCACGTTGGGGCCGGCCAGCCCATCGTGACGCGGCGGCACCACCCAGTCGAAATGGCGCGGAGAGATCTGCGGGTCCTGCACATGCACAGTCATGATGGCGCCACGACTGGCGCGCTTGAGGGCGACGGCAACCGTGGCGCTCCGCCGCCCGCAAGAGATCAGCAGGCGTGGCCAGGGTGGCTCCAGGGCATCACTGTCAGCGGTCAGTCCCCGCAGCACGCCCGGGGCAAAGGAGCCGGGCATCCAGCGCCAAGGGCGTCGCAGACCCACCGTCTTGTGCTCGTAGGGCAGTCCGACGGCCTCGGCCAGGCCACGGACCTGACTGGTCATCCCGGCCTCGCCAGTGGTCAGGGTCCAGCAATGCGGCGCGTCGATCATGGGGCAAAGTTCTGAAGCGAATCAGCCATTATCGATCCCCCTATGGGCACTCATCTCTTGCGCTAGCCTGCGGCTTTTCCGACCCAGCCTATCAACGCGGGCGAGACCACTTTTCCGCTCCATCTAGCGAGCCGAATCGGGTTCACGGATGCGAGGGCTCTTTGACACCATCGCGCCCGACGCTCGAAGCCTCCAGCATATCGGCGTACAAGCCGACAACTCGCGGCAGCACGGATCCCTCGAAATAGTTCTCGCGGTATCGGGCCAGTGCAGACTGGGCACGTTCTCTGGATTCAGCCGGCGACCCAGCTGCACTTCGCATTGCCCGCAACAGATCTTCCATGCTGTCGACTTCACACATAAAGGCATACGGTTCACCGAGAATCTCGACCGGCCCCTTCGTTTTCGTCGAGACGATCGGGACGCCGCACGCCATGGCCTCCAGGATGGCAATGCCGAATGGCTCGTCACGAGATGGCAATACGAAAACATCCGCCTGTTCAAGAAAGCTCCTGATGTCAGTCACCCACCCCGGGAACTCGACAGACCCTTCGATACCCAGATCCAGAGCCAGCGCTTTGAGCCGTTCTGCCTCTTCGCCGTCTCCAGCCAGCACTAATCGTGCGTCGGGATACTCGGTGAGCAAACAGGCAAAGGCCCGCAATAGCAGGTCAAACCCCTTCTTGGGTACAAAACGCCCAAAACTTGCCCAAACCTTTAGCCGAGAATCCGTCTTACCTTCTACACAATCCTTTGGTGGAAACGACGAGAAGTTCGGAATCACCCGAATGCGGTCCGGTTCGATCCCATGGCTCAGGAGGTAGTCACGCTGGCTGCAGGTGGTCACGTTGAACCAGTCGACGTATCGATAGTACTTGAGTTTCACATAGTTATGAAGCTTCGTGACGACAGGAAGTCCCAGCTGTCGTGCCGCACTTCCACCCAGCCAGGCACCCCGAGCCATATGGGTGTGCACCAACTCCGGCCCAAAGCGGCCGACCGCACGCCGAATCACTCGCCGGGCCAGTGGGTCCCAGGCCCCCAGAACACGAACGGGTTCGACGGCGATAGCCGCGTGCTTCGTCAGTTCGCCATGGGCGACCGATCCGTGCCTGCAGACAGCCAGCACGGAATAGCCGCGATCGGCGAGAGCGCGGCAAAGGTCCACGTAGTACCGCTCCGCTCCACCAAACCCCTGACTCAGCATAATCTGAGCGATCTTCATCGGCGCCCCCAACAAGACAGGCGTCGACGTAGAAGAAATCGCCGCCTTGAGCCATCCAGTCTTAAAAAGCGATCAAGCTGGTACACCCCGCTGAACGGGAGTATCCGGCGAGGCCAGCTCGTGGCGATTGCGCCACTCTTCGGTCACGTAGTTGATGATCAACGAGCGTCGCACGCCTTTCAGGGGACGAAGGTGGTAGCCATGCCAGGTGTTGTCCGCTGGCACGAATACCAGCGCGCTGTTGTAGGTGCCGGGCGCCGTCTCGTAATGCGTGTCTGCGTCCACGTACACGTCCGTGCCCCAGGCCTCGTAACCGGGGTCGGTCGACAGGTACAGCAGCATGGTGAATTTCTTCACGCCCAGGTCCGTGTGTGGTGCCAGCCAGAAACCCTCGGTATCCAGACAGTGCTCAATGCGCAGGTAATTGCCACTCACGTCCACGCCGCACACCTCAAAGATCGCATCCAGCACCTGCGGACTCTCGAAGGCCGCCGCAACGCTCTCGCAGACCTCGAAGGCCTTCCGATTCTCGGCGTCGAAGAAGCGCCGGGAGCTGTTGTGCGTCTCGCGCTTGCCCTCGGTATCGCCGATCGCCGGCGCTTCGAACGGCAGTGCCTCCACCGCTCGCGCCGCCGCCTCGGGCAGCACCGCCTGCGGATACCACCGCCGATACGGATACGGCTCGGACAGCGCCCCGCGCAACGACGCCTCAACCTGCTCTGCCACTTCGACCGCTGAATTCATTCAAGACACCTGAGGTTCCACTGGGATCATTGTATGCCCTTCGGAAGAGACGCCCAACCGCACCCATCCCTCGGCCGCCTGATAGACTCACTGTTTTTCTCCACCCGCGTGCGCCATGGCTACCGTCCTTCAGATCGTGCCCGCTCTGGAATCCGGCGGCGTGGAACGCGGCACCCTCGAGGTCGCGCAGGCCCTGGTCGAAAACGGGCATCGCTCTCTGGTGATCTCGGCGGGCGGCCGCATGGTGACCGAACTCGAGTCCCGGGGCAGCGAGCACTTCGCCTGGCCGATCGGGCAGAAGTCCCCCTGGACTTTCCGGCTCGTGCGCCCACTACGCCGTTTTCTGCAACAACAACGCGTGGATGTGATTGATGTTCGCTCGCGCATGCCGGCCTGGGTCGTCTGGCGGGCCTGGTCGCGGATGCCCGCAGTAACCCGGCCAAGGCTGGTGACCTCGGTACACGGATTCAATTCCGTTAACCGCTACAGCGAGATCCTCACCCGGGGCGAACGGGTGGTGACGGTATCCGAGACCCTCAGGAATTTTTTGATCGCCCGGTATCCACGGCTTGATCCTGAGCGCATTGAAGTGATCCATCGCGGAATCGACACACGCGACTATAACCCCGATTTCCAGCCCTCAACTTCCTGGGTCACCCAGTGGCAAACCGCCTTCCCGCAGCTTCAGGGGCAGTACATCCTCACGCTTCCGGGCCGCATTACCCGACTGAAGGGGCACTTCGACGCCCTGGACATACTGCAGGGCCTGCTACAGCGGGGAATCCCCGCGCACCTGCTGATGGCAGGCGGCACCGATCCGCGCAAGCAGGCCTATCATCGCGAACTGGAAGACCGCCTCTCGCAGCTCGGCCTGGAATCCCACGTGACCTTCACCGGGCAGCGTTCCGATCTGCGTGAAATCCTGGCGGTTTCGGATGCCGTGTTATCAATCTCCACCCAACCCGAGTCTTTCGGCCGCACGACTCTGGAGGCGCTCAGCCTGGGGCGGCCCGTGCTCGGTTACGATCACGGCGGCGTGGGCGAACAGCTCGCCGAACTGCTGCCCGAAGGACTCATACCCTCAGGACAAACCTCGGCCGCTGTTGAGCGTCTTGCCCACTGGGCGGGGGGCAACGCCCCGACCCCTCGATGGCCGCACGCGTGGGACCTGGACACCATGCGTCGCCGGACAATCGATCTCTACGAGGCACTCGCCGGCCGCTGACCGGCTGGTCAGCCCTGGCAACCGGCCGCCTCCCCTCGCACCAGGGGTACCAGCGCCAGCGCGACCACCAGCCACAACACCGCTGTCGTGTAGGAACTGTAGATCGTCCAGTGGACATTGACTGGATTCAGTGCCACGAAGATCGCCACGCCTCCAACGACGTAGAGCGGAAGAAGGTCTCGCTCGCTTCTCCTCGCGCGTCGCCACAATGCCAGGAGGATCGCCAGCAACACCCCCATGTAGGCCACCAGCCCGACGATCCCGGTCGAAACCAGCACATCGAGGAAATACAAATGGATGTGGGCAAAGGCCATATCCGTATAGCCGCGGGCTTCGGCCACAGGCTCAACACCGCGCACCCCCACACCCAGGATCGGCTCGTCCATCGCCACGCGCCAGGAAGCAAACCAGATCGTCCCGCGCTTCGCCGTCGCCTCATCAATGGCCTCGATGCTGAGCTCAGAGGCCTTCGAGACGACCGCCAGACGATCCCGAGTCTCGGGCGACACCCACAGCGCCACGACAATCCCCAGTACGAGGATGCTCAGGAACGCGCTCACCGTACGCATACGCAGCTGGTAATACCCGACGAGGAAGAGACCGTAGACGAACAGTACGATCAAGGTCGCCACCATGGCCGCCCGGGAACCCGAGAGGAGTATCGCGACGATCACGATCAGAGGCAGCAGGGCCGCCAGCCGATTGGTATAGGTCAGGCGCCGCGACGCCTCCAGAACAAACGGCAGGAAATGCGCCAGCACGATGCCTAACCGCAGGTTCGGATGAAACAGCCCGTCAATACGGCGTCCGTTGTACGGGTACCCCAATACGTTCGCGCCGGTGACAAACTGAAAGATCCCGTCCAGCGACCAGAAAACGGCCAGCGCGAGGACTCCATAGAGCAACGGCGTCGCTACATCACGATGCCGGGCGAACCAGAGCAAGGGAAGTATTGCCGCCGCAAAGAGCGGGTAGGTCAGGGCTGTACGCAGAGCGCGATCAAAGTCCACCGCCACGCTCAATGCCAGTAACTGGGGAAGCCATAATGCGAGCAAGAGCAACAATACCCACCTGATCCAGACCTCGGACCACAGCGCAGGCAAGCGAAAGGCCACAAGAGCGAGCCCCCCCAGGGCAAGCAGCGCCAGAGGAAGAAAGACCCCCGTGCCAAACGGCAGCACAAACAAGGCGAGCGCGGCCACCCCCACCACCAGCCAGTAGCCCTGGTGGCCGACAGATCTCCCTCTGACACCCCCGTTCGGAACCATCCTCAACTCCGACAATCGTCCAATAAGCGCGGAATATTACCGGACCGAGGCGACCTGCGGGGTGAGCTGCGTCGGATTCGACCTGACAGCAGTCCGACTTTGGGCGACAATCCAGCCGCCCAACAGTGGTCGTTGCAGGCACTCCGGAAGGTCAGGCTGGTCCTGGCTCTTCAACGCAATCGAAGAGGAAGAACCGCCATGGAACAGAGCGCGCAAACACCTGCCCACGGAGTCCGCCGCAAACAAGTTATCTGCATGAAATGGGGTTCGCTCTACGGTCCGGAGTACGTGAACCGGCTGTACGCTGCCGTTCGACGCCAAACGACAGGACCTCTTCGGTTCGTATGCCTCACGGACGACGCGACGGGCCTGCGACCGGAAATCGAATCGCATCCCTGTCCAGAGATCGATCTTCCGGAACCCTGGTGCAACACCGGCTGGCGCAAGATGACGCTCTACCTCGATCCAGCCTCGCTCTCCGGGCTGGAGGGCGACTGGCTCTTCCTGGATCTGGACGTGGTCGTCACGGACTGCCTGGACTCATTCTTCGAGTTCGAACCCGAGCATCCCTTCGTCGTCATGCAGAACTGGACCCAACCCGGGAAAGGAATCGGCAACACCTCGGTGTTTCGATTCCGCATGGGCGTGCACGGCTACCTGCTGGAACGGCTGCTCGGCGACTTCGACCACTTCCGCGAGCAATACCGCAACGAGCAAACCTTCATCAGCCGCGAGATCGACGCGCTGCAGTTCTGGCCGGATGCTTGGTGTGTGCTATTCAAGGTGCATTGCGTACCGGCCTGGCCCATGCGCCTTTGGCGCACTCCCGCGATCCCCGAAGGCGCAAGGGTGGTTGCATTCCCCGGCTCTCCGAACCCGCCGGACGCGCTCCAGGGCAAGTGGCCAGAAAAGCGCTGGAGGAAAAGGCTCTACAAGAAGATCCGGCCAGCCAGCTGGATTGATACCTACTGGACCCGCTCAGAAGAGTTTCTGGCCCAAGAATCCAGGGAATCGGCTGAAGACTGACCACCAACCAAGGTGCGATCTGGGTTTATAGCGAGCATTCACTCAAGGTGAATCGCCCGCCCTCATTCCAGCAGCCAGGCGAGTGGATCAACCTGCCTGGGCGGGGCTTCGCCCGCGCGCTCGATGAACAACCTGGACCATATCGCGAACTGCACGAGTGCAGCCAGGGGCTCAACCAGTCGTCTGTTGAGCGGCCCCGGGGCTTTCAGGCTGGATGCCAAGGCCTCCGGATCCAGTAGCGGCTGCAGAGCGGCTGACCGGGTCAGGGCCCGCAGTAGCTGCTTACGATCCAGGGACTGCACCCAATCCACGACGGGCACCGAGAACCCCCGCTTGCGACCCATCGCGTTCACGCCTGCTTGCGCCTGTAGCCAGGTACGGGGCACCTGCTTACCGGTCCGCCCCTGAATCTTCATAGAGGCCGGCAGGGACAAACCGAACAAGACCAGCTCGTGGTCCAGGAAAGGCACGCGGCCCTCGACACCCTGCGCCATCAACATCCGGTCGGTCTTGGTCATCAGGTCGTCGGCCAGCCACGTCTGCATATCGGTGATCTGCCGCTTTTGCAGGTCATCAAACCCCGGCGTCTCCCGCCAGGTTTGCCGAAAAGGCACTCGCCAGGCGTTGTTCATCTGCCGCCGCCAGCCCTGTCTCAACAAGGCCGCTGGCAGCGCCTTGTCAAATCGCCCGCGTGTGCGAAAGCCGCCGCTTCCCGGGGCGCGAAGCGAATACAGCCAGCGCTGCAAGCGCGGCATCCGGTAGCGCCCATAGCCTGCGAAGACTTCATCCCCGCCTTCTCCTGCCAGCACAACCTTGTGTGACGCCGAAGCCGCTTCCGCCGCCAGAAGCAGTGTCGGCAGGGAGGCAAAATCACCCATCAGCTCGTCTGCCGCCCAGGTCGCGTACACCAGATGATCAAACAGGGCGACCGGGTTCGCCCGGACCAGATTCAGCTCGATGCCGCAGGTCTGCGCGACTTCCGTCGCGGCCACTGCCTCATCCTGTACCGACTGGGTCTCGAACCCCATGCTCCAGGCCTTCGGCTGACCCGCCTGAGCGGGCTGCCGCGCCAGCTGCATCGCCAGGATGCTGGAATCGACGCCCCCTGACAGAAACAGGCCGACGGGAACGTCTGCGCGTAAGTGCTCGGTCACAGCACGATGCATCAACTGGTCAAAGCACTCGACGGCATCGGTCAGTTGCCCGGTGAATGCAGGCTGGCGAGCAACCTCGTCCGCCAGGCGCCACCAGGCCGAGAGCATAACCTTGCCGTGGGAATCGACAGTCAGGCGCCCACCCGGGGGGACGCGCTTGATCCTTCGGAATGCGGTCTGGTCCCCGCTTGCGAAGTTGACCTGAAGAAACCGCCCAACCGCGGCATCCTCGACTTCCGGAGCGCCCCCCAGCAGCGGCAAGAGGGCTTTCGTTTCCGAAGCAAACGCGATGCCGCCCGGCACCTCCATGTAGTACAAAGGCTTGATACCGAAACGGTCCCTCACCAGCGTCAGGCAGCGGGTTGTTTGATCAAACAACGCCAGCGCAAACATGCCTTTCAGGTGAGTGGCGAAGCCCTCCGGGTCTCGCTCGGCCAGCGGCAGGATCACCTCACAATCGGACTGGGTGGAAAACCTCACCCCTTGGGAACACAGGGACTGTCGCAGCTCCGGGTGGTTGTAGACCTCACCATTGGCCACCAGGATGCGCTCACGGCCCTGGCTGAAAAGTGGTTGGCTACCCCGTGCCAGGTCGATGATCGACAGGCGCGCATGCAACAGCGCTACATCCTGGTCGACAAAGTGGCCTTGCCCGTCGGGGCCTCGGTGCGCCAGCGCCTGCAACATCGGCATGACACCAGGCAACGAGACTGGACGACCTGGCGTATACACCCCGGCGATGCCACACATTCAGCGAAACCTCTCCAATAACTGCTGGTACAGGCCCTGATAGGCCTGCACAACCGCCCGCTCGCTAAAGCGCACATCCAGCGCGCGCAGGCCCTTCACGATCAGCAGCTCACGCTGGGAAGGCGCAGCCTGCAAGGTGGCCTGCATTTGCGCGGTCATCTGTCCGGAACCTCGATATCGCACAGCAAGCTCGAAACCCCATCCACGATGAGCTCTAGCGCACCAAGGGTACGGATTGAAGCGATCGGGCCACGATGCGCTCAGGCCTCAAGCAGAACATTGCCCAGCGGCTCATGCCGCGAGGGGCACACCAAAAGGTCCGCCAGATAAAAGCTGGGGCTCGGATTGTGTTACCAGCCCAGGCAATGGATCCGGCCGGCCGCTTCAGAATCTCTGGCCTGGGCCTGCAACTCGGTCTTCGATGGCCCATCTCCAGTCAGCAACAGGTGAACCGGCCGCCCCCTGATCAGAACGGGCGCTCACAGACGGTATCAGAGTGTGACGGCCTGGAGTCTGCCGCGGACAAACCACACGCAACAGCGACTGACTGTTTAATCGTCCTTCAGGATGAACTGGGTGCCGCAGTAGGGGCACTGGAAGCGGCCGTCCGGAGTCTCGTCGATCGGGAGGAAGACACGCGGGTGCGAGGCCCACAGGGCCATCTTGGGCGTGGGGCAGTGCAGCGGCAGGTCCTTGCGCGTGACCGTGATCTCGGTCTGCGCGTTCGGTGTCTGGTACTGGTCCTGATGGTGGGCGGTATCGGGATTCACCATGATTCTTCTCGCTTCCGGTTGACGGAAAATTCGGGCGCCTCAGACGAAGGTCAGCCAGCCCTCGTGGCGGCTGTCGCGCCCCTGCACCACGTCGAAGTAGCGTGACTGCAGGCGCTCGGTGATCGGGCCGCGGGTGCCGGTGCCGATCGGGCGATCGTCGACCTCGCGGATCGGGGTCACCTCGGCGGCGGTGCCAGTGAAAAAGGCCTCGTCGGCAATGTACACCTCGTCGCGGGTGATGCGCTTCTCAATGACCTCCAGCCCCTCCTCACGCGCCAGCTCGATCACCGTGCGGCGGGTGATGCCGTCCAGCGCGGAGGTCAGGTCCGGGGTAAACAGCACGCCGTCGTGCACGATGAAGATGTTCTCGCCACTGCCCTCGGCCACGAAGCCCTCGGTATCCAGCAGCATGGCCTCGTCGTAGCCGCAGCGGGTGGCCTCCTGCAGGGCCATCATGGAGTTCATGTAGTTGCCGTTGGCCTTGGCCTTGCACATGGTCACGTTCACGTGGTGGCGGCTGTAGGAAGAGGTGCGGATGCGGATTCCCTTCTCGATCCCCTCGTCGCCCAGGTAGCTGCCCCAGTGCCAGGCCGCGACCATCGCGTGCACCAGCAGGTTGTCGGCGCGCAGCCCCATGCCCTCGGAGCCGAGAAAACACATCGGCCGCAGGTAGGCGCTTTCCAGTCCGTTGTCGCGCACGGACGCGATCTGCGCCTCGTTCAGCGCCTCGGCGGTGTAGGGGATGGTCATCCCGACGATCTTGGCCGAGTTGAACAGCCGTCGGGTGTGATCCTGCAGGCGGAAGATCGCCGGGCCCCGCGCGGTCTTGTAGGCGCGCACGCCCTCGAACACCCCCATGCCGTAGTGCAGGGTGTGGGTCAGTACGTGGGTCTGCGCCTCGCGCCAGGGCACCATCTGCCCGTCCAGCCAGATCACCCCGTCGCGGTCGGCCATCGACATCGTCTTGTTCCTCTATGCGTTCTGGTTCGCGGCCGTTTGCGGCTCGCCGAACAGGTCATTCCAGGCTTCGATCACGCGATCGCGCACGGCGCAGAGCGCGTCGTCGGGCGCCTCGACTCGGGCATCCGACCCCGCCAGCGTGAGGCGGTGGATGCGATTGCGCAGATCCCGGTAGGCATCCGCCAGCGCCGCGCTCAGGCTCGCGTCGATCACACCCTCGCGCCCGAGCGCCTCCAGCGTGCGGATCTTGTCCGGCCAGTCGCAGACGGCGGGGTGCTCGTGCGCGGATACCAAAACCCAGTATTGAACCATGAATTCAATATCAGTGATACCGCCACGGTCGCGCTTGAGATGGAAGCCCTGGCCCTTCTTCGAGGCGTGTTCCGCCAGCATGCGATCGCGCATCTCGACGACCTCGGCCCGCAGCGCCCCGGCGTCGCGCTCGCGGGTCAGGACCTCGCGGCGCAGGGCGTGAAAGCGCTCGCCCAGCTCGGCATCGCCGGTCACGAAGCGGGCCCGCACCAGCGCCTGGTGTTCCCAGGTCCAGGCGGACTCGTCCTGGTAGCGCCGGAACGCCTGCAGGCCACTGACCAGCAATCCCGCCGTGCCACTGGGCCGCAGCCGGGTATCCACCTCGTACAGGCGGCCCGCCGGGGTAAAGGCCCCCAGCAGGTGCACCACCCGCTGGGCCACCCGCGCGAAGAACTCGGTGTTGTCGATCACCTTCGGGCCCGCCGTCTGCGCTTCGTCCCCTTCACTGTCGTGCAGGAACACCACGTCCAGATCCGAACCGTAGCCCAGCTCGAAGCCGCCCAGCTTGCCGTAGCCAATCACCGCGAAGCGCGCCACCCGCCGCGCGTCCGACGCCCCGCACTGCGGCTCGCCGTGGCGCTCGACCATCTTCTCCCACGCCAGTTGCAGCACCCGCTCCAGCAGGACCTCGGCAAGCCAGGTCAGGTGATCGGAGACCTTCATCAGCGGCAGGAAGCCCATGATGTCGGCGGCCGCCACGCGCAGCGTCTGCACCTGCTTGAACTGCCGCAGGCGGTCCAGCATCTGTTCGTGGTCCTGCTCGGGAAACTGCGCCAGTTCGGCCTCCAGCTCCTCGCGCAGCCCGTCGCGATCCGGCGGTGCGTAGAGCGCACGCGGATCCAGCAGCTCGTCCAGCAGCACCGGATGCCGGGTCAGCTGTTCGTTGATCCACGGGCTGGCGGCCACCAGCTTCACCAACCGGGACAGCGCCAGCGGGTTTTCCACCAGCAGCGACAGGTAGACCGAACGCCGGGCAATGGTGCGCACCATCTGCAGGGCCCGGGGCAGCACCGCATCCGGGGCCTCCATCTCCGCGATGGCCCCGATCAGCAGCGGCATCAGGCGGTCCAGCCGCTGGCGCCCGGTCACGCTCATCGCACGCACGCCCGGGCTCTCGCGTAGATCGGCGATGCCGCGCAGGGCCTCGTCCGCATGCTGGAAGTCCATCGTCTCCAGTACCGCGCGGGCGTCATCCTCCGGGAGCGCGCCCTGCCAGAGACGATTCAGCTGCTGCTCGCGATCCGCCTCCGGCGAGGCCTCCATGGCCGCCCCGTCCGCGCGCTGCGGGGCGCTGAAGACCTGCTCGAAGTGGGCATGCACCCGCCGCTGCTCGCGCAGCAGCGCCATCTCGAACGCGGCCTCGTCGTCGAAACCCAGCGACAGCGCCAGGCGGTGGCGGTCATCCCCGTTGGAGGGCAGGCGGTGCGTCTGCTGATCATTCAGCATCTGCAGGCGATTCTCCACGCGGCGCAGGAAGCGATAGGAACGCTCCAGCTGCTCGACCGCGTAGGCCGGCAGGAGCTCGCGCTCGCGCAGCACCCCCATCACGCCCAGCAGGTCGCGACGCTGCAGCGCCTGGTCGCGTCCGCCCCGGATCAGCTGGAACGACTGCGCGATGAACTCGACCTCACGGATCCCGCCCTCGCCGTGCTTCACGTCCTCGAACCGGCCGCGCCGCGCCGACTCGTCGTTGATCATCTGCTTCAGCTCGCGCAGGTTGGCGAGGGTGCCGTAGTCCAGGTAACGCCGATAGATGAACGGGCGCAGCCGCCGCATCAGCCGCGCGCCGGCCTCGGGGTCGCCCGCCAGCGGGCTGGCCTTGATCAGGGCGTAGCGCTCCCACTCGCGCCCGTGTGCCTGGTAGTAGTCCTCCATGGCGTCGAAGTGCATCACCAGCGGGCCGGAATCGCCGAAGGGACGCAGGCGCATGTCCACGCGATAGCAGAAGCCATCCGCGGTCACATCCGACAGCACCGCGATCAACTGCCGCCCCAGGCGCTGGAAAAACGCCTGGTTCTCGATCACCCGTTCGCCATCGGTCTCGCCCGCCTCCTCGAAGGCGAAGATCAGATCGATGTCGGAGGAGAAATTGAGCTCGCCGCCCCCCAGCTTGCCCAGCCCCAGGACCACCATGGACTGGGCCTCGCCCGCCGGCCCGCGGGGCTGGCCGTAACGCTCCTGCAAGTGCCGGTCCAGCCACTGCAGCCCGCCCTCGATCAGGGATCGGGCCAGCCGGCTCAGGTCGTGCATCACCTCGTCGAGGCCTGCCTGGCCCGACAGATCGCGCCAGGCCACGCGGATCATCTCGCGATGCCGGGTCTCGCGCAGCACATGCCGCAGCGCGGCCTCGTCGGCGGCACCCTCCAGTCGCGCCTGGAGGGTGCGTTCGAAAGCGGCATCGTCACAGGCCGCCACCCGGCCCTCCGGGTCCAGGGCCTCGAGCAGGTATTCCGGGTGCTGGCGCACCGTCTGCGCCAGGTAATGGCTGAAGGCCAGCGCCACGGGCGTCGCCGCGAGGAAGGTATCCGGCCAGGCGCATTTCTCATCCAGCTCGGCCAGCAGGTCGCGAACCTCCTGCTGCAACGACGCGGGCAGGGACGCGGGGGATTCGGGCAGAGGCTTGTCCATGTGCCAAGCCTATCAGCGTTGCACCCGATTGGGTGCCCGGCCCAGCGCGCCGCCGACCCAATGGGTATTGACACGGGATGAGAACACAAATAACAATCGTTCTCGTCTACTAGATACCAATACCTGACCATTGTTCAATGAGGAACCGCACCATGACGCTTCGTCCACTTGCCTGGCTGATCGGCACCGCCGCGGCCATCGCCGTCAGCATGCCGCTGGTCGGCTGCAGCCCCGCCGATCAGGACGAGGTCAACCTCTATTCGGCGCGCCAGGAGAACCTGATCAAGCCGCTGCTCGACGACTTCACCGATCAGACCGGCATTCAGGTCAACCTGGTGACCGGCGGTGCGGACAGCCTGCTCCAGCGCCTGCGCCACGAGGGCCGCAACTCCCCGGCCGATGTCTTCATCACCGTGGATGCGGCGCGCCTGCATCAGGCCCGCGAGGCCGGCGTGCTGCAGGGAATCGAGTCCGAGGTGCTGCACGAGAACATCCCCGAACGTTATCGCGACCCCGACGGGCTGTGGTTCGGCCTGTCCTCGCGGGCCCGCCCGATCCTTTATCACAAGGATCGCGTCGACCCCTCCGAGCTGTCGACCTACGAGGCCCTGACCGATAGCCAATGGGAAGGCCGCATCTGCATCCGTTCCTCCAGCAACGTCTACAACCAGTCGCTGGTGGCCGCGATGATCGCGACCGAGGGCACCGACGCCGCCCAGGAGTGGGCCAACGGAATCGTCGCCAACATGGCGCGCCAGCCGCAGGGCGGAGATCGCGACCAGATCCGCGCGGTGGCCGACGGGGTCTGCGACATCGCGATCGCCAACACCTACTACCTGGGCCTGATGCTGGACGGCGAAGGGCGTGACCGCGAAGTCGCCGAACAGATCGGCGTCTTCTGGCCCAACCAGGACGACCGCGGTACGCACGTCAACATCAGCGGCGCCGGTGTCACCGCGCACGCCCCGAACCGGGACAACGCGATCCGCCTGCTGGAGTTCCTCTCCGCCACCGAGGCCCAGGAGTGGTACGCCGAGGTCAACCAGGAGTACCCGATCCGCGACGACGTCCCGGCGAGCGAGATCCTTCAGGGATTCGGCGACTTCAAGGCCGACAACATCGAGCTCTACCGGCTGGGCAACCACAACGCCGAGGCCGTGCGCGTGATGGATCGGGCCCGCTGGCGCTGAGTCTGCCCCATCACACTATGTACCCCCACTCGCCCCCGGCCCTCCGGGGGCGTTTTGTTTGCACTCCGGAAGACATCGGAGACTCGGATGCAAAGAGCCCGCCATCGCGCCGGCGTTAATCCGCCAGTCCTGAAGCGGCCATAGTGGTATTCGAAACAAGAACCTTTACTATTCGCACTCCATGAGCGCACAGACGACCAGTACGGCCGCCCCAGCGGCACCCCACGCGACCCGCCGGCGCCTGCCGTCGAGTCCGTGGACGGCGATTGCCCTCGTCGTGGCGCTGACCCTCGCCCTGCCGATCCTGGTCATCTTCGGGCACGTATTCATCCCCGCCGGGGAGGTCTGGACCCATCTGCGCGAGACTGTCCTCGCGGATTACGTGTTCAATTCCCTGGCGCTGCTGATCGGGGTCGGTATCGGGGTCCTGCTGATCGGGGTGCCGGTGGCCTGGCTGGTCAGCGTCTGCGACTTTCCCGGGCGCGGCATCTTCCAGTGGGCGCTGATGCTGCCGCTGGCCATGCCGGCCTACATCATTGCCTATACCTATACCGGCATGCTGGATTTCAGCGGCCCGGTACAGGTGCTGATCCGCGACCTGACCGGCCTGGGCTACGGCGAATACTGGTTCCCCGAGATCCGCTCGCTCGGCGGCGCCATGGCCATGCTCACACTGGTGCTGTACCCCTATGTCTACCTGCTCAGCCGGGCCGCCTTCCTGGAACAGTCGGTGTGCGTTCTGGAGGTCTCCCGCACCCTGGGCGCCGGCCCGTTCGGCGGTTTTCGCCGGGTCGCCCTGCCGCTCGCGCGCCCGGCCATCATCGCCGGACTGACCCTCGCCCTGATGGAGGTCCTGGCCGACTACGGCACGGTCGCCTACTTCGGCGTCAGCACCTTCACCACCGGGATCTTCCGCACCTGGTACGGCCTGGGCGACCCGGCCGCCGCCGCCCAGCTGTCGGCCGTACTGCTGACCTTCGTCTTCGTGCTGATCGTGCTGGAACGCTGGTCCCGGGCTCGGGCACGCTTCCATCACACCAGCCGCCGCTACTCCACCCTTCCGCGCTATCAACTGCGCGGCTGGAAGGGGGCCGCGGCCTTCGTCGGCTGCCTGCTGCCAGTGCTGCTGGGCTTCCTGCTGCCGGCCCTCCAGCTCGGCCTGTGGACCATGCAGACCACCGACCACTGGATGAACCCGGCCTTCGGGCGCCTGGTCTTCAACAGCTTCTGGCTGGCGATCGCGGCTGCCGTGATCGCCGTCGCCCTGGCCCTGCTCCTTGCCTATGCCCGGCGCATGGAAGGCGGTCGTTTCACGAACGCCGCTGTACGCGTCGCCGGGATGGGCTATGCGGTGCCCGGCATCGTGATCGCGATCGGCGTGATGATCCCGTTTGCCGCCTTCGACAACGCCCTGGACGGCTTCATGCGCGACACCTTCGGGCTGTCCACCGGCTTGCTGCTGTCCGGCACGGTGTTCGCCCTGCTGTTCGCCTACACCGTGCGCTTCCTGGCGGTCTCGCTGCAGACGGTCGAGGCGGGGCTGGGCAAGATCCAGCCGAGCATGGATGACGCCGCCCGCTCGCTCGGGATGCGCCCCCTGCAGACCCTGACGCGGGTGCACCTGCCGATCATGCGCGGCACCCTGCTGACCGCGCTGCTGCTGGTGTTCGTCGACGTACTCAAGGAGCTGCCCGCCACGCTGATCCTGCGCCCGTTCGACTTCAACACCCTCGCGGTGCGCGCCTTCGAGCTGGCCGGCGACGAACGCCTGGCCGAATCCTCCTCCGCCGCACTGGCGATCGTGCTGGTGGGCCTGGTTCCCGTTATCCTGCTGTCCGTGACCATCGGCCGCTCGCGCCCCGGCCAGCAGGGCCCGACCCGCGCGGCGGACGAACAGCCGCCGCAGAAACCCCTCGCCATGCCCGCAGGCACGACGAATTCCCCATGACCCAGCCCGCCATGACCCAGCCCATCGACACCAGCCTGCAGGTGCCTCACACGCCGCTGATCGCCCTCGATCAGGTGGACATCGGCTACGACGGCACCGCCGTGGTACACCAAGTATCGCTGGCCCTGCCCAAGGGCCAGATCGGGTGCCTGCTGGGCCCCTCCGGCTGCGGCAAGACCACGCTCCTGCGCGCCATCGCCGGGTTCGAGCCGCTGATGGCCGGCAGCATCCAGCTGGACGGGCGCAGCGTCAGCGACGCCCGGGGCACGGTGCCGCCGGAGAAGCGCGGGGTCGGCATGGTGTTCCAGGACTTCGCCCTGTTCCCGCACTTGAGCGTGGCCGACAACATCGCCTTCGGCATTCGCCACTGGGGCCGCGAGGATCGCGACGAGCGCATCCGCTCGCTGCTCAAGCTGGTGGGCCTGTCGGGCTATGGCGAGTCCTTCCCGCATGCCCTGTCCGGCGGCCAGCAGCAGCGCATCGCGCTGGCCCGGGCCCTGGCCCCGCGGCCCAAACTGCTGTTGCTGGACGAGCCCTTCTCCAGCATGGACGTGGAGCTGCGCAGCGAGCTCGCGCGCGAAGTGCGGCGTATCCTGCGCGCGGAGAACACCACCGCCATCCTGGTCACCCATGACCAGCACGAGGCCTTCGCCTTCGCCGACCGCATCGCGGTCATCCACCAGGGCCGCGTGGCCCAGTGGGATACCGCCTACAACCTCTACCACCGCCCGGCGGATCGCTTCGTCGCCGACTTCGTCGGCGAGGGCACGCTGATCCCCGGCATGGTCTGCGCCGAGCATGTGGTGGATACCGCCTTCGGCGAGATCGAGGGCACCCTGTCGGAGCAGCTGCCGCCCGGCACGGCCGTGGATGTCCTGGTCCGCCCGGACGACATCGCGATCGACAACGAGGCCGGCACCATCCGCACCGAGATCCTCGACAAGGCCTTCCGCGGAGCGGACTTCCTCTACACCCTGCGTCTGCCGGACGGGCTCAGCGTGCTGTGCATGGCCCCATCCCACGACAACTTCGTGATCGGCGAACACGTACGCCTGCGTCTCGATTTCACCCACCTGGTGGTGTTCTCGCGGGGTAGCGGGGTGGACTGCCCGGCGACCTGATCCGCCGCCGGCGTAACGCAACGGCCGGTCGGGCGGGAACTCGCGTGAGTTGGCGCGTTCCGATCCTCACACGCGCCCCGCTTCGCAACCGCTATCATCGTTCCATGACCCGTCTCCGCGCCCTGTTCATTCGCCGGTTAGCCCTGTCGCGCGTCGGCGGGGTCGCACTGGTAATGCTGGCGCTCGCGGGCCTGGCGGGCCTGGCAAGCCCAGCCGCCGCCGAGAATGGCGCCACCCCGGGTCTGCAGATCGAGGGCGGAACCGACGCCCAGCGCGAGAACATCCGCAACAGCATCAACCTGGCGCGGCACCCCTGCGACCTGCCGGGGTTTCGCGAACGCCGGGTCCTGCGCGACACCGAGGAACGCGCCCGCAACGCCCTGCGCGCCATCGGCTTCTACGACGCCGAGCTGGAGCTGGACTTCGAGCGCGGCGAGGACTGCTGGGACGTCCGTATCACCCTGGACCCCGGGCCACCCACCACGGTCGAGCGGATCGATATCCAGATCACTGGCGAGGGGGCCGACGACCTGGGCTTCGAGGCCGTGCGCAGCCAGACCGAGATCCGCGTGGGTGACACCCTGCGCCACGACCGCTACGAGGCCCTGCGTAACCGCATGACGCGGATCGCCGCCGATCGCGGCTACTTCGACGCCGATCTCCACACCCGGCGCCTCGAGATAGACCGCGACGCGCGCGCCGCCACCATCCGCCTGCACATGGAGACCGGGGATCGCTACCGCATGGGCCAGGTCCGTATCGACCAGGACATCCTCGCCGACGACTTCGTCCAGCGCATGGTGCCCTTCGAGGCCGGCGACCCATACAGCTCGGCGCAGATCATCGCACTGCAACGCAACCTGAACGACAGCGGCTACTTCGGCGGCGTCCGCGTGCGCCCGCAGCGCGATGCGGCGGACGGGCTGGAAGTCCCGATCCTCGCGGAGCTGGAACCACGCAAACGCCACAGCTACGAGGCCGGCATCGGCTACTCCACCGATATCGGACCGCGCATCCGCCTGCGCTACGAACATCGCTACGTCAACACCCGGGGCCACCGCTACCAGGCCGAGATCGAGGCGTCCCCGGTGCGATCCGGCATCGGCTACAACTACGAGATCCCGCTGCGCGACCCGCTGCGTGAACGCCTGAACCTGTTCACCACCTACCGCACGGAAAAGACGGACACCCAGGAATCCGACCGCTTCCAGATCGGGGCCAACCGTATCCTGCAGCGCCGCAGTGGCTGGCAGACCACCGAGGGGCTGCGCTACGAATACGAGGACTACACCGCCGGCGAGGACGACAGCGGCCGCAGCCAGCTGCTGATCCCGTCCTACCGCATCAGCCGCATGGATGCGGACGATCCGATGACCCCGCGGCGCGGCTACCGCTTCGAGGCCACCGTGCAGGGCGCGCGCGAGGAGATCCTGTCCAGTACCTCGTTTGCGCAGGTACTGGCCAGCGGCAAGATCGTCCGCGGCCTCGGCCCCGGACGGGTACTGGCGCGCGCGGACGCCGGTTTCACCGAGGTCGACGCGGTGCAGGAGCTCCCCAGCTCCCTGCGCTTCTACGCCGGCGGTGACGCCAGTATCCGCGGCTACGGCTATCAGCGGGTCGGCCCGCGCAACGAGGACGGCGATGTGATCGGCGGGCGCCACAAGGTGGTTGGAAGCCTGGAGTACGACTACCCGGTCGTCGGCAACTGGAGCGCCGCGGCCTTCGTGGACGCCGGCAACGTGGTCAACGAGTGGGATGAATTCGACCCGGTCTACGGGGTCGGGATCGGCGTGCGCTGGCGCTCCCCGGTCGGTCCCATCCGCGTGGACCTGGCCCACGGCCCGGATTCGGAAGACGACTTCCGCATCCACTTCTCCATGGGGCCGGACCTTTGAAGTCCGTTCTGCGCGCCAGCCTGTGGGGGCTGTCCACGCTCCTGACCCTGGTGATCGTCCTGCTGGGGACCCTCGGCGCCCTGCTCGCCACCGAGTCCGGTACCCGCTGGCTGGCCGCCCAGGGCGAGCGCCTGGCCCCGGTCGAGCTGCGCATCGACCGGGTCGAGGGAACGCTGTTTACCGAACTGCGGCTGCACGGCCTGTACCTGGCGCTCCCCGACGGGCCGGAGATCGATCTGCCCGCGGGCCGCATCGGCGTCAGTGCCCGCAGCCTGCTGCGCGGGGAACTGAACATCCAGGTGCTGGCCGCCACGGGCATGCGCGTCGATCTCCCGCCGCCCGACCCCGAGGCGGTCTCCGACGATGAACCCTTCGCACTGCCCGAATCCATCCAGCTACCCCTGGCAGTGCGCCTGGGCCAGCTACTCGTCGAGGATCTGGAGATCCTTCAGACCGGCGAGCCACTGGCTACCATCACCCGCCTGACGGCCGGCGCCCGGGCGCGCGGTTCGCGGGTCGAGCTGCAGGCGCTGGAACTGGATATGCCGGAGATCCGCGCCCGACTGAGCGGGGCGATCGAGACCGACGGGGACTATCCGCTCGAGCTGCGCGGCCAGTGGCAGGCCCCCCTGCCCGAGACGGCCGCCGAGGGCCTGGGAACCGACGAGGCACACGGCGAGCTGCGGGTCACGGGGGCCCTGCGGGAACGCGTACAGGTGGACCATGACCTGCGCGCCGGCATCGAGCTGAGCCTGCATGCCAGCGCCCGCGAACTGTTCGCCACGCCAGAGCTGGAACTGACCGCGCAGTGGCAGCCCTTCGCCTACCACCTCGATCCGGAACAGCACGTCGACATAGAGGCCGGGCGCCTTGAGGTGCACGGCACACCGGAGGCCTGGGCCCTGGAGATCGATACGGCCGCCACCCTCGCAACCTGGCCGCGCATCGCCGTGAGCACCCGTGCACGGGGAGACCTCGAATCGCTGGAGCTTGACGGCCTCGAGATCGCTTCCGAAGCCGGTCGGATCGCCCTGTCCGGCCCGGTCCGCTTCGACGACGCCCTGGACTGGGACCTGGCCCTGGAGGCCCATCAGCTGACGCCGACGCCGCTGGGTCTGGACGTGGATGCCGGGATCGAGCATCTGAAGGCGCAGCTGCAGGGTCACCTGCCGCTGGGGACCGACGCCCCGCCCCTGGCCGCCCTGGAGGCACGCGCGAGCGTCACCGAACTGGAAGGACATTTCGAGGATCATCCGCTCAGCGGGCGCCTGAACGCGTGGGTGGCCGATGGCGAGGCCGGCATCGAGGACACCCGCTTGGCCATCCGCGACCTCGCGCGGCTGGATCTGGCGGGTGCGGCCACGGGCCTGGCCGGCGACCTGACCGATCCCGATCACCGCATCGCCTTCGACCTCGGGCTGGACCTCGCGGCCCCGGAACTGGCACGCCTGCACCCAGAGCTGGACGGCCACATCGAACAACTGCGCGTGGCACTGGACGGCGACTACGCACCCGCCAGCGGTGGCCTCGCCGCGCAGCTCAAGCTGGCCCCGCTGCAGGCCGGCCTGCGCGGGATCGACATCACGGGTGACGCCCGGGTCGCGCTGAGCGAGACCGGTGGCCAGATCGAACGGCTGCAGCTCGCTGCCGACACAGGTGCCCGGCTGGCCCTGAGCGGCGACCTCGACTGGACCGAAGGCCTGGCGTGGGATCTCGCGCTGGACGGCGAGAGGCTGGACCCGTCACTGGTGGCCGCCGAGCTCCCCGGCCAGCTCGCGCTGGCCCTGACCAGCGAGGGACACCTGGACGCCGACGGCCGCCCGCGCCTCCAGGCCCGACTACAGCGCCTGGAGGGCCGCCTGCGCGAACAGCCCGTTTCCGGTCAGGCGGAACTCGCGCTGGAGGGCGAACACCTGCGCGTGGACCGCCTGGACCTGGCGCTGGGTCGGAACACGCTGAGCGCCCGCGGCGAGTGGACCGACGCCCTCGACTTCGAACTGCAACTGGATGCACCGGAGCTGGACCGGGCCTGGCCCGACCTTGGCGGCCGACTGGAACTGGATGCGCGTATCGCGGGGGACCCCGAGCGTCCGCGCGTTGCGGCGCGCGGCAGCGGCGCCGGCCTGCGACTGGCGGACATCACCCTGGAACGGCTGGAATTGCAGGCCGATGCGGGCCTCGAGGTGGCCGCACCCGCCGAGATCGAGCTGCGCCTGACCGGGCTCGAACCGGGCGACGGTACGCGGGTGGAGTCTTTGCGGCTGGACGCCTCCGGCCGCGTGGATGAACACCGCGTCACCCTCGCCGCAGATGCGGCAGACCTGGGTTCGCTGGAACTGGCGCTGCGCGGCGGCCTGGACCCCGAGACCCTGCACTGGCGCGGACAGCTCGCACGACTGGACCTGGACCAGCCCGCCGCCGGGGCCTGGAGCCTGGCCGAGCCGGTCGCGCTGGAGGGCGGGCCCGAGCAGGCGCGGCTGGGGCGCCTGTGCCTGGCTCGGGACGACGCACGCCTGTGTACCGAGGCCCGCTGGAGCGCCACCGCAGGGGCGGAATTCGATGCCGACATCCGGGCCCTGGACCTGGCGTGGCTGGAACCCTTCCTGCCGCCGGAACTGGCCATCGCCGGCGAGTTGAACGCCGACGCCAGCGGCCGCCTCGACCCCGACGGCACCCTGGCGGCCGACCTGGCCGTGACCCCGACCGACGGCCACCTGATCGTGCGGGACGAGGACGGGGATCTCGAAGAGGTCCCCTATCGCGATGGGCGCCTGACCGCCCGGATACGCGACCGCGACGTGGACGCCGCCCTGCGCCTCGACTTCCTGGAGGGCGGAACCGCCCGCAGCGACATCCGCCTGCGCCCGGACGGCGAGGACCTGCGCCTGGACGGTGACTTTGTCGCGCGGCTCGAGGACCTGGCCTGGCTGGCCGCCCTGAGCCCCGAGATCCAGCGCCTGAGAGGGTCGCTGGACGCCCGCCTGGACTTTGGTGGCCGCCTCGACGCACCGCTGGTGGAGGGTGAGGTGGCCTTCCGCGACGGGGGCGTGCTGATCCCGGAGGCGGGTATCGACGTCGTGATCCCCGAGATCACGGCCCGCGTGGTGTCGGCCGAGGAGCTGACGCTCGCCGGGCGGCTGGAGTCGGGCGATGGCGGCATCGACCTCGACGGCCGGGTCGATCTCGGGGGCGACGGCCCGCGCGCCGAACTGAATCTGGCCGGCACGGACTTCCTGGTGGTCAATCGGGTGGACGCGGAGGCCCGCATCACACCGGACCTGCAGCTGGTCTTCACCCCCGCCGACGGCATTCGCGTGCGCGGCGAGGTGTTCCTGCCCTGGGCGCGCATCCGCCCGCCGGACCTGCCGCCGGGCGCGATCCGGGTCTCCGGCGACGAGATCATCCTCGGCGAGGAGATCCAGGAGGCCCAGGGGCTGAAGACCGACATCCGGATCCGGATCCGGCTGGGCAACGACGTGCGCTTCGACGGCTTCGGCCTGACCGCGCGCTTCGCCGGCGAGGTGGATGTCGAGGAGATCACCGGGCAGCCCACCCAGCTCTTCGGCGAGATCACCATCCCCGAGGGGCAGTACAGCGACTATGGCCAGGATCTGCGGGTGGAACGCGGCAGCCTCGTCTTCCAGGGGCCGGCGGAAACCCCGGAACTGGACCTGCGCGCGGTGCGCACCGTGCGGGAATACAACGTGACAGTCGGCCTGGAGATCCGCGGCACGCCGGACAACCTGCGCTCGCGGGTGGTCTCCGACCCGCCGATGGACGAGACCGAGGCAATGTCGTTCCTGCTGACCGGTCGCCCCCTGTCGGGCGCATCACAATCGGACGGCAACATGATCGCCGCCGCCGCGGCGGCCTACGGCCTGGAACAGGGTGCGGTCATCACCGAGCGCATCGGCCGCGAACTGGGCCTGGACGAGGTGGAACTGGATACCGAGGGCGGGCTGGACGAGAGCGCGCTGACGCTGGGTCTGTACCTCTCGCCAAGACTCCTGCTGCGCTACTCCATCGGGTTGTTCGACAACACCTCGAAGGTCCTGCTGCGCTATGAACTGACCCGCAACCTGAGCGTGGAAACCGCCTCCGGCACCACGGAACAGTCCGTCGACCTGATCTACCGCATCGAACGCTAGGAGACGCTGCGCCCTGTAAACCCGTTTTTTTCACCACGAAGCGCACGAAGGCACGAAGAAAAAGCGGTTCGGATGCAGGCATTAGCACACCAAGCTCACCGAAACACCGCGCTTTCTCGCAACGGCTGACCGACACTCGAATCACGACTACTCCCCGAGAATCTTCTCGAGGCCGGCGCTGACCGACCGGTCATCGCGAGGAGCGAAGCGACGTGGCGATCGGTGAGGCATCCACTCCAACGCGCCCACGTCACCACGCCGAACCGACACGGTGGGCGTCCAGAGTTCCCTGTTAGCTCGAGGCGTCGCGGGCCCCGTTGCGGGCGGCCTCGATGCGGGTGCGGATCTGGCTGCGGTACAGCTGCTCGTTGGGGATGCCCACCAGCGGCGTCCCGGCCGGACGACCCTCGGCATCGAAGGCCATGATGGTCGGCACGACGCGCACCCCGTAGTTCCGGCCGAGGCGATTCCCGGGCAGCGTCTCGCCATCAAAGTCGCGGACCTCGTCCCGGTCCAGCATCACCTTACGGATATGCACTCCGGCAAAGGCCGGATCCTCGGCCATCGGGCCCAAGTGCTGTTGTTCCGCCCGGTCACAGTAGGGGCAGCTACTGGAGGCGAACATGATCACGGTCGGCCGACCATCACCGTTACCGGCCAGGGCCCGCAGATCGGTCGCGCGTTCCACGCCGCCGGCGGCCGCGGGGGTCGTCAGCAGCAAGCCCGCCATCAGGGTAACGCCCCCCAGCAGGGCCGCGAACGGATTGCGTCTCGGGATTCGATGGATCGTCATGATGATCGGCCTCTCCAGATATCTGGTCCCAGTCTAGGGGCACAAGATTAACGCAGACTGAAGGGGGTTTCGCGCCAACCCGGCCAGCCCGGGAGCGGAGAGGGGTTCATCGGCGACCTGGCGGGGAAACTCGCACAAAAAAGCCCCGCTGGAGCGGGGCCTTGCACCGGCTCGCCGGCGAACCGGCGACCGGGGTGTTGCGAGCGACCTTAGTTGGCGCGCTGGCGCACGTCGGAGGTCACTTCCACGCGGCGGTTGGCCTCACGACCAGCCTGGGTGGAGTTGTCGGCGGTCGGGCGGTCTTCGCCGTAGCCGACGGTGCGGATGTCGCTTTCACGCACGCCTTCGCTGGCCAGGAAGTCGGCGACGGCCTGGGCACGACGCTCGGACAGACCCTGGTTGTAGTCGGCCGGGCCGATGGTGCAGGTGTGACCTTCGACCAGCACCGAGCTGTACTCGGCGTCGTCGGCGGTCAGGCTGCGGGCCAGGTCACGCAGGGCGGAACGGCCTTCGGAGCGCAGCTCGGCGCTGTCGAAGTCGAACAGCGCCTGGGCGCTCAGCGTGGTAGTGGTGAATTCCGGCTCCGGCTCCGGCTGCGGGGCAGCGGCGGGCTCGGGCTCGGGGGCTTCGGCGGTTTCCTGGATGTAGCCCGCGCACTGTTCGAACTTCACGTTTTCCGGGGCCCAGGAACGCGTGCGCACGCACTCGCCAGAGCGATCGACCACGACCTTGCCGCTGCGGTCAGTGACGTTCGCGGCCGGCGGTTCCTGCGCAACGACCTGCCCGGCGGCGCCCAGCACCAGCGAAGCCACGGACGCGGCCAGAAGATTCTTAACGAGCTTATGATTCATTGCATAGCCTCCTTGTAAAAACAATCGACGTCGGACCCCGTTTGCGGTCGTGCGGAAATCAGTAGTCGCACGCGCATCCGCAATCCAAAGCAGCGAGCTCCTTGCGCCAAGCCCTCTACAGTACCCTGATACTGGCACACAAGTTCTGGTTTTGCACGCAACGAGACGCAATTTTTGTGTCGGCATCACAACGCCGTCACATTCCGCAAACTGGCCGGGATCCAGCCACTTTCGGCCGGACTGTCACGTCATTGCAACAGCCCCTGCGGGGATCCCGCGTATCTCAAGGGACACACAGTCGCATTAAGGGTTCCCTGACGCGGCGCCGACCCACGAGACCACACTGGGGCCGATCGTCTCGCCAGACAAAAAGACCCCGCCGAAGCGGGGTCCCGGGTACATCGGCGATGTACGGAGAAGGCGCGGCTTACATCATGCCGCCCATGCCTCCCATACCGCCCATGCCTCCCATACCGCCCATGTCGTCGCCACCGGCGCCGCCACCGTCATCCTTCTTCGGGATGTCGGCGATCATGGCCTCGGTGGTGATCAGCAGGGCTGCCACGGACGCGGCGTTCTGCAGTGCGGAACGGGTCACCTTGGTCGGATCCAGGATGCCCATGTCGATCATGTCGCCGAACTCGCCAGTGGCGGCGTTGTAGCCGTAGTTGCCTTTGCCTTCGAGGACCTGGTTCAGGACCACGGACGGCTCGTCACCGGAGTTGTAGACGATTTGGCGCAGCGGCTCTTCCATCGCACGGCGGCAGATGTTGATACCCGCGGTCTGCTCTTCGTTGTCGCCCTTGAGCTTGGTGATCGCGGCGCAGGCACGCAGCAGGGCCACGCCACCGCCGGGGACCACGCCTTCTTCCACCGCCGCACGCGTGGCGTGCAGGGCGTCCTCGACGCGGGCCTTCTTCTCTTTCATCTCGACCTCGGTGGCAGCACCGACCTTGATCACCGCAACACCGCCGGCCAGCTTGGCCACGCGTTCCTGCAGCTTTTCCTTGTCGTAGTCGGAGGTCGCTTCCTCGATCTGCGCACGGATCTGGTCAACACGGCCCTTGATGTCCTTGTTGGTGCCCATGCCGTCGATGATCGTGGTGTTTTCCTTGGTCACCTGCACCTTCTTGGCGCGGCCCAGGTCTTCCACCGTGGTCTTCTCCAGCGACAGGCCGACCTCTTCCGAGATCACCTGGCCACCGGTCAGCACGGCGATGTCCTGCAGCATGGCCTTGCGGCGATCGCCGAAGCCCGGGGCCTTCACGGCGGCGACCTTCACGATGCCGCGCATGGAGTTCACCACCAGCGTGGCCAGGGCCTCGCCCTCGATGTCCTCGGCGATGATCAGCAGCGGCTTGTTGGCCTTGGCGACGCCTTCCAGGATCGGCAGCAGATCACGGATGTTCGAGATCTTCTTGTCGAACAGCAGGATGTAGGCATCCTCCAGCTCGGCGCTCATGTTCTGCTGGTTGTTGATGAAGTAGGGCGACAGGTAGCCGCGATCGAACTGCATGCCTTCCACGACATCCAGCTCGTTTTCCAGCGAGGAACCTTCCTCGACGGTGATCACGCCTTCCTTGCCGACCTTGTCCATCGCATCGGCAATGATCTCGCCGATGGCGGTATCGGAGTTCGCGGAGATCGAACCGACCTGCGCGATCGCCTTGTGCTCGGTGCACGGCTTGGACAGCTTCTTCAGCTCTTCGGTCGCGGACTTGACGGCCTTGTCGATACCGCGCTTGAGGTCCATCGGGTTCATGCCGGCGGTGACCGCCTTCATGCCTTCGCGGACGATGGACTGGGCCAGCACGGTCGCGGTGGTGGTGCCGTCACCGGCGGCGTCGGAGGTCTGCGAGGAGACTTCCTTGACCAGCTGCGCGCCCATGTTCTCGAACTTGTCTTCCAGTTCGATCTCCTTGGCCACGGACACACCGTCCTTGGTCACGGTCGGGGCGCCGAAGGCCTTGTCCAGGACCACGTTGCGGCCCTTGGGACCGAGGGTGACCTTCACGGCGTTGGCCAGGGTGTTCACGCCCTTGGCCATGCGGGTACGGGCGTCGGTACCAAAGCGTACTTCTTTAGCGCTCATGATTCGTTCTACTCCTGAAAATTCGTGTTAGACGGACGCGGGGCGGGGGCTCAGCCCTCGATGACGGCCATGATGTCGTCTTCGCGCATCACCAGGACGTCTTCGCCCTCGACCTTGACCTCGGTGCCGGAATACTTGCCGAACAGGACCTTGTCACCGGCCTTCACGTCCAGCGGACGAGACTCGCCGTTATCCAGGATCTTGCCGTTGCCCACCGCCAGGACCTCGCCGCGGATCGGCTTTTCGGCCGCGGAATCCGGGATCACGATGCCGCCGGGGGTGGTGCGCTCTTCTTCCATACGCTTCACGATGACTCGATCGTGCAAAGGCCGCAGGTTCATGGTGCGAACTCCTTATAAAGTGTCTGCAACAGGAAAGTTGGGGTGTCGGACGGGCACCCTGTTAGCACCCGCCCCTGACGAGTGCTAATAATAGGGGCACACAAAGGCGAGTCAAGGGCGCGCGTTACAAATCCGGAGACCGCGGGGAGATCAGCGACGGTCGTCGTGATCGAGCCGGTCGTCAGGCGGCTCGCCACCGTCCTCGTGACGGCGGAACTCGCCCTCGATGGTGTCGCTGCCCTGTGCGCCGCCAGGGCCAGCCCCACGCGCGCGGACCATGCCGCGACGCAGGATGCCGTCCGCCGCCCAGCGCCGCAGCGGCGGGATCAACAGCACGAAGCCGGCGGCATCGGTGAAAAAACCCGGCAGCAACAGCAACACGGCGGCGCTCATCAGCAGCCAGCCTTCGACCAGACCCCGCGCCGGCACCTCCCCGCGCGCCAGGCTCTGCTGCAGACGGCGCCAGTGGTAGAAACCCTGCAACCGGAACAGCAGCAGCCCGGCCGCGGCCGTGATAATCACCAGCGCCACCGTCATCAGGGCGCCCACGGCGTCACCTACCCAGGCAAAGCCGAAGATCTCGAGCAGTACCAGACCAAGAAAGACAAACAGGGGAAAGAGGGGGTTGCGCATCGAGGGGGTTCCGCAGATCAGGCCCGATTATTGGAACATGCCCCCCGGGTGCTGTCGATTGGAACCCCGGTGCGACGCGGATACTCCAAAAACCATTGACACCGGAACGCGCTGGCCGCGACCCGTTTTGTCCTTGCAAGGGGAAGGGAATTAAGCCAGTCTTCCGCACGTCTTTGGTGCATACGCCTGACGAGATATTCCGGAGAGCAAACGAACCATGCTGCGCACACCGATCCTGATGCTGGCCCTGCTGGCCTTCCTCGTCCCGGCCCTGACGACCGCCGCCGTGGAAGACCCGCGCGATCCGGAACACCACTTCTTCGACCCGACCTTCGGCGAGTTCCCCGAGGAGCTGGAGGAGGCGCGCGCGGCCGGCAAGAAGGGCATCCTGATCTTCTTCGAGATGGCCGACTGCCCGTTCTGCCACCGCATGAAGAACCAGGTGCTGAACCAGCCCGAGGTTCAGGAATACTTCAGCGAGCACTTTCTCGTATTCAGCGTCGACGTCGAGGGCGCCATCGAGATCGTCACCTTCGAGGGCGAGACCAAGACCCAAATGGACTGGGCCACCCGTGACTACCGGGTGCGCGCCACGCCCGTGTTCCAGTTCTTCAACCTCGAGGGCGAACCCATCGCCCGGTTCACCGGGGCCACGCGCGACGTCCGCGAGTTCCTCCAGCTGGGCGAGTTCGTAGCCGAGGGGCATTACAAGGACCAGAACTTCACGCGCTTCAAGCGCGAACAAGACGGCCGCTGAGCCCCATCCGCTCAACCCGCGAGGATCGACGCCTGATGTCGCCGATGCACCCCCGCTCGTCCGGCCCCCACCACCGGCGCCGACTGGCCCGCCTGCTGCTGGCCGGCCTGCTCCTGTGGCCGCTGGCCGGAGCGGTAATGGCACAGGACAGCGTCGGCGCGGCCGATGCCGGGCCCTTGCCCAACCCCATGCGGGTCGGTGACGCACTGGAACGCGTCGACGCCCTGCACCCACGGGTGCGCGCAGCACGCGCCGAACGCGAGCAGGCCCGCGCGGAGCTGGAAGCGACCCGTGCCGAACGCGACGTCAGCGTAAACGCCCGGCTCGAGGCCCGCTGGATCGAACCCAACGACCAGATCGAGGACCGCAGCCGCAACGACTCACGCGCCGCCATCGTGGCGCGCAAGCTGCTGAGCGACTTCGGCCAGTCCCACGCGCGCGAATCGGCCAGCGAGCAGCGTCTGGTTGCCGCCCGCCAGCACGAGGAACTGGCCCACGCCCGCCACCGCATCCACGTCCTCGAGCGCTACTTCGATGTGCTGCTGGCCGATCTGGCCTTTGCCCGCGACACCGAGGCAATGGCCGCGGCCTACGTCTCCAAGGAACGCGCCGAGGAGCGCAACCAGCGCGGTCAGGTGTCGGATATCGAGGTCTTTCGCCTTGAATCCGAATATCAGACCCTGCGCGTTCAGCGCACCCGCGCCCTGCAGAACCAGGCCCGCACCCGCGCCGCCCTGGCCGAGGCCCTGAACCGCCCGGACCGGCGTGTGCGCACCGTGCTCGCCCCCATGCTTCCGCTGGACCTGCCGGAACTGCCGGATCTGGACACCCTGCTGGCCGAGCTCGACAACACCAGCCCGCGCCTGCTGGCCGAACGCCGCCAGGTCGAGGCCGCCAGCCGCGAGGTGGCCGCCTCGCGCGCCCAGCGCCGTCCGCGCCTGTATGCGGAGGCCGAATCCGGCTGGTGGAACCGCGACCTCGGCGGCGGAGACCGCAACCCGTTCGCCGCCGGCCTGGTGCTGGAGATCCCGCTGTACGAAGGCCGTCGCCACGACAGCCGCGTCGGCCAGGCCGTCGCCGCCCGTCACCGCGCCGAGGCCGAACTGGGCCAGGCACGCATCGAGGCCCGCAACCGCCTGCGCGAACTGCACGACGAGATCCGTGCCCTGCGCACCCAGCGCGACGAGGCCGCCTGGCGCATGGACTACCGCGAGCTCTACATCGACCGCGCGCGCTACCTCTACGACATCGAGGACCAGGCCGATCTGGGCGACTCGATGGTGCAGCAAAGTGCCGCGGCGCATTTCAATGCCAGCACCGAATACCAACTGGCCCTGGCCTACGAGCGCCTGGCCCTGCTAAGCGGCCGTGACGAGTTGAGCCCGTTCCGCGCCACCCAGGAAACCCCTTGAGCCGCCGGCCCACTGGCGACCGGACGGGAGAACTGCCCATGTCCCGCGTATTCACGAGCCCATCCCTGCTGACCACGGCCAGCCTGCTGGCCCTGCTCGCCGTCACCCCGGCGCCCGTGCTGGCCGAGGACGGCTTCGCGGCCCAGCTCGACTGGGGCGAGCGCTACCGCATCACCGCCCCGGTTGCCGGCCGCATCGAATCCATCGAGGCGAGCGCCGGCGATCGGGTCGAGGCCGATGCCGTCCTGTTCCGCCTGGACACTCGACGCACCGATGCCGACCTGCGGGCCGCCCGGGCCACGCTGGAGCGCCTGCAGATGGAACTGGACGAGGCCGAACGCGAACGCGACAAGGCCGAGGACCTCTACGACCAGACCCTGATCGCCGCGCGCGAGCTGGAACTGGCCCGCATCGACTACGCGACGGTCGCCGCGCGCCTGGCCGAGGCCCGCGCCCAGCGTGACCGCATCCGCGCCGATCTTGACGACGCCACCATCCGCGCCCCGGCCAGCGGGCGCCTGGTGCGCGTCGAGGCCAACCCCGGCCAGTACGTGAACCCGGCCCTGCTGCCGCCGGTGCTCGCGATCCTCGGCACCACCGACCCGATGCGTGCCACGGCGACCGTCCCGGCCGACACGGCCACGACCCTGGAACCCGGGACCGCGGTTACGGTCGTAGTCGGCGACCAGCGCCTGCCCGGCACCATCGCGCGCGTGGGCTGGGAGCCGACCGGCGAGGAGCCCGAACGCGGCTACCGCGTCGAGGTCGAGTTCTCCCCGGCGGACGGTGTGCCGCTGCGGCCGGGCCAGACAGCGCGCATCGAACGGGATTCCTGAACCATGACTACCACCCGGCAAGCCACCGAAGCCCGCGCCTGGCTGGTGATCACCACCCTGGATGACCCGGCCGCGGCCGACACCCTGGCCGGCACCCTGGTGGAACAGGGCCTGGCGGCCTGCGTGCACATCCTGCCGCCCGGACGCTCGGTCTACCTGTGGAAAGGGAATATCGAGATCGACGCGGAAGTCACTCTACTGATCAAGACCTCGCCCGCACGTCTCGACGAACTCCAGACGCGCCTGGCGGACCAACACCCCTACGAGACACCCGAGATCATCGCCCTGCCGATCGAACACGGGCTGCCCGATTACCTGGACTGGATTACACAATGCACCTCCTGAACCCGCGCACCTGGCTGGCGAGCCTGCTCCTCGCCTTGACGCTGCTGCCCGCCCTGGCCCAGGCCGTCTTCGAGGACGACCTGCTGGACCCGGACGACGCCTTCGCCCTCAGTGCCGAAGCGATCGACGCCGACACTGTGCGCCTCACCTGGGACATCGCGGACGAGTACTACATGTACCGCGAGCAATTCGAGTTCATGCCGGAGAGCGACGGACTCGAACTGGGCGAAGCCCGGATCCCGGACGGCGAGGTCAAGGAAGACGAGTTCTTCGGCCGGGTCGAGACCTATCGTGGCCAGGTGCAGGTCGAGCTGCCGATCGTGGCGGCCGAGAGCACAACCATCGAACTGACCGCGCGCTCGCAGGGCTGCGCGGATCTCGGCGTGTGCTATCCGCCGCATTTCCAGACCGTCTCCATCGAGCTGCCCGGCCTGCCGGGCGGGAACGGCGAGGCCGACGCGGACGAAGAACCCCGCGACGAGCCCGCGGAGGAACGCAGCGCGCTGGGCGACCTTGGCGAACTGTCCGGTGATCTGGGCGCCGCCGATGACCTGCTGGAACCGGAAAAGGCCTTCGCCGCATCGCTGGAGGCCATCAGCCAGAACGCGGTGATCCTGCGCTTCGATATCGCCGAGGGCTACTACCTCTACCGCGAACAGCTGGATGTGCGCATCGCCGAGGGCGACGGCATCGAACTGGGCCCGGTCAACCCGCCGGACGGCGAGCTGCAGGAAGACGAATTCTTCGGCGAGAGCCAGGTGTTTCGCGACCAGGTCGAGATCCTCGTCCCGGTGCTGCGTGACGCGGACGACGTCGCCGACATCACCCTGGCGATCGATTACCAGGGCTGCGCCGACGCCGGCGTGTGCTACCCGCCGCTGACCCAGGAGGTGTCGGTCACCTTCGCCTCCGACCTGGCCGCCGAGGCCGACACCGATGCCCTGCCGGAGACCGGCGACGAGCCGCGCGAGGACGACGAGGCCGCCGCGCCCGTCACCCAGCAGGACCGCATCGCGGCCCAGCTGGCCGACGGCCAGATCTGGCTGGTGGCGCTGGCGTTCTTCGGCTTCGGGCTGCTGCTGACGTTCACGCCCTGCGTGTTCCCGATGATCCCTATCCTGTCGAACATCATCATCGGGCAGAAGAACCTGACCACGCGCAAGGCGTTCCTGATCTCGCTGGTGTTCGTGCTGGCGATGGCGGTGACCTACACCGTGGCCGGGGTGTTCGCGGGCCTGGCGGGTGCCAACCTGCAGGCCGCGTTCCAGAACCCCTGGATCATCGGCACCTTCGTCGCCATCTTCATCGCGCTGGCGATGTCGATGTTCGGCTTCTACGACCTGCAGATGCCGGCCGGGGTACAGAGCAAGCTGTCGCAGATCAGCAACAAGCAGGAAGGCGGCACCTACGTCGGCGCCGGGATCATGGGCTTTCTCTCCGCCCTGATCGTCGGCCCCTGCGTGACCGCGCCGCTGATCGGGGCCCTGCTCTATATCAGCCACACCGGTGACGCGGTGCTGGGCGGTATCGCCCTGTTCTCGCTGAGCATGGGCATGGGCGCCCCGCTGCTGGCCATCGGCACCTCCGCCGGACGCCTGCTGCCGAAGGCCGGCCCGTGGATGGACACCATCAAGGCGGCCTTCGGGGTCGGCCTGCTGGCCATCGGCATCTGGCTGCTCGAACGGGTCATCCCGGGCGAGATCGCGATGTTCCTGTGGGCCATCCTGCTGATCGTGACCGCGGTCTATATGGGTGCACTCAAGACCCTGCCGGAGGGCACCTCCGGCTGGCACACCCTGTGGAAAGGCCTGGGCGTGGTGCTCCTGATCTACGGCGTGCTGCTGATGCTGGGCGCGGCCACCGGCGGCAAGGACATCTTCCGCCCGCTGGCCACGCTCAATCAGCCCGCGGTGACCGCCAGCGGCGAACAGGCCGGGCCGACGGAGATGCAGTTCACCTACATCGACAGCCTCGAAGATCTCGAACGCGAGCTGGAGCAGGCACAGGGCAATAACCAGCCGGTGTTTCTGGACTTCTACGCCGACTGGTGCGTGGACTGCGTGCGCCTGGACCGCACCACCTTCCAGGACCAGCGCGTCATCAACGCGATGGCGGACGTGCACCTGCTCAAGGCCGATGTCACCGACAACACCTCGGAGCACCGCAACCTGATGCGCGAGTTCAACCTGTTCGGGCCCCCGGCCATGATCTTCTGGGACGCTGACGGCAATGAACTGCGCAACTACCGCAACGTCGGGTACCTGAATGCCGACCGTTTCCTGGCGCATGTGGAAAGCGCCATCGGGGTGACACCATGAGGCATCACACGCACGCGCTCCCCGGGCTGGCACTCGCCACGGCCGGCGCCTTCATGCTGGCCGCCTGCGGCGATCCGGAACCGGAGATGGATACCGCTGGCGCCACCACCGACGCGGCCCCCGAGGTCGCAGCCGAGGAGGCCTCGGGTAACCAGCGCATCGACTTCACCCTGCCCGATCTCGCGGGGGACGAACGCCAGCTCAGCGAATGGGACGGCGACCTGATCGTGCTGAACTTCTGGGCCACCTGGTGTCCGCCCTGCAAGAAGGAAATGCCGCTGTTCCAGGACACCTACGAGGCGCACCGGGACGACGGCTTCACCATCGTCGCGGTGGCGGTGGACGAACAGACAGCCACCCAGCACTTCGTGGACGACTTCGGGATCGAATTCCCGGTCCTGATCGGTCAGGACGAGGCGGTCGCCGTGGGCCGCGAATACGGCAACCGCATTGGCGCCCTGCCCTACACCGTGCTGATCGCCCGCGATGGCACCATCCTCGACACCCATCGCGGCGAGGTGGAACCGGAAGACCTGGACGGGTGGCTGGAGGCGCACCTGTAGCATCCCCAAGTGCCGGAGTGGCGCGCCCGGCGCCCTTGCGCCACAAGGCTGGTAAGTTAGGGAGACACTGATTGGATTGCACGCTCGCGTTGGTACCCCCTGTTTCTCGAGACAAGGCGCGGTGCGCAGCCGGTAGTGGTTCTACCGGCAAGGGCCGCAACGCAGGATCGGGGAACAGGGGGTGCCACCCCCACAATTTATTTCACGAAGGGGCTCGGCCGCTTTTGCGTGGGAACGGCGTTACGGTTCCCTTGTGCAGAATGACTGCACGGCAGTCACCGTGCCTTGTTCGCACGCAAAAGCGACTCGAGCGCGAGCGTGCAATCCAATCAGTGTCTCCCTAAGCCGCCATGACCGAGCGCGAACGCCTGTGGGAACTCGCCCGCCTGATCCGACTGGATCGCCCGGTGGGCATCTACCTGCTGCTATGGCCCACCTTCTGGGCCCTGTGGGTAGCGGCCGACGGCTGGCCGCCCGCCTATCTGATCTTCATCTTCACCGCCGGCGTGGTCCTGATGCGCTCGGCCGGCTGCGCGATCAACGACTACGCCGACCGTGACTTCGACGCCCACGTGGCCCGTACCCGCGACCGTCCGCTGGCGATCGGCACGATCACCCCGCGCGAGGCCCTGGGCACCTTCGTGGCGCTCAGCGTGGTCGCCTTCGTGCTGGTGCTGTTCACCAATGTGCTGACCATCCTGTATTCCCTGGTGGCCGTTGCGCTGGCCGGCACCTATCCGTTCTCCAAGCGCTTCCACCACTTCCCGCAGGTCCATCTGGGCGCGGCCTTTGCCTGGGCCGTGCCAATGGCTTTCACCGCGGTCACCGGCGAGCATCCACCGCCCGTCGCCTGGCTGCTGTTCGTGACGGTTCTGGCCTGGACCGTGGTGTACGACACCTTCTACGGCATGGTGGATCGCGAGGACGATCTGAAGATCGGCGTGAAGTCCACCGCGATCGCCTTCGGCGAGCTGGACCGCCTGATCACCGCCGGGCTGCAGGTCCTGGTCTGGTACGGGCTCTACCTGGTCGGCCAGCACGCCGGGTTCGGGGGCTACTACACGGCCGGGCTGGTGATCGTGGCGATGCTGATGTTCTACCAGCAGTTCCTGATCTTCGAGCGCGAGCCTGCCGACTGCCTGCGGGCCTTCAAGAACAACCACTACCTGGGCGCCGTGGTCCTGCTAGCGATGATCGCCGACCATCACCTCGGCGCCTGACGCGCCCCCTGGGCGGCTCAGGCACGCGCCAGTACCAGCCCCTCCACCCGCTCGGCACCCGCCCGCCGCAGCACGCCGGCCAGCGCCGACAGCGTCGCCCCGGTGGTGGCCACATCATCCACCAGCAGCACATGCCGCCCCGCGAGATCCTCGCCGCGCCAGGCAAAGGCCCCCTTCACATTGCTCCGGCGGGCCTTGCGGCCCAGCGCCTGTTGCGACGCGGTGGCCCGAATGCGCCGCAACGCCCGGGTCTCCAGCGCCGCCCCCAATTCCGCCGCCACGCGCCGGGCCAGGACATCCGACTGATTGAAACCGCGCTCGCGCAGCCGCCGCCCGTGCAGCGGCACCGGCAGCACCGTATCGGGCGAGGACCGACGTCCCTGGCCGCCACCGTCAAAGGCCACCCGGGCGACATGGCCCGCCAGCGCCGCCAGGGCCCGCTCGGCCCGAACATTGCCGCCATGCTTGTAGGCGAGGATCAACTGGTCCAGCGGCCAGGCATAGGCCCATCCGGCGTGCAGCGCGTCCAGCGCCGGGGGCTGGCGCACGCAGGCCGGGCACACCCCGGCCGTCGGCAAGGGGAGCGCACAGGTGGGACACGGGCGCTCCAGTGGTGGCAGATCGCCCCGGCAGCCCGTGCAGACCGCCGGTCCGGGCGCCAGGCACAGGCCGCAATGGGACGGGTACAGGGCCTCCGCCAGCCACTCGGCGCAGGCAGCGGACCAGGCCGTCCAGCGCGCGGCCACGGCATGCACAGGGCCCGGTTGCGATGAAGGGGTCAGGGGCATGATGGTATGCTCTGCGTTTTGCATGCAGGGTAGACCATGGCCACCAGGACCGTCTCCGGGCGCAGCTCTCGGCGCGCCGCGTCGATGTTCGACATCGGCAACCTGATCAGCGTGTCGATCGCCGGCATCCCGCTGTTCGTGGTCAGCAGCGAGGGCGTCGGGGTCGGTTTCATCATCGCCGCGATCATGGGGATCGTCCCGCTGGTCCTGTGGTTCGGCGGCTCCATGCTGGTCTACGCCCTGAACAAACACCACCCCGATCCGCGCGTCGGCCATCACACCCAGTGGGCCGCGTACCGCTACTACGCCCTGATGGGCGCGCTGATCGTGGTCGCCACCTTCTTCCCCCCGGATCTCGACTACTACCGCGCCTACTGGGCGATCGCCGCGGCCATCCTGCTGCCCTGGACGATCTACGCGCTGTTCACCATCTACCGCGAGCCCTGGGCGGATGTCGAGATCCCCGCCGAATCCGACGAGGACCACCACCTATGAGCACGCCCCGCCACGACTGGAATACCGACGAGGTCGAGGCCCTGCTCGACCTGCCGCTGAACGACCTGATCTTTCGCGCGCAGACGGTGCATCGGGAGCACTTCGACCCCAATGCGGTGCAGGTGAGCACGCTGCTGTCGATCAAGACCGGGGCCTGCCCGGAGGACTGCGCCTACTGCCCGCAGAGCGCGCACCACGACGTGGAGCTGGAGCGCGAGCGCCTGCTGCCGCTGGAGGAAGTGCTCGAGGCCGCGCGCAATGCCCGCGCCCAGGGCGCGACCCGCTTCTGCATGGGGGCCGCCTGGCGCAACCCCACCGACAAGAACCTGGAGCGCGTGATCGAGATGGTGCGCGCCGTCAAGGACGAGGGGCTGGAGACCTGCATGACCCTCGGCATGCTGAAGGCCGAGCAGGCGAAACGCCTGTCCGAGGCGGGGCTGGACTACTACAACCACAACCTCGACACCTCGCCGGAGTTCTACGGGCACATCATCTCCACGCGCACCTACGAGGACCGCCTGGAGACCCTGGAGCATGTGCGCGAGGCCGGCATGAACGTCTGTTGCGGCGGCATCCTCGGCATGGGCGAGTCGCGGCGCGACCGCGCGCGCCTGCTGCAGCAGATGGCCAACCTGCCGAAGCACCCGGAATCGGTCCCCATCAATCAGCTGATCCAGGTCGAGGGCACGCCGCTGCACGGGATCGAGGACCTCGACCCGCTGGAGTTCGTGCGCACCATCGCCGCGACCCGCATCCTGATGCCGGCCTCCTACGTGCGCCTGTCCGCCGGGCGCACCGAGATGTCCGACGAGATGCAGGCCCTGTGCTTCCTGGCCGGCGCCAACTCGCTGTTCTACGGCGACACCCTGCTGACCACACCAAACCCCGGCGAGAACCACGACCTCGCGCTGTTCGAACGCCTGGGCCTGCGCCCGGAGACCGGACCAGAGGCCCCTGCGGAATCGGATCGGCCCGCCTCCGCATCGGCCTGAGCCAGACGAGAGGAGGGCACAACAGTGGGCGGCGGATTCCCCGATCATTTTTCCGCCGTGGCGGGGGACTATGCCCGCCACCGTCCGGACTACCCCGCCGAGCTGTTTGACTGGCTGGCCGCGCACACCCCGCGCCACGAACGGGCCTGGGACTGCGCCAGCGGCAACGGCCAGGCCGCGCAGGGCCTGCAGCCGCACTTCCCGCAGGTCGTGGCGACGGATGCCGCCCCGGCCCTGCTGGCCGCCCTGCCGGCGACCACCGGCATCGACCGCATCGCCTGCGCCGCCGAGGCCTGCGCGCTGGCCGACGCCTCGATAGATCTCGCCTGTGTCGCCCAGGCCGCGCACTGGTTCCGCCATGCCGACTTCCATCACGAGGTTGCACGCGTCCTGCGCCCGGGCGGCCTGCTGGCGATCTGGGGCTACGGCATCCTGCGCGCCGAGGACCCGGCGCTGGACCGCCTGCTGACCGACTTCCACGACACCACCCTGGCGCCCTGGTGGCCGGAAGAGCGCAGCCACATCCGCAGCCACTACAGCGACCTGCCGTTCCCCTGGCCGGAGATCGAAACGCCCGAGTTTCGGATCGACCGCGACTGGGACCGCGACACCCTGCTCGGCTACCTCGGCACCTGGTCGGCCATCCGCCGCGCGCAGGCCGTCGGGCAGGATCCACTGGCCGTGCTGGAGCCGGCCCTGCGCGCGCTGTGGCCGAATACGGACATCACCGCCCGCGTGCACTGGCCGATCTTCCTGCGCGCCGGGCTGCGGCCGTGAGCGATTCACCATGAGCGAGTCGCTGCAGGCCTTTCTGCAGGCCCGCCTCGACCGCGTGCGCACGGACGGTCGCTGGCGCCGTCTGCGCACGCTGGACGGGCCGCAGCAGCCGGAGCAGGTCATCGACGGTAAATCTATCGTCGCCTTTTGCTCCAACGACTACCTGGGTCTGGCGGCCGATCCGGCCGTCGCCGCCGCCGCCCGCGAGGCCCTCGACCGCTACGGGGTCGGGGCCGGGGCCGCCCATCTGATCAACGGCCACACCCGCGCCCATGTGGAACTGGAGCAGGCGCTGGCGCGCTTCACCGGGCGCGAGCGCGCGCTGCTGTTCTCGACCGGCTACATGGCCAACCTGGCGCTGGTACAGACGCTGGCCGGCCGCCACGACACGGTATTCGAGGACCGCTGGAACCATGCCTCGCTGATCGACGCCGTGCGCCTGGCCGGCGCGCGCAGCCAGCGCTATCACCATGCCGATCCCGGGCACCTGCGCGAACGTCTGGAGCAGGCTCCCGATCGCGGTCACCGTCTGATCGTGACCGACGGGGTGTTCTCCATGGACGGCGACATCGCCCCGCTGCCGGAACTGGCCGCGCTGGCGCGCGAGTTCGACGCCTGGCTGATGGTGGACGACGCCCACGGCCTGTCGGTGCTGGGCGCGACCGGCGGCGGCAGCTGCCAGCACCACGGCCTCGGCGCGGACGACGTCCCGATCCTGATGGGCACGCTGGGCAAGGGCTTCGGCACCGCCGGGGCCTTCGTCGCCGGCTCCGAGGCCCTGATCGAGACCCTGATCCAGACCGCGCGCCCCTACATCTACACCACCGCGATGCCGGCCGCCCTGGCCGCCGCCACGCTCGCCTCCGTGCGCATTGCCGAGGCCGCCGAGGATCGCCGTGCGCACCTGCAGGGCCTGCTGCAACGCCTGGGGGCAGGCCTGGACCGGCTCGGCCTGCAGCACCCGCCGCCCCTGACCCCGATCCAGCCGGTCCACATCGGTGACGCCCGCCGCGCCAGTGCCGTAGCCGAGAGACTGCTGGCCGCCGGCTTCCTGGTCCCGGCCATCCGCCCGCCGACGGTCCCCGAGGGCCAGGCGCGGCTGCGCATCACGCTGTCCGCCAGCCACACCGAGTCTCAAGTGGATACGCTGCTACGGGCGCTGGAGCACGCGCTCGCCACCACCACGTGAAACCGCGCACAGTCCCGACACGCAGCCGTTCACGCTTCCGCAAAACACCCCGCCACGTTAAACAACCGTTCAGCGAAACAACGCCAAGCTGGGCCCGTATCCGATCAAAAGGAGACGGACCATGGCACGGAAACGCACCCAATCCCGTCGCGGCCTGCCCGCGCACCTGAAGGTACTGGCCGCCGCACTGCTGTTCGGATTTGCCGCCGATACCCTGGCCTCGCCACCGCCCTGGGCACCGGCCCACGGCTGGCGCGCGCAGAACGACCCGGGCTATCACGGCTACCACGGTCACAGTTATGACCGCTGGGAGCGGGATTACGGCGTGATGGACGGGCGCTGCAACCGCGACGCGATCGGGGCCGCGATCGGTGGCGGCGCGGGGGCTGTGATCGGCCATCGGGTTGGCGATGGCGACCCGGTCGCGATCCTGATTGGCGCGGCCGGCGGCGCGGTGCTGGGCGGCATGATCGGCCGCCAGATGGATCGCAACGACCAGGCCTGCATGGGACACGCCCTGGAACTGGCCGAGACCGGCCAGACCGTGCACTGGCGCAATGCCCATGACCAGCCGGTACAGCTGACCCCGCGCCGCAACCGCGACAGTGGCTGCCGCGACTTCGAGATGACCATCGACGGCCAGCGTCACACCGGCACCGCCTGTCCGTCGGAGCCCGGGCACTGGGAGATCCGCGGCTGACCGGCGGGGCCAGCCAGGGACAAGGCGCTACAACTCGCCGCGCTCGGCCAGGGACACGCTCTCGTCGGCGACGATCACATGATCGAGGACCCGGACGTCCACGAGCCCAAGGGCATCGGCCAGGCGGCGGGTGATGGCGACATCCGAGCGCGACGGCTCGGCCACGCCCGAGGGGTGGTTGTGCGCCAGGATCACCGCCGCCGCGTTGTGCCGCAGGGCACGCCGCACCACCTCGCGCGGGTGTACGGAGGCACCGTCGATGGTGCCGCGAAAGAGCTCCTCGAAGGCGATCACCCGGTGGCGGTTGTCCAGGAACAGGACCGCAAAGACCTCGAAGGGATAGTCGCGCAGGCGCGCCGCGAGGAACTGGCGGGTCGCGGTCGGCGAGGTCAGCGCATCGCCACGCTCCAGATCGGCGGCCAGGTGCCGCCGCCCCATCTCGAGCACCGCCTGGAGCTGGGCGTACTTGGCATCGCCCAGCCCCGGCGCCGCGCAGAACCCCGCCTGATCGGCCTGTAAAAGCGGCCGCAGCCCGCCGAAGCGGCCGAGCAGGTCGCGCGCGACATCGACCGCGCTCTTGCCGGCCACGCCGGTGCGCAGAAAGATCGCCAGCAGCTCCGCATCGGAAAGCGCGGCCGCGCCGCGCTCGATCAGCTTCTCCCGCGGACGCTCGGCCGCGGGCCAGTCGGTAATCGCCATAGCCACCTCCCTGTGGCCGAGATTGGGGCACGCAGCGCGAGCGCTCTTGTGCCTTCTGCTTCGTTCATCGTAACGGCGGGCACCGTATCGGAAGAAGCTGTCCTGGGTGCCTCCGCCCACACGGGCGTCATTCACAAACAGTCCCGGGGCCGGAGCTGTTCAAGCCTCGCATCTTGCCACAAATGCCGCGAGGCGGCGGGCACAGCCGTTCCCGGGCCCAGGCCGGGCCTCCCTCGCCGCGCCGGAAAATACGCAGCGGCGCCCCCTCCTGCCCCCCGCCAGGCCTGACACAGGCCTAAAGAACCGCTGTTTGCGACCGTTAAGGCTGGGGCAGGGACGGGGCTCGCGCTCCAGACTCCCAAGGGCTGGACGTGCACCACTAAGGAGAATTCCATGGACGCCATCTTCCACCCAGCCACCTGGCTGATGAATCGCTTCCGGTATCCGATCAAGTTCGGGCTGATCTTCGTCGTCGTCTTGTTGCCATTGCTGATGCTCAGCGGCATCACGCTGGTCAACCTGAACGACAACATCCGGTTCGTAAGCAATGAACGCCAGGGGTTGGCTTATATTGAGGCCGCGCGCGAACCAGTGGAATATATTCAGCAGCACCGCGGCATGATGGCCGCCCTGCTGGGCGGCGATGACGGCGCGCGTGCCCGGCTACGCGAGATCGGTCGCCAGGTCGACCGGGCGCTGGAGGATCTTGCAGCGGTCGACCGGGGCCTTGGCGCTACCCTGGGAACTCGGAGCCAGTTCGATCGCATTCGTCAGACCTGGGGAGGGATCCAGGCGGACGGAGATTCGATGACACCGTCGGAGAGCCTGCAACGCCATACCGATCTGGTCGCCGACCTGCTCGACCTGATCGGCAATGTCGCCGATGCCTCCGAGATCACCCTGGACCCATACCTCGACAGCTATTACCTCGGCGATGCCCTTGTGAACCGCCTGCCGAACCTGACCGAGACCATGGGACAGGCCCGGGCGGTGGGCTCCGGCGCCGCAGCGGCAGGCGAACTGGATGGGGACACCCGCGTCCGGCTTGCCGTGCTGTCCGCCAACATGGAATCCATCACTGGAGACCTCGAGTCGGGCCTGGAGGCCGCGTTCTCGGCCAACCCGGAACTTGCAGACCGGCTCCGCGAACATGTCGAACGTAACGAAGCTGCGGTTGAAGAATTCTCCCTCATCGTGCAGTCGCAACTACTGAACACCGACACCATCGACATCGCCGCCCGCGAGGTGTTCGACGCCGCCACGCGCTCCATTGACACCACCTTTGCGCTGTACGACGCAACCGTCCCTGAACTGGACGCCATTTTCGCCGACCGGATTCGCAGCGACACGCTTGTGCGCAACCTGGCGATCACCGTTGTTGTGGGCGTACTCCTGCTGCTCGCGTATCTCTTCGTCGGGCTGTATCGCTCGATCAAGGCCAGCGTTGAACAGTTCAATGACGCCACCCAGCGCATGGCGGGCGGCGATCTCACGACCCGGGTCGCCATCCAGACCCAGGACGAGATGCACGATGTCGGGGAACGCTTTAACAGTATGGCCACCCAGTTCGAAGGGCTGATCCAGCAGATCATCGGGGCCACCGCCCAACTCGCCTCGGCCTCCGAGGAACTGGCCACCGTCTCCCGCGAGAGCGCCGCCAATGTGGAACGCCAGCGCCAGGAGACCGATCAGGTCGCCACCGCCATGAACGAGATGACGGCCACCGTGCAGGATGTCGCCGGCAATGCCGCAAGCGCGGCCGACACCACCCGCAATACCGACCGCGAGGCAAACAACGGCCTGGAGGTGGTCGCCTCCAACTCGAAATCCATCGCACAACTGGCCCGCGAACTCGAAAGCGCCGCCGAGGTGATCCAGCGCGTGTCAGCCGACAGCGAAACGATCGGCAGCGTGCTTGACGTCATCAAGGGCATCGCGGAACAGACCAACCTGCTCGCCCTGAACGCCGCAATCGAGGCCGCGCGAGCCGGCGAGACCGGCCGCGGTTTCGCGGTGGTCGCCGACGAGGTCCGCACCCTGGCCTCGCGCACGCAGGACTCGACCCAGGAGATCGAGGAGATGATCGAACGCCTGCAAGGCGGCGCCCGCGAGGCGGTCAAGGTGATGAACCAAAGCCGCGAGCAGGCCCAGACGGGTGTCGAACAGGCCGACCAGGCCGCGCAGGCCCTGCAGGCCATTACGCAAGCGGTGGGCAACATCAGCGAGATGAACACCCAGATTGCCTCGGCGGCCGAACAGCAGAGCGCCACCACCGAGGAGATGAACCGCAGCATCGTCAGCATCCGCGAGATAGCGGAGCAGACGGCCAGCGGCTCCGAGCAGACCACCTCGGCCAGCGACGAGCTGGCACGCCTGGCGGCCGAGCTTCAGGACCAGACCAGCTCGTTCACCATCTCGCAGCGCGGGTGACACCCACAACAGGGGACGCCCACCCCGGTGCCAGTGATGGCTGCCCCCGGGGCCGGCCCTGGTGTGCACGATGGCCCCGGCCCGCCTGCCTGGTAGCGGGCCCAGCCGCAGGCTAGTCCTCGAAGCGGGAGATGTCGCGCACCGCGCCGAAGGCGGCGGAGGTCGTCATCAGGGCGTAGGCGCGCAGGGCCTGGGTGACCGGACGGGTCCGCGACTCGGGCTTCCAGGCCTTCGCGCCGCGGGCCTCCATCGCCTCGCGCCGGGCCGCCAGGGTGGCGTCGTCGACGTCGATGCGGATCTCGCGCCCGGGGATGTCGATCACGATGGTGTCGCCCTCCTCGATCAGGCCGATCGCGCCGCCCTGCGCGGCCTCCGGCGAGACGTGCCCGATGGACAGCCCGGAGGTGCCGCCGGAGAAGCGCCCGTCGGTGATCAGCGCGCATTCCTTGCCCAGCCCCTTGGACTTCAGATACGAGGTCGGGTAGAGCATCTCCTGCATGCCGGGGCCGCCCTTCGGGCCCTCGTAGCGGATGATCACGACGTCACCCGCCTGGATGCGGTCGCCGAGGATTGCCTCGACGGCCGCGTCCTGGCTCTCGAACACCCGCGCGGGGCCGGAGAACTTCAGGATGCTCTCGTCGACCCCCGCGGTCTTCACGATGCAGCCGTCCGGGGCCATGTTGCCGTAGAGCACGGCCAGGCCGCCGTCGGTCGAGTAGGCATGTTCGATATCGCGGATACAGCCGTTCTCGCGGTCGATATCCAGGCTGTCCCAGGTCTTGTCCTGGCTGAACGCGACTTGGGTGGGCACGCCGCCCGGCGCGGCCTTGTACAGAGTCTCGGATTCGGCGGCGTGGCGCATCACGTCCCACTGTTCCAGGGCCTGGCCCATGGTGTCGGCGTGGACCGTCGGGATGTCGCGGTGGATCAGCCCGCCACGATCCAGCTCGGCGAGGATGCCGACCACGCCACCGGCGCGATGCACGTCCTCCATGTGGTAGAGCTGGGTGGCCGGGGCCACCTTGCACAGGTTCGGGACCTTGCGCGACAGGCGGTCGATGTCCGCCATGGTGAAGTCGACCTCGCCCTCGCGCGCGGCCGCCAGCAGATGGAGCACGGTGTTGGTGGAGCCGCCCATGGCGATGTCCAGGCTCATCGCATTCTCGAAGGCCTCGAAGGTAGCGATCGAACGCGGCAGCACGGATGCGTCGTCCTGCTCGTAATAGCGCTTCGCAAGCTCGACCACGCGCCGGCCGGCCTGTTCGAACAGCGACTTGCGGCCGGCATGGGTGGCCAGCAGCGAGCCGTTGCCCGGCAGCGACAGGCCCAGGGCCTCGGTCAGGCAGTTCATCGAGTTGGCGGTGAACATGCCGGAGCAGGAGCCGCAGGTCGGGCAGGCGGAGCGCTCGATGGACTCCACCTCCTCGTCGCTGGCGCTGGAGTCGGCGGCCTTGACCATCGCGTCCACCAAGTCCAGATGGATGACCTTGTCGCTACCCGGGGCCTGCACCTTGCCGGCCTCCATCGGGCCGCCGGAGACGAACACCACCGGGATGTTCAGGCGCATCGCGGCCATCAGCATCCCGGGGGTGATCTTGTCGCAGTTGGAGATGCACACCAGCGCGTCGGCGCAGTGGGCATTGACCATGTACTCGACCGAGTCGGCGATGATCTCGCGCGAGGGCAGCGAATAGAGCATCCCGCCGTGACCCATCGCGATGCCGTCATCCACCGCAATGGTGTTGAACTCCTTGGCCACACCACCGGCCTTCTCCACCTCGCCGGCGACCAGCTGGCCCAGATCCTTCAGGTGCACGTGCCCGGGCACGAACTGGGTGAAGGAGTTGGCAATGGCGATGATCGGCTTGCCGAAGTCGCCATCCTTCATGCCGGTGGCGCGCCACAGGGCGCGGGCACCGGCCATGTTGCGGCCGTGGGTGGTGGTGCGGGAGCGATAGGCGGGCATGGTCGGGTCTCGTGAACGTTTACGCAGAAGCGGAATCGTACATAATGAGTCGTACAAACCCCAGTATCCCGAGGTCCCGGCAATGAAAATCGAGGTCGAGAACATCAAGTGCGGCGGCTGCGCCAGCTCCATCCGCAAGGGCCTGCTGCAGGTCGAAGGCGTCACTGAGGCCGAGGTCGACGTGGAAGGCGGCGCCGTCGAGGTCCAGGCCCCGGACAGCGCCCGCGAAGCGGTCGCCGCCAAGCTCGCCAGCATGGGCTACCCCGAGGTGGGATCGGTCTCCGGCTGGCGTTCCACCAGTGCCAAGGCCAAGTCCTTCGCCAGCTGCGCTGTGGGGCGCATGAGCGGCGATTAGGCCGTGCCACTCCGATCGCCGGGCCGGGCCTGGGCCGGGCTGGCCTGGCTGATCCTGTTCGTCGGCTTTGGCGCGGGGTGCGCGCAGGCCGAAAACGGGCTCCCGACGGCCGACCTGGACATCGGTGAACAGACCCTTACCGTCGAGATCGCCGCGACGGACCGCGCCCGCCGGATCGGCCTGATGCACCGCGACCACCTGCCGGACGACCACGGCATGCTGTTCATATGGCCGCGTCCGGCGCAGTACGGCATGTGGATGCATAACACCCGCATCCCGCTGGATGTGGCCTTTATCGATGCCGATTTCACCATCACCAACATCGCATCCATGACACCCCACTCCACCCGCATCCATGAGGCGAAACGCCCCGTGCGCTACGCGCTGGAGGTCAATGCCGGCTGGTTCGAGCGGCACGGCGTCGCGGCCGGCGATCGCGTACCCGACCTGGAGCGAATCGTCGGCGGGAACGACTGACACCTTTCCAGCACAACGCGGCCCGGGCTGCCGACGCGCAAATTGATCCGTGTTTCCCTAGACTGTCGGCTCAGGACATCCGAAGGAAACGGAACGCGCCGTGGCTACCGCCCCCCCAACACCCGCAGGCCAGCACACACCGTCGCGGCGAGCCCCGCAGCCCGGGGAACTCGCGTGGTTCCGCGATGCCGTGCCCTATATCGCGGCCCACCGCGGACGCACCATGGTGATCGCGCTGGCGGGCGAGGCGGCCCTGGCGCCGGAGTTTCCGGCGCTGATGCGCGACATCGCCAAGCTCAATGCCCTCGGCATCCGGGTGGTGCTGGTCTATGGCGCGCGCCCGCAGATCGAGGCCCGCATGACCGAGCGCGGGCTGACGCCGGCGTACGCCAACGGGCTGCGCGTAACCGATGCCCCGGCGCTGGAGGCCGTGCTGGACGCGGTCGGCCGGCTGCGCCTGCAGATCGAGGGGCTGTTGTCCCGCAGCCTGGGCCAACCCGGCACCGGGAACGCGCGGCTGCGCGTGGCCAGCGGCAATTTCGTGACCGCCCGACCGCTGGGTGTGCGCGACGGGGTGGACTTCCATTACACCGGCGAGGTCCGCGGGGTGGATACCAACGGGCTCGCGGCCTTGCTGGAGCGCGAGCAGGTCGCCCTGGTGTCACCGCTGGGCTACTCCCCCACCGGCGAGGTCTTCAATCTCTCCGGGGAAGACGTCGCCACCCAGGTGGCGATCGCACTGAATGCCGACAAGCTGATCTTCCTGACCGAGGCCGGCGTGCTGCGTGACCCGGAACACGGCGTGCTCGACCAGCTCACCGTGCCGGCCGCGCAGGAGTTGCTGGAGACCAGCCCCGACCTGCCGGAGGAACTGGCGAACCATTTGAGGAGCGCGATCGATGCCTGCCACCAGCGCGCGATGCGGGTGCACCTGGTGGATCGGCACGACGACGGCGGGCTGCTGACCGAACTCTTCACCCGTCAGGGGATCGGGACCCTGGTCTCGCGCGAGCCGCTGGAACGCCTGCGCCCGGCCACGCTCGACGACGTGGGCGGCATCCACGCGCTGCTGGAACCGCTGGAGGCCGAAGGCATCCTGGTGCACCGCGCGCGTGAACACCTGGAGCTGGAGATCGACCGCTTTCAGGTGCTGGAGGCGGACGGCCTGATCATTGGCACGGCCGCGCTGTATCCGTTCGAGGCGGATGCGGCGGAGATCGCCTGCCTGGCCCTGCATGGCGACTACCGCGGCAGCGGGCGCGGCGACCGACTACTGCAGGCGATGGAACAGCTGGCGCGGGAGCAGGGGATCCGGCGGGTGTTCGTGCTGACCACGCGCACCGCGCAGTGGTTCCAGGAGCGTGGCTACACCCCGGGCCAGGTGGATGACCTCCCCGCGAGCCGCCAGACCCGGTACAACCAGGCGCGCAACTCGCGGGTCTTCACCCGCAACCTGACCGAAGCATAGCCAGGGACTACTGCGCGTAGCGGGCCTCGTCGCGCTCGTGGGCCTCCTGGGCGGCAACGCTCAGGGTGGCGATGGGCCGCGCCTCCAGTCGGGCAATCCCGATCGGCTCGCCGGTCTCCTCGCAGTAGCCGTATTCGCCGCGGTCGATGCGCGCCAGCGCCGCGTCGATCTTGTTCAGCAGCTTGCGGTAGCGATCCCGCGTGCGCAGCTCCAAGCCGGCATCCGTTTCGTGACTCGCCCGGTCGTTGGGGTCAGGCTCCTGCCAGCTCTCGCTGCGCAGGTGCTCCAGGGTCTGTTCCGATTCCTCGATCAGCTCGGCACGCCAGGCCTCGAGCTTGGCGCGAAAGTAGTCCAGCTGACGCGGATTCATGTAGGGTTCGTCCTCGGACGGGCGGTACCCGGAATCCGGGCGGGTCTTGGCATCTTGGCTCATCTCGGGCCCCTCGCCAGGCCCCTTTCCGCCCCATGCGGAAAGGCCCCGGCGCGATACGCGGTACACCCGATCGAGTATAGGGCAATCCCCCCGTCGGGCGGCAAACAGAAAAACCCGCCCCGATGCACATCCCTGGAACCACGGACACCGACACAGCCCGCATGCAGCGCATCCTCCAGATCAGCGACACCCACCTGGGACGGGAGCCAGGCCCGATCCGGGCCGGCTACCCCGACAGCGACCGCCAGCTCGCACGGGTCCTCGAGGCACTGGCCCGGAACGAGGATCGCCCGGGCCTGCTCTGGCTGACCGGCGACCTGGCCGAGGATCCGGCGCCGGCCGCCTATGCGCGTCTGCTGCACCTGCTCGACCAGCACGTAAAGGGCTGGCCCGTCGCCGGGCTGGCCGGCAATCACGACGACTGGCACACCCTGCACCGCGCGTTCGACGCGGCCGGGTACCCCCTGGACGGCCATCGCATACTGGGCGGCTGGCTCCTGATCGGCGTCAATTCGGCGGTCGCGGGCCAGGCGGCCGGCCGTATCGAACCCGCCGAGCTGGATCGACTGGATCAGGTGCTGACCACCCATCCGGACCACTGGGGCCTGATCGCGATTCATCACCCGGTCGTCCCGATTGGCAGCGCATGGATGGACCGGATCGGCCTGTCGAATCCGGACGACCTGTTCGCGGTGCTGGATCGCCACCCGCGTGTGCGCGCCTGCCTGTTCGGCCACATCCACCAGGACTTCCGCGGCAAACGCCAGGGCATCGAGCTGCTCGGCTGCCCCTCCACCTGTATCCAGTTCGCCCCCGAATCCGAACGCTTCGCGCTGGATACCGAGGCCGCCGGCTATCGGGTGCTGGACCTGCACCCGGACGGGCGGATCGACACCCGCATCCAGCGCGTGAGCGAGGAGGCTCGCACATGATCCCGGATGACGCCCGCAGCCATCAGCTCCAGGCCTGGCTCGCGCGCCAACCAGGCGATTTCACGGACCTTGCCCTGTTGCGTGCGGATGCCAGTTTCCGCCGTTATTTCCGCCTGCACCGCGATGGCGAGCCGGTGGTGCTGATGGACGCCCCGCCGGAGCGCGAGGCCACCGAACCGTTCGTGCAGATCGCGGGGCTGCTGGAGTCGCTGGGTCTGCGCCCGCCGCGCGTGCTGGCGCACGACCCGGCAGCCGGATTCGTCCTGCTCGAGGATCTGGGTGACCGGACCTTTACCCGGGCACTGGCCGAGGGGTCCACAGAAGGCCCGCTGTACGACCGCGCCATCGACACCCTGCTCCAGCTCCACAGCGCCTGGCCGGCCAGGGCCGCGACGGCCCCGGCCCTGCCCGCCTACGACATGCCGCGTCTGCTCGACGAGGTCGCCCTGTTTGTCGACTGGTACTGGCCGGAACAGCGGGGAGCGCCGCTGGCGACGGCCCGGCGCGACGCCTTCCTGCAGGCCTGGCGATCGGCGCTGGACGGGCGCCCGAGCCTGGACGGGACCCTGGTCCTGCGCGATTTCCACGTTGACAACCTGATGCTGCCCCCCGGCGAGGACCGGGCCTGCGCCGTGCTGGATTTTCAGGACGCAGTCATCGGCAGCCCGGCCTACGATGTCGTCTCGCTGCTGGAGGATGCCCGCCGCGAGGTGTCCCCGGACACCGTGGCGCAGGGCCTGGAGCGCTACCTCGCGGCTGCATCCTGGGACCGCGCGGCATTCATGCACCACTACCGGGTCCTCGGCGTCCAGCGCACCACCAAGATCCTCGGGATCTTCGTGCGCCTCGCGCGGCGCGATGCCAAGCCCCGCTACCTGGAGCACCTGCCCCGCCTGCACCGCTTGCTGGCGCAGGGGCTGATGCATCCGGAGCTGGGGCCGGTCGCTGCCTGGTTCCGTACCGACATGCCCGAACGCTTGCAGGACAACTAGACCATGGGGACACACGGATCCATGCGCGCGATGATCCTGGCCGCCGGCCGCGGCGAACGCATGCGCCCGCTGACCGACCACTGCCCGAAACCCCTGCTGCCAGTCGGCGGGCGCCCACTGATCACCTACACCCTGGACCGCCTGGCGGCCGCGGGCTACCGCGAGGTGGTGATCAACCTGGCGCACCTGGGCGAGCAGATCCGCACGACGCTGGGCGCGCAGCACGCCGGTCTGGCGATCCACTACTCACCAGAGCCCGAGGGGGCCCTGGAGACCGCGGGCGGCATCCGCAAGGCGCTGCCGCTGCTGGGCGACGCGCCGTTCCTGGTCGTCAACGGCGATGTCTGGTGCGACCATCCGCTGACCCCGCCGGAGACCCTGCGCCGGTCCACCAACCGGCCCCTCGCGCACCTTGTGCTGGTGGACAACCCGGAGCATCACCCGCAGGGCGACTTCACCCTGAAGGACGCACAGATCGGACTCGACGACGGCGAGGCCCTGACCTTCAGCGGCATCGGCTGGTACGACCCGACCCTGTTCCGCGATCTGCCGCCCGGCCGCCATGCGCTCGCCCCCCTGCTGCGCCCGGCCATCGCCGCCGGCCGTGTCACCGGGGAGTACCACACCGGAGACTGGCGCGACATCGGTACCCCGGAGCGCCTGGCGGCTCTGGACGCCGAGCTGGGGAAACGCTGAGCGCCCGCCGTCACGAAGTGAACGGCACCCGCGCCATCGCCCCGATCAGGGCTTGATGTAGGTATACCCGGCGCGCTGCAACCGGGTCAGTTCCACGATGCCGCTGGGCACCACATCCTGCTCCGCCACCTCGTGCAGATCCTCGCGCTCCAGCCCGCGCGAGGCCATCGTGTTGCCGCACACCAGAAAACGGACATCCTGCAGTTTCAGGGTATTCACCGTACTGCGCAGATCCGGATCGCTGCGCGCGTGCTGCAGCAGGGTGATGCCACTGCCATGCATCAGCACCTTGATCTCCAGCGGTGAGCCATCAGGGCTGCCATCGATGTGATTCTGCAGATTACGCAGGGCATTCAGGTGGAGCTCCGGGTCATCGGAATTGATGTGATAAACCACCCGGAGCGGCTCGTCGGCGGCCGGGGCGTCGGCGACCGTGCCAAACAACAATGCCGTCGCGCCGCCCGCGATCAGCATCAACAGAAACGCCCCGGCCAGAAACCAGCCGGGGCGTCTTGTGCGGTTCGCGGGCGACATGCGGGGTGCCGGCAAGGCCGGATCAGACCTTGATGTAGATCCAGCCCTCGGCCTGACGGCGGGCCGCCTCGGCGACGCCAGAATCGATCAGCTCGGCCTGCGGCAGGATGTCGACCGTCTTGCCCTCCTCGCGCGCCAGGCGGTTCAGGGTCTGGGCACAGGCGGTGAAGCGCAGCGTGGGGTAATCCTGCGCCATGCTGGCAACCCGCTCCGGATACGGGGCGCTGTCGGTACGCAGCAGGTCCATCGCATTGTTGTGCACCACGACCTGCACGTTCAGATCGCGCCCGACGGTGGCCGCCTCGCGGTACATGCTCTCGATGTCATCCAGGAGCTCCGCCATCGCGCGGCGATCGGCTTCATTGATATGCAGCAGGATCTGGTCGGTCTCGGTGGCGGAAAACACCTGCTGTGGCGCCGCCGCGCCGCCCGCGACGTCATCGCTGGCGGCCATCTGCGCCATGGCCCCGGCGTCCTGATCGATCGCGGCCGACGGCTCGCCGCCGAAGAAACCAGCATCCCGGGTGATCTCGTAGCCGCCCAGCGAACCCACGACCAGCGCGAGCACTCCGGCGGCGACCGAAGGGAACCAGGCCGAACGACCGCCGCGCGACAACCGGCAGCGCCCGCCGGGGGCCCCGGTGCGACCAGCCGGCACATCCTCGTACGCCATGTTCACCAGCTCCTTGAGCTGGTGCATGTCGCAGACTTCGCGGCTCAGGTGCTCGCTGGAGGCAATCGTCTTCAGGGTGTGGAGACGATCCTCGGGAGAAAACTCGCCATCCACGAAGGCGTTGAGGATCTCCTCGCTGGGGCGGTTCCTTGCACTCAGTCGTTCATTCGACATGCCGATTCCTCACTACCTTGAGATAGGGTGTATCGGCCGCTTTCCCCGTGTCGGCCTGCTGCTCCAGCAGCACCTTCTTCAACTGTGCCCGAGCCCGGCTCAGGCGACTCATCACGGTGCCGATGGGTACATCCAGCACCTCCGAGACCTCGGAGTAGGCAAAGCCTTCGAGGTCCACCAGCGCGACCACCTGCCGGTGATCGGTGCTCAGTTCGGCCATCGCCCGGTGAACGTCCGCCACCATGCGGTTGCGTTCGGTCTGCTGCTCCGGGCAGTCCTCGCAGGGCAGCTCCATGCTGTCCACGTCCACCGTGTCCTTCTGCCGCCGTCCCCAGTCGCGGTAGCAGTTGGTCATGATCCGGAACACCCACGCCTTCAGGGCGCTCTCGTCCTGCAGCGACTTCAGCCGGGTCAGGGCCTTCATCATCGCCTCCTGCACCAGATCATCCGCCAGCGCGGCATCGTGACACCACGCAAAGGCCATGCGGTACATCTGGGGCCGCAGGTCGCATACCTTCTGGCGCAGCCTGCGCTGCGCGAACCAGGTTGCCATGTTGTGTTTCCTCCATCCGCAGGCCGTACATGCGGCCTTGCTTGTTCTTGTACCCTGTAGGACGCTACCGGGCGCGGGGCTATTCCGATACTCCGGCCTTGCGACCGCACAAATCGCGCATCCCCGATTCCGTCGATCAGGATACCCAATGCCATTCGATCCGCAACAACTGGAGCGCGCGTTCGCGTTCGACCCCGACACCGTGCAGGACCTGCGCGAGCGCTGGTCACGGCTGATCACCGACGCGGTCTGGGGCGAACTCAAGACCGGCACCATCGGGGCCGTCCCGCGCCTGCGCAAGCGCCTGCTGGAGCTGGGCGAGAACCTGCGCTCCATGCTGTCGGACCGCGCCTGGATCCCGCACGAACGCGAACGCGTGAAGGGCGCGATGGCCGCCAGCCTCAACCTGCGCGACAGCCTGCAGCAGACCGACCGCGCCGCCAAGCTGCTGAACGGTGGTGCCGATTTCGAGACCTTCGAGGCCGACTACCTCGCCTTCCGCAAGCACCTGCTGGCCTTCATCGAGCACCACGAACAGATCTGGGGCGACCTCCTGGAGAGCCTCTACGACGAGGCCCCGGACACCGACGACCGGGACGAGGACTAGATCTTGGGCCGGGAAATCCGCGAAGAGCACTTCGGCGCGGCGGATTTCGACCGTTTCCACGAGGCCCTGGCCGACGAGACGGCCCGGCTGCTGGACTGGCTGCGCACACAGCCGGCGACCGACTCCGCGCCGCCGCCGCGGCTCGGCTTCGAGATCGAGGCCTGGCTGTGCGACGCGCAAGGGCGCCCGCTGCCGGTCAACGAGGCCTTTCTCGCGGCGATGGACAGCCCGCTGGCCACCCGGGAGCTGGCCCAGTTCAATGTCGAACTGAACAGTAGCGTCTTCCGCGCCGGCCCCGGCTGCTTCGGCGCGATCCTCGAGGAGCTGCGCGAGACCCTGCGCCAGGCGCGGCGAGCCGCCCGTCATGCCGGAGCCGACCTGCTGATGGCCGGGAGCCTGCCGACCCTGGAGCCAGCCGATCTCGGGCTCCACCACATGTCCCGGCAGGCCCGCTACCGGGCGCTGAACAGCGCCATCCTGGAACAGCGCGCCCAGCGCCCGCTGGAGGTGGATATCGTCGGCCACGAACACCTGCAGCACCGCCACGCGGATGTGATGCTGGAGGCGGCGGCGACCTCCTTCCAGGTGCATATCGAGACCCGGCCCGATCGCGCCCATCGGGCCTACAACGCCTCGCTGGTGGCGGCCGCTCCGGTCCTCGCCGCCGCCGGGAACACGCCCTACATCTTCGGCCACGACCTGTGGGCCGAGAGCCGCATCCCGCTGTTCGAGCAGTCCGTGGAGGTAGGCGGATTCGCCAACTCGGCACGCGGCCCGATCCGGCGCGTGACCTTCGGCACCGGCTATCTGCATGACTCGATCGGCGAGCTGTTCACCGAGAACCTGGAGCACTTTCCGGTCCTGTTGCCGGTGGCACTGGACGAACCGGCCGACCAGCTGGCTCACCTCGCCTTCCACAACGGGACCATCTGGCGCTGGAACCGCCCCATCGTCGGCTGCGACGCCGATGGCCACCGCAGTCTGCGCCTGGAGTTCCGCTGCCTGCCCGCAGGCCCCTCACTGATCGACATGCTGGCCAACACGGCCTTCGCCCTGGGCCTGATCGAGCACCTGGTCGCCGAATCGCCGGACGGCACGCTGGAGACCCCGTTTTCCGAGGCCCGCGACAACTTCTACAATGCAGCCCGGCACGGACTGGACGCTCGCCTGCGCTGGGGCCACCGCGAACCGGCCCCGGCGCCCCGCCTGATCACCCGCGACCTGCTGCCCCGAGCAGCCGAAGGCCTGGAGCGCCTGGGCATCGAGCGCAGCGAACGCGACGCCCTGCTCGGGATCATCGCCGCGCGCGTGGCCAGCCGCCAGACCGGCGCACGCTGGCAGCGGGACTGGGTCGCACGCCACGGGCGCGACTGGCCCGGGCTGGTTCGCGCCTATCGTGGCTGGCAGAACACCGGCGCGCCGGTCCACACCTGGGGACTCTGAGGAAACCCGTGACGCAATCCATCATCGAACACTTCGAACTCCCCGACGGCTTCCTCGAAGCCACGCCCGAGACGTTGCACCAGTGCGTGCCCGGCCCGGCCCTGATCCACCTGGAAGGCCAGCGCGAACCCGCGGTGGCCGTGGTCCTGTTGCTGCACGGCAACGAACCGGTGGGCCTGCACGCGGTACAGCAGCTCCTGCGTCATTACACCGGGCGGCCGCTGCCACGCGCCCTGACGCTGATCGTGGGCAACCCGCAGGCGGCGGCCGTCAATCAGCGCCACCTGGACGACCAGCCGGACTTCAATCGCATCTGGCCGGGCACCGAACAGGCCGGTTCGCGCGAGGCCGATGTCTTTGCCGAGCTCTGCCGCCGCCTGGAGGGACGCGGCCTGTTCGCCGCGATCGACCTGCACAACAACACCGGGCGCAACCCCCATTACGCCTGCATCAATCGCCTGGAGTCCCCGTTTCTGAACCTGGCCGCGCTGTTCGGGCGCACCGTGGTCTACTTCACCCGGCCGCGCGGGGTTGCCTCCATGGCCCTGGCACGCATCGCGCCGGCCGTCACTCTGGAGTGCGGCCACCCCGGTGACGCCGCCGGCGTGGACCACGCCCGGGAGATGATCGACGCGGTGCTGCACCTGGACCACTTCGTGCCCGAGCCGCCACGCGAGGGCGCCATCGAGCTCTTCCACACCGTCGCGCAGGTCCGGGTGCGCCCCGGCTTGCAGGCCGGGCTGGAGGCACAGCACGACGTGCGCCTGGAACCCGATCTCGACGGCCTGAACTTCCAGCTGCTGCCCGCCGGTTCCCGTCTGGTACAGGTGCACGAAGATGCCGACGAGCCGCTGGTCGCGATCGCCGAGGACGGCTCCGAGGTCACCGGGGATTATCTGGAGCGCGCCGGCCAGGAGATCCGGCTCAAGCGCCCGGCCATGCCGTCCATGCTCACACTGGACACCCGGGTCATCGCCCAGGACTGCCTGTGCTACCTGATGGAGCCGCTGTCCCTTCCCTGACGCGCCCCAGCGGCTGCCGTTGCGGCGGCCGCCACCCTACTTCTTGCTGCTGGCGCGGCGCTTCGACGCCGCCGTAGCCGCCTTGCCGCCGTCGTTCAGGCTGATGATCTGCGTCTTGCTCGTGCGGTGACGGTAGATCTCGCGCAGGTAACGGATCGCCTGCTTGACGTTCTCGCGGCTCAGACGGATGTCGTTAATCGAGACAAAGCTCTTCTCGTTGCTGCACATCTCGCGGTATTTCTTCTCGTACATCGGCTTGATCGCGTACCAGTTGGTATCGAGGATGCGCGTGGGGTTCTCGTGTTCGTTCAGCATCTCGTCGATGCGCGCCTCGTCGAACTCCTCGGCCCGGATGAGATCCAGCACCGCATGGTCCAGGGTGTCGTCGAAGCGCGTCTTGTCGTTGGCAAAGCAGCGCTTGATGTAGGCGACGAACAGGGTCAGGAAGTCGTCCGACAGGCACGGGCTCTTCACCACCAGGGTGGTCAGCGACAGATTGGCCGAGGCGCCAATAACCAGGGCGTAGCGCTTGAGTGTGGTATTCGGGAACAGGCCGTTCAGGTGGGACTTCAGGCGATTCAGGTCCATGTAGGACAGCTTGTAGTCCTTCGGCAGGGACAGAATCGTGACAATGGACGAGCAGTTCTTGAAGAAATGCAGATCGCGCAGGTGCGTCGCGTCCATGTCCGATTCCTTGTACCCCTTCAGTGCCTCGCGGTAGCGCGGGGCGTCGATCGGCAGCAGGCTGATCCCTTCGATGGCCTCGGTCTGCTTGTTGAAGTGGGGCAGGTCGATCGAGCGGAAGAACAAGTCGTCGATATCCAGCGCAGAGCTCTTGGAGGAAGCCTCCTCGCCAGTAGTCACCTCCGATTCCGCGTAGGCGACCGCAACCGGACCGGCCAGACTCATGAACAGGTCGTTGGCATCCAGGCGAATGGTTTCGCCGATATCCACCCCGGCACGCCGGAAGTAGTCCTCGTCGTAGTCGGTGGTCACCGCCTGCGCGGTCAGGATGTTGAAGATCTGCTGGGAGATGTACTGGTTGGCGTAACGCTCCATCGCGTTCACGTCGACGTGGCGGATGTTGCCGTCGTCGGTCTCCTCCGCGTAGCGCATGATGTCGTTGGATATCAGCATCATCGCGTTCCACGGCCGGATGCGATGCATCATGTCCTCGTCACGCGTCTCTTCGGCCTCGAAGTTGTAGGAGAAGTCCCATTCCTCCGCCAGGTACTTGCACAGCAGACGCCCCGCGTTGATGTGCAGCGCCTCGGACATCTCGACGCGGTTGTCCTGGATGTTCGGCAGGATGCAGATCCCCGCCGCGAAGATCGGCTCGAACACGAAGGAATGGTCGCGATTCGCGGCCTCGCGCTTCTCCAGCTTGGGATCGAAGGTCTTGCGCATATAGGAGTACTGCTGCGCGAGGCCGAATTCGGAGGCCATCCCGGAGCCGGTGCCGCCGCCGGCACTGAAGATATAGAAGTACAGTCGTGACTGATTCGCCTTAATACCGCAGGAATCGATCAGATAGGAATGGATGAACTTCCAGTCCTCGTTGGCGAACTGGTCGGTGTCCTTGTTCAGAATGATGCGCGCAAGGTACTGGCCCAGGATGGGGGCATTGCCCGCGCCACCCGCGTGCACCTCGGACAGGTCCATGATCTTCATCTTGTTGTAGTTGTCGATGAAGTTGTTCTGCCCCGCCCGGTTGGAGAAGCGGATGCGGCCCTCGATGTCCTTGTCGAGGTCGCCCAGCATCACCATCGGCTCGATCAGGAAGACGGGCTTCACCGCGTTGGCTGGCGGCAGATTCAGGCTCTTGCGAATCCAGCGCAGCGGACGGCCTTCCTTCTCGCGCCCACCGGCCTCCTCGTTATCCAGTTCGCGCAGATAGTTGGAGCGCGCACTGTGCACCAGCGCCGCCACGTCCAGCGCGATGTTCGAACCGCAGCGGCCAACGCCAATAAGACACACCGACGGGAAGAACTGCTGCTTTTGTTCCTCGGTCGGGCTGCCCTTGGTCAGGCGCGGGAAGACCGAATTGCGCAGGTGGTCCAGATTCTCGAGGATCCGGTCCAGATCGCGTTCGGTGAAGTAGTGGGGCTCGCCGCCGCGCTCGACCTGACCCTCCAGGACATTCGACCGCGCCGCGTTGCGCGGCTGGGTCGCCCGGGCCGCCCGCGATGGATTGCGGATCGAGGTCTCGGTATCGGCAGTCCGGGTCGCCTCCGGCTCGGTCTGCACTGCGTGGTCCATGTTCTCGCTGGTGTCTTCTGTCGGCATGGTCAACGACTCCTGCAGTCCGAGCGGCCGGAATAGGCCCCAAAAATGTGATGCAATTCCGTTTGTGCCCCGCACTAAAGCACGCAGGGGGGCATGTTTCAACCACGAGGAGGCACAAAGATGCGAAGGACGCCGTTCGCGGCATCCAGTCGGTCAGGATGACGTGATCATGCGAGCACCGGTCGGGCGACCGGCGGACAGACGGAGGCGGTCAGGCGTCGCGTTCGACGCGCTCGAGGACCTGGGCGACGTGATCACCCTTGCGGTAGTTGGGGAGGTCGCGCTGCATGTCGGCCAGCGCCTTCTCGCGCGCCTGTTCGCTGTCGTACCAGCGATAGGATTCCCAGTCCGGCCCCAGCAGGTGCGGCATGGCCATGGTGCTGCCTTCCGGCAGGCGGATGCGGATTCCGTAGCGTTTCATGGATTCGTCCGAGGTTGCTCCCTTGAGGGGCCGCCCGCGCGCAGGCACGCGACCCGGCGCGCAGTCTATCCGAGCCCCTGCATACCGGCAATACAACACCGCCCCACCCGGGGCCCCAAACAAAACAGGGGCTGCCATATCGCTGACAGCCCCTGTCCGGGATTCGATGGTGGCTACGCCCTGATTCGAACAGGGGACCCCATCATTATGAGTGCGCACCCTCAGATGGTTTCCCAACACCCTGGATCGGCCTTAAACGGCTCTATGAAGCGATTCCAAAGGGCCGCAACCCCATCCACCAAAAAACCAATTCGCGCCGATTGCGCCCTCCAAGCGCGCATAAAACTGTACCGCGGTGGCACAGAATGTGTGCCAGCCTGACCATCAGATGATCTTCCACATTGAGCTCGATGAACTCTCCAAGCCGGGCCCCAACCGTCGTTTCGCGGGCGCGAAACGGGCGCCAATGAAGCCGTCAGCGCGTGCCTGACGAGCCCCGCTCATGACATTCAACACTCGGCATCCGGGACAAAGATGGCTCCCCGATGTCTGTTCCAGCATCGTGGGGAAACAGCGACCCTAGGCACCCTCAAAGGTTGAGGAGTTGCCGCAGCGCGTCGGCCTGCTCGACAAATTGCTGCGGGCTGTTCTCCCGGAGGCGACCCAGGTTCTGAAGCTTCCAGCGGATGGCCGGCAACTGCTCGACATGCGCGATATCCATGAGGCTCCAGTCGGGCGCTCCCTCGACCAGAGAGAGTAGAAACCTTCGCTCGCGGTCTTCCAGCCCTTGGTGGAGACCCTGGATAAGTCGATCGCGTGTCGTCAGCAAGTCGCTTATTGGCACCGGCTCGGCTGTCATGCCTTGGAAGTTATGCCGGTAGTCCCGCTCAATGTTCCGTAGCGCCGGAGACAGCACTTCATGTACGGGGCGATTATGGCTGGCTAGGTAAACGACAGCGGCTTGGCGAATGCCCGGTGTGATCCCCTCATGCTCAAAGAGCTGCATGACGTCGAAGAGATCCCGTGGGTGCTGCCGGTCTAGGGCCGCAACAAGCTTGCCGCCATAGAGGTCCTCGAGTGACACCACTGGAATGTCGAGGTCGGCCATAAGGCTGTCGCGGGCTAGAGGGCTCAACGAAGCCGAACGGACCGGCTGAACGGTACCGCGCAGGACGTAGTTCGCTTCGATCTTGACCTCGACATGACCGCGCCGAACCAGAAGCTTGGTGGCTCCGGCTTCGGTTGTGGGGGCAAACGTCTGGAAGCCACGCTCGGCCAACTGCCTCCCCATACGCTCAATGGCGGCGTTGATGCGAGCCAGTGCTTCGTCTCGCGATGCCGCGTGATCGGGAAACACCAGATCGAGATCCACGGACAACCGCGGCATGTCGCGGACGAAGAGGTTGATGGCCGTTCCACCTTTCAACGCGAAGGTATCGTCCGCGAACACGAAGGGAGCGACCTGCGTCAGCAGGCGCGCCGTTTCAAGGTAGGCCGAGTTCATGGCTTGAGGACCAGCAGATCATCGCCGGTGCCGGATACCCAGGGCCGGTCACTGCCGGTTGGGAGCTCGACGGGATCCAATTGAGCCGCCCAGGGGAGCGAGAACTCGCGTCCCAACTGCAGAGCCAGACGAACAGTCTTGATGCTCTTCGTCTTGCACAGGAGCTCGCGAAGGACATTGGCTCGCAGACTGTAGGTCCCTTGGACGATCTCGCGTACCTCCTGCAACGGTTGCCGTACACCCACTTCACTGAGGAGCTCAAGGAGCGCCCGTTCCGGCGCCGCAACATCAGGTGCCCCCGCCTGATGTTCGAAGGGGCCGACATGCAGCATGGCCTCCGGCGTCTCGTTGAATAGGCGCTTGCGATGATATTCGGCCGGAAACCGCTCGAAAAACCAGCCCGGAAGCCGCCCAGAGGCCCAGCCATACAACTGCAGCGTGGGTTGGCGCATGACGTAGTGCCGAATGCCGTACCACTCCAGGGCTGACTTGCCCCCCACGTGCATGCCCGGAAACTTTCGCTGCAACATGACAAGACTGGGCTCCAACCCCAGATCCTCACCCGGGCGGCAATAGACACCCCGCGCGAGGCGTTCCAGCCACCCCGACCGGACGTAATAGACCGCCAGGTCGGCCGAAATGCCCAGCTCATTGAGGTCGGCCGTGGTCAGCGGCGTTCCCGGAGGCACTCTGGTATAGAGCGCCTTTAGATTGGATCTCGTTATCGTAGCCACACTACGAATAAACCACACAATTTCGCCCAACATCAACCAAGACGACTGGTTTAACCAGTAGCCTGACTACGATTACAGCGAATATCTCAAATACTCTCGATCGCTCCGCGACTCGAAATTCGTAGACGGCAGCACGTATGGCACGAGAAACCGCTCATGTAGATTAAAACGAGAAGAAACCGCGCGTGTCCGGCAAGGAATAGCTCGTACTGCGTCCACCGCCCGGGTTCTTTTTCAATGCACCTCGATCCACCAGGTCCGCAATGTCACGCTGCGCCGTGTCCTGCGAACACTTGGCCATCCGGGCCCAACGCGAAGAGGTCATCCGACCCTCGAAGGCGTCCAGCAGACGATTGAGCACCTTGATCTGTCGGGCATTGAGCGGCTCCGTGGCGAACCGCTCCCAGAATTGCGCCTTGAACGGCACGTGCTCGAGTGCATCCTGAGCGCTGGCCAGCGAACGCTGCAGGCAGCCCAGGAACCATTCCAGCCACAGGGTGATGTCCAGCCCCCCCCCTGGTTTTGGGTCCGCTCCAGGATCGCGTAATAGTCGCTGCGTTCCCGAAGGATCTGCCCGGACATGCTGTAGAAACGTTCCGCCGAACCATCCGCTCGTGCCAGCGCCATATCGGCGATCGCCCGCGCGATACGCCCGTTTCCATCCGCGAAGGGGTGAATCGTCACGAACCAGAGATGAGCCAGCCCCGCCACCAATAGCGGATCCAGCGGGCCGGGTGTCTTAAACCAGGCGAAGAAAGCGTCGACCTCCCCCGGGATTCGTTCGGCCGGTGGCGCGGAGAAGTGCACCGTCTCCCGGCCAACGGGACCCGACACCACACCCATCGGCCCTTCTTCGGCATCCCGCCAGCGCGCGACCGGAATCCACGTCATTCCGCTACGCCCCGTCGGAAACAGGGCCGCATGCCAGTCGAACAGCCGATCCACTGTCAGCTCACGATCAAAGGCCTTCGTGGCATCCAGCATCAGTTCGACCATGCCGTCGACATCTCGCCCTGAAGCGACCGGTCCCCCGGCCTCCAGGCCGAGGCGACGTGCCAGGGAAGAGCGCACCTGATCCATGGGGAGACGTTCGCCCTCGATCGCGCCGGAGTCCACGATATCCTCCGACAGCACCCGCAGCGACGCTTCCTCGCGCAACGCGAAACCCAACCCCTGCATCCGCCCGAGCAGCCTGCCCTGCTCGCGCGCGGCCGCGGCCAGCATCGGCGCGATATGTTCCGCGTCCCACTGCCAGTGGGGCCAGCCGGTCAGTTCCCAGATATATCGCACGCCAATCTCCGCATTTCCAATGCGTAGACGGGTTCTACCCCACTTCAATCATGCATGGGCGATAAACGAAAAAACCAAGGAGATCGCAATGATTCCCGTGTTGCAAAGCCGATTCGTCGGCCCTCTGGGAAGAGTCACCGGATCATGCACCTGGATGCGGGACGAAACCCGCGGATGGAGTTTCCTCGTGGACTGAGGCATGCAGCAAGGCGGACTCACCACTTATCAGTGGAGTGCCGGTGTGAAGTGGTCCAATGACAGCGGACACCCCAGTTAAGCCACACGGATGGGTACCTGGAGATGAATGTGAGCAAGCAGAGACGGCAGCACGTGTAGCAGGAACAACCGCACATGCAGGCTAAGACGGCCAAAACGGTCGGAGCGGTTCCACCGTCTTCAATCAGGCCGATGCGGGCTCGCCTATCGGAGGAAGGGCAGCACCAGCGCCCGATTGGCACAGCACGACCAGCGATCAGGGTGCGACGAGTGCCTGGCGACTTTGCTACAAGCTGAAAGGTGTCCGCAGAAGCGGTTCAATGGCACCCCAGCCATGCGCAACATTCCTGAAACGAAGCACTCTGATCGAAGTTCCGTGGTACGGAGCCGTCCCGACAACCGGTGCGTGCGGTCCTTATCAGTAGCCCGCCTCTTTCTGATGTCGGAAGGCCAGCACGTAAACCGTGTCCTCGGCCGGATCGTGTCGATAGAGGGCTACGAATCCGGAATCACCGAAATCGATCAGCAACTCGCGCAGTTCGGGTACTTCGGCATCGGGGCGCCCCATATGCGGTGACGTTTCCAGCAGCAGGAGCTGCCGTTCGATCACCTGGGCTGCTCGCCGGGCGGCATCCGGCGATTTGGTGGAAAGAAAACGCCGGCATCGGTCCAGACCATCCAGCGCTCCTTCGGTGACGATTACTTGTGGCACTCCGGAGCAGCCTTTTCCTCATCCGTGCCCCAGGTGTTCAACCAGGCGCGTGCTTCCTGCCCGGTCACGTGTCGGCCGGTTTCCTGATAAGCAGCCCAGCTCGCGAGGGCTTCCTGCCTGAAGCCCTCGCGAGCTTCTTCGCGCTCGACATATTGCCGAATCGCTTCGAGCATGATCCAGTGAGACGAGCGCCGACGCTGGCTGGCGAGATGCTGGACCCGACTTTTCAACACGTCGTCAATCTTCAGGGAGGTTGCCATAGCGGCCTCTTATCACATGGTAATACCTTTCGATACTCTATCGTCTCTTTCCCCTGCGAGTCCACTATCAGATCTCTGTATACACAGGCTGTATACAGGCTTGCGACTCAACCGGGCTGAAACCAACCCGAAGCAGGGTAGACGCCAGCGGTCGGTTGGCACAGCACGACCGGCGATCAGGGCGCAACAAGTGCCAGGCGCCTTTGCATTTCGAGGGCGTTTTCGGATGCAATCCTGCGAAACGTGGAACTGACGCGGGTGTCATCCGCCACGGTTTGCCAGTAGCCGATCGCGGCGTGACAAGTGGTGACCCACACGCCATGTTCACGAGGCAATGGTAGGGCAGGCTCAAACGTCACGCGCGGCAGTTCCCCACCCGGGAGCGGCGCGTACGCCATCGGGAGCATGTCGTAGACCGGGCACAGGAGGAGCCGGCCGCCCTCCGGTCGAAAGGCGAGGTTGCCCGGGTGCATGTCGTTATTGGCAATCAGTCTTCCGAACCAGGTGATGTGACGGATGGCTGCAACCGCCTCCGGCGCCAGCAGACGCTTGTCGGCGAGCCCCTGGGCGAGGGCGTCCCATGCCGAAGGCGCATGACCGAGCAAGGCCGCGTTCACGGTCTCCAGCGTCACCACCGCGCTGCGGCCGAACAGTCCGTGGCGATCGAAGCGCTCGATCTCCAGGAACGTGCGGCCCTGTTGCTGGAGGATTCGGCTGGGCGGACTCTGCACACCGGGCAGCCCTGCGACCGCCTCCAGTGCCAGATGCTCCGCCACCAGCAGATCGGACCAGCGCTGCACGGTCGCGGACTCGTCCGCACCCGAAAACTTCACGATGACGTGCGGACTATGACTGCCCTGCAGGTCCCGAAGGGCGGTGAACTTCGGGAACTCACCCGCGGCACTGGAGCCCGCAAGGCCCAGCGAGATGGCCTCCTCCGCTGCCTTCACATACATCCCTTCGAGTTCATCCGCCCCGAGAATCGGAGGGGGATCCAGGCGGGCCTTCTGCCAGCCCTTGAATGCGGCATCACCAACGACCAGGTTGCCCGGGAGATCGAAGCCCACACGACTCAGAACCCACAGAAGATCGTCGTCACTCCAGGCCTCTGGATTAGGTGACACCTGGAGCGTGTCTTGCAAGCGATGCGCCAGCTGGCGCCCGAGGTAGCCCTGGGGGCGCATATCGTACAAAGGGTATGGCAGACCGGCCCACCATCCTTCGGGGTTCTCGTCGTCATCCTCCAAAGGCCAATCCGAGCCACCGAAGTCGGCATGGCAGCCCTGCGGCTGGATGGGCGAGAGCTCCGTGAACTCGTGCGGCTGGCCGGCTTCATCAATCACACGGATGGGAGTGGGCGCGAAGTCGCCTCGCAGCGCTCTGCGCAGAGCGTAGCGAGTGCGCCGGGCCCGCCCGGCCGCAAGCACGGGCTCGGGCGTCTCCTGCAGCAGTCGGTGAAGGGTGGGGACCGACAGCCCCAGTTCGCGGGCAAGATCGGCTGCGCGCGCCGGGGCGAGCCTGGCAAGCGCCTGGCCGAGCCGCTGATGCGCTGCCTCTCGCTTGCTCCTCATCCGAACCTGCCTATTGAAATGATTATTGAGAAGATACTACCTCATTAAGGGTTTGATATATAACCCTTCAATTTCTCTCCAAGCATTTAGTGAAACGATCCTATGGACGACCTCGATCCTGGACGGGACAGGTCTCGGCTCGCCAGGTTTGTGACCGGATTTGTGACAAAAACGGGGCGATACAATCTCGGGACTCAAGACTCGATGCCGGAAACGCACCATGACCGACTCCCCCACCCTGTCGATGTACTCCGCCCTGCAGCGGGCCTTCGATCATTTCAACGAACGGCTGTTCGACAACGAATTGCCTCCCTGTCTGATCACGCTGCGCAGCTCCCGCCGGCAGCGAGGTTACCACCACGCCGAACGCTTCATCTCCTCGGATGGCACGATCGTCCATGAGCTGGGTGTTCATCCGGGGTACTTCACCCTGAATCCGCTGGAGGTCGCGCTGTCCACGCTGGTACACGAGATGGTGCATCACTGGCAGGAGTGCTTCGGCCGGCCGAGCCGATCAAACCACCATAACCGGGAGTGGGTCGGCAAGATGGAAGCAATCGGTCTGGTGCCGAGCGATACCGGCCTGCCGGATGGCAAACAGACCGGACGCCGGGTCACGCACTACATCCAGCCCGACGGTCCGTTCGCCCGGGCCTGCTCGGACCTGCTGGCCACCGGGTTCGAACTGCCCTGGTTCGACCGGCATGCTCCCACCGATCCGGAATCGCTTGCCCAAGTGCAGGAGATGCTGGCCCACCAGGGTCTGGCCGTCGCCAGCGCCCCCGCGCCGGCCGAGACGATCGCAATGCGCGACGATGCCGACAAACCGGCGGTGTTCGCGCCGCCCACGCCACGCCCGGATCCCCGTCTGCGCATGAACTGCCCGACCTGCGAGGCGCGCGTCTGGGCGCGACCAGAAACCGAGGTTATCTGTGGATCGTGCATGGAGCCCATGAGCCATCTATCCGAAGACGCAGGGTGATCCGACCGGCGCCGGATCACCGAACGGGCATGCCGAGAATGGCCGCGACTACCCGCTCCTCGGCGGAGCTGTGAAGCGGGAGGGTGGAAAACGCCTCCAGCACCTCGGGTCCCAGTTCGGCTTCCGCCTCAATGAGCTCCTTGCGCAGATCCCGCAGGCGGAGAAACCCCCGGCGCTGCTGGGTCAGACGGCGATACCAGTAGGGACGGATGAGCTCCAGCCAGCGATTGGCCAGTGCCTCCCAATCCGGCTCGCCGCCCGTCAGAGTCTCCGGCTTCCGCTCCAGCAGATTGCGCAGATCGAGATAGGCGTCGAGTCGTGTCTGCTCCCTCTGGCGAGCCGCCGCCTCGCAAAAGCCCTTGAGGACCTCGGCCATCTCCTGCAGGGCACGTTGCTTGCGCAGCGGCAACTGCGCCCGCTCGGCCTCCGGGAGGCGTTCGGAAAAGTGCGCCAGCCATCTCGCGGCCGGCTCGTCGATTTCACCGTTGGGTGGATCCGGCGCCAGTCGCTCGCGAAGGGCGGCGGCCACCTTGTCCAGTGAAGTCGTGGCTTCGGCATCCGGGCCGGAGAAGAAGAACCAGCGCGGTGCGCGGTCCGCACTGCCGGCCAGGCAGAAGAAGGCCCAGACGGTGTCGCTGGCCACCACGCTGACTCTTGAGAGCACTCGCACGGAGCGCTGACGGTAATACTCATAAATGTCGGGCTCGACCAGCGCACCCGCGCCTTCCACCAGTCCGCGCACTGCGGCAAAGGCATCATGCGGTTCGGCTTCCTCGATGGAGCGAGCGGTACGCTCGTATTCGCGGATCAGGGTGTCAGCGTCAACGCTATCCCGTGACCGCTGCTGCAGGTCTTCCGGCAACGGGAGATTGGTCCCGAGAAGCTCCGTCACCGCATCGGCCCGGTCCAGGAAGCGAGCATCGGCGCTGAGAGCGAACTCCTCGGCATCCCGAGGCCACCAGACCTCGACCTCGGCATGGGGGCTGTCGAGACGATCGACGCGTCCGGTTCGCTGTTCGGCCACGCGTATCACCGAGGGCATGTCGAGATGGACCAGCGCCGAGGCCGCCTGCAGGTTCACCCCCTCGGACAGACTGTCCGAACACAGCGCCACGCCGGCCTGCTCGCCGTCGCCCGGCCGAAATGCGCGGAGTACCGCCTGGCGGCTTCGCTCGTCGCTGCCCGTGGCCTGCCAGATCTCGACGCCCGGCAGCCGCTCTTCGAGCTGCGCGCTCAGGGCCGCGATGGTAATCAGACGGCTGTCGAAAGCCAGCACCCGTTCGTGGCGCGCCGCCAGTCTAGCCAGATGGGCGACCTTGGCGTGCTCCCGCGCCGGACTCATGGCGCGCACCTCGTCCAGGACCTGCGAGAGGATCCGGTGATCGTGCGCGTGGGCTGATGCCCAGGCGTCCGCATCGGTAAGCCACGCAGGCAAGGGCACGCCCAGCCGGTTCTCGGGCACACGCCCGGGTTGCTTGAGCTTGCCCAAGACATCTCCTGTGTCGGCGGACTTGGCGTAATGCTCCAACCCGAACTCGGCCCGAGCCACCGCCGTTCCGCACAGGTGCTCAACCAATGCCGCACGCGAAGACCGCAGGGCCGCCATGACCCGGTAGCGGACCAGCTTGTGCGCCCCGAGCAGCAGGTTGTCGCGATACTGGTCCTCGGTGAGCCCCTGCTGCCTTTGTACGGCGCTCAGTTCCAGGACCACCGGAATCTGGACCACACCGTAGAGTTCGTCCAGGAGCCCCCGGATTCGGCTGGCGCGTTCACGGTCGGCAGCCGGTTCCCCCAGGGAATAGCTGTACGAGCGGTGCTCCGGATACCGGCAGGGCCGTCCCGAGTGATCCCGATAGGCTTCGGGCTCGCGATCAATCAGGGCATTGAACATGCGCTTGGTACGGCGAATCGTAAATGTGCGGATCTCGTCCCGCAGCCGGGCGGCCTCATCGTCGCCCAGTCCGTGCCAACGACCGGGGCGATTGACCCGCTCCAGGGCCTTCAGCGTGCTCGGCTGCAGGTTGTCGGCGCCGAGGAGATCCGCGATCCGGACTAGGTCATCGACATTCCGGTTGATCGGCGTAGCGGTAAACAGCAGCACGTCATCGGCAAGATGGTTGGTAAACAGTCGGCGTGTCCGGCGCGAGCGGCGATTGTGGAAGTTGTGGCACTCGTCCACGGCGAGCAGGCGCGCCCGCCTCAGGGCATCATCCAGCTGCCATGCCTTGCGGCTGCCGTGACTGAGCAGGCCAACCGAAAAGACATCCAGCGCGGTGTCGGCCCGGGAGGCCTCCCGCTCCCACTCCTCCACGACCGTCGAGGGTGCAATCATGACCGAGCGGGGCATCCCGCCTGCCCCCTGGATCCGCGCCTGCTGCGCCCGCAGGAGATGCGCACCCATGCGCGTCTTGCCGGAACCCGTCGCATCTGCAATCAGCACCGCCCCCTGACGATCCAGCAGATACAGCGCCTGTGCGATCCCCTGACGCTGGGCCGGCCACAGCGCACGGAAAGCCTCGCGGTCGACCTGCTGCAGAAAACCCTTCGCCCAGTCACCCTCCAGCAGCTCCCCACAGGCGCGGGCCAGCGCATCGCGCCACCCGACGACATGCAGCAGACGCTCGAGCAGCGCGAGCAACGCATCGGTGTAGTCATGCCCAAGCGACCAGAACTGCTCGGCCAGCGCCGCCGCCTCGCGGTAACGCCTCGGTTCACCCGTTGCAGTGAACCGCGCATTCGCCTCATGCTGACGCTCCAGCCCATTCTTGCTGAAATTGCTCGAACCGAGCGTTACAGCCCCCTCCCCGAGATAGATCTTGGCGTGCAGTGGCCGCTGCGTGTCGGGCCAGTACCGCGCCTCGACGGCGCCCTCCCGGAGTCGCTCCCGAAAATGAATCAGCCGGGCCGACAGACGCAGGGAGATCCCTCGATCCAGCCAGTACTGCTCGACCTCTTCGGGAAAACTCGACGCCTTCAGACTGCGGTGACCGCCCTCCCCCGCACTCGGCTCGTTACCAAAGAGAACGCGAAGCGGCCGAACCTCCCCCAGATCCGCCTCCAGACGAATGAGCTCTTCCAGCGCCCCGTAGCCTGTCACCACCAACGGCGAGTCCGCAGACACCAGGTCCGCAATCACCCGCTCGCGCACCGTCCGCCCGTCGACGTTTAGCGGGAAACGATCCGGCGGTGGCCAAACACCCTGCCCCTCGCACGACTCTTCCGGGAAGTCGCTAAAGAGATCAGCAGTGTGCGCCGTATCCGGGAAGGGATCTTCTTGACTCATGAGGCCACCCGACGACCCAAAACAGGTATTTGACCGACACAGTGCCGGATCTGCGGATGGGAAGGCCACACGCAATGCCTCCCTCCCGTCCATTCGGTCAATGTAGACGCCCACCGAATTCGGGAAGCACACAGATCACTGCGAGGATTCGAATGCCGGTCCAAGATTGGGCGCTACACCCGGAAACCTCCAGTGATGCGTGGACCTAATCGGGGGAAGTGGACAAGTCGGTAACGTTTCCTAATGAGGCAACACAGCCGGCCAGAGTAATGGTCGCTAGATATCGGTTCCTTGCCGCAAGTGCGCAAGGTAGTCCTCGAACAGGACGGCCCTATTTTTCTTGCGCTCGTCGAGCGCGTGTACGATTTCCGCCGCCTCAAGGACGCGCATGGCCTTGGCCGCCGCAGGCCGCGAGCAGTCGAGGAGCTCCATGGCCCGGTTCACCGTGAGAATTGGGTGGTCTGGAAGTAGTTCGAACAAACGGAGGCTCAACACAGTCGCGTCGTCGCGGGCGAGGAGGCGATTTCGGTTCTCGCCAATGATGACGTGAAGCCGGCGCGCGGTGGCGACGGCCTCGTCAGCGACCTCCGCCACGCCTTCCAGGAAGAACGACAGCCACCCCTCCCAGTCGCCCTCGTCACGTATCGCTCTGAGCCGCCGGTAATATTCCTGACGCTGCCTTTTGAGGAACAGGCTCAGATAGAGAAGAGGCCGGGTGAGTAGATCCCAGTGCCGCAGTAGTAGCGTGATGAGCAGGCGTCCGATGCGGCCGTTGCCGTCGAGATACGGATGCAGCGTCTCGAGCTGCGCATGGAGGAGTCCTACCCGGATGAGTGGCGGAAGCTCACTCTCGTCGTGGATTGCCCGCTCGAACTCGCTGAGCAGCGCGCCGAGTCGATGCGGGGGTGGAGGCACGAACGCAGCGTTGCCCGGGCGTGTCCCGCCGATCCAGTTCTGCGAGCGCCGTACTTCGCCCGGCTGTTTTTGCGCGCCGCGCGCACCACTAAGCAGCCGTGCGTGCGCCTGCGACAGGAGGCGCATCGAGAGGGGCAGGCCGTCTGCTCGCCCGACCTCGTCCCAGGTGAAGTTGAGCGCATCGACGTAACCGCAGACCTCCTCAACGTCTGCGTCGGCCGGCGCCTCCCCGGAGGCCTCGATCTCGAGCAGATCCATCAGCGTTGCCTGCGTCCCTTCGATCTGCGCCGAGAGCACCGCTTCCTTACGAACGAACGCGTATACGAACCACTCGACCGACGGGATCAGGTCGCCCGCCAATTCGAGCAACCGCAGACTCTCGTTCGCCAGGCCGAGCAGCGAACTGAGCTCGCCGCCGAGGTCAAGAGGGGGATCCTTGGGCGGCAGCGGATGGGGAATGAAGGCCTCGACTGACTCCCCAGCCACGGTGCTGCGCTCAAAGGTGCCGGTTACGCGTTTCATGGGTCCTCAAAAATAAGCGATCGCTTCCTCTGAAAGGGACACGCTAAACGATCGCTTATTCTTGGTCAACGCGACAATGCGAGAGTTTCTTTTTCAGCACAGGGAAGCGGCCCGCCGCTCTAACCGAAGGTCCAGGTGTGGAGATTCTCGGGTTTCTGTGGGCGATGACGGGTTGGATGCGGGGTAAGGCACAGATGGAATAACCCGAAACGAGTTCCTCAACGAAATGGGCGCAGCGATCTCTGGCGCAATTGACGAGCTTTTAGAGGAGCTCGAGGGATACTAATGGTCAACGGTCTGTATTTATCGACCCAACAGCAAGAAGGGGTGGCCCCACACGTAGGCTCCACCCCTCCTTTGCCCGTTAATTGTCGGCTACGAGCCTCGCCCCCGTCCACTCATCAGTAGCGTGTCGCGCCTGAGAAGAAACCTGATGTCGCAGGCGGATCCTCATAACGTTACCCGCACCCCCAGACATCTCAGAACTCCATCCCCACTCCGTGGGGCCGAACAGTTCCAACGCATCACGATACTCTCCAGACATGCTGCTCAGGCTTTCCCCGAAAATCGCTGCGTTGAGCGTGAAGTGATCGTCTCGATTCGGAAGGCGCCAGTTCTGTTTGCCGCACAGACCATCCTCGTTAACTGTTGGGTAACGGATGATTCTATACCGCACGAGAAGACACCCCTATTTCGTCCGGTCTCGATCGTACTGCGCCTGGTCTGGGGCTGGAGCTGGGCTTGGGAAGCCTTGCGCACATCCGCGTACTGGCGCGCACCAATTTCACTCGATAGGCCGATGAATGCGGTAGAGAAACCGATCGCAAAGCAGGTCACCACTCACCGACCGGCCATGCGAGTGCCAACCCGACAGAGTAGATGACGCCAGACACGCACGGATCTCTAGCGAGAGGGCATTTACCGCGGACGGTCCATAGAGGTTAGAGCTGCGTGACCGAGGATCGGGATAGGCAAGTCTGCCCAGCGGCTTTAAGCAGATGACGCCGGTCAAAGGTTCCCGGATCCCTCGGCCAGCGCAACGATTTCGATGCGGGTCGAGGGGTCCGGGACTACCGTCGCAAGAAGCCTGATCAGGCCTTGTCAGCCATCTTCTTTGTGTTCTCGTTGATCTTGAAAATCACGATCAGAAGCTCGGACCAGACCCGGGCACCAATCGCTCCGAACACGAGAATCGCGAGCCCAATGAGGAGGCCCATAAGCCCGCTCCCGGAGAACATCGCGCCCAGACCACTCACCACCACCACAAGCAGCAATAGCCAGTAGACGATGGTGATGATCTTCGGGGTAAGCATCGTGTCAAAGAACAGAAAATCGCGCATAGATACATCCTTGTTATTAGAGGACGAGGCCAAATGACCTCGGAGGGGGTGGTACAGCCACGGCAAACCATGACCAGCGCGCCCGAAAACCGGAAATCATGGAAGATGCGTACGCAAGGAACAGAGGGCACCGCACCTTGGCAGACGATTCGCCGGTGTATTTGAGGAATTAAAGCTGATCCAGAAGGCCCCGCATGACATTTTCGGCCATACGGCTTTGCGCTTCGGCCGCGTTGTTGCAGGCCGCAGTATCAACGTCCTTGCCCTGCGCCATCATTTCCATGCATTCGACAGTAACCTGCTGAAGCTTCTCGGGGTTTTCCATCAGATGCTCCACCGAAGGGGCACCGCAGGCGCCGAGGAAGAAAGCAAGCGGGGCGGCGAATAGCAGTTTTTTCATGGTGTACGTCCTTGTGCGAAGTTTGACCGAATAGATCCTTTCCTGGAGCCACTCGCTGCGCTGGTGGCCGGTCGAGCATAAACACCCCACTTCGGATAGGTCAATCGATCAGAGACCCGTGTAGCGAACGTTCCGGACGCGCGGCCCACCCCAAGTTACCGGCAAGGCTCGGTTACCCCAATGTGGAGTGGCTCCATAAAGCCAACATCAGCGACAATCTCCGCCGGCACCCCCCGGAGTACCACGCGTGCGAAATCGAGACTTCCTTTTTGTCGGCGATCCCCATGGCCGTCTTCCGGAAATCCTGGCCTATATCGCACGTGAGCATGCCGACGCCGGGGTGGTGGTCCTGCTAGGGGACCTGGATCTCGCCGGGCCTTTGGACACCGCGATCCAGACACTCCCGGACTCCATGGAAGTCGCGTACATCCCCGGCAATCACGACTACGACCAGACCCGGTTCTACGATCACCTGCTGGGCTCTCCTGGGCGGGCCATCAATCTCGACGGCCGCACCCACACCCTCCAGGGGGTTCGTGTCGGCGGGCTCGGGGGGCATTTCCGGAAGAAAGTGTGGATGCCGCCCGCGCCCGCCAAGTTCAATTCGAGGATCGAGTACGAACGTGTGCTGGCCTCACAGAAGAAATCCGGCATCCCGCAGGATTGGCGACAAGGCATGCCCCGGCATGCACTGGCCGCGATCTGGCCAGAGGATATCGAACAGCTAAAGACGCTGGGCGCCGACCTGCTCATCACGCACGAGGCACCCTCGACCCACCGGCACGGGTTCCCGGTTCTGGACGAGATCGCCAGAACCATGGGTGCCACGATGATCGTCCACGGTCACCACCACGAGCGGTACGATAGCCGGCTCGAGTGCGGCACTCAGGTGCTGGGCGTAGGCGAAGCAGGCGTCGTCCGCTGGAACGAAAAGGACGGAGTACTGGACGAAGCCAGCCTTCTGAAAGGACACATCTAGCAACGATCCCAGCCCGGCGTGTTACTGCACCCACTCTGCGGGAACTGCGGACTTCGCATCCCTGAAAAGCCCCTGAAATCCTGCAACAGGTCCAAGTAATGCGAGCCCGGCGTATCGGCGAGGATTACTACGTTGACGTCGAAAAACATGCCCCGGCTGTTCTGCGAATGCTCGATCACAGGATCACGGTGGACTCGGGTGTTACCTGCGAACCACTGCCGCAGCCCACCCGGCTCGCTCACGACCTGGAGCGGTCCCGGGTTGCTCATCCCAGCCCAGCGCACCCACAACCCCATCGATCATCACCTTGCCCTGACGGGCCGAGCCGTCGGCCTGGCGGGTGCGCACAACACACCGGCGCCGCGGGACCACGCACCAAAGTAACTCCGGTGGCACATTCAGTCCGGCTGAGACGGCGTCGACCGCCTCGCGGTCGTAGTCCCCCAGCAGTACGTGTGCCCCGAGCGTTGCACGCAACTCGTCGCCCAGCATGGGGTGGGGGTCATAGGCAGACATCAACACCTCCAAGCCGACCGCAGGCCCGAAACGCATCATGGCCTCAACGGCTCCCCGGCGGGTATAGAGATGTTCTTCAACACCGTCCAGGACCACTAGCGTGCGCCGGTCATTCGCTGCATGCGCTTCGGCCTCCAAAAGAATATCCCGCAAGCAACACTGAACCAGAACGGCGCGTTCCGGGCGCCCGAGAGCCGACACGTCATAGCGCCGCACTACGGCATCAGGATCCCACCGCGGCGAATCACCAACCAACATGGATGACGAGCAGACAGGATCCAGTTGCTCGATCAACCCTTCCAGAAGGGAAACCGGGAACACCTGATGATCCGGCCCCTGCAAGGGATCCACTGCAAGGCTCCGGAGATACTCGCTGTACGCCCCAATAGCATTGGGATCCATGCCCATAGTTCCAGCAAGGTCCGGGCCACCGTCCACACCGGCGATCTCGCGCACCGCTGCAAGATCCACCGCATCCCAACGCTGCTCCGCAGCGCGCACTTTCTTGTCGCGGCTGGCGCGCAGCCGAGCCAATGCCAGCTGCCGCACACCCTCCAGTGTCGGCGCATCCTCAGCCGCAACGGACCCATGGGGACGCGACTCCCGAATCGGGCGATCCGGAAGCAATCCTCTTTCCGCATAGGCTTCGCGCAGCAGAGCCCGCAAAGCCGCGCCCAAACGCGCCCGAAACGCCCCGTAACCCACACTCAATGCCCGCGCCACAAACTCCGCTCGATCCGCCGGAGTCGACTCCGGATGTTCCGCGGAAAGCTGCAACGGGTTGTAGCCCCAAGGCCCACCCCCACCCACCGGGAAAGTCTGGTCCGCCAGATCCTCGTGGGCTCCGTCGGAATCCAGGATGTAGATTCGTCGGGATGGCCCATCTTTCTCGACCGGCCGAGCCAGCTCCGCTCGCACAAGCCGCTGGATCATCCAGGTCTTTCCCGAATACCGGATGCCCTGAACCATGACGTGCGCCATACCCAACCCCCTCTGCACCGCTGTTCGACCGCGCTGCGCCGCGCGATGCGCCACGTCTGCTCCCACACTGTGTAATGCACAACCCGAGGAGAACACGGGTTAGCACACGAGATCACAGTCGAATCGTTTTCGCGTGCGACCAGGGAACGGTGCCTGCCTGACCAACGCCAGGAGAAGTGGATTAAGGCCGCAGCTTCAAGTCCATCCCGCCCGGAAGTGCAGGTCGGTTCGATAGGACACAAGCGCCGGCCGCTACTCAGTGGCGAGACGCATCAGACCCCTGCCCCAGATCGGTCGAAAAGGCCCCTTCCGCGTCTGCGACACCCATCCAGCAGAGGAAGTCCTGCACATCCACCCACGTGTCGTTTTCATTGACGTTTTCAAGTGTAACGACGCGAGGTTTCTCGCCGAACGCCATGGCAAGGAGATGGGCCAGGGCATCGACTTCTTTCACGGACAGAATGCACGCACCACAGGAGTCCGGACGATCCTCAGTTCCGGGTTCAATTCCGTCGGAGTAAGCAATCATGACTCCCCGCACCAAAACAGCCGCAAGTTCGGGTGAGCCAGGCTGCGACTGTATCAACGTAACGATCGGTGTAGACATCAAGCCTCCATGCCGCCAACCACAAAATTCACTATGAGCCCGGAAATTCGCTTTGAGACATCTTCACCACAACCCGGAAACGCACTTTGAGACCCCCTCATCATAACCCGGCACAAGAAAACCCACCCGAATCGGAACCCGGGCGGGCTTTCTCGGACGAGATGGGCGGTTAGCTCTGGCCTGATCCAGTCGCCGTTGGGGCCGAACCACCAACGGCGTCCACCGCCCCCATCGCACCGGGCCCGAACAGATCGCGCATGCCACCCAGGCTCGACAGCAGGGCGGTGCCCTCCATCGGCACGAACACGCGGTCGCCATCCTTCGCCAGCTCCGGCAGCATGCCGATGTAGCGCTGGGCGATCAGGTAGTTCACGCCGGCCTTGGCGCCTTCGGGGTGGTCGCGCAGGCTGCCCACGATGAGTTCGATGGCCTCGCGTTCACCCTGGGCACGCAGCACGGCCTCCTGCTTGTCACCCTCGGCGCGCGCGATGGCAGCATCACGGTCGCCTTCGGCGCGACGGATTTCCGCCTCCTTGTAGCCCTCGGCCTCGCGCACGGTGGCGCGACGGGTGCGTTCCGCGACCATCTGCTGGTTCATCGCCTGCACGATGTCCTCCGGCATGGAGATGTCGCGGATCTCGACCCGGTTCACCTTGAGGCCCCACTTCTGTCCGGCCTCGTCCATCACCGCCTCCATCTGCTTGTTGATGGTCTCGCGGTTCTCGAAGATGTCGTCCAGCTCCATCTTGCCGATCTCCGAGCGCAGGGTGGTCTGGGCTAGGGTCTGGATCGCGAGGACAAGGTTCTCGGCGCCGTACAATGCCGATTGCGGATCCATGATCTGGTAGTAGATCACGCCGTCGATGGTCACGCCGACGTTGTCCTTGGTAACCACCGCCTGCTGCGGGAAGTCGAGCAGGATCTCGCGCATGTCGATCTTGGTCTCGGTGCGCACCAGCTTATCCGCCCCCTTGAACTGGAGGATGGTGATCGGCCGCGGCTGATCGATGAACGGGATGATCAGGTTCAGGCCCGGGTTCAGCACTCGGTGAAACTTGCCCAGGCGCTCGATCACCATCGCCCGGCGCTGCGGGATCATGGTGATCCCCATACTGAGGAATACGCCGACCAGAACGGCCAGCACGAGAAACATCACAAGTCCTTCCATTGTTGCCTTCCTTTGCGGTTATGCGTGGTCTTGTGCTTCAGGGCTCACGATCGCCGTGACCCCTTCGAAACGAACGAGGTGCACGCGCTCACCTTCGCTCAAGGCGTAGTCCGCCGACTCGGGGCGCGCAGGATAGAAATCCCCGAGCAGGGTCACGCCCAGTCGCCCGTCGCGATCCTCGACCTGCAGGATCTCGCGACCGGCACGAATGTCCTGCCCGGCCAGGTTGCGGTCATCCCCGCGCACCCACCGCCTGCCGATCCAGAAGACGAAAATCCCCATTACGATCATGCCGGCGATCCCGCCGAGGATCTGGCCCGCCATATCGGCTCCGAAGGCGGCCGGGATGATCGCCCCGAAGGCACCACCGGCCAGGATCAGCGTAACCCCGCCCCCGCCGGACATCAGGCCGCCGAACAAGAGCAGATCCAGCACGAGAATGGTGACGGCCAGGACCAGCCAGTACTGCCAGGGGTCCAGTGAGAGAATCCAGGGGGTTGCTTCCATAGCATCAGTCTCCTTGAGGCGCGCCGTTCAAGGCCCGTCCAGCGACCCGGGCGTGATCGACCCTGCAGTTTTCGCGCTCACCCTCTCACATTCCGCCCCGCTGCAATACCCGACAAGGCAACGCGCCCAACTCCATTGGAGAGGCGAACACGGGAACCGAACAACGCAAAAAAGCCAGGACCTGGTAGAACGCCGAGACCAGGAAATGGGCCCGGCAAGGGATACGCCGTGGCAACAGAGAGTGCTGACCAGAAAGACGACTGATGGGACAAGGGAAACCGGGCGGCTTCACCGAGAATGGGGACTTCGAGAAATGGTCCCCGCTTGGTCCCCATGTGGTCCCCAGGGACCAAGGGCACAACCAAGCGGGGCCTGAGTACTGGAATTGGTGGTGGCTACGCCCTGATTCGAACAGGGGACCCCATCATTATGAGTGATGTGCTCTAACCAGCTGAGCTACGTAGCCACGCGGGCTGCGAATTCTCCGGAGGCGGGCGCATAAAGTCAAGCCAGCGGGGCACGGGGCAGGGTTCAGATCTGCAGGCGCTCGACCACGCGTCCGTTCTTGAGGTGCTCTTCCAGGATCTCGTCGATGTCGCGCTCGTCCTGGTAGGTGTACCAGACGCCCTCCGGGTAGACCACCGCGACCGGACCCTCGTTGCAGCGATCCAGGCAACCGGCGGTGTTCACGCGTACCTGGCCCTTGCCGTGGATGCCCATGGCCTTGGCCTGGGTCTTGGCGTAGGCGCGCATCTCGGTCGCCCCGTGGTCCTCGCAGCAGTTGCCGTCCTCGCGGCAGTTGGTGCAGAAGAAGATATGGCGCTGGTAGTAGCCCATGGAAGTCTCCAGTGATCCCTGCGGCTTATGATAACGCTGCCGCCCGCAACACGACGGATGGCAATGTTCGCGTCGGTGCCTTCAGCGCGCCGACGCTTCAGCGAAAGCGATAAACCAGACTGACGTCCGTGATGGTGTCGGTATTTTCCACGCCGGGCTCGACGTCGGTGTTGTGCTTGACGGTAAAGCTGGTGCGCAGGGACATCCGACTGGTGACGTCAGCGGTCAGGGCGAGGATGTTCTCGATCTCGGTGTTGTCGCTGCCGGTCAGGACCAGCAGCTCGTCGGTAAGACGTGCGTTCTCGCTGATCTCCCAGCGGAAATTGCCGGCCAGGCGACCGACCGGCTCGCTCTCGGTCTCGCCAGTGGTGCGGATGCGCACCTGGCGCATACCGGCACCGATCTCGCCGTCCAGCCGCACGCGTTCGCCGTCGATCAGGCGACGACCGTAACCGGCCGTGGCCGAGCCCTGGTAGTCGTAGTTGCTGAAGCGATCCCGCTCGTAGCGCAGCGCTCCGAACAGATAGTCGTGTTCGCCCAGCTTGCGGTCCGCCTGGTAGCCGGCGACGTAACGCTCGCCGGTAGTCTCGTCATCCTCCTCGTGGAAGTAGGCATCCAGCCGGATGCGATTCCGCCAGTCGATGGTGGTGTGCTCCGCGCGGAAGCGCCCCGAGGCCGTGGTGGATTCGGTATTCCCGGTGGTCATGGAAGCCCCCAGCTCGATGGTCGACTGCCAGCCTTCGGCCTCCCAGGCCAGGCCCTGCGAGACTGGTATGCTCAGCAGGATGAGCGAGGCAAACGCGGACCCGACGGGCCGAAACGAACGCACGAGCATGGGAAACCTCCCGGAATCAAATGAAGGCGAAACCCTAGCAAAGCCGCTGGGGGCATCGGACCAGCCCCTGAGATTCTCGGGGCTTTCCGCCGCCGACCAGTGCGTACACTGCGGGCTGTGCCTGCCGCACTGCCCGACCTATGGCTGGCACGGCGTCGAGGGCGACTCTCCGCGTGGACGACTGACCCTGATGCAGGGTCTGGCGCAGGGCCGGCTTGCGCCCGAATCCGAGCGCCTGCGCGGGCACCTCGAGGGGTGCCTGGGCTGTCGTTCCTGCGAGGCGGTGTGCCCGGCACGGGTACCCTTCGGGGCGCTGATCGATCGCGCCCGCGAGATCCTCGACGAGCACCCGGCCACCCCCTCGCGGGCGGACCGCTGGCGGCGCAGCGTCCAGCACCAGGCCCTGATGCATCCGCCCCTGCGCGGTCTCGGCGCCCTGGCGGCGCGGGCCGGGGCCCGTTTGGGGCTGGAGCGCGTGCTCCCGCACGGCAGCTGGGAGCGCAGCCTCGCCCATACCCGGGACTCCCTGGTCCCCGCCCCCCGGCTGCGCCCAACCGCGAGGCCGGACGACGCCGACGTCCTGCTGTTCACCGGCTGTATGGACCGCTTCTTTACCGGGCCCGACCTGGACGCGGCGCTGCACGTCCTCGAGGCCCTCGGTCTGCGCGTGGCGATCCCGCAGCGGCAGGTCTGCTGCGGCGCGCTGGATCAGCACACCGGCCATCGCGCGGCCGCGCAGGCCCTGCAGACACGAAACCTCGAGGCCTTCGGCAGCGGAGATCAGCCAGTCATCGCCCTCGACAGTGGCTGCGAGGCCACGCTGCGCGAATACCCCGAGGGCACCCTGGGCCGGCGCAGCCTGAGCCTCACGCGCTTCCTGGCGCAGCACCTGGAAGCGGACACCACCGCGGACCTCTGGGATGACACCCCCGTCCGGATCGCGCTGCATCTGCCCTGCACCCAGCGCAACGTCACCCGCGAGGCGCGCGAACTGCCCGCTTTGCTGGAGCGCCTGCCCGGGGTCGCGCTGACACCGGTCTCGGGCGCACCGAATTGCTGCGGCGCGGGTGGCACTGCGATGCTGACCCAGCCGGCCATGGCGGACGGCCTGGGCACCGAGACGCTGCAGGCGCTCTGCGATGGCACGCCGGACGTGATCATCAGTCCAAATGTCGGGTGCAGCGTGCACCTGCGCGCCCTGGCCGGCGACCAGGCGGATATGCCGGCCATCCTGTCGCCCGCGCGATTCCTGGCGCGGCGCCTGAAAAACCCTGCTCACGACCCCGCTGGGCGCTGATCCCGGGCCCCGCTTGCGGTACTCTTGAGGGGTACGCCTTGATGCCCCAACCGGACCGGAACCATGCGCCGACTCTCCCCGCTGGATCACCTGATCAACCAGGCCGATGCCTTCGTCAAGGTCATCTCCGGCCAGGCCCGTTCCACCGGCCGCCCGTCGCCGGGCGGGGACGATATCGGCCCGCATCTGGAGGATCATGAGCGCGACCTGTCCACCCGTCTGATGCGCGTGAACCACGCCGGGGAAGTCGCGGCGCAGGGGCTTTACCAGGGCCAGATGCTGACCGCCCGCACCCCCGCGATCCGCGACCACCTGGACCAGGCTTCGCGCGAGGAGGGCGACCACCTGCACTGGTGCGCGCGCCGGGTGCACGACCTGGGCGGGCGCACCAGCCTGCTGGGGCCGTTCTGGTATGTCGGCTCGTTCGGGATGGGTGCCCTGGCCGGCCTGACCGGCGACGCCTACAGCTTGGGCTTTATCGACGAGACCGAGCGCCAGGTGGAACGCCACCTGGACCGCCACCTGGAGCGGCTGCCGGCACAGGACGAGGTCTCGGCGCGCATCCTGGCGCAGATGAAGCAGGACGAGGTGGAACACGGCGCGCATGCCATGGCGCTGGGCGGCAAGGCGCCACCGTGGCCGGTCCGGAACCTGCTGATGCCCCTGACCTCCAGCGTGATGACGCGCACTGCCTACTGGATCTGACTCGCCAGGCGAGAGGACGGGCGTCAGGTGCCGCGCGCAATGCGCGGCGCATGCCGTCTCAGCTCGGGCGGCTCATGTTCTTGCCGTAGAAGATCTCCATCATCTCGTGCTTGAGCAGCTTGGAGATGCGCTTGGCCTCCTTGGCCGAGTAGTCATCCTTGCCCAGCCCGAACAGGTAGCTGTCCAGGTCAAAGTCCTTCAGCACCATCTTGGTGTGGAACAGGTACTCCTGGTACACGTTCACGTCCACCATCTGGTACTTCTCCTTGGTATCGCGCGAGAGGAAGTCCTGGATGGAATTGATCTTGTGATCGATGAAGTGCTTCTTGCCGCGCACGTCGCGGGTAAAACCGCGCACGCGGTAGTCCATGATCACAATGTCCGACTCGAAGCTGTGGATCAGGTAGTTCAGGGCGCGCAGCGGCGAGATGCGCCCACAGGTGGACACATCGATATCGGCACGGAAGGTTGCAATCCCGCCCTCCGGGTGCGCCTCCGGATAGGTGTGCACGGTGATGTGGCTCTTGTCGAGGTGACCGACCACCGTCTCCGGCAGCGGGCCGGGGCCCTCGGTGTAGCCGATCTTCTCGGTGGCAACCGGCTCCTCCGAGATCAGCATGGTCACCGACGCGCCCTGCGGATCGTAGTCCTGGCGCGAGATATCGAGGATATTGGCCCCGATCAGATGGGCCACATCGGAGAGGATCTGCGTCAGCCGCTGGGCGTTGTACGCCTCGTCGATGTACGCGATGTATTCGTCGCGATGCCGGTCACCCGAGGCATAGCAGATATCGTAGATGTTGAAGCTCAGGCTCTTGGTCAGGTTGTTGAAACCGTGGAGCTTGATCTGCTTCTTGTGACGAGGCATGGCGTGTCCTCTTGCCCGGGCCGCAGCGAGCGGCGAATTGTAGACGCCTCGGCCTCCGAGTCCAAGGAAAGAACCCGGGTTCCCGTTCAGCGCGGGGCCGGCCCCTCGACGATCTCGAAGTCGTGGGTCACCTTCGCCGAGGCCCCCAGCATCAGCGAAGCCGAGCAGTACTTCTCGGCCGAGAGCCCGACCGCGCGCCCCACCTGCTTCTCCGACAGGTCATGGCCGTACACCCGAAAATGCACGTGGATATCGGTAAAGACCTTGGGCACGGTCTCCGCCCGGGTGCCTGCGACCGTCACCTCGCAGTCCAGCACCTGCTGGCGCGCCTTCTTCAGCATCGCAATCACGTCGAAGCTGGTACAACCGCCCATCCCCAGCAGCAGCATCTCCATCGGCCGCGCCCCCAGGTTGCGGCCGCCCGCGTCCGGCGCGCCGTCCATCACCACCGCATGACCGCTGTCGGTCTCGCCGACAAAGGCCACCTGGTCCAGCCATTTCACTTTCACCTGCATCGCGCTCGTCCTTTAAAGAGGTGCCGATCAATGAACCAGTGCTCCCTTCCTGCTGTTGGATGAAGGGATCCATGCCTATACTTCAGTGGGACTCTACTCAGGGCGGACCTGCTGCACAAAATCAGTGGCCTGTCGGCGGATTTTGTGAACGGTTCCAGCCACCCCGGCGTGCGGGGGCCAGATGCTGCATTACACTGGCGCACATCCACAGGAAGCTGCTATCGGACGTGACCATGGAAGCCTTGAACAACCCGTTCGTCTACCGCCCGGCCCAGCCGTCGCCCGCGCTGGAGCGTTTTCTCGGCTACTGCCACCGCCGCCAGTACCGCAAGCGCACCACCATCATCCATTCGGGCACGGTTCCCGACACGCTGTACTACGTCGTCAGCGGGTCGGTCTCGGTACTGGGCGAGAACAACGGGCACGAGCTGGTGCTGGCCTATCTGAACAAGGGCGAGTTCTTCGGTGAGCTGGGCATGTTCGAGGACGACCCGCGCAGCGCGACCGTCACCACCCGCGAGGACACCGAGACCGCGGAGATCCCCTACACCCAGTTCCGCGAGATCGTCCAGCGCGACCCCGAGATCCTGATGCTGCTGACCAGCCAGATCGCCACCCGCCTGCGTCAGACCTCGCGCAAGGTGATGGACCTCGCGTTCGTCGACGTCACCGGCCGTATCGCCCACACCCTGCTGGATCTCGCCCGCCAGCCCGACGCGATGACCCACCCGGACGGCATGCAGCTGCGCATCACCCGCCAGGAGATCGCGCGCATTGTCGGCTGCTCGCGCGAGATGGCCGGTCGCGTGCTGAAGGATCTGGAAGAGCGCGGCCTGATCACCGCGCACGGCAAGACCATCGTGGTGTTCGGCACGCGCTGACGCCCGTGCCGCCGCCCCGGGCCCTGCGGCCGGAAAGGGCGTAGTACCTGGCCACCGCCTCCAGCCTGAAGGCACGACGCCCCGCTGGAGGCGGTTACGATTCGCCGCGGAACAACTGCCCCAGGGCCTTGCCCGGATCCTCGGTCCGCATAAAGGCCTCGCCCACCAGGAAGGCATGGATCCCGGCGGCCTGCATGCGCGCGACGTCCTCGCGGGTGTGGATGCCGCTCTCGGTTACCAGCAGCGCGCCCTCGGGCGCCTGATCCTTCAGCTCCAGCGTGGTTTCCAGCCGGGTCTCGAAGCTGTGCAGGTCGCGGTTGTTGATGCCGATCAGGTCCGCGCCAATCTTCTTCGCCCGTTCCAGCTCCTCGGCGTCGTGGACCTCCACCAGGGCGTCCATGCCCAGCTCGCGGGTCAGGAAGTACAGCTCGTGCAGGGCCGTATCGTCCAGCGCCGCGGCGATCAGCAGCACGCAGTCCGCCCCCAGCACCCGCGCCTCGTAGACCTGATAGAGGTCGATCACGAAGTCCTTGCGCAGGATCGGCAGCTTGCAGGCCACGCGCGCATCGCGCAGGTCGCCATCGCGCCCCTTGAAGAAGTCCACGTCGGTCAGCACCGACAGGCAGGTGGCCCCGTGTTCCTCGTAGCTGCGGGCGAAGGCCTCCGGGTTGAAGTTGGGGCTGATCTGGCCCTGACTCGGGCTGGCCTTCTTGATCTCCGCGATCACCGCGGCGCGGCCGGCGTCGATGTCGCGCTGCAACGCCGCGCGGAACCCCCGCGGCGCAGGCGCCGAGCCCATCCAGCCGCGCAGCTCGCGCAGCGGCCAGAACGCCTCGCGCTCCTTCAGCTCCTCGCGCTTGCGCTCCAGGATGCGCTGCAGGATATCGGGTACTGCGTTGGCTTCGGTCATTGTGCTTCCTTGTTTGCCAGTCGTGCGCTGGTCGCCTGCAGGCGCTCCAGCCGTTCGCGGGCCGCGCCGGAGTCGATGGCCCGGGCGGCGGCCTCGACGCCCGCGGCCAGCGTGTCCGCGCCACCGCCGGCGTAGATCGCCGCCCCGGCGTTCAGCAGCACGATGTCACGCGCCGCGCCCGCCTGGCCGTCCAGCACACCGCGCAGCATGTCGGCCGAGGCCTCCACGCTGTCGACGCGCACGGCATCCAGTGCGGTGGTCGCCAGCCCGAAGTCCTCCGGACGGATGGTGTATTCGCGGATCTCGCCGTCCCTGAGCTCGGCCACCCGGGTGGGCGACGCGATGCTGATCTCGTCCAGGCCGTCCTCGGCATGCACCACCAGCACATGCTCGCTGCCCAGGCCCTTCAGGGCCTCGGCCAGCGGCCGCACCCAGGCATCCGAGAACACGCCGAGCACCTGGTTCGGCGCCCCGGCCGGGTTGGTCAGAGGCCCCAGCACATTGAACAGCGTGCGCACGCCGAGTTCCTTGCGCGGCCCGATCGCGTGTTTCATCGCGCCATGATGGGCCGGGGCAAACAGGAAGCCGACGCCGACCTCCTCGATGCAGGACCCGACCGCCTCCGGCGACAGCCCGAGATGGATCCCCAGGTGCTCCAGAACATCGGCGGAGCCGGATTTCGACGACACCGAACGGTTGCCGTGCTTGGCCACCCGCACCCCGCCGGCCGCCGCCACCAGCGCCGAGGCGGTGGAGATGTTGAAGGTGCCGGAGGCGTCGCCGCCGGTCCCGCAGGTATCCACCAGTCCGGTTCGCGGCACATCCACCCGAGTGGCCAGCGAGCGCATCACGCCGGCCGCCGCGCGGATCTCCTCGATCGTCTCGCCCTTCATGCGCAGGGCCACCAGGAACCCCCCGATCTGGGCATCGGTGGCCTCGCCGGTCATCACCGCCTGCATCACCGCGGTCATGGTTGCCGCGTCCAGGTCCTGGCGCTCGATGAGAGCCGCTATCGCTTGTTGCACCGTCACGGGTTGCTCCTGCGGAAAATCGAAGCCGCTAGTTTAACGTCCGCGCCGGGGCGCGACGACCGCGCGCCTCCGGCCCGCTCCACCACAGCAGCGCCGCGGCGGCCCAGATTACCAGCGACCCGCCGATCAGCCACGGCAGGTGGTCGTCCAGTCGGTCCACCAGGAACAGCGCCAGCAGGGCACTGAACCCCAGTTGCAGGAAGGCCTGCATGGCCGAGGCCATGCCACGGGCGCCCGGATAGCAGTCCAGCGCCAGCAGGTTCAGCGACGGAACGGCCGTGGCCAGGGAAAAGCTGTACAGCGCGAACGGGAGCGTCACCGCGACCACCGAACCCTCGGTGAGGATCCCCAGCGCCACCAGCGCCAGCGAGATCCCGGCCAGCCCCACGCCGATACTGATCGCCAGCGGCGGACTCAGCAGACTGGCGGTGCGCCCGGCCACAAAACCGCCCACCACCAGGCCGCCCACCAGCGGCAGAAACAGCCACCAGAAGTCCTGTTCCTGTCCGCCCAGGTGGACATAGATCACCGTTGGCGAGGCGGCGACGAACAGGAACATCGCCCCGAACAGCCCGGCATGTACCAGGGCCGGGCGCAGAAACGGCGGGTTGCGCAGGGTCCCGAGATACCCCCGCAGGATCAGGGCCGGCTTGCCGGAGGCGCGGCCGACCGGTGGCAGGGTCTCCGGCAGCCAGGCCCGGATCGCCAGTAACAGGATCACGCCGTACAGGGTCAGGAACAGGAATACCGAGCGCCAGCCGAACCCCGCCTGCAAATAGCCGCCGACAATCGGGGCGGCCGCCGGGCCAATCGCGAACATCATGGTGATCAGCGCCAGGACACGGCGCGCATCGGTGGCCTCGAAGCGATCGCGCACCACTGCACGCCCGACCACAATCCCGGCCGCCGCGGACAGCCCCTGGGCCACCCGCAACCCGATCACCTGCCAGTACTCCACCGCCAGCACCAGCAGCAGCGAGCTGAGCACGTATCCGGCGAGCGCCCACAGAACGACCGGGCGCCGACCGAAGGTATCCGACAGCGGACCAGCCACCAGGGTGGCGAGCGCAAAGGCGACCAGGTACGCCGACAGGGTCGCCTGCATCGCGCCGGAGTCGACCCGCAGGGCCTCCGCCATCGCCGGGAACGAGGGCAGATAGGTGTCCAGCGAGAACGGCGCCAGCATCGACAGCGGCGCCACCAGCAACGCGAAGCGCCACCGGGTGCGTCGAGTCTGGGTCACGCCGGCTGGGGCAGGCGACGGAGGAAGTTGTCGAGCAGTTCGTGGCCCTGGCGGGTCAGGATGGATTCCGGGTGGAACTGCACGCCCTCGACGTCCAGTTCGCGGTGGCGCAGGCCCATGATCTCGTCGCGCGCACCGTCCTCGCGCTGGGTCCAGGCGGTGACCTCCAGGCACTCCGGCAGCGAGGACGACTCGACCACCAGCGAGTGGTAGCGCGTGGCCTCCAGTGGATTCTCGAGCCCGGCGAACACCCCCACCCCGGTGTGATACACCGGCGAGGTCTTGCCGTGCATGATCTCGCGGGCGCGCACCACGCGCCCGCCGAAGACCTGCCCGATCGCCTGGTGCCCGAGACAGACTCCGAGGATCGGGATCGCGCCGGCGAAGCGCCGGATCACCTCCAGCGATACCCCGGCCTCGTTCGGCGTGCAGGGTCCCGGCGAGATCACGATCCCCACGGGGGCGAGTTCCGCGATCCCGTCCGGGGTGATGCAGTCGTTGCGGTGGACCACCACCTCGGCCCCCAGCTCGCCCAGATACTGGACCAGGTTGAAGGTGAACGAATCGTAGTTGTCGAGCATCAGGATCATGTCGAACGTCCCTGCAGAACGGAGGAAACAGGACCGCTACGCGAATCGATGTTCACGCGCGTAGAGCGGACAGGGCCCAGCATAACCCGGCCCCGGGTCCGCCGGCCCGCAACCGCATGGGCGCTGGCGAAACCCGGCACGCTCATCGCGGCAACAGCAGCGCGGCCAGCAGGGTGCCGTCGGCGGCCTCCAGCCGGTGCCCGCCGGGGCTCGGCAGGGTATGCGCCCGGCCGCGCAGGGCCGGGAGACGATTCATGTCCTGACTGGCCGCATCCACCCACGGGTCGGCCAGGCGCACCACCGACACGTAGCGGATGGGCGGGTGTTCCCGCGTATTCAGCCACTCGAGGTGGGCCGCATCCGGCGAGGTGCCCTCCGGCCCCCAGAGACCCTCGCGCCGGTGCATACCCTCGATCCCGATAAACGGGGCATACAACCCCAGGGCCGAATCGGCCAGCGCATCCGTCACCGAACGCGCCAGGGCGGACCAGCCGCTCCCCGCATGCGGAGCGGAAAACGTCACCAGAGTGGAGATTGCCGGGTGCGGCTGGCGCACCAGCAGCTCGCGCGCCACAACACCGCCACTGGAATGCCCGACCAGCACCAGTTCCTGCCCCGGATGGCGCCGCGCCAGGGCCTCGACGACCTGACCCAGCGCCCGCGCGCGCTCGGGCGGCACTCCGCCCGCCGGCAGGTCCACGGTATAGAACTGGCGCGGGGCCGGGTCGGGAGCACGATCGAACCAGGGGGCCTCCGGCCGAGCCCGGCCTCCATCGGCATACCCGGCGGCGTTCAGGGCCGCGGTGACGCCGGCATGGCGAAAGCCGTCGCCGCGATCCCAGCCACCGGGCACCAGCACCACGATCTGCGCCGCCGCCAGCCCCGGTAGCAGCCATACCAGCAGCGCCAGCAACAAGATGCGAAGGCGGCCGCGCATAGTTGGCCCTCTCAGTCGCGGTGGCGCCGGGGCCCCAGGCCACCCAGGGCGGTCTCGGCCGCGCGCACCACCGCACGTCCCTTGTTCAGGGTCTCCTGCCACTCGCTCTCGGGTACCGAGTCGTGCACCACGCCGGCCCCGGCCTGGATATGCAGCTCGCCGTCGTGCAGCACGGCCGTGCGGATGGCGATCGCGGTGTCCATGTTGCCGGACCAGGAGAGGTAGCCGACCGCGCCGGAGTACGGGCCGCGCTTGACCGGTTCCAACTCGTCGATGATCTCCAGTGCCCGGATCTTCGGCGCACCGGAGACCGTCCCGGCGGGGAAGGTCGCGCGCAGCACATCCATCGGCGAGTGCCCCGGGGCCAGTCGGCCCTCCACGTTGGAGACGATGTGCATCACGTGCGAATAGCGCTCGATGCTCATGGTGTCGGTCACCTCCACCGAGCCGATCTCGCAGACCCGGCCAACGTCGTTGCGTCCGAGGTCGATCAGCATCAGGTGCTCGGCGCGCTCCTTCGGGTCGGCCAGCAGTTCGGCCTCCAGCGCGCGGTCCTCCTCTTCGGTGCGCCCGCGCGGGCGGGTGCCGGCGATCGGGCGCACGGTCACGCGGTCGTCCTCCAGGCGCACCAGAATCTCCGGCGAGGCCCCGACCACGTGGTGGTCGTCCAGGTCCAGGTAGTACATGTACGGCGAGGGGTTCAGCGCGCGCAGGGCGCGGTACAGGTCCAGCGGCGGCGCGGAGAATGGCACGCTCATGCGCTGCGCCAGCACCACCTGCATCACGTCGCCGTCCATGATGTATTCCTGCGCCCGCGCGACCGCGGTCTGGAAGCCCTCGGCCGACCAGCCCGGCACGTACTCCGGCACCGCATGCGGATGCGGCGGATCCTCCGGGGGCACCAGGGGCTCGCCCAGACGGGTCTCCAGCTCATCCAGACGCGTGGCCGCCACGGCCTGGCCATCGGCCTGGGTCGCATCGGCGTGCACCACCAGGTACAGCCGGCCGGAGAGGTTGTCGTAGACCACGACCTCCTCCGAGACCATCAGCAGGATGTCCGGCAGCCCCAGGGCATCGGGCTTTTCCGGGCCTTCCAGGCGCGGCTCGATCAGGCGCACGGTCTCGAACCCGAAATAGCCGACCAGACCACCGGTGAAGCGCGGCAGGCCCGGCAGTTCGGCCACCTTGAAGCGCGCCTGGTAGGCCTCGACCCAGGCCAGCGGGTCGGTCTCCGTGGTCTGTTCGACCACCTCGCCATCGGTCTCCACCGTGATGTCATGGCCGTGCACCCGCACGCGGGTGCGTGCCGGCAGCCCGATAAAGGAATACCGACCCCAGCGCTCCCCGCCCTGCACCGACTCGAACAGGTAGGAGTACGGCCGGTTGGCCAGCTTCAGGAAGATGGACAGCGGGGTTTCGAGATCCGCCAGGACCTCGCGCACCAGCGGGATGCGGTTATAGCCCTCGCGGGCCAGCTGATCGAACTGTTCGGGGGTCATCACAACGGTTCCTGACAAGGGGGACGGACGGCGCGGCGGATCATTCGCCGTCTCGCCATCGCTCCGTTGTCCGGTCCGTTGCAATCATGGGTCCGTGTTTCCCTAGGCCGCCCGAGCGGGCAGCAGTCCGGGCAGCTCGTCCAGCCGGTCGAGAACCGCGTCCGGGTTCTCGTCGCGGATGTCGTCGCCGTGATTGTAGCCGTAGGTCATGCAGACGATCTGGAAGCCGGCCGCGCGTGCCGCCTTCACGTCGCTCTTCGAGTCCCCGACCATCAGCGCCTCGGAGGGGTCTACACCCAACTCCTTCGCCGCATGCAGCAGCGGCGCCGGGTCCGGTTTCTTCTGCGGCAGGGCGTCGCCGGCGACCACGATCTCGAAGTCGTCGAGGATGCCCTTCTCGCGCAGCAGCGGCACCGTGAAGCGCTCGGCCTTGTTGGTCACGCAGCCCAGGCGGAAGCCCGCGGCCTTCAGCTGGTCCAGCCCCTCGCGCACGCCCGGGTACAGTGGCGAGCGCCCGGCGGTGTTCTCCTGGTAGATGCGCATGAAGACGGGCAGCGCCCGCTCGAAGGCCTCCGGGTCCGGCTCGCCCTCGAGGTCGTTCACCAACGCCCGCTTGACCAGCCGTTCCACCCCGTTGCCGACCCAGTTGCGCACGGCCGGCTCGCCACGTTCGGGCAGCCCCAGTTCGCGCATCATCGCGTCCACGCTGTAGGCCAGGTCCGGCACGCTGTCGATCAGCGTGCCGTCCAGGTCGATCAGGATCATGCGGGGGCGTTTCAGGGACATCCCGGTCTCCAGTGGCCGTCGATTCAGGCCTTGGCCAGCTCGTCGCGCATCTGCTGGATGATGCTGTCGTAGCGGTTCGGATCGGAGTCGCTGCCGGCACCGAAGATCGCGGACCCGGCGACGAAGGTGTCGGCCCCGGCGGCCTTGATCTCGCGGATGTTGTCGGCCTTCACGCCGCCGTCGATCTCGAGGCGGATGTCACGCCCGGAGTCGTCGATCATCTTGCGCGCGGCGCGCAGCTTGTCGAGGGTGTTCGGGATGAACTTCTGGCCACCAAAGCCCGGGTTCACCGACATCAGCAGGATCATGTCGACCTTGTCCATCACGTACTCGAGATAGGACAGCGGCGTGGCCGGGTTGAACACCAGTCCGGCCTTGCAGCCCTCGGAGTGGATCAGCTGCAGGGTGCGGTCGATGTGGTCGGAGGCCTCCGGGTGGAAGGTGATGTAGCTGGCACCGGCCTGGGCGAAGTCCGGGATGATGCGATCCACCGGCTTGACCATCAGGTGCACGTCGATCGGCGCGGTCACGCCGTGCTTGCGCAGGGCATCGCAGACCAGCGGGCCAATGGTCAGGTTCGGCACGTAGTGGTTGTCCATCACGTCGAAGTGGACGGTGTCGGCCCCGGCGGCCAGGACGTTGTCGACTTCCTCGCCCAGACGGGCGAAATCGGCGGACAGGATGGACGGGGCGATAAAATCGGGTTGTGCCATGGAAAGCCTCGCAGGAATCTCTGGGATAGCGGGGCCGACCATCGGCCACGCTCTCGGAACCGCGAAACTTTACCGGATGCCGCCATGCCAGGCAAAAGGCGACGCATGTGACGCGCCCTCCAACGCAAACGGGCCGGGGGAAAACCCCCGGCCCGTCGCGGTCTCGCCTGCCAGCGGCAGTGCGCCCGGATCAGTTGAACTCGGCCGCCATGTAGCTGGACAGATTGGCGATGTCGTCATCGCTCAACCCCTGGGCCTGAGGACGCATCAGGGCCGTGTGGTCACCCACCTCCTCGCCGGCGCGATAGCGCTCCAGCTTGTCGGTCAGGTAGTCGGCGTCCTTGCCGGCCAGCGCCGGGAAGATCGCCTGGCCCTGACCCTGCGCGCCGTGGCAGCTGGCGCAGGTGTTCTGGTACTTGGACTGACCGGCCTGGATGTCGGCGGCCTGCGCCATGGTGGACAGCATCAGGACACTGCCGGCGATACCGGCCAGCACGAACAGCTTGGTTTTCATTGTTGTGGTCTCCTCGTTCACGATCCTGGACAGGGTCATCGCCCTGTCTTGAAGCGAACGGTAGCAGGGTGTTCCTGAATGCTGCATTAACACAGAATCAAACAGGGGCATCCCTGCAGCGCGGCACCAGGCCATTCTCGGCCTCAGCGGCCGTGGATGTAGCGCTCGTCCGACCAGGTCGCCAGCCACTCGGGGCGCACCATCACCAGCCCGGTAATCACGATCCCGTTGACCACCGCCTCGGGCAGCACCAGCAATGCCAGGTAGCGAAGGTAGTCGCGATAGATGTCGACCCAGGCCAGCTCGGTGAACAGGCCGTAGATCGCCGCTGAGGCCAGCACGGTCGCCACCACCGAAAGCGCGCCGCCGAGGAAGCCCACGGCATACAGGTAGATGAACATGTGCGCGGGCAGGTAGTTCTGGGACAGCCGCAGCAACCCCCAGGTGACCGCGACCGGCAGGATGCCGGCCAGCAGGACCGTCAGCGGGAAGGCCGCCAGCGGCAGGGCGCCGAACAGGCCCAGGGTCGCCACCACCAGAAACACCATCAGGATCGCCAGCTGCCAGCCGAACATCAGGGTCACGGTGGTCATGCCAAGGAAGTGCAGGGCGAGGCCATCGAGCGTCTGCGCCCGCAGGCTCCAGATCAGCAGCAGGCACAGCGTGGCGATCACGAACAGCTGCGCGCGACCGGGCACGAAGAAGGCCTCCCAGGGCATGCGCCGGAGCATCACCAGCATGCCGAGGCCCAGCAGCACGGCGGACAGCACGCGGAGCGCGACCGGGAGTTCGCCCGCCCCCTCGACCATGGTCAGTCGGGCTCGCGCACGGCGGCCGCGACAGTGTACTCGCGGCCCTGCTTGACCTTGTCGTAGTTGCCGAACACGTCCTTGAACCCCTTCTCGATGAACCGCCGCAGTCCGGTAATGGTTACGACATAGATGCGTCCGCCGGGGTTCATCTGCTCGTGGGCGTCCAGCAGATAGGTCTGCAGCATCTCGCGCCCGACCTTGGCCGGCAGATTGGAGGTCACCAGATCGAACCGCCGATCGCGGATGCGCGAGAAGCCGTTGCTGGTCAGACACTCCACATTGGCGATGCCGTTGAGCTCGGCGTTGCGCTGGCTGTACTCCACCGCCAGATAGTTGGTATCGACCAGGGTCGTCAGCCCCTGCGGGGCCTTGCGCGCGAGCGTCAGGCCGATCGGGCCGTAGCCGCAGCCGAGGTCCAGGCAGGCGTCCGCCGGATGCACCTCGATGCGCTCCAGCAGCATGCGGGTGCCGTCGTCGATTCGCCGCGGGGAGAACAGCCCCCAGGTGGTGCGAAACCGCAGATGCTCGCCCGCAAGGGTGTCCTCGAACTCAAGGTCGCGCTTGAGCTCCGCCTGTCGGGCGCGCCGCGCCTGGGTGTTGGGGAATGCCGCGGTCATGCCTCGCCCTCCCCGCCGGCACTGGCCAGGCCCTGCCACAGGGTCTCGGCGGTGGAGGCCACGGCGGTGGCATCATCCTCGCCGGGCAGGCCGAGTACGTTCACATGCCCCATCTTGCGCCCCGGACGCGCTTCGGCCTTGCCGTACAGGTGCAGTCGCGCCCGGCCGGCGGCCAGCACGCCCCGCCAGTCGGGCGAGCCGCCCGCGGGCCACAGGTCGCCCAGCAGATTCACCATCGCCACCGGCGCGGTCAGCAGGGCCGGCGCCAGCCCCAGGGCGCAGACCGCGCGCACCTGCTGCTCGAACTGGCTGACAGTGCAGGCATCCAGGCTGTAATGCCCGGAATTGTGGGGACGCGGCGCGATCTCGTTGACCAGCAGTTCGCCGTCCGCCGTGAGGAAGAACTCGACCGCCAGCACCCCCTGATAGTCGAGCCGCTCGGCGACGTGCCGGGCGATGGCCGTGGCGCGCTCGCGCACCTCGTCCCCGGCCCGTGCCGGGACGCGCGTCAGGTGCAGGATGCCGTCGCGATGGGTGTTCTCCGCGACCGGAAAGGCCTCGGTGGCGCCATCGGCGGTACGCGCAACCAGCACCGACAGCTCGCGCTCCAGCTCCACCCGGGACTCCAGCACGCAGTCCACCTGGCCCAGCTCAGCATGCGCTGCCGGCAGTTCGCCGGCCGCGGCCAGCCGCACCTGCCCCTTGCCGTCATAACCCAGGCGCGCGGTCTTCAGGATCGCCGGGAAATCCGGGGCTCCGGCATCGGTTTGCACCTCGGGCGTCAGGCCCGCCGGCACCGCCTGCCACGGGGCCACCGCCACGCCGATCTCGCCGAGAAAGGCCTTCTCCTCGAGGCGGTCCTGGGCAACCGTCAGGGCGCGTGGCCCGGGGCGCAGACAGGCGTGGGCATCCAGCCACTCCACCGCGGCGCGCGGGATGTTCTCGAACTCGGTGGTAATCACCTCGCAGGCCCCGGCCAGCGCCTGCAAGGCATCGGGGTCGTCAAAGGCCTGGCACACATGGCGCGCCGCCACCCGCCCGGCCGGGCTGGCCGGGTCCGGGTCGAGCACCCAGACGGCATAACCCATGCCCTGCGCGGCCTCCACGAAATAGCGGCCGAGCTGCCCCCCACCGAGCAGCCCGAGAGTCGCAGGTGGCTGGATCATGACGGGTCCGGCGGCAGGGTCTGCCCGAGCACGGCCTGGCTCTGGGACTGGCGGAAGGCATCCAGACGCTCGCGCAGTTCGGGATCGGTATTGGCCAGCATCGCGGCGGCAAAGAGCGCCGCGTTGGCGGCCCCCGCCTCGCCGATCGCGAAGGTCGCCACCGGGATCCCGCGCGGCATCTGGACGATGGAGAGCAGCGAGTCCTGGCCCTTCAGGTGACGCGAGGCCACCGGTACGCCCAGCACCGGTACCGGGGTCTTGGAGGCGAGCATCCCCGGCAGGTGCGCGGCCCCGCCCGCCCCGGCGATGATCGCCTGCAGCCCGCGCCCGCGCGCCTGTTCGGCGTACTCGAACAGCAGATCCGGCGTGCGATGGGCGGAGACCACCCGGGCCTCGAACGGAATGCCGAGTTCATCCAGCACATCCACCGCCCGCTCCATCGTGGCCCAGTCGGAGGTGCTCCCCATTACCACGCCCACGCGCGGCGCCCTATTGCCAGCCGTCTCAGTCATGGCCCGAACGATAGCGACCCCGGCCCCACCCGACAAGCCGTGTTCACCACGAAGCACACGAAGGCACGAAGAAAACCCCGGTCGGAGCTACAGAGACATGATGCGATTCGCTTTGCTCTGCACATCTCTGCACATCCTGCCGCCCCCGATACCATTACGGCCTTCTCTGTGCTCTCTGTGTCCTCCGTAGTGCAACCGCCGTTGACCTTCTTCGTGTCTTCGTGAGCTTCGTGGTGCATCAAGCCCGCGCCCGGTAGAATCGCCGCATGACCGATACCCTGCTCGAAAGCCATATCCCCGACCTGGAACTCGTCCATCGCGGCAAGGTGCGCGACCTTTACGCGGTGGATGCCGATCACTGGCTGATGGTCACCACCGACCGCCTGTCCGCGTTCGACGTGATCCTGCCGACCGGCGTGCCCGGCAAGGGCCGGGTGCTGACCGAGATCACCCGGTTCTGGATGGACAAGATCCAGCGCGAGCTGGGCATCCCCAACCAGCTGACCGATATCCCGCTGGAGCTGGTCATCCCGGACCCGGCGATTCGTGCCCCACTGGAAGGACGCAGCCTGGTGATCCGCCGGCTGGAGGCCCTGCCGGTGGAGGCCGTGGTGCGCGGGTACCTGATCGGCTCCGGCTGGAAGGACTACCAGGCGAGCGGCGCGGTCTGCGGCATTCCGCTGCCGGACGGGCTGGAACTCGCCTCGCAGCTCCCGGAGGCGATCTTCACGCCCAGCACCAAGGCGGACGTCGGTGACCACGACGCCAATATCGACTTCGATGCGGTGGTCGCCACCATCGGCGCGGAACGGGCCCGCCAGGTCCGCGATGCGGCGCTGGCGATCTACGCGATGGCACGGGACTACGCGGCCGGGCGCGGGATCATCATCGCCGACACCAAGTTCGAGTTCGGCGTCGACGCCAACGGCACGCTGCACCTGATCGACGAAGTGCTGACCCCGGACTCCTCGCGCTTCTGGCCGGCCGACCAGTACGCGCCGGGGCGCAGCCCCGAGTCCTTCGACAAGCAGTACGTGCGCGATTACCTCGAGACCCTGGACTGGGACAAGCAGCCGCCGGGCCCCGAACTGCCCGCGGCGGTGGTGGAACAGACCGCCGCGCGCTACCGCGAGGCCCTGGAGCGCCTGACCCGCGCCGCATGAGCGAGACCCTGCAGGGCCTGTTCGTCACCGGCACCGATACCGGGGTCGGCAAGACCTTCGTCGGCTGCGCGCTGCTGGAGTGCTGGCGGCAGCAGGGCCTGGCGCCGCAGCCGCGCAAACCGGTGGAGTCGGGCTGCCCGCCGGGCCCCGACGGCCTGCTGCCCGAGGACGGGCTGAACCTGACCCGCGCGGCCGGCCTGCCGGACACCGCGATCGCACAGGTCACCCCCTGGCGCTTCCCCGATGCCATCGCCCCCGACCAGGCCGCCGCGAACCAGGGCGTGCACCTGACGCTCGCGGAACTGGCGGCGGCCTGCGCCGGCGAAGGCACGGGGCCACGGCTGGTGGAGGGCGCGGGGGGCTTCTACTCGCCGCTTTGTGCCGACGGCCTGAACGCGGACCTCGCCGAGCACCTCGGGTTGCCGGTGCTGCTGGTCGCGGAGGACCGGCTGGGCACGCTGAATACCTGCCTGCTGACCCTGGAGGCGCTCGAACGGCGCGGCCTGAGTCTGGCCGGGATTGTGCTCAACCGCCGCCGAGCGGACTGCGACCCGCGGCTCGACAACGCCACGGCCCTGCGCGCCCGGACCCGCGCCCCGGTCATCACGTCACCGGAAGGCATCACCCGCGCAGCGCTGGTTCAGAAGCTCTCGACCTCGAAGTTGTCCGGGCGCACCCCGCCGGAGGACTCGCGCTCCTGACCACGGGCTTCGGAGTCGGCCGGGGCCGGCTCCTCGTCGGCGGCATCGGCACGGAAACCGGCCAGCGTCTCGCGCAGGGCGCGGGTCCCTTCGCGGTCGACCCGGCGGGTCTCGATGATATGCACCGGGCGCTGCGATTCGCCGTAGTAGGCCTCGTTGAAGTCGTCACGCACGGTCATACGCGAACCGGAGAGACTCATCCCCAGGTAGGCGCCGCGGGCGCGGGAATACGACAGGAAGTCGGCCGTGGGGGTCGCACTGCGACCGGCCCCCACCGGGCCCGCGGCCACCGACGCATCCGCCCCGAGACGGATGGCAGAGCCGAACATGGAGTCGACCGCATCCTGGGTGCGCGCGACCATCACCACCTCGGCGGCATCGCCGCCGAACTGCATGCCGAAGCTGACCGAGCCGAGCGAGTAGAAGGCCACCGGGGAATAGTCGCCGCGCTCGTCGTCCCACGCGAGGAACACCCCGATTCCGCCAGACCCCCCAATCAGGAAGGCACCGCGTGCCACGCGCGGGAAAATAACCACGCCGCGCGCGTCGCGCAGGTCCTCCTTCAGGGACTCGTACTCGGGATGGGTGGCCATGTTCTCCACCGTCGCCTGGGCGCGGTCGATAATGTCCTGCGGATCGATCTCGCGGCTGAACGGGTTGGCCTGAGCCGCTCCGGCGAACGCCACGAACAGCAGAAGAGCAAGAATCTGGGGCATCCTTCGGTGCATCGAGGAATCCTCCATAACGGTGTTCCGATGGCGGCATCATGGCACAAAAAAAGGGGGCCGAAGCCCCCTTTTTCGTGCTGCAATCCGCAGGATCAGTTGACCTTGGGATCCAGCTCGCCGGACAGGTAGCGCTTGACCATGTCGTCCAGGGAGATCGGCTTGATCTTGGACGCCATGCCGGCGCAACCGAAGGCCTCGTAACGGGCCTGGCAGATGTCCTTCATGGCCGCGGTGGAGGCCTTCAGGAATTTGCGCGGGTCGAATTCCTTCGGATTCTCGGCCAGGAACTTGCGCACCGCACCGGTGGAGGCCATACGCAGGTCGGTGTCGATGTTGACCTTGCGCACGCCGTGCTTGATGCCTTCCTGGATCTCTTCAACCGGCACGCCATAGGTCTCGCCCATGTCGCCGCCGTACTTGTTGATGATGTCCAGCCACTCCTGCGGAACGGAGGAGGACCCGTGCATGACCAGATGGGTATCCGGGATGCGCTTGTGGATCTCCTTGATGCGCTCGATGGCGAGGATGTCACCGGTCGGCGGACGGGTGAACTTGTAGGCGCCGTGGGAGGTACCGATGGCGATCGCCAGGGCGTCGCACTTGGTGTTCTTCACGAAGTCGGCCGCCTCGTCCGGGTCGGTCAGCAGCTGGTCGTGGGACAAGGTGCCCTCGGCCCCGGAGCCGTCTTCCTCGCCGGCCTGACCGGTTTCCAGAGAGCCCAGGCAACCCAGCTCGCCTTCCACGGAGACACCGCAGGAGTGCGCCATCTCGGAGACCTTGGCGGTTACGTCACGGTTGTACTCGTAGGTGGCCGGGGTCTTCATGTCGGGCATCAGGGAGCCGTCCATCATCACCGAGCTGAAACCGGACTGGATGGAACGCAGGCAGACCGCCGGCTCGGAGCCGTGGTCCTGGTGCAGCACGACCGGGATGTCCGGGTACTGCTCGATCGCGGCGATGATGTTGTGACGCAGGAAGGGCTCGCCGGCGTACTTGCGGGCTCCGGCGGAGGCCTGAATGATCACCGGGGAGTCGACCGCAGCGGCCGCTTCCATGATCGAGTGGACCTGTTCCATGTTGTTGGCGTTATACGCCGGCATGCCATAGCCATGCTCGGCGGCATGGTCCAGAAGCTGGCGAAGTGAGATCAGTGCCATGGATTCCTCCTTACGGGATTCGGACTGAGGTAGTAGATAAACCGATTCTTGACTGCTCGACCACGGGCGGTGCGCGGGTCAGGCCAGTTCGCCGACGCGCACGATCTTCATGGCGTTGGTACCGCCATGCTCGCCCTGCAGGTCGCCCTTCGTAATGATAACCAGCCCGCCATCCTGCACGACGCCCTCGGCCTTGAGCAAGTTCACCGCTTCACGGTTCACACTTTCGTGGCTCTCGGGGATCGGGTTCAGGGTCACCGGGTAGACGCCGCGATATAGCGTCATGCGGCGGCTGGTGGACTCGTGCTGGGTGAGCGCGTAGATCGGGATGCCCGAACTGATGCGCGACATCCACAGTGCGGTGGAGCCGGACTCGGTCAGCGCGGCGATCGCGGCGACATCCAGATGGTTCGCCGTGTACATGGTGGCCATCGCGATGGCCTCGTCGACCCGGCCGAAGGTCGAATCCATGCGGTGGTCGGACTGACGCGCGGCGCGCTGACGCTCCGCGGCCTCGCAGATCCGGTCCATGCTGGTGACCACGCGCGCCGGGTAGCGCCCGGTGGCGGTCTCGCCGGAGAGCATCACCGCGTCGGTGCCGTCGAGCACCGCATTCGCCACGTCGAACACCTCGGCGCGGGTCGGGATCGGGTTCTGGATCATGGTCTCCATCATCTGGGTCGCGGTGATGACCAGACGATTGAGGGTCCGTGCCCGGGTGATCAGGGTCTTCTGCACGCCCGGCAGCTCGGCGTCACCAATCTCCACACCCAGATCGCCGCGCGCGATCATGATCACCTCGGAGGCGGCGATGATCTCGTCGATCACCTCCAGGGCCTCGGAGCGCTCGATCTTGGCGCAGATCCCGGCCTCCCAGCCGGCATCCTTCAGCAGGCTGCGCGCCAGGTGCAGGTCCTGCGCGGAACGCGGGAAGGACACGGCGAGGTAGTCCACCTGCAGCTCGGCGGCCAGGCGGATGTCTTCGCGGTCCTTGTCCGTGATCGCCGGAGCGGAGAGTCCGCCGCCCTGGCGATTGATGCCCTTGTTGTTGGACAGCTCCCCGCCGACCTGCACCGTGGTCTCGATCCGGCTGCCCTTCACTGCCTTGACCTTCAGCACGATGCGGCCGTCGTCCAGCAGCAGGATATCCTCCGGCACCACATCGGCCGGCAGGTCCTTGTAGGTCAGCCCCACCTGGGTGGCATCCCCGGCATCCCGATCCAGCTCGGCATCCAGCGCGAAGGGCGCGCCCTCTTCCAGATGCACCTTGCCCTGCTGGAACCGGTCGATCCGGATCTTCGGCCCCTGCAGGTCACCGAGGACCCCGACACAGCGTCCGGCGCGCTCGGAGGCCGCGCGCAACCGAGCCAGGCGCTGACGATGGTCGTCCGGGTCGCCATGCGAAAAGTTCAGCCGGACCACATCCACACCCGCCCGGATGATGGCCTCCATGGCATCGTCGCTGTCCGTGGCCGGCCCGAGGGTGGCCACGATCTTGGTACGTCTCATCCGCGTCGATCTCCGTCAGCGGTGGACGCGCCCGGGCGTCAGCCCTTGGCGCGTTCTTCCAGGATGGCGACGGCCGGCAGGGTCTTGCCTTCCAGGAACTCGAGGAAGGCGCCACCGCCGGTGGAGATATAGCTGATGCGATCGGCCAGGTTGTACTTGTCGATCGCGGCCAGGGTGTCGCCCCCGCCGGCGATGGAGAACGCGTTGCTCTCGGCGATGGCCTCGCCCAGGGCCTTGGTGCCACCGGCGAACTGGTCGAACTCGAACACGCCCACCGGGCCGTTCCAGACGATGGTGCCGGCGTTGCGCAGGGCCTCGGCGTAGGTCGCCGCGGTCTCGGGGCCGACGTCGAAGATCATGTCGTCATCGGCTACCGCGTCGACCGACTTGGTCTCGGCCGGGGTCGATTCGGAGAATTCCTTGCCCACGGTCACGTCGGTGGGGACCGGGATCTCGCCGCCCTTGGCGCGGGCCGCCTCCATCAGGCGCTTGGACTCGTCCACCAGGTCGGATTCAAACAGCGACTTGCCCACGCTGTGGCCCTGGGCGGCGATGAAGGTGTTGGCGATCCCGCCGCCGACGATCAGCTGATCCACCACGTTGGACAGCGACTCCAGCACGGTCAGCTTGGTCGAGACCTTGGAGCCGCCGACGATGGCCACCAGCGGGCGCTTCGGGGTCTCCAGGGCATGGCCGAGGGCCTCCAGCTCCTTGGCCAGCAGCGGGCCGGCACACGCCTGCGGGGCGAACTTCGCCACGCCGTGGGTCGAGGCCTGGGCGCGGTGGGCGGTGCCGAAGGCGTCCATCACGAACACGTCGCACAGGGCCGCGTACTTCTTCGCCAGGGCCTCGTCGTCCTTCTTCTCGCCGGCGTTGAAACGCACGTTCTCAAGCAGGATCACCTCGCCCGGCTGGGCGTCCACACCGTCGAGGTAGTCGCGCACCAGACGCACCTCTCGGCCCAGCAGACCGGCCATGTGCTCGGCGACCGGGGCCAGGGAATCCTCCTCGGAGAACTCGCCCTCGGTGGGGCGGCCCAGGTGCGACATCAGCATCACGGCGGCGCCACCGTCCAGCGCCTTCTGCACGGTCTCGAGGCTCGCACGGATGCGGGCGTCGGAGGTGACCTTGCCGTCCTTCACCGGGACGTTCAGATCCTGACGCACCAGTACGCGGCGACCCTGCAGGTCGAGATCGGTCATCTTGATGACAGACATGGGAGTACCTCTCGAAATACGGTTGAAAAGAAAGATAAAGGAAAAAGGCTTCGGGCTAGCCCCCGAAGGGGCTGGCCCCAGGCCTCTGGACCCGGGAAGAGAAACGGCCGGACCCCGGAGAGGGCCCGGCCATCCGCCATTACTTGGCGACGTGCTCCACCATGCGCAGCATGTTGCAGGTGTAGCCGTACTCGTTGTCGTACCAGGCGACGACCTTCACGAAGGTCGGGTCCAGCTGGATGCCGGCGCCGGCGTCGAACACGGACGGGGCGGTGTAGCCACGGAAGTCGGTGGAGACCACCAGCTCGTCGGTGTAACCCAGCACGCCCTTCAGCTCGCCTTCGGCCGCCTTCTTCATGGCCGCGCAGACGTCGTCGTACTTGGCGTCGCCGTTCAGTTCCACGGTCAGGTCGACCACGGAGACGTCGGAGGTCGGCACACGGAAGGCCATGCCGGTCAGCTTGCCGTTCAGTTCCGGCAGCACCTTGCCCACAGCCTTGGCGGCACCGGTGGAGGACGGAATGATGTTCTCCAGGATGCCGCGGCCGCCGCGCCAGTCCTTCATGGACGGGCCGTCGACGGTCTTCTGGGTCGCGGTGGCGGCGTGCACGGTGGTCATCAGGCCACGCTTGATGCCCCAGGTGTCGTTCAGCACCTTGGCCACCGGGGCCAGGGCGTTGGTGGTGCAGGAGGCGGCGGAGACCATGTTCTGGCCCGCGTAGTCACCGTGGTTCACGCCGTAGACGAACATCGGAGTGTCGTCCTTGGACGGCGCGGACATCACCACCTTCTTGGCGCCGGCGTCCAGGTGCTTCTGGGCGGTCTCGGCGGTCAGGAACAGGCCGGTGGACTCGATCACGATGTCGGCGTTGATGTCGCCCCACTTCAGCGCGGCCGGATCCTTCTCGGCGGTCAGGCGAATGCGGTTGCCGTTCACCACCAGGTGGTCGCCGTCGACGCTGATGTCGCCGTCGAAGCGGCCGTGCACGGAGTCGTAGCGCAGCATGTAGGCCAGGTATTCCGGGTCCAGCAGGTCGTTGATGCCGACCACCTGCAGGTTCGGGAAGTCCTTGGCAATGGCGCGGAAGGCCATGCGACCGATACGACCGAAGCCGTTGATACCAACCTTGATAGACATGGGAGTCTCCTCTCTATTGCTTATGCGAAATCGTTGCGGACTCAGCCGTTCAGCACGTCACGCGCGACCTGGGCGACGTTCGCCGGCTTGAAGCCGAAGTAGTCGAACAGGGCGCCCCCCGGCGCGGACTCGCCGAAGCGGTCCAGCCCGAACACCGCGCCGTCGAGGCCGGTGAACTTGTACCAGGTGGTCGTTGCGCCGGCCTCGATGGCCACCCGGGCGCGCACCGCGTTCGGCAGCACGGCCTCGCGGTAGGCCGGGTCCTGCTGTTCGAACAGCTCGACGCAGGGCATGGAGACCACGCGCACCTTCTTGCCCTCGCCGGCCAGTTCGTCGGCGGCCTGGACGGCCAGCTCGACCTCGGAACCGGTGGCGATGAAGATCAGGTCGGGGGTGCCGTCGCAGTCCTTCAGCACGTAGCCGCCGCGGGCGATGTTGGCGAGCTGCTCGCCATCACGTTCCATGTGCGGCAGGCCCTGACGCGACAGGATGAAGGCGGACGGGCCGTCGGTGCGCTCGATCCCGGCCTTCCAGGCCACCGCGGTCTCGACCGCGTCGCAGGGACGCCACACATTGAGGTTCGGGATCAGGCGCAGGCTCGGGGTCTGCTCGACCGGCTGGTGGGTCGGGCCGTCTTCGCCGAGACCGATGGAGTCATGGGTCAGCACGTACATCACGCGCTGCTTCATCAGCGCGGACATGCGGATGCCGTTGCGGGCGTAGTCGGAGAAGATCAGGAAGGTGCCGCCGTACGGGATGAAGCCGCCGTGCAGGGCGATGCCGTTCATGATCGCGGCCATGCCGAACTCGCGCACGCCGTAGAACACGTAGTTGCCGGCGGCGTCGTCCTTGCTGACGCCCTTGGAACCGCTGTACATGGTCAGGTTGGACCCGGCCAGGTCGGCGGAGCCGCCCAGCAGTTCCGGCAGCGCCGGGGCGTAACCGCCGATGGTGTTCTGCGAGGCCTTGCGCGAGGCAACCTTCTCGGCCTTCTCGACGGTCTCCTTGATGAAGGCACTGGCCTTCTCGCTCCAGTCGGCGGGCAGATCACCGGCGATGCGGCGCTCGAACTCGGCGGCCAGCTCCGGGTGCGCCTGCTTGTACGCGGCAAAGCGCTCCTTCCACTCGGACTCGGCCTTGGCGCCCTTGTCCTTCGCGCTCCAGCCGGCGTAGATATCGTCCGGAATCTCGAACGGGCCGTGGTTCCAGCCCAGCTCCTTGCGGGTCAGGGCCACTTCGTCGTCGCCGAGGGCGGCGCCGTGGCACTCTTCCTTGCCGGACTTGTTCGGCGAACCGAAGCCGATCACGGTGCGGCAGCAGATCAGGCTCGGCTTGTCGCTGTGCTTGCGGGCCTCTTCGATCGCGGCCTTGACCGCATCGGCGTCGTGGCCGTCCACGCCGCGCACCACGTGCCAGCCGTAGGCCTCGAAGCGGCCCGGGGTGTCGTCGGTGAACCAGCCCTCGACTTCGCCGTCGATGGAGATGCCGTTGTCATCCCAGAAGGCGATCAGCTTGCCCAGGCCCAGGGTGCCGGCCAGCGCGCAGGTCTCGTGGGAGATCCCTTCCATCATGCAGCCGTCGCCGAGGAAGGCGTAGGTGTTGTGGTCGACGATGTCGTGCCCGGGCTGATTGAAGTGGGCGGCCATCATCTTCTCGGCCAGCGCCATGCCCACCGCGTTGGAGATCCCCTGGCCCAGCGGCCCGGTGGTGGTCTCGACGCCGGCGGTGTAACCGTATTCGGGGTGACCCGGGGTCTTGGAGTGCAGCTGACGGAACTGCTTGATCTCGTCCATCGGCAGGTCGTAGCCGGTCAGGTGCAGCAGGGAGTAGACCAGCATGGAGCCGTGGCCGTTGGACATCACGAAGCGGTCGCGATCCGGCCAGCTCGGGTTCGCCGGGTTGTGCTGCATGTAATCGTTCCACAGCACCTCGGCGATGTCTGCCATCCCCATCGGCGCACCCGGGTGACCGGAATTGGCCTTCTGAACCGCGTCCATCGACAGGGCGCGGATGGCGTTGGCAAGCTCTCTACGGGTCGGCATGCTGATCTCCTGCTCTAAAGTAGTGTTGGGTTTGGCTGATGGCGGGCGGCGGCGCGAGGCGACAGCGGCGACCGACCCGGACGAGTCGGCCGAACGAGGGGCTCACGGTTATCGGCCGGCGCTCCGGCGCGCGGCGGCCCGAGCAGCCTGCGGGAGCAGGTACCACCCGACGGCGCAGCCAGCGCGGCGGGCAGCTCTCCCCATCAAACGCGGTGCATTTTGGCCACTTTCGCGCACCGGGGCAAGTCGCCCCCAGGGCGCGCCACGCTGCGCCCTCGCCACCGACCAGGGGGGCACATGCCCCTACCCTCGCCGGGGAGGGGCTTAGAAAAATCCCGCGAGTCGCGTTACACTAGCGGTCGTTTTGCGCAAAACTAAATGGAAACGACCATAAAGGAACGCCTAATGTCCAACGATTACATCTTCACTTCCGAGTCGGTCTCTGCGGGTCACCCCGACAAGATGGCCGACCTGGTCTCCGACACCATCGTCGACGCCATCATCGAGCAGGATCCGCACGCCCGTATCGCCTGCGAAACCGCCACCAAGACCGGCATGGTCATGCTGCTGGGCGAGATCACCACCGGCGCGCAGATCGACTACGAGAAGCTGGTGCGCGAGACGGTCTGCGAGATCGGCTACGACGACTCCGACAAGGGCTTCGACGGCAAGACCTGCGCCGTGCTGAACGTGCTGGGCGAACAGTCCCAGGACATCGCCATGGGTGTGGACCGCGACGTCTCCGACCGCGCCACCCAGGGCGCCGGCGACCAGGGCCTGATGTTCGGCTACGCCGCGCGCGAGACCGACACCCTGATGCCCGCCCCGATCTTCTACGCCCACAAGATGGTGCGTATCCAGTCCGAACTGATGAAGAGCGGCAAGCTGCCGTGGCTGCGCCCGGACGCCAAGAGCCAGGTCTCCCTGCGCTATGAAGACGGCAAGCCGGCCGGCCTGGACGCGGTGGTCCTGTCCACCCAGCACAGCCCGGACATCTCGCAGAAGGACCTGAAGGAAGCGGTCTACGAAGAGATCTTCAAGAAGGTCCTGCCGGCCGAGTGGCTGAGCCAGGTCTCCGACGACCAGATCCACATCAACCCGACCGGCAAGTTCGAGATCGGTGGTCCCGTGGGCGATGCCGGCCTGACCGGCCGCAAGATCATCGTCGACACCTACGGCGGCATGGCCCGTCACGGTGGTGGCGCGTTCTCCGGCAAGGACCCGTCCAAGGTGGACCGTTCCGCTGCCTACGCCGGCCGCTACGTGGCCAAGAACATCGTCGCCGCCGGCCTGGCCGACAAGTGCGAGATCCAGGTCTCCTACGCCATCGGCGTGGCCGAACCGACCTCGATCACCGTCGACACCTTCGGCACCGGCAAGCTGGATGACCGCAAGATCGAAGGCTTCGTCCGCGAAGCGTTTGACCTGCGTCCGTGGGGCCTGGTCCAGATGATGGATCTGCTGCGCCCGATCTACAAGCCGACTGCCGCCTACGGTCACTTCGGCCGCGAAGACGTCGACCTCCCCTGGGAGCGCACCGACAAGGCCGAGGAACTTAAGAAGATGGCGGGCCTCTAAGAGCACCCGACATTTTGTAAGCGAAATACCCATCCGGCTGAGGAGCGCTGCAGCGGTTTAACCGTCAGGCTCAGCCGGATGCTCCCCTGAAACGTGAACACGGCGCTCATCCAGATAGACGGAGAAGTTAATCCATGAATGCTGTGATGAACGACAAGAAAACGACCGATTACGTCGTCAAGGACATCAACCTTGCCGAATTCGGCCGCAAGGAAATCGCGATCGCCGAAACCGAGATGCCCGGTCTGATCCAGACGCGCGAAGAGTTCGCGGCCTCCAAGCCGCTGAAGGGCGCGAAGATCGCCGGCTCCCTGCACATGACCATCCAGACCGCGGTGCTGATCCAGACCCTGGAAGCCCTGGGTGCCGACGTGCGCTGGGCCTCCTGCAACATCTACTCCACCCAGGACCACGCCGCGGCCGCGATCGCCGACAACGGCACCCCGGTCTTCGCCGTGAAGGGCGAAACCCTGGAAGAGTACTGGGACTACTGCCACCGCATCTTCGAATTCGACGGCGGCGCCAACATGATCCTGGACGACGGTGGTGACGCCACGCTGCTGCTGCACCTGGGCGCCAAGGCCGAGAAGGACCAGTCGGTCATCGCCAAGCCGGAGAACGAGGAAGAAGAAGCCCTGTTCGCCAAGATCAAGGAACGCCTGGCCGAACAGCCGACCTGGTACTCCGACATGCTCGCCAAGATCCAGGGCGTGACCGAAGAGACCACCACCGGTGTCCATCGCCTGTACCAGATGGCGAAGGACGGCGAGCTGGCCTTCCCGGCGATCAACGTCAACGACTCGGTCACCAAGTCCAAGTTCGACAACCTGTACGGCTGCCGCGAGTCCACCGTGGACTCCATCAAGCGCGCCACCGACGTGATGATCGCGGGCAAGATCGCCGTGGTTGCCGGTTACGGTGACGTCGGCAAGGGTGCCGCCCAGTCGCTGGCCGGCCTCGGTGCCACCGTGTGGATCACCGAGATCGACCCGATCTGCGCCCTGCAGGCCTCGATGGAAGGCTTCCGCGTGGTCACGATGGAAGAAGCGGCCGACAAGGCCGAGATCTTCGTTACCGCCACCGGTAACAAGGACGTGATCACCGAAGATCACATGACCCGCATGAAGGATCAGGCCATCGTCTGCAACATCGGTCACTTCGACTCCGAGATCGCCGTGGCTGCGATGCGCAAGTACGAGTGGGAGAACATCAAGCCGCAGGTTGACCACATCATCCTGCCGAACGGCAACCGGATCATCATGCTGGCCGAAGGCCGCCTGGTGAACCTGGGCTGCGGCACCGGTCATCCGAGCTTCGTGATGTCCAACTCCTTCACCAACCAGACCCTGGCTCAGATCGAGCTGTGGACCAAGGGCGACCAGTACGACAAGAACGTCTACGTGCTGCCGAAGCACCTGGACGAGAAGGTCGCGCAGCTGCACCTGAAGAAGCTGGGTGCCAACCTGACCCGTCTGACCGACGAACAGGCCAAGTACCTGGGTCTGCCGGTGGATGGCCCGTTCAAGCCGGAACACTACCGCTACTGATCGGCCAGCCTCACATTTCAATTCGTTGTTAATGTGAACGCCGGGGCGGGCCGCATGTTCGTGCGGTCCGCCTTCTTTTTGTCTGGAGGACAAACATGTCTGCACAAGAACGCGTCTACAGCGTTGAGTTTTTTCCGCCCAAGGACGAGGCCGGAGCCGAGCGACTGGCCAAGGCCCGCAAGCGTCTGGGCGCCCTGAATCCCGAGTTCTATTCCGTCACCTTCGGCGCCGGGGGTTCCACCCGCGACCGCACCCTGGAGACGGTCAAGGACATCATCACCAACGACGGCATCCCCGCCGCCCCGCACGTCTCCTGCATCTCCTCGACCAGGGGCGAGCTGCACGAGCTGCTGTCGAGCTACCGCGACATCGGGGTGAACCGCATCGTCGCGCTGCGCGGCGACCTGCCGTCCGGCACCAAGAACTCCGGCGGCGACTTCCGCTATGCCTCCGAGCTGGTGGAGTTTGTGCGCTCCGAGTTCGATGACCAGTTCAAGATCGAGGTCGCGGCCTATCCGGAGTTCCATCCGCAGGCCCCGAACGCCGAGAAGGACCTGGAGAACTTCAAGACCAAGGTGGACGCCGGCGCGGACGCCGCGATCACCCAGTACTTCTACAACGTGGATGCCTACGAGGCCTTCATGGAACGGGTGGAGAAGATGGGCATCACCATCCCGATCATTGTCGGGATCATGCCGATCACCAACTACACCCAGATCGTGCGCTTCTCCGAGATGTGCGGTGCCGAGATCCCGCGCTACATCCGCAAGCGGATGGAGGCCTACGGCGACGACAAGGAGTCGATCCGCAAATTCGGTATCGAGGTCGCCACGCGCCTGACCGATGACGTACTGAACAAGGGTGCCCCCGGGATCCACTTCTATTCGATGAACCAGGCCGGGCCGACCGAACAGATCTGGAAGGCCCTGGACCTCGACAACCGGAAGTAGCCCCCGTGCGCTGCCCCCGGCTGCTGCTCGAATCCGAGGCACTGGCCGCGGGGCGGTCGCTTCCCGCCCCGCAGGACCGCCTGCACTACGCCACCACGGTCCTGCGCCTGAAGAGCGGCGCCCCCTGCCGCGTCTTTGACGGCCTTGGCAACGAATTCGAGGCCACTCTCGAACTGAACGGTCGCCGCGACGGCACCTTCCACCTAGGCGAGCGTGCCGCGCCGCCGACCCACCCTGCCTTTCCGATCCACCTGCTCCAGGGCATTGCCCGCGGCGATCACATGGACCTGGCGATCCAGAAGGCCGTGGAACTTGGGGTGCAGTCCATCCGTCCGGTGCTCTGCGAACGCTCACGTTCGGCCGCCGCCCACAAGGGCCTGGACAAGCGCCAGCGTCACTGGCACGGGATCCTGCGCGCCGCGGCGGAACAGTGCGGGCGCAACGAGCTCCCCCAGTTGCAGGAACCCGCTCCACCGGACACGGTCCTCTCGGGCTGGCATGACACCCTGGCCTTGCTTGCCGAGGAAGGGGCGCCGGGACTGGATGCACGCCTGGACGGCCGCAGCCGACCAGCGGCGGTCGCGCTGTTCGTCGGGCCGGAAGGCGGCCTCACGCCCGCGGAGATCGCGCTGGCACAGGACCGGGGATTCCTGGGGGTCGGGATGGGCCCGCGCACCCTGCGCACCGAAACCGCCGCGATGGCCCTGCTGACCCTGGTCCAGGCCCGCCTGGGCGACCTGCAGGGATAACGCCCGTCCCGCCCGGAGACCAATGCGGCCTCAGGCCGGCTGGGCCTCGGCAATCTCCAGCAGGCGCTGTTCGAGGGTGTCGAGGCGCAGCAGGTGCGTGGTCACACCGGAGGCCTTCACCCGCCAGGACCAGGGGGTGGCGTCGGAATCTTCCAGCGCGTAGATGTTCTGCGGGGTGATCTGCACAGGGTGCGGCGTCCCGCGCACCTCGAGCGCGTAGAACGGCAGGTGCTCCGGCTGCATGACCGCCTGCATCACCAGCAGGCGGGTAAAGCGGCGACGGTCCTCGCCGCTGTCGCGGCCAGGGTCCAGCAGCTGATTCACGTTGATCACCGGCACCTGCACGTCCTGCCAGACCAGGCTGGGCTCCAGCCAGGGGATCTCCGGGTGTTCGGCGTCCTGCTCCACGGCACCCGCGCGGGTGGTGACCTCGAGAAAGGCGCTGCGCGGCAGCAGGATGGAGCCTGTGTCCAGCTGCACGATCACGGCCTCGACCGCCTGGGTCTGTGCGTCGTCGCTCATGCCGGCACCTCCTGCAGCTGCTCGCGGATGGCATTCAGCAGATCATTCTCCAGATACGGCTTGCCCAGATAACCATTCACCCCGAGGCGGTCGGCCCGCTCCCGGTGCTTGGTGCCGCTGCGCGAGGTGATCATGATGATCGGCACCTGCCCGAAGTCCGGGTGGTCCCGCACATGGGCGGCAAACTCGAAGCCATCCATGCGCGGCATCTCGACATCCAGCAGGATCAGGTGCGGCCGGCGCTCGTCGAGCAGACCCACGGCGTCCAGACCGTCGCGCGCGGTCACCACGTCGTAGCCGTGGCGGGTCAGCAGACGGGCCGTGACCTTGCGGATCGTGATCGAGTCGTCGACCACCATAATCCGCTTCGAGCTCGAGGCCTCGGATACTGCCTGCGGGGCTTCCGGCAGCGACGCGGTGGCCTCGGCAAAGCGCACCAGCATACTGAGGTCCAGAATCAGCATCACCGAGCCATCGCCCTGCAGGGTGGCACCCGCCACCCCCGGGATGCGACTCAGCACCGGGCCCACCGACTTCACCACGACCTCCTGACTGCCCAGCAGGCCGTCGATGCGAAGGGCCACGCGCCGGTCATCCGCCCGCACCAGCAACAGCGGGAAGGGATGATCCGGGAAGTGCTCGACCCCGGCCTGGCTCTCCACGCCCATCAGGTCGCCCAGGCCACGCACCTCGTAGTCCTGTCCGATGTAGTTGTAGGTCGCCTTGGCATCCTGCGAGTCGATCTCTTCGGCGCGGGCGCGGACCACGCCCTCGACCGAGGCCATCGGGACCGCGAAGGTCTCCTCGCCCACCTGGACCAGCAGGGCCTGGGAGATGGCCAGCGTGAACGGCAGGCGCATGGTGAAGCGCGAGCCCTTGCCGGGCGTCGACTGGATCTCCAGCGTGCCGCCGAGCTGCTTCACATCGCTGTTCACCACGTCCAGGCCTACCCCGCGACCGGCCACCTGAGAGACCTCCGCAGCGGTGGAGAAGCCGGACTGCAGGATCAGCTGCAGGGCCTGGGCGTCCGAGACTTCGGCATCGGGGGCGATCAACCCGCGCTCGAGCGCGCGGGCGCGGATGGCCTCGGCGTCGATGCCACGACCATCGTCGGTCACCTGCAGACGGATCTCGCTGCCCGACTGCTCCAGGCTGACATCGATCTGACCCTGGACCGCCTTGCGCGCCTGCTCGCGCTCGGCCGGTGCCTCGATACCATGGGCGATGGCATTGCGCAGCAGGTGTTCCAGGGGCGACACCAGTCGTTCCAGCAGGGCGCGGTCGAGTTCGGCCCCCTGGCCGGTGAACTCCACCCGCACCGGCTTGCCGAGATCCTCGCCCGCCTGGCGCACCACGCGGCGCAGACGGGGCGCCATGCGGGCGAAACGCACCATACGCTGGCGCATCAGCTGATCCTGCAGGTCCGTGCCGACGCGGCGCTGCTGCAGCAGGATGCCGCCGGCATTCTGGAGTTCGTCGCCGACTTCCTGCTTGAGGGCCTCGAGGTCACTGACACTTTCGGCCAGGGCCCGCGACAGCTGCTGGATCCCGGAGTAGCGGTCCATCTCCAGCGGATCGAAGTCCAGGGCCTCCTCGCCACTCTCCTCCTCCACCCGGAACAGGATCTGCGCCTCGGTCTCGATCTCGAGCTTGCGCAGCTGGTCGCGCAGACGCGCGATGGTGCGCTCGAGTTCGTCGACCTGGCCCTCGACCCGCCCGACCGTCTGCTCGAATCGACGATGGAAGGTTGCCAACTCGCCGGCGTTGTTCACCAGGCTGTCGAGGACCTCGGCGTCCATGCGGACCTGGTCCTGAATACGGCGCCCCTCGGATTCCGGCGGCTCGTGGCTGCGCTGGTCCCCCGCTGCGGCCGGCATTGCCGCCTCGGCAGCCGGTGCGTCGGTCTCCGCGTCGCCCGCATCGGCCTCGGTCTCCGCTGGTGCGCCCGCCTCAGGCTCGGGCGATTCGCCGGCCTCGCCGGCGGCCCAGCTCCGCAGCGCCGGCAGCGATTCGCTGGCCGACTCGTCCATCTGCCAGGCCCCGACCCCGCGCTCCACCAGATGCTGGACATCCGTCAGGGCGCGCTCGGTGAGCTGGAAGAAGCCATCGCGCGGCTCGAGACCGGTCTCGGTCTCCACGCTCAGCGCGCTCTCGAGCGCGTGCGCGATGGCGCCGACCACAGTGAAACCGGCCATGCGGGCACTGCCCTTCAGGGTATGCACCTCGCGCTGGAAGGCGTTCTGGTCCGGACCGGGCCGCCCCCCGGCCTCGCGCCAGCCATGGAGGGCGGCGAACGCGGCCTCCAGGATATCCCGGGCCTCCTCGATGAAGACCTCGGCAAACTCCCAGTCGATCTCCAGCTCGGGCTCGGGCTCGGGCTCGGCGCCCGCTTCCGGCACCGAGGACACCTCGGGCACCGCTTCGGCGGCTTCGGGTTCGTCGAATTCCGGCGATTCCTCCTCGTTGGACTGCTCCTCGGCACGCAGCAGTTGCTCGGCGGTCGCATGATCCAGCAGGGCGTAGACCTCGGGGGCCCAGGACGGCGGATCCAGCACCTTGGCCGGATCGGGTTCCTCGTCGGCCACCGCCTCGGCGACGTAGGTCTCCAGCCGGCGTAGCAGCTCGACGGCCTCGCCCGACAGGGCCCATTCCATATCCCGGTGGATGCGAATCAGGCGCTCGAACGGGCCGCAGACCGAGTAGATACCGCGGATGTCCGCCGTGCGCGCGCTGCCGTTCAGGGTGTGCAGCGCGCGCTCCAGATCATGATTCGGGATCCGGTCCGGGCGCCATTGCGATTCATCCAGCCAGCCCCGCAGGGTGAGCAGGTGTACCTGGGCCTCGGCGGCAAAGACCTGCCACAGCTGTGGGTCGGTCTCCATGCGCGCGGCCGAGTCTCCCGCCGAGGCCTCCGCGAGGTCCCCCTCGTCCGGTGCCGGTTCGTCGATCCCCGGCTCTCCGGGCGCAACCCCCTCCAGTTCCGGGGTATCGGCCTCCGGCTCGAGCGCGCCCTCCACGGGCAGCGAGTCGCCCCCCTCCAGGATCTCTTCCGTCACCTCGAAGGCATCGGCCGGGAGCTCGAGATCGTCCAGATCCAGCGGTTCGACATCCGGCGCGGAAGCCCGCAAGTCGTCGCTGCCCGCCACCGGGGCTGACTCCCCTTCCGGCTCTGCGTCGGGAACAGACGCGTCCGACTCGGGGACGGATGGCTCCAGCGCATCCGGCGGGAGGTCCGGCACGAACGCACCGGATTCCTGGAGGAGTTCGTCGGCAGCCTCATCCTGGTCTGGCTCCACAGGCTCCAGGGTCTCGCTGGATGCCACAGCGGCCGGGGCGTCCAGATCATCCAGGGTGCGCGCCAGTGCCTCGAATTCGGCTTCCGCACCCGACGGAGCGGCGGGGGCCATGGGCTCTTCGTCCGCCTCGGCCTCGGTTTCCGGCTCGCCACCGGCCAGGGCCCGCAGGCGCAGGGCGATATCGAGGACGGGGGTATCCGGTCCGGTGTCATCCCGGACCTCGCTCACCAGGCCCGGCAGGACCCCGATGGCGTCCTCGATAACCTGCAGGGTGGCGTGGTCCGCCTCATGCCCGGAATCCAGCAGGCGATTGAGGAAGGACTCCACCGCCCAGGCGAACTCGCCCAGACGCAGGGCCCCGGCCAGCCGCCCCGAACCCTTCAGGGTATGGAAGGAGCGGCGGATCACCGAGAGGGTGTCGAGGTCCGCCGGGTTGGACTGCCACAGCGGGAAATGCTGGGTCAGGCTGGCCACCTCCTCGTCCGCCTCCTCGAGGAAGATCTCGAGGATCTCCGGATCGACGTCCGGGCCGCGCACCTGATCCGCCAGCACCGCATCGTCAAAGGGCAGCGAATCACGCCCCGCGGCGGGCACCGAGCTCGCCGGGGGTGCAGCGGGCGCGACGTCGGCCGCGGGGGTCCCGGCCTCGGCGCCCGACTCCGGGGCATCCTCAGCCGGCCGATCATCGAGCGCGCCGGAGTCGAACGCCACCTCGTTGTCAGTCACCGGTTCGGCCGAGTCGTGCTCCGGCGCCGCCTCCGGGGCGTCCCCGGCCTCGGGAACCGCGGCCAGCGGCGCATCCGCGCCATCACCACCGGAGATCGCGCCGATGCGCTGCAAGGCCGCGATGCCGCGCTCGTGCACGCTGTCCAGTTCGCGCCAGGGCTGACCGGACGACTCGAGGGCCACCTCGATGCTGCTGAGGACCTCGGCCAGGGCCTCGACCTCGCCCTCCTCCAGCTCCGTGACCGCCCGGCCGGCGCGGGCATCCAGATGCCGGATCAGCGGACCGAGGAGGGCATGCAGTGCCTCGAAGCCCGACATCGACATAGCCCCCTCGATGCGCCGCAGGCCCTCGCGGGCCTCGTCGAGGCCGCTTTCGCCAGCCTCCGCCCCGGCGTCGAGAAAACCAAGGAAGATGTCACGCACCCGGCGAACATCGACCAGGGCCTCCTTGTAGACCGCGGCCGCCAGCGCGCGATCGAACTCCGCCTGTGGCGTGGGACTGTGGCTCTTGCGCCGCAGACCGGATTCGAGCAGGGATTCGAGGGCGAGCAGATGTTCCGCCAGTACCATGTCGACCTGTTCGTCGGCCTCGCCCGCACGCTCGGGGGTCAGCGACGCCGCCAGGGCATCGGTATGGTCCTGCCCGGACTCCAGACCCAGCAGGCTGAGCGTGGAACCGATCCGCTCGACCTGTTCGCGCAGGTGAGCCAGATCCTCGGCCCCGCGCACCGGGGAGCGCATGAGTACGTCCAGCCGCTCGCGTACCTCGGCGAGGTCGTCTTCCAGCGCCTGGCGCAGGTTGTCGTAGACCGAACGACCGACCCTGCTGGCGTCGTCCTCGAGGCCGAGGCCGTCGAGGCCGAACACCTCGCGCACCGCTAGGGTCTGCTCCCCTTCCGAAGTGGCACAGGCCACGTGAAACAGCAGGGTCTTGATCAGGTCCGAAGGCGCCGCGTATTCGGGCTCCGAACCCGCATCGCCGGCTTCCAGGTGGGCCGTTAGCGCGTTCAGGTAGCGCCCGAGTTCACGATCGACCCGCCCGACCAGGCGCCGCACGTCGGTATCGGCCTCGACCCCCCCGGCGGCGACCGCCTCCAGCACCGCACCGGCGACCCAGAACAGGCGGCGGGCCTCGCCCGCCGGGACGACCTCCTCGACTGTGCGGACAGTCGCCTGCAGGCGTGCGGCCGGTGCCGTCGCATCCTCGCCGCGCACCAGTTCCAGGAGATCGCGCTGAAAACGGCGGCGCGCCTGCTGCAGGACCGGGAGCCGGGCCGCCGGGTCCAGCACCTCGCCACCGGAACCCACGCGGTCATCGTCGACGGCCTGCGGGTCCGGCATCAGCGCCGCGACGTCCAGCAACAGCGATGCCCCCCGGCTGCTGCGCAGCTCGTTCAGCAGGGGGACCAGGATCATCGGCGAGGGCAGTTCGCCATCGCCCTCGTTCTCGAGATAGTCCGGAAGCTGCAGGGATGCCCGCAGCAAGGGCTCGGTGGCCGCCACGTTGGGCTCGTCGGCCTGCTGCAGTTCGTCCAGGACCTGGAGCATCTCGTCGAGGATCAGGACGACGCTCTCGACCTGGACCATGACCAGGGTATTGCGGATCTGCTCGACTCGACTGCGCGCCTCGGCCAGGCAGTCACCGCAGGTCGGGTCGTCGGAATACCGCCGCAATGCGTCCTGGACCTCGACAAACAGCTTGTCGAGTTCGTCGCGGACCCAGTTCAGTGCGCTGGATGCCATCGGCCGGGTCCGCCGTCAGGCCCGTTGTTCGTCGGAGGACGTCGTATCGGCGTCGGGATCGGGATCGGGATCCATCGCATCGGGGTCCTCGCCAACCGCCTCGGTAGCGCTGCCCGGCTCGGGCAGCTTGAAGTCCGATACCGAGGACTGCAGCTGGGCCGAGAGCTGGGCCAGATCCCCGATCGCCGCCGCGGTGGACTGCGTCCCCTGCGTGGTCTCGGAGGTGATCTCGCGGATCTGCGCCATGATGGAGGTCACGTCCTGCGCCATCTCGGACTGCTTGCGGGCCGAGGAGGAGATACCGTCGATCAGGTCCGCGAGATCGGCGGAGACCTGTTCGATCTCGGACAGCGCCTCGCCCGCGGCCTGGGCCAGTTCGGCCCCCTGGACCACGTTGGCGGTACTTTGCTCCATGGAGCTCACGGCCTCGCTGGTATCCGCCTGGATGGCCTTGACCAGGCCTTCGACCTGACGGGTCGCGGAGGACGAACGTTCCGCGAGGCGCTGGACTTCGTCGGCCACCACCGCGAAGCCGCGGCCGGCCTCGCCCGCCGCGGAGGCCTGGATCGCCGCGTTCAGTGCCAGCACGTTGGTCTGTTCGGCGATGTCGTTGATCAGCCCGATGATGTCGCCGATCTCCTGCGAGGATTCGCCCAGTCGCTTGATCCGCTTCGCGGTCTCCTGGATCTGCTCGCGGATACTGTCCATGCCCTCAATGGAGCGGCGCACGGTGCCGGCCCCGCGGGACGCGATCTCCACCGAGTTACGTGCCACGGAGGCCGACTGCTCGGCATCCTGGGCCACCTTGTCCACCGAACGCGAGACCTCGTCGATCGCGTCATCCGCGCGCTGGATCTCGCGGGCCTGTTCTTCCGACTTCTCGGCCAGCCCCAGCACCTGCGAACGGGTGGACGCCGAGGACTCGCTGATGTCGGCCGCCACCGTGTTGATGGTCGCAACCAGGGTACGCAGGTTCTCGATCGCGTAGTTCATCGAGTCCGCGATGGCGCCGGTGAAGTCCTCGGTCACCGTCGCGTTCACGGTGAGATCGCCATCGGCGAGGTTCATCATCTCGTCAAGCAGGCGCAGGATCGCCTGCTGGTTGCGCTCGTTCTGGGCCTCGGTCTCGGCCAGTTCGCGCTTGGTGTCGCGGTAGAGGAACAGCCCCATCGCGATCAGCAGCAGCAGCGCCAGGCCACCAAAGCCGAAGCCGATCAGGGCGATCACGCCCGCCCGTTCGGCCTCCCGCGTGATGGCGGTCTCGAACGCGCCGGTGGTCTCGAGCATCGCGCCACTGCTGGCCTCGACACTGGAGGCCGCGGCATTGACCTCGAACACCTGGGTGGAGGTATCCAGAACCCCTTCCACCGCCTCGCTGAAGGCCACGAACAGCGTGGCGATCTCCTGCAGCAGGGCCCGTGCCTGCGGGTCGTCAACCGGCTCCACACCCAGCGGGGCGAAGCCCTCGATCAGCCCGTCCAGCACCCGCCCGTACAGCGTCGCGTCACGCTCGAAGCGTTCGATGGCGGCGGCCGCCTCGGCGCCACCCTGCAGCACCCGGCCGAGGTTGTTGGCGATCCGCTGGATCAGCATGGTCTGGCGTGCCGCCACATAGACCTGCTCGGGCGGCTCGCCGATCTGGGTCATGCGCCGCACGACATCATCGGACAGCCGCGACAGTTCCGGAGAGAAGGCCGCCACCGCGTCGGAGAACTCGGTGATCAACTGGATATCCGAACGCCCGAGGATGACCGTGTTGATGTGGTCCCGATAGGCGGACCACTCGCGGTCCACGGTGGCGATGTCCTCCTGCAGGGGTTCCGGCAGCGGCTGCAGCCCTTCGCCCCCGGTGCGGATCCGTTCCAGACGTGCCTCGAAGTCATCCCGCAGCGACTGCAGGTCGGAGAATGCCTGCTCGGAACCCGCGGCGGCCTCCAGCGAGCTGGTGGCCAGCCGCTGCGACAGCAGGCGCAGGTCATTGGCCAGCGCGATGCGGTCGCGGTACTGGCTCTGCTCGTACTCGTGGTAGGTAAAGGCCCCGCCGGTCGCGATCAGGGCCAGCACCAGCAGCCCCCCGAGGACAAAATTACGTGCGCGACGACTCGATCCCATCAGTTCATACCCCCTGTCGCAGCCCCGCGCCCCGCGTCATCCGACTGCGGCTGCGGACTGTTCGCTACTGGATGTACCGGCCAAGCCCGTGCCGGTAAAGCGATTGTTGTCATTCAGCAGCAGATCCAGATCCAGCACCGGATGCAGCCGGTGCCCGAGATCGAATCCGCCGGTAATAAAGGGTCGGACAGCCTCGGGGACCGAGACTTCCAGACGGCGCTGGGACGGGATGCAGCGGCGCATCCCCTCGACCTGACTGACCAGCAGCCCGGCCATGCCCTGGCCCTGCGGCGCCACCACGATCCGCTGCCCGGTCGCGTCGTCCGGCAATGGCCGGTCCAGCAACAGCTTGCCCATATCGAACACCGGCAGCACCAGCCCGCGCAGGTTGCCCACCCCCAGCACGGCGGCATCCGCCAGCGGTACGCGGGTGAGCGTCATCGGATCGGCCACTTCGGCGATCGCGTCCATGTCGACCAGAAAGCGGAAATCGCCAACACGCAGCAAGACCCCGCGCCAGCCCGTACCAATGTCCCGCCGCAACTCGCGATTGACGCGGCGCCCTTCGCGATCAAGGCTCGCGATCAGCGCAAACGGCGAGGACAGGTCGGTCTTCATGCGGAGAGGTACTTCCCGATGGTTTCCAGCAGGTTCTTCTCGACCACCGGCTTGGTGATATAGTCCCGGGCCCCCTGGCGCATCGCCCAGACCCGGTCGGTCGCCTGATCCTTGGTGCTGACCACGACGACCGGCACATGCGCCGTCTCCTCGGCCTGGGACAGCTGGCGGGTCGCCTGGAAGCCGTTCAGCCCGGGCATCACGACATCCATCAGCACCAGATCCGGGACCTGCGACTTCGCGGCCGCGACCCCGTCCTCGCCGCTCTCGGCGGTGGTCACCGAATGCCCGTGCTTCTCGAGCATGGTACGCAGCACGTGGATCTCGGTCGGGGAATCGTCAACGATCAGAATACGGGCCATGGGGTTCGTCTTTCCTTGGTTGGTGTGGCGGAACGCGTCATGCCGAGGGGCTGGCGTACTGACGCATGGCACCCAGGAGGTCGTCCCTGGTGAATGGCTTGGTGAGGTAATCCTCCGACCCCACGACGCGGCCTTTCGCCTTGTCGAACACACTGTCCTTGCTGGACAGCATGATGATCGGCGTGGCGCGGAACTGCTTGTTGTTCTTGATCAGCGCGCAGGTCTGGTAGCCATCCAGGCGCGGCATCATGACGTCGATGAAGATAATGTCCGGACGCGACTCGGCGACCTTGGACAGCGCCTCGAAGCCGTCCACGGCGGTAATGACCTCGGCCCCGTGCTTTTGCAGCAAGGATTCGGCGGTGCGCCGAATGGTCTTGCTGTCGTCGATCACCATGACCTTGAGTCCCTGAAACTCGGTGGCCGAGTCCGCTTCGGCAAGCGCGTTAGACACCTTCTCCCCCCCTGGCCATTTCGCCCCGAATCTAGCGGAAGCGGGGCCGTGTGACAAACAGCACACCATGATATTGCATCGCGCGCAGCGCAATGCATCGAACACCGCCACCACCCTCCGGGTGCCGCGCGAGCTTCGATCAGCGTGGCATACTGCCCGGACACCCCGCACGATCGAGGCAACGTGACCACGAACATTGCCATCCTGATGGACCCGGTGGCGGACATCAAACCCTGGAAGGACACCAGCTTCGCGATGATGCTGGCCGCGCAGGCCCGCGGGCACCGCCTGCACTATCTCGAGCCGGCCGATCTGTGGATCGAGGAGGGCCGCGCGAGCGCGCGCAGCCGCCCCATCGAGGTGCGTGACCAGCGCGACGACTTCTTCCGCCTGGGCGATCCGGAGACGGGCCCGGCGGCCCGTTTCGATGTGCTGCTAATGCGCAAGGATCCACCGTTCGATCTCGAATACATCTATGCGACCTACGCCCTCGACCTCGCCGAACGCGAGGGCGTGCGGGTGTCGAACCGGCCGCAGGCCCTGCGCGACGTCAACGAGAAGGCCTTTACCGCGCACTTCCCGCAGTGCTGCCCGCCCACGCTGATCACCCGCGACCGAAGCCGCATCCGCGCCTTCCTCGAGGTGCAGGGCGATATCGTGGTCAAGCCGCTGGACGGGATGGGCGGGGCGTCGGTGTTCCGCATCCGCCAGGGCGACCCGAACACCTCGGTCATCCTCGAGACCATCACCGAATTCGACCAGCGCAGCGTGGTCGCCCAGCGCTTCCTGCCGGAGTTCACCGAGGGTGACAAGCGCATCATCCTGATCGGCGGCGAGCCCTGCCCCGATGCCCTGGCGCGCATCCCCGCCGCGGGCGAGAGCCGTGCCAATCTCGCCGCGGGCGGCCGCGGCGAGGCCCGCCCGCTGACCGAGCGCGACCGCTGGATCTGCCGCGAGATCGCCCCGGAACTCAAGGCCCGCGGCCTGGATTTTGTCGGCATCGACGTCATCGGCGACTACCTGACCGAGATCAACGTCACCAGCCCCACCGGCGTGCGCGAGCTGGACGCCACCGGTCACGACCTCGCCGGCCAGTACATCGACTATCTCACCCGCCCGATCGAAGGATGACCGGCATGCGCCGCGCGACGACCCTCACCCTGCTCCTGCTGCTCGCCACCCTCCTGCTGGCCGCCTGCGGCCGCGAGGAACCGGATACCGAACAGCTGGGCTTCTACGCCTTCGGGACTCTGGTGGACCTCAGCCTGTACCCCGCGGGCCAGTATGACGTGGAGGCCATCGGGACCGCGGTTCAGGAGGAACTGGAGATCCTGCATACCTCCTGGCATGCCTGGGAACCCGGATCCCTTGGCCGGACCAACGAACTGCTGGCCCTGCAGGGCGAATTCAGCGCCCCGCCCTCGGTCCTGCCGCTGATCGAGCGCGGCCGCGAGATGGAGGCCCTCAGCGAGGGGCTGTTCAACCCCGCCCTGGGCAGACTGGTGGCGGCCTGGGGCTTCCATCAGGACGACCCCCAGGGCCCGCCGCCGGACGAGGCAACCCTGGCGGAACTGCTGGACGCCCCCCCGAGCATGCAGGATATCGAACGCAATGGCGTGCGCCTGCGGGGCAACCACCCGGACCTGCAGCTCGATTTCGGCGGGCTGGCCAAGGGGCTGGCGGTAGAGCGGGTGCTGGACCTGCTCGCGGAACTCGGGGTGGAGGCCGCGATCTTCAACGCCGGCGGCGACCTGATGACCCTGGGCCGCCCCGAGACACGCCCGTGGCGCGTGGGCATCCGCCACCCGCACGGCGGCGTGCTCGGCAGCATCGAACTGGACGCCGGCGAAGCCCTGTTCACCTCCGGCGACTACGAGCGCGGCTACGACTGGGAGGGCGAGCGCATCCACCACGTGATCGACCCGCGCACCGGCCGCCCGAGCCGGGGCATCGACAGCGCCACCGTGCTCCACCACGACCCCGCCCTGGCCGACGCCGCCGCCACCACGCTGATGATCGCCGGGCCGGAGGCCTGGCCGGAATACGCCCGCAAGATGGGCATCGACCACGCACTGGTGGTACTGGAAGACCGCATCGAGGCCACGCCGGCACTGGCCGACCGGGTACAGCCCGGCCGCGACCGCGAGCCATTCGTGGTGCGCGAACTGCCGTGAACGCCGGCCGGCTGCGCTGGGGTGACGCGCTGATCGGCAGCCTGGCCGCCGGGATCGTGGTGGCGGCCTTCGTGCTGGCCTACACCCCTGCGGGCGATGCCCGGGTGCTGGTCATCAGCCAGGCCGGGGTCGCGCCGCAGCACGAACCCCTGGATCGCGCCCGGGTCCTCGAGGTCCAGGGCCCGGCCGGCATCACCCGTATCGAGATCGAACCGGGCCGGGCACGCTGTGCCGACTCCCCCGGGCGCCAGGACATCTGCGAGTCCAGCGGCTGGCTGCAGGCCCACGGCGACGTTGCCGTCAGCCTGCCCAACCGGCTGACGCTGCAGGTGCTCGGCACCGACCCCGGCTTCGACAGCATGCATTATTGAATCCCGTGGCGCCCGGGCATCCGCAGGCCGGCAGCGACGCCCATGACCGGGCCATCGCCGCGCTCGCCGCCATCGCGATCGGCATCCAGATCCTCGAGGCCGCGATCCCCAGCCCGATCCCGGGCATCAAGCCGGGGCTGGCGAATATCGTCACCCTGATCACGCTGCTGGCCCTGGGCTGGCGCGCGGCCGTGGCGGTCACGCTGCTCCGCGTGGTCGGAAGCAGCCTGCTGCTGGGGACACTACTGAGTCCCGCCTTCTGGCTGTCGCTGGCCGGGGCCGTCGCGAGCCTCGCCCTGCTGGCGGTCCTGCGCCCCTTCGCCCCCCGCCATGTCGGACCGGTCGGTCTGGGCATCGCGGCGGCGATGGCGCACGTCGCGGGCCAGTTCCTGCTCGCCTGGGCGGTGATCATCCCGCATCCCAATCTGCCCCTGGTGCTGCCCCCGCTGTTGCTCGCCGCCCTGATCACCGGCAGCCTGACCGGTATACTGACCGCCCAGGTCCTCGCCGATCCGCGAATCCAGCGTCATGTCCACACTCCCCAGCCCAGCCAGTAGCCCCCGTCGAACCCGCGCGCTAGTGGGCGTCGGGGCCGTGCGTGGCCGCCCCGCCGGGCCGGAGGCGGCATGACGCCCCACGCCAGTCCGGGCACGCCCCCGCCGGAGACGCCGCGCGTGCAGGACCACCTGGGGACCATGATCTTCCTCGCGGTGGTCGCCCACGCGCTGATCATCCTGGGGATCGGCTTCGCGGTCGACCCGATCGAAAGCCCGACCCGCGAACCGCTGGACATCACCTGGGTCACCGATCCCGACGCCCCGCCGCCGGAGCCGGACGAAGCGGTCGAGCACATCGCCACCCGGGACCAGGCCGCCAGCGGCGAGGGCGAGGAGATCCAGGAGGCACAGGCGCCGGAGGCAGAGGATGCCGGGATCGGCGAGCCCGAGCCGGAGGGCCTCGATGCACCATTGCCGGAGGCCGGCCCGCTGGTCATGGACCCGGCACAGCCGGAGCCCGAACCGGAACCCGACGCGGTCACCGCCGACACGCCGGACGCTAGTACCGCGGCACCCGAGGTCGCCGACCCCGAGCCACTGGAGTCCCCCGACGCCGAAGACCGGCCCTCTGCAGCAACCCTGATGAACCGTGGCCTGGAGAGCGCCCGCGCGGCCCCCGCGGAGGAGCGCCAGGCATTCTCGACCCGGGCCAGCCGCACCCGCTACCTCGACAGCCTCGCCGCGCGCAGCGCCCCCGAGGCTGCCTACCTGCAGGCCTGGATCAACAAGGTCGAACGCCTGGGCAACCTGAACTATCCGGACGAGGCGCGGCGGCGCGGCCTGTCCGGGACCCTGGTCCTGTCGGTGCGCATCAACCCGGCGGGCGAACTGCTCGATATCCAGGTCGCCCGCAGCTCCGGGGAACCGGTCCTGGACCAGGCGGCGATCCGCATCGTGGAGCTGGCGGCCCCCTATGCCCCGTTCACGGACGCCATGCGCGAGGAATACGACGAACTGGTGATCACCCGCACCTGGGCCTTCCGCCGCGACCAGATGCAGCAGATCCGCTGACGGATCGGCCCAGCCCCGCCGGCTGCCTTGCGACCGGCCGGGTCAGCATCGATACTGGAGCCATGAATCCGACGACCGCCCGCCACGAGCCCGACAGCCTGCGCGATCACTTCCTGATCGCGATGCCGAGCCTGAACGATGGCTACTTCAGCCATGCGGTCACCTATATCTGTGACCACGACGAAGAGGGCGCGCTGGGGCTGGTCATCAATCAGCCTACCGAGTTCTCGCTGCGCGAACTGCTGGAGCACGTGGAACTGGAGCCCGGCGAGGACCTGCCGGAGATGCCTGTCTACCGCGGCGGGCCGGTGCAGCCGGAACACGGCTTCGTGCTGCATTCCGCCGAGCAGACCTGGCGTGGCAGCCAGCCCATCACCGACTCCATCGTGTTGACCACCTCGCGCGATATCCTCGAGGCAATTAACGCCGGGCAGGGCCCGCGCCGGGTCCTGATCGCGCTGGGCCACGCCGGTTGGGGCCCTGGCCAGCTGGAGAGCGAGCTGGCCGAGAATGCCTGGCTCACCGCCCGCGCCGACGCCGACATCCTCTTTGACCGCCCCAGCGCCGAGCGCTGGCGCGCCGCCGCCGAACTGATCGGCATCGACGTCAATCTGATCAGCTCGGCCTCCGGCCACGCCTGATCGTGGGGCTGCTGGCGTTCGACTACGGGCGACGCCGAATCGGGGTCGCGGTCGGCGAAGAGCTGACCGGCTCGGCCCGCGGCCTGCGCACGTTCGCCAGCGACGCGCCCGACCTGTGGTCCGGCATCGACACGCTGGTGGCGGAATGGGCCCCGGAGGGTTTCGTGGTCGGCTGGCCGACCCAGGCGGACGGCAAGCCCACGCCACTGGCGCGGCGCATCCGGGGCTTCGCCCGCACCCTCGAAGAACGCTACGGGCAACCGGTATACTGGAGCGACGAGCACCTGACATCCCACCTGGCCCGCGAGCGCCGCCGGCCGGGACGCCACGACCCGGGGCTGGACGCCCATGCCGCCGCGGTCATCCTCGAAGGCTGGTTTCTGGAGAACGCATCATGACGCCGGACGTCCCGACCTTGCTCGACGACATGGCCGAACAGGCCCGCCACCATCTCAAGACCCACGGGATCGACCAGCCGATCGTCGTCGGCATCCATTCCGGTGGCGTCTGGATCGCGGAGCACCTGCGCGAACGCCTGGGGGTGGAGCGCCCCCTGGGCAAGCTCGACATCAGCTTCTACCGCGACGACTTCTCGCGCATCGGCATGCACCCGCAGGTACGTCCCTCCGAGTTGCCGGAGGATCTGGACGGAGAGCACGTGCTGCTGGTCGACGACGTCCTGTTCACCGGGCGCACCATCCGCGCGGCGCTGAACGAGCTGTTCGACTACGGCCGCCCCGCCTCGGTAACCCTGGCGGTGCTGGTCGAGCGCGACGGACGCGAACTGCCCATGGAGGCCGCGATCGTCGGGGCCCACATGGAGCTCGGCAAGACCGAACAGATCAAACTGCGCGGGCCCGAGCCGCTGCGCCTGGAGCGGGTCGCCATCGACCCCGAGGACCTGAAGGCCTGAGCCAGCGGAAGCACGACGGATGACCGAGACCCTGATCGCCCACCCCGGCGCGCGCCTGCCCGAACCGGGCCCGCTGCCCAACCGCCTGCAGCTGACCGACGACGGTCAGCTGCGCCACATGCTGACCATCGAAGGCCTGAACCGGGAACTCCTCACCGAGATCCTGGATACCGCCGAGTCGTTCGCCAACATGAACGAGAAGGCGGTGAAGAAGGTCCCGCTGCTGCGCGGCAAGACCATCGTCAACCTGTTCTTCGAGGCCAGTACGCGCACCCGCACCACCTTCGAGCTGGCCGCCAAGCGCCTGTCCGCGGATGTGCTGAACGTGAACATCAACACGTCCTCCGCGGTGAAGGGCGAGAGCCTGCTGGACACCCTGCGCAACATCGAGGCGATGAACGTCGACATGTTCGTCGTGCGCCACGAGGAGAGCGGCACCGCGCACTTCATCGCCCGCCACGTGGCCCCGGGCATCAGCGTGCTGAATGCCGGCGACGGCCGCCACGCGCATCCGACCCAGGCGCTGCTGGACATGTTCACCATCCGCCGCCACAAGGGCGACTTCACCAAGCTGAAGGTCGCGATCGTCGGCGACATCCTGCACTCGCGCGTGGCGCGCTCGCAGATCCACGCGCTGAACATCCTGCAGACCGGCGAGGTGCGCGTGGTCGCACCCTGCTCGCTGCTGCCGGCGGATGTCGACCAGCTCGGCGTGCACGTCTACAACGACCTCGACGCCGGGCTGCAGGATGTCGACGTGATCATCATGCTGCGCCTGCAGCGCGAGCGCATGGAACACGCCCACCTGCCCTCCGAACACGAGTACTACCAGCTGTTCGGCCTGACCTCTCGGCGCCTGCAGCTGGCCCATCCGACCTGCCTGGTCATGCACCCCGGGCCCGCCAACCGCGGGGTGGAGATCGAGTCCGCAGTGGCCGACGGCCCGCACTCGGTGATCCTGGAACAGGTCACCTACGGCATCTCCGTGCGCATGGCGGTGATGTCCATGGTGATGGGGGCCCACCAGGCATGAGCGTGCTGATCGAGAACGCCCGTATCCTCGACCCGGTGGACGGCTTCGACGCCGTCGGCTCGCTGTGCGTGCAGGGCAGCGAGATCCTCGCCCGCGGCCAGGCCCCGGACGGTTTCGAGCCGCGCCGGCGGATCGACGCCAGCGGGCTGTGGCTCATCCCCGGCCTGATCGACCTCGCGGCGCGCCTGCGCGAGCCGGGGCAGGAACACAAGGCCACCGTCGCCAGCGAGACCCTGGCGGCGGCCCGCGGCGGTATTACCAGCCTGGTGGTGCCGCCGGACACCGAACCCCCGATCGACTCGCCCGCCGAGGTGGAGCTGATCAACCGCCGCGCCCGCCAGGCCTGCGGCGTGCGGGTGTACGTGCTGGGCGCGCTGACCCATCAACTGGAGGGCCAGCAGCTCGCCGAGATGGCGGCCCTGATGCAGGCCGGCGCCCGCGGGGTCAGCAACGCCAGCAAACCGCTGGCCAGCCTGCTGGTCCTGCGCCGCGCACTGGAATACGCGACCACCTTCGGCCTGACCATCGTGCTGTCCGCCCAGGACCCGGCCCTGACCGGCTCCGGCTGCATGCACGAGGGCGCGGTCTCCACCCGCCTCGGTCTGGCCAGCATCCCCGAGGCGGCGGAAACCGCCGCGCTGGGCGCCATCCTGGCCCTGGTCGAACAGACCGGCGCGCGGGTCCATGTGGCCCGCCTGTCCACTCGGCGCGGCGCGGAGATGATCACCAAGGCGCGCGCCGAGGGCCTGCCGGTCAGCGCGGACGTGGCCGCCCACCAGCTGTTCCTGACCGAGGTGGACGTCGCGGAATACGACCCGAACTGCCATGTGATCCCGCCCCTGCGGGGCCAGCGCGACCGCGACGGGCTGCGCGCGGCGGTCGCGCGCGGCGACATCAGCGCGATCTGCTCCGACCACCAGCCGCACGAGCCCGACAGCAAACTGGGGCCCTTCGCCGGCACCGAGCCCGGCATCTCGGCGCTGGAGACCCTGCTGCCGCTGACGCTGCGCCTGGTCGAGGACGGGCTGATGAGCCTGCACGAGGCGCTGGCCCGGGTGACCACCGGGCCGGCGGAGATCCTCGACTTTGCCCAGGGCCGCCTGACACCAGGGGCACGCGCCGACTTCGTGCTGTGGGACCCGACCGCGATGCAGGAGGTGCGGCGCGAGGACTGGCTGAGCGCCGGCCACAACACCCCCTTCTTCAACTGGACCTTCTCCGGTCAGGTCCGCGAGACCTGGGTCGCCGGACGCCCGGTCTGGACCCTGCCCACCGAGGGAAACCCCGAGGACACCGCATGACTGCGCGCGAGACCGCCGCCCGCCCCCACCGGGGCACGATCTTCCAGGAAGAGGGGCGCATCCTGGACCACCACGATGCCGGGGCGGACCAATGGATCCTGCGGGTCTTCGCCCCCGAATGTGCCCGCGCGGCCCAGCCGGGGCAGTTCGCCCACCTGCAGTGCGCGCCGCGACTGCTGATGCGCCGGCCGCTGTCGATCCAGCGCGTGGACCGCGAGGCCGGCTGGGTGGAGTTTCTCTACAAGGTCGTGGGAGACGGTACCCGTGCGCTGTCGCAACAGGTCAAGGGCGACACCCTCAGCGTGCTGGGCCCGATCGGCCAGCCCTTCCGCCTGCACCCGGAGCGGCCGAAGCGGCTGCTGCTGGGCGGCGGGGTCGGCATCCCGCCAATGATCTTCCTGGCCCATCGCCTGCACCTGCAGGGCGAGGCCGGACAGACCCACGCGGTGCTGGGCTCCGAGGTCCCGTTCCCGTTTCACGCGCGCCCCTCCGAGATCCTGTGGCCGGGGCTGCCGGACGGCGCGATCGCGACCCTGCCGCTGCTGGAGGACTGGGGCGTGGCCTGTCGCCTGACCTCGAAGGCCGGGCTGCCGGGCGCCTTTGACGGCTTCGTGACCGATCTCGGGCGCGCCTGGCTGGCCGGGCTGTCGCCGGCGGAACGCGACCAGGTGGAGATCTTCGCCTGCGGCCCGCACCCCATGCTCGAGGCCTGCGCGGAACTGGCGGCGGAGTTCGACCTGCCCTGCCAGGTCTCGCTGGAGGAGTTCATGGCCTGCGCGGTGGGCGGCTGCGCCGGCTGCACGGTCCCGGTGCGCACCCCGGAGGGCGTGGCGATGAAGCGGGTCTGCGTGGATGGCCCGGTGTTCGCGGCGGCGGATGTCTTTCCGGAGCCGGAGCGGGCCTGAGGGAAAGACCCTGGCCTGACTTTGGCAGGGGCTTCGCCGGCGAGCCGGCTCCTACTTGTCAGGGAGCTTGAGCTCCTCCTCGGTTTCGTCGGCGGAGGATACACCGCCGCCGAAGTTCAGGCGCCATTCGAGATCGGCGCGCGAGTCGGCCTTGTTCAGGGCCTCGTCCAGCATCACATCTCCGCTCTTGAACAACTTCACGATGGCCTGATCGAAGGTCTGCATGCCCACGGACGCGCCCTTCGCCATCACCTCCTTGATCTCGCTGATCTTCTCGTCCCGGATCAGCTCCGCGATGTAGGACGTATTGATCAGGATTTCCAGCGCGGCGACACGCCGCCCATCCTTGGTCTGCAGCAGGCGCTGGGCCACGATCGCGCGCAGGTTCAGCGACAGGTCCGACAGGATCTGCGGGCGGTTGTCCTCGGGGAACAGGTTGATCACCCGGTCCAGCGCCTGGGTGGCGTTGGTCGCGTGCAGGGTGGTCAGCACCAGGTGGCCGGTATCGGCGTAGGTCAGGGCCGCGCGCATGGTCTCGCGTGAACGCACCTCGCCGACCATGATCACGTCCGGCGCCTCGCGCATGCCCTCCTGCAGGGCATGGTCGTAGCTGGGGGTATCAATCCCCACCTCCCGCTGGCCCACGATCGAACGCTTGTGGCTGAACAGGAACTCGATCGGGTCCTCGACCGTGAGGATATGCCCGCTCTTGTTCGTGCTGCGGTAGTCGATCATCGATGCCAGGGTGGTCGATTTCCCGGTGCCCGTTGCCCCCACGATCAGCACCAGCCCGTCGTTGTGCGAGACAAACTCCTTCAGCACGGGGGGCAGGCCCAGTTGCTCGATGGTCGGGATCGCCACGCGGATGAAACGGATGACCATCGCGACCTCGCCACGCTGGCGATAGACGTTCACGCGAAAGCGTCCCAGTCCCTCGCGCGACAGGCCAAAGTTGACCGCGGTCTCGCGCTCGAAGATCTCCGCCTGGTGCTCGTTCATCATCTCGCGGGCGATACTCTCGGCCTGGCCCGGGGCCAGCGCCTTGCGCGAGATGGGCTGGAGCTGGCCGTCGACCTTGATGCTGGCCGGCGCGCCGGTCAGGAAGAACAGGTCCGACGCGGCCTTCTGCGCCATCAGTTTCAGGTAGGGCTCGATCTGCAACTGGCTCATAGTCTGTTTCCCTGACCCGACGCGCTAGCGCAGGTTGAAGTCCTCGGCGCGCTCGTCGACCGCCAGACCCTCGCCTTCATCCTTCACCGCGGGCGCGCCGTCATCCTGGGCACGCTGGCTGTCGAGCTTGATGCGCAGGCGCAGATCGTTCACCGAGTCGGCGTTGCGCAGAGCCTCGTCGTAACTGATCTGGCGATTTTCGTAGAGATCGAACAGGGCCTGGTCGAAGGTCTGCATGCCCTGCTCGCGCGAGCGCGACATCAGCTCCTTCATCTCGTGTACCTCGCCCTTCAGGATCAGGTCCGACATCAACGGGGTGTTGATCATGATCTCCACCGCCGGCACCCGACCCTCGCCACTCTCCTTGCGCACCAGGCGCTGCGAGATCACCGCCTTCAGGTTCAGCGACAGGTCCATCAGCAGCTGCTCGCGCCGGTCCTCGGGGAAGAAGTTGATGATCCGGTCCAGCGCCTGGTTGGTGCTGTTGGCATGCAGCGTGGACAGGCACAGGTGACCGGTCTCGGCGAAGGCGATGCCGTAGTCCATGGTCTCGCGGTCGCGGATCTCGCCGATCAGGATCACGTCCGGCGCCTGGCGCAGGGTGTTCTTCAGCGCGATCTCGTAGTTCTCGGTGTCCACCCCGACCTCGCGCTGGGTGATGATGCTCTTGTCGTGCTCGTGCACGAACTCGATCGGATCCTCGATGGTGACGATGTGGTCGGCCGTGGTGCGATTGCGGTAGCCGATCATCGCCGCCAGCGAGGTGGACTTGCCCGACCCGGTACCGCCCACGAAGATCACCAGCCCGCGCCGCTCCTGGGTGATCTTCTCCAGCTGCGGCGGCATCTGGATGTCCTCGAATTTCGGGATCACCGAGTTGATCGTGCGCAGCACCATGCCCGGGCTGCCGCGCTGGGTGAAGACATTCACGCGGAAACGCGACACACCCTGCAGGCCGATGGCGAAGTTGCACTCCTGGTGGCGCTCGAACTCGGCCGACTGCTTGTCGTTCATCAGCGAACGCACCAGCGCCTGGGTGTGCGAGGGCGTCAGCTTCTGCTCGGTCATCGGCACCACGCGGCCGTCGATCTTGGCCGCCGGCGGCATCCCCACGGTAATGAACAGGTCCGACCCGCCCCGGTCCACCAGGGCCCGCAGCAGGTCATGCATGTACTTGATCGCCTTGTCACGATCCATGGCGTTCTCCCCTGATACCCGGTGCGGCGTTCACGCCAAGCGGGCCGTATCGATCAAATGGAATCCGGGTTGGCCGCCTTGCGACGGGCATCCTCGCGACTGATCACGCCCTGCGCCAGCATGTCCTTCAGGCACTGGTCGAGCGTCTGCATGCCGGTGCCGGCACTGGTCTGGATGGTCGAGTACATCTGGGCGATCTTGTTCTCGCGGATCAGGTTCCGGATCGCCGGCGTGCCGAGCATGATCTCGTGCGCCGCGATCCGGCCGCCACCGATCTTCTTCATCAGGGTCTGCGCGATGACCGCGCGCAGCGACTCCGACAGCATCGCGCGGACCATGTCCTTCTCCGCCGCCGGGAACACGTCGACGATACGGTCGATGGTCTTGGCCGCGGAGCTTGTATGCAGGGTGCCGAACACCAGGTGCCCGGTCTCGGCCGCGGTCAGCGCCAGGCGGATCGTCTCGAGGTCGCGCAGCTCGCCCACCAGAATCGTGTCCGGGTCCTCGCGCAGCGCCGAACGCAGGGCCTCGCTGAAACCGTGGGTATCGCGGTGCACCTCGCGCTGGTTGACCAGCGACTTCTTCGATTCGTGCACGAACTCGATCGGGTCCTCGATGGTGAGGATATGCCCGTAGTCGTTCTCGTTGCGGTGGTTGACCATGCCCGCCAGCGTGGTGGACTTGCCCGAGCCGGTGGGGCCGGTGACCAGCACGATGCCGCGCGGGTAGTTCGAGATCTCCTCGAAGATGCGCGGGGCGCCCAGCTCTTCGAGGGTCAGGACCTTGGAGGGGATGGTCCGGAACACCGCGGCCGCGCCGCGGTCCTGGTTGAAGGCATTGACACGGAAGCGCGCCAGCCCGGAGACCTCGAACGAGAAGTCCGTCTCCAGGAACTCCTCGTAGTCCTTGCGCTGACGGTCGTTCATGATGTCGTAGATCAGGCCCTGGACCTCTTTGTGATCCATGACCGGCACATTCACCCGGCGCATGTCGCCGTCGATGCGCACCATCGGCGGCATGCCGGCGGAGATGTGCAGGTCCGAGGCCCCGTTCTTGACCGCGAAGGCCAGCAACTGCGTGATATCCATGCATCCCCCTGTTGTCGGGCGCCACGCCAAGGCGCGCCAGCACCCGGGTGGCAGCCGCAACCACCACGCCCTGTCGCTTGATGAAGGGCCGCGTAAAAATCCGCGGTGACCTTGTGTTCTTCCGGACTATATCATAGGGAAATGACCACACCAGACCATGCCCTGAGCACCGTTCGGGCCCGCATCGAGGCCGCCTGCCGCGAGGCCGGACGCGACCCGGATACGGTCCGGCTGCTGGCCGTCAGCAAGACGCGCGACGCGGACGAGATCCGCGCCCTGCACGCCTGCGGCCAGTCTGCGTTCGGCGAGAACTACGTGCCCGAACTGGTGGACAAGTACGACGCCCTGGAGGCACCCCCCGCGCCGCTCGGACTCGAATGGCACTTCATCGGCGCACTGCAGGGCAACAAGACCCGCGCGGTGGCCGAGCGGGCGGCCTGGGTGCATACCGTCGATCGCGAACGCATCGCGCGGCGCCTGTCGGACCAGCGCCCCGCGGGCCTGCCGCCGCTGCAGGTCTGTCTGCAGGTCAACATCAGCGAGGAACCGCAGAAGGCCGGCGTGGCGCCCGCCGAGGCCGCCACCCTGGCCGATGCCGTGCGTGACCTGCCGGGCCTGGAACTGCGCGGCCTGATGGCCATCCCCGCCGCCGAGGACGACCCGCGGCGCCAGCGGGAACCCTTTGCGCGCCTGCGCGCCCTGCGCGATACCCTGAACAGCCAGGGGCATACCCTCGACACCCTGTCCATGGGCATGTCCGGCGATCTCGAGGCCGCGATCCTCGAAGGCGCCACCCTGGTGCGGGTCGGCACCGCCCTGTTCGGCCCGCGTCCACCCAAATAAGGAGTCTGCATGACGGAACACCGCTTCGAGGTCGGCTTCATCGGGGCCGGCAACATGGGCGAGGCCCTGATCCAGGGGCTGGTCCAGTCCGGTCACGCCGCCGAACGCATCGCGATCGCAGACAAGAGCGCCGAGCGCGTGCGCGACCTGCAGGCCCGCTACCCGGGTCTGGCCAGCGCCGAGGCCACGGAACTGGCCGCCGAAGCCGCCACCCTGGTCCTCGCCGTCAAGCCGCAGACCCTGCCGGATCTGGCCCCGACCCTGCGCGAGGCGGTGTCCCGCGGCGAGCCCCTGGTGATCTCCGTGGCCGCCGGCATCACCACGGCCCAGCTGGCCGGCTGGCTGGGCGACGCCACGCGCCTGGTCCGGGCGATGCCGAACACCCCGGCCTTGGTGGGCGCCGGGGTCACCGGGCTGTACGCCGCCCCCACCGCCGGCCCCGCGGACCACACCACCGCGACCCGGCTACTGGAAGCGGTCGGACGCGCGATCTGGGTCGAGGACGAGGAGCAGATGCACGCGGTGACCGCCACCTCCGGCAGCGGGCCTGCCTACGTGTTCCTGATGATCGAGGCCATGCAGGAGGCGGCGCAGTCGCTGGGCCTGCCGGCCGATACCGCACTGGAGCTGACCCTGGGCACCCTCGCCGGCGCCACCCGCCTGGCCACCGAGAGCGACGAGAGCCCCGCCGAACTGCGCCACCGCGTGACCTCCCCCGGGGGCACCACCGAACGCGCCCTGCAGGTACTGGAGGACGGCGACCTGCGCGACCTGATGCGCCGCGCAATGACCGCGGCCGCCGACCGCTCCCGCGAACTCGGCCGCTGAAACCCCAGGGAGACGCTGATTTAATCGCACGTCCGCGCTCGAGTCGCTTTTGGGTGCGAACAAGGCGCGGTGACTGCCGTGCAGCCATTCTGCACAAGGGAACCGCAACGCTGTGCGCGCGCCCGTTTTTGATCAACAACGGGCGGCCGAGCCCCTGCTCTCAATCGCTTGTGGGGTTGGTGCCCCCTGTTCCCCGATCCTGCGTTGCGCCGCTTGCGGGTAGAACCACTACCCGCTGCACGACGCGCCTTGTCTCGGAACGATTGTCTCGAACAACTGGGGGGGCACCAACGCGGACGTGCGATTAAGTCAGCGTCTCCCTAGTTCACCACGGAGCGCACGAAGGCACGAAGAAGGGCCAGGTCAAGAGCGATTCACAGGAAGTTCGGAAGGAGGAAAATGGGTTGGGGGCTGAGGCCGGCGCCAGCCGCGACCGCAAAGGCAAAAGCGCGGGGCCGCGCCCCGCAGCCGCCCCACAAGACCTCTTCCTGACTTCCCTTCTTCCTGTAAACCCGCCCTTGACCTTCTTCGTGCCTTCGTGAGCTTCGTGGTAAAACCGCCCTTGCCTTTCAAAGTCTCGACGTGGGCCGTCAGCGCAGTTCGGCGAGGAGCTGGCGGATCATGCGCTCGGCCTGGGCGCCGTAGCCGCCGCCGAACAAGTGGTCGTGATTGAGGATGTGGTAGAGGTTGTAGAGCGTACGGCGCACGCCATAGCCCGGGTCGATGGGCAGGATCTCCTCGTACGCGGCCACGAAGTCCTGGCCGGGGTGGCCGAACAGCTCCATCATTGCCAGATCGGCCTCGCGGTCGCCGTAGTACACCGCCGGATCAAAGATCGTCGCGCGCCCGTCCGCCAGGAATCCCCAGTTGCCGCTCCACAGGTCGCCGTGCAGCAGCGATGGCTCGGGCCGGTAGTCGACGAAGAAGCCGTCCAGGGAGGCCTCCAGCTCCTCCAGCGCTCCCAGCAACGAGCGCGAGGCCCCGCGCTCGCGCGCCAGCCGGCGCTGGAAGCCCAGGCGCTCGTCGCGATAGAACGAGACCCAGTCGTCGTGCTCGGTATTCGACTGCGGGGTGCTGCCGATGAAGTTGTCGTGATCCAGCCCGAAGCGCGTCCGGGTCTTCTGGTGCATGTCGGCGATCCCGTGCCCCAGGGCCACACCGTCGCGACGCCCGCCCAGCGCGAGATCCTCCATCACCAGGAAGAGGGTACTGCCGGCGGAGCCAGTCCCCACCACCTCGGGGATCTTCAGCCGTTCGCAGCGCGCGAGTTCTTCCAGGCCGCGCGCCTCGGCGGCGAACATCGCGGCGCCATCGCCCCCGCTCAGCTTGACGAAGAAGCGACGCCCGTCGGTCCCGGTCAGGCGCTGCGCCTGGTTGATGGAGCCCCCGGAACAGGCCTGGCTTCCTGTCGGCTCGAACGGCGTTCCGGTATGGTCGGCAATGCACTGGGCCACCGCCGCCGTCACGGCGTCGGGGCCCGCTGAATCGAATCGGTTCATCCTCGGCATCCGGGTTGCTCTGCTGTGTGCAGGGTACCGGCTGACGCAGGATTCGTCAGGAGACCCCCATGGCCTTTCGCAAGCTCGAACCCCTGTGCGACAAGATCGGCGCCGAGCGCATCCGCGCGGTGATCGACGACTTCTACCGCCGGCTCTCGGCCGACCCCGAGATCGGTCACCACTTCGAGCGCATCCAGGACTTCCCGGATCACGTGAACCGGATCGCCGATTTCTGGTACCAGAACCTGGGCGGGCGCCTGGAACAGCCGCCGACCATCGACATGGTCGGCAAGCACGCGCCGCTGAACCTGACCGAGGCCGACCTGGCCGTCTGGATGCGTCACTTCAAAGCCACCACCGAAGAACACCTGGAGGCCCCGCTGGCGGCCGAATGGCAGCAACTGGCCGACGGCATCGCCAGCCGCATGCGCGAGGACATCATCCGCGGCTAGTTCCAGCACCCTGTTCTTCACCACGAAGCGCACGAAGGCACGAAGAAGGTCAAGGGCGATTCACAGGAAGGACCGAAGGTCAGAAGGAAAATGGATGGATGGCCCGAGGCCGGGTGGTGATGGCCAGGGCCAGGCGGGCCCCGGGTGCGACACAATGGCCTTCACCGTGAGCGCCCTCCCCGGGCGTCTCCCACCAAGAACCCTTCTTACCTTCCCGTCTTCCTGTAAACCGCTTTTGACCTGGCCCTTCTTCGTGCCTTCGTGAGCTTCGTGGTGAACAAACGCCCTAGCAAGCGTTGTCGGTGTAGCCCGGGGCGTCGCAGAAGGCCCGACTGAGGGTGATGCCCGCATCGCCCGGCAGGGCGGCCAGGTGGCGTTCGCGGCTGGCGGCCAGGCGGTCCTGCGGCGTGACTGGATACAGCAGCGTGGACAGCGACGGCGGCTCCTGCCCCAGGCGCACCGCGTACAGGATACGGTAGGCAAACACCCGGCGAATGTAATCGCGAGTCTCGGAGAACGGGATCAGTTCGGCCCAGATATCCGGGTCCATCGCCCGATCCTCCGGCAGCCAGGAACGCACGCGGTGGGCCCCGGCGTTGTAGGCCGCGGTGGACAGCAGGCTGTGACCGCCAAAGCGGTCGAGGTTGCGCCGCAGGTAGTAGGTCCCGAGCCGGGCGTTGGTCGCCGGGTCGAGGATGTCCCAGTCGGAGTTCACCCGTACCCCGGCCGCCGAGGCGATCGAGCGGCCGGTCGCCGGCATCACCTGCATGATCCCCAGCGCGCCGGCCCCGGAACGCACGTCATGCAGGAACGCGCTCTCCTGGCGCGCGATGGCCATGGCCCAGGCCGGGTCGATGGCCTGTTCGCGGGCCCCGGTCACGATGAGGTCGTCAAAGGCCAGCGGGAAACGCAGCTCGATATCGTCCCAGTTACGCGCCCGCGCAGCGGTGAAGATGGCGCGGTCATGCCAGCCCCAGTCGGCGAAGGTGCGCGCCGCCGACTCCAGTTCCGGCGTATCCCAGCCCGCGATCGCATGGGTCCACTCGCGGCGGGCCTCGGCGTAGCGATCCAGGCGAACCAGCTCGCGCATGCGCTGCATGCCGGCATGCTCACGCATGGCCGCCCGGCGCCCGTCGTCCAGCACCAGGGGCTCATGCCCGATACGGTAGGGCTGGCCCAGCCGGTCAGCGGCCAGGAAGCCGTGGAAGTTGCGCTCGCGGGCGGCGCGCTCGTAGAAGCGCCGGGCAGCCTCCAGCGACTCGGTCTGCTCCAGCGCCCGGGCGTACCAGTACTGCCACGCCGCCTCGTCACGCACGTCGCGATCCATGGCGCGGATCGCATCCATCACCGTCGCCCAGTCGCGCTCGTACAGGGCCGCCCGCACCTGCCACTGGCGCAACTGAGTATCGAACACCTCGGGTTCCAGGCGGGCCATGAAGTCCAGGGCCTCGGGGCGATAGCGCAGGGCCAGACGCAGGGCAAGTGCGTGCTGCACGCGCCCGGCGGCCTCGGTCGACAGCCCGAGCGCGTCCCCGGACGCCTCCCAACCTTCCAGCGCGGCGTCCAGATCCTGTCGGACCCAGCGGGTAAAGGCCCGCTCCAGCAGCGCCTCGGCCGAGCGGTGATCGTCGGCCTGGAAGTCGACCTCCACCACCCGCGCGGGGCGGCTGGCCAGGTCCAGCCAGCGTTCCGCCCAGCGGCGATCGGCATCCGCCAGATAGCGCCGCAGATAACGGGCAAGACCGGTCTGGCCAGCCTTTACGGCAAGCTCGAAACGCTCCCAGGCAAGCTCGCCGGTCAGACCGTCGGCGTCGCGCCAGGCGGCCAGCACGGGGTCGCAGGCGGACGGACGGGATTGTCCGTGCAACCAGATGGACTCCATGTCTTCCAGCGCGGCATCGCGGTCGCCGGCCTTCAAGAGCGCCTGGCGCCGATAGCAGTCCTGCTCGACCGACAGCGACGGCTTCGCCCCGGTGGCCGCGACAAACTCAAGGTAGTCCTCCCACTGCTCCTCGCGCGCGAGGTGCGTCAGGTAACTACTGCGCAGCCGCGCGGCCAGCGGGGTGTCGTCATGTTCGCGCACGAAGTCGCGCACGGCGTCCGGTTCGGCGCGACCGAGATTGCGCGCGAGTTCGCGGTAATCCAGATAGGGGGTCAGCGGATAGCCGGTCAGGGTGCTGCGCGCGGCGCGGTAGGCGGTCATGTCGCCTCGGTTCAGCGCCCGCTCCGCCAGCAGGAACAGACTGCGCTCGAAGACGTAGCGGTCGTCCTCCGCGGCCGCCGCCGGCAGCGACGCGGCCAGAGCCAGCAACAGGCCGGCGAGCCCGACGATTACGTTCCTGGAAAGGCGCATGCCCTGCCCTCGCTTCAATGGTTGTTCATCATCGGCCAGCCCCGGGGCGCTTGCAACGGCTTCCGGGCGGTTTCGCGGGGGCATGTCGGCAGATCCGGCAAGAAGCGGCTCTGGATCAGGAATCCAGCACGCGAACCTCGCCGCGTGCCAGGCCGTCGAGGGTCCACGATCCGACCCGGTAGCGCACCAGACGCAGGGTCGGGTGACCCACTGCTGCGGTCATCCGGCGCACCTGGCGATTGCGCCCCTCGCGCAGGGTGATGGCCAGCCAGCGGGTCGGGATATGGCGGCGGAAACGCACCGGCGGATCCCGCTCCGGAAGATCCGGTGGATCCATGCGCTCCACCTTCGCCGGGCGCGTGAGGCCATCCTTCAGCTCGACGCCCTCGCGCAGGGCAGCGAGCGCGGCATCGTCGGGCTCGCCCTCGACCTGGACCCAGTAGGTCTTGCTGGTCTTGTGGCGTGGCTGAGTCAGGCGGGCATTCAGGCGGCCGTCGTCGGTCAGGACCATCAGGCCCTCGCTGTCGCGATCCAGGCGTCCGGCCGGGTAGACGCCGGGGATTTCGATGTAGTCGGCCAGCGTCGGCCGCCCCTCGGGGTCGGTGAACTGCGGCAGCACACCCCAGGGCTTGTGAAACAGGACAATCCGGGCCATGAACGGCGCGTCAGTCGCAGCGCAGGGTGACGCGCTCGGCGAAGTAGCGACCGAGGTCGTAATCAACGCTGGCGCCATAGTCCAGCGCCATCGCGCGCGCCACCATGGCCGGATCCGGGCGCGGACGCTCGAGCTGCGCCTGGCAGGTCGCATCCACCAGGCCGGAGGCATCGACAATGCGCGTGCCGTGCGGCTCCTGGTGCAGGATCTCGATGAAATACGTCGGGTCGTAGACCTTGTACTCCAGCGGCGCGACGGCGGGATCCACCGGGGTCTCCAGCTCCAGCCGGAAGTGGAAGTGCAGCAGTCCGTCCTCCATCGCCATGCGCGGTTCCGCGGCGGCGGCGATGCCGATCGCGTCGTCCGCCACCTGCAGATGGCTGTACCAGCGGTACTCGGCGAGGTTGTCCAGGATCTCGCGGGCCAGCCCCTGCAGGCGCGCCTCCGGGGTATCCCCCGGCTGATGCTCCTGGGCATCGTCGTAGAGATATTGCCCGTAGGTCGGATCGAAGCGCCAGTGGTGGAGCATGTGGGTGATCTGCCCCGTGGCGTCGCGCTCGAAGCTGACGCGCAGGTCGATCCACGCATGCGGGTGGGCCTGCGCAGCGGCCGGCAGCAACAACGCCATCAGGATCAGGATCGCGGGGACTATCCGGCTTGCGGTCATGCGGTCTGTCTCGTTTCGGCGCCGGCCCAGGCAGTGGTGGCGGCCAGTAGCGGTGCATGATAGGTCGGGGCCACCCCCAGATCCCGGAGCCAGACCGCTGCATCCGGGTCGGGGCCCCGGGGCAGCATCTGGCCGACCGCCGGCAGCCCCGGGATCCGGTCAGCGAGACCCGTCAGCCGGCGCGCACGGCGCAGGCGGTCGGCCGCCGCGGCGATGGCCGCGGCTACCGCCGGGGCGCGGCGGATATTGCAGCGGGCAACCGCCGCCGGGTCCGCCAGCACGGTGTCGAGGTCGCGCAGCCGGCGCAGGATGCGCGAGGCGGTTTTCGGGCCGACCCCATCGATCCCCGGAATGTTGTCGCTGGCGTCCCCGGCCAGCGCCAGCATGTCCGCGACCTGTTCCGGCCGAATGCGGAAGCGCTTCTCGATCGCGCGGCGATCCAGGTCGGTGCCGCGCTCCGGGTCATGCAGCCGGTCCGCATCACCCAGAATGACCTGGGTCAGATCCTTGTCGGCACTCTTCACGTCGATGCGATACCCGGCCGCGCGGCCGGAGCGGGCCAGACTGGCGATCAGGTCATCGGCCTCGTATTCCGGGTCGGCCAGAGTCGTAAAACCGAGCCTTCCCAGAAGCTCGCGGATCCGTTCGAACTGCTCGCGCAGCTCCGGCGGTGCCGGCGGGCGGTGGGCCTTGTAGGCCGGGTCGAGGCGGTGACGAAACCCCTGGCGCAGCCCGGTATCGAGGCAGAACGCCACGGGCCCCGGCGCACAGGCCGGCAGCCACTGACAGAGCGAATGGACCAGGCCGTGCAGCGCGCCGCCCGGGCGGCCCTGCGGGTCGGGATCCAGGCCGCGTGCGAACCAGGCACGGAAGACGAAGATGCTGCTGTCGATCAGCGTCAGGGTCGGCCGTGGCACATCCGGGACCGGCGCGGATTCAGGCGAGGCGTTCAAGGTCCTTCCGCACCCCGGCGATCGACTGGTCGAAGGCGGCGCGCTCCTCGGCGTTCAGATCCAGCTCGATGGCGCGTTCCATGCCGCCCTGACCGAGGATACAGGGTACGCCCATGGCGACATCGCGCTCGCCGTATTCGCCGTCCAGCAGCGCAACCGTGGGCAGCACCCGGCGCCGATCCAGGGCGATCGCTTCGACCATCTCGGCGATGGCCGCGGCCGGGGCGCCGTAGGCGCTGGAGGTCTGTTTCAGGGCGAGGATCTCGGCCCCGCCGTGGCGGGTGCGCTCGACGATGTTGTCCAGCGCGGCCTGATCCATGAAGTGATGCAGCGGCACCCCGTTGACCGAGGAATAGCGCAGCATCGGGACCATCGCATCGCCATGGCCGCCCAGTACCAGCGCCTGGATGTCGTGGGTGGACAACCCGGTCTCCAGCGCAATGAAGGCGGCCATGCGCGAGGTATCCAGCACCCCGGCCTGGCCGAATATCCGGTCGCGGCTCCAGCCGGTCTTCTGCCAGGCGCGGTAGGTCAGCACGTCCACCGGGTTGGAGACCACCAGGATGCGGCTCTGCGGGGCATGGACCAGGATGTCCTGCAGGATCAGGTCGAGGATCTCGACGTTCTTGTCCAGCACGTCGGAGCGCGACATGCCGGGCTTTCGCGGCAACCCGGCCGTAATGATCACCAGTTCGGCACCGGCGATCACCGAGGGCTCGTGGCTGCCGCTCAGCCGGGTGTCGAAGCGCAGCAGCGGGGCGGTCTCCTGGATATCCAGGGCAGCACCGGCCGCCGCGCCCTCGCGCACATCCAGCAATGCGATCTCGCGGGCGACGTCACGCCGCGCAAGGAACTGGGCGGTGGATTCACCGACGCGCCCGGCGCCGACGATGGCGATCTTCTGCATGCGCTGCTCCTCCTCTGCGGTTGGGGCGGGCTACAGGCGGGCGACCCCGCTGTCGCGGGCAGCCTGACTGATCGCCTGTGGCACGGTATCGATCAGGCGCGGATCGAACGGGGTCGGCAGGATGTAGTGCGGGCCGAACTCGAGCGCATCCCGCCCGTAGGCATCCAGCACGGACTGCGGTACCGGCTCGCGGGCCAGCCCGGCGAGCGCGTGGACCGCCGCGACCAGCATCTCGTCGTTGATGGTCCGCGCGCGCACATCCAGCGCGCCGCGGAAGATGAACGGGAAGCCGAGCACGTTGTTCACCTGATTCGGGTAGTCCGAACGCCCGGTGGCCATGATCAGGTCATCGCGGGTCTCGTGCGCAAGCTCCGGGCGGATCTCCGGGTCCGGGTTGGACAGCGCGAAGACCACCGGCTTCGGCGCCATGGACCGCAGCATCTCCGGGGTCAGCAGGTCCGGACCGGACAGGCCGATGAAGACATCGGCGTCACGGCAGGCATCCGCCAGACTGCGCGCCTCGGTGTCCACCGCGAAGATCTGCTTGTACTCGTTCAGGTCGTCGCGCTGGCTGTGGATCACGCCCTTGCGATCCACCATGTACAGGTTCTTCTTGGCCGCGCCCAGGCGGACCAGCAACTGCATGGAGGCGATCCCGGCGGCGCCCGCGCCGACGCAGACGATCTTCGCCTCACTGAGCTTCTTGCCCTGGATCTCCAGCGCGTTGACCAGGCCGGCCGCGGTGATGATCGCAGTGCCGTGCTGATCATCGTGGAAGACCGGGATATCCAGGCGCTCGGACAGGCGACGCTCGATCTCGAAGCAGTGCGGCGCCGCGATATCCTCGAGGTTGATGCCGCCGAACCCGCCGGCGATGCGCGCGACGGTGTTGATGAAGTCCTCCGGCTGCGGGGCGTCCACCTCGATATCGAAGACGTCGATATTGGCGAAGGTCTTGAACAGCACGCCCTTGCCCTCCATCACCGGCTTGGAGGCCAGGGCACCGACGTTACCCAGCCCCAGCACGGCGGTCCCGTCGGTGATCACCGCGACCAGATTGCCCTTGCCGGTATAGCGATAGGCCAGCTCCGGATCCTCGGCGATCGCGCGCACCGGCGCGGCGACACCCGGCGAGTAGGCCAGGGAGAGGTCGTCCTGGGTCGCCGTGGGCTTGGTGACCTGGATGGCCAGTTTTCCGGCCGGCTGCTGCTCGTGGTACTCCAGCGCGCGCTGATTGAAATCCTTGGACATGGTGTAGCGGGGCCTTTTTTCGATCGGGAACAAATAAACGGCGTGCCGCCCGGCGCGAGTCCGGGCGACGGGAGAGATCCTTCAGTTGACCGGGTGCGTGGGGACGCGGCTGTTGCGCGCCTCTTCGTACAGTGGCCGGAAGCGATCGGCCATCCGGGTGAGGTCACGCTGGCGCGATTCCGGCGCCGGGTGGGTACTGAGGAAGACCGGGTGGCGCCCGTTGGACTGGGCCGCCATCTTGCGCCACAGGCTCGCCGCGGCGTCGGGGTTATAACCCGCGCGGGCCGCCAGCTCCATACCGATCTCGTCGGCCTCGGCCTCCATCGCGCGACTGTGCGGCAGCTGGACCGCCAGTGCCGCGCCCAGCGCCGCCCCGGTCAGGGCAATCTGCGAACGATCCCCCGTCATGGCGTAGCCGGCAACCGCCATGTTGCTGGCCAGCGCCACCGACATCTTCTCCGCGGTGTGGGCCGACAGCGCATGGGCGATCTCGTGCCCGATGATCTGGGCCAGTTCGTCGTCGGTCAGCTCCAGCTGCTCGATGATGCCCGAGTAGATCGCCATCTTGCCGCCCGCCATGGCGAACGCGTTGATGGTGTCCGGGGCCTCGATGACCACGATCTCCCAGTCCCAGTCCGCGGTCTCGGAGCGGTACTTCACGGCCTGGGCGACGACCTTTTCGGTAATGCCATGCACTCGCGCGGTCATCTCGGGGTCGGCATTGATCCGGCCTTCCTCCCGTGCCGGTGCCAGCATCTCCACGTAGGCGGTACGCGAGGCACTGATGGCCTGGCTCTCGGAGACCAGCATCAGCTGCGAGCGACCGGTCACCGGGTTGGTGGTGCACCCGGGGATCGCCACCGCAAGGCCACCGGCAACCAGCACCGCCAGGAGCAGAGAGCCCAGGCGACCGCGGACCGGCCGCCACGACTTGGGAAACGCACGCATTATTCCAGCACCTCGCTAGTCCTCTACCTCGAGATCGAGCGGATGCCGAATGCGCATCCGGAGTCGGTCTCTCCAAGGATACACCTGACCGCGCGCGACCACCGCCTCACCGATCAAGGATTCGGGATCCAGCTCGGGCCAATGATCGCGGTCATCCCCGCGGATCAGCAAATCTAGGGGGCCCTCCAGCACCAATACCCAGTGGCGCCCGGTCGCGCGCACCGCGGTCACCTCGGCCATCACCCGCAGCCGGCCCTGACGCAGCGCGCCATCCAGCGGGTCCAGTACCCGGGCGGGCATGGCCGCCGGGCGCTCCAGCCACAGCCCCCGTTCTGCGGCTCGCGCCTCGGCCTCGGCCGCGTACAGGCAGGCATCCAGCGGCACCGGTCGCGGCCCCGGCCGCGGCATCGCCGCGCCCGCCGCGATCAGATCCGCCGCCAGCAAGGCGCCATCTTCACTCCAGGCATGCATGCGCGGGGTACCTCCCGGGTCCCGCGCGGGGTCCGCGGGGCGCAGCTTCAGGCGCTGCCCCGCTGCAGCCAGGCGGGTTTCAAGGGCTTCACGTATTCCCTCATGCAGGCGCAGATCGCGCAGCGGAGTCAAGGCCTCCGGCAACGGGGCGGCCGGGGCCAGACCGATCAGGCGGATCGTCCGCCCATCGGCCAGGTGCAACCGGTCGAACCCCACGACACGCTCGACCTCGACCGCCTGCAACCCGCGCGGGTCCTGATCCGCCAGCCGGCACTCCGCCGCAGCCATTCCGGCCAGCAGCAGGAGCACGGCCCCCACAACGCAGACGAGGGCGCCCCGCAGGACGCCCTCGTCGGTTCGGACACGGCCCGCCATCGCGGTCACGCACCCGGTCGCGTTGCGCGCCTGACGGCGCGCCGCGGCTTCAGAATGCGAAGCGGCGGTTGAACTTGTCGACCTGGCCGGCGGTATCAACGATCTTCTGCTTGCCGGTGTAGAACGGGTGGCACTGCGAGCACACGTCCACATGCATCTCGTCGCCGGAGGCGAGAGTGGAGCGGGTCTCGAACTGCGTACCGCAGCTGCAGATAACCTTGACGTTGTGGTAGTTCGGATGGATGTCGGCTTTCATGGTCGGCTCACGCAGGTTCTGGCGAAAAGTCCAATAGGATAGCCGGCTCCGGGCCTTCAGCGCAAGACCGGTTTACGGTGCCATTTGGGCAGGGCATTTGAAATCCAGGCGGCAAACCCCTGAATGACCACGTGGTTTTGCCCACCGAACAACCTGTGGATAACTTTGTGGACGAATTGTCGCCCCCGGAACGAGACGCTCGCGGGACGTCAAGGGGCGCCGCCACCGATGAGACAAGAAACCCACGCAACACCTTGATCTCAATTGTTTTACCCTCCGAAAACCACCACGACCCGGCGTCCGTGACGGACACAGGCGTACCCGCTCGGACTGCGGAGACGGCTGTGCATAAAGCCGCGGTCCGCCCTCATCGCCCTGGCGAGTCCGGGACAATCGCCGTGTAGATGGCAGAGTAATCCGCGTCCGCCAGGCCTTGGGCCTGCGCCCGATCCAGCAGATCCGCCAGCAACGGCAACCATGGGCCCACCAGATGGGCATCCTCGACCGCCTGCTCGGTCAGGCGCACATCCTTCAGCAAGTGCTTGACCGGAAAATTGGCCGTGCCGAAGTCGCCGGAGACCATCTTGCCCAGCTTCTTGTCGAAGGTCGGGGCGTACAGGGCGCTGTCACGCAGGATGTCCATGAAGGTATCCACCTCCACGCCCTCGCGCCGCACCAACCCCAGGCTGAGGGAAAACGCAGCGGTCAGGCTCGCAATCAGCTGGTTGAAGGCGAGTTTCAGAGCCGCCCCCTGCCCCACGGCGCCGACATGCCGGGGCGTCTCGCCCAGGGCCGCCAGTACCGGCCGCGCCCGGACAAAGTCCGCCTCGCGGTCGGCACCCGCCATGATCAGCAGCCGTCCATCGCGCGCCTCCGGGATGGAGCCCAGCACCGGCGCCTCCAGGTAGTCGGCCCCGGCGGCGCGGACCCGCTGTGCCAGGGCCCGGCTCTCGGCCGGCAGGATGGTCGCCATCTGGATCACGCAGCGCCCGTCCAGCGCCCCGTCCGGCAGCTCGTCGAGCACCGCGCCAATGGCGCCGGCATCGCTGAGCATCAGCACCAGCACATCGGCCTCCGCGACGGCCGCGGCGGGGGCGTTGTGGACGGTGACCCCCTCGGCCGCCAGATCGCTCGCGCGAGCGACCGTGCGGTTGTAGGCCACCACGGGAAATCCGGCCTGCAAAAGACGCAGGCCCATGGGTTGCCCCATGAGCCCGCATCCCAGCAGCGCCACTCGGGACGCAGTCATGCTGACCCCCTACTTGATCTTGTCGTCCAGATCATCCGTATACCCGAGCAGGGTATGCGGCGGCGGGGCCTCCTTCTGGTACTTGCTCGGCGTGACCGCCTCGGTCTGGTGCAAGCTTCGCCACAGGCCGATCACCATGATCAGCATGATGACCGAGAACGGCAGACCGACACTGATCGCGGCCGCCTGCAGCGCGGCCAGTCCGCCCGCCAGCAGCAGGATGGAGGCGACCACCCCTTCGAGGATGGCCCAGTACACGCGCTGGGTGACGGTCGGGTTACGCACGTCGCCGGAGGCCAGGGTGTCGATGACCAGCGAACCGGAGTCCGAGGAGGTCACGAAGAACGTCACGATCAGCAGCGTCGCCGCCGCCATCACCGCCACGGCCAGCCAGTCGAAAAGCGGCAGGGCCTGGAGGGTGACAAACAGCGCGGTGGACACGTTTTCCGAAACGGCGCCGGCCAGGTCCGCAACGCCGTCGAGCTCGTAGCTCATCGCGGTACCCCCGAACACGGCCAGCCAGACGAAGGCCGCGGCGGTCGGGGCCAGCAGCACCCCGGCGACGAACTCGCGAATGGTGCGCCCGCGCGAGACCCGCGCGATGAACATACCGACGTACGGGGCCCAGGAGATCCACCAGCCCCAGTAGAAGATGGTCCAGGAGGTGGCCCAGCCGGAGTCCTCGATGGTGTCGGCCCACAGGCTCATTTCAGGCAGGGACTGCACATAGACGCCGGTGCTTTCCACCAGCAGACGCAGGATGAACAGGGTCGGCCCCATCACCAGCAGCAGGGCGATCAGGATCGCCGCCAGGCCAATATTGAAGTTGGACAGGCGCTTGATGCCCTTGTCCACACCCAGCGCCACCGAGACGACGGCAATCAGGGTGATGATCGCGACCAGGACGATCTGCATGAAGGTGGATTCCTCGATCCCGAACACGAAGTTCAGGCCCGAGTTGATCTGCATGACGCCAAGGCCCAGCGAGGTCGCCACCCCGAACATGGTGCCAAACAGCGCCACTACGTCGACGAGGTGCCCCCACGGACCATAGATCCGATCACCGATGAACGGGTACAGCGACGAGCGGATCAGCAGCGGGAGGTTGTGGCGGTAGGCGTAGTACGCCAGCGACAGGCCAACGACGATGTAGATCGCCCAGGCGTGCAGGCCCCAGTGGAAGAAGGTGTAGCGCATGGCCTCGGTGGCCGCCTCGGCACTCTCGCCCTCCGCATGCGGCGGGCTGAGGTAGTGGAACATCGGCTCGGCGATGCTCCAGAACAGCAGCCCGATCCCCATGCCCGCGGAGAACAGCATCGCGAACCACGCGGCGTAGCTGAAACGCGGGGTCTCGAACTGGTCGCCCAGGCGCACGCCGCCGTAGCGGCTGAACATCAGATACAGGGAAAAGACCAGGAATACCGTCACGACCAGCATGTAATACCAGCCGAGATACTCCCCGATGCCACTTTGGAGCTGCTCGAAGATCGCCTCGGCGCGATCCGGGAAGATGGCCCCGAAAGCCACGAAGGCTGCGATTATCAGGCTGGCGGTATAGAAGACCGGGCTGCAGATCACGCCAAAGCCGCCGAGGCGGGTTTGCGTCAGACCCGGGGTGGACTGCTCATCCATTCGGTTTCCCCTTTTTTTCCTGTGGCAAGCGCAAGACCGAGCGGTCCGGTTCCGGAGTTTTCCGGAAGCCGCGCGGGGAGGCGCCCGATGGGCGTTGTCGCGGTAGGTGGGACAGCATCACCGTAGCGAAAGACTCGCCGCACTGCAAAACCGCGACAGGCGTCACGGCCCGCGCGGCCTCACGCCTCGGTGCGGGTCGAATTCCGGGCCAGCAGCAGGGCCCGAGCCTGCCCGCCCTGGCGCTCGCGCTCGATCTGCCAGCCCCCCGCGGCGAGAAAGGCGAGATCCGCCTCGGACTCGATCTCCACATAAACCCGGCTGTCGGCGTGCAGCCAGCCCTGCGCGAGCAGGCCCTCCAGCACCGGTGGGACATGCCCCTGCCCGAACGGCGGGTCCACCAGCACGAGATCGTAGGCAAGGCCCTCGGGGGGTGGGCCGGCCAGCAGGCGCCGGGCGTCATCCCGACGCACGCTGACCTGCCCGGCGCCCAGGGTCTCGCAGTTGGCCTGGAGCTGGGCCGCGGCGCGCGCATCGCGCTCGACCAGGAGCACCGCATGGGCCCCGCGCGAGGCCGCCTCCAGCCCCAGCGCCCCGGTTCCGGCGAACAGATCCAGCACCCGTGCGCCCGGCAACCGGGGCTGCAGCCAGTTGAACACCGTCTCGCGCAGGGCATCGGCAGTCGGCCGCAGGCCGCCCACCGCAGGGACCGGCAGCCAGCGTCGCCGCCAGGCGCCGCCGATGATGCGGATGCGCGCCGGGCGCCCGGCGGGGGCCCGCCTACTCCTGCCCACCCACGATCACCGTGACCATCGCATCCGGGTTGATGCGCTCGCGCAGCCGGGCATTCAGTTCATCCAGCTCCACCGCCTCCATGCGCTCGATGTAGCGCTCCAGGTAGTCCAGCGGCAGGTCGTAGAAGGCCATCATCCCCAGCAGTCCGACGATATCGCTGTTCGAGGCCAGCGACAGCGGGAAGCTGTTGACCACGTTCTCGCGCGAGGCCTCGAGTTCTTCGGCATCGACCCCGTCGGCGTGCCAGCGCACGAGCGCCTCGCGCAGGGCGGTCACCGCCTCGTCCGCCTGGTCCACGCCGGTCTGCATACCGATACGGAAGGGGCCCTCGGCCGCCATCGGCTGCAGGCGACTGCTCACGGAATAGGCCAGACCACGCTGGCTGCGGATCTCCCGAAACAGCCGCGAGGTAAAGCCGCCGCCCCCGAAGGCGTGATTTGCAAGCGTCAGGGCGTAATGATCCTCGTCGCCACGTCGCAGCGCCGGGGCGCCCATCAGGATATGGGCCTGCTCGGAGGGAAACTCGATACGCTCCTCCACCGGCTCGTCGCGCGGCTCCACGGCCGGCAGCGGCTCCGCCGCCGCGCCCTGCGGCAGCGCCGCGGAGATCCGGTCGGCCACCGCCTCAGCCTCCTCGCGCGTCAGGCCACCAGTGATCGCCAGGGCACCGTTTCCGGTGGTGTAGAAGCGCTCATAGAACGCACGGGCATCCGCCGGCGGCAGGGCCTCCAGGGTCTCGCGCTTGCCGCCCGGCCAGTTGGCGTAGGGGTGGTCGCCATACATCAGTTCGTAGAAGCGCCGGCTGGCGACGCTGCCCGGGTCCTGGCGCTCGCGCTGCAGCCCCTGCAGGGCCTGGCGCCGTGCCCGCTCGAAGTCGGCCTCGGGGAAGGCCGGCGCGGCCAGCACGGCGGTCAGGGTCTCCACCGCGGTATTCATCCAGTCCGGCTCGGTCAGGCTGCGCAGGCTGACGATGGCCATGTCGCGCAGCGAATCGGTGCTGAATTGCGCGCCCACCGACTCGAAGCGCTCGGCCAGTTCGTCCGAATCCATCTCCTCCGTGCCGTGGCGCAGGGCGCTGCTGGTCAGCGAGGCCAGGCCGTGCTGGTCACCGTCGCGCGAGGCGCCGCCGTCGAACGTAAGACGCAAGTCGACCATCGGCAGGTCCGGCGCGGCCACATAGAGCACGCGCAGGCCCTCGTCGGTCTCCCACTGCTCGATCTCCACCGCCTGGGCCGGCAGCGCCAGCGCCAGCAGCCACACGAAGGCCGTCAGCCATCCTGCACGCATCATCTTGCCTCCCGTCATCACATGCCCCCCGCGGTTTCGCCATAGGGTTGCGCCGCCCCCGGATCGGGCGGGTCTTCGCCATCCAGGGGCTGCGGGTCGAGGATCCCGACCGTGCGGCGCTGCGGCACCAGATACTCGCGGGCCACGCGCTGCACGTCCTCGGCGGTGACCGCCCGCACGCGCTCGACGAAGCGATCGCCTTCCTGCCAGCCGACCCCGATGGTCTGCAGCATGCCCAGCTGGAAGGCCTGCGAGCGCACCGAATCGCGCTGGTACACCTCGGAGGCGATCACCCGCGCCTGCACCCGCTCGAGCTCGCTGTCGCTGACCGGCTCGTCCTTCAGGCGCTCCACCTGTTCCAGCAGGGCGGCCTCCAGCGTGTCGACGTCGGTATCCGCCGTGGGCACGGCCGCGATCAGGAACAGGTCATCCAGCCGGCTGAAGGGGCTGTAGCGGGCCGACGTCGCGCCGGCCAGCTCCTCGCCGCGCACGATCTCGCGGGCAAAGCGCGAGGCCTCGCCGGAATCGAGGATCCCGGCCGCCACCATCAGGGCATAGGCATCCACCGGATCCTCGACGGTGTTCAGCACCGGAGTCTTCCAGCCCATCATCAGATAGGGGAGTTCGGCCGGGGCCTCCACCGTGATACGGCGCTCGCCCTTCTGCGGGGTCTCGCTGCGCGGCTTCGCCTCCGGCAGCTCCCCGGCGGGGATGTCGCCGAAGTGCTCGCGGGCGGCGTCGATCACCCGCTCAGCGTCGACATCGCCCACCACTACGACGACCGCGTTGTTGGGGTGGTAGTAGCGGTCGTACCACGCCTGGTTATCCTCCAGGGTGTAGGCCTCGATGTCGCTCATCCAGCCGATCACCGGGTTGCCGTAGGGGTGGTTGAAGAAGGCGGTGGCCATCAGCTGCTCGCGCAGCAGGGCGTTCGGCTGATCCTCCACCCGCAGGCGGCGCTCCTCCTGGACCACGCTCAGTTCCGGGCGGAACTCGTCTTCCTGCAGCTTGAGGTTCTGCATGCGTTCCGCCTCCATCGCCATCACCGTCTCCCAGTGATCGCGCCCGATCACCTGGAAGTAGCCGGTGTAGTCACGACCGGTAAAGGCGTTCTCGCGTCCGCCCAGGCGCGAGATGATGCGCGAGAATTCGCCCGGCTCGTAGCGTTCGGAGCCGCGGAACATCATGTGCTCCAGCATGTGCGAGATCCCCGTCACACCGCTGTGCTCGTCGGCCGAGCCGACCCGGTACCAGACCATATTGGCCACGACCGGGGCCCGCCGGTCCTCCAGCACCAGCACCGTCAGCCCGTTGTCCAGCGTGGCCTCGACCACGTCCGATTCGATCTCCGGCGGCGCGGCCGACCCGACCGCCGGCCAGGCGCACACCAGCGCTGTAATGAGCACTGTGACCAGTTTTTTACCGCGCATGATTCATGAATCCTCGTGCTAGCATTGGCGAACTCTCTACTTGACCACATCGAGCATGTTCGGTTTCCGCAAGAAGAAGTCCGAAGACTCCACGGCCGCCCCGCCGGAGACGGCGAACGCCGAGCCGGAAAAGCCTGCCCGCGGGGGCTGGTTCCAGCGCCTGCGCCAGGGCCTGGCCAAGACCGGGCAGGCCCTGGGCGGCGATCTGGGGTCGCTGTTCCGGCGCAAGATCGACGACGAACTGTTCGAGGAGCTGGAAGAACGCCTGCTCCTCGCGGACGTGGGCCTGGATGCGACCCAGCGGATCATGGATCGTATCACCCGCGAGGTAAAACGCGGCCAGCTGGATGATGCCGAGGCGCTGATGGACGCCCTCGAGGCGGCCATGATCGAGATCCTCGAGCCGGTCTCGCAGCCGCTGGAGATCCCGGAGGCCGAACGCCCGTTCTCGATCCTCGTGGTCGGCATCAACGGCGCCGGCAAGACCACCACCATCGGCAAGCTGGCGCACCACCTCCAGGCCAACGGCCGCTCGGTGCTGCTGGCGGCCGGCGACACCTTCCGCGCCGCGGCGGTGGAACAGCTGCAGACCTGGGGCGAGCGCAACAACGCCCCGGTGATCGCCCAGGGCACCGGGGCCGATTCCGCATCGGTGGTCTACGACGGGCTGCAGGCGGCGCAGGCGCGCGGCATCGATGTGATGATCGCGGACACCGCCGGGCGCCTGCATACCCAGACCAACCTGATGGACGAGGTGCGCAAGGTAAAGCGCGTGATGGGGCGGCTGGACGAACACGCCCCGGACGAGGTCCTGCTGGTGGTGGATGGCGGAACCGGGCAGAACGCCCTGAATCAGGCGCGCCAGTTCCACGAGGCGCTGGGCCTGACCGGGATCGTGGTGACCAAGCTGGACGGGACCGCCAAGGGCGGCGTGCTGTTCGCGCTGGCCGAACAGCTGGGGGTGCCGGTGCGCTTCATCGGGGTCGGAGAGAAGGCCGAGGACCTTCAGGTCTTCGATGCACGCGCCTTCGTCCGCGCCCTGCTCGGCCGCGACAGCGACTGACCCGCTCCGGATGATCCAGCTGCAACGCGTCACCAAGCGGTTCGGCAGCGCGGCGGAGGCGCTCAGCAATGTCAGCCTGCGCGTGGATGCGGGCGCGATGGCCTTCATCACCGGGCCCTCCGGTGCCGGCAAGAGCACGCTGCTGCGACTGATCGCCGGGCTCGAGCGGCCCACTCGCGGCCGCATCCGCGTCAACGGCCACGACCTCGACCGCCTCTCCAGCCGCGCCATCCCCGGCTTTCGCCGCAGTATCGGACTGGTGTTCCAGGATCACCGCCTGCTGTTCGACCGTCCGGTGTTCGACAACGTCGCCCTGCCGCTGGAGATCCTCGCCTATCGCCGCCCGGAGATGCGCAAGCGCGTACGCGCGGCCCTCGACAAGGTCGGTCTGCTGCACAAGGAGGCGGTGAACCCGCGCACCCTGTCCGCGGGGGAACAGCAGCGGGTCGGGATTGCCCGGGCCATCGTCCACCGCCCGGTCCTGCTGCTGGCGGACGAGCCCACCGGGAACCTGGACCCGGCGCTGTCGCGCGAGATCCTGCAGCTGTTCGACGACTTCAACCGGGTCGGCATGACCGCGTTGATCGCCAGCCACGACCTGGGGCTGGTGGAACGCATGGGCAAGCCGGTCCTGCACCTGGAGGACGGCCGCATCGAGGCGCGCGGCGCCGCGGAGTCCGCGACGTGAAACCCGGACGCCGCCTCCTGGACACCGTCCCGGCCTGGCTGGAGGCGCACCGGGATGCCGCCCGGCGCAGCCTCCAGCGCCGCCTGCAGGCACCCGTCCTGAGCCTGATCAGTATCGCCGTGCTGGGGTTCATCCTCGCCCTGCCCGCCTACCTCTGGGTCCTGCTGGACAATGCGCGCGCATTGTCCGCCCACGTCAACCACGAGCCGCGCATCGCCCTCTATCTCGATGCCGTGGAGCCGGACACGGTGGCGGCGCTCGAGCGCCACCTGGAGACGGATGCGCGGATCGAGCGCTGGACCTGGATCGACGCCGACGAGGCCCTGGCACGCTACCGCGAGGGCCTGAGCGACCCGGGCCTGCTGGACTGGCTGGATGACAACCCCCTGCCGGATGTCGTGGACGTGCTCCCGGCCACCGCCGAGCCGGAAACCGTCGCGGCCCTGCGCCAGGCGCTCGCCGACACGGCACCGGGCGCCACCGTGGTCAGCGACGACGAGTGGGTCCGGCAACTCAACAGCCTGCATCAGCTGGGGCTGCGCATCCTGGCGGTCGTCGGGGCACTGCTGGGTCTGGGGGCCCTGCTGATCCTGGCCCTGGCCACCGCCTCCGAACTGCGCGAACGCCGCGAGGAGATCGCCATCTCGCGCATCAGCGGGGCCACCCACCGCTTCCTGCGGCGGCCGTCGCTGTACGGTGGTCTGATCACCGGGCTGGGGGGCGGGGTCTTCGCCGGCCTCCTGCTGCTGGTCGGGATCGGCCTCAGCCGGGCACCCCTGGAACAGGCGGCCGCGGCATTCGACCTTCCGTTCCAGCTCGCGCTCCCCGGAGGCAGCCATCTGCTCACCCTGCTGCTGGCCGGGCTGCTCCTGGGCTGGCTGGGGGCCCGACTGGGCAGCGGTCATGCGCTGCGGGATGCCCCATAGGGTGCGCCCATTGGCAGAAAGTGGCCGGAACTTTTACAGGGTTTAGCACTCTCACTATCAGACTGCTAATCTAGAGCCATAGAATCGGGAGGAATCACCACGCATGACCCAGGCCCTGACCACCCCGCGCGTCGACATGCCCGTACCGGTGGGCGACCTCGATCACTACATGCAGGCCGTCGGCCGCATCGAGGTGCTGGACGCCGAACAGGAACGCGAACTGGCCGTGGCGCTGCACGAGCGCCAGGATCTGGATGCCGCGCGCCAGCTGATCCTGCACAACCTGCGCTTCGTGATCCACGTCGCGCGCGGCTACCAGGGCTACGGCCTGCCGCTGGGTGACCTGATCCAGGAAGGCAACGTGGGCCTGATGAAGGCCGTGCGCCGCTTCGACCCCAACCAGGGCGTGCGCCTGGTGTCCTTTGCCGTGCACTGGATCCGCGCCGAGATCCACGAGTTCATCCTGCGCAACTGGCGCATCGTGAAGGTGGCGACGACCAAGGCGCAGCGCAAGCTGTTCTTCAACCTGCGCAGCGCCAAGCAGCGCCTCGGCTGGCTGTCGAACGCCGAGGTCTCCGCCGTCGCGCAGGATCTGGGCGTGTCGGAGAAGGACGTCTGGGAGATGGAGCGCCGCCTGTCGAGCCAGGACGCGAGCTTCGACCCGGGCCCCGAGGCGGACGACGAACAAGGCTACCAGGCCCCGTCCGAACGCCTGAGCCTGGAGGACCTGAGCGACGACCCGGCGCACGTCACCGAAGACGAAGACTGGGACCGTCACTACCAGGAGCGACTGAGCCAGACCCTGGGCGAACTCGACGAGCGCGCCCGCGACATCCTGATGCGCCGCTACATGGCGGACCAGAAGGCGACGCTGCACGAACTGGCTGCGGAATATGCCGTCTCGGCGGAGCGCATCCGCCAGATCGAGAACAACGCAATCAAGCGCATCCGCGCCGCCTTCGACGACTGACCCGGGCCTGCGGCCCGGCGATCCCGGCCCCGAACGCAGAAAGGCCCCGGCACAAGCCGGGGCCTTTTTGGTTGCCGAACGGGCGACATGGCCCCGCCGGCCCGTTCCGCGCCGGATCAGCCGAACAGGATCACCGAGAAGAAGCTGATCCAGGACCAGATGATCAGGGCTGCCGTAAAGGTCAGCGGGAAGTTCTCAAAGGTAAACCAGTCGCGCATCTCGCAATCCTCGGAATTTTCCAACCAGAATAGGCGAAGGGTAAGCGGCACCGCGACGCGGCGCAAGTTCGACCGACGTCAGCGCTCGGACTTTTGGCCCGGACGGCCCTCGCGGTCCCGCCCGGGCGGGTCGTCTCCCGAACGGGTGGGGATCCGCGGGTCGTCGTCATCCATCAGGATGCGGTGCGCCGGGCCCTGGAGATCGTCGTACTGGCCGGAACGGATCGCCCAGAAGAGCACCAACCCCACGACCAGGGCAAACAGCATCGCCAGCGGAATCAGGAGGTACAGGATGGTCATGGCCCCAGTGTACCCAGCCAGACCAGCCGCTTAAACCAGTACCTACACCGGCGGCCGCGGCGGCGCCACGGGCTCGGCAGGGCGAATGGGGCTGCGCTCCGCGGTCTCCCGCGCCGGTCGCAGCCGCAGCGCGTTGCCCACCACCAGCAGCGAACTGAGGGACATGCCCAGTGCCGCCAGCCAGGGGGTCAGCAGGCCGGCGGCCGCCACTGGCAGCGCCACCACGTTGTAGCCGATTGCCCAGGCAATGTTCTGACGGATCACGCGCCGGGTGTGGCGCGCCTGATCCAGGGCCTGCGGCAAGTGGTCCAGGCGATCCGACAGCAGGACCAGGTCGGCCTGGGTCTGGGCCAGCTGGGTGCCGCCGCCCATCGCCATCGACACGTCGGCGCCGGCCAGCACCGGGGCATCGTTGATGCCCTCGCCGGCCATCAGCACCACCCGGCCCTCGGCCTGGCGCGCCCGCACGTACGCGAGCTTGTCCTCCGGCGTCAGCCCCCCCTCGGCCTCGGCGATGTCCATCTGCGCGGCAAACGCCTTGGCGGCCTCGGGGCGGTCTCCGGTCAGCAGGACCACCCGCAGGCCGCGCGCCCGCAGGTCACCGAGCACATCCCGCACCTCCGGACGCGGGGTGTCGGCCAGCCAGAACAGCGCGACGGGCTGATCATCGACGACCAGCCAGACCGGCGTGGCCAGCGGATAGTCCGCGGGTGCGGCCGGACTCGGTGCGTCGACGCCGGAGGGCAGCATGGAGGCCCCGCCAATCGACACCCGGCGCCCCTCGATGCTGCCCTCGAGGCCCCGGCCCGGCAGGTTCCGGACCCCGGTGGCGTGGATGCGGGAGGCCCCCGCCGACCCGGCCAGGGCCCGGGCCAGGGGGTGTTCGGAATGGGACTCCAGCGCCGCCGCCCACGCCAGCCAGTCGTCGCCCTCGGGGGCGGGCTGCAGGTCCTCGCGGGCGACCAGGCGCGGCATGCCGGCGGTCAGGGTACCGGTCTTGTCGAGGCAGACCATGTCGACCCGCGGCAAGGCCTCCAGGGCACTGCCGCGGGTCACCAGCAGACCCATGCGCGAGAGTGCGCCGGTGGTGGCCGTCAGCGCGACCGGGGTCGCCAGCGCCAGGGCGCAGGGACAGGTCGCGACCAGCATCGCGACCATCACCCAGAGGGCGCGGGCCGGGTCGATCCAGGCGTACCAGACCAGGCCAGCCAGCGCCGTAAGTACCAGCACCGCGCCCACGAACCAGCCGGTACCGGCCTCGGCGATGCGCGCCATACGGGGCTTCTCGGTCTGCGCGCGGTCGAGCAGGCGCTGGATCGCGGCCAGGGTGGTCTCCGCGCCGACGCGCTGGACCTCGACGGACAGAGGGCCGTCGACGTTGACGGTGCCCCCGGTCACGGCATCGCCGGGGCGCGCCGGGTGGGGCTCCGGCTCGCCAGTCAGCAGGGCGCGGTTGACCGTGGATTCGCCCGCGCGCACGACACCGTCGGTCGGGATGGTCTCGCCGGGGCGGACCCGCACCCGGTCGCCGGGGGCCAGTTCGCCGACCGGGACCGCTTCGATCTGCCCGTCGGGGCCCTCGCGGTTGGCAATCGCCGGCACCAGTCGGTCGAGGCGGTCGATGGCATGGCTGGCGCGCTGGCGCGCGATCAGCTCCAGGTAGCGACTGGTCAGCAGGAAGAACACGAACATGACCACGGATTCGAAGTAGACGTGTTCACCGGTGCCGAGGATCACCGCGTAGAGGCTGGCGAGGTAGGTGACGATGATCGCCAGGCTCACCGGTACGTCCATGCCGAGCTGGCGATGGCGCAGGTCGCGCCAGGCGCTCTGGTAGAACGGGATTGCGGAGTAGAGGACCACCGGTGTGGTGAGCGCGGCGGCGACCCAGCGCATGAACTGCAGCAGGTCCTCGTGCTCGGTGTCCTCTGCGCCCAGCCAGAGGGCCACGGCCAGCATCATCACCTGCATCATGCCCAGTGCGGCCACGGCGATCCGGCGCAGGGCCAGCCCCCGTTCGCGCGCAATCGCCTGCTCGCGGGTACCAGGGTCGTAGGGATGGGCGTGGTAGCCGATATCGCGGATTGCCTTGAGGATGTCCGACAAGGCGATCCGTTCGGGGTCCCAGACGACCTGGGCGCGATGGGTGGAATAGTTGACGCGAAAGCTCTCCACGCCCGGCAGGGCCTGGACATGGCGCTCGTTGAGCCAGACACAGGCCGCGCAGGTGATGCCTTCCAGCATCAGGGCCGCTTCGCGGCGCTCGCCGGCCGCACCCGCCGGCGTGACGAACTGCTGCTGCACGCCGGGATGATCGAACAGTTCCAGCTCGCGCAGCTCGTCCGGGATCAGGGGACTGCCGCTTTCCGCCGGCGGGGCATCGCGGTGATGGTAATAGGCCCCCAGGCCGCGCTCGATAATCGCCCCGGCCACGGCCTGGCAGCCGGGGCAGCAGGTAGGCTCTTCCCGCCCCTCGAAGGTGACGGGATAGTACGCGCCCGCGGGCACAGCGAGCCCGCAGTGGAAACACCGGGTCGGGGCCGCGGACGCTGCCGGGGCCTGCGAGTCGGGCGCGAGCGCCACGGCGGGAGCGCGGGGGGTCAGCCGGACTGGGCGCTGCGCACGCGGGTCCGGGCCTGCTGTTCCAGGAGCTGGTCATCGCGCTGGACCTGGAAGCGCAGATCCCAGCGCCCCGGGGCCGGCAGCGCGACCTCGACCTGGTACAGGCCTTCGCCCATGTGCTGCATCTCGAAGCCCTGGTCGCGGCGCTCGTCGGCGAGCCACATGAAGATGCCGCGGATGCTGGCGTCGTTGATCGGGACGCCATCGGCATCCCGGACCTCTACCTGGAGCGTGGCGGCCTCGCCCTCGGTGGGGCGCTCGACCCAGCCCTGACGAACCTGCCAGCCCTTCTCGCGCTGGGCCTGGAGCTCCGACACGCGGTGTACGGCCAGGGCCTGCTTGCGGCTCTCCATGCCGGCCACGGTGCCCGGGAATGCCGAGGTCACCTGCTCCGCCCGGTTCTCCGGCTCCGGCAGGATGGAACCGATAAACTGCTGCGGCATCCCGTTATGGGCCAGCGTGATCAGGACGGCCTGGACGGACGCGACGATCGTGAAAAACCCCACGAGAACCAGCGGAGCCCAGTGCAGCCGGCCAATCTTGGCCTTGCCGCCACTCTCGGCCTCCGCCTCTTTCTGCGTGAAGACGATCCCCAGCCCGTAGGGCACGATGATGTACAGCGCGAGATGGATGGCGAAGACATCCGCGCCCTGCCAGGTCAGGATCGAGTAGGGAATGAACACAAACAGCATGAGGGCGACGACCACCGCCGATGTGCTGTAGGCCTTGAGCCGCGTGAAGCGGTAGATCAGCGCGAACAGGATGGCCAGGGCCGCGGTACCGACGCCGAGGGTAATGACGAGATTGCTCATGATGTCTTCTTCGTTTCCTGCGTGATCGCAAGCTAGGGGCTCGCGGGGTGCCGCGCGATTTCCGGCAGCACGATTACTGTTTCTCGCCCGGGCGCAGTGCGCAACGGAACACCGTTAGCGATGACTGAACTGGGACGTCACTTCGAGCGGTTCAATATGACCCTCGCGATCCGTAATCACAAAACGGAACGGCTGCGGCGAGGGAGCGCCCTCGGGCACGTCGTGGCGCACGCGCGCGACCACGGTGAGTCGCTCCCCGGGCTCCAGGCGGATCCGCTCCACCTGCCCGAGGTCGAGCTCCGCGCCGTCGAGCCCGGCGAGTCCGATCTGGAAGTCCAGCTCCCGGTCCGCGGTATTGTTCAGGCGAATCTCGTAGCCGTTCTGGATGCGCCCGTCGGACATCTGCACATACAGCGGCTGGCGCACCTGGTTCACGTTGGCGTCCACGGGCGGGCGACCCACGATGCTGGCAACCAGTGCAACGATAACGACCAGCACGGCCGCCCCATAACCCAGCGTCTTGCCCCTCAGGAACCGAGTCTTGCCGCCCTCCTGCTCGCGCTCCGAGGTATAGGCGATCAGCCCGCGTGGCCAGCCCTGCTTGTCCATGATCGTGTCGCAGGCATCGATGCACAGCGCACAGTGAATGCACTGGTACTGCAGCCCGTCGCGGATATCGATGCCGGTCGGGCACACCTGCACGCAGTAGCCGCAGTCAATGCAGTCCCCGACGCCGGCGGCCTGGCGCTGCTCGCGGGTCTTCAGACCGGCCTGGACCTTGGCGCGGCCGGCGGTGCCCTCGCCGCGTGATTCGTCGTACGACACGATCATGGTGTCGCGGTCGAACATCACGCTCTGGAAACGCGCGTAGGGGCACATGAACGTGCAGACCTGCTCGCGGGCCAGCCCGGCAAACGTGTAGGTGGTGGCGGTCAGGATCCCCGCGGTCACATAGGCGGCGTACACTGCCTGGCCGGTAAAGAAGTCCGCCACGATGGAAGGCGCATCGCCCCAGTACAGGACGAACCCGAGCCCGGTGGCGAACGCCACCAGCAGCCAGGACGCATGGGTGAGACCATATTTCGCCAGCTTTTCGGCGTTCCAGGGCTGTTTGGCGAGCCGGAGGCGCGCGGGCCGCTCCCCCTGAATCTTGCGCTCCAGCCACATGAAGACATCGGTCCACAGGGTCTGGAAGCAGAAGTAGCCGCAGAACACGCGCCCGGCCACACCGGTCACAAAAAACAGCAGCAATGCGGCGAGGACCAGAAAGCCTGCCAGCCAGAAGATATCCTGCGGATAGACAACCAGGTCGAAGATATGGAACTGGCGCCCGGGGATGTCGAACAGCACCGCCTGATCCGGCCCGTATTCACGTTCCCAGCGGATCCACGGCAGACCGAAGAATACCCCGTAGGCCAGGAGGAGAATTCCGGTCTTCAGGTTGCGAAACCGCCCCTTGACCGACCGCGGGTGGATCGGGATTCGCGCCTCGTACAGCGGCTGGGACTGGGACATCGGATCCTCCCGGAGCGTATCCGGCAGTGCGGCCCGGCGGCAATACGCGGGCCGCGGCAACAGTTCAAAACAAAAAGGGGCACCCTCGGGCGTCAATCCACCCGGCGGGCACCCCTGTCAACGCGTGCATCCTGGCAGGCCTCCGCACCCCCGGGGCTCGCCAGGTCGACGGAGCCGGCCTACTGCCCCCCGCCCAGGGAATGCACGTAGGCGGTCAGCATCTTGATCTCCGCATCCGACAGTCGATCACCGAATGCCGGCATCTCACGCTGGATACCATCGCGAATGAAATTGGCGACCAGACGCTGACGCTCGCTATCGCTTTCCGCGCCGCGCACGTCGACCAGACCCCACAGATCGTTGGTCAGGTTGGGCGCGCCCTGCGAGGTCAGCCCCTGGGCGTCCATGCCGTGGCACTGGAAGCAGCCACCGTCGGTCCCGGTAAAGATCCGGGCGCCGGCATCGGCGTCGTCCTGATCCACGCTGTAGTCGTTCAGCGACAGCACGTAGGCGGCGACCTGATTCAGCTGGTCGCTGCTCAGGGTGTCGCGGTACCCGGGCATGTAGCCCAGGCGGCCCTGGTGCAGGGTTTCCTCGATCTGTTCGACCGTTCCGCCCCACTTCCAGTGGTCATTGCGCAGGTTCGGGTACTGCCCGACCACGCCCGCGCCACCGACCTGGTGACACGCCGCACACCAGGTACCGAAGGAGCCCTGGGCGTACGCGTTGACGAAGCTCATGCTTTCAGCGTCCTGCAGGATCGTTTCGTAATCCTGGGCGGCCACCTGTTCCAGCATCTCGCGCTGGCGCACCGCGTAGGTGCCGGTCTGCATGTCCTTCGCGAGCAATGCACGGGTGTTCCAGTGCATGGTGCGCTCTTCGCCGCCCTGCTCGAAGGTGATGGTGTTGAAGCCCTTGGTGAAGCTGTCGCCAATCGGCCAGGCCGGGTAGATCAGCCAGTACACCAGCGCGAACACGATCGTGGCGTAGAAGCCCCACAGCCACCAGCGCGGGAGCGGATTGTTGTATTCCTGAAGGTTGCCGTCCCAGACGTGCCCAGTGGTCTCGACCTGGTTCGGGTCCTTATCACGGTTGTCCTGTGTGCTCATTGCTCGTCACTCTTGGTTTTGTCACGCCGGGCCACGGGCTCCCGATGTGAATCATCGTCGTCCAGAGGAATGTAGCGATACGTCTCGAACTTCCGGGCACGCCGACGATTGGAAAACAGGAAGATCACGACCCCGATAAAGGTGCTCATGAAGAGAATGAGGGCAACGATCTTGCTGTTGCCCATATCCGTGATCCATTCCCAAAGTCCCGTCATCGTGGCGCCCGTCCTCCCTTACCGGAATTCGGCAAAGTGCCCGTCGTCGTATTCGCTGAAGTCGACCATGGTCCCGAGGACCTGGAGATAGGCCACGAGGGCATCCATCTCGGTGATCGTCCCGGGGTTGCCGTCGAAGTTCTCGGCCTGCGCCTGCGCCACCAGATTTTCCTCGGCGTCGCGGATGTCGAACATCCGGGCGTGTTGCTCCCCGAACTTCTCGACGTTGGCCTGGTATTCCTCGTCGGTGAGCGAGTACGGCACGCCCACGCGCTTCAGCGCGATCATGCGACGATCGATATCGGAGTAATCGAGCGGCGTGGTCGCCAGCCAGGGGTAGCCCGGCATGATCGACTCCGGCACCAGCGACTGCGGGTCGATCAGGTGCTGGACCTGCCACTCGTTGGAGTACTTGCCCCCCACGCGCGCCAGGTCCGGACCGGTGCGCTTCGAGCCCCACTGGAACGGATGGTCGTACTGCGATTCGGCCGCCAGCGAGTAGTGACCGTAGCGCAGCATCTCGTCACGGAACGGACGCACCATCTGCGAGTGGCAGGTGTAGCAGCCCTCGCGGACGTAGATGTCACGCCCGCGCTGTTCCAGCGGGGTGTACGGGCGCACGCCGTCCACTTCCTCGATCGTGTCGTCGATGTAGAACAGCGGCACGATCTCGACCAGGCCGCCGACGCTGATCACCGCCAGGGTGAGGATGATCAGCAGGCCGGCATTGGTTTCAACGCTTTCATGCTTCATGGATCTAGTCTCTCCCTAATCAGGCCGTGCGGGCTTCGGCGGACGCGGCCTGGGCCTCGCGGGCCTCGGCCTTGATGCCCGAGCGAACGGTCATCGCGATGTTGAACGCCATGATCAGCATGCCGGCCAGGAAGAACCCGCCACCAATGGCACGCACCACGTACGGCTTGTGCAGGAACACCACCGACTCGGTGAAGGTGTAGGCCAGGTTCCCGTACTGGTCAAAGGCGCGCAGCATCAGGCCCTGACCGATACCGGCCACCCACATCGCGGTGATGTACAGCACGATCCCAATGGTCGCCAGGAAGAAGTGCACATACACCAGCTTCAGGCTGTACAGGTTGACGTTCCACAGCCGCGGGATCAGGTGATACAGCGAGCCGAAGGAGATCATCGCCACCCAGCCGAGGGCGCCGGAGTGCACGTGGCCCACGGTCCAGTCGGTGTAGTGCGACAGCGCGTTCACGCTCTTCAGGGACATCATCGGACCCTCGAAGGTCGACATGCCGTAGAACGCCAGCGCGGTGATCAGGAACAGCATGATCGGGTCGGTGCGCAGCTTATCCCAGGCGCCCGACAGGGTCATGATGCCGTTGATCATGCCGCCCCAGGAGGGCAGCAGCAGCAGGATAGAGAAGGTCGCCGCCAGGGTGGAGACCCAGTCCGGCAGCGCGGTCCAGTGCAGGTGGTGCGCACCCACCCACATGTACAGGAAGACCAGCGCCCAGAAATGGATGATGGACAGCTTGTACGAGTAGATCGGGCGGCCAGCCTGCTTCGGCACGAAGTAGTACATCATCCCGAGGAACGCGGCCGTCAGGAAAAAGCCCACCGCGTTATGGCCGTACCACCACTGGGTCATCGCATCCTGCACCCCGGAGAAGATGGAGTAGGAATGCGGGTGGAACAGGCCGACCGGGACCTGGATGTTGTTGAAGATGTGCAGCAGCGCGGTGGCCAGGATAAAGGCCATGAAGAACCAGTTCGCCACGTAGATATGCGGCTGGTTCCGACGCAGCAGGGTCATCAGGTAGATCATGAAGTAGGCGACCCAGACCACCAGGATGATGATGTCGATCTGCCAGTTGAACTCGGCGTATTCGCGGCCCTGGGTGATCCCCATCATGTAGGTGATCACGCCGAGGACCAGCGCCAGGTTCCACCCGTAGAAGGTGAAGCTCGCCATGGAGTCACTCCACAGCCGGGTCTGACAGGTCCGCTGCACCACGTAGTAGGACGTGGCGAACAGCGCGTTACCCCCGAAACCGAAGATCACGGCCGTGGTGTGGACCGGACGGAAGCGCCCGAAGGTGATCTGCGCGATATCGAAGTTCAGGAACGGGAACGCCAGCTGCGAGGCGATCCAGACACCGGCGGCCATCCCGAACACGCCCCAGAGGACGGCGGCAATGGCAAACCGCTTGATAATCGCGTAGTTGTACTGCTCGGAAGTCGCGACTGACGCTGCGGGTGCGGCACCCGCCGTAGTGGCTGCTTGTGACATGACTTTTCCACCTTGCTGCGGGGAACACGGATGTCCCGATGGTTCGGGGGCGTGAACTCTACCCCATTCCGGGCCCACAAAAAACCAATACCGCCTGTGTAACTCGGATATTGAGCGGGACGGGCGGAACTTTTCCTGTCCAAGAGAATACATCTTCCGGTGGATCGCCCGCGAGGGACGCGGGCGGCATTTTCGTTGATCCAGATCAACGAACCGGCTGAACCGGGATCACGCGCCCGTCTGGCCGCGACGGGGGCGGCGCATCCGGCACCCAGGCATGACCATAGACCACCTCCCAGGTCGCGGGCAGACGACCCTCCACGCCGAAGTCGCGGGCATAGGCCTCGGCGACGGCCACCAGACGCCGGGGGCCAAACAGACCCGACGAACGCCCCGCCAGGGCGTTGCGCACCCCGACCCCGCGCAGGTCGCGGATCAGGCCGGTCAGATCCGGGTAGGTCAGGGTCAGGGCCTCCTGGTCCATCACCGGATCGGCAAAGCCGGATCGCACCAGGGCATCGCCGATGTCGTGCATGTCCATGAAGGCGTTGACATGTGCCCCGGCGCCGCCATCCACGGTCGCGAAGGCGGCGCGCAGCTCGCGCAGGGTGTCCGGGCCGAAGGTGGTAAACAGCCACAGCCCGCCCGGGCGCAGGATACGCCGCACCTCGGCGAAGGCCTGGTCGAGGTCGCTGCACCACTGCAGGGCCGAGCTGGAAACCGCCAGATCAAAGGACCGCTCGGCCAGCGGCAGGGCCTCAAGGTCACCGCAGACCACCTGCGGCCGCCGCAGCCAGCGCCCGCGCCGCCGCGCCCGCGCAACCATCTCCGGGGCGAAGTCCACGCCGGCCAGGCGCGCCCCGCGGTAGCGGCGGCTCAGGTGATCCAGGGCCTCGCCGATGCCGCAACCCAGATCGACGATGCGTTCCGGCTCCATCCGGATCCAGTCCAGACGCTCCAGCATCCGCTCCTGCACCTCGCGCTGCAGGACCGCATGCTCCTCGTAGGTGGCAGCGGCCCGTGCAAAGGCCTCGCGCACCCGCGCCTTGTCGAGATCGAAGCTGTCGGGTCGGGTCATGCGGACTCCCCTGCACTGCAGTGATCCAGAAACTCGGAAACAAATCCGGCCAGCCGCTGCGGCCGCGCCCACCAGTCCGCATGACCGCCCGCCCCGCGACCGGTCCGGCCATCGGGGCGCAAGCTCGTCAGTCCCACCTCCACCGCGGCCGGCACCAGCGCGTCCTCCGGCTCCAGCCAGCACGCCACCGGCGCCTGCACCCCGGCCCAGGCGGCGCGCAGGTCGGCGCCCTGCAGCAAGTCCAGCCCCGCCGCCAGCCCTTCCGGGGAGGCGGGGGCCGCCTGCATCCGGTCTGCCAGTGCGCGCGCGAGCGAGGCCGCATCGGGACTGCCACGAGCACAGAGCATCGCCAGACGCCGATTGAGTCGGCGGCGGTCGCCTCCGAGGGCGGCGCGGAAGTCCTCCAGCTCGTCCAGCGGCAGGGCGGCCGGCCAGTCATCATTACGGATGAAGCGTGGCGTTGCCCCAATCAGTACAAGCCCCTGCGGGCCCGTCCACTGACGCGCCGCCGCGAGCGCCACCAGGCCGCCCAGGGACCAGCCAGCCCAGACCGGGTACTCGACGTCCGCGGGCAGCGCGGCGATCAGGGCCGCGGCGGCGCCCTCCGCATCCGCCAGCCGCCAGCCGTCGCCCGCGGCCCCATGACCGGGCAGATCCGGCGCCAGTACCCGCGTGCCGGCCGGCAGCTTGGCCCGCAGGGGCGCCCAGACCGCGCCGGAAAAGCCCCAGCCGTGCAACAGCACCAGCGTCGGGTCATGGACCGGGCGGGTCGCAGCCTCCATCTCAGCGCGCTGAACGCCGGCCACCGGCTTGCGTATCATGTGCGCTCGCAATCTCTTGCCCATCCGCGCAGACAGGCTCACCGCTCATGGCTATTACAATCGGCATCATCATCGCGTATCTGCTGGGATCGCTTTCCACGGCCATACTGGTCAGCAAGCTGCTGCGCCTGCCGGACCCGCGCACCACCGGGTCGAAGAACCCCGGCGCCACGAATGTCCTGCGCTCGGGCGGCAAGAAGGCGGCCATCATCACGCTCATCGGGGATGTCGGCAAGGGCTGGCTGCCGGTGTTCGTCGCGCTCCAGCTGGAGCTCTTCCCCGGCTGGGCGATCGGCCTGATCGGCCTGGCCGCCTTCCTCGGTCACGTGTTCCCCGTGTACTACCGCCTTCAGGGCGGAAAGGGTGTGGCCACCGCACTTGGCGTGATCCTCGCAATCAGCCCGGCGGCCGGCGGACTGGTGCTGCTCACCTGGCTCGTGGTCGCCGCGATCTGGCGATATTCGTCGCTGGCGGCCCTGGTCGCGGCCGGCATGGCCCCGGTGTACACGATCCTGCTGGGCATGGATCACTGGATCAGCGCCGCGGTCGCGCTGATGAGCGTAATCCTGTTCATCCGCCACGACAGCAATATCCGCCGTCTGATGCGCGGCGAGGAATCGCGGATCGGCCAGAAGAACAAGGCCCCGGCCCCCGGAGACTGACGGCCCGCCGAGCACGGGCCGGGCAGGGCTTCAGCCCGGTCCGGCCGGAACCGGCGCCTCCAGTTCGGCCAGGGGCCAGCGGGCCCGCGCGGCGACAACCGGGGCCCCGGCATCCCCTACGCCACCGGCCTGCAGCCGCCGCAGCCCGGCCAGCGCGATCATCGCCCCATTGTCGGTGCAGAACTCCGGGCGCGGAAAATACACCGGCACCCCCTGGCGTTGCGCCATGGCCTGCAGCCCCGCGCGCAGCGTGGTGTTGGCGGCCACGCCACCGGCCACCACCAGCGCCGGGGCCCCGGTCTGCTCCAGACCGCGCCGGGTCTTTTCCACCAGGGTGTCGGTCACGGCCTCCTCGAAGGCGCGGGCCACATCCTCCGGGCGGTAACTTTGCTTCTTCAGCGCGGTCAGGACGGCGGTCTTCAGGCCGGAGAAGCTCATGTCCAGCCCCGGGCGATCCAGCATGGGGCGCGGCAGCCGCAGGGCATCCGGCTCGCCCTGTTCCGCCAGGCGCGCCAGCGCCGGGCCACCCGGATACCCCAGCCCCAGCAGCTTGGCGGTCTTGTCGAAGGCCTCGCCGGCGGCATCGTCGATGCTCTCGCCGATCAGGTCGTAGTCGCCCAGGGCCCGGGCATGGATCAGCTGGGTATGCCCCCCGGAGACCTGCAGCACCAGGAACGGGAAGTCGAGCCCGGTATCCTCCAGAAACGGCGCCAGCAGGTGGCCCTCCAGGTGATGCACCGCCAGCGCCGGGATACCCCAGCCCCAGGCCAGGGAGCGGGCCACCGAGGCACCGGTCAGCAGCGCCCCCAGCAGTCCCGGCCCGCCGGTGTAGGCCACCGCATCCAGGTCCGGCCCGTCCACGCCCGCCTCCTCCAGCACCGCGCGCACCAGCGGCAGGAGCCGCCGGATGTGGTCGCGCGAGGCCAGTTCCGGCACCACGCCGCCGTAGATTGCGTGCAGATCCGTCTGGCTGTACAGCCGGTGCGCGAGCAGGCCACGGTCGCTGTCGATCAGCGCCACGCCCGTCTCGTCACAGGAGGTTTCGATACCCAGTACCTTCATGGCGCCAGCATGCCGGGTTTCGTCGATGCCACCAAGCATCCCCGGAACGACCGCGCCATTGCGCCAGGACCGGGGTTCACAGGCGCCCCCGGCGATCGGGGATACCCCCCAGCGGCAGATGCGCGCAGCCGCGACCGAGAGCCATGACCTGGAAGCGCTCGCCCATCTCGCCCGGCAGGGTCAGCATGCGCACGGCCTGCGCCGCCTGCATGGTCAGGCGGGCATCCTCGCCGCTACCGACGCGGGCCTCGAAACGCTGCGGCAGCCCCGCCCCCAGGAGGAACTCGCCCTGCCCGGCGTAGGCCAGCACATCGAGGCCCGCGGCATCCGCCGCCTCGGCCACAGCGGTGAAGTCGACACTGGCGGTCAGGTCCATCAGCCCCGGATAGGCCAGAGGATCCTGGATCATCTGCTGGCGGTAGTAGCCGACCAGGGTCCCCTGGTGCCGTTCCGGGGCGTAGTAGGCCGCCTGCGGAAAGCCGTAATCCACGATCACGGCCACCCCCTGCTCCAGCCCCTCGGCGAGCGCGCGCACCCACGCCGCCTGCGCCGGCCGCCACTCGGACAGGTAGCCCTCGGGCCAGGGGCCATAGTCGGCCGCCAGCCGCGTCACGGGTTCGGCCAGGGCTGGCGGGGCCTCGCGTTCGGCCAGGGTCAGCGCCCCGTCCGCCTCGGTAGTGACGCCGACCTGCCACACGCGCCCCTCGCGCCAGCGGAACAGCTCCACCGGCAGGGCATCCAGCACCTCGTTGGCCAGCACCACCCCACGCAAGGGGGCCTCGGGGAGGGCATCGAGCCAGGCCACACGCGCGTATTCCGCCGGCTCCAGCTGGGCCTGCAGGTGGGCCTGCTGCCGGGCGCGCAGGTCCGGGCTCACCTCGATGATCCAGTACCGCCCCCAGGCCACCCCAAGCTCGCGCAGGGTGGTGATCACGTCCCCCGCCAGGCGGCCACTGCCGGCACCGAATTCCAGCAGCGTGCCGGCGCCGTCGAGGTCATCGCGCAGCACCGGGGCCAGCCAGGTCGCCAGGGTCTCGCCGAACAGCGGCGAGAGCTCCGGCGCGGTGACGAAGTCCCCGCCCTCGCCCAGCTTGTGGGCCCCGTTCACGTAATAGCCCAGGCCCGGCGCATACAGGGCCGCCTGCATGTAATCGACGAACGGAAGGAACCCCTGGCCCGCCGCAATACTCTGTTGCAGGTGAGTGCGCAGACGCGCGGCGATCTCCCGGGCGACCGGATCGTCGGCGGTGTTTGTGCTAGGTTTCGGCGGCAACATGGCGACGCATGGTACCAACCCGGGGATGGACGTGGCGCAGGCACCCACCGACAATTTGAGCAGGACACCCGACCCGGCGGGCGTGGTGCTGATCACCGGGGCCGCACGGCGCGTCGGCGCCACCATTGCCCGGCACCTGCACGCGGCCGGGTTGCGGGTGCTGATCCATTACCGCGGCTCGCGTGACGAGGCCGACGCGCTGGCCGCCGATCTGAACACGGCGCGCCCCGACAGCGCCCGCACCCTGCAGGCCGACCTGCTCGACCCCCAGGCCATCGAAGTCCTCGCCCGCGACGCCGAGGCGGCTTGGGGGCGGCTGGACTTTCTCGTCAACAACGCCTCGACGTTCTATCCAACCCCCGTTGGCGAGATCCGCGAATCCGCCTGGAACGACCTAATCGGCTCCAACCTGAAGGCGCCGACCTTCCTCACCCAGGCCTGCAACCCGGCGCTGCAGCGGGCGCGGGGCGCGGTCGTCAATATCGTGGATATCCACGCGCTGCGCCCGCTGAAGGGCTACCCGGTGTATTCGGCGGCCAAGGCCGGGCTCTGGGCCCTGACCCAGGCCTTTGCCCGCGAACTGGGGCCCGGCGTGCGGGTCAATGGGGTTGCGCCCGGCGCGATCCTGGCGCCGGAGGATGCGCAGAATACCGGCACCCACGAGGCCATGATCGAGCGCACTGCCCTCAAGCGCGAGGGCAGCCCGGAGGATATCGCCCGCACCGTGCGGTTCCTGCTGCTGGATGCGCCGTACATTACCGGCCAGGTCATCCCGGTGGATGGCGGGCGCTCCGCATCGCAGTAGCCGTACCCGGGGTCAGCCGCGCTACACTGGCCAGAACCAAGAACACGCGTCAGGAGACCACCCGATGATCGATTCCAAACGCTTCGACGATCTGGCTCGCCGGATCACCGAGAGCCTCCCGGAGTCCGTGCGCCATATGCAGGAAGACGTGCAGCGGCAGGTCCGCTCATCGCTGCAAAGCGGCTTCGAGCGCATGGACCTGGTCACCCGCGAGGACTTCGACATCCAGGTCGCCCTGCTGGAGCGCACCCGCGAACGCCTCGCCGAACTGGAGGCTCGCGTAGCCGCGCTGGAGGGGCGGCCGGACGACACCCCGGGGCAGTAGCCACCACTGAAACCACCCGCCGGGGACGGACCCCCGGCGGCCGAACGGAGGGGCACGGATGCCCGTCACCATTGCCTACGCCCGCGCCATCGACGGCATCCATGCCCCGCTGGTGACCATCGAGACCCACCTGGCCAATGGCCTCCCGGCCTTCCAGATCGTCGGCCTGCCGGAGGCCGCGGTGCGCGAGAGCCGTGATCGCGTGCGCGCGGCGATCCAGACCAGCGGCTTCGAATTTCCGCGGCGGCGCATCACCGTCAACCTGGCCCCGGCGGACCTCCCCAAGGACGGTGGCCGCTTCGACCTCGGCATCGCCCTGGGCATCCTCGCCGCCAGCCAGCAGATCCCGGCCGAAGCCCTGGCGGCACACGAATTCCTCGGCGAACTGGGGCTGGACGGCCAGTTGCGGCCGGTGGGCGGCACACTGGCGGCCGGACTCGCCGCCGCGGATGCCGACCGCGCCCTGGTGGTCAACCCGGAGGACGGCGCCGAGGCGGCACTGGCGAGGCGCGCGCGAGTTCTCACCGGGTCACACCTGACCGCGGTATGCGCGGCGCTGGCCGGACGCGACGCCCTGGCACCCGCCCGGCCGCCCGACCCGAACCCGCCGAGCCACCCGGACCTCGCGGACGTACGCGGCCAGCACCAGGCGCGGCGCGCCCTGGAGATCGCCGCGGCTGGCGGGCACCACCTGCTGATGGTCGGCCCGCCCGGCAGCGGCAAGTCGATGCTCGCGGCGCGCATCCCCGGCATCCTGCCGCCGATGGACGAGGCCGAGGCGCTGGAGACGGCCGCCATCCACAGCCTGCGCGGCAGCACCCACCTGCGGGGTGACTGGCGGGCCCGGCCGTTCCGCTCCCCCCATCACACCGCGTCGGGCGTGGCCCTGGTGGGCGGCGGCAGTACCCCGCGCCCCGGGGAGATCTCGCTTGCGCACCAGGGCGTGCTGTTTCTGGACGAACTGACGGAGTTCGACCGCGCGGTGCTGGACGTGTTGCGCGAACCGCTGGAGACCGGCGTGATCCACATCTCGCGTGCCGCCCGCCAGGCCGAGTTCCCGGCCCGCTTCCAGCTCGTGGGTGCGATGAACCCCTGCCCGCAGGGCTTCGACTGCGACCTGGCCGAACGCTGCGAATGCACCCCGGAACAACGGGCCCGGCACCGCAAGCGCCTGTCCGCACCCCTGCTGGACCGGATCGACCTCGCCATCGAGGTGCCCCGGATCCCGCCGGCCGACCTGGCCGGCGCGACCGAGCCCACCGAGACGTCCGCCGCGGTCGCGACGCGCGTGACCCGGGCGCGCAACCGCCAGCAGGCGCGCCAGGAGGGGCTCAACAGCACCCTGGATGGCGCGGGACTCGATCGACACGCCGCCCTTGCGGCCGTCGACCGCGAGCTACTGGACAAGGCGGCCGAGCGCTTCCGTCTCTCGGCACGGGCCTATCACCGCATCCTGCGCGTGGCGCGCAGCATCGCCGATCTGGAGGGCGCGGAAGCGATTGCCACCCGACATCTCACCGAGGCGCTGAGCTACCGCGCCCTGGACCACTGGCGTACCCAATAAACGGGGAAGCGTCGGCCCGCAAAGAAAAGGCCCCGCCCGGTCTACCGGGCGGGGCCTTTGTACGCGGCAACGGCGCGACGATCAGTCTTCGAAGGTCGCCACGTAGACGGCCAGATCGGCGATGTCCTGATCCGACAGGTTCGCGGCATTCGGCGCCATCAGGGCCGTCTGGTCACCGACGGTCTCGCCGGCGCGGTAGCGCACCAGCTTGTCGGCGATGTACTCGGCATCACGGCCGGCCAGCTTCGGGAACACCGGGGTGCCCTGACCCTGCGCACCGTGGCAGGCCACGCAGGTGTTGTAACGCGACTGACCGCGTTCGGCATCACCCTCGCCGACCGCAATGGCGGCCACGGCTTCGGCCTCTTCCTCGGCAGCTGCTTCGCCCGCGTCGGTGGTGGCAACCGGCTCCTCGCCTTCGGCGGCCGCGTCGTCAGCGGCAGTGTCGCCGTTTCCGTTGGCGCTGCCCTCGTAGCCGTGATCGACGCCTGCCTGATCGAGCATGTAGGCCACAGCCTCGTGCAGCTGCTCGTCGCTCAGGCTGGAGTCTCCACCGCGCGCCGGCATGGCGCCGATGCCGTTGATCGAGTTCTCGAACAGGGTCTCCAGACCTTTGTCGTTCAGACGGTTAGTCCACTCGTCCGTGTCATCCTTGAGCGGGGCACCGGAGGCGCCCGAGTCATGGCAGGCGGCGCAGACGTTAGCGTAGATGTCGCCCGGGCTCAGGTCCGCGGCTTCCTCGGCGGTATCCACCTCACCGGAGACCACCCGGCCGATCGGCGCGATGCGTTCGGCAATACGCTCCTCGCTCACGGCCTCCGCCTGCGAGCCCATCATGTCCCCAATCCAGCTCGCAAGCTGCGACACCAGAAACAGGACTGTCGCCAGCAGGGCCAGGGACGAGATAAACAGCAACACCTTGTTCCCGGTGTCCATCTTGATCGGTTGATTTCCCACTTCTCTCCCTCCGAGATCCTGGCCATGCATGGCCTTGTGGTGTGCTCTTTCGAAAGCGCTCGCGCGGTACGCGCAAATCGGGCGCAGAGTATAGGGCATCATGCCAGGCGCGACCACAAACCCAGCGGCGCGGTCAAATATGGCTGGACGCACCCGCGGCCCCGCCCGTATCATTGCAGCCCTTGCGCCCGTAGCTCAGCTGGATAGAGCGCTGCCCTCCGGAGGCAGAGGTCAGAGGTTCGAATCCTCTCGGGCGCGCCATTACGCAAAAAGGGACCCTCGTGGTCCCTTTTTGCGTAATGGGGTGTCTGAGGGCCCGATTCGAACCTCCGTTCGAGCCGAGGCCCGCAACGCGGGCCGACGCGCGGTACCGCCGCAGGCGGTGCCGGCCCGAAGGGCCAAGCGACCGCAGGTCGCGCAGCCATCCTCTCGGGCGCGACGCCCGAACACCCCGGGCGTAGCCCCAAGCTCCATTCAAGCCGAGACCCGCAGCGCGGGCTGAGCGCGCCACAGCCACGGCCCGTGCCGGCTCGAAGGACCGGCGGCGCAACGAGCCCAGCCCCTCGGCGGCAGCCTCGGGACGTTCGCCGACACGAAGCCAGCCTCGCGCCCCCACCCTCTCGGGCGCGAAGCACGAACACCCCCGAATCCAACCCGGCGAACCTCCAGTTCGAGCCGAGACCCGCGCAGCAGCGCTGGCATTCCCGCCTGCTTGCGGGATACGCACCGAAGCGCCACCGGCCTCCGCTCGCCCCACACCCGCCACAGCGACGCCCCGTGCAGCCCGAATCGTCGCCCGGCATGATCTGGATCAAATCGAAGGCCGATTCCGGGGGCTAGCGTCGAAGGTGCATGGACCCAACTAGAGGAAAGATCATGCTGATGGAAATCATGTTTCAGTCGCCCATCGGGATCCTGACGATCGTGACGCTGGCGGGCATCGCGGCCTTCTTCGCGTACGTGATTTACTTCATCGTTCACGGGATGCACGAGAACGACAAGGGGCAATAGGCCCGGACGGATCCTGCCCGGGGCAGCCCCTCCAAACAGAAAAGGCCGGGGCGTCGGTCATCCAACGCCCTGGCCTTTGGTACGGATTACCCGGGGCGCCCGGGTAACCCGTATGGTTGCGTCCGACTCAGGAGCCGGAGCCCCCGGGCGTATCGCCCAGTTCGGCGCGCGGTGCGTCGCCACGGCGAGCATCCGCGGCCACTTCCGGGCCGACGCGGCTCGGCTCGGCCAGGGAGTCGGTGCAGGTCTGGGCACCGTGGTACAGGCGCACGACGTGCTTGGCCTCGGCGAAGAACAGCCAGCGCTCCATGCCGATCCCGACCAGGCTCGACACCGCCGCCAGCCAGGCGATACCGGCCGGCGCACCGGAGAGGATCGAACCGAAGACCAGTACCGGGGCGATGAAGCCGAGCAGGAAGACGCCCATCTTGATGTTGTCGATGGTGTCCTTGCGCGGGTCGTAGCCGAACTCGTCAGTCAGGAAGGTCCCGGCGGTGTGGCCGGTATCCAGCAGACGCACGGTCGCCCGGTTGAAGGTGGTCGCGGTGTTGATGGTCGGACCGTTCACGCGCGAGATCCAGAAGTAGTAGATCCCCTTGAGCAACGCGGCGGCCAGCAGCGCGACGATGGCCACGCCCGCGTGCAGCGTGGTGGCATTGCCGAACACCGCGGCGATGGCGGCGAACAGCGTGGTGCCGGTCGCGATGCCCAGCATGATGTAATTCGCCGGGGTCAGCGCCGTGTTCCACTGGCGGATGGTCTTCAGGCAGCCGTAGATCATGCCGGTGGAGAACAGGGTGATCACGGCCAGCACGGCAGCGATCGCGCCGGCCATGGCGGGCAGCGGCCCGATGGCCGAACCCTGCAGCAGCACACCCAGACCGTAGATACCGGCGAAGGGGTAGAACAGCACCGCGAACACGGCCTCGCGCGACAGCCAGGAGGTCTTGAAGCGCATGAAGGAACGCCAGGCGTTCTTCTTGTTCGCCAGGTGACCGGTGGAGAGCATCAGCCCCAGGGTGATCATCCCCAGCGACACCAGGCCGTGCGCCAGCAGCTCGCCGTGGCTCATGGCCGGGCCGATACCCGCGAGATGGAAGGCCGCCAGCAGGATGAACAGGCCGTAGCCCGCACCCGAGATGACGGTAAACAGGATGACGGAAAATGCCGGATGCATATGAATTCTCCCGTTCGGGCCGCGCCTAGCGCGCGACCATCTTGTTGACCCAGTCCTTCACCGAGGTGACGAGCTTGTTGGCGCGCACGTCGTCGGTGGGGATCGGGCGGGTGATACGCGGGGGCAGATAGGTGTTGACCGGCTTGTAGCCCAGCTCCGGCATCTGCTTCACGCCGCCGCGCTCGCGCACCAGGCGGCTGACCTCGGAGTCCTGGTCGTCGAAGTCACCGAAGAACCGGGCGTGCGCCGGGCAGGTGATCACGCAGGCCGGCTGGCGCTCTTCCGGCGGCAGCTGCTCGTCGTAGATACGGTCCACGCACAGCGTGCACTTCTTCATCACGCCGTCTTCGCGGTCCAGCTCGCGCGCACCGTAGGGGCAGGCCCAGGCGCAGTAGTTGCAGCCCATGCACTTGTCCTGGTCGACCAGCACGATGCCGTCTTCCGGGCGCTTGTAGGAGGCGCCGGTCGGGCAGACGTTCACGCAGTCGGCATGCTGGCAGTGCATGCAGGACATCGGGATGTTCACGGTCTTGTTGTTGGGATAATCGCCGACTTCGTAGTGGCGAATACGGTTGAACCACACGCCGCTGGGGTCCTCGCCATAGGGGCGATAGTCGGTCAGCGCGCCGGTGGTACCGCTGGTGTTCCACTGCTTGCAGGCCACCGCGCAGGCGTGACAGCCCACGCAGGTATCCATGTCGATTACGAGTCCAAGTCGCATTTCAGGTACTCCTCAAATTCTCTCGGGCCGCCGGCTTCGGCCGGCGGCATGGCCCGGATCCGTGATGCCTACTGTTCGTCGTCCAGCGAGCCGCGCGTCAGCACGTCGCGGATGGAACGGTTCAGGTGCACCGGCTTGTGCGCCGCGTAGCGGAGCTGGTCCGGGGCCTCGGACATGCCGGGCGCCGGCTTGATCGTGTCGAAGTCGGGCCAGGTGCTGGCCTCTTCCGGGTCGGCCGGGGTGATCTTGACCTTCAGGTCGTACCACGCGGCCTGGCCGGTGACCGGGTCGGAGTTGGTGATGTTGTCCACCGGGTCGCCCTTCTTCGGCAGCAGCTCACTGATCAGGTGGTTCATCAGGAAGCCCTTGTTGGACTCGTTCGCGTCCGGCTTCAGGCCCCAGGCGCCCTTCTGCTTGCCGATGGCGTTCCAGGTCCAGACGGTGTTCGGCTCGCAGCCCTCGATCAGTTTCACCTGCACGCGGATCTTGCCGTTGTGCGACTCCAGCCAGACCCAGGACATATCCGCGATGCCCATGGACTCCGCCTTGCCGCGGTTCATGTACAGGTAGTTCTGGGCGCAGATCTGGCGCAGCCAGGCGTTCTGGGAATCCCAGGAGTGGTACATGAACATCGGACGCTGGTTGACCGCGTAGAACGGGTACTCGTCCTCGTCGATGCGGGTCTGCTCCAGCGGCTTGTGCCAGATCGGCAGCGGATCGAAGAACTGGGTCAGGCGGTCCTTGTGCTCCTGCTTGGTCGGCTGCGGGCCGTCATACAGGCCCTGGCCGGCGAGCTTGAAGCGCTGCTGGGTCTCGGAGTAGAGCTCGATCGTGATCGGATCGGTCTTGCCCACCCAGCCGGCGTGCTTGGCCAGTTCCAGGTAGTCCTTGTTGGCGAAGCGGTAGAACTGCTGGTTCGGCGCCAGGTGGTGCACGAAGAACCCCTGGTTCTCGATGTACGCCTCCCACTGCTTCGGGTTCGGCTCGCCGCGCAGGTGGGTCTTGCCGTCCTTGCCGCGATAGCCGGACAGGAAGCCGATGCCCGGCTCCTTCTCGAAGTTGACGATGAAGTCCTTGTAGTCCGCGAACTTGCGGCTACCGTCGTCCTTGGTGAACGCCGGGAACTTCAGGCGACCCGCCAGCTCGACCATCACCTCCTGCCACGGACGCACGTTGCGGTCGACCTCGAGGATCGGGTGGCGGATGGAGTCCGCCGCCGCGGCCGGCTCGGAGATCGGGCGGTCCAGCATGGAGATGGTGTCGTAGCGCTCCAGATAGGTGGTATCCGGCAGCACCAGATCGGCAAAGTTGACCGTCTCCGAGTGGAACGCATCCGCGACCACCAGAAACGGGATCTTGTACTCGCCGCTGTCGTCCTTCGCCCGCAGCATGTCCATTACCTCGGCGGTATTCATCGAGGAGTTCCAGGACATGTTCGCCATGAAGAAGATCAGCGTGTCGATCGGATAGGGATCGCCGTTGACCGCATTGGTCACCACCATGTGCATCAGGCCATGGTTGGAGATCGGGGCATCCCAGGAGAACGCCTTGTCGATGCGCAGCGGGTTGCCTTCGTCATCGATGACCAGGTCCTCCGGCGCGGTCGGGAAACCGAGCGGCGGGCTCTTCAGCGGGGTGTTCGGCGCGCATTCCTTGGCCGGCTTGATGCCCGGCGGGACATGCTTGGGATACGGCGGCTTGGCCAGGTGACCGCCGGGGCAGTCCACCGAGCCCAGCATGATCTGCAGCAGATGGATCGCGCGGCAGGTCTGGAAGCCGTTGGAGTGCGCGGAGATGCCGCGCATCGCGTGCATGGACACCGGGCGCCCGAACACCTTGTCGTGCTTGCGGCCCCAGGAGTCGGTCCACTCGATGTCGAGCTCGATCGTCTCCTTGAACGCGACGTGCGCCATCTCCAGCGCCAGGCGCTCGGTCTGGTCGGCCGGGACGCCGGTGACCTCGGCGGTGTTCTCCGGGGAATACTCGTCGCTCAGGTAGCGCTCGGCCAGCAGCGTCATCACGGTCTTGACCGGGCGGCCGTCGGGCGCGGTGTACTCGCCGAACAACGCCGGCTTGATGTCGACCTGGGTGCCGTCGACGAACGCCTCCTGTTCCAGCTCCCAGACCAGCGGGTTGCCGGCCTCGTCACGCAGGATCAGGCCATCGCCCTTCTGCCCCGGGGTCTGCACCACCAGCTGGGTGGCGTTGGTGTAGCGCACCAGGAAGTCCCAGTCGAACTGGTCGTTCTTCAGCAGCACGTGCAGCATCGACAGCGCGAACAGGCCGTCGGTACCGGGCTTGATGCCCACCCACTCGTCGGCGATCGCCTGGTAGCCGGTGCGCACCGGGTTGATCGCGACAAACTTGCCGCCGCGGCGCTTGAGCTTCTCCAGACCGATCTTGATCGGGTTGGAGGCATGGTCTTCCGCCACGCCCCACAGCATGTGGTACTTGGTGCGGTCCCAGTCGGGGTCGCCGAATTCCCAGAAGGCGAAGCCGGTGGTATACAGACCGCCGGTGGCCATGTTCACCGAGCAGAAGCCGCCGTGGGCCGCCCAGTTGTAGGTGCCGAACTGGGTCGCCCACAGACCGGTCAGAGCCTGCATCTGGTCGCGGCCGGTGAAGAACGCCAGCTTGCGCGGGTCGGTCTCGCGGATCTTCTGCAGCCGCGTGGACAGCATGTCCAGGGCCTCGTCCCAGGAGATCGGCTCGAACTCGCCGGCGCCGCGCTCGGTGCCGGGCTTGCGGCGCATCGGCTGGTGCAGGCGCGCCGGGGACTGCTGCTTCATGATCCCCGCGTTACCCTTGGCACACAGCACCCCCTTGTTGATCGGGTGATGCCGATTGCCCTGGATATAGCGGACCTTGTTGTTCTGGACGGTAACCTTGATGCCGCAGCGGCAGGCACACATGTAGCAGGTGGTGTACTTGATCTCCTGCTCGCTGTGGTTCTCGAACTCGGGCAACGCGCTCATTCAGACGACCCCATAGATTACGGTTTGCTTATTCATGGGCCATATTGGCCATAAGCCGGGCTTTTGGCCAACGAAAAGTTCTTATCTTGGAATAAGACAAAATTATCTGTGAGAGATTTTGTTTATTGCCGCAACGATTCTGAGGCATTGTTGTTGCGTTCCCGGAGAAGTGGTCTACGATGTGTGTGATGAAACATATCGCCCCCATCGGCAGGACGGAGCACCCCATGGAACAGCCCCTCAAGGACGAGAACGCACTGGTGGATGCCTTCGGCCGCCGCATCGAATATGTCCGCCTCTCGGTCACCGACCGCTGCGACCTGCGCTGCTTCTACTGCATGCCCAAGGGCTTTCGCGACTTCGAGGAGCCGGATCACTGGCTCAGCTTCGAGGAGATCGAGCGCGTCATGGGAGCCTTCGGACGTCTGGGCACCCGCCGCGTGCGCCTGACCGGCGGCGAGCCGCTGGTACGCAAGAACCTCCCGGACCTGGCCGCACGCCTGAACGCCCTGCCTGGCATCGACGACATCTCGCTGTCCACCAATGCCACGCGCATGGCGCGCCATGCCCAGGAACTGAAGGATGCCGGCGTGGCGCGCATCAACGTCAGTCTCGACTCGCTCAAGCCGGAAGTCTTCAAGGAGATCACCGGCGGCAAGCTGGAGAAGGTCCTGGACGGGCTGATGGCCTCCAAGGCCGCCGGGCTCGACCCGATCAAGATCAACATGGTGGTAATGGGCGGGATCAACGAGCCGGAAGTCGAGGACATGGTGGACTTCTGCATCGAGCACGGCTTCACCCTGCGCTTCATCGAGACCATGCCGATGGGCGACACCGGCCGCGAGGCGAAAGAGGGCCACTACGTGAACCTGCAGGACGTGCGCGCCCGTCTGGAGCCGCGCTACAACCTGGTACCCGGCGTGATGCCCGGCGGCGGCCCGGCGCGCTACATGCAGATCCCGGACACCCCCGTGCGCATCGGCTTCATTACGCCGATTTCGCAGCACTTCTGCGATACCTGCAACCGCGTGCGCCTGTCGGTGGACGGCACCATCTACACCTGCCTGGGCAACGACCACAGCCTGAACCTGCGCCCCTACCTGCGCGAGGGCTGCACCGATTCCGAACTGGAGGATCTGGTGGTCCAGGCCATCAACCTGAAACCGGAACGCCACGAATTCTCCGAGCGCCCGGAAAAGGTCATGCGCTTCATGTCCATGACCGGCGGCTAGCGTCACGGCGGGGCTGGCCTCCTACATGCCTGGGGCCTCGACACCGCGCGAGCATTCCACAGGAACGAGGAAGGCCCGCTGGAAAGCGGGCCTTCTACGTGTCGGCGAACGGCGATCGGGCTCAGTCGACGGCGCCTTCCGGCGGCAGCTTTTCCTTCATGGAGTCGGACAGCGGCACATCGTGCACGACCAGCACCGGCAGGCGGGCGTTGCGCACCAGCCACTCGGTCGCGGAACCGGAGAGCATGTTGGCGATCTGACTGCGCCCGCGGGTCCCCATCACGATCATATCCGCGCCCCACTCCTCGGCATGACGGGAGATCTCCTCCGGCGCACTGCCCACGGCGATGGCGACCTCGTCATCTGCCTCCGCCCACTCCTGCAACTGCGACCGGATTTTTTCTTCCGCCGAATGGCGCATTTCCTTTGCATTCAGGGGCGACGACCCCGCACCACTGAACGCACCAGCGGAACTGGGCCCTGCCACGTCCGACGGCTTCATCACATAGAGCAGCCGCTTCTTCGCCCCAGGGCAGTGCTGGCGTGCAACAGCCAGGGCCGCGGCAGAGGCGGGCGAGAAGTCGACGGCGATGATGACGCGCTGCAGCATGAAGATCCCCAATTGAACGCATGGAAGAGCCCCGGCAAAGGCTTGAGCGGGGCGGCAAACTTCAGGACGGGCTTATGAAGTGCTAGACTTTGTCGCCTTTCCTGGCGGTTTCAGTCTGTACCGGCATTGAACCGCTTGCAACCGCGCCATCCACTGGTGGCAACCGGGCCCGGCTACTTCGCACAAGTCTCTGGTACCTGTTCGTTCACCCGTTGATCCCGACGCATGTCGGCTTCGGCGCGCATCGGTATTGGGGACCATATCGTGCAGCAGACCCTACAAGACTTCCTGTCCCGCCAGCGCAAGATCTGGTTGTTCAATGTGCGCGGAGACCTGATTGCCGGGATCGTGGTCGCGCTGGCCCTGATCCCGGAGGCGATCGCGTTTTCCATTATCGCCGGGGTGGACCCGAGCGTGGGCTTGTACGCGTCCTTCACCATGGCGGTGGTGATCGCCTTCGCCGGAGGGCGCCCCGGCATGATCTCGGCCGCGACCGGGGCCATGGCCCTGCTGATGGTGACACTCATCGCCGAGCACGGACTGCAGTACCTGCTGGCCGCGACCATCCTGACCGGCATCATCCAGATCCTGTTCGCCTGGGCCAAGCTCGCGCGCTACATGATGTTCATCCCGCGCACGGTGCTGGTCGGCTTCGTGAATGCGCTGGCGATCCTGATCTTCCTGTCCCAGGTGCCCTACCTGGTGGATGGCGACACCACCATGTGGGCGCTGGTCACGGCCGGCCTGATCATCCTCTATGGCCTGCCGATGATCCCTGGCTATCCGAAGCTGCTGCCGCCGCCGCTCGTCGCGATCGTGGTGCTCAGCGTCGTGGTCTATTTCATGGGGCTGCCGACGCTGGAGGTCGGCGACATGGGCGACCTGCCGGACGGCCTGCCGGTGTTCCTGTTCCCCGACATCCCGCTGAACTGGGAGACGCTGCAGATCATCTTCCCGACCGCCTTCGCGCTGGCGATCGTCGGCCTGCTGGAGTCGCTGCTGACCGCCTCCATCCTCGACGATCTGACCGACACGCCCTCCGGCAAGAACCGCGAGGCCCAGGGCCAGGGCATCGCCAATGTCGTCACCGGCTTTTTCGGTGGCATGGCGGGCTGCGCGATGATTGGGCAGTCGGTGATCAACATCAAGTCCGGGGGGCTGGGGCGGTTGTCCACGCTGTCGGCGGGCATCTTCCTGCTGCTGTTCATCGTGTTCCTGGGGGATCTGGTCTCGATCATCCCAATGGCCGCGCTGGTCGCGGTGATGATCATGGTCTCCATCGCCACCTTCGACTGGGGCTCGCTGACCACCCTGCACAAGCTGCCGCGCACCGACGCCACCGTGCTGATCGTGACCGTCGGCACCACCGTGATCACCCACGACCTGTCGCTGGGCGTATTCGCCGGCGTGCTGCTCTCGGCGATCTTCTTCGCGCGCAAGATGGTCAAGGCGGTCGAAGTCACTAGTGCGCTCTCCGAGGACGGCCGGACCCGGATCTACACCGTGCGCGGCCAGCTGTTCTTCGTCGCCGTGGACAAGTTCATCGACAGCTTCGACTACCGCGAGGGCATCCATCACATCGAGATCGACCTGACCCGCGCCTCGCTGTGGGACAGCTCGGCGGTGGCCGCCATCGACAAGGTCGTCGGCAAGTTCCGCCGCAACGGCATGGAGGTCGAGGTGAAGGCCCCGCGAGGTGAAAGTGGTGAACTGCACGACAAGCTCGCGCAGCACGACAAGGGCGCCGACCTGGGGCCGGGCGGGCACTAGCACCGCCACCGTCATTGCGAGGAGTGCAGCGACGAAGCACAAAGGCGCGAAGCGCGTTGAACGGCCGCAGGCCGGCCCGAAGGGCGAGCGCAGCGAGTAATCTCCCTCCGAAACCCTCGGACCCCGACACTGCGCAAGCTTCAGGAGGTTGCCGCGGCCCCTGCGGGGCCTCGCAATGACGGTGCCCGTGGCGGCGCCGGGGGATTGGAGAGATTGGACCTCTTGTCCAGGCGTGGCAGGCTAGGCGGATGATGAATCTTCGCCGGCCGGCACCCCCGGCCGACCCCCGGGCCGAGCAGGAGCGGATTCGGCGTGCGCTGCTCTGGCCCATGCTGGGGGCCGCCATCCTGATCGTGATCCACGCCCTGCACGACCTGCTGGGCGGGGACTGGTCGCGGCTGGGCATCCTGCCGCGCGACGCGGTCGGGGCGCTGGGCATCATCACCTCGCCGCTGATCCACGGCTCCTGGGGCCACCTGCTCGCCAATGTGCCGACCCTGTGGGTGCTCGGCATGCTCACGCTCTACGGCTTCCCGCGCGCCACCCGCGTTGCGGTCCCGCTGATCTGGCTGATGGGCGGACTGGGCGTCTGGCTGTTCGCGCGCGAGGGGCTGCACATTGGCGCCTCGGGCCTGACCCACGGGCTGATGTTCTTCGCCGTGGTGATCGGGATTCGCCGCCGCGATGCGCTGTCCATCGCGGTGGCCATCATCATCCTGTTTCTCTACGGCAGCATGATCTGGGGCGTCTTCCCCAGCGGCCCCAGAGTCTCGTTCGAGGCGCACCTGTTCGGTGCGGTTGTCGGTGCGGTCTGCGGCTGGTTCCTCTATCGCCGCGACCCGTTCCCGGTATATCGGCGGCATGACTGGGAGGACGAGGACCCCACCGACCCCGAGACCCTGCGCAAAATCGAACAGGGGCGGCTCGACGAGATCGAGCCGAAAGAACCACCGGAGGGGCCCGGGCGCCGCGACTAGCCGGGCACCCTTTCTGGATGCCGTTCGTCGCGCTCGGTGCATCCCGCGACGTAGCGGCGACGGCGCTTCGTCGCACCGTCATTGCGAGGAGGCGAAGCCGACGTGGCAACCTCCGAACTCTGGCAACGCGGTGCTTCCGGAGCGAGATTGCTTCGTCGGCTTTGCCCCCTCGCAATGACGGGGGCAGGGTCCGGCGTGGTGGGGCGCTCTAGCGCCCGAAGGTCATGCGCATGCCGGCCATCAGGGTCAGGCCGGGGGCCGGCTCGTAATAGCGGCGGTTGCCGTCGTTGATGCGGATGTTGTCGACGTTGTCTGCGTCCAGCAGGTTGTTTGCGGCCACGAAGGCCTCGACATGGGCGTTGCCATCCTGCCAGTGGCGGCCCGCGCGCAGGTTCAGCGTGGTCTGTCCGCCCACCCGTTCGTCGTTGGCGTCGTTCACGTAGCGCCCGCCTGTGTACAGCGCATCGATGGTGAAAAAGTAAGGTCCCTGACGCCAGTCGGCCTCCACGAACAGCTGCTCGCGCGGCAGCCCGGGCAGGCGATTGCCGTCGCGCCGTTCGCCCTGCTGGTCCACGAAATCCCGATAGCGGAAATCGTTCAGGCTGAGCGCGCTGGACAGCGTCCACTGCTCCGTCGCGGACCAGTCGACCGCCAGCTCGAAGCCGTTACGCGCGGTCCGGCCGGCGTTGGTGTAGAACGTGCGACCGTCCACGTTGGGCTCTTCGAACGGGGCGATCTCGTCGCGTACGCGGGTCGCGTAGACCGAGGCATCCCAGGCCAGGCGACCGGTCTCGCGGCGGATCCCGACCTCGATGCTGCGTGCCCGCTGAGGGTCGAGGGCGTCGTTGAAGCCACCCCCGCCCTCGGGGTTCGCGAACTCGGTGAAGGTCGGGGTCTCGAAGTTGGTGGCCACGTTCACGTAGGCCCGGTAGTCCGGCTGGAAGTGCCAGATCAGCCCCGCCATCGCGCTGGTCTCGCGGAAGGTCCTCGCATCCGACCGATCCGGTTCGCCGACCCGGTCAGAGAAGTGGTCGTCGATGGACATGCGGATGCGGTCGTGGCGCGCGCCGAGCACCATGTTCCAGTCCGACCCCAGCGCGGTGTCGGTTTGTATAAACACTCCTCGCGAGCGGGCGCGCTCTAGCTGGTCCAGGGCCAGATCTCCAACGACCTCGTCTTCGTCACAGTCCAGCCCCGGTGCGAAAGTCCCCGACGTACAGCGCCGGGTGCGGTCGTCACGCTGCTCTTCCAGGTCGATCCCGGTCAGCACCCGGGTCGGCCCGATGTCCTGTTCGTACTGGGCGTTGAGGCCGTAGAAGTCGCGATCAAAGGCCACCCGCGAGTCACCGGGGAATGGCAGTTGCTGCGCGTAGTCGCGCTGGGTCCAGAACCCCCCGAGGCGCAGCTCGCCGGGTCCGAGGGACTGTTCCCACTGCAACCCCGTCGTGAGCTGCTCGGCCGCCTGGGTACTGTCAAGGGCCGTGGCCAGCGGGGCGGCCGCGCGCCGGTTCTGACGCATCTCCTCGCGGGTGAGCCCGCCGGGGTCGTCGGTGCGGGGAGCATCGAGGTAGCGCAGGTGGAAGTTCAGCGTGCCGGCCTCCAGCTCCGAGGCGGTGTGCAGGCGCAGGTAGCGCTTCTCGGCGGTGGACTGGTCGCGGTAGCCGTCGATCGCGAAGTCGTGGGCGGTCAGGGAATAGCGATGGGTGCCGTGGTCCTGTTCGGCGATGGCCTCGGCGCGGCGATAACCGTAGCTGCCCAGCAGCACCCCGCCACCAAAGCCACGCGGGTCGCGGCCGTCGCGGGTGCGCGCCGAGATCACGCCTCCGGAGGCATTGCCGTACAGCGCGGCGCTGGGTCCGCGCAGCACCTCGATGTCGCGCAGGTTAAGCAGGTCGATCGCGTCCACCTGTGACTGGCCGTCGGGGGTGGTCTCCGGGATGCCGTCCTGCAGGATGCGCAGCCCGCGCACGCCAAAGGGAGCGCGCGATCCGAAACCGCGGATCGAGATCCGGACATCCTGGGCAAAGTTGTAGCGGTTCTGGGCGAACAGGCCCGGCACGCGATTGAGCGCCTCGTCCAGCTGCAGGCCCTGCCGCCCCTCGGTCGCCTGGCGCTCGTCCACGCGCGATACCGCGGCCGGCAGGTCCGCCAGCGGCGTGGCCAGGCGCGGAGCAGTGACAGTCACTTCGACTGGATGCAGGACCGTGGGCCCGTCGTCGGCCTGTGCGGTGACCGCCACCAACAGGCTGGCGAACAGGGGCCAGCGCACTCGCCCAGAGAACGTCGGATCCGGCCGTCGCGCCACCACGGTCCCTCCCATTCGGTACTGCATCGTGACGGGCCTCGAACCCGCTCACCCTTTAGAGGACTCGCCGCTCGCTAGCAGGTTCCCGGCCCAGGTGTTTCATTTGCGCAACAGTGTCGCGTTTTAACGCGATCTTCACCGCCCCGTAACGGACACGTCACTCGCCCTCCCCATGCTTGCGCCCTGTCGGGACGCCCTCGCGGCCCGCCAACTTGCACACCTAATGAAGGGGAGAATCCCATGAATCGCAAGCACCTGCTGACCAGCCTCATCGCCGCCGGACTCGTCGTACCGGCCCTGGCTACCGCCGACTGGACGCTGTACGGCCGCGCCCACCTGTCCGCCGATGTCCTCGACGACGGCGCCGACTACAACGAGTTCAATGTCTCGAGCAATTCCAGCCGCCTGGGCTTCAAGGGCGAGCGCGAGTTCCGCGAACAGCTGGTCGGGATGTTCCAGATCGAACAACAGATCGACTTCGACACCAACGGCACAAACTTCGCGACCCGCGACACCTTTGTGGGCCTGAAGGGCTCCGAGTGGGGCATGCTCCGCATCGGCAAGTTCGACACCCCGTTCAAGCGCGCCCGTGGCCCGGCCAACTTCTTTGGCGACCAGATCGGCGACATGCGCAACCTGACCCGTTCCGCCGCGCAGACCGGCCGCTTCGACGAGCGTTTCAACAACAGCATCCACTACCAGACCCCGAGCTTCGGCGGCCTAACCTGGAACATCCAGTACTCGAACGAGACGGACGGCGCCACCACCGCCGACGGGGCCCCGAACAAGGCCTACTCCACATCTCTGAACCTGAGTATGGGCGACCTGACCGGCGCTCTGGCCTACGAGAAGCAGGAAGATGGCGATGTGAACCCGGATGCCTGGCGCCTGGCCGTCGGCTATCGCATCACCCCGGCCTTTCGCATGGGCGCCTTCTACCAGAACTCGGAAACCACCAGTGGTGACGATGCGGATATCTACGGCCTCGGCGGCCAGTTCCGCCTGACCCCGAGCATGTACCTGAACGGTCACGTCTTCCAGCTGGATTCCGATCTGGCGGATGCTGACGCAACGATGTACGCCCTGGGCCTGGAATACCGCCTCGACAGCGACCTGCGCTTCTACGGCAACATCGCAATGGTCGACAACGACGACAACTCGGCCCTGGCGCCGTGGAATGCCGCCAAGAGCGTCAGCCAGCCGGGTGTGGGTGGCGAGACCGCTACCGCCCTCTCGATCGGGATGCGTTACGACTTCTGACCGGGCAACACCGGGGCCGGCGGCCAGGACCGCCGTCCCCGTTTTACGAGCCCCGCCGGACTACGCCCCGGCGGGGCTTTTAGTTTTGTGGGAGGCCTTTCGTCGGGCGCGCTTAGAAGGCGGGTTCCCAGCCACTGGAACCCTCGACCAGCCGAAGGCGATCGGTGAGATCCTCCGAGTACCCGCCAGCGGACACCGTGGCATCCACCTGACAGTCAAAGACGCCCCCGTCCACCTCGCTGCAGTCGCTGCTGTGGATATCGACCGAGACGCCCTGTGCGCCGAGGCCGCTGGCCGCGACCATCTGGGCCATCACCGCCTCGATGTCGGCGGTCGACGGGCCACCACCAGAACACCCCGCCAGTACAAACGCGACGCCCGCCGCAGCCAGTCCTTTCTTGATCATCATTGCACTCCTCCTGAGTTATTGCAGGTAACAGGTCGTGCCCGAGTCTGGACCCGGGGAAACGCGGATTCACCGACACGAAGCTAGCGGGTCAGCTCGCGCGCCAGGGCCAGATAGACGCGCCGGTTTGCCTCGTCCCGGGTCGCCTCGCCGCGGAAGCGGGCAAAGGCCATGTTGTCGCGCTCGCCGTGTATCGGCACACGGTCATAGTCGGCATAGGTATCGTCGAGCTCCAGCCGGAACAGCGTGAGGACCGTATCCATGCCCCTGCGCAGGCCGCGCTCGCGGGTCTGGATGACGAGGATGGCGGTACTATCGCGCGACCCGAGCGGGAATACGTGATCGGCGGTCATGTCGCCCACCGGCTGCACATGCGCCGCCACCGTCTGCGCCAGCAACGCCTGACCGTAGGCCTGTTCGGCGGACCGCAGCGCCGAGCGCTCGTCCGAATACTCGAAGCTGCGCACGCTCTGGTTTTCCAGTTGCTGCTGCTGACGATCCAGCGACGTGGCGCGGCGGTTCAGGAGGGTCTCCTCGCGGCCGAGGTCGCGCCGGGTACCAAAGCGGTTTTCCGCCACGATCAAACGATCGTCCAGGACCTTGCGGGCATCGGCCAGGTCGGCCCGCAGGGTGCCCTCGGGTGCGCGCCGCCGGAACCCGCCCGTCACGCCAATCGTTTCGTCCAGTTCGTAGTAGTCGAGCAGACCGGAGGCCAGGATCGGGTCCAGTTGCGCGTTCACGGCTTCGCCGCCGCGATACGGGCGGCCGGACACCATCACGCACACCCCGTGGGTAGCACGCGCATCGATCTGTAAAGGGCTGTCGGCACTGGGGCAGGAGCGACTGGCGTCCACCTCCCAGGAGCGCCACGAATAGCCGTCGAACCGCGCCACCGGGCGCACCGGCAGCTCGTGCTCCATGATGGCCTCGTTCAGTGCGGCGAGGACGGAGTCGGCAATCTCGGCCTGCTTCGCTTCCAGGGCCTCGATCTCGGCCTCGACCGCTTCCACCGCCTCGCGCTCCTCTTCGACGAAGGCGTCGATGGCCGCGAGGTTCTCCTCCAGCTCGCTGCGTTCGGCCGCCAGCTCCTCGCGCGCCTGTTCCAGTTCCGCGCGCGCTTCTGCCTGCTCGCGCTCGAAGTTGTCATGGACGGCGCGGCGCTTGTCGGTGAAGGTGGCATAGGCCGCCTGCAACTGGTCGGCCGGCTCGCCTTCCACCATCAGGGTCAGATCGGAGACCGTCTCTGCGGCCAGCTGTTCGGAGAGCGCCTCAAGGTGGACCGCGGCCGGCTCCAGGTCGGCTACGGCGGCCTCGACGGATACGGTCAGCGACCAGCCGGCCTCGACCTCCTCGAGAAGCCCGCGCGCCTGGGCCTGATCGGCGATGGGCAGCTCGCCAAAGTCGAACTCGGCCTGATCGGGATAGGAAGAACTGCAGCCCGTGGCAAGCGCCAGGGCGAAGGCAGGCAGGACGCCCGCGAGAGATGCACGCTTCATGAACGCATTCCTTTGCTGAGACCTCGGCTTCCGTGCCGCAGGATTGATAGAAGGCTAGCCGCGAGCCCGGTCAATCAACTTTCGTGATCCGGCGAACGCCCGTTGACCGGCCGATCACCATCGCCCCATCACCATCGGCGAGGTGCCGCCCTGTGGACCGGCTGGATAAAAACAGCCGCCAAATCCGGGGGGTTCGGCGGCTGGCCGCGTCACGGACGTTTGGGGGTCTGGTACTCGGCTTCCTTCTGGAAGGGTTCCCAGATGGTCTCGTAGCCGACGAAGCCCTTTTCGTTGGGCTTCATCTGCCGGGTTACCAGAAAGCGTGACTTGCCGTCCGGCACTTCCGGGTGCTTCTTGTCGGATTGCTGACTCATGGTGCATTCACCTCGCTTCGATGAAAAAAGAGGGGCGGAGAACTGGCGTCGCCCTGCCCCGACATACTCACGCGCCGAACGCCTGCTCCATCACTCGATAGGGACCGCGCGCCCGCTGTCGATCTCCGGGCCCGACTCCACCTTGCCACCGTGTGCGATTTCCTCGTCGGTGGCATCGCGTACCAGCAGGATGTTCAGCTTGAAGATCACCTGACGGCCGCACAGTGGATTGTTGCCGTCGATGGTGATGGTCTTGTCGTCGAGCCGTGTCACCAAAAAGCTCTTGGTCTGGCCGCGATCGTTCTCCATCAGGATGGCGGTCCCCACCTCGCGGTACTCCTCCGGCACGTTTTCGATCGCGTCCGTGATCACGAGCGACTCGTCGCGCGGGCCATAGAGGGCGTTGCAGTCGATCGGCACTTCGATGGTTTCGCCCTGGGCACGGCCTTCCAGCTCGCCCATGACCTGGGGCGACAGGACCTCGTTGACGCCGTGGACATAGCCCAGCGGGAACTCGACCTCGGTCAGCACCTGGCCGGTTTTCTGGTCGATCACCTGGTAGTTCAGCTCGACGTACTTGTTGTCCTTGATTACTTCGGTCATGAACAGTCCCGCATTGTCAGAAAATGGACGCACCGAAGATGCGTACCTCGCCTTCCTCGTAGCCGAGGACCATCCGGCCCAGCCACTCGCCCTCCTTCTTCGTGCTGCGCACGCGATACAGGACGGTGACATGCTCGCCACGGCGAATAATGCCCAGGAAATCCCAGTCCTCGCTGAGATTGCGGGTCAACTCGCTCTGGGCGAACTGCTTGCCCACCTCGACCTCGTTGAGGCCAAACAGCAGGTGGTAGGAGAACCGGCGGACGAACTTGCCGTACTGCCCCTTGTTGGAGTGCTTGATCAGGTCGCTCCAGATGGGGTGGGCAATCTCGAGGATCTCCTGGTCGGAGTGGTCGATGATGTTCATCGAGGTCTCCGGCAACGTCTGTGCTTCAGCTGCACTGGTCATATTGAAAACCCTCAGGTGTGGCGGTTGAAAGGGATGATCTACGCGCGAACGCGTGGGTCATCGCGGCTGCCGAGCATGGTGGCGAGGCCGGCTGCGGCCCCGCCACCGCCACCGCAGCACCCTAGGCTTCCTCCTTCTCGGCCTCCTTGGCCGGCGCCTCGTCCTTGTCGACCAGGTGGTAGCAGGGCGCCTTCTCCATGGTGTACTCGCCCGTCTTCGGGTCACGACGCGAAACCGTCAGGTGGTGCCAGTTCTTGTCGTCGAGCTTCATGTAGTCGCCGCGGTAGTAGTAGCCCGGCCAGCGGGTTTCCTTGCGGAACAGGGTGTGGTGGAAGACGCTCTCGGCGGTGCGCACGCGGTGCTTCAGTTCCCAGGCACGCAGCAGCTCATGGATGTCCTCCGCCGCCAGCTTCTCGAGGTCCTCTTCGAGGATGTGCATCTTCTTCAGGCCGATATTGAGCAGCTTCTCGTTGGTCATGTAGCTGACCGTTACGCCGCCACAGTATTCATCCATCAGCTTCTGCAGGCGGTCAAGACCCTGGCGCGGGTTGATGAAGTTCGGATTGACCGAACCGGCCACGACCTCGTTGCTGTAGACCTTGTAGTGCTCCAGCGGCTTATAGATCTCCTCTTTCAGCTTGTTGATCTGCGAATCGGAGACACGGATGCCGTCGGCCTTGCCATCGTCGATGTACTTGCAGGCGGCCTTCGCGGCCAGACGGCCCTCGGTGAAGGAACCGGAGGAGAACGCGTGCGGCGTACCGCCCACGGCATCGCCGGCACCGAACAGGCCCTCGACACTGGTCATGCGGTTGTAGCCCCAGAAGTACTCGGGCGGGGAAACATCCTCCGGACCAGAGCACCAGGCGCCACAACCCGTGGCGTGCGAGCCCATCACGTAGGGCTCCGAGGTGGTCAGCTCGGGGTTCTCGTTCTTGGGGTCCACGTCGGTGGCGGCCCACAGGACGGCCTGGCCGACGGTCATGCCCAGGAAGTTTTCCCAGCCCACCTCTTCAAGGTGCGGGTCCTGGAAGGCCTCCATGGTGACCATGTGGATCGGGCCACGGCCCGCGTTCACCTCGTTCAGGAACGCATGGTTGCGCAGGCAGGTCGGGATCGGGCGATGCGTACGGTGAGAGACCTCCGGATCCAGGTATTCCTTGCCGACCATCTCCTGCAGCTGCGGCCACCACTTGGATTCGTACTCTTCCCCGTTGCAGTTCTGCGTACGGGTCTTCAGATGCAGGAAGTACGCACCCACCGGACCGTAGCCATCCTTGAAGCGGGCCAGCACGATGCGGTTCTCCATCTGGGTCATCTTGGCACCGGCGTTGATCAGCAGGCCATAGGCCGAGCCGGAAGACCACGGGGCATACCAGACGCGACCCGCACCTTCACCGACCGAACGCGGCTTGAAGATCATCGAGGCGCCACCGGCGGCCACGATCACCGACTTCGACTTGAAGACGTGGTAGTTGCCGGTGCGCACATTGAAGCCCACGGCGCCGGCGACCCGGTTCTCCTTGGACTCGTCCATCAGCAGATGGGTCACGCAGATCCGGTTGTAGATCGTGTCCGCGGACTTCTTGGCGGCCTCGGCCACGATCGGCTTGTAGGACTCGCCGTGGATCATGATCTGCCAGCGACCTTCTCGCTGATAGGCGCCCGTCTTCGGGTCGCGCATCAGGGGCAGGCCCCACTCCTCGAACTGGTGCACGGTGGAGTCCACGTGGCGCGCCATGTCGAACAGCAGGTCCTCGCGCACCATGCCCATCAGGTCGATACGGGCGTAGCGCACATGGTCCTCGGGGTTGTTCTCGCCCCAGCGGGTGCCCATGTAGCAGTTGATCGCGTACAGGCCCTGGGCCACCGCGCCGGAACGGTCGATGTTGGCCTTTTCGGCAATCACGACCTTCTTGTCCTGACCCCAGAAGCGAGCCTCCCAGGCGGCACCCGTGCCGCCGAGCCCGGCGCCACAGACCAGGATGTCGATGTTGTCTTCGACGATTGTCTTGTAGGCCATCAGTAGTACACCCCTTCTTTCAGTTTGAGACCGGCGGCCTCAAGCGTGTGCAGATCCCCCTCATCCATCCGGATGTACTTGGGCTCGTTGAACAACAGCTGGCTGTCGCGCATGGACTTGTCGGGTGCGGGGACGTCTGCCAGCTGCGGGATGTGCTTGCCCCAGGGCTTGGTGGTAATCGGCGACAGGAAGTCCTTCTCCCGACCGTCGCGGAACTTGATCTTCCAGGCAATGGTGCCGCGCTCTTCGTCGCGATCGACGCGCACGCTGTGCCCCAGTGGCGCGAAGTCCGCGTAGCCGCGCACGTCAATCGCATGGTGCGGGCAGGCCTTCACGCAGGAAAAGCATTCCCAGCACATGTTGGGCTCGATGTTGTAGGCGCGACGGGTGGTTTCGTCGATATGCATGATGTCTGACGGGCAGATGTCCACGCAGTACCCACAGCCATCGCAACGGGTCATGTATACGAAAGTTGGCATGGTTGTCCTCGATCGATGCTGGTGTTCGGGTTAATGGCTAGTAGTGGTGCGGCGCTTCACGCTGGATACCCTTCCCCATCTCCATCGGCGCATCGCGCAGCAGTTCCATGGAATGGCGCTGCTGCTGCTCGGGATCGTCGCGCGTGAGGGTCGGGAGGTTCTCGGCGGAGCCATCGGCACGGGTAATGCGCTTCTGGTAGGCCGCGGCAGGCTTGAAGAACATGTGCGCGAACTTGGACCAGTAGACGGTCGCGAACAGGGTCGTGGTCGCCGCGAGGAAGAGCGCGAAGAACAGCCACCCGAGGGCGCCGGTGCCTTGGGTCAGCGACCACAGGATGGCGAAGGTCGACATCGCCAGCAGCGACACGATGAACAGATCGGCCCGGACCAGCTGGTACCAGCGACGGCCCTCGGAGTAGACGTCGACGCGAATGAAGAACCAGAACCAGTAGCCGCCGAAGGCCAGCGACAGGGCGCCCAGATGCCACAGGACCGGCCACACGCCCGCGGCGGGCTCGCTGGCGTAGCCAAAGATCAGGACCGCGGAGGAGACCACGAACAGGACAAAGCCCCACATGGTGAACAGATGGGACGCGCGTCGCTTCGGGTTCTTGAATTCACCGGAGGTCAGAACCTCTTTTCCCAGGGTCTGCATGGCCTGGGAGAATTTCTCGCCGCCGCTCACGCTGCGGGTCGCGTTCTTCTCGGCTTTCTTGGCGTTCTCGAAGAAGTACTGGGCACTCCTCTTGTGCATCATGTCGAGGATCGTGCCGGCGGCCACCAGAATGACCATGAGCACGACATACGCCTGCATTGCGGCTGGTGGAATAAACGCAGCCAGTTCGGCAAAGGGATTGCTAGTGATCACGGCGTCAGGCCTCCTCAGAGTGTCCAATGGGCACACCGAGTCTGTGCCAACTCGATCTTTTGCTTCAAATCAAACTTGCTTCCCCGCGCATAAGCCTGATGAATGAGGTCATATGCTTATTTATGGAAACGCTTATCTAGCGGCCCGGGCAGACGCCATCGCAAGCCGCCAGGCTGGCCAGGGGCCGCGCACCGCCCGCTGCCCGCAGCACGCGGGTCCGGGGCGCCAGCGATGGCACCGGAGCGAACGCCCGGGCCGGGTGAGACAAAGGGAGAACGGTCGCAGATCGAGGCGCTCCCGGGGCAGGGCTGACGGCCATGACGGGCGGGCAGATCCGGATGTACGGCTGCGGGGACGGTCAAGAAACCCGAACCTTTATGGACTATCTTGTGCTACGTTCGGGGTCGACCAGCAGCGCGCCCGACCCGTCAACCGGGTGGGCGCATGCGCCCCGAACACGACTTACGTGTGGCACAGACCACCCCATCCATGCAGTTCACATCCAGCGTCGGCAGGAGAGAAAGCCCCATGATCAAACCGCACGGTGCAGACACCCTGAAGCCCCTGTTCGTCTACGACCCCGATCAACACCACGCCCTGCTGCAGGAGGCCGAGACCCTGCCCTCCGTGGTCATCAGCTCCGGCGCCGCCGGCAACGCCGTCATGATGGGCGGCGGCTATTTCACGCCGCTGACCGGGTTCATGAATGTCGCCGACGCCATGAGCTGCGCGGAGAACATGCGAACCACCAGCGGCCTGTTTTTCCCGGTGCCCGTGGTCAACCTGCTGGAGGATGCGGACGCCATTCGCGGGGCCAAGCGGATTGCCCTGCGCGACCCGAACATGGAGGGGAACCCGGTCCTCGCCATCCAGGAGGTCGAGGCGATCGAGGAATTCACGCCCGAGCAGATGGCGACCATGACCGAAAAGGTCTACGGCACGACCGACATGGAACACCCCGGGGTCGCCGCCTTCAACAGCGTGGGCCGCGTCTGCGTATCGGGGCCCATCCAGGTGCTCCACTTCTCGTACTTCCAGGATGATTTCCCTGACACCTTCCGCACTGCCGTCGAGATCCGCAACGAGATCTCGGAACGCGGCTGGAACCGGGTGGTCGCGTTTCAGACCCGCAACCCGATGCACCGCGCCCACGAAGAGCTGTGCCGCATGGCCATGGAGCAACTCGATGCGGACGGCGTGGTGATCCACATGCTGCTGGGCAAGCTCAAGCCCGGCGACATCCCGGCCCCGGTGCGCGACGCCGCCATTCGCAAGATGGCCGAGCTCTACTTCCCGCCGAACACGGTGATGATTACCGGATACGGCTTCGACATGCTCTATGCCGGTCCGCGCGAGGCCGTGCTCCATGCGCTATTCCGCCAGAACATGGGCGCGACCCACTTCATCATCGGGCGTGATCACGCCGGGGTGGGGGACTACTACGGGCCGTTCGATGCCCAGACGATCTTCGACACCGAGGTACCCGCGGGCGCGCTGGAGATCGAGATCTTCCGGGCCGACCACACGGCCTACTCGAAGAAGCTCGACCGGGTGGTGATGATGTGCGATGCACCCGACCACACGAAGGAGGATTTCGTGCTCCTGTCCGGCACCAAGGTTCGCGAGATGCTGAGCCGAGGCGAGGCACCGCCGGTCGAGTTCTCCCGCCCGGAAGTGGCCAAGATCCTGATGGAGTACTACCAGGGGCTGAACCGGTAGCAGAAACGCGGTTCAGGCATCCGACCACCCGCACACTCGCGCGGGTGGCCGGATGTCGGCTCCGGCTAATAGGTCTTGGACAAGGTCGCCTGGATCTGCGCGAAGGTGCGGGCGACGTCGAAGGTCTGCACCTGAATCCCCAGCTGACGCCCGATCTGGGTCGCCGAGAATATCCCCCTTATGCGAGTCTCACCCGTCTGGGGATCCCGCTGACCGACCAGCGCATGCTGGCGCCCCCAGTCCTTCAGCGTGGCGACGATATCCGCCACGTCCGCCTGCATCACGCGCTGCATGTCCAGCAGGTCCACGTCATCCAGCGGCACCATCAGGTCACGCACCCGAAGGTCGTCGTACCGCATGCCGCGCTCGTTCACCATCTGGACCGGGCGCTCCCCCTGAGTGTCGCGGGCCGTGATCAGACCCAGCACGCGCTCCGAGTCCACTACGATCAGCAGCCGGACACCCCGGGCGATCATCTGCTCGGTCGCCTGGTTGAGCGTCGCCTCGGGACCGATCGTCGCAACCGGCACCCGGCGGAAATCGGTCATTACGCACAGCGCCGAGGAAGCCAGGGTGACCTGGGGGTCTTCCTCCGACACCTGCTGGAGCCCGATTCCGGGGGCCGCCTTTTGCGACGGAAGGGGCTTGTGCGGGAATTCTGCGGTCATCGCGTTTCTCCATCCACGGTGGAATCCAGAGGGACACGAATGACGCGCCCTCTCCTAGACGATGCCCTGAGACGAAGGCGCTGACAAGCGGGTCGATCATCCCGCGCCGAAACGCCACCCCGCTGCCGAATGCGGGCCGTATGACCGAGTCGGATCAGGCCGCGCTCTCCTCGGGTGTCGCCCGGATCGCAAAGTCCATGGTTTCGAGATCGCCCAGCGCCCAGGTCGCCCGCGGCGCCCCAAGCCCGGCCACGGTGCCCGGATTCACGAGCCAGGTGGCGCCATCCTTCACGTGCGGCTGCTGGCGGATCTCGGTCTCGTGGCTGTGGCCGCAGCAGACGAGGTCATAGTCCCCGGTGCAGGCCATCGCATGGGCGTAATGGGGGTAGTGCGTGACGAAGATGCGCCGGCCACCGAGGGTGATGGTGGCGTCCAGCCCGTAGTAGTGCAGGAGGCCATCGGACTGGTGCGCGATGCGCGAGATCGCGACCGGGTCCCCCAGGTTGTTGCCGTGCACCGCGTGGATCGGCACACCCAGCTTCAGTGACGCCCGCAGCGTGTTGCCGCCGATCACGTCACCACAGTGGATGACCGCCTCGGCGCCCTCGGCAATGCCGGCCTCGATCGCGCGGGCCAACATCGGGCCACGGTCGTGACTGTCGGAAACAATGCATACCTTCATGGGTTGGCAGGCCTCTGTTGTGAAATTCCGGTGCCGGAACGATAACACTGCCGCGCCCCGCCCTGCGTCCGGGCCCGATTCGGGGCATCCGAACGGGCGCGAAGAATCCATCTTTGACTCCCTTGTGGTGGATACTCCGGAACTGCATAGTGGGGGTAACCCCGATCGAAGTAAGGGGTATTGCAGTATATCGCGATTGTCTAACTTACAAGGCGTTGACGATTTATGGCACAGACCCCGTCGCAGGAAATCAAGAACACCACCTGTTACATGTGCGCCTGCCGCTGCGGCATCCGGGTGCACCTGCGCGACGGGGAGGTGCGCTACATTGATGGCAACCCGGAGCACCCGATCAACGAAGGCGTGATCTGCGCCAAGGGCGCCTCCGGGATCATGAAACAGCACTCGCCCGCGCGGCTGACCCAGCCCCTGCGGCGCAAGGCCGGCGCCGAGCGCGGGGATGGCGAGTTCGAGCCGATCTCCTGGGAAGAGACCTTCGAGATCCTCGCCGAACGCCTCGGGCACATCCGCGAGACCGACCCGAAACGCTTTGCCCTGTTTACCGGGCGCGACCAGATGCAGGCCCTGACCGGGCTGTTCGCCAAGCAGTTCGGCACCCCCAACTACGCGGCCCACGGCGGCTTCTGCTCGGTGAACATGGCCGCCGGCATGATCTACACCATCGGCGGCTCGTTCTGGGAGTTTGGCGGCCCCGACCTGGAACGCTCGAAGCTGTTCGTGATGATCGGCACCGCGGAGGACCACCACTCCAACCCGCTGAAGGTGGCGATCTCCAAGTTCAAGCGCCAGGGCGGGCGCTTCATCTCCATCAACCCGGTGCGCACCGGCTACTCGGCCATCGCCGACGAATGGGTGCCGATCCGCCCCGGGACCGACGGTGCCCTGCTGCTGGCACTGATCCACGAGATCATCAACAAGGGCCTGTACGACCGCGACTTCCTGGTCCGCTACAGCAATGCCGGCCAGCTGGTGAACATGAACGAGGAGCAAGACGACTTCGGCATGTTCCTGCGCACCGAGGATCCGCCCGAGGAGGGCTGCTACGACGCGCAGAACCAACTGTGGTGGGACCGCAAGACCGGACGCGCGGTGCCGACCCACACGCCGGATGCCGATCCCTTCCTGCTCGGCGAGTTCACCCTGGATGACGGCACCCCGGCCAAGCCCGCCTTCCAGCTGCTGCAGGACCGGGTCGCCGAATACACGCCGGAATGGGCCGCCCGGATCACCGGGATCGATGCCGAGGACATTCGCCGGCTGGCCCACGAAATGGGCGTTACCGCGCGCGACCAGCGCATCGAACTCCCCATTGCCTGGACCGACTCCTGGGGCGTGGAACACGAATCCGTCACCGGGAACCCGGTGTCGTTCCATGCGATGCGCGGACTGGCCGCGCACTCCAACGGCTTCCACACCATCCGTTCGCTGTCGATTCTGATGTCGCTGCTGGGCACCATCGACCGCCCCGGCGGCTTCCGCCACAAGGCGCCGTTCCCGCGTCCGATTCCACCCTGCGCCCGCACGCCCAAGGGGCCGGAGGGCGTGCAGCCGGGCAAGCCGCTGGACGGCATGGTGCTCGGCTGGCCCGCGGACCCGGACGACCTGTTCGTGGACGACAAGGGCGAGCCGGTACGCCTCGACAAGGCCTTCTCCTGGGAATACCCGCTGGCCGTGCACGGCATGATGCACAACGCCATCACCAACGCCTGGCGCGGGGACCCCTACCCGATCGACACCTTGCTGATCTTCATGGCCAACATGGCGTGGAACTCGACCATGAACACGGAAGAGGTCCGCAAGATGCTGAACGACAAGGATGACAACGGGGACTACAAGATCCCGTTCCTGGTCGTCGCGGACGCGTTCCAGTCCGAGATGACCGCGTTCGCGGATCTGATCCTTCCGGATACCACCTATCTGGAACGCCACGACGTGATGTCCATGCTGGACCGCCCGATCTCCGAGTTCGACGGCCCGGTGGACTCGGTGCGCATCCCGGTGGTGCCGCCCAAGGGCGAGTGCAAGCCGTTCCAGGAAGTCCTGATCGAGCTCGGCTCGCGCCTGAAACTGCCGGCGTTCGTGAACGAGAACGGGGAGCGCAAATTCCGCGACTACCCCGACTTCGTCGTCAACTACGAGACCGAACCGGGCTCCGGTATCGGCTTCCTGGCCGGCTGGCGCGGCAAGGGCGGGGAGAAATCCCTGCGCGGCGAACCCAACCCCAACCAGTGGGAGATGTACGCCCAGAACAACTGCGTATTCCAGTACGAGCTGCCGCGCAGCTACCAGTACATGCGCAACTGGAACAAGGGTTATCTCGAGTGGTCGCAGCGCAACCGCATCACGCGCTTTGGCGAGCCGATCCTGATCCACCTCTATTCCGAGGTGCTGATGAAGTTCCGCGCCGCCGCCCAGGGCAAGGGCCCATCGCGCAAGGCCCCGGCGCATCTGGCCAAACGCGTGGAGACCTTCTTCGACCCGCTGCCGTTCTACTACGACCCACTGGAATACCAGACCACCAACAAGCACACCTATCCGTTGGCCGCGATCACCCAGCGTCCCATGGCGATGTACCACTCCTGGGACTCCCAGAACGCCTGGCTGCGACAGATCCACGCGCACAACCTGCTCTACGTGAATTCGCGCACCGCGCGCGCCGCCGGGATCAACGACGAGGACTGGATCTGGGTGGAAAGCCAGTGGGGCCGGGTACGCTGCATGGCCAAGTACTCCGAGGCGGTCGAACCCGGAACGGTCTGGACCTGGAACGCGATCGGCAAGGCCGCGGGGGCCTGGAACCTGACACCCGAGGCCAACGAGTCGCGCAAGGGTTTCCTGCTGAACCACCTGATCTCCGAGGAGCTCCCCGGCCAGGATGGCCCGATCTCCAACTCCGACCCCGTCACCGGGCAAGCCGCCTGGTACGACGTGCGCGTGCGCATCTACAAGGCCGAAGAAGGGGCGCCGCAGGAGACATCTCCCCAGTTCAAGGCCCTGCACCCCTACCCCGGCCAGTCCAAGCGGGCCCGTGTGGTGAACTTCTTTGCGGGAATAGGAGGTAAGAAATGACCCAACTCGCCCTTGTCATCGATCTCAACGTCTGCGTGGGCTGCCACGCCTGCGTCACCAGCTGCAAGGAATGGAACACCTCGGGCGATGCCGGCCCGCTGGTCGACCAGAACCCCTACGACGCGGATCCCACCGGTACCTTCTTCAACCGCGTGCAGAGTTTCGAGGTCGGTGAATACCCGAATACCGAGACGGTCCACTTTCCCAAGTCCTGCCTGCACTGCGAAGAGCCTCCCTGCGTGCCGGTCTGCCCGACCGGGGCCTCCTACAAGCGCGAGTCGGACGGCATCGTGCTGGTCGATTACGACAAGTGCATCGGCTGCAAGTACTGCTCCTGGGCCTGCCCCTACGGGGTGCGCGAGGTGGACACCGAAAGCAAGGTGATGACCAAGTGCACCCTGTGCGTGGACCGCATCTACAACGAGGAGCTGCCGGAGTGGGATCGCAAACCCGCCTGCGTACGGGCCTGTCCGACCAACGCACGACTCTACGGGGACATTCATGACCCCGAATCGGTCGTCTCGAAGGCGATCCGTGAAGCGGGCGGCTACCAGCTGATGCCGGAATGGGGCACCAAACCGGCCAATCACTACCTGCCACGACGCAAGACTCAGCTGACCATCCGCGAGGACGAGGTGGAGCGCGCCGACAACCCGCTGAAGATCGACAGTCAGCTGCCGAAGCCCGGGCAGGAAGAACCCTCGCTCGACGACGTCACCAGCTGGTAAACAGGGACGAAGACACTATGCATCCAGCCTTCTCGGTTATCTTTCTCACCACCCTGATCGGCGCCGGCCAGGGCCTGTTTCTCGGTCTGTTCGGTGCCGAGTCTCTCAGTCTTCTGGGCGTGCTGCCGCCGCCCGGTTCGGACTTCCTGGCGCTGGGCTCCGCACTCGCCCTGGTCTTCCTGGTCCTCGGGCTGGTCGCCTCGTTCTTCCACCTGGGGCGCCCGGAACGCGCCTGGCGCACCGCCACCAAGTGGCGCACCTCGTGGCTGTCGCGCGAGGTGATCGTGCTCCCGGCGTTCATGGGCGTGGTCTTCCTGTACGGCGCGGCCCACGCGTTCGGGTTCAACCCGCCTCTGGGCACGCTGGCCGGGGACGTCCCCATCCTGCCAACCGTCGTGCTCGGTGCCATCGGCGCGCTGCTGGCGATCGTTCTGTATGTCACGACCGCGATGATCTACGCCTGCATCAAGTTCCTGCAGGAATGGCACTCCCCGCTGACCGTGGTGAACTACACCGTGCTGGGCGCTGCCAACGGCTTCACGCTGGCGGCTGCCTATGCGGCCTGGGCCGGTGTCCCGCTGGTCGCCTTCCTGGCGACGGTGGCGATCGTGCTGACGCTGCTGGGCCTGGCCACCCGCATCGCATCGCTGGTGCGCAACGCCCGTATCAAGTCGAAATCCACGGTGCAGACCGCGATCGGCGTGAAACACCCGAAGATCCAGCAGAAGTCCCAGGGCTTCATGGGCGGTTCGTTCAACACCCGGGAGTTCTTTCACCACATGTCCGCGACGTTCCTGCGCGGGATGAAGTGGATCTTCCTGCTGGGGGCGTTCGCGATCCCGGCGCTCCTGCTCCTGATCGCCCTGGTCACCCGGGTCGACCCGGTCAATGTGCTGATCGCCGCGTTTGTCATCCAGTACCTGGGCCTGGTGGCCGAGCGCTGGTTCTTCTTCGCCCAGGCCAACCACCCGCAGAATATCTACTACCAGTCGGTCGCCTGACCCCGGTTGGGGGGCGGCCTGGCCGCCCCTCGTTCACCCCCACTACGGGCCCTGTTTCAAACAGACCGCTCAGGTGGCAGGCCAGCCCTCCGTCGCGATGCCTTCCCCCAGATCGACCTCTACCAGGCGGCGACGCACCTCCAGCAGCTTCTCGACCAGGGCCGGTTCGACGCGCTCGTAGGCCTCCGCGTCCGGCACCCGGTTGACCACCACCCCCAGCAGTTCGGTGATCGCGTTGCCGATCGAGTTCTGGCTGATCGTCACGATCAGACGGCCCTCGTCATTGCGGTAGATCAGCTGCTTGAAGGCCGGCTGCCAGCGAATGGCATGGGCGTACTTGGCATCGGTAAAGCAGCGGTCGCGCACCTTCTTGGCAGTCTTCAGGAAGTCGTTGTTGAACAGCAGGACCTCCTCCACCGCATCGGGAAAGTGCACGCCCTCGGGCATCGGGGCATTGCGGGTGGAGACCTGGGAGAAGAAGGTGCGATAGAAGTCCAGGAAGCCCTGCAGGATGGCGTCGTATTCGCGCCAGAAGCGGATGTCCTTCAGCGCCTCGACCCCGCCCTGGATCTCCCAGCTCGGCAGGCCGTGCGGGTAGCCGGTCAACCCGAGGCGCGCCTCGTGATCGGACGCCGGGCGCAGGATCTGCAGGTCCAGGGCCCGGGTAAAGAACGCCCGGTAGACCTCGCGCATATAGGCCTGAAACAGGCTGTGCTGCCCGCCATCAGTCAGATTGGGATTGCCCGGATCCGCCAGCGGCGCATCGGCCAGCGACGCCATCGGGAAGACGATGAAATGGTTGTGCAGCATGCGGATGCTGGGCACCCCCGGCGCGGTCAGCGGCCAGGTCGCGTCCAGGCTGGCCTCGCCCGCCAGCACCAGGGCCTCGGCCGGGTCCGGGTACTGCTCCAGCATGTACTCGATGATCACCCCGTTCATCCGGTTCCAGACATGCCGCACCGGCTCCGGCACCTGGGTGCGCCGCACCGGGCGGCCCATCGGGTCGAGGATGGTCTGCGAGGTGTTGTAGATGATGGAACAGTCGAACTCGTTGCTGTGCCCCAGCGCCTTGCGATAGAGCAGCAGGTTTTCCGGATTCACCAGCAGCCCGTTGTTGTGGACCAGGTCCGCCAGGTTTTCGGTGCTGTTGAAGAATTCGTTGGGTTTCATGCCCTCCGGGATGTCCAGGGGGATGGGCCGAAACGGCGTGGTGATCTCGCGGGGGCCGGCTTGCATGACGGTCAGTGACTCCTTGCAGGGGGGCGATGCCAGGGCGGCGCGGGCGGACTTGTACCTACAACCACAACACCTGTACTGTAACTTGCGCGGCTCGGGAGTGTCTGCCGCGACCATAGCACAACCACCCACTCCTCAGAGGAGCGAGAGCATGCGACTGATTCTGTTGGGGGCGCCCGGCGCCGGCAAGGGCACGCAAGCCCAGTACATCTGCGAGAAGTACAACATCCCGCAGATCTCTACCGGCGACATGCTGCGCGCGGCGGTGAACGCAGGCACCCCACTGGGCATGAAGGCCAAGGAGGTCATGGATGCAGGCGGCCTGGTCTCCGACGACATCATCCTGGGTCTGGTGAAGGAACGCGTGGAGCAGCCCGATTGCTGCGACACCGGCTTCCTGTTCGACGGCTTTCCGCGCACCATCCCGCAGGCCGAGGCCCTGAAGGAACAGAACGTGCCGCTCGACTTTGTCGTGGAGGTGGATGTCCCGGACGAAGAGGTGATCCGGCGCATGAGCGGGCGGCGGGTGCACCCGGGCTCCGGTCGCACCTACCACGTCGAGTTCAACCCGCCGAAGGTCGAGGGCAAGGACGACGTCACCGGCGAGGACCTGATCCAGCGCGAGGACGACAACGAAGAGACGGTGCGCAAGCGCCTGGAGGCCTATCACAGCCAGACCCAGCCGCTGGTCGACTTCTACGCCAAGTGGGAGGAAAGCGGCGAGCCTGACGCCCCGAAGTGCGTCCATATCAAGGGGACCGGATCGGTGGAAGACATCCGCGACCAGATCTTCAAGGCCCTCGGATAGCAAAGACCCGCCCGGTCTTCCGGGCGGGTCTTTGTAAAGGCGGGGCACACGCCCCAGCTGGCCCCTGGCCCCTGGCCCCAGACACGGGACCAGGGGCTTTCTGCTAGCGACCGAGCACCTTGGTCACCTTGTTCTGCCGCAGCCGGTAGGCATCCGGCATACCGGAACCCAGCAGGGGCCGCAGGTACATGCGGAAGGCATCGGTCACATCGGTGCCCGAGGCATCGATGAACTCGTCCGGCATCACCTTGGTCTTGCCGGCGACCGCCTCCAGCGGCACATACTCGTAGTCCACCGAGTAAAAGCCGGTGCGCTTGATCGCCACCGAACCGTCGCGACCTTCCCACATCGCGAACTGCACAGCCTTCTCGCCCACCTCGCGGGCTTCGCGCTGGTCGACATCCGAAACACAGCCAATAAAGGCCCGCTGCAGATAGCCGAAGGTGTCGCCACGCACCCGCTTCACCCCCAGCTTGTCGCGGATCTCGCCACACAGCATGTCCGCCAGCGCCCCGGTACCGGAGAGCTGGACGTTACCGTGGGCATCCTTCTCGACATCCTTCGCCAGCTTGGTCGCGATGGGTTCATCGTTGGCATCGTGGATGCCTTCGCTGACCGCGATCACGCAGCGGCCGTGGCGATCCATGGTGGCCTTCACGTCCTTCAGGAACTGGTCGACCTCGAACACCCGCTCCGGCACGTAGATCAGGTGCGGCCCGTCATCCGGGAATTTCTTGCCGAGCGCGGAGGCCGCGGTGAGAAAACCGGCATGACGCCCCATGACCACCGCCAGATAGATCCCCGGCAGGGCGTAGTTGTCGAGGTTGGCACCAATAAAGGCCTGCGCCACGAACCGTGCCGCCGACGGGAAACCCGGCGTGTGGTCGTTCTCCACCAGGTCGTTGTCGATCGTCTTCGGGATGTGCACGCAGCGCATCGGGTAGTTGGCCTTGCGCGCCTCCTCGCTGACGATGCGCACCGTGTCGGAGGAGTCGTTGCCGCCGATATAGAAGAAGTAGGTGATCTCGTGGGCCTTCAGGACCTTGAAGATCTCCTTGCAGTAGTCAAGGTCCGGCTTGTCGCGCGTGGACCCCAGGGCGGACGAGGGCGTCTGCGCGACCATCTCCAGGTTGTGGGTGGTCTCCTGGGTCAGGTCCAGGAATTCCTCGTCGATGATCCCGCGGACCCCGTGGAAGGCCCCGTAGACCAGTTCGACGTCGGTGAATTTCCGGGCCTCGAGGACCGCACCCACCATGGATTGATTGATTACCGCCGTCGGGCCTCCACCCTGGGCGATCAGAACCTTGGCCATCTTCGTCCTCCTTTTGCGACTTGCGTGCGAACCATCGGTGAACCGGCCGCATAGCGACCGGGGCATCTCGATGCAACAAAGCCCGAAGATAGCAAATTCCGCACCCTGTGTACGGAATTGTTTAATTGTATTATCAGAAACTTATTTAATGGCGCACAGCCCGGCGGGCCTACCTGCATAAGCGTCAGTTGTGCCCCCGGCAGGGGGCAAGGCAGAACTCAGTCGCGCAGGTGCTGATTGACGAAGTGCGTGACCCGAATCATCGCGTCGCGCGAGGCGAGGTCATCGGCGAAGGTGCGGTTATTGCCGTTGCGGAAGTCGAAGCCGCGACCCACACCGGGATATTCGATCCAGGTGACATCACCGCCGCGGCTCTCCAGTCCATCCGCGGCCATGCGCGCGGTACGGTGGCGCTGGTACTGCTCCTCGTCGCCGATCAGGATCATCATCGGGATCTCGAGCTGATTGACCTCGTTGGCGTAGCGGTACACCTGGTGCGGCTCGCCCAGATTCGGGTCCTGCAGGTGCGGGTAGTAGCCGGCCCAGCAGGCGACATCCTCGACCTGGCGCTCGAAGGTGACGGCGACCTTCAGGGTCTTGTAGCCGCCACGAGTGATGGAGACCAGGCAGGCACGGTCGCCCGCGATGTCGTCACGCGCCAGCAGGACATCCAGCCCGCTGTTCAGATCGCCTTCCAGCTCGTAGTCATGATCCAGCGGGTGGCTCTCCATGAAGCGGCCGGTGTACAGGTCCGGCGCCAGCACCACGAAGCCGCGGGCGGCCAGGCGCTTCACGTGCAGTTCGGCCAGGTCGTCCAGGCCGCGCCGGCCGTGGGTCCAGAGGATCGCCGGATAGGCCTCGCCATCGGCCGGTCTTGCCACCATCGCCGGGATGTCGATGCCGTCGCGCTGGTATTCGATGCGTTCAATGGTGACCTCGTGGTTCTCCAGATCGGAATACATCACGCCGTCTTCCCACCAGTCGTCATCCCACCACCAGTTGTCGGAACCGGTGGGTTCATCGGCCGCCAGCGGCGCTACGAACAGGCTGGCAGCCGCCAGGAACAGGAGAGGACGCAGTACAGAAACCATCGGGAACCTCGTGCGGATCAATGTGGACAGGGCCGTCACAGGGAGACGGGCCGCTCGCGGGCTTTCTTCCGAGGGTAGTGCAAATGGCGAGGCCCTGCCGGGGGGCGCAGCAGATCGCCCAGATCCGACAGACTCCTAGTCTCCGCCGGAAAACCCGAGCTGGCGCCAAGCCTCGTAGACGACCACGGCGACTGCGTTGGAGAGATTCAGGCTGCGGCTGCCGGGCTGCATGGGCAGGCGCAAGCGCTGCCCGGGAGGCAGGGCTTCGAGCACCGAGTGGGGAAGACCGCGGGTCTCGGGGCCAAACAACAGGGCATCGCCAGCGCGGAAGGCCGGCGCATCATAGCGGGCGTGGCCGCGCGTGGTGATGGCGAAGACCCGGTCGGGCCGCACCGATTCCCGCCACTGTTCGAGGCTGTCATACTCTTGCACCCGGGCCAGCTCGTGATAATCGAGCCCGGCGCGGCGCGCCCGCGCACTGTCCAGCTCGAAACCGAGGGGATGGATCAGGTGCAGCGCGGCGCCGGTATTGGCCGCCAGACGAATGATATTGCCGGTGTTCGGCGGGATCTCCGGTTGAAAGAGGACGATGTGAAGCATGAGTGATTCGCGCACCGATCCGCGGCTGGCCCTGGAGTTCTGCGGGCTGCATTTGAACACGCCGCTGGTGCTGCTGTCCGGCTGCGTCGGCTTCGGCGAGGAGTACACCCGCGTGGCCGGCTTCTCCAATCGCGACGCCGGTGCGATCTGCCTGAAGGGGACCACGGGCGCGGCCCGGCTTGGCAACGCGCCGCACCGGGTCTACGAGACCCCGGACGGCATGCTCAACGCCATCGGCCTGCAGAACCCGGGCGTGGACCACGTGGTGGACCACACCCTGCCGCAGCTGGACTTCGAGGAGACCCGCTTCTTTGCCAATGTCTCCGGCTCCACCATCGAGGAGTACATCGAGGTCACCCGCCGCTTCGACGACTCGCCCATCGACGCCATCGAGATCAACATCTCCTGCCCCAATGTAAAGGAAGGCGGGGTCGCCTTCGGCAACGACCCGGACATGTCCGCGCGCGTGGTCGAGGCCTGCCGCAAGGTCACCTCCAAGCCGCTGATCACCAAGCTCTCACCCAACCAGACCGACATCGCCGAAAACGCCCGCCGCTGCATCGAGGCCGGCACCGATGCTTTTGCGGTGATCAACACGCTGATGGGCATGGCGGTGGACGTCGAGAACCGGCGCGCGGTGATCGGCAACAACCAGGGCGGACTCTCGGGGCCCGCGATCAAGCCGATCGCGCTGCTGAAGGTCCAGCAGGTCTATCAGGTGGCCGCGCCCCACAACGTGCCGATCATCGGACAGGGCGGCGTGATGAACGCGACCGACGCGCTGGAATTCCTGATCGCCGGGGCCAGCACCGTCGGCGTGGGCACCGGGCTGTTCTACGACCCGCTGTGCCTGCCCAGGATCCTCCACGGCATCAGCGACTACATGGATCGCCACGGCTACACCCACGTACGGGACCTGACCGGCACCCTGCAACTCAACGGCGCCGTCTCCGCCTGCGCCCCGCCCGCCCCGCAGGACCCCACCACCTGAAGGCCTGTTTCACCACGAAGCACACGAAGGCACGAAGAACGGCCAGGTCAAAAGCGGTTCACAGGAAGAAGGGAAGATGGGAAGGGTTTTTGGGTAAAGGCCGCTGGCCCGTGTCCTGGGGCCTGCCCGGCGGGTTGATCAGTCCCGGGGCACCATTCCCGCATTCTTCCGTCCTTCCCATCTTCCTGTTAATGCTCTATCGCTTTTGACCTGGCCGTTCTTCGTGCCTTCGTGGGCTTCGTGGTGAAATCAGCCTAGTCGTCGTCGAGGCCGAGTTCGTGGATCTTGCGGGTGAGGGTGTTGCGCCCCCAGCCGAGCAGGGCGGCCGCCTGCTGGCGGTGGCCGCCGGTGGCGTTCAGGGCCTCGCGGATGACCGTGCGCTCCAGTTGCGGCAGCACCGAACCCAGCAGGTCCTGGTCTCCACGCTGCCAGTGCTGGCGGGCCACCTGGGCCAGTTCGGCCGTCCAGTCCCGCGGGCCGGCAACCACGCCGGCCGGGCCGCCGTCCGGCTCGGTCCGGGGCTCGGCGGGCTGGTGCAGCTCGGCCGGGAGGTCGTCCAGGTGGACCTCGCGGCCCGACGCCATCACGGTCAGCCAGCGGCAGGTGTTCTCCAGCTGACGCACGTTGCCCGGCCAGGGCAGGCGCTGCAGCTCCGCCACCACCTCGGGGCGCATAGTCTTGGCTTCGACCCCCAGTTCCTGCGCCACCTCGGCCATGAAATGCTGCACCAGCAGCGGGATGTCCTCCGGGCGCTCGCGCAGGGACGGCACATGGATCCGGATCACGTTCAGACGGTGGAACAGATCCTCGCGGAACAGCCCCGCGCGCACGCGTTCCTCCAGATCCTGGTGGGTCGCGGCGATGATGCGCACGTCCACCCGGATCGGCGTATGGCCACCCACGCGGTAGAAGGTGCCATCGGACAGCACGCGCAGCAGCCGGGTCTGCAGGTCGAACGGCATGTCGCCGATCTCGTCGAGAAACAACGTGCCACCATCGGCCTGTTCGAAACGGCCCTTGCGGCTCTGGTTGGCGCCGGTAAACGCACCACGTTCGTGGCCGAACAGTTCACTCTCCAGCAAATCCTTGGGGATGGCCGCGGTATTCAGGGCAATCAGCGGCTGATCGGCGCGCGGGCTGTGCTGGTGCAGGGCACGGGCGACCAGTTCCTTGCCGGTGCCAGACTCCCCGTTGATCAGCACGGTGATGTTGCTGCGCGACAGGCGGCCGATGGCGCGGAACATCTCCTGCATCGCCGGGGCCTCGCCGATGATCGGGGTTTCCTCGATCTCGGGGCCAGCGGTGCCATTGTCCTGCCCGGCGCGCCGCGCCTCCAGTGCCCGCTGCACCAGCGCCACGGCCTCGTCCACATCGAACGGCTTGGGCAGGTATTCGAAGGCCCCGGTCTGGTAGGCGCCCACGGCGCTCTCCAGATCGGAGAAGGCCGTCATGATGATCACCGGCGGCGGATCCGGGCGCGTCTGCATGCGCGCGAGGAAGTCCAGGCCATTCAGTCCCGGCATGCGGATATCGGCGACGATGGTGTCCGGCACCGGGTCCCGGTCGAGCGCCGCCCAGGCGGCGTCCGCGGTCTCGAAGCCGCGCACCGCGATCGCGTGACGCTGGAGGGCGCGCTCCAGCACCCAGCGAATCGAGTCGTCGTCGTCAATGATCCAGACAGTGGGCTCCATCACTTCCTGGCCTCCCGGGCCTTCGGGGGTTCAAGGGGCAGCAGGATGTCGAACGTGGTCGCCCCCGGGCGCGAATGGCATTCGATCAGACCGTCGTGCAGCTGGATCAGGCTCTGGGCAATGGGCAACCCGAGCCCGGTCCCGGCGGCGCGGCCGGTCACCATGGGGAAGAAGATGCGTTCGCGGATCTCCTCCGGGATACCGGGCCCGTTGTCGCGCACGCTCAGCTTGGCGACCAGGCGGTGGCGATGGCCGGAGATGGTGTACTGGCGCAGGATGCGCGAGCTCAGGGTGATCTCGCCCCCGTCCTCCAGCGCATGCACCGCGTTCTGCACCAGATTCAGGATCGCCTGCACCAGCATGTCGCGATCGGCCTGCACGTCCGGGATGCTGGGGTCATAGTCGCCGCGGATCTTCAGCCCCAGCGGCAGCTGCACACTGACCAGGCCCCGCACGTGCTCCAGCACCTCGTGCAGGTTGACGGGCTCGCGCCGCGGCAGGTTGTTCGGCCCCAGCATTCGATCGACCAGGCTGCGCAGCCGGTCGGCCTCGCGAATGATGATCTGGGTGTATTCCTTCAGGCCCGAGTCGTCCAGTTCGCTGGCAAGCAACTGCGCCGCCCCCCGCAGCCCCCCTAGCGGGTTCTTGATCTCGTGGGCCAGCCCCCGGGTCACCGCGCGGGTGATCGCCTGCTGCTTCTGTAACTGCTCCTCGCGGCTGATGCGCTCGTGGCGATCGATCGCATTCAGCTCGAACAGCAACTGCCCCGGCTTGTCGCCCTCGCCACGGAGCGGGGTGATGACCACGTCGGCGAGGAAACTTTCGGCCCGCAGCGGCTCCATCTGGCGCGCGCGCAGGGTGATCGGCTGATCCAGCGTCAGCGCCGAGCGCAGGCGGCTGGACAGATTCCGGTCCAGCTTGAGCCACTGGCCCAGACCATGCCCGACGATGCGTTCGCGACTGAGACCGAGCAGCACCTCGGCGGCGCTGTTCATGCTCAGCAGGCAAAGCTCGGCATCGGTCACCAGCACGGCCGTGGAGAGGTCGTCCCACCAGGGCGGGGTGGCCGGGCCGGAATTGGAAGCGGGCGTGGTCATCAAGAGGCCTCAAGCAGGAATCGCGCCAAGCAGGAATCGCCAGGCGGGGCGCCGAAGCCGGGGGCACGGTCACAAAACGCAGCCGAATCGCCAACCCCCAGAACCCAAAACGCCCCATTATGGTGCAATCATAGCACCATCATGGGGCGTTGTGTGCACTATTGAAGTGCAGAGATCGAAGTTGTCAATTCGGAGCCGGCGTCACCGGCCAGGGAGACGCTGATTGAATCGCGCGTTCGCGCTCGAGTCGCTTTTGCGTGCGAACAAGGCGCGGTGACTGCCGTGCAGTCACTCTGCACAAGGGAACCGCAACGCCGCTCCCCCGCAAAAGCGGCCGAGCCCCTTCTTTCAATAGCTTGCGGGGTTGGTGCCCCCTGTTCCCCGATCCTGCGTTGCGCCGCTTGCGGGTAGAACCACTACCCGCTGCACGACGCGCCTTGTCTCGGAAAACAGGGGGCACCAACGCGGACGTGCGATTCAATCAGCGTCTCCCTAGGGCGCCCTGGGTGCCTGCGGGGCCCTGGGCGCCTGCGGCGCACCCCCGGGCGGGAATTGCTGCGGCCGCTGCTGCTGTTGCTGCTCGCGCGGAATGGCCATCCGCAGCACGTTGAACTCGATGGTCGCGCTCGCCCCCAGCTCCTCGCCGGATGCGTCCACGATCCGGGCCTGCAGCGTATGCTCGCCGCGGTTGAGCCCCTCGAAGGTCGCCGTGGGCGACTGACCCTCGCCCGCCTCCGCGCCGTTCAGCACCCAGATCACGCGATGGCCCGCGTCGGCATCCAGCGCTGGCTCGAGATCCAGCTCGGCGCTCACATTGCCGTCGTTCGCGCGCACCCCCGAACCGTCCTCCGGACGGGCAATTGCGACCCGCGTGTACACACCCTCCGCCTCCGGCTGACCGCGGGGCCGCACGGGCCGTTCGAGAATCTCCCGCGCGCCTTCCAGCGGGACCGCGCGCATGGGCTCGCGCACGTCCACGGGCTCGCTGGCGCGCCCCTCGGGCGGACGGTCACCAAAATGGACATTGCCCTGATCGTCGGTCCAGCGGTAGACGTCGGCACTCGCAAGCGCCGGGGCGAGAAGGACAGCCAGCGACAAGGCCAGCCAGAGCGTGGTTCGGAACATGGGTCTTCCTCCTTGGGCGGGATGGCGCGGCACCACCACCCTGCCTCCCGTGTACGTTCGGACCACCACAAGCCCGGAAGCTCCCGCGCCACCGGCACGGGCCAGCCGGGATCAGGCGGCCGCGCGAACCCAGACGCCCTGCAGCCGAGCCGCATCGGCCTGCAGGGTCGCGAGGCGATCCCGCTCGACCGCCGCGGCCGTTCCCGACTCCAGCGCGGACAGCCAGTCATCCAGCGCAGCCAGGCGGAGCATCGTGGGCGCCGCCCCGCGTTCGATTGCAGTCAGTGGCCGCCGGGCATTGAACCCGGCCAGCACGGCCCGGTACCGATCGGCATCCGGCTGTCCGGAGGCGTCCACGGCGAGCGCCAGGGCGATGCGCGCGAGCTGCCAGAAGGCCGGTACCGGCGCGGGCGGGATCACCAGATCGGCAAGACCGGCACCTTCCGGGTAGATGCGCACGGACTGCCAGTAGCTTCCCGCCAGCGGCAGGTCCTCGAAACGGTAGAGCCCCTGGTGGTGCAGCTCGGCGTCCAGGATCGCCCGGGACTCGGCATCCAGCGTGGACGCCATCGCATCGGCGCGCTCGCGCATCTGCTGCTGCAGCACCCCGCGCCGGTAGCCCTCGCCGACGGGCAAGGCCCCGGCCGTGTGACGCCCCTGCCAGTCGGCGGCGCGCTCGCCCAGGGCCTCCAGACTGCCGGGCCCCTCGGCCGCAACCGCGCCCTGCAACGCCTGACCGCGCTCCAGCACCAGCAGGACCTCACCAGGATCGGGATCCGCACCCCGGCCGATCACGCGACCGCAGCCGCCAGGTACCTCGCCGAGCGCGGATTCGAGCGCCGGCGCCACGGCGGATGCCAGGCGCAGACACTGCACCGGCCGGCCATCCAGTTCGAGGCCGCTCGGGCCATGGGTCAGGGCCAGGCCGGTCGCATCGGCGCAGGCCCGGGTCTCGGATTCGTTCTCTACCATCGGAAAATCACCCAGGACGGGGGTACGAAGTTGGGGTCGAGCTCGTTGCGACGGCCGTCCAGCGTGCCGTCGCCCGTGGTGTCGATCAGGTAGTAGGTCGGGCCCACGGCGGGCGTGACCTCGACCATCACCAGCTCGCCACCCATGCGGTATTCGCGCCGGGTCTCGCCGTCGCGCTCGATGATGATGATGTCGGCGTCCTCGAGCGAGCGCTGTTCGCGGGCGCGTTCATCCAGCACCGGGGGCGGCGGATCCGCGCCCTCTTCAAGCTCCGGCGGCGGCGGGGCATCCCCCCACTCGCGGTCTTCCTGCGCCAGCGCCGTGCCGGAAACCAGCAGCAGGGCCGCCAGCAGCGACAGGGGCAGGCTCGCACGCATCGAGGTCATCATCACAGTTCCATCAGTCGTTTCTTTTCTTCCGCGGACGGCTCGAAGCTGCGCGCCTCGTAGTACTCGAAGATCACGTCCACCACGTCTTCCGGTGAATCTACCAGCGAGTATAGCTGGAGGTCTTCCTCGTCAATGGTGCCCTGCTCCACGAGCGTATCCCGGAACCAGTCGAGCAGGCCCTTCCAGAATTCGCTGCCCACCAGCACGACCGGGATGCGCCGGGTTTTGCCGGTCTGCACCAGGGTCAGGATCTCCGCCAGTTCGTCCAGCGTCCCGAAGCCCCCGGGCAGCACCACGTAGGCCGAGGCGTACTTGACGAACATCACCTTGCGCGAAAAGAAGTGACGAAACCCCAGGCCCACGTCCTGGTAATCGTTCGCACTCTGCTCGTGCGGCAACTGGATATTCAGGCCGATGCTCGGCGAGCGCCCGGCGAACGCCCCCTTGTTGGCCGCCTCCATGATGCCCGGACCGCCGCCGCTGACCACCGCGAAACCGGCGTCCGAGAGCTGCCGCGCGGTTGCCTCGCCCAGCTGGTAGTAGCGATGCTCCGGCGGGAAGCGGGCGGAGCCGAAGATGCTCACCGAGGGCTTGATATGCGCCAGGCGTTCGAAGCCCTCCACGAACTCCGCCATGATCTGGAAGATCTTCCAGCTCTCGCGGGTCAGGGCGGAGTCATCGATCGGGCGCAGGCCCGGGTGTTCGGCACGTTCGCGGTTGTTCATGCAGCGGGTTCCCAAGGGTGAAGGCTTCAGCGTACCGGCGCCCCCGGGCGCGCACAAATGGTCGCGGCCCGGGCCGGGCCTGTAGAATGGCGCGCGTTCCCTGTCCGGATTCCACCTTCATGTCGCAAGCGCCTCTTGTCCTGGTCGACGGCTCGTCGTACCTGTTCCGCGCCTTCCATGCGCTGCCGCCGCTGACCGCGCCGGATGGCGCCCCGACCGGGGCGATGATTGGTGTGGCCAACATGCTGCGCAAGCTGCGCGCGGACTACGGCCCGGAACACATGGCGGTGGTGTTCGACGCCAAGGGCAAGACCTTCCGCGACGACATCTATCCGGAATACAAGGCCACCCGCCCGCCGATGCCGGACGAGCTGGCCGCCCAGATCGAACCGTTGCACGAACTGGTGCGGGCGATGGGCCTGCCGCTTTTGTGCGTCGAGGGCGTGGAGGCCGACGACGTGATCGCGACCCTGGCCGACCAGGCGGCCCGCGCCGGGCATGACGTGGTGATCTCCACCGGCGACAAGGATCTCGCGCAGCTGGTGAATGACCGCATCACGCTGGTCAACACCATGAGCGGGGTCACGCTGGACCCCGAGGGCGTGCAGGAGAAATTCGGCGTCGCCCCGGAGCAGATCGTCGACTACCTCGCGCTGATGGGCGACAGCGTCGACAACATCCCGGGCGTGGACAAGGTCGGCCCCAAGACCGCGGCCAAGTGGATCGCGAAGTACGGCGATCTCGACACCATTCTGGAACAGGCCGACGGCATCGGCGGCAAGATCGGCGAGAACCTGCGCGCCGCGGCCGAGCGCCTGCCCACCTCGCGCGAACTGATCACGGTCAAGCGCGATGTCGAGCTGGACGTCGGCCCCAACGACCTCAACATCCGCGAGCCGGACCACGAGCGCCTGCTGGAGATGGTGCGCCGCTATGGCTTTACCCGCTGGCGCGCGGAGCTGGAGGGCGGCGAGGACGCGGCCGCTAGCGGCAATCCGGGCTCGCCGCTGGCGAAGGCCGACTACCGCACGTTGCGCGAGGAGGTCGAACTGGCCGAGCTGCTGGAGCGTCTGGACCAGGCCGAGCGGGTCGCCTTCGATACCGAGACCACCAGCCTGGATGCGATGCGCGCCGAGATCGTCGGCATGTCCTTCGCCTTCGAGCCAGGCACCGCCTACTACCTGCCGCTGGCCCACACCGGGCCGGATGCCGACCCGCAGCTGCCGCGCGCGGAGACGCTGGAACGTCTGAAGCCCTGGCTGGAATCCGAGGACCACGGCAAGCTGGGGCATCACCTGAAGTACGACCGCAACGTGCTGGGTAATCACGGCATCACCCTGCGCGGCATCGTCGACGACACCCTGCTCGAGTCGTTCTGCCTGGATGCCGGCGCCAACCGCCACGACCTCGACTCCCTGGCCGAGCGCCACCTGGACTACCAGACCACGCATTACGAGGACGTGGCCGGCAAGGGCGCGAAGCAGATCCCGTTCGCCGAGGTGGATATCGGCATCGCCACCGATTACGCCGGCGAGGATGCCGACATCTGCCTTCAGCTGGATGCGGTGTTCCAGCCGCGCCTGCAAGAGGCTGAAGGCCCCGCGTTCGTCTACCGCGAGATCGAGATGCCGCTGGTCCCGGTGCTGGCGGATATCGAACGCGTGGGCGTAAAGGTGGACCCGGATCTGCTCGGCGAGCAGAGCCAGGAGCTGCTGGCCGAGATGGAGCGCATCGAGCGCGAGGCCTTCGAGGAGGCCGGCGGCGAGTTCAACCTCGGCTCGCCCAAGCAGATCCAGGAGATCCTGTTCGAGCGCCTGGGCCTGCCGGTGCTGCGGCGCACGCCCAAGGGCCAGCCCTCCACCGCCGAGGACGTGCTGGAGCAGATGGCGGACGACTACGCCCTGCCGCGCCTGATCCTCGAGCACCGCGGCCTGTCCAAGCTGCGCAGCACCTACACCGAGACCCTGCCCCGGCGCATCCACCCGGAGACCGGACGGGTGCACACCTCCTACCACCAGGCGGGGGCAGCCACCGGGCGGCTGTCGTCCTCGGAGCCGAACCTGCAGAACATCCCGGTGCGCACCGAGGCCGGCCGGCGCATCCGCCGCGCGTTCATCGCGGATGAGGGACACCAGCTGCTGGCGGCGGACTACTCGCAGATCGAGCTGCGCATCATGGCCCACCTGTCGCAGGACGCGGGCCTGCTGAAGGCCTTCGGCGAGGGCCAGGACATCCACCGCGCGACCGCCGCCGAGGTCTTCGGGCTGGACCCGGAGCAGGTCTCCGGCGATCAGCGCCGCGCGGCCAAGGCGATCAACTTCGGCCTGATCTACGGCATGTCCGCCTGGGGCCTGGCGCGCAACCTCGGCATCGAGCAGGGCGAGGCGCGCGAGTACATCGACCGCTACTTCAATCGCTATCCCGGCGTGCACGACTATATGGAACGCGCGCGCGCCTCCGGGCGCGAGAACGGCTATGTCGAGACCCTGTTCGGCCGCCGCCTGTACCTGCCGGAGATCAACAGCCGCAACGGGGCGCGACGCCAGCAGTCCGAGCGTGTCGCCATCAACGCCCCGATGCAGGGTACCGCCGCCGACATCATCAAGCGCGCGATGGTGCGCGTCGCCAACGATCTCGCGAACTCGAATATCGACGCCCGCATGATCATGCAGGTGCACGACGAACTGGTGTTCGAGGTGGCCGATGCGGCCGTGGAGGACCTGACCACGCTGGTGCGCCAGGCCATGAGCGGGGCCGCCGAGCTCGACGTGGAGCTGGTGGTAGATGTCGGCACCGGCGCCAACTGGGACGACGCACACTAGATGTCGGATTCACTGGCCAAGGGGTTCAACCGGCTCGCCCCCTGGCTGGTCGCGGTCCTGTTGCTGGCGACCGCCTGGGTGCTGGCCGAACGCTATCTGGACACCGGTGGTTCCGGCGGGATCACCATCGTCCAGCCGGAGGACTGCGACCTGAACGCAGGGCCCTGCAGCGCCGACCATCCGGCGGGCGGTACGCTGACCCTGGGGATCACGCCACGCCCCGTGCCGATGCTGCAACCACTTGAGCTGACCCTGGAGCTGGACCCGGCGGCCCGGGGCAACCTCGGCGAACCCGAGGCCCTGGAACTGGATCTGGCCGGGGTGGAGATGTACATGGGCTTCCAGCGCCCGCGGCTGGAACACACAGGCGGCGGGCGCTATGTCGGCGAGACGACGCTGCCCATCTGCACCACCGAGGCCATGACCTGGGCCGCCACCGTGATGCCCGCGGGCGATGCGGATGCGGCCCGGGTCCAGTTTCGTTTTGTCACCCGCCGCAGCCACAGCGACAACCCCTGAGGAAAACCGACATGCAGCGTATCCCGCTGAGCAGCCTGCTCTGGGTACTGGCCGTGCTGGCGGCCGGCGCCCTGCTCGTCTTCGTGATGCTCCGCCCGGCACCACCCCCCGTGTCCCAGGGGGCCGACCACGAACGCCTGCCGGTGGCCGATGCGGTATCCGGCGGGCCGATCGAACTGCCCGTTTCCACCACGGGCGAGCGGTTCCGGCTGGCGGACCTGGAAGGGCGATACGTCTGGGTCTACTTCGGCTACACCGCCTGCCCGGATGCCTGCCCGACCAGCCTGGGCTGGATCAGCGCCGCGCTGGACCGCCTGCCGCCCGAGCTGGAGGGCGAGGTCGCGGCGGTACTGGTAAGCGTCGACCCGGAACGTGATGACCGCGAGCGCCTGGAGACCTATGTGGGGCACTTCCACCCGGCCATCCAGGCGGCGACCGGGTCCCACGAAGAGCTGCAGCCGATCACGGAACGCTACGGCGTATTCTACGAACGCACCGAGATCGACTCGGCCATGGGCTACGTGGTCGATCACAGCTCGTCCACCTACCTGGTCGGCCCGGAAGGCGACTTGCTGCAGATCTACCCGCACGGGACACCCGCCGCCGAACTGGTGGAGGGCCTGCGAACCCATGCGGAGGCCACCGGGACAGCCAACTGAGCCACACCCCGGACGGCAACGATGGATTCTGTGAAAAAATTCGCAATCGAGAGGCACGCGGCAGGAACTTTGCCCGCGCAGTGCTTTCTCACTTACTGAGCGCTCTAGCCCAGCGCGGCCCGCTTCTCTCCCTGAGCGGGCAATAGGCCTCTCTCCCCCCCTGTAGAGGCCGAAATTAGCCCCGGTCCCACCCCAAGGCCGGGGCTTCTTTTTGTCTGCGTTTCGTGTATCCGCTCGACCGTCGGGCAGAGACGGGCCTCAGCCGGTCGCGGGAGCCGACTCCGGATCATGCTCGGCCAGCCAGCCACCCAGCAGGCCGCGCAGGTCATCGACACCCTGGTTCTTCAGCGAGGAGAAGGTCTGCAACGTCGCCTCGACGCCCATGGCCTCCAGCTCACCATGCGCCTTGCGCAACTGGCGGTCGGCCTCCTGGCGCGAGAGTTTGTCCGCCTTGGTCAGCAGGCAGTGCAAGTGGCAGCGCTCCAGAGGCACCCAGTCCAGGAGCTGGCGATCCAGCTCGGTCAGCGGCCGGCGGATGTCCATGATCAGCACCAGCCCCACCAGGCACTGGCGCGTCTGCAGATAGCCACCCAGAAGCTGATCCCATTCGGCGCGCTTGCCGGCCGACACCTTGGCGTAGCCGTAGCCCGGCAGGTCGACGAGCCGCCAGTGCTCGGCGGGCGGCAGACGGAAGAGGTTGATCTCCTGGGTGCGCCCGGGGGTGCGGCCCACCCGCGCCAGCGCCTTGCGCCCGCACAAGGCGTTCAGGGCGCTGGACTTGCCGGCGTTGGAGCGCCCGGCAAAGGCGATCTCGACGCCCGTGTCGGCCGGGAGCTGGGCAATCTGCGCCACGCCACGCAGGAGGTCAGTTTCGCGAAATCGGGGTTCCATGGGGCGAGAGAGCGTCCTAGGGAAACACTGATGAATGTACACGCTTGTCAGCGCTCTCCGGGGCCAAACATGCAAAAGGGGCCACGCAGGCCCCTTTGCTCGAATCTGGCGGAGAGGGAGGGATTCGAACCCTCGATACGGGGTTACCGTATACACACTTTCCAGGCGTGCGCCTTCGACCGCTCGGCCACCTCTCCGTTTTCCGCAACCGCTGGACGGCTACAGAGCGCGGAATCCTAAACCAGGCGCGGCAGCGGCGCAATGGAGGGCCGGTGGAAAACGCTTGCGGATCAGGACCCACCCTTGCCTGGCAACCCCGGGAAGGCATGCACGTTTCCACCCACCGCGCCCGCGTCGTGGATGCGCGGCGTCCCCACGGCGGTGACCTCGTCGATGCGAATCAGGGCATGCATCGGCACGTGGAAGCGCTCCACTCCCTCGAACTCGGTACGCAGGCGTTCCTCCGAGGGATCCACCACGACCTGCGAGCGCTCCCCGAACAGCAGACCCTCGATGGTCACGAACCCGTACAGTTCATCCTGATAAACATCACGGGCGAACAATTCGTAGGTTTTGCCATTGTTCAGAAAGCTGATCCGGTAACGTATGTTCTTGTCCATGATCTTAAGGAGACGCTGATTGAATCGCACGTCCGCGCTCGAGTCGCTTTTGCGTGCGAACAAGGCGCGGTGAGTGCCGTGTAGTCGTTCTGCATAAGGGAGCCGCAACGCTGTGCGCGCGCAAAAGCGGCCGAGCCCCTGCTTTCAATGGCTTGTGGGGTTGGTGCCCCCTGTTCCCCGATCCTGCGTTGCGCCGCTTGCGGGTAGAACCACTACCCGCTGCACGACGCGCCTTGTCTCGGAAAACAGGGGGCGCCAACGCGGACGTGCGATTCAATCAGCGTCTCCTTAATCATGGGGGAGCAACCGCAGATTGCAACGGGTTGGCGTTGGTCCGGACGGGCAGAGCCGGTATGATTCCCGGCGTCATCCGCATGGGCCCCGGCACGCCAACGATGAATTCCTCCCAGGAGCTGCTCGATCACTTGAGCCGCAACAGTTCGCCATACCAGGATCCGCTCACGCGGATTCGCTGGGATGCGCTGTCGCCGGAGGACTTCTGGATCCCGGAAGAGGCCGTCTCGCTATTCGGTACGCCGGAATACTCGGCGTTGTCCGCCGAGCAGAAACGCCGCCTGTCGCAGTACGAGTTCCTCTACTTCATCAGCGGGGCACTGTGGCTGGAGGGCCTGTTCATGGAGCGCATCTCGCGCATCTCCATGCACTCGACCGGCCGGCTGGACCGGCTGAACTACCGCCTGCACGAGCTGCGCGAAGAGGCCGGGCACAGCCTGATGTTCATCGAGTTCATGCGGCGCAGCGGCCTGGAGCTGCCGGAGAAGCGCTTCCCGAAGCCACGTCTCGCCACCCTGGTCGGACGCTTCGCCCCGTTCGAGTCCTCGATCTTCTGGATCGCGGTGATGATCGGCGAGGAGGTGCCGGACCGGATGAACCGGCTGATCCACCAGCGCCGCGACCAGATAAGCCCCACGGTGCATGACGTCGTCACCACCCACATGATCGACGAGGCCCGCCACATGGCGCATGCCCGCGACACGCTGGAAAGCTACCTGGACTCCCTGCCCGCCTGGCAGAAGGCCACCTACCGGCCGCTGATGCGCCGGGTATTCCGTCAGTTCGTGCACGCCTTCTACTACCCCACGGCGGATATCTACCAGCTCGCGGGCCTGCCCGCGGGTCCGGACTACCGCCGACTGGCACGCGACAATCCGCGCCGGGCCGCCTTCATCGACACCTGTGTCGACCCCGCGCTGCAGATCCTGCGCGCTCAGGGGCTGGTCCTGAACTGGCGATAGGGAAACATTCCGGCCAGGACCAGCGCCCGGACCCGGCACCGCCGCGCCCCGCGCGGCCACGCCGCTTGATTGGGTATCATCCAGTCCATGGCCCCGCACCTTCAGCTCCGACCTCCAAGCACGACCTGGCGTCAGATCGAGCTCGGCATCTTCATCGTGCTGCTGGTGATGATTGGTCTGCGGGTCTGGTTCCAGCCACCCTCTGCACTGGAGCAGCTCACCTTTCGCGAGGAGTTGCAGGTCGTTCTGGTGGACACTCCACTTGGCCGTTCGGAACTGACCATGGCCAACGGCCACGACCAACTGGACCTCGACCTGCTGCACGGCTTTGCGCGGGAGCTGGGCACGCGCATCCGGGTCACCCGCGTGGACACAGCGGCCGAGGCCCACCAGCGTCTGCGCGAACAGCGCGTGGATCTTGCCGCCGGCTTGCTGGTCGATCCCGGCGATCCCGCGGTCAAACCGGGCCCGGAGATCCTCGCGATCCAGCAGCTCCTCGCCTTCTGGCGCGGCAACGAAGCGAACGCGGCCCTGTCCGCCCTCGACGATCTGCCTGCCGGAACCCGTCTGGGGTTCACCGCGCAATCCCCCTTGCCGGAACGCCTGCGGGACCACCTGGCCCAAGTCGAGGCCTCAAGACAACGGAGCTCGACCCTGGCGGAGGGCCCCGAATCCGCCGATCCGGAAGAGAACCCCTTGGAAACGCTGAGCGACGAGCCACCTGACCCAGCGATCGACCTGGTACCGCTGGGCACCGCCGAGGCGCTGCGCCAGGCCCTGGCCGCAGGCGAGATCGACTATGCCCTGATGAACTCGCTGGAGTTCGGGCGGCTGCGGCGCCTGCATCCGGAGCTGCGCACCGCGTACGAGTTCGAGCGCGGTGCGACCGTCACCTGGCTGTTCCCGTCCGGGTTCGACCACAGCCTGATCGAAGCGGCGGAACGCTATATCGAGCGCCTGCGCGAGAGCCGCGAACTGGAGCTGATGACCGACCGTTACCTGGGCCACCTGGAGACCCACGACCTGGTGGACGCCCTGACCTTCGCCCGCCGAGTGGAGGACCGCCTGGATCGCTTTCGCGACCTGTTCGAGAGCGCCGGCGAGCAATACGGCCTGGATTGGCGCTTCATCGCGGCGGTGGCCTATCAGGAGTCACACTGGAATGCCAACGCCGTGTCGCCCACCGGCGTGCGCGGGCTGATGATGCTGACCCAGAACACCGCTGCGGGTCTCGGCATCGACGACCGCACCGATCCCGCATCGAGCGTGGACGGTGGCACGCGATACCTGCTGGATCTGCGCGAACGACTCCCGGAGCGAATCCCGGAACCGGACCGCACCTGGATGACCCTGGCGGCCTACAACGTCGGCCTCGGTCACCTGCACGACGCCCGTCGCCTGGCGGATGCGCATGGCGACGATCCGGATCGCTGGCTGGACGTGATGCAGTGGCTCCCGCGCCTGGCCGACCCCGAATGGTACGAGCGCACCCGCTATGGCTACGCCCGTGGCTGGGAGCCGGTCGTCTACGTGCAGAACATCCGCAGCTACTACGACAAGCTGATCCAGCGCTTCCCCGAAAGCGGCGACCACAGACCGCCGCCCCCCGAGCCGTATCGCCGGGTCCCGGTGTCGCTCTAGGTGTGGAATCTCACAAGGATGTCCACGGGACGACCGGACTGCATTCAGCACCGGCGGATCAATATCGAGCCCTCGTGCGTCTCTCCCCGAACACCCTCCGGAAAGGCCTGCATGACCCGTTCTCTCGCCGTTGTTCTGCTCACTCTGGTAGCGCTTCTGGGGACGCCGCTTATCGCCCTGGCCCAGGATGCCGGGGATCCAACCGGCGCTGCGAACGCAGCCGCCATCATCGAGGCCGGCGGCGCCGAGGTCCCGGTGGAGCGCTATCGCGCCGACGGCGACGCCGTGCTGCTGTGGTTCCCGTCCGAGCACGGGTTGCGCGACGGCCACCGCACCCAGGCCCTGGCCCTGCAGGCCATCGGCATCGAGGTCTGGCTGGTTGACCCCTTCAGCGGCCACTTCCTGCCGGAGGCGGCCTCCAGCTTCGATGACATGCCCACCACGACGGTCGCGGACCTGATCGAGTCGGCTCACGCCGATACCGGTCGCGCCGTCTTCGCGTTCGGCCACGACCGCGCCCTGCCCTGGCTGCTCACCGGGCTTTACCAGTGGCAGCTCGCCCACCCGGATGCGGACCACATGGCCGGCCTGCTGATGGCCAGCCCCTACCTGCACACCGGCGTGGACACCGAAGGTGCCGAGCTGCAGGCCATCGTCGGGCTGACCAACCTCCCCGTGTACATCCTGCAACCGGCGCAATCCCCACAGCGCCAGCAACTCGGCCGCATCCGCGCGGGTCTCACGGAGGGCGGTAGTGCCGTGGGGGCCCGCCTGCTTCCCGGCATCCGCGACCGGTTCTTCTTCCGCCCGGATGCCACGGCCGGCGAGCAACTGGCGAGCGAGCACTTCCATCGCGAGATCGCCTTCGGCATGGAGATGCTGTCGCGCCTGCCCCGCCAGCGGACGCCGGCCGTGGCCGATGCGGACACCGACCTGGCCGTGCGCACCCCCACCGGCGGCGACGCGCAACTGAATACCCTGGACGAGCCCGTGGCCGCCCCGCCGCTGGAACGGCCCGACCTTGCCGGCGACAACCGTCGTCTGGAGGACTATCGCGGCGAGGTCGTGCTGGTGAACTTCTGGGCAAGCTGGTGCCCGCCCTGCGTGCACGAGATGCCATCCATGCAGTTGCTGGAGGATGAACTGCGCGCGGAAGGCTTTCGCATCCTCGCGGTGAATCTAGGCGAGGACGAGGCCACCATCCGCCGCTTCATCGAGGACGAAGTGCAAACGGACTTCACCATCCTCCTCGACCCGGACCAGGCCTCCCTGAATGACTGGCGCGCGATGGCCTACCCCACCAGCTACGTCATCGACCGCGAGGGCCAGCTGCGCTACTACCTGTTCGGCGCGATCGAATGGACCGAACCCGGCGTCATCGACCAGATCCGCGAACTCCTCGACGAACAGGCGCAAGGGTAACGCCGCCGCCCGAAATACCCGCCACACGTGGGCCCTTGCGCGTGCTCGGCAATATTCGGGACTACGCTTGAGGAATGGCGGATGCCGAGGAGAATCCGATGGAAAAGCCCCAACCCGCATCGCCCCGTGTATGCGGCCTGCTCGCGAGCCTGGCACTGCTGGTGGCCTCACCCACCTTCGCGGAGGTGGAGGTGGGCATCACCGCCGACATGGCCGAGTTCGAGGTGCGCCACGGCGACGAGCGCGTGACGGTGACCCGCGACCAGGACACCTTCGCGACCATCGATCTCGACTATGCGCAGATTGCGCGCCCCTGTCCGCCCTTCTGCATCCAGCCGATGAGCCTGGGTCGAGGGGTCGAGACGCTGGGTGAACTGGAGTTCATCGATTACCTGCGCCAGACCACCGAGCGCGACGACCTGCTGATCATCGATTCACGCACCCCACGCGAATATCGCCGCGGCACCATCCCCGGTGCCATCAACATCCCCTGGGATCGCCTGCACTTCGCCTCCGGGGCCGACCCGGACGACGTACGCAATGTGCTGAGCGACCGGTTCGACGTGGTCTTCGACGGGGACTTCTACGACTTCAGCCACGCGAAGACCCTGGTGCTGTTCTGCAACGGCCCTTGGTGCGGGCAGTCCCCCACCAACATCCGCACGCTGACCAACCTCGGCTACCCGGCCGAACGCATCAAGTGGTACCGCGGCGGCATGCAAATGTGGCACGCCTTCGGCCTGACCACGGTGGAAGGCTCCACCGACGAATAACGCACGACCGTCCGGCCGGCTATTCGGGCTCGGTCATGAGGGTACGGACGCGGTTGATGACGTCGGGGTCGTCCCATTCGATGGCGCTGTTGACGGAATAGCGCACGCGGCCGTCGCGGCCAAGGATGAAGGAGCTGGGGAAGGCGAATACACGCCAGTCGGCGGCAACCCGGCCGTCGAAATCCATCAGCACCGGGAAATCCACCTGCACCTCGTCCATGAAGGCGGAGATGTGCTCGGCGCTCTCCTGATAGTTAACCGAGACGATGGCGAAACCCTTGCCCAGGGTCTCGGCCATGCGGTTCATCGACGGGATCTCGTGGACACAGGGCGGGCACCAGCTGGCCCAGAAGTTCAGCAGGACCACCTGGTCCGCGTAGTCGGACAGCGACTGCTCATCGCCAAGGTGATCGGTCAGGGTGAAGTCCGCGACCGGCGGTGGGTGATCGCGCGCTACCAGCCCCCGACCGGCCTCGACCTCGTGCGCGAGTTCCGGCATCGGCGCCGCCGCCAGCGGGCGCGGGACGCTGGCCAGCAACCGGCCCGCCTGCAGCAACTGCGCGGGCAGACGGGCCGCCATGGCCACTTCCTCCGGTTCGGGGTCGGAACGGCGCAGGTAGTAGAAGTCGCGCACCCCCGGGATCATCTGCACGAATACCGCGCTGCCACCCCGGCGCAGGTCGGTCAGGATCTCGTCCAGGTGCCAGCGGTAGACGCCCTGGGTCGGCTGCAGCAGAAACACCGGAAGGCTGGTGGCCCGCACGACATCCACAAACTCCGCGGGCGCCCCGGCGACTGGCGTGTCCACCATCAGGTTGGGGAAGGCCAGGGCCGCACCCAGCACGTAGGCCGCCTCGGGCCCGTCTTTCTGCCACTGGCGCAGGCCGCGCAGCGCGGTGATGGCCGGGCGACCGGAGGCCACCAGCATGACCTCCTTGCCCGTCTCTTCATGCGCGGCGCGCAGCAACGCGGCCACGCTGACTCCATCCAGGCTGCGCATGCTCTCGTTGGTGCGGGGGAGGAAATGGGCATCCAGCAGGTCCACCTGCCAGACCTCGATGCCCATGGCCGCCAGCTCGCGGCCGAACTCGGCATGGTTGGCGTGCGCGCCCGCCTGCGGCAGCAGCCAGAGGTAGAGGCGCTCACCCTCGGCCGGGTAGACGGTCACGTCCAGCTCCACGCCGGCGGGATCCGTCACGGTCATCGAACGCGGCTCCGCGGCGTCGGCCAGCACCGGCGCAGCTAGAATCAGGCACAGCAGCAGGCCAAGACGTGGCAGAACGCTCATCGACACAGGACGCATGGATCAGGGAGACGGAAGGCGACTATAGCGCCCCGCCGGGCGGGCGGAAACGTCACCACCCCGCTGGGGATACGGGATCAGCGCGGGTGAATGTGCCGGTAGGTCCGCAGGCGGCGGGTCTTCTCCACCATCCGCCACAGGGAACGGCTGTTGTTGTAGCGCGAGACATGCTGCAGCGGGACCCACAGGATGTCGTGCGACTCGTGGCTGCCGGGCACCGGCAGGCGGTCATCGATCTCCAGCAGGAAGCGCACGTCGATGTGCTCGTGCATCGGGAAATGCGGGCTGGCGGGGATGGTGTGGATATCCAGGTCGAAGATGTCTTCCTCGACGAGCCGGATATGCTCGGGGGACAAGCCGGTTTCCTCGTGTGTCTCGCGCAGCGCCACCTGCAGGATATCCGCCTGACCATCGGCATGCCCGCCTGGCTGGAACCAGCGATGGTGCTTGCCGTGCAGCAACAGCAGGGCCTGCTCGCGATCCGGACTGACCACCCAGGCCGAGCCGGTCACGTGGGCCGGCGTCAGGTCGCAATTGAAGCAGTCCGGGTGGTCGTTGACGAAATCCAGCGCGCGGCGGACGAAGCCGGCCTCCTCGATGAAGGTCGTCTGGTGACGGGCGAGCAGGTCCAGCAGCTGCGCGCGATGCATCTCAGGTCCCGGCGGGGTTGTGCAGCGCGTGGATCGCCGCGCGCGCCGCCTCGTCCACGTCGCCCTCGCGGCCGGCCAGGGTCAGACGCCCGAAGGCGCCCACCGCACGCACATCGATCAGCGACACATTGGCCGCCTTCAGCGCCTGGTTCGCGGCGTAGATGATGTAGCCGGCCGGCTCCGCCTCGAGGATGAACATGCTCTGATCCGGCAGGATCATGTTCCCGCGGCGGTTCTGGCGGTTGATCAGCACGGTGTGATCCGGGGTCATCCCGCGGATGGTCTCCTGCCAGGGGATGCGGCAGGGCTGGCGATCCTCCTGGCTGGCGCCCAGGCGCGAGAGCAGCACGCGACCGGCCTCCTGCACCTCGCTCTGGTCGCGGTGGTGGATCACCATGGAACCGAACTCGCGCTCCACGACCTGCTGCGCGAGGTGCACGTTGGTCGCCTTCAGCGCCACGTCGGTCAGACGGTGCACCGCCATCCCCGGCGAAACCTCCACCCACAGGCAGGAGTCCCCCGGTACGGGCAGAAAGCCCTGGGAGACCGTAGCCATGTATTCCGCCAGCTGCGGCTGGAGGGAATCCATGTAGACGTAGGTTCGCAGCTGGATCATCGATTCGCTCTGGGCCGGGGCCTGGGCCCCATGGGTCCCGCGCGTCGCGGCCCGAACCCGCGCGGGGCGTCCGCGCACAGGTTACGCAAGCCGCCTGCTACTGCCGGCCTGCGTGAGTACACGGGAGAATTGAGGGGCGTATTGTGAACGCAGCGGGCCTCAAGCTCAATCTCCGGGCCGCATCGGCGCCCCTGCAACGCGCGGACACAAGCCCCGTATGGCCTCGTATAATGCTACGCCAGCCCAGCCGCCACAGGGATTGTCATGACAAAGCAGGACGCGGAACACCTCCTGGCCCGCGTGGAAGATGCCGACCTCGATCTGGCCGAGACCCTGCGCGAACTCGTCGACTGGCTGCGCCCGGAAGATCCCCGCAATGTGGCCCCGGTTATCGGCCGGATCGAACAACTGACCCTGGCGCTCGCGGACCACCCGGGCCTGCAGGAACGGCTGCGTCAGCGACTGGAGGACGGGCTGGAGGACGCCCGGCACCTGACGCTGTACACCGGGATCGGCCTGTTCTCGCGCAAGGGATTCTTTCGCGAGGCGGCCGAATTGATCTACGAGCGCATCAACCCGCGCCCGATGGATCGCCAGGATCTGAAAGATGTGCTGTTTCACGTCTTTCACCAGACCGACGATGCGGTCTGGGTCGCCGCCCTTCCGGACGATGCCTGGTGGCGCCTGCTGGAGGCACTGGGCTGCCTGTCCGGCGAGCATCCCGGGGTCCTGCACCGGGCCCGCGAGGAGATCCTCTACGCCCTGGAGATGCTGTCCATCTGGGTGGCGGCCGAGGAGCTGGAACCGGAACTCCTGCGCCTGGACCCGTCGATCGCGGAGCGCAACTCGGCGTTTGTGGCCCAGGAGCGCGAGATCTCCGCCTACGTGCGCGACTATCGCGCCGCGCTGGAGGACCCCAACCGCGAACGCATGGACGACCGCCACGCCCGCGTGCTGCTGGAGCAGTGCGGCGAGCAGATCGCGCGCCTGCGCCAGCTGGCCATCACCCACGGCAACAGCCTGTCCCTGACCCACCTGCTGGAACGCCTGGACCAGACCCTCCGGCGCATCCACAAGCTGCTCGACCTGCTGGAACCCGATGCGGAGCGCGATACCCGCGCCGCCTCGGTCGGCGTGTTCCGCGAACTCATCACCATCAGCGCCCGCCAGCACGGGGTGCGCGCGCTGTGGCAGGACAACATCAAGCTGGTCTCGCGCAGCATTACCCAGCATGTCAGCGACACCGGCGAGCACTACATCACCCAGTCGCGCGGCGAATACTTCCAGATGCTGCGCTCCGGGGCCGGCGCCGGGCTGATTATCGCGGTGATGGCGCTGATCAAGATCCAGATCGGGGCCCTGGATCTGTCCCAGGCGGCCTACACACTGTGGACCAGCCTGAACTACGGGCTCGGTTTCGTGCTCATCCACATCCTGCACTTCACCGTCGCCACCAAGCAGCCGGCGATGACCGCCGCGCGCCTGGCCGCCGCCATCGAGGAGAGCGAACGCGGGACGGCCGACCCGCGCAAGATGGCGGACCTCCTGATGCGGGTGGGACGCTCGCAGTTTGCCGCGGTGCTGGGCAACGTGGGCATCGCCCTGCCCACCGCGATCCTGATCGGGCTGTTTTCCGCCCGCCTGTTCGAGACCCCGATCCTGTCCGGCCAGGAGGCCGACTACCTGATGGACGGCCTGCGCCCGATCATGGGGCTGGCGCTGTTCTTCGCCGCGATCGCCGGGGTCTGGCTGTTCGTCTCCGGCCTGATCGCCGGGTTCTTCGACAACCGCTGCGCCTATCTCGACCTGCCCGGCCGGCTGCGGGAACACCCTTGGCTGCGCCGCCTGCTGCCCACCGGCGCCCGCCACCGCCTGGCTGACTGGATCGGCTACAACTACGGGGCCCTGATCGGGAACTTCCTGTTCGGTGTCCTGCTCGGGGTCACCGGATATGTCGGCTACCTGCTGAGCCTGCCGCTGGATATCCAGCACGTGGCCTTCGCCTCGGCCAATCTCGGCTATATCACCGCCAGCGAGACACCCGGGCTGGGGATATTCACACTGTTCCTGGTCTTCGTGCTGCTGATCGGGGCCGTCAACCTGTGGGTCAGTTTCGGCCTCGCGCTGTACGTCGCGCTGCGCGCCCGGGGCGTGCGTATGGGGGCCTTCGGCCGCGTCTTCCGCGCCTACGGCCATCATCTGCGCGAACGCCCGCGGGAATTCCTGTTCCCCCCGCGTGCCGTTGCCGCCGCCGACGACGACAACGACAAAGGCGATGCTCGGTAGCCACGCCCGGGGTCTCCTGCTGCCGCTGGCCATCCTGTGGCTGGCCGGCTGTGCCGGAGCGGTGCCCAACCCGTCCGGTGGCGAGTCCCGCGTGCCGATCCTCGCCCCGGAGGTCATCCACACCGCGGACGGTGATCGACTGCCGCTGCATCGCTGGGGTCCGGAGACCCCGGAGCAGGTGGTGCTGGCCCTGCACGGGTTCAACGACCACGGCGGCAGCATGCAGGCCCTGGGCGAGGCCCTCGCCGAGCATGCCATCGCGGTCTACGCCTATGACCAGCGCGGCTTCGGCGGCACGCGCAATGCCGGCTACTGGTCCGGTCATCGGATCATGGCCGAGGACGCCCGCACCGCGCTGCGGCTGCTGCAGGCGCGTTATCCCGATCGCACGCCCTACCTGGTCGGCAAGAGCATGGGCGGCGCGGTCGCCCTGCTGGCCGCGGCGGAGGCGCCCGATGCCGGGGACGGGACACCCCTTGTAGCCGGCACGGTGCTGATCGCCCCGGCCGTCTGGAGCCGGGGCGACATGCCCTGGTATCAGCGCTTCGGCCTGTGGCTGGGAGCGCGCCTGGCGCCCGGCTGGCGCCTGGACGGCGAGATGGCGGCGGAACTGGATATCCACCCGACGGACGACCCCGCCGTGCTGCAACAGATGCGCGACGACCCGCTCGTGCTGCGCGACGCGCGCATCGATGCCCTCGACGGCCTGACCACCCTGATGACCCGCGCGCTGGAGACCGGTCCCGACCTGCCCGCGCCCAGCCTGACCCTCTACGGGGCGCGCGACGACCTCGTGCCACCGCGCCCCCTGGCGCGCCTGCTGGAGGGGCTTTCCGCGCAGGAGTCCGGTGCCCACCGCGCCGTGCTCTACCCCGAGGGCTACCACATGCTGACCCGCTACACCCGCGCCGGAACTACCTTCGCCGACATCGCCGCGTGGCTGCAGGACCCGCAAGCCCCCCTCCCCTCCGGCCACGAACGCAGCATCGATGCGCTAACGCAATACCTTCGAGACCTGGACTGACTGGCCGCGCCGGCGCATCAAAGCTACGCTCGATGCAGCAACCTCTGGAGAACGCCCCATGACCCACTCGACCCCCAACCGTCTTGACGATCTGGTGGCCCGCAGTCGGCGCGACCAGGCGGAGCGCGAACGCGGCTATCGCGAGCAGGCCCTGAAGATGTATCCGTGGGTTTGCGGGCGCTGCGGGCGGGAGTTCACCCGCGCCAATCTGCGCGAGCTGACGGTGCACCACCGCGACCACAACCACGACAACAACCCCCCGGACGGCAGCAACTGGGAACTGCTGTGCCTGTACTGCCACGACAACGAGCACCAGCGCTATACCGATGCCACCCCCGGAAGCGGCAAGACGGGCGGCACCACGGCCACGCACAACCCGTTTGCCGGGCTGGCCGGCATGCTCAAGGGGGACAACGATCCGCAGGGCGACGACTCGGGGGCGTAACCCCCGCGACCGCTTTCACAGCCGGCGCCACCAGAACTGCAATGGCTTGTGGGTTTCCTGCGTCTCGCCAATATCCGGCCAGGGAAACTGGCAGACCAGGCCCTCGGCCCGGGTGTAGCCGCGCCTCCTCCAGAAACCGTCCAGCGGCCGATAGTCCGCCGGGCGCCGCGGGTGATCCTGCGGGCGCACCACCGCACAGAAGGTGGCATGCGCAAACCCCAACCGGCGGGCCGCCGCCTCGCGCGCGGCGAAAAACCGGTGCCCGGCTCCCTGACCACGAAACTCCGGCTCCAGCACTGACTCCGCGAGGTAGTAGTACGCCGCCGGGTCCAGCCCCTGCTCGCGAAACGGGGCCTGGAATTCCGCCTCGGCCGCGGCCAGAGGCAACGCGGTGGAGGCGCCCACCACACGGCCATCTTCCAGCGCCAGCACCAGCGTGCTGTCCGGGCAGTCCGCGTAGTCCTGCAGGTACCGCGCCTCGTACTCCGCACTGCCGTCGTAGAGGTACGGCCACTCGCGGAACACCGCGATACGCAGGCGTGCCACGGCGTCCAGATAGGGCGTTATACCCGCCCCGCCCACGGTCCTGAATTCCATTCGTTTCGGCCTCCTGCGCTCGCGCTCAGACCGCTCCCGGGGTGTCGGCCGGGGCCGGCTGCCCCACACCGCGCAGCAAACGGCCGAGGATATCGGTCCCGCTCAGGATGCGGCGCTGATCATCGGTCCACAGCAGGATGACATCGTCGCCGACCACGGTGTCGCCACTGCTGGCCGGGCGCACCTTGAAATGCGGCACCAGCCCGCCCAGACGTCGGCCCCCATCACGCACCACCAGAGGATGATGGCAGTGATGCTGGGGATCAAAGCGTTCCGGTGCAAACAGGGCCTCGCGGGTAAACTCCGGGACCCGGATCACCGTGCGCGGCTCGCCTTCGGGGTCGGTAATCACTATCCATCCCCGCCCCGGCCGATTGAGCCGAACCAGGAACGGATCATCGGTCCGCGGCGCGATCGCGGGGAAGACCGGGCGCCCGTCCGCGAATTCCATGGCGACCACGCTGTCCGGATCCAGCGCCTGCCCCTCGTGCTGCACCAGGATGTCGTCCAGCTCCAGGAAATTGCGGGCACCGCGGCCCTCGACCCGCGTGATCTCGCTGCCGTGCGCCTGCATATGCAGATCGATCAGATAGTGCAGATCGCGCTCCGGAAAGAACCGGATCTCCTCGCCGCCGAGCCAGCGATCCAGCACCCAGGCCGTGGGGCGCGCCACCGGATACATCAGGAACTGGTAGAACCGCAGCAGCGGATAGAGCGCCCCGGCCACCTTCAGCGCGTGCCGGGAGAAATAGGACTGCGGCAGGATCTCGGCAAAGATCGTGATCACGACCGTGGAGAACAGGAACGCCGCCACGCCCCCCATCGCCGAGCCCGACAGCAGCGCCAGCAGCACGTTGACGGCGACATTGCCCCAGAGGATGGTCACCAGGGCAAAATTCGCATCGCCGCGCAGGGCCAGCAGGCGTTCCGCGCGCGGATCCCCCTTCTGCGCCTGGACCTCCAGTTCCAGCTTGCTGCGCGAGAACAGCCCGAGGTTGAGCCCGGACAGGATAGCCGATTGAGAGAGGCAGACGAGGATACCCAGCCAGGTCAGAAGGCTCATGGGGTCATTTCCTTGGCACGCGCATACATGGGATCAGGGTACCGCGCCGTACGCCGTGCGCGCCCGCACGGAACAGGCCCTGCTCTGTGCGATACCACCCCCACGCCGGTTGAGAGCATCTACACTCGAAGACGGGGCCGGTGCCTGCCGGGCCGGCCCCGCAGCGGTCCCGTCGACCCGTCCAACGGGTACCCGGGGCCACCGTCTACGCCACAGGAGGATCTGCATGGACACTGTCTGGATCGTTGTCGCCGATGCCGCGCGCGCCCGCATCTTTGCCTGCGAGGGCCGCGCCTGTCAGGGGATGCACGAGAGCGAGACGCTCTCGCACAGCGAGTCCCGCGCCCACAACCAGGATCTCGTCTCGGATCGCCCCGGACGCAGCTGGAGCAGTGCCAGCGGGGATGCGCGGCACGCCATGCAGGAGAGTACCGATCCCGCCGCCAACGAACGCAACCGTTTTGCCCGCCAAGTCGCCGAGCGGCTCAAGGCCGCCTATCACGAGGGCACCTTCAAGCGACTCGTGATCGTCGCCGCGCCGACTTTCTTGGGCGCCCTGCGCGAGGTACTGGACCCGACCGTCGCCCAGAGCGTGACCGCCGAGGTGGCCAAGAACGTGACCAAGTCCACCGACGCCGCCAGCCTGCGCAAGCACCTGCCGGATTTCCTCTACTGACCGCCCCGCCCCGGCCCCGACCCGGGGCCGGGCTTCACCACGCGCGCCACACCCAAGCGACGGGCGCGCGATTGTGTGCATGGATCCGAGTTTTCCTGGCTCAGTGCATCAGGTCATCGGGCTGCAGCGTTCCGAGCAGACGCGGCCCGTCGGCATGCGGCTCGAACACGGCCATCTCGGCCTCGTCGATCTCCACCTCCGCGGCGTGGCGCAGGTTCAGGTCATGGCCCACGATCACAATGTTCTTCTCCGGGGCCTCGGGCGGCGTGTTCAGGTGCTGCCGCAGCCCTTCGATCAGGTCCTCGCGGCGCGCATCGTCCTGAATAATCGGCAGGTTGTAGAGTTCGGTCCGGATCTCGTACTCGCCGAACCCGTAGTGCGCGGTCTCCCAGTTACGGCAGAACTCGCTGGTCAGCACCTGCTCGACCGGTATGGCGTGCCGCTCGAAGCCCTTGCCCACCTGCCGCGCCTGTTCCCGCCCGCGGGTGCTCAGGTTGCGCTGCCCTTCGCAGTCCGTCATGTCGGAGAGGTCATAGTCGTCGTGCGACCGATCCGTGGCCGCATGCCGCCAGTAGATCACCAGCCCGCCCGCCTGCAGGCGCTCGATCAGGGCCTTCGGTGCCAGCGGCTCGGCGCCGGCCGGGGCCACCATCGCCAGCATCAGGGCCAGTACTCTACCCACCATCCCGTTCCTCACCACATCACCCCCGATCTTTCCGCCCTCCCCTTTGCGTAGACGCTCCGGCGTCATTCTGCCCGGCCACGCGACCCCGGCCCGCCAGGGCGGGCCGGGGTCGCTTAGTCGAAATCCTCGGGGGTCAGTATGCCGAGCACGCGGGGCGCATCCCCGCCCGGCTCGAACACCGCGATCTCGCCTTCGTCGATGCGCACCCGCGCCGCGCGCTGGAGGTTGATGTTGTGCCCCACGATCACCACGTTGCTGTCGCCATCCTCCGGCGGCGTCACGAGATAGTCCCGCAGGGCCGTCACCAGCGCCTGCTGTCGCTGACGGTCGCGCACCGGCGGCACGTTGAACAGGTCGTCCCGAACCTCCCAGGAGCCCTCGCCGAAGGCGATCCGGGCGCTGTCGATATTGCGGCAGAACGCCGAGCTCAAAATGCGCTCGACCGGGATCGCGTGACGTTCGAAGCCGGCGCCGACCCGGCGCGCCTGCTCGCGTCCGCGGTCGTCCAGATTGCGCTGCAGTTCGCAGCGGCTCATGTCGGTCAGGTCCTGATCGCGGCGGCTGTGATCGGTCGCGGCGTGGCGCCAGTAGATCACCAGCCCGCCCGCCTGCAGGCGCTCGATCAGGGCATCGGGCTCGAGCGCATCGGCACTCGCCAACGTGGGCAGGAACAGCAGGGTCAGCAACAGCCACAGGCCGGAACGAAACATCGGCATCTCCTCGCAAGAACACGCATTCAGTAGGCCTGCAGACCACGCGGCGGGGGCACCGGTTCGGTGCATCCGCCGACGGCACTCAACGCGACACTGCGTTGACGCCCCCCGACCCCAGCCCTAGTATGCCGTCACTGCCTTGCCCGGAAACCCGCGCCCCCATGACCTACTGTGTCGCCATCGACCTGGACGACGGCCTCGTCTTCGCCTCCGACTCCCGCACCAATGCGGGCGTGGACCAGGTGAGCACCTACAGCAAGATGCACACCTTCGAGATCGAGGGGCAGCGGGTATTCGTGGTCCTCGCGGCCGGCAACCTGGCCACCACGCAGTCGGTGGTGCAGCAGCTCAAGCGCGACATGGAGGAAGGCGCCGAGGAAAGCCTGGCGACGGTGGAGCGCATGTCGGATGCCGCCGAATACCTCGGCCGGCTCAACCGCGAAGAGGCGGAGAAGCATTCCGAGGCCCTGTCCCGCTCCGGTATTAAGGCCGAGGCCACCCTGATCATCGGCGGCCAGATCGGCGACGATGCCCCGGCGATCTTCATGGTCTACCCGCAGGGCAATTACATCACCACCTCGCAGCAGACGCGCTTTTTGCAGATCGGCGAGAGCAAGTACGGCAAGCCGATCCTGGACCGCATCATCGAACCGGCCACCCCGCTGGGGGATGCCGCGCGCTGCGCGCTGGTCTCCATCGACTCGACCATTCGTTCGAACCTGACTGTGGGGCCCCCGATCGAGGTGATGGTCTACGAGCGCGGCACCCTGACCTTCGACCATTACCTGTGCCTGGAGACCGACGACGCCTACCTGCGCTCACTCACCCAGGCCTGGGACACCAACATCAAGAAGGCCTTCACCGACCTGCCGCGCTTCGACTGGGAGTCCGCCCACGCGCGCAAGCAGCGCGGGACCCGCGTCAGCCGCGGCTCCGGCAAGGCCGCAGCGCCCGCTTCGAGCAAAGCGAAAAAGTCCCGCCGCTGAACGGATCGCAGTTTCACCCGCGATCCATCGACTACCTCCCTATGCCGCCTGGGTCTGGGTTTGCGCCGGCGCGATCCGGAACCAGGTCTCCACGTTCGCACCGTGGATGTCCCCGATATCCCGCTGCAGCACATCCATGAAGGCATGCAGGCCGTCTTCCGCGATCAGCTCCTCCACATGCGCGCTGGAGGCGTGGCGGCGCGCCTGGATCACCAGACGCAACGGCAGTTCGTTGCGTGGCAGCTTCTCCAGCGCGTCCTGCACCTGAGTCAGGGCGTGGGTCACCGAACGCGGGAAGGCGGTGTCCTGTAGCAGGAACCGCACCACGTCCACACCGTTGATCCGCCGCTTCACATGCTGGCGGTACATCTGAAAGCCACTCCCCGAACGCAGGATGCTGGTCCATAGCAGCCCCTCGTAGGGCTCGGGATCCTCGCCGTCCTTTTTCAGGAGTTTGAGGGCGCCCACGTCGACATGCCGGGTGGACATGTCGGCGCGCTCCAGATTGCGCCCCAGGCGGATGAAGTCATAGGCCGCATCATGACTCATGGTGCCAGCCAGCAGCCCCGTGAGGGTCTGGCAGCGCTGAACCACCTCGGACAGAAACTCGAACCGGCCGCGCTTGCCGATGCCCTGATCGATATGGTCACGGGCGAACAGGTACAGCTCGTTCATCACCTCCCACGCCTCGGAGGGAACCAGGTCGCGGGTGGTACGCACATTCTCGCGCGCCGACCGCAGGGAGTTGAGCACCGAGCTCGGGTTGTCGGCATCCGCCAGCAGGAATTTCACACAATTGCGTTCATCATCCCGCTGGTAGTGATTGTCGAACAGGCCCTCGTTGCCGGTGACCTCCACCAGGCCCTTCCACGACACCTGCACCGATTTCGGCATGTCCAGCGCCAACAGATTGAAGGCCGTGACCATGCGTGCCGTATTCTCGGCGCGCTCGACATAGCGCGCCATCCAGTAAACGCGTTCGGCGACTCTCGAGAGCATCTCAGTTCTCCTCGTCCACGATCCAGGTGTCCTTGCTGCCCCCGCCCTGCGAGGAGTTCACCACCAGCGAGCCCTTGCGCATCGCCACGCGGGTCAGTCCGCCGGCGGTCACGTCGGTGCGCACCCCCTGCAGGATGAACGGGCGCAGGTCCAGATGGCGCGGCTCGATCTCGTCGCCGCACAGGGTCGGGGCGACGGAAAGATCCAGCGTCGGCTGGGCGATATAGTTGCGCGGGTCCTTCTTGATCAGCTGGGCAAACTCGGCCCGCTGCTTCTTGGTCGCGTGCGGGCCCACCAGCATGCCGTAGCCGCCGGACTCGTTGGCCGGCTTCACCACCAGCTCGTCGAGGTGGTCCAGCACATAGGCGCGATCCTTCTCGTTCACGCAGAGATAGGTCGGCACATTGGGGATGATCGGCTCCTGGTCCAGGTAGTAGCGGATGATGTCCGGCACATAGGCATACATCACCTTGTCGTCGGCCACGCCGGCACCGGGGGCGTTGGCCAGGCCCACGTTCCCCTTGCGCCAGGCGCGCATCAGGCCGGGCACGCCCAGCATCGAATCGGGGTTGAACACCTCCGGGTCGAGGAACTCGTCATCGATGCGCCGGTAGATCACGTCCACGCGCTCAAGACCGTCGATGGTGCGCATGTAGACGCAGTCGTCGTCCCCGACGACCAGGTCCGCGCCCTCCACGAGCTCGGCGCCCATGCGCTGGGCCAGGAAGGAGTGCTCGAAGTACGCGGAATTGTAGATGCCGGGCGTCAGCACCGCGATCTCGGGATAGTCCTGCGGGCGCGGCGAGATCGACGCCAGCATGTCGAACAGCTGAGTCGGGTATTCGTCCACCGGCAGGATGCTGGAGCTCTCGAACATCTCCGGGAACACGCGCTTGGTGACCTGGCGGTTCTCCAGCATGTAGGAGACCCCGGAGGGTACGCGCAGGTTGTCCTCCAGCACGTAGAACTGCCCCGATCCGTCGCGCACCAGGTCGGTACCGCAGATATGCGCCCAGACGCCCTGCGGCGGCTTGATGCCGATGCACTGCTCGCGGAAATTCTTCGACTGGTTCAGAACGTAGCGCGGGATCACCTTGTCCTGAAAAATGCGCTGCTCGTTGTAGATGTCGTCGATAAAGAGATTCAGCGCGTTCAGGCGCTGCTCCAGCCCGGCGGACACCTGGTCCCACTCCTTGCGCGCGATCACCCGGGGGATGATGTCGAACGGCCAGGCGCGGTCGATATTCTCGCCCTCGGTATACACCGTAAAGCTGATCCCCATCTCGAGGATCGCGCTGTCCGCGGCCTGCTTGCGGCTGTGGATCTCGCCCTCGTCCAGCGAGGCCAGGTATTCCGCCAGCGCCTTGCCCGGCCCGCGCGGCTTGCCGGGCTTATTGATCAGTTCGTCATAGAACGGGGCGGGGTCATAGCGCTTCCAGTCGATGGCCATTCGTCGGATCCTCTGACGCGGTGGGCGGGTTCCTCTACAGTAACGCCTTTTCCGACCACTGGCGCGACGGCCAGGGCCACTCAGACGTCTCACTGAGGCTTTCGTCCGCTACAGCCCGACCGAGGTTCCCATGCCCGACGCACTCGAACACCGCCTGATCGCGCTCTTCCAGCACCCGAAGATCCAGGGCTGCAACTGGCAGCCGCGGCTGTTCTGGCACGCCGCCGCGGACGGGTCACCGTTTGGGCGCCTGCGGGTGGACGGGGGCGAACTGGAGGTCTTCCTGGCCACGATCGTCGGCGAGGCGTCCACCGAGCAGGCGCGCCTGGACCGCGAACAGGACGGGAGAGGACGCTTCATCGCGGCCAATGCGCGCCGCCACGAGCTGCCGCTCTTCACACGCCTCTGACACACCCCGGAATCATCACGCGCCCCGTCATCGCGAGGAGCGTAGCGACGTGGCGATCTCCCGGGGCGGCCCCTGCGGGGCATTCCAAGGCAGTGCTTGTAGCGGAGCCCGGCGAGCGGCGCCGCTCAGGCAGGCTTGCGGAATTCGACCTGTTTCCAGTAGCCGAACAGGCTGGCCGGGGCGACCATGCAGGGTTCCTGCCCGGTGACGCGGACAAAGTCCTCGAACTCCATATCGGGGCGAAATCCGACGGCCTTGGACAGCGGGCGCAGGCAGCGCTCGAAGCCGCGCAACAGCCATTGCTGCGAGGCGAAGTGATTCACCACCAGCAGGCGACCGCCGGGGCGACAGACCCGCCACATCTCGGCGAACAGGGCGTCGGGGTTCGGCACCACCGTGGCCACGTACATCGCCACCACCGCATCGAAGCTGTTGTCGGCAAAGCCGAGTTGCTCCGCGTCCATTTCGCAAAGCCCGGATACGGCCGGGAGTCCCCCGTTCAGGCGGCCCCGTGCGACCTCCAGCATCTCCCGGGAGACATCGATCCCGACGACCTCGCAGTCGTCCGGGTAGTCCGGCAGCGAGATGCCCGTACCCACCCCGACCTCGAGGATGCGCTTGCCGGAGAGCGGTGCCAGGGTTTCCTGCGCACTTGCGCGCCCGGTCGCGAACACCCGCCCGAACGTCGCGTCGTAATGACGGGCGTAGCGCCGGTAGCTCTTGCGAATGCTGACGAGATCCATGCCGAAGCGTCCCGAATCTGAATGGCCGGGCACCGCAACCCGGTGCCCGTGAACGAAACGAGCCCGATCAGGACTCGGGTTCGACTGCCTTCATGCTCAGACGAATGCGCCCCTGCTTGTCCACTTCGAGTACGCGAACCGTCACGGAATCCCCCTCGGCGAGGAAATCGCCCACGTTCTCGACTCGCTCGTCGGAGATCTGCGAGATGTGCACCAGGCCGTCGCGGCCCGGCAGGATGGAGACGAACGCGCCGAAATCCATGATCTTGGCGACCTTGCCGGTGTACTGCCGGCCCACCTCGATATCCGCGGTCAGCTCCTCGATGCGGCGCTTGGCCTCGAGACCCGCCGCCTGGTCGGTGGAGGCAACCTTGACCGTCCCGTCGTCCTGGATGTCGATGCTCGCGCCGGTCTCCTCGGTCAGGGCCCGGATGGTGGCCCCGCCCTTGCCGATCACATCGCGGATTTTGTCCGGGTTGATCTTCATGGTGATGAAGCGCGGCGCGTGGGAGGACATCTCGTCGCGATGACGCGGCAGCACCTCGTTCATGCAGCCGAGGATGTGCATGCGGCCCTCGCGCGCCTGCGCCAGCGCCTGCTCCATGATCTCGCGGGTAATGCCGTCGATCTTGATATCCATCTGCAGGGCGGTGACGCCGTCCGACGTCCCGGCGACCTTGAAGTCCATGTCGCCCAGGTGGTCCTCGTCTCCGAGGATGTCGGACAGCACCGCAAAGCGGTCCCCTTCCTTGATGAGGCCCATCGCGATCCCCGCGACCGGCGCCTTCAGCGGCACCCCGGCATCCATCAACGCGAGCGACGTACCGCACACCGAGGCCATGGAGCTGGAGCCGTTGGATTCGGTGATCTCGGAGACCACGCGGACCACGTACGGGAAGTCCTCGTCGTTCGGCATGGCCGCGGCGACGCCGCGCTTGGCCAGACGCCCGTGCCCGATCTCGCGGCGCTTGGGCGAGCCCACGAATCCGGTCTCGCCGGTGCAGTAGGGCGGGAAGTTGTAGTGCAGCATGAAGCGGTCGCGGCGCTCGCCCTCGATCGCGTCGATCACCTGGGCGTCACGGTCGGTCCCCAGCGTCGCGACTACCATGGCCTGGGTCTCGCCGCGCGTGAACACCGCGGAGCCGTGGGCACGTGGCAGCACGCCGGTGTCGATGCGGATCGGGCGGACCGTCTTGTTGTCGCGGCCGTCGATGCGCGGATTGCCGTCGAGGATGCGATCGCGCACCAGACGGTACTCGAGATCGTGGAAGGCGGTCTTGATGGCATCCGCCGATGGGCCGGACTCGGCGTCGCTGGCGAGGGCCTCGACGGCCTGGGTACGCAGCTCGCCGATGCGCTGGGTACGCGCCTGTTTCTCGGCAATCTGGTAGGCCTCGACCAGGGCATCGCCCACTACGGCCTTCACCTGATCCTCCAGCGAATCGCTGGTGGCCGGGGCCTCCCACTCCCAGGCCGGCTTGCCGGCCTCGGCCGCCAGCTCGCGGATCGCCTGGATCGCGGCCTGCATCTGCTCGTGGCCGAACATGACCGCCCCCAGCATCGCCTCTTCGGAGAGTTGGTTGGCCTCGGATTCAACCATCAGCACGGCATTCTCGGTGCCGGCCACGACCAGATCGAGGTCGGACTCCTCCAGCGCGCTGTAGGTCGGGTTCAGCAGGTACTCGCCGGCGCGGTAGCCAACCCGCGCGGCCCCGATCGGACCCGCGAACGGGACCCCGGACAGCGCCAGCGCCGCGGACGTGCCGAGCATCGCGGGGATGTCGGGATCCACCTCGGGGTTGATCGACATCACCGTCGCGACCACCTGGGTCTCGTTCTTGAAGCCTTCCGGGAACAGCGGGCGGATCGGGCGATCGATCAGGCGCGAGGTCAGGGTCTCCTTCTCGCTCGGACGCCCTTCGCGCTTGAAGAACCCGCCGGGGATCTTGCCCGCGGCGTAGGTGCGTTCCTGGTAGTTCACGGTCAGGGGAAAGAAGTCGCGTCCCGCTTCGGCCTCCTTGCGGGCGACCACGGTGACCAGGACCACGGTCTCGGCCATGTTGACGAGGACGGCGCCACTGGCCTGGCGAGCGATGTCACCGGTTTCGAAGGTGACCGTATGGTTTCCGTACTGGAACGACTTCTTGTATGCCACGTTATTTCCCGTTTCCCGTGTTCATCCAACGTTGATGCCTGAATTCTGGCCTTCGCGGGCCATTGCGCGGCCCCGAAAGCGAACAGGCCCGCACCAGTGGCGCGGGCCTGTCGTGCCGGCCTTAGCGGCGCAGCCCAAGCTCCTGAACCAGGGCCTGATAGCGGTCCTGGTCGTGGCGCTTGAGGTAGGTCAGCAGCTTGCGACGCTGGCTGACCATCTTCAGCAGGCCGCGGCGCGAGTGATGATCCTGCTTGTGCTTGTCGAAGTGCCCCATCAGATGCTGGATGCGGGCCGTCAGCAGCGCGACCTGGACCTCCGGCGAACCGGTGTCGTTGGCATCGCGCTTGTGCTTCTCGACGATGGCCGATTTTTCTTCGGTAGTGAGCGACATGAAAACCTGACTCCTGAGATTACTTGACCGTTAATCGACCAGTGGCGCTGGCGATAGGCGCGCAATGGTACCACGGCCCACGCCGGCATGAACAGAATACAACCACCCGCTTGCCGGGCCGCCGTCAGGCCGCGGGAACGAACAGCCGCCGCGCCCGCACCTGCCCCGCGTCGTCGCGCACCCCCACCGCCAGGAAGGCCCCTGCGGCATCGAACACCCGGACCAGGGCCCAGCCGGTTTCGGCCTCGCGCGGGGCATCGGACGCGCCCGGGGCCTCGGCGATCACCGCCGTCGCCGCCGCGGGATTGCCATGGCGCATGGCGGCACTGGCGGCTGCATCCAGGGTCACCGCCGGCCAGTGCGCGAGCGCCGCCTCGGCGGGTTGCAGCAGGGCTTCGATGGCCGCGGCCCCGCCGGCCTCGAACGCGGCCTCGACCGTCTCCAGCGACACCATGGACTCGGCATCGAAATGGCCATGCCCGACCCGGTGCAGGGTATCCACCGCCGCACCGCACCCCAGCGCATGCCCGATATCGGCGACCAGCGACCGGATGTACGTGCCCTTGGAGCAGTGCACCTCCAGGCGCAGCCGGTCCGGGGCGGTCTGCTCGATACGCAGGGAATGTATACGGACCGGGCGCGGCGGCCGCTCGACCTCCACCCCGCGCCGCGCCAGCTCGTACAGCCGCTGGCCCTGGTGCTTGAGCGCCGAGACCATCGGCGGGACCTGGGCCTGATCGCCGCTGAAACGCTGCTCCAGCTCGCGCAGGGTGGTCGAATCAATCGCCGGCACCCGGGACTCGCGGATCACCTCGCCATCGAGGTCGGCGCTGTCGGTCTCCACTCCCAGCTGTGCCTCGGCGATGTAGCGCTTGTCCGCATCCAGCAGCCAGCCGGAGACCTTGGTCGCCTGACCGAAGCACAACGGCAGAAGGCCGGTCGCCCGCGGGTCCAGTGCCCCGGTGTGACCGGCCTTCTTCGCCTGCAGCAGATACTTGACGCGACCCAGCGCCTGGTTGGAACTGCGCCCCCGAGGCTTGTCCAGCAACAGGATGCCGTCGACCTCGCGCCGCTTGCCCGCCATGGATGGATCGCCCGACCGGAAACGCCGGGGCTCAGGCCCCGCGTTCCGGCCCTTCGCCCGGGTCACGGGCGTCCTCGGCATCCCCCTCCGAGGACCCGCCGCTACCGTCCCCGGCATCGGGATCGTCCGCGTGGTGCGCACGATCCTCGGCCAGTGCCTGGTCGATCAGCGACGACAGGTGCGCCCCGCGCTCCGGGGTGTCGTCGTAGGTGAAGCGCAGTTGCGGCACCGAGCGCAGGCGCATGCGCTGCCCCAGAGCCCGGCGCAGGAACCCGGCGGCATTGTTCAGCCCCTGCTGCGCCTCCGCGCCCTTCTCGGCTCCGCCCAGCTGGGTGAAATACACCCGGGCATGAGCCAGGTCGCGGGATACCTCGACCCCCGCCAGGGTGATCATGCCAACGCGCGGATCCTTGACCTCCATGCGGATGAGCTCGGCCAGCTCGCGCTGAATCTGCTCGCCGACCCGGTCCGAGCGATGAAAGTCGCGGTTTCCGGGCATCAGAGGGTCCGTGCCACCTCGACGCGCTGGAAGACCTCGATCTGGTCGCCCGCCTTCACGTCGTTGTAGTTCTTCACCGCGATCCCGCACTCGGTGCCGGCCTTGACCTCGTTCACGTCGTCCTTGAAGCGACGCAGGCTTTCCAGCTCGCCCTCGTAGACCACCACGTTATCGCGCAGCACGCGGATCGGGTTGCCACGCTTGACCGAGCCCTCGACCACGAGACAGCCAGCGACCTGGCCGAAGCCGGAGGCCTTGAACACATCGCGGACCTCGGCCAGACCGATCACCTCTTCGCGGATCTCGGCCGACAGCAGGCCGGACAGCGCCTGCTTCACGTCGTCGATCGCCTCGTAGATCACCGAGTAGTAGCGCACGTCGATCTCGTTCTCCGCGGCCAGGCGCTTGGCGCCGGCATCGGCACGCACGTTGAACGCGATCACGATCGCCTCGGAGGCCATCGCCAGGTTCAGGTCGGACTCGGAGATCCCGCCAACCCCGGCAGAGACCACCTTCACACGCACCTCGTCGGTGGACAGCTTGATCAGCGACTCGCGCAGGGCCTCGGCCGACCCCTGCACATCCGCCTTGATCAGGATGTTCACGGTGGCGATCTCGCCTTCCTGCATCTGGTTGAAGATGTTCTCCAGCTTGGCGGCCTGCTGCGCGGCCAGCTTGCGCTCGCGCTGCTTGGTGTCGCGATGTTCAGCCACCTCACGGGCAGTCTTGTCGTCCGCGACCACCAGGACCTCGTCACCCGCCTCCGGCACACCGGACAGGCCGAGGACCTCCACGGGCATGGACGGACCGACTTCCTTCACCGCCGTGCCGGTATCGTCGAACATCGCCCGCACACGGCCGTACTCCTTGCCCGAGAGCAGGATGTCGCCGTGCTTGAGCTTGCCGGACTGGACCAGGATGGTGGCCACCGGGCCTCGGCCCTTCTCCAGGCGCGATTCGATGACCACGCCACGCGCCGGGCCCTCGTCCGGGGCCTTCAGTTCCATCACCTCGGCCTGCAGGCCCAGGGCCTCCAGCAGTTCGTCGATCCCCTGTCCGGTATGGGCAGAGACTTGGATGAACTGGGTATCGCCGCCCCAGGCCTCCGGGATTACCTCGTGCTGGGCCAGCTCGTTCATGACCCGCTCCGGTTCGGCCTCCGGCTTGTCGACCTTGTTGACCGCGACCACAACGGGCACACCCGCCGCCTTCGCATGCTGGATAGCCTCTATGGTCTGCGGCATCACGCCGTCATCCGCGGCCACCACCAGGATCACGATATCCGTGGACTGGGCGCCCCGGGCCCGCATCGCGGTAAACGCGGCATGGCCGGGCGTATCCAGGAAGGTCACGCCGTCGTGGTTGTTCTTCACATGGTAGGCGCCGATGTGCTGGGTGATGCCACCGGCTTCGCCGGAGGCGACCTTCTCCTTGCGGATGTAGTCCAGCAGCGAGGTCTTGCCGTGGTCCACGTGACCCATCACGGTGACCACCGGCGGGCGCGGCTTGGCCTCGGCGGTCTGCTCCAGACCGGTATCGATCTCGTCCTCGACCGAGGTCTCCTTGGCCGCGATGGGGTTGTGCCCCATCTCCTCGACCACCAGCATCGCGGTGTCCTGGTCGATGGACTGGTTGATGGTGGCCATCACACCCATGCCCATCAGCGCCTTGATCAGCTGCGGCGCCTTGATCGCCATCGCCTGCGCCAGGTCCGCCACGGTAATGGTCTCCGGCACCTCGACATCCCGCACCACCGGCGCGGTCGGCTTGGCAAAGCCATGCTTGCTGGTCACCGCCTGGGCGGCCGCGGACTGGGCCTTGCGGCTCTCGCCCTTCTTGCGGCGCCCGCGACGATCGCCGGCCACATGCAGCTCCTTGCGATCGTCCTTGCGCCCACCCTTGCGAGCACCCTTGCCGGCCTTCGCATCGCCTTCCGGCGCCGTGGGCGCAGCCGCCCTGGCCGCCGCCTCGCGTTCCAGACGGGCCTGTTCTTCCTTCTCGCGCTTGGCCTCCTGGGCCTCCAGTTCCTTCTGCCGGCGCTTCTGGCGTTCCTCGCGTTCAGCCGCCTCCTGCTTGCGTGCCTCGGCCGCCTTGCGCTGGGCCTCGCGCTCGGCCTCGACCTGCAGGGCCAGCTGCTCGGTGCGGCTCAGCGGACGCTTCGGCTTGGCCGGCTCCGGCTCCGGTTCCGGCGCGGCCTCCTCGGCGGGCGCCGCCTCGACGGGTTCGGGTTCGGGCTCCGGCTCGGCGGGCGCCTCGGGCTCCTCGACCGGGGCTTCCTCGGCCGCCGGGGTCTCCTCGACCGGCGACTCGGCGACCGGCTCCTCCACCGGGGTCCCGGCGCGGGTCTCTTCGGGGGCCTCCGGCGCCGGGGCCTGTTCCTCGACCGCCGGGGCCTCTTCTACCGGCGCCTCGGGCTGCGCCTCGGCGGGCTTGCGCTTCAGCGTGCGCTTCTTGCGCACCTCGACGTTGACCGTCTTGGAGCGGCCCTGACCGGAGCTGACCTTGAGGGTCTGCGCCTGGGTGCGGCGTTTCAGGGTCACGCGCCCCGACTCGCCGCCTTCGCCGTGCGACTGGCGGAGGTGATCGAGCAGCTTGCGCTTTTCGGCATCGGTGATCGCCGCCTCGGGACCATCGACCTCGACGCCCGCCTCCTTGAGCTGAACCATGAGGCGGTCAACCGGTGTCCCCACCGATTCCGCGAATTGCTGCACTGTCATTTGCGCCATGGCGCCTACCTCCATTCCAGATTCTTTTCAGGCCTGCCGACAGCCCGGATACGGGTTCGCGATAACGGCGACCGGGGCTTAATCCCCGGTCTCGAACCACGGGGCGCGCGCGGTCATGATCAGCGCCGACGCCTCTTCCGTATCCAGACCGGTCATCTCGACCACATCGTCGGATGCCTGCTCCGCCAGGTCCTCCATGGTGCACACGCCATGTGACGCCAGCTTGTTCGCCAGCGCCGCGGTCATGCCCTCCATGTTCAGGAGATCCTCGGCGGGCTGATAGCCCTCACGGCCTTCCTCGGCCGCAATGGCCTTGGTCAGAAGCGCATCGCTCGCGCGGTTGCGCAGCTCCTCGACCATGTCCTCGTCGAATTCCTCGATCGCGAGCAGCTCGGCCTCGTCTACGTAGGCCACCTCGTCCAGGGTGGTAAAGCCTTCCTGGACCAGAATGCCGGCGACTTCCTCGTCGACATCCAGGGCCTCCATGAAGAAAGTGACCAGCTGTTGTGCCTCGGCCTCGCTCTTCTCGGCCGCCTGTTCCTCGGTCATCACGTTCAGCTCCCAGCCGGTAAGCTGGGAGGCCAGGCGGATGTTCTGTCCGCCGCGACCGATCGCGAGCGACAGCTTGTCCTCCTCGACCGCGATGTCCATCGACTGCTTGTCCTCGTCGACCACGATCGACAGGACCTCGGCCGGCGACATCGCATTGATCACGAACTGGGCCGGGTTCTCGTCCCAGACGATGATGTCGATGCGCTCGCCCGCCAGTTCATTGGAGACCGACTGCACACGCGAGCCGCGCATGCCGACACAGGCCCCGACCGGATCCAGGCGCGGATCGTTCGAGCGCACCGCGATCTTCGCGCGCATACCCGGATCGCGCGCCGCGCCCATGATGTCGATGATGTTCTGCCCGACCTCCGGCACCTCGAGCTTGAACAGCTCGATCAGGAACTCCGGCGCGGTACGGCTGAGGATCAGCTGCGGGCCGCGCGCCTCGGGACGGATCTCCTTGAGGAAGCCGCGCAGCCGGTCATTGGTGCGCACCGTCTCGCGCGGGATCATGTGCTCGCGCGGGATCAGCGCCTCGGCGTTGCTGCCAAGATCCACGTAGGTCCCGTTGCGATCGGTGCGCTTGACGATACCCATGACCAGCGTGCCTACGCGATCCTGGTACTCCTCGACCACCTTGGCGCGTTCGGCCTCGCGCACCTTCTGCACGATGACCTGCTTGGCGGTCTGGGCGGCGATACGCCCGAAGTCGACGGCCTCGACCGGCTCCTCGATCACGTCGCCAACCTGCGCATCGGGGTTCTTCTGCTGGGCATAGGACAGCAGGATCTGGTACTCCGGGGACTCGAACTCCGGGTCCTCGTCGTCCACCACGGTCCAGCGGCGAAAGGCCTCGTAGTCGCCCTCCTCGCGGTCGATGCTTACACGCACGTCCATCTTGCCGCCGTGGTACTTGCGGGTCGCCATCGCCAGGGCCGATTCCAGGGCGTCGAAGATGATGTCCTTCTCCACTCCCTTCTCGTTCGCCACGGCATCGGCGACCAGCAGGATCTCCTTGTTCATGTCTTGCCTCTCCGCACTCGGCAGTCACCTGCCGATTCAACAAAAGCGTAGCAGCGTCCCACGCAGCAGCCGCGTTACAGCTGCTCCAGGACGCGCGCGTTGTGGATCGCGGCCAGCGGCAGCTCGTAGGCCATGCCGTCCACTTCCACCTCGATCATGGGTTCGTCCACCGACAGCAGCACGCCACGGAAATTGCGGCGATCGTGCTCCGGCCATGACAGGCGCACCTTCACCGGGTGTCCGATGTAGCGCCGGAACTGCTCGGGGGTAAACAGGGGGCGTTCAACGCCCGGGCTGGAAACTTCCAGGGTGTAGTTGCCCTTCAGGACCTGCTCGACTTCCAGTACCGCGCCCACCTGCTCGCTGACCCGCGCGCAGTCATCCACGGTGACGCCGTTCTCGCCGTCGATAAAGATCCGCACGACGGGCGGCTTGGAACCGGCGTGATACTCCAGCCCCCAAAGCTGCATTCCCTCCCCCTCGACCACCGGGGTGAGCAGCGTGTTCAGTTGTTCAGCCTTCTGCGACAAGGGCGTCTCGATCGACTCCGTCCCGATGGCGGGACCCGGAAACAAAAAAAGGGCGCCGAACGCCCCTCGTACACCTCTAACGATGGCTGCAGCGAAACGTCCGCTGCGAGGCGCGCGGGAGCGCGGCCTTAAGGACCCAACCCGGCCGCGAGCAGTTGCGGCCGGACCATCGATCCTTAACAAAAAGGCCCCATACGGGGCCTCTCTGACAATTGGTAGCGGGGGCAGGATTTGAACCTGCGACCTTCGGGTTATGAGCCCGACGAGCTGCCAGACTGCTCCACCCCGCATCCGAGACGCAGAACTATACCAAAGCGCCGCCCTGGCCCGCAAGAGCTGGCGGCGATTATTTACCGGGTGCGGCGCTCGCCGGTACGCAGATGCGGGCGCAGGTCGTAGCGCCAGATGTACCCCGGCAGCGCGAACATCGCGAACAGCGACAGGGTGATGACATAGAACTCCCAACCCTGCGAATGGATGCCACCGGTTGCCTGGAACTCCAGCCCCTTGCCGATCAGCCCGGCGAGGATATAGAGCCCGAACCACTCGAAGATCCGGGTCCAGGGCCCCTTGGTCCCATTTTTCGGCAGCACCATCAACGCGATGCGTTCACTCAGCCACGGCAGGTTCGCGCTGATGAACGCGACTGCCACAAACCCCCAGACGAGGGCCTCGAACGGAATCCACTGTGTCACGACTTACCCAATGATTGCGTAGTGGGTGAGAGACAGCAGAAGCCCCGGGAAAATTCCCAGCAGCAGTACCGCCAGCCCGTTGATGCTGAGCGCGGTGGCCAGGGCGCCGGACGGCTGCACCGGCTCCTCGGCGCCCTTCTGCGGGTCATCGAAGAACATCATCTTGACCACGCGGAGGTAGTAGAAGGCGCCGATAATGGAGAAGATCACCGCAACAATCGCCAGCCACACCAGGTCCGCGCCCACGGCCGCCTGGATCACCGCCAGCTTGGCGTAGAACCCGACGGTCGGCGGCACGCCGGCCATCGAGAACAGCAGCAGCAGCATGATGAAGGCGAACCAGGGGTTACGCTTGGCCAGGCCCTTGAAGTCGTCGATCTGGTCGGCTTCATACCCCTTGCGCGACAGGAACACGATCATGCCGAAGCCACCGGCCGCGGTGATCGCGTAGACGATCACGTAGAACATCGCCGAGGCGTAGCCGCTGTCGGTCCCCGCCAGGATGCCCATGAACAGGAAACCGATATGGGCAATGGTCGAGTAGGCGAGCATGCGCTTGATACTGGTCTGCGCGATCGCGATCACGTTGCCCACCGCCAGCGACAGCACGGCCAGGATGATCAGCATCCCCTGCCAGTCCGCGTGCATCGGGCCCATGCCCTCCACCAGCAGGCGCATCAGGAAGGCGAACGCGGCGATCTTCGGCGCGGTGGCAATGAACAGCGTCACCGCCGTCGGGGCGCCGTCGTAGACATCCGGCACCCACATATGGAACGGCACCGCCCCCAGCTTGAAGGCGACGGCCACCACCAGGAACACCAGGCCGAACACCAGCGGGATGTTCAGGCTGTCGTCCGCGGCCACCAGCTCGGCGGCGATCACGGCGATATCCAGCGAGCCGGTCATGCCATAGATCATCGACATGCCGTACAGCAGCAGGCCGGAGGCCAGCGCGCCCAGCACGAAGTACTTCATCGCAGCCTCGGTCGCCCGGCTGTTGTCGCGCCAGAAGGCGACCAGCGCGTAGGACGACAGCGACAGCAGCTCCAGGCCCAGGTACAGGGTCAGCAGGTTGTGCCCGGAGATCATGATCATCATGCCGAGCACCGCAAACAGGCCCAGCACGTAGAACTCGCCCTTGTGGATACCGCGCTCCATCAGGTACGGACGGGCATACAGGAACACCAGGAAGCTGGTCACGTACACCGCGATCTTCAGGATGTCGGCCATTGGGTCCTTCACGAAGGTATCCGAGAAGGTCAGGACCGTCTCCGGCCCCATCAGCCACAGCGTCAGGCCGGCCGCCGCGACCAGCGTCGCCTGCACCAGGCCGTAGGTGACATCGCGCCGCGAATCCGGCAGGAACGCGTCGATCACCAGGATCAGGCACGCCATCCCGAGCACGAACATCTCGGGCACGGCGGGGAGGAAATTGGGGATCTCGAAATTCATGTCAGGCGTCCCTTCAGAGCTTCGACTGCGCGATATGCGCCACGAGGTGGTCGATGGTCGCGTTCATCACATCCAGCAGCGGCGCCGGCCACACACCCAGCAGCAGGGTGAAGAAGGCCAGCACGCCCATCAGGAAGAACTCGCGGCGGTTCATGTCGGACAGGCCGGCCACGTTGTCATTGGCCACCGCGCCGAAGATCACGCGCTTGACCAGCCACAGGGTGTAGCCCGCGGCCAGGATCAGCGTGGTCGCGGCGAGGAAGGCGATCCAGAAGTCCGCCTTGAACGCGGCCAGGATGACCATGAACTCGCCGACGAAGCCGGAGGTGCCCGGCAGCCCGGTGTTGGCCATCGCGAACAGCACGAAGAACGCGGCGAACCACGGCATGGTGTTCACCACGCCACCGTAGTCGGCGATCTGCCGGCTGTGCAGGCGGTCGTACAGCACGCCAACCGCGAGGAACATCGCCGCCGAGATGAAGCCGTGCGAGATCATCTGCACCATGCCGCCGGCAATACCCAGCGAGGCCCCTTCCCAGTCACCGGTGTTGGAGTAGATGTAGAAGGCGAGGAAGAAGCCCAGGGTCACAAAACCCATGTGCGCGATCGACGAATAGGCGATCAGCTTCTTCATGTCGCTCTGGATCAGGGCGACCACCCCGATGTAGACGATCGCGATCAGCGACAGCACGATCATCAGCGTATCCAGCACCGCGCTGGCATCCGGGGTAATCGGCAGCGAGAAGCGCAGGAAGCCGTAGCCCCCGATCTTCAGCATGATCGCGGCCAGGATCACCGAGCCGCCGGTGGGCGCCTCCACGTGCGCATCCGGCAGCCAGGTATGTACCGGGAACATCGGGATCTTCACCGCGAACGCCATGAAGAAGGCGAGGAAGATCAGGATCTGCGCGGTCATGCCGATCTGCAGGGCATGGAAGTCCTGGATCAGGAAGCTGCCGGACTGGATGTACATCCAGATCAGCGCAACCAGCATGAACACCGAGCCGAGGAAGGTGTAGAGGAAGAACTTCAGCGTCGCATAGACGCGCCGCGGCCCGCCCCAGATCCCGATCACCAGGAACATCGGGATCAGCATCGCCTCGAAGAACACGTAGAACAGCACCGCGTCCATCGCCGCGAACATGCCGATCATCAGGCCTTCCATCACCAGCATCGCGGCCATGTAGTAGGCGATGCGGTCCTTCACCGATTCCCAGGCCGCCACCACGACCACCACGGTGATCAGCGTAGTCAGCAGGATCAGCGGCATGGAGATCCCGTCCACACCCAGGTGGTAGTTCACGTTGAACGCGGGAATCCACGAAGCCAGCTCCTGGAACTGCATCTCCGCGGTGCCACGCTCGAACGCGAACCACAGCGGCAGACTGGCCACAAAGGTCGCCACGGCCACCGCGAGCCCGAGCCGCCGCGCAACATGGGGCGCGTCGCGCCCGGCGGCAAGCACCAGGAAGCCGCCGAGAATCGGCAGCCAGATCAACAGACTCAAGATAGGCCAGTCAGCAAACATGGTCGTTCCTTGAAACAGCGATGGGCTTCGAGCGCATGGGTGACGAAGCCGCTCAGATCACGTAGGCGAACATCAGGACCAGCAGGCCGATGATCATCACGAACGCATAGTGGTAGAGGAAGCCGGACTGCATGTGGCGAATGCGCGCGGCGATCCAGCCGACCGAGCGCGCAGTCCCGTTGACCAGCAGCCCGTCGATGATCAGCGCATCACCGTAGCGCCACAGCGCACGGCCCAGTCGCACGGTCCCGCCGGCGAAGAACCAGTCATTGAAGCGGTCGAAGCCGTACTTGTCCTCGAGGATGCGCACACCCAGCTTCAGCCGTTCGGCAATCACGCCGGGCAGTTCCGGCCGCTTCATGTACAGGTACCAGGCGGTCGCAAGCCCCGCCATCGCCAGCCAGAACGCCGGCAGCATCAGGCCGTGCAGCACGAATCCGAACACCCCGGTGTAGGTCTCGCCCTTGGTCGCCAGCACGTCCTGCTCCGGCAGCACGAACAGGCTGTTGGCGAAGAAGTCACCGAACAACATCGGCCCGATGAAGTAGCCGGCCACCACCGACGGGATCGCCAGCAGGATCAGCGGGACAGTCACCACCCAGGGCGATTCCTTCGGCTGCAGCGGGCCGTGATCGTCGTGATGATCGTCATCGTGGTCATCGCCATGATCCGGCATGTATTTGTGCGCCTGGTCGTAGCGCTCCTCGCCATGGAACACCATGAAGAACATGCGGAAGGTATACAGCGCGGTCACGAACACGCCGGCCAGCACCAGCCAGTAGGCAAACGTCGCGCCCGGGGTCTGGGAGTAGCCCACCGCCTCGATGATCGCGTCCTTGGAGAAGAACCCGGAGAAGAACGGGAACCCGATCAGTGCCAGCGAACCGATCAGTGCCGTCACGTAGGTAATCGGCATGTGCCGACGCAGACCGCCCATCGCACGCATGTCCTGGAGGTGGTGCATGGCGATGATTACCGAGCCCGCGGCCAGGAACAGCAGCGCCTTGAAGAAGGCGTGGGTCATCAGGTGGAACAGGCCGGCAGCGTACGCCGAGGCGCCCAGGGCCACCGTCATGTAACCCAGCTGCGAGAGCGTGGAGTACGCGACCACGCGTTTGATGTCGTTCTGCACCAGCCCGATCAGGCCCATGAAGAAGGCCGTGATCGCGCCGATGATCAGGATGAACGACAGCGCCGCGACCGAGAACTCGTACAGCGGCGACATGCGCGCCACCATGAAGATCCCCGCGGTGACCATGGTCGCCGCATGGATCAGCGCGGAGATCGGCGTCGGGCCTTCCATGGAATCCGGCAGCCAGACGTGCAGCGGCACCTGGGCGGATTTCCCCATCGCACCGATGAACAGGAAGATCAGTGCCAGATCCAGCAGGCCGAAGGTCCAGCCCGGCCAGATGGTGATGGTCGCATCCCGCATCGACTCGGCTTCGGCAAACACCTCGGTGTAGTTCAGGCTGCCGGCGTAGAACACCAGCGCGGCGATCCCGATCAGGAACCCGAAGTCCCCCACCCGGTTCACGATGAACGCCTTCATGTTGGCGTAGATCGCGGTCGGGCGCTTGTACCAGAAGCCGATCAGCAGGTAGGAGACCAGACCCACAGCCTCCCAGCCGAAGAACAGCTGCATGAAGTTGTTCGCCATCACCAGCATCAGCATGGAGAAGGTGAACAGCGAGATGTAGGCGAAGAAGCGCTGGTAGCCCGGATCGTCCTGCATGTAGCCGATGGTGTAGATGTGCACCATCAGCGAGACGAAGGTGACCACCAGCATCATCATCGCGGTCAGGTTGTCGACCAGGAATCCGACCTCGAACTGGATGCCGTCGGAGACCATCCAGGTGTAGACGGTCTCGTTGTAGACCCCGGCATCCCCGAACACGTGGGCCCAGAACACCACCACGGACAGGATGAACGAGATCGCCACCCCCAGGATGGTGACGCTGTGCGCGCCGGTACGCCCGATCTGGCGGCCGAAAAGTCCGGCGGCGATCGCGCCGAACAGCGGCGCCAGAACGATAAGCAGATAGATCGTATCCATGGCCCGTTATCCCTTCATTGCGTCCATGTCCTGGACGTTGATGGTTCCGCGGTTACGGAACAGCAACACCAGGATGGCGAGGCCGATGGCCGCCTCGGCCGCGGCGACGGTCAGGATGAAGAACACGAACACCTGGCCCGCGAGGTCCTGCAGGAAGAACGAGAAGGCGATGAAGTTGATGTTGACCGCGAGCATCATCAGCTCGATGCACATCAACAGCACGATCACGTTTTTCCGATTCAGGAAGATCCCGGCCACGCTGATGGAAAACAAAAGCGCGGCCAGCACCAGGTAGTGCTCTAGCGTAATCATGTTCTAGCCCTGAGTTCTTTCGGGGGCGGCGTCCGCCCCCGGTGTCCGGGTCCCGCCGCGCGCGGCCGGGATCCCCGATTGGGATTGCACTCGGTTTGCCTACTTGGATTCGTCCTTGCTGCCCGGCGCGTCGGCCCCGGACCCCTGCCCACCCCGGCGCGGGGCCTTCTTCTTCTCCGACGCCATGGTGACCATGCGCACGCGACCCTCGCGGGAGACGGCCATCTGCTTGCCCGGATCGATGGACTTGTTGTCCGGGCGCTTGCGCATGGTCAGCGAGATCGCGGCGATGATCGCGACCAGCAGGATCACCGCGGCAATCTCGAACGGATACACGTATTCGGTGTACAGGATCGCGCCCAGGGCCTCGGTATTGGCGTACTCGGGCCCGGCGCGTTCCGGGACGTCCATGGTGATGTAGCGGGTGATCACCAGCACCAGCACAGTGGCCATGGCCAGCGCGACCACGATGCCCACCGGCAGGTACTCGGTGAAGCCCTCGCGCAGCTTGGCCAGGTTGATGTCCAGCATCATCACCACGAACAGGAACAGCACCATCACCGCGCCGACGTACACCAGCACCAGCACGATACCGAGGAACTCGGCCTCCGCCAGCAACCACAGGGCGGCGGCCGCCACGAAACACAGCACCAGGAACAGCGCCGCATGTACCGGGTTGCGCACACTGATCATGGCCAGCGCGCCGCCCAGCAGGATCGCGCCGAACAGATAGAAAAGGACGAGCTCGAAGGTCATGAGGCGTTCCCTGCGTTACCGGTAGGGGGCATCGACCGCGCGCGCCTGCGCGATCTCTTTTTCGAAGCGATCACCAATGGCCAGGAGCTTGTCCTTGGTCATGATCTGCTCGCCCCGGTTCTCGAAGTGGTACTCGAAGATGTGCGTCTCGACGATGGAATCCACCGGGCAGGCCTCCTCGCAGAAGCCGCAGAAGATGCACTTGAACAGGTCGATGTCATAGCGCGTGGTGCGGCGCGTGCCGTCGGCGCGCTCCTCGGAGTCGATGGTGATCGCCAGCGCCGGGCAGACCGCCTCGCACAGCTTGCAGGCGATGCAGCGCTCTTCCCCATTGGGGTAGCGGCGCAGGGCATGCAGGCCCCGGAATCGCGGCGACATCGGAGTCTTCTCGTCCGGGTACTGCACGGTGAACTTGCGACTCAGCAGGTAGCGCCCGGTCAGGCGCAGCCCCAGCAGCAGCTCGAAGAACAGGAAACTCTTGAAGAAACGGCGCACGGCTTTCATCTCGAACTCCTCACGCGAACCACGGGCCGACGTTGAAGGCGACCAGCACGCCCTCGACGAACAACCAGACGATGGTCACCGGGATCAGGACCTTCCAGCCCAGGCGCATGATCTGGTCATAGCGATAGCGCGGGAAGGTGGCGCGGAACCACAGGAAGGCGAACAGGAAGATCGCGGTCTTGAACAGGAACCAGTGGATCCCGTGATCCAGCAACGAACCGATCACCGGCAGATCGAAGGCGGCCGCCGGCAGGATCCCCTGGAACGGCGACAGCCAGCCGCCGAGGAACAGTATCGCGGTCAGCGCCGAGATCAGGATCATGTTGGCGTATTCCGCGAGGAAGAACACCGCGAACGCCATGCCCGAGTATTCCACATGGAAACCCGCGACGATCTCGGACTCGCCTTCCGCGACGTCGAACGGGGCCCGGTTGGTTTCCGCGATCCCGGAGATGAAATAGACGAAGAACATCGGCAGCAGCGGCAGCAGGAACCAGTGGTACATGCTCCCCGACTGCGCCTCGATAATCCCGCCCACGTTCAGGGTGCCGGCGGCCATCAGCACCCCGACCAGGGCAAAGCCCATCGCGATCTCGTAGGACACCAGCTGCGCGGCCGAACGCAGCGAACCCAGCAGCGCGTATTTCGAGTTCGAGGCCCAGCCGGCGATGATGATGCCGTACACACCCAGCGAGGTCAGCGCCAGCAGGTACAGGAGTCCGGCATTCACATCCGCCAGCGCCCCGCCCTCGAAGAACGGCACCACCGCCCAGGCGGCCAGGGCCGGGGCGATCGTCAGTACCGGCGCGCTTAGGAACAGAAAGCGGTTGGCGTTGGTCGGGAGGATGACCTCCTTGGTCAGCAGCTTCAGCGCATCCGCGATCGGCTGCAGCCAGCCCCGCGGGCCGACCCGGTTCGGGCCCACCCGCACGTGGGCGTAGCCGATCACCTTGCGCTCGGCAAAGGTGGTGTAGGCCACGGCCAGCATCAGCGGGATCACGATCAGCTGAATGCCGATCAGGATCTGCATCACGGTCGGCAGGCTGTAGAAGAGGTTCATCATCCAGTCGAACATGTCTTAAGTCCCTCAGGCCCGCGCCAGCGCGACCGTGGTGTTCGGCAGGCCGAGGGCCCCCATCGCCGCGGAGCCCGCGAAGGTCACGGCCAGACCCGGCGGTACCGAATCGTCCAGCAACAGGGTCAGTTCCGTCTCGGCCTTGCCCTGACGCAGCCGCACGCGACTGCCGTGGGCATGCCCGCCGGCGGAGTCGGGGTGCACCAGCACGCTCTCCGCCAGTTGCCCCTCGGGGCTGGCCTGCAACGGCTCGGCGCGGCGAAGCAGCGGATCGCCGCTGTAGAGAGCGGCCGCCTGCACGCGCAGAAGGCCCTCGCCGCTGCCGGCCTCGGGCAGGTCCACATGCACCTTGTTCAGGTTGACGCCCGTGTCGAAGCTGGCATCGGCCAGCTGCCCCTTCAGCTCGTCCCGCACCGCAGGCGAGTCGAGATAATCGAAGCCGGCCTGCTCCAGCAGGTTGCCCAGCACACGCCACACCTTCCACCCGGGACGCGCATCATCCGGCGTGCGCGCAGCGGCACGGAAGCTCTGCCAGCGACCCTCGGCGTTCACGAAGGTCCCGGAGTGCTCGAAGCTGGTGGCGATCGGCAGCAGAACATCGGCGACCGCCTCGAGGTCCTCGTTCGCGAAACTGGTGAGCGCGACGACCAGCCCGGCCTGTTGCAGGGCCGCGCGGAAGTTGACCGGGTCGGCGCCGTCACGCCCCGGCTCGAGCCCGGCGATCACGAAGGCGTCGCGGCCCTGTTCCAGCATCGCGGCGGCATCGGCGCCGGCAGTCTCCAGCTCGCGGCCGGCCGGACCGCGATGCGGCAGTACACCCGCGAGCCACGCGCCCCCGGCATTGGCGCCCTGCGGGAGGTAGCCCAGGCTCGCCCCGGTATGCTTGGCGATCCAGCCGGCCAGGGCCCGCAACGTGGAGAAGGCCGGCCCCTGCATCGCGGCAGCCCCGAGCAGGACGTGACCCTGCTTCGCGTCCAGCAGGGCCCGCGCGGCGCGTTCGAAGGCCTCGCGCGTGGCGGGGTCGTCGGTCTCGGCCGCCTTGACGACCTTTTCCAGCTTCTTCGGCAGCGCCTTGCCGGCCGCGGCGATCTGTCCGGCGACCCCGGCCAGCGCCAGCACCTGGTCGTGCGCGTCACCGACCAGCTGGGCCTGCACCGGATAGGTCAGATCCAGCAGCATGTCGTTGATCAGGCTGACCCGGGCACCACGCGAGGCGGCCTTGCGCAGGCGGTGCGCAATCAGCGGCTGCTCGCGACGCGGGTTGCTGCCGACCAGCAGGACGCCATCGGCGTTTTCCAGATCGCCGATCGCGGCACCCAGATAGGGGAACAGCGGCGCTGCGGCCTCGTCGCGGAAATCGCGCTGGTTCACGCGGTGATCGATATCGGTCACACCCATGCCGCGCAGCACCTTCTGCGCGAGATAGTGCTCCTCCAGCGAGAGCGAAGGCGACAACAGGGCGCCGATGCGCTCCGGAACGACCTCTTTGAGGCCCTCGACCGCATAGCTCAGCGCGGTCTCCCAGGAGACCTCCTGCCACTGGCCATCGACCTTGATGCGCGGACGGGTCAGGCGATCCTCGGCGTACAGGCCCGTGTAGCTGAAACGGTCGCGGTCGGAGATCCAGGTCTCGTTGACGGCCTCGTTCTCGCGCGGGACCACGCGCATCGCGCGGCCGTCATCGGTATGCAGGAACAGGTTGGAGCCCACGGCATCGTGCGGGGCAATGGTGGCGGCCTGGGCATATTCCCAGGCACGCGCGCCATAGCGCGACGGCTTGGCGGTCAGCGCGCCCACCGGGCACAGGTCGATCACGTTGCCCGACAGCTCGTGGGCGACGGTCTTCTCGACGTAGGTGCCGATGCGCATGTGCTCGCCGCGCCCGGTCGCCCCCAGCTCGCGCACCCCGGCGATCTCCTCGCCGAAGCGCACACAGCGGGTGCAGTGGATGCAGCGGGTCATCTCGGTCTCGATCAGCGGACCGATGTCCTTGTCCTTCACCACGCGCTTGGCCTCGGTGTAGGTGGACACGCTCTCGCCGTAGCCCATGGCCACGTCCTGCAGCTCGCACTCGCCGCCCTGATCGCAGATCGGGCAATCCAGCGGGTGGTTGATCAGCAGGAACTCCATGGTCCCCTTCTGCGCGCGCAGCGCCAGCGGGGACTGGGTGTACACCTTCATCCCGTCCATCACGGGCGTCGCACAGGCCGGCAGCGGCTTGGGCGCCTTCTCCACCTCCACCAGGCACATGCGGCAGTTGGCCGCCACCGACAGCTTCTTGTGATAGCAGAAGCGCGGGATGCGGATATCGGCATCATCGGCGACGTCGATGAGCATGGCGCCCTTTGGCGCCTCCACCGTACGGCCGTCAATCTCGATGCTGACCAGATCCTGTTTCTGATCCTGACTCATGCTCGATTCCTGATGCGATGGCGCGGTAGAGCGTCAGGCGGCGTCTGCCACCGGGCTCCGGCCGTGCTGGATGTAGTATTCGAATTCGTGGCGGAAGTGCTTGACGAAGCTGCGCACTGGCATGGCCGCGGCGTCACCCAGGGCGCAGATGGTGTGCCCCTCGATCTTGCTCGCCACGTCGTCCAGGCGTTCCAGGTCCTCGGGACGGCCCTGGCCTTCCACGATGCGGGTCAGCATGCGGTAGAGCCAGCCGGTCCCCTCGCGGCAGGGCGTGCACTGGCCGCAGGACTCGGAGAAGTAGAAACGCGAGATGCGCTGCAGGGCCTTGACCATGTCGGCGGTCTCGTCCATCACGATCACCGCGCCGGAACCCAGCATGGAGCCGGCATGGGCGATGGAGTCGAAGTCCATGTTCGCCTGCAGCATCGCGTCGCCCGGGACCACCGGCACCGAGGAGCCGCCCGGGATCACCGCCTTCAGCTTGCGGCCGTTCAGCACCCCGCCGGCCATCTCGAGGAGATCCTTGAACGGCGTGCCCAGCGGGATCTCGTAGTTGCCCGGCTTGTTCACATGCCCGGAGACGGAGAACAGCTTCTCGCCACCCGACTTGGGCACGCCGAGATCCGCGAACCACTGGCCACCATTCCGAATGATGGACGGGATGGACGCCAGCGACTCGGTGTTGTTGATCGTGGTCGGCTTGCCGTACAGACCGAAGTTGGCCGGGAACGGCGGCTTGAAGCGCGGCTGGCCCTTCTTGCCCTCCAGCGACTCCAGCAGGGCCGTCTCCTCGCCACAGATGTAGGCGCCCGCGCCCAGCGACGGGTGGAGATCGAAGTCGACCCCGGACCCGAAGATATCCTTGCCCAGATAGCCGGCCTCGTAGGCCTCTTTCAGCGCCGCGGTGAAGCGCGTGTTCACCTCGTCCATGAACTCGCCGCGCATGTAGTTGTAGCCCACGGTCGCGCCGATCGCGTAGCCCGCGATGGCCATCCCCTCGATCAGGGCATGCGGGTTGTACATCAGGATCTCGCGATCCTTGCAGGTGCCCGGCTCGGATTCGTCCGAGTTGCACACGATGTACTTCTGCCCGGGGGTATTGCGCGGCATGAACGACCACTTGAGCCCGGTCGGGAACCCGGCACCGCCGCGGCCGCGCAGGTTGGAGGTCTTGACCTCCTCGATCACGTCCTCGGGGGCCATCTTGCCCTTGTAGACCTTCTCCAGCGCCTGGTAGCCGCCGACGCTCTTGTAGGTCTCGAGCGAGGCCGGATCGTCCAGGTAGCGGGTCGCAAAGCAGATCTGGTTGGCCATGCTACTTCTCCAGACCGTCGAGGATCTCGTCGACCTTCTCGGGCGTGAGATTCTCGTAGTAGACGTGATCCACCTGCATCATCGGGGCGCCACAGCAGGCCGCCAGGCACTCCTCTTCCATCTTCAGGTAGAACTTGCCGTCCGGGGTGCTCTCCCCGAGCTTGATGCCGAGACGGTTCTCCAGGTGCTCGATGATCTGCTCCGAGCCGCGCAGCATGCAGGAGATGTTGTTGCACACCATGATCGTGTGCTTGCCGACCGGCTCCAGCTCGTACATCGAATAGAACGAGCCCACCTCGTAGACCGCGATCGCCGGCAGGCCGAGGTACTCGGCGACGGCGTCCATTTTGGCGGTGGAGAGATAGCCATCCTCGTGCTGCACCGCGCGCAGGGCGCCCAGCACCGCAGAGCGCTTCTGGTCTTCGGGATAGCGCGCCAGCCAGGCGTCGATCTCTTCGCGCTCGTGGTCGCTGAGCTCCACCTTCTTGCCGGCGGGCTTGTGGAAGGCGACGGTTTTCTGTTCGGCAGCCATCAGCGGTCGATCTCCCCGAATACGATGTCCTGGGTCCCGATAATGGCGACCACATCGGCCAGCATGTGGCCGCGCGCCATCTCGTCCAGCGCGGACAGGTGCACAAAGCCCGGCGGGCGAACCTTCAGGCGATAGGGCTTGTTGGAACCATCCGAGACCAGATACACGCCGAACTCGCCCTTCGGATGCTCGACCGCGGCATAGGCCTCGCCTTCCGGCAGGCACATGCCCTCGGTGAACAGCTTGAAGTGGTGGATCAGGGCCTCCATGTCGGCCTTCATCTCCTCGCGCTTCGGCGGGGTGATCTTGTGATCCTCCAGCAGCACCGGGCCCGGGTTCTGGCGCAGCCAGTCCACGCACTGACGGATGATGCGGTTGGACTGGCGCATCTCCTCGATGCGCACCAGATAGCGGTCGTAGCAGTCGCCGTTGACGCCCACCGGGATATCGAAATCGAGGCGGTCATAGACCTCGTAGGGCTGCTTCTTGCGCAGGTCCCACTCGATGCCGGAGCCGCGCAGCATTGGACCGGTAAAGCCCAGCTGCTTGGCACGGTCGGGATCGACCACGCCGATGCCCACGGTGCGCTGCTTCCAGATCCGGTTGTCGGTCAGCAGGGTCTCGTATTCGTCCACGCAGCCGGGGAAGCGCTCGGTGAAGGCCTCGATGAAGTCCAGCAGCGAGCCCTGGCGGATTTTATTCAGGTCATCCACCACTTCCTGGGATTTCCAGGAGGACGGCTGATACTTGGGCATCGTGCCCGGCAGGTCGCGCGCGACGCCGCCCGGACGGTAATAGGTCGCGTGCATGCGCGCACCCGAGACCGCCTCGTAGCAGTCCATCAGGTCCTCGCGCTCGCGGAAGGCATACAGGAACACCGCCATCGCGCCGATATCCAGCGCATGCGCACCCAGCCACATCAGGTGATTCAGGATGCGGGTGATCTCGTCGAACATTACCCGGATGTACTGCGCCCGCAGCGGGGCCTCGATGCCCAGCAGCTTCTCCATCGCCAGCACGTAGCCGTGCTCGTTGGCCATCATCGACACGTAGTCGAGACGGTCCATATAGCCGATGGACTGGTTGTAGGGCTTGCTCTCGGCGAGCTTCTCGGTGCCGCGATGGAGCAGACCGATATGCGGGTCGGCGCGCTGCACGACCTCGCCGTCCATCTCCAGCACCAGACGCAGCACGCCGTGGGCGGACGGATGCTGCGGCCCGAAGTTCAGGGTGAAGTTGCGAATCTCAGGCATTCTCGGCTCCTTCGCCCGGCTTCTCGCCCTCGCTGTAGCGATGGTCGTCGCGGATCACCTTGGGCACCAGCACGCGGGGCTCGATGGTCACTGGCTGGTACACCACGCGCGCCTGTTCGGCGTCGTAACGCATCTCGACGTGGCCGATCAGCGGGAAGTCCTTGCGGAACGGGTGGCCGACAAAGCCGTAGTCGGTGAGGATGCGGCGCAGGTCCGGGTGCCCGGAGAACAGGATGCCGAACAGATCGAAGGCCTCGCGCTCGAACCAGTTGGCCGAGGCCCAGACCTCCACCAGCGACTCGATCTCGGGAAATTCCTCATCGTCCAGCCAGGCCCGCATGCGGACGCGGCGGTTGTGCGCCACCGACAGGAGGTGGGCCACCACGGTGAAGCGCGGCCCGTCCCAGTTGGAATCTTCCGGCGCGTCATCGAAGGTGAAGCGCCCCGAGGTCGCAGCCTCGACTCCCCGGGAGAAGCCCGTATTGGTGGCGGAATCGGTACCCCACTCGTCCTGGCCGTATTCGAGGTAATCCACCCCGCACAGGTCGATCAGGATCTCGAAACCCAGCGCATCACGAAGCTTCTCGCCCGCCTCGCGCCAGGACCCGGGCGTGATATCGACGGTGATCTCGTCGTTCGCCTCGTGCAGGCTTTCCAGGGCATCGCCCAGTTCCGCCCGCAGGGCGTCGATCCAGTTGTCTTGTTCAGCCATCGGAAACCCCGGGTGCGTCAGCGCGCGATGGTGTTCGTGCGCCGGATCTTGTTCTGCAGCTGGATGATGCCGTAGAGCAGCGCCTCGGCCGTCGGCGGGCAACCCGGCACGTAGACATCCACCGGCACGATGCGGTCGCAGCCGCGCACGACGGCGTAGGAGTAGTGGTAGTACCCGCCCCCGTTGGCACAGGAGCCCATGGAGATCACCCAGCGTGGCTCGGGCATCTGGTCGTAGACCTTGCGCAGGGCCGGGGCCATCTTGTTGACCAGGGTGCCGGCGACGATCATCACGTCCGACTGGCGCGGACTGGGCCGGAAGATAATCCCGAAGCGGTCGAGGTCATAGCGCGCCGCACCGGCGTGCATCATCTCCACCGCGCAGCACGCCAGGCCGAAGGTCATCGGCCACAGGGAGCCGGTACGGGCCCAGTTGATGAGCTTGTCCGCCGAGGTCGTGACGAAGCCCTTTTCAAGAACGCCTTCTATTCCCATTCCAGCGCCCCCTTCTTCCACTCGTAAATGAAACCGACCACCAGAATGACGAGAAACAGCGCCATCGCAAGAAGCCCGAACAGGCCAATGGTGTCTAGCGACACTGCCCACGGGAACAGGAAGGCGATCTCCAGATCGAAGATGATGAACAGGATCGCCACCAGGTAGAAGCGCACATCAAACTTGAGCCGCGAGTCCTCGAAGGCCTCGAAGCCGCACTCGTAGGGCGAGTTCTTGGCGGCGTCCGGCTTGCGCGGACCCACCGCCATACCGACGATCAGCGGTACGATCCCGATCACGATGCCCACTGCGATGAACAGCAGGATGGGTAGATAACCTTCCAGCATTTCTCTCTCCCGTACGCCGCCTCTGGCGGGCAGGTTCGCGAGGCGTCGCGTGGATCGGGCGCGCCGGCGAGCCGTTCAGCGTTGCTGGTTGAAAGCGCGGGTACGGACCGCCCTCGTGGAGACGAGACAGGACCGCACACCGGGCACGGAGTCTAGGTGATGCCCAAAAACGGTGTCAAGTATTCGTAATTTTATAAGACGCTGATTTTATTGTTATTTGGCCCGGGCACTCAGGAACAGAGAGCAACCCGGGCCATCCAGAATTTGGTGCAGATGGTGGGACTCGAACCCACACGGCTTGCGCCACTACCCCCTCAAGATAGCGTGTCTACCAATTCCACCACATCTGCCGTTTGGTACAGGTACCCGGGATCAGTCGGGCACGTCGGCCGGCCGGCCGGATTGCGGGGTATCGCCCGCGGGCTCCTGCCCCGGGACCACCTCGCGCGGAAGATCCGGCGGACCGTCACCTTCCTCTTCCATGGCCTCCATCTGGTCCAGCAGGCTCTCGGCCTCCGGGCTGGAGGCGGCCAGATAGGCCAGTGTCAGGCTGTTCAGGAAGAACACCACCGCCAGAAACGCGGTCGAACGGCTCAGAAAGTTGGCCGAACCGGCCGCCCCGAACACCGTTGCCGAAGCCCCGCTGCCGAAGGCGGCGCCGGCATCGGCCCCTTTGCCGTGCTGCATCAGGATCAGCGCGATCAGGCCGATCGAGACCGCGACCTGGACAACCAGGAGCAGGCCGTAAATCATGCTGCGACTCGCTCGCCCGCGGCACGGACGATGGCGGTGAACCCGTCGGCATCCAGCGAGGCGCCGCCGATGAGACCGCCGTCGATATCCTCCAGCGCCAGCAGCCCGGATGCATTGTCGGCCTTCATGCTGCCGCCGTAGAGAATGCGCAGCTCCGCGGCGATGCGCGGGTCGCGGCCGGCGACGCGATTACGGATGAAGGCATGCACCTCCTGGGCCTGTTCCGGCGTGGCGGTCAGCCCGGTGCCGATCGCCCAGACCGGCTCGTAGGCCACCACGGCACTGGCGAAGGCCTCGACCCCGGCCGCGTCCAGCACCGCATCCAGCTGCTCGGCCACGACGCTCTCGGTACGGCCACCCTCGCGGTCGTCCTTCTGCTCGCCGACACACAGGATCGGAATCAGGCCGGCCGCCTGGGCCGCAACGAATTTCGCGGCCACCCAGGCACTGTCCTCGTTCTGCCGCTCACGGCGCTCGGAGTGCCCGACGATCACGTAACGGCAGCCGACCTCGGCCAGCATGGCGCCGGCCAGTTCGCCGGTGTAGGCGCCCTTCTCCTGGTCCGAGCAATCCTGGGCACCCACCGCAATGGGGCCGCCCGAGAGGTCGTCGGCGATTTCGGCGAGGTAGACCGCGGGCGGACACACCGCCACGTCCACGCCCCGGATATCGCCCAGGCTGCCCTTCAGGGCGCTCAGGAGCGCGCGGTTCGCGTCCCGCGAACCGTTCATCTTCCAGTTTCCGGCGACCAGCGGCGTGCGCATGCGGATCTTCCTCCTGCGGTCGGACGCACCCCATGGATAGACGGGGTCCGATCATGATGATTAGAGCGGCGGGATGTTACCGGCGCACCGGGAGCAAATCAACCAAGCCGGCACGCGCCACGCCGGCGGCGCCCGGCGCGGGGTGACGCAGGGAGAGCCGCCCGCGGGCGCCGAGGGCGTCAGATCGCCGCGCGGATACTGTCGGCGATGCGCTCAGCGGCCGAGCGGGTCTCGTTCGCGTCCTCGCCCTCGACCATCACCCGCACCAGCGGTTCGGTACCCGAGGGACGCAGCAGCACTCGGCCGCGCTGGCCCAGCTGCCCCTCGACCGCGGCAACCTCCGCGCGTACCGGCTCGGCCTCCAGGCAGCCCGAAGCGGCACCGCTGACGGGCACATTGATCAGGCACTGCGGGAGCTTGGGGATCGCCGCGGCCAGCGCCGACAGCGGCTGGCCGGCGCGATGCATCAGGTGGGCGACCTGCAGCGCCGCGACCGTGCCATCACCGGTCGTGGTGTGCTCGAGGCAGACGATGTGGCCCGACCCCTCGCCACCCAGGGTCCAGTCGCGACGCCGGAGCTCCTCCAGCACGTAGCGATCCCCGACCTTCGCGCGCACGAACGGGATGCCGGCGCCATTCAGGGCCTGCTCCAGGCCGAGGTTGGTCATCAGCGTCCCGACCACCCCACCATCGAAGCCCCCGCTCTGCTGCCGCGCCAGCGCCAGGATGCCGAGGATCTGATCGCCGTCCACGACCGTGCCATCGGCATCGGCCAGGATCACGCGGTCACCATCGCCGTCCAGGGCAATCCCGAGGTCCGCCCCGCTGGCGCGCACCTGCGCCGCCACCTTCTCGGGGTACAGGGCGCCCACGCCCTCGTTGATGTTGTAGCCGTCAGGACTCGCGCCAAGGATCTCGACACGGGCGCCCAGCTCCTCGAATACATGCGGGGAGACGTTGTAGGTGGCCCCATGGGCGCAGTCGATCACCACCTTCATGCCGCGCAACTCGGAGCGCGCCGGGATGGCGCTCTTGCAGAACTCCACATAGCGCCCGGCCGCATCGCTGATGCGCACGGCCTTGCCCAGTCGCGCCGCGTCGATCGGCTGCGCCGGCTGATCCAGGCGCGCCTCGATCGCGGCCTCGGTCGCATCCGGCAGCTTGTCGCCCTCGGGCGTGAAGAACTTGAACCCGTTGTCGTGGAACGGGTTGTGCGAGGCACTGATCACGATGCCCGCGGTCGCACGGAAGGTATGGGTCAGGTAGGCGATCGCGGGCGTGGGCATCGGCCCCAGCAGCGCGACATCCAGCCCGGCGGCCGACAGCCCGGCCTCCAGCGCCGACTCGAACATGTAGCCGGACACCCGCGTGTCCTTGCCCACCAGCACCGGGCCCTGGCGCTGGCCGTTCTCGCCCAGCACCTCGCCCACGGCATACCCCAACCGCAGCGCAAACTCCGGCGTCATGGGCCACTCGCCGGTGCGCCCGCGAATCCCGTCCGTCCCGAAATACTTGCCCATCAGTTCCCTCGATTGTCCTGCTCTTCGCCGCCATCCGGCCGCAACTCCGAGTATAGCGCCAGCGCGTCGCGGGTCGCCGAGACGTTGTGCACACGCAGGACACGCGCCCCGGCCTGCGCCGCCAGCATCGCCGCCACGGCACTCCCCGGGTCCCGCTCGGCGACCGGGCGATCCCCCAGCAACTGGCCGATCATCGATTTGCGCGAAACGCCGACCAGCAACGGCAGGCCGGCCCCGGCCAGATGCGGCAGGCCACGAAACAGGGCGACGTTGTGCGCCAGGGTCTTGCCAAAGCCAAACCCCGGGTCTAGCAGGATCTGGCCTCGCGGCACGCCGGCGGCCCGCAATTCGCGCACCCGCTGGTCCAGAAAGGCCGCGATCTCGGTCACCACGTCGTCATAATGCGGCGCACGCTGCATCGACTGCGGCTCGCCCTGCATATGCATCGCGCAAAGCGCCACGCCATCCTCGCGCGCCGCCTCGACCGCCGCCTCCAGGGCCCCCTCGGCTCGGAAGCCGTTGACGTCGTTGAGCAACCCGGCGCCGGCCGCGACCGCCTCGCGCATCAACGCCGGCTTCATCGTATCCACGGACAGCGGCACACCGATTTCCGCGTGCAGCGCCTCGATCACCGGCAGCACCCGGCGGCGCTCCTCCTCCAGTGGTACCGGCTCCGCGCCGGGACGCGTGGACTCACCCCCCACATCGAGGAGATCCGCCCCCTCCGCGACCATGGCGCGGGCGCGCGCCAGGGCCTCTTCGACCCGGGCATATTGCCCGCCATCGGAGAACGAGTCCGGGGTCACATTGAGGATACCCATGATGCGTGGCCGCCCCAGGTCCAGGCGGCGCGCTCCGCATTGCAGCACGGGTGCATCGGTCGGCACGATCATTCTCCTTTGCTACCAACGAAAAAGGCCGCCAGGAAAGGGCCTGGCGGCCTGGGTTCGACGCGTCGGCGGGGGCCCCGCTCAGGACTGCGGCGCGGGGCCGCCTACAACACCCTTGTTGTCGTCGTCATCGCGACCTTCGGAGCCGTCACCCGAGCCACTGGCGTCGGACTCCTCGCCGGCCTGCGCGGTACCGCCGGGGCCGCCGCCGCTGTCCCAGTCGGCGGGTTCGCGGGGTTCGCGCCCGGCCATGATGTCCTCGATCTGCTTGTCGTCGATGGTCTCGTACTTCACTAGTGCCTGGGCCATCGCATGCAGCTTGTCGATGTTATCCACCAGGATCTGCTTCGCGTGCTGGTAATTCGTGTCGATGATCTGGCGCACCTCGGCGTCGATCTCGCGCGCGGTCTCGTCGGACATCGGCTTGGACTTGCCCATCTGCCCGCCCAGGAAGGGATGCCCCTCTTCCTCGCCGTAGTCCAGCGGGCCCAGCTTGTCCGACAGGCCCCACTTGGTGACCATATTGCGCGCGATCTGGGTGGCACGCTCGATGTCGTTGGAGGCCCCGGTGGTCACCTTGTCGTTGCCGAAGATGATCTCTTCCGCCAGCCGCCCGCCGAACAGGCTCGCCAGCTGGCTTTCCAGACGCGTCTTCGAGTGGCTGTAGCGGTCTTCCTCCGGCAGGAACATGGTCACCCCGAGGGCGCGCCCGCGCGGGATGATGCTGACCTTGTACACCGGGTCATGCTCCGGCACCGTCAGGCCGACGATCGCATGCCCGGCCTCGTGATAGGCGGTCAGCTTCTTCTCGTCCTCGGACATCACCATGGACTTGCGCTCGGCACCCATCATGATCTTGTCCTTGGCGCGCTCGAAGTCGGACATATCCACCAGGCGCTTGTTGGCCCGGGCCGCGAACAACGCCGCCTCGTTGACCAGGTTGGCCAGATCCGCCCCGGAGAAGCCCGGCGTACCGCGGGCAATCAGGTCCGGGCGCACATCCTCCGCGATCGGGGTCTTCTTCATGTGGACCTTGAGGATCTGCTCGCGGCCGCGCACGTCCGGCGGCGGCACCACCACCTGGCGGTCGAAGCGGCCCGGGCGCAGCAGCGCCGGGTCCAGCACGTCCGGGCGGTTGGTCGCGGCGATCACGATGACCCCCTCGGTGCCCTCGAAGCCGTCCATCTCGACCAGCAGCTGGTTCAGCGTCTGCTCGCGCTCGTCGTGACCACCGCCCATGCCGGCGCCGCGCTGGCGACCGACCGCATCGATCTCGTCGATGAAGATAATGCAGGGAGCGTGCTTCTTGGCCTCGGAGAACATGTCTCGCACGCGCGAGGCGCCCACGCCGACGAACATCTCGACGAAGTCGGAACCGGAGATGCTGAAGAACGGCACCTTGGCCTCGCCGGCGATGGCCTTGGCCAGCAGCGTCTTGCCGGTACCCGGAGAGCCCACCATCAGCACCCCGCGCGGGATCTGGCCGCCGAGTTTCTGGAACTTGGACGGGTCGCGCAGGAAGTCCACCAGTTCGGTGACCTCTTCCTTGGCCTCGTCGCAGCCGGCCACGTCACCGAAGCCGACCTTGACCTGGTCCTCCGACATCAGCTTGGCCTTGGACTTGCCGAAGGACATCGCGCCCTTGCCGCCGGCGCCACCGCCCTGCATCTGGCGCATGAAGTAGATCCACACGGCGATCAGCAGCAGGATCGGGAACCAGCTGATCAGGATGCTCATCAGCAGGGAACGCTCGGCCTCCTCGTGGGCATTGACCTCCACATTGTTCTGCAGCAGGTCGCCAATCAGGCCCGGGTCGTTCGGATTCACCGTGGTGAATCGCTGGCCTTCCAGGGTGGTGCCCTCGATCTTCTCGCCCTTGATGGTCACGTTATCCACGCGACCGCCCTGCACATCGCGGATGAACTCGGAGTAGGTAATGCTCCGCACATCCTGCGTCTGCTGCTGTGGGCCGAAGTTGTTGAAGACAGACATCAGGACGACGGCAATCACCGCCCAGATGATCAGGTTCTTGGCCAGACCGTTCAAAACGACACCTCGAAAAACATCAATCGTCAGTTGCAGGCAGCTTTACACATCCCGGGGCTCGCGTGCCAATACATACACTTCCCGTGACCGAGGCCGCGAGGCCTTCGGTTTGCGCACCTTGACCGAGCGAAACCGGCGGCGCACCTCGGCCAGGTAGGCATCGGAACCTTCGCCCTGAAACAGCTTGACCAGAAAAGCCCCCCGGGGGTTCAGAATCTGGGTGGCCAACTCCAGCGCCAGTTCACACAGATGGATGGAACGCGGCTGATCCACGGCATCCGTACCGGTCAGGTTGGGGGCCATATCGGAAAGCACAAGGTCGGCCGGCTCGTCCCCGAGCGCGCTCAGGATCGCATCCAGCACGGCGTCCTCGCGGAAGTCGCCGGTCACGATCTCCGCGCCCGGCACGGGATCCATGGGCAGGATATCGGTCGCGACCAGGACCCCTTTGCGCCCGATTTTCTGCGCGGCGTACTGGGTCCAGCCGCCCGGCGCCGCACCCAGGTCCACCACGCGCATCCCGGGCTTCAGCAGCCGGTCGCGCTCGTCGAGCTCCTGCAGCTTGTAGACCGCGCGCCCGCGGTAGCCCTCCTGCTGGGCCCGCTGGACGTAGGGGTCATCGAAATGTTCCTTCAGCCAGCGCTGGCTGGAGCGGCTACGCTTGGGCATGCCCGATCCTTGCGCCGGCACTCGGCGTGCTACAATTTTGGCTTTCCAACACCGAAAAACGGCCTCCCGTGAATCTGACCGACGCGCAACGCCGCCACCTGCGCAGCCTCGCCCATCCCCGCAAACCCGTCGTGACCATTGGCCGCAACGGGCTGACCGACGCGGTGCTGGCGGAACTGGAACTGGCGCTCACCCACCACGAACTGGTCAAGATCAAGGTGAATATCGGGGATCGCGAGGCCCGCAACGGGGCCGTCGAGGAACTGTGCGAGCGCACCGGCGCCGAGCGGATTCAGCGCATCGGTCATGTCGCCACCCTGTTCCGGCGCAACCCGGAGGACCCGAAGGTCTCGCTGGACCCGGCCTGACAGCCGGATACGGCGGCGTCAGTTGACGTAGCGGACCTCCAGGATCTCGTACTCCGTCTCCCCGCCCGGGGCCTGCACGGTGACCACATCGCCCTCTTCCTTACCGATCAGCGCCCGCGCGATCGGGGAAGACACCGAAATCATGTTGTTCTTGATGTCGGCCTCGTCCTCGCCCACGATCTTGTAGGTCACCTGGCGCCCGTCCTCGGTCGCCTCCAGCACCACCGTGGTGCCGAACACGACCTTGCCGGTCTGCGGCAGGGCCGTGACGTCGATGATTTGGGCATTGGAGAGCTTCGCCTCCAGCTCGCGGATGCGGCCCTCGATGAAGCTCTGCTGCTCGCGCGCGGCGTGATACTCGGCGTTCTCCTTGAGGTCACCATGCTCGCGCGCCTCGGAGATCGCGTTGACCACGCGCGGGCGGTCCTCGCCCTTCAGCTTCTTCAGCTCTTCCTTCATCTTTTCCGCGCCAGTCACGGTCAAGGGCGTCTTGTTCATGCGCTTTTCCCTCCGAGATTTTCCTGGTGGAGGTCCTGCAGCCGGAAGACGTCGTTCGCCCCCAGATGATCCAGGGCCTGCACGGTGGCCTTGGCCCCGGCAATGGTGGTGGTATAGCCCACCTTGTGCATCAGCGCCTCGCGGCGGATGGTGTAGGAGTCGGAGGTCGACTGCTTGCCCTCCACGGTGTTGATGATGAAGCTGATCTCGTCGTTCTTGATCATGTCCACGATATGCGGACGACCCTCGGTGACCTTGTTCACGCGGGTCACCGCGATCCCGGCCTCCTCCAGCACGTTCGCCGTGCCCCGGGTGGCCAGAACCTCGAAACCCAGCTCGACCAGGCGGCGCGCGACTTCACCCACCAGCGGCTTGTCGATCTCGCGCACGGACACGAAGGCCTTGCCGGTGGACGGCAGCAGCACGCCCGCCCCCAGCTGGCTCTTGGCGAAGGCCTCGGCGAAGCTGCGACCGACCCCCATCACCTCGCCGGTGGACTTCATCTCCGGCCCCAGGATCGGGTCCACGCCCTGGAACTTGGCGAACGGGAACACCGATTCCTTTACCGAGTAGTAATCGGGGTAGACCGCATCGCCCACGCCCTGCTCGGGCAGGGTCTGCCCGGCCATGCAGCGGGCGGCAATCTTGGCCAGCGGCCGGCCGACGCTCTTGGAGACATACGGCACGGTGCGCGAGGCGCGCGGATTGACCTCCAGCACGTAGATATCGTCGCCCTTGATCGCGAACTGGGTGTTCATCAGGCCGACGACCTTGAGCCCCAGCGCCATCTTGCGCACCTGCTCGACCATCTCGTCCTGTAGCGCCATCGACAGCGAGAACGGCGGCAGCGAACAGGCGGAGTCGCCCGAGTGCACGCCGGCCTGCTCAATGTGTTCCATGATCCCGCCGATGATCACGTTCTCGCCATCCGAGATGGCATCGACATCGACCTCGATCGCGTCATCCAGGAAACGATCCAGCAGCACCGGGGCATCGTTGGAGACGGACACCGCGTTCTGCATGTAGCTGCGCAGGTCCTCGCGGTCGCGCACGATCTCCATCGCGCGGCCACCGAGCACGTAGGACGGACGCACCACCAGTGGATAGCCGATCTCGTCGGCCAGCTTCTCCGCCTCTTCCTCGCTGCGCGCGGTGCGGTTCGGCGGCTGCTTGAGTCCCAGCTTGTTCAGCAGGGCCTGGAAGCGTTCGCGGTCCTCGGCCAGGTCGATCGAGTCCGGGCTGGTGCCGATAATCGGCACCCCGGCCGCCTCGAGATCCCGCGCCAGCTTCAGCGGGGTCTGCCCGCCGTACTGCACGATCACGCCGGCCGGGTTCTCGGTCGCCACGACCTCCAGCACGTCCTCCAGGGTCAGCGGCTCGAAGTACAGCCGATCCGAGGTGTCATAGTCGGTGGAGACGGTCTCCGGGTTGCAGTTGACCATGATGGTCTCGTAGCCATCCTCGCGCATCGCCAGCGCCGCGTGCACACAGCAGTAGTCGAACTCGATGCCCTGGCCAATACGGTTCGGCCCGCCGCCCAGGACCATGATCTTCTGTTTGTCGGTCGGTTCCGCCTCGTTCTCCTCTTCGTACGATGAGTACATATAGGCGGTGGTGGTCGCGAACTCGGCCGCGCAGGTATCCACCCGCTTGTACACCGGGCGCACGCCCAGGCCGTGGCGGTGCTTGCGCACGGCCTTTTCCGTCTCGTTGAGGATCGTCGCCAGGCGCAGGTCGGAGAAGCCGCGCTGCTTCAGGCGGTACATCTCCTCGGCCTTGATGTCGCCCAGGATGCGGTCGCGCAGGCCCTTCTCGACGTCCACCAGTTCCTGGATCTGGGCCAGGAACCAGGGGTCGATCGCGGTCAGGTCGAAGATGTCCTGGATCGAGAAGCCGGCGCGGAAGGCGTCGGCCACGTACAGCACCTGCTCCGGGCTGGGGTTGGCGAGCCGGGTGCGCAGCTGATCGACCACGTCGTCGGCATCCAGGTCAATGCGCTCGTCGAGACCGTCCATGCCGGTCTCCATCGAACGCAGCGCCTTCTGGAACGACTCCTGGAAGGTGCGGCCGATGGCCATCGCCTCGCCCACCGCCTTCATCTGCGTGGTCAGCCGCGCCTCGGCCTGCGGGAATTTCTCGAAGGTGAAGCGCGGGATCTTGGTGACCACGTAGTCGATGGACGGCTCGAACGAGGCCGGGGTCAGCCCGCCGGTGATCTCGTTTTTCAGCTCGTCGAGGGTGTAGCCCACCGCCAGCTTGGCCGCGACCTTGGCGATCGGGAAGCCGGTCGCCTTGGAGGCCAGCGCGGAGGAACGCGACACCCGCGGGTTCATCTCGATCACGATCATGCGCCCGTTCTCGGGGTTGATCGCGAACTGCACGTTGGAGCCACCGGTTTCCACGCCGATCTTGCGCAGCACCGCCAGCGAGGCGTCGCGCATGATCTGGTATTCCTTGTCGGTCAGGGTCTGCGCCGGGGCCACAGTGATCGAGTCCCCGGTGTGGATGCCCATCGGGTCCAGGTTCTCGATGGAGCAGATGATGATGCAGTTGTCCGCCTTGTCGCGGACCACCTCCATCTCGAACTCCTTCCAGCCCAGCGCCGATTCCTCCAGCAGCACCTGGTTGACCGGCGAGAGGTCGATCCCGTTCTTGACGATGTACTCGAACTCCTCGCGGTTGTACGCGATCCCACCACCCGAACCGCCGAGGGTGAACGACGGCCGGATAATCACCGGAAAGCCGATCTTCGGCTGGATCTCCTGCGCCTCCTCCCAGGAGTGCGCGAGCATCGCGGTCGGGGTATCCAGACCGATGTCGGCCATCGCCGCCTTGAAGTGGTCGCGGTCCTCGGCCATGTCGATCGCCGCCTCGTTGGCGCCGATCATCTCCACCCCGAACTTCTCGAGCACGCCTTCCTTCGACAGGTCCAGCGCGCAGTTCAGCGCGGTCTGACCGCCCATGGTCGGCAGCACCGCATCCGGGCGCTCCTTCTCGATGATCTTGGCGACCGTCTCCCACTCCACCGGCTCGATGTAGGTGGCATCCGCCATCTCCGGATCGGTCATGATGGTCGCCGGGTTGGAGTTCACCAGGATCACCCGGTAACCCTCCTCGCGCAGGGCCTTGCAGGCCTGGGCGCCGGAGTAGTCGAACTCGCAGGCCTGACCGATCACGATCGGGCCGGCCCCGAGGATCAGGATGCTCTGGATGTCGGTACGCTTGGGCATGTGACGGCTCTCGCAGGCTGTCGAAATCGGAAATCGGGAGGAGAAGCTTTAGCGGCGCGCGGCGCGCATCATCTCGACGAAGTCGTCGAACGCCGGGGACACATCGTGCGGGCCCGGGCTGGCCTCGGGGTGTCCCTGCAGGCTGAACGCCGGGCAGTCGGTGCGGGCAATACCCTGCAGCGTGCCGTCGAACAGCGACCGGTAAGTCGGCGTCAGCGTATCGGGCAGGTTGTCCTCGTCGATCGCAAAGCCGTGGTTCTGCGACGAGATCATCACCCGCCCGCTTTCCTCGTGGCGGATCGGGTGGTTCGCCCCGTGGTGGCCGAACTTCATCTTCACGCTCTTGCCGCCGCTGGCGATCCCCAGCAGCTGATGCCCGAGGCAGATGCCGAACAGCGGCAGCTTGCGCTCGCAGATGTCGCGGATCGCATCGATCGCGTAGGTGCAGGGCTCGGGATCGCCCGGGCCGTTGGACAGGAACACCCCGTCCGGCTTCAGCTCCATCACCTCGTCCACCGGGGTCTCGGCCGGCACCACGGTCACGCGGCAGCCCCGGTCCGCCAGCTTGCGCAGGATGTTCTGCTTCATGCCGAAGTCGTAGGCCACCACATGAAATTCAGCCTGCTCCGGGTCCACCCGGGCCGGCTCTTCGCCGAGCTGCCAGGTGCCCTCCAGCCATTCGTAGCGGCTGCGCGTGGTGACCTCGCGCGCCAGGTCCATGCCCTTGATGCCGGGAAACTCGCGCGCGGCGGCCAGGGCCGCTTGCTCGTCCACATCGCCGGCCTGGATGCAGCCGTTCAGCGCGCCCTTCTCGCGCAGGATGCGGGTCAGCTTGCGGGTATCGATCCCGCTGATCGCCACGATGCCGTGACGCAGCAGGTAATCCGGCAGCGACTCGCGCGAACGCCAGTTCGACACCAGCGGCGGCAGGTCGCGGATGATCAGCCCGGCGGCATAGGCGCGGGTGGACTCGTCATCCTCCGGGTTGGTACCGGTGTTGCCGATATGCGGATAGGTCAGCGTGACCATCTGCCGGTGGTAGGAGGGATCCGTCAGGATCTCCTGATAACCGGTCATCGCGGTGTTGAACACCACCTCGCCGACCGTCTGGCCCTGGGCGCCAATCGCCTGACCATGAAACACAGTGCCATCTTCCAGGACGAGCAGAGCGGGCGCGGACACAGGGGACCTCCGGATGGTCTGGGTCGGGGCCGCCAGGCGGTTCGCCGGCGGCGGTACTGCGATCGATTCGGGTCTTTGACCCGGCCTCGCCCGCACCGTTTCAACAGGGACGGGACCCTGTTCTGGACAACGGTTCGGTGCTCGCGGGACGGGTACGGATACGCCTTCAAGTGTACGCGAGCGCCGCGCGCGGCGTCCAACGAGATGCCCGCTTGCGACGTCATCCGCCTCTCCGCTCCAGCCCGGCGATCGTTCATTCTATGCCGTTGGTGGCTGGCCCCCGTTCGTCGCCTGGTGTTTCACCTGCCTTCGGTCCGCCGCCTGCCTGGTTGTGGCTGGTCCTGGTTCATCGTTCGGTTTTTACGGTGCCTCCGGTCCACATACTGCCTGGCGCTGACTCGCCAGCGCGCCGCGAGGTACTTCTTTGCTCGTGCAAAGAAGTACCCAAGAAACACGCCCGACTGCCGCGACCCCGGCCCGCTACGCGGGCCGGGGTTCCCCTCACTCCGAGGGTTTTCGCGGGCGGCGCTGAACTCGCTACGCCTTCGGCTTCGCTCAGACATCCAGCGCCTCTGATCCCGCGAAAACCCTCTCCACTCGGCGCGACGACAACGGGGGTTCAAGGTCAAGACAACAGCGATCCACAGGTTCGTGGTAATAGATGAAGGCTGGGTCTTCCGGCATCTGGGCACGCTCGGCCTTTGGCCGTTGCGTGCCGCGCCCGCG
>NZ_KB905021.1:64775-85679 GCF_000377405.1 Thioalkalivibrio sp. ALE31 | reverse complement strand
CTCGGGCCGGGAGAAGGCGCTGGATGTCTGAGCGCAGCCGAAGGCGTAGCGAGTTCAGCGCCGCCGGCCCGAGGGCCCTGGAGCAAGGTTCCCGGGCGGAATCCGGGTGCCCTTCTTTGGGCACTTTCTTGGGCAAGCAAGAAAGTGCCTCGGGGCGCGCTGGCGAGTCAGCGCCAGGCAGTATGCGGACCGAAGGCACGTAAACACCGGATGTCGAACCAGGACCAGCCACCACAAGGCAGGGGCCGGACCGGAGGCACCGTAAACACCAGACGACGAACCAGGACCAGCCACCAATACAGCGCAAGCGGCGGACCGAAAGCACATAACCGCGGGCGACGACGCTGGCCAAGCCAGGATCGCTGCGGGTGTGCGCTAGCGTTTGACGGTAGAGCGCAGCGCGAGACGCACCAGCGTCTCCACCGAGTCGGCCTGGTCACGGACCGCCGCGACCATCTTCTCGGCGCTGGCCCGCGGATAGCCGAGAGACTCCAGCGCGGCCAGGGCCTCGCCCTCCATCGCGGCCGCCGGCGTGGGCTCGCTGCCCGCCGCCGCCCCGGCGGGCGCGGCGGCAAAGCCCATCTCGGCCAGGCGCTCGCCCAGCTCCAGCACCACCCGTTCGGCGGTGCGCTTGCCAATGCCCGGCACCTTGGTCAGGCCCGTCACGTCGCCACCACTGATCAGGCCCGCCAGCTCGTCGCCGGCGTAGGTCGAGAGCATGGCCAGCGCCAGTTTGGCACCGATACCGTTGACGCGGATCAGACGGCGGAAGAGGTCGCGGTCGCGCTTGTTCAGGAATCCGAAGAGCTGGTGGGCATCCTCGCGCACCACCAGGTGGGTCGCCAGCACGACCGTCTCGCCGGGTTCCGGCAGGGCCGCCAGCGTGGACAGCGGGACATCCACCTCGTAACCAACCCCGCCGGCGTCGATCACCACGCCGTTCACCTCGCGACTGATCAGCCGCCCCTCCAGTCGGGCGATCATGGGCGCCCCCCGATCATCGCGGCGGCCGAGCCCTGCAGGCGCGCCTCGTTCTGCCGGGTGTGGGCGTGGCAGAGCGCGACGGCCAGGGCATCAGCGGCATCGCTGCTGGCCGGTTCGGCCAGGCGTAAAAGTTGCTGCATCATGTGCTGGACCTGCTCCTTGTCCGCGCCACCGACACCGACCACGGCCAGCTTGATCGCGCGCGGGGCGTATTCGTGTACCGGCAGACCGGCCTGGGTGGCGGCGCAGATGGCCGCGCCACGGGCGTGCCCCAGCTTGATCGCGGACTGGGCATTGCGGGCGACGAACACCGACTCGATGGCCAGTACGTCGGGCTTCAGCTCGTCGATCACCTCGACTACGCCGGCGAAGATCTCGCCCAGGCGCTCGGGGAAGGCCTTCGCCTTCGGCCGGATTACGCCGTGGCCGCAGGAACGGCCACGACTGCGATCAAACTCGATGACCGCAAAGCCGGTCACGCGGGAGCCGGGATCGATCCCGAGGATGCGCACGCCGCTCACGCCGCGGCCGGATCAGTCACCGCTGACTTCTTCGGGGAAGTCGGCGTTGGTGTAGACGTTCTGCACGTCGTCCAGATCATCCAGCATGTCCAGCAACTTCAGGACCGACTCGGCGGTCTCCGCATCCAGCGGCGCAAGGGTCTCCGGCCGCCAGGTGACCTCGGCGTTTTCCGGCTCCAGACCGCGCTCGGTCAGCGCGGCGCGCACGTCCTGATAGGTCTCCGGCTCGGTGATCACCTCGATGGCGCCGTCGTCCTCGACCTGGACGTCCTCGGCCCCACCCTCCAGCGCGGCCTCCATCACCACTTCGTCATCCAGGCCCGGGGCGAAACGGATCACGCCCTTGTTCTGGAACAGGTAGGCGACCGAGCCGTCGGTGCCGAGGTTGCCGCCCATCTTGGAGAAGGCGTGCCGGACCTCGGCGACCGTGCGGTTGCGGTTGTCAGTCATGCAGTCGACCAGGATGGCCGCACCGCCAGGCCCATAGCCCTCGTAGCGGATCTCCTCGACGTTGTCGCCATCGGTCTCGCCGGCGCCACGCTTGGCGGCCCGCTCGATGGTGTCGCGGGTCATGTTGGCACCCAGCGCCTTGTCGATCGCCAGGCGCAGGCGCGGGTTGGTCTCCGGGTCCGAGCCGCCCTGGCGGGCGGCCACGGTGATCTCGCGGATCAGCTTGGTGAAGAGTTTGCCGCGCTTGGCGTCCTGGGCGTTCTTGCGATGCTGGATATTCGCCCACTTGCTGTGGCCTGCCATTCGGTCACGACTCCTTGAGTTGGGTTCGGTTATGCCGACCCGGCATGCCGCCGGGCACCGGAATGCGCACAGTCTAATCGCTGGGGCCGCGCTAATCACGAATGCGGGCGGCATGCCCCTGCCGTGGTCCCTTCGTCATTGCGAGGCCGCGCAGGGGCGGTGAACGGCCGCAGGCCGGCTCGAAGGGCGCGCGCAGCGAGTAACCTCCGGACCGAACCCCCGACGCCCGCCCGGGCCAGCGCCGGGGCCAGCCACGGAGATCGCCACGGCGCTCCGCGCCTCGCGATGACCGCGGTGGTCGGGCTTGACGGGCCCGTCCGGCGTCAGGGCAGAAACTCGCCCGCCTCCAGGAAGTGCAGGGTCTCGCGCGCCACGACGGTGTCGAACAGCATGCCCATATGCGTCACCGGCAGGGTCAGGTGACGCGAGACGTCGGGGCCCCGCGTCTCGTCCACCGCGACCAGGCCGTCATGGGGATGCGGCAGGCGCGCAATCAGCGGGCCCGGCCCGAACGGCCGGCTGCCGGCCAGCATGCCGATGTCGCGCCCGCGCAGGATCGGGCTCCCACCGAGCAGGCCGCGTTCCAGGGGCGCGCCCAGCCACCAGCGCCCGGCCCGGTTGCGCGCCAGCCGGGCCGCCACGCGGCTGCCGGCCAGGGGCGAACCCAGCATCACGATGCGGCCGGGACGCTGCACGGGCGCGACCTCGAACAGGTGGCGCACCACCACGCCGCCCAGGCTGTGGGCGACCAGGTGCACGAGGTCGCCGGGGACGTCGTCGAGAAAGGCCGCCAGCGCGCGCCCCGCCTGCTCCGGCGTCTGGCGCCGCGAGGCGTAGCGGAAGGGGTGAACCGCGTGACCGGCCGCGCGCAGGCGCCGGGCGAGCAGGGACATCTCCAGGCCGGACATATGCCAGCCATGGACCGTAACCACACTGGTACGCATGCCGGCCATGGTGAACGACCGGCCCGTTGCCTACCCGGCCTGTTGCGTAGCGCTGGCGCGCAGGCGGATGCCCAGCTCGCGCAGCTGCTTCTCGCCGACCGGCGCCGGGGCGTCGGTCAGCAGGCAGGCGGCCGTCTGGGTCTTGGGGAAGGCCATTACGTCGCGAATGGAGTGGGCGCCGCTCATCAGCATCACCAGGCGGTCCAGGCCGAAGGCCAGGCCGCCGTGCGGCGGGGCACCGAACTCCAGCGCATCCAGCAGGAAGCCGAATTTCTCGCGCGCCTCGTCCTCGCCGATACCCAGGGCCTCGAACGCGGCCCACTGCATCTCGGGGTTGTGGATACGGATGGAGCCGCCGCCCACCTCGGTGCCGTTGAGCACCATGTCGTAGGCGCGGGACAGGGCCTCGCGCGGGTTGCTGCGCAGATCGTCCGGGCGGTCCACCGCCGGGGCAGTGAACGGGTGATGCAGGGCGTACAGGCGCTTGTCCTCGTCGTCGTACTCGAACATCGGGAAGTCGACGACCCACAGCGGCTGCCAGCCCGCCTCGACCAGCTCGAGGTCGTGGCCGAGCTTCACGCGCAACGCGCCGATCGCCTCGTTGACCACAGAGGCCTTGTCCGCACCGAAGAAGATCAGGTCGCCGGCGGCGGCCGCGGTCTTTTCCAGGATCTGCCGGGTCACGTCCTCCGGCAGGAATTTCAGGATCGGCGACTGCAGCCCGCCCTCGATATCCGCCGGGTCGTTGACCTTGATGTAGGCCAGGCCCTTCGCGCCGTAGCGGCCGACGTACTCGGTGTAGACGTCGATCTCCTTGCGCGTGAGCTTGGCTCCGCCCGGCACGCGCAGCGCGGCCACGCGGCCCTCGGGGTCGTTCGCCGGGCCGTTGAAGACCTTGAACTCCACCGCCTGCATCACCTCGGTCAGTTCGGTGAACTCCAGCGGAATGCGCAGATCGGGCTTGTCCGACCCGAAGCGGGCCATCGCCTCGGCGTAGGCCATGCGCGGGAACGGATCGGGCAGTTCCACGCCCTGCACCTCGCGGAACAGGTGCCGGATCAGGCCCTCGGTCACGCCCATCACGTCGGCCTCGTCGACGAAGGCCATCTCCATGTCCAGCTGAGTGAACTCCGGCTGGCGGTCGGCGCGCAGGTCCTCGTCGCGGAAGCAGCGGGTGATCTGGTAGTAGCGGTCCATGCCGGACATCATCAGCAGCTGCTTGAACAGCTGCGGCGACTGCGGCAGGGCAAAGAAGCTGCCCGGATGCGTGCGGCTGGGCACCAGGTAGTCGCGTGCACCCTCCGGCGTGGCCTTGGTCAGCATCGGGGTCTCGAGGTCGAGGAAATCGCGCTCCTCGAGGAAGCGGCGCATGGCCGCCGAGACCCTCGCGCGCAGGCGCAGGCGCTCCTGCATCACCGGGCGACGCAGGTCCACGTAGCGATAGCGCAGGCGGGTGTCTTCGCCGACATCCTCGTCGTCCAGCGGGAACGGCGGGGTCTTCGCGGCGTTCAGGACCTCCAGCTCCAGACCCAGGATCTCCACCGCGCCGGTGGACAGATCGGGGTTCTCGGTGCCCTCGGGGCGGCGGCGCACGCGGCCGGTCATGCGGATCACGAACTCGCTGCGCAGCTGCTCGGCGCGGGCGAAGACGTCCTCGCGGTCGGGATCGAACACCACCTGCACCCGCCCCGTATGGTCGCGCAGGTCGACAAAGATCACGCCCCCGTGGTCACGCCGGCGATTCACCCAGCCGCAAAGGGTCACCTCCGAGTCGAGTTCGTTCTCGGTGACACGTCCACACAGATGAGTTCGCATTGCGCTGTTCCAGCCGAAGGGCACGCCCGCCAGGGATCGGTGGTTCCTGAGAGGCCTGCACGGTTAGTCGGGAAAACGGGGCGCACGCGACGTCCGCACCCGCGAAAAGGCCGGAAATCTTACGATTTGCCCTGCCCTTGCGCAACCGGAGCCGGGGCCTCTTCAGGTCCTTTCAGGGGCGTGACGACCCCCATGGACATCACGAACTTGAGGCCGTCCTCCACCGTCATGTCGAGTTCGATCGCCTCTTCGCGCGGGACCATCAGCACGAAGCCCGAGGTCGGGTTGGGGGTCGTCGGGACGAATACGGTGATTACCTCGTGCTCGGTACGCTCCTGCACCTCGCCGGTGCCGACGCCGGTCATGAACCCGACCGACCACAGGCCGCGACGCGGGTATTCGATCAGCATCACCTTGCGGAAGGCCTGGCCGCCATCCGCCAGTACCGTCTCGGTCACCTTCTTCACTGCCCCGTAGATCGAGTTGACCAGCGGGATGCGGTGCACGATGGACTCGCCCAGCGCGACCAGCTTGCGCCCGACGATGTTGGCCACGATCACCCCGGTGACGAACACCACGACGATCGCGACCACGATCCCCACGCCCGGGATGGAAAAGCCCAGCAGCGCCTCCGGCCGCCAGCCCGGCGGCAGGAGGAGGATGGTGAAGTCCAGCAGGTCGACCAGCAGCTTGATAATGAAGCCGGTGACGATCAGCGGCAGCCAGACCAGCAGCCCTGCAATCAGGTAGCGGCGCAGGGAAACCAGCATGGGTCAGGTGCTGGCCGCGGCCTTGCTCGTGGAAGTATCGGACTTGCCGGCGCCACCGCCCGAATCCTTCAGGTTGCGCTTGCCGTCCTTCTTGAAATCGGTCTCGTACCAGCCGCCCCCGGCCAGGCGGAAACCGGCGGCGGAGACCTGCTTGGTCAGGGCCTCGGCACCGCACTCGGGGCAGGTGGTGGCGGGCGGGTCGGAGATCTTCTGCAGGATCTCGGAGATCTCGCCGCAATCCTTGCACTGGTATTCATAGATGGGCATGGCTGGAATCCTCGGAACACATCCGCGAAAACACGGGTTGAGGCGTATTATGCGGCCGTTCGCCGGGAATAAAAGGCCTTCCGCACCGACAGGCGGTGTTTGCGCCGCGCGGCCGCAGCGCGGATGATTCGCCCCATACCCGAATGCACTGCCCGCAAGGACCTGCCATGGCCGAAAAGATCGTGATCATGCTGCTGAATCTGGACCTCGACCGCCCCGGCACCCTGGGCGCCCCGTTCTTCCAGGCCACCGTCGCCGCCGCGATGGATCTCGAGGTCGAGATCTACTTCGCCGCCGGCACCACCCGCCTGCTGCGACAGGGCGTGGCGGACCAGATCTACCCCGGCGAGGCGAAGGAGAAATCCGTCTACAGCTTCATGCAGGACGCCCACGAGGCCGGCTGCGCCTTCTACGCCTGCGCCGGTGCAATGGACGAAAACGGACTGACCCTGGACAACGCGGTCCCGGAACTGGACGGGATGCGCGGCGGCGGCGCCTTCATCGGCGAGGTCGTTGAGGACGGCGTCGCCACCCTCACCTACTGATCCGGCCGCCATGAGCGAACCCTCCCAGCGCGCGGTCCTGATCACCGGCTGTTCCAGCGGCATCGGGGCCTGCACCGCGGGCATGCTGCGCGAACGCGGCTACCGGGTCTTCGCCACCGCCCGGCGCAGCGAGGATGTCGCGCGGCTGAAGAAGGACGGCTTCGAGGCATTGCAGCTGGACCTGGATGACTCCGCCAGCATCCACAGCGCAGTCACCGAGATTCTGCACCGCACCGACGGCCACCTCTACGGCGTGTTCAACAACGGTGCCTATGGTCAGCCCGGCGCGGTGGAGGACCTCAATCGCGCCACCCTGCGCGCCCAGCTGGAGACCAACGTGCTTGGCTGGCTGGAGCTGACGAATGCCGTGCTGCCCGCCATGCGCCGCGCCGGCGAGGGCCGCATCATCCAGAACAGCTCGGTCCTTGGGCTGGTCGCCCTGCGCCTGCGCGGCGCCTACGTGACCTCCAAGTTCGCGATCGAGGGCATGAGCGACACCCTGCGCCAGGAACTGCACGGCACGGGTATCCATGTCTCGCTGATCGAGCCGGGCCCGATCCGCAGCGAATTCCGCGCCAACGCCCTGAAGGCCTTCCGCTACCACATCCAGCGCGAGCACAGCCCGTGGCAGGAGACCTACCGTGCCGCCGAGGCCCGCATGGCGGACGCCGAGTCCGATGCGCCGTTCACACTGGGGCCCGAGGCGGTCGCGCGCTGTGTGGTGCACGCCCTGGAGGCCCGCCGGCCACGGGTGCGCTATCACGTGACCTTCCCCACCCGGTTGTTCGCCTTCCTCAAGTGGCTGCTCCCGGCGCGGGCGCTGGATGCTGTGCTGCGCGGTGTATCACGCGGAGAGAACCGCTGACCGTGGCAAACTGCGCCGCATGAACCTGATCTTTCTCGCCCTGATCGTGATCGCCGTGGCAACGGCCGCGATCCGCGAGATCCGCTCCACCGACCCGGACGAGCAGCCGATGCAGGCGCTGTCCGAGGGCGCAATCGACGCGGCCGGCTCCGCGGTGGAACTGGCGCTGGGCCTGGTCGGGGTGATGGCACTGTTCCTCGGCCTGATGAAGATCGCCGAGGCCGGCGGCTTGCTTACCGTGCTGGCCCGCCTGCTGCGGCCGCTGATGACCCGCCTGTTCCCGTCGGTCCCGCCGGAGCACCCGGCGATGGGCGCGATGATCCTGAACTTCTCCGCCAACATCCTGGGGTTGGGCAATGCCGCGACCCCGTTCGGCATCCGCGCGATGCAGGAGCTGGAGAAGCTGAACCCGCACCCGGGCACCGCCACCAATGCGATGGCCCTGTTCCTGGCGATCAACACCTCCAGCATTACATTGCTGCCCACCGGGGTGATCGCGCTACGCGCCTCGCTCGGCTCCGAGGCCCCGGCGGCGATCCTGCCGACCACGCTGTTCGCCACGCTGTTCGCGACCATCGCCGGCATCACCAGCGCCCTGATCCTGCAGCGCTATTTCCGCAGCCCGACGCCGACCCGATCGATCGACTCGGACGCCACCGATCGCGACGGCGCCACGGACCTGGACGACGCGGTTCGCACGACCGAGTCCCGCAGCACCCCGTCCGACGCCGAAGCGGGCGCGACCGAAGAACCCGCCCCGGAGCAGCAACCGATGAACATCGAGGTGCCCACCGAGGGCTACCCGGCCTGGGTCTCGCTGACGGTACTGGCCGGAGTGCTCGCGATCATCCCGCTGACCATCCTCTACGGCCAGGCAATCGCCCCCTGGATCATCCCGGGGCTGGTGGTCGGCTTCCTGTCCTACGGGGTGGTCCGCGGCGTGCCGGTCTACGAGGTCTTCGTCGAGGGGGCCAAGGAGGGCTTCAACGTGGCCCTGCGCATCATCCCCTATCTGGTCGCGATCCTGGTCGCGGTGGGGATGCTGCGCGAGAGCGGTGCTTTAGGCATGTTCGTCGGACTGGTCGGGCCGCTGACCACGCCCTTCGGCCTGCCGGCCGAGGCCCTTCCGATGGCGCTGCTGCGCCCGCTGTCCGGCTCCGGCGCCTACGGCATCATGGCCGGCATCATGCAGGACCCGGCCACCGGGCCGGACACCCACGTCGGCATCCTGGTCTCCACCCTGCAGGGCTCGACCGAGACCACCTTCTACGTGCTCGCGGTGTACTTCGGCGCCATCGGCATCAAGCGCGTGCGCCACACTCTGGCGGCCGCGCTGACCGCGGACGCCGTCGCCGTGGCCGCGGCGATCGCGATCGTCGCATTCCTCTTTCTTTGAGAATCGCCGACGCGCGCGGCGGCTCAGCCGCTCGCGCGACCCGCGGCACAGCGCTGCAGCGCGCCCAGCAGATCGCTCGCCCCGATCGGCTTGGTGAGCAGAGCATCAAAGCCGGCCGCCGCCACCCGCTCGCGCGTGGCCTCGGTGGCATCGGCCGTCACCGCGATCACCGGGATCGCCGCCAGCGCCGCCTCGGCGCGCAGCGCGCGCAGCACCTGAAAGCCGTCCATCACCGGCAGATTCAGATCGAGCAGGACAAGCCCCGGCGGGTCCCGCAGGGCCATGTCCAGGCCCGCCACGGCGGAGTCCGCCACCCGGCAGTCGCTCACCCCCTGCTGCCTCAGCATCTCGCGCAGCAGACGCTGATTGGCGGCATGATCCTCGATGCAGAGCACCCGGCAACCGTCCCGGATCGCAACGTCCGAGGCTGCGCCCACGTCCTCTCCGGCCGCGGGCGGGAGGTGCTCCTGCGCCGCGGGCAGACGGAACCAGAAGGTGCTGCCCGTACCCGGTATGCTGTCGACGCCGATCTCGCCGTCCATCAGCTCCACCAGGTTGCGGGTCACCGCAAGGCCCACCCCGCTCCCCTCGATTCCCTGCTCCTCGGCCACCAGGCGCTCGAAGGGCTGGAACAGCCGCTGGCACTGCTCCGGCGTCAGCCCCGGCCCGTCGTCTTGCACCGCGATCCGCACACCGGAGCCCTCGTGTTCGCAGGTCACGCGCACGCGCCCGTCCGGCCGGTTGTACTTGACCGCGTTGGACAACAGGTTCAGGAGTACCTGCCTCAAACGCCGGGGGTCGGCCTGCACCATCACCGTCGGCAGGGGCTCCGCTGCGAGCACCACGCGATGCTCGCGCGCCAGGGGCTCCAGCAGGGACAGGCATTCATCCAGTAGCGGGTCCACGGCGACTGGTTCCGGCTCCACCTGCATGCGCCCCGCCTCGATCCGCGCCAGGTCCAGGATCTCGTTGATCAGGTCCAGCAGATGGCGCCCGGCGCGCATGATTTCATCGAGATGGCCGCGCTGGTGTTCATCCAGAGCCGGATCGCGCTCCAGCAGCTGGGCAAACCCGAGAACCGCGTTCATCGGCGTGCGCAGCTCGTGGCTCATGTTGGACAGAAAATCCGACTTGGCCCGGTTGGCCGCCTCGGCCGCCTCGCGCGCACGGTGCAGCTCGGCGCGACGACGCAGCTCGTCGGTGAAGTCGCTGAAGATATTGAAGCCGTATTGCGGTTCGCCGCGATCGTCGAGGACGACCCCGATGTTGCTGACGGTGATAAACACCGCCCCATTGGCGCAGCGGTGGGGTAGCTTTCCGGCCCAGGAACCGCCTTCGGAAAGCACCCGGTCGATCTCCCGCGCCTCCTCTTCGGAGTCCTCGGGGATGATATCCATCTCGCGGAAGCTCCGGCCCAGCATCTCGCTCGACTCGTAGCCCACCATCTCGCGCGCGGCGGCATTCACGTAGACGAAGCGGCCCGCACGGTCCACTACCGCGATGCCCTGCCCGGAGGACTCGAAGATGCGCTGGAACAGGGCCAGATGTTCCTGGGCCTCGTGCAGTTCGGTGATGTCCTGCAGGCTCCCGGCGATGTGCGCGGGTCGGCCCTCTGCATCCAGGCTGACACTGGCGATGACGTGGACAAAGCGGGTCCGCCCGTCCCGGAATTGCACCCGGTGACCGAGTTCGTGGTGTCCGGCCGCATTCAGGCCCTGCAGAAAGGCCGTCACCGGCTCGCGATCCTCCGGGTGCACCAGCGCCAGGTATGCGTCGCGCCCGAAGGACGCATCCCCCGCATCCGCCTCGAAGATCTCGTGGATGACCCGCGACCATGTGATCGCCCCGCTTTGCGGGTCCATATCCCAGTTGCCGATGCGCGCCAGGCGCTGCGATTCCAGCAGCCGGGTAGACAGCTGGGACAATGCCAGTTCCGAGGTCTTGCGCTTGGTGATGTCCTGCATCACACCCAGCATGTACAGAACCTCGCCGTCCTGATCCCGGACCACGTCGCCGCGCTCGAGCAGCCAGTGCTCCGAGCCGTCGGGCCAGATGACGCGATGCTCCAGTTCAAGATAGGACCCGCGACGCAGACTGCTGGCGATCGCATTGCGCACCCGGACGCGATCGTCGGGGTGCACCGCCTGCACGAAATTGGCGACCGTGGGTTCCAGCCCGCCCTCGGGATAGCCCAGAAGCGGCGGGATGCGCTCCGACCAGCCCAGCGCCTCGCGGTTCGGCGCCCATTCCCAGGTCCCCATGTTGGCGAAGATCTGGCTGGAGCGCAGGCGGTGCTCCTGATGCTTCACGTGGGTGATCTCGGTGCGGATCGACACGTACTGGTAGGGGCGCCCGTTGCTCCCGAGATACGGGACGATGGTGGTCTCCACCCAGTACAGCGAGCCGTCGCGCGCACGATTGCACACCTCGCCCTGCCAGACGCGCCCGGACGCGATGGTGGACCAGAGCTCGGCATAGAATTCCGGTGGATGCTGGCCGGACTTCAGGATGCGGTGATTGCGGCCCATCAGCTCGGACACCGCATAGCCGCTGACCCGGGAAAAGCGCTCGTTGGCGTAGACGATGTTGCCGGCCACGTCCGCGATACTGACCAGGGCATGTTCGTTGACGGCCACATGCTCGCGTTCGCGCTCGTACAGGGCATCGCGATAGGACTGGCTGACCCCGTCGATCTGGCGCATCTGGCGCGCCCGCGCGGCAATCGCGGCCTGGATACGGGCTGGCTCCACGGGCTTTAGAAACACCCCCGCCACACCGGGGTGCACCGTCATCAGGGCGTTGATCCGTCCGGGGTCCTCGGTCAGGAACAGCAGCGGGACCGCCCCCCCGTTGTCCCGAGTACGCAGCAGCGCGACAAACGATTCCGCCGGTTCGTCCAGCCCCTGCAGATCGAGGACCACCACATCGGCGCCGATCTCGCCCAGCCGGAGGCGCGCATCCTCCGGGTCGGACACCGTCGATACCTCCAGCCCGGAAGCGGCCAGATGATGAGCGAGTTCGCTGTCCGCCTCCCCGGCGACCAGCAGCACGCGATAATCCGACTCCACGATTACGCCGCCGATCTGCATCAGCTGCTCGACCAGGGTGTCGGTTACCAGGGGGTGATCGAGGCAGCGCGTCACCCCCTGGCGCACGCATTCGAGGCGGGCGCCGGGACTCCAGGCCTGAGCGACGGCCAGCACCGGAAGCCCGCTGGCCAGCGCAGACGCCAGCCCCGGCAAGCCGCCCCCGTCCGCCGCGACCACGTCGGCACACAGCACCACTGCGGAAAGCGGCTCGTCGTCGGCCACGGCAGCCTCGCCCCGGGTTACACGAAAACCCTGGTCGGCCAGCATGCGGGCCACCGCCTCGCCGACCGCGCCGCCGTCGTCGATCAGGCGGACTCGTGACTCCGCCGGACGCCCCCCTACAGGCTGCATGCGCGCCTGCGCCGCCGGCCGCGCCCGCTGCCGATAGGCCTCCACGGCCGTGGCCAGGCGGCGCACCCCCGCGACAATCAGGTCACGATCCGGTCCGGGCGGGGCCCGGCGTACGCCGGCCAGGGCGGCCCGCAGCGATTCCGCCGCGCCGCGGATCAAGCCGACATCGAAGACCTGCCCCGACTGCGCCAGCGCCTGGGCCTCGCGGTACAGGGTGATCAGGCGTTCGCCATCCGCAAACGTGCCGTCGAGCTGACCGGACAGGGCCTCCAGATCCGCGACCCGCTGCCCCAGTGACTCGAGGAATTCGCCCCGCAGGCGTGCCAGCCCCGGCGATGCCGGGGCTGGTGTCACGAGAGGCGTACGTGACGGATGCACCGAATCAGTTCGGCGGGCCGCCCGGATTGATGTCCTTGTCCTTGACGATAAAGTAGACCCCGATCGCCGCCAGGCCCATCCACATCAGCAGTGCAAACACCCCGAGGATCTCCCAGAGCGTCACGAAGAAGAACAGCATGATGGCGGCGGCGCCAAGGAAGATGTTGCCGATCACGAAATTGGACGGCCGGCGGGAATCATTGTCGGGCATGGAGCACTCCGGTACGGGTGCCAGGGACGGCACCGGGCAGGGCTATTGCTTCTTGTAGGGGGCGAAGTCGAACTGCCCGGCGGTCATGTCGTCCCACAGATCGCTCTGCAGCACGGCCAGCAGCTTGAACAGCTTGCGCAGTTCGGGGTCATCCATGAAGCGCTGGTCCTCGCTGGCCTTCAGCGTCTCGACCAGGGTGGCGCACTGTTCGCGGCTGATTCCGAGGACGTTCAGGCCCTCTTCTCCCATCTCGACATCCATCGAGCGTCTCCGGTTCGTTCAGGTGGCACCGATTGTAGCCGCATGCCGCCGCACGGCGAAAACACCGGAACCCGCCCGCGTCATTGCGAGGTCCTGCCAGGGGCTATGGCACAAAAAGCGCGACGCGCGTTGAGCGGCCGCAGGCCGGCCCGAAGGGCGAGCGCAGCGGGAACCCCGCGACGAAATCCCGATGCTCGCCCCACCCGAAGTCGCAGCCGGCCACAGAGATCGCCACGGCGCTGCGCGCCTCGCGATGACGGGATCCGCTTACGCCGCCTGGGCGCGGATCAGCTCGACCCGGTTGCGCACGTACAGGTAGTACAGCACCGGGATGATCACCAGCGTCAGCAGCGTGGAGACAAACACGCCGAAGATCAGCGAGATCGCCAGGCCGGAGAAGATCGGGTCATCCAGAATAAACCCGGCGCCGACCATCGCCGCCAGCCCGGTCAGGATGATCGGCTTGGCGCGCACCGCACCCGCGTGCACCACTGCCTCGATCACCTCCACGCCACGGCGGATCTCCTCGTTGATGAAGTCCACCAGCAGGATCGAGTTGCGCACGATAATCCCGGCCAGCGCGATCATCCCGATCATCGAGGTCGCGGTGAACTTGGCGTCCATGAAGAAGGCATCCATGAAGGCATGCCCCGGCATCACCCCGATCACGGTCAGCGGGATCGGCGCCATGATGATCAGCGGCACCATGTACGAGCGGAACTGCGCGACCACCAGCAGGTAGATCAGGATCAGCCCCACCGAGTAGGCAATGCCCATGTCGCGGAAGGTCTCGTAGGTCACCTGCCACTCGCCGTCCCACTTCAGGGAGAAGTTGTACGGGTTGTCCGGCTGGCTGATGAACAGCTGCTCCAGCGGCTCGCCATAGGCCATGGGCTGATCGCGCAGGCCGAAGAACATGTCGAACATGCCGTATAGCGGGCTGTCCAGACCACCGGCCAGGTCGCCCATCACGTAGACGACCGGCAGCAGGTTCTTGTGATGGATCGAATGCTCCAGGGTCGAGTCCACCACATTGACCACCTCGGACAGCGGCACCAGCGTGCCGTCGCGCGAGCGCACCTTGAGCCCCAGCACCGGGTCCAGGCTGCCCTTCTCGGCCTGTTCGAACTCGAGCCGCACGGGCACCGCGTACTTCACGTTGGAGCCGTAGAGGTAGGTCACGTCCTCGCCGGACAGCGCGGTCTCGATCGCCTGCACCACCGCCTGCTGCGACACGCCCAGGCGCGCGGCCCGCTCGCGGTCGACCTGCAGGATCTTCTTCTGCCCCGGGTATTCCACCGAGTCGTCGATATCGGTAATGCCGTCGGTGTTCTCGAAGCGCTCGCGCACCTGGCGGGCGATCTCGATCTGACCGTCGTAGTCCGGCCCGTAGATCTCGGCCACGATCGGCGACATCACCGGCGGCCCCGGCGGCACCTCGACCACCTTCACCGCGGCACCGTGACGATCGGCGATCTCGTTGATTGCCTCGCGCACACCGAGCGCCACCGCATGGCTCTGGCGCGAGCGCTCGGAGGCATCCACCAGATTCACCTGGATGTCGCCGACGTGCGAGCCCTCACGCAGGTAGTACTGCCGCACCAGGCCGTTAAAGTTGATCGGCGCCGCGGTACCCGCGTAGGTCTGCACGTTGTGCACCTCGGGCACGGTCTTCAGATAGTCGCCCATCTCCGCCAGCACGCGGGAGGTACGCTCCAGGCTGGTGCCCTCCGGCATATCCAGCACCACCTGGAACTCCGACTTGTCGTCGAACGGCAGCATCTTCATGACCACCAGCTGGAAGTAGGCCAGTGACACCGAGCCGAGGATCAGCACCAGGGTCCCGACCCACAGCACCAGGCGGTTGGTCTTCTTGCGCCCGGAGGTCCCGAGAAACGGCAGCAGCAGGCGGTTGAAGATCTTCATCAGCCCGGCGGAGGCGCTCTCGCCTTCCGCGCCGTGCCCGCCGCCGGCCGGTGCGGCATGCGCGTGCTGCTCGGCCTGGCGTCGCAGCACCTTGTACGTCAGCCAGGGCGTGACCACGTAGGCCACCGCCAGCGAGATGATCATCCCCATCGAGGCGTTGATCGGGATCGGGCTCATGTAGGGCCCCATCAGCCCGGTCACGAAGGCCATCGGCAGCAGGGCCGCGATCACGGTGAAGGTCGCGAGGATGGTCGGTCCGCCGACCTCGTCCACCGCGAGCGGGATGGCCTCGAGGAATTTCCTGCCGCCCTTGGCCATGTGCCGGTGGATGTTCTCCACCACCACGATGGCATCGTCCACCAGGATCCCGATGGAGAAGATCAGCGCGAACAGCGACACGCGGTTGAGGGTGAAGCCATAGGCCCAGGAGGCGAACAGGGTGATCGCGAGCGTGATCACCACGGCCACACCGACGATGAAGGCCTCGCGCCAGCCGAGTGCGATCCAGACCAGGATCACCACCGACGCGGTCGCGAGGATCAGCTTCTGGATCAGGGTGTTCGCCTTGTCGTCCGCGGTTACGCCGTAGTTGCGGGTAATGGTCGTCTCGATACCGTCGGGGATATAGGTCCCGCGCAGTTGATCCAGGCGCTCGACCAGGGCGTCGGCGATATCCGGGGCATTGGTCCCCGGTTGCTTGGCAATCGCCACGGTGACCGCCGGGTGGCTCTCGCCCGCGCGCGCTCGATCGCCGGCGGCCGCGCCATGGGCAAAGCGCACGTGCTCGGTGGCATAGGCCGGGCCCTGCACCACCTCGGCAACGTCCTCGAGGTAGATCGGACGGCCGTCGTGCATGCCGACCACCAGACTGGCGAAAGCCTCGGGTTCGGTAATGAAGTCGCCGGCCTGGACGAGGATCTCTTCATCGTCCTGATAGAGCTGACCGGCGTCGCGCGAGAAGTTGGAGGCCTGCAGGCTGGTGCGCAGGTCATCCACCGACAGGTTGTAGGCAGCGAGCGTCTCCGGCTTGAAGCGCACGTGCACCACGTGGTCCGGGCCGCCGACCGTGTAGATATCACGGGTACCCGGGACCCGCTTGAGCTCGGCCTCGATCCCGTGCGCCACGCGCAGCAGATCGTGCCCGCCGCGCTCGGGGTCCTCGGTCCACAGGGTCACGTTGACGATCGGCACGTCGTCGATGCCCATCGGCTTGATGATCGGCTCGCCGACCCCCAGCCCCGGCGGCAGCCAGTCCTGGTTGGAGAACACCTGGTTGTACAAGCGCACCAGCGCCGCGGTGCGGTCCTCGCCGACCTCGAACTGAATGGTGATCTGCGCCATGTTCGGGCGCGAGACGGAATAGATGTCATCGATGCCCTCGATCTCCGAGAGCACCTGCTCGGCCGGCGTGGCGACCAGTTGCGCCACCTCCTGCGCGCTCGCCCCGGGGAACGGGATGAACACGTCGGCCATGGTCACGTTGATCTGCGGCTCTTCCTCGCGCGGGGTCACCAGAATCGCGAACAGCCCCAGCAGCAGCCCCAGCAGGGCCAGCAACGGGGTGATCTGGGTGGTCAGGAAGGCCTGCGCGATGCGCCCGGAGATCCCCATCCGCTCGGACGCCCCCTCCGTGGTGGCATCGCTCATGGGTTCACCTGCTGATGTTCCTTCAGCCAGATCTGCGCGTGGACCGGATCCAGCGCCACGCGCTCGCCGGCCTCCAGACCGCCGTGGATCTCGATCAGGCCGTCATGCTGACGCCCGACCCGTACCTGGCGGAACGCCACCCGGTCGTCCGCATCCACCACATAGACGGCGATGACCTCGCTGCGATAGACCACGGCCTCGGTCGGCACCACCAGGCGCTCCACCGCGTCCACGACGAAGGCGGTCTTCACGAACATGCCGGGGAACAGGCCCAGATCCTGCTGCTCCGGCAGGTTCACGCGGATGCGGAAGGTCGAGCTGGCGGGATCGGCGTAGGGGAAGATGGTCAGGCTTTCGGCCGCCACCCGGTCTCCGTTCAGCAGGACCTCGGCACTGCGCCGCTCACGCACGCTGTGAATCAGACGCTGCGGCACATCCACCGCCACCCGCAACTGGTCCAGGCTGATCCCGGACAGCAGCGGCGACCCCGGGCTGACCGACTCGCCGACCTCTACATGGCGCTCGGTCACGATCCCCGAATAGGGCGCGTACACCTCGGTGTAGCCCAGTTGTTCACGGGCCTCCTCGACCCGACCCTCGGCCGAGCGCAGGCGGGCACGCGCCGACTCCAGCGCGGCCTCGGCGCGATCGAACTCGGAGCGCGACACCACCCCGCGATCGAACACATCGCGAATGCGCTCGAACTCCGAACGGGCCTCGTTGAAGCGGGCGCGGGCCTCGGCCAGATCGCCCTCGGCCTGGCTTACACGAGCCTGCTGCTCGGTGTCGCTGACCCGGACCAGCAATTCATCGGCCTCGACGAAGTCGTCGACATCCACGTAGATCTCGCGGATCCGCCCGGAGGTCTGCGCCGAGATCGTGGACCGCTGCACTGCCTCGACGCGGCCATCCAGGATCCGTTCCTGGGTGATCGTCTGGCGTTCGGCGGTGGCCGTCTCGAACGGCAACTCCGCCTGGGCCGCAAACGGCAACAGCAGCAGGGCCCACAGGGTGTGGCGCATCCGGTTTCGTGTCATGAGGCGTCTGTCCTTGCTCGAAGAGGTCGTCGGGGGTGCGCAGGCGCGCACCGGGCCCGGAACCATATATTAGATTTTTCTAATTTATTATTTCCTGATGTTGAACGCAATCCGGCCGTCCGGCCCCGCCGCGTTCGTCTCCCTCGCAGCGAGTATAGCCACCCTGACAAGGGTTTCACCCGCTAGGGAGACGCTGATTGAATCGCACGTCCGCGTTGGTGCCCCCTGTTTTCCGAGGCAAGGCGCGTCGTGCAGCGGGTAATGGTTCTACCCGCAAGTGGCGCAACGCAGGATCGGGGAACAGGGGGCACCAACCCCACAAGCCACTGAAAGCAGGGGCTCGGCCGCTTTTGCGCGCGCACAGCGTTGCGGCTCCCTTGTGCAGAATGACTGCACGGCAGTCACCGCGCCTTGTTCGCACGCAAAAGCGACTCGAGCGCGGACGTGCGATTCAATCAGCGTCTCCCTAGGCTGACGCGAGCGCTGCACCGACCCCGCGCTCCCCGTATCATGGCGACCTTTCGCCGCAACGCCCCGGAGGATGCCATGCCGCTGCTGCAAGTCGAGACCAATGCCGCCCTGCCCGACGACACCGCCACGTTGTGCCAGCGTCTGTCCGCCGCGGTCGCCGACTGGCTGGGCAAGCCCGAGGGCTACGTGATGGTCGCCTGCCGCCACAACCCGGCCATGTGCTTTGGCGGGCGCACCGATCCGCTCGCGTACTGCGAGCTGAAGAGCATCGGCCTGCCCGAGGGCCTGACCCGCGAGCTGTCGCGGAAGCTGTGCGACAGCCTACAGGCGGAACTGGGCATCGAGCCGGCCCGCGTCTACATCGAATTCGCCGACGCCCCGCGCCACTTCTGGGGCACCAACGGCACCACGTTCTGAACCCTTTCCAGCCATCAACCACGGACTGCCCCCGATGCGCGTCTCGCAATTCCCGCTGAACACCCTGAAGGAAACCCCGGCCGACGCCGAGATCATCTCCCACCAGCTGATGCTGCGCGCCGGCTACATCCGCCGGCTGGCCTCCGGGCTGTACACCTGGCTGCCACTGGGCCTGCGGGTGCTGCGCCGTGTGGAAAACATCGTACGCGAGGAGATGAACCGCGCCGGCGCCCTGGAGGTGCTGATGCCGGCGGTGCAGCCGGCCGAGCTGTGGCAGGAGTCCGGGCGCTGGGACTTCTACGGCGCCGAACTGCTGCGCATCAAGGATCGCCATGACCGCGACTTCTGCTTCGGCCCGACGCACGAGGAGGTGATCACCGACCTGGTACGCCGCGAAGTCCGCAGCTACCGCCAGCTGCCGGTAAACTACTACCAGATCCAGACCAAATTCCGCGACGAGCGCCGCCCGCGCTTCGGCGTGATGCGCGCCCGCGAATTCCTGATGAAGGACGCCTACTCCTTCCATATCGACGCCGACTCCCTGAGCGACACCTACCAGCAGATGCACGCGGCCTACACCCGCATCTTCGAACGCTGCGGTCTGGACTTCCGCGCGGTGGAGGCCGACACCGGCGCCATCGGCGGCAACACCTCGCACGAGTTCCACGTGCTGGCCAGCTCGGGCGAGGACGCCATCGCGTTCTCCCCGGCCGGGTTCGCCGCCAACGTCGAACTGGCCCCCTGCCCGGTGCCCGCGCCGGCCCCGGCCCCCGGCGCGGCGCTGGAGAAGATCGCCACGCCCGACGTGCACACCATCGACGATCTCGCGAAATTCCTGGACATCCCGACCGAGCGGACGGTGAAGACCCTGGTGGTGGCCGCCTCCGACGCGATCGACGCCGACCTGGTCGCCATCGTGCTGCGCGGCGACCACGAACTGAACGCGGTGAAGGCCGAGAAGCACCCCTGGGTCGCCGAGCCGCTGCGCATGGCCGAAGCCGCCGAGATCCGGGCCGCATTCGGCGCCGACCCCGGCTCGCTGGGGCCAGTGGACAGCCCGATCCCGGTGCTGGCCGATCAAGCCATGCTGGGCATGGCGGACTTCGTGGTCGGCGCCAACGAGGACGGCTACCACCTGACCGGCGTGAACTGGGGCCGCGACCTGCCGCAGCCGGAGACCGCCGACCTGCGCAACATCCTCGAGGGCGAGCCGGCCCCGGACGGTTCCGGGGCGATCGAGATCCGACGCGGCATCGAGGTCGGCCATATCTTCCAGCTGGGAGACAAGTACAGCCAGGCCCTGGGCGCCCGCGTACTGGACGAGGACGGCCGCGAACAGGTGGTGACCATGGGCTGCTACGGCATCGGCGTCTCGCGCGTGGTCGCCGCCGCGATCGAGCAGAACTCCGACGAGCGCGGCATCTGCTGGCCCACCGCCATCGCCCCCTTCGACATCGCCCTGTGCCCGATCGGCGCCAAGAAGTCCCAGCGCGTGCGCGAGGCGGCCGAGAAGCTGCACGACGAGCTGGAGGCCGCCGGCTTCCAGGTCCTGCTGGATGACCGCGAACAGCGCCCCGGCGTGATGTTCGCCGACATGGAGCTGATCGGAATCCCGCACCGCCTGGTCATCGGCGAGCGCGGCCTCGACGCCGGCGAACTCGAATACCAGGCACGCACGGCCACCGAGGCCGAACACCTCCCGATGGATGGCCTGCTCGACGCCCTGCGCCAACGCCTGCAATAAGGGCTCGGCGGTCACCGTGCCTCGCCCGCAGAAAACAGCGCCGAAGTGACGGGCGTATTCGGGACCGGTATTTCCCGGGAGAGTCCGGTTCGACAACCGTTTGCGCGCTAATAACGCAGCGCGTTAACATTTATCCATGATCCAGAGCTACCGCGGCAAGGAAGCCGCGCGGCTGGCCCGGGGCGAGAGGGCACGCCGCCTGCCCGACGAGGTAACGCGCCGGGCACGAATGCGTCTGGCGCGCATCCACGCTGCCACCCGCCTCGAGGATCTGCGCCAGCCTCCCTCGCATCGACTAGGGAGACGCTGATTGAATCGCACGTCCGCGTTGGTGCCCCCTGTTTTCCGAGACAAGGCGCGTCGTGCAGCGGGTAGTGGTTCTACCCGCAAGCGGCGCAACGCAGGATCGGGGAACAGGGGGCACCAACCCCACAAGCTATTGAAAGCAGGGGCTCGGCCGCTTTTGCATGCGCACGGCGTTGCGGCTCCCTTGTGCAGAATGACTGCACGGC
>NZ_KB905021.1:0-64675 GCF_000377405.1 Thioalkalivibrio sp. ALE31 | reverse complement strand
AAACACCGGATGTCGAACCAGGACCAGCCACCACAAGGCAGGGGCCGGACCGGAGGCACCGTAAACACCAGACGACGAACCAGGACCAGCCACCACGAGGCAGGCGGCCGGACGAAGGGACCGTAAACGGCGAGGGACGGGGCCGGGGCGACCGGCGCGAGCCGGAACGGGGACGGCGGGCGGGGTGCCGCGGCGTTAGTTGTGCTTCAAAATCCGCGCCCGCTCGCGCTCCCAGTCCTTGTCCTTCTTGGCGGCGCGCTTGTCGAATTCCTTCTTGCCCTTGGCCAGCCCGATCTCGAGCTTGGCGCGGCCACGCTTCCAGTACAGGGCCATCGGTACCAGGGTGTAGCCCTTGCGTTCCACCGCGCCGACCAGGCGGTTGATCTCGGAGCGGTGGAGCAGCAGCTTGCGCGTGCGGCTGGGGTCGGGGTTGATATGGGTGGAGGCGGTGGGCAGCGGGGTGACGTGGGCCCCGAACAGGAAGGCCTCGCCGTTGCGCAGCAGCACGTAGGCCTCGCTGAGCTGCGCGCGCCCGGCGCGCATGGACTTGACCTCCCAGCCCTCCAGCTCCAGCCCCGCCTCCAGGCGGTCCTCGATAAAGAAATCGTGGCGCGCCTTGCGGTTGAGCGCGATGGTGCTGGAGTTGTCGCCGCCTTGTTTCTTCTTCTTTCCCATAACCCGCGCAGTGTACTGCAGGCGGCGCGGCGAAGCAGTCGGCATGGGCCTGCATCCGTGGTGAAAGTTGAGCCTGAGGACCCGCTGCCCCACAATTCCGGCGGACTCGGCGACGCGCTGTGCGCCCGGGCCCGGGCGCTGCCCGGGCGCGATGGCCGCGCACACGCCTTCCGTCTCCGCTCACAAAGGAGCCACTGATGCCTGCCACGACCTCGATCCACGGGCAATGGACGACCCGCCTGGCCTTCATCCTGGCGGCCACCGGTTCGGCCGTCGGCCTCGGCAATATCTGGCGCTTCCCCTATATCGCCGGCGAGAACGGCGGCGGGGCCTTCGTGCTGGTGTATCTGGGCTGCATCCTGCTGATCGGCCTGCCGGTGATGATGGCGGAGATCCTGCTGGGGCGGCGCGGGCGCCAGAGCCCGATCAACACGATGGCCGCCCTGGCGCGCGAGGAGGGGCTCACGCGCGCCTGGGGGATGATCGGCTGGATCGGGGTGCTCGCCGGGTTCCTGATCCTGTCCTTCTACAGCGTGGTGGCCGGCTGGTCGCTGTCGTACGTCTTCAAATCGGGCACGGGCGGCTTCCTCGGGCTGGACGCGGACGGTTCCGAATCGATGTTCGGCAACATGCTGGCGGACCCGGAGGCGCTGCTGGCCTGGCACACCATCTTCATGGTGATGACGGCGATGGTGGTCGCGCGCGGGGTGCAGTCGGGCCTGGAGAAGGCGGTGACGATCCTGATGCCACTGCTGTTCGTGATGCTGGTGGTGATGGTCGGCTATGCAATGGTCGAGGGGCAGTTCTTCGCCGGCCTGCAGTTCCTGCTGTATCCCGATTTCTCCGCGCTGTCGGCGAACGCGGTGCTGCTGGCGATGGGCCAGGCCTTCTTCACGCTCAGTCTCGGGATGGGCGCGATCATGATCTACGGCAGCTACCTGCAGAGCGAGGCGTCCATTGCGCGCACCTCGGCGGCGGTGGTCGGGGCGGATACCCTGGTGGCGATCATGGCCGGGCTGGCGATCTTCCCCATCGTGCTCGGGGCCGGGCTGTCGGCCGAGCAGGGGCCGGGGCTGATCTTCGTGACCCTGCCGCTGGCGTTCGCCGATATGCCGGGCGGACTGTACTTCGGCACCATGTTCTTCGTGCTGCTGGTGTTTGCGGCCTGGACCTCGGCGATCTCCATCATCGAGCCGGCGGTCGCCTTCCTGGTCGAGAACATGGGTCTGACCCGGGTGATGGCGACCGCGATGATCGCCATCGGGGCCTGGTTCCTGGGGATTGGCGCGCTGCTGTCGCTGAACGTCTGGTCCGACTACACCCTGTTCGACATGGGCATCCTGGACCTGCTGGACTACGTGACGGCCAACATCCTGCTGCCGCTGGGCGGCTTCCTGATCGCGATCTTCGTGGGCTGGCGGATGACCGAGCGCTCGGTGCAGTCCGAGCTGCGTATGAAGCACCCGGCGCTGTATCAGGTCTGGTACTTCCTGGTGCGCTTCGTTGCTCCGGTCGCGATCCTGTTTGTCTTCCTGCGTGCGGTGGAGTTGATTTGATGGCCTCGAAGATTCGCCGCTACGCGGATGTGCCCTACACCCAGGAGCAGATGTTCAATCTCGTGAACGACGTCGATGCCTATCCGGAATTCCTGCCGGGCTGTCGCAGTGCGTCGGCGCGCCCGCGCGGCGAGCACGAGGTGGAAGGCACGATCGAACTGGCCAAGGGCGCGTTGCACAAGTCGTTTACTACCCGCAATACCCTGAAACGCCCGGAGAGCATCGACATGCGCCTGGTCTCCGGGCCGTTCCGGCGACTGCACGGGACCTGGACCTTCAGCCAGGTGGAGGGCGGAAAGACCCGTATCGCCCTGGAGCTGGAATTCGAGTTCGCCAACCGCATCATGGCCTTCGCGATCGGGCCGGTGTTCAACCAGATTGCCAATTCGCTGGTCGATGCCTTTGTCCAGCGCGCGCGCGAGGTCCACGGTGCCGGATAGTCCCGTGGCCCCGGCCGCCGCGGACGGCATGATCCGCGTGGAGGTGGCCTATGCGCGGCCCGACCGCCAGGTGATCCTGCCACTGGTGGTGCCCGAGGGCACCACGGTGGATACCGCGCTGCGCCAGTCCGAGATCGAGCTGCAGTTTCCGGAGATTGATCTGGAGAATGCGAAGGTCGGGATCTTCGGCAAGATTACCCGGCGCGACACCGTGCTGCGGCCGCGTGACCGTATCGAGATCTACCGTCCGCTGATCGCGGACCCGAAGGAGGTGCGCCGCCAGCGCGCCGGAAAGGGGCGCAAGAAGAAGCCGGGCAAGGGCGATGCGGACGCCGGGGGCGAATCGAAGAAGGACGCAGGGCCGGAGAACGCGGAGGAATAGCGAGAGCCCTGTGAGCCCGCGGCACTTCGGGGATGCGGGCGAGCGTCAGTCGTTGTCCATGTCCACCGGGTGCTCGTCCAGCGCGACCGGCTGCGGGATGTCGGCATCCACGTGGCTGACCACGCCGTTCGCAAAATGCACTGTGACCCGCTGGCGCTCGGTCGCCCCGAAGCCCGGGCGGCGGTAGTAGACGTAGTCCCAGCGCTCATGGGCGCGGAAGGCGGGCTCCAGCTGGGGCGACCCCATCAGGAAGCGGACCTGCTGCGGCGTCATGCCGGGCTGGATCTGCGCCACCTGGACGGGGTCAATCACATTGCCCTGTTGTACATCCAGACGGAACTGGTTGAGGCCGCCGCAGGCGCTCAGCAGGCTTGCGGCCACGGCGATAGAAATGAGAATCTTGATCATCTGAGCGGGCGGTCCTCGGCGTCTGGTGGGCCGTGAACGCGCATGGTACACCAAAGCGTCCCGCCGCTCTCAAGCGGATCGGACCGGGAAAACAGGCAATGGAAACCAGTAATCTCAAGAAGGCGGGACTCAAGGTCACGCTGCCGCGGATGAAGATCCTCGAGATCCTCGAGACTTCGGAGACCCGGCATCTGACGGCCGAGGCGATCTATCGCGAGCTGCTCGAATCCGGCGAGGAGATCGGCCTGGCCACGGTGTATCGCGTGCTGACCCAGTTCGAGGCGGCCGGGCTGGTCTGTCGCCTGCACCTGGAGGGCAACCAGGCGGTGTTCGAGCTGGAGCGTGGTGGCCACCATGACCATATCGTCTGCAACCAGTGCGGGCGGGTCGAGGAGTTTTTCGACGAGACGATCGAGCGGCGCCAGCGCGAGGTGGCCCAGCACCACGGTTTTTCCATCAAGGATCATGCCCTGGTCCTGTACGGCGACTGTAACGACCACGCCTGTCCCCACCGCCCGGCCTGACCGCTATCGGTGTTTTACTCACCGCGGACCGGCTGGCACCGGTTCGGCCTCCGGAGTTTAAGGTGCCTTCGTCCGGCCGCCTGCCCTTTGGTGGCTGGTCCTGGTTCTGCATCCGGTGTTTACGTGCCTTCGGCTCACCGCCTGCCCTGTTGTGGCTAGGCCTGGTTCGTCCTCCGGTGTTTACGTGCCTTCGGTCCACATACTGCCGTGCGCTGACTCGCCAGCGCGCCCCGAGTGACTTCTTTGCTCGTGCAAAGAAGTCACCAAGAAACACGCCCGACTGCCGCGACCCCGGCCCGCTGTGCGGGCCGGGGTTTCCCTCGCTCCGAGGGTTTTCGCGGGCGGCGCTGAACTCGCTGCGCCTGCGGCTCCGCTCAGACATCCAGCGCCTTGTCTCCTGCGAAAACCCTCTCCACTCGGCGCGACGACAACGGGGGGTCAAGGTCAAGACAACGGCGGTCCACAGGTTCGTGGTAATGGATCAAGGCTGGGTCTTCCGGCATCTGGGCACGCTCGGCCTTGGGCCGTTGCGTGCCGCGCCCGCAGCGCGGGCGCCGGAGGCTTTCGGATGGCAATACCTATTGTTGTGTCGTGGGGCTGGAATACCTTCTGTCTTGACTTTCCTCTCCCGTATGGAGCCCCTCGTGGAGGGCGTGATGGGCCGGGAGAAGGCGCTGGATGTCTGAGCGGAGCCGCAGGCGCAGCGAGTTCAGCGCCGCCGGCCCAGCACGTCCGGAGCGAGGTTCCCGGGCGAAATCCGGGTGCCCTTCTTTGGGTACTTTCTTGGGCAAGCAAGAAAGTACCTCGGGGCGCGCTGGCGAGTCAGCGCCTGGCAGGCGGCGGACCGGAGGCACCGTAAACACTGAGGACGAACCAGGACCAGCCTCAACGAGGCAGGTGGTAGACCGTAGGCAGCCAGCATGTCCGATGCCGAACCGGGCGCGACCCCAGGGGTGGGTGGTCGGGAAAAGCCCGGGTCAGGCGGACCCGTCGAGCTGCGCCGCGAAATGCGCCGGCGCGTAGCCTTCCTGCTTGCGCAGATAGTCGGCCAGCTGGGCCGCAAAGTCGGCCGGGACCGAGTCCCGCACGGCCGGCATCTCGCGCAGCCGCTCCCAGCGCTGCGCCAGCCGTGGAAACGCCTCCGCCTCCCAGGGGCTGTCCGGGTCCGCAAGCAGCGCATAGCGCATCAGGATCGGTGCCAGGGTCGCGTCGATCAGCGAGAAATCCGGGGTGGCCAGGCGATCATCCCGCGTCATCTGTTGTTCCAGGCGCTCCAGCCCGCGCGCGGCCGTATGGCGCGCGAGCTCGAAGGCGTCCTCGGTGGCGGCCGTCATCCAGTGATACTGGGCGAAGGTCTGTTCCGAGAGGTACTCGATCCACGCCCGGGTGCGGGCCTGTTCCAGGGGGTCCACCGGCATCAGGGCGGGCGGGGTGATGGCATCGATATACTCGTTGATCACCGCCGACTCGAACAGCACGGTGTCGTCGTCGACGATCAGCACCGGCACCTTGCCGAGCGGCGAGCGCGCGCGGAACCACTCCGGCGGGTCGGCCAGATCGATCAGGCTCAGTTCGAACGGGGCCTGCTTGTATTTCAGCGTGATCACGCTACGCTGGACAAACGGACAGATGGCGAAACTGATCAGGTGCAGATGCGGCAGATTCATGAGGGTCCTTGGCGTCCTGGGTCGGGGCAGGTCACGGTCCGGATGACCGCGGAACGTCGGTGCCTGGCCTGGAAAGGTTGCGCATTGTCCCCCCTCGCGCAGGCCCGGGGAAGCCTTGGCCAGGGGTAGCGGCCACCACGAGGCGCCCAGCGCCGGGCTGCGGATCGACAAGTGGCTGTGGGCCGCGCGTTTCTACAAGACGCGCGGGCTGGCCAGCGAAGCGGTTGGCGGCGGCAAGGTCCACGTGAACGGCGAGCGCTGCAAGCCGGCGCGGCGCGTGCATCCCGGTGACCGCCTGACGATCCATCGGGGCCCGCAGGTCTGGGAGCTGGACGTGGTGGGGCTGAACGAGCAGCGCCGGCCGGCCCGCGAGGCACAGGCTCTGTACGAGGAGACCCCGGAGAGCCAGGCCCGGCGCGAGGCGGAAAGCGAGCGCCGCCGGGCCGAGCGCGCGGTGGCGGACAGTGCGCCCAGCCGCCGGCCGGACAAGCGCGAGCGGCGCAAGATTCGCCGTTTTATTCGCCAGGATGACAGCGACAGGAGCGAATCCGAGTGACATGCCTCGAAGGCAGTGGCCCTCCGGTGACCCCGCGTGTGGCGGTGGATCTGGTGATCCGTCATCCGGCCCAGCCCGGTCGGGTGCTGGTGATCGAGCGGCGCAACCCCCCGCATGGCTGGGCGCTCCCCGGGGGCTTCGTCGACGTTGGCGAGTCCGCCGAGCATGCCGCGGTGCGCGAGGCGCGCGAGGAGACCGGGCTGGAGGTCGAGCTGGAGGTGTTGCTGGGCGTTTATTCCGACCCGGAGCGCGATCCGCGCGGGCATACCGTCAGCGCGGTCTATATCGCCCGTGGCCGGGGCGAGGCGAAGGCCGCCGACGATGCCACCGACTGCGCCTGGCTGGACCCGGAGGATCCGGATCCGGTCCTGGTGTTCGATCACCGGCGCATCCTCGATGACTACCGCCGCTGGCGTCTGACCGGTGAAACCGCCGCGCCGCGCCCGGTGCGAAAAGCGGGATGAAGCCGGCCAAGCTGTTACCATACGGCGCTTTCGACCACCGCTACGGTATCGCGTGACAAAGGCTGACCCCGCAACCCCGACTCGACCCGACAGCGAGCTGCCGGAACCGCGTGTCTACGAGCGCGCGGATCACGGGATCTCGCGCGCGGCGATCGACGACAACGCCCTGAAGGTGCTCTATCGCCTGCGCGACGCGGGCTACCGGGCCTGTCTGGTGGGCGGCGGCGTGCGTGACCTGCTGCTGGGCCGCGAACCGAAGGATTTCGACGTCGCCACCGACGCGACGCCCGAGCAGGTGCGCGGGCTGTTCCGCAACTGTCGCCTGATCGGGCGCCGCTTCCGCCTGGCGCATGTGCTGTTCGGGCGCGAGATGATCGAGGTGGCGACCTTTCGCGCCCCGCATGACGACGAGTCCGGGGACGAAGGCCAGGTGGCCCTGAGCGAGGAAGGCCGCATCCTGCGGGACAACCGCTACGGCACCATCGAGCAGGACGCGATCCGCCGCGACTTCAGCGTCAACGCCCTGTACTACGACATCGAGGACTTCTCGGTGCTGGATTACACCGGCGGGGTCGAGGATCTGCGCGCGGGCGTGCTGCGCCTGATCGGCGACGACGTCGAGACCCGGCTGCGCGAAGACCCGGTGCGCATGCTGCGGGCGGTGCGTTTCTCCGCCAAGCTGGGGCTAACCATCGCACCGGAGGTCGAGGCCGGCATCCATGAGCTGGCCTCGCTGATGCAGACCGTGGCGCCCGCGCGGCTGTTCGACGAGGTGATCAAGCTGTTCCACAGCGGTGCGGCGGTGACCTGCCTGGACGAGCTCGAGCGCTTTGGCCTGTTCGAGGCGATGTTCCCCGAGGCGGCGGACTGCTTTGCCGATCCGGATGTCGGTCCCGAGCGGCGCCAGTTCCTGGTCGAGTCGTTGCTGAACACTGACAAGCGCATCAACGAGGGGCTGGGCGTGAACCCGGCCTTCCTCTATGCCGCGATCCTGTGGGCGCCGGTGCAGGTGGCCGCGGCGCAACGGATCGACGACGGCGAGCAGGAGATCCCGGCCTGGCAACAGGCGATGGCCGAGGTGCTCGATCGGCAGGTGAAGACGGTCTCTATCCCCAAGCGCTTCAGCCTGATTGTGCGCGAGATCTGGGAACTGCAGGCGCGCCTGGAGCGCCATCGGGGCGGCCGCGCGCTGCGCCTGCTGACCCATCCGCGTTTTCGTGCCGGCTACGACTTCCTCTGTCTGCGCGCCCGTGCCGGCGATGCCGACCCCGAGCTGTGCCGCTGGTGGACCGAGATCCAGGAGCAGGACGAGGCCGGCCAGAAGGCCATGGCCGGAGCCCCGAAGGGGCCCAAAGGTGACGGCAAGTCGGGTACCAAGGGCAAGTCGCGCCGCGGTGGCCGCCGTCGGCGCCGGGGTCGCAAGGGGGGTGGCGATAACACTGGACCGGCCCCGAAGCCGGATGCCGGGGGTGGCGAGTGAGCACGGCCGATCACGGCGTGCAGGCCTTCATCGGGATCGGGGCCAACCTGGGCGAGCCCGAGGCACAGGTGCGCGAGGCGTTTGAGCGTCTGGCGCAGGAACTGCCGCAGACGCGCCTGACCGGGCGTTCCCGATTGTTCCGTAACCCGCCGATGGGTCCGCAGGACCAGCCCGACTACGTGAACGCAGTGGCCCGGCTGCACACCCGTCTGGAGCCGCTGGACCTGCTGGCGGGTCTGCAGGCAATCGAGTGCGCCTGCGGCCGCAAGCGCGACGGCAGCCGCTGGGGGCCACGGCTTCTGGATCTGGACCTGTTGCTGTTCGGTGAACAGTCGCTGGATCTGCCGGGCCTGCAGGTGCCGCATGCCGGCATCGCCGAGCGTGATTTCGTGGTCCTGCCGTTGCTGGAGCTGGCGCCTGGTCTGCAGATCCCGGGTGCGGGCCCGCTGGAGGGGCTGGCGCGGCGCTTCGACGGCGCGAGCCTGATTCCGATCGCGGAGCCGGAGGTGAGCATCGCGGCGGCGGAGGGACGCCGATGAGCCTGGGCGATTTCGATTTCATCGCGGTCGAGGGGCCGATCGGGGTTGGCAAGTCCAGCCTGGCGAAACGCCTGGCCGAGCACCTTCAGGCCGAGGGCATCTTCGAGGCGCCGGACGAGAATCCGTTCCTCGACCGCTTCTACCAGGAGCCGGACAAGCACGCCCTGGCGACCCAGCTGCACTTCCTGGTGCAGCGCGTGCGCCAGCTGACGCCAGTGGCGCAGAAGGGGCTGTTCGAGCAGCGGCACGTGTCCGACTATCTGATGGACAAGGACCCGCTGTTCGCCGAGCTGAACCTGCACCCCGATGAGCTGGAGATCTATCGCGAGATGTTCCGGCACCTGCGCGGCGGCCTGCCGCGTCCGGACCTGGTGATCTACCTGCAGGCGCCGGTGGACGTGCTGCAGGAGCGCATCCGCCGCCGGGCACGACCGTACGAACGTCACATCGAGGCCGGTTACCTGGAACGGCTGAACGCCGCCTACGCGGAATTCTTCTATCATTTCGAAGGACCGGCGCTCGTGATTGTGAACGCCACCGAGATCGACTGGGTGAACAACCCGGCCGATTTCGACCAGCTGGTGCAGTTTCTGGAGCCGATCCAGGGCGGGCGGCACTACTTCAACCCGTTGCCCATCTCGCTCTAGAGGGTGGCAAGCCGGACTGCCCGGGAGGCATGAACATGCGGCCGATTACCGTGAACACCCTGGCCCGGCGCAAGCAGGCCGGCGAGCCGATCGCCTGCCTCACTGCCTACGACGCGGCCTTCGCCGGGCTGCTGGACCGCTGCGGGGTCGACGTGATCCTGGTCGGCGATTCGCTCGGCATGGTGGTGCAGGGCCACACGACCACCCTGCCGGTGACGCTGGACGACATGGTCTATCACGTCGCCAACGTCGCGCGCGGCAGCGAGAACGCCCTGATCATGGCGGATATCCCGTTTCTGGGCGATGTCGATGTCGCCACCGCCCTGGCCCAGTCCGGGGCACTGCTGCGGGCCGGGGCGCACATGGTCAAGGTCGAATGCGGGGCGGTGGAGGTACCGATCGTGGAACGCCTGGTGTCCGCCGGCATTCCGGTCTGCGCCCACCTTGGGCTGACGCCGCAGGCCGTTCACCGCTTTGGTGGCCACCGCGTGCAGGGACGCGATCCGAAGGCGGCGGCCGAGATGGAATCCCTGGCCGCGCGCCTGGAGAGTGCGGGGGCGCAGGCCCTGCTGCTGGAGGGCATCCCGCAGAGCCTGGCCGATGCCATCGTGCGCAGCGCCGGGGTGCCGGTGATCGGCATCGGTGCCAGTCCGCGCTGTGACGGCCAGGTGCTGGTGCTGTCCGATGTGCTTGGCCTGACCCCCGAGCCGCCGCGCTTCGCGCGGGATTTCCTCGCCGAGGGGGGCTCCCTGGAAGGCGCGGTACGCGCCTACTGCGACGCCGTGCGGACCCGGACCTTCCCGCAATCCGGCGTCCATACCTTTACCTGACACGGAAGCCCGAGCATGAGAATCCTGCGTGATCGGCCACAGCTGGTGGCCATGCATCGAGAGTGGTCGCGCAAGGGGCGCGGCACCGTGGCGCTGGTGCCCACCATGGGCAACCTGCACGAGGGGCACCTGACCCTGATCCGGCATGCGCGGGCGCGCGCCCAGCGGGTGGTGGTTTCGATCTTCGTGAATCCGTTGCAGTTTGATCGCGCCGAGGACCTGGAGCGTTATCCGCGCACCCTGGAGGAGGACGCCCGTCTGGCGACCGATGCCGGCGTGGATGCGCTGTTCTGCCCCAGCAACGAGGACATGTATCCCGATGACGGCATGCCCCCGGTGCGCGTGGTCGTGCCGGGGCTGTCGGAGATCCTCGAGGGGGACTACCGACCGGGGCACTTCGACGGGGTGGCCACCGTGGTGACCAAGCTGTTCAACCTGGTGCGCCCGGACCTGGCCCTGTTCGGCGAGAAGGACTTCCAGCAGTTCAAGCTGATCGAGCGCATGGTGCAGGGGCTGGACATCCCGACCCGGGTGGAGGCCATCCCCACGGTGCGCGAGGCGGACGGTCTGGCCTTCAGCTCGCGCAACCATCAGCTGTCGGAGGCCGCCCGTGCGGTAGCCCCCGAACTCAAGCGGGTGCTGGACGAGGTCGCGATGGTCTGCCGTACCGCCACTGTGTTCGACGCCGACCGCATCCCCGAGGTCGAGGGACGGGCCTGCGAACGACTGCGCGAGGCCGGTTTCGATCCGGAGTACCTTTCGATCCGCCGCGCCGAGGAGCTGCTGGAGCCGGCCTCGGGCGTACCGCTGGCGGAGCAGGACCTCGTGGTCCTGTCCGCCGCCTGGCTGGACGACGTGCGCCTGATCGACAACGTCCGCACCCGCCCGGCCTGATTCTGTTAACGGATTGACCACGAAGCCCACGAAGGCACGAAGAAGGGCCAGGTCAGGGGCTTTTTACCACGGAGGGCACAGAGTCCACGGAGGAAAGGACCAGGCTTTCGGGGGGTAGGATGTGATGAGCGCCGCGCATCGCATCCCATCGGGTGGTGGCCCGCGGCCCCCCAGTTCCCGGATTGATGCGTTTCGCCGCGGACGCTCTCAACCCCAACAGTAGTTTTCTCTGTGTCCTCCGTGTGCTCTGTGGTAAATCCGCCCTTTGCCCTTCTTCGTGTCTTCGTGGGCTTCGTGGTGAAAAAACATTGACCCGAACGGGCGGGTTTGCCGTGGTCGCCGGGATCGCGGATAATTTTCCGCCCTTCCGAGGTACAAGCCGGGAATTCGCCGTATGGTTGTCACTATGCTGAAAGGCAAGCTGCATCAGGGCCGGGTCACGCATTGCGAGCTGGAGTACGAAGGCTCCTGCGCGATCGATACCCGCCTGCTGGAGGCGGCCGGCATCCTGCCGTTCGAGCAGATCCAGATCTACAACATCGACAATGGCGAGCGCTTCACGACCTACGCGATCGAGGGCGAGGCCGGTTCCGGCATCATCTCGGTCAATGGCGCGGCCGCGCACAAGGCGGCGGTGGGCCATCGCGTGATCATCTGCGCCTATGCTCAGATGGAGGCCGCCGAGGCCCGCGAATTCACCCCCGACCTGGTCTATCTCGACGCCGCCAACCGGATCATTCGCACCGGTCACGGCATCCCGGTCCAGGCCGCCTGATTTCCCTCTCCTCCGCGCACGGCCCGCCCGCAGTTGTCGGGCCGGGGGCGCGCCGCTATCCTCGACGCCCATGAATCTCCACGAATTTCAGGCCAAGGCGCGCTTTCGCGACGCCGGCATCCCCGTTCCCGACGGTCAGGTGATCACCGCGATCGATGCACTACCCGGCGCCTGGCAGGCGCTGGGTACCGAGCGCGTGCTGGTCAAGGCCCAGGTCCACTCCGGCGGTCGTGGCAAGGCCGGCGGCGTGGTGATGGCGGATTCCCTCGATGCGGCGCGCGCGGCGGCGGAGAACCTGCTGGGTTCGCGCCTGGTCACCGGCCAGAGCGGCCCCGAGGGGCTGCCGGTGGACCAGCTGCTGCTGGAGCCGGCGGTGGATATTGCCCGCGAATTCTACTTCGCCATGCTGGTGGACCGCGCGCGCGAGCGCCTGGCGCTGGTGGTCTCCGCCGAGGGCGGCATGGATATCGAGACGCTGGCGGCCGAGCGCCCCGAGGCGGTCGTGACCCTGCCGATCCATCCGGCCACGGGGGTAATGCCGTTTCATGGCCGCCGGGTGGCCTCGACCCTGGGCCTGGCCGGCGCCGCCGCCAAGGCGATGGCGCAGCTGGTGACCAACGCGCATGCCCTGTTCCAGCAGCTCGATGCCCAGTTGCTCGAGATCAACCCGCTGGTGCTGACCGGCGATGACCGGCTGCTGGCGATCGACGCCAAGCTGACCATCGACGACTCCGCAGCCTACCGCCAGAAGGCGCTGTTCGAAGAGCGCGACGCGCGCCAGCGCGACCCGGCCGAGGAACAGGCGCACGAGCACGACCTCAATTACATCCGCCTGGATGGCTCCATCGGCTGCATGGTCAACGGTGCCGGCCTGGCGATGGCGACCATGGACCTGATCCAGCACCACGGCGGCGAACCCGCCAACTTCCTGGATGTCGGTGGCGGCACGACGGTGGAGCGGGTGACCGCGGCCTTCAAGCTGATCCTGTCCGATGCCTCGGTGAAGGCGGTGCTGGTGAATATCTTCGGCGGCATCGTGCGCTGCGACCTGATCGCCGAGGGCATCATCGCCGCGATCCGCGAGGTGCAGGTCCAGGTGCCGGTGGTGGTGCGCCTGGAGGGCACCAACGCCGAGCAGGGCCGCAGTGCGCTGGCGCACTCGGGCCTGGACGTGATCCCGGCCGCTGATCTGGACGCGGCAGCGCGGGCCGTAGTGGAGGCCGTGGCATGAGCATCCTTGTCGACCGCGACACCAAGGTGATCTGTCAGGGCTTCACCGGCAAGCAGGGCAGTTTCCACTCGGAACAGGCCATCGCCTACGGGACCCGCCTGGTCGGGGGCGTAACCCCCGGCAAGGGCGGGCAGACCCATCTGGATCGGCCGGTGTTCGATACCGTGGCCGACGCGGTGGCGACCACCGGCGCGACCGTCAGTATGATCTACGTGCCGGCCCCGTTCGCCGCGGACGCGATCTGCGAGGCGGCGGACGCCGGGATCGAGCTGGCGGTCTGCATCACCGAGGGCATCCCGGTACAGGACATGGTCCGGGTCAAGCAGGTGCTGGCCGGCAGCCCGACGCGCCTTATCGGCCCCAACTGCCCGGGCATCATTACCCCGGATGCCTGCAAGGTCGGGATCATGCCCGGCTACATCCATCGCCGCGGGCGCATCGGCATCATCTCGCGCTCGGGCACCCTGACCTACGAGGCGGTCAAGCAGACCTCCGACCTTGGCCTGGGCCAGAGCACCTGCGTGGGCATCGGCGGCGACCCGATCCAGGGCCTGGACTTCGTCGGCTGCCTGCGCCTGTTCCGCGAGGATTCGGAGACCGACGGCGTGCTGATGGTGGGCGAGATCGGCGGCGACGCCGAGGAGCGCGCCGCGCGCTTCATCGCGGACGAATTCGACAAGCCGGTGGCCGCCTATATTGCCGGCGCCACCGCACCGCCGGGCCGGCGCATGGGCCATGCCGGGGCGATCATCGCCGGTGGTCAGGGCACCGCGGCGCAGAAGATGACCGCCCTGCGCGAGGCCGGTGCGACCGTGGCCGAGAGCCCGGCGGAACTGGGCGCCGCGATGCAGTCCGCACTGGTCTGATCCGCGGATGAGCGCCGATTCGCCCCTGCGTCTGGCCCTGGCCCAGATCAACCCGGTGGTGGGCGGTCTGGAGGACAACCGCCACCGCATCCTCGAGGCGATCGAACAGGCCCGCGCCGGCGGCGCCCGCGCAGTGGTGTTCCCCGAACTGGCGGTCACCGGCTACCCGCCGGAGGACCTGCTGCTGCGTCCGGCGTTTCTGCTGGGCGTGGAGCGCGTGGTGACCGCGATCACCGAGGCGGCGCGGGGTATCGATGTGATCCTGGGCGCCCCGGTGCACGGGGAGGCGGGCCTGATCAACGCGGCGCTCTGGCTGCGCGACGGGGCCTGCATCGCGCGCTATGCCAAGCAGGTCCTGCCCAATTACTCGGTGTTCGACGAAGAGCGCTACTTCGTCGCCGGCACCGAGGCCTGCGTGGTCGAACTGGACGGCTGGCGGGTCGGACTGACGGTCTGCGAGGACATCTGGCAGCCGGGTCCGGCGACCGCGGCGCGGGCCGCCGGGGCCGAGCTCCTGCTGAATCTCAACGCGTCGCCCTACCACCGCGGCAAGGCCGAGGAACGCCTGCGCGTGGTGGGCCAGCGCGTCGCCGAGACCGGTTGCCCGGTCGTCTACGTGAACCAGGTAGGCGGCCAGGACGAGCTGGTCTTCGACGGTCGTTCTTTCGTGCAGGATCCGGTCAACGGCGCGCGGGCCGTGCTGCCGGCCTGGGCGACCGGCCAGGGGCAGGTGGAGGCGCGCCGCGGGGTGCAGGGTCCGATTCTGCACCCCCGCGACGAGCACCTGCACCTGTCCGCCTGCGGCATCCGGCCGACCCTGACCGACCCCGGTCCGGAACCGGACGAGGCCGATGCCCGCGACCTCTACCAGGCGCTGATGATCGGCATCCGCGACTACGTGACCAAGAACGGCTTTCCCGGGGTGCTGCTGGGCCTGTCCGGCGGGATCGACTCCGGGCTGACCGCGGCGCTGGCCACCGACGCCCTGGGCCCGGCGGTGGTCACGGCCGTGATGATGCCCTATCGCTATACCGCCTCGATCAGCATCGAGGACGCCGAGGCACAGGCCCGGCTGCTGGGGCTGGAGTATCACGAGATCGCGATCGAACCGATGGTCGAGAGCTTTATGGCGGGGCTGGGGGATGCCCTGTCCGCGTATCCTGCCGGGGCGGGGGACGTGACCGAGCAGAACCTGCAGGCGCGCGCCCGGGGTGTGCTCCTGATGGCGCTGTCCAACCGCAGCGGCAAGCTGTTGCTGGCCACGGGCAACAAATCCGAGATGGCGGTGGGCTACTCCACGCTGTACGGCGACATGAATGGCGGTTTCGCGCCGCTGAAGGATGTCTCCAAGCAGTGGGTGTATCGCCTGGCGCGCTGGCGCAACACGCGCGGGCCGGCGATCCCGGAACGGGTGATCGAACGTCCGCCCAGCGCGGAGCTGGCGCCGGATCAGCAGGATGCAGACTCGCTGCCGCCGTACGAGGTGCTGGACGCGATCCTCGAGGCCTTTGTCGAACAGGAACGGTCCGTCGCCGAGATCGTCGCGCAGGGTTTTGACCGCCCCACGGTGGAGCGCATCGCCCGCATGGTGTTCATCGCCGAGTACAAGCGCCGCCAGGCCGCGCCCGGAATACGGGTCAGCCCGCGCGCCTTCGGCCGCGACCGGCGCTACCCGATCACCTCCGGCTACCGCCCGGACTGATCCGCTCCGACGCGCGCAGAGTTCACCACGAAGCACACGAAGGCACGAAGAAGGTCAAGGACGGTTCACAGGAAGACAGGAAGTACCGAAGGTTCTGAATGGGGTGTCCCGGGCTGCGGTCTTAGGGCCCCGACAATACTGACTCGGTGCCTCGCTCCGTCCGACGTATCCGAAACGGCGGCATATTGCGGACCGGAAAGGACTTCCCCGATCAACCACAGGCCCTCTTCCAGCCTTCCCGTCTTCCTGTTAAACGCCCTTGACCTGGCCCTTCTTCGTGCCTTCGTGTGCTTCGTGGTGAATCCAGAGCAGCGTCGAACGTCGCGAGCAGGCGAGGACCACAGCGCGGGGCCGGGGGTTTGATACACTTTCAGGGGTGAGACAAGCGCCTGCGCAGCGGGCACAACCAAAGGGATTCGCATGAAGAAGATCGAGGCGATCATCAAGCCGTTCAAGCTGGAAGATGTCCGCGAGGCCCTGACCGAGATGGGTATCGCCGGGATGACCGCGACCGAGGTCCAGGGCTTCGGGCGCCAGAAGGGCCACACCGAGCTCTACCGGGGCGCGGAATACGTGGTCGATTTCCTGCCCAAGGTGAAGCTGGAACTGGTGGTGGACGACGACCGGGTCGACCCCTGCATCGATGCGATCGTGAAGGCCTCGCGCACCGGCAAGATCGGGGACGGCAAGATCTTCGTGTCGGATATGTCGCGCGTGGTCCGCATCCGCACCGGCGAAGAGGGCAGCGAGGCCCTCTGAACGACGGATCCTCCGGCGCTTGATGGATCTACCACGAAGCGCACGAAGGCACGAAGAAGGTCAAGGGCGGGTAACAGGAAGGCTGGAAGAGGGGAAGCGTGATTGGGGTGTGGGGTTGGCTGGTGTCTGTCGCAGCCCCGAACGTACGCAATATCCGTGGCGGCCAAACCCGTTCAACCTTCCAGTCTTCCCACCTTCCTGTAGACGCTTTTCCCTCGGTGCCGTAGCGGACTGAGGTTCAGTTGGTGAGGAAGGGGATGCGGTCCACCACGCGCCACAGGCCGCGGCGTTCCTCGCCTTCCAGTTCCACCGGCTCGCCCGCGCGCACGGCCACGGCCACGTCCGGATAGTTCAGCTCCAGCACGGTCATGGTGTTCTCGGCGTGATCGTCCAGGCCGAGCTCGGTGTAGGCGCGATGCAGCACGGCCAGGGCCTTCGGCATGACCTCGGAGCCGGGGTATACGGCCACCACGTTGCGGGCGCGCTGCGCGGCGGCGACCCAGGCGGTGCGTTCCATGTAGAACTCGGCCACCCGCAGTTCGTAGGCGGCCAGCGCATTGCGGATGTAGATCATGCGCTGGTAGGCGTCCGGGGCGTAGCGGCTGTCGGGAAACTCGCGGATCAGGCGGTCGAAGTCCTGGAAGGCCTGGTCGAAGGGCTCCGGGTCCATCTCGGCGGGGTCGCGCGGGAACAGGTTGGCGAGGAAGCCCTGCTGGCGGTTGAAGTTGATCAGCCCGCGCAGGTAGTACGCATAATCGAGGTTCGGGTGGCGCGGGTTCAGCTGCACGAAGCGGTCCACCGCGGCCAGGGCGGGTTCCGGCTCGCCGGCCTTGTAGTAGGCGTAGGGGATCTCGATCTGCGCCTGCTGGGCATAGCGCCCGAAGGGATAGCGCGCCTCGAGTTTTTCGTAGTATTCGACGGCCTGGTCGTAGTTGCCCTCGTTCAGGGCGTTCTTGGCCTCGCCGTAGAGCTGGCTGGCGGACCAGCCGAGCGTGGGGTCTTCGCGCCCGGCACAGCCGGCGACCACGAGCGCCACAATCAGAACGACGAACAGGCGCGACAGGTGCGGGACAGAAATCACGGCGAGGCCTCACAGATGAACCGAAGTGCAGGGATTCTACAACATCAAGCCCCGGTGGCGACGAGCGGGAGGCCGCGCAATGAGTGAACCGCGGGAGGCCTGTCTGCCGGAAGAAGCGGCGGGACAGCGCCTGGATGCCGCGCTGGCGCGGCTGTTCCCGGAGTACTCGCGCAGCCAGCTGACCCAGTGGCTGAAGGAGGGCGCGCTGCGGGTGGATGGTGGCTCGCCCCGCCCGCGCACGCCGGTGCGCGGGGGCGAGCGGGTCGAGCTGACGGCGCCCGAGGCGCCGGTGCTGGAGGCCCGGCCCGAGGCCATTGCGCTGGACATCGTGTACGAGGACGCCGCGGTGCTGGTGGTCAACAAGCCGGCCGGGCTGGTGGCCCACCCGGCGGCCGGGCATCGCGACGGCACGCTGGTCAATGCCCTGCTGCACCACGCCCCGGAGCTGGCGCAGCTGCCGCGCGCCGGAGTGGTCCACCGCCTGGACAAGGACACCACCGGCCTGATGGTGGTCGCGCGTACGCCCGAGGCCCAGACCGCCCTGGTGCGCCAGTTGCAGGCGCGCAGCGTACACCGCGAGTACCGCGCCCTGGTCCAGGGCCGAGTGATCAGCGGGGCCACCATCGACGAGCCGATCGGGCGTCATCCGGTTGATCGCAAGCGCCAGGCCGTGACCGCGGCCGGCAAGCCCGCGGTCACGCATTACCGAGTGGCCGAGCGCTTTCCCGCGCACACCCTGCTGAACGTACGTCTGGAGACCGGGCGCACGCACCAGATCCGTGTGCATATGGCACATATCCGCCACCCGATCGTGGGGGATCTGACCTACGGCGGTCGTCCGCGCCCGGTGAAGGGCATGGGCGACGCGGCGAAGGCGACGGTCGCGGCCTTCAAGCGCCAGGCCCTGCATGCGGCCCGCCTGGAGTTCGAGCATCCGGAGACGGGCGAGCCCTGCGCCTTCGAGGCCCCGCTGCCGGAGGATTTCGAGGTCCTGCTCGCGGCCCTGCGCGCCGATGCCCGGGAGGATGGGGATGTCTGAGGCCCTGCCGCTGTTGAAACCCGGGCCCGGGGAACTCCCGGCCGGGGTGCACGCGCTGCAGACGACCCGGACGGGTGGCGTCAGTACCGGGCCCTGGGCCGCGCTGAATCTGGCCCTGCATACTGGCGATGCCCCGGATCACGTGGCGGAAAACCGGCGCCGACTGGAACAGTCCCTGGGGTGCGCCGCGCCCATCGCCTGGCCGCGCCAGGTCCATGGGACGACCGTGATCACCGCCGATGCCCTGCAGGCGGCGCTGAAGGCGGGCGATACGCCCGAGGCCGATGCGGTGGTCAGCGACCGGCCGGGGGCGATCTGCGCCGTGCAGACCGCCGATTGTCTGCCCGTGGTGCTGGCGACAGTGGACGGCGCGGCGGTCGGGGTGGCCCACGCCGGCTGGCGTGGGCTGGCCGATGGGGTGCTGGAGGCAACGATCTTGGCGCTGAATGGCCTGCGGCCAGGTGTGCCAATCCAGGCTTGGATGGGGGCTGCCATCGGACCCGTCGCCTTCGAGGTCGGGCCCGAGGTGCGCGAGGCCTTCCGGGCGCAGGATCCGGAGGCCGATGCCGCGTTTCGGCCCGGTGCCGGGGGGCGCCTGCTGGCGGATCTCTACCGGCTGGCGCGCCAGCGGCTGCAGCGGGCCGGTGTGGCGCAGGTCGCCGGCGGGGGCCGCTGCACCTTCACCGAGGCGGAGACCTTCTATTCCTATCGTCGCGACGGAGCGACCGGCCGCATGGGCACGCTCGTGTGGTTCGCCCCCGACCCCGCGCGATAGCCACCTGTCACTGCGAGGCCCTGCCAGGGGCCGTGGCAGTCGCTGGATGCACCCCGACGCTGGTTTCGCGGCGAGCCTCGGCTCTGGCCCCGCGAGCGGTTTCCGCGCGTCTATCCTTGAAGCCGGGGGGATTGTCCCCAACGTTGGTGTCAGTTCAACAAGATTCGACCGAGGGGTTTCCCAATGCGAATGGATCGCCTGACCACCAAATTCCAGTCCGCCATCGCGGACGCACAGTCGCTCGCGGTTGGCCGCGACCATCAGTTCATCGAGCCGTCCCACCTGCTGCTGGCCCTGCTGGACCAGGAGGGGGGCACGATCCGTCACGTGCTCGACCGCGCCGGCGCCAACGTGCGCCAGTTGCGCTCCGCTTTGGGCGAGGCGCTGGATCGCCTGCCGAAGGTGGAAGGCGCCGCGGGCGAGGTGCATGTCTCCAACGACCTGGGGCGCATGCTGAACGTCTGCGACAAGCTCGCCCAAGAGCGCAAGGACCAGTACATCCCCAGCGAGCTGTTCCTGCTCGCGGCGATCGACGAGAAGGCCGGTGTCGGCGAGATGCTGCGCAACGCTGGCGCCAACAAGGACTCCCTGGAGAAGGCCGTGGAGGACATGCGCGGCGGGGCCCAGGTGGACGACCCGAACGCCGAGGAGAACCGCCAGGCCCTGGACAAGTACACCATCGACCTCACCGAGCGCGCCGAGCAGGGCAAGCTGGACCCGGTGATCGGCCGTGACGAGGAGATCCGCCGCTCGGTCCAGGTGCTGCAGCGGCGCACCAAGAACAACCCGGTGCTGATCGGCGAGCCGGGTGTGGGCAAGACCGCGATCGTCGAGGGCCTGGCCCAGCGTATCGTCAACGGCGAGGTGCCGGAGGGGCTCAAGGACAAGCGCGTGCTGGCGCTGGACCTGGGGGCGCTGCTGGCCGGGGCCAAGTACCGCGGCGATTTCGAGGAGCGCCTGAAGTCTGTGCTCAAGGAGCTGTCGCAGGAAGAGGGTCGCGTGATCCTGTTCATCGACGAGATCCACACCCTGGTGGGCGCGGGCAAGGCCGAGGGCGCGATGGACGCCGGCAACATGCTCAAGCCGGCCCTGGCGCGCGGCGAGCTGCACTGCATCGGCGCGACCACGCTGGACGAATACCGCCAGAACATCGAGAAGGACGCCGCGCTGGAGCGCCGCTTCCAGAAGGTGCTGGTGGACGAGCCCACGCAGGAAGACACCATCGCCATCCTGCGCGGGCTGAAGGAGCGCTACGAGGTCCATCACGGGATCGAGATCACCGACCCGGCGATCGTCGCCGCCGCGCAGCTCTCGCAGCGCTACATCACCGACCGGCAGCTGCCGGACAAGGCGATCGACCTGATCGACGAGGCCAGCTCGCGCATTCGCATGGAGATCGACTCCAAGCCCGAGTCCATGGACCGGCTGGAGCGGCGCCTGATCCAGTTGAAGATCGAGCGCGAGGCCCTGAAGAAGGAGTCCGACGACGCCTCGAAGAAGCGCCTGGGCACGCTGGAGGAGGAGATCGAACGCCTGGAGCGCGAGTACTCCGACCTGGAAGAGGTGTGGAAGTCCGAGAAGGCCTCGGTCTCCGGGGCGGCCCAGTTGAAGGAAGAGCTCGAGCGCGCCCGCACCGAGCTGGAGACGGCCCGCCGCGCCGGGGATCTGTCGCGTATGTCCGAACTGCAGTACGGGCGTATCCCGGACCTGGAGAAGTCCCTCGCCATGGCTCACGAGATGGAGAGCCAGGAGACCCAGCTGCTGCGCAACAAGGTCACCGACGAGGAGATCGCCGAGGTCGTCTCGCGCTGGACCGGCATCCCGGTCTCCAAGATGCTGGAGGGCGAGAAGGACAAGCTGCTGCGCATGGAAGAGGCCATTGGTGACCGCGTGGTTGGTCAGTCCGAGGCGGTGCGCGCGGTGGCCAACGCTATCCGCCGCTCGCGGGCGGGCCTGTCCGACCCGAACCGCCCGAACGGCTCGTTCCTGTTCCTTGGCCCGACCGGCGTGGGCAAGACCGAGCTGACCAAGGCGCTGGCCGGGTTCCTGTTCGACACCGAAGAGGCGATGGTGCGCATCGACATGTCCGAGTTCATGGAGAAGCACTCCGTGGCGCGGCTGATCGGGGCGCCCCCGGGCTACGTCGGCTACGAGGAGGGCGGCTACCTGACCGAGGCCGTGCGCCGCAAGCCGTACTCCGTGATCCTGCTCGACGAGGTCGAGAAGGCGCACCCGGATGTGTTCAACGTGCTGCTGCAGGTGCTGGATGACGGCCGCCTGACCGACGGGCATGGCCGCACCGTGGACTTCCGCAACACGGTGATCGTGATGACCTCCAACCTGGGCTCGCAGCAGATCCAGGAGATGGCCGGCGAGGAGAACTACGCGGCGATGAAGGGCGCGGTGATGGAGATCGTCGGGCAGCACTTCCGTCCCGAGTTCATCAACCGTGTGGACGACGTGGTGGTGTTCCATCCGCTGGAGCGCGAACAGATCCGCGCGATCGCCGATATCCAGCTGCAGTACCTGCGCAAGCGGCTGGAAGAGCGCGACCTGGGCCTGACCATCACCGACGCCGCGCTGGATCACCTGGGGGCCGCGGGCTTCGACCCGGTCTACGGGGCGCGCCCGCTCAAGCGGGCGATCCAGACCCAGCTGGAGAACCCGCTGGCGCAGTCGCTGCTGGCCGGCGAGTTCGGCCCCGGCGATACCATCGAGGTGGACATGGCCGGCGAGCAGCTGGCCTTCACCCGGGCGGCGGCCGCGGCCTGATCCGTCCGGTATCCTGCGACATCGACAAGGCCCGCCCGATGCGGGCCTTTTTCATGCCGGGTCCGCGCTGCGACACAATCGCGGGCTTGGCGCAACGGGACGCGCGCCGCGCGCGCCGAGGGGGTGGGCATGCCACATTTGCGGGTCGAATATTCACAGGACCTGGCTTCGGGGCCGGAGTTGGCTGCCTGGCTGGACGCCCTGCACGCGGCGGCCTGCGCTTCGGGGCTGTTCCCGGCGTCGCATATCAAGGTCCGCGCCCACCCGGTGTCGCAGTATCGGGTCGGGGGCGAGGTGCGGCCTTTCGTGCATGTCGAGGTGCGTCTCAAGTCCGGCCGTTCGCTGGCGCAGCGTCAGGCGCTGAGCGAGGCCGTCCTGCGGGCCCTGCAGAACCGGGTCGGGGAGGCGATGATCACCGTCGAGGTGACCGAGATGGAGGTGGCGAGCTACGCGCGGCACGATCCGCGGTCCGGAGACCGGGACCGCCCGGATTGAAATCCGGCGCGCGGGGCGAGTCGCTCGGCGCGGACCGCTACACTCGGGGGCAGGAAGGACGGAACGGGATGTTCGTGATGACGGTGGTACGGTTGGTTGCGGTCCTGGCGCTGGGGTTCGCGCTGGCGGGGTGTTCGCTGCTGGATGCGCGCGAACAGCTCGCGCGCATGGGCGGGGCCTGTGTGATCAGCGGCACGGTGGGGCCGGACGCGACGGCGTCCGAGGCCGGTCGGACGGGGCCCTATGTGGTGGCGGTATTCCGCGAGCCGGTCGCGGGTGCCGGGGTGCCCGAGCCGGTGGATCACGTCGTCAGCGCCCAGGGCGGGAGCTGGTTCTTCGGCCTGGAGCCGGGTCGCTACCGCGTGCTGGCCTTCCGCGACGAAGAGGGTGATCGGGCCCAGCCCGCCGGTGCCTCGGTCCAGTATGTGGCCGGTGGCGAGGCGCTGGACTGTGGCCCCGGCGGGCGGCTGACCGGGATCGAGATCCGCGTGAACGGGGACCATCGCCTGACCCACCCGGTTGCGCTGCCGGCAACGCGCGGCCTGGTGGGTGCCGAGGGCGCCAGCGATCTGCCGCTGAGCCTGGGGCGGGTGACCGCCTTCGGCGCGATTACCCATCTGGATGACCCGCGTTTTGCGTCCGAGGTGGCGCGGGGCAGCCAATGGCGACCCCTGGACTTCGTGATGGACGGTTACGCGGGGGTGTACTTCCTCGAGCCCCATGACCCGACGCGGACGCCGGTGCTGTTCGTGCACGGGATGAACGGCTCGCCGCGGGACTTTGCCGGGCTGCTGGAGGTTCTGGACCGCGAGCGTTATCAGCCGTGGTTCTACTACTACGCCTCCGGGTTGCCACTGCAGTCGGTGGCCGCGCACCTGGCACAGGTGGTGGAGGAGCTGGAAGTGCGTCACGGGGTCGAGTCGCTGCCGGTGGTGGCGCACAGCATGGGCGGGCTGGTGGCGCGGGGGTTCCTGAACGAGCGAGCTCGGCGCGAGGCGGCGGCACCGGTGCCGGTTATGATCACCCTGTCCACGCCCTGGGCCGGGCACGAGCGGGCGCAGCAGGGGGTGGATCGCTCGCCGGTCGTGATCCCGGTCTGGCGCGACATGGCCCCGGGCAGCGACTACCTGGAAGGCTTGTTCCCGCATCCGGGCGCGGGGGCAGGCGAGTTGCATCTGGTGTTCGGCTACCAGCGCGGCGAAGGGGGTGCGCGCGCGACCGCGGACGGGGTGGTCACGCTGGCCAGCATGCTGCACCCGCCGGCCCAGCGCGAGGCGGCCTCGGTCTTCGGCGTGGCGACCACGCATGCCGGCATCCTGTCGCATCCGCTGGCGCTGGAGCGGGTCGAGGAACTCCTGTCCCGGGTGGAGGACCGGTAATGGCTGCGCCGCGGCGGCTTCTGCACCGCGACGGGGCAGCGGGATCGGCGTAGTCTGGGGCCACCCGGCCGCACTTCGAGCGGGCGGCGGTTCAACGGGGAATGCGATGCAGTTGTTCGAGTGCGAGTTCTGTGGGCAGGGGGTGTATTTCGACAACACCTACTGCACACGCTGTGGCCATCGGCTGGGGTTTCTCCCGGATCGTCTGGAGGTGTCTGCCCTGGCGCCGGCCGGAGAGGCCACGGATGCCCGTGGGCGCCCGGTGCCTGGCGGATTGTGGCGGGTGGCGGACGAGCCGGACGGGGCACTGTACCGCCAGTGTCGCCACTATGCGGTGGACGCGGTCTGCAACTGGATGGTGCCGCACGGCGACGCCGACCCGTTCTGCCGGGCCTGCCGCCTGAACCGGACCATCCCCGACCTGAGTGTCCCCGGCAATGCACGTCTGTGGGAGCGCCTGGAGACGGAGAAGCGGCGCCTGGTCTACGGGTTGTTGCGTCTGGGCCTGCCGGTGGTGCCGCGACGTGATGATCCCCAGGGGATCGCATTCGACTTCCTGGCCGATACGGCCCCCGAGTTCCGCGAGGGCGGTGGCGTGGTCACCGGCCATGCGAACGGGCTCATTACCCTGAATATCGCCGAGGCCGACCCGGCGGTCCGCGAGCGCATGCGCGAGGCGATGGCCGAACCCTATCGCACGATCCTCGGCCATTTCCGCCACGAGTCCGCCCACTACTACTGGGACCGCCTGATCCGCGATACCCCCTGGCACGCTGCCTTCCGCGAGCGCTTCGGCGACGAGCGCGCGGACTATGACGAAGCCCTGCGCCGCCATTATGCCGAGGGGCCGCCCGCCGAATGGCAGGCCTCGTTCGTCTCCGCCTACGCCAGTTCGCATCCCTGGGAGGATTGGGCCGAGACCTGGGCCCACTACCTGCACATCGTGGATACCCTGGATACCGCGTCCGCCTACAACATGGATATCGTGCCCGGTGCCGGTCCGTCGGCACGGCTGGGTGCGCAGGGCGATGCACCGGCCTTCGACGCCTATGCCGCGGCCGGTTTCGATGGACTGATGGAACACTGGCTGCCACTGGTCAGCGCCCTCAACAGCCTCAACCGCAGCATGGGGCATCCGCATGTCTATCCCTTCGTGTTGACGGCCACCGCCATCGCCAAGCTGGCGTTCGTGCATCAGGTCATTCAGGATTTCCGCACGGATTGTCGTGCCGCGCTGGCGGGTGCCACCGGTACCTGAGCGCACGCCGGGGGCGCGCGGTCCGGCGCGCCCGCCACTCAAGCGAAAGGACGCCCGATGTACAACGTTGCCACCCGTGGCCCATTCAAGGGGCTGAATCCGCGCGTCGCGCCGCTGGCGCTGATCCTGGTGGTGATCATCGCCCTGCTGGGTGTGTATCGCACCGAACAGCTGGGCGCGGTGGTGGGCGATGCGCGTACCTTCGTGACGCCGCTGCTGGAGTGGTACTACGTGGTCGTCATGGCCTTCTTCCTGGTGATGGTGGTCTGGCTCGGGGTCGGGCGCTACAAGAACGTGCGCCTGGGGCGTGACGACGAGGTTCCCGAGTTCACCACCCTGTCGTGGCTGTCGATGCTGTTCGCCGCGGGCATGGGCGTGGGGCTGTTGTTCTGGGCGGTGGCCGAGCCACTGTCGCACTACGGCGGGAACCCGTTCCTGATCGAGAATGGCGACCGGGCCGCGGCCGCGGACATGTCCATGGTCCTGACCTATTTCCACTGGGGGCTGAATGCCTGGGGCGTGTTCGCCCTGCTGGCCCTGATCCTGGCCTACTTCGGTTTCCGCAAGGGCCAGCCGCTGGCCCTGCGCTCGGCTCTGCACCCGCTGATCGGCAAGTACAGTCACACCTGGCCGGGGGACCTGGTCGACCTGCTGGCGATCATCGCCACCGTCTTCGGGATCGCGACGACGCTGGGCCTGGGGATCCAGCAACTGGAGTCCGGACTCGCGCACACCGTTGGGATCTCCCTGGAGGGGGACCGCGGACTGCTGATGCTGACCGCGCTGCTGACCGTGATTGCGATCATGTCCGTGGTGACCGGGATGCAGGCCGGGGTGCAGCGGGTCAGCCAGGCCAACCTCTGGCTCAGTGTCGCGCTGCTGGGACTGCTGCTGGTGGCAGGACCGACCCAGTACCTGCTGGCCCTGGTCGTGCAGTCCAGCGGCAGCTACCTGCAGAACCTGCTGGGGCTCTCGCTGTACACCCATGCCCACCACATGGACGAGTGGCATGCCGACTGGACGGTCTTCTACTGGGGCTGGTGGCTGGCCTGGGCGCCGTTCGTCGGGCTGTTCATCGCGCGCATCTCGCGCGGCCGCACGCTGCGCGAGTTCGTGATGGGCGTACTGCTGGTGCCGACCCTGATCACCTTCTTCTGGCTCGCGCTGCTGGGCGGCACCGCTCTGCATGCCGAGGTCGAGGGCATCGCCAATATCGCCGAGCGCGTGTCCGAGGACCTGACCATGGCGACCTTCGCCACCATGGAGACCCTGGAGCCCTGGCTGATTGCGAAGACGGGGGCGATTCTGATCACGATCCTTATTGCGACCTACCTGCTGACCTCCGCGAATGCCGGGATCGTGGTCATCAATACCCTGCTGGCCCATGGATCCACCGAGCATCGGGCGATCCACCTGATCCTGTGGGGGGCGATGATCGGGCTGGTGACCGGGGTCCTGCTGCTGGCCGGCGGGCTGGAGGTCCTGCAGAACGCGGTCATCCTGGCGGCGCTGCCGTTCTCGCTGGTGATGCTGATGATGGTGGTCGGGCTGATGCGCGGTCTGGAGGACGAGCGCTACGCGCCGCGTCCGGGCGAGCACACGGTCGCGCCCAGCGAGCCGTGGACCATCCCGCCGGACCGCGTCCACGAGGACTTCGACGTAGACGACGACGCCCCCGAGGCCCGCGACGAGGACGACGTACCCCGGCGCTCCTGACCTGCGCCCCGAGTTTTCAACACGAAGCCCACGAAGGCACGAAGAAGGGCAACTTCAAGAGCGATTTGAACCACAGAGGACACGGAGGACACTGAGAAAATCAGGGTTGGACGAAAGCGGGTGTCGATCGGCCTGCGACGATCCACGTGGTCCCTCGTCATGCGCGGCCCTTGGCTTGTTTTCTCCGTGTCATCCGTGGTGCAACGATTTTGCCCTTCTTCGTGCCTTCGTGCGCTTCGTGGTGAACATAAAAGGCGCGAGCGGAAGGGAAAGGCCCGCGCATCCTGCGCCCACTTTCGGGTGGGCGGGGCTTGCCGTAGCCTGTGCGCCCATCGTCAACCGAACCGCGAGAGAAGCCCCATGAGCGATACCCTGCAGTTGTCCGGCGAGCTGATCCAGAAGGTCCAGGAGGTGCTGACCGAGGTGGATCCGAAGGCGCAACAGCCCATCGTGGCCGTCCAGTACCTGAGCGCCATTACCGGGTTCATGGTCGCGCAGATGCCGGAGTCGGTGAACGAGCGCAAGGAATACCTGAAGCAGCTATCGCAGTTCACCGAGTCGGTGTTCGTGGACGTGGAGAGTCGCAAGCAGGCCGCGCCGCCGCCGCAGGAAGCCAGCGGCGTGTGGCGCCCCGGCGACAACTGATCCGGGCTGGCGGCGCGCCGGCGTCAGCCGTTGTCGCCGCCTTCGCCCCGGTCCTTGCGCATCTGGCGCAGCATGGCTTCCTGCTCGTTGAAGCTGGGCATGCGCCGCTTGCCGCCCACGTCGCGGTCACGGTCGCTGGCGCCGGCCTGGCCGGACTGGCCCGGCTTTTCGGCGTCCTTGATGCGCTGATACTCCTGCAGTTCGCGGCGGGCATCCTCGTCGCTGGTGTAGCGGCCACGGTAGTCCTGCGGCGGCTTGTGTCCCTTGCGCAGGAAGACCTGCTTGCGCAGTTCCTTGTTGTAGTCGGTGACCCGGCGGTCGATCCACCACAGGTCCACCAGCGCCCACAGCACACCGGCGCCCAAGGGTAGCAGCCACCAGAGGGCGGGTACGAAAAAGGCCAGGGCCAGGGTGATCGCGGTGAGCGCCAGGAAGCCGGCGCCGCCCAGCGGTTCGCGCAGGTAGAAGCGGTGCAGGCCCAGCGGGAACAGGACCCACGCGGCGTAGGCCGCGGGCCGGGTGCGCATCTCGCTGGCGAGCTTGGCATTGATGGACTGCAGGCCGCCGCCCTCCAGGTCCAGTTCCTTCCAGGCCTTGCTCATCCCTGCCTCCGTTGCGTTCACGTGTAGCGCCACGGTAGCCGCAACCCGGGGCGCGGGGCGATTGTGCGGGTGCCGCGCGAGGGTTTTACCGGCGCTGCGTCAGCCCTCTTCGCGCGTGGGGTCGCGTTCCAGCAGGCGGCGCACGGTGTCGCGCACCGGGCGGCCCTGGTAGAGCACGGCGTGTACCTCGGCGCAGATCGGCATCTCCACCTCCAGTGCCTCGGCCCGCACCACGGCGACCCGGGCCGTCTCCACGCCCTCCACCGACTGGCCGACCCGTGCGCGGGCGGTCTCGAGGTCCAACCCCTCGCCCAGCATCCGCCCCAGGCGGCGGTTGCGCGACTGGTTGTCGGTGCAGGTGAGGATCATGTCACCCAGCCCGGAGAGGCCGGTAAGGGTGGCAGGGCGGGCGCCCACCGCGGCGCCGAAGCGCTGGATCTCGGCCAGCCCCCGGGTCATCAGGGCGGCGCGGGCATTGGCGCCGAACCCGGCGCCATCGGCGATGCCCGTGGCCACCGCCAGCACGTTCTTCAGGGCCCCGCCGAGCTCCACGCCGATGACGTCGGTGTTGCGGTACAGACGCAGGGAACGCCCGTGCAGCGCCTCCACCAGGCGATCCATATGGCCTTCGTCGGTGGAGGCCACGGACAGCGCGGTCGGTTGCTCCTGCGCGACCTCGGCGGCGAAGGAGGGGCCCGAGATCAGGGCGGGCGGGTGTTCCGGACCCAGTTCCTGCTCGGCGATCTCGTGCAGCCAGGCGCCGGTGGCGGTCTCCAGGCCCTTGGTGGCCCAGGCCACCACCTGTCCGCGCGCCAGCCGCGGGGCCAGCCAGCGCAGGGTCGCGCGGAAGGCGCCGGAGGGGACGGCGATCAGGACCAGATCGCGGCCGTCGACGATCGCGGGGTCGGCGCTGACGCGGAGGTTGTCCGGGAAGCGGTGGCCGGGGAGGTAGCGGGCATTCTCGCGCTCGGCCTGCAGGCGCGCGGCGGTGTCATCGCCGCGTACCCACAGGGCCACGTCGGCATGCAGCCGCGCCGCATGCAGGGCCAGCGCCGTGCCCCAGCAGCCGCCGCCGAGGACCGCGATGCGCATCCTAGGAAACCCCATGCTTCATGTACGCGCTCGCGTCGGTACGCCAGGTCCTTCGGGGGCCTGGCGTCAGGCCTGCTGGCTGGGCGCGGTCTGCTCGCCGCCGGCCTGCTGCTTCTGCTCCTGGAGGTGCTGGGCGTACAGCGACTCGAAATTCACCGGCTGCAGCAGCAGCTGCGGGAAGCCGCCCTTCAGGACCAGGTCGGCGACGGTTTCGCGGGCGAACGGGAACAGCACGTTGGGGCAGTAGGCGCCCAGCAGGTGATTGCGCTGGTCCTCGGGGAAGTTGCGCACGATGAAGACGCCCGCCTGCTTGATCTCCACCAGGTAGGCGGTCTTGCCGTCGGACTCGGTGGTCACGGTCAGGCCCAGTTCCACTTCGAAGGCCCCGGCGGCCTCGTCGATCGGGCGTGCGTTGGTGTTCAGCTGGATGTTGGTCTCGCCCTTCCACTCGCGCATGAACACCTCGGGGGAGTCCGGCGCCTCGAACGAGAGGTCCTTGATGAAGACCTTCTGAATGGAGAAATCGGGACGGTCGTTCTGTTCGCCCTGGGCCGCGCCGTTGCCGCTGTTGGGGGAGTTCTCTTCAGCCATGATGTTCTATCTCGCAGTCGTCTTGAATCGGGGCATTGTAAGGGGATGCGCGCGCCTTGCGGGTGCGGTGGCCGGAAGCGCTGCCCGGTGGTGCGGGCGCTGCCGGTTATCCGGGACTGCCGGCGGCTGTCAGCTCGACCCCTGCCGCGGCGGCCAGGCGCGCCAGTTCGCCACTGCTGTCCATCGCCTGCAGTTCGTCGAAGCCGCCGATGTGGGTCTCGCCGAGGAAGATCTGCGGGACCGAGGTACGGCCGTCGGCGCGTTGCTCCATCTCGGCACGCAGGCCCGGTTCGCGGTCGACGGCGTATTCCGCGAACGGATAGCCACGCTGGTTGAGCAGGCGCCGGGCCAGCAGGCAGAACGGGCAGCGCCCGCTGGAGTAGACCTCGAACTGCATTACTTCTTCTTGATGGGCATGTTGGCCGATTGCCAGGCCTGGATGCCGCCCTGCAGGTTGACCACGTCCTCGAACCCGGCCGCGGTTAGCTGCTGCGCGGCGCTGGCGGAACGGTTGCCGCTGCGGCAGTAGACCACCACGGGCTTGTCCTTGTACTTCTCGATGTCGCCCATGCGCTTTTTCAGGCTGCCCAGCGGGATGTGCTTGGCGCCTCCGATGCGGCCGGCCGCGACCTCGCTGTCCTCGCGTACGTCCAGCACCAGGGCGTCGTCCTGGTTGATCACGCGCACCGCCTCGGCCGGCGACAGGGAGCGGTACTTGCGGTTCAGGCGTCGGAGTTCGACGAACAGGATCATCCCGATCACCGCCAGCAGGGCGCCGGTCAGGATCGGGTGATTGGCGAGAAATTCGGGCAGGCGTTCAAGCATTCGGGAGACCGGATCGGAGGGGTGATTGTCAGGAACTGCAGAAAACGTCCTGCATCATACCGATCAGGCGCAGGGTCCGGGAGTCCCCCACGCGGTAGTAGACCCGGTTGGCATCCTTGCGCGTGGCGAGGATGCCCTTGTCGCGCAGGATGCCCAGGTGCTGCGAGATGTTGCTCTGCGAGGTCCCGACCTGGTCGACGATTTCCTGTACGCTGATTTCGCGATCGCCGAGAATGCAGAGGATCTTCAGGCGCAGCGGGTGGGACATGGCCTTGAGCGAGCGCGAGGCCCGTTCGATATCCTCGTCCTGGGACATCAGGCCGTCTTCGACGGACAGATCGTCTTCAACCGTTTCGTGGCTCACGGCATACCTCTCTTGCGAGCGAGGGAAATCCTCGCAACCGGGTCAGAATATAAGAACCTAAACGTACCCCGATATGCGAATCTGCGCAATCCTGAGTCATCCATATGGCCTCCGTGCCCCGTTCTGGTGCGCGGTACTGGCCGGTCTGCTGCTGGCCCCGGGGGCCCTGGCGCTGGAACCCGAGGCCGAACTGCGCGAGACCCGCGAGGCGATCCAGGACCTGGAACGCACCCAGGAGGAGCGCTACGCGGCCTTGCAGGAACTGGAGGCCCTGCTGGCGGATGCCGCGCGCGGGACCGAGGACTCGCGCCGCGAGTTGCGCGAGCTGGCGCAGGCGCGTTCGCGCCAGGAGGCGGTCGTCGCCGACCAGGAGGCGCGGGTGGAAGAGGCCCGGGAGCACCTGGAGACGGAACGCCGCGCGGCGGCCCGGCTGGTGCGCGACCAGTGGCAGCGCGAACGCCACGTCGGGCGCCTGAACGGTCAGGGCGGGGACGATCGCCATCAGGTGGCGTTCGCCGTGCGTATCCGCGAGGCCCGGGAGCAGGCGCTGGAGTCGTTGCGCGACCGGATCGAGGGGCTGGAGGCGGAGCGCGAGGCCCTGGCGCGGGAACGCGCGGTCCTGGCGGAACAGGAGGAACAGGCGCGCGCCGCGGTCGCGGACCTGGAACGCGAAGAGGCGCGCCAGCGCCAGGCCATGGCGGAACTGGAGGCGGCCATCGAGGACGAGGCGCTGGAGCTGGAACGCCTGCAGCGCAACGCGGAGACGCTGGAGGCAGTGATCGAGGAGGTCGAGGCGCGCAGCGCAGCGCGCGCCGAGGCCCCCGGGGACTCCGCCCCCGCGCAACTCGACGTGGCCTTCGCCGAGCTGCAGGGCGAACTCCCGCGGCCGGCCGACGGCCGGGTGATCCGCAGCTTCAATGATTCCCGTGGCAGCCGCCTGCGCTCGCGCTGGCGCGGCACGGTGCTGGAGGTCGAGAACGGCGCGGCGGTGCGTGCGGTGCACTACGGGCAGGTGGTCTACGCCGACTGGATGCAGGGCTACGGGTTCCTGGTGATCGTGGATCACGGCGAGCGCTACCTGACGCTGTACTCCAATGTGGAGGAGATCCTGGTGGCAGAAGGCGCAACGGTGGGCGCCGGCGAGCAGCTGGCCGTGGCCGGCGCGGGCAGCGAGGCGATCGCGCCCGGACTCTACTTCGAGATCCGGCATAACGGCGGACCATTGAACCCCGAGGGCTGGTGGCCCTCTCAGTAGACAGAGAGAAGTGAGACCGGGGTCCGGCAAAAGGCGGATGGAGCGCCTGCATTCAGGCGCCCATCACATTGCCGGTGCTACCATCCTCACACTGATCACCTCACGTAACGAGGAAAGGTAATGAGCAAGTCTTGTCGCACCGGATACGCCCTGATCGTCGGACTGGTCGTCGGGGTCATGCTGAGTGTCTCGGTGGCCGTCTACGCCGACCGCGACAATGGCGCGCAATCCGCCCTGCCGGTGGAGGATCTGCAGCGCTTCACCGACGTGTATATGCGCATCAAGCGCAATTACGTCACCGAGGTCGACGACAAGGACCTGCTGGACAACGCGATCCAGGGGATGCTGTCCGGTCTGGACCAGCACTCGGCCTACCTGGACGAACAGGACTTCGAGGACATGCAGGTCGGCACCTCCGGCGAGTTCGGTGGCCTGGGGATCGAGGTGGGCATGGAAGACGGGTTCGTCAAGGTCATCGCGCCGATCGACGACACCCCCGCCAGCCGTGCCGGGATCGAGGCCGGTGATCTGATTATCCGCCTGGACGGCGAGTCGGTGAAGGGCATGTCGCTGTCCGACGCGGTCGCCAAGATGCGCGGCGAGAAAGGGTCGGACATCACCCTGACCGTGCTGCGCGATGGTGAGGACCGGCCGATGGAGATCACCATCACCCGGGATGTGATCCAGGTGCAGAGCGTGCGCTCCGAGATCCTGGAGGACGGATTTGGCTATGTGCGCATCAGCAACTTCCAGCAGCGCACCGCGCGCGATCTCGTGCGGGCGGTCGAGGACCTGCAGGAGCAGGGCGAGCTGAAGGGTCTGGTGCTGGACCTGCGCAACAACCCGGGCGGCATCCTGAACGGGGCCGTGGGAGTCTCGGACGCGTTCCTCGAGGACGGCCTCATCGTCTACACCGAGGGCCGTCTGGAGGACTCGCAGTTCCGTTACCAGGCCTCGCCGGGCGACGTGCTCAAGGGCGCGCCGATGGTGGTGCTGGTCAATCGCGGTTCGGCCTCGGCTTCGGAGATCGTGGCGGGCGCGCTTCAGGACCACAAGCGGGCCGTCGTCATGGGCCAGAACACCTTCGGCAAGGGCTCGGTACAGACCATCCTGCCGCTGACCCAGAACACCGGGATCAAGCTGACCACCGCGCGCTACTTCACGCCCGAGGGTCGCGCGATCAACGAGGACGGGATCGAGCCGGACATCCGCCTGCAGCAACTGGTGGTGCAGCGCAGTGACAGCGAGAACGGCGGCGCCCGCATGGGCCGGGACGGTCTGCCGGAGTCGGTGGACGCGGATGACGAGGACAATGGCGAGGCCCTGGCCGAGCGCGACTACGGCCTGAGCGAGGCGCTGAACCTGCTGAAGGGCCTGAACTTCTACAACCGCCGCTGAGCGCGGCGGGGTCGCGATCGACGGAGAACCGATGCCGAACGTACTGGTGCCCCTGGCTGCCGGGGCCGAGGAACTGGAGGCAGTCACCATCATCGACCTGCTGCGCCGCGCGCAATTCGAGGTCACCGTGGCCGGGCTGGAGCCCGGGCCGGTGACCTGCTCGCGGGGGACGGTCATCCAGCCGGATACCACCCTGGACCAGGTGCTGGATGCGGCCTTTGACCTGATCGTCCTGCCGGGTGGCCTGCCGGGGGCCAATCACCTTCGCGACGATGCCCGGGTGCAGGGGCTCCTGCGGGCGCAGGCCGAGCGCGACGGCTACCTGGCGGCGGTTTGCGCCGGACCCAAGGCGCTGGCCGAGGCCGGCCTGCTGGAAGGCCGGCGCGTGACGGCCTTCACCGGCGCGCTGGATGACGCCGGGATCCCGTCCACCGGCGCCCCGGTGGAGGTGGACGGCCGCCTGATCACGGGCCGCGGCCCGGGCGCCGCGATGGACTTCGCCCTGACCCTGATCGAACAGCTCGCCGGCCGCGATGCCCGCAACGCCGTCGAGGGCCCGCTCCTGAGGCCCTGAGGGATGTTTCGACCACGAAGCGCACGAAGGCACGAAGAAGGTCAAGGGCATTTCACCACAGAGGGCACGGAGGACACGGAGAAAAGAAGATCATTCAAGGATGCCGGGATCTGCATCCCAGTCGATGCACCGATCATTGACGGTGCTCCGCAATCCTGATGTTTCTCTGTGTCCTCCGTGCCCTCCGTGGTTCAAACCGCTCTTGAAGTTGGCCTCCTTCGTGCCTTCGTGCGCTTCGTGGTGAATTCCTACCCCACGGTGGCGTAGCGGGTGGCGCTGCCCAGCCAGCGTTCGATCAGGGCGCCGGCGCGGGCTGGGTCGTTCTCGATTCGTGCGGCCAGTGTGGTGGCCTCGTCCAGCAGGTCCTGGTCGCGGGTCCAGTCGGCGACGCGGAAGCTGCGATCGCCGGTCTGGCGCGTGCCCAGCAGTTCTCCCGGCCCCCGCAGTTTCAGGTCCACCTCGGCGATCTCGAAGCCGTCGTCGGTGCGGCGCATCGCCTCCAGGCGCTCGCGCGCGGTCTCGCCCAGTGGCGGGCGGTAGAGCAGTACGCAGGCGGAGGCGGTATTGCCGCGCCCGACCCGGCCGCGCAGCTGGTGCAGCTGCGAGAGCCCCATGCGCTCGGCGTTCTCGATAATCATCAGGCTCGCGTTGGGTACGTCCACGCCGACCTCGATGACCGTGGTGGCGACCAGCAGGTCGATCGCCCCCGCGCGAAAGCGCTCCATCACCGCGTCGCGCTCGGGGCCCTTCATGCGTCCGTGGGCCAGGCCGATGGTCAGTTCCGGCAGCGCCTCGCGCAGGCGTTCGGCGGTGGCCTCCGCGGATTCCGCCTCCAGTTGTTCCGACTCCTCCACCAGCGGGCAGACCCAGTAGGCCTGGGTGCCGGAGCCGCAGGCGGCGCGGATGCGCTCGATGACCTCGTCGCGGCGCTCGTGGCTGATCAGCGCGGTGCGTACCGGCGTGCGCCCGGGCGGGCGCTCGTCGATCACCGAGCTGGCGAGTTCCGCATACAGGGCCATGGCCAGGGTGCGCGGGATGGGCGTGGCGGTCATGATCAGCTGGTGCGGCATGTACCCGTTGCCCTTGTCGCGCAGGGCCATGCGCTGGTGCACGCCGAAGCGGTGCTGCTCGTCGATGATCGCAAGCCCCAGGTGGTGAAAGCGGACCTCCTCCTGGAACAGGGCGTGGGTCCCGATGGCGACCTGCCGCTGGCCCGCGGCCAGTTCGGCGAGCAGCTGGCCGCGTTCGCTCGCGGTCTGGCGTCCGCCCAGCCAGGCGATCGCGATCCCCAGCGGTTCCAGCCACTGGGCGAGGTTGCGCCCGTGCTGGCGCGCCAGCAGCTCCGTGGGGGCCATGAAGGCGACCTGGAAGCCGGCCTCCACCGCGGCCAGTGCGGCCGCGACTGCCACCAGGGTCTTGCCCGAGCCCACATCCCCCTGCACCAGCCGGTTCATCGGTTGCGGTCGCGCCAGGTCGGCGAAGATCTCGGCGGTCACGCGTTCCTGCGCGCCGGTCGGCGCGAACGGAAGCTGTTCGCGAAGTTGCTGCCACAGCGCCCCGGGCGGCTGGATGACCGGGGCGCCGCGCGCGTCCTGTGGGGTCCGGCTTTGCTGCATGCGTGCGAGCTGGTGGGCGCACAGCTCCTCCAGCGCCAGGCGGGTGCGCGCCGGGCTGCGGTTCTCCGCGGTATCCAGTTCGCCCAGGGCATCGGCCCGCGCCGGGGGATGGTGCAGCTGTTCCAGTGCGGCGTGCAGCCCGGGCAGGCCCTGGCGGGACAGCTCCGGCAGCAGATCGGGCAGGGCCTGCATGCCCGGCAGGGCGTGTGCGACCAGCTGGCGGAGCAGCTTCTGCGAGATGCCCTCGGTGGTCGGGTAGATCGGGGTCAGGTGCGATTCCAGCGCGGGCGGGGTACCCCCCACGGTCTGGAGCTCCGGGTGCACGCATTCCAGCGCCCCGGGCAGGCCGCGCGGCTCGCCGAAGGCGCGGATGCGCGTGCCGGGTCCCAGGCGCCGTTGCTGGTTGGCGCCGAAGTGGAAGAAGCGCAGCAGGATCTGTGCCTGGTCGTCGGCCAGGGTGACCACCAGCATGCGCCGGCGGCGGTGCACCACCTCGGCATGGGTGACGCGGCCCTCGAACAGCGCGGCCAGGCCCGGGCGCAGCGCGGCGATCGGGGTCAGCCGGGTGCGGTCCTCGAAGCGCAGGGGCAGGTGGAACAGCAGGTCCCCGGCCTGTACCAGGCCCAGGCGTTCCAGGCGCTCGGCCACCGCCGGGCCGACGCCCTTCAGGGTGGTCAGCGGGGCCTGCAGGTCCACCGACGGGGCTCGCGTCGGCTGCTCAGCCGCGCGGGCACCAGGCGATGGCATCCATCTCCACCTGGGCGCCCTTGGGCAGGGCGGCCACGCCGATCGCGGCGCGTGCCGGGTAGGGCTCGCCGAAGACCTCGCCCATGATTTCGTTGACTAGCGGGAAGTGGGTCAGGTCGGTCAGGAAGATGTTCAGCTTGGCGATGTCCGCGGTGCTCGCGCCCGCGGCCTCCAGGACGGCCTGGAGATTGGCGAATACCTGGCGGATCTGGTCCTCGATGCCGCCGCCCACCAGTTCCATGGTGGCCGGATCCAGCGGGATCTGGCCCGACAGGTACAGGGTGTCGCCGGCGCGCACGGCCTGGGAATAGGGGCCAATGGCGGCCGGGGCGTTATCGGTCTGGATGATCTCGCGGGACATGCGGGCTCCTTGTTCGGCCGGATAGATTGTCGCGGATGGCGCCATTCTACTGATCCGGACGCTCGTGTGGGGTGTCCGCGGACTCGGCAGACCGGGGCGCGGACGGATACACTGCGCGGCACACGGACAACGACACAGAGGAAGCAGGCAATGACGGGATACGCACTGGCGAATGTGCTGCATGTACTGGCGGTGGTGATCTGGGTGGGCGGCATGTTCTTCGCCTACATGTTCCTGCGCCCGGTGGCGGGGCAGCAGCTCGAGGGCATGCCCCGGCTGAAGCTCTGGGAGGGCGTGTTCGCCCGTTTCTTCCCGTGGGTCTGGGCCTCGGTGCTGGTGATCCTGGCGACCGGCTTCTACATGATCTTCGGCGTGTTCGGCGGCATGGGCGACGTCCACCCCAGCGTGCATACCATGCTGCTGCTGGGTCTGATCATGATGGCGATCTTCGCCCATGTGTTCTTCGCGCCGTTTCGCCGCATGCGCCAGGCCATTGCCGCGGATGACGCCCAGGAAGGCCTGCGCCGCCTGGGGCAGATCCGCATCCTGGTCGGGATCAATACCCTGATCGGCCTGGCGACGATCGTGGTCGCCTCGGGCGGGCGCCTGCCGCTCTAATCTGCATCCCCTGGCGGGGGCACAGGACGCCCGGTCCGTCCGGCCCTCCAGACCAGTCGTGGCGGTGCGGGCGGCTCCAGCAGCACGGCGGCGTTCTGGCCGAATGTCTCCAGCCAGCGCGCGAGCAGGTGTTCGGGCAGGTCCGCGATCGCCAGGCCCGGCTCGTCCGGCCAGTGGCCCAGGGGATCGCGGTTGCAGGCCGGCCAGGCGCGCAGGCCCTGTTCCGTCACGGCTCGCTCCAACCGCTGCTGGCGTTGCTGGTTTTCTTCCTCGGTGAGCGGCTGGCTGCCCGGGTTGCAGGCGGTCAGCACGACGAGGCGGTGGGTGCCATGCCCCGCCATCCAGGCCGCCACCTCATCGGCCGCTCGGTCGATGCGCAGCACCCATGAACCGTCCGCGGTCTCCACGCAGTACCGCGCCTTGCGGTAGGCCTGTTCCAGTTCAGCCCGTCGCGATCTGGTTGGGGCGCATTCCGCGCGCCCCGGGGCGGGGTCGGCAGCGTCAGCGCTTGTATTGGTGGACATCTCGCGGCACCCTCGCGGCTGGATCGTGCAGATGCGATCGATCAAACAGGGGGAACGGGATGCGCGTCAAGGATGCGACAGCGGTTTGCGGGGTTTCGCCGGCAACCGGCCTGCGTGCGTATGGGGCGTGGCCCGTATCCTTGGTGGCTTGAGCAGCCATGCCCTCGCGTCCTGTCGTCCCCGGTCTGACCAGTGCCTTTGTCGTGGTGCTGTTGCTGGTCGCGGTAGTCGCCATGGCCAGCTGGCTGCGCGTGCAGCAACTGCAGTACGACGTCCAGGCCCTGACCGAGGAATACGTGCAGAAGGTGGATCGCGTGCACCGCATGCGCAGTCTGGTACGCGAGCGCATGCTGCGCGCCTCGCTGGTCATCAGCGCCGAGGATCCGGCCCTGCAGGACCGCTACCAGCGGGAGTTTCGCGAACTGGCCGAACGTTTTCTGGAGGCCCGCGCGGGCGCCGAGCTGCTGGCCCGGACCCCGCGCGATGCCGCGTTGCTGGCGGAGCTGCGCGAGCTGACCGCGACCGGGGCTCCGATCCTGTCCGAACTCGTGGACATCGCCCTCGCCGGTGGGCGCAACGAGGCGCTGGCCATCCTCTACGCGGATGCGATGCCGGTGCAGGAGGAAGTCCTGGAGCAGATGGAAGCCATCCTGCAGGCCTTCGAGCATGACAACGAGGAGGCGGTGGCCGCCATGGCCCGGCGTCACGAGCAGGCGCAGCAGATCACGCTGATCGCCACCGGCATCACGGTCCTGATCATGCTGCTGATGTGGGTGCGCGTGCGCCGGCGGATCTGGCGCGATCATGCCGCGTTGCGCCAGGAGCTGGAGAGCCGCCAGCAGGTCGAGGCTCGTCTGCGCGAGACGCAGGCCGGGCTGGAGGCCGCCGTGGCCCGGCGCACCGCGGCGTTGCAGGAGACCACCGAGCGCCTGGAAGAGGCGCAGCGGATCGCCGGGGCGGGCTACTGGGACTGGGATATCCGGGGTCAGCGCATGAACTGGTCGTCGCATGTCTTCGAACTGTTCGGTCTCGATCCGCGCACCGAGAGTGCGGGTTTCGAGGCGTACATGCGCGCCATCCACCCGGATGATCGCACCCGCGTGCGGCGCGCGACCAACGAGGCCCTGGACCGCGAGAATTTCTACCGGGTGGATCACCGGGTCGTGCGCCGGGACGGCGGGGTCCGCCATGTCCGGGTGGAGGGCGAGATCGACCGTGATGCCGAGGGGCGGGCCGTGCAGGTGCTGGGCATGGTGCGCGACATCACCCGCGACAAGGCCTCGGAGGAGCGCCTGTGGCATCAGGCCCACCACGACTCCCTGACCGGCCTGCCCAACCGCAGCCTGTTGCAGGAGCATCTGCAGCAGGCCCTGCGCCGGGCCCAGCGGACGGGCACCGGGCTGGCCCTGGTGGTCTGCGATCTCGACGGCTTCAAGCCGATCAATGACCGCCTGGGGCATGATGCCGGGGACGTGATGCTGGTGACCGTGGCGCGGCGCCTGCGCGAGGGGGTGCGGGAGAGCGATGTGGTCGCCCGCGTGGGTGGCGACGAGTTCGTGCTGCTGCTGGAGAATGTCCGTGATCCCGATGCCGTCACCGGTGTCGGCCTCAAGCTGATCGAGCGCTTCGAGGAACCGGTGGAGGTGAACCGCGAAGCGGTGTACGTGGGCCTCAGCATGGGGGCGGCGCTCTATCCCGGGGACGGCGACGACGCGGAGACCCTGCTGCAGCGTGCCGACCGCGCCATGTATCTGGCCAAGGAAGAGGGTGGCAGCCGTATCGTGCTGTACCACGAGTGTCCCGAGGCGGCGGTGCGCGCAACCGATCTGGCGCTGCGCCGGCGGGGCGCCCTGGGGTGCGGGCTGGAGGACCCGTCCGCGCGCGACTGAACCGGTGCTATTGCCGCAGCCGGGCGGTGAAGGCCTCCTCGGCGAGGGGCTCGCTGAACAGGAACCCCTGAAAGCGCGTGCAGCCCAGCGCCAGTAGCTGGTCCCGCTGCTCGGCGTGTTCCACGCCCTCGGCGATCACGTCCAGCTCCATGTTGCGGGCGATGTCCACGATGTTCTCGATCAGGGTCCGGTCGCCACCGGCCAGCAGCCCCTGCACGAAGGACTTGTCGATCTTCAGTTCGTCCACCGGCAGGTCGCGCAGATAGGCCAGCGACGAGTACCCGGTGCCGAAGTCATCCAGCGCGATGCGCACGCCGAGGGTCTGCAGCGCGCCCAGCTTGGCGATCGCATCCGGCAGGTCGCGCAGCAGTCCGGATTCCGTGACCTCCAGGGTCACGGTGCGGGCGTCAACCCCGTGGTGGCGCAGGCGGGCCTGGAACTGGTCGACGAAATCGGGGCGCGAGAGTTGCCACGGTGACAGGTTCAGGGCCAGGCGCGGCGGGCGCAGCCCCGCCTGCTGCCACTGCGACAGGCGTTCCAGGGCATGGTCCAGGACCCAGTTGCCGATGCCATGGATCAGGCCGGTCTCCTCCGCGACCGGGATGAACAGGTCCGGCGCAACCGCACCCAGCTCCGGATGCCGCCAGCGCAGCAGGGCCTCGGCGCCGATCAGGCGTTCGGCGGCATCGAGCTGGGGCTGGTAGTGCAGGTCCAGCTGGCCGCGCTCCACCGCCTGGCGCAGACCGTCCTCGATCTGCAGGCGGGCATGGGCCTCGTCCTGCAGCGCATGGCGGTAGAACTGCACGCCGCCGCGCCCGGCTCGCTTGGCCTGGTACAGGGCGATATCGGCGTGGCGCAGGGCATCGGCCGAGCTCTCGCCGGCATCCGGATAGCATACGCAGCCCAGGCTGGCCCCGACCCCGAAGGTGCGCTCGCCGATCACGATGGGTCGCTGCAGGGCCTCGAGGATGCGCTCGGCGATGGCGTGCAGGTCGGACTCGAGTGCCTCGCGGGCCCCGTCGCGGGGCGGCAGCACCACGGCGAACTCGTCGCCCCCCAGGCGGACGATCAGCGCGCTCTCCGGGGCATGGGCCCGCAGGCGTTCGGCGACCGCGCCCAGCACGGTGTCGCCCACTGCGTGGCCGAGGGCATCGTTGATGGTCTTGAAGTGATCCAGGTCGATCAGGATCAGGCCACCGTGCAGGTCCCCCACGACGGCCTTCTCGATATGCCGGGTCAGGTCGTCGTGCAGGCGGGTGCGGTTGGCCAGCCCGGTCAGGGCGTCGTGGTAGGCCAGCGCGTGGATGTGCTCCTCGGTATGCAGCCGCTCCAGTTCCGCGCCCGCACGGTCGGCCATGATCCCGAGGATCTCCATCGCCTTGTCGACATCCTCGACCGGATGGCGGTTGACCATCGCGATATGCCCGAGCAGCGTCCCCTGGCTGTCCAGCAACGGGGCGCCGAGGTAGCTCTCGGCATCCATCTCCACCAGCATTGCATCCTCCGGGAAACGCTGCTGCACGTCGCAGGGATAGATACAGGTGCCGATCTCCAGCACGCGTTCGCAGGGTGTCTCGGCGAGGTCGTAGCGCAGGTTGTCGACGATCCGGCCTCGGGCGCACAGGGCGACGGTCTCGACGACGCCGGGGTGCTCCGGGTCTTCCATGCCGATCAGGGCATAGTCGGCATCGAACAGGTTGCTCAGCTTGAGCACCAGCTGCTGGAAGAACTCCTCGCGCGAGCGTGCCTGCAGGCCCTCGGCGATCAGGCGCAGGGCATCCTCGCTGCGGTGCGCGGCGGTCACATCCTCCTGCATCACGATGACGTCCTGCACCTCGCCCTGCGTATCCTGCAACGGGTAGATACAGCCCCGTAGCCAGCGCTCCCCGGGCGGGCCGGCGGGGCCTTCCCCGGTCCCGGTGTCGGCAGGCGCCGGCGGGGTGTAGGCCAGCGGGCCGATCTCGCGGTAGTGCCCGCGCACGGCATCCGCGAGCGGTTCCAGGAGCTTCTGGTCGATCGGATCCGGGCGCTCGAGGACGTTCCCGCCCGGGCGGGAGGCGTCGCTGCCATGCATGCGTTCCCAGGCGGCATTGGTCTGGCGGATCTCGCCTTCCGGCGTGAGCACCTGGATGCCGATGGGGGACTGCTCGACCAGCGCGCGGAAGCGACTCTCGGAGTCGCGCAGGCGTTCGCCAGTCTCGCGGTTCAGCACCAGGCTCATCATCACCACCATCACCACGTAGCCGAACGGTGCGAGCTGCGGCATCTCCAGCACGCCGGCACGGGCGAGCACGCCCTGAGTGGTGAACAGTACGAAGACCCCGATCCCGCCCAGCAGGAGCAGGGTGGTGGCCTGGCGGTGGCGGCGGTAATGCCGGATCAACGTGACCAGCGCGAAGCCGAACACCAGAAAGACCGCGAGGACGCCGAAGCCGAACCAGGGACTGATCGTGCCCACGGCCAGGGCCACGTTCTCGCCCCAGGGCAGCTCGAGGATGCGCAACTCCTCGATGTGGCGGTACTGCATGCTGTAGGGCTGCAGGGTGTTGACCACCCACGTGATGCCCAGCAGTACCAGCAGTCCGGTCATCAGGCCGCGTGCGGGCGTCCGCGTATGGGCCGCGACGAAGGCGGCGAACAGGACGTAGAACGGGGCCAGCAGGTAGATGTTGAGGGTAAGGGCGCGGGTGTAGGCCGCGACGCTGTCGGCCTGGTAGGTCTGGGCCGATCCGATGGCGACCACCACCATCAGGGCGCACATCGTGGCGAACAGGCGGTGCTCGGTGCGCCGCGCGCTCTGGCGGCTGTGCAGCAGGTGGCTCAGACTGGCGTAGGCGGCCAGGCCGGCGGCCAGATAGAGCGACGGCACCAGGACCCCGTTCATCGATGTCCCTTTGCGGTTTCCGCGCGTCGTAACATCCCTTTACTCCCCTGCGGCGAAGCGAATCGGGCCCCGTCGGGTATTCGCGTGACATCGCCTACAGTACAAAAGACCGCAGGCCGCCGCCCCGGTTCGGGGGGGCGGCGCATGGGGGCCGGCTAACGCTGTCTGCACGCCGGCCGGGGAGTGTCGCCCCGCGTTACAGGTAGGGAGTGAGGAGGCGGGCGGCCCCGTCGCGTAGCTGCGCGGGGAGCGGACGGGCGCGGACCTCGTCGAGGGTCAGGGGGTGCGACTGCGCGCGCAGGGCGTCGGCCCAGGTGGCCAGTTCGCCGCCCAGGCCGGCATCCAGGCATTCCAGATTGAACTCGAAATTCAGGCGCAGGCTGCGCGGATCCCAGTTGGCGGAGCCGACCAGGGCCCACTCGCGATCCACCAGCATCAGCTTGGCGTGGTTGAAGGGCGGCGGGGTGAGCCACAGGCGGCAGCCGCGCTCCAGCAGCTCGCCCTGTTGCGGGCGGCTGGCCCATTCCACCAGCCGCAGGTTGCTCCGGGCCGGGATCAGGATGTCGACCCGGACGCCCCGCAGGGCGGCGGCCTTGAGCGCGCCGGTCAGCGCCACGTCCGGCAGGAAATACGGGGTGATGATGGTGACCTGCTCGCGGGCCTCGGCCAGGGCCGATTGCAGCGTGAAGTTCAGGACCTCGAAGTCCTCGTCCGGGCCGTCCGGCAGGCCGCGACAGGCACGGGCCCCGGCCGGGGCAACGGTATCCGGGAACCAGCGCGGGCCGTCCAGACGTTCCCCGGTGGCGAATTGCCAGTCCTCCGTGAACACCCGCTGTAGTTGCGTGCAGGCGGGGCCGCGCAGCTCGAAGTGGAGGTCGTGTATCGGGTGGGGGCCCGGATCGGCGTGGCTGTGGCCGCGGCGGATGTTCATGCCCCCGGTGAAGGCCTGGCGGCCGTCGACCACCAGCATTTTGCGGTGGTTACGCAGATTGAAGGCGGCCAGACTGCGTGGCAGGTGCACCGGCATGAAGGTGGTGGCCGGGATCCCCGCTCGGCGCAGCCGGCGCAGGGTGTTGCGGCGGCTGTAGCGGGCGCCGATGGCGTCGATCAGCACGCGCACCTGCACGCCACGGTCCTGGGCCTGCTGCAGGCGGTCCACGAAGCGTTCCCCGACCCGGTCGTAGTCGAAGATATAGGTGGCCAGGGTGATGCTGTGACGGGCGCTGTCGATGGCGTCCAGCATGCGGGCATAGGTGCGGTCGCCGTCGAACAGCGGTTCGATCGCGTTGCCGCCGACCAGGCGGAAAGGGCTCAGTCGGTCGCCGGAGTGCAGCAGGCGTTGCCAGCGTTCCGGCGGCTCGCTCAGGGTGGCGCCCCCGGCGCTGGGGTCGGCGATCAGATAGCCCTCGCGCAGGGCGTGGGCGCGCCGGCGGATGCGGTTGACCCCGAACAGCCAGTACAGGACCGAGCCGCCCAGCGGCAGCAGCACGATCAACCCGACCCAGGCGATGATGGTTCCGGTGTCGCGGCGCTGCAGCAGGGCGTGCACCACGCTGATCGCCGCGAGGGCAAACACGGCGACGGCAGCGATACTGGCGATCCAGCCTGTATCCAGCACGAATGGACTCCTCCGGGGCTTCTCCGCTCCCCGGTTCGGCGGTTTTCCCGTGACCCCGTGGAATGGCGGGCGCGTGCCCGCTACAGTACGCGGGCCCGGTCCGGGGTAAAAGCCCGCGCCACCCATCATTCGCGAGAGCGCCGATGAGCGATATCGAGACCCCCAGCCTGTTCGCCAACAGCGGCGAGCAGCTGCCGCTGAAGGACTTCACCGAGAAGGCGTACCTGGACTACTCCATGTACGTGATCCTGGACCGTGCGCTGCCGCACATCGGCGACGGGCTCAAGCCCGTGCAGCGCCGCATCATCTACGCCATGAGCGAGCTGGGGCTCTCGGCCACCGCCAAGTACAAGAAGTCCGCGCGCACGGTCGGCGACGTCCTCGGCAAGTTCCATCCGCATGGCGACTCGGCGTGCTACGAGGCGATGGTGCTGATGGCGCAGCCGTTCTCCTACCGCTATCCGTTCGTGGACGGGCAGGGCAACTGGGGCTCGCCGGACGATCCCAAGTCCTTCGCCGCGATGCGCTATACCGAGTCGCGCCTCTCGCGCTATGCGCAGCTGCTGCTCTCGGAGCTGGGGCAGGGCACGGTGGACTGGGTGCCGAACTTCGACGGCGCGCTGGACGAGCCGAAGGTGCTGCCGGCCCGGCTTCCGAACGTGCTGCTGAACGGCGGTTCCGGGATCGCCGTGGGCATGGCCACCGATATCCCGCCGCACAACCTGCGCGAGGTGGCTGCGGCCTGCGTGCACCTGCTGGAGCACCCGAAGGCGACCGTCGCCGAGCTGTGCGAGCACCTGCCGGCGCCGGACTTTCCCACCGAGGCGGAGATCATTTCCCCGCCTGCGGAGCTGCGAAAGGTCTACGAGACCGGGCAGGGTTCGATCCGCGCGCGGGCGCGCTATGAACGCGAAGGTGACGACATCGTGGTCACCGCGCTGCCGCACCAGGTCTCCGGGGCCAAGCTGCTGGAACAGATCGCCAGCCAGATCCGCGCGAAGAAGCTGCCGATGGTCGAGGACCTGCGCGACGAGTCCGACCACGAGCACCCGACCCGTCTGGTGATCACCCCGCGCTCGAACCGCGTGGATGTCGAGGCGCTGATGGCCCACCTGTTCGCGACCACGGACCTGGAAAAGACCTACCGCGTGAACATGAACGTGATCGGCCTGGACGGCCGACCGCAGGTACGCGACCTGGCCGGGCTGCTGAGTGAATGGCTGAGCTTCCGCATCGAGACCGTGCGCCGGCGTCTGCAGTGGCGCCTGGAGAAGGTGCAGGCGCGGCTGCATGTGCTGGAAGGCCTGCTGATCGCCTATCTCAATATCGACGAGGTGATCGCGATCATCCGCGAGTACGACCAGCCCAAGCCGGAACTGATGAGCCGCTTTGGCCTGTCCGATATCCAGGCCGAGGCGATCCTGGAGCTGAAGCTGCGCCACTTGGCCAAGCTCGAGGAGATGAAAATCCGCGGTGAGCAGGACGAACTGGCCAAGGAGCGCGATCAGCTGGAGAAGACCCTGGGGTCCGAGCGCCGCCTGCGCACCCAGGTCCGCCGCGAAATCGAGAAGGACGCCGCGGACTACGGTGACGAGCGCCGCTCGCCGCTGGTCCAGCGCGCCGCCGCGCAGGCACTGGACGAGTCCGCGCTGGTGCCCACCGAGCCGCTGACCATTGTGCTGTCGGAAAAGGGCTGGGCACGTGCGGCCAAGGGCCACGACGTGGATGCCCAGGGGCTCAGCTACAAGGCCGGGGATGCCTTCCAGGCCGCGGTCACCGGGCGCAGCAACCAGCCGGTCGCGTTCATCGACTCCACCGGCCGCACCTATACCATCCCCGCGCACACCCTGCCGTCCGCGCGCGGGCAGGGCGAGCCGCTGTCCGGCCGCGTGAACCCGCCGGAGGGCGCGCGCTTTGTCGGCATGGCCACTGGTGCGGAGGAAGACCGCTGGCTGCTGGGCTCGGATCACGGCTACGGCTTCGTCGCCAAACTGGGCGATTTGCTGGGCCGGCAGAAGGCGGGCAAGAATGTGCTCACCGTGCCCGCTGGGGCGGCTGTGCTGCAGCCGGCCCCGGTGCGCAACCCGCACGAGGACCACATCGCGGTCGTCACCACCCGCGGCTACCTGCTGCTGTTCCCGGCCACCGAGCTGCCGGAGCTGGCGCGTGGCAAGGGCAACAAGCTGATCGGTATCCCGTCCGCGGCCCTCAAGGACGGCTCCGAGCGGGTGCTCGACGTGGCCGTGCTGGGGCCGCAGGACACCCTGGTCGTGCACGCCGGCAAGCGCTTCAAGGCGCTGGCCCCGGCCGAGTGGGCGGAGTACGTGGGCGAGCGCGCCCGGCGCGGGCGCCAGCTGCCACGCGGCTACCAGAACGCGGACCGCCTGGAAGTGCGCCCGGCCTGAACCCCGGCGCGCTCCGGTGGTCATTGATCGGGGTGCGCTTGAATTCGCGCGGCGCGCCCCGATGATTGCGACATCCCCGTAAATGGATTGATGGAGTACAGGAAAACTTCATGAAACGTGTTCTGCTGTTTCTGGCGACCAACTTCGCCATCCTGATCGTGCTCAGCATCACCCTGCGTATCCTGGGTGTGGAGAGCATCCTCGATGAACAGGGGGTCGATCTCGACCTGACCGCTTTGCTGATCTTCGCCGCCGTGTTCGGGTTCGGCGGGTCCTTCATCTCGCTGGCCATCTCCAAGTGGATGGCGAAGAAGACGATGAAGGTCCACGTGATCGACAAGCCGCGCAACGCCACCGAGCAGTGGTTGCTGGAGACGGTGCAGCGCCAGGCCAAGCAGGCCGGTATCGGCATGCCCGAGGTGGGAATCTACGATTCGCCCGACCCGAACGCCTTTGCCACCGGGATGAGCAAGAACAACGCCCTGGTGGCCGTAAGCACCGGACTGATGCAGAACATGGGGCAGGGCGAGGTCGAGGCCGTGCTGGGGCACGAGGTCGGTCACGTCGCCAACGGCGACATGGTGACGCTGGCCCTGATCCAGGGCGTGGTGAACACCTTCGTGATCTTCCTGTCGCGCGTGATCGGCCACTTCGTCGATCGGGTGATCTTCAAGAACGAGTCGGGTCACGGACCGGCCTTCTGGATTACCGCCATCGTGACCGAGATCATCCTCGCGATCCTGGCCTCCATCATCGTGTTCTGGTTCTCGCGTCAGCGCGAGTTCCGCGCCGACGAGGCGGGGGCCCGCTTTGCCGGGCGCGAGAAGATGATCGGCGCGCTGGAGTCGCTGGCCCGGGCCTCCGGGCGGCCGGTGGACATGCCGGACCAGATGGCGGCCTTCGGGATCCGTGGCGGCATGGCCCAGGGCCTGAAGAAGCTGTTCATGAGCCACCCGCCGATCGAACAGCGCATCGCCGCGCTGCGCGCCAACGGCTGAGAAGACGCCTGGCGCCGTGCGTACACGGGCCGCCCCTCGGGGCGGCCCGTTTCATTTGAGAGATGCTGCTCCGCAGGGCTCAGTAGTAGCGGCCGCGGCCGGGCTGTCCGCCGGCGGCAAGGGCCGCGTCGCCGACGAAGGGGTTGCTGCGGCGTTCCTCACCAAAGGTGGACTCGGGGCCGTGGCCGGGCACGAACCGGGTCTCGTCGCCCAGCGGCCAGAGCTTGTCGGTGATCGAGGCGATCAGCTCGCGCCCGTTGCCGCGCGGGAAGTCGCTGCGGCCGATTGCCCCGTGGAACAGCACGTCGCCGACCAGGGCCAGGCCGCTCTCGGAGTCGTGGAAGACCACGTGCCCCGGGGTATGGCCGGGGCAGTGGAGCACCCGGAGTGTGGTCTGGCCCAGCGCGATGGTGTCGCCATCCTCCAGCCACTGGTCGGGCACCAGGGGCGCGGTCTCGGGGAAGCCGAAGATCTGTGCCTGCGCCGGGAGCTGGTCCAGCCAGAAGGCGTCGTCGCGATGCGGCCCGATCACCGGCACATTGGCACGGGCGGCCAGTTCGGCGGTGGCCCCGACATGGTCCAGGTGGCCGTGGGTCAGGAGGATCTTCTCCAGGTGCACGCCGTGCTCGCGGGCGATCTGTTCGAGGGTCGCGGCATCCGCGCCGGGGTCGACCCAGGCCGCGGCCCCGGTGGCATCGCACCAGATCAGCGTGGCGTTCTGGGCAAGCGAGGTGACGGGGTGGCTCAGGTGACGAAGCATGATGCGGGATCCGTGAACGAAGTCGATTTTTGGTGCATTCCCGGCGGGTGGCTTTCATGCCCGGGAATAGATCGGGCGGACCTGCGTCTTACGGGGTATGCAGGTCTTCAAGGGTACGTGATATGACGAAACGGTGAAGGACGACCCCCTGCGTATTTCACCGGTTGACAAGAACATCGCCATATTAGAAGATTTGCATACGCTAATCGCTGTCCCCCCTGTCAGTGGTTAGTGGACTCCTCCATCCTCCTTTGGTGGTTTTCTTGGCGCGGGCTTCGACCCGCGCTTTTTTTTGCCTGTGATTCGCCTCCTGTTGCCGGGCGTGTCTACCATTGAGTCCGGCCCGTGCCGCGGATGGCCCGTCGATGATGACCCAACGCCCATGATCCGAAGCCTGAACAGCCTGCGCACCGCGGTGTTGTCCTTCGTGCTGCTGCCGCTGCTGCTGATGATGGCCGCGGTGGTGGCGCTCGGCCTGCGCGAATTCCAGGTCCAGATGGAAAACCGCATGCAGGAGGATATCGAACTGGTGGCGCGTTCGATCCGCCTCCCGGTGTCGAGCGCCATGCTGCAGGACGACGTGTCCGGGGTGCAGCAATCGCTGGATTCGCTGTTCCAGATCGAGGAGGTGTTCGGGGTCTACGTCTACGACGCCGAGGGCCGCATGGTCGCGGCCAGTGGGCCGCCCAGCCCGACCCTGCAACGCCGCGGCGAGGCCCGGGTCATCAGCGAGACCGGCAGTCTCGGGGCCTTCGGCGAGCACCAGGGGCGCGAGACCTTCTCCTTCTTCCTGCCGTTGTCCGATCCGGCCGGGCGGATCGTGGGCCTGCTGCAGGTGACCCGCGATGTGACCCCGTTCCGGGCCTTCGTCACGCAGCTGCAGTGGCAGGGCGGGTTGCTGATGCTGGCGGTCAGTGCGCTGTTCCTGCTGGTCGTACTGTTCGGCTACCACCGCGCCGTCGGCCGGCATGTGTCGCGCCTGATGGCCGCGATGCGCGCGATCGGCGATGGCCAGCGCGGCCTGCGGGCGCCGGAGGACGGGCCGGCCGAACTGCGCGGGCTGGCGGTCTCGATGAACCGCATGATGGAGCGCCGCGAGGCCTCGGAGGCGGAACTGGAGGCGCAGCGCCACGAGCAGGTGCGGCTCGAGGAAAAGCTGCGGCACTCGGAGAAGCTGGCGGCGATCGGCCAGCTCGCGGCCGGTGTGGCGCATGAGCTGGGGACACCGCTCGGGATTATTGCCGGGCGGGTGCAGCGGGCCATTCGCCGCCTGCCGGAGCCGGATCCTGCGCGCAAGGAGATGGAGGCGTTGCAGGCCGAACTCGAGCGGGTGGAGACCATCGTGCGGCAGTTGCTGGACTTTGCCCGTCGCAATCCCCTGCAGGAACGCCCCCTGGACCTCGCGCAACTGGTCGGCGACCTGGTCGAGCGGGTGCGCGCGCGGCACGCGCCCGACGCGATCCGGTTCCAGGTGGACGGGGAGGCGCTGGTCGTCGCGGCCGATCGTCTGCGCCTCGGACAGGCGCTGGAGAACCTGCTGGAGAACGCGGCCCAGGCGGCCGCCGGTGAGGTGCGGGTCCACTGGCGGGCGGAGGCCGACCGGGTAACCCTGGTGGTGGCCGATGACGGTCCGACCGCCGGGCGCGGGATCGACGACGAACAGGCGGCGCGCCTGTTCGAGCCCTTCTTCACCACCAAACCCACGGGCGAGGGAACCGGACTGGGGCTGGCTGTTGTCCAGGTGGCACTGGAAGATCATCGCGGCACGGTCGCGCTGGATCGCAGCGTGCCCGGGGAGACCCGCTTTGTCGTGCATCTGCCGCTGGCCACTGACGAACCGCAGGAGACGCGCCTATGAGCGCCGCGCCACAAACACCCGCCGCGCCCCCGGAATCGGTCCTTGTCGTCGAAGACGACCGCGGACATCGCGAATTGCTGCACGAGGAGCTGGCCGAGGCCGGCTACGCGGTCACCGCGGTAGGCAGCGCCGAGGACGCCGCGCGGGCACTGGCACAGCAGGCCTTCAGTCTGGTGGTCAGTGACCTGCGTCTGCCGGGCGCCGACGGGTTTCAGGTGCTCGAGGACGCGCGCGCCCGGGTGCCGGCGCCGGGCTTCATCATGCTGACGGGCTTCGGGACCATCGACCAGGCCGTGGCCGCGCTGAAGGCGGGGGCGGACGACTTTCTGACCAAGCCGGTGGACCTCGATCATCTGCGCCTGGCTGCGGACCGGGTAACCGAGGCGCGTCGCCTGAAGGACGAGGTGCGGCGCTATCGCGAGGTGCTCGCCCGGGCCGACGGGTTTCATGGCATGCAGGGACACAGTCCGGCCATGCTGCAGATGTTCGACCTGATCCGGCGGATCGCGGCCGCCGACGGCAGCGTCCTGATTACCGGCGAGTCCGGGACCGGCAAGGAACTCGTGGCGCGGGCGCTGCACGCGGAAAGTGACCGGGCGCACGGGCCGTTCGTCGCGCTCAACTGCGCCGGCATCCCCGAGGCCCTGCTGGAGTCGGAGCTGCTGGGGCATGTTGCGGGTGCCTTCAGTGGGGCCAAGGGTGCCCGTCGAGGATTGTTCACCGAGGCACATGGGGGAACCCTGTTCCTGGACGAGATCGCCGAGATGCCGGTGGCGATGCAAAGCAAGCTGCTGCGCCTGCTGCAGGACGGACGGGTGCGCCCGGTGGGCGCCAACGAGGAGATCGAGACGGATGTGCGTATCGTCGCGGCCACCCACCAGGACCTGCAGGCGCACATGGCCGACGGCCGTTTCCGCGAGGATCTCTACTATCGCCTGGAGACCTTCCGCATCGAGATCCCGCCGCTGCGAGAACGCGGTGACGATGTCGAGTACCTGGCCCTGCAGTTCCTGCGCCAGCAAGCCCTGGCCCGAGGCCTGCCCGAGCGGCGTCTGAGCCCGGAGGCCCTGCGCGCGCTGGTGCGCTACCCCTTCCCCGGGAACGTACGCGAACTGGCCAGCCTCATCGAGCGCGCCGCCACCCTGGCCACGGGCGAGGTGATCGAGACCCGGGACCTGCCGGAACGCGTGTTCGCGATCGGCGGCGAAGATGCGGGTGTGGCCGCCGGTGGTGCCGGCGCAGAGGTGTTACCCGTAGCGGGAGTCGGCGACGACACCCAATGGCCGACGCTGGAAGAGCGCGAGCGCGACTACATTCAGCGGGTCCTGGAGCACGTGGACGGCAACAAGCAGCGGGCCGCGCGTATCCTCGGCATCGGACGCAAGACGCTCTACCGCAAGCTCGGTGAATCCGACCCGTCGTGACATCCTGACCCGGGTCGAGCTGACCCATGTGTCATTATGACCCATTCACAATTCCGCCGTCGGCGGACGCCCTGTCAGCTGATTCAGTCCTAACCATCTGATTCCTATAGAATGTCTCCCCGGTTGCCATTGTTGGCACGATGCCTGCTCCTCCTCAGTCAGCAATCGGAGAAGCGCAGCCCGCACGGGCTCATTCCTCCTCACACGGTTGCGGCGCGGCTGGACCGGGGGCGCCTCGAGCGGGTCCCGGTCGGCCGCGAGATCCGATCGAACCAAAGGAAAAGGAGCAACATGATGAATATGCGCAAGACGATCCTCGCGATGGCCCTGACTTCCCTGTTTGCCGTCGGTGGCGCGGCCTCCGCGCAGTATGGTGGTGCCGAAGGCGGCGCCGGCGGTGGCGACATGGGCGGCGCCCAGGGTGGCCAGCCCCCGGCCCAGGAAGGCGGTGCCGGCGCCGGCGGCGGTGCCCAGGGCGGCCAGCCGCCGCAGGGTGGCGCCCAGGGTGGCGCGGCCCAGGGCGGAGCCCCGATGCAGGAAGCCCCCGAGGTGGACCTGAGCGAAGAGGACATTGACACCTTCGTGACCGCCTTCGTCGCGGTGCAGGAAGTGCGCGAGGACTTCGCTGACCGCCTGCAGAACGCCGAGGACGAGACCGAGGCGCAGTCCATGCAGCAGGAAGCTCAGGACGAAATGGTCAGCGCCGTGGAAGATGCGGGCATGAGCGTCGAGGAATACAACGAAGTCGCCATGGCCCTGCAGAACGACCCCGAGCTGATGCAGGAAGTGCAGGAGCGCGCCGAAGCCCAGCTGTAAACGGGTTGTGTGCCGCCCCGGGCCTTGCGCCCGGGGCCTGCAAGGGGGGCCGCCCTTCGGGGCGGCCCCTTTATTATGTGCGGAGGGCGCTCGCGCAGGCCCCGGCCCGCCACGTCGCCTCCGGTGGACGTCGAGCGCGGCCCGTCTCGCGAATTGTCCCTTTTGCTTGAATCGGGTGAAGGGAAGCGTTATTCTTGCGCGCTTTCTGAATCGCCCCGACCTCGGAGCATCGAACATCATGAGTACCATCAGCGCCAAGCCGGCCGAAGTCGAACGCGACTGGTTTCTCGTCGACGCCGACGGCAAGACCCTCGGCCGACTCGCCACGGAGATCGCACGCCGTCTGCGCGGGAAGCACAAGCCCGTGTACACGCCGCATGTCGATACCGGCGACTACATCGTCGTGATCAACGCGGAGAAGATTCGCGTCTCCGGCAACAAGGCCATGGACAAGAAGTACTTCCACCACACCGGTTATCCGGGTGGCATCAAGGAAGCCAACTTCACCCAGATGATCGAGCGTCATCCGGAGAAGGTGCTGGAGCTTGCCGTGAAGGGCATGCTGCCGCGCAACCCGCTTGGCCGGGCCATGTTCAAGAAGCTCAAGGTCTACGCCGGCACCGAACACCGGCATACGGCCCAGCAGCCGCAGCCGCTCGAAGTCTGAGCCGCCAGAATCAGCAAGGGAATCGATCCGAATGGCTACCAATCAGTATTACGGCACCGGCCGCCGCAAGACCGCCGCTGCGCGCGTCTTCCTGCGCCCGGGTACGGGCAACATCACGGTTAACCAGAAGCCGCTGGACGAGTTCTTCGGCCGCCAGACCTCGCGCATGGTCGTGCGCCAGCCGCTGGAGGCGACCGAGTCCACCGAAAACTTCGACGTGATCGCAACCGTCGAGGGCGGTGGTGGTAACGGCCAGGCCGGTGCGATCCGCCTGGGCATTGCCCGCGCCCTGGTGCAGTACAACGAAGAGCTGCGCTCGCCGCTGCGTCGTGGTGGTCATCTGACCCGCGATGCCCGCGAGGTGGAGCGGAAGAAGATCGGCCTGCGCAAGGCCCGTCGTGCAACCCAGTACTCGAAGCGTTAAAATTCGCCTCGAGTTTCTGCGGGACGCACGCGATCCGGTTTACTGGGGGATCGTCTAGCGGTAGGACTACGGACTCTGACTCCGTCAACCCAGGTTCGAATCCTGGTCCCCCAGCCATCCATAGAAAAGGGCCCCCTCGTGGGGCCCTTTTCTATGGATATATGAGCGAGCCCAGGGTTCGAACCTGGAAGGTTCGGCGAAGCGCAGCGGAGCACTGCACGCGCGCCGCGCGTGCAGCCCCGAAGGGGTGAGGCGGCGTAGCCGCCGAATCATCCTGGTCCCCCAGCCATGGCGGTGTGCCCCTCGATGGGGCTCACCGTCATTTGCTTCAGAATGGTCACTCCTTCAGGTGAAGCCCCTTCGCGGGGCCCTTTTCTATGGATATTTGAGCGAGTCCAGGGTTCGAACCTGGAAGGTTCGGCGAAGCGTAGCGAAGCACTGCGCGCGCGCCGCGCGTGCAGCCCCGAAGGGGTGAGGCGGCGCAGCCGCCGAATCATCCTGGTCCCCCAGCCATGGCGGTGTGCCCCTCGATGGGGCTCACCGTCATTTGCCTCAAACTGGTCGCTACCTTCGGAGAAGGGCCCCCTCGTGGGGCCCTTTTCTATGGATATATGAGCGAGTCCAGGGTTCGAACCTGGAAGGTTCGGCGAAGCGCAGCGGAGCACTGCCCGCGCGCCGCGCGTGCAGCCCCGAAGGGGTGAGGCGGGGCAGCCGCCGAATCATCCTGGTCCCCCGCCATAGCGGTGTGCCCCTCGGTTTGGCATGTCCGCATTTCAGCATTGACGGGCAACCAACCATGCGGTGCTTCTGGCACGGGTCAGGCACGATCGCGCCCGTGAGTGGCAATCATTCCCTCAGGCCCTGCGGCGTCAATCTGCGTCCTGCCGAAGGTGGAGGGCTGTTGGCCCGGCCTCTTCTGGGTTGTGCTCCTCGGGTGGCTTCTCATCGTTGTTCCCGGCTCCGCTACAATCCCCGGGCGGGGATCGGGAATTGCAGGGAATTCTCCGGTCTTTTCTCCGTCCAATAACCCAGAGCCCGTCCACGGGCCGAATGGATACGCATCAAGAAGAGGAGTGGAGCAAAGATGTCGGTACCCGATAACCCCTACGAGCCCGTGACCGTCGATACCACCGCCCACGAAGTGGAGGGCGCGGACACCTGGTACATGATCGGGATCTCCGGCATCCCGGACCCCGACAACCAGGGGCACACATCGAACGCCGGATTCGTTGTGACCGACGAAGGGGTGGTGGTCTACGACGCCCTGGGGACCCCGCCGCTGGGCTTCGAGATGATCCGCCGGATCCGTGAGGTGACCGACCAGCCGATCAAGTACGTGATCGCCGGGCATTACCATGCGGACCACATCTACGGCCTGCAGGCGTTCGCCGACCATACCGACGCGAAGATCATCGGTCAGGCACGGGCACGCGACTACCTCGGCGGGCCAGGCGCGGTGGCGCGACTGGAACAGCGTCGCGGGGTGCTGACGCCATGGGTGGACGAGGACACGCAGATCATCCCGCCGGACGAGTTCTTCGATGACGAGTACACCATCCGTCTGGGCGGCAAGACCTTTCGCTGCGTGCACGCCGGCCCGGCCCATTCACCCGACGACATCATCATGGTGGTGGAGGAGACGGGCGTGGTGTTTGCCGGTGACATCGTCTTTGACGGCCGTATCCCGTTTCTGGGGGACGACGCGCTGGATTCGGAGAACTGGGTCAATCGTCTGGAAGAACTGATGGAGATGGACCTGAAATTCCTGGTCCCGGGGCATGGCGAGGCCACCGATCAGGCAAGCCGAGCGGTGAAGTTTACGCGTGACTACCTGGTGAAGCTGCGCGAGCACATGGGCGCGGCCGTGGAGAACATGGAGACCTTCGACGAGGCCTACGCGGCCATGGACTGGAGCGACTACGAGGATCTCCCGGCCTTCGAGCAGACCAACCGCAGCAATGCCAACGCGGTCTATCTCGAGATGGAAGAAAAACTGTTCTGAACGCGCCGGCGTTCGGCAAGGGAGTCGCTGCATGACGCTGCATATTGACCCGAGCCTGCTGATGGCCATCCTGTCGCTGGTGGCGGGGATTCTGATCCTGATCCGTCCCCGGCTCCTCAATTACATCGTCGCGATCTACCTGATCGTGATCGGGGTGCTGGGGCTCCTGGCCCACTGGTAGGGCACACTGCGGGACCGCCCGGGCCGCGAGCCCGGGTGGTTCCCGGGGGATAGTTTGGTGCCCAAAAGCATGGACCAACAGTGCGACTTCATGCGCAGGGCGCGCGGACCCGTTACTCTTTGGCCTCACTTTGATCGGGGGGCCACGCCTCAATGACCGCCGAACGCGTTCGAGAAATACCCTATAACTACACCTCCTTCTCCGACCGCGAAATCGTCATCCGTTTCCTGGGATCCGATACCTGGGACCTCCTCAACGAGCTGCGTGGGGAGCGTCGGACGGGCGTGTCCGCGCGCATGCTGTTCGAGGTCCTGGGGGACATGTGGGTGGTCACCCGCAACCCGTATATCCAGGACGACCTGCTGGAGGACAAGAAGCGCCGCAAGGCGCTGATCGACGCCATGCAGCATCGCCTGGACCAGATCACGGCCCGGGCCGATGGCAACGAAAAGGCATTGAAGCTGGCCCAGCGTGCACAGGCGGCGGTATCCGCCTTTGCCAAGGAATTCACCGACACCGCGGCGCTGCGCGACCAGGTGCGCAAGCGCATGAAGGGCCTCACGCACAAGGACAATATCCAGTTCGGCGGGCTGGCGCGGGTGTCCCACGTGACCGACGCGACCGACTGGCGCGTGGAACTGCCGTTCGTGGTGCTGACCCCCGATTCCGAGGAAGAGATGGGGCCGCTGGTCGCGGCCTGCATCGAGCTGGGCCTGACGGTGATCCCGCGCGGTGGCGGCACTGGCTACACCGGCAGCGCGGTCCCGCTGTCCAAGCGTTCCGCGGTAATCAACACGGAGAAGCTGGAGGGCCTCGGCAAGGTCAAGCGGCGACCGTTGCCGGGCGTGGAGCACGACGTGCCGGTGGTGCGCGTGGAGGCCGGCGTGGTCACCAAGCGCGTCTCCGAACTGGCCGATCGCAATGGCCTGGTGTTCGCGGTCGATCCGACCTCGCAGGATGCCTCGACCATCGGCGGCAACGTGGCGATGAACGCCGGTGGCAAGAAGGCCGTGCTGTGGGGTACCGCGCTGGACAACCTGGCGGCCTGGACGATGGTCACGCCCGAGGCGGAGTGGATGTACATCGAGCGCCTCGATCACAACCTGGGCAAGATCCACGACGCCGAGACGGTGCGCTTCCGCGTGACGCGCTATCAGCCGGATGGCAAGACCCCGAAGGGAGAGCCCGAGATCCTCGAGATGCCGGGGCAGCGCTTCCGCAAGCTGGGCCTGGGCAAGGACGTGACCGACAAGGCCCTGATGGGCGTGCCGGGCATCCAGAAGGAAGGCTGTGACGGCCTGATCACCTCGGCCGAGTTCATCCTGCACCGCATGCCCGACAACATCCGCACCGTGTGTCTCGAGTTCTACGGGACCGACCTGCACCAGGCCGTCCCGGCGATTGTCGAGATCAAGGACGCGGTGGATGCCGAGGACGACGTCCTGCTGGCCGGCCTCGAGCACCTGGACGAGCGCTATGTACGCGCGGTCAAGTACACGCCGAAAGGCGCGCGCGGCGACCTGCCGAAGATGGTGCTGGTCGCCGATATCGTCTCCGACAACGAAGACGCTCTGGGCGCGTTGGCGGCCAAGATGGTGCGCGCGGCCAATGCCCGAAACGGCGAGGGCTTCATTGCGGTCAGCCCCGAGGCGCGCAAGCGCTTCTGGGCGGATCGCGCCCGCACCGCGGCGATTGCCCACCACACCAACGCCTTCAAGATCAACGAGGACGTGGTGATCCCGCTGGAACGCCTGGCGGAGTACACCGAGGGGATCGAATCCCTGAACGTGCGCGAGTCGCTGAAGAACAAGCTGACCATGGTCGACGAGGTGCTGGAGTGCATGCGCGGCGACCATCCCGAGCTGCGCGAGCTGCTGGAGGACACCGGCGGCGAGGGTCAGCAGTGGTTCGAGTCCAAGCGCGAGCGCGCGGTGGAGGTCCTGCAGGAGGTGAAGAAGCGCTGGGAGGCGATCTCGGAGAACTTCTTCACGCTCGCGTCGGAGTGCGACGAGCTGCTCGACGAGTCGGCCCGCGCTGACCGTCGCGACCACGACAAGCTGATGAACCTGCTGCTGCGGCGCAGCCTGCGGATCTCCTACCGGGCCGAGGTCGAGCGCCCGCTGTTCGAGATCTTCGGTGGCCACCAGCTGGAGCCGGTGCGCAAGCGCCTGGCGGCGATCCATGACCGCGTGCTGACCAGCCGGCTGTTCATCGCCCTGCACATGCATGCGGGCGACGGCAACGTGCACACCAACATCCCGGTCAACTCCAACGACTACCAGATGATGCACCAGGCCGAGCGTCTGGTGGACGACGTGATGCGCCTGGCGCGCGAGCTGAACGGGGTGATCTCCGGCGAGCACGGGATCGGCCTGACCAAGATGCAGTACCTGGAACCCGAGCGCATCGAGTCGTTCGCGAAGTACAAGAAGCAGGTCGACCCGAACGGCGTGTTCAACGCCGGCAAGCTGCTCGAGGGCTCCGGGCTGTCCAATGCCTACACCCCTTCGCTGCGTCTGGTGAAGCAGGAGGCGCTGATCCTGGAGCAGAGTGAACTGGGCGATCTCAACGACGAGATCAAGGACTGCCTGCGTTGCGGCAAGTGCAAGCCGGAGTGCAATACGCATGTCCCGCGCGCCAATCTGCTCTACTCGCCGCGGAACAAGATCCTGGCCACCGGACTGATCGTCGAGGCCTTCCTCTACGAGGAGCAGACCCGCCGCGGGCTGTCGCTCAATCACTTCGAGGAGATGAACGACGTCGCGGATCACTGCACGATCTGCCACAAGTGCCTGAATCCGTGCCCGGTCGACATCGACTTTGGCGACGTGACCATGCACATGCGTTCGATCCTCAACAAGAAGGGCAAGCGCAAGGCGACGCCGGCCACGATGATGTCCATGGCCTTCCTCAACGCGAAGGATCCGGCCACCATCAAGGGCATCCGCAAGGGCGCGATCCAGATGGGCTATGCCGCCCAGCGTCTGGGGCACTTCGCGTTCAAGAAGCTGAACCTGACCGGCGAGGGCAAGACCCCGCGCTCGACCACCGGCAAGGCGCCGGTGCACGAGCAGGTGGTGCACTTCGTGAAGAAGCCGATGCCCGCCGGCCTGCCGAGCCAGACCACGCGGCAGATGCTGGGGCTGGAGGATTCGCGCTACGTGCCGATCCTGCGCGACCCGGTGAAGACCGATCTGGATTCGGATGCGGTGTTCTACTTCCCCGGCTGCGGCTCCGAGCGTCTGTTCAGCCAGGTGGGGCTGGCGACGCTGGCCATGCTCTACGACGTCGGCGCGCAGACCGTGCTGCCCCCGGGCTACCTGTGCTGCGGGTATCCGCAGAACGCCGGCGGCGACTTCGAGAAGGGCCAGCAGATCAGTACCGAGAATCGCGTGCTGTTCCACCGGCTGGCGACCACGCTCAACTACCTCGACATCAAGACCGTCGTGGTGTCCTGCGGGACCTGCATGGATCAGCTGCTGAAGTACGAGTTCGAGCGGATCTTCCCGGGCTGCCGCCTGCTCGACATCCACGAATACCTGATGGAGAAGGGCGTGAAGCTCGAGGGGCTCAAGGGCGTGCAGTACATGTACCACGACCCCTGCCACTCGCCGATGAAGTCGCACAAGCCGACCGACGTCGCCTCCAAGCTGATGGGGCAGGACGTCCTGCAGTCCAACCGCTGCTGTGGCGAGGCCGGCACGTTCGCGATCAGTCGCCCGGATATCGCCACTCAGGTGCGCTTCCGCAAGCAGGAAGAACTGCACAAGGGCATCAAGGAGCTGACCGGCGAGGAGAAGGCAGAGAACGGCAACGTGAAGATGCTGACCTCCTGCCCGGCCTGCCAGCAGGGGCTTTCGCGCTATCGCGAGGACACCGGGCTGGATACCGACTACATCGTGGTCGAGATGGCCAACCGCCTGATGGGCGATGGCTGGCAGAAGAACTTCATCGAGCGGGCCCGCGAGGGCGGGATCGAGAAGGTCCTGCTGTAGTTCCCGTTGCACACAAAGGGTGCGGGTTGGCTACAATCGGGCGAGGCGAGCGGCCGGGCCGGGGAATAAAGCCCCGTCTCGCCGCGTCGCCCAACGGGCGTCGAATACGCCCCAACAGGGCCGCGGCAGTGCGTGCGGCATGTTCACCCGTCCATGCAAGGGAGTTCGCATGACCTTTCGCTCTTTGAGTCCCCGCCTTGCCGTCATGGCCCTCTGTGTCGGGCTGGCTGGTGCCCCTGTCGTGGCCAGTGCCCAGGCCTTTGTCGAGTTCCCCGGACGCAGCCTGTACGAGCGCTTTGGTGTGGATGCCGTGGACCTGTTCGATCTGCGCGGTCAGCTGTCGCGTTCCACGGTGATCGACGTCCGCCCGCGCCTGGAATACGACATCCTGCACATCGAGGGGGCGCATCACGTCCCGCTCGGGGCCCCGGATTTCGAGGACCAGGTCCGCGCACTGGAGGAGCAGCACGGTGGCCCGCTGGTGTTCTACTGCAACGGTCGCGAGAGCTATCTGTCGTATCGCGCCGCGGCGCGTGCCAACTCCGCGGGGCTGGGCCCGACCCAGGCGTATGACGCCGGCGTCAAGGACTGGGCGGAACGCTATCCCGGACTGGCACTCCTGCGCGGTGAGCCCATCGAGGACCCCGAGACGCAGTTGATTGCCGACGACGCCTTCGAGGCGCGTCTGCTGGAGGCCGACACCTTTGCCCGTCGCGTCCGCGAGAACGACGATGCCGTGGTGGTGGATGTGCGTGGCAACGAGGAACGCGACGAGATTTCGCTGTTCGCCGGGCGCGAGATCTCCGCGCCGCTGGAGAATATCGACACGCTCAATCGGATCGTCGACCAGGCCCGCCGGGACGGTGCCCCGCTGCTGATCTTCGACCAGAACGGGCAGCAGGTGCGCTGGCTGCAGTATCACCTGGAGGAGCGGGGGGTCGAGGACTACCGCTTCCTCGAGGGCGGCCTGCAGCGCTTCTACGACGAGGTGATGGCGCGCTAGGCGCGGCCCGGAGCGTTTCCTGCATCCGCGTTTTTCGCACGAAAAAAGGCCGGGATCATGCGATCCCGGCCCTTTTGTTTGACAGCGCGTGCGCTGGCGGCGGGTCAGCGCCGGAAAAGCGCCAGCAGGATCGAGATCACCACGCTGACGATGATCATGGTGGTGATCGGGAAATAAAACCGGCTGTTTTCCCCCTCGATCACGATATCCCCGGGCAAGCGGCCCCAGGGGATTTTGCCCAGCCAGGGCCAGAGCAGGCCGATCACCACGATCAGCCCGCCGATGACGATCAGCCACTTGCCCGTGTCGGTCATGGCGATCGCCCCGACCGATTACGTTGCGGTCATCTCCTCGACGCCCGTGGACGAACCCACCAGCATCACGTCCGCCGGCCGCCGAGCGAACAGGCCGTTGGTCACGACACCGGCGATGTGGTCCAGCTCGGACTCCAGCTCCACCGGGTTCATGATGCGCAGGTTGTGCACGTCGAGGATCACGTTGCCGTTGTCGGTCTTGAAGCCCTCGCGCAGCTCCGGGTTGCCGCCCAGCTTCGACAGGGCGCGGGCGACATGACTGCGGGCCATCGGGATCACCTCGACCGGCAGCGGGTAGGCGCCCAGGTAGTCCACGACCTTGGTCTCGTCGACCACGCAGACGAAGGTCTTCGATGCGGCCGCGACGATCTTCTCGCGGGTCAGGGCCCCGCCCCCGCCCTTGGTCAGGTGCAGGTGCCGGGTGGCCTCGTCGGCGCCGTCCACGTAGATCGGCAGCGGGCCGGCGGAGTTCAGGTCCAGCACCTCGATGCCATGTCCGCGCAGGCGCTCGGCGCTGGCCTCGCTGGAGGCGACGGCCCCGTCGATCTTGCCCTTGATGCCCGCCAGGGCGTCGATGAAGTAGTTCGCGGTAGACCCGGTACCCACACCCACGATCCAGCCGCTCTCGATCCGTTCCAGCGCCGCCTCGGCCACGGCCTTCTTCATTTCGTCCTGATTCATCAACATCTCTCGCATGTACGATCCATAACCCATTGAGGATACCGACTGCTCCGGCCCCGGGACAAGCGGAACCGTGAACCGCTCGCATGCTATGGTTTCGCCATGCAAATCCCCTATCTCGAGAAGATCCTGACGGCGCGCGTCTACGACGTGGCCCGAGAGACACCCCTGGACTCGATGCCGACCCTGTCGCAGCGCCTGGGCTCGACGCTCTGGCTCAAGCGCGAGGACCTGCAGCCGGTGTTCTCGTTCAAGCTGCGCGGCGCCTACAACAAGATCGCCCAGTTGACCCCGGAACAGCGCGCCAAGGGCGTGGTGGCGGCCTCCGCGGGCAATCATGCCCAGGGGGTCGCGCTGGGGGCGAACCACCTCGGCATCAAGGCCGTGATCGTGATGCCGGTGACCACGCCCTCGATCAAGATCGCCGCGGTGCGTCGTTTCGGCGGCAAGGCCGTACTCCACGGGGATTCCTTCGACGAGGCCGCCGCCCACGCCCGCGAGCTGGAAGCCAAGCACGGCTACACGTTCATCCATCCGTTCGACGACCCCGACGTGATTGCCGGGCAGGGCACGGTGGCCATGGAGCTGCTGCGTCAGCATCCGGGCGAACTCGATGCTGTGTTCGTCTGTATCGGAGGCGGTGGGCTCGCCGCTGGCATGGCGGCCTATATCAAGCGCCTGCGCCCGGAGATCAAGGTCATTGGCGTGGAGCCGGACGACGCGCCCTCGATGTACAAGGCGCTGCAGCAGAACCGCCGGGTCAACCTCAAGCAGGTCGGTATCTTTGCCGACGGCGCGGCGGTGCGCCAGGTCGGCAAGGAGACCTTCCGCCTGTGCCGCGATCTGGTCGACGAGGTCCTGCTGGTGGATACCGACTCCATCTGTGCGGCCATCAAGGATGTCTTCGACGATACCCGCGTGGTCGCCGAGCCGGCCGGTGCCCTGGCGGTGGCCGGTATGAAACAGTACCTCCAGCGCGAGGGCGTGCAGGGCGGAAACTTCGCCGCGGTCTTAAGCGGCGCCAACATCAATTTCGACCGGCTGCGCCATGTGGCCGAACGCGCCGAGATCGGCGAGCATCGCGAGGCCCTGTTCGCGGTCACCATCCCGGAGCGCCCGGGGAGTTTCCGCCAGTTTTGCCAGGCTATCGGCAAGCGCGGGATCACCGAGTTCAACTACCGCTATGCTGACGACGAGCACGCGCAGGTGTTCGCCGGGATCAAGCTGGAGGGCGGTGATCGCGAGCGCCGGGAGATCCTGGAGGCCCTGGAGGGGGCGGGGTACGAGGTGCTCGATATGACCGAGAACGAGGTCGCCAAGCTGCACCTGCGGCATATGGTCGGCGGCCATGGGGGCGAGGTCCGCAACGAGCGGATCTATCGCTTCGAGTTTCCGGAGCGACCCGGGGCGCTGCTGAATTTCCTGACCCATATGGGGCAGACCTGGAATATCAGTCTGTTCCATTACCGCAATCATGGGGCGGCCTACGGGCGTGTGCTGGTCGGTATGCAGATCCCGTCCGAGGATCGGGCCCGGTTCCGCGAGTTCCTGAAGGAGGTCGGGTATCCGTGGCACGAGGAGACCAGCAACCCGGCCTACTCCCTCTTCCTCCGCTGACCGCATCTCATCAGGCGCTTGTTCGTCAGCGCAGGCAGCTTCGTCGTCTGGCCGCCTGCCTTGCTGTGGCTGGTCCTGGTTCGTCCTCCGGTGTTTACGGTGCCGTCGGTCCGCAACCTGCCGATTTTTGGCTAGGCCTGGTTCAGCATCCGGTGTTTACGCGCCTTCGGTCCACGTACTGCCGTGCGCTGACTCGCCAGCGCGCCGCGAGGTCCTTTCTTGCTTGCCCAAGAAAGGACCCAAAGAAGGGCACCCGGATTTCGCCCGGGAACCTCGCTCCGGACGTGCTGGGCCGGCGGCGCTGAACTCGCTGCGCTGCGCTCCGCTCAGACATCCAGCGCCTTCTTCCGGCCCATCACGCCCTCCGCGAGGGGCTCCATACGGGAGGCGAAGGTCAAAACCGAACGCATCACCATGTTTGCGCCTAACCATAGGCAATGCCGCTCGAAAGCCCCTGGCGCCCGCTGCGCGGGCGCGGCACGCAACGGCCGCAGGCCGAGCGTGCCCGAGATGTGCGAAGACCCAGCCTTCATCCATTAGCAATCTCGTCGGAACCGCCGTTGTCTTGACCTTGACCCCCCGTTGTCGTCGCGCCGAGTGGAGAGGGTTTTCGCGGGATCAGAGGCGCTGGATGTCTGAGCGAAGCCGCAGGCGCAGCGAGTTCAGCGCCGCCCGCGAAAAGCCTCGGAGCGAGGGAAGCCCCGGCCCGCACAGCGGGCCGGGGTCGCGGCAGTCGGGGTTGTGTGCGTCAAGTTGTGCAGAAATGAGTCGGCCATGTTCGGTTGGTCCGTATGGCTCAGGCGGCCTCGGCCTGCCGGAGCAAGATCTTCTTGTGCTCTTTGAGCAGATCCATGTTCAGGTAGCGGTTGTCCTCCAGCCAGCCTTCGTGGATTTCGACGGCCAGGGCCCGCACCAGACGTAGACAGCTGTGGGTGTTGGGGAAGATCCGGACCACCCGGGTCCGGCGCCGGATCTCCTCGTTCAGCCGCTCGAGCATGTTGGTGCTCTTCATGTGCT
>NZ_KB905020.1 GCF_000377405.1 Thioalkalivibrio sp. ALE31 | reverse complement strand
AATCCCTCCCTCTCCGCCAGATTCGAGCAAAGGGGCCTGCGTGGCCCCTTTTGCATGTTTGGCCCCGGAGGTGCCGGGATTCGAACCCGAGGAACAAGAACGCTGGTTCGACGGGTGACGCGGAGCGGCACCCGAGCGTCGCCGCAGGCGACGACCCGGAGGGCGAGGCACAACGTGCCGAGTAATCCCTCCCTCTCCGCCAGATTCGAGCAAAGGGGCCTGCGTGGCCCCTTTTGCATGTTTGGCCCCGGAGGTGCCGGGATTCGAACCTGAGGAACAAGAACGCTGGTTCGACGGGTGACGCGGAGCGGCACCCGAGCGTCGCCGCAGGCGACGACCCGGAGGCGAGGCACAACGTGCCGAGTAATCCCTCCCTCTCCGCCAGATTCAAGTAAAGGGGCCCCAGTGGCCCCTTTTGCATGTCTGGCATCAGCGCTCGGCATTCGGCTAATGAATGCGGTGGTTCGGCTGGTCCTGGTTCGTCCTCCGGTGTTTACGTGCCTTCGGCCGGCCGCCTGCCATGCGCTGACTCGCCAGCGCGCCCCGAGGTCCTTTCTTGCTTGCCCAAGAAAGGACCCAAAGAAGGGCACCCGGATTCCGCCCGGGAACCTCGCTCCGGACGCGCTGGGCCGGCGGCGCTGAACTCGCTGCGCCTTCGGCTTCGCTCAGACATCCAGCGCCTTCTCCCGGCCCATCACGCCCTCCGCGAGGGGCTCCATACGGGAGGGGAAGGTCAAGACAGAAGGTATTCCAGCCCCACGACACAACAACGGCCTTGCCGTCCGACAGCCCCCCCGGCGCCCGCTTGCGGGCGCGGCACGCAACGGCCGAAGGCCGAGCGTGCCCAAGATGCTCGAAGACCTAGCCTTCATCCACTGGCAAGACCGTCGGGATGGCCGTTGTCTTGACCTTGATCCCCCCGTTGTCGTCGCGCCGAGCGGAGAGGGTTTTCGCGGGACGATTCAAAATAGAAACGGGGGCGCTGGATGTCTGAGCGGAGCCGCAGGCGCAGCGAGTTCAGCGCCGCCCGCGAAAAGCCTCGGAGCGAGGGAAGCCCCGGCCCGCGCAGCGGGCCGGGGTCGCGGCAGTCGGGCGTGTTTCTTGGGTACTTCTTTGCACGAGCAAAGAAGTACCTCGCGGCGCGCTGGCGAGTCAGCGCCTGGCAGGCGGCGGACCGGAGGCACCGTAAACACAGGATGCCGAACCAGGCCCAGCCAACAATCGGCAGTATGCGGACCGAAGGCGCTGTAAACCCCAGAGGCCGAGCCAGGACCAGCCTCAACAAGGCAGGCGGCCGACCGAAGCCTTCCCGAACGAAGGCCGGTTGCGGGTCGAGCGGTTAATCGAGGCGCAGGGAGTAGTCGATCGCGTGGAGGTGCTTGGTCAGCGCACCCACGGAGATGTAGTCCACGCCGGTCGCCGCGATGGCCGCCAGGCTGTCGGCGGTGACTCCGCCGGAGGCCTCGGAGATCGCGCGGCCACGAATGAGCAGCACCGCAGTGGCCAGGTCGTCCAGCGACAACTCGTCGAGCATGATGACGTCGGCACCGGCGGCCAGGGCCTGGTCCACCTCGTCGAGGGTCTCGGTCTCCACCTCGACCCAGCGTCCGGCACCCAGGGTGCGGGCGCGCTCGACCGCGGCGGCGATGGAGCCGCATGCGGCGATGTGGTTTTCCTTGATCAGCACCGCATCCCACAGCGCCAGCCGGTGGTTGTAGCCGCCGCCGCAGCGCACCGCGTACTTCTGCCCATGCCGCAGCCCCGGAAGGGTCTTGCGGGTGTCCAGGACGCGGCTCTCGGTGCCTTCCAGGCGCGCGACCCAGCGCGCGGTCTCGCTGGCGGTTCCGGAGAGGGTCTGCAGCAGGTTCAGGGCCGCGCGTTCGGCGGCCAGGACGGCCCGGGCCGGCCCCTCGAGCGTCGCGATCACCCGGGGTTGGCCGTCCACGGCCACCCGGGCGCCCTCGGGTACCTGCCAGTCGATGCGGGTCTCCGGCGCGAGGCTGGTGAATACGCGCTCGAACCACGCCTGTCCGCAGACGATCGCGGGCTCCTTGAGCAGCAGCGTGGCGCGCGCGACGCGTTCGGCCGGGACCAGGGCGGCGGTCAGGTCGCCGTCCAGGCCGTTGGGGCCGAGGTCTTCCGAGAGGGCGGCCTCGACCTCGCGCACGAGCATGGCGGCATCGGGCCGCGCCGGACCCTGGGCGAACGGGTCGCTGGGGCCGCCGGCGACCGGGGCCTTATCCGTCATGACGATCCGGGATCGGGCGGTGGGCCACGTAGTCGTCGCGCAGCTTCTTCACCAGGCCGGCCAGGAGGATGAGCGCGATCAGGTTAGGTGCGGCCATGGCGATGTTGGCGATATCGGAGAAGTTCCAGACCACGCCCAGCGGGATGGTGGCCCCGATCACGATCAGGATGACGAACACGATGCGGTAGGGCATGACCGCGCGCTCGCCGAACAGGAAGTAGGCCGAGCGATCGCCGTAGTAGGACCAGGCGATCATGGTGGAGAAGGCAAACAGCATCAGACTGATACCCACCACCATGGCGCCGAACGGGCCCAGGGTGGAGCTGAAGGCGGTGGCGGTCAGGGAGGCACCCACGACGTCGTCGGCGCGGTCAATGTAGGCCCCGGTAACCACGATGGCCAGACCGGTCAGGGTGCAGACCACGATGGTATCGATAAACGGCTCGAGCATGGCCACCGAGCCCTCGCGTGGCGGATCGCCGTTCTTGGCCGCGGCATGCGCCATGGCCGAGGACCCCAGGCCCGCCTCGTTGGAGAACATGCCGCGCGCGACGCCGTACTGGATGGCGAGACCAATGGCCCCGCCACCGGCCGCCCAGGGGTTGAGCGCAAGGTTCAGGATGGTGGCGACCGCGGCCGGGACGGCATCGATGTTGGCGACGATCACCACGAAGGCACCCAGCATGTAGATCACGGCCATGAACGGGACGATGGTCGAGGCGATCATGGCGATGCGCTTGACGCCGCCGATGATGACCAGCGCCACGAGCACGGCCATGGTCAGGCCGATGATCAGGGCCATCCAGCCCATGATGTCGTCGTCCGCGCGCAGGTCCGGCACGATGAAGGTCAGGCCGTCGACCACGGAGTTGGCCTGCACCATGTTGCCGATACCGAACGAGGCGATCAGGGTGAAGGCGGCGAACAGGATCGCCAGCTTCTTCATCTTCAGGCCGTTGAGGAGCGTGAACATCGGGCCGCCGGCGATGCTGCCGTCCGGGGCGATCTCGCGGTAGCGCACCGCCAGGGTGGTCTCCGCGAACTTGGTCGCCATGCCGAAGAAGGCGGTGACCCACATCCAGAACAACGCCCCCGGGCCGCCCAGCGCGATGGCCGTGGCTACGCCGGCGATGTTCCCGGTCCCGATGGTGCCGGACAGCGCGGTGGAAAGCGCCTGGAACGGCGAGATCTGTCCGGTGCCGCCGGCCCGACCGTCCGACCCGCGCAGGGCACGCCAGCCCTCGCGGAAGGCCACGACCTGAACCAGACCCAGGCGGATGGTGAGATAGAGCCCCGTGCCCAGCAGGAGGATCAGGGTAATCGGGTTGCCCCAGAGAAGGCCGGCGGTGTCGCCGAGGAACTGGTCGATGGTGTCGAGCATCGGTGGGTCCTTGTAATCCGGGTGGGACGGCCGAAGTGCTGGCCGAAAACTCTACCGCGCACGGCCGTCGTTTACGATAGGTTGAGCGCACCGCGGCCATAGCCTGTGCCTGTGAAACCCGCAGGCGGCCCGGGAATCCATGGTAGAAACACCACGCCGTCAGGACGTTCAAGGATCGAGCATGAGCGAATCAAACGAGCCCGTTGTCGAATACGATCACGGCAATCCCGTCCCCCGGGTCTTCCTGATCGGGTCGCTGATCGCGCTGGCGGCCTTCATCTGGCTGGTCAGTCTGGTCTGGCCTTCGCTGGAAGAGCGGCTCGTCGGCCTGAGTACGCTGCAGATCGGCCTGCTGGCGAGCTTCGTGGCCGGGCTGATGACAGCCGTGGGCGCGCTTCCGATCTTCTTCCTGCGCCGGATCAGCCAGTCGGTGGAGGACGCGATGATGGGCTTCGGCGCCGGAGTGATGCTCTCCGCCACGGCCTTCGAGCTGGTTCTGCCGTCGGTGGAACAGGCCGAGCTGCAGTATGGCGGCGTGGGTATGGCGATTGTCGTTCTGGCGGTGGGCATGGCGCTCGGGGGCGGCGCGCTGCTCGCCCTGCACAAGTGCGTGCCGCATGAACACTTCCACATCGGCCCGCAAAGCGGGGCAGACCCCGCCAAGATCCGCCGTGTCTGGTTGTTTATCTTTGCCATCGCCCTGCACAACCTGCCCGAGGGGCTGGCCGTCGGCGTGGGTTTCGGGGGCGATGACGTCCGTGACGGGATCGCGCTGGCCATCGCGATCGGTCTGCAGAACATGCCGGAGGGGCTGGTGGTGGCGATCGCCTTGCTGTCGCTGGGCTACAGCAAGTGGGCCGCATTCGGGGTGACCCTGCTGACCGGGCTGGTGCAGCCGGTCGGTGGTCTGATCGGGGCCGGCGCCATCACGCTGATGGAGTTCCTGTTGCCCTGGGGGCTCGCCTTCGCGGCCGGGGCGATGCTGTTCGTCATCAGTCACGAGATCATCCCCGAGTCGCATCGCAAGGGGCACGAGGCGCAGGCGACGGTCGGCGTGCTGGTCGGTTTCGTCGTCCTGCTGGCGATCGACCTGGCGTTGTAGGGCATAGTCGCCACTGGCACCGTCATTGCGAGGCGCCGAAGGCGACGCGGCAACCTCCGGAAGCTGGCAGAGCGTCAGCATCCGCTGGTTTCGTAAGGAGGTTGCTTCGTCGCTGCGCTCCTCGCAATGACGGGTGCTCCACCCGGAAAGTCGCCGCCGGGCGTCCGGGCTTTCGCGCCGGAGATATTTTGGTCTACAATTAGTTTCGTCTGCGGGTGCCCGACAATGCCCGCACACCGTTCTGGAAGAGATCTGCGATCGCGAGTCGATTGGCAGACGCCGAAGGCGCAACATCCGCCCGGAATCGCTCAGGCTACAGGACCGGAACGGTGCAGGAGACACACTCTGGAGAGCGGCCGGAAACGGCCCACCGAAGGGGGCGGTCACGCAGTCCGGAAACGGATTGACGCGACGCAAACTCTCAGGTTTCAGGACAGAGGGGCGGCTGGCAGATAATCCCTGCTGGCCGCCCCTTTTTTTATGCCCGGCGCACGGCGACCGGGCCTCGCGGTTCCACCGGCGGCTGCCGGCGAATCGACCACGAAACGGACGCAAGGCGAGAATCAGATGACGACGTTGAAGACAACTCCGCTCCATGCCGCGCATCAGCGCGCGGGGGCCAAGCTGGTCGATTTCGCCGGCTGGGAGATGCCGCTGCACTACGGCTCCCAGATGGAGGAGCACAAGCGAGTGCGCGAATCCGCCGGGATGTTCGACGTGTCGCACATGCAGGTCGTGGATATCGATGGCCCGCAGGCGCAGGCCTTTCTGCGCTACCTGCTGGCGAACGACGTGGCCAAGCTGAAGACCGAGGGCCGCGCGCTGTACAGCTGCATGCTGAACGAGGCCGGCGGGGTGATCGATGACCTGATCATCTACTGGACCGGGGGCGCCAGTTACCGCGCGGTGGTCAATGCCGCCACTGCCGAGGGCGATATCGCCCACATGCAGAAGGTCGCGAAGGATTTCGATGTGAACGTCGAGCCGCGCCCGGAGTTCGCGCTGATCGCGATCCAGGGCCCGCAGGCGGTGGAGAAGACCCTGCCGCTGCTGCCGGATGACCTGCGTAGTGCCGGGGATCTCAAGCCGTTCTCCGCGGTCTGGAATGACACTTGGTTCGTCGCCCGCACCGGCTACACCGGCGAGGACGGTTTCGAGGTGATGCTGCCGGCCGAGGCCGCCGACGGTTTCTGGGAGAAGCTGAAGGCCGCCGGCGTTCACCCCATCGGTCTCGGCGCGCGCGACACCCTGCGCCTGGAGGCCGGCATGAATCTCTACGGCACGGATATGGATGACCAGACCAATCCGCTGACCGCGAACCTTGGCTGGACCATCGCGCTTAAGGATGCCGAACGCGATTTCATCGGCCGTGCGCCGATCGAGCGGTCGAAGGCCGAGGGCGTGCCGGAACGCATGGTCGGGTTGGTACTGGACGGGCGCGGGGTGCTGCGCGGCGGCACCCGCATCGAGACCGAGGCCGGCGACGGCGTGGTCACCTCCGGCAGCTTCTCGCCCAGCCTCGGGGTGTCGGTCGCCTTCGCGCGGATCCCGGCCGGGGTCGAGGCCGAGGAGCTGCACGCGGACATCCGCGGCCGCAAGCTGCCGGTGCGCGTGGTGAAGCCGGTGTTCGTCCGCAATGGCGAGCCGCAGATCGAACTGAATCGCTAACGAATTATTGCCTCATGCCGCGTGTGCCGGACTACACTGCGCAGGCGGGATCCAAACGAAAAAGGAAGACGTCATGAGCGAAGCACCGAAGGACCTGAAGTACACCAAGAGCCACGAGTGGGTGCGCAGCGAGGCCGATGGCAGCGTGACCGTGGGCATCACCGATCACGCGCAGGAACTGCTGGGTGATCTGGTGTTCGTCGAGGCCCCGGAAGCGGGCAGCAGCATCGAGGCGGGTTCGGCCTGTGCCACCGTGGAATCGGTCAAGGCCGCCTCGGATATCTATGCGCCGATCTCCGGCGAGGTGACCGAGGTGAACGAGGACCTGGCGGACAGCCCCGAGAAGGTCAACGAGTCCCCCTTCGAGGACGGCTGGCTGTTCAAGGTGAAGCCCTCCGATGCCGGTGAGCTGGACGCCCTGATGGACGCGGACGCCTATGCCGCGCACGTCGAGGCCGAATCCTGAGCGTAGCTGTGCATCATCGGTCCCGGCCGCGTCCGGCCGGGACCCAACCGAAGTTCGCCGCAATCGGCGAAAGCGAGACCTGACATGCCGTTTATCCCGCATACCGAAGAAGACATCCGCGCCATGCTCGACCGCATCGGTGCCGAATCCGTCGAGGACCTGTTCGACGAGATCCCCGCCGATCTGCGTTCGCCGCCGCTCACGGGGATCCCCGAGGGCGAGAACGAGATGGGGATCACCCGCCTGATGCAGGAGCGGGCGGCGAAGGACGGCATGCCATCGAATTTCATCGGGGCCGGTGCCTACGAGCACCATATCCCGGCCGCCGTGTGGCAGATCGCCACCCGTGGCGAGTTCTACAGCGCCTACACGCCGTACCAGGCGGAGGCCAGCCAGGGCACGCTGCAGCTGATCTACGAATACCAGACCATGATCAGCCGCCTGACCGGTATGGAGGTCTCCAACGCCTCCCTCTATGACGGCGCCTCCGCCCTGGCCGAGGCCGTGCTGATGGCGGTGCGCGTGAACCGCCGCTCCAAGGCCAAGCGCGTGCTGCTGCCGGGCGCGCTGCACCCGGACTACCGCAAGGTGGTCAGGACGCTGATCGGCAACCAGGGCATCGAGCTGGTGGAGCTGCCGTTCGACGAGACCACCGGCCAGACCCCGGTGGACGCCCTGGCGCCGTATGCCGACGAGGACGTCACCGCCATGGTGATCAGCCAGCCGAATTTCTTCGGCATCCTCGAGGATGTGGACGCCCTGACCGGCTGGGCCGAGGAGCGCGGCATCCCGGTGATCGCCGTGGTGAACCCGGTCTCGCTGGCGCTGCTGAAGCCGCCGGGCGAGTGGGGCACCAACGGCGTCGACATCGTGGTCGGCGAGGGTCAGCCACTGGGGGCGCCGCTGTCCTCCGGCGGGCCGTACTTCGGCTTCATGACCACCCTGAAGAAGCACATCCGGCAGATGCCGGGGCGGATCGTCGGCCGCGCCGAGGATGCCGACGGCAAGCCCGGCTTCGTGCTGACCCTGCAGGCGCGCGAGCAGCATATCCGCCGCTCCAAGGCGACCTCGAACATCTGCACCAACCAGGGCCTGGTGGTGACGGCCGCGACCATCCACATGTCCATGCTGGGTGACGAGGGTCTGACCCGCGTGGCCGAGGCCTGCTATGCCAATACCCACGCACTGGTGGAAAAGCTGGCGGCCAAGGGCATCAAGCCGCGCTTTACCGGCGAATACTTCCACGAAGTCGCGCTGGACTTCGGCGGCAATGCCGCCAGCCGCGTGCAGACCATGGCCGACGCCGGCGTGCTCGCGGGCTTCGAGCTGGGCCGCGACTACGCGCAGCTGGATGGCTGCGTGCTGGCCTGCGCCACCGAGACCAAGACCGAATCCGACCTCGAGCAGTACGTGACCACGTGGGAGCAGGCCGCCTGAGGCGGTTCGATTCCCCGTAACGACACCACGCGCCATACACACAACGCCGGGAGGCAACCATGGCCGAAATCAAGCTGCAAGGTAACCCGATCAACACCAACGGCGACCTGCCGCATGTGGGCTCGCCGGCCCCGGACTTCAAGCTGACCAACAAGGATCTGCAGGATGTCTCGCTGGCGGACTTCGGCGACAAGCGCAAGCTGATCTCCATCGTGCCCAGCCTGGACACGCCGGTCTGCGCCGATTCCACCAAGAAGTTCAACGAGATGGTGGCCAGCCGTCCGGATCTCGAGATCCTGATCGTCTCCGCCGATCTGCCGTTCGCGATGAGCCGCTTCTGCGCCGCCGAGAACCTCGAGCGGGTGACCGTGCTGTCGATGATGCGCGATCGCAACTTCGCCAAGGACTACGGCGTGCTGATCCAGGACGGCCCGCTGGCCGGGATCACCGCCCGCGGCGTGGTCGTGCTGGATACCGACAATCTGGTGATGCACGCCGAGCTGGTCTCCGAGATCGGCGACGAGCCGGACTACGACGCCGCGTTCGCGGCCCTGGATGACCGGGCCAACCTGAGCCCGACCCAGTAACCGGCGCGGAGAGCCACCGCGCCGCCGGTGGCCGGGCCCGTGCCCGGTCGCCGTCACCCGAATATGCAAGCGAGAAACCGCTATGAGCACCACAGACGCCTATCTGATCTTCGAACGTTCCCGCGCCGGTCGCTCGGCCGTCGCCCAGGCGCCGCGCGAGCATGCCGCGACCCGTATCCCCGCGAACCTGCAGCGCAAGTCCGCGCCGGGTCTGCCGGCTGCCTCGGAACTGGACGTGGTGCGGCATTACACGCGGTTGTCGCAGAAGAACTTCTCCATCGACACCGAGTTCTACCCGCTGGGCTCGTGCACGATGAAGTACAACCCGCGCGCCTGTAACAGCCTGGCGATGCTGCCCGGATTCCTGAACCGGCATCCGCACGCCCCGGCCAGCCACAGCCAGGGCTTCCTGCAGACCATGTTCGAGCTGCAGGAGATGCTGAAGGAAGTGACCGGCATGAAGGACGTGTCGCTGGCGCCGATGGCGGGTGCCCAGGGCGAGTACACCGGCGTGGCCATGATCCGCGCCTACCACGACGCCCGCGGCGATACCGAACGCCGCGAGATCATCGTCCCGGACGCCGCGCACGGCACCAACCCGGCGACTGCGATCATGTGCGGCTACGAGGTGCGCGAGATCCCCACCGACGAGACCGGCGACGTGGATATCGAGGCCCTGAAGGCCGCGGTGGGCCCGCAGACGGCCGGGATCATGCTGACCAATCCGTCCACCGTGGGCGTGTTCGAGCGGCGGATCTCCGAGATCGCGAAGATCGTCCATGACGCCGGCGGCCTGCTGTACTACGACGGCGCGAACCTGAACGCGATCCTTGGCAAGGTGCGCCCGGGGGACATGGGCTTCGACGTGATCCACATGAACCTGCACAAGACCTTCTCCACGCCGCATGGCGGGGGTGGTCCGGGTTCCGGTGCCGTGGGCGTCTCCGAGCGCCTGCTGCCGTTCATGCCGATCCCGCACGTGATCGAAGCGGAGCAGGGCGGTTACCGTTTTGCCGAGGAGTCCGACCGCCCGCAGAGCATCGGCCGCCTGTCCGCGTTTGCCGGTAATGCCGGCGTGCTGCTGCGCGCCTATGTGTACATGCGCATGCTGGGCCGCGAGGGCATGGTGCGGGTCTCCGAGTTTTCTACCCTGAACGCCAACTACCTGGCCCGGGAACTGGCCGCGGCCGGTTTCGATCTGGCCTATCCCAAGCGCCGCGCCACCCACGAGTTCATCGTCACGCTGAAGAAGCAGGCGAAGGAACGCGGCCTGACCGCGGGCGACGTCGCCAAGCGGCTTCTGGACCACGGTTACCACGCGCCGACGACCTACTTCCCGCTGCTGGTGCCGGAGTGCCTGCTGGTCGAGCCGACCGAGACCGAGTCGAAGGAGACGCTGGACGGCTTTGTCGAGGCGATGGCCTGCATCCTGGCCGAGTCGGAAAACGACATGGAAACGATCAAGAGCGCCCCGCACACGCTGCCCAATCGACGTTTCAACGAGGTGGCCGCGGCCAAGGCGCTGGATGTGGTATTCCAGCCCGCCGACGAGGGAGACGACAGCGCGCCCCGGACCGGGACCCACGGCTAGGGTCGGATCCACCCAGGGCGCTTCAGCGCCCCGCTCGAGACGCCCCCGCTCGCCGGGGGCGTTCTCGTTTTGCACGGCAGTAATCGCGATTTTGTAGGGTCAAGCAGAAACCAGACTCGGCATCTGGTAGTTTCTGGATTCAGTCTACTCAAGCACTGTCAGGCCCGAGGGCAGCCGGCACCGCGAGCGTGTGTCGATCAAGTCTCCGCCAAGAGAGACCAAGACGGGCAAGGAATGCAATCCAATGAGCGAGATTTGTGCCATCCACGGCTATGCGGCGCTGTTCGAACATGCGCCGGTGGGGCTGGCCGAGATGGATACCGAGGGGCGCATCCTGCGCGCCAATCCGCGGCTGGGCGCGCTGCTGGCCTGCGACCCGGCCGAACTGGCGGATGCACCCCTGCGGGCGCGCGTATTGCCGGACGACCGTGAACGGTGCGATGCCCACCGCCAGGCCCTGCTCGAAGGCGAGTGTGACAACTGCTGCTTCGAGGTGCGTCTGCTGGATGCCGCGGGCGGTGTGCGCTGGGTGGAGATGACGACCAGCCGTATCCCCGCCACGGAGGACTGCCCCGAGGCCCTGCTCGTGGTGGTCGCCGACATCGGCACGCGCAAGGCGGCCGAGCAGCGCACCGAGACCCTGCTGCGGGCCAGCCCGGCGGTGATCTATACCATGGACCCGTCGGACCTGGGCACCATGACCTGGCTCAGCCGCAACGTACAGACGGTGACCGGCTGGAGCCCGGAGCAGATCACGCGCGAGCCGGACTGGCTCGTCACCCATCTCGCCCCCGAGGATTACCGGCGCTGCGCAAGCCAGGTCAAGCGCTGGCTGGCGGAAGGCGCCCGCGGTTTCTGTCGCCTGAACTATCGCCAGCGCATGCCCGGCGGACACTGGCAGTGGCTGGAGGACCAGGTCACCGCGATCCGGGACGACCAGGGGGCGGTGATCGAGCTGATCGGCGCCTACCAGGACGTGGGCGCACGGGTGGAAACCGAGCGTCACCTCGAGAAGATCGCGCAGAACCTGCCAGGGGTGATCTATCAGTACCGCCAGTTCCCGGACGGGCATGCGGCGTTCCCGTATGCCAGCGAGGGGATCGTGGATATCTACGGGGTCACGCCCGAGGCGGTGATGCGCGACGCCCGCTGTGTCTTCGAGGTGATCCATCCCGAGGACGTGGATCGGGTGCGGGCGAGCATCGAGGCGTCCATGCGCTGCCTGGCGCCCTGGCGCCAGCGCTACCGGGTGTGTCATCCCGAGCGTGGCGAGATCTGGCTGGAAGGGCATTCCAGCCCCGAGGCCCTGGACGACGGCAGTGTGCTGTGGCACGGCGTGATCCTGGATATCTCCGAGCGAGTGCACGCCGAGGAGGCGCTCCATCTGCGCGAGCGCGAACTGGCCGAGGCCCAGCGGATTGCCCACATCGGCAACTGGGTGTCGGACTTCGTGCGCAACGAGATTCGCTGGTCCGACGAGGTCTTCCGGATCTTCGGCCTGCGTCGCGGCCAGTGGGGCGGGACGCACGAGGCCTTCATGCAGTCCGTCCATCCCGACGATCGCGACCGTATCCAGGCCGAGGTGGATGCGGCGATGGCCGGGGAAGGAACGTTCGATACCATCCATCGCGTGTTGCGCCCCGGCGGCGAGGAACGCGTGGTGCACGAGCGCGGCTACGTCGAATTCGCCGAGGACGGCCGGGCCTTGCGCATGATCGGGACGGTGCAGGACATCACCGAGCGTCACCAGCTGGAGCGCGAGCAGCGCCTGCTGGCGGCGACCTTCGACAGCAGTCAGGCGATCTTCATCACCGACGTCGAGGGGACGATCCAGCGTGTCAACGCCACCTTCACCGAGCTGACCGGCTTCACCGAGGCCGATGCGCTGGGCCGGAACCCCCGGATCATGAACTCCGGCCGCCAGGACCGCAGCTTCTACGAGGAGATGTTTCGGGCCGTGCGCGAGCAGGGGCACTGGTCGGGCGAGGTATGGAACCGGCGCAAGGACGGCCGCGTCTTCCCGCTGCACGAGATCGTGACCGCGATCCGGGATGCCAACGGGGCGATCGAGTACTACGTCGCCATGTTTCACGATATCTCGCGGCAGAAGGAGCTGGAGGCGGCGCTGGAACACCAGGCCTTCTACGATCCGCTGACCGATGCGGCCAATCGCGGCCACTTCGAGGCCCTGCTGGAACAGGAGGCCCGGCGCGCCGATCGCTATGCAGATCCCTGCTCGCTGGTGATGCTGGACCTGGACCATTTCAAGCGGATCAACGACACCCATGGCCATGATGTCGGGGACGAGGTGCTCCGGCGCGTGGTCGCCACCACGAGCGATCGGCTGCGCCAGGCCGATGTGCTGGGTCGCTGGGGCGGGGAGGAGTTCATGGTCCTGCTCCCGAGCACGAAGGCCGAGGCGGCCTGTCGCCTGGCGGAGGACCTGCGGCGCCAGGTGGCCGCGCTGGAGTTGCCCCATGTGGGGTCGGTGACCATCAGTCTGGGGGTGGCCCAATGTCGCCCGGGCGAGGCGATCAAGGACTGGATCAAGCGCGCGGACGACGCGATGTACCGGGCCAAGCACTCCGGGCGGAATCAGGTGGTGCGACGCGATTGAACGACCATGGACGCCGAGCCGGAGCGGGGGACGCGCCGGCAGAATCCGGGCGTGACGGTCTGTTCGATCGCGCGGCCGTGGGGTTGCTGTATCTGGACGCGAACGGTCGCGTGCGGGCCGCCAACGCGCGCCTGGCGGACTGGCTGGGCTGTGCCCCGGAGGATCTCGAGGGACAGTCGCTGGCCGAGTGTGTCCCCGAGGACGCGCGCAAGGCCCTGCGCGATGCGCTGGCCCGCGCCGGAGCGGGCGAAGTCACCCTGGACCTGGAGCTTGCGGCCCCGGGTGATCGAGGTGTAGCGCCGATGGCCTGCACGGTCGTGCTGGCGCCCGATCCGGACGGGTGGCTGGCCACGGTGCAGCGCCGGGAGCCGGGCGACTCCGCGGCCCGGGTCTACGAGCAGACCTTTACCGCCAATACCGCGCCGAAGCTGCTGATCGATCCCGAGGACGGTGCCATCGTGGATGCCAACCCCGCCGCGGAGGCCTTTTATGGCTATTCGGTCGCGCGGCTCAAGGCGATGCATATCCACGAGATCAATACGCTGTCGGCGGCCGAGGTACGCGCCGAGATGGCCCGGGCGGCGCGCGAGGAGCGCCGGTTCTTCCGCTTCCGGCACCGCGTCTGCGGTGGCGACGTGCGCGATGTCGAGGTGTATTCGGGTCCGGTGGTGCTGGACGGCCGGCGCTACCTCTACTCGATCATCCACGATGTCTCGGAGACCCGCCGCTACGAACGCGAGCTGGAGTTCTACGGGGTGGCGTTCGGCCGGCTGCCGGTGGGCGTCTACCGCAATACACCGGGGCCGGAGGGCCGCTTCGTGCGGCTCAACCCGGCGATGGTGGAGCTGTTCGAGGCCGCGACCGAGACCGAGCTGCGATCGACGCCGGTCCGCGAGCTCTACCGGGACCCTGCCGAGCGGACGGCGCTCAGTCGCGATCTGGCGGCGTACGGGCGGGTGGTCGGACGCGAGGTGGATCTGAAGACGCTGCGGGGGCGCCCCTTCCGCGCCCGAATTAGCGCCTACCGGACCGAGGATGCGGACGGTCAGTGTGTGTTCGACGGGGTGATCGAGGACATCACCGAGCTGCGCGCGGCCGAGGCGTTCCAGACGCGCCTGCTGGCAAGCCTTGCCGAAGGCGTATTCGGGCTGGATCGCTATGGCCGTTACACCTTCCTGAATCCGGCGGCCTGCCGTCTGCTGGGTTTCGAACGGGAGCTGGATGCCCTGGGGCAGGAATCGCATTCGACCAACCATCACGTGCTGGCAGATGGGACGCCCTACCCGCCAGAGGCCTGTCCCATCTACCGCGTCCTCGAGACGGGCAGGCCACTGGAGGCCTGGGATGATCACTTCGTGCGCACCGACGGGAGCCTGTTCCCGGTCAGTGTGTTTGCCGCACCCACATTCGACGTGTCCGGTCGGGTGGACGGCGCCGTGGTCTCGTTCCAGGACCAGACGGCCCGGCGCGAGCGCGAGGCCCACCTGCTGAAGGCGACCGGTCATCTGCCGGGTGCGATCTACCAGTACCGGCTGTATCCGGACGGTCGTCATGAATTCCCGTTTGTCAGCGAGGGTGCGCAGCGGGTGTACGGGGTTTCTCCCGATCTCATCCAGGAGGACGCGGATGCCGCCTTTGCCCGGGTCGATCCAGACGACCTTCCGCGTATCCAGGCGAGCATCGAGGAGTCGGCGCGCACCATGGGCCCCTGGCAGGTCCGTTATCGCGTACGTCATCCACTGCGCGGGACGCTCTGGGTCGAGGGTCGCGCGACCCCGGAGGCACCGCGCCCGGATGGCAGCATCGTCTGGCACGGGGTGATGATCGACATCTCCGAGCAGGTAGCTATGGAGGACGCCCTGCGCGCGCGGGGCGAGGAGCTTGCCGCGGCACAGCGCATCGCGCACATGGGGAGCTGGGTCTGGGACATCGCGGCCGATCGCACACACTGGTCGGACGAGGTCTACCGTCTCTTCAGTCTGCGCAAGGAAGATCAGGAGGCGAACTACGCGGGATTCCTGCAGGCCGTGCACCCGGACGACCGCGATCGCGTGGCCGCGACGGTCGAGGCCTCGCTGGAGAGTGGTGAGTACGACATCCATTTCCGGATCGTGCGCCCCGACGGGCGCGAGCGCGTAGTCCATGCACGCGGATCGACGCAACACGATGCAGGGGGCAAACCCTGTCGCATGATGGGGACCGTGCAGGACGTGACGGAACGCCACGCGTTGGAGGAGAACCTGCGCCGGCTGGTCGGCATCCTGGAGTCCACTCCGGACGTGGTCGCGATGCACGGCCCGGCCGGCAACATGCTGTTCCTGAATGGTGCCGGGCGGCGTCTGTTCGGCCTGCCCCTGTCCTCCGGGGAGCCCTGGGATCCCGAAGGCGGCTGGAACAGCCGCGATCTGCCGGCCGAAACGGGCTCTCTGGAGACCGCGATTCGGCGGTTCCACCCGCCCTGGGCGGCCGACCAGATCCTCCAGGAGGCCGCACCCGTCGCGATGCGGGACGGGGTCTGGGAAGGGGAGACCGCGATACTCGACGCCCAGGGTCGGGAGGTGCCAGTGTCGCAGGTGATTGTCGTACGCCGCGATGGCCACGGGGATGTGCGACAGATCTCCACCATCCTGCGCGACATCTCGCAGCGCAAGGCGGTCGAAGAGGCCCTGCGCGAGAGTGAGCAGCGATTCCGCCAGCTGGCCGGCTCGGTCAACGAGGTCTTCTGGCTCCAGGACGCGGACTCCATCCTGTACGTGAACCCGGCCTACGAGCGGGTCTGGGGCTACAGTCGTGAACATCTGTTGCGCGATCCGGCGGCGATGCTGGAGGCGGTACACCCGGAGGACCGGGTACGGGTGGAATCCGTTTTTCTGGCGCAGCCACTGTGGAATGCCCGGACCGACGAGACTTTCCGGATCCGGCGGCCGGATGGGGAGCAACGCTGGGTGCGCGTCCACCGCTATCCGGTGACGGATCCGGAGGGTCACGTTACCCGAGTCGCGGGCACCGCCGTCGATATCACCGAACTCAAGACCACGCAGATGGAGCTGGAGCGCAATCAGGCTGAATTGGAGCGTCAGGCGTTTTACGACCGTCTGACCGGTGTCGCCAACCGGCGGTACTTCGAAAGCCTGCTGGACCGCGAACTCCGGCGTGCCGAACGCTATGGACAGGCCTTTTCCCTAGTGATGTTCGATCTTGATCATTTCAAGGCCGTCAACGATACCTATGGCCATGCCACCGGGGATGTCGTGTTGCAGGACGTCACCCGGGTGGCGGGCGAGCGCCTGCGCGCTTCGGATGTGCTGGGGCGCTGGGGCGGCGAGGAATTCATGGTCCTGCTGCCGGGGGACGACGCGGAGGCGGGTGCACGGGTCGCCGAATCGATCCGCGCACGCGTGGCCGAATATGCCTTCCCCGAGGTGGGCCGCGTGACCATCAGCCTCGGGGTGGCGGCCTTCACCTTTGGCGAACCGCGCAGTGACCTGTTGCGCCGGGTCGACGAGGCGCTTTACCGGGCAAAGCGCGAGGGTCGCAACCGGGTGGCGATCGCGGACCCGCCGGCAGGTTCGGTCGTCCGGACCGGGGACGAACCCGATGGCGCATAGCGGGCGTCGCGGCTTGAGTCGGGTGTGGCACGCCTTCGGGTATTCCTGGCGCGGGCTGCGCGAGGCATTCCGTCACGAGGCCGCCTTTCGCCAGGAGCTGGCGCTGGCGGTCGTGCTCCTGCCCCTGGCGATGGTGCTGGGGCAGGATGGCGTCGAACGCGCATTGCTGGCGGGCAGCGTGCTGCTGATCCTGGTGGTGGAACTGCTGAACTCGGCGGTGGAGGCGGCGATCGACCGCTTCGGCGACGGGCATCACCCGTTGTCGGCGCGGGCCAAGGATATTGCTTCGGCCGCCGTGCTGGTCAGCTTCCTGCTGGCGGCACTGGTCTGGGGCCTGGTCCTGCTCTGATCGTCGGGGCATCCGCGCCGCTGGCCTGGCTCATCCCGGCCGTAGCGAAGTGTAGAGCCGGGATCTCTGGCGCAGGAGGTACTACGAGGCGCGAGGCTCCGGGGTCACCGCTGCGCGGTGCCCGGGATGGCGGACGCGGGGCGTGTGGCGATCAGCGAGCGTCCGCCGCCATGCAGTCGGTGAAGCCGTCGGCCAGGCCCTGCATCAGGTCGAACCAGGCATCCGGGCCCGGCTCCAGTTCCGCCCCGATGGGGTCGAGCATGCCGAGGTGGGTGTCCGTACCCTCGACCACGGTCTCGGCGAGGGCCGGGCGGAACTGGGGTTCAGTGAACAGGCAGGTGACATCGCCCTCGGCCAGGCGCGTGCGCAGTTCGGACAGTCGGCGCGCCCCGGGCATGCGCGACGGGTCGACGCTGATGGAGCCGGCCGCGTTCAGGCCGTAGTGCCGCTCGAAGTACTGGTAGGCGTCGTGGAACACCATGAAGCGCTGGTCGCGCACCGGCGCCAGTTGTTCGGCGATCCCGGCATCCAGGTCTTTGATGCGCTGGAGCGAGCGATCCCGGTTGTCGCGGATGGTGGCGGCCTGGTCCGGGTCGTGTTCCGCGAGGCGGTCGGCCAGTTGTTCGACGACGGCCGTCGCCACAGCCGGCGACAGCCACAGGTGGCTGTCGACACCGCCGTGCGCGTGCCCGTGCCCGTGCCCGTGGTCGTGGTCATGCTCGCCGTGCCCGTGCCCGTGCCCGTGCCCGTGCCCGTGGTCGTCCGACCCGTGTGCATCGGGGGCATGCTCGTCATGGGTGTGTCCGTGGTCCCCGTGCTCGTGGTCCCCGTGTTCGTGGTCCCCGTGTTCGTGGTCAGCGTGGTCGTGTTCATGCCTGTCGAGCGCTTCGTGGTGATCGCCGCGCGCGTCATGTCCGTGGTCGCCATGGTCGTGATGACCTTCCCATACGCCGCCGCTACGGCCTTCCAGCAGGTCCAGGTCGAGGTCGTGCATCAGGCTGATCACGGTAGCGCGGTCGGAGATCCCGCGCAGCGGCCGCTCGAGGAAGCCTTCCAGCTCCGGGCCGACCCAGATGACCACGTCGGCCTGTTGCAGGCGGCGCGCCTCGGAAGGCCGCATCGCGTAGCCGTGGGGCGATGCGCTGGCCGGGACGAGCAGTTCGACCTCGTGGGTATCGCCGGCCAGTGCGGTAACCAGACTGTGGATGGGTAGAATCGAAGTGACGATGCGCGGCGCGTCCGCCTGAGCGGGAACGGTCAGCCCCGGCAGCAACGCCAGGGCCAGCAGCAGGGCGGGGAAGATCGGACGGCGAAAGGCGGAACGCATGGGCGGATTCTCCATCGGGGCTATCAACGTTATACTATACCAACATGATCCGAAAAAGCCCTTCCCAGCCCGCTGCAGCGGAAATCGACGCATCGCCCTTGCTGGCGGCCCGTGACGTATCGCTGGAGCGTGCGGGTCGGGTGATCCTGGATCAGGTCTCCGTCCAGGTGCGACCGGCCGAGGTGACGGTGGTGATCGGCCCCAACGGAGCTGGCAAGACCTCTCTGCTGCGCGTCCTGCTGGGGCTGTGGAAACCGGGGCGGGGTCGGGTGCAGCGCCGACGCGGCCTGCGCATCGGCTACATGCCCCAGCGCCTGCAGATCGAGCCGGTGTTGCCGCTGTCGGTGCAGCGCTTTCTGACATTGCGCCAGCGGGCCCCGGAGGCGGTGCTGCGGGAACGGCTCGAACGGGTGGGGGTGCCGCACCTGCTGCACAAGCCCGTGCAGTCGCTCTCCGGGGGAGAGATGCAGCGGGTACTGCTCGCCCGCGCGCTGCTCAATCGACCGAACCTGCTCGTGCTGGACGAACCGGCTCAGGGGGTGGATATCGCCGGCCAGGGCGAGGTGTTCAAGCTGATCGACGATATCCGCCACGAGACGGGTTGCGGGGTGCTGATGGTCTCGCACGACCTGCACCTGGTGATGGCGGGGGCGGATGCGGTGATCTGCCTGAACCAGCATGTGTGCTGTACCGGGCGGCCGGAAGAAGTATCGCGGCACCCGGAATACCAGCGCCTGTTCCCGGAGTCGGACATGCAGGGCATCGGGGTCTACCGGCACGATCACGACCACGTGCATGACGTGGCCGGGGAGGTGCATGAGCATCACGCCGGCTGTGCCCATGGTCGGCCGTCAGGCCCCGGCGGAGGCGGGTCCCGATGATGGAAGGGCTGCTCGACGACTTCCTGGTGCGCGCGCTGCTGGCGGGCCTGATGGTAGCGGCTGTGGCCGGGCCGCTGGGGGCCTTCGTGGTCTGGCGGCGCATGGCCTATTTTGGCGATACCGTGTCGCATTCGGCCCTGCTCGGCGTGGCCCTCGGGGTGTTGCTGGGGCTGAACCTGAACCTGATGGTCACGCTGGTATGCGTGGCCATCGCGATCCTGCTGGTGCTGCTGCAGCGCCGCCAGGAACTGGCTGCGGACACGCTGCTCGGGATCCTCGCGCACAGCGCGCTGTCGCTGGGGATCGTCGCGATCACCTTTATCGAGGGGCTGCGGGTGGACCTGATGGCCTACCTGTTCGGCGACATCCTCGCGGTCGGGACCGGGGACCTGCTGTCGATCGCCATTGGCGGTGCCGTGGCCCTGCTGCTGCTGATCGTCCTGTGGCGCCCGCTGCTGGCGCTGACGGTGCACGAGGAGCTGGCGCAGGTGGAGGGGGTACCGGTGCTGCTGGTACGGCTGGGCCTGATGCTGCTGATCGCGCTGGTGATCGCGGCGGCGATGCAGGTCGTCGGGGTGTTGCTGATCACCGCGCTGATGATCATCCCGGCCGCCAGTGCAAGGCGCTTCGCCACAACCCCCGAGCAGATGGCGATCCTTGCCGGCATCATCGGCATGCTGGCAGTGGGGGCCGGGCTGTGGGGTTCGTTCCAGTACGACACGCCGACTGGCCCGACCATCGTGGTTGCCGCGATGCTCGGCTTCATCCTGGTGCATCTGCTGCCGGGCCGCCTGATCCCCCATTTCGGCGGCCGCTGAACCCCTTTGTATTCACCACGAAGCACACGAAGGCACGAAGAAAGGCCAGGTCAAAAGCAAAAAGCTTGAACAGGAAGAAAGGAAGTCAGGAAGGATTCTGAAATGGGTCTGTCCCTGCGGTGCGGGCCTGCGCACGCTGGTTAGCCCTGATTCATATCATCCTTCAAATCTTCTCATCTTCCTGTTAACGCCCTTGACCTAGCTTTTCTTCGTGCCTTCGTGTGCTTCGTGGTGAACAAAAAGGGCGCCAGGGAGCGGTCAGCGGCGGCGTTCGAGGCGTTCGAAGGTGAAGGGGCAGGCGTGGCGGTCGTCGGCCTCGTGGTGTTCGGACCAGACGACGTCCCAGTCCGTGGGGTCGATCGCGGGGAAGTACGTATCCCCGGCGTGGCGCTCGTGCACGCGGGTCAGGTGCAGCACGTCGGCGCGCGGCAGGGCCTCCTCGAACAGACCCGCGCCGCCGATCACGAAGGCCGGGCCCGCCTCGATGCTGGCCAGGGCCGCGTCCAGATCCGGGTAGACCTCGACGCCGTCGGCGCGCCAGTCCGACTGGCGGGTCAGGACCAGATTGCGCCGCTTCGGTAGCGGTCGTCCGATGGACTCGAAGGTGCGCCGCCCCATGATCATTGGGTGGCCGTTGGTCACGCGCTTGAAGTGCTGCAGGTCCTTCGGCAAATGCCAGGGAAGGTCGTTGTCGCGCCCGATCACGTGATCCGGATCGAGCGCGACCATCAGGTGGATCTCGGGTTGGCGCATGTAGAGATAGTCCGATCGCGGATGGGTCAGGCGGCGTCGACCTGAATGATTTCGCTCTGGCAGTGCGGCTCGGGAATGGGCTCCCCTTGCTCCCGGAGGCCTTCGAGATGGAACTTGATGGCCTCCCGGATTAGGGTTACGACCTCTTCGCGGCTGGCCGCCGAGGCCATACAGCCGGGCAGATCGGGCGCATATGCACCCCAACCATCCTCGCTTTCCTCGATGATCACGGTGTAGTTCATCATCGCCTCCTCGGGTTTTTGTCCTTGAGACCCGCCTGTTTCAGCGCATTGTTCAGTGTTCCGGGGGGAATATCCAGATCAGGTTTTCCCGCCACGGTTACAAGTCCCGGCTTCGTTGGATGCTTGAATTGGCGGTGGCTGCCTCTTTGTCGAACCTGAACCCATCCATCGCGTTCCAGGCATCTGATCAGTTCCTTGATCTTCATTCGGCTTCCTTGCCGGTATCCATTTGCGAGGGTAGCGGAGTCAGATGGCGATGGGGGCCTTGATCGGGGGGTGGGACTGGTAGTCGCGGACCTCGATGTCGTCGAAGGTGAAGGCGAACAGGTCGGTGACGTCGGGGTTCAGGTGCAGGGTCGGCAGCGGCAGCGGCTCGCGCCCGAGCAGTTCTTCGACCTGGTCCTGGTGGTTGCGGTAGAGATGGGCGTCGCCGAAGGTGTGCACGAATTCGCCCGGCTTCAGGCCGACCACCTGCGCGAGCATGTGGGTCAGCAGCGCGTAACTGGCGATGTTGAACGGCACCCCGAGGAAGACATCGGCGCTGCGCTGATAGAGCTGGCAGGACAGGCGGTCGTCGGCCACGTAGAACTGGAACAGGGTGTGGCAGGGCGCCAGCGCCATGCGCCCGGCCGCCGCGTTGGCCTGCGGCGAGACGGACTCGTCGGGCAGATCGGCCACGTTCCAGGCGCTGATGATGTGGCGCCGGGAATGCGGCCGGTTCTGCAGGTTGTCGACCAGTTCGGCCAACTGGTCGTGGCCGGCCCAGTTGCGCCACTGGGCGCCGTAGATCGGGCCCAGGTCGCCGTCCTCGGTTGCCCATTCGTCCCAGATGCGGACCTTGTTGTCGCGCAGGTAGCGGATATTGGTGTCGCCGGCGATGAACCACAGCAACTCGTGGATCACCGAGCGCAGGTGAGTGCGCTTGGTGGTTACCAGCGGGAAGCCGTCAGCCAGATCGAACCGCATCTGGTAGCCGAACACCGAGCGCGTGCCGGTACCGGTGCGGTCCGGACGATCCGTGCCATGGTCGCGGATGTGCCGCACCAGATCGAGGTATTGCTGCATCTCAGGAGGCCTCCGGGGCCGGGCGGGCTGCGGGCAGCGGGTTGCGCCGCGACCAGACGATCAGGGCCACGCCGAACAGGATAACCGGCAGGCTCAGGACCTGGCCCATGGTCAGCCAGTCGAAGGCAAGGTAACCGATGTGGGCGTCGGGCACGCGGACGAACTCGATCGCAAAGCGGAAGCCGCCGTAGAGCGTCAGGAACAGCCCGGAGATCAGGCCCGTGCGGCGCGGCTGGCGCGAGACGATCCACAGCACCACGAACAGCACCAGCCCCTCGAGAAAGGCCTGGTACAACTGCGACGGGTGGCGCGGGATGTAGTCCGCGGCCGGGAAGACCATGGCCCAGGGCAGGTCGGTGGGCTTGCCCCACAGTTCGCCGTTGATCCAGTTGCCGATGCGGCCGGCGCCGAGGCCGATCGGGATCAGCGGGGCGATGAAGTCGGTCAGGCGGAAAAACGGCTGGCCGATCTTGCGGGCATACAGCCAGCAGGTGACCAGCACCCCGGCGAGTCCGCCGTGGAAGGCCATGCCACCTTCCCAGATGCGGAACAGGCTCACCGGGTCGGCCAGTGTGGCGTCCAGGTTGTAGAACAGGGCATAGCCGAGCCGTCCGCCGACCACGACCCCGACCACGCCCCAGAACAGCAGGTCGCCGACCTGCCAGGGGTGCAGGGGGTCCCAGTCGCGGGTGCGCGTGCGCCAGACGCCGAGTGCCCAGAAGGCGATGAAGCCGACCAGGTACATCAGGCCATACCAGTACAGGGTCAGCGGGCCGATGGACAGCGCGACCGGGTCGATAAACGGGTGTGTGGGCATGGGCGCTTGCGGATGAAAAACCGGCTGCACATGCTACCCGGCTGGGCGCCGGCATGCACCTGCATGCGGGTCGTCGGATCCACTTTCCAGGAGGTCGCGCGATGAATCGACTGGCCGGGGCCAGCAGCCCTTATCTGTTGCAGCACGCCGACAACCCCGTGGACTGGTACCCTTGGGGCGAGGAGGCGCTGGAACGCGCCCGCCGCGAGGGCAAGCCGATCCTGCTGTCGATCGGCTACTCCGCCTGCCACTGGTGCCATGTGATGGCGCACGAGTCCTTCGAGGACCCGGACACCGCCGCGGTGATGAACGAGCGGTTCGTCAATATCAAGGTGGACCGCGAGGAGCGCCCGGATCTCGACCGCATCTACCAGAACGCGCATATGCTGCTGTCGCAGCGTCCCGGGGGCTGGCCGTTGACCGTCTTCCTGACGCCCGACCAGGTGCCGTTCTTTGCCGGGACCTACTTCCCGAGCACCCCGCGCCACGGCCTGCCATCGTTCGTGGATCTGATGACGCGGGTTGCCGACTTCCTCGCCGAGCACCCCGACGAGATCCAGCGCCAGAACGAATCGCTGCAGCAGGCGCTGGGTCGGATCTACCGCCCCGCCGGAGGCGCGATCCCGGCGCTCAGTGTCATCGACAAGGGGCGCGCGGAACTGGCGAAGACCTTCGACGAGCAGTTTGGCGGCTTCGGGGATGCCCCCAAGTTTCCGCACCCGGCCTCGCTCGAGTGGCTGGCCTGGCATGCGGCGCGCCATGGCGATGCCGAGGCCGACCGCATGCTGGGGCGCACCCTGGACGCGATGGCCGCGGGTGGCATCTTTGATCAGGCGGGGGGTGGCTTCTGTCGTTACTCGGTAGACGCCCGCTGGATGATCCCGCACTTCGAGAAGATGCTCTACGACAACGGCCCGCTGCTGGGGCTCTACGCCGAGCGTGCGGCCGGCGGCGATATCCGCGCCCGGCGGGTGGTGGAACAGACGGTCGCCTGGCTGAAACGCGAGATGCGGGATGGGTCCGGTGCGTTCTACTCGAGTCTGGACGCGGACTCCGAGGGCGAGGAGGGACGCTTCTACGTCTGGGATCCGGACACCGTGGAGGCGTTGTTGCCGGAGGTCGAATGGGCCGTTGCCAGCCGCGTCTGGGGGCTGAACGGCCCGGCCAATTTCGAGGGACGCTGGCATCTGCACGAGGTCGCGCCGCCGGCGACCGTCGCGGAGGCGCTGGGGATCGACGAGGCGGAGGTGAACCGGCGGCTGGATCAGGCCCGGGAACGTCTGCTGACGGCCCGCGCGGAGCGGGTGCGACCGCACCGGGACGAGAAGATCCTCGGCGCCTGGAATGCCCTGATGATCACCGGGCTGGCGCGGGCCGCGCGCGCCCTGGGGCGTCCGGAATGGCTGCACCTGGCACGTGATGCGATGACCGCCGTGCGTGAGCGCCTGTGGCGCGACGGACGGCTGTACGCCAGCGTGCGCGAGGGGGCCACCGGTGCGATGCCGCGCGCCTATCTCGACGATCACGCCCTGTTGCTGGAGGCCACGCTGGCGTTGCTGGAGACTGAATGGGACAGCGAGCTGCTGGGCTGGGCCGTCACCCTGGCCGATACCCTGCTGGCGGAATTCGAGGACCGCGAGCACGGCGGTTTCTTCTTTACCGCCGGCGATCACGAGGCGCTGATCCAGCGCCCGAAAGTGTATTCCGACGATGCCATGGCCAATGGCAACGGTGTCGCGGCGCAGGCCTTGCAGAAGCTCGGGTTCATGCTGGCCGAGCCACGGTATATCGAGGCGGCCGAGCGCACCCTCGCCAACGCCGGACCGATGATCGAACAGGCCCCGGTGGGACACATGAGCCTGCTGATGGCGCTGGATATCCACTATCAGCCGCCGGCCCTGGTCGTGCTGCGCGGGGCGGCGGACGAACTTCCCGCGTGGCAGCAGCGCCTGCGGGCGCAGGCTGCTCCGGTATGGGCCCTCGCGATCCCGGCCGATGCCGGCGACCTGCCCGCTGCGCTGGCGGAGAAGGCCGCGCCGGAGACGGGTGTGCGTGCCTATCTCTGCCGCGGCCTGCAGTGCGAGGCGCCGGTGACTGACCCTGCGGCGCTGGAAAGCGCGCTCTCACAGGGTTGAAACGCCGGGTCGCGTACCCACGGTAGAATGCGTCCGGTGGTAGGAGCCTGCTTGCAGGCGAAGCCCCTGCCAAACTCCGACATGGGCAGGGGCTTCGCCTGCAAGCAGGCTCCTACAAAGACATCCAGATCATTGCAAAAGGGAAGATTCGAATGAGCGAGAAGAAGCTGATGGATTTCGTCGCCGAGGCACGCAAGAACGTGAAGGAGATTGCCCCGGCGGATCTCGCCGAGAAGATGGAAGCGGGCGAGGACTGGCTGGTGGTCGACGTGCGCGAACCCTATGAGTTCGAAAAGATGCACGCGCCGAATTCCATCCTCGTCCCGCGCGGCCTGCTGGAGGGCGCGGCCGACCCCAACACCCCGCACCGCATCGACGCCTTGGTGGAGGCCCGCGAGAAACCGGTGGCCGTGATGTGCGCGACCGGCGGCCGCGCCGCGATGTCCGTGCAGCGGCTGCAGGAGATGGGCTTCACCAACGTGGTGAATATCGCCGGTGGCATCAAGGGCTGGGAAGGCGAGGACCTGCCGGTCGAATCCGGCGCCTACACCGGCAAGCTGCCGTAGCACGGCCTCGCGGGGCGGGGGCTGGTGCCTCCGCCCCCAATGCCACCCTCTGCGGGTGGGCATCCGACGGCGGGTTCACCCGACCGTCATCGTTTCTACACGGGATGGTCAAGCGCGCGGCGTAGTCTCCGGGGCAGTTCAACCGGAGGTCGCCACCATGACCGCACCGCCTCGCTCCCTGTCCGTGTCCTCCACGGATGCCGAAACTGCCTATCGCGTCCATCTGGCTTCCAGCCCCGCGGATCTGGAAGCCGCCCAGCGCCTGCGCCACGAGGTTTTCGCCGGCGAGATGGGCGTAGCGCTGCCGGACACCGCCTCGGGGCTGGATCGTGACCCGCTGGACGCCTTCTGTCATCACCTGCTGGTGCGTGACCGACGTTCGGGCGGTGTGGTGGCCTGCACGCGCATCCTGACCGAAGAGAGTGCGAGCACGGCCGGCGGTTTCTATTCGCTGTCCGAATTCGAACTGGGCCCGCTGATGAATCTGCCCGGGCGCACTCTGGAGGTCGGTCGTACCTGCGTGCGCGCGGACCATCGCCAGGGCGGCGCCATCAACGCACTGTGGACCGGGCTGGCGCGTTTCATGAATGCCCATCGCTACGACTACCTGATGGGCTGCGCCAGCCTGCCCCTGACCGAGCAGACACCGGCCCAGCTGGCCTGGCTGCGCATGTTCCATCGGGCCCCGTCGCGCCTGCGGGTCACCCCGCGCCGACCGCTTCCCAACGCCCTGACCATCTGCCACGGCACGCCCAGCCGCAGCGGTATGCCGCCGCTATTGAAGGCCTACCTGCGCCTGGGCGCGCGGGTCTGCGGCGAGGCCTGTTTCGATCCCGATTTCAATGTGGCCGACGTGCTCGTCTTGCTGGATGTGCGCGCCATGCCGGACCGTTACCATCGGCACTTCCTGGGCGCCGCGGCGCCTGCAAGCCGAGGAACGGAACATGACCGGAACACTGCGGGCACTGGCTAGGCTGATGCGTATCGTGCTGCACATGCTGGCGGGGGTCTGGCTGACCTGGCGGATGGCCCGCCGCGAGGCCGACTTCGAGGAGCGCAGTCGCATCCGCCGGGCCTGGTACGACCGTGCCCTGTGGATCGCGGGGGTGCGTTTCCGGATCCATGGCGAGCCGCCCCGGCGGCCGTCGCTGGTGGTCTCCAACCATGTCTCCTGGCTGGATATCCCGTTGATCGGGGCAGCGCTGGACCCGTGCTTCCTGTCCAAGGCGGAGATCGCGCGCTGGCCGGTCATCGGCTGGCTGGCCCGGCAGCACGACACCCGCTTCATCGAGCGCGGTGCGCACCAGGCCTCCGCCCATGTCGAGGCCATGCAGGCTGGCCTGGACGAGGGCCGCCACTTCGTGGTGTTTCCGGAGGGGACCACCAGCCGGGGCGAGTTCGTGCGCCGTTTCCACCCGCGCCTGTTCGCGGCCGTCACCGGCACTCGGCATCCGGTGCAGCCGGTGGCGCTGGCCTACGAGCGGGCGCCCGACGGCGCGGTTCCGGTATCGTATTCCGGCGGGGATCGCCTGATCCCCAACGTATGGCGCTTGCTGTGCCGCCGCGAGACGCGTGTGGACCTGCATTTTCTGGCGCCGCTGGAAGTCGCGGACCAGGACCGGCGCAGCCTGGCGGACGGTGCCCGTGAGGCCATCGTCCGCGTGCTGGACCTGCCACTGGAACCGCCAGCCGGTCGCCAAAGCGATCGCTCGCCTGCATAGCGCCGGCCGCGGCACGGGGATTCATCATGTGGTCGCAACCGCACATCGAGTCCCCGGGCCCCTGCCGCACACGCCTGCATCTGGCGCTGGTCACCGAGACCTGGCCGCCGGAGGTTAACGGCGTGGCGCATACCCTCGCGCGGCTGGTCGAGGGGATGCGCGAGCGTGGCCACCGGGTGCAGGTCGCCCGCCCGCGCCAGCCGGGCGAGGTGGCGCGCCCCTGCGGGGCGGGCGACGAATCAGTGGCGTGTGACCACCTGCTCGCGGGCCTGCCGCTGCCTGGCTACAGCGGCCTGCGCATGGGTCTCCCGGCGCGCCGCCGGCTGCAGGCCCTGTGGTCGGAGGACCGCCCGGATGCCGTGTATATCGCCACCGAGGGTCCGCTGGGGCATGCGGCCCTGCGCGCGGCGCGGCGCCTCGGGATTCCGGTCGCCTCGGGTTTTCATACCCATTTCGACGGCTATGCCCGCTACTACGGTGTCGGCTGGCTGACCCCGCTGGTGCGCGCTGTCCTGCGCCGTTTCCACAACCGCTGTGACGTGACTCTGGCCCCGACCGGGGCACTGGCGCACACGCTGGCGGCGCAGGGATTCCAGCGCGTGCGGGTGATGGCGCGGGGCGTGGATACCCGGCGTTTCACCCCGGCGCGGCGGTCATCGCGCCTGCGCCAGCAATGGGGTGCGGCGACCGCCACATCGGTCGTGCTGTACGTCGGACGCCTGGCACCGGAGAAGAATCTGGCCCTGGTGGTGGATGCCTTTCGCGCCATCCAGGCGGCGCGCCCCGACGCGCGCCTGGTGGTGGTCGGCGATGGCCCCTCGCGAACGGAGCTGGAGCGGGCCAATCCGGACGCGATCTTCACCGGCCAGCAGGTGGGCCAGGCCCTGGCACAGCACTACGCCAGCGCCGATCTGTTCCTGTTTCCGTCGACTTCCGAGACCTTCGGCAATGTGGTGATCGAGGCCATGGCGAGCGGGCTCCCGGTGCTGGCCTTCGATTCGGCCGCGGCTCACGAGCATGTGACCAGCGGCGTGAGTGGCGCCCGGGTGCCGCTGACGGGAACGGCGTCCGAGGATGCCGCCGCCTTCGTCGGCGCGGCGGGCGCTCTCGCGCAGGATCCGGAGGCCTGGCGCGAGATGGGCCGTCAGGCGCGAGCGCATGCCCGCGGGCTCGACTGGGTCGAGGTGGTGGCCGAGTTCGAGTCCCAGTGTCTGGGAATCCTCAAGGAGGGGCGCGATGCGAGTCCTGCAATGGATGGATGAGCTGGAGCTGGCGGTCTGCCGGCAGTTCAACCACTACAACCGGCGCCGTGTCGTCAGCGGATTCTTTGGCGGGGTGAGCCGGCTGGGCGACGGGGTGGCCTGGTATGCGCTGATGCTGGTGCTGCCGTTGCTGCACGGGCCGCAGGCGGCTTGGGTCAGCCTGCAGATGGCGGTGGTGGGTCTGGCGTCGCTGCCGGTGTACAAGTGGCTGAAGCGACGCACCAGCCGGCGGCGGCCCTGCCACCGTGATCGCCCGTTCACGCGGACGGTGGACCCGCTGGACGAGTTCAGCTTCCCCTCCGGCCATACCATGCACGCGGTGGGATTCACCGTGGTCCTGGTGGCGTGGTTCCCGGTCTGGGCCTGGCTGGTGGTGCCGTTCGCGGCGCTGGTGGCCGCCTCGCGGCTGGTACTGGCGCTGCACTATCCAAGCGACGTCGCCATTGGCGCGCTGATCGGGGCCTCGATGGCCGGCGCGGTGCTCTGGCTCGCCGGGCTGTTCTAGGGGAACACCTCTCGTCATCCCGGCCGAAGCGCAGCGAAGCGCCGGGATCCCCGCGTCGCGGATGCCCCATCGCCCTGATCTGCCCTGGCGTCGGAGATCCCGGATAACCGCTGCGCGGTTTCCGGGATGACACCTTAGCGGGCGGGATCAGCCGCGGGAGGCGAGCGCCTCTTCGTTGTAGGCGGCGTCGATGGTGACGATGGTCTTCTCCACCAGGCGGAAGCCCTCTACGGGTGCATCATCGCCCATGTACTTCAGGCGGGTCGGGCCGATGGCCTTGACCGCCTCGGCGCGCTCCAGGGTGGTGTCCGGGCTGTCGGCGCCGGCCCCGTCCATCAGCGCGACCAGGACCTCGGCCGCGATGGGGTTGCGGTGTTCGCCGCTACGCGCCTTTTCCAGCGACGCGGCAGGGTCGCCGTCCAGGAACACGCCGTCCATGTGTTCATCCAGGTACTGCAGCAGTTCGCTTAGCGTCATGGTGCGCCTCCCGTTGGGTCTCGCGGGGCCGCCAGCGCGCAGGGGCGCGGCGGCGGCCGGTGATAGGTGGGTTCTTCAGCCCTGCTGCGCGTAGGCGGCCCGGGCGGCGGGCATCGCGCGGCCGGGGGTGACGGCCCCCATGTCGGCCAGCACGGCCTCCAGCGCGGACAGGCATAGCAGGACGTTCTTCTCGTTGGCGCCGTAGCCCATAAGGCCGATGCGCCAGACCTTGCCGGCATAGGGTCCCAGCCCGGCGCCGATCTCCAGGCCGTAGCGGTTCAGTAGTTCGCTGCGCACCGCGGCCTCGTCCACGCCCTCGGGCACGTGCACCGCATTGAGCTGCGGCAGGCGGTGCTCGGCATCCACCAGGAAGCTCAGGCCCATGGCCTCAAGGCCGGCGCGCAGGGCGTCGTGGTGGCGGCAGTGACGCGACCAGCTGTTCTCCAGGCCTTCCTCGGCAAGGATTACCAGCGATTCGTGCAGGGCGTACAGGGCGTTGATCGGGGCGGTGTGGTGGTAGGCGCGCTTGCCGCCGCCGCCCCAGTACCCCATGACCAGGTTCAGGTCGAGGAACCAGCTCTGGACCTTGTGGCTGCGCGCCTGGATGCGTTCCACCGCGCGCTCGCTGAAGCTGACCGGCGACAGGCCCGGGGTGCAGGACAGGCACTTCTGCGAGCCGGAGTAGATCGCGTCCACGCCCCAGTCATCCACGTACAGCGGGCTGCCGGCGAGGCCGGTGACCGAGTCGACGATGGTCAGGCAGTCGTGTTCGCGCGCCAGCCGGCACAGGGTCTCGACATCCGAGCGCGCGCCGGTGGAGGTCTCGGCGTGCACGAAGGCCAGGATCTTCGCATCCGGGTTGCCCTTCAGCGCGTCCTCGACCTTCTGCGGGGAGACCGGGGCGCCCCAGTCGTCCTCCACCACCACGGCAGTGGCGCCACAGCGCTCGACGTTTTCCTTCATGCGCGTGCCGAACACGCCGTTGATGCAGACGATCACCTTGTCGCCCGGCTCGACCAGGTTCACGAAGCAGGTCTCCATGCCGGCGGAGCCGGGGGCGGAGACCGGCAGGGTCAGCGCGTTGTTGGTCTGAAAGGCGTACTGCAGCAGGCCTTTCATCTCCTCCATCATGCCGACGAAGACCGGGTCCAGGTGGCCGATGATCGGGCGGCTCATCGCGCTCAGAACACGCGGGTTCACATCGGAGGGGCCGGGGCCCATCAGGGTGCGCTGCGGGGGGAGAAAGGATTTTGCCTGCATGGATGCGTCTACCGGATTGGAAAAGGGGGAATCTAGATCGCCGTCCGGGCGCGGGCAAGCGCCCCTACGCACCGGCGGGAGTTGCCGGACAGTGGCGCTCGAGCAGCGTGAGCCAGTGCTCGACCGGGGTGTCCGTGCCACTTTGCAGATGGGTCTGGCAGCCGATGTTGGCGGTGACGATGCGCGCGGGGCCCGCGGCCTCGAGGTTGTCCAGCTTGCGCTGGCGAAGCCGACCTGCCATCTCCGGCTGCAGGATCGAGTAGGTGCCGGCAGAGCCGCAGCACAGGTGCGGCTCGATGACCGGAACCAGATTGAAACCGGCGGCCTGCAGGAGCGGTTCCACGCGCCCGGGCAGGGCCTGGCCGTGTTGCAGGGTACAGGGGGCGTGCCAGGCCACTGGTGGGTGATCGGCCGGTGCGCGGATTCCGAGCTCGCGGATGCTTTCGGCGTCGAACAGTTCCACCGGGTCGCGAACCCGTGCCGCCAGCCGGGCCGCGCGCTCGGCGTACGTCGGGTCGTCGGCCAGGATGTGCCCGTAGTCGCGTAGCAGCACGCCGCAGCCACTTGCGGTGCTTACGACCGCGTCGACGCCGCGCTCCAGGACCGGTTCCCAGGCGTCGAGGTTGGCGCGGACCCGGGCGCGGGTCCGTTCCTCGAAGGCCAGGTGGTGTTCCACCGCTCCACAGCAGCGGGCCGCCCCGGTCTCCACTACCTCGACGCCGCGGCGGGCCAGCAGGTGGCGCAGGGCCGCGTTGATGCGGGCGTCGATGGCGTCATGCACGCAGCCGCCCAGCAGCAGCACGCGCCCATGCTGGAAGCCGGGTCCCGCAGCACCGTTGGCGGGCCGGGGTACGGTCTCGGTGGCCTGGCGCGGCGGCACGCGCCGCTTCAGTCGCGCGGGCAGGGCCGGGCGGGCGAGACGCCCCAGCCCGAGGGCCAGACGGAACGGCCAGCGCGCCGGCAGGGCGCGCGCCAGCAGGCCGCGCAGCAGCCGCTCGCGCCAGGGGCGGTCGAGGTCGCGCTCGACGACCTCGCGGCCCACCGCCACCAGGTGGTTGTAGTCCACGCCGGAGGGGCAGGTGGTCATGCAGTTGAGGCAGGTCAGGCAGCGGTCCAGATGGGTGCGCGTCGTGGCATTGGCCTCGCCGCTCTCCAGGACCTCCTTGATCTGGTAGATCCGGCCGCGCGGGCCGTCCAGCTCGTCGCCCTGTTCCTGATAGGTCGGGCAGGTCGCGTTGCAGAAGCCGCAGTGCACACAGGCGCGCAGCGCGTCCTCGGCGATGCGCGCCGCCGGGTCGTTCTCGAAGCGGGGGTGCAGGCGGGTTTCCATAGTCTCAGCTCGCCCGGGCGGGGCGTGGATGGGGGGCAATCAGTGGGGCGAAAAATACCCCGTCCGGGTCCATCGCCGCGCGGACTTCCCCTTCCAGGCGCGCGTGCGGCGCGGGGCGCGGGTGCAGCCAAGTGCCGCCGGCGGGATTGCCCAGCCACAGCCGGGCATGCCCGCCCGCGTCTGCGACCGTCGTGCGGACCGTTTCCGGGGCCGCGCTGGAGCGCAGCCAGCGCTCGCCGCCGCCCCAGTTCATCAGCCACTCGCCCGGCAGGTCGAGGGGCGGGGTCGCCGGCGGCAGGCTCAGACGCCACAGGCGTTCGTCGCCGGTCACCGAACCGGTCAGGAACGGCAGGTGACGATCGCGCAGCCGGGTCCAGAAGGGCGGACCCTCCAGATCGGCATCCGCGCCCAGGCGCTCGGCGGCCTCCTGCACGGCCTCCTGCCCACCGCCCAGGCGGATCCGGGTGATCCCGTCGGCCCAGGCCAGGCCGGAGAAGGGCAGGGCGGTGCGTCCCCAGTCCCGGGCCTGCTGGATGAATTCGGCCGCGGAGGCCTCGCGGCGCAGCCAGGCCTGGTAGGCGGGGGCGGGGAGCAGCTTGAAGCTGGCTTCCAGCAGCAGGCCCAGACTGCCCATGCTGCCCGCCATCAGGCGCGAGACGTCGAAGCCGGCGACGTTCTTCATGACCTCGCCACCGAAGCGCAGGATCTCGCCGCGGCCGTTCACGATGCGTGTACCCAGCAGCGCGTCGCGCAGACTGGCGGTCCAGGGGCGGCGCGCGCCGGACAGCCCCAGGGCGACCATGCCACCTACGGTGCTGGACGGGGTGGGCATGGCCGGCTCGAAGGGCAGCATCATGCCGACCTCTTCCAGCGCGGCCTGCAATTCCATCACCGGTGTGCCGGCACGCACCGTCACCACCAGCTCGCTGGGGGCCAGATTGACGATGCCGTGGTGGCGGCCTGCCTCCAGCAGCTGCACATCCGCCGGATATCCTTCGGGGAACGCGAGGGCACGCTGACTGCCACTGCCGGTGATGGCCAGGCGGTGGCCGGCTGCACTGGCCGAACGGATGCGCTCGGCCAGTAGCAAGGACTGGTCGGTTCCGGGTTCCATCAGATACGGGCGCGGCCGGGGCTAGCGGGCCACGCGGAAAGTTCGGTAACGGATCGCTTCGCCAGAAGCGCCGGCGCTGCGTTGGGCAAGTTTGAAATAGCGTGGCTATTCCGGCACTTGCCCGCCTTGCTCCGGCACTTCTGGCTGTGCTCCATCGTCACCGAACTTCCCGCATGGCCCACTAGCCCGTCTCCAGTGTCAGGCGTACCCGTTCCAGGCGATGCCGCACATCTTGAGCAAGGTCCTCGACACCGGGCTTGTTGACCAGACCCATCACCGCGACCGGGTCCATGAAGCCGACCGTGCAGGTCCCGTTCTCGTTGTCCTGTACCAGGACGTTGCAGGGCAGCAGCAGCCCGATGTTCGGATCCGCCTCGATCGCCTGGCGGGCCAGGTTCGGGTTGCAGGCGCCGAGGATGCGGTAGGCCCGATGATCCAGGTCCAGTTTCTTCTTGAAGGCCGCGGCCACGTCGATCTCGCTGAGAATGCCGAAGCCTTCCTCGCCCAGGGCGGCCGTGGTGCGCTCGATCACCTGATCGATCGCGCCCGGCACGATCACGTTGAAGCCGTATTGAGGTTGTTCCATCGCGGGTCCTCCGTTCGTGGTGAGGTCGGGTTACGCCGACAGCGCCGGGGCGTCGGCGGATGGCCCGCCTCCCGGTGGTGTCGTGCGCCGGCGCTGGTTCCAGGCGACCAGGAGCCCCAGGGCCAGCGCGGGGAGGTAGAACCAGTAGGGACTCGGACGGTCGGTGGGCACCAGCACGCCGGTGATGGCCCAGCCACCCTCCAAGCCTACCCGGCCGGCCGGGCTGCCGAAAGCAACCGTTTGTATCTGCGCCTTCTGCGCGTCGGGATCGAAGCGCACGTCCAGGCCGGCATCGGCCAGGCGTTCGCGCGGAGCCAGATCCGGGCTGCCCAGTGGGAACATCACCGTGCGGGTGATCTCGCGGCCCTCCAGGTCGATGCCGGTGGCCTCCACGCGCAGCGAGTCACGATCCGGGATCGTTTCGACGACCTCCAGCAGGGTCTCCGGCGGCTGGTGCGCAAAGGGCGGCGCGATGCGGTCCATCAGTACCGTGGGCACCAGCAGCACGAAGGCCACCACCAGCAGGGCGCCGGATTCCCAGTAGCGGCTGCGGGTCAGGAACCAGCCCTGGGTGGCTGCGGTAAACGCGAGGATGCCCGCCAGCGAGCCGAGGAATACCAGCGTCAGCTGGAACACGTTGTCCACGCCGATCAGCAGCAACTGGCTGTTAAAGATGAAGAAGAACGGCAATGCGATGGTGCGCAGGCTGTAGGCAAAGGCCTGGATCCCGGTGCGGATCGGGTCGGCCTTCGCGATCGCCGCGCCGGCAAACGAGGCCAGACCCACCGGCGGCGTCACGTCGGCCATGATGCCGAAATAGAACACGAACAGGTGGGCCGCGATCAGCGGGATCAGGATGTCGTGCTGGGCGCCCAGGTCGACGATGATCGGGGCCATCAGGGTCGCCACGATGATGTAGTTCGCGGTGGTCGGCAGGCCCAGCCCCAGGATCAGGCTGATCAGGGCCGTCAGCACCAGCACCAGCAGCAGGTTGCCGCCGGACAGGGTGTCCACCAGGTCGGTCAGCACCAGCCCGACGCCGGTCATTGCCACGGTGCCGACGATGATCCCGGCCGCGGCGGTGGCCAGGCCGATACCGATCATGTTGCGCGCGCCGGTCTCGAAGCCCTGGAACAGCTCCCATACCCCGACCCAGGTCGCCTGCAGCAGCCGGCCCTGGCGCCGGAACAGCGCGACCAGCGGGCGCTGGGTCAGGACGATGAAGATCATGAAGGCCACCGCCCAGAACGCCGCCAGCCCCGGCGACAGGCGTTCCACCACCAGAGCCCAGACCAGCACCACCAGCGGCAGCACATAGTGCAGACCGCCCAGTACCGTGGGTAGCACGCGCGGCAGGGGTTGCTCGGTGTCCAGGGGTTCCGGCTCGGGTTCGCGGGCGACGATCCACAGCAGGATCAGGTAGGCCGCGAACAGCAGGCCGGCGATGATCCAGGCGGCGGCGTCGCCGGCCACGTCCTTGATCCAGCCCAGCCCCCAGTACACCGCGGCGGCCAGGATGATCAGGCTGGAGACGGTGATCCCGAAGCTGATCAGGCGCCCGCGCCAGGTGGTCACGGTGGCGCGCTGGAGCCCCTCCATGCCGTTCTTGCAGGCCTCCAGGTGGACGATATAGATCAGCGCGATATAGGCGATCAGCGCCGGCAGAATCGCGTGTTTGAGCACCTCCACGTAGGGGATGCCGACGTACTCGACCATCAGGAAGGCGGCGGCCCCCATCACCGGCGGCATCAACTGGCCGTTGACCGAGCTGGCCACCTCCACCGCGCCGGCCTTGTGCGGGGCGAAACCGACCCGGCGCATCAGCGGCACGGTGAAGGTGCCGGTGGTGACCACATTGGCGATGGATGAACCGGAGACCACGCCGGTCATCCCCGAGGCCATCACCGCGGCCTTGGCCGGGCCCCCGCGCAGGTGCCCGAGCAAGGAGAAGGCCACGCGGATGAAGTAGTCGCCGGCGCCGGCGCGTTCCAGCAGCGCGCCGAACAGCACGAACAGGAACACGAAGCTGGTGGAGACCCCCAGCGCGATCCCGAACACCCCCTCGTTGGACAGCCACTGCTGCGCCATCGCGCGCGGGTAGCTGGCGCCGCGATGGGCGATCAGGTCTGGCATCAGCGGCCCGGCGAAGGTGTAGAACAGGAAGATCGCCGCGATGATGGTCAGCGCCGGGCCGAGCACGCGGCGTGTCGCCTCCAGCAGCAGGATCAGACCGATCCCGGCCATGACCAGGTCCAGCTCGGTGGGGGCGCCTGGGCGCGCCGCCAGCGCCTCGTGGAACAGGTAGAGGTAGAGCGCACTGAAGGCCGCGACCGCGGCGAATACCCAGTCGCCCAGGGGCACACGATGCACGGGGTCGTTCCCGCGCAGCAGGGGCCAGGCCACTACGACCAGGGCGATCCCCAGAGCCAGATAGACCTCGCCGAGGCGTTCAAGGCCCAGCAGCTGCCATAGCCCTAGTGCGATCAGGGCCAGGCCGCCGAGGGCATAGAGGATGCCGATCGCGTGCTGCCAGCCCTTGCCGCGGGCGGTGGGACGTACCGCGGGGAAGAGCAGGTAGCCGAGGAAGATCGCGAAGGCCAGATGGATGGAGCGGGCCTCGGTCTCGGAGACCACGAAGACATCCACCCAGTCGGCCATCGGCGCGGCGATCCAGATCTGGAACAGCGACCACGCGACGGCCGTGATCCAGATGAGACTGCGGGTCGCGCGGCCGGGGTGGCGGCCGCCGGTCTCCAGCTCGGCGACCTGGCGGTCTTCCGGGCTGGCGACATCCTGGGCTCGGGTATCAGTCATCGATCAGTCCTGCCTCGCGAAAGTAGCGTCGGGCGCCGGGGTGCATGGGCGCGGACAGGCCCTCGTCCACCATGCCCTCGCGTTCGAGACCGCTGAAGGCCGGGTGCAGGCCACGGAAGGTCTCGAAGTTCTCGAACACGGCGCGGGTCAGTTCAAAGGCGGCGGTGTTCGACGTGCGGTCCGAGGTGACCAGGGTGGCGCCCACGCCGTAGGTGCGGATGTCCTGGTCCTGCCCTGGGTAGGTATCGGCGGGAATCACGGCGGTGAGGTAGTAGGGGGTCGAGCGGATCAGTTCCTCGATGGCCGGCCCCTCGATGGAGACCAGGCGTGCATCACAGGTGGCGATGGGCTCCTGGATCGCCGCCGAAGGGTGGCCGACGGAGAACACGAAGGCGTCGATGCGATTGTCGCACAGGGCCTGGGCCTGCTCGCGCGAGGGCAGCTCGCTGACTCGGCGGAAGGTATCGTGATCCCAGCCGAGCTTCTCCATCAGCTCTTCCATCAGGGTGCGCTGGCCGGATCCGGGGTTGCCGATGTTCACGCGCTTGTCCGGCAGATCATCCAGTCCGGCAATCTCCGCGTCGGGACGCACCACCAGGGTCAGGGGCTCCGGGTGCAGGCTGAACATGGCCCGCAGGTGCGTGGCTGGCCCGAAGGCCTCGAAGCGGCCGCTGCCGTGGTAGGCGTGGTACTGCAGATCCGACTGGGCCACGCCGAAATCCATGTCGCCGGAGCGCACCATGTTCAGATTGAACACCGAGCCCCCGGTGCTTTCCGCGGTGCAGCGCATCCCGTGTTCGTCGCGGCGAGTGTTGAACAGGCGGCACAGGTGCTGGCCGGCCGGGTAGTAGACCCCGGTGACGCCGCCGGTACCGATGTTGATGAAGCGCTGCTCGGCCGCCGCCAGGGGCGCGAGCAGCAACAAAGCCAGGCTCAGGCCCAGGGCCGGCAGCCCGCGGGTCAGGCGACGTGTCGGGATGCGGTGCACGGCGGATCCTCGCATGTGTTCTCCCGGGAACAGGCGGTATCGCGAGTGTAGGGAATCGGGCCGTAATGTACACGCCCGCCGGTCCGGGTAACGCGGCAAGGTTTTTCTGGCTCTGCGGTCAAGCGGCGCGTAGGGTGAGGCCTCCATCCGACGCAGGCATTGCCCCATGTGGCTTGAAACCCGCTGTGACTTCGAATTCGAGATCCCCGTCCCGACACCGTTCGTGCTGATGCTGCGCCCGCGCAGCGGCCCGCTGCAGTGGATCGCGCGCGAGGAGTATCGCCTGGTGCCGAACGCCCCGGTGACCGAGTTCGTGGATGTCTACGGCAATCTCTGCCAGCGTCTGGTCGCGCCGCCGGGGCCATTCTCGATCCACACGGCGGCCGAGGTGCAGACGGCCGATGCCCTGGATCGCGCCCCCGGCGCCCCGTTTGTCGAGGTACAGGCCCTGCCGGACGCGACCCTTGGCTACCTCCTGCCCAGCCGCTTCTGCGAATCGGACCGTTTCAATCGCATGGCGACCGAGATCACCGCCGGGCAGTGGCTGGGCTACGACCAGGTGGCCGCCATCGAGCAATGGCTGCGTGACCGCATCGAGTATCTTCCCGGCACCAGCGACATCCCGATCTCGGCGGTGGAGGTGAACCAGCGCGGGAGTGGGGTGTGCCGCGACCTGGCGCATCTGGGCATCGCCCTTTGCCGCAGTCTCAGTATCCCGGCGCGCATGGTGGTCGGGTATCTGCACGGCCTGCAGCCGATGGACATGCACGCCTGGTTCGAGGCCTTCGTCGGCGGTCGCTGGTACAGCTTCGATGCGACCCAGACGGAATTGCGGGGCGGCTACGTGGTGGTGGGCTACGGCCGCGACGCGGCGGACGTGGCGATCTACAACCAGTTCGGGCTCCCGGTCTACCCGATCCGCCACGAGGTGGGTGTCGAGCGGATCGACGGACCCGCCTGACGCGCGCCGGGCGCGGTATTCCACGGTCGCTGGAAGGGGCTTGAGCCGGCCCCGTCCGCGCCGAAGGGACCGGCATCAAAGTACTTGATCGGGCTTGCGAAACCCGCAATTTCGGGGCGTTCGCGAGGCGTCGTGGTGGGCGCCCCGGGAGCCGCCCGGTCTGAAAAGAGGGGCCGGATGACGTATGATAAGCGGCCTTTTTGACGGCAGTGCCGCCTTCCGGCGGGCGCGCCGCAATCCACCGAATCCGAAGCCTTGAACGGGAGAACCGAATGTTTTCGATCGACATGAGTATCCACGGTTACGACGACGAACTCTGGGGCGCCATCAGCAAGGAGGCGCAGCGCCAGGAAGAGCACATCGAGCTGATCGCCTCCGAGAACTACACCAGCCCGCGCGTGATGGAGGCCCAGGGCTCCGTGCTGACCAACAAGTACGCCGAGGGCTACCCGGGCAAGCGCTACTACGGTGGCTGCGAGTACGTGGATATCGTCGAACAGCTCGCGATCGACCGTCTCAAGGAACTCTACGGCGCCGACTACGCCAACGTGCAGCCGCATTCCGGCTCGCAGGCCAACGCGGCCGTGTACATGGCCCTGCTGCAGCCGCATGACACCGTGCTCGGCATGAGCCTGGACGCCGGCGGCCACCTGACCCACGGCGCCAAGCCGAACTTCTCCGGCAAGATCTACAACGCGGTGCAGTACGGCATCACCGACGAGGGCCTGATCGACTACGACGAGGTCCAGCGTCTGGCCACCGAGCACCAGCCGAAGATGATCGTCGCCGGCTTCTCCGCCTACTCGCGTGTGGTCGACTGGAAGCGCTTCCGCGAGATCGCCGATTCCGTGGGCGCCTACCTGATGGTGGACATGGCCCACGTCTCCGGCCTGATCGCGGCTGGTGAATACCCGAATCCGATCGACCACGCCCACGTGGTCACCTCCACCACGCACAAGTCCCTGCGCGGGCCGCGTGGCGGCTTCATCATCACCAAGGGTCAGCCGGAGCTGAACAAGAAGTTCCAGTCGCTGATCTTCCCGGGTACCCAGGGTGGCCCGCTGATGCACGTGATCGCCGGCAAGGCGGTGGCGTTCAAGGAGGCCCTGGAACCGGAATTCAAGACCTACCAGAAGCAGGTGATCGCCAACGCCCGCGCGATGGCCGAGGTCCTGGTCGAACGCGGCTACGACATCGTCTCCGGAGGCACCGACAACCACCTGTTCCTGCTGAGCCTGGTGTCCAAGGGCATGACCGGAAAGGCCGCGGATGCCGCGCTGGGTCGCGCCAACATCACCGTCAACAAGAACGCGGTGCCGAACGACCCGCAGTCCCCGTTCGTAACCTCCGGCATCCGCATCGGCACCGCCGCGCTGACCACGCGTGGCTTTACCGAGGCCGAGTCGCGCGAGCTGGCCGGCTGGATCGCCGACGTGCTGGACGACCACGAGAACGAGCAGGTGATCGACGCGACCCGCGACAAGGTCGTCGAGATCTGCCGCCGCTTCCCGGTCTACGGCGCGCCCGAATAATCACGGCGAGTCACGGGTCGCGGGCGCGGGATGCGCTGTCCGTCCTGTCATGATCAGGATACCCGCGTGGTCGATTCGCGGGTGGCCGGCCCGGAGCAGGAACAGATCCGGCGCCGGCGCCAGTGCCGCGCCTGCGGGGCGCGCTTTACCACCTTCGAACGGGCGGAGTTCAGCCTGCCGCGGGTGGTCAAGCGCTCCGGCGAACGCGTCGCCTTCGACGAGGAGAAGCTGCGCAGCGGTCTGCGTCGGGCCCTGCACAAGCGCCCGGTGAAGACCGACGATGTCGAGCGGGTCATCGACGACATCAAGCGTCAGCTGTCCGCGCTCACCGCCCCGGAAGTGAAATCCGACCGTATCGGCGAAATGGTCCTGGCCGCCTTGCACGGCCTCGACCATGTGGCCTATATCCGGTTTGCCTCCATTTATCTCAGCTTCGCCAGTGTGCAGTCCTTCCGCGAGGCCATCGAACGGCTGGAGGAAGACCTCAGCCCGGAGATGCGCCGCTCGCAGCTGCGTCTGATCGACGAGGAGGCGCCCGGTCCTGCCCCGGAACCGGCGGCGGGCGGCCCGCAGGTGCCACCGGGGAGTGGTGACTCGTCCAGGGGGGAGTGATGGAAGCACCCACGACCGAGCAGGCGATCACGGACCGCCGTTACATGGCGCGGGCCCTGGAGCTGGCCGACTACGGCCGCTTCACCGCGGACCCGAACCCGCGGGTCGGGTGCGTGATCGTGCGCGACGGACGCGAAGTCGGCGCGGGACTGCACTGGAAGGCCGGCGAGGCCCATGCCGAGGTGAACGCACTGCGGGCGGCGGGCGAGGCCGCGCGTGGCGCAACCGCCTACGTCACCCTGGAACCCTGCAGCCATCACGGCCGGACCCCGCCCTGCACCGATGCCCTGATCGGCGCTGGGGTAGCCCGGGTCGTGATCGCCATGCAGGACCCCAACCCGCAGGTCTGTGGCGGCGGGATCGAGGCCCTGCGGGCAGCAGGTATCCCGGTCGACAGCGGCGTGCTGGAGGCCGAGGCGCGTGCCCTGAACCCCGGATTCGTGCGGCGCATGGAGCAGGGACGCCCCTGGGTGCGGGTCAAGCTTGCCGCGAGCCTCGACGGGCGTACCGCCATGGCCTCCGGCGAGTCGCAATGGATCACCGGCGAGGCGGCGCGCCGCGACGTCCAGCAGTGGCGGGCCCGCGCGGGCGCGATCCTGACCGGCAGCGGCACCGTGGTCGCCGACGACCCGCGCCTGAACGTGCGCATGAAGCCGTTCGACCTGGCCGCCCATGCCGGATTTCCGGACGACCCCCGCTATTACGACCTGCCGGGACGCCAGCCCCTGCGGGTGATCCTGGACGCCCGCCTGCGGACGCCGCCGGGCGCGCAGATCCTGCGCGAGGGACCGGTCTGGATCCTCACGGGGCCCGATGCCGCGGACTCGCCGGCCGCGGACACCCTGCGCGGCCGAGGGGCGGAGGTCCGGCCCGTGCCGCTGGCGGAGGAATCCGCCGATGGCGGGCTGGATCTGGGCGCGGTGCTGGCGGAGCTGGGCCGCGCCGAGGTCAACGAGCTGCATGTGGAATCCGGACCGGGTCTGGCCGGGGCGCTTGCGCGCGGTGGCTGGGTGGACGAATGGCTGATCTACCAGGCCCCCCTGCTGATGGGCTCCAATGCTCGCCCCCTGGTCGAGTGGCCGCTGGCCCGCATGTCCGAGCGCGCCGAACTCGAGATCGTCGATTCCCGCTGGGTCGGCGAAACCCTGCGCCTGCGCGCCCACCCGCGTTCCTGAAGGCCGATTTCACCACGAAGCACACGAAGGCACGAAGAAGGGAAAGGTCAAGGGCGGTCTACAGGAAGACGGAAAGAGTGGAAGGATGACTGGGTTTGAAACGGGGTGCGCAACCGCATCGCATGGGCAGACCATGACCATCCGCTATTGTGCTTTACCGAAAAACCCTTCCAATCTTCCCATCTTCCTGTGAACCGCCTTTGACCTTCTTCGTGTCTTCGTGTGCTTCGTGGTGAACAAGGGTTTTCCGTCCAGGAACCGGGCAAACGTCCGGGGCGTGGTGCGAATTCATTAGGGTTTCCCTATGATGGGCGGCGAGCAGCCCGGCGCGGTTCGTGCGGGCACCCCGGAACGAGCGGACGTCCATGTTTACCGGAATCATCGAGACCCTAGGCAGCCTGGAGCGCCTGACCCCCAGTGGTGGCGACGTGCGGCTGCACGTGAACGCGACCGGGATGGACCTGTCGGACACCCGGCTGGGGGACTCCATCGCGGTGAACGGGGTCTGCCTGACGGTGACCGATCTGGCGGGCAGTGGCTTTGCCGCCGATGTCTCGCGCGAGTCGCTGGAGGTGACCACGCTGGGCCACCTCGGACCGGGGGACCGGGTGAACCTCGAACGGGCGCTGGCTTTGGGCGACCGTCTGGGCGGGCACATGGTGTCCGGGCACGTCGACGGCGTCGGCGAGGTGGTGGCGATGGAGCCCGATGCGCGCTCGACCCGCGTGCGCTTTCGCGCGCCACCGGCACTGGCCCGCTACATCGCGGCCAAGGGCTCGATCACCATTGATGGCACCAGCCTGACCGTGAACCGCGTGGACGGCGCCGAGTTCGAGGTCAACATCATCCCGCACACCTGGTCCCTGACCCGCTTCGCCGTCTATACGGTGGGCACCCCGGTCAACCTCGAGGTCGACCTGATCGCCCGCTACCTGGAGCGTCTGATGCTGGGCGAGCGGGCGGCCGAGCCCGGCGCGCAGGCGGGCGACCTGTCGGAGGCCTGGCTGGCTGAACAGGGCTTTCCCAATCAATCCGGGCCGCGCGACTGAGCGCACGGCCCCCGACCGAAGGCACGCATGGAATTTTCCAGTACCGAAACGATCCTCGAGGAACTGCAGGCCGGACGCATGGTGGTCATCGTCGACGACGAGGACCGCGAGAACGAGGGCGACCTCTTGATGCTGGCCTCGCACGCGCGGCCCGAGGACATCAACTTCATGGCCAAGTACGGCCGGGGGCTAATCTGCCTGACGCTGACCCGCGAGCGCTGCAAGCAGCTCGCGCTGCCGCTGATGGTGACCGACACCAATGACGTGCATGGCACCAACTTTACGCTGTCGATCGAGGCCGCCGAGGGCGTGACCACCGGCATCTCGGCCTACGATCGCGCACACACCATCCGGACCGCGGTCGCGCCCAACGCGAAGCCCGAGGATATCGTCCAGCCGGGGCACGTGTTTCCGCTGATGGCACAGCCCGGCGGGGTCATCGTGCGCGCCGGCCATACCGAGGCCGGGTGCGATCTGGCGCGCCTGGCTGGGGCCGAACCGGCGGCGGTGATTGTCGAGATCCTGAACGAGGACGGCAGCATGGCGCGGCGTTCGGATCTCGAACGCTTCTGCGCCGAGCACGATCTCAAGATGGGCACCATCGAGGACCTGATCCGCTACCGGATCGAGAACGAGAAGACGGTGCAGCGGGTTTCCGAACGCCCCTTCCCGACCGAGTACGGCGAGTTCCGCTTGCTGGCGTTCGAGGACGAGGTGGATCACGAGCTGCATTTCGCGCTGGTGCGCGGGGAGCCGAAGCCGGACCAGGAGACCCTGGTGCGTGTCCACCTGGAAAGCACGCTGTACGACACGCTGGGTTACGCCGGTCCGGATCGTGGCTGGCCGCTGGACGATGCCCTGCGCCGGATCGACGCGGCCGGCGAGGGTGTGGTGGTGGTGCTGCGCAAGCACGAGAGCCCGGAGGCCCTGGCCCAGCGTCTGGAGCATATCGGCCAGCCGGCGCCGGAAGAGCGCAGTGGGCGGGAGAACTCCGCCGAGTGGCGCATGTATGGCATTGGTGCCCAGATCCTGGCTGACTGCGGGGTGGGGCGCATGAAGCTGATGTCGGCGCCCAAGCGCTTTCATGGCCTCGGTGGCTTCGGCCTGGAGGTCGTGGACTACGTCCACGAGTAGCCCCCGGCCGCCTGCCTCGTGGTGGCTGGCCATGGTTCGTCGCTCGGTGTTTACGGTGCCTTCGGTCCGCAACCTGCCAGGCGCTGATTCGCCAGCGCGCCGCGAGGTCCTTTCTTGCTTGCCCAAGAAAGGACCCAAAGAAGGGCACCCGGATTTCGCCCGGGAACCTCGCTCCGGACGCGCTGGGCCGGCGGCGCTGAACTCGCTGCGCCTTCGGCTCCGCTCAGACATCCAGCGCCCCGAATTTATGGAAAACGGGCCGGCCCATCACGCCCTCCGCGAGGGGCTCCATACGGGAGGCGAAGGTCAAAACCTACCGTATCCCCACCCTTACTCCTAACCATAGGCACCGCCACCCGAAAGCCCCCGGCGCCCGCCACGCGGGCGCGGCACGCAACGGCCAAAGACCGAGCGTGCCCAGGATGTCCGAAGACCCAGCCAACATCCACTAGCTATATCGCTGGACTAGCCGTTGTTTGGACCTGCCTCCCCGTTGTCGTCGCGCCGAGCGGAGAGGGTTTTCGCGGGATTAGAGGCGCTGGATGTCTGAGCGGAGCCGCAGGCGCAGCGAGTTCAGCGCCGCCCGCGAAAAGCCTCGGAGCGAGGGAAGCCCCGGCCCGCTCAGCGGGCCGGGGTCGCGGCAGTCGGGCGTGTTTCTTGGGTACTTCTTTGCACGAGCAAAGAAGTACCTCGGGGCGCGCTGGCGAGTCAGCGCCTGGCAGGTTGCGGACCGAAGGCACCGTAAACACCGGATGCCGAACCAGGACCTGCCACCACGAGGCAGGTGGCCAGACGAAAGCACGGTAAACACCGAACGATGAACGAAGGGTAGACATGACCGGGCAGGACCCCGGGCCGAGGCCACTGAAAATACTGGCGCCAAATGCAGGGCCAGTCAGCGGTATGGCAGGCGGCCCGTCGCCCGATTCGTGCGGGCGCGCTCTACCGCGCGGGTTCGCGGTGCTACACTAGGCGGCCTTTGCAACTCGGCCCCGCGGGTCGGCCCCGAACGGCCGCCTCGTCTCCGTCTCAATCGGAATGAAACCATGCACGACATCAAGACCCTGGAAGGCGTATTCACCGACGCCGCCGACCATCGCTATGGCCTGCTGCTGGCGCGCTTTAACAGCCTGATCGTCGAACGCCTGCTGGAAGGCGCGGTGGATACCCTGAAGCGCCATGGCGTGCAGGAAAAGAATCTGACCATCGCCCGCGTGCCGGGGGCCTATGAACTGCCGCTGGCGGCCCAGGCGATGGCGCGTTCCGGGCAGTATGACGGGGTCATTGCCCTGGGCTGCGTGATCCGCGGCTCCACCCCGCATTTCGACTACGTCGCCGGCGAGGCGGCCAAGGGCCTGGCCCAGGTGCAGATGGCCGAGGACCTGCCGATCAGCTTCGGTGTTCTGACGACGGACTCCATTGAGCAGGCGATTGAACGCGCCGGCACCAAGGCCGGCAACAAGGGCGCGGATGCCGCGATGGGCGCGATCGAGATGGTCAGCCTGATGCGGCAGCTGCGCGGCGGCGCCTGAGCGAGCACGAAACCGACGTGACCGAACCTGGCAATCCCTCCCAACCCGACCGTCCCGCCGCCAAGGGCGCGGGCGGCGCACGCGGCAAGCGCCCGCGCAGCACGCCCGAACAGCGGGCGCGCCACGCGCGCTCGTTCGCGCGGCGTCGCGCCATGCAGGCGCTCTACTCCTGGCAGATGACCGGCGCCCACCCCAAGGACATCCTGGCCGAGTTCCGTGACGACGAGGAACACGCGAAGGCGGATGCCGAGTATTTCCGCGAGCTGCTGATCGGTGTGACCCGCGATCGCGAGGCCCTGGATGCCCGCATGGAGCCGTACCTCGGCCGCCCGCTGGACCAGCTCGACCCGGTGGAGCATGCCCTGCTGTGGCTGGGTCAGTGGGAGCTGGCCGAGCGGATCGAGGTGCCCTATCGCGTGGTGATCAACGAGGCCGTGGACCTGGCCAAACGCTACGGTGCGGAGCAGTCGCATCGCTACATCAACGGTGTGCTGGACCGGCTCTCGGCCGAGCTGCGCGGTCCCGAGCGCGCCACGCCGCGCTGACCCCGCGCAACGCCGCAGCACGGCAATGGCCGGCCCCGACTCCGAGTTCGACCTGATTCAGCGTTATTTCGGCGCGCCGTTGGCGGACGTGAACGCCGACGGCGTGCGGCTTGGCATCGGGGACGATGCCGCCCTGTTGGCTGTGGCGAGCGGCCACGAGCTGGCCGTCACTGTCGACACCCTGGTTGAGGGTACCCATTTTTTCCCCGATCACCCGCCGGCGAGCGTCGGGCACAAGGCCCTGGCTTCCAACCTCAGTGACCTGGCCGCGATGGGGGCCGAGCCGCTGGGCGCGCTGCTGTCGCTGACCCTGCCCCGGGTCGATCATGACTGGCTGGCGGGTTTCAGCGAGGGCTTCCTGGCGCTGGCCGAAGAGGTTGGTATCCCGCTGGTAGGCGGGGATACCAACCGGGGCCCTCTGGCAATCAGCGTGACCGTGCTGGGTGCCGTGCCTGCGGGCCAGGCCCTGCGCCGGTCCGGGGCCCGGCCCGGCGACCGACTGGTGGTATCCGGTGCGTTGGGCGGGGCGGCCTTCGGGCTGGCCCACGAGAGCGCCCGGCGGGCGCGGGGCGCCGCGGGCGCGGCTCTGCCCGCCGATGCCCGGGAGCCGGCCTGCGACCGGCTGTTCTGGCCCCGCGCGCGGCTGGCCCTGGGGCGCGGCCTGCGCAACCGTGCCCGGGCGGCTATCGATATTTCCGACGGCCTGCTGGCGGATCTCGGGCACCTGTGTGCCGCTTCGGGCTGTGGCGCGCGGGTCGACTGGCCCGCCGTCCCCCGCGATCCGTTGCTGGCACAGATCCCGGACGATCAGGCCCGCGAGTATGCGCTCGGCGGAGGCGAGGACTACGAACTGCTGTTCGCACTGCCGGCCGGGGAATCGCTGGATCTGCTGGCCTTCAGCGTGGATGTGCCGCTGACCGTGATCGGGGAATGCACGGAGGGTGAAGCGGTGGTCGTCGAGGACGCGGACGGGCGGCGACTGGACGTGACGCGGGCGGGGCACGATCATTTCGCGGACAACATGGGAAACACTGATTAATGTACACACTCGCGTTGGTACCCCAGGTTTTCCGAGACAAGGCGCGGTGCGCAGCCGGTAGTGGTTCTACCGGCAAGGGCCGCAACGCAGGATCGGGGAACCTGGGGTACCAACCCCGAAGGGGCTCGGCCGCTTTTGCGCGCGCACGGCGTTGCGGCTCCCTTGTGCAGAATGCTGCACGGCCGTCGCCGCGCCTTGTTCGCACGCAAAAGCGACTCGAGCGCGAGCGTGTACATTGATCAGTGTTTCCCAAGGAACACTAGGGACAGGGTAGCCATGACGGAGCAGAAGAGCCGCAAGCCGCAGATGCCATCGGCGAAGACCGTATTCGGCGATCCGATCCACCTGCTGGCCTTCGGCTTCGGCAGCGGCCTGTCGCGCTGGGCGCCGGGCACCACCGGCTCGCTGGGTGCGCTGGTGCTGTACTTCGCGATCATGAATTTCCCGGAATGGGCCTACATCGCCGTGACCGTGATCGTGGTCATGGCCGGCTTCTACATCTGTGGCGAGAGTGCCCGCAAGCTCGGTGTGCACGATCACCCCGGCATCGTCTGGGACGAATGGGCGGGCATGCTGATTACCCTGGCTTTTGCCCCCGCGGGGCTGATGTGGGTGGTGGTCGGCTTTCTGCTGTTCCGGATTTTCGACATCCTCAAGCCCTGGCCGGCGAACTATTTCGACCACAAGTGGCAGGACGGCCACGGGATCATGATGGACGATGTGGTCGCCGGCCTGTACGCAGGCTTCGCCCTGGTGATCCTGGGCGGGTTGTTCCAGCAACTGGTGGTCGAGGCGTAGGACAGCACTCGGGTGGGCCCGGGTGTGAACGGGTCGGCAGAGTCGCGCGATGGCGAGAACTCGTGCGGATACGGCAACGCCTCAGGGTCAGGTATCCACCAAAGGAGTGTGTGGCATGAAGATCTCCATGCGTCATTGGCTTCAAGTCTCGTTCGTGAGTGCCCTCCTGGCGTCTGGCGGCGTTCAGGCGCAGCCGGCGGGCGGGCCGCCTTCGGGCGCCCCGGGCGCCAGTGGCGACACGCCGGCCGCCGGCGACCTGCCACCCGGCCACGGCGGTACTCCGCCCGGGCAGCGCCGCGGCGACCCGCGCCCCGATCGGGGGCCCGACCTTCCGCGGGCGCCGGATCCGTCCTCGCCGCCGTCGCCGGACGACGCGCCGCTGCCGGACCCGTCCGATCTCCCCGAGCCGCCCACCCCGCCGAGCCCGGATCTCCCGGGGCTCTGACCGAGCGCGGCGGATCCGCCCTGCGCACGTGTTCGCGGGGTGGGACGGTCTCCGTTTGACCGTGTAGTGGTCAAGTCATTTCGGACGTCCCGATCGGTGCTCCCGTCCTTCGCTCAGTGGGAGGTTGTTGGGGTTCACACAGACCGGCTGGATCGGAATGGGCCCCAAGTGCACCGACTGGTCCGTTACTTCGCCTGGTGGCCGAGCGTGCGCAGCTGCTGCAGCCAGCGCTCGCGCGCGGCCGCGTTGCCGCCGTTCTGGCCGATCAGGGTGTGGCGGACGGGGCCGAAGCCACAGAAGCGCAGGATGTTCCGCTCCAGGCTCTTCAGGCTGTGGGCGCCGAACCACCAGCGGTAGGCGAGGGCCGGCATGCCCATGGTGACCACGATGCGTACGGAACGGCCCTTCAGCCGCGTGTGGCGCAGGCGGTTCATGTCGCCATCGGCGACAAAGGCTGGCCTGAGGGTCTGTTCCAGGAAGGCCTTCACCCCGGCCGGCATGTCGCCCAGCCACAGCGGGTAGATCAGCACAATGTGGTGGGCGGCCTCGATCAGGGCCTGGGCCTCGAGGATCGCGGGCGGGACGCTTGCGTCGAGGAACTCGGCCTGGCTCCTGAGCAGCGGGACATCACGATGGGCGATGGTGTAGGTGTCCACCGCGAAGCCGCCCTGTTCGGCCCCCTCGCGGTAGGCGTCGGCGAGCGCGTGGTCGAGATGGCCGCCGGCCGGGTCCGGGTGCCCCTGGAGGATCAGGATTCGCGTCATGCGTTGGCCCTCGTGATGGCTGAGCCCGTTTCCCAAGCGTAGCCCAGCCGGCGGACGCGGTGGTTCCGGTACGGGCCGTGGTGTGAGGGGGCGGTTGGTTGGCCGCCAAAAACGCCTCCGGAAACCGGTTCCCTGGCACGAGGGTCTTGCCTACCATAACGGGGTGCGCTGCGGTGGCTTGTAGCGTCGGGACGCGGAGGCGAAATGGCATTCGATCCGGTTGTGCTGTTCTTCCTGCTGGGGGCGATCGCGGGTCTGGCGAAGTCGGACCTCAAGATCCCGATGGCGATCTACGAGGCGCTGTCGATCTACCTGCTGCTGGCCATCGGCCTGATGGGCGGGGTCAAGCTGGCGGAAAGCGAGTTGCTTCCGTTGCTGCTGCCGGGCCTGGCGGTGCTCGCCGTGGGTTCGCTGATCCCGCTGATCGCGTTTCCGGTGCTGTACCTTCTCGGGCGGATGCCGCGGGCGGATTCGGCTTCCATTGCGGCCCACTACGGTTCGGTGTCGGTCGTGACCTTCTCGGTCGCGGTCGCGTTTCTGGCGTCCCGGGGTCTGGACTACGAGGGGCACATGGTGGTGTTCCTCGTACTCCTGGAGATGCCGGCGCTGGTCATCGGGATCCTGCTGGCGCGCATGGGCAGCCGGGGCCCCACTCGCTGGGGCAAGACCCTGCACGAGGTCATCTTTGGCAAGAGCATCTTCCTGCTGGCCGGTGGGCTGGTGATCGGGTTCATTGCCGGCCCGGATCACATCGAGCCGCTGGAGCCGATGTTCTTTGATCTGTTCAAGGGGGTGCTGGCGTTGTTCCTGCTGGAGATGGGGCTGGTGGCCTCCAGCCGCATCGCGGATGTCCGCCAGTACGGGCTGTTCCTCATCGTCTTTGCGATCGTCATGCCGATCGTCTCCGCGATCCTCGGGATCCTGCTCGGATGGGGCCTGGGCATGAGCCTGGGGGGCACGCTGCTGCTGGCCACCTTGTATGCCAGTGCGTCGTACATCGCGGCGCCGGCCGCGATGCGCATTGCCGTGCCCAAGGCCAACCCCGCGTTGTCGATCGGGGCCTCGCTGGGTGTGACGTTCCCGTTCAATATCTTCCTGGGCGTTCCGCTGTATTTCTGGATGGCCCAGACCCTTTATTCGCTCGGAGGCTAGCTCGATGCAAGGCGATGACATGTACCTGCTGACGGTGGTGGCCGAGGCGATCCTGGAGGAGATGCTGATCGACGAGGTACGCGCCATGGGGGCGGCCGGCTACACGGTGACCGACGCACGCGGCTGGGGCCGGCACGGCAAGCGCCGGGGCAACTGGCGGGCCGGCGGCAACATCAAGCTGGAGGTCGTGGCCTCGTCGGAGCTGTGCGAGCGGATCGCGGCCCGGTTCAAGGAACAGTACGAGTCGGACTACGGATTGCTGATGTTTACTGTGCCCGTCGCCTTGAAGAATTGATCCGGCGGGGCGGTCAGGCAGCCTCCATGCAGTGAAGTGCTTCACGAAATGCCCGGGAACTCGCCCCTGCGCCTTGGGGGGCGCGGGGCTCGGCTGCTATCACCGGGGGCCTGAACCAATGGCTTCACCGCCGCAAGGAGTTTCCCATGACCCGGTTTCGCAGTACCGCATTGATCATTGCCCTTGGCTCGCTCTTCGCCGTGGGAACGGCCCATGCCCAGGCGCCGCAAGGCGGCCAGCAGGGGGCATGGGCCAGGGTACACCCCCCGCCGAGCGGGGTGCCCCTCCGGCGGGCGGGCAGGACACCCCGGGGCACGGCGGCATGCCGCGCGGCCAGGGCCAGGAGCGTGGTCAGGGCATGCCCCCGGGGCAGCCACAGCAGGCACCCGGCCAGCCGCCGGGCCAGGGACAGCAGGCCCCGAGCCAGATGGAGCGCGGTGGTCAGCCGGCCCCCGGTCAGGGCGGCGCGCCGACCGCGCCTCAGGGGCAGGGCCAGCCGCCCGGTGGCCAGGGGCAGCCGCAAGGACAGGGGCAGCCCCAGGACGCGCCGCCGCTGGGCCAGCAGCGTCAGCCCCGCGGCGCGGATGCGCCTCCGCTGGGGGGCCAGACCCCGACGCGGCCGGACACCGGTAACCGCCCGGCCGAACCCGCCGATCCGGCAGAGCCGGCGGACCCGGCAGAAACGGGCAATCTCCCGCCGGTGGACTGATCGCGGCGGCCCGGGACATCGCGCTTCGTCCGGGAGGGCCCGAAGCGGGCCCGCCTTACGTCCGGGCGAGGATGCGGTAGGGCCCGGGATGCCCGTCGCGGCCGGACTCGATCAGGACAATCGTGTCCGTCGCCCAGTGCAGCGGCGTTTCGATCCGCTCGCGAGCGGGCGGCGCGGCGTGGCGGCGCAGCGAAACGTGAGGCCGGAACGGGCGGGGCGGGCCGGTGTCGATGCCGCACTCCCGGCAGAGGGCATGGGCCCGATCCGCGAGGTCCAGGAGGGCCGCTGGCGGATCGCTTGGGCCTACCCAGGTAATGCGCGGACGGGCGAAGTGCCCCAGCCGGTCCAGGGTTAGTTCCAGCGGCTCGGAGGCCAGGGCCCCGAGGTGACCGGCCAGGCACTCGGCCTGCCCGGCGGGAACCGTGCCGGCGAAGGCCAGCGTCAGATGCAGATGTTCGGGCGGGATCGGACGGCCGGGACCATCCAGGTTGCGTCCCAGCCGATCCAGTCGTTCGCGTGTGGCCGTGTCGGGCCACAGGGCGAGGAAGACTCGTCGGAACTCGGGTACCTCGGCCACGCCGGCGGGTTCAGGTGCGTGGTCGCGGCAGATTTTCGCGCTGACGGCGTTCCCACAGGGTCTTGCGGCTGATGCCCAGCGCCCGCGCGAGCTCCGTTTCGGTCATGCGGTCCTGGTTCTCCTGCACGAACTGGCGGAAGTACTCGTTCAGGCTCGAGCCCCGGGGCTTGCGGCGCGTCGGGAAGGCCGGGTTGGGGTGTTCCCCGGCCGCGCCGGTGTCCGGGGCCTCCAGGCCCATGTGCTCCGGCGCGATGTGTCCATCGGGGCAGAGGACCCATCCGCGCTCCAGGGCATTGGCCAGTTCGCGCACGTTGCCCGGCCAGTCCTGGGCCTCCAGGGCATCCCGCGCCGCTTGCGTCAGGCGGGGGACCGTTCCCGATCCGGCCAGCCCCTCGAGGAAATGCTGCGCCAGCGGCAGGATGTCCTCGCGCCGCTCGCGCAGGGGCGGGATCGCCAGCTCCAGTACCCGCAGGCGGTAGTAGAGGTCGGCCCGAAAGGCCTGATCCTCGATCATGCCCTCCAGATCGCGATGGGTCGCGGCCAGCAGGCGCACGTCGACTTTCTGATTCTCGTTGGCGCCCACCGGACGGATCTCGCCGTCCTGCAGTACGCGCAGCAGGCGCGCCTGGGCCGCCGGCGCGAGTTCGCCGATCTCGTCCAGGAACAGGGTGCCGCCATGGGCGCTCTGGATCAGGCCGGTGCGGGCCTTGACCGCCCCGGTGTAGGCGCCCTGGGCGTGCCCGAACAGCTCGGCCTCCACCAGGCCCTCCGGGATGGTGGCGCAGTTGACGGCCACGAAGGGCCCCCCGGCGCGCGGGCTCAGTTCATGCAGGGCGCGTGCGGCGAGCTCCTTGCCGGTGCCGGATTCCCCCCGCAGCAGCACGGTGGAGTGCGTGGCCGCCACGCGCCGGATCTGGTCGCGCAGCCGCTGCATCGCGGGGCTGTCGCCGATCAGGCCCAGGCCCGGGTGACTGAGGGTTTCGGTCCCGGCGTCGGGCGGCTCGGGCGGGAGGCGGTCGCGCGCCTCGCGTTCGCGCAGGGCGGCGCGCAGGGTCAGCAACAGTGCGTCGTGGTCGAAGGGCTTGGCGATGTAGTCGGCCGCGCCCTCTTTCATCGCGTTCACCGCCGAGGGGACCGATGCGTAGCTGGTCATGATGACCGTGGGCGAGCGGGTGAACTCGGGCAGCAGCTCGATGCCCTCGCCGTCCGGCAGGCGCAGATCCACCAGCTGGAGGTCGTAGGGGTCGGCCGCGGCCAGGGCGCGCGCCTCGGCCAGGTTCTCGGCCACGCCGACCTCGAAGCCGTGATGCTCCAGGAACCGGCGCACGGCGCGGCGGATCGGGGCTTCGTCGTCTACGAGCAGGATGCGGGTCATCGGTCTTGGTGCGGCAGCATGAGCAGGAATCGGGCCCCACCCTCGGGGCGGTTGGCGGCCATCAGGGTACCACCGTGGTCGCGCACGATGCTGTAGGCCACCGGCAGGCCCAGGCCGGTGCCCTGACCGGCCGGCTTGGTGGTGAAGAAGGGCTCGAACAGGCGTTCCAGGCTGGATTCGTCGATCCCGGGGCCGGCATCGTCGATGGTGATCTGGATGTGGCGGCCATGGACGCGCGCGGCGATCACGACCGTGGAGCCCTCGGGCGAGGCCTGCTCGGCGTTGGTCAGCAGGTTGATGAAGACCTGCAGCAGCGTGGCATGCGACCCGCGGACATGCAGCCCCTCCAGGCCCATGGTGGAGAACTGCAGGTCCTTGCGCCCGGCCAGGCGCGTCAGGCGAATGGCCTCGGCCAGGAGCTCGTCCAGCGCGATGGTCTCGAAGTGCCCCGCGGACGGCCCCTCGTCGGCGTGGGCGAAGGTGATCAGGGACTGCACGATCGCATTGATGCGCCGGGTCTGCGCGAGGATGTCGTCGGCGATGCCGCGGATCTCGTCGGGATCATCCTCCAGCGGCAGGGTCTGGGCCAGCGAGGCGATCCCGGTCAGCGGATTGCCGATCTCGTGGGCGACCCCGGCGGCAAAGCGGCCGATGGAGGCCAGGCGGTCGCCGTGGGCGATCTCGGACTCGAGCTGGGCGCGCTCGGTTACGTCCTCGATCAGGACCACGCGCCCCTCCACCTGGCCATGGGCATCCTGCAGCTCGGAACGGTGCAGGTTCAGGCGGCGATTGCCGGCGGGCAGATCCACGTTCAGCTTGTACCACTGCCGGTCCGGGCTCTCGAGGAAGGCCGTCAGCAGGCCGCTCCAGGGGCTGTCGAGCCGGCCGATGTTCTGGCCCACGGCGTCCTCGGTGGCCACACCGGTGAGTTGCGCCAGCGCCTGGTTCCAGCCGGTAATCTCGCCGCTATTGGTCAGGCTGGCCACCCCCAGCGGCAGCTCGTGCAGGATCTGGCGATGAAAGCGGCGCAGGGCATCCAGTTCGGCGGCCAGACCGGACAGTGGCAGGGAACGGGTTTCCAGCTGCTCCTCGATGCGCCGCAGACTTTCGCTGAGCGTCTGGCGGCCGGCGGCATCCAGGCGCAGGTGCTGGTCGACGATCATGCGCGCGAGGACCGGCCCGAGCAGACCGGACAGGTTGCGCTCGATACGTTCGCGCAGGTGGCGCAGGTCGCTGCGCGAGCGCGTGTGCCGCGGCAGGCCGAGGTCGTCAAGCGCGCGCTGGACCTCGTGATGCGCGGCACCCGGCCCCAGGGTGGCCGCCAGGGCGGTTTCCATCTCGGTCACGTCGCCAGCCAGGGGCAGGCCGGCCCCGGCCCCGGTGGACTCGTTGGGGCAGCAGGCTCGGCCGGCCTCGATCTCCTCGCGGTTGGGGCGGGTCAGCAGCGACCCGATCACGAACAGCAGGGCGTTGATGCCCAGGCTCAGCATCAGGGCGAAGGTCCATGGGTCCAGCATCCCGGCCAGCAGCCACTGTTGCGGGTCCGGCAGTCCGGTGGCGATGCCGGCATCCGACAATAGCGGCATTACCAGGGTGAAGGCCCAGCCGGCGATGCCCGCGGCCAGTCCGAGCAGGAAGCCGACCCGAGTCGCCTGTTTCCACAGCATCAGACCGATCAGGCCCGGCAGGAGCTGGGCCACCGCGGCGAACGAGATCAGCCCCAGCTGCGCCAGCCCCTCGACCACCTGCAACAGGCCGTAAAAGGCATAGCCCAGTCCGATGATGAACACGATCCAGATGCGCCGCCCCCAGAGCAGGCGGGTATAGATGTTGGCGCTGCGTTCTTCTTCGTTCAGCCGGGTCAGCGGCGAGAGGTAGTTGGTCCCCATGTGGGCCAGCGCAAGGGTGGTCACGATCATCATGGCGCTGGCGGCGGACAGCCCGCCGATAAAGACCAGCAGCGCCAGGCTGGGCGACTCCAGCAGTCCGGCGATCCCGATGGCGTAGTAGTTCGGCGAGATGCCGAGGCCGGCCGCCTCGCCGGCCCAGTAGAGGATCGGCATCGGCAGGTTCAGTAGCAGCAGGAACGCCGGGAAGGCCCAGGCAGCGGTGGTCAGGGCCTGCGGGTTGATGTTCTCGGTAAACAGCATGTGGAACTGGCGCGGCAGCAGGAAGGCCGCGGCAAAGGCGAGAATCATCATCGCGAACCAGCCACCCTCGCGCACCGGGGCGTACAGCGCATCGACCGCCTCGGGGTGCGCGGCCAGCCAGTCGTCGAGGCCGGCGAAACCGCCGAACACCGCGTACAGGGCCACCGCCGCGATGCCGAGGATGGCGATCAGCTTGACGATGGATTCGAAGGCGATGGCCAGCACCAGGCCGGCGTGCTTCTCGCGCGGGGCAATGTGGCGGGCCCCGAACAGGATCGCGAACAGCGCGATGGTGGCGCTGAAGGTCAGGGCGAGCAGGTGGGGCGGGGTTTCCGCGGTCAGGACCGCGGCGGACTCGGCCACCGCTTTGATCTGCAGGGCAATGTACGGAAGCACGCCGGCCAGCATGAACAGGGCCACCACCGGGCCGGTGAAGCGGCTGCGGTAGCGAAAGGCGAACAGGTCGGCCAGCGAGGTCAGTTGCTGTTCGCGGGTCACGCGCAGGATGGGGCGCAGCAGCCAGGGCGTGGCGGCGAAGGCCAGGGTCACGCCCAGGTAGATTGTCAGGTACAGATAGCCCTGTTCGGCCAGGAAGCCGAGGTTGCCGTAGAACGTCCAGGAGGTCGCGTAGACCCCCAGCGACAGGCTGAAGACCCAGCTGTTCGCCGCCAGCCGGCCGACTCGGGGGACGCGGTCGGCCAGGAAGGCGATGCCGAACAGCAGGGCCAGGTAGGCCACGCCCACCGCATAGAGCAGGCCGAGGCTAAGGGTCACGACGACCGCCCCGGCTCAGGGCCGCGATGGCCAGGATGAAGACTGCCCAGGCGGCGAACGGCCACCACCAGGCGGGGCTCAGATGGGCGACCCAGATCACCAGGGGGCTCAGGAACAGCAGGGCCCCGAGGAGGGCGATCAGGATGGCGCGCGGGGCGTCCATGGTCAGATGTTCCCCCGTGCCGGGCCGCTGCGGGGCACGGGTTCCTGCGGGGCCTTCCGGGTTGGCGCGCGGCGGGACAGCATGCGGCGAGTCTACACCGCGGCGGTCGCTCCGGGCAGCGTGGCGCGCAGCGGCAGGTATGCGGCGAGCGGCCGGCGCTGTAGCTGTTCCAGGGCCTCGGCCAGCTGGGCACCGGGTGCGTCCGGGGCCTGCTGGTCGGAAGGCGCCAGTCCGATCCGCCTCAGGGTGTCGGCGAGGTGGCGCCGCGCCGCATCCGCTCGAACCCCCGTGGCACCCGTGGCCTTGGCGAGTTTGTCGCCGCCGGGCGCGACCAGCACCGGATGGTGGGCATAGGCCGGCGGGGGGTGTCCCAGCGCCCGGTAAAGCTGCATCTGGCGCGGTGTAGAGCCCAGCAGGTCGATCCCGCGGACTACATGCGTGACGCCCAGGTCGAGGTCATCGACCACGGTGGCGAGCTGGTAGGCCACGATGCCGTCCGCGCGGCGGATGACGAAGTCACTCCCCAGGGCCTCCAGATCGAAGGCGACCGCACCGAGAAAACGGTCCTCGATGGCCCAGTAGCGGGTCGTTGCGCGGGCGCGCAGGGCGCGGGGCTCGCGTCCGGGCGGCAGGCCGTGGCGGCAGGTGCCCGGATAGACGGGGCCTTCCCAGCCAGGGCGGCCGTGGGTAGCCAGGTCCTTGCGGGTGCACCCGCAGGGAAAGGCCCGGTCGGTGTCCATCAGGGTATCCAGGGCCCGCTGGTAGGCGGGGCCGCGCTGGCCTTGCCAGACAATCGGTCCGTCCCAGCCGAGGTCGAAGGCCTCGAGGGTGCGCAGAATGGCATCGGCCGCCCCCGGGCGAACCCGGGGGGCGTCGATGTCGTCGATACGCAGGTGCCACTCGCCATCGGCACTCCGGGCGTCCAGCCAGGAGATGACGGCGGCCAGCAGGGAGCCCGCGTGCAGCGGGCCGGAAGGGGTCGGGGCAAACCGGCCGACGTAGCCGTCGACCGGGGACTGCGGTTCGGGCGTGGGGGTCACGGCCCGGCCGGGATCAGGCGCGCTGCTTTTCCTTGATCTCGTCGAGCTGCTTGCAGTCGATGCACATGGTGGCCGTCGGGCGGGCCTCCAGGCGACGAATGCCGATCTCCACGCCGCAGGTCTCGCAGTAGCCGTAGTCGTGGGTCTCGATCTTGCGCAGGGCCTCGTCGATCTTCTTCGACAGCTTGCGCTCGCGGTCGCGGGCCCGCAGTTCCAGGCCGAACTCTTCTTCCTGGGTGGCGCGGTCGGCCGGATCGGCGAAGTTGGCCGCGTCCTGGCGCATGTGCCCCACGGTGCGATCGACTTCCTCCGCCAGTTCCTGGCGCCATGCCCGCAGCAGGCTGCGGAAATGGTCCAGCTGATCCGGATTCATGTACTCTTCGTCCGGCTTCGGCTCGTAGGGCGCAATGCCCCCGGCGACCATGTGCTGGGTGGAGGGCTTGTCGGTCTTTTCGTCTGCAGCCATGCGGGCTTTCTCCGGCTGGAAAAATGAGGCGCACTTAGTACCAGAGTCGGACGGGGCGGGCAAGTCCCGTGCCATGACGGTTTGCGCCCGGTCGCCTCCGGACCTGCATGGGCTGCGAGCGGCGGGGCACTGTTTTCAGCGAGATACGGGAAGGGACCGGGAATCACGATGGCGGAATTGCAGGCACTGATCTTTGACGTCGACGGCACGCTGGCGGACACCGAGCGGGACGGGCATCGGGTGGCGTTCAACAAGGCGTTCGCGGACGCGGGCCTGGACTGGGACTGGAGTGTGGCGCGCTACGGCGAACTGCTGCGGGTCACCGGCGGCAAGGAACGCATTCGTCAGTACCTGTCGGAAGATCATCCCGAGGCCCTCGAAGAGCCGGGGATCGATGCCCGCATCCGCGAGCTGCATGCGGCCAAGACGCGTCACTACGTGGCCATGCTGGAGTCCGGCGCGATCCCGTTGCGCCCGGGCGTTCGCCGCCTGCTGGACGAGGCGGAGGCCGAAGGATTGCGTCTGGCCATTGCGACCACCACCACCCCCGAGAACGTGACCGCGTTGCTGGAGGCCACGCTGGGGAGCGCGGGGCCGTACCGCTTCGAGGTGATCTCCGCCGGGGACGTGGTGCCGGCCAAGAAACCCGCGCCGGATATCTTCACCCATGCGCTGGAGGCGATGAACCTGCCCGCCAGCGCCTGTCTGGCCCTGGAGGATTCCGACAACGGCGTCCGGTCCGCGCGCGCCGCCGGGCTGGAGGTGGTGGTCACCACCAACGACTACACCCGGGAACAGGACTTCGATGGCGCGCTGGCGGTGCTGGACGGGTTCGGCGAGCCGGACGCACCGGCGAGGGTTCTGGCCGGTCCTGCGCTGTCGGGCCCGGCGGTGGACGTGGCCACGCTGCGGGCCTGGCTCGCCAGCGCCCAGTCGTAGCGGGGGAGGCAGGTCAGTCGTGGTCGCGCGGCGGGATGCGCGGGTCCTCGATCTCGGTCTCGTCCAGCATCTGCGTATCCAGCATGAAGCCGATCGCGGCGTCGCTGATGCCGTTGATCACGAACTGCACGGCCAGCACCGCGAGGATCAGGCCGAAGACCTTGGTCAGGATGTCCTTCCCGGTATCGCCCAGGTACTGGACGATATAACGCGAGTAGACCATCGCGTAGTAGCAGGCGACCATGCAGGCCAGCACGCCGAGGAACACGAGCCCCGTGTGGTAGACCGTCGGGGCCTCGCTGGTCAGGATCATCACCGTGGCGATCGCGCCTGGGCCGCTCATGAACGGGATCGCCAGCGGGATCACCGAGATGTCCTCGGTCACGTGCCCCTTGTCGGCCTTCACCTCTTCGGCGGTCTCCTTCTCGGTCGCCCCCTTCTGCCGGATCATGCCGATCGCGATACCGAACAGGATGATCCCGCCAGCGATACGAAACGCCGCCAGGGTGATCCCGAACAGCTGGAAGATCACCCCGCCCAGCAGGGCGAAGGCGAACAGCAGGGAGGTGGCCACCTTGACCGAGCGCAGCGCGATCGCCCGGCGCTTCTCCTCCGATGCGCGCGGCAGCATCGCCGTGAAGATGAACGCCGTGGTCAGCGGGTTCACGATCACGAACACCGCCAGGAAGGTAACGACCAGGTATTCGAGTAACACAAGCATGTGTTCGAGCTTAGGCCGGAACCCGCAAGGTTGCGAGGCAGGCTCGCGCAGGTGGTCGGGTCATACCGCTCGCCACGACGCTGCGCGCCTCGCGATGACGGTGCCCCCTTCGCGTCATTGCGAGGAACAACGCGACGAAGCAATCTCCATGGGAAGCCCCGACGCCGGATCGTCGCGAGCGTGGGCAGGGACGGGGCCCGGTCGTTATACTCTGCGCGCATGAAGAAACGCCTGCACCCTGAATCCTTCCCGACCCTCGAGCACTTTGTCGGCAACACGCCGCTGGTGCGCCTGCAGCGCATGGCGGCCGACCTGCCGTCCACCGTGCTGGTGAAGCTCGAGGGCAACAATCCCGCCGGTTCGGTCAAGGACCGGCCCGCGCTGAACATGATCCAGGCGGCCGAGCGCCGCGGCGACATCCAGCCCGGCGATACCCTGATCGAGGCGACCAGCGGCAATACCGGCATCGCGCTGGCGATGGTCGCGGCGATGAAGGGCTATCGCATGATCCTGGTGATGCCGGACAACATGTCCGCCGAGCGCCGCGCCTCGATGAAGGCCTTTGGCGCCGAACTGGTGCTGGTCTCGCGCGAGGAGAGTATGGAGGGCGCGCGCGACCTGGCCGACCACATGGAGGCCGAGGGCAAGGGCCGGGTGCTGAACCAGTTCGGCAACCCGGACAACCCCGAGGCCCACTACATCGGCACCGGCCCGGAGATCTGGCGCGACACCGAGGGTACGGTGACCCACTTCGTCTCGGCGATGGGGACCACCGGCACCATCATGGGCGTGTCGCGCTATCTGAAGGAGCGCGACCCGGAGGTGCAGATCGTCGGCGTGCAGCCCACCGAGGGATCGTCCATCCCCGGTATCCGGCGCTGGCCGGAGGCGTACCTGCCCACCATCTTCGAGGCCTCGCGGGTGGACCAGACCGTGGACGTGACCCAGGAGGAGGCCGAGGACACCATGCGCCGGCTGGCCGCCGAGGAGGGTATCTTCGCCGGGGTCTCGTCCGGGGGTTCCGTGGCCGCAGCCCTGAAGCTTGCGGCCGCGACCGAGGGCGGGACCTTCGTCGCGATCATCTGTGACCGCGGCGACCGCTACATCTCCACCGGCGTGTTCCCGTCATGAGTGCCCCGGTCCTGATCTTCGATCTCGAGACCGTCCCCGACATCGACGGCGCCCGGCGCCTGCACGACTTCGACGGCCTCGACGATCACGAGGTGGCGGAGGCGCTGTTCGCCCTGCGCCGCGCGCAGGCCGGCACGGAGTTCCTGAAGCACCCGCTGCACCGCATCGTCTCCATCGGCGTGCTCTACCAGGGCGGCGACGCGCTGAAGCTCTCCGCCTTCGGGCGCGAGGGCGAGGATGGCCAGGCGCCGACCGAGGCCGAGCTGCTGCGCCAGTTCTTCGATGTAATCGACAAGCGCACGCCGCAGCTGGTCAGCTGGAACGGCGGCGGCTTCGACCTGCCGGTGCTGCACTACCGCGCGCTGGTCAATGGCGTGCAGGCCCCGCGCTACTGGGAGCAGGGCGACGACGACCGCGAGTTTCGCTACAACAACTACCTGTCGCGTTTCCACTGGCGCCATGTGGACCTGATGGACGTGCTGGCCGGGTTCCAGGGCCGTGCGGTCGCGAGCCTCGACATGATGGCGAGCCTGCTCGGCTTCCCCGGCAAGCTGGGCATGGACGGCTCCAAGGTCTGGCCGGCCTGGCGCGACGGCCGCGCCCGCGAGATCCACGACTACGTGGAGCACGACGTGCTGAACACCTATCTGGTCTGGCTGCGCTTCGAGTACATGCGCGGCAATCTGACCGACGCGGCCCTGGCCAGCCGGCAGCAGCAGCTGGCCGAGTATTTGGAGGCCAGCGGTGCCGCACACCACTGCGAATTCCTCGACGCCTGGCAGCCGGCCGGACGCGCGGACTGATGGCACGCATTGACAAGACCCCCTTCGAGGCCACCATCGAGGAGGTCACGCTGGATGGCCAGGGCGTGATCCGCCGCGAGGGCAAGGCCTGCTTCATCCACGGGGCGCTGAAGGGCGAGCGCGTGATGGCCCGGCAGACCGGGCGCAAGCGCCGTTTCGATTCCGCCGAGGTGGTCGAGGTGCTGGATCCGGCCCCGGGTCGGGTCGAACCGCCCTGCGAGTTTTTCGGCCTGTGCGGCGGCTGCAAGCTGCAGCATGCATCGATCGAGACCCAGCGTGCGATCAAGGAGCAGGCCCTGTTCGATGCCCTGGAGCGCATCGGCCACGTGACCCCCGAGGCCCGTTTCGAGCCGCTGACCGACACCACCCTCGGCTACCGCCGCACCGCGCGGCTGGGGGCGAAGTACGTGCCGAAGAAGGGCGGGGTGCTGGTTGGCTTTCGCGAGCGCGGCAGCCCGTATCTGGCCGAGATGACCCATTGCGAGGTGCTGCACCCGGCCGTGGGGCAGCGCATCCTGGCCCTGCGCGAGCTGATCGGTGGCCTCGAGGCGCGCGACCGCCTGCCGCAGATCGAGGTGGCGGTGGATGACGACGAGCGCGTGGCGCTGATCTTCCGCAACCTCGATCTGCTGTCGGAGGCGGACAGCGCGCGCCTGTCCGCCTGGGCGGAGGGCGAGGGCATTCAGGTGTATCTGCAGCCCGGCGGCCCGGAGACGGTGGAACCGCTGGCCGGGCCGATCGAGCCACTGGTCTATCGCCACCCGGACTACGGCGTGTCGGTCCCGTTCATGCCCACGGACTTCATCCAGGTGCATGCCGGCATCAACCGCAAGATGGTCCCGCAGGCGCTGGCCGCGCTGGACCTGCAGCCGGGCCAGCGGGTGCTGGATCTGTTCTGCGGGCTGGGCAACTTCACCCTGCCGCTGGCGCGCAGCGTGACGAACGGCGAGGTGGTCGGCGAAGTAGTTGGCGTCGAGGTGGACGACGCGATGCTGGCACGGGCGCGCGCCAATGCCCGCGACCAGGGCATCGCCAACACCCGCTACGAACGCGCCGATCTGGATGACGTCGAGGCCCTGAAGAACGCCGCATGGCTGGCCGAACGCTTTGAACGCGTACTGCTGGACCCGCCGCGTACCGGCGCGGCTGCGGTAATCGAGGCCCTGGCGCCGCAGCGGATCGAGCGCATGGTGTATGTGTCCTGCAACCCGGCCACGCTCGCCCGTGACGCCGAGCGCCTGGTGCATCATCATGGCTATCGCCTGGAGCGGGCCGGGATCATGGACATGTTCCCGCATACCGCCCATGTGGAATCCATGGCCGTGTTCCGGCGCGACTGACGCGCCGGCCCGACGAGCCAAGAGGGAGAGACCGAATGCTGGAGATCGTACAGGCGGGCGGCTGGCTGATGCTGCCGATCCTGCTGTGTTCCGTACTGGCCGTCGCCATCGTGCTGGAGCGGCTGTGGACGCTGCGCCGCTCGCGCGTGGTCCCGCCGCGCCTGCTGACCTCGGTGTGGGAGCAGATGCGCACCCAGGGGCTCAAGCTCGACGATATCCAGCGCCTCCGGGCCGGCTCGCCCCTGGGCGCGATCCTGGCGGCGGGGCTTGCGACCCATGACCGGGCCCGACAGATCACGCAGGAGAGCATCGAGGAGGCCGGCCGGCGCGTTGCGCATGAGCTCGAGCGCTACATGAACACGCTGGGCACCATCGCGATGATCACTCCGCTGCTGGGCCTGCTCGGCACCGTGGTCGGGATGATCGAGGTGTTCACCGTGATCACCGAGATCGGCGTGGGCAGCCCGCGCGATCTGGCTGGGGGGATCTCCCAGGCCCTGATCACCACCGCCGCCGGTATCGGCGTGGCGATCCCGGCGCTGGCCTTCCATCGCTACTTCCGCGGGCATATCGACGAGCTGGTGCTGGAGATGGAGCAGGAGGCCACCAAGCTGGTCGAGGTGATCCACGGCGAGCGCGCGGCCGGCGCGGCCGAGGGCGGGGCGCAGGCGTGAACTTCCGCGCGCCACGCCGCCAGGAGGAACCGGGTGTCAACCTGACGCCGTTGATCGACGTCGTCTTCCTGCTGCTGATCTTCTTCATGGTCTCCACGACCTTTGACCAGCACGCGGACATCGAGCTGACCCTGCCCTCGGCCGACCGCGAGGCCGAAGCGGTGGAGCGCGCCTGGATCGATATCGTGGTGGATGCCAACGGCAACTACTTCATCAATGGCCAGGAGCTGATCAATCGCCGCGCCGAGACCCTGGAGCGTGTGCTGTCCGAGGCGCGCGAGGGTCGCGAGGATGACCCGGTGCTGATCCGCGCCGACGCCAACGCCAGCCATCAGTCGGTCGTGCGCGCCCTGGACGTGGTGGGCCGCCTGGGCATTACGTCCGTGTCGATCGCCACGCTGGGCGAGGCTGCCGATGACGACTGACGAGCAGCACCCGCAGCACTTCGATTCCGGCTGGACGGTCTACCGTCGCCTGCTGAGCTATGCCTTCGTCTACTGGCCATTGCTGGCGATTGCCACGGTCGCGATGCTGGGCATGGCGGCGACCGAGGCGGGCTTCGCCGCGCTGATGAAGCCGCTGATGGACGAGTCCTTCGCCGAGGGCGAGGGCCATCCCCTGGTGGCGTGGATTCCGCTGGCCCTGATCGGCCTGTTTCTGGTCCGCGGCGTGGCCGAGTTCGGGTCCGTCTATGCGATGCGCTATGTCGGGCGGCAGGTGGTCAAGCGCCTGCGCGAGGAGCTGTTCGAGCGGCTGCTGCACATGCCGGTGCAGCGCTTTCAGGAGCAGAGCAGCGGCGAGCTGATCTCGCGCGTGACCTACAACGTGGAGCAGGTGGCGACGGCCGCGACCGACGGCTTCAGTACCCTGGTACGCGACACCCTGACGATCATCGCCCTGCTGGCCTGGATGTTCTGGCTGACGCCGACCCTGACCCTGACCATCCTGATCATCGCCCCGGTGCTGGCCGTGCTGGTGCGCGTCGTCACCAAGCACTTTCGCCGCATCTCGCACCGCCTGCAGTACAACATGGGCGATGTCACCCACGTGACCCAGGAGGTGATCGAGGGCCACCGGGTGGTGCGCATCTTCGGCGGCGAGACCTACGAGCGCGGGCGCTTCGAGGACATCAACGAGCGCAACCGCCGGCTGCATATGCGCATGGAGGGCATCAAGGCCGCCTATACCCCGACCATCCAGTTCCTGGTCGCGGCGGTACTGGCCTTCGTGATCTGGGTCGCGACCTCGGATTTCGGCGACGACACGGTCACGGCCGGCACGTTCGTCTCCTTCCTGACCGCCATGCTGCTGCTTTTGAGCCCGATCCGCCGGCTGTCGATGATCAACGCGACCCTGCAGCGCGGTATCGCGGCCGGGCAGAACATCTTCGCGGTGCTGGACGAGACGCCGGAGCGCGACACCGGCCACGTGCCGCTGGACCGCGCCGAGGGCCAGCTGGCATTCGAGGACGTGGCGTTTCGCTACAGCGCGGACGGCCCGGATGTGCTGAAGGCCATCTCCTTCGCGGTGGAGCCAGGCGAGAACGTGGCCCTGGTCGGGCGCTCGGGCAGCGGCAAGACCACGCTGGTCAATCTGCTGCCGCGTTTCTATCACCCGACCGAGGGGCGCATCCTGCTGGACGGCCACGACCTCGAGACCATCCGCCTGCGCGACCTGCGTCGGCAGATTGCCTATGTCGGCCAGAACGTCACCCTGTTCGCGGACACCGTCGCCGCCAATATCGCCTATGGGCGCCCCGAGGCGACCGAGGCGGAGATCCGCGAGGCGGCGCGCGCCGCGCATGCACTGGAATTCATCGAGCGCCTGCCCGACGGGATGCAGACCCTGGTGGGGGAAAACGGTACCCGTCTCTCCGGGGGGCAGCGCCAGCGTCTGGCGATCGCCCGCGCCCTGCTGCGGGACGCCCCGATCCTGATCCTGGACGAGGCCACCTCCGCCCTGGACAACGAATCCGAGCGCCAGGTGCAGGCCGCGCTGGATGCGCTGGTGAGCACGCGCACCACGCTGGTCATCGCCCACCGCCTTTCCACGGTTGAGGGCGCCGACCGCATCCTGGTGATGGACAACGGCCGCATCGTGGAGAGCGGGCGGCACGAGGAGCTGATCGCCCGAGGCGGGGTCTACACCCACCTGCACCGCCTGCAGTTCCGCGAGGAGGCGGGGGATGGGGGCTGATGCCGGGGGCTACGGGGATCGTCCGCTCCCGGTCTGGCGCGCGACCTGGCGGGATTACCGCCGCGGCGATGGCAGCCGGGCACGCGCCCGGCGGGGTTTCCTCACCCCGCCCGTGGATCGCGGTCGGCTGATCTGGATCAAGGCCGGCGGCAGCCCCGAGGACGTGCGCCTGGGGATCGAGCTGCTGGGTGCGGTGCGCGACAAGCGCCAGGACGTGCGCATCGTCCTGACCTTCGAACAGGATTACCCGGAGCTCTTCGAGCGCCACATGCAGCCGTTTCGCAAGGTCGGGGTGGGCTATGGTCCCTGTGACCGGCCGCGGGTGGTGCGCCGGGTGCTGCGGCGCTTTCAGCCCCACGGCATCCTGCTGGCCGGTGGCCGGGCGCCGGTCCATCTGTTGCAGGCGACCGAGGCGCCGGTGATCGCGGTGAACACCGCGCCGGCTACCGGGGCCATGTCCCCGGTGGCCTGCCACTGGCCCGTCGATCCTGTCGCCGCCGATGGCTGGCCGGCCGCCCGCGTTCGGGCGCTGGACCCGGCCGACCCCCAGGCCCGGTTCGTCGAGGCGCAGGCCGATGTGGTGCTGCGCTCGCTGGTTGGGGGCGGGGTGGAACGCCTGTGGTGGTGGCATGGCACGCCGGCGCAGTGGCCGGCCTGGCGGGCGGCCTGGGAGGCCTCCGGCTGGGGTCAGACCGACATCCTGCTGGCCAGCCTGCGCGGGGAGACGGACGCCGCCCCGTTGCCGGGTGCCGATCAGGTGGTCTCGGGCTGGGACCGGTCGGCGTTGCCGCCGGGGACCATCCTGCACCTGGATGATCGGCGCTGGTTCGCGGCCGCGGCCAGTGCCGCCCATGCAGTACATCTGGCCGCGCCGGATCGCCAGGCCCTGTGGCAGGGCCTGGCTGGCGGGGCGGCCGTGAGCCTGGGCGAGGCGCCGGCCGCGGAGGTGCCCTGCCCGGTGCTGGGCGAGCCGGCCGCGGTGCTGGCGGCCTGGCAGGCACTGCGGGACGACCCGGCTGCGCGGCGCCAGCAGGGTGATGCGGCCCGCCGACGCTTCTGGGAGGAGCGACGCCAGGTGGATGCAAATTTCGACGCCGTACTGCAGCAGGTCTGGGACTGGTAGCCATGGGCTCGCTGCAGGCATGGTTTGGTGCCCGGCTGTGGGATCAGTGGAGCCAGCGCGGGCCGTTCGCGGCGGCGATGTTTCCGCTGTCGCTGGTGTATGCCGGGCTGGCCGAGTGGAACCGTCAGCGCCAGGAACAATTGCGGCGCGACATCACCATCCCGGCCAAGGCAGTGATCGTGGTGGGGAATCTCACGCTGGGTGGCAGTGGCAAGACGCCGATGACCGTCTGGCTGGCCAAGCGTCTGCGTGCCGCCGGGTATCGGCCGGGTATTGTCAGCCGTGGCTACGGCGGGCGCGGGGACGTCGCCGGGATTGCGGTGACCCCCGATTCCGATCCGGTGGTGGTGGGGGATGAACCCCTGCTGATCGCGCGCCGCACCGGGGTGCCGGTGCAGGTGGACCGCGACCGGGTTCGCGGCGCGCGGGCCCTGACCGAGCAGGGGGTGGACGTGGTCATCGCCGATGACGGCATGCAGCATCACCGCCTGCCGCGCGACATCACCATCCTGATGGTCGACGGCAAGCGCCGCTTCGGTAACGGGCTGTGCCTGCCGGCGGGGCCGCTGCGCGAGCCCAGGCGGGCGCGCGAGCGGGCGGATTTCGTGATCGTGACCGGGGGCGAAGCCGGCCCCGGCGAGATTCCGATGGAACTGGTCCCGGCCAGCCGGCTGCTGCGGGTGGATGGGGCCGACGAGTCACGCAAGCCCCACCGGTTTGCCCGGCGCGATGCCCACGCCATCGCCGGTATTGCCGATCCGGAGCGCTTCTTCCGTACCCTGGAGGCGGCGAAGATCGGTATCATTCGACATCCGTTTCCCGACCATCATCGCTTCCTGCCGCACCAGATCCGCTTCGATGACGAGTTGCCGGTTCTGATGACCGAGAAGGATGCCGTAAAATGCCGGTCGTTTGCGCAGGACAATCACTGGTACTGGCCGATCGCGGCCCGGTTGCCAACCACTTTCGAGCCGGCGCTGCTCGCGCGTCTGGAGACCGTCAGTCGGCTCAAACACCTGGGGTAATGCATGGACAAGCGTCTGCTCGATATTCTGGTCTGCCCGGTCACCAAGGGTCCGCTGAAATATGACCGCGAGAACCAGGAGCTGATCTCGGTCTCCGCCGGTCTCGCCTATCCGATCCGCGACGACATCCCGGTCATGCTGGAGGACGAGGCCCGCGTGCTCTCCGAGGACGAGAAGGAACGCTGGCGCGAGGCCTGAGTCGCCGCATGACGGGCTTCGTCGTGGTGATCCCGGCCCGCATGGCCTCCAGCCGGCTGCCGGACAAGCCGCTCGCGGCGGTCGCCGGGCGCCCGCTGATCGCGCATGTGATCAGCCGGGCGCAGGAGAGTGCCGCGGGCCGCGTGATCGTGGCCGGGGATGACGACCGCATCCTCGCGGTCGCGCGCCAGTGCGGGGCCGAGGCCTTCCTGACCGATCCCGCGCTGCCCTCGGGCACCGACCGCATCGCCGCGGTCGCGGCCGCCGAGGGCTGGGGGGACGAGTCCATCGTGGTCAACCTGCAGGGCGATGAGCCGCTGACTCCGGGACCATTGCTGGATGACCTGGCGGCCCTGCTGGCGCAGACCCCGCAGGCGGATATGGCCACCCTCGGCGTGCCGATCCGCTGTGCCCAGGATTTGGCGGACCCCAATCAGGTCAAGCTGGTGACCGACCGCAGCGGTCGGGCGCTGTACTTCTCCCGTGCCCCGATCCCCATGGATCGCGAGGCCCACCGCGCCGGGCAGGTGCCGGCCGTAGAGCAGGCCACCCGCCACCTGGGCCTGTATGCCTACCGCGCCGGGTTCCTGCGGCGTATGAGCGCCGAGCCGCCGGCCCCGCTGGAAGAACTGGAGCAGCTGGAGCAGCTGCGCGCCCTCGACATGGGCGCGTGGATCCAGGTCGGCCGCCGTGCCGAGGCCCATCCGCCCGGCGTCGATACCCCGGAAGACCTGGACCGCGTCGACGCCTTCCTGTCCGGGCGCGCCCGCGCCTGATCCCCGCCCGCGGACTCAGTTCGAGCGCAGGCCCGCCTGCATGCTGCGCGCCAGGGCCTGGCCGTCGCGGGTCGCGGCGTCCGGGGATGGGCTGAAGGGTTGCAGTGTGGCGATCACCCGGTGCTCGAGGGTGGTGTCGCTGTTGGTCGGTTCCGGGTCGATGTAGCCGTGCTCGCCGAGCCATGCCTCCAGGCGCTCGCGCGTCGCGCTCTGGAAGCGCTTGACCGCGCCCTGTTCCAGTTCCCGGACCAGGGCCTCGGCGTCTCCGTCCACCTGCGTGGCCAGTTCACTGACTGCTTCGATAAAGGTATCGCTGATCACGCCGGAGCCCTCCAGCGCGGCACGGTCCACGGGGCGCCCGCGGCCCTGGCGCCAGGCGCGCAGCCAGGCGCGCGCGCCCTCGACCCGGGCCGCAAGCTGCTCGCGCTGCGCCGGGTCCCCCAGGAGTTCGGCATCGGGCCCGCGCAGGACGGTCTCCAGCGTGCCGATGCTGTCCACCCCCAGGGTGAGCAGCCGGTGCAGGGCGTCAAGGTCGTCGCGCAGCAGATGGAACGGGTGGATCCGCGCCGCATCCTGCCACGGGTCGATCGCGGGCACGCCGAGCGTGGTGGCGTAGTCCTCGGGGCGGGCGTCGCCCGGGCTCGGGATCGCCAGGCGTTCGGGCAGGGCCAGGTCACCGGCATCGGTGATGGCGTGCTGGGCGCCGCGCACGGCCGGCAGGTCGATGATCCGCACCGTGGCGTCCCGGGCGGACCAGTAGCGCGCATCCTCGGGCTGGGCCGTAAGATAGAAGACCTGCCGATCATCCTCCTGTGCCAGTAGCTGGAGGCTTTCGGCGACCGCGCGGAAGCGCTCGGGGTCGGCGTTGCCCAGGGCCTCGTCCAGGAACAGTGGCAGGGGCGTGCGCCCGCGTTCGGCCTCCAGCGCGAAGGCGATGCGCACGGCCAGCACGAGCTGCATGCGGGTGCCGCTGGAGAGTTCCGACAGGCCGCGGGTGTCGCCACTGGCGGTCTCGCGCGCGCCAAATGGCGTGGCCGTCTCGCCGGGGCTGAACAGCAGCTCGTATTGATGGCGCGTAAAACGCTGAAACCAGTCACGTGCCCGGCGCAGGGCAGCGGGCTGCGCGGTCTCTTCGTGTTCGATAGTGACCTGGTCCAGCAGAAACTGGCCCGCGGTGGCGAACAGGGCCTCGTCCAGACGCGTGTCCAGGGCGTCGCGGGCCTGGGCCCACCGGGCGCGCGCGGTCTCCAGTGCGCGATCCCGTCCGGCGCGGTCGATCTCGGTCTCGATGCGGGTGATTTCGCGGGTGAGCTCGTCGCGCTGCTGCGCCTGGTGTTCGCATTCGGCCAGCGCTTCGCGCAGCGCCGCCTCGGCGTCCTGATCGACCAGCGCCAGCAGGTCCGGTTGTGCCTCAAGGTGACGGCTGCGATCGCCTTCGCGGGCGCGGACGTCGCGCAGCTCATCCTGCAGGCGCTGCCATTCCGGCCGCAGCCGCAGGTGTTCGCGCAGTCCCGCTTCGTCATCCTCTTCCAGCCCGGCCCGGGCGTACAGTTCGGTGACGCGCGCGCGCGTGGTGTCGGCCTCGACCTCCAGGCGCTCGAGCTCGCGCTGCGCCTCGTGCTGTTCGCGACGTGCCTCGTCCCGATCCTGCAGGCGGCGGGCCAGCCGTTCCAGACGCTGCGCCAGGGCGTCGGCCGTGGGCTGCGCGTCCTCCGGGGCGGCCGCGTACGCGTCCAGGAACCGCACCAGGGCCGTGCGCAGTTCGTCCATACGGGCCGTCAGTTGCTCCTGCTCGCCCCGGGCCGTGGCCTCGTCGCGACGGGCGCGGTCCAGTTCCGCGCTCAGGTGGATCCAGCGCTGCAACGAGGCATCCAGACACTCGGGGTCGAAGCCGACCGCCGTGGCCGTCTGGCGCAGTTGTTCCCGAGCAGCTGCCAGCGCGTCGTGCTTCTCCTCCAGTTCACGCTCCAGCCGGGTGCGGCGTTCGGCCGCGTGGCGGTCGGCCTCGGCTGCGCGCAGTTCCCGTTCCACGGCCTCCAGGCGTTCACGCACCGCCTCCGGCGTCCAGGCCGAGGGTGGCTCGATGCCGGTATCGCGGTAACGCGCCTCGGCCGCCTGGCGCGGGACGGCGTCGTGGTTCGGTCGTGCCAGTATCCAGCCCGACCAGGCCACGGGGAGCGCCAGGACGAGGAAGCCCCAGTGGACCCACAGGGCCGCACTCCCGATGGCCGCCGCAGCTGCGGCCAGGGCCGTGATCCGCGCCGCTCGGTGCAGGACGGAGTTCGCCGGCGGGCGCGGGGCGCCGAGCCAGTGCAGCAGTTCGTCCCGTGCGCGGCGCAGCGCCTCCGGGTCGGGCCGGTCGGGGTCGGCCGCGGGCAGGCCGGCCAGTTCGTCCTCGCGGCGGCGGATCGCGGCCTGCAGCTGGCGCTGGGTTTCGAGGGCCTGTTCCGTCGTGTGGACCGCGGTCGGGTCCAGCGTCGGGACGGCAGCCGGGTCGGCGCCCAGAGCGTCAGCTGCCGAGGCGACGGCCGAACGGGCGGACTGCAGCTCGCGTGCGGCCTGGTCGGCGCGGCTCTCCAGTCCCTGCAGTTCGCGTACGCGGGCGCGCGGGTCGTCGAACGCGGCGGCTTCCAGGGGGCTTTCGGACAGTCCACTGGTATCCAGCTGGTCGCGGGCCGCATCGAGCCGGGCCTGGGCCTGCTGGCGCTCGTGGTCGAGGCGGCGCAGCGTCTTGCGCAGCTGTTCCAGGCTGTCCAGTTCGTCGCCGCGCAGCCGGGCCAGGCCGTCCGGGAAGGCCGCCAGCCGGGTCTCCAGGGACTGGCGTTCGCGGCGGGCCTCCAGCAGCTCCAGGGCGCGTTCGTACTGGGCCGCCGCGTCGCTGGCCCGCTGCGCGTCCTGGCGCTGCGTCTCCAGTTCGGCGAGGCGTTGTTCGTCCTCCTGCAGGGCGCGCTGTTCGCGCGTGCGCTGGCGCAGCTCCTGCTCGGCGGTGGCCAGGGCCTGTGCTTCGCTGCGGGCATGAGTGGTCTTCAGGGCCAGGGCGGGGTCCGCGCGCAGGGCGGGGAGGTCGTAGCCGCCGGCCAGTTCGCGCGCCAGCCAGTCGCCGATCGCCCGTTCGGTCGCGTGGTCCGCGGCCAGCAGGTCCTCGATGTGCAGGGTGTAGCAGTCGATGAAACGATGATCCGGCAGCGGCGGCGGATCGCCGCGCTGCCCGTCGCGCAGCCAGTACAGGTCGGTGCCGACGCGCTGCGCCTCGAGGCTGCCCTGTGCGTCGTTGAAACGGGCCGCGACCTGCACGCCCCTGTTGCGCTGTTCCTGTGGATAGAGGGCGGCGCGCAGGCCGCGCAGCAGGCTGGACTTGCCCGAGGCGTTGGGGCCGACCACGACGTTCACGCCCGGTCCCAGGGCCTCCAGCCGGAAGCCCGGATGGATGCCGGGGAGGCGCTGGATGTCCAGGGATTCCAGCTTCACTGGTCGCCCTCGCGCTGCAGCAGCAGGCGGTCCAGTGCGTGCAGGGCCGCGGCCTCCAGGGTCGCCGCGAGCGCGGTGTCATCCGGAGCCTCGCGCCCCAGCGCGCGGTAGTGCGGGGCGCGGGTTATCTCGGCGAGGGGCTCGCGCGCGGCGTCCAGCAGGGCGCGGCGCGCCTCGCTGTCCGCCCCCTGCAGCAGCAGAAGCTTGCGCGCGAGCAGGGCGGCCGGGTCACTCCCCGCGGCCAGCGCCTCGAGGTCCACGGCCGGCTGGGCCTCCAGGCGCCAGTCGTGGACGAAGTACAGGCGATCCCCCAGGGTCTGCACCGTGGCACGCGGATCGTCCGCATTCAGGACGCGCTCCAGTGCCGCGCGCTGGTCGCTGCGGCCGGTGAATCGCAGCCGGCAGCCGACCGCCCGTGGCCGCTGCGGCCATTGCTCGATTTCGGTGTGCAGGCGTTCCAGGGCCTCGGTTACGCGGTGATGGATGTCCGCGGCGACGTCCAGGCCGTCGACCGGGATCTCCAGGGTGTCCCAGTACAGCGGTGCCAGCGGAACCTGCTGGATGGCGAGCGTGCCGTTCGCGGCCAGTTCCAGCTGCCAGGGGCCGTGGCGCCCGGGCTCGCCCGGGTCCATGCCGGTCAGGGAGCCGAGGTAGCCCATCGGGCGCGGCGCGGCGAGGGCGTCGGGGCGGTGGATATGGCCGAGCAGCCAGGCCTCCGCCGGGGCCGCCTCCAGCGCGCTGCTGCGCACCGGTGCATGCGGGCTGCGCGCCTGGTCACGATCGCAGTGCAGCAGACCGAGGGTGGGGCAGTCGACGGGCTTGGGAAAGCCGGCCTCCAGCGGGCTTTCGCTGACGCGCGCCTGCGGGAATGACCAGCCCGCGATACGCGCGCGGCCGCCCTCGCGGCCCTGAAGCTCGCGGGTCTCCCACTGACCACCGGCGCCCAGCAGCTCGAACGCCGGCAGGGCCTTTGCGAGGCGCGGGAGCACCTGGACATCATGGTTGCCGGCGACCCCGAGGACGCGGATGCCGGCAGTGGTCAGGCGCTGAACGCCTTCGCGCAGGTCGCGGTAGGCCTCGAAGAAGTCGTCCTCCTGTTCCACCACGTCGCCGGCCAGCAGGACGGCGTCGACCGGCTGTTCCAGTGCGTAGTCGACGCTGCGCCGCCAGGCCGCCGCGGGGCCGAGCGCCGCAATGCCGACCGCGTCATCGACCGCTGGCGGGATGCGCGAGGGCTGGCGGCCCAGGTGGATGTCGCCCACGCACAGGAGCTTCATGGGCGCAGGGAGGCAGTCGGGATCATGGCGGCAGTTTGGAAGAATCGCGGGGCAAAGCCAATCCCGGATCGCAGGATTGGCTCCTTCATCGGTTCTGCCCCGTGGGAGCCTGCTTGCAGGCGAAGCCCCTGCCAGAGTCGGGCGCGGGCAGGGGCTTCGCCTGCAAGCAGGCTCCCACGGGTGTGGTGGTGTCCCCCCTGTAGGAGATTCTATGTCTCTCCACAAGGGGTCTTAGGTTGGTAATCGGTCTGATTGTTCATCAGGGCGAAGGCGACGCGGGCCAGCTTGCGAGCCAAGGTATTCAGCGCCTGGGTCGTCGCCAGGCCACGGTCCAGGCAGCGCTGGTAGTAGTCGCTCCAGGCGGGTGTGGACTTGGCCTGCATCGCGGCCAGGTAGAGCAGCCGTCGCAACTCTGGATCGCCCTGTTTGGTGAGTTTGCGCTGCCCCCGTTTTGTGCCGGAGTCGCGGATGCGGACATCCAGCCCCAGGAAGGCGACGAACGCATCACTGTTGCGGAAGGCCCCCCGCTGGAACGCCATGGTCAGGCCTGCCGCGGTGAGCGGACCGACGCCCTCGATCTGCTGGCAGCGCCGGGCGTGATCCGACCAGCCGGCGCGACCGACCGTCTCGCGCAGCACACGCTGGAGGACGGCATCCAGCCGGCCGATCTCCCGGAGCAGATCCTTCAGGTTGGACTGCAGTTCGGGTACGCCTCGCAGGCTCTGCTCCAGCATGACCCGTGCCCGCACCAGCGTGGCACGCCGGCGCAACAGCTTTTGCAGGGTCCGGTAACCCTCGGGCGGCGGTGTCCAGGGGCGCAGTTCGTCCTGCTCGCGTTGCAGATAACGCACCAGCAGCCGGGCATCCCCGGCATCGGTCTTGGCCCGGCCACCGATGCTCTCGCGGTAGCGATTGAGGCGATAGCCATTGACCAGATACACCCGGTGGCCCTGATGATGAGCCTCCAGCGCCAGGGCCAGGTGATAGTCGTTGGTGGCTTCCAGGGCGAAGTCGGCCGGACCCTCCAGGCTACGGACCCAGCGACGGATCGCCGGGAGCTCGTTGGGACACGGCTGTGCGGTTTCACCGTCAATACTGATCCACAACTCGGCCTTGCCGACATCGACCCCGATCCGATGCGTTGCCATCATCACACCTCCCGAGCTAGCTTGGAGTGGTCTGTCGGGGCCTCACCGAACGCTGGCTTGCCATCTATCGTCGGTCCCGAGCCGATCGATTCCTTATCGGCGTTTAAGGTGAGGGGTGGGACGAACTCTCCTACCGTCTGTGCCACAGGCCAGATGCCAGCCTCGTCCCTCCACCCCGACAGACCCTTTCTAGGCCTGCCACGGGTAAACATACAAGGCCAGCCCCCTGGCCGATGGGGCGCTGATGAACACCGAATCGGCCAGGGGGCTGGCCTCCTACAGGGTGGGGCGGTGCAGGGTCAGGTGGGGATGCCGAGTTGCCGGGGTAGCTGGCCGAGACGCCCGAGGGTCAGGCAGGGGCGCGGCTGGCCGTGCTCCCAGGGCAGGGACGCCGGGTTGAACCAGGCGGCGCGAAAGCCGGCCTGCAGGGCACCGAGGACATCCGCGGTGCTGTCGTCGCCAACGTGCAGGATGGCGTCGGGTTCGACTCCGGCCTGCTCGCGGGCCTGGTGGAAGATGCGCGGGTCGGGCTTCGCCGCACCCGCTTCGCCTGCGGCGATGGCGAAGTCGAATTGCCGCCCGAGGGGGGTGCGGAATACGTCGGCATTGCCGTTGCTGATTGCGCCCAGACGGAAGTGGCGGGCCAGGGTAGTCAGCACGCCCGCGGCCTCGGGGTAGGGCGTGACCTCGTTGCGCGCCTCCCAGAACACCTGGAAGCCTTCACCCGACAGACGCTCCGGGCAGCAGCCACAGGTCTCGGCCAGTTCGCGCAGCCAGCGCTTGCGCAGGCGGGTCAGGTCGTGGCGCTCGTGGTCGGGGGCCGCGCGCATGAAGGCCGTGCGGGACTGGATCAGGGCGTCTGGATCAAAGCGTTCGCAGACCGCGGGGGCCTGTTCCCGCAGCCAGGCGTAGAAGCGCGCCTCGGCGTGGTGGATGACCGGCATCACCGGCCACAGGGTGTCGTCGAGGTCGAACGTCAGGCAGCGGATGCGGGTCGGGTCGAGTGGATGTGACCGGGACGGTCCGCTGATGGGGGAACGGTTCATCCACGCAAGGGTAGCGCGGGCACCGCACGCAGCGGTTATATGGCCGATGTCGTTGGGGATACTTCGGGCGTGGCGGACTGATAGGGTGTTTCCTTCGGACAGCAAAGCCGACTCGAGGAGGTGGTTCGGGATGCGACAGCAAGGGGATGCGGCCGTCTGGCCGCGCTACAGCCTCGCGCAGCGGGTGTTGCACTGGCTGGTGGCTGTGCTGGTGCTGGGGGCGCTGGGGCTGGGCGGGACCATTGGCTGGTTCGGCTTCGAGGGTCTGCAGGCGCGCTTTGGCGAGGCGGCGACCAACACGCTCTATACCTGGCACAAGAGTTTCGGGGTGCTGATTCTGGTCTTGATGCTGGTGCGGATCGGACTGCGCCTGCGGCGCGGCAAGCCGGGGTATGCGGTCGCGCTGGCTCGCTGGCAGCGGATGGGTTCCGAGGCCGTGCACGGGCTGTTGTACGTCCTGCTGATCCTGATGCCGGTGATCGGGTGGTGGGCGACCGCGGCCGGTGGCTACCCGGTGCAACTGGGGCCGCTGATCCTGCCGGGCCTGTTCCCGGAGAACGAGGCATTGTCGGAGACGCTGTTCGCCTGGCATCAGGCCCTGGGTCGGGTGACCCTGATCCTGGTGGCGGGACATGTGGTTGCCGCGCTCTACCACTGGCGTATTCGCCGCGACGGGGTGATGCAGCGCATGACCTTTGGGCGAGGCCGATCCTGATCCCGGCATACCGATGACGCGGTGGCTGCTGACCCTGGTGGCGCTGAACGCGGTCCTTCTGGGGCTGGAGATTCCGCGTCATGCGGGGCTCGCGCCGTACGGGCTGGCCTGGGAGGCCTTCGTGCTGGTCGGCCTGTTCGCACTGTTGCCGGCGGGCCGGCTTGCGCGGGGGCTGGCCTGGCTCGTTGCTTCGGTGCTCCTGATCCTGGTGGTGCTGGCGTTGTTCGATGCCCTGACCCGCGCGAGCCTGTCCCGACCGTTGAACGTGGTGCAGGACTGGGTGCTGCTGGACGCCGTCTACCGCCTGGTGACCGGCAACTTGGGCGCGCTGGCGACCGGGCTGCTGGGGGTTTTCCTGGTGACCCTGCTGGTGGCGGTCATCTGGGGAGCCGGGCGGGGGCTCGGTGCCCTCGCGGCGCCTGCGGGGGGCGGTCGTCGTGTTCCGCTGGCCATCGCCATCGGGGCGTTTGGCGTCGGTCTGGGGGGCGTGCTGGCCGCCGAGCGCGGAGCAGCACCCCCGGGAACGGCTGCGCCGGGTATGGCGATGATCCAGCAGCAGGTCGCGGCGGGGCGGTCGGCCCTTGCCGAGAACCAGCGCTTTCGTGCCCGTCTGGAGGCGACCCGCGAAGAGGCCTCTGCGGCAGCCCTTCCGGGGCTCGCGGAGGTCGACGTGATCCTCGGGCTGGTGGAGTCTTATGGCGTCTCCGCCGTTTTCGACGCGCGCTACGCGCCGGTCATCGTTCCCGCGCTCGACCGGCTGGAAGGGGACCTGGAGGCCGCGGACCTGCACGTGGTGAGCGGCGTACTGGAGGCGCCGATCGCCGGCGGCCAGTCCTGGCTGGCCCATGCCTCCCTGCTCTCCGGCCTGCAGGTGCGCTACGCCGGGCATTACGAGGCGCTGCAGGACACGTCGCGCGACACCCTGGTGCAGGACTTCCAGGCGACCGGCCACCACACGGCGATGCTGTCCCCGGCCATCCAGCTCGACTGGCCCGAGGGACGCTGGTTCGGCTGGGATCGGATCGTAGACAAGCATGGCTTTGACTACGCCGGCCCGCCGTTCTTCTGGGTGACCATGCCGGACCAGTACACCTGGTCGTTCTTCGAACAGCAGGTTCGGTCGCCTTCCGATGCACCGGTGTTCGCGATGCTCGCGCTGGTCAGTTCGCATGCGCCGTGGACCCCCATCCTGCCGGTCCTGGAGGACTGGGAGGGCATCGGGGATGGTGAACGGTTCCACGAGTGGGCGGGGAAGGGGCCGGAGCCGGAGGTGCTCTGGCGCGACTTCGACCGGGTGCGCGATTTCTACGCGGAGTCGGTGCGCTATTCGCTGGAGGTGACTGGGGACTATGCGGCACGCTATGCGGACGAGGACACGCTGTTTTTCCTGCTGGGGGATCATCAGCCGGCGGCGTTGATCACCGGGCAGGACGCCAGTTGGGCGGTGCCGGTGCATGTGATCTCGGGCGATCCAGAGTTGCTGGAGCCGTTCCGCGCGCGCGGCTTTGTGTCGGGGATGCAGCCGCCGTCCGAGTCTGCCGAAGAAGGGTTTGATGCCCTGCGAGGCTGGCTGCGCGACGCGTTCGGTGCGTCATCCAAAGTGGACGGGTGACGCGGCTTGTCCGCCGTTGGCCGAGCGCCTCGGTTGCCCGGCCCCATCAAGACCTCGGTTCGGCATCGGGTGTATACGGGGACTTCGTTCAGCCGCATGCCTTTCTGTGGCTGGTCCTGGTTCGTCCTCCGGTGTTTACGGTGGCTCCGGTCCACATACTGCCTTGCGCTGACTCGCCAGCGCGCCCCGCCCGTTTTTGATCAACAACTGGCTTTCTTGCTTGCCCAAGAAAGCACCCAAAGAAGGGCACCCGGATTTCGCCCGGGAACCTTGCTCCAGGGTCCTCGGGCCGGCGGCGCTGAACTCGCTATGCTGCGCTTCGCTCAGACACCCAGCGCCTTCTCCCGGCCCGAGAACCCTTCCGCAAGGGGCTCCATACGGGAAGCGAAGGTCAAAACCGAACATATCCCCACGTTTGCGCCTAACCATAGGCATCGCCGTCCGAAAGCCCCCGGCGCCCGCTCGCGGGCGCGGCACGCAACGGCCAAAGGCCGAGCGTGCCCAGATGTCGGAACAGCGAGCCCCCAACCAATAACGCGCACGTAGGGACCGCTGTTGTCTTGACCTTGACCCCCCCCCCCGTTGTCGTCGCGCCGAGCGGAGAGGGTTTTCGCGGGATTAGAGGCGCTGGATGTCTGAGCGGAGCCGCAGGCGCAGCGAGTTCAGCGCCGCCCGCGAAAAGCCTCGGAGCGAGGGAAACCCCGGCCCGCACAGCGGGCCGGGGTCGCGGCAGTCGGGCGTGTTTCTTGGGTACTTCTTTGCACGAGCAAAGAAGTACCTCGGGGCGCGCTGGCGAGTCAGCGCCGGGCAGTATGTGGACCGAAGGCACCGTAAACACCGGATGCCGAACCAGGACCAGCCACCACGAGGCAGGCGGCGGGTAGAAAGCAAGGAAAGGTAGGAACCCGAAGAAAACCGGCTCCCGCGCTAGCGATGGCGGAAGCCGGTGGGCCTAGAAGTTTTCGGTGGAGGTGAACAGGCCGACGCGGAGGTCGTGGGCCTCGTAGATCGGCCGGCCGTCGACCTTGACGATGCCGTCGCCGATGCCGAGGACCAGCTTGCGCGAGATCACGCGCTTCATGTCGATATGGTAGGTGACCTTCTTGGCCGTCGGCAGGACCTGCCCGGTGAACTTGACCTCGCCCACCCCCAGGGCGCGCCCGCGTCCCGGATTGCCGAGCCATGCGAGGTAGAAGCCGACCAGCTGCCACATGGCGTCGAGGCCGAGGCAGCCGGGCATCACCGGGTCGCCGGGGAAGTGGCAGGCGAAGAACCAGAGGTCGGGATTGATATCCAGCTCGGCGATCATCTCGCCCTTGCCGTACTGGCCGCCGTCGCTGTTGATCTCCAGGACCCGGTCCATCATCAGCATGTTGGGGACCGGCAACTGGGCGTTGCCCGGGCCGAACATGTTGCCGTAGCCACAGGCCAGGAGTTCGTCGCGATCGTACTGGTTCTTCTGCATGGGAGCGCCGCTCGGGGAAAAGGCCGGTATTGGACCGAAACCCGCGCCCAAAAGCAATTGCGACGGGATTCGGCGGTGTGCCGATGGTCCCGGGGTGGGGCTGATTAGGTTGTCCTCGGAACGTCCTGGGACAACCTGTCGAGAGCTCTGCGTGCCCCGGATCAGGCGTCGGAGGGATACCGTAGCAGTTCCGCGAGGGTGAAGAAGCGGTCGCCGCGCAGGTAGCCGGCCTGGATGTCGGCGATCAGGGCGCCGGGGCGGCCCTGATCGTCGTGCTCGGCCACCCACGCGGTCGGGACCGTATCCAGGATGTGGGCACAGGCCAGGCGCCCGTCTTCCAGGTGGCTGGCGCGAACCTCGCCGGTGCGGCGGTTGCGGAAGGCCGGGAGCCAGCCGGCGGTGAAGCCGGCGTCGAGCCAGGCGGGGTTCTCGGTGCGGGCCGGTTCGGGTGCCGGCATGAGGTCGAGGCTGAGCATCGCGAGGTCTCCGGGGATTTAATCCGGGTATCGGCGCGGGCGCGGCAAACTTGAGCGTGATTGGCCCGGCGTGGAGACGGGAACCGGAACGATTCGACATAATCAGGCAACCGGTTGGTGGGGCCCGGAGTTGCGCCCGAGGTGGCGGGCGCGGACCATGCCTGAAAGAACAACAAGCGAGGGGGAGTCGTGGCCGTCACTGTAATGCTGTGGGTGCTGGGGATCGTGGTCGCAATCGTGGTGCTGGACCTGGCACGGCGGCCCTTGCGCCGCCTGCTGGTGGGGCTGACCGGCGGCGTGACGCGCCTGACGTGTGCCCTGCGGCGGCAGGTGCTGCATCTGCGCGACGCGACCCAGCGCTGGCACCACGCCCACCTGGCCCGGCTGGAGGCCGAACGCGTTCATGTGGCGGTCCATGCCCTGGAGCGGCGTTACGCTCGCCTGGTGGGCCACGATCTGGCCGAGATCCCCGATCTGCGCCAGCAGGTTCACGAGACCCTGCGAGAGTTGGAAGATGCCTATGTCCGCGACGAGGGGCGCCTGTCCGCCGAGCCGGGCTGGGTCAGCCGGCTGGAGGCGCTGGTCAGTACGCCGGTAAGTGAAAGCCCGCAGGGGCAGCGCCTGGCGCAGGACATTCAGGAAACGGTGTTGCGGATTGCACGGCTCGGCATGGAGGAGCACCGACAGATGGCGCGTGGCCTGCTGTCGGCGCGGCGACGCCTGGAAGCCCCGTTGCACGAATTGACCGGGCGCCTGGAGCAGGTACAACGGCGCCTGGCCGACCTGCAACGCCAGGGCGAGCGCCTGGATAACGGTCTGGCGAACTGCGAGAACCGGGACCATCCGGCGCAGCGGCACCTGCCCGCGTATGCCCAGGCCGGCAGTCAGTGGCTGCTGGGCGCGGCCGGGCTGGTGCTGACCGCGGTGGCCGTGGTGGTGTACCAGCGGCTGTTCGATCCGGCCCTGGGGACGCAGTTTCCGGCCTCGCTGGAGGCCGGCGGGGTGGCCTTCCCGGATCTGGTGGTGGCGACCCTGCTGGGGGCCGCGGCGGTCTCCGGCTGGCTGCTGGCCGAGGCCCGCGGCGTGTCCCGTCTGCTGCCGCAGGCGATGATGGATGGTAGTGAGGGCGTGCGCCGGGCGCTGGTGGTGGTGGCAGGCGTTGCGCTGGCCGTGCTCGCGCTGATCTCCGCGCTGGGCGGCTTTCATCTGGAGTGGGTGGCGTATCGTCAGGAGTTGATGGATACCCTGCTGGCCGGGGGCGACGCGTTGCCGCCGACCCTGAACCTGTTCGAGCAGTCGGTGGGCGCGGTTCTGGGCCTTCTGGTACCCCTGATCGTTGCGCTGGCGCCGATCTGGCTGGTGGGGGTGCTACAGGCGACCCGGGTTATTCTGGGCGGCCTGCTGACGCTCGTGCTGGCGGTGCTAGCGGGTATCCTGTACCTGCTGGCGGTCGCGGCGGCGCAAGTGCGGCGTCTGCTTCCGGTGGCATTTGATCTGATCACGTTCCCCTCGCGGGCCGTGCGCGAGCGGTTCGTGTAAGTGTCAGGAAGCCGGAATGTGAACTCGATCAACCCCCGGTACGGCTTTGCGTGCGCTGCTTTCTGCCCCCTGTAGAATGCGGCGCCGGAGATCCCGGCGAATCAAGAGATGGCAGCGGAAATGACGATGAAACGGTGGTCGATGCGCGTGATGGCGCTGGTTCTGGGGAGCGTGATGCTGGTGGCCTGGAGCGGGGCGGCCGCGCAGCAGACGCGCTATGTCAGTGAGGAACTCGAGGTCGGCGTGCGCGGCGGCCCCTCGAACCAGAACCGCATTGTCAGTGCGGTGCGCGCCGGGCAGCCGGTCACGGTGATGGAACAGTCCGGTGACGGCTGGAGCCGGGTGCGGCTGCCCAGTGGCAACGAGGCGTGGATCCTGACCCGCTATTTGCAGGACGAGCCGCACTCCCGCGAGCGCCTGGCCGAGGTCGAGGCCGAGCTGGCCGAGATCCGTTCCGGTGCGGATGATCAGGAGGGCCGGATCGCGGAGTTGCTGGACCGGCGCAACGAACTGACGACCGAGCGAGATGAACTCCAGGCCCGGATCGCGGATATGGAGTCGGAACTGGAAGAGCTGCGGGATATCGCGGAGCGGCCGCAGGAGATTCAACGCGAGAACCGCCGGCTGGAGCAGGAACTGATCGAGTCCCGCGATTCGGCCGACGAGTATCGGCGTCAGGTCGAGGTGATGCAGGCCGACAGCCAGCGCAAGTGGTTCATGACCGGGGCCCTGGTCACCGTGGGTTCGGTGATCCTGGGCATTATCCTGACGCGCATCCCCACGCGCAGGCGGCGCAGCGACTGGGTCTGACCGGCAGCGCGTTTCCCGGAACGGTCCGCGCGAGGAACATCACGTTTCTTGCGCGGTCCCACCCAAGTCAGTAGGCTTCCGCGACCGTTCGAGACGGGCATGCGCCGGTCGGTGCCGGCCTGTCTCGGTTGCGACGGAACGATTTGTACGCGTGGCCGCGGGCCGCGTCCTTGGCCCGGAACCAAAAGGACTGAGCTGGCCGGATGCTCTACGCAATTCTCTCAACGTTCCTGCTGGCGGCAGCCGCCCCCGCGGTGCACCGCCTGACCGGCCGTGCCAGTGGCTGGGTGCTGGGTCTGTTGCCGGCCGCGTTGTTCGTCTATTTCCTGAGCTTTCTGCCGGCGGTCTCCAGTGGCGAGTCCATCGTGCTGGCCTGGCCCTGGCTGCCGGGGCTGGATATCCAGCTCTCGTTCCTGGTGGACGGGCTGTCGCTGCTGTTCGCGCTGCTGATCTCGGGCATCGGCTTCTTCATCGTCACCTACGCCGGGCGCTACCTCGAGGGGGACCGTGACCTCGGGCGCTTCTATGTGATCATCCTGGCCTTCATGGGCTCCATGCTGGGGCTGGTGCTGGCGGACAACCTGGTCGCGATGTTCGTGTTCTGGGAGCTGACCAGCATCACGTCCTATCTGCTGATCGGTTACAACCACGAGAACGCGGACGCCCGGAAGTACGCCCTGCAGGGCCTGTTCGTCACCGTGGGCGGCGGTCTGGCGCTGCTGGCCGGGATCATCATGCTGGCGATGGCCGGTGGTTCCTGGGAGCTGTCCGAGATCCTCAACAACGGCGACGTGGTGCGCGAGCATGCGCTGTACCTGCCGTTGTTGCTGCTGATCCTGATCGGCGCCTTCACCAAATCGGCGCAGGTCCCGTTCCATTTCTGGCTGCCGCGCGCGATGGCCGCGCCGACGCCGGTCTCGGCCTATCTGCATTCCGCGACCATGGTGAAGGCCGGCGTTTACCTGCTGGCGCGCTTGAACCCGTCGCTGGGCGGCACCGACATCTGGTTCACCACGCTGGCCCTGTTCGGCGCGGTCACCATGTTTACCGGTGTGTTCCTGGCGTTCCGCTCCACGGGCGTGAAGAAGGTGCTGGCGTACTCCACGGTGATGGCCCTGGGTACGCTGACCATGCTGATCGGGATCGGCACCGAGACCGCGCTGCTGGCGGCGATGGCCTTCCTGCTGGCGCACTCGCTGTACAAGGGCGCGCTGTTCATGGTCGCCGGTATCCTCGATCACGAGGCCGGTGCCAAGGATTTCCTGCAGACCGGGGGGCTGCGCAGCGCGCTGCCGGTCACGGCCGCGTTCGCGATTCTCGCGGCGCTGTCGTTGGGGGGTGTGATCCCGCTGTTCGGGTTCGTCGCCAAGGAGTTGATGCTGGAGGCCGTGCTCGATGCCCCGAGCCTGGGCGGCATCCTCGCGCTGCTGGCGGTGCTGACCGCGATCCTGGGGGTCGCGGTGGCCGCGATCGTCGGTATTCGCCCGTGGTTCGGGCCCAAGGTGGATACACCGAAGACGCCGCACCATGACGCTCCAGTGGCCATGCTCGCCGGCCCGGCGGTGCTTGCGAGTCTGGGGCTGATCTTCGGTCTCGGCCCGGGACTGGCGGACGAAGGCCTGATCAATGCCGCGGCGGCCAGCGTGCAGGGCGCGCCGGTGGATGGCTACCTGGCGCTGTGGCACGGGATCAACTGGCCGCTGGCGATCTCCGCGTTCAGCCTGGTGGCCGGTGGGGTGCTGTACTGGCGTTGGGAGCAGGCGCGCCGCGCGCTGGCGTGGGTGGATCGCGCGGCCGAATACGGCCCGGAGAAGGGCTACTTCAAGATGATGGACGGCCTGGTGGCACTGTCGGAGTGGCAGACCCGCGTGCTGCAGAACGGCTATCTGCGCTATTACGTGATCGTGATCGTCGCGATGACCGCGGGCCTGGTCGGGGTGACGGCGCAGCTGTTCGACGTCGGCGTGGGCGGCCTCGACTGGGCCGCGCTGAAGATCCACGAGGTCGCGATCCTGGCGATCCTGGTGGCCTCGATGCTGTTCGCGGTGCTGACGCGCTCGCGTCTGGGGGCGGTGGCGGCGCTGGGGTCGCTGGGCTTTACCGTGGCCCTGGTCTACGTGCTTTACAGCGCGGCGGATGTCGGTATTACCCAGGTGCTCGTCGAGACCCTGACCGTGATCCTGCTGGTGCTGGTGCTGTTCCGCCTGCCGGGTTTCTTGAACCTGTCGTCCACCGCGCTGCGGGTGCGCGATGCCGGGATCGCGCTGGTGATGGGCGGCATGATCACGCTGTTGATCCTGAGCACCCTGGATGCGCGCCTGTTCCCGTCGATCTCGCAGTACTTCATTGACGAGTCGGTGCCCTCCGGCTATGGCCGCAATATCGTCAACGTGGTCCTGGTGGACTTCCGTGCGCTGGATACGCTGGGCGAGATCTTCGTGCTGGCGCTGGCGGCGATCGGGGTGTACGCGATGCTGCGTTTCCGCGCGGAGGACCGCCGATGAACATGCATTCCCTGATCCTGCGCACCGCGGGGCATTTCCTGCTGCCGCTGCTGCTGCTGTTCTCCGTGTTCCTGCTGCTGCGCGGTCATGACGAACCGGGAGGCGGCTTCATCGGCGGCCTGGTCGCGGCCGCGGCGATCGTGCTGTATCTGTTCTCGATGGATATCCAGTCGGCGCGCAAGGTGCTGCGCGTGGACCCGCGCGACGTGCTGGGCGTTGGCATGGTGCTGGCCGTGATCAGCGCGATCCCCGGGGTGTTCCGCGGGGAGGCCTTCTTCACCGCCCAGTGGTGGGAGTTCACCGCGCCGCTGTTCGGCGAGATGAAGCTCTCCACCGTGCTGATCTTCGATATCGGGGTGTACCTGGTGGTAATCGGGTCCGTGCTGACCATCATGCTGAACCTCGCGGAGGCGGAAGACTGATGGAAGTCGTCATGGCCTTTGTGGTGGGCGGCCTGTATGCCGCGGCCATCTACATGATGCTGCGCCGCTCGATCGTGAAGCTGGTGATCGGGCTGGTACTGCTGTCGAATGCCGCCAACCTGCTGATCTTCACCGTGGCCGGCATGACCTCCGGTGCGCCGCCGCTGATCGCGCCGGGCGACACGGTGCCCGAGGGCGTATCCGCCGATCCGCTGGCCCAGGCCGTGGTGCTGACCGCGATCGTGATCGGGTTCGGGGTGCTGGCATTCGCCGTGGTGCTGATTCACCGCGCCTACGAGGTGGTGCAGGCCGATGACATGGATCAGATGAAGGACACCGATCGATGATGATGTCGGTAGCCCTTCCGGTCGTGCTGCCGCTGCTGTTCGGCGCATTGTCCGTAATGTTCTGGCGCTCGCACTTCGCGCAGCGCTCGCTTGGCGTGCTCGGCACCGGCGCAATGCTGGCAGTCTCCGTCTGGCTGCTGGCGGATACCTGGGAGCACGGCCATGTGGTGATGGAGATGGGCTCCTGGCCCGCTCCGTTCGGGATCGTGCTGGTGTCCGACATGCTGGCCGCGATCATGGTGGTGCTGACCGGGATCATCGGCTTCGCCACCGCGCTGTATTCGCTCTCCGGCATCGGCAAGATGTCGGAGAAGTTCGGCTACTACCCGCTGCTGCACCTGCTGCTGGCGGGGGTAAACGGCGCCTTCCTGACTGGCGACATCTTCAACCTCTACGTGTGGTTCGAGGTGATGCTGGTCGCGTCCTTCGCCCTGCTGATCCTGGGCGGGGAACGCGCGCAGATGGAGGGGGCGATCAAGTACGTCACCCTGAACCTGCTGTCGTCGATGATCTTCCTGACCGCGATCGGCCTGACCTATGGTCTGACCGGCACGCTGAACATGGCCGACATCGCGGACAAGCTGGCCACGGTGGAGGACACCGGGCTGATCACCGTGATCGCGATGCTGTACCTGGTCGCCTTCGGGGTGAAGGCGGCGGCGTTCCCGTTCTTCTTCTGGCTGCCGGCCTCCTATCACACGCCCAAGGTCGCGGTATCCGCGCTGTTCGCGGGTCTGCTGACCAAGGTCGGGGTATATGCGCTGTTCCGCGTGTTCACGCTGATCTTCAATCAGGACGTGGACTACACCCACGAGATCCTGCTGTGGGTCGCGGCCGCGACCATGCTGACCGGCGTGCTCGGGGCGGCGGCGCATTACGAGTTCCGGCGCATCCTGTCGTTCCACATCATCAGCCAGATCGGCTACATGATCATGGGGCTGGCGCTGTTTACGCCGCTGGCGCTGGTCGGCGGGGTGTTCTACATCATGCACCACATCATCGTGAAGGCGAATCTGTTCCTGATCAGCGGGATCACCTTCGTGATGAAGGGCACCCACGAGCTGAAGCAGATGGGCGGGATCTACCGCACGAATCCGATGCTGGGTGTGCTGTTCCTGATCCCGGCGTTGTCGCTGGCAGGGCTGCCGCCGCTGTCCGGGTTCTTCGCGAAGTTCATCATCATCCGCGCGGGCATCGAGGCCGAGGCCTACTGGGTGGTGGCGGTCGCGCTGGTGGTGGGGCTGCTGACGCTCTACTCGATGATCAAGATCTGGGCCGAGGTATTCTGGAAGGCGCAGCCGGAAGGCGTGGAGACCGATGACGTGACCTCCGGTCCGATGATCTGGATGTGGCTCCCGGTGATCATGCTGGCGCTGATGACCGTGGCCATTGGCCTGTACGGCGAGCCGATCTACCAGATGGCCCTGATGTCGGCCGAACAGCTGCTGGATCCGTCGCAGTATATTGAAGCGGTCCTCGGGGAGAGCCGCCCATGATCGCGCTGACCTGGAATATCGCGCTGGCCCTGATCTGGGTCTTTTTGACCGGGACGTTTACGACCGGGAACCTGCTGGTAGGCTTCTTCCTCGGCTACGTGCTGCTGGCGTTTGCGCTGCGCGACAAGCCCGGGTTTTCGAGTTACGCGCGGCGGGTGCCGAAGTTCATCGCCTTTATTGGCTACTTCCTCTGGGAGCTGTTCCTGTCCAATCTGAAGGTGGCGTATGACGTGATGACGCCGACCCACCACATGGTGCCGGGCGTGATCGCCTTCCCCCTGGATGCCAGGACCGATGGCGAGATCACCATCGTCGCCAACCTGATCTCGCTGACCCCGGGAACGCTGAGCCTCGACGTGTCCACCGACAAGAAGGTGCTGTACATCCACGTGATGTACATCGAGGATCGGGACGAGGTGATCCGCTCCATCAAGTACCTGGAACACCGCGCGCTGGAGGTCCTGCGCTAGGCGCAGGGGATGCAGATGTTCGATATCGCCATCATCGCTTCCAATGTGCTGCTGAGTATCGCCCTGCTGCTGGGGTTCTGGCGGCTGTATCTGGGGCCGACCCTGCCCGATCGCGTGGTCGCGCTGGAACTGATCGCATCGCTGACGATCGGCTTTATCGCGGTGTATGTAATCTCCAGCGGCCGCACCCCGTTCATCGACGTGGCGATGGTGCTGGCGCTGACCGCGTTCCTCGCGGCGGTCGGCTTTGCCCGTTACCTGGAGAAAGGGGGGCATCGCGACGATGACTGAGTTCTTCACGGGGCTGTTTCTGGTGGTGGGTGCGGCGTTCATGGTCGTGGCGGCGCTGGGCCTGGTGCGCATGCCCGACCTGCCGATGCGCCTGCACGCGACCACCAAGGCGGGCGTGCTGGGGGCTGGCCTGATGATGGTCGGGGTCGCGGTGTACTTCGGTGACGGCGGCGTGACCACGCGCGCGGTGGCGGTGATCGGCTTCCTGCTGCTGACCGCGCCGGTGGCCGCCCATGCGATCGGGCGCGCGGGTTATTTCGTCGGTGTCCCGCTGTGGGAACACAGCAAGACCGACGAGCTGAAGGGACGCTACGACGAGAAGACTCACACCCTGTCTTCGCCGCCGGAGATGCACGAGCCCGAGGATCGGGACGACGCATCGCGCTGAGACCGATGCTTTTCGGTATACCCAGCGAGCCCCGTGGCCATGCCGCGGGGTTCGTTCGTTTGGGGCCGGCGCGGCCGGCGCGAGAGGACACCCATCTGCGTTCGGAGGCCATGCGGTCACCCGGCCGGGGTGAAGCGCAGAGCCGGGATCTCCGGCGTCAGCAAGAGCCCGGATGCTTGAGATGACCCCCGGTTCAGCACACCCCGAAAATCGCAGGAGCCTGCTCGCAGGCGAAGCCCCTGCCAAAGTCAGACGTGGTCAGGGGAATTCGCCTGCAAGCAGGCTCCTGCAGGGCGTTATGGAGGCGCGACCAGGGCGGCCGACAAAAAAGCCGGGGCGTTAGGCCCCGGCAATGGGTACAGTCGTTGGAGAGACGACAGTTCCTTGTTCCGGGATCGCTCCCGGCATGCAGCTGTCAGGCCGCGTGGGTTTCCTTGGCCTGGCGGGCGGCCTTGGCCTGTTCCGGGTCGTAGGCCGCGCCGGACCAGAGCATCTCGTAGGCGATCTCCTCGTTCCCGTTCTCGCAAAGTTCCAGGACCTGCTGGAACAGGGGCTGGAAGGTCTCGCTCTGATGCGACGCCTCGTGTTCCTCGAAGCTGTTCCAGAAGGTAATGATCAGCGCTTCCTTGTCCTTCATCGGGCTCTCGACCGCCTGGCCGATCGTCGAGCCCTCGTTGGAGACCGCGCCGGAGTTCAGGGCGACAAAGCCGCCGACAAAGCCGGTATCCGAGTGGTAGGTCTTCACGTTCTCGCAGAGGACCGCGACACGCTCCTGCAGGTCGTCGATGGTGTACTCCGGCTTCAGGATCACGCGGTTGATGGTGACCACGCCGTCGGCCGGGAAGTTGTTGATCAGCTGGCTCATGACGTCCTCCTTTTGCAGGGGAAGGGTGCCCGTGGGCACGGGATAGTCATTCAGTTAGTAAGCAACTTCTAATTGAAGTTCCCGAGTACCGTACTCAGGAATTACTGCGTTCGCCAGAATGCCCCAAAAACCGGAGGGTCCGGTCCCGCGCGGGTGCGCAAGCAGGGCTTGCGTTGGCGGCGCGCGTTGGTTAGCTTATATTCCAACGAATATTGGAATGTGTGCGGTGTCCGGACGCGAACTCAAAGACCTCCTGTACGAACAGGTGGCCCGCATTGCCCGCGCGGCCGCCAGTCCCAAGCGGTTGGAGCTGATCGAGATCCTCGTGCAGGGGGAGAAGAGCGTCGAACAACTGGCGTCGGACGCGGAGATCAGTGTGAAGCTGGCCAGTGCCCACCTGAAGGAGCTGCGCCTTGCGCGGCTGGTGGAGGCCCGGCGCGAAGGCCGGTACATGTTCTACCGCCTGGTCGATCGGCATGTCGCCGATTTCTGGGTGATGCTGCGAACACTGGCCGAAGAACGGCTGCTGGAGCTGCAGGCCGCCACTCGAGAGATCGCCGAGGGTGCGGGCGATCTGGCCCCCATGGCGGGCGAACAGCTACTCGAGCGGGCGCGGCGCGGCGAGGTGATCGTGCTCGACGTACGTCCGGGCATGGAATACGCCAGGGCCCATCTCCCCTATGCCCGATCCATCCCCGTCAGCGAATTGCGCGACCGGCTGGGCGAATTGCCGACTGACCGCCCGGTGGTGGCGTACTGCCGAGGACCGTACTGCCTGATGGCCAGCGAGGCCGTCCAGATCCTGGGCCGGCACGGCATCCGGGCCAGCCGGCTCGAGGACGGCATCGCGGAGTGGCGCTACCACGGCCTGCCCGTGAGCGCCGATGAGGACAACCGACAAAAAGAACGCGACCGGTGAACGGTCCAGGAGGAGTGTCATGTTTTTTCATCAATTGCCCACCCGGGAGTCGTCGCTGTCCTACCTGTTCGGCTGTGGATCGCTGGGCAAGGCCATCGCGGTGGATGTCGTGGACGGGGACCAGGAATGGTTCCTGGAGCGGGCCGCCGAGGCGGGTGTTGCCATCACGCATGTGATCGACACGCATGTGCATGCCGATCACTATTCCGGTGGCCGTGACCTGGCCCGACGTGCCGGGGCGGAGTATTGCCTGCATGCGTCGGATCGTTCGGTGGTGGAGTTCGACTTCCATGCGCTGGAGGATGGCGATCGGCTCGAGGTCGGCAACGTCGAGGTCGAGGTGATCCATACCCCCGGTCACACGGAGGACAGCCTGTGTCTTCTGGTGACCGACAAACGCCGCGGGGACCAGCCCTGGTTCGTTCTTACGGGCGATACGCTGTTCATCGGCAGTGTTGGACGCCCCGATCTGGCCGGGCGGGAGCGCGAGATGGCGGGACGGTTGTTCGACAGCCTTCACGAGCGCCTCCTGGGCCTTCCGGACGAACTGGAGATCTATCCCGGTCACTATGCCGGCAGTGCCTGCGGCGCGGGGCTGTCCGGGAAGCCGTCGTCGACGCTCGGGTTCGAGAAGCGCTTCAACCCGGGGCTTGCGATCGGTGAGCGGGAGGCGTTCGTCGATTTTCTGACCCAGAACATCCCCCCGCGCCCGGTGGGAATGGATGCCTACGTCGCGGCGAATATCGCCTCCTGATCCGAGAGCAGAGGGACTCTTCATGACGGACCATCACAAGGCCGCGGAGGCCTACGCCCATCTGACGCACGGGATTCGGGAGAACCTCGGGCAGTTCGGTCAGCAGTTGATCCAGGTCTTCTTCGTTGGTCTGACCATCGGGATGATGCGCACGGTCGTGCCGGCGCTGGCGGAGAGCGAGTTCGGTGTGGCCGAGGGCTCGTTCATGCTGCTGACCGCGTTCGTGGTCGCCTTCGGGGTCGTGAAGGGGGCGCTCAACTTCGTTGCCGGGCGCCTGTCCGAGCGGCTGGGGCGCAAGACGGTCCTGATGCTGGGCTGGGTGGCGGCCATCCCGATCCCCTTCATGATCCTTTACGCACCGTCCTGGAGCTGGATCGTCGCGGCGACCGTCCTGCTGGGCGTGAACCAGGGGCTGGCGTGGTCGATGACGCAGACCGCCAAGATGGATATCACCCGCGCCGACGAGCGCGGTTTCACCATGGGCATGAACGAGTTCTCCGGGTATGTCGGGGTTGCCGTGGCGGGGATCGTGACCGGCTATATGGCGGCCGCGTTCGGGCCACGCTGGGGCCTGCTGATCTTCGGCCTGGTGGTGATCGCCCTGGCGATCGTGATGACCGCCGTGTTCGTGCGCGAGACCCTCGACTGGGCAAAGGCCGAGGGTGCCCGGCATGCGGCCGGTCAGTCCACCGGCCCGGTGCCGCGTTACCCGACGAATATCCCCGACACGCCGACGACCTGGCAGGTGTTCACCCTGATGTCCTGGCGTGACCGGCGCATGGCGGCGTTCAGCCAGGCCGGGCTGGTGGAGAAGTTCGTGGATGCGCTGGTCTGGGTGTTCTACCCGGTGTTCCTGTATCAGCAGGGGCTCAGTCTGGCGGCGATCGGCTGGGTCGTCGGGATCTACGGCTTCGTCTGGGGCGGTTCGCAGTTCCTTACCGGGCGTCTGTCCGATCACGTGGGGCGACGCCAGCCGATCATCTGGGGGATGTGGATCTGTGGCGGCGGGGTCGCCCTGACCCTGCTCGGCGAGGGCGTACTGTGGTGGTCCTTCGCGGCGGCGGTGACCGGGTTCGGCATGGCGCTGCTGTACCCGAACCTCAGTGCGGCGGTGGCGGACATTGCGCACCCGAACTGGCGCGGCTCGGCCATCGGTACCTACCGCTTCTGGCGCGATCTCGGCTACGGCGTTGGGGCCCTGGGCCTGGGCATCGTGGCCCACCTGGGCGGCTCGGTGATCTGGGGCTTCTGGTTCGTGGTGATCGCGATGTTTGCATCCGGTGCGCTGGTCTGGTGGTGGGGTGACGAGACGCATCCGCGCCTGAACCCCCGCGACGAGTAGTCCCCGCGTCGCGATTCGCCCGGCACAGCGTTACCAGCGGGCCTTGTCCCACATCTCGGGGTTGGCCCAGAACCGGGCGTTCAGCCAGTCGGGAGTGAGCTTGTAGTCGTACAGGCTGGTGCGATAGACCGCGTGATCCGGCGCGGCGGTCTCGGCTTCGGGGTCGCGCCGGAATCCGAGCGCCAGGAAGTCGTTCAGGTCCCAGCGTTGGTCGTCCAGCCGATGCAGAATCAGCACCTCGTCGGCCCAGCGGTCGCGCAGGCCGCCCAGCAGTTGTTGTCCGGTGGTCACATCCAGCGCGCTGAGGGTGTCCGGGAGCAGGACCAGCGGCACTCGTGGCTCGGGCGGATGCTCGAGAAACGCTGCCACCGTTTCCTGCTCCACATCCGGTGGACTGTCCGTGGTCTCAGGGGCGGCGACCAGCAGGAGGGTGCGCCCCTCGCGCAGGCGTCGCGGCAGGTTACGGCGCAGGACGTCGATGTCGATCAAGGGCTACCTCCCCGGCGTTCCGTGGCGTGTCGGCCCCGTCCCGGGGCCGTGTTCGTTATACTCTAAAGCACTCTCACTTCTACCGCGGACCCGTCAGAAGGAACCCTCTCCATGTCCAAGGAACTGCTGACCGAATTCCTCTCCAAGCACCCGATCTCGGCGTCCCTGACGCCGGCCGAGGTCGAAGTCCTGCTCGAGTACCTGGAAGTGGTGGAGACCCATCACAAGCAGGTGATCGCGGACATCGGCGAGGTCGGGGAGTCGCTGTTCTTCGTGGTCAGCGGGACCGCCGCGCTGTACCACGATGACGGCAGCCAGGAGATCGAGGTCGGTCGCATGCAGACCGGCGAACTGGCCGGGTCCATGTCGTTCTTCGACCGCGTGCCGCGCGGCGTGCGCATGCGTGCCCTGAGCGACAATACCCGCCTGTTGCGCCTGTCGCGCTCCATGTATGATCGCCTGCGCGTCGAGCAGCCGTACATCGCGGTGAACCTGCTCGAGTTTGCCATCATCAGCCTGGATCACCTGATCCGCCGGGTCTCCGAGGACGTGGCCACCTACGCCCACTATCTCTACTCCCCGGGCAAGAAGTAACCCCGGTCGCGGGCGGAGACTCTCGTGCTCGCCACCCTGCAGACGATCGCCGAGCACCTGCTGCTGCCGCCCGGTCTGGGCATCACGCTGACCCTTGTGGGCGTGGCCTTGTGGTGGGCCGACTGGCGGGGCGGGCGGGCGTTGCTCGCCCTGGGCCTGCTGGCGCTGGTGCTGCCGAGCCTGAACATCGTGGCCCAGCCGCTGGCCCACAGCATCGAGCGTGACCTGCGCGACGGCGTGATCGCGGTGGGCCGGGCCGATGCCATCGTGGTGCTGGGGGGTGGCCGCTGGCCCGGGCGCGCCGAGGACGGCGGGCGTGACGCCCTGAACCCGCGGACCCACGAGCGCCTGCGACATGCGGCGCGGCTGCACCGCGATACCGGGTTGCCGATCCTGGTCTCCGGCGGGCGTCCGGGTGCCTTGCCGGGCCGGCGCTCCGAGGCCGAGCTGATGGCGGCGAGCCTGCAGGGCGATCTGGGGGTGCCGGTGCGCTGGCTGGAGAACACCTCGCGCAACACCTGCGAGAACGCCTCCCACACCCGCCAGCGACTCCAGAACAGTGATGTGCAGCGGGTACTGGTGGTGACCCAGGCGCTGCATCTGCCGCGTGCACTGGCCTGCTTCGAGCGCGCGGGACTGGCCGCCGACCCGGCCCCGGCCGGCTTTCGCGGCCCGACCGGCGACCCGATGCGGGTCGAGGACTTCCTGCCGCGACTGGACGCCCTGGAGACCTCCCGCTTCGCCCTGCGCGAGTGGGTGGCGCGTCTGGCGCGCCCGCTGCGCGATCGCCTGCCGGAGCGGGGCGACCCGGCCTGATGCACGCGCGGCGCGGTGCACCGGGCGGGATTGCCGCGGCGGCCGGGCTGGTGTTTTTCCTGCTGGCGGGGTCGGTGATGGCCTCCGAGGCCGCATCGGCTGGCGGCGGTATCCAGCTCGACCTGCAGATCGAATCCCTGCTGCGCGAGGATCTCGATGCCCGTGGGCTGAGCACGCGGGTGCAATGGACGCGCGAAGGCCTGTCGCTGGAAATCCGCGCGGAACGCGTCGAGCTTCCCGCCCCGATCGGGACCCTGCGACGACTGCGGGTGGAATGTGGCGACCTGCGGCTCGGCCGTACCGAGGTCCGCTGCGAGGCCGCCCGACTCTGGGGGGATGCCGGGGATCTGGACCTGCGCGGCGCGCGGGTGCGCCTGGTCTGGGGCCGCGAGAGCGGTCAGCTGACCCTGGCGGGCGCCTGGCCGGGCTGGTTCGGGGCCAGCGGGGATGTTCGTGTGCACCGCGACCCGGCGCGCGGCTGGGATGTGCGGGCCGATCTCGACGGCATTGATCTGGCGGCGCTGGCCGCCTCCCCGCGCCTGCCGATGGAGCTGCCCGTGCACCTTGGCCAGGGCCGGGCGGATGTCGCGCTGCGCTGGCGTGAACGCGGCCGTTCGGAAGGCACCCTGCGGGTCCATGACCTCGCCTTCAGCGATGACCTTGGGCTCCAGGCGGGCGAGGAGCTGGATGCGCGACTGTGGGTCGCGGGGGACGCGAACGGCTGGGATGTGGAGGCGGCCGTGACGGCAGGCGTGGTGTTCGTGGATCCCTGGTTCGTGGATCTCGACGCCGAGGGGCCGGTCGTGCTGGAGGCCCGTGGCCTGGTGGCGGACGCCGACAACGGCTCGGCGCGCACGGATTTGCTCTCGCTGGACTATGGGGCGGCGGCGGCCCTGCAGGGGCAGGACCTGGCGTTCGCGCCCGGGCGCGGGCTGGAGGGCCGGGTCCAGGCGGAGATCGCGGCGCTGGGGGTGATCTACGACACCCTGCTGTCGCCCTGGCTGGTGGGGACCCCGCTGGGCGAGCTGGATGTCGCGGGTCACCTGGCGGGCGAGATCGAACTGCAGGATTCCATGCCGCGTTACATGCGTGCGGAGTGGTCCGGGGTGGAGGCGCAGGATCGCCGGGGACGCTTCGGTCTCAGTGGGGCGCGGGGTGGTCTCGACTGGTCGGACACGGTGCCGGGCGGTCCGGGGCGCATCGAAGTGGATGCCGCCCATCTCTACGGGCTCCCGTTCGATGCCTTCAGCGCGCAGGTGCGGGCGCGGCCACAGGGACTGGAGTTACTGGAGGCGACCGAGATCCCGATCCTCGATGGTGGGCTGCGGGTCGGGGCCTTCAGTCTGCAGCAGACGGAGACCGGGCCGGATGTGCAGTTTCAGGGCGGCATCCGGGCCATCAGCCTGGAGCCGTTGACCGAGGTGCTGGGATGGCCCCGGTTCTCCGGGCAGGTGGCGGGAATGATCCCGCGCGTCCGCCTGGAGGATGGCGACCTGAACGTGGACGGGCGGTTGCTGGTGCAGGTGTTTGACGGCGAGGTGGTGTTGCGCGATGTCTACATCCACGATCTGTTCGGCTACGCCCCGGAGCTGGGGCTGTCGACGCAGATTCAGCGCCTGGATCTGGAACTGGTCACCCGTGCCTTCGATTTCGGGCGTATCCAGGGCCGTCTGTCGGGCCACGTGAACGACCTGGTGATGGTGGACTGGTCGCCGGTGCATATGGATCTGGAGCTGATGACGCCGATGGACGCGCCGGGGCGGCGGCGCATCAGCCAGCGCGCGGTGGAAAACATCACCGAGCTGGGCGGCGGGATCCAGGCGGCGGCGTCGTCGATCTTTCTGCGCTTCTTCGAGAACTTCAGCTATCGCCGCCTGGGTTTCCGTTGCGAGCTGCGCGGGGACGTATGCACCGCCTCCGGCGTCGCGGATCGCCCCGATGACGGGTTCGTACTGGTCCAGGGTGGCGGGCTGCCGCAGATCCAGGTGATCGGGTACAACCGGCGGGTCGACTGGCCGGAGCTGATCAACCGCCTGGCCACGATCCAGGCGGGCGAGGGCCCGGTGGTGCAGTAACCACGCATTCAGCGTTTGGTTGCCATTCAGGATGATGGTGTAGATTGGGCACATGCGGGACGGACCCGCTCGAACAAGGGATGACAGGCATGAAGGCTTTGTGGAGTGTTCCGGGACTGGCGCTGGTGTTTGCCCTGCTGGCCGGCTGCGTGACCATCAATATCTACTTCCCCACCGCCGCGGCGGAGGAGGCGGCGCGCGCCATCGTGCGCGACGCGCTGCAGGTGCCGGACAGCGAGGCCGCGCCGCAGTCCGAGTCCGGCGCGCAGCTTCCGGCCCAGCCGCGTCATGCCGGGGCCGCGACGGGCAGCACGCCGGTGCTGGCCTGGGTGCTGGAGCGTCTGGTCAGCCCGGCCGCGGCGCAGAGCCCGGACCTGCAGATCGAGACCCCGGCGATCAATCGCATCCGGGCCTCGATGCGCGAGCGGGCGCCGCAGCTGGCGCCGCATTTCCGCAGCGGGGCGATCGGGTTCGGCAACAACGGCGACGTGGTGATCCGCGACCTCTCCGAGGTGCCGCTGCGGGACCGCAGCACCGTACAGCGCCTGGTCAGCGAGGAGAACTCCGACCGCGATTCGCTCTACCGCGAGATCGCGCGCGCCAATGATCGCCCGGACTGGGAACGCCAGATCCGCGAGACCTTTGCCCGTGTCTGGGTGGAAGAGGCCCCGGCGGGCTACTGGTACCAGGACCGTAACGGCCAGTGGCGGCAGAAGTAGGGCCTGGTGACGGGGCCACATACCCAGGGGAGTGATGCGTGGCGGGCGTAGCCTGGGCCGAACGCCTGGATGCCCGCCGGCGCCAGCTGATCGAGCTGGTCCAGGACACAGACCTGTCGGCGCTGCCCTGGTGGAAGGCGGTCCCGCTGGGTGTCGTGCGGGGCCTGTTCGGCCTGGTCCGCGAGGTATCCGAGGGCCAGCTGACGCTGCGGGCGATGAGTCTGGTCTACACCACGCTGCTGTCGATGGTGCCGCTGCTGGCGCTGTCGTTCTCGGTGCTCAAGGCCTTTGGTGCCCACAATGCGGTGGAGCCGTTCCTGCTGGGCGTGCTCGAGCCGCTGGGCGAGCAGGGGGTGGAGATCGCCCACAACGTGCTCGACTTTGTCGACAATATGCGCGTGGGCGTGCTCGGCTTCGTGGGCCTGCTGTTCCTCGTGTACACCGTGATCGCACTGGTGCAGAAGATCGAGCTGGCCTTCAACACCATCTGGCGGGTAGAGAACAGCCGCAGCCTGGCCCAGCGCTTTTCCAACTACCTGTCGGTGATCCTGATTGGTCCGGTGCTGGTGGTCTCGGCGCTGGGGCTGACCGCCACGGTGATGTCATCGGCCGCGATGCAGGCGATTGCCGGGGTCGAACCCTTCGGCATGCTGATTACCGAGATCTCGCGGCTGGTGCCGTACATCCTGATCATCTCCGCGTTCGCGTTCATCTACGTGTTCGTGCCGAACACCCGGGTCAAGATCCTCCCGGCGCTGATCGGCGCGGTGGTGGCCGGTTTCCTGTGGCAGAGCGTGGGCTGGGTATTCGCCAACATGGTGGCGGGTTCAACGCGCTATGCGGCGATCTATTCCAGCTTCGCCATCATGATCATGCTGCTGATCTGGATCTACCTCGCCTGGCTGATCCTGCTGATCGGGGCCAATGTCGCCTTCTTCGTCCAGCACCCGGAGTACATGAACGTGCGCGGCATCCGCCTGCGCCTGTCCGGGGCGGCACGCGAACGCATGGGGCTGCACCTGATGCAGCAGGTTGGCCAGCGCTTCCACGACGGGCGCCCGGCACCGACCCTGGACGAGGTGGCGGCGACCCTGGCGGTGCCGGGCAATGCCCTGGGTGATGCGGCGCGCCGGCTGGAAGAAGCCGGTCTGCTGTTGAAGGCGGGAAGCGAGGGCCAGCATCTGGTACCGGCCCGCGACCTGGACGCGATCCGCGTGGACGAAATCCTGGATGCGCTGCGCGAGGACAGCGATGATCACGCCATTCGTCGTCTGCGCGGCAGCCTGAGTGTGGAGACGACGCTGAAAGAGGTGGATCAGGCGCGCGAGGAGCGCCTGAACGGGCGCACCCTGCGCGACCTGCTGGCGCGCCCCGATGCCAGCGCCGCGGCGGAGACCGCCTGACACCCGGCCACGCTGGGGCCAGGTTTGGGGTCAGGAACGGGCCGCCTCGGCGTCCAGCCGCTGCTGGGCCCGTTCCATCAGCTGGCCCGACACCCGGTCGACCAGCGACTGGGCCGCGCGCCGCACGGCCGCGTCGAGCAGCGGGTTCAGCTTGTACTCCAGTTCGAACTCCACGCGCGTGCGGTCCTCGCCCTCGGGGCTCAGGCGGTAGCTGCCCCGGTTCTGCACCCCGCGGATGGAGCGCCAGGCAAAGTGCTCCGGCGCGATCGCGGTGCAGACCTCGACATCGAAATCCATGCGCATCCCGGCGGCCCGAATGGTCCAGCGATAGCAGTCGTCACCCAGGCACTCGATATGCTCGACGTGGTCGCACAGGTCGACAAAGTTGGGCACGTGACTCAGCAACTCGAAGACCCGTTCCGGCTCGGCGCGCAGGGAAGTGGCGTGGGAGATGGTTCGCATGGCGCAGTCTTCTTGGCTAAAGGCTTTCCGTTTAAGAGCCTGGCCCCGGTCGGGGGTTCCCTGCAAGCCATGCGGGAACTACACGAGCGTGTACATTCACCGCTGTTTCCCGAGGGAAACACTGATTAATGTGCACGCTCGCGCTCGAGTCGCTTTTGCGTGCGAACAAGGCGCGGTGACTGCCGTGCAGTCATTCTGCACAAGGGAGCCGCAACGCCGTTCCCGCGCCCGTTTTTGTCAACAACGGGCGGCCGAGCCCCTTCGTTCAATAGGTTGTGGGGTTGGCACCCCAGGTTCCCCGATCCTGCGTTGCGCCCCGAATCCATCGAAAACGGGCGGGTAGAACCACTACCCGCCGCACGACGCGCCTGGTCTCGAAGAACCTGGGGTGCCAACGCGAGTGTGTACATTGATCAGTGTTTCCCTAGGATAAGGGTCTTTTCCGGATAAACGGATCTCCGTATGAATCCAGCGTCCCAAGGGCCCGTGCCCGACTTCCTGCAACGTTTCGAGGCCGGTTCCACCGGCATCCTGTACTGGGAGCAGCTGGAGCGGCTGTGGACGCTGCTGCGCGACCGCGCCGATGGCGGCTGGTACGTCTACGCGGTAGGGGATACCGTGCCCGTGGAACCGGTCTCCGCAGAGGATTTCCGGCGTTTCATCGACGAGGTCGACACCCTGTTGCGGCAGGATCACGACGAGGACTACTGCGGGATCGTCTACGTCGATGACCGCGAGGCGCCGGAATTCGTGAAGATCTTCGACCCCAACAACCTCGGCTCCAGCTGCGGCTCCTCGGGGCTGCGGGTGCTGCCGGGCTGGGTGCTGTCGCGCGTGCCGCCGGTGGACCTGGAGGCGGCGATGCCGCCGACCGGGAGCCGCCGGCGCTGGTGGCAGCGTCTGTTCGGCGGGGCGAAATGAGTACCACCGGTACCCAGCGGAGGCGCGGCGATGGCTGATTCCTGGTGGCAGCGCCTGCGCGGGCAGGCGCGCGTGCTGATCGCGCTGGGCATCCTGCTGCTGGTGATCCTCTGGATCGCCTCGGGGATGTTCGGGCGCGAGGCCGACGAGGCGCCGCGGGCGGCCGAGCCGCAGCCGATGGCCGTGGCCGTGACCGCGCTGGAGGCGGAGCCGGTGGAGCGCCTGCTGGTGCTGCAGGGGCGGGTGGAGCCGGATCTGCGCGTGCTGGTGCGCGCCGAGACCGCCGGCCAGGTGGCCGAGTGGGAGGTGGCCCGCGGGGCACGCGTGGCGGCCGACGCGCCGCTGGCGCGGCTGCGCATGGATGACCGCGAGGCGCGCCGGCGCCAGGCCATTGCCCGGCTGCGCGGCGCCGAGAGCGAATTCGAGGCCGCCCAGCGGCTGCACGATCAGGGCCATGTGTCGCGCACCCAGCTGGAGGCCCGCGAGGCCGAGCGCGAGGCCGCCCGCGCGGAGCTGGAGGCAATCGAGCTGGATATCCGCAACACGCGCATCATCGCGCCGGTGGCCGGGGTGGTGAATCAGCGTCTGGCGGAACGGGGCGACTTCGTGGCCCGTGGAGACCCGGTAGCGGAGATCGTGGACAACGACCCGCTGCTGGCGGTGGTGCATGTGCCGCAGCACCAGATCGGGCGGGTGGAGTCGGGCCAGGCGGCGCGTATTCGCTTCCTCGACGGGCGTCGCGCCGAGGGCGAGGTGCGGTTCGTCTCGCGGGTCGCCGAGTCCGGCACCCAGACCTTCCGCGTGGAGGTGGAGGTCCCGAATGCCGACGAGGCGCTGCCCTCCGGGATCAGCGCCGGGGTCGAGATCCCGACCGAGACGGTCGCGGCGCACAAGCTGTCGCCGGCCTGGATGGGGCTGGACGACAGCGGCCGGGTCGGGGTGAAGACGGTGGATGACGACGACCGGGTGGTCTTCCACGCGGTCGAGGTGATCCGTGCCGCCACCGACGGCGTCTGGGTTACCGGGCTGCCGGAGCGCGCGCGGGTGATCACCATCGGCCACGGCTTCGTGACCCCGGGCGAGACCGTGCAGCCCCGGCCCATGGAGGCATCGACGGGCGCGGCCGGGCCGGAACCGGTGGGCGAGGCCCTGCGGTGAAAGCCCTGATCGCCTGGGCGGTGGAGCACGCCCGGACGGTGCTGCTGTTCCTGCTACTGATCCTGGTGCTGGGCGCGACCGCCTACCAGGTGGTGCCCAAGGAGGCGGCCCCCGAGATCGACATCCCCATCTTCTTCGTGTCCGTGCCCTATCCGGGGGTCAGTCCGGAGGATGCCGAGCGCCTGATGCTGCGCCCGCTGGAGCGCGAATTGCAGACCCTGCCCGGGGTGGACGAGATGCAGTCCTGGGCCGGCGAGGGCTTTGCCCTGGTGCGGCTGGACTTCGAGCCCGGCTGGGACAACCGCCGGGCCCTGTCGGACCTGCGCGAGGAGGTCGACCAGGTGCGCCCGGAACTGCCCGCCGGGGCCGAGGACCCGAGCGTCTCCGAGGTCGACCTGTCGCTGTTCCCGGTGCTCACGCTGAACCTGTCCGGGCCGCTGGACGAGCGCACGCTGGTGCGTCTGGCGCGCGACCTGCGCGACCGCGTGGAGGCGATCCCCGGGGTGCTGGAGGCGGATGTCGGCGGCGATCGCGAGGAGCAGATGGAGGTGCTGGTCGATCCGTTGGTGCTGGAGACCTTCGAGCTGTCGTTCGACGAGCTGACCCGGGCGATCGAACGCAACAACCGTCTGGTTGCGGCCGGGGCGCTGGATACCGGCGCCGGGCGCATCCCGTTGCGGGTGCCGGGCACCATCGATGACGTCGACGACGTGCTGGATACCGCGATCCGGGTGGAGGGCGACGCGGTGGTGCGAGTGCGCGATGTCGCCGAGGTCCGCCAGAGCTATCTGGACCCGGAAGGCTTCACCCGCATCGACGGCCAGCCCTCGGTGTCGCTGGAGATCCGCAAGGCCTCGGAGGCCAACATCCTGGAGGTGGTGGCGGCCGCGCGCGCGACCATCGAGGTGGCGCGGGCCGACTGGCCGGAGACGGTCGAGGTCACCTACCTGCAGGACATGGCGCGCGATGTCGACGACCTGCTGGGCGATCTCGAGAACAGCGTGATCGCTGCGGTGCTGATCGTGGCGCTGGTGATTCTGGCAATGATGGGCGCGCGCGCGGCCCTGCTGGTGGGGGTGGCCATCCCCGGGGCCTTCCTCGGCGGCATCCTGGCGATCTATCTGATGGGCTTCACGCTCAATGTGGTGGTGCTGTTCGGGCTGATTCTGGTGGTCGGCATGCTGGTGGATGGCGCGGTCGTGGTGGTGGAGCTGGCTGACCGCTATGTGGCCGAGGGCATGCCGCGGCGGGAGGCCTTCCGCGCCGCGGCGCAGCGCATGTCCTGGCCGATCACCACCGCGATCGGGACCACGCTGGCGGTGTTCGCGCCGATGCTGCTGTGGCCCGGCATGGTCGGTGAGTTCATCGTCTACCTGCCGGCCACGGTGATTGTGACCCTGATCGCCTCGCTGGCGATGGCGTTGGTATTTATTCCGGCGCTGGGGTCGGTGATCGGCCAGAGCCACCCGATCAACGCGGCCCAGACGCGCTACGTGCGCGCGGCCGAGGATGGTCGCTATGACGAACTGCAGGGCCTGACCCGCGCCTACATCCGCCTGCTGCAGCCGCTGGTGCGTCGCCCCGGCTGGACGCTCGCGGGCACGCTGGCGCTGGTCGCCGCCGCCTATGCGCTGTATGCCCAGCAGGGGCGCGGGGTGGAGTTCTTCCCGCAGGTGGAGCCCGACTTCGTGCAGGTGCAGGTACAGGCGCGCGGCGACCTGTCGGTGTGGGAGGCGGACGCCCTGGTGAGACAGGTGGAGGGGCGCCTGCAGGGGGTGCCGCAGATCCAGCATGTCTATGCGCGGACCATCGGTACCCAGCTCGGGCGGCTGCAGGGCGACTACCCGGAAGACCTGGTCGGCCTGATCCAGCTGGAACTGATCTCCTGGCGCGAGCGCCCGCCGGCGGCCGCGATCATCGAGGACCTGCGCGAGCGTACCGCCGACCTGCCGGGCATCCGCCTGCAGTTTCGCGCCCAGGAACGCGGGCCGCGCGAGGGCCGGCCGATCGTGGTCGAGGCCTCCAGCCGCCAGGCTGACCGCATCGCGCCGGTGATCCGCGAGATCCGCAGTGCGATGGACGAGCTGGGCGGCTTCGAGGACGTGACCGACGACCTGCCACTGCCCGGGGTGGAGCTGGAGGTGCGCTTCGATCGTGAGCAGGCGGCGCGCTTCGGCGTGGACGTGCCGCTGTTGGGCGAGGGGGTGCAGCTGCTGACCCGCGGCATCCAGCTCGGCAGCTACCGCCCGGACTACAGCGACGAGGAGGTGGATATCCGCCTGCGCCTGCCGGCGGAGCAGCGCCACCTGCAGCAACTGGCCACCCTGAACCTGCCCGGCGCGACCGGGCTGGTGCCGCTGGCGCATTTCGCGGAACTGGTGCCGGTACCGGCCACCGGTCTGATCAAGCGCCGCGACGGCGATCGCGCCTACAGCCTCGAGGCGGATGCGGCCAGTGGCTACCTGGTGGACGAGCGCCAGCGCGCGCTGGAGGCGCGCATCGCCGGCATGGACCTGGACCCGGAGGTGCAGCTGCGGTTTCGCGGCCAGGCCGAGGAGCAGGCCGAGGCGGCGCGCTTCCTGCTCGCGGCCTTTGCGCTGTCGCTGTTCCTGATGCTCGCGATGATGGTTACCCAGTTCAACCGGTTCTCGCAGGCGCTGCTGGTGATGTCGGCGATCGTGTTCTCCTCCGCCGGGGTGCTACTGGCCCTGCTGCTGCGCGGGGAGCCATTCGGCATCGTGATGAGCGGGATCGGGGTGCTGGCGCTGGCCGGGATCGTGGTGAACAACAACATCGTGCTGATCGACACCTACAACGAGCAGCGTCGACGCGGGCTGGATGCCCTGGAGGCGGCCCTGCGCGCGGCGGCCCAGCGCATGCGGCCGGTGCTGCTGACCGCGATCACCACCATCCTCGGCCTGATGCCGATGGTGCTGGCCTGGACCGTGGACTTCGCCGGAAGGGATTTCTACGTCGGGGCGCCGGTGACCGGCTTCTGGGTGCAGCTCGCGACCGCGATCGCCGGGGGGCTGTTCATTGCCACGCCGCTGACGTTGCTGTTCACCCCCGCGATGCTGGTGCTGCTGGATCGGCTGGGACTGGACCGGCAGCCGGCGCCGGCCGAACAGTCGGCTACCGGCTCGCCAGGCGCTTGAGGCACTCGAGGTAGGCGTTCTCGTCCGGTGCGCTGTTGCTGCGCTGGGCCTCCCACAGGGTCTGGCCGAGGCATTCCATCATGCGGTGCTCGGCGTCCATCACGCCAAACCGGGCGCACAGGCCCTGGTGCAGTTCGCGGATGCCCGCGGGCCGGTCGGTCCGCGCCTGGTCGCGCAGGCTCAGGTGCATCGCCATGTGCAGGAACGGATTGGAGGTGCCCAGCTCGGGCGGGAACTCGCCGGTCAGCGCGGTCTCGCGGTCCTTCAGGTATTCGTGGTACTCGGGGTGTTCCGAGATCACGTCCACCAGTTGCTGCTCCAGGTCGGTGACTGGCTCGCCGGCCTGCGCCTTCTGCCAGGCGTCGACGAACTGGGTACGGATCTGGTCGCGGTTGCCGTACATGCGGGTTGTCCTCGGAGTTGGGGGTGTCAGGCGCCCGCGGGCGGCGGGGTCTTGGCCTTGTATTCGCACAGGTCGGCGATCGGGCAGCGCCAGCACTCCGGCTTGCGCGCCTTGCAGACGTAGCGGCCGTGCAGGATCAGCCAGTGATGGGCGTCCTGCAAGTAGGCCTTCGGGGTCAGGCGCATCAGGCGCTTCTCCACCTCGAGCACGGTCTTGCCCCTGGCCAGCCCGGTACGGTTGGCGACCCGGAAGATATGGGTATCCACCGCGATGGTGGGGACGCCGAAGGCGGTGTTGAGGATGACGTTGGCGGTCTTGCGGCCCACACCCGGCAGGGCCTCCAGCGACTTGCGGTCGCGTGGAACCTCGCCGCCGTGCTGGTCGACCAGGATGCGGCAGGTCTTGATCACGTTCTCGGCCTTGGCGTTGTACAGGCCGATGGTCTTGATGTGTTCCTTCAGCCCGTCCAGGCCCAGTTCGAGGATGCCCTCGGGGGTGTTGGCGACGGGGTAGAGGCGGCGGGTGGCCTTGTTGACGCCGACATCCGTGGCCTGGGCCGACAGAATGACCGCGATCAGGAGTTCGAAGGGGGTGTCGTACTCGAGCTCGGTGGTCGGCTCGGGATTCGCCGCCTTCAGGTGCTCGAAGATGGCTTCTCGCTTTGCGGCGTTCATGGATGCGGAGGCTCCAAACAAACCGGCCCCGCTTCGCGGGGCCGGCAACTCGCGTAGTGGCGTTGCTCAGACGTGGCGGAACATGCCGACATCCGGCGCGGCGTCGCGCGGGTTGGATTCGGCTTCCTTCTCCAGATCCTTGATCAGCTTGGCGTGCTTCTCTTCCAGATCATGCATCGCCTTCTCGTCCAGCTTCGGGAAGATGACGTCGCGGATGAACGAACCCAGTTCGTCCAGGCAGCTCGGCCAGTACTTGTCGTTCAGGTGGAACGAGTGGTGGGCGTGGGTGCCCATCGGGTAGCTGTCGAACTTGCGGATCATGGTGTAGGACAGGTCGCTGTCCTTCTCGACGAAGTCCTTGGCCCAGTCGTACCACCACTTGTAGTACTTCTCCTGCAGGTCGTCGTTGAACCCGTGGTTCTCGAAAAAGGCGGCGATCGTGCCGCGCGGGGCGAGGCCGTAGCGCGTGCCGCGCTTGCCAGCAAACGGGAAATGTCCAGCCATGCCAATCTCCTGGGACGTTTGAGTGTCCGGGGCGCGCGGCCCCGGTAGAACGGATTCGTGGCGCCGGAAGTTTACCGGCTGACGGCCAGGAATCAAGGCCGGTTCGGTTCAGGCGTTGTCGGGGGCGGCTTCGGATTCGGTGGCGCTCTCGTCGCGGCTGGCGGTCGGCTCCGGCTCGAACTGGCTGTCGATCCAGTTCTTCGCGGCGATCAGCAGGCCCATGGCCATAAAGGCGCCCGGGGGCAGCAGGGCCAGCAGGAAGCCGTGCTCGGAGGGATAGAGCTGCAGGGTCATCCCGTGCCCCCACTCGCCGAACAGCAGGTGGGCATTGGCCATCAGCGTGCCCTGGCCAAGGACCTCGCGCAGCGCACCCAGGGCGATCAGCACGCCGGTGAAGCCCAGTCCCATCATCAGGCCGTCCAGGGCGGCGCGCGGCACCGAGTTGCGCGAGGCGAAGGCCTCGGCGCGACCGATGATGGCGCAGTTGGTGACGATCAGCGGGATAAAGATCCCGAGGATCAGGTACAGCCCGTGGAACCAGGCATTCATCGCCAGCTCGATCGCGGTGACGATGGAGGCAATGATCAGCACGTACACCGGGATGCGGATCTCCGGGCGCGCGTGGTTGCGGATCAGCGAGACCAGCACATTGGACAGCAGCAGGGTCAGGGTGGTCGCGATGCCGAGGCCGATCGCGTTGACCATGGTGCCGGAGATCGCCAGCAGGGGGCACAGCCCCAGCAGCTGCACCAGCCCGGGGTTGTTGTGCCACAGGCCGTCGCGAATGATGTCGGTCAGGGTCGGGTTCATCGGCTTGCCTCGTCGTCCCCGTGGTCCTCGGGCTGCGGGAGCGGTTCCGCCATGGAGCGGGCGTCGTCGGGCCGGGTCGCCAGCAGCTCCTCGCGGTGTTCGTCGAAGTATTGCAGCGTGCGATAAACGGCGCGAACCACCGCACGCGGGGTGATGGTGGCGCCGGTGAACTGGTCGAACACGCCGCCGTCCTTGCGCACGTGCCAGTCCTCGGCCGGGGGGTTCCCCAGCGAGCGGCCGTCGAAGTCGTGGATCCAGTCGGAGCGCTCGGCCTCGATGGCGTCTCCCAGACCCGGGGTCTCGCGATGCGCGGAGACGCGCACCCCCTGGAGCTCGCCGTCGCGATCTACGCCGATCAGCAGGTGGATGTCGCCACTGTAGCCATCGCGCGCGATCGCGGAAAACACGATGCCGACCACTTCGTCATCGGCATCGCGGGCGAACCAGGCCGGCAGGTGGTCACCGCCCAGGAGGTCATGGCCGAGATCGATGGTGTCGTGCACGGGGTCGTTCCGGTAATCCAGGTCGCCGGTCAGCTCCGCGATGCGGTTGCGGTTGACCGCCATGCGGTTCTCCTCGATGCGGGCCTCGGTCGTGCCCTGGACGAGGGCGACGATCCCCGCCCCGGCGGCCGCAAAGCCGGCGAGCAGGGCGGTGGCCAGCAGGATGTCGCGGGGCTTCAGGTCAAGCATGCCCGTCCCCCGGCGGCGGTCCGCGGCGCGAGCGCCCGAAGATGCGCGGCCGCGTCAGGTGGTCCAGGGTCGGGGCGACCATATTCATCAGCAGCACGGCGAAGGCGACCGCATCCGGGTAGCCGCCCCAGGTGCGGATAATGAAGATCAGCACGCCGATGCCGGCGCCGTAGAGGATGCGACCCAGCGGCGTGGTGGAGGCGGAGACCGGATCGGTGGCGATGAAGAAGGCGCCGATGATGACCGCGCCACTGAAGACGTGGAACGCCGGCGAGGCAAAGGAGTCCGGGTCCAGCATCCAGAAGAAGCCGGCCGGGATGGCCACGCCCAGGATCACCGCCAGCGGGATATGCCAGTGGATGATGCGCCGGAACAGCAGGTACAGGCCGCCGAGGAGGAAGAAGTTGCCGATCCACTCCCAGCTGGTCTCGCTGAAGCTGCCGAACAGCGGGCTCGCGGTGACCTCGCTGACGGTCCGCCCGGCCCCCAGGCCCTCGCGCATGGCGTCCAGGGGCGTGGCGCGGGTGATCGTGTCCCACTCGAGTGCGGCCGGGAGGCTGCCAGTGAGCACGGTCTGCAGCGTCTGGCCCAGGCCCAGCGACAGGTCGGAGAGGGTGTCCGGCGCGGGCCACAGGGCCATCTCCCGCGGGAACGAGACCAGCACGACCACGTAGCCGACCATCGCGGGGTTGAACGGGTTGTAGCCGAGCCCGCCATACAGGTGCTTGGCCACCACGATCGCGAAGGCGATACCGATCAGGGTGACCCAGATCGGCGTCAGCGGCGGTACGGCAAGGGCGAACAGCCAGCCGGTCACGATGGCCGAGTTGTCGCTCAGGGTGGCCATGACCGGGCGCTTGCGGGCCGCCACGATCGCAGCCTCGAAGGCCACGGCGAACAGCACCGCCAGGACCACGTTGACCAGGACGCCCCAGCCGAAGAACCAGGCCATGGCCAGGGTGCCGGGTACCAGGGCCATCTGGACCTGCTGCATGACCCCGCCCACCGAGTGGGCCGGGATCATGTGCGGCGAGGATTCGGTGCGAAAGCGCATCAGCGGCCGCCCGAGTCCGTGGAATCGCGTGGGCCGGATTCGCTGGATGCGCCGGCCTCCGCGGTGCCCGCGTTGTCCTGTCCGTCCCCGGTGGTCTCGGCAGTTTGTCCGGCCTTGGCGGCCTTGCGCGCGCGGGCGCGTTCCAGCGCGGCCTGGATGGCGGCCTGCTTGTCGTCGTCGGCGCCTTCCTCGCCCTCTTTCTTCTTTACCGCCGCCTTCTTCCTGGCCATGCGCTCGGCCTTCTCGCGTTCCTCGCGCTCGATGCGCTCCTGGCGGAACTCATAGCGTTCGCGGGCGATGTCGGACTTCTGCCGTTCCTTCTCGCGCGCCCAGATCTCGTTCTTGGCGTAGCGGTAGTACTGCACCAGCGGGATATTGCTGGGGCAGACATGCGCGCAGCAGCCGCACTCGATGCAGTCGAACAGGCCGTAGCCCTGGATCGCGTCGAAGTCCTTGGCCTTGGCCTGCCAGTAGAGCTGCTGCGGCAGCAACTGGGCGGGGCAGGCGGCCGCACACTCGCCGCAGCGGATGCAGGGCATCACCGGCCCCGGGGGCGGGGTGTCCTGGGGGCGAGTGGCGAGCAGGCAGTTGGTGCCCTTGATCACGGGTATGGCGTCGTCGTGGACCGCGAAACCCATCATCGGGCCGCCCATCACCAGGCGATCCACCCCATCGGCGTAACCGCCGGTCGCGGCGATGACGTCGGCGAACGGGGTCCCCAGCAGGGCCTCGACATTGCGCGGGTGCCGCACGCCCGGCCCGGTAACGGTGACGATGCGCGACAGCAGGGGGCGCCCCTGGATGATCGCGTCGCAGACCGCCTTGAAGGTGCCGGGATTGTTGCAGACCATCCCGATATCGGCCGGAAGACCGCCGCTGGGGACCTCCTGGCCGGTCAGCACCTTGATCAGCTGGCGTTCGCCGCCGGTGGGGTAGAGGGAGGGGACCGAGACCAGCTGGATCAGCTCGCGCAGTTCGCCCGGCAGGTTTTCGGTGAGGGCCCGCATCGCCTCGGGCATGTTGTCTTCCACCGCGAACAGCACCCGTTCGACGTCCAGCAGGTGGGCGACGATGCGAATGCCCTCGAACACCGCCTCCGGGGCGGTGCGCAGCAGCATGTCATCGGCGCTGATGTAGGGCTCGCACTCGGCCCCGTTCACGATCAATGTATGGATGCGCTGACCGGCGCGCGGGTTGAGCTTGACCGCGGTGGGAAAGGCGGCCCCGCCCAGCCCGACGATGCCGGCGTCGCGGATGCGCTGGCGCAGCTTGCGCGGCTCGCGGGTATCCCAGTCCAGCCAGGGTTCCATGCGGGTGTCGCCCCAGGCGTCGCGCCCGTCGGTCTGGATGACCACACAGGGGGCGTCCAGACCGGAGGGATGGGGCACCGCGTGCGGGGCGATCTCGATCACCTCCCCGGAACTGGGGGCGTGCACGTGGGCGGCGATATATCCCTTGGACTGGCCGATGCGCTGACCCTTGGTCACGTAGTCGCCGACCGCCACGCAGGGCTCCGCGGCCTCGCCGATGTGCTGGCCCAGCGGGACGATCAGCTGCGGAGGCACGCCCATCACCAGCACCGGATCGCGGGTGCTGGCTTCGGTCTCGTCGGCCAGTTTCAGGCCCCCGTGGAAGCGATGCAGCTGCATAAGCGTATTCTAACGGTTTGCGGACATCCGACTCAGTCGGAAGCCCCCGAACCGTCCGCGATGGCGTGGATGGGCCGCTTGATGGGCTGCTCGATGGGCGAGGGTTCCGGTTCCGACCAGCGCCATTCGGTGATGTCGGTGCCGACCGGAACCATGGTGATGCAGTCGACCGGACAGGGCTCGATGCACAGCTCGCATCCGGTGCATTCCTCCTCGATCACGGTATGCATCTGCTTGGCGGCGCCGAGGATGGCATCCACCGGGCAGGCCTGAATGCACAGGGTGCAGCCGATGCAGATGTTCTCGTCGATGATCGCGACGGCCTTCTCCTGCTCTTCTTCCTCCAGCGGGGTGGGCTCGCGGTCGAGCAGGTCGGCCAGGGCCTGGACCGTGGCCTGACCGCCGGGCGGGCAGCGGTTGATGTCCGCCTCGCCGGCGGCGATGGCCTCGGCATACGGCCGGCAGCCGGGGTAGGAGCACTGGCCGCACTGGGTCTGCGGCAGCAGGGCGTCGATCTGGTCCACCACCGGGTCGGCCTCGACCCGGAAGCGCTGCGCGGCGAACCCCAGGATCAGCCCGAATGCAGCGGCCAGGCCGCCGATCGCGAGGATGGCGTAGAGCACGCTCACAGCCGCACCAGCCCGGAAAAGCCCATGAACGCCAGCGACATCAGCCCGGCGGTGACCATGGCGATGGCGCTGCCGCGGAACATCACCGGCACATCGGCCACGGCGATGCGCTCGCGGATCGCGGAGAACAGGATCAGCACCAGCGAAAAACCGACTGCGGCACCGAAACCGTACAGGGCCGACTCGACAAAATTGTGTGCCTCCTGGACGTTGAGCAGGGCGACGCCCAGCACCGCGCAGTTGGTGGTGATCAGCGGCAGGAAGATCCCCAGCACGTTGTAGAGCAGGGGCGAGGTTTTGCGCACCACCAGCTCGGTGAACTGCACCACCGCCGCGATTACCAGGATGAAGGCGATGGTGCGCAGGTATTCCAGCCCGAGCGGGGTCAGCAGGTATTCATTGATCACGTAGGAACTGACGGCGGACAACGTCAGGACGAAGGTCGTGGCCAGGCCCATGCCGGTGGCCGTCTCGACCTTGCGCGAGACCCCCATGAACGGGCACAGGCCCAGAAACTTCACCAGTACGAAGTTGTTCACGAGGATCGTACTGATGAGGATCAGGACGTATTCCACGAAAAATCCGAGTCGTCAGGTCAACAACACAGTATCGGCGACGGGCGGTGCCCGCTCAACCCTTCCCGCGGCGGGGCGATTGCCCTTTCCGGGCGCGAAACCTAGGGAGACGCTGATTGAATCGCACGTCCGCGCTCGAGTCGCTTTTGCGTGCGAACAAGGCGCGGTGACTGCCGTGCAGTCATTCTGCACAAGGGAGCCGCAACGCCGTGCGCGCGCAAAAGCGGCCGAGCCCCTTCGGGGTTGGTACCCCCTGTTTCCCGATCCTGCGTTGCGCCGCTTGCGGGTAGAACCACTACCCGCTACACGACGCGCCTTGTCTCGGAAAACAGGGGGCACCAACGCGGACGTGCGATTCAATCAGCGTCTCCCTAGTCCGGCGCGTGGCCGAGGCCGGGAATGTCGAGTCAGATTAGTGCCCGTCGGCGGTGTCGGAGATGAGCGAGGTCAAGGGCCGCACCGGATGGTCGTCCTCGGCCTGGGGGTCCGCGGCCGGGCGAGCGGTCAGCAGCCAGGCCTGGTGGGCGGCGTCCAGCTCGTCACGGCGGGTGGACAGCACCAGCACGGTCTCCGGCGTCAGGCCGATCTCCTCCGCGAGACGACGGTAGCTGCCGGCATCGCGGCGGCCACCGATGCGGGTGTCGAACAGTCCGGTCAGGTGTTGTTCGACCTCCGGGTGCGGGCCGTGGCGCAGCCAGTCGCGCTGTACCGGTGCCGGGGTCGCGCCGAAGCTGTACAGGGCCACTCCGCTGCGGTGCAGCCGGTCCAGCGTCGCGGCGGTTTCCCGGGAGAGTTGTGGCTGCAGGGCCCCGGCCTCCAGCGCATCGGCCCAGACCAACCCCTGGAGCTGGCGCACCGGCGTGATGTCCTGCCCGCCACGGATCCACGCGCGGATCTGGGACAGCAGCCCGTCCACGTCCAGCTCGCGCCCGGAGTAGGCGAGGATGTCCGTCAGCGTCCGCTGGACCGCGGTGGACTCGGCGTGACGCTCGAGGAAGTCCGGCAGCGCCTCGAGGGCGTGCGGTTCCAGCGTATCGCGCAGCACGCCGGACGGGGCGAGGACCCCCTCGAAGGCCAGGATGACGGCCTGGGGGGCGGGGTGAGCGGAGGTCGGGGTCATAGGGGTAGCTGGCGGGCCAGCGTTTCGCATTCGAACATGAACTCGAAGGCCTCGGTGCGCTGCATGGCCCGTTCCACCGTCTCGCCCCAGGTGTAGAGCCCGTGACCACCGATCAGGTAACCGGCAAGTGCCGGGTCGCGGTCCATGGCGGCGTCGACCCGGGCGGCCAGCTGCTGCATGTCCGGCTCGTTGGCGAACACCGGGATGCGGATGCCGCGCGCGGGGTGTTCGCAGCCGGGGAGTTCGCGCAGGGCCTCGTAGTCGCGCAGCAGCAGTGAGCCCGTGACCTGCCGCGACAGCACGGTACCCTGCACGCTGTGCGTATGCAGGACGGCGCCGAGCTGCGCGTCGCGGCGGTACATGATGATGTGCAGGAAGGTCTCGGGGCCGGGTTCGCCGCTGCCGGTGACCCGATGCCCTTCGAGATCCACCACCATGAAGTCGTGGGCGTCCAGCAGGTCCTTGCTGCGCCCCGGGGCGGTAATCACGATATGCCGGTCGTCCAGACGCGCGGAGAAGTGCCCGGTGCGCGCGGGGAGCCAGCCGCGGTCCGCGAGTTCGCGTCCGGCTTCGGCCAGCAGGCGAACCTGCGCTTTGAATTCGGGGCTTTGTTCCATGCGTCCGGGTGTCGACAAAAGAGCGGCAGCTTACGCGAGGCTCGGGTGCAAATCCATGGGCCGCGCGCGTTCCATGCCGTTCTCGTCGGTTGCGGTGGGCATCACTTGACGCGCATGCCGGGGCGGGCCCCGTCATCCGGGTTCAGGATGTAGAGCTCCGACCCACCCGGGCCGGCGGCCAGCACCATGCCCTCGGAGACGCCGAAGCGCATCTTGCGCGGGGCCAGGTTGGCGACCATCACGGTATACCGGCCGATCAGGTCCTCCGGGGCGTAGGCGGACTTGATGCCGGCGAATACCTGGCGCGTCTCGGAACCGATATCCAGGGTGAGTTTCAGGAGTTTGTCGGCGCCGTCCACGTGCTCGGCATTGGCGATGCGGGCGATACGCAGATCGACCCGGGCAAAGGTATCGAAGTCGATGGTCTCGGCAATCGGGTCCACGTTCGCCTCCGTGGCCTGTTCAGGGGCCGCGTTGTCGGGGCTGGCGGTCTCGCGGGCGGCCAGAGTGGCCTTCGAGGCCTCCAGCAGCTTTTCGATGGTCTCCGGCTCGATGCGCGTCATCAGCGGCTTGAACTTCTGGATGGAACGTCCGATCAGGGGTTCGCGGTTCGCCCAGCGGGTGTCGTCCAGGTTCAGGAACGCGGCGGCGTCGGCCGCCAGCTTCGGCAGCACCGGGGCGAGATAGACAATCAGGATGCGGAACAGGTCCAGCCCCTGGGTGTTGATGGCCTGCACCTCGGCCTCGCGACCTTCCTGCTTGGCCAGCACCCAGGGCTGGGCCTCGTCGATGTACTGGTTGGCCTGATCCGCCAGCGCCATGATGCGGCGCATCGCCTGGGCGAACTCGCGCCGCTCGAATGCCGCCGCGATCGCCTCGCCCTCGGCGACGAAGGCGTCGTGCAGGTCCGGGCGCGGGAGTTCCGCGGCCAGCTGGCCGTCGAAGCGCTTGTGGATGAAGCCGGCGCAGCGGCTGGCGATGTTGACCACCTTGCCGACCAGGTCCGAGTTCACGCGCTGCACGAAGTCGTCCAGGTTCAGATCCAGGTCGTCGACCCCGTCCCCCAGTTTGGCGGCCAGGTAGTAGCGCAGCGATTCGGGGTTCAGGTGGTCCAGGTAGTCGCGGGCGCGGATGAAGGTCCCGCGCGACTTGGACATCTTCTGGCCGTTGACCGTCAGAAAGCCGTGGCAGAAGACCGCCGACGGGGTGCGAAAGCCCGCGCCATGCAGCATGGCCGGCCAGAACAGGGTGTGGAAGTAGGCGATGTCCTTGCCGATGAAGTGGTACAGCTCGGCGTCGGAGTCCGCGCCCCACCAGGCGTTGAAGTCCAGGCCCTGCTGCTCGGCGAAGGCGCGAAAGCTCGCCATGTAGCCGATCGGGGCGTCCAGCCACACGTAGAAGTACTTGCCCGGGGCGTCGGGGATCTCGAAGCCGAAGTAGGGCTTGTCACGGGAGATGTCCCAGTCGCTCAGGCCGGTCTCGAACCATTCGTCCAGCTTGTTGCGGATCGCGTCCTGCAGACGGCCGGAGCGGGTCCAGTCGCGCAGGAAGGCCTCGAAGTCGCCCAGCTTGAAGAAGTAGTGCTCCGAGGCGCGTGACTCCGGGCGCGCGCCGCTGATGGCCGATACCGCGTCTTTCAGGTCCATCGGGCTATAGGTCGCGCCGCAGGCCTCGCAGGAGTCGCCGTACTGCTCCTGCGCGCCGCATTTGGGGCAGGTGCCCTTGATGAAGCGATCCGGCAGGAACATCCCGGCTTCGGGGTCATAGGCCTGGTCGATGGTGCGGATCTCGATGTGCCCGGCGTCGCGCAGGGCCTTGTAGATATGGCCGGCCAGCTCGCGGTTCTCGTCGGAGTGCGTCGAGTGGTAGTGATCAAAGCCGATCAGGAATTCGCTGAAGTCGGCCTCGTGTTCCTGGCGCACCCGCGCGATCAGTTCCTCGGGTTCGATGCCCTCGGCACGGGCCTTGAGCATGATCGGCGTGCCGTGGGCGTCGTCCGCGCAGACATAGATCACCTCGTGGCCCCGCGCACGCTGGAACCGCACCCAGATGTCGGTCTGGATGTATTCCACCAGGTGTCCGAGATGGATCGGGCCGTTGGCGTAGGGCAGGGCGCTGGTGACGAGGATCTTGCGCGGGGTGTCGGTCATTGCTTGGCTCGTGATGGGCGGCGCCGGGCCGCGGGTGCAGGGGCGCTATTGTCGGGTGTGTCCGGCGGCTTGTCGAGGCGCAGCGCGGGCTGGGCCCGCTTGTCCACAGAAGCTGTGGATAAGTCTGTGGGAAACCCGGTGGAATCGGTCGCTACCCCTTGCCACACAAGGGTGCATGACAAATTGGTTAAAAATCGACCAACCCAAAAGAAATCCAATAAAACAGCAAGTTGGAAAACTATTGTGCAGCGGTTTGGACGTTTGTGCGGCTATCTAGGCCTGTCTTCCCCGTATGCGCCATGTTTGTGCATAAAACCGATGCGAAAGGCTTGACACCCGGCCGGATGAGCATGTTTGGGCCCCGGGAAAGGACTGGCACTGCGTGGTGCCATTGGCGTGCCGTACCGGTGCCAGTAGAATCGCGCGGTCACCCTTCAATTGCTGGATGGAACGAACACCATGGCCGAACTCTCGCGCGAGCAGATCGAAAACGCCCTGAAGACTGTTCAGGACAAGTACCTGGAGCAGGATTTGGTGGCCGCCGGCGCGGTCAAGGACATTCAGGTGGACGGCGCGCGCGCCTCCATCGCCATCGAGATGGGTTACTCCTCGAACGGCTATCACGACGAGCTCCGCGCAGCCATCCAGGGGGCGCTGGCCGGTGTCGCCGGGCTGGAATCCTCGGAAGTGACCATCAACACCAAGGTCACGACGCACGCGGTGCAAAAGAGTCTCAAGCCGATGGCGGGGATCAAGAACATCATCGCCGTGGCCTCCGGCAAGGGCGGGGTGGGCAAATCCACCACCGCAGTGAATCTGGCGCTTGGCCTGGCGGCCGAGGGCGCGCAGGTCGGCATCCTGGATGCGGACATCTACGGCCCCAGCCAGCCGCGCATGCTGGGCATCAAGGGCAACCCGGAGTCCAAGGACGGCAAGAGCATGGAGCCGCTGGAGCGCCACGGCGTACAGGCGATGTCCATCGGCTTCCTGATCGAGGAGGACACGCCGATGATCTGGCGTGGCCCGATGGTGACCCAGGCGCTGGAGCAGCTCCTGAACGAGACTAACTGGAAGGATCTGGACTACCTGATCATCGACCTGCCGCCGGGCACCGGCGACATCCAGCTGACGCTGTCGCAGAAGATTCCGGTGTCCGGCGCGGTGATCGTGACCACGCCGCAGGACATCGCGCTGCTGGACGCCCGCAAGGGCCTGCGCATGTTCGAGAAGGTCGAGGTGCCAGTGCTGGGCATCATCGAGAATATGAGCATCCACATCTGCTCGAAGTGCGGCAACGAAGAGTACATCTTCGGCCAGGGCGGGGCGGAGAACATGGCCGAGGAGTACGGCGTGGATATGCTGGGCGCCCTGCCGCTGGACATCCGCATCCGCGAACAGGCCGATGGCGGCGAGCCCACCGTGATCGCCGACCCGGATGGCCGCATTACCGAGATCTATCGCGAAATCGCGCGGCGCACCGGCGCCAAGCTGGCGGAGCAGTCCAAGGACTACAGCAGCAAGTTCCCCAATATCGTGATTCAGAACAACTGATCCGGCGAACCGCCGACCAGGGACAGGGCCAATGAGCATCAAGTCGGACCGCTGGATCCGGGAGATGGCCGAGACGCAGGGCATGATCGAGCCCTTCGAGCCCGGCCAGATCCGCTACCGCGACGAGGAGCGGATCGTGTCCTACGGCACCTCCAGCTACGGCTACGACGTGCGCTGTTCGGATCATTTCAAGATATTCACCAACATCAATTCCAGCATCGTCGATCCCAAGGGCTTCGACGAGGGCAGCTTCGTGGATGTGCAGTCGGATGTCTGCATCATCCCGCCCAACTCCTTTGCCCTGGCGCACACGGTGGAGTACTTCCGTATCCCGCGCGACGTGCTGACCATCTGCCTGGGCAAGTCCACCTATGCCCGCTGCGGCATCATCGTGAACGTGACCCCGCTGGAGCCCGAGTGGGAGGGCCACGTGACGCTGGAGTTCTCCAACACCACGCCGTTGCCGGCCAAGATCTACGCCAACGAGGGTGTGGCGCAGATGCTGTTTCTGCAGTCCGACGAGGTCTGCGAGACGTCCTACAAGGATCGCGGCGGCAAGTACCAGGGGCAGCGCGGCGTCACCCTGCCGCGGACCTGACACCCACCAAATCCCCCGGAGGACCGCCATGCGCATCGTGATCGCGCTGGGCGGCAACGCCCTGTTGCAACGCGGCGAGACGCCCTCGGCCGAGGCCCAGCAGCGCAACGCGCAACAGGCCGCCGAGGCGATTGCCGCCGTGGCGCGCGAGCACGAGGTGGTCGTCACCCACGGGAACGGGCCGCAGGTTGGCTTGCTGGCCAATCAGGCGGAGTGCGATCGCATCGCCTGGCCGCTGGACGTTGTCGGCGCCGAGAGCCACGGCATGATCGGCTACATCCTGGCGCGCGAGCTGCACAACGCACTGGGGCATGACCGGGTGGCGAGCCTGCTGACGCAGACCGAGGTCGACCCCAACGATCCGGCCTTTGGCCATCCGGAGAAATTCATCGGCCCCACCTGGGATGAGGCCCGTGCTCGTGCGCTGGCCGACGAGCGCGGTTGGGATATCGCGCCCGACGGCGAGGGTTGGCGGCGCGTGGTAGCCTCGCCCGAGCCGCAGCGCCTGTTGGGCATGGAGGCAGTACGCTCCCTGGTGGATAGTGGCGCTGTCGCGATCTGCGCCGGTGGCGGGGGTGTGCCAGTCGTGCGCGACGCGGCCGGGCGCCTGCAGGGCATCGAGGCTGTGGTCGACAAGGACCTGACGGCCGCCCGTCTGGCCGCGCATGTCGAGGCCGACTGGCTGCTGATGCTGACCGATGTCGACGGCGTCTATATGGACTGGGGCACGCCGGACGCTCGGCGCTTGAAGGCCCTGCTGGTCACGGCCGTGGAGCCGGCGGCCTACCCCGCGGGTTCCATGGGCCCGAAGATGGAGGCGGCGCGGCGCGCGGCGCAAGGCGGCATCCGGGTCGGGATCGGTGCGCTGGGGCATGCCGCTGATATCCTGGACGGCCAGGCCGGGACCCGCATCCTGCCGGTCGGGACCGTCTGACAGCGAATCCGCAGCCAGGTGGGTCTCAAGGGCGTGTGCCAAGCCCGTGATCTTCACGCCGGCGCTTGCGCGACGGGCCGTGGGCTTGCACGCTTTGACCTGAAAACACCCGAGAGCGATAGCGATGCGAGAGATTCAGCGAGCGACCCCCCTGGTGATCGGACTGACCGCCGTGGGCCTGCTGGCCCTGGGCTGTGGCAACGGCGCGCCGGAGGAGGAGTCGGTGGGTGCACCCCAGAGTCTGGGGGAGGGGGGGCTAACCCCTCAGGATATGTCCAGTGACGAGGCCCGGCGTCCGCAGCAGTCCGGCATGCCGGCCGCGGACGTGAAGCGCACCACGGACTGACGGACCCGCGGGGCCGCCGGTCCGTGCGTGCCCCTTGCCCTCACCACATCAGGTCATCGGGGACGACGTAATCCTTGTAGGGGTCGTCCGGGTCGGGCTCGGACGACGCATCATCCTCGGCGGGAATCACCAGTGGCCATTCCGGATCGCGCTCGCGGATGCGGTTCGCTGTCTCCCGCGGGATGACCCGGAAGCCCTTCTCCGGCCGGATATCCAGCCCCGCAATCGCGGCGCGCCCGTCGGCGAGGCGCTTTTGCAGATCCGCTGTCACCGGTAGGTGGCGGATCTGTCCCCCCTGCTGAAAGTGATAGTCCAGCGCCGCATCGCCCGTGGGGATCGGCGCCAGGTGGGTGCTGACCAGCTCGCGGATCTGCGCGTGGCGGGCGCGGCGTTCGGCACGCTCCTGCTGTTCGCGGTTCTTCTGCCGCGAGCGTTCGGCCTGCTCGGCCTTGCGCGCCTCGGCCACGCCGGGCTCGGGGCCGGTCTTGCGGTCCTTCTTCTTTTTCGCGTTGCCCTTTTGCGCCTGATGCTTTTGCGCCTTGGCCTTGCGAACCTGTTTTTCGTCCACCAGCCCCGTCTTCAGGAGCTGGGTGCGCAGATCGTCGGACATGAATCCTGCCGTGTAGGGTCTGTATGCCGGGGAGGATAGCCGGAACCGCCAGCGCATGCAGCCGGCATGCCGCTACGTACGTCCCTGCGTGGACACGCTATTGAGAACACCGATCCGGAGTGTGTGGCGCGTCGCGGATCTCGGCCTCCGGCAATGCGGGGAACAGCGTGTGCAGTCGGCGCCGGTGGTTCACGGCGTGGGACCGGCTATCCGGCGTCGAGAGCTGGCGGGCCTGCGCGAGCAGTTGCAGGCCCGCCAGGCGCTCGCTCTGGAGTTCGAGCGCGAGTACCGCGCGGTAGAGCGTGTCGCGCTCGGGGGTGTGCAACTGGCGGCGCAGGGCGCGGATGCGTCCGGTGGCTGAGGTCTGCCAGCGGCGGGCGGTTTGCGCGAGCCGTTGCCACTGAGAGGTCGTCAGCGGTCGGGGGTACCACAGGGCAAACAGCGCCAGCATCACATCCACCCCGAATTCCTCCTGCCAGCGCATCAGACGCGCGCGTGCATCGGGGGCGGCCCAGAGGGTTCCGGCGAAGCTCCAGAAGGCCTCGAAGCCCGTCGACGGCTCCTCCGGGGTGCCTCCGGATTCAGGCACTGCTCGCGGCGGAGGAGGTGAACGTCACCCCGGCGGTGTTCCGCAGACTCTCGGGCTCCAGGATCTCGAGGTCGCGGGTGTGCAGGCTGATTACGCCCTGGTTGCGCAGCTGGGTGAACAGTCGGCTGATGGTCTCCTGGGTCAGGCCCAGGTGGTTGGCGATGTCGGCGCGCGACATCGGCAGGTAGAACCGCTCGGGGGACAGGCCGCGAGTGCGCTGGCGTTCCGACAGCCCCACGAGGAATGTCGCCAGGCGCTGCTCGGCCGTGCGCTGGGCAAGCAGCGCATGCAGGCTTTCGTCCTGCGCGAGCTCCTGGCTCATCACGCTCATCATGTGCTGGCGGAACGTGGGCAGGCGCCCGGCGAGGTCGTCGACATGCCCGTAGGGCACGGCACAGACGCTGGTGGATTCCAGGGCCACGGCACTCACCGGGTGCTTGCCCGAATGGATCGCGTCCAGTCCCAGGAGGTCGCCGGCCAGGGCAAAGCCCGTGATCTGTTCAGTGCCGTCATCGGAGATCAGCACCGTCTTCAGCGCCCCCGTGCGGACCGCATACAGCGCGTCGAACTTGGCCCCCATGGTGAACAGGGCCGCGCCCTTGGCGATCGGCCGGCGCTGCTGGACGATCTCGTCGAGCTGCCAGAGCTCGTCCTGCGGCAGGCCGACCGGCAGGCAGAGCTGGCGCAGGGTGCAGTGCTGACAGGCTTGGGTGGGTCGTAGCGTCATGAGTGCAGGGTAGCCGTTTTTTCGGAATTGGGGAAAGGGATTTTCGGGGTCTGCCATCACGCTCGGGAATGCGCTACTGTCCCTGTGGAATGCAGGTGATTCGGGTCGGGGTTATTACGGGTCTCGAAGCGGCGCCGGCCGCCCACTTCACCGCGCGCGGCATCAGGCATGGACAACGCGAGATAACAATATTTAGACTCAGTTTACATTGGGTGGCGCGGCAACGGCCTGGAACCCACGCGTTGCGCACGGGCCGCCGAGACAAGGACAGGGGTCAAGATGATCGAGCGGTTACTCGAGCAATACATGCGCTACGGGACCTTTGTGCTGCGGCACCCGGATGGCCGCGAGCAGCGTTTCGGTAGCGGTACGCCGGAGATCACGATGCAGCTGCATGACCGGGCGGCGCTGCGCAAGATCGGTCGCGATCCGGGGTTCCAGCTGGGCGAGACCTACATGAACGGCATGTGGTCGCCTGGCCCCGAGGGCCTGCAGGTGTTCCTGGATGTGGCTATGCGCAACTTCGCGCCGATGTTCCAGCAGCGTGTCAATCCGGCGGTGCGTATGCTCCGGGCGCTGATCGAGCAGGGCAACAAGGTGGCGCGCTGCTATCAGAACATCGCCCATCATTATGATGTCGACGAGTGGCTTTATCGCCAGTTCCTGGACGAGGGCATGTTCTACAGTTGTGCCTACTTCGAGCGGCCCGATATGACGCTGGAGGAAGCGCAGCAGGCCAAGTGCGCGATGCTGCGCAGGAAGCTGCGCCTGGAACCCGGCATGCGGGTCCTTGATATCGGTTGCGGCTGGGGCGGCCTGGCCTTCCATCTGGCCGAGCACGCGGACGTGCAGGTCGACGGCGTGACGCTGTCCCGGGAGCAGCTGCGGGTGGCCCGGGAGGAGGCCGGGCGACGCGGGCTGGAGGATCGGGTGCGGTTTCTCTACCAGGACTACCGCGAGCACGAGGACCAGTACGACCGGATTGTCAGCGTCGGCATGTTCGAGCATGTCGGCACACCCAACTACGGTACGTTCTTCCAGCGGGTACACGACCTCCTGACGCCCGACGGCATCGCCGTGCTGCATACCATCGGGCGGCAGGAGCCGCCGGGCACCTCCAACCCGTGGCTCAGCAAATACATCTTTCCGGGCGGGTACACCCCGGCGCTGTCCGAGGTGATGAGTGCGCTGGAACCCACCCCGCTGTACACCACGGACATCGAGTTCTGGCGGCTGCACTATGCCGAGACACTGGCTGAGTGGTACCGCCGCTTCCAGAAGGTCCGAGCCGAGGCCGTGACGCGCTTTGACGAGCGCTTCTGCCGCATGTGGGAGTTCTATCTGGCCAGTTGCGAGGGGACCTTCCGCTGGTGGGGACAGGTGGTCTTCCACGTGCAGATGGCCAAGCAGCAGGACGCGGTGCCGTTGACGCGCGACTACCTCTATCGCGACGATGCCTCCGAGGTGGTCTCGATCCCGCCCGGCGAGGCCCAGGCACGGCGCAGCAACGCGGCCTGAGGGGTGGCCGAATGCGCCGGGAACGGCGCGAAAACGGGGCCCGGAGCGCGCGAACCGAACGTACTTTCCCTACACTAATGGGGACGTTGCGGCCATGCCGGCGGTGACCATCCATTCCGGAGCAGGGGCGCGTGTTCGGTCGCTTTCGTAAACGCAGGGAGGCACCGGGTCAGGAAGACCCGCAGGCCGTCGGGCCGTCGCAGGAGAACGTCCTGATCGAGGCGGCCGGCCGCAGCCGCATCACCGAGGTGGCGGCCACCGCGCGGCGCGTCCCCTGGTCGCTCAATTTCCTCCAGCTGCTGTGGGCGGCGGGACCGGTCACGTTCCTGGCCATGCAGGGCGGGTATTTTCTCGGTTTCGGGCATGCCGCCCCGGCACAGAACTTCATCTTCTTCGCCGTCTACACCCTGCTGTTCGGGGTGATCGGCCTGGTGGCGCGCTTTGTCGCCGATGCCACCCGCGGCAAACGCCAGGAACAGTCGCGCGACCAGCTGCGCAACACGATCGACCTGCTGCCGGACCTGCTGTTCGTGACCCGCGATCTGGCCATGAGCGAGCTCGCACCGGACATGCGCCGGCGCAAGGCGGCCGAGGTGCTGCTCCACGAGGTGGATATCTCGCCCGAGGGGGTGGCCGTCGCGGTGCGCGAGATGACCGGCGATACCAGCCTGGCGGCTGCCGCGGAGCAGATCGAGATCTATCGCCGCCTGGGCCTGCGCTCGCGCGTGGGCGATCTGGTGGGCGCGACCGAGGATTCGCGGCTCGCGGCCCTGGAGAAGCTGCACCACGAGGCCCCGGAGGTCGCCGACCTGCTGCGCGATCGGTTGCGCGGCGTGGCGCCGACCCAGGAGGATGGCGTGCGCCGCGTGGACCAGTTCCTGGACCGCCTGTTTTCCGCCGCCGATGCCGACGACCTGGCCCGGTGCACCCTCGACGATGTGCAGGCGATCTTCGTGCTCGCGTTCGAGCTCGTGAACGGGCGCCAGATCAAGCGCCTGAGCTTCGAATGGTCCGGTGGCTGGCAGCTCGGGGCCGCCCTGGATCGACTGGAATCCCAGGGCAACCGCTTTCGCGTGGCGCAGGCCGGGGTGGTCAGCCGCCTGCGCTCGCTCGGTATTCTGCTGTCCCAGAGCGATGCCTCGGGGCTGGATCCGCAGGTCCTGCGCGAGCCCGTAACCGACTTGGGGCGCCAGGTCCTGGAGGCCCTGCGCACCCTGGAGGATCGGGAACCGGGGGAACATTCGCCGGAAGGCCAGCTCCTGGGGCTGGCACTGCGGCGGGTCGAGGACCTGCGCGAGGCGCGCGACCAGCTGATGCAGGCGCAGAGCCGTTACGCCAATGCGGTGGAGCGCTGGGAGGCCCTGCGCCGCGCCCAGGTGGAGAAGCGGGGCGAGAAGCGCTGGTTCAAGCGCAGTGTGCGCGGTATCCGGGTCAGCGAGGAGCTGATCGAGCTGACCGATGACCAGAAGCTGAAGCTGGCCAACGACTTCTGCAACTTCCTCAGGGAGCTGAAGATCCAGCGTGAGGGCGATCTGTTCTACTTCGGAGGGGCAGCGCTGGACGCCGAGACGGCCAAGCGCATCGGCATCCAGCTGGCCCTGATCCTGGAGCCGCTGGTGGACCTCACCAACCCGAGCATCCAGCGCGCGATCTACGCCAACCCGGCCGCGTATCTCGGGGGGCTGTATGTGGGCATGAGCGCGGATGCCAAGGCGGGTCTGGGCTCGGCCATGGTGCGCAAGGTCCGCCAGGATCTCGGGCGCATGGCCGAATGGCTGGCGATGCGCCTCACGCGTATCTATCACCTGCCTTTGAGCGATTCGATGCGCGATTTCCTGGTCGAGCAGTACGGCGCCAACCGCGAGCGCCTGGACATGCTGGCAACGCATGCCGGCGACGAGTCGCATCCCGTGGCACTGCGCGCCGAGCGGTCGCCCGAGTTTGACGCCATGCTGCAGGACAAGACCTGGGGCCTGCTGCTGAAGCGCGGGACCCGTTATCTCCACGCCGAGGAGCGGCGCCGCCGCTGATGATCCGTCGCGACGGGCCTGGTTCGACGGTTCCGGTTGCGCGAGATCGAGTCGCCCCCGGCTGGTAATTTTGCGCCCAATTGTGTAGTGTTCGCCGCGTTCCCCGGTGCCCGGCCAGGCTCGACCTGGCGGGTTAAACGGGAAGTTCGGTGAGTCCAGACGGGTCCTCGGGAGCCGTGGGCGAAACCGACGCTGCCCCCGCAACGGTGATCGAGCGAGGGACCGCCAGACGGTCCCTGATGGTCGCGGCCAGTGCCACTGAACCTGAGGTTCGGGAAGGCGCCGCGCCAGAACGCTCGTCAGCCCGGAGACCGGCCAGGGAATGATCGCGCGGCATGCGGCGGGCATGCGAGGCGGATGATCGTGCCGGGCCGTTCGCCGGTCGTGGCCGATCCCCCTCGTGTCTGTCTCCCCCTGTCTGCGCGATCCCGACGAATCAACGGCGTGCGGGCGGCTCGCCGGGAGACACGGACGACATGAAACGCACAGCACTTTCCACGGCCATCCTGCTGGCCACCAGTCCCGCTCTGGCGGATACGCCGGATACCAACGACGCGCAGACCCTGGAGACCGTCCAGGTCACCGCCTCTCGCATCGCGCAGACCGTCGACGAGACGCTCGCTTCGGTGACCATCATCGACCGCGAAGAGATCGAGCGCCTGCAGCCCCAGCAGTTCACCGATCTGCTGGAGGGCCGCGCGGGGGTCGAAACTTCCCAGAACAGCGCTTTCGGCAAGTCCACTTCCGTCTTCACGCGGGGGTCGAGCTCTGGGCACACCCTGTTGCTGGTCGATGGAGTTCGAATGGGTTCGGCGACGGGTGGCGGGGCAAGCTGGCAATTCCTGCCTCCGGAAGAGATCGAGCGGGTGGAGATCGTGCGCGGCCCGCGCACCAGCATCTATGGTTCGGACGCGATCGGCGGGGTCGTGCAAGTCTTTACCCGTGAGGGCCGCAAGGGCCCACCGAAGGTCAATGCCTTCGTCGGCGGTGGGAGCTTCAATACCTGGGAGACCGGGGTCGGTGTCGCCGGGGGTACCGATAATACGAACTACAGCTTTTCGGTCAGCCACTTTGATACCGACGGTATCAACGTCCAGGACGGTGTGGGCGATGAAGACCGCGATGGCTATGACAACACCTCACTTGCCACCAAGGTCTCGCACCGGCTCGATAATGGGGTCGAGGTTTTCGGTAGTGTGCTGTATTCCGAGGGTAGAACCGAGTTCGACGGCACCGAAGATGAAACCGATTTTCGGCATGCTGCCCTTCGTGCTGGCTTGCGAGTGCCTGTAACACCGCTTTGGGATACCGAAGTCAGTGTTAGCCACAGCCGCGATGAGAACGATAATTTTAGCGAAGGCGTCTTTTCTTCTCGCTTCGATACTAAACGCATCGGTGTGGATTGGCGAAACGACCTCGAGATAACCGATCGTGTTTATTTGATTGCCGGAATCGATGCGTATGAAGACCGAGTGGATAGCACCACCGATTACGTTGAAGAGTCGCGGTACAACGTTGGTGCATACTCGGTGGTGCAGGTTGGCCTGGGCCGCCATGATCTCGAGGGAAGTTTGCGTTACGACGACAATGAGCAGTTCGGCGACAAGGTGACGGGGCAGGTAGCCTGGGGCATGCAGGCCACCAACATCCTACGGCTGCGCGCGTCTTATGGCACGGCCTTCAATGCGCCTACGTTTAACCAACTGTATTGGCCGGGTTCGGGTGATCCAGAACTTCAAGCAGAAGAGTCTGAAACGGCTGAAATAGGCCTTCGCGCTAGCTTTGATAAAGGGTATCTGGATGCCTCTATTTTTCAATCGAGAGTGGAAAAAATGATTCCAGTTTGGCCGCCTGAAAACGTTGACGAAGCGAGGATCTCCGGGCTTGAGTTGGAGGGTGGATATGAACGTTATGATTGGATTTCGCGCGCTTCGTTGACCCTTCTGAATGCAGAGGATCGTGAAACAGGCAATGAACTTCCTCGCCGGTCCCCGGTAACTGCCCGCTTCGATCTGGATCGGCAGTTCCAAAGTTTCGCGGTAGGGGGGTCTGTGATCGCGAAGAGTCGCTCGTACAACGATGCCAGCAACGAGGAACGGCTGTCTGGCTATGGCCTACTGAACCTTCGGGCTAGTTACCGGCTGTCCTCTGAATGGCGTCTGGAGGCCTCTGTCCAGAATGTGTTTGACCGCGATTACGTAGTCGCTAGGAATTCGTGGGACGGCGTTGACTACAACCAGCCGGGCCGGGCCGCGTTCTTGAAGCTGCGCTATCAGCAGAGGTGATTCATGGGTAATCGACTGTCGAAGATCGCAACGCGTACCGGCGACGAAGGCCGGACCGGGCTGGGCGATGGCTCGCGGGTGGACAAGGACAGCCACCGCGTCGAGGCCTTTGGCGACGTGGACGAGCTGAACAGTGTCGTGGGCCGGGTCCTGGTCCACGACCTGCCCGAAGAGGTTCGTCGCTCGCTGGCTCTGGTGCAGCACGAGTTGTTTGATCTCGGAGCGGAACTGGCAGTGCCGGGGCATCAGGCCCTCCCGGAGGCTTCCGTGGAGCGGCTGGACGTGGAGCTGGAGTCCTTCAACGCCGATCTGCCCGCCCTGAAGGAGTTCATCCTTCCGGGTGGGGGTCCCGCTACAGCCGACTGTCACATTGCGCGCACCGTCTGCCGGCGTGCGGAACGGCGTCTGGTGGCGCTCAATCACCACGAGGCATTGCGTCCGGCGTCGCTGGCCTATGTCAACCGGTTGTCGGATCTCCTGTTCGTGCTCTGCCGTGTGCTGGCTCGTCACGAAAACGGTACCGAGGTCCTCTGGCAACCGGCGAACCAGCGCGGCTGACGGGTCTTCGTGGGGGCGCCGCGGTGGCGGCGTCCCATTCCCATTGCAACGGTCGAGGCGTGTCGAGTACACGCCTCGCGCCCTATTGCACCTGTTTATCGGGAAGTTTCCATGCGTTTTCGTTGCACGATCCTGAGCATCTTCGCGCTTTTTCTTTTCGGAATGGTACCGGCCCATGCGGGTCCGCTCGTGGTGGGTGTGGTCTCCGATCGCTCGGCGGCGGAGGTGGCCGCTGGCGCGCATCGCTTCCTGGAGGCTCATCCGCAGGCGGAGGTGATCCTGCGGACACCGGAGCAACTCGCGGACAAGTCGGACGAGGCGGTATCGGCGCTGTGGCGGGAGGCCGACGCCATACTCGTTGCGGCTGTTTTCGGGGACCAGGCCGCGCGCCTCGACCGTCTGTTGCGGGAGGCCCCGCCGCCCGAGGGGGCCCCGATTCTGGCCATTAACAGCGTGCGTCACCTGACGGCGCTGTCCCGGATCGGCGGCGAGGCCGTACTCGTGGGTCTCGATGACGAGAAGCGAACCGAACTGGCGGCCAACCCCGACCCGGGCGAAGACCCGCGCGTGCACCTGGCCCAACAGCGGGAGCGTTTCCCCGAACAGGCGGACTGGCTGACCGGGCGCGCGTTCTATCAGGGGCGTACACCGGAGAATATGGAGGGGCTGATGCGCTGGCTGGCCGCGCGCGGCGGGCACGAGAACGAAGTTCCGGAGCCGGACCCGCGCGAGACCATCCGCTATTACCGGCATGGGAACTCCACTCCCGACCCGGACGATCTCGAGCTGGACGACGGGCCCGCCGTGGCGTTGCTGGACCTGGATACCGGTGACCGGCCGGGAGACCGCGCGCTGCTGGACGCAGCCTGCGAAGCCCTGGAGGCGCGAGACATCCAGTGCTTTGCGGTGCTGGCGCGCTGGGGCGGGGCCAGCCGCGAGGCGGTCGAGACGCTGGCCGAGGCGGCCGGGCCGGCGGATCTGGCGGGTATCGTCAGCCTGCAGGACTTCGTGGTCGGCGGGGGCGGCAACCGCGAGGCGGTGGCCGAGGCCTTCGGCGAGCTGGATGTCCCGGTGATCAAGGGCATCCGTCTGGCAGATGTGAGCGCGACCCAGTGGCGGCTGTCGCACGAGGGCATCCCCTGGGACAAGGTCCACTACCACGTGGCCATGCCGGAGTTGCAGGGCATGAGCCAGCCGATGGTGCTCGCGACCGCGGGCGCGCCGGAACAGGACGAACGCACCGGCGTGCGCCTGACCCTGACCGAGCCGGTCGACGAGCGGGTCGAGGCCCTGGCCGATCGGGTGGCGAGCTGGCAGCGGCTGCGCCGCCTGGACAACGCGGACAAGCGCGTGGCGGTGGTCTACTACAACCATCCGCCGGGTCGCCAGAACATCGGTGCGGACAAGCTGGATGTCCCCGAGTCGCTGCTGGAGATCCTGCAGCGCCTCGAGGCTGCCGGGTACGACCTGGGCGACGCGGTGCCGGAGGACGCCGAGACCCTGCTGGAGATGATCCAGGATCGGGCCGTGAACCTGCCGGAACAGGCGGACGCGCTGGACGCGATCGCCGGCCGGGTCGCCTCGCTGGATCGCGACCAGTATCAGGCGTATTTCGATAGCCTGCCGGAGCCCGTCCGGGCCGAACTGGTCGACGGCCCGATCGGCTATCTGCAGGCACGCCTGGAGGCCGCCAGGGCCGCCGACAAGGTCGAGATCGCGCAAGCTGCGCTGGAGAGCGGCGTTGGTGATCTGCGCCACATGCTCGAGAGTTATCCGCACGCGGCGCAGGAGCGGGCACTGGACCTGCTGGCCCAGTACGAGGAGGCCTGGGAGGCCACGCTGGCGGGAGAAGATGCCCACGCGACCACTGAGCAGTTGCGCAAGGCGTTGGTGCGCACGGGCATCCCCGGCCTGACCGGCTGGGGCGAGCCGCCGGGCGAGGCGATGACCCGCGATGGCGAGATGCTGTTCCCGGGGATCGAGTTCGGCAATGTGTTCATCGGCCCGCAGCCGCCGCGCGGCTGGGAGGTCAGCGAGCGCCTGCTGCACGCGAATACCACGTTCCCGCCGACCCACCAGTATGTCGGCTTCTATCACTGGATCCGCGATCACTTCGAGGCCGATGCACTGGTCTATGTCGGCCGCCACTCGACCCGCGAATTCCTGCCGCGCCGGCGCGCGGGGCTGGCACCGGATGACTATCCCGAGATCCTCGGGGGCGCCCTGCCGATCATCTATCCCTACATCGTCGATGGTGTGGGCGAGGGTATCCAGGCCAAGCGCCGCGCCATGGGCGTGATGATCAGCCACCTGACCCCGCCGCTGGCGGCCACCGAGCTCTACGACAGCCTGCTGGAACTGCGCCAGCTGGTGGAGACCTACGAGGCCGCCGCGCAGCCGGATGCCGCGACGCGCTCGCGGGCCGTCCAGACCCTGCGCGAACGTATCGAGGACCTTGGCCTGACCGAGACCATCGAGCGTGAACTGGCGCGGGGTCACCATCACGATCACGGGCATCACCATGATGATCACGGTGATCATCACGAGGGGCATCACGACGAGGACCACGCGGGACATGGCGAAGGCCACGGAGACGAACACGGCGACGAACATCGCGACGCGGACCATCACCGGGAACACGGGGATGAAGAGCACGAACACGCCCATGAGCATGACCACGCGGACGAGGGCCATGGTGAACATGCAACGACCGTGCTGGCGGAGATGGACGAGGAGTTGCTGGTCCACGAGATCGGGCATTACCTGACCGACATGCAGGAAGACCAGATGCCGCTGGGGCTGCATGTGTTCGGACGCGACTGGAGCGACGAGGCTGTGGACACGATGCTCGAGTCGATGGCGGGTGACGACGCGGTCGGCGACGACTGGGACGCCAAGCTGCGTGGGTCCCCGGCGAGCGAGCGCGCGCATCTGCTGGCGGCGCTGGAAGGCCGTTTCGTGCCGCCAGGGCAGGGCAACGACCCGATCCGTACGCCGGAGGTATTGCCGACCGGGCGCAACTTCCACGCGCTGGCGGCGGACCTGGTCCCCACGCGTATCGCCTGGGGTATCGGTCAGGAGCTGGCCGCGGATGCCCGCGAGCACGGTGATCCCGAGGCGGATGGCAGCGAGGCGATCATCCTCTGGGCGTCGGATACTGTGCGTGACGAGGGCGTGATGATCGCCTTTGGCATGGACATGCTGGGCATTCGTCCGGCCTGGAACAGTCGCGGGATCGTCCAGGGGCTGGAGCGCATGGACCTTGATGAAGCCGGGCGCGATCGACGTCGCGATGCCCTGTTTACCACCTCCGGTCTGTTCCGCGACCTCTACGAGGACCAGCTGGTGTGGCTGGACCGGGCCGCGCGCCTCGCGCTGGACGGATCGTCCGAGACCATTCTTGCCGAGTACCCCGAGCTGGAAGAGGCACTGGAAGCGGCGTTGGCCCCGCTGGGGCAAGACCTGCGCGATCCGGGCACCGAGCCCCTGGCGCGCAACGATGTGGCCGCCCAATGGGTGGAGGACACCCAGGCCCTGCGCGCCGCAGGCCTCAATGGCCTCGAGGCGGGTCAGCAGGCCGCGCTGCGGGTGTTCGGTACCGCCCCCGGGGCCTATGGGGCCGGGGTCAATCGTCTCGCGGACCGTTCCGGGGCCTGGGAGGACCGAGCCGAACTGGGCGCGGCCTATCTGCGCCGGATGGGCCACGCCTACGGGGCGGACGAATCCGGTGGCTCCGCGCACGAGGCCTTCGAGGCCCGGCTGGGCCAGGTCGGGCGCACCTATCTCGGGCGCGCCTCGCACCTCTACGGCCTGCTGGACAACGACGACGGTTTTGACTTCCAGGGCGGGCTCTCGACCGCGGTCGAAAGTATTCGCGGCGCTGTGCCGGACAACCGCGTGCTGCAGCACGCCGATCCGGACGACCCGCGGGTGGAGACGCTGGGCCGCGCGCTGATGCGCGAGCTGCAGGGGCAGAACCTGAACCCGCAGTGGATCGAGCCGCTGATGGACCACGGCTATGCCGGGGCGCGGACCATGGCCCGCGACTTCGTCGACAACCTGTGGGGCTGGCAGGCCACCAATCCCGAGATCATCCGCTCCTGGGTCTGGGACGAGGTGCATGACGTGTATCTGCAGGACCGCCACGGCCTGGGCGTGGACGAATTCCTCGCCGACGGCCACAACGTGCATGTGAAGACCCACCTGCAGGCCGTGCATCTGGTGGCCGCCAGTCGTGGGTTCTGGGAGGCCGATCCGGAGGTACTGGAGGCCCTGTCCGAACGCTTTGCCGAACTGGTGGCGGAACACGGCCTGCCGGGCAGCGGGCACACGCGCCCCGACCACCCGATGCTGGACGAGGTGGCCGAGCGCCTGGAGGAGCCCGAACTGCGCGAGGCCTTCGAGGCCGTGCGCGCGTCCGCGCAGATCGATCGCGCACAGGCGGAGGCCGACCCCAGCCGTGTCACCGAGATCCAGCCGCTGGAAGACCCGGCGGCGCAAGAGATGCCGGAGATCCCCGAACCGGCCGAGGCCGACGGCGGGCAGGAGGCTGGCGACGAGGCGGGGGGCATGCCCTGGCTCCCGTGGCTGGTCGCCGGCGTGCTGTTCCTGCTTCTGATCGGTGGTGTCGCCGCCGGCCGACGGCGATAACCGCCGCTGGAAATGTCTCCTGTAGGAGGCCAGCCCTCTGGCCGATGGGGTATGTCCGGCGGCTCATCGGCCAGAGGGCTGGCCTCCTACATAAGAACGTGGGAAGCGCTGAACAAAGGTTAATGAGGTAAACGCGAATGCCGTTCTCGATCACGATGGAACTGATGGACACCGTGGTGCGCTGGCTGCTGGAGCCGGTGATCGTCGGTCTGCTGGTGCTGGTCGCGGTCGCCGTGTGGGAGCTTGGGCTGGCACTGGGTGAACGTTCCGGCGGAGTGCGCCGGCTGGAGGCCACCGGTGACGCCGAGCGACTGGCCTACCGCGCACGACGCCGCATCGACCGCGCGGATCTGCTGGCACGCATCGGCCCGATGCTCGGGCTGATGGGGACGTTGATTCCGCTGGGTCCCGGGCTGGCCGCGATGGGCCGGGGCGAACTGGAAATCCTGGCCCAGGCCGTTACGGTGGCGTTCAACACCACGGTGCTGGGGCTGCTGGTCGGCATCCTCGGCTTCCTGCTTGGACGCCTCCGTCGGCGCTGGTATGACGCCGCGATGGAGCGCCTGGAGGCGGCGGCATGAGGGTCCCGCACTACCGCGCCAGCCGCTTCGATGCCCCTGACGAAGAGCCGATGGGCCCACTGGCCAATCTGGCCGACATCATGCTCGTGTTCGCTGTCGGCCTGATGGTGGTGATGGCCGCCTCGGGCAGCGGACTGGAACCGGCCAGCGGCGGTGCCGAGATCGAACCCGGGCGCGAGATCCCGGACCCGCCCGAGGGCGCCGGCGAGGCCGGCTCCGGCTTCGAGTCGATGGGCCAGGTCTACCGTGACCCGGAGACCGGACGAATGATCCTGATCGGCGAGTAGGCCCGCCCCCTGCGCACCCCGAACAAGCAATGAACTCAAGGAGTACATCAACATGACCAACGATACCGACGCGGCCAAGGCCGAACGCCACGCGCAGCGTATGGCGCGCAAGAAGGAAGTGGTGGACCGCAAGATCGCCGAGGCCCAGGAAGAAAAGGGCGTGTTCCTGATCCTGACCGGAAACGGCAAGGGCAAGAGCTCCTCCGGCTTCGGCATGGTTGCGCGCGCCCTGGGGCACGGCATGCACGTCGGCATCGTGCAGTTCATCAAGGGCCAGTTCGCCACCGGCGAGGAGGCCTTCTTCCGTGGCCAGGACAAGGTGCAGTACCACGTGATGGGCGAGGGCTACACCTGGGAGACCCAAGACCGCGACAAGGATGTGGCCGCGGCCCGCGAGGCCTGGGCACATGCCCGCGACATGCTGCACGACCCGAACGTCGACCTGGTGCTGCTCGACGAGCTGCACATCGCGCTGAAATATCAGTACCTGGATGTGGACGAGGTGCTGGAGGATCTCGCCAATCGCCCGCCGATGCAGCACGTGATTACCACCGGCCGCGCCGCGCCGAAGGCACTGATCGAGGCGGCCGACACCGTGAGCGAGATCGGCGTGGTCAAGCATGCCTTTCAGGCCGGCATCAAGGCGCAGAAGGGGATCGAGCTGTGAGTGTGAGCTGCCCCGCGGCGTTCGTGGCGGCCCCGGCCTCGGGGCAGGGCAAGACCACGATCACCGCCGCCATCGCCCGTTACCACCGCAACCAGGGTTTGCGCGTGCGCGTGTTCAAGACCGGCCCCGACTTCCTCGACCCGATGATCCTGGAACAGGCATCCGGGCATCCGGTCGACGCCCTGCATCTGTGGATGGTCGGGGAAGAAGCCTGTCGAGCGATGCTGTACGAGGCCGCACAGGATGCCGATCTGATCCTGGTCGAGGGCTCGATGGGGCTGTTCGATGGCGATCCCTCCGGGGCGGATCTGGCGCAGGCCTTCGGTTTGCCGATCCTGGCCATGGTGGACGCCAGCGGCATGGGCCAGACATTCGGGGCGCTGGTGCATGGCCTGTCGACCTACCGCCCGGGTCTGTCCTTCGCGGGCGTGATTGCCAACCGGGTGGGCAGTCCGGGCCATGCGCGGATGCTGGAGGATTGCACCCCGGAGGCGATCCGCTTCTTTGGTGCCGTGCAGCGTAACGAAACGCTGAGTGTCCCGGATCGTCACCTGGGGCTGGTGCAGGCCGGCGAGATCGCCGATCTGGATGCGCGGCTGGAGGCGGCAGCGGCCGCGATTGAAGAGGCTGGGGTGACAGGGCTCCCGGAGCCGGTGCGCTTTGATCCGGAAACAATTGCGCCGATCGAGGCGGCGCTGTCCGGCGTGCGCATTGCGATCGCGCGGGATGCGGCTTTTGCTTTCATGTATCCGGCCAACCTGCGCCTGCTGGAGAAGATGGGCGCCGAACTGCGGTTCTTTTCCCCGCTTGCGGGGGACGGGTTACCAGAGGCCGATGCCGTCTGGCTGCCGGGTGGCTACCCCGAGTTGTATCTGGATCAGCTGTCCGCCAATGCTGTCCTGAAGTCGGACCTTGAGGCCCATCATGCGGCGGGTCGCCCCATCCTGGCGGAGTGCGGGGGCTTTCTCTACCTGCTGGATGAACTGGCCAATCGCGAGGGTCATGCCGCGGCCATGGCCGGGCTGGTGCCGGGCAAGGCCCAGCTGGCAGACCGCCTGCAGGGTCTGGGGCTCCAGGCGGCCCCGCTGCCGGAGGGCGAGCTGCGCGGGCACACCTTCCATCACACCCATTCCGAGGTCGGGCTCGAGCCCTATGGTCATTGCTGGCGTGCGCGCGGGACGGGGTCGCAGGGCGAGGCGATCTATCGTGACGGGCGCCTGACCGCGACCTATCTGCATGCCTGGTTCCCCTCCAACCCGCAGGCCACGGCGCGACTGTTCCAGGCATGAGCGGTACAGGGCAGCACAAGGTGGCCAGGATCGGATCCGGTGCGCGCCCTGGGGTGACCCTCCCGTTTCGCGGCGAGCGGCGGGCCGGGTGCGTGGATCTGGTGGGCGCGGGGCCGGGCGATCCAGGCCTGCTGACACTGGACGCGCTCAGCGCGATGCAGCACGCGGAGATCCTGCTGCACGACCGCCTGATCCCGCAGGCGATCCTGGATCTGGCAAACCCCAAGGCGCAGCGTCTGTACGTGGGCAAGGCGCGCTCGCGGCACAGTTGTGATCAGGGCGATCTGAACGATCGCATGGTCGCGCTGGCCCGGGAGGGGCACTACGTGGTGCGCCTGAAGGGGGGTGACCCGTTTGTCTACGGGCGGGGCGGCGAGGAGGCCGCCGCGATTGCCGCCGCCGGGGTGCCAGTGCGCATCGTGCCGGGGATTACCGCAGCCGGTGGCTGTGCAGCCTATGCAGGGATCCCGCTGACCCATCGCGATCACGCCTATCGCTGCCAGTTCGTGACCGCCCACCGGCGTGCCGGCGAGACCAATCTGGACTGGGCCTCGCTGGTGCATCCGCAGCAGACCCTGGTCGTCTACATGGGGCTGCATACCCTGGCCGAGGTCTGTGGCGAGATGATGGCGGCGGGTGCGGACGGCGCGATGCCGGCCGCGCTGGTCGAACAGGGGACGCGCCCGGGCCAGCGTGTCATCGAAGGCGTTCTGGCCGACCTCCCCGCGCGGGTGGCGGATCTGGATATCCAGTCGCCGGCGCTGCTGATCGCGGGCGAGGTCGTGCGCCTGCGCGAGACGATCGCCACGCAGGGTGCCGAGTCCGTCCCGGGAACGCATGAAACCGGCTGAGCAGAACAGCTCGGCGGGCGGAATGCGCCCGGAGACGCCCGAGACGAGCGGGCGTCTGCGCACGGGGCTGACCACCGGTGTGTGTGCGACCGCCGGTGCCGTTGCCGGCGCACGCTGGCTGCTGGAGGGGCGGCGGCTCGAGATGGTGGAAGTCATCCTGCCGAAGGGACAGGTCGTGAGCCTGACACTGAACGACCTCGAACCCACTCCGGGCGGCGCGGTTGCCGGGGTCATCAAGGATGCCGGCGACGACCCGGATGCCACCCACGGGGCCCGGGTCTGGGTGGAGGTGAATCTGTGCGGTGCGCCCGGTGTCGAGTTCGTGGCGGGTGCCGGGGTCGGGACGGTCACGCGCCCGGGCCTGGTGCTGGAGCCGGGCGAGCCCGCCATCAATCCGGTCCCCCGACGCATGATCCAGGGGCATCTGGAGACACTGGCTGCAGCCGCTGGGTACAGCGGGGGCTTCAGGGTCACGGTCGGCGTGGACGGTGGCGAACGCATTGCCGGGCGGACCATGAACGCCCGCCTGGGGATCCTCGGGGGGCTCTCGATCCTGGGCACCACCGGCATCGTCCGGCCGTTTTCCTGCGCCGCCTATATCGCATCCATTCATCAGGCCATAGACGTGGCCCGCGCCAACGGCTGTCCGCGTGTGGCCTGCTGCACCGGGGGTACCAGCGAGGCGGCGATGCGCGAACAGTACGGCCTGGACGACATGGCGCTGATCGAGATGGGGGATCTGTTCGGGGCGGCACTGAAGTACCTGGGGCGTCATCCTCTGCCTGCGGTGGTGCTGGCCGCGGGGTTCGGCAAGCTCAGCAAATTCGCGGCCGGACACCTGGATGCCCACAGCCGCAAGTCGCGCATCGATCTCGACGCGCTGGCGGAGGAGGCGGCGGATCTGGGAGGCAGCCAGGAACTAGTCGCGCGCATCCGCGCGGCGAATACCAGCGCCCAGGCGCTTGCGGATTGCCTGGAGCAGGGTGTGGCGCTGGCCGACCGTATCAGTGCGCGCGCCTGGAAGCGGGCGCGCGGGATGCTGCCGGAGACCACGGCGCTGGAGGTCTGCGCGGTGGATCGGGCCGGACGCATCGTCGGGTTGGCCAGGGACACCGGGGGGCTGGCGCCATGATGGCCCCGGCAATCGCCCTGAAGTCGGTGGCCAAGCGCTATGCCGGTGGCCGGGTCGGGCTGGCGGACGTGGACCTGGAAGTCCCGGCGGGCCGCTTTTTCGGCCTGCTGGGGCCGAATGGGGCCGGCAAGACGACCCTGGTGGGACTGCTGACCACGCTGGTGCGGGCCGATCGCGGGTCGATCCGGGTCTGCGGCTTCGACGTGGCGACACAGGCGGTTGCGGCGAAGGCCTGCATGGGCGTGGTGCCGCAGGAGATCAACTTCAACAGCTTCGAGCCGGTGGGCGAGATTGTTGAAGCCCAGGCGGCCTATTACGGATTGTCCCCGCGGCGGGCGCGCGAGCGTACTGGCCAGGTACTGGAACAGGTGGGCCTGGCGGACCGGCGGCGGCAGTCCGCCTGGGGGCTGTCGGGCGGAATGAAGCGCCGGCTGATGATTGCCCGGGCGCTGGTGCACCGCCCGCGCGTGCTGCTGCTGGACGAGCCGACCGCGGGGGTTGACCTCGAGGGACGCCATACAACCTGGGAACTGCTGCGTGCGCTGAATGCGGATGGTGTGACCATCCTCCTGACGACGCACTACCTCGAGGAGGCGGAAGCGCTGTGCGATTCGCTGGCGATTCTGGGTCAGGGCGAGATCGTTGCGCGCGGCGAGACCGGCGAACTGCTGCACGGGCTGAACGTGCAGACCCTGGTGCTCGAGTTGAGCGCCCCCCTTGATGCGTGCCCCGAGCTGGAAGGGTTGGCGATCCGGCGGGTGGATCGCTGGACCCTGGAGATTGACCTGCCGCAGGGTATGGAGGTGAACGCGCTTTTTGAGCGTCTCGGTGTGTACGGTGTCCGGGTGGCGGGCCTGCGCAACAAGCGCAACCGGCTCGAGTCGCTGTTCCTGCAGCGCATCGCGGAACGTGCCAGTGCATCGCAGGGGGCCGGGACATGAGGCTCGCGGCTTACGGATTTGCCTACCGCGGGATGGTGATCAAGCAGGTGCGCCGCTTCCTGCGTGCCTGGGTGCAGAACCTGCTGCCATCGGTGGTGACGACCGTTCTGTTTCTGGTGATCTTTGGCCACCTGGTCGGGCGCGAGCTGGGCACCATGCGTGGCGTCGACTACGCCGATTTCATCCTGCCGGGCCTGATCATCCTGGCCGTGTCCACCAACGCCTACAGCAATGTGACGCTGGCGTTCTATGGCGCGCGCCTGCAGCGGCACATCGAGGAATTGCTGGTTGCGCCACTCCCCGCCTGGCTGATCGTGGCGGGCTTTGCAACCGGCGGGGTGATCCGCGGTCTGCTGGCCGGGGCGCTAGTGGCGCTGGTTGCGATCCCGTTTACCAACCTGCAACTGCACCACCTGGCGGCGACTCTGGGGATCGCGCTGGTCAGTGCCACGCTGTTCGCCCTGGCCGGCCTGCTGAATGGCCTGTACGCGCGCAGTTTCGACCACACCTCCGTGGTGGCGACGTTTGTGCTGACCCCCCTGATCTATCTGGGAGGGCTGTTCTATCCGGTGGAACGGATGCCCGAGCCCTGGCAGTCGCTGGCAGCGCTGAACCCGCTGTACTACATGGTCGAGGGCTTTCGCTACGGCCTGTTGGGGACCGGGTCCTTCGCCTGGGCCACAACCTTCTGGGTGCTCGTGGGGACCACCCTGGTTGTCGGCGGGGTGGCCTGGACCCTGGTCGCTCGCGGCGTGCGGATCCGGTCATGAGCAGGGGTCCGAAGCCGTTGGGTGCCGAGCATCCGCGTGTGCGCCGGGCGTGTCCCGGAGTCGCTGCGCCCATGACGACCGGAGACGGGCTTCTGATGCGGGTACGTCACCCGATCGGAGGGCTTGACGCGGCGCAGGCGCGCATCCTCGCCGAGGTGGCGCTGCGTTTCGGTTCCGGTGACCTGGAGCTGACCAGTCGCGGCAATCTGCAATTGCGCGGTCTGGACACGCCGGGCCTGGAGACGGCACGGGCCGAACTGGAGGCGGCGGGTCTGGCGGATCGCGATCCCGAGGCGGAGGCGGTGCGCAATGTGCTGGTGGCACCAGCGACGGATATCGACCCGGAGGCCGCCATGGATGTACAGCCCATCGCGCGGCAACTTGCGCGGGCACTGGGCGCAACCCCGCGCCTGCGCGCACTGCCGCCGAAGGTCGGGGTGCTGGTGGAGGCGGGTGGCGGGTTGCCGCTGGGTAGAGTGCCGGCGGACCTTCGACTGGAGGCCTGTACGGGACCGGGTGGCGTGTGGATTCGCGTGGCCGTCGGGGCGTCGGCTCACGCCGCGACGGTGCTTGGGTGGGCACGCCCGGAGAAGGCCGTGGACGCTGCCCTGCAAGTCCTCGAGCAATTCGTGGCGCTGCGCCAGGGGGATCCGGATCCGCCGGGCCGTTTGCCCGGCGCACTGGCTCGGTTCGGCGCGAAGGCCCTGACGCCTCCCGGGCTGGAGCGGGTGCTTCCGGGTGGGGATCCGGTTGCGGCACGGAGCAGCGAAAACGCCGACTCCGGGATTGGTGCGTGCCTGAATGGCGATGCCTTCGGGGTCGCGTTCCCGTTCGGATCCCTGCGCGCCGAGGCCCTGCGGGGGCTGGCCGAGCAGATCCGCGGCCAAGAAGGGCGCCTGCGGCTGACTCCCTGGCGCAGCGTGCTGCTGGTCGGGGCGCGGCCGATCACCCTGGACCGGCTGGCTGAATGGGGCGGAGTAACGGATCCACGAGATCCTCGCCTAGTGGTGAGCGCCTGTGTCGGTCAGGGGGGATGCTCGGCGGGTACGACATTCACTCGGGCGGACGCCGCGATGCTCGGGACAGCCGCCCGCGGGCTGCTGGCGGATGACGAATATCTGCATGTCAGTGGCTGCGAGAAGCACTGCGGGAGGCCCGCGAATGCCCGGGTGGTCCTTGCGGCGCGGGCGGGGCATTACGACCTGTCGCTGCAATCTGCCCCGGCGCACTGGGAGGCCCTTCTTGAGGGTCTTTCACCGGATCAGCTGCGAGCGGCCCTGTCGGCGCTTGAACAGATTACGCACGCAGAGCGCGTCGGGATGTTCGCGGCCCTGCGCAGGCTGGGCCCGACCGACCTGCGTCGGCGCCTCAACGCGATGATGAATAACGGAGAAGAAACATGACGCAGAGCGATACCGCGGGGGTCGTACCGGATTACGAGCGCGACGGCGCAGCCATCTACCGGGAATCCTTCGCGATTATTCGATCCGAGGCGGCGCTGGATCGTTTTCCGGAGGATCTGGTGTCTGCGGTGGTACGCATGATCCATGCCTGCGGTATGACCGACCTGCCGCAGGACGTCGGGTTTTCGGCTGGCGTGGCCCGGGCGGCTCGCGCGGCGCTGGCTGCTGGCGCGCCGATCCTCTGCGACAGCAACATGGTGGCGCATGGGGTCACGCGCGCCCGGCTGCCGGCGGATAACCCGGTGATCTGCAGCCTGCGCGAGGACGGAGTGGTGGCTGCTGCCGAGCGTATGGGCACAACGCGTTCGGCGGCGGCGCTGGAATGGTGGCGACCGCATATGGAGGGTGCGGTGGTGGCGATCGGGAATGCGCCCACGGCCCTGTTTCACCTGCTGGAGATGCTGCACCAGGGCGCGCCGCGTCCGGCCGCGGTACTCGGTATCCCGGTGGGCTTTGTCGGTGCGGTGGAGAGCAAGGAGGCGCTGGCCGCCAGCCCGCTGGACCTCGAGTACCTGACCATCTTCGGACGCCGCGGTGGCAGCGCCATGGCCGCGGCGGCCATCAACGCCTTTGCGAGTGACCGGATATGACGACATCCCCCAAGCTGCATGAACCCGCGGCCGCGGGTTGTCTGTACGGCGTGGGCACCGGGCCGGGTGATCCCGAGTTGCTGACGCTGAAGGCCGCGCGCCTGATTGCAGAGAGCCCGGTAGTGGCCTATTTCTGTCGCCGGGGTGGCCGTGGCCAGGCGCGCGCCATCGTGGACGCCCACCTGGGCACGGGGCAGCAGGAGATGCCGCTGGAGTATCCGGTGACCAACGAGATCCCGCACGGCTCTGACGAGTATCGCCGCCGCATCGAGCAGTTCTTCGACGCCGCCGCCGAGCAACTGGCTGCCGAACTGGCAGCCGGGCGTTCGGTGGTGGTGTTGAACGAGGGCGATCCGTTCTTCTACGGATCGTTCATGCACGTCTACCTGCGGCTGAAGGATCGGTTTCCCACCCACGTGGTCCCTGGCGTGACCTCGATGATGGCCTCGGCTGCGCAATTGTCGACGCCGCTGACCATGCGCGATGACCTGCTGACGGTGATCCCCGGCACGATGCCGATCGACGATCTGCGCCAGGCCCTGCAGGGGACCGATGCGGCGGTCATCATGAAGGTCGGAACCCATCGCGATGCGGTGGTGGGTGTCCTTCAGGAGCTGGGGCTGGACGAGCGCGCCTGGTACGTGGAACGCGCCAGCACCGCCGAGGAGCGGGTCCTGCCAGTGTCCGAGATCCCGGAGCGGGTGCCCTATTTCTCGATGATCGTGATCCCCGGGCGCGGGGTTCGGCGATGAGCGGGGATGGTGGTCCGGTGGTCGGTCGGTTGAGTGTGGTCGGGGTGGGTCCGGCGGGGCCGGAATGGATCACGCCGGAGGTCGCTGCCCGTCTCGAAGCGGCGACCGACCTGGTGGGATACGGGCCGTACCTGGAACGGATTGCGGCCGCCCACCACCGTGTGCACGCCTCGGACAACCGCGAGGAACTGGCGCGCGCAACCCACGCCCTGGATTTGGCCGCCGAGGGGCGGGACGTAGCGGTGGTTTCGGGCGGCGACCCGGGTGTGTTCGCGATGGCGGCCGCGGTCTTCGAGGCCCTGGAAGGCTCGGAGCCGGGTCGCTGGGACGCGGTGACGGTGGAGGTGCTGCCCGGGGTGTCGGCGATGCAGGCCGCCGCGGCGCGGCTGGGTGCACCGCTGGGAAACGATTTCTGCGTGATCTCGCTGTCGGACAACCTCAAGCCCTGGTCGCTGATCCAGCGTCGGGTACGGCTGGCGGCCGAGGCCGACTTCGCCATGGCCTTCTACAACCCGATCTCGCGCGCACGTCCCTGGCAGCTGGGCGAGGCACTGGGCATCGTGCGCGAGGTGCAGGGGCCGGACACCCTGGTCGTGCTGGCCACCGCGGTGGGCCGCGGCGAACGCGAAGACGTGCAGATCTCCACCCTCGGCGAGGTGGACCCGACGACGGCGAACATGAGCACGCTGGTGATCGTGGGCGCCGCCTCCACTCGGGTGCTGGAGCGTCCTTCGGGCCGGCGGCACGTGTACACCCCGCGTTATGTCGAGTCCGCGGAATGAGGCGGGAGCCGCGTTAGCCGTGCGCGTCCGGGAGATCCTCCAGCCAGTCGAGTACCGCCTGCGGGGCGTGGAATCGCGGCACCCCGGGGGCATCCGGCGGGCGCTCCACCATCACAACCGGCATACCCCGTTCGCGGGCCGCCTGCAGCTTGGCGGCCGTGGCATCGCCGCCGCTGTCCTTGGTCACCAGCACGTCAATCGTGTGTTCCCGCAAAAGGCGCGCCTCGTCTTCGGCCGTGAACGGGCCCCGGGCGTGGATCCAGGTAACCCGCGGCAGCGCCGGCGGTGGTTCGGGCGGGTCGATGGTGCGGATGACGTAGTCCAGTTCGGGCGCGGCCTCGAAGGCCTCCAGGTGCTGGCGGCCGGTGGTCAGCAGCACGCGCCGGCCGAGTTCCGGAAGGGCGCGGGCGGCGGCCGCGAGGTCGGGCACGCGGATCCAGCGGTCCTCCGGTCCGGCCTCCCACGACGGTCGGGTCAGGCGGGCCAGCGGGATGCCGGTCTGGCGCGCAGCCGAGACGGCGTTGGCCGAGATCTGCCGTGCGAACGGGTGGGTCGCGTCCACCAGGGCGTCGATGGCGTGTTCGTGCAGCCAGGCGGCGAGGCCGTCGACGCCGCCGAACCCGCCGGTGCGCCGAGGCAGCCGCGCCGGCCCCGGTTTTCGGGTGCGCCCGGCCAGCGAGACGGTGGCCTGCAGCCGCGGGTGCACATCCAGCAGTGGTTCCAGCGCCGCGGCCTCGGTCGTGCCGCCCAGCAGCAGGATCTGCCGCGGGCGAGCCGCCCGGGGGCTGGAGTCAGGAGATGAACGGGAGCTCATGAGGATGACCAGTCTAGCGACGAACAGTGAACCAACGCCATGGCTGAATATCGTCGGCGTAGGCGCGGAGGGGCTTGCCGGGCTGGCACCCGGGGCCCGCATGGCGCTGGACACGGCGGCGACGGTGATCGGCGGCGCCCGGCATCTGGAGATGCTGTCGGAGCGGCCGGGGCAGGAGCGCCTGGTGTGGCCGTCGCCGCTGGAGACCGCGCTGGACTGGATCGAGGCACGCGCCGGGCAGCCGCTGTGCGTGCTCGCCAGCGGCGACCCCTTCTGGTTCGGGGTGGGGGCGACCCTGATGCGACGTTTCCCGGTCGCTCAGACCTGTGTTTGGCCCGCGCCCTCGGCGTTCAGCCTGGCGGCTGCGCGGATGGGCTGGCCGCTGCAGCAGACCCGCTGCCTGTCGGTGCACGGCCGGCCCATGGAGGCGCTGCGGCCCTGGCTGCACAACGGCGCGCGGTTGCTGATCCTGAGCCGCGACGGAGACACGCCGGCGGAGCTGGCACGCTGGTTGACCGGGCTCGGCTTCGGTGATTCCACCCTGACCGTACTGCAGTCCCTGGGCGCGGCCAACGAGACGGCCGTCAGCGCGCGTGCCGATGCCTGGCCGGAGGTCGGGATCGAGGCACTGAACACCGTGGCGCTGGAGTGCCGGGCCGATCCGGCAGCAACGGTGCTTGCGGCGAGCGCCGGTCGGCCGGAGGCGGAGTTCGAGCAGGATGGTCAGATTACCAAGCGCGAGGTGCGTGCGGTGGCACTGGCCCTGCTGGCACCTGGTCGTGGCGAACGGCTCTGGGACGTGGGTGCCGGTTCCGGTTCCATCGGCATCGAGTGGATGCTGGCGGACCCGGCCAATGAAGCGGTGGCCATCGAGCCGCGTGCGGAGCGTCTGGAACGCATCGCGCGCAACGCGAGCGCGCTGGGGGTGCCGGCACTGCGCCGCATCCACGGGCGCGCGCCGGAGGCGCTGGATGACCTGTCTGCCCCCGACGCGATCTTCATCGGTGGTGGGCTGACGACGCCCGGGCTGGTGGAACACTGCGTGGAGCGTCTGTGCCCGGGGGGGCGCCTGGTCGCCAGCAGCGTGACGGTGGAGGGCGATGCGGTGTTGGCGGCGGCTCGCGAGCGCCATGGTGGCGAGCTGACACGCATCAATGTGAGTCGCTCGGAACCGCTGGGCGCGATGTCCGGCTGGAAACCGCTGCGGCCGGTGACCCTGTGGGCCCTGCGCCGGATCTGAACCAGGAGGGGGGCTTGGTCGTGCCGGGCGTCGGCTTCGCCTCCGCCTGTACGGCCCGGGAGCTGGAGGGTCTGATGCGCGAGGTACTGGCCGAGGCTCGCGCCGTGCTGGGAGTGGAGCGTGCCGGAGTGCTCGGGGCCCGGCAGCTGGCGGCACCGGTGCATAAGAGTGACAGTCGCATGCTGGCGACGGTCGCGCGGGAGCTGGAACTGGAACTCGTATTCCCGTCCATGGCCGCCCTTGCGGACTGCCAGGGGGGAGTGCTGACGGAGTCGCCACGGGTGCGTGCAACGGCCGGGGTCGGTTCCGTGGCCGAGGCAGCGGCGCTGGCAGCGGCCGGCGAGGGCGCGCGTCTGCTGTTGCCGCGGCGTCTGTCACCGCAGGCCAGCTGCGCGGTGGCCTGGGTCGACCGCCAACATCTTTTCGAGGAGTCATCATGACGGTTCATTTTGTCGGTGCAGGCCCGGGTGCCGCGGATCTGCTGACCCTGCGCGGCCGGGATCGTATTGCGGCCTGTCCGGTGTGCCTGTACGCGGGTTCACTGGTGCCGGAGGCCGTGCTGGAACATGCCCCGGAGGGGGCGCGCGTGGTCAACACCGCGCCGCTGACGCTGGACGCGATCATGGAGGAGATCGAACGCGCCCACGCGGCGGGCCAGGACGTGGCGCGCCTGCACTCCGGCGACCTGTCGGTCTACAGCGCGCTGGGCGAGCAGATCCGTCGGCTGGAGGCGGCCGGGATCGAGTACAGCATCACGCCCGGCGTGCCGGCATTCTCCGCCGCCGCCGCGACCCTGGGGCGGGAACTGACGGTGCCGGAGGTGGCGCAGTCGGTGGTGCTGACGCGCACGCCGGGACGGGCGTCCTCCATGCCGGAGCGCGAACGGCTGGCGAGCTTTGCCGCCACCGGGGCGACCCTGGCGATCCATCTTTCGCTGCACAATATCGAGACCGTGGTCGAGGACCTGCGGCCGCACTACGGCTGCGACTGCCCGGTGGCCATCGTCTTCCGTGCCAGCTGGCCGGACGAGACCGTGGTGCGCGGTTCGCTGGGGAATATCGCGGAACGGGCGCAGGCCCTGACCACGCGGCGCTCGGCGCTGATCCTGGTGGGCCCGGCGCTGGACCCGGGCGATTTCCGCGACAGTGCGCTGTACGACCCGGCGCATGTGCGCCGTTACCGCGGCATGGACGGGGACTAAGCGGCGGCGGCCCCGATCTTCCGCAGGCAGGGGTGACTCCGGTGGGTGTTGTGGGGCACTGGGCTTTTCGCCTGCAAGCAGGTTCCCACATCGCCAGGAACCTGTAGGAGTCTGCTTGCAGGCGAAGGCGGTTTCTTCTCGATCAGGACCACGGAAAGGGCCGCCGTGAGGCGGCCCCTTGGTTCCCGCCCGGTTTAGCGGCGGCGGTAGTGGTCGTGGCAGGCCAAGCAATGGTGGCGCACGCCGTTCAGGGCCTCGGTGGCGCGAAGCTGGAAGTCTTCGTTCTCCAGGTCCTCGGCCGCCTCGACCTTGCGCTGCAGTCGTTCGGCGGCCTCGCGGTAGGCTGCCTTGTACTCGGAGAACTCCGGGTCCTCCCAGGCCGCGGGCAGGGCGCCGGGTTCGCCGCCCCGCGCCGGGGTCTCGCGAGCGAACCAGGTTTCGATGTCGGCGGCTCGGCGCGCCAGTTCCTCGGCGAGGTCGGGCAGGCGCTCGGCGAACGGTGCGTCGTAGCGCAGGATCTGCTCGATGCTGCGGTAGGTGGCTGAGGTGCCCTGCATGCTTTGCTGGCGGAAGCGCTGGAAGGCCTCGGTGGCGTCCACTGTGGCCGGGTTGTCCATCGTCTCGCTGTAGTCTTTGCCCCAGGGGCCGGGCATGGGGAGCGTCACCTCGTCGCCATGGGCGCCGGTGGCGGCAAGCAGGAACAGGACAAGGCCGGCGATCCGGAGGGCCGGTGTAAAGGGGGGTCGAGTCATGTCGGATCTCCTTTCCAGTGTCAGAAGCGGAATTGGTGCTGCAAGTGCAGCTCCCAGTCCGAAGTGCCGGCGTCGCGGTCCAGCCACATCAATTGGGTTTTTTGTCGCTGGCCGCGGTGGTACCAGTTGAGGCCGGCGCCCCGCTCGCGCTGCCAGCGCTCGTCGGTGCCGAGGTCGTTGCCGGCGTCGTGGCGCAGCACAGCGTGGCGCGCGGCAACCTCGAGCCCCTCCCAGGGCAGTGCCTGAGCCAGCTCGAGTTCGGCGCCCAAGTCGTGGTAGGAGGGGCCGTGATCGGGCGATACGTCGCGGCGGAAGGCGGCGAATGAAATGGCGGTGCGGGCAAACTTGACGACGCTGTCGGCCGTTGCGGTGACCCAGTCGGCGCGTTGCTGATTTACCTGGTTCTCCCGCCCGCGAGTCCAGTCGCGCAGGTGATTGCGGTTCGCCGCCTGCAGGCCGACGCCGTGGGCCACTGTATGCTCGACCGGCTTGCCGACGGTCGTGTTGTCGCGTGGAAGGGTGCCTACCGGTGCCCAGGCCCCCCGAGCGCTGAACAGGTGGCCGGAGGTGGACGGTCGGTCATCCCGCTGGTCAAGGCGGCCGCGACCATCAAACACGCCGATGGCCCAGGCCCGGTCGTCGCTGTCGCCCCCCAGTAGGGTGACGCCGGTATCGCGTCCAGCCGGGACCTCGAACTGATTCCCCGCGATGCTCAATTCGGTGAACAGCCGGTTGGGGCCACCGATGTCCCGCGGCAGGCCGAAGGGTACGGTGAACTGGCCGGCGCGCAGGTCGAGGGACTCGGTCAGTGCGTATTGGAGCCAGACATCGCGCATCGAGAGCTCGCCGCTGCTGAAGTCGGGCTGCAGGCGAAAACTAAGATCGGGGTGGAAGAGGGTGCCCGTCGTATCCAGCCAGGCGCGGCGAAAGTCGAATTCGGTGGTGGTTCCCTCGTCGCCCCGCTCGATGGCGTAGCGGCCCTGGATGAGCGGGTCCAGGGTGATGGCGAAGCCGTCGGCTTCGCTGCCGAACTCGAACTGTGCCTGGAGGGGGGAAGCCCCGCCACTGGCGATCAACAGGCCGAGAAGGGTCGGGGCCGGAGCCAGGAGTGGCGGCCGGCCGGGTCGTCGGGTCGGTTTGTTCAAGGTCATTCTCCCTGGGACGCACACCCCGTGCGCCGTGGATGGAACGACGCTGGGTGGGCCAGGGGAGGTCGGGGACTATAGACACAGCAAGCCCGACCCGACCGCTTGCCCGCCGCAGCGTCAGGTTTCCTCCTGGCCGGTCTCCGGACTCGTGAAGCGGGCGGGGGTGCCCGGGCGGATCGCCTTCCCACACCGAATTGCGGCGCAGTGGTTGTTGATCCGTTGTCTTCACCTACCGTTGCGGGGGCAGTGCCGGCATTGCGAACGGCAGTTCGCGCACCGGCTTCCCGATTATCCCCGGCGATGGAACGCCAGGGCACCTGGAGGCGGGGCGAAGGGTACTGGGGTGCAAACAGGCTGGCAAGAAGAGCGTCTGATGAGCGACCAACCGCAGTGATTGATCTGGATCAACGGGAGCGCTGATTTCGCTGGTCGATCGAATACCGGGTCGATAGGGTGGGATTCAGGTGATTTGGACCGAGTCTATATCGGTCTTCGCCGACACCGATCCAATCTCAGGGAGACTTTGCCATGATCCGAGGTTCTTATCTTCGCAGCGCCATCTTTTCGGCCTGCACCGCCCTGGCGCTGGGCGTGGCCGCGCCCGCCGTGGCGGATACTGATTACTCGCAGTATCGCGATGTGTTCGAGCCGCTGCCGGCGCTGCCGCCGATCCCGGCGGACAACTCGATGACCAAGGAGAAGATCGAGCTGGGCAAGATGCTGTTCTTCGAGCCGCGCATCTCCAGCTCCGGCGTGATCTCCTGCGCGACCTGCCACAACCCGGCGCTGGGCTGGGCGGACCGCATCCCGCGCGCGGTAGGCCATGACGGCCAGGTTGGCGAGCGCAATACCCCGACCGTGCTGAATTCCGGCTTCTTCACCGCGCAGTTCTGGGATGGCCGAGAGGACGACCTGGAGGGGCAGGCCCTGGGCCCGATCCAGGACGCGATCGAGATGGCGATGCCGCTGGAGGATGCGATCGCCCGCCTGGAGGAGTTCAATGAGTACCAGGAGAAATTCGAGGCCGCCTATCCCGACTATGACGGCGACAACGTGATCAATACCGACCACGTGGCCAAGGCGCTGGCGACGTTCCAGCGTACGCTGAACACCCCGAACTCGCCGCTGGATCGCTGGCTGGCCGGGGATGAGGGCGCGATGAGCGAGCAGCAGATGCGCGGGATGAAGCTGTTCGCCGACAACGGCTGCGTGGCCTGTCACCGTGGGCCGGCGCTGACCGACAGCAACTTCCACCGCATCCAGGTGCCGGGTTCGGAGGACGAGGGCCGCTACCTGGTCACGGGTGAGGAGAGCGACCGGTTTGCGTTCAAGACCCCGACCCTGCGCAACGTGGCCCTGACCTACCCCTACATGAACAACGGGGAGACCGCCACGCTGGAAGAGGCGATCCGCATCATGGGCGAGGAAATGCTGGGGCAGGACTTCAGTGATGACGAGGTCGCGGATATCGAGGCCTTCATGCACGCGCTGACCGGCGAAATGCCGCAGTTCGAGATTCCTGCGCTGCCGTAACCGGCCGCATCGGAATCGAATGCGCCAGCCCCCCTCCGGAAACGGAGGGGGGCTTTTTGATGGGGTGGTACAGATCTATTCCACCGTAATCGTGATCTTCTCGGAGACAACGGGCGGGTCGAAGCTGATGTGACGGTAGTCCATGAACAGCAGTTGCAGGGTGTATTCGCCGGGTTCCAGTTCCAGCTCGCCCTCGGTCTGCCCGCCGCCGAAATGGCGCTTGTGGTCGGAGAAGGGCAGCGAGGCGTCCAGGTCCACCTCGTCGAGCGGCTTGTTCACCAGCAGGTGGTGGTGGCCGGTGTTGTCCATCTCCACACCGGCCGGGGCGACACCCATGCCGCGCAGGCCCATCTGGACCCGCACCGGGCTTTCGAGCGTTTCGCCATCCTGCGGGCTGATGAAATAGACCTTCGCGCCATCCGGCGGCGCGATGCGGTCGCTGCCCATGGCACTTCCGGCCAGCGCGAGGCCTCCCGTCAGCACGAGCAGCGTGGAGAGCCGAGTAAGAGCGGTATTCATGGGTACTCCTTGGGCCCGGGTTCGGCCGGTCTGTGTACTCATTTCGAGTATAGTCGGCGGTCCGCGCGGCAGTGCAGTGGCGTTCTGCTACCCTATGCGCCTTCGTTTTCCACCTCCCGATCGAGACGAGTAGCCCGCATGAGTTTTCGCACCCGTTTTGCCCCCAGTCCGACCGGCTATCTGCATATTGGCGGTGCCCGCACCGCGCTGTTCTCCTGGCTGTACGCCCGCCACCACGGTGGCGAGTTCGTACTGCGGATCGAGGACACCGATCTGGAGCGCAGCACCGCGGAGTCGGTGAATGCGATCCTCGAGGGCATGAACTGGCTGGGGCTGACCTACGATCACGGGCCGTTCTACCAGACGGAACGCTTCGACCGGTACAAGGAAGTGATCGACGAGTTGATGGCCGCAGGCCAGGCCTATCGCTGCTACTGCACCAAGGAAGAGCTGGACGCGATGCGCGAGGAGCAGAAGGCGCGCAAGGAAAAGCCACGCTATGACGGTCGTTGCCGTGCGCGCACCGAGCCGCGCGAGGGCGTGGAGCCGGTCATCCGCTTTCGCACGCCGGACGAGGGCGTGACCGTCGTCGATGACATGGTGCGCGGCAAGGTCGCGTTCCAGAACAGCGAGCTGGACGACCTGATCATCGCCCGCTCCGACGGCTCGCCGACCTACAACCTGACGGTGGTGGTCGACGACATGGACATGGGGATCACCCATGTGGTCCGTGGCGATGACCACCTGAACAATACCCCGCGCCAGATCAACATCCTGAAAGCGCTGGGCGTGGAACCGCCGCGCTACGGCCACCTGCCGATGATCATGGGCCCGGACGGTGCCAAGCTGTCCAAGCGCCACGGCGCGGTCTCGGTGATGCAGTACCGTGACGAGGGCTACCTGCCGGAGGCGCTGCTGAACTACCTGGTGCGCCTGGGCTGGGCCCACGGCGACCAGGAGATCTTCTCGGTGGACGAACTGGTGCGGCTGTTCGATATCGAGGACGTCAACCAGTCCGCCTCGGCGATCAACCCCGACAAGCTCCTGTGGCTGAACCAGCACTACATCAAGACGCTGGACCCGGATCATGTGGCGCTGGAGTTCGGCTGGCACCTGGGCCAGCTGGGCATCGATCCGGCCAATGGTCCGGCGATGCGCGATGTGGTGATCGCGCAGCGCGAACGCGCGCGCACGCTGCGCGAGATGGCCGAGAACAGCGTGTACTTCTATCGCGAGTTCGAGGACTACGACGAGAAGGCCGCACGCAAGCAGCTGACCGCCGAGGCAAAGCCCGTGCTGCAGACCCTGCACGACGGGTTCAGCGCACTGGGCGCCTGGGAAAAGGAGCCGCTGCACGAGGTGGTGGTGCATACCGGCGAGCGCCTGGAGTTGAAGCTCGGCAAGGTCGCACAGCCGCTGCGCGTGGCCCTCACCGGGGGTACGGTCTCCCCGCCTATCGATGATACGCTGGTGCTCATCGGGCGCGAGCGCGCCCTGGCCCGCATCGACCGCGCGCTGGCGAAAATTTCCGCCGAAGCGGGTTGACACATTTCGGGGTGCTGGCTACAGTACGCGCTCGCCTGACACGGGGCCATAGCTCAGCTGGGAGAGCGCCTGCATGGCATGCAGGAGGTCGGCGGTTCGATCCCGCCTGGCTCCACCACTCAGGTGATTTGCGAGTTCATCAATGCATCGTTTCGGGGTCATATCACTCTACGTTGGATTGGTGCTGGCAGTAGTCGGATTGATCGGCGGATTCGGGCTGATGCTCACCGGGGAACAGACCTGGTCCAAGCCCCTCATCGCGCTGGTACCGATCGGGTTTTTGCTGGTATTCAACGGTCTGGTGACGACGCTTCTGCATCGGCCACCGGGTAGCGAAGAAGACCGGCCCAAAGGCCCACCGGAATAGCAACAAGACGTTGCCTCTACGTCCCCATCGTCTAGAGGCCTAGGACACCGCCCTTTCACGGCGGCGACCGGGGTTCGAATCCCCGTGGGGACGCCATATCCCGAGAAGGCCCGAACCGGAAGGTTCGGGCCTTTTCTTTTTTGGGTGGTGGCAGCACCACCGCCGCGGCCCCGGTTGCGGTCTGCCCCGTTCGCTGGATCGTGTCCGGCCTCAGGCGAGGCGGGGGTCGCGCTGGCGGGGTTCGTCGGGGTGCGGGCGGGGGATGATGCAGTGGTTGATGCGCAGGAGTTCGCGCTCGGCCCAGGACTGCACCTGGGGGTCCGTGGCGTAGCGCGCATGGTCCAGTAGGGCCTGGCGCTCGATATTGGGGTTGCCCTGTTCGTGGGCGATACGGCGGGCGCGCTCGAGTTCGTGCCAGCCTTCTTCGTCGCGTCCCTGGCTCTGGTCGAGCAGGGCCACGGCGCGCAGGCGCCGGACCGGCGCTTCGAACGCGAGGTCGCCCCGCTTGCGGCAGCCGGCCAGGGCGTCGTCGGCGACGCTCAGGCGTTGGTCCGCCGCGGCGCCGCTGGCCTGCAGGGCGTCCAGCAGGATGTACTGGAAGATGGTGTTGACCCCGTCCATGATGTGACGCATGGCCTCCACCTGCTGCTTTATGGCCTGGCAGGCGTCGCCCTGTCCCTGGCGGGCGAGGGCCCAGCTCTCGAGGGTGATGCCGGCGGCGCGCCACAGCGGGTAGTCGTAATCGTGCGCGATGGCGAGCGTTCGGCGTGCCGCCGGCAGGGTGGAGTCCGGATCCCCGCTGTAGAAGCCGAGCACGGCGCGGAAGGCCTGCACGAAGGCCTCGGTGGGCCGATGGCCGAGTGCGACCGCCTGCTCGCAGGCGGTGTCCATCTCGGCCCAGGCGCGCGCGTGGTTCCCCAGGTGGAGCAGCGTCCAGGCCATGAAGCCGCGCGCGCTGATGGCCGGGTTCTCGGTGTGCCGGGCTACCAGGGCGGCGTGGTCTTCCTCGCGATAGAGCTCCACCGCCCGGGTCTGATGTTCCAGGGCCTCGGCGAAGCGACCGGTCCAGAAGTGGGTGTTGCCCTGTACGTAATGGGCGGCGATCCGCAGCAGGCGGTCGCCGGATCGCTCGGCGAGCTGTTCCATCTCCCCGGCGAGACGGTGGGCCTCGGTGAAGCCATGCCAGGAGCCGGCGCCGTGCCACAAACCCCACAGCACGCGGAAGTACTGCACCGGATCCTGCTCCGGCGCGGTCAGGTGCATGGCCCGTTCGAAGATGTCATTGACCGTGCGTGAGCCATAGCCCAGCAGGGCCAGATTGGACGCGCCGAGCCCGCCGAGGGCGCGCAGCGTGTTGTGTTCCAAATCCGTCGGCTCATGTTCCTTGTGAGCCTCCGGATGGCGCTCCAGGCAGGCCAGGGCATCCTCGAAGTAGTGCGAGGCCTCGGGCAGGAGGCCGCGCGCGAACGCCGCCTCGCCGGCATGCAGCCAGGCGCTGACCGCCTCGGGGTAGCGAGCGGCATGGTAGAGGTGGCTGGCGATGCGGCCCCAGTCCGCGGTCTGCATGCCGTTCTCGCCGTCTTCCTGCATCAGGTCGGCCAGCTGGCCGTGCAGGCGCGTGCGTTCACTCAGCAGCATCGACTCGTAGGCCGCCTGACGGAACAGGGCGTGGCGGAAGCGATAGCGCACGCCGTCCACCATGCCGGCGGGTTCGATGAATCCCTTTCCGGTCAGCCGGGTCAGCTGCCGCCGGATGGTGTCGGCGGGTTGACCACGCAGTCGGCTGAGGATGCGGGTATCGAAGTCGCGGCCGATGACTGCGGCCGAGTGGGCCAGTTCCCGGGCGCTGCCCAGCTGTTCCAGGCGTGCGACCAGCAGGTTGGAGAGACCGGGTGGCAGGGTGTCCGGGAGCTGACCGCTGCGGGCAGCCTCCAGGGCATACCGCGTGAGTTCCTCGAGGAACAGCGGCACGCCTTCGCCGCGTTCGACCAGCTGGTCGCGCAGGCCGCTGGCCAGGCGGCCGTGGGGGTCCAGGCGATCGACCAGGTCGCGGGCGGCGGCATCGTCCAGGCCGTGCAGGCGGATGTGCTGCAGCGAGAGATCGCGCCAGGAGGAGCGGAAGCTCATGCGCGCGGTCAGGATGGCCATCAGGGGCTGGTGCTGCAGGCGCTGGTACAGCCGGCGCAGGAACTCCGCCGTGCCCGAGTCCATCCAGTGGAGATCGTCGCAGATCAGGAGGGTCGGACCGTGGGCGGCGCGCCGCTGCACCAGTTCGACCAGGGTGTCGATGATGCGGTCGCGGTCCAGCCCTTCGTGGGCGAGGCTTTCGGGACCGTCGGCGTCCGGATGGGTGAGCCAGTGGGCCAGGCGTGGCGCAAGCTCCGGGGCGACCCCGGCATGCTTGAGGGCGCCGGCGAGTCGGCGCTTCCGGGCATCGCGCAGGGTGTCGTGTCCCATCCAGGTGGCGAAGGCCTGGCGTACCGGGGCCAGGAGCTGGCGGGCGCGGTCTTCACGGCACTTGAGCAGGTAGCGTGAGCGGGCCTGGCCGCGGACCTGGAGATCGAGCCCGCGGGCCAGGCGGCTCTTGCCCAGACCGGCCTCGCCCTGAACCAGCACGAAGCGGACCTCGTCGCGGTCGAGCACCTGATCCCAGTGGCTACGCAGTGCCTGCAGTTCCGGGCTGCGGCCGGTCAGCGGCGTCAGGCCACGCAGGGTCTGGGCATCCACGCGGTCCAGCGGACCGGGATCGCCGGTGACGCGGTAGGCGCCCGTGCCGTCCTCCGCCTCGCGGAAGCTGAAGTAGCCGGACACGCGGGCATGGGTGGGTGCGCTGACGCGCAGGGTGCCGGGGTCGGCGCGCTGGGCGCACTCGTGTACGCGGGCGGTGAGCTGGCCGGCGGGGTCGGGCAGATCCGGGTCGGCGCCGGTGACGATCAGGTCGGTATCCACGGCGAGGCGCAGCTGGCAGTCACCGGGGGCGCTCTCCAGCGCCTGCCAGGCGGCATGCACGGCGTCGACCGTCGCCTCTTCGCGTCCGGCGGGATAGCCGAAATAGGCGAGCAGGCCATGGCCGGGCGAGGGCACGACATGGCCGTGGTGGCTCAACAGGACGAAGTCGACATGCTCCAGCGTGCGGTTGACCTGTTGCTGCTGGATCTCGATGTCGGCGTCGGCATCGGGCTGTACATGGCAGGCCACGACCGTGACCCGACGGCGCTCGGGGCGCAGGGTGGCGGGCTCGGCATCCTCGGGGCTGGCGTGCTGATGGCTGGCCTCGGCGCGTTCGGCGCCCAGGATTTCCTCGCGCGTGCGCGCCAGCAGTTCGCCCGGGGGCTTGCCGGCCTCGGCCTCCAGGTGGGCATAGTGCTCGAGCGCGCGCTTGGGGTGGCCGCTGGCCGCCAGGGCCTTCATCAGGAGGTGGTGCAGGGTCTCGTCGTGGGGCTCCATGGCCAGCAGGCGGTGGAGCTCGGCCAGCAGGGGTTCGCCCTCGTTGGGCTTGGCGAGTTCGGGGAGATTGTGGCCGATGAAGACCAGAAGATTCTGCCAGTGATGGTCGCGCTGGGACTGGGCCCAGGCGGATAGTTCCGGCAGGTCCTGCAGGGCGCGCAGGCCCTCGAGGAAGTGTCCGCGGTACTCGCACACAATGGCCAGGTCCGGCGGGGGTGCCGTGGTCTCCCGCCCCTCGGTCGTGCGGCGCTCGGAGCGCGCACGCTGCAGGGTGAGGAAGTCGATGCGCGAGTCCGCTTGCGGCTGGAAGCGCACATAGCGGGGCGTCGTGTCGAGCAGGGGCGGGTCGCCGGCGGGTAGCTGGCGACGCAGCTGGAACAGGCCCTGGCGCAGGTTGACCCGGGCGCTGTCGGCGTCCAAGTCGGGCCAGAACAGGCGCGCCAGTTCCTCGCGCGGGATACGCCGCGGGCTCTCGGCCGCCACATAGGTGAGGAGCAGGCCGAGTTTCGTCCCGGAGAGAGCGGGTATGTCACGGTCCTCCACGCGCACGCCGACGGTGCCGAAGGTCGTGATTTCCATATGCGCCAAGCAGGTCTCCCGTCTTCTTCGTCAGCGGCCGTTTGTGGCCTTCCGCGATCCGGTCAGGGCGTTCGTGTACCGGGCCGCCGCCGCATTTGCGGTGCAGGGGCGGGCCCCATCTCCGTCCGGGTTGATTGTACCGGCATTCCGCGGCCGGGGTCAGTCAATGCGGATGGTTGCATAGCCCTGGTTTTCGTAGCCCATGATCGAGAGGAACGTGTTGCCGACCAGGTGAATCCCGGGCAGCAGGTCGTCCTGTTCGAGGTCGAAGCGCCGCGTGGCAATGCTGCAGGCCTCCATGTGGATGCCGTCCAGTTCCAGCAGGCCCTCCAGCCGTTCGTGGATATGGCGCACGGTGGAGACGTCCTCGATATCGAGGTGGTCGGTGGAGCGGGCGATCAGCCCCGCCGCGCCGCCCCGGAAGGCAAACACCATCTCCGGCTCCAGGCCCTGGCGCTGCATGTCGTCGTAGGTCTCGCGGATCACGCTCAGGCGGGCGATCAGCCGGTCGGGTTCGCCGATGGTGATGTCCCAGAGGATGCGCCCGGTGTCCATGCCGGCAATGGCACGCTGATCGCCGGGTTTGTCGGCGAGTGCCAGGCCGGGGAGCAGCAGGGCACCAAGCAGGAAAGATGCAAGTAAGCGGTGCATGGCAGTCGTCCCTTTTGGCGGAGATCCTGTTACGAGAGTAGCAGTCCCGCGCGCGCTGCGTGCAGCGATGTCGGGTCGACGCCGGGGGAACGGCCGCGCCCGGAGTCGGGCGCGGCCGTCGGCAGTGGCTTAGTGCCCGTGGTGGCCGTTGTGCAGATATTCCACCGCTTCGAGGGTCTGGACCTGGATCTCGCGCACCGGGATGAAGCGCGAGGCGCCCGGCCTGACGACCTCCTCGGTGATGCGGATACGGTAGGGAGCCTCGTGGTTCAGCAGCTGGCCGATGAAGCGCTTGCCCTCGTGGGTGACGCGTACCGGGGTGGTGTCGTCGTAGCGGCTGAAGTTGTAGCTCACGTCCTTGGGGTACTGCAGGTTCTGTTCGGAGAAGCTCATGGTAGGGGCCTGTTTCGATCAGTGGTCTTTGATGGCCTGGAAGGCCTCGAGTGCGGCCTGGCGGCTGGCTTTCAGGTCCACGATGGGGGCCGGATAGCCGCGTGCGCCGCTGGCGCCGGGCGCGTGAATATACCGCGTTTCGACGTCCTTGAGTACGGGGACGAAGCGGCGCACGAAGGCGCCGTCGGGGTCGTGGCGTTCGCCCTGGGTTTGCGGGTTGAACACGCGAAAGTAGGGCGCGGCATCGGCGCCGCAGCCTCCGGCCCACTGCCAGCCCAGGGTGTTGGCGGCGAGGTCGGCATCCACGAGGGTGTCCCAGAACCAGTGCGCGCCGTGCTGCCAGTGCAGGCGCAGGTTCTTGGTCAGGAAGGAGCCGACCACCATGCGCAGGCGGTTGTGCATCCAGCCGGTCTCCCACAACTGGTGCATGGCGGCATCGACGATCGGGAGCCCAGTGCGGCCCTGCTGCCAGGCGCGCAGGTCCGCCGCGTCCTCGCGCCAGGGGAAGGCCTCGAAGCGCGGGTTCAGCGGTCGTTCCGGGGTGTGCGGGAAGTGATAGAGCACGTGATGGGCGAAGTCGCGCCAGCCGAGCTCGCGCACGAAGGCCTCGGGTCCTCCGTGGTCCGGATGCAGGCCGGTTTGGCGCAGGGCGCGCAGGATCTGGCGCGGGGAGAGCTCGCCGAAGTGCAGATGCGGTGACAGGCGCGAGGTACCGTCATGGTCCGGGCGGTCGCGTTCGCTGGCGTAGGCGTGCAGCGCGCCGTCGAGGAATTGCGTCAGCCGCTGGTGGGCCGCGTCCTCCCCGGGCGTCCAGGCGGCGCGCAGGCCCCCGGCCCAGTCGATCTCGGGCAGGAGTCCGAGGTCTTCCGGGCGCAGGCTGGCGGGCCAGGCATCGGGGGGCGGCAGGTCGTTGGGCGCGGGCAGCGGGTCGCGATCAATGCCGCGGTGCAGGCAGGCCTTCCAGAATGGGGTGAAGACCTTGTAGGGCCGGCCCTGGCCGGTTTCGACCTCCCAGGGCTCGACCAGCAGGTGGGCATTGAAGCTGTGGACTTCGAGGCCATCGGCGCGCAGGCCGGCCTTGATCTCCGGGTCGCGCAGGACCCGGGCGGGCTCGTACAGGCGGTTCCAGTAGACGGCAGTGGCACCGGTCTCGCGTACCAGGGTCCGCAGGGTGTCAAGGGCGGGGCCGGCGCGCAGGATCAGGCGCGAACCGTTCTTGCTAAGGTCCTGGTCCAGCGCCTGCAGGCTGTGATGCAGCCACCAGCGGGATGCGGCCCCCGGTTGCCAGGGCGCCTCGTCCTCCGGGGCATGGATGAACACCGGGATGACCGGCCCGCCGCGCTCGCTGGCGGCGTGCAGGGCAGGCTGGTCGGCCAGGCGCAGGTCGCGGCGCAGCCAGACGAGGGTGGGGCCGGGGCGCGGCATCAAATACGGTCTCCCTGCGCGAGTGTGTTGCGGATGTGGTGGGCCTGGGCGCGGATGGCCTCCAGGCGTTCGGGGTCCATCTTCTCGAGGTGCTTCCACTGCAGCGCGGTGCGCGGGTGGCGGGCGAAGCGCTCGCGGTGACGGTCGAGGAAGTCCCAGTAGAGCGTGGTGAACGGACAGGCCTTCGCACCGAGGGCCTCGGCCGGGTCGAACGGGCAGTGCCGGCAGTAGTTGCTCATGCGCTGAATGTAGCGGCCGGTGGCGACGTACGGCTTGGAGGCCATGCGGCCGCCGTCGGCATACTGCGACATGCCGACCACGTTGGGGAGTTCCACCCACTCCACGGCATCGACGTAGATACCCAGATACCAGGCATGGATCTCGGCCGGGCGCACGCCCAGGAGCTGGGCGAACAGCCCGGTGACCATTAGTCGCTGGATATGGTGCGCATAACCGCGTTTCAGGGTCTGGCCCACGGCCTGGTGCAGGCACTGCATGGAGGTGTCGGCGTCCCAGTAGAGGGCCGGCAGCGGCTGCTCCGCCTCCAGGGCGTTCCATTCGTGCCAGGCCTCGCCAAAGTGGAAGTACAGCCCGCGCACGTATTCGCGCCAGCCGAGGATCTGCCGGATGAACCCCTCGACCGCGGGGAGCGGCGCATGGCCGTCGCGCCAGGCCTGTTCCGCCGCGTCGATCACCGAGCGCGGATGGATCAGGTGCAGGTTGAGCGCGGCGGACAGGCGGGCGTGATAGAGCCACGGCTGGTCGGTCCACATCGCGTCCTGATAGGTGCCGAACAGGGGCAGGCGGTGCTGGATGAAGTCGGCCAGGGCCTGTTGTGCCTGTTCCGGGGTGACCGGCCAGTCGAACGCATCCGTCTGGCCCGCCAGTTCCGGCAGATACCGGGCGACGGCATCCCGGCATTCGCGCGTGATCTTGTCGGGTTCGAAGGCGACGGGGGGCGGCAGCAGGCCGGGCCCGTCCCGGCCGAAATGTCCGCGGTTGTCGGCGTCAAAGTTCCACTGTCCGCCGGCGGGTTCGTCGCCATTCATCAGGATGCCCAGGGCGGCTCGCTGCTGGCGGTAGAAGTACTCCATGCGCAGCTGCTTGCGCGTCCCGGCCCATTGCTCGAAGGTCGTCTGCGACACCAGGAAGCAGGGATCCTCGCGGACCTCCAGTGGCACGCCCCGGGTGCGGCAGGTGGCCTCAAGCTGACGGCATACACGATGTTCCCCCGGCTGGAGGACGATCACCCGGGTCGGCTGGAGCCGTTCCAGGTCGGTGTCCAGGGCCTCGCCCAGGGTTGGCTCGGGGTGCTCCCCGAGATGGCGATAGTGAACGCTCAGGCCTGCCTTGCGGAGCTGCCGGGCGAAGTGGCGCATCGCCGACAGAAACAGGGTGGTGCGGGCCGCATGCGAGAGGACGTGGCGGGATTCGTGGGCCACCTCGGCCATCCACACGGCATCCCGGTCGGGGTCCAGCTCCTGCAGAACCGGGTGGTCGGGGGCGAGCTGGTCGCCGAGCACAACCAGGAGGGTGCGCACGGATGCGGCGGAGGTGGCCACTGAGCCGGGAGGCGCGCGCGGCGGCTACTGGGGCAGGTGCCGGGAGAGTCGTGCGGCGGCCTCCAGCGGCGGTCCGGGCAGAACCTCCACCGTGCGGCCGTGCTTGACCTTGGAAAGCTCCAGCGCGGCCGAGCCGGCAAGGTAGCAGGGCGGTCCGGCTTGGTTGAGGATGGCCTCCACCCGGGGCAGTTCGGGGCTGCGCATCAACTGCGAGGAACCATGGATGATCAGCGCCGGGGCACGCAGACGGCGCATCAGCGTCTCCAGGCCCTCGGGGCTGGTGGCGTCGAACAGGGGCAGGGTCTTCAGGCCGCGGCGGGCGCAGGCAAGCTGCAGCAGCAGTCCGCCGACTTGCTGGTGGCCGCCGCCGAGCACCAGGCAGGGGTAGGACGGGTCGTCGCAGGCGCGCGTGGCCGAGCGCAGCTGGTCCGCGAATGCCGCCGTGGCCCAGGCGGCGAACACCGCCAGGCGGACCTCGCCCTCGGCATTGTGTCGGGATTCCTCGCGCAGGCGGCGGTACACCTCGAGGAAGGCGCTTTCGTGCACGCCATTCCAGCCGTGGCGCATGACCAGCCGGGCGTAGACGCGATCCAGCTCCCCTGCATCCAGATCCGTGACCGAGTCGTACAGTGCCTCGGCAACCGGGTCCATGGTGTGGGGTGCGATCCCGGGGCCGGGGCTGTCGCGATGACGGGGCGTTGTGGTGGTGTCCGGGGCGTCTTCGGTCGCGTCCGGATCCGGACGGGGAGTGGCGGCTGCGGGTTCGTCGTCCAGAACCCGGTGGACCTGGGAGACCGGGATGCCCTGGTCCAGCAGTTCCATGATCCGCTTGATGCGGGCGATATCGCCGGGGCTGTAGAGCCGGTGGCCCTTGGGCGTGCGCATGGGACGAATGAGCCCGTAGCGACGCTCCCAGGCGCGCAGCGTCACGTCGTTAATGCCCGTCTCCGCGCACACGTGCCGGATCGGGTACAGGCCTTCTTCGTCTTGAAGTTCGATGTGCGTTGCGCTCGCCATGGAGAAATTGTACGACATTTATACAGCGCATGTACAAGTGCCGGATCCCGGATGCGATCCGCGGAGACCATTGGGCTGCAGGGATGAACCTTCCCGGTCTTCGCGTCCCAAAGGGTAGCAACCTTTTCTAGATGCTGCTGGAGGGTCACATGTTTGCAACGCCGGAAAATCGCCGGGCCGGTCTGGTCGTTTCGCTGCTGGTCGCAGCCCTCGCGATGCCCGGCGCGGCGCAGGCCAACCCCGAGATGGCCGACAGCATCTCGCCCTACCTCCGGCTGCACACGGACGACCCCGTCCAGTGGCGGGCCTGGGATCCGGCCCTGCTGGAACAGGCCAGGGAGGAGCGGCGGCCGCTGTTGATCTCCAGCGGTTACTACTCCTGCTTCTACTGCCATGTCATGCAGGAAGAGAGCTTCCAGGACGAGGGCATTGCCGAGCGGCTGAACGAGAATTTCATCCCGGTGAAGGTCGATCGCGAGGTCGACGGGGCGCTGGACAGCTACCTGCTGGAGTTTCAGCGCGCCACCGCCGGGAGCGCGGGCTGGCCGCTCAACGTGGTGGTTACGCCCCAGGGGCATGCACTGACCGGCGTGGTCTATGCCCCGCGCGATCAGTTCGCCGAGTTCCTCGACGGCATTACCGAACGCCTGGAGGCGGACTACGACCGGCTGGTCGATCTGGCGCGGCGCGGCAGTGACGAGCTGACCCAGCAACTGCGTGCGGGCGAGGAGCCCCTGTCGGAAAGCCGTGCCGGCCGCCTGCCGCAGGTGTTGTGGAGTCGCCTGGAGCGCGAGGCCGACGACCTGCAGGGCGGGTTCGGCAGCTCCACCAAGTTCCCGCATTCGCCGTATCTGCACGCGATGCTGGAGGCCGTGCAGGCGGGCACCGCGCCTGGCTGGGTCGGCGAGTTCCTGGAAATCACGCTCGACGAGATGGCCCACTCCGGTCTGCGCGACGTGCTGGGGGGAGGTTTCTTCCGCTATTCCGAGTCGCCGGACTGGAACGAGCCCCACTTCGAGGTGATGCTGGAGGATCAGGCCCAGCTCGCGCTTTTGTATCTACGGGCCGGTGAGCATTTCGGTCGCGAAGACTGGATCGAGCTGGGGCTGGAGAACCTCGACTTCGTCAAGCGCGACATGGCCCTGCGCGAGGACGAGACCGGCGAGCAGGCGGATACCGCCGAGGGTGGTTTCCGCGGGTTCGCCTCCAGCCTGTCGGCGGTCGACGAGGAAGGGCGTGAGGGGGGTGCCTACCTGTGGCCCGAGGCGGATCTGGAGTCCGCGCTGGCGGACCATGACTACCCGGACCTGGTGCGCGCGTGGTTCGGCATGGAGGGGAGTTCCGTGTTCGATCTCGGCTACCTGCCCCGGCGCGGCGCGGGGGTCGAGGCCCTGGCGGAGCGCTTTGACCTGGACGAGGCGGAGGTTCGCGAGCAGGTGAACGCCGGGCGCGAGATGCTGATCCGGGCGCGCGAGGCGCGCGGCCTGCCGCGGGACGAAAAGGTCCTGACCGGGGCGCATGGCCTGCTGCTCTCCGCCCTCGCGGAGGGGGCGCAGCATGACGAGCGCTTCCGAGAGGCGGGTGCGGCGGTGCACGGCTGGCTGCTGGAGGTCGCTTCCGATCCCGACCAATTGCCCACGCTTATGGGGCTGCCCGCGGATCAGGCCGGGACGGCCACGCTGAATGATTACGCCTTTGTCGCGCGCGGCCTGCGGGACTGGAAGCCCGCCACGGGCGAGGGCGAGCAGGGGCCGGCGCTGGCACTGCTGGAGGCGGCCTGGGAACGCTTCCGCGATGACGACGGCTTCCGCTCGGAGCCGGAGCCGCCGCTGCCGGGGATGATCTCGCAGCGCTTCCATCCGGCGGTCCATCGGCCGTCGCCGACGACCCTGATCTTCCGGCTCAGCGCGGAGTGGCGTGATGCCAGCGAAGCGGTGGATGCGGCGTTCGCGGAATACGACCTGCGCCCGGGGCGCGCCATCGAATCCGACCCGCACCACCACGCCCGCCTGATCCTCTGGCTGCAGCAGCGCGATCGCTGAAGGGCTTGTTGGGTCACCACGAAGCGCACGAAGGCACGAAGAAGGTCAAGGTCAAAGGCGGGTTGACCACAGAGGACACGGAGTTCACGGAGAAAACTTGGAAGGCTTTCAGGTCGGCGGATGGCTTTGGCGGCGTTTAGCGGCTTCGGCGGACCGCGAGGGTTTTACCCCGATGCGACGGACGTTCTTGACCCGAACTCGGCCTTTATCCGTGTCCTCTGTGCTCTCTGTGGTGCAACCGCCCTTGACCTTCTTCGTGCCTTCGTGTGCTTCGTGGTGACCCAACAGGCCCTTCAGGTGTCGGAGCGGGCGGAGGCTTCCTTTTCGGCCTTGTGCAGGCGCTGGAGCATCGCCTTGAGGACCTTGGGGTTGCCGGCGACGACGTCGCCGCGGCGCATCACGTCCGGGTTGCCCTGCCAGTCGCTGACCACGCCGCCGGCTTCCTGCACCAGCAGCAGGCCCGCGGCCATGTCCCAGGGCTGCAGGCCCATCTCCCAGAAGCCGTCGAAGCGCCCGCAGGCGACCCAGGCCAGATCCAGCGCGGCCGAGCCCGGGCGGCGCACGCCGGCCGTGCCCGGGATCAGGTGGCGCAGGCTGCTGAGGTAGCGTTCCAGGTCCTGGCCCTCGCGAAACGGGATGCCGGTACCCAGAAGCGCGCCGTTGAGGTCCTTGCGCTCGGAGACCCGGATGCGGCGGCTGTTGAGGAAGGCACCGGCACCTCGGGTGGCGGTGAAGAGCTCTTCCTTCAGCGGGTCGTAGACCACCGCCTGTTCCAGCCGTCCCTTGTGCTTCAGCGCGATGGAGATGCCGTACTGCGGGATCTCGCGCAGGTAGTTGGTGGTGCCGTCCAGCGGGTCGATGATCCAGACGAAATCGGCGTCGGCACCGCTTTGCTCGCCGCCTTCCTCGGCCATGATCGCGTGATCGGGGTAGGCGCGGCGCAGGGTCTGCACGATCGCCTGTTCCGCCGAGAGGTCGACGTCCGAAACCCAGTCGTTGCGGGCCTTCTCGCGGGTATTCATGCGATCCGGCCGGCCCCAGGCGCGGGTGGTGATGCGTCCGGCCTCGCGGGCCGCCGATACCGCCGTGTTCAGCATGGGGTGCATGGGGGTCTCCTGGTGTTCTGCGGGGTGTCCGGCGGGCGCCTGTGGCGCGCCGCGGGAAGGCCGCGAACAATACACAAGCGGCTCTTTCTTGGGAAGTCGTGACCGTGCGCGTGTACAATCCCGCACCGTTCAATACAGGGCCCCGGGAATGGAAGAACGCCTCGGTCGGGTGCGGGTCGTGCTGGTGGGCACGACGCACCCCGGCAACATCGGTTCCGCCGCACGTGCGATGAAGGCCATGGGGGTGACCGACCTCGTGCTGGTGGCGCCGGAGCGGTTCCCGCATGCCGATGCAACGGCGCTGGCTTCGGGCGCGGACGATCTGCTGGCGGGTGCGCGCGTGGTCGAGGATCTCGCCGCCGCGATCCGCGACTGTGTCTGGGTGGTGGGGACCAGCGCCCGTCTGCGGACCCACTCGGTACCGGTTCTGGGGCCCGCTGACGCGGCCGGGCAGGCGCTGGCGAACGCCGCCGAGGGGCCGGTGGCCCTGGTCTTTGGCCGCGAGCACAGCGGTCTGACCAACGCCGAACTCGATCATTGCAATGCCTTTGTGCAGATACCCACCGTCCCCGATTTCAGCTCCCTGAATCTGGCCGGCAGCGTTCAGGTGATGACCTACGCGCTGCGCATGGCGGCGCTGAATGGCGAAGCACCCGCCGTGTCCGGAGCCGAGCCGACCGGGGTGGAGCGGGACCCGCCCGCGACCCAGGCGGAGATGGAGGGGCTGTTCCGGCATTTCGAGCAGGCCCTGACCACCATCGACGTGCTCGATCCGGACAACCCGCGCCACCTGATGCGGCGCCTGCGCCACCTGTATCTGCGGGCCGGCCTGAGCGCCAGCGAGGTGCGCATGCTGCGCGGTATATTGACGCACACGGAAAGGGGCCGCTGAGGGCGCGTGCGGGGCACGTGATACCTTAGTGCGATACTCAGGAATGAGGCCGGCCGATGTTTGACAGGATGCGCGAGGACATTCGCTGCGTGTTTGACCGCGACCCGGCGGCACGCAACGCCTTCGAGGTGCTGACCGCGTACCCCGGGCTGCATGCCCTGTGGTATCACCGCCTCGCGCACTGGCTGTGGACGCATCGCCTGCGCTGGCTGGGCCGGGTGGTCGGCAACTTCAGCCGCTGGCTCACCGGCATCGAGATCCATCCCGGTGCGACCATTGGCAGGCGCTTCTTCATCGACCACGGCATGGGCGTGGTGATCGGCGAGACCGCCGAGGTGGGCGACGACTGCACGATCTATCACCAGGTCACCCTGGGCGGCACGACCTGGGAGGGGGGCAAGCGCCACCCGACGCTCGGCAACGAGGTGGTCATCGGGGCGGGTGCCAAGCTGTTGGGCCCGATCCACGTTGGCGACCATGCGCGCATCGGCTCCAACGCGGTGGTACTGAAGGACGTGCCGGCCGATGCGACCGCGGTCGGCATCCCGGCCCGGGTCATCGGGCCACGGCCCGAGCCCGATCCGCGATTCCAGCAGATGGCCGACCGCATGGGCTTCGATGCCTACGGCCTGTCGCGCGACATGCCCGACCCGGTGGCCAACGCGATCCACCGTATCGTTCAGCGTGTGCACGACCTGGACGAACGCATGGAGCGGGCCTGCCAGGCGCTCAAGCGCGCCGGGATCGATCCGGGCGAGGCCCTGGGCGAAGACGATTCCGGCCCGCTGGAGGCCTGCGATCTGGAGGGCCTGGAGCCGGACGAATGCGAGGTCCCGGGAGCCGCCACGAGCGAACAAGAACGTAAACAGCAGGGGAATACTTGATCGTTTTTGTCAGGTATTGCTAAGCTTGCCGGCAAATGACCGACAAGTGCACTCAACCATGAAACTGACGACCAAAGGCCGCTACGCCGTGACCGCCATGCTGGATGTGGCGATGCACACCCGCAACGGGCCGGTATCCCTGGCCGAGGTGGCGCGCCGGCAGAAGCTTTCATTGTCCTATCTGGAGCAGCTCTTTTCCAGGCTGCGCCGCAAGGGGCTGGTGAACAGCAGCCGCGGGCCGGGCGGAGGCTATGCCCTGAGCCGGGATCCGGAGGGCATCAGCGTCGCCGATATCGTGGTGGCGGTGGACGAGCCGGTGGACGTGACCCGCTGCGGTGGCAAGGCCAACTGCAATTCCGATTCGCGCTGCCTGACGCACGACCTGTGGACCGATCTGAGCCAGCAGGTCTACGACTTTCTCAGTACCCGCTCGCTGGCGGATGTGCTGCAGCGCCACCGCGAACAAATGGAAAAAGACGGTGTGCAGGAGGTCGTGATGCACGGCGCCTCCCTGCAGGCCTCGTCCGACAAAAGCCATGCGGCCGCCGAGACGGCCGCGGAGAGGAGCTAACGCCCCATGAGTGACCTGAAACTGCCGATCTATCTCGACTATTCCTCCACCACGCCGGTCGATGAGCGCGTGGCGGAAAAGATGGCGGGCTGCCTGACCAAGGACGGGCTGTTCGGGAACCCGGCCTCGCGCAGCCACAGTTTTGGCTGGAACGCGGAGAAGGCGGTCGAGAACGCCCGGGGCCAGGTGGCCCAGCTGGTGGGCGCCGATCCGAAGGAGATCATCTGGACCTCCGGCGCGACCGAGGCCGACAACCTGGCGATCAAGGGTGCTGCGCACTTCTACCAGCGCAAGGGCAAGCACATCATCACGGTGAAGACCGAGCACAAGGCCGTGCTGGACACCACGCGCCAGCTTGAGCGCGAAGGCTTCGAGGTCACCTACCTGGGCGTGAAGGAAAACGGCCTGGTCGACATGCAGGAGCTGGAAGACGCGATGCGTGACGACACCATCGTGGTCTCGGTGATGCACGTGAACAACGAGATCGGTGTCATCCAGGACATCGAGGCGATCGGCAACCTGTGCCGCGAGCGCGGGATCGTGTTCCATGTGGACGCCGCGCAGTCCACCGGCAAGGTCGCGATCGATCTGTCGAAGCTGCCGGTAGACCTGATGAGCTTCTCCGCGCACAAGACCTACGGTCCGAAGGGCATCGGCGCGCTGTTCGTGCGGCGCAAGCCGCGGGTGCGTATCGAGGCCCAGATGCACGGCGGTGGCCACGAGCGCGGCATGCGCTCCGGCACGCTGGCGCCGCACCAGATCGTCGGCATGGGCGAGGCATTCGCGATCGCCGGTGCCGAGATGGGTCCCGAGCTGGAGCGCGTGCGCATGCTGCGCGACCGCCTCTGGGCCGGTCTCGACGGCATGGAAGAGGTCTACCTGAACGGTGACCAGGAACAGCGTGTCGCGCACAACCTGAACGTGTCGTTCAACTTCGTCGAGGGCGAGAGCCTGATCATGGCGCTGCGCGACATCGCGGTGTCCTCCGGCTCGGCCTGCACCTCGGCCAGCCTGGAGCCGTCCTACGTGCTGCGCGCACTGGGCCGCGACGACGAGCTGGCACACAGCTCGATCCGCTTCTCCATCGGTCGCTACACCACCGTGGAGGAGATCGACCATACGGTCGAGATCGTGCGCGCCGCGGTCGCCAAGCTGCGCGAGCTCTCCCCGCTGTGGGAGATGTACCAGGACGGCATCGATCTGAGCACCGTCGAGTGGGCGGCCCACTAGGGGCCCGCTCGACACCACTAACGCAACGCGTACACACGCAACAGGAGAACGGTCATGGCGTACAGTGACAAGGTTCTGGACCACTATGAAAATCCGCGCAACGTCGGCAGCTTCGACAAGAACGACGACACGGTCGGCACCGGCATGGTCGGCGCCCCGGCCTGCGGCGACGTGATGAAGCTGCAGATCAAGGTCAACGACGAGGGCATCATCGAGGACGCCAAGTTCAAGACCTACGGCTGCGGCTCGGCGATCGCCTCCAGCTCGCTGCTCACCGAATGGGTGCGTGGCAAGACCCTGGAAGAGGCGAGCCAGATCAAGAACACCCAGATCGCCGAAGAGCTGGCCCTGCCGCCGGTGAAGATCCACTGCTCCGTGCTGGCCGAGGACGCCATCAAGGCGGCGGTGTCGAACTACCAGGAGCGCCACGGCCAGGCCGCGGAAGCCGAGAAGAAATCTGCCTGAGGGCTCTATGGCGATTACAGTGACCGAACCCGCGGCCGAACGCATCCACAACTTCCTCGAGAAGCGGGGCAAGGGTGTGGGCGTTCGGCTGGGCGTCAGGACGACCGGCTGCTCCGGCATGGCCTACGTGGTGGAGTTCGCCGACGATATCGAGGACACCGATACGGTGTTCGAGGATCGCGGCGTGAAGCTGGTCGTGAACCCGAAGTCCCTTGTGTACCTGGATGGCACCGAGCTGGACTTCGGCAAGGAAGGCCTGAACGAGGGGTTCAAGTTCAACAACCCGAACGAGAAGGCCCGGTGCGGCTGCGGTGAAAGCTTCAGCATCTGACTGAGCCTCGCACGCGGGGTGGTGCATGGCGGTTGCCCGGGGATACGTCCCCGGTGGCTGTCGTACCACCCCTTTTCTTTTGCAAGCCCGTCGCAAGGGACGCAATGAACGACTCATTCGAGCAGTTTGACCTGCCGGTGGCCTTCGAGGTCGACCGGCAACAGCTGGACGAGCGCTTTCGTCGCCTGCAGGCGGAACTGCACCCGGACCGCTTCGTGCGCCAGGGTGACCAGGCGCGCCGCATGGCGGCGGCGGTGGCGGCCGACGTGAACGAGGCCTACGCGATCCTGGGTGACGACTACCGCCGGGCGGTGCACCTGCTGGAACGGACCGGGGTGGCCTTTGACCCCGAACGCGATACCAGTCAGGACATCGAGTTCATCGAGGCGCAGATCGAATGGCGTGAACGCCTGGAGGAGACCGCGGCGAGCGGGGATGCGGCCGGACTGGAAGCGGTCGCGACCGAGCTGGCGCAGGCCCGCGCCGAGGCACGGGCGAAGGTGGCGGATGCCCTGAAGGAGCCGGGGACCCCGGCGCCGGATGCCAAGGACCGGGTGCTGGAGCTGCGCTTCTTCGATCGCCTGCTGGAAGAAACGAAACGAACCCGACAGAACCTGGCGCGCGGCAAGTAGCACCCGCCGCGCCCGTGTGAAGGAGCCGAATACCCGATGGCGTTATTGCAGATCACCGAACCCGGAGCCGAGTCCGCGCCGCACCAGCGCCATCTCGCGGCCGGGATCGACCTCGGCACGACCCACTCGCTGGTCGCGACCGTGCGCAGCGGCGAGGCGGACACGCTGCCCGACGAACAGGGTCGGCATATCCTGCCGTCGGTGGTGCACTATGCCGCGGATGCGGTGAGCGTGGGGCATGCGGCTGCCGAGCACGCCGCGGATGACCCGCACAACACCATCGCCTCGGTCAAAAGGCTCATCGGGCGCGGCGCGGCGGACGTCGCCACGCTGTCCGGCGAGCTGCCGTTCCGGCTGAAGACCGGCGAGTCCAGCGTGCCGCGCATCGAGACCGCCGCGGGCGACAAGACGGCGGTGGAGGTGTCCGCGGAGATCCTGCATACCCTGCGCCAGCGGGCCGAGGAGACCTTGGGCGACGAACTCGAAGGCGTGGTGATCACCGTGCCCGCGTACTTCGACGATGCCCAGCGCCAGGCCACGCGGGACGCCGCACAGCTGGCCGGCCTGAATGTCTTCCGCCTGATCAGCGAGCCGACCGCGGCGGCGGTCGCCTACGGACTGGACCAGGGCGAAGAGAACACCATTGCCGTCTATGACCTGGGCGGCGGTACGTTCGATATCTCTATCCTGCAGCTGCGCCGCGGGGTGTTCGAGGTGCTGGCGACCGGCGGTGATTCCGCCCTGGGCGGCGACGACATCGACCGCGCCATCGCCGACTGGCTGCTGAACCAGGCCGGCATGGCCGGAGAGACCGATCCGCAGCGCCTGCGCCGCGTGCTGCTGGCCGCCCGCCAGGCCAAGGAGGCCCTGACCGATGCCGCGCGTACCCCGGTCGAGGTCAGGCGCGCCGACGGCTCCACCTGGTCCGGCGAGCTGGATCGCGACACCCTGGTGGAGCTGGCGCGGCCGTTGCTGGAGCGCACCATGGCCGCCTGCCGGCAGGTGCTGGAGGATGCCGGGCTGGAGCCCGGCGCCATCGACGAGGTGGTGCTGGTGGGTGGTTCCACCCGCATGCCGGCGGTGCGCGAGGCGGTGGAGGGCTTCTTCGGCCGCACCCCGCACGCCGGCATCGACCCGGACCGCGTGGTCGCGATCGGGGCCGCGCAACAGGCGGACATCCTCGCCGGCAACAAGCCGGATACCGAACTGGTGCTGCTGGACGTGATCCCGCTGTCGCTGGGGCTGGAGACGATGGGCGGTCTGGTCGAGTTCATCGTCCCGCGCAACACCACCATCCCGGTCACGCGGGCGCAGGAGTTCACCACCTTCAAGGACGGCCAGACCGCGATGTCGCTGCACGTGGTGCAGGGCGAACGCGATGTGGTCGATGCCAACCGCTCGCTCGCCCGGTTCACATTGTCGGGCATCCCGCCGATGGTCGCGGGTGCTGCGCGCATTCGCGTGACCTTCCAGGTGGACGCCGACGGCCTGCTGAACGTAACGGCACGCGAGCAGACCCAGGGTGTGGAGGCGCATATCGAGGTCAAGCCGAGCTACGGCCTGACCGATTCCGAGATCGAGCAGATGTTGCGCGATTCCGCCTCCTCCGCGCGCGAGGACATGGAGGCGCGGCGCTTGCGCGAGGAACAGGTCGAGGCCGACCGCGTGCTCGAGGCGCTGGACGCCGCGCTGGAGACGGACGGTGACCGCTACCTCGAGGCCGCGGAACGCCAGACCATCGAGCAGGCGCGCGACGCCCTGCGCGCCGAACGCGAGAAGGGGGCCGACCCCGACGCCATCGAGGCGGCGCGCAAGCGCGTGGAGCAGGCCTCCGAGGCCTTTGTCGCGCGGCGCATGAATGACAGCATCCGGCGCGCGCTCGCCGGACACAACGTTAGCGAATACGACGCAGGGAACTGACACCATGCCCCAGGTAATCTTTCTGCCCCACGAGGAAATCTGCCCGGAGGGGGCCTCCATCGAGGCCGAGCCGGGCATCAGCATCTGCGATCTCGCCCTGAAAAACGGGATCGAGATCGAACACGCCTGCGAGAAGTCCTGTGCCTGCACGACCTGCCACGTCTACGTGCGCGAGGGGCTGGACAGTCTGGAGGAGGCCACCGAGGACGAAGAGGACATGCTCGACAAGGCCTGGGGCCTGGAGCCGGACTCGCGGCTGTCCTGTCAGGCGATCGTCGCGGACACGGACCTCGTGGTGGAACTGCCGAAGTACACTATCAATCAGGTCTCCGAGAACCACTGAGCGAGGGAAAGGCGATGAAGTGGACCGATACCCAGGAAATCGCGATGCAGCTGGCCGACGAACACCCGGACGTCGACCCGCGCAACATCAACTTCGTGGACCTGCGCCAGTGGGTGATGAACCTGCCGGACTTCGACGATGACCCCAACCGCTCCGGCGAGCGCATCCTCGAGGCGATCCAGGCCGCCTGGATGGACGAGGCCGACGTCGACGACTGACCGGGCGCTTCGGCGTTCAAGGGCGTTTATTCACCACGAAGCTCACGAAGGCACGAAGAAATTCAAGGGCGAAACCCTTTTCCACCACTGAGAACACAGAGGACACAGAGAAGGGAAGTGCGTTGAAGCACCATCCGCTTTCGGGTTTGGTTGACGCCCCAGCCCAGTACTTTGGTGTTTTTCATCCATTGGCTCCGTGTCCTCCGAGAACTCCGTGGTTCAACCGACCTTGACCTTCTTCGTGCCTTCGTGTGCTTCGTGGTGAAATCGGGGTTTGCGGCGGTGGATTGCCGTGGGCGTGGGAGGTCGCTAGACTACGCGCCGCACGTTGTGTCCGCGTCGTTTTGCGTTGGGAACCCGCCGTACGGCGGGTTCTCGCGTTTACAGACGGGCCCGGCGAATGACATCCATCCAAGTAGCAGGAGAGCCGCCCCATGGCCGTTGAACGCACCCTTTCCATCATCAAGCCCGACGCCGTTGCCAAGAACGCGATCGGCGACATCATCGGCCGCTTCGAGAAGGCCGGCCTGAAGGTCGTTGGCGCGCGCATGATGCACCTGAGCCGCGAACAGGCCGAAGGCTTCTACGACGTGCACAAGGAGCGCCCGTTCTTCAACGATCTGGTTGAGTTCATGATCTCCGGCCCGGTGCTGGTTCAGGTCCTCGAAGGCGAAGACGCCATCGCCAAGAACCGCGACATCATGGGCGCGACCAACCCGAAGGAAGCGGCCCCGGGCACCATCCGCGCCGATTTCGCCGTATCCATCGACGAGAACGCCGTGCACGGCTCCGATGCCCCGGAGACCGCCGAGCGCGAGATCGCCTTCTTCTTCGGTGACGACGGCGTCTGCCCGCGCACCCGCTAAGACGGTCCGCACCGCATGTGCTGCGGGGCCCGGTTGCACCGCGCGCCGGGCCCCGTAGGCAGGCATCCCTTCGGCACAGTACACTAGGGGACTTGAGCCAACCGGTCCCTGATATGGCAAGCGCATCCTCCACCCCCCTGAATCTGCTGGGCTACAGCCACCAACAGCTTGTCGAGCTGCTGGCGCAGTGGGGTGAACCGCGTTTTCGTGCCACCCAGCTCGTCAAGTGGATCCATCAGCGCGGGGTCACCGACTTCGAGCAGATGACCGACGTCTCGCGCAAGCTGCGCGAGCGCCTGGCGCGCGAGACCGAGATCCGCGTCCCCGAGATCGGGCTGGAAAAGGCCTCCGCCGACGGCACCGTCAAGTGGGTGCTGCGGCTCCCCGACGGCAATGCCATCGAGACCGTCTTCATCCCCGAGGGCGGGCGCGGCACGCTGTGCATCTCCTCCCAGGTCGGCTGCGCGCTCGACTGCACCTTCTGTTCCACCGCTCAGCAGGGTTTCAACCGCAACCTGACCAGCGCCGAGATCATCGGCCAGGTGTGGCTGGCCATGCAGCGCCTGCCGGCGCCGGAAGGGCGCAAGCGGGCGGTGAGCAACGTGGTGCTGATGGGGATGGGCGAGCCGCTGGCCAACTTCGACGCGGTCGTGCCGGCCTGCCAGCTCATGACCGACGACAACGCCTACGGCCTGAGCCGGCGGCGCGTGACCCTGTCCACTTCCGGTCTGGTGCCGGCGCTGGATCGTCTGAGCGAACACACGGATGTCGCGCTGGCCGTCAGTCTGCACGCGCCGAATGATGCGCTGCGCGACCGTCTAGTGCCGATCAACCGCAAGTACCCGATCGCCGAGCTGCTGGACAGCTGTCGCCGCTATGTGGAGGCGACCGATGCCCACAGCGGCGTGACCTTCGAATACGTGCTGCTGGCCGGGGTCAACGACCAGCCGGAACATGCCAACGAGCTCGCCGGACTGTTGCGCGGTATTCCCGGCAAGATCAACCTGATCCCGTTCAATCCGTTCCCGGGGGCCCCGTTCGACCGCCCGCGGGAGGCCGATGTGCTGGCCTTTGAACGACGGCTGCAAAAGGCCGGCTACGTCACCACCGTGCGGCGTACCCGCGGGGATGACATCGATGCCGCCTGCGGCCAGCTGGTGGGCCAGGTCGAGGACCGTACCAATCGCGGGATGCGCATGTTCCGCCTGCACGCCGAATTGCCACAGACGGATCGGAGGGCTTCATGACGGGACGCGCGGGTTGGCGCCTCGCCGCGGCGTTGGCGCTGGCGCTGGTGCTGGGGGGCTGTGCCGCCACGGCCGACCGGCCGGTATCCGGCGAGCGCGAGGAGGCCGCCGAGGTGCACGCCGAGCTCGGGATCGGGTATCTGCGCGAGGGCGAGTTCGAACAGGCCGAACGCAACCTGCGTCGGGCGCTGGACTATGACCCCGGCGATGCCCTGGCCAATATCGGCATGGCCGCGGTCCTCGAGCGCAAGGGCCAGCTGGATCGCGCCGAGGAACATTACCGCCGGGCCCTGCGCCGTGACGAGGGCAACCCCTTCGCCCAGACCAACCTGGGGGCGTTGTTGTGCAGCCGCGAGGAATTCGACGAGGCGCAGGCCCTGTTCGCGCGCGCCATCGACAATCCGGATTATGACCGCCGCGACATCGCCTACATGAACTCCGGCGTCTGCCACGCCGATGCGGGCGATACCGAGCAGGCGGAGCGCCAGCTCCGTCAGGCGCTGGAGATCAATCCCGGCTATCCCCGCGCGCTGCTGGAGATGGCCCGGCTGACCTACCAGGACGGCCGGCCGATGCAGACCCGCGCCTTCCTGCAGCGGCTGGACAGCCAGGGCATCGAGAGCGCCGAGACCCTTCTGTTGTGCTACCAGGCCGAAACCGCGCTGGGGAACAGCCGCGCGGCCAATGCTTGTGCCGAGCGCCTGAGCCGTCAGCATCCGGACAGCGACGAGATGACCGAGTTGCGGCGTCTGGAGCGTGAAGGATGAGTGATCCGCGCGACAAGGAACCGGACCTGGGGCGGGTCGAGGACGTTGACGATTCGACCACCAACGTCGCCCCCCTGCGTACCGAGGGGAGCGACCCGGACCCCGAGCCGTCGTTCTCGGCCGCGCACGGCCTGACCACGCGCGACCGGCCCGCCGAGGCCGAGGCAGAGACGCCCGGGGGCGAGAACGAGCCCGGTGCGAGTCTGCGCCGTGCCCGCGAGGCCGCGGGCCTCGATACCGCGACCCTGGCCAGTCGGATCCACCTCGGGCGCGGCACACTGGAAGATCTCGAGGCCAATCGCTTTCATCACATGCCGCCGGCCTACGTACGCGGGTACCTGCGCTCCTGTGCCCGCGAGCTGGGGGTGGACGCGGGACCCTGGATCCAGTCGTTCGAACAGCACGGGCTGGTGGATCCCGAGCTGCAGGCGGTCGCGACTCCCTCGGCGCGGGCACGCCGGCGCCGCCGCAGCCGCGGGATCTACTGGCTGGCACTGTTGCTGCTTGTGGCCCTGCTGGGGCTCGGGGGCTATGCCTGGAACGAGCGCACGGGCGCGCTCGGCCTGCCGTCCATCAACCTTGGGGATGCCCGGGAAGCTGTACAGGGGCTTGCGGATCCGGCGCTGACGGACGAAGAACCGGCCGGGGTGCCGGATGGTGAAGCCGCGCCCCCGGAAGCGCTCCCGACCGAGGGCGGAGCGGAGGATAGCGCGGCGGCCGAGGCCGCCGAAGCCGAGCCCATCGAGTCGGGCGAGGGTACCCCTGACACTGGCATCGAGGATGGCCAGACCCTCGCGATCACGCCCGAGTCCCTGACCGAGCGTGTGGCCGTGCCGGAGGAACCGGTCACGCCCGAGGTCGCGTCCGAGATGGCCTCGCTGCCGGAGGCCGAAGCCCCGGCCGAGACGTCGCCGGCCCCGGCGGACACCGCAGGGGGCGCCGAGCTGGTGCTGGAGTTCTCCGAAACCTCCTGGGTGGAGATCCGCGACGCCGCTGACGAGGTCGTCCTGACCGGCGTTCTCAGTTCGGGGGATCGCGAGACGCTGCGCCTGGAATTGCCAGGCCGTGTGATCCTCGGCAACGCCGAGGGGGTCTCGCTGACACTGGATGGCACGCCCGTCGATCTCGAGCCGCATATTCGGAGCGACCGCACCGCGCGCTTCGACCTGGAAGGCTGACGCGGGATCTGCCCGCGCGGCCATCACGTACAAGAAAAGACATCATGAAAGCGATCAAGTCGATCCGCGGGATGCACGACATCCTGCCCGAGTCCGTTCACGTCTGGCAGCACCTGGAAGACACGCTGCGCGAGGTCCTGGAGGGCTACGGCTACCATGAAATCCGCATGCCGATCGTCGAGGCGACCGAGCTGTTCAAGCGTTCCATCGGGGATGTCACGGACATCGTCGAGAAGGAGATGTACACCTTCGATGACCGCAACGGCGACAGCCTGAGCCTGCGCCCCGAGGGCACGGCCAGTTGCGTGCGCGCGGGGATCCAGCACGGGCTGCTGCACAACCAGGTGCAGCGGCTGTGGTATCTGGGGCCGATGTTCCGCCACGAGCGGCCGCAGAAGGGGCGCTACCGCCAGTTCCACCAGGTCGGGGTCGAGGTCTTCGGTCTGCCGGGGCCGGATGTGGACGCCGAGATGCTGGCGATGACCGCGCGCCTGTGGCGCATGCTGGGGCTGGCCAACGTGCGCCTGGAGCTGAACACCCTGGGGACGCCGGAAAGCCGCCGCCGGTACCGCGACCATCTGATCGCCTATTTCGAACAGCACCGGGAGGCCCTGGACGAGGAGGCGCAGCGTCGGCTCTACGACAACCCGATGCGCATCCTCGACAGCAAGCACCCAGAGACCCGTGCGATCGTCGCCAACGCCCCCAGCCTGATGGACGACCTCGACGAGGCCTCCCGTGCCCATTTCGATGCCCTGTGCGCGCACCTCGATGCGCTGGGCATCCCCTACGAGCACAATCCGCGACTGGTGCGCGGGCTCGATTACTATACGCACACCGTGTTCGAGTGGATCACCGACGATCTCGGTGCCCAGGGCACGGTCTGCGCCGGGGGCCGGTACGATGGCCTGGTCGAGCAGCTGGGGGGGCGCGGGACCCCGGCCATCGGCATGGCCATGGGCCTGGAGCGCCTGGTGGCGTTGCTGGAGGCCCGCGAGGAGGCCCCCGCCGCGCCCGGACCCGATGCCTACCTGATCGTCGGGGGCGACGAACTGGTGGGGCCGGCGCTGCAACTGGCCGAGGCGCTGCGTGGCGAGCTGCCCGGCTTGCGCCTGGTCCAGCACTGTGGCGGCGGCAGCTTCAAGTCGCAGATGAAGCGGGCCGATCGCCTCGGCGCCCACTACGCCCTGGTCCTCGGGAGTGACGAGCACGCCGCGGGCACCGTGACGGTGAAGCCGTTAAGATCGCAGGGCGGCGAGCAGGTAGCCGTGGAGCGTGCCGCACTGGCCGATCATCTCCGTACAGCGCTGGCGCAGCGGTCGTAACCGCGCCAGCGCGGATCCAGCAAGAACAAGGAACAGCATGAGCGATCTCACCGACGAAGAAAAAGCCGAACGCATCAAACAGTGGTGGGCGGACAACGGCCTTGCGATCGTGGCCGGCCTGGTCCTCGGGGTCGCCGGCCTGTTCGGCTGGAACTGGTGGAGCGACCGCGAGGAAACCCGTGCCCAGGCGGCCTCGGAGATGTATCAGGCCCTGCAGGTGGCCGGCCAGACCGGGCAGACCGACCGCGCCCAGGAACTGGCCGATGCGATCATCGAGCAGGGCCGGGGCACGCCATACCGCGCGCTGGCCTGGGTCTACCGCGCGGATGTCGCCATCGCCCAGGACGATCACGACACGGCGATCAGCGCCCTGCAGGCCGCGCGCGACGCGGCCCCCGATCGGGGCTACCGCGAGGTGCTGACCCTGCGTCTCGCGCGCCAGATGATCCTGGCCGAGCGTCTGGACGACGCCGAGACCACCCTCGCGGATGTGCGCAGTGAGGCCTTCAACGGCCTGAAGCGCGAGCTGCAGGGCGATCTCGCCCGTGCTCGCGGCGATCGCGAGGGCGCCCGGGAACATTACGAGGCGGCCCTGGACGCGGGCCACAGCCCCGAATACCTGCGCCTGAAATACGAAGAGCTTTCCGTTTGAATGAGGGGGGCGGAGTCTGTCGGACTTGGAACTGATCGGCTGCGCGCGTGGGAGAACGGCCCCTTTTCCGCTCTCTCTCGTTACATTGTGCCCATCATGCGCCCGAGAGGCCGAAAAAATGGACTCGCTCTCCCGCCACGCTCGCGACGATCGCCCGAATCCGACAGACTCCTGGGCCGCCCGTCGTTCGCGCGCACCCGCGACACGAACGCGAGTGCGTACATAAACTTTTGTTTCCCTAGAGGATCTGTCGCCCGATGTCAGTGCCTTACCTTGCAAGTCCGGCCATGCGTCTGCTGATTGCCGGCGCCCTGATCCTGTCCCTCAGCGCCTGCGGGCTGTGGCAGCGTGATACCACCGAGCCCCCGGCCGAACTGCCGGAGTTCGAGGCGGAAGGACAGCCGGAACGGCTGTGGTCGCGCTCGGTGGGCAGCGGCGGCGAGCGTTTCCTGTGGCAGGTCTACCCGGGGATCACCGACGACCTTGTGGTGATGACCGACGCCGGCGGACGTGTCTCCGGGCTGAATCCGGAGAGTGGCAGCCAGCGCTGGCAGGTGCGCCTGGACGACGCCCGAGTCTCGGCCGGTGTCGGGGTTGGCGCAGACCTCGCGGTGGTTGGGACCCTGGACGGCTACGCGATCGGCTTGGACCTGGAAGGGGGCGGGGAACGCTGGCGCGCCGTGCTGTCCAGCGAGGTGCTGGCAGTCTCGGACGTCGCTGGCGGGCTGGTGGTCGTGCGCACCAATGACGGCCGTCTGCATGCGCTGGACGCCGCCTCGGGCGCGACCCAGTGGACCGCGCTGCGGACCACGCCCTCGCTGAGCCTGCGCGGCGCCCAGCGCCCGCAGATCACCTCCGGGCGTGTGCTGGCCGGTTTCGACAACGGGCGCCTGCTGATGCTGGGGCTTAATCGCGGCAATGTCCTGTGGGAGACCACGCTGGGCATCCCCAGTGGTCGCACCGAGGTCGAGCGCATGGTGGACGTGGACGGCCATATCCCGCTGTATCGCGGTGCGGCCATTGCCGCGAGCTATCAGGGCCGGCTGGCCGCGCTGGATCTGAATTCCGGCGAGCTCTTCTGGACCCGCGATTTCTCGTCCTACCAGGGCGCGGACGTGGACACCGACTCCGACGTGCTGGTGGTGACCGATGCCGAGAGCCACGTGTGGGGCCTGCAGCCGCGCAGTGGCGGCGACCTGTGGCAGATGGACGGGCTGCGCCTGCGCGGGGTCACGGCGCCGGTCGTGGTGGGACCGCATGCGATCGTCGGCGATTACGAGGGCTACCTGCACTGGATCGATCTCGAGGACGGCCGCATCGTCGCGCGGCTGCGCGCGAGCTCGGGTTCCGTGGTGACTCGCCCGACGCTGGTCAACGGGACGCTGTACGTGGTGACCGACAACGGGCAACTGACCGCGGTGAACCCCGCGATCCGGGGCGCCGAGTGAGCCCGCTTAGGCCAGCCGGCTCTGGGTACCGCGGGGGTCGGGAACGCCGATGATCCCGGTGATCGCGCTGGTCGGGCGGCCGAATGTCGGCAAGTCCACCCTGTTCAATCAGCTCACGCGCTCGCGTGATGCCCTGGTGGCCGATGTCGCGGGGCTCACGCGGGATCGCCAGTACGGCATTGGCAAGGTGGGCGACTTCCCCTACCTGGTGGTGGACACCGGTGGCCTGTCGGGCGAGGGCGCGGAGATGGACCGCGCGATGGCCGAGCAGACTCGGCGCGCGGTGGCCGAGGCCGATCACGTGCTGTTCCTGGTGGACGCCCGCGATGGCCTGACGCCGCAGGACCAGGCCATCGCCGACCAGCTGCGGGCGGCCGGCGTGAAGGCCCGGGTGGTGGTGAACAAGACCGACGGCCTGGATGCCGACTCGGTCAGTGCCGAGTTCTACGCGCTGGGCCTGGGTTCGATCACCGCCATCGCGGCCGCCCACGGCCGCGGTGTGCAGGGCCTGATGCAGGGCGTGCGCAAGGACGTGGCGGCGGCGCGCCGCGCGGCGCTGGACGCCGGTGGCGATGAGGCCGGCGAAGAGGTGTCCAGCGACGGGCTCGACGAGGCCTCGCAGCAGGCGGCCCTGGACGACTGGCCGGGCATCCGCGTGGCGATTGTCGGGCGCCCCAACGTCGGCAAGTCGACCCTGGTCAATCGTATTCTCGGTGACGAGCGCGTGGTGGCCACCGATGTCGCCGGGACCACCCGCGACAGCATCTTCGTACCCTTCGAGCGTGACGGCACCGACTACACCCTGATCGATACCGCCGGTGTGCGGCGCCGGGCGCGGGTGCACGAGGTGATCGAGAAATTCAGCGTGATCAAGACGCTGCAGGCCATCGAGGCCGCGCACGTGGTGATCCTGGTGGTCGATGCCCAGTCCGGGCTGTCGGACCAGGATTCGCACCTGCTGGGCATGGTGATCGAGGCAGGGCGCGCGCTGGTGCTGGCGGTCAACAAGTGGGACGGCATGGAGGACCATGCGCGCGAGCGCATCCGGGACGAGCTGGACCGCCGCCTGGGCTTTGTCGACTTCGCCCGCATGCGCCTGATCTCCGCACTGCACGGCACCAATGTCGGGCACCTGCTGGACGATGTGCGCGAGGCGCATGCCAGCGCCTTTCGCAAGGTCTCCACGCCGGAACTTACGCGCCTGCTCGAGGCCGCGGTGGCGGAGCATGCGCCGCCCATGGTCAGCGGCCGCCGGATCAAGCTGCGCTACGCCCATCAGGGCGGGCAGAATCCGCCGGTGATCGTGGTCCACGGCAACCAGACCGATTCCCTGCCGGGCAGCTACAAGCGCTACCTGGAAAACTTCTTCCGCAAGCACCTCAAGCTGGTCGGGACGCCCCTGCGCCTGGAGTTCCGGTCCGGTCGCAATCCGTATGCCGGCCGGCGCAACAAGCTGACTCCGCGGCAGCAGCAAAAGCGCAAGCGCCTGATGCGGCACGTGCGCCGCTGAGTCCAGGATGACCTCGGCGCCTCTCGCCAGCCCGGCCCATGACCCGGACCTGTCGGCATTCGCCAGGGTGGTCGAGCCGTTCCGCGTGATGGACATCCTCGCCTGGGCCCAGGAGGCCGAGCGCAACGGGCGCGATATCATCCATCTGGAGGTCGGGGAGCCGGACTTCCCGACGCCGCCTCCGGTGATTGCCGCCGGTCGTGCGGCGCTGGCCGCCGGGGATACGCGCTACACCCCCGCCCACGGGACCCGCGCGCTGCGCGAGGCACTGGCCGCCGACTACCATCGGCGCCACGGTGCCGATGTGGATCCCGAGCGGATCGTGATCACGGCGGGCGCGTCGGCGGCGATCCTGCTGGCCCTGGCCGCCGGGGTGAACCCGGGCGAGGAGGTCCTGCTGCCAGACCCGGGCTACGCCTGCAACCGGCAGTTCGTCGCCGCGCGTGGCGCGATGCCCGTGGGCCTGCCGGTGCACGCCGAGGATGCCTTCCAGCCGACGCCCGAGGCCATCGCCGGGGCATGGCACGCGAACACCCGGGCGGTGCTGCTGGGTTCCCCGGCGAACCCGACCGGGACCTGCCTGTCGCGCGAACGCCTGACCGCGATCGTCGAGGTCGTGCGCGAACGCGGCGGGCTGGTGATCATGGACGAGATCTACGCCCAGATCGTCTTTGACCGCCCCGAGCCCAGTGCCGCGGCTGGCTTCCCGGACGTGGTGGTGATCAATTCCTTCTCCAAGTACTTCGCGATGACCGGCTGGCGCCTGGGCTGGATGGTGGTGCCGGAGACCTGGGTGGACCCGGTGCGTCGCCTGGCGCAGAACCTGTTCGTGGCCCCGGCCACGATGGCCCAGACGGCGGCACTGGAGGCCTTCACGCCGGCGACCGAGGCGCTGCTGCAGACGCAGGTGCGCGAGCTGGAACAGCGGCGCGATGTGCTCCTGGACGCGCTGCCGGGGCTCGGGCTCGAGGTCCAGGCGCGTCCGGAAGGGGCGTTCTACATCTATGCCGACTGTACCGCCCACGGAGCGGACTCCGAGGCGCTTTGCGCACGCATTCTCGACCAGGCCGGCGTGGCCCTGACGCCAGGTACGGATTTCAGTCCGACCCGGGGGCGAGATTACCTGCGGATCGCCTATACCCAGTCCGAGAGCCGACTGCGCGAGGCCGTGGAGAGACTGCAGACCCTGCTGGGTTAGTTACCCCAGTATTTCCCTAAAGGCGGGGCAGGTGGCTGCCGAAGGACGAGAGCTGCCAGAACAGCAGCAGGAGTGCGGCGGGGGCCACGAAACGCAGGGTCCAGCGCCAGGTGGCCAGGACAAGCGGCCGGTGCGGCAGCTCCTGCGCCGCGATGTGCGCCGGGACCACCCAGCCTGCGAACACCGCGATCATCAGCCCGGAAAGGGGCAGCAGGATATTGATCGAGGTGTGTTCCAGCAGGTGGTAAAGCGTTGGCAGTTCGCGCCCAAGTAGCGTGATATCGATCTGCGCCCATTCCGCCCCGCTGAAGGAAAAAATGGTGATCAGACTGCAGGCCCCGATGCTCAGCGTGGCCGTAAGGGACGCCCACCAGTGTCCAAGCCCGAAACGTTCGTGGAGCAGGTGCACGAAGACCTGAACGCCGGTGATCATCGTGCCGAAGGCGGCAAGGCCCAGCATGACGAAGAACAGCACGGTCAGGAGCGCGCCGGCCGGGATCGCGCTGAGCGCCAGGGGCAGGGCTTCGAACATCAGGGCGGGGCCGGCCGTGGGATCGAGATCGAAGGCGAATACAACGGGAAAGATCGCGAGCCCCGCGGTCAGGGCAATCAGGGTGTCCGCGATTGCGATGCCGGCGGCGGTGCCGCCGATCGAGATCTCCTGTGGCAGGTAGGCCCCGAACATCATCAGCACGCCGGCCGCGAGGGTCATGGTAAAGAAGGCATGGCCGACGGCGATCAGCAGGCTGCGCGGCTCCAGTGCCGCGAAATCGGGCCAAAACATGAAGGCGGCCGCGCTGCGGACGTCGCCGATCCACAGGCCGCTGGCCATTGCCAGCAACAACAGCGCGAACAGCAGGGGCATCAGGACGCTGACGCTGCGTTCCAGGCCGCCGCGCAGCCCCAGGCCGAGGATCAGAAAGGTGGCACCGATCCCGAAGGCCGTCCACGACAGCATTCCGCTGGCCGAGGTGGTGGTGGCCACGAAGACCGCCCGTACCTGTTCGCCATCGGCCTGGGAAAAGGCCCCGGCCGCCGCCTGCGGGATGTAGGAAAACACCCACCCCGCCACCACCACATAAAAGCCCATGATCACGAATGACGCTAGGATCCCGATCCAGCCCACCATCTGCCAGCCATCGTGCGCCCGGCTCTCGCGGGCTACGGCCAGCGCCGCATAGCCCGGTGACCGGCGCCCGCGCCGGCCGATCATGACCTCGGCCATCATGACCGGGATACCGATTACGGCAATCGCCGCGAGGTAGACCAGCAGGAACGCACCCCCGCCGTTCTCGCCCAGGATATAGGGGAACTTCCAGATGTTGCCCAGGCCGACGGCCGAGGCAGTGGCGGCCAGCACGAAGGCATAGGCGTGCCGCCAGCGGATGCGGGTGGCGGTGATATCCATGCCGCGCGGGCCCGGTCAGGTGATGACGTCGGGTTTCTCGCGGCGGGTCAGGCCGGGGATGTCGCCGAGCCGGGAGGCGGCCTCGATCAGCGGACGCAGCAGTTCCTGCGGGTCGGCATCGAGGTGTTCCGGATGGGTCTCGTGCTGCTCGATGTACAGGCGCAGCGTGGCGCCCTCGGTGCCGGTGCCGGACAGCCGGAAGACGATGCGGGCACCGCTCTCGAACAGCACGCGCAGGCCCTGGTGCTCGGTCAGGCTGTTGTCCACCGGGTCGCGGTAGGCGAAGTCGTCCGCGCGCGCCACGCGCATGCCGGCCAGGGATTGCCCCGGCAGCACCGAGAGCTGTTCGCGGATGCGTGCCATCACCTGTTCGGCGCGGTCGCTCTCCACGGCCTCGTAGTCGTGCCGGGTGTAGTAATGGCGTCCGTACTGGCGCCAGTGATCGCGCACGATCTCCTCCACCGACTGGCGCCGGGCCGCCAGCAGGTTGAGCCAGAACAGCACGGCCCACAGGCCGTCCTTTTCGCGCACGTGGTCGGAACTGGTGCCGAAACTTTCCTCGCCGCACAGCCGGATGCGTCCGTCGTCCAGCAGGTTGCCGAAGAATTTCCAGCCGGTCGGGGTCTCGAAGCAGGGGAGGTCCAGCTTTGTGGCGACCACGTCTACGGCCTGACTGGTAGGCATGCTGCGCGCCACGCCCTTCAGGCCGTCGGCAAATGCCGGGATGTGGTGGGCGTTGGCCGCCATGATCGCGAGGCTGTCCGAAGGCGTGACGAAGAAATGCCGGCCGAGGATCATATTGCGGTCGCCGTCACCGTCCGAGGCGGCGCCAAAATCCGGGGCATCGCGGCCGTACAGGGCCTCGCGCAGCTCCCGCGCGTGCGACAGGTTCGGGTCCGGGTGGCGGCCCCCAAAGTCGGCCAGCGGCTCGGCGCGCAGGATGGTCTCGGCCGGGGCCCCCAGGCGGTTGACCAGGATCTCCTCGGCATACGGGCCGGTCACGGCATGCATGGCATCGAAGCGCATGCGGAAGTGATCGGAGCGCAGGAGTTCGCCGATGCGCTCGAAGTCGAACAGGGTGGCCATGTAATCGGCATAGGTCCCGACCGGATCGACCACCTCGACGGCCATGTCGCCCAGCTGTCCAGCGTGCAGGTGATCGATGTCCACGTGCTCGGTGCCATTGGCGATGCGGTAGTGCTGGATGCGGGTGCTCTGCTCGAAGATGGCGTCGGTCACCGAGGGCGGAGCGGGGCCGCCGTTGGCGGTGTTGAGCTTGACCCCGAAATCGCCCTCCGGGCCTCCCGGGTTGTGCGAGGCAGACAGGATCAGGGCGCCCGTCGCCCCGCGCGAGCGGATGAGGTGCGATGCGGCCGGGGTCGACAGGAGGCCGGCGTGCCCCACGGCGACCTTCTTCACACCGTTGGCCAGGGCCATGCGCAGGATCAGCTGGATCGCCTCGCGGTTGTGGAAGCGCCCGTCGCCACCCAGGAGCAGTTCGCCGTCCTTCAGGTCGGGACAGGCGTCGAAGATGCTCTGGATGTAGTTCTCGAGGTAGTGCGGCTGGCGGAACTGGCGGACGCGCTTCCGCAGGCCGGAGGTGCCGGGCTTCTGGTCGGAAAAGGGCCGGGTGGTGACGACGCTTATGTCCATGGGGTCGCGGATCCTTGTTGGTCGATTCGAAGGTACCAAAAACCCCGGGGGGTGTCCCGCCTGGCACTACTGGCGCTCGCGGCGAAGCCGCCCTGGCCTGTTAGACTGCGCGACATGTTGCTGGAGCGTCAGACCCCGTCCCACCTGGAACCCAGGCCCGAGAGCTTCGCGGCACTGATGGAGATGTACGAGGAGAACTACCTCGCGCTGCGCCGTCTGTGTCCCGAACTCGAGCGGCAGCCGGTGCGTTCGGTCTCGCGGGTGGCGGGCGCGCTGGATCTGTACCTGGAGGTGCTGGAGCGCACCCGCTATACCACCACGCTGCACCTCACCTACCGGTTCGATCATCAGGGTGAACGCCGCGAGCAGCCAGACATGCGCGTGCGCCTGTTCCATGACGCGCGCCAGGCCGAGGTGCTGGAGCTGCACTGCCGGAGCATCGGGGACGGTGCCGTCCCGGAGATGCTGAGCGGCCACCCGGGCCTGGTCTGTCGCTGGCGGCACAACCGGTTCCTGTACAAGTGGCTGCGCTACTGCCTGCGCCAGGGGCACCGCTTCCTGGCGGATACCGAGTCGCAGGTGGCCGCGGTCGAGTAGGTCGAGCAGGCGGTCGTGGTCGCGGCCTACTGACAGGCTACGGGCCGGGGCGCGATCGCGTCGTTCTCCAGCAGGCGGTGCAGCGGGGCGGGCTGACCGAACAGGAAGCCCTGCATCATCGGACACTCCAGCTTGCGCAGGTAATCGCGGTGGGCGTCGGTCTCCACCCCCTCGGCCACGATATTCATGTTCAGGCCGCGCGCCATGGAGATGATCGCGTTGACGATGCAGGCCTCGTCCTCGCGGCAGATGGTCTGCGTGAAGCTGCGATCGATCTTGAGGGTATGGATCGGCAGCTTCTGAAGGTAGCTGAGGGACGAGTAGCCGGTGCCGAAGTCGTCCACCGCGATCTGCACGCCGGCGGCCCCCAGCCGGTTCAGTTTGTGCACCGTGTCCGGGGTGTCGCTCATCAGCAGGTTCTCGGTGATCTCCACCTCCAGCAGATCGGGCGGGAAGCCGGCCTCGCCCAGGATGCCCAGGAAGTCCTCGACGAAATCGTCGCGCTCCACCAGTACGGGGGAGAGGTTCACGGCCAAATGTAGTTCCGGATAGCCCGCCTGCATGTGCTGCTGCACCTCGCGAATGGCGGTGCGCAGGGTCAGGCGGTCGAGATCCACGATCAGGCGGGTGTCCTCGGCGACCGGGATGAACTCGGCCGGGCCCAGCAGCCCCAGTTGCGGGTGGTCCCAGCGAATCAGCGCCTCGACGCCGACCATTTGCCCGGTTTCCGTGTCGACCTGAGGCTGATAGAGGATATGGAACTCGTCGCGCTCCAGGGCGCGGCGCATGTCCTGTTCCAGCTGCAGCCGGCGCGGGGGGTGGCCGCCCATGTCCGGGCTGTACACGCGCACCCCGGTCTTGCCGGTACTTTTTTCGCGGTACATCGCGATGTCCGCGTTCTTGATCAGGGCCTCGAGGTTGTCGCCGGCATCCGGGTAGATTGCGATGCCGATGCTGGCGCCGACGAACAGTTCGTGGTCGCCGATCTGGAACGGGGCCTGCAGGCTCTCCAGGATCTTCTCGGCCACCTGGATGGCGGACTCGCTGCTGGCCAGACCCGGTATCAGCAGGGTGAACTCGTCGCCGCCGAAGCGCGACAGCGTGTCCCCCTTGCGGATGCAGCCCTGCAGGCGCTGCGCCACGCCCTGCAGCAGGCGGTCGCCGACCGTGTGCCCGAGCGAGTCGTTGATCACCTTGAAGCGGTTCAGGTCGATAAACAGCACGGCTAGTTGCGTGCCGGAGCGATGGGCGTGGGAAATAGCCACATCCACGCGGTCGCGGAACAGGGCGCGGTTGGGCAGGCGAGTGAGCAGGTCGTGGTAGGCCTGGAAGTTGATGAAGGCCTCGGATTCCTTGCGCTCGGTGATGTCGCGGGCGGTGCCGTAGGTCAGCGCCTCATGCCGGCCCTCGGCGTTTTCGTCCCCGGCCCCGTTGGGCCACACCGCGACCTCGAAGAAGTGCCGGGTGTGGGACGGGCGCGCCGGTTTCAGGGCGAGTTCGACGGAGCGGATATGGGCCTGGCGGCGGGTGGCCTGTTCGAAAAAATACGCGGCCTTGTCGCGGTCCTCGGGTTCGACCAGGTCCAGGATGGAGGACTCGAGCAGGTCCTGACGGGCATAGCCCAGCAGTTCGTGGACGCGGGAGTTCACGAAACGGAAGCGGTGTTCCGCATCCAGCACGAACACGATGTCGGGCGAATTGTTCACGATCATGCGGTGCAGGCGTTCGGATTTCTCCAGACGCGCGCGCATGGCGCGGTTGGCGTCTTCCAGCGCCTTGTGCTGCAGCGCGTTGCGTACGGTCGCCAGAAGTTCGGCCGGTTCGTAGGGTTTTTTCAGATAGTCGTGCGCGCCCTCGCGCAGGGCCCCGGCGACGTCCTCCACGGTGCTGTTGCCGCTCACCACCACGGTCAGGGTTTCCAGGCCGGCGGCCTGCATGAAGCGCAGGACATCGAGACCGTCGAGTTCCGGCATGGCGAGATCGAGCAGCAGCAGGTCATAGTGCTTTTCGCGCAGGGCCTCGATGGCGGCGCCGCCACCCGGGGCGGTGCGTACGGGATAGCCTTCCAGACTCAGCAGGCCCCGCAGGCTTTCGAGCAGGCCGGGATCGTCATCGGCGATCAGGATGCGGACGGACTGCGGGTCGATCGGCGTGTCGCGGTCGGTCATCAAGGCCTCAGGGCGTCATGATTGCGTCATCCCTGATGCGTCCGCTGTCCCCTGTGTGACCAAGGGCAGGGTGATTTCGAAGCGCGTCCCGGCGCTTGTGCTGGTGAAGGTGAAGCCCGCACCGATCTCCTCGGTCAGGCGCTTGACGATGCTGAGCCCGAGGCCGGCATGGCCCGGCCCCTTGCTGGACGCCACCGGCGCAAACGCGGCGGCCTGGACCGCCGGTGGCAGGCCGGGTCCCTTGTCGGTGACCGACAAGGGCACTACGCGGCGGCCGTTGACCGTGGTCGGGGCGCGGGTGGCGATACTGATCTCGCCACCGTTCTCCTGCGCCTCCGCGGCGTTCTTCAGCAGGTTGGTCAGGATCTGGCGCAGGTGATCCGCCGACACGGACAGCGGCGGGTCCGACGGGCTGAGGTCCAGGTGGAGCTGGATGCCCCGGGTCCGGCACAGGGATCCGTCGACGATGTCCGCGACCTGGCGCACCAGTGCGTTCAGCGAGCCCGGTCCGGTCTCTCCGGTCGCGGCGGCCTCCGGATCGCGCAGGCGCAGCAGGATGCGCCCGACCCGGTCGATCTCGTCCTTGATGAGGCCCAGCTCGTGGCGGGCCTCGTGCTCCGCGCCCAGCTTGTGGTGCAGCACGCCCAGGTAGTTCTGGATGATGCTGAGCGGGTTGCCGGCCTCGTGCACGGTCTCGCGGATGCGCTGTTCGGTAGCGTCCGTGTCTCGGGGCTCGGGGCGGGGCTGCGTCAGGGCGCGTGCGATCTCGCGGGTCAGGGAGCGGATGAAGTCGCTGCGGGGTTCCAGGCCCTCCGCCTGGCCGTGCGTCAGCCCGAGGATCAGCACGCCGGCGGGCTGCTGACCCTCGGCCAGCAGCGGAAAGCTCCACAGGCGTTCCGCCTCGCACAGGCGGAACAGCTGCTGGTCGATCACCGGGAGGCCGGCGGCGTTTTCCTCCTCGTGACGCAGGATTTCGCGGTCCAGCAGGGTGTCGGTGACCAGGCTGCGCCCGGGCAGCAGCGGCAGGGTGAAATCGGGTGTCTCGTCATCCTCTACCCAGGCGGAGACCGACTGCTGGTCGTCGTCGACCAGAAACAGCAGGCTCTGGCTCACGCCCAGGGTCAAAAACAGGGTGCGCCGCGCGGCCAGGCAGCGGTCCTGCAGGCGGGTCGCGCGGGCCATCTCCGCGTTGATCCGTTCCAGTTCGGTGAGGTCCCGTACCCGTGCCCCAAGGGCGCGTTCGGCTGCCCGGTCGTTCGATTCCGGCCCGTCCTGCGTCTCTGGACCCGGCGCGGGGGCGTCGAGATCGATCTCCAGCGAGCCGGCGATGCGCCGGACATCTTCGGCCACCCGTTCGCGCAGGGCCCGTGCCAGACCCTCGTTCAGGCCGAACAGCGTGTCGGCGGCGGCCAGCGCCGTTTCGTTGCAGGTGGCCTCGGTGCTGGCCGCGAGGGTGGCCGGAAGGCACGCCATGGCATGTGCCAGGTTCACCAGCTTCACCAGGTGGTGGGCATCGCGCACGCGTTCGGCCGGCTCCAGGTGGTAGCGCACGGCATCGGCCACGAAAGGGCCGAGGCCCCAGGTCTCCAGGCAATCACCGCCCAGCTCGCCGTAGTGGCACCCGAAGCTGTCGCGTTCCAGGGCCACCAGGTGCGGGTCATCCTCCGCCGCCTGCAGCAGGGGCCAGTAGTGGCCCTCGTCTCCGGCAAGCCGGATCAGGCGGCCGATGTCGATCAGCAACCCGGCCAGGTAGGCCTCTTCCGGGCGGGGGTAGCGGGTCAGGGTCGCGAGGACCTGGGCGAGGCTGGCGGTGGTCAGGGCGCGGCGCCAGATCACACGCAGGTAGCTGCGATGCCGGGGTGCGAACTCGCCGAACAGCTGCTGGATCGCCGCGGTGAGGGCCAGGCTGCGCACCGTGTCCAGGCCCAGGCTGAACAGGGCGCGGTCGATGGTGCGGCAGGGCGAGCCGCGGTAGTAGAAGGGGGAGTTGGCGGCCTGCAGCAGGCGGCCGGACATCCCGGCGTCCTGCAGGATGGCGCGGGCGAGGGACTGGAAATCGGCTTCATCTGCCTGGGTGGCATCGAGAACGGGGATCAGCGCCTGGGGCAGGCTGGGTAATGCGTCCGTTGCCGTGTTGACCCTCGCCATGCTGTTCCCCGGAGACGCTGTAGCCGACCCGCCGTCTCAGTTGCCCGAACCGCGAACCCGGTGTTGGCACCGTGTGGCGCCTGCGCGCCGTGCCGCTCATGATAACCGACTATACTGTGCGGTATTCGGACACGCTACCGGACGGGGTAGACCGGCCGTGAGTTCGCCGTCATCCTTTACCGATCAGGGTTTCCTTAATCCATGCCGATGAGTGCCATGCAGGGAGCCGCAATGTCCGATCGCAGTGCCTCGGCGGATTCCCGATCCGCAGCGGTGGCGCGGCCACGGGTCCTGGCCGTGGCCAGCGGCAAGGGTGGCGTGGGCAAGTCCAGCCTCGCGGTTAACCTCGGGATTACCCTGGCGCGCCGGGGGCGGCGGGTGTGCATCCTCGACGGCGACACCGGGCTGGCCAACGTCAACATCCTGCTGGGGCTGCGTCCGCAACGGGGGCTGCCCGAGGTGCTGGCCGGGGAATGCGGCATCGAGGAGATCCTCCTGGAAGGGCCCCATGGCCTGCGGATCATCCCGGGCGCCAGTGGCATCCGCGAGTACGCCGAGCTCTCCGAGGCCCACCAGCAGCGCCTGGTCACGGAGCTGGCGCGCATCGAATCGGATTTCGACGACCTGTTGCTGGACACCGCCGCCGGCATCGGCGACACCACGCTGGACTTCCTCGCGGCCAGCCATCAGGTCCTGCTGGTGCTCACCCCGGAGCCGACCTCCCTGACGGACGCCTTCTCCCTGCTGAAACTCGCCTTGCGCCGGCAGGCGCTGGATGTACGGGTGGTCGTCAACATGGTCGCGGACGTTGCCGAGGCGCGCAGCGTGTTCCAGCGCTTCGGCAACGCGGTGGAAAAATACCTGCATACGCGGGTCGATTTCCTGGGTTTCGTCCAGCGCGACGAGAGTCTGCGTACGGCGGTCACCCTGCAGCACCCGGTCGCGCTGTTTGCCGAGGGCGATCCGTCGTTCCGCCCGTTTCAGCGCCTGGCCAACGCGCTGGACGACGACCCGCCGCAGGGGCCCGACGCGGCCTTCAGCCGCTTCTGGCGCGGGCGGCTCGAGGAGTCTCCACCCGCTCCCCGATCCGCTGTCGGTTCCGCCGAGGATCACGGATTCGAAGCCACGGCCCAGCCGGCAACGGCGGTCCAGGAAGCTGTGGATTCCCCGGCCGGCGAGACGCCCCCGCCGGAGGTGGATGCCGACGAGGGCCTGGACCCGTTGCGCCGGGCCTTCGAGACCGCGCTGGAGGTGGCGGACCCGGAAGCCCTGGCCGAGGTCCTGAACACCCTCCACGAGCAGTACCGGGCGCGCACGGGGCGACCGGCCATCAAGGGGGTTGAGCCTTCGGTCGATGCGCCGTCGGAAGAGGCGGCCAGCCCCGAGGTTGCGGAGGATGTCGCGTTGGGTGAGGCGCTGGGCCCCGCCGATCCGCCGAGCCCGCGCGCCCCTGCGGAGCGGGATGCCGTTCCGGCTGCCGATACGCGGACGTCCGACCCGCCACCGGACTTCGGCTGGCGTGCTGCGGACCCGGACCCGGGTATCCCGGGGCGGCAGCGGACATCCCGTGCCCCGGGCTTTGATCACGAGCGGTTCGGATCCCAGGATGCGCTGCTTGCGCGGCTCCGCGAACTGGAGGGCCGGGACGTAGACCTGGCGGAGTTTCTGCTCCGCCTGTGAAGGGCGCGACGGGCGCCTATCGTGGGCCCAGCAGCAGCCAGGCGATCAGCCCCAGAAGCGGCAGGAACAGCAGGATCAGGATCCACAGCAACTTGACGACCGGGCCGGCGGGGCTTTGCGCGGTGCGCACGATGGCTTAGGGAAACACTGATCAATGCACACACTCGCGTTGGCACCCCAGGTTTTCCGAGACAAGGCGCGGTGCGCAGCGGGTAGTGGTTCTACCCGCAAGTGGCGCAACGCAGGATCGGGGAACCCGGGGTGCCAACCCCACAAGCCATTGACAGCAGGGGCTCGGCCGCTTTTGCGCGCGAACGGCATTGCGGTTCCCTTGTGCAGAATGACTGCACGGCAGTCACCGCGCCTTGTTCCCACGCAAAAGCGACTCGAGCGCGAGTGTGTGCATTGATCAGTGTTTCCCTAAATTACGATCAGCAGCCAGATCAAACCCAGAATGCCGGTAACTATCGATGCCCATGGGATGCTCCTTGCGGGTTGGATGCGTGGCTCGACCGGAACGCACGCCCTGTTTGAAGGCAGGAGCAGGTATCTCCTGTTCAGGTCCCTGATAGCACGGGGCTTGTGCGGGTGCCAATCCGGGCGGCGAAAAATGTGCCAGGCGCCGCGAACCGATACCCTGTGCCGCAACCGTCATTGAACGCCCCGGAAGGAGGCCCATGAAGATCTGGGTGGATGCGGACGCCTGTCCCGCTGTGATCAAGGAAATCCTGTTCCGCGCGGCGAAGCGGACCGGGACGCCGATGACCCTGGTGGCCAACCAGCCGATGCGCACGCCGCCGTCCAAGCTGATCGATTCCATCCAGGTGGGTGCCGGGTTCGACGTGGCCGACAACGAGATTGTCCGGCGCCTCGCGGCGGGCGACCTGGTCATCACGGCCGATATCCCGCTGGCCGCGGAGGTGATCGAGAAGGGCGGCCAGGCGCTCAATCCACGCGGCGAGCTCTATACCCGCGACAACATCCGCGAGCGCCTCAGCATGCGCGATTTCATGGACACCCTGCGCGGGAGCGGCGTGGATACCGGCGGTCCCGCGGCCCTGGGCCCTCGCGACCGCCAGGCCTTCGGCAACGCCCTGGACCGCTGGCTTGCCCAGCACGCCCGCTAACGCACGGCGCGCCGCAGTACCTAAACCCGCAGTTGCCGGATCAGCCTGAGGGTCTCCTCCGCCAGTTCCACCCAGTCTTCCCTTGGAGCGAGGTGTCGCCGTTCGTTCGGGTCCAGTGCCCCCGTGGCCTTCGGGCCGGCGCTCGACCGAGGCCGGGTCATTCGCGAGGGCGAGCGGGAGCGGTTCTGATGTGCCGAATTCATACGAGCGAGCGTCCCTGTCGGGTGCGTGTTCGGGTCGTCATTCCCGGGTAACGGCAGCGAACCGTCTCGCTTGAGCCTGTGATTCGCGGGTGAATCGGCACGACGAATGCCCCTTTCGTTAGGCTGTATGGAGAAGGATGCGGCATGCGCTGTGAGCGGAACCGGGAGAAACGATCGTGTGGAAGGGGATGAAGGCCCTGATTCTGGGGTTGGTAGCGTCAGCCTTGTTGGTAGCCTGCGGTGGCGAGCGCGTGGCGCCGGTAACGCTGGAGCAACTGGCGGCGTCGGCGCCGGCGTTTGACGGCGAGCTGGTGGAAACCGCGGGAGTGGTAAACCGCTTCGACGATCCCGAGCATTACTGGCTCGAGGACGACGCCATCAACCGGGTGGCGGTTACCCCCGGTTCGGCGGTCCGCGACCACCTGGGCGAGAACCTGCGCGTAGTCGGGCGCTTTTCCTATCACACGGAAGAAGGGCGGCGGATCGAGATCGACCCGGCCGCCACTGCGGCCCTGCGTGCATCCGCCCGTTGAACGAATCTGCTGCCTGAACCCCGGGTTTTGCCAAGGGAGACGCAATGACACATTGGATTGATGTAGCCCCGGTCGGGACGATCGAGGATGGAGACCATCGCCTGGTGGAGACGGCGGATACCGAGGTCGCCATCTTCAACCTCGGCGGCGAGTATTTCGCGGTGGAGAACCTCTGTACCCACGAGGATGTACCCATCGCCGACGGCGAGATCGACCCCGACGACTGCATTACCTGTCCGATGCACGATGCCCAGTTCTGTCTGCGCACCGGCGAGGTCATGGAGCCGCCGGCGGAAGAGCCGCTGACCCGGTTTCCCGTGCGCATCGAAGGCGACATGGTCCAGGTGGGCGCGCAGCCACTGGACGACTGAATCGGGCTAGGGAGAAGCTGATTTAATCGCGCGCAAAAGCGACTCGATCGCGAGCGTGTACCTTGATCAGTGTTTCCGTAGGATCGAGCCGGAAGCTGCCCCGGATGCTCTGCTTTTGCCGCGCCTGTACACTATTGGGTGCCTCACGTTGAACTTACGGGGGCAATCGCGCGGCTAGACGAGGGCACCCAAGCAATGGCAGGCACGGAGCAGAAAGGCCGGGAAGGCCCGGGGGCCGATCCAGCGAAGCTTTGGTCGGGACTGGCTGGATTGTCGGATGCGCAGCGCCAGCAACTGGCGCGTGGCATCGTTCCACGAGTGGCGGACCACCTCGACCGCTGCCTGGAGGCGATCGCCCGGGACTGGACCGCCGGCGGCAAGGATTCCGAAAGCAGCGAGTGGGCCAACCAGCTTCAGGGCTATCAGTTCGTGCTGCGCCGCCAGTTCGAGGAGGCCCTGGAACGGGACTTCCTGGCCACGACCTATCCCCCGAAGTACGAATTCTCCGGTTCCAGCTACGCGGGCGACAACTCCGGGTTGCAGATCCTGGACGATTACCAGTCCACCCGCCGCTCCCTGCGGCACAAGCTGGAAGGGCTTGTCCGCGAGCACAATCGCTATTCCTGGTTCGTCTTCCTGCAGGCGGCGCGCGAGGAGGATCGCTTCGAGCACCCCGGCTGGGCGCCGTGGTCGCCGCTGAACTGGTACGAGCGCCTGATCGAGACCGCCGAGGCCCAGTTCGGCCGTACCGACATGACCCTCGATCTGATGCGCGGGTATGTGCGCTGCCTGGGCAGCACCGCCGCGCCGACCCTGGCCTTCGTGGTCGAGACGGTGGAGTCCTGTGGGCTGGTCCGCGAGCCGGTTTCCGAGGAACCGGATGGCGATCTGGACCGGCCGGCGGCTCGCGCGAGCTGGGGCGCCGCCAGCGCCGAACCGGCCCCCGACGGCGCGGCGGCGCCCGCGACCGAGGCGGACGAGGCGGCCACTTCGGAAGCCGGCGCTGGCGTGGGCGTGGCGGCCCGCGCGCCGATGCCCGCGGCGGATGCGGCCCCGGAGGCCTGGCAGCAATGGGCGGCGTCCTCCGGCTGGCTGCTGGCCGCCGGCGGGGCGGGTATGGGCCCGGCGGCGGGCGCCGGTGGCTCGGCGGTCGAGGCCCCCCTGGAGGACGTCATCACGGGTGTGCTGGCGGGCGTGTTCGCCGAGGTGTCGCGCCAGCTCGAGTGCCATCCCGAGTTCCGCGCGATCATGCTGAAGCTGCAACCGCTGCTCGCGCGCGTGGTCAGCCGCGATCTCGAATTCTTCCACGACTCCGCCCACCCGCTGCGTGAATGGGTGGGCAGCCTGATCAACACCGGTGTGCGCATCAGCCCCGACAACGGCGCGGAGGATGCCGCGCTGGTCAAAGGCTATCTCGACGCGATGCGCCAGAGCGTCGAACGCCTGGAAAAGGAGGTCGATGTCCTCGATCGCGCCGGCGCACAGGCCCTGCGCGAGGAATGGGATACGGCCCTGGCGGAGCAGGACGCGCACTGGCAGGCGCAGGCGGACGCACTTGCCGAGCCGATGTGCCAGAAGGAGCGTGCCGCCCGGGCCCGACGCACCCTGACCGTATGCGTGCTGGAAACCGGTGCCGAGCTGCCGGAGCGCGCCGCCGAGCAGATCGCCGAGGCCTGGGAAGACCTGCTGGCCGTGGACGAGGCGGCCGTGCAGGTCCTGGACGCCGAGGTTCAGGAGGTGGTGCGGGCAATCTGCAACGGGGTCACCCCGCAGGAAGTCAATCCGCTGGTGCAGAAGATCGTCGCCACCGCCCGCGAGCATGGCGCCGACGAGGCGCGCATCAAGGCGGTGGTGCAGCACCTCGGGCAGGCGCACCTGCAGCGTATCCGTGCCGCGGCCGACGAGCCGCGCTTCGACCCGCAGGCACGCATCCAGGCGCGTCGCGCCACGCGCCTGGAGGACGACGACCCGGATCTGCTGACCGATCTCGACGACCCCTGGGTCTTCGATGCCAGCCGGATGCGCACCGGCGAGTGGTTCGAACTGGTGGACAAGGCCAGCGGGCAGCTGCACCGCATGGGCCTCGTGTGGCGCGGCGAGGCCACGCGCGGCTACCTCTTCCTGTCGCTCGACCAGGGCGCCAGCCGCCGCCATTCCCTGCAGGGCGTCGCGCAGGAGCTGCGCGAGGGCCGCATGCGCCCGCTGCCGACCGACAACCCGCTGGATGCGCTACTGGGCTGATTCGGATCCCGCCTCTCACGAGGTCAAGGGCGTTTGGCACCACGAAGCGCACGAAGGCACGAAGGCGGTCAACGGCGGAAGGGCCTTTTCACCACAGAGCACACAGAGGCCACGGAGAAATTCAAGAGCGATTTACAGGAAGGTTTGAAGGTTGGAAGGGATGATGGGCTGGAGGGCCTGGGGCTCGCAGGGTTTCGGTGAGTCGCTTTGCCCCGGAAGGTCTGCATCCGAGATCGATGATTCCGGAGGAATGGACCCGGCCATCGTTATTCATTCCAGCGTCCTTCCCTACTTCCTGTAACCCGGCTTTTGCAGTTCTCTGTGCCCTCCGCGCTCTCTGTGGTGAAAAATGCCTTAGGCGTTGCCCCGGGGGTCGGGCAGGCGCACGCGCAGGTGGGTTGCGCCGATTACGGCGGCCGGGACCAGCAGCAGGTTCACCACCGGCACCATCGCCAGCAGCGTGGTGCCGGCCCCGAAGCTGAGCGTCTCCAGCCGGTGGGCGCGCAGGGTCTGGCGGACCGCCGCAAACTCCAGGCCGTCGTTCGCCAGCGGGGCTTCCATGAATTCGACGGCCAGGACCCAGCTGCCGAACAGGAACCACGCCAGTCCGGCCAGCAGGTTCAGCCCGGGGATCACCGTGATCACCAGGACCGGGATGAACAGCAGGGCGTAGTACCCGGTCTTGCGCAGCGCGGTGATACTCGCGTGACCCATCTCGCCGAGAAACGAGCGCGCCGGCTGGCGCGGTTCGTGGCCCAGGCCGCGGGCGGTACGGTAGGCCAGCGGGCCGGAGAACGGGCTGGCGATGATCGCGGCCAGGGCTACTGCCGATACCGCAAAGGCCACCAGCAGCGCCAGGGCGAACAACGGCCATAGCAGCCAGGCCAGCCAGTCCCAGCCACTCGGGAGCCACGCGGCCAGCAGCGCCTCGAAGCCAAGTGCGGCCGCCGCCGCAAGCCCGATCACCACCACGATGTTGATGATCAGGGGCCCGATCACCAGGCCCCGCAGGCCCGGCTCGAATACGCGCGAAAGCCCGCGAAAGGGTGCCAGGAACGCGAACAGCGGGGTCAGGCGGAGCGAACGGGCCGGCACGGTGGACTCAGCGGCGCACCCCGAAGATCGCCAGCACCAGCCCAACGACGGACATCACGCCGCCCGCGATCAGGTACCAGCGCGTCTCGTCCGTGTAGCGCCCCATGAATTCTTGGTGCAGCTCCTCGCCCAGGCTTTCGGTCGCGTTATAGCCCATCACCAGCAGGATGATGCCGCCCACCAGCAGGGCAATCCCGAGAACTCGCGTCCAGTGCATGTCGTATCCCTTTGTTGTGGTGTTCCCTTCGGAATGTAGCATCGATCACCACCATTAGGCCCTGCCCCCGGATTTCCTGTAGGAGGCCAGCCCTCTGGCCGATGGGATGCTGGTGATGCCCCCCATCGGCCAGAGGGCTGGCCTCCTACATGGGTCTTGTCGGCACAGGAGACGGTCAGTCCGTGAAGCCGGGCTCCAGACCCACGCCGATGCGCGCGAGGCGGGCGGCTCCGCGCGCCGCGTCGTCATCCGTGGCCGGGGTGACCGGGCATTCGAGGATGCGGCTGCGGATGCGGGTCCATACGGGGTTCCGGGCGCCGCCGCCGAGGGAGACCACGCGTTCCACGCGCGGGGCGCCCAGTTCGGTCAGACGGCGGTAGCCGTCGCGCTCGATGCGGGCGATCCCCTCGAACAGTCCCTGCAAGAAGCGCGCGTCGTCATCGGGGCGGGGGGCGAGACGCGGCTCCAGATCGGGATCGTTGACCGGGAAGCGCTCGCCGGGTCGGGGCAGGGGCCGGTAGTCCAGCCCGCTGTCGTTCTCCGGGTCGATGGTGTCGCTAAGTCGCTCCAGCGCCGCGTCGTCGAAGTACTGGCGCAGTACGGCGCCGCCGCTGTTGGAGGCGCCGCCGACCAGCCAGCGTCCCAGCAAGCGGTGGCTGTAGATGCCCAGTTCCGGGGCGTAGATCGGCTCCGGCGCCAACTGCTTGAGCACCAGCGTAGAGCCCAGGCTGGTGACCCCGGTGGTGTCATCGGCGACACCGGAGGCGAGAAATCCGGCGATGCTGTCGGTGGTGCCGGCCACCACCCGGCAGGCCGGGTTCAGGTGCAGTGCCTCCGCCATCTGTGGGTCCAGGGGGCCCAGCACGGTGCCGGCGGGGACCACCTCCGGCAGCAGGGCGGCGTCGGTCCCGAGGGTCTCCTGCAGCCAGTTCGGCCATCCCCCCCACAGGGCGTCGTAGCCCAGTTTCAGGGCGTTGTTTTCGTCCATGTGGTCGAAGCGCCCGCGCAGGCGCCCGGCGATCCAGTCGGCCTGATGCAGGACGCGGCGCACGCCCGAGAGCCCCTCGTGGCGACGCAACCACAGCAGCTTCGCGGCCGAGGAACTGGGGCTGTGCACGGCGGAAGCGGCCGGGGCCACCCCGGCCAGCACGGGCAGCATGTCGGTGGCCCGGGCATCGTTGTACATCAATGCCGGGTGGGTCGGGCGTCCATCGGCGTCCAGGCGCAGCAGGGTGGCCGAGGTCCCGTCCACCGCGATTGCCGCCGGCTCGCCGTCCAGATGCGTAGCGGCCTCGCGCAGGAGCTCGCGTACATGGGACCACCAAAGGGCCGGGTTCTGCTCCGCGCGCTGCTCATCGCCACCGACCGAGGCCGGCAGCGCCCGCTGCGCGGCATGGATGCGCTCGCCCGCCGGGTCCAGCAGCACGAGCCGGATCCCGGAGGTGCCGAGGTCGATGCCGATGGCGTGCATCGCGCGCGAGCTCAGCCGTTCATGTCGAGCGGGCTGCGCGTGGGCGAGGGCAGTTGCACCGGCTCCGGCGGGGTCCAGCCGGGCTTGCGGTGTTCCGCCACCACGGTGGTATAGACGCCACCGCGCACGTTGAAGTACGAGGTCAGGCGCATGTAGCGCGGGTCGGTCGCCGCCACCAGATCGGCCAGGATGCGGTTGGTCACGGCCTCGTGGAAGGCCCCCTCATCCCGGTAGGACCACATGTAGTTCTTCAGCGACTTCAGCTCCACACATTTCTTGTCCGCCACATACTGGATGTGCAGCTCGGCGAAGTCCGGTTGTCCGGTCGCGGGGCACAGGCAGGTGAATTCCGGTACGCGGATATAGATCGCGAAGTCGTTCTCCGGCGCCGGATTGTCGAAGGTCTCCAGGGTCTTGCTCGGCTGGCTGGGCATCTACGTCTCTCGTCGTTGAATGGGTGGCCCCTGCGTGTGACAGCCCCCTGTGGGAGCCTGCTAGCAGGCTCCTACAGCGGGACAGGTGCCAGGTGCTCGGGGGCGGGTCACTCTGAGGGTGTAAGCGTGTACCATTCTAACCCCGAGTTCCCTGACCGCGGATAGCGCCGAACGTGCGACTCGCCCGAATCAAGCTGGCCGGCTTCAAGTCGTTCGTGGACCCGACCACCCTCGTCCTGCCCGGTAATCGGGTGGGCGTGGTCGGGCCGAACGGCTGTGGCAAGTCCAACACCATCGACGCCGTGCGCTGGGTGATGGGCGAGTCCTCGGCCAAGCACCTGCGCGGGGACTCCAGCGAGGACGTGATCTTCAACGGCTCCTCCAGCCGCAAGCCGGTGGGGCAGGCCTCCATCGAGCTCGTCTTCGACAACTCCGACGGCCGCCTGGGCGGCGAGTACAGCGGCTATGGCGAGATCGCCGTCAAACGCGCGCTGACCCGCGACGGCCAGTCCAAGTACTTCCTCAACGGCCAGCGTGCGCGCAAGCGCGACGTGGTAGACCTGTTCCTCGGCACGGGCCTGGGGCCGCGCAGCTACGCCATCATCGAGCAGGGCATGATCGCGCGCCTGATCGAGGCGCGGCCGGAGGAGCTGCGCGTGTACCTGGAGGAGGCGGCCGGCATCTCCAAATACAAGGAGCGCCGGCGCGAGACCGAGAACCGCGTACGCCACACCCGCGAGAACCTCGAGCGCCTGGACGACGTGCGCGACGAGGTGGCCAAGCAGGCCGAGCGCCTGAATCGCCAGGCCGCCACCGCCGAGCGCTACCAGGCCCTGGCGGCCGAACGCCGGCAAAAGCGCGCCGAGGCCATCCTCCTGCGCCTGCAGGCGCAGGAACGCGAGATGGAGGCCAGCCGCACCCGGCTCAACGATGCCGAGACCGCACTGGCCCAGGCCCAGGCCGAGGCTCAGAAGGCGCAGACCGGCACCGAACAGGCGCGCCAGGAGCGCCTCGAGCTGGAGGCCGCCACCACCCAGGCGCAGAGTGCCTACTACGATCGCGCCGCCGAGGTCTCGCGGCTGGAGCAGTCCATTCGCCATGCCGAGGACGAACTAGCGCGCGAACAGGCCGAGCTGCGCCAGCTGGACAGCCGCATCGAGGCCGCCGCCGGCGAGCATCAGGCGGTGGAGGCGCGCATCGCGCAGGCCGAGCAGGAGAGCGCGCAACGCCAGGCGGCTACCGCCAGCGCCGAGGCCGAGCGCGAGCGTCTGGAGGCGGCCGCGGAAGAGGCCGAGACCGAATACCAGGCCGCGCGCGAGGCCCTCACCGAATGGGAACGCTCGCTGGCGGAGCCGCGCCAGAACGCGCAGCTCGCGCGTTCGCGCATGGACAACGCCGAGCACCTGCTCAAGCGCGTCGCCCAGCGCGGCGAGCGCCTCGAGGCGGAGCGTTCGGCCCTGCCGCAGACCCACCCGGGTACCGAGGCGGACCGCCTGGATACGGAACTGGCCGGCCTGCGCGAGCGGCTGCAGGCCCTGCAGGGCGATCGCGAACAGCAGCAGAACGCGCTGGCCGAACTGGAACAGGCTCAGCGCGAGGAGCAGGACCGCCTGCACGCCACCGAACGCGAGGCGCGCGAGGTCGCCGGGCGTCTGGCAGGCCTCGAGCACTTCGCCGGCGAGGACGACCCGCAGGAGACCCGCGCCCGGCGCGACGCCTGGGCGCGCGAACACGGGCTGGATCTGTCGCGGCCGCTGGTGCGGCAGCTGGAGGTCGCCGAGGGCTGGGACACCGCCGTGGAGATGGTCCTGGGGGCCTGGCTGGAGGCCGCCGTGACCGACACGGCCGAGGCCGCGCCGGATCTGCCCGACGCCATGCTGCGCCTGGTCGATAGCGACGTGCCGCAGGGCGCGCAGGCGCCGGCCGGCAGCCTGGCCGCTCGCGTGCAGGGCTCGCCGGTAGTCACCGCCTGGCTCGCCACGGTGCAGTGCGCGGACGATCTCGCAACCGCCCGCGCCCGGGTGGCGACGCTGGGTCCGGGCGAGAGCGTGATCACCCCGGATGGCACCTGGCTGGGCCCGGGCTGGGTCGCGCATCGCACGCTGGAGGGCGGGGCCAGCGGCGCGGTCGCGCGGGTGCGTCTGGCGCGCGAGCTGCAGGAGCGTCAGGAGGAGCTCGCGACAGATATGAACCGCCTGCAGGCCGCGCTGGAAGAGCGCAACGAGACCCTCGCGGCCACCCGCGCCCGGCGCGAGGCGCTGGACGGCCAGATCCGCGAGCAGCAGGCCCAGATCGACGACCGCGAGCGCCGCGTCCAGCGCCTGCGTGACCAGGCTCGGCAGCTCGAGCAGCAGCAGGAACGCATCGACCGCGAGGCCGGCGAGCTGGACGAGGAGGCCGCGCGTGCCCGCGAGCAGTTCGCGACCGCGGAAGCCGAGCGCAACGAGGCGCTGGCGCGCATCGAGACCCTGGAGGCCGACCGCGCGGCGCTGGAGGCACGCGTCGAGGCGGCCCGTGCCGCACAGGCCGAGGCCCGGGATGCGCTGCGCGCGGCGCGCGACGCGTCGAACCAGGCGCGCATGGCCGAACAGGAGGCGCGCCACCGCCTGGAGCGCGAACACAACGAGCGCGAACGCCTGGAGCGCCAGCGCGAAGACGATGCCCAGCGCCGCGAGCGCCTCGCACAGGGGCTGCACGAGCGCCAGGATCCGCTGGAGCAGTGGCGCGCGGATCTGCAGACCGCCGCGGAGCAGCGCCAGGAGGCCGAGGCACGCCTGACCCGGGCGCGCGCCGACCTGGAGGCCTGCGACGCGCGGCTGCGCGAACTGGCCGGTGCCAGCACCGAGCTCGGCAATCGCGTGGAGGCGCAGCGCTCGACCTGCGAGGAGCTGCGCCTGGACCTGCGCGAGCGCTCGGTGCAGATCGAACAACTGAAGACCCAGTTTCAGGAATCCGGCTTTGCCGCCGAGGCCCTTGCGCCCGAGCTACCGGAGGACGCCACTGTCCCGGCCTGGGAGCAGGCGATTGGCGAACTGGACCGCAAGATCGAAAAGCTGGGGCCAATCAACCTCGCGGCCATCGACGAGGCGCGCAGCCTGGAGGAGCGCTCGCGCTACCTGGAAGAACAGCACGCCGACCTGATCGAGGCACTGGAGACCCTGGAGGCGGCGATGCACCGCATCGACCGCGAGACGCGCGCGCTGTTCAAGCAGACCTTCGACCAGGTGAATGCCGGGCTGGGGCACAAGTTCCAGCGCCTGTTCGGGGGTGGCGAGGCGCGCCTGGAGATGACCGGGGACGACTTGCTGGATACCGGCGTCACCATCATGGCGCGCCCGCCCGGCAAGCGGCTGTCCACCATCCATCTGATGTCCGGAGGTGAGAAGGCGCTCACGGCTTCGGCATTGGTGTTCGCGATTTTCGAGCTGAATCCGGCGCCATTCTGCATGCTGGACGAGGTGGACGCCCCGCTGGACGAGGCCAACGTCGGTCGGTTCTGTGATCTGCTGCGCGAGATGTCGGAGCAGATCCAGTTCATCTTCATCACGCACAACAAGGCGACCATGGCCATGGCCGAGCAGCTGATTGGCGTTACCATGCACGAGCCGGGCGTGTCGCGGCTGGTCAGCGTGGATATCGACGAGGCCGTGGAGCTGGCGGAGGCCTGAGCCAAGCCCCCCGTCATTGCGAGGCTCCAAATCTCCAGGGGATGGCACAACGGGTTCCATCGGACCCCCGGCGCCCGGAAAAACCGCGGCAAAATCACTGCAATCAAACGAGGTACTGCGTGGATTGGATGCGCATCAGTCTGGTCATACTGGGGATTGTCCTGATCGCGGGGATCTGGCTTGGCCATCGCCTGCGCACGCGCGCGGCAGCGCGCGACGAGGAGGACGATGCCGCGGACTGGGGCGACGAGGCCGTGCATATCCGCGCCAGTGAGCAGCCGGGGCAGAAGCGCTGGTTCGAGCCGGCCGAGCCTGGCAGCGTTTCCGAGCCGGAGGCGGGCTGGGGGGATCCGCTGGATACCGGCAGCGTTCGCACCGGCGGGGCGCGCGAGCCCGCATTCGAGGAGCCGCACCTCCCCGGTGCGAATCGCGAGCAGCGCCACGAGCCTCATCTGGGCGTAACCGCCAACGACGACGAACCGGACCTGGAGCCCGACTACGGACGCCGGGGCGACCGCGCCCAGGATATCTACGGGGTGCTGGACAGCGACGAGGAGCCCACGCCGCCCCCGCCGCACGGTGCCTTCGAGCCGTCGCCGGAGGACCGCCCGTTGCACACCCGGCGCAAGGGCCGCGCGAGCGCGCCGGTGGAGCGTGTGCGGGCGGCGCTCGGCGGCATGGGCGCCCGCCTGCGCGCCGGCATGGAGCGTGTGCGGCCGGAACGGCTCAAGCCCGCACGCGCCGACGACACCCTGGGCGAGCACCTGCACCCGGACCACGAGGTGGACCCGGACCTGATCGAGAAGCCGGCACCGGATATGGAGACCCTGGGCGAGTATGTCTCCGAGCCGCGCGTGGTCGGGCGCAATCCGAAGGCCGAGCGCCGCGCGACCGACGAGAAGATCCTGCTGCTGCACGTGGTGGCCCCGCGCAACAAGCCGTTCACCGGCGTGGCCCTGGGCGCGGCCATGCAGCGCGCCGGCATGACCCCCGGCGAGATGGACATCTACCACTTCCAGGAACCGGAGACGGACAACCGTGTGCCGCTGTTCTCCGCCGCCAATATGGTGCCGCCGGGCACCCTGCGCGAGGAGGACCTGGCGGACATGATGACACCCGGCGTCACGCTGTTCACCCAGGTGCATCGCAGTGCCGAGCCGCAGCGGGCCTTCGAGGCGCTGCTGGAGCATGCCCACGTGCTGGCGCGCGACCTGGGCGGCAGCATCCTGGACGCGCAGCAGTCCACCGCGACGAACCAGACCCTGGCCTACATGCGCGAGGACCTGAACGACTGGTTGCGCCGCCATCGCCCGGACGTGCTGCGCCGGCGCAGCACGCGATGAGCCCGTCGGGTACGCCGGCCGGGCAGAATTCGGCGGCTGCCGCGGCGCGCGTGGACGCGCTGCGCCGGCAGATCGAGCACCACAACTACCGCTACTACGTACTCGACGATCCCGAAGTCTCGGACGCCGAGTTCGACACGCTGATGCGCGAACTCGAGCAGCTCGAGGCGGAGCACCCCGATCTCGTCACCCCCGACTCGCCTACCCAGCGCGTCGGGGCCGCGCCGGCCGAGGGCTTCGCCACGGTGCGGCACCGTCTGCCGATGCTGTCGCTGGCCAATGGCTTCGAGGCGGAAGAGATCCGCGACTTCGACCGCCGCGTGCGCGAACGCCTGGCGAAGCAGACCGGCGATCCGGCACGCAGCGAGGCCGCCGTCACCTATATGGCCGAGCCCAAGCTGGACGGGCTCGCCATCAGCCTGATCTACGAGAATGGGCGTCTGGTCCAGGCCGCCACCCGCGGAGACGGCGAGACCGGCGAGGACGTGACCGCCAACGTGCGCACCGTGCGTCCGATCCCGCTGCACCTGGGCGACCGCTTCACCGACGACGCCCCGCAGGTGCTGGAGGTGCGCGGCGAGGTGTTCATGCGCCGCGCCGACTTCGAACGCCTGAACGCCGGCCTGGAGGCCGACGGCCAGCGCGGATTCATGAACCCGCGCAACGCCGCCGCCGGCAGCCTGCGCCAGCTGGACCCGCAGGTGACCGCGCGCCGGCCGCTCAGCTTTTTCGCCTACTCCGTGGGATTCGTCGAGGGCGGGACCCTGCCGGACACCCAGTCCAGCACGCTGGACTGGCTGCGGGAGCTCGGCTTCCCGGCCTGCCCGGAGCGGGAGGTGCTGGAGGGTGTGGAGGCCTGTCTCGACTACTACGAACGGCTCGCCGCTCGGCGCGCGGGGCTGGACTACGAGATTGACGGCATCGTGTACAAGGTGGATGCCCTGGCCGACCAGCAGGCGCTGGGCTTCGTCTCGCGCGCGCCGCGCTGGGCCATCGCCCACAAGTTCCCGGCGGAGGAACGCACCACCACGCTGCGCAATGTCGAGTTCCGCGTGGGTCGCACCGGCGCGCTGACGCCGGTGGCGCGCCTGGAGCCGGTGCTGGTGGGCGGCGTGATGGTCAGTAACGCCACCCTGCACAACATGGACGAGATCGCGCGCAAGGATGTGCGTATCGGCGACCGCGTGATCGTGCGCCGCGCCGGCGACGTGATCCCCGAGGTGGTCGGCCGCGCCGGCGGCGAACGGCCGGCGGACACACGCGCGATCGAGATGCCGGCAACCTGCCCGGAGTGCGACTCGCACATCGAACGCCCGGAGGGCGAGGCCGTGGCCCGCTGCACCGGCGGGCTGGTCTGCCCCGCACAGCGGCGCGAGGCGCTGAAGCACTTCGTCTCGCGCCGGGCGATGGACATCGAGGGCTTCGGCGAAAAGATCATCGAGCAACTTGCCGACGGCGGCATCGTGCAAAGCCCGGCGGATCTGTTCGCGCTGGATGCCGAGCGCTTGGAGGCGCTGGAGCGGGTAGGGCCCAAGCTCGCGGCCAACCTCGTCAACGCCCTGGAACAGGCGCGCGAGACGACGCTTGCGCGGTTCATCTTCGCCCTCGGCATCCGCGAGGTGGGCGAGGTCACCGCCCGCAACCTGGCCACGTACTACGGCAATCTCGACGCACTGATGCAGGCCGATGCCGAGGCCCTGCAGGAGGTCCCGGACGTCGGCCCCATCGTCGCCGAGCACATCGCCAACTTCTTCGCCGAGCCGCACAACCGCGACGTGATCCAGGCCCTGCGCGACGCCGGCGTCCACTGGCCCGATCCGCCCCGGCCACAAACGGTAGAGTCGGGCGACTCGGCCCCGCTGGCCGGCAACACCTACGTCCTCACCGGCAGCTTCGACACCATGACCCGCGACGAAGCCAAGGCCGCCCTCGAGGCCCGCGGCGCCAAGGTCACCGGCTCCGTCTCCAAAAAGACCACCGCCGTCATCGCCGGCGCCGACCCCGGCTCCAAGGTCACCAAGGCCGAATCCCTCGACATCCCCATCCTCGGCCCCGCCGACCTCGCCCAGCTCCTCGCTTGATGAGCCCACCTGTAGGATTGGGCTGGAGGAAGTAGTCTGGTCGGAGTGGATTTGTGGGGGTTGTTTTGTGGGAGCGGCCTTGGCCGCGAAGCCCCTGCCAAAGTCGGACCCGGGCAGGAGCTTCGCGGCCAAGGCCGCTCCCACGGGATAGATGCCACAGATCTGGTCTGAAAAAACTGCCCCCACAAGGCTCATCACGGCAACGCCGAGGATAAGCGACCGCGCCTTTGCTACTCTGACGATACGACTTAGCCTCGAATCGTGATTCCCATGCTTCAGCCGGAACGGATCAGCCGCATCAATGAACTCGCCGCCCGGCACCACTGGCGACTGGTGATCCTGTTCGGGTCCGTAGCCCGGGAAGGGCACGGGCGGGATGTGGATCTGGCCGTCGAACCGCAGGCGATGCCGGACCTGATGACGCAGGGACGGTGGCAACGGGAACTGGAAGAAATCTTCGAGACCGACCCGGTCGATCTTCTGCTCCTTTCGGATCGTGTGTCGCCCGTCACCCGCTTCGAGGTGTTCCGCGATGGCGAATGTCTGTTCGAGGAGCGTGAAGGGCGATTCCATGCGGAGCAGGACCGTGCGTTTTTCCTGCACGCGGATTCCGTCCTGTTCCAGCGCCACATGACAGAGGATTCGGATGCCGCCTGATACTTCCGAGGTGATGCAGCGCAAGTTGTCGATGTTGCGCCGCGATGGCTATCGCCTCGCCGCGACGTTTTCGAGACGCTTCGCGATCATCTTGATCTCGAGGAGACACTGGCCGAGCAGTTGATGGACGCCTGCGCGATGCGCAACGTCCTTACACACCCGTACGACACGATCGATCTGGAGCGGGTCATCGGCGCTGTCACGCCAGCCCTTCAGGTGTACACCCAGTTCGCTCATTGGGCTGAACAACGCACCTAGCTCGAACTCTGGCGAGACGGTTTGTTTGGTGGGTGTGCACCGTGGGAGCGGCCTTGGCCGCGAAGCCCCTGCCAAAGTCGGACCCGGGCAGGGGCTTCGCGGGCAAGCCCGCTCCCACAGAACTATGGAGTGGTAACAATCTCGGGAGGCTCGGATGCCACGGAAGGCACGATCCCACCGGTTGCGGCGTGGGCGGGTCAGCGAGCACGGAAGGATTTACCTGGTCACGGCGGTATGTGCCGATCGGCATGCCTGGTTTCGCGCGCTCGATCACGGTCGCTGCGTGGTTCAGGCGTTGCGTGAGGTGGAAGGGACGGCGACTACACTCTGCTTCGTGGTCATGCCCGACCATGTCCATTGGCTGATGCAACTTGACGATGGGGAATTGTCCCGCACCGTACAGAAGGTGAAGAGTTCCACGACTCGTCGAATCGGGCAGTTGAGTGGACGACCTTGCCGGGTTTGGCAGCCGGGTTTCCACGATCGCGCCTTGCGGCGGGAAGAGGACCTGCAGGCCGTCGCGCGTTACGTGGTGGCCAATCCTCTACGGGCTGGGCTGGTGAGTAATCTGGGCCAATATCCGCTGTGGGATGCGATCTGGTTGGAGTGAGGGGCTGAATCGACTTCGGCAGGGGCTTCGCGGCCAAGGCCGCTCCCACAGCGGGGCCCTGGGTTCTGTCAACTGTGGGAGCGGCCTTGGCCGCGAAGCTCCTGCCCGAGGTAGGTTTCCCAGCGTGGGCGAGGGCATTCGCCTGCGAGCAGGCTCCTGCAGGGGTGTCTGGGGATGGGTGTATTTTTATCAGGGGCTGCTTATGCTTCGCGGGCCGTGACGGATCGCGGTGGCCCTCGGGTTGTGCGCTTGATGTACTGTATCCGGGTGGTTTTGGTGGACATCGGAGTCGGGCGGCCAATGCGTAAAGGGTGTTGCAGCTCATGCTGAGCCGGAGCCTGGAAAGGCTGCTCAATCTGCCGCGCTCGCGGAAGCGCTGGCTCATGGTGCTGGCGGATGTCGTGATGCTGCCGCTGGCGCTGTGGTCCGGCTTCGCCATCCGCCTGGCGGAGCCGTTCCCGCCGATCATGCTGGAGACCTGGTGGCTGTTCCCGCTGGTGGTGCTGGTGGGCATCCCGGTATTCGCAAAATTGGGCCTTTACCGGGCCGTGATCCGCTTTATGGGGTCGCGGACGATCTGGGCGGTGGGAGCCGGCGTTGCCGTGCTCGCGCTCGTGCTGTGGGCTGCGGCGGCGATCGGTCGTATAGACAGCTTCCCGCGCTCGGTGCCGATCAACTTCGCGATCGTGGCCTTCCTATACGTCGGGGGCAGCCGGTTCCTGGTGCGCACCTGGTATCGCTCCATCGTCGAGGCGTCGGCGGGTGCCGAGCCGGTGATCGTGTTCGGGGCCGGCGAGGCCGGTGTGCAGTTGCTGTCCGGGCTCAAGGCCGGAGGCCGCTTCCGAGTGGTCGCGTTCGTGGACGAGGACCGCAGCCTGCAGGGCAGCTCGATCGACGGAATTCCGGTTCACAAGCCGGCCCAGCTCGCGCGTCTGATCGATCGCTTTCGGGTTGGGCGCGTGCTGCTGGCCATCCCCTCCGCGACGCGCCAGGAGCGCCGCCGCATCCTCGAGCAGCTGGAACCGCTGCCGGTGTACGTGCAGACCGTGCCGTCGATGGAGGCAGTGGTCTCCGGACACGCGAGCCTCGAGCAGCTGGAGGACGTCGACATCGGCGATCTGCTGGGCCGGGATCCGGTTCCGCCGGACCCGGAGCTGCTCACCCGCAGTGTGCGCGGCCGGGTGGTGATGGTGACCGGGGCGGGTGGCTCCATCGGGTCGGAGCTTTGCCGGCGCATTATCCGCCTCGAGCCGGCCGCGCTGATCCTGTTCGAGCGCAACGAGTTCGCGCTCTACAGCATCGAGCGCGAGATGCAGGAGGTTGCGGCACAGCAGGAGCAGTACCCGGCGATCCACGCCGTCCTGGGATCAGTCGCCAATGCGCGGCGCGTGGCCGCGGTGCTGGAAGAACACGGCGTGCAGACGCTCTATCACGCGGCGGCCTACAAGCACGTGCCGATCGTCGAGTCCAACCTGATCGAGGGCGTGCGCAACAACGTCTTTGGCACCGCCGTTCTGGCGGAAGCCGCGCTGAACGCGGGTGTGGAACGCTTCATCCTGATCTCCACCGACAAGGCCGTGCGTCCCACCAACGTGATGGGAGCCACCAAGCGTCTGGCCGAGATGGTCCTGCAGGATCGGGCCCGCGAGCGGCGCGGCACGATCTTCAGCATGGTGCGTTTCGGCAACGTGCTCGGGTCCTCCGGCTCCGTGGTGCCGCTGTTCCACCAGCAGATCCGTGACGGCGGGCCGGTCACGGTGACCCACCCGGAGATCACGCGCTACTTCATGTCCATCCCCGAGGCGGCCGAGCTGGTCATCCAGGCCGGTGCCATGGCGGAAGGTGGCGAGGTCTATGTGCTGGACATGGGCGAGCCGGTCAGGATCATCGACCTCGCCCGGCGCATGATCCGCCTGCACGGACGCCAGGTGAAGGAAGACGGCATGCCCGAGGACGGGGTCGAGATCGTCTTCACCGGCCTGCGCCCGGGCGAGAAGCTCTACGAGGAGTTGCTGATCGGCGACAACGTCGAGCCCACCGCGCATGCCCGGATCATGCGCGCCCGCGAGGACTGCGTCGCGCCACAGGATCTGCAGGCGGCCCTGAGCCAGCTGGACCAGGCCGAGCGCGAGATGGATACCGAGCGCGCCTGCCACACGATCCGCGCAGTGGTGCACGAATACGCCCCAGCCGACCACCCGCCGCAAGAACGGTTCGCGGGGTAAGCAGATCGTTAGCCTTTCGTGCCTCCGATCGCATCATTGTTCATCGCGCCTCAGTATCCTCGGGCCCTGAATAATCGCGTGCGGTGGTTCAGCCCCCCTGTAGGAGCCTGATCGCAGGCGAAGCCCCTGCCAAAGCCGGACCCTGGCAGGGGCTTCGCCGCCAAGGCGGCTCCTACGGGTTCGAGGCAACCGCAAACGCAGACACAAAGATCCAGACTGAAAGGAAGCAAGGGATGAAAATCGCAGTTGCCGGAACCGGCTATGTCGGGCTTTCCAACGCCGTCCTGCTCGCGCAGCACCACGAGGTGGTCGCGCTGGATGTGGTGCCGGAGAAGGTCGAGCAGATCAACCGCCGGCAGTCCCCGATCATCGATGCCGAGATCCAGGATTTCCTCGAGAACCGCGCGCTGAACCTCAAGGCGACGCTGGACAAGCAGGCGGCCTACGAGGGCGCGGACTTCATCATCATCGCCACGCCCACGGACTACGACCCGCAGACCAACTACTTCAACACCTCCACGGTGGAGTCGGTCATCCGCGACGTGCTGACCATCAACCCGCACGCCACGATGGTCATCAAATCCACCGTGCCGGTCGGCTACACGCGCGAGATCCGCGCGCAGATGGAAACCGACAACATCCTGTTCTCGCCGGAATTCCTGCGCGAGGGCCGGGCACTGTACGACAATCTGCACCCCTCCCGCATCATCGTCGGCGAGCGGTCCGACCGGGCCCAGGCATTCGCCAACCTGCTGGCGGAAGGCGCGGTCGACGACGATATCCCCATGGTCTTCACCGACTCCACCGAGGCCGAGGCGATCAAGCTGTTCGCCAACACCTATCTGGCCATGCGCGTGGCGTACTTCAACGAGCTGGACAGCTACGCCGAGGCCAATGGTCTGGACACCCGCCAGATCATCGATGGCGTTTGTCTGGACCCGCGCATAGGAAGCCACTACAACAACCCGTCGTTCGGGTTCGGGGGGTACTGCCTGCCGAAAGATACCAAGCAGCTCCTGGCGAACTACGACGATGTGCCCAACAACATCATCAAGGCCATTGTGGATGCCAACCGGACGCGCAAGGACTTCATCGCGGATGCGGTCATCAAGCGCCAGCCCCGGGTGGTCGGGATCTACCGGCTGGTGATGAAGAGCGGCTCCGACAACTTCCGCGCCTCCGCCATCCAGGGCGTGATGAAACGCATCAAGGCCAAGGGCATCGAGGTCGTCGTCTACGAGCCTGAACTGCCCGAAGACGACTTCTACCGCTCCCGCGTCATCCGCGACCTCGACGAGTTCAAGCGCATCAGCGACGTCATCGTCGCCAACCGCATCACCGACGACATCCGCGACCAGCCCGACAAGATCTACACCCGCGACCTCTTCAACAGCGACTAACCAGACCCCAGTCAACAACCTGTGGGAGCGAGCTTGCTCGCGAAGCCCCCGCCAAAGCCATCCCTTGGCACGAAGCCCAGCCAGCCCCAACGTGGCCAGGAACGTTTGCCTGCAAGCAGGCTTCTACAGGGGTTGGCTTGCGGCGGGGTATGGTGCGTGGTCCAATGCGCGCTCAATGCGTGAACGCAGTCGCCGCTGCGCGGCTTTGGACCGGCAGGTTGATCAACGACGATACCCAGTACCAGGTACTTCGCCTGCTGGAGGCGGACCCCGAGATGAGCCAGCGCCAGATCGCGCGGGCGCTGGGGCTGTCCGTTGGCAAGACTCACTACGCGCTGAAGGCGCTGCTCGATCGCGGCTGGGTAAAGGCGCAGAACTTTCGCCGCTCCGACAATCGCTCCGCCTACCTGTACAAGCTGACCCCGGGCGGTCTGCAGGAGAAGGCACGCCTGGCGTATCACCTGCTCAAACGCAAACGCGCCGAGCACGAGGCGCTGATGACCGAGATCGAGCAACTGCGCGCGGATCTCAAGGACCATGGCGAATCCGCCCTGTAGGAACCGCCTTGGCGGCGAAGCCCCTGCCAGAGTCGGGCGCGGGCAGGGGCTTCGCCTGCGAGCAGGCTCCCACGGGATTTGTATGGATCGAGTAGTGGATTATCGAATGGAATTGATCACGCCGTATGGCGGCACGCTCTGCGAACGGTATGTGGACGAAACCATGGCCCGTGCGTTGACCGTACCGGAGTGGAACCTGCTCTTGCTGGACCCGCGCGGCCGCACGGCCGCGGTAGCCAATGTAGGAGGCCAGCCCCTGGCCGATCGGACCCATCCAGCGCCCCATCGCCGAGAGGGCTCGGCTCCTACAGGTCTAGAAGCCACCGCCGCCCAAATCATTCGCCGGGTACCAACAACGTCATCCAATCAGGCGGCAACCCCTTGATCCGCGCCATCCTCGACAGCCTGAAATGGAGCAGCCGCCTGGGCGCCAAGTTCTTCTGGTCGGTACCGGGCGCTACTACGGCTGTGGTGGTTGCCACGCTTGTCTCGCAAATTGGGATGTTGCTAGCCTTCTTCCTGCCCCTCAAGGTCATCATCCTGTTGGGCTCGGAAGGCATTCCTCGCTACTTGCCGCCCGTTTTCGAACAGTACGATCGGGACTCGCTGATCATCTGGCTGAGCATCGCCACCATCGCGTTCTATCTGCTGCACCTGGGAGCTGAACGGGTCATCCAGTTTGGAGCAGGCCGGGGGGCCCAGAAGCTCCTGCAACGCCATCGCAAGCTCGTTTTGTTTGACAATCAGAATGCGATCGCATCCAACGCGTATCAGAGCTACACCGGGGCCCTTTCCGGTGCGGTGTTTGTTGGGTTGTCAATCGTCGTGCTTTCCGTGTTGTACCCGGCCGTCGCCGGGCTGCTACTGGGCTACGTCGCGGTTGCCGCTTCTGGCGTCCTGGGCGCGATGAGGTTGAGCGGAGCATTCCGTGATCGGCTGGATCGATCCTTGCCCCAGATTCTGCAGCCCATCGCGGGTGCTGGTTTCCTTCTGGCGTTTGCCTGGCTGGTGGTCGATTTCCTTTTTCGGAGCCCCCCGGGCTTGATCCCGGCGATGATCGCTCTGCTGCTCTCGCGGCAGATGCTTAACAAGCTGGCCAGCTCATCGGTCAAATTGCGCAAACTGTATAGCCAGCGCCACAGACTCGATGCCCTTTTCTTTCACGGCATCGCATACAGCCCCGTCGCCACAACTCGACCCAAACCCAGTCCCTTCGAGGACTTGATTCAGCCAGAACGCCGTTCCGAGTGGATAGCTGAGGTCCTTGCCCGAGTCGGGATTGACGAAGCTCCGATCAACGCAGAGGGTGATTGGTGGCCCGCCTCCACCCGGGATATCGCCTGCTTGAAGGCTGAGCTAGCGGGCGGAAGGCAGCTCCTGATTAAGTTATTCGCCCTTCGAGCCACCAGCCGAGCCGAGCACGAAGCAAGCCTCCTGAGCGACGCCCCGGCGGGGCTGCCGGCGCCCGCTTGGGTGGGCGCGACAGAAATAGACACGCATCGGTGTCACGTGTACGAGCTTTCCCCTGGGCTACAGCCACCAGGCAAAGGCGTGACACGGCGCCATATACTCGACGCCCGCTGTACTCTCCTTACCCTTGCACCTGGCGCACAAATGCGCCGGCGATACATCCGTTCTCATGTTCTATTGCCACAACGACTGAATCCTGGGTGGCTGCGCCAACTCCGCCCCGCCGCTGATGCTGTCGAGCGCGGGAAGCTGCATACGTTAGGCCGGCATATCGAGGAGTGGAGGGAGCGGCTCAGCCATCTACCAGTCGTTTACACCCTTCTCCGTGTTCGTCCCCAACAGGTCTGCATTGGTCTGGACGGAGCGTCCATCTGTGTATTGGACTGGACCCACTGGACGATGGAGCCACAGGGAGCCGGCTGGCCTATTGCGCGTGATCAGTGGCGAGAACTCCGAACGATGGGGGCGGTTCCCGCGAAACTCCAACATGCGGCCACACTGGCAGCATTTACCGCTCAAATGGAAAACGAACTTCGCGCACAAAGGCTAGGTAATGCACTCTCTCGCGTTTCCCCGATATTGGCGTTACTAAACGGCCAGCAACCAGAGTCACCAATGGCTGAGACAGAGGATCTACTCGATAATGCAGAGGGCGATGACCAACTGCGACACGAAGATTGAGAATTGGACGTCCAGCGGCCGTTTTCTCGACGCTTGACGAATAATGCTTGGAATCGCTTCAGCGCTACTCGGTAACGTGTCAAAGCGCTATGGAAAAGGGAGAAAGAAGGGCGACACGTGCGATTCCACTGGCTACCGCTTAATTGATAGCAGAGGGTAGGACGTATGTCCACTATCGTCTGGCACTTGGGTGCTCACAACACTGCAACAACCTACATTCAGAAAGTTTTACGGCGGACCGCTACTCTCTTTGATGCGGGTGATGTCGCCTGGTTACGAAATGAGAGATGGATGAATTTAAAAGCCTCGTACGCTGGCACTGGTCGCTTGAGCATGGAACCGGATGCAAGGCCATTGGTCAGCCTTTCCTTAATGTTCGACGGGTGCTCGCCTCGCTCCGATGTCTAAGGTCACCAACGTCCCCAGAAATCACAGAAATGGGTACGTGTATATTATGGCGCTAAAGAACAAGATCCTCGACTATGTTCGTCGGCTAGGTGGAAATAATTTGCACAGGCAAATACGGTCTCGTTATCGACGCATCCTTGGTGCGCCTGACAAGACGCGCATCGCCTATATAGATGTCTGCCGGGGATCGTTGCTGCACGTTCTGCGTCAGGCTGGAAAGATGAACACTCAGCCAGTGGTGTATCTTGGCTACGGTGATTGCGCCGCATTTGCGAAGGCTAGGAAGCAGCTATCAAAATCGGACTGTTTGTTACTGGACTATTGGACTCTCAACGCTGCGGGTAGCCTTTTAAATGCGGCCCCGGTAAGGGCGTTTCCAAATGGCAAAGTCCTTAAGTCTCCTGCTTATGTAGAGCTTAGAGATAAGACCCTCAAGATGATGGACCGGCAGGACATCAACGGGTTGTTCCGCCGGCAGGAGAGAGAGGTTTTTTTTTGGTCCCTCTTTCTCTACTTCTGGGACCTATTTGACCGGTATCCAGTTGACGTGGTGGTGAGTGCGCATAGTCCGCACCTTCCGGCTACAATGGTTTTCTATGGCGTTTGTGAGTTAAGGGGGGCGCGATGTTTTCATGTTCGTGAAATGGCGCAAGCGCCAGTAAGCTATATTCAGGAGGGCTTTGATGGTTTAGTCTTGTCGTCGGTGATGAATGAAGAGCATGTTAAAAATGCAGGCCATATGCTCACTAAGTACTTTTCTGATCACAAGAACAATCATGCCGGCAGTGCGGTTAAGCCGGAATACATGATTAGGCAAGAACTCGAAGCAAAAAATGGGATTTACGTTGCGGGAGTGCTGGAAGAGCGAATGCGTTCGTTGGATTTCGGTTTTAGAAGGAAGATGCTTGAGCGAGCGATGGATGGAGATATTGGCGGAGGTAAGCCGGAATACATGATGCCGGGTCCAGGTATGGGGCTAGAGAAATCGGACGAGTTGTTCTGGAAGGAAGGGGCGGCTCAGGAATTTCAAGAACGTGTTCGTGGGTTGCAACTTAAACATCATGAAGATAATGTTCACCCTCTAGATTTGGAGGAGGTTGGGGAATTCGTTTATTTTCCGCTTCACTACGAACCTGAGAAAACATCTAATCCAGATGGTGGCAGGTTTTACGACTCGATCGAGGCTTTGTTGGAGTTGAGACGGTTTGTTCCCAAAGGCGTTGCCATTCTGGTTAAAGAGCATCCGTCAATGTTTTTTTCACAGATGTGGGGGTACGTGGGGCGGTCGCCTTGGTTCTATGATCTGATCGCTCGAATGGACGGGGTGTATCTGGTAGATTCTTCGTTTTCGTCGGGTCGCCTGGTTCGGTCGAGTTCGCTGACTGCATCTTTGACCGGCACAGCGTGTTTAGAAGCGGCGGCGTTGGGTAGAAAGGCACTGATCTTTGGATCGGTATGGTTTGATGGGCTTCCGAATATTTGGAAGTGGCACCCACTGATTGAATATGAGTCTATTGTCTCGGCGCGGAGTGCTTCGGGGGAAGAGGTTCAATCAGCAGCGATTGAATGGGTTGGGCGCTTTGGTGTTTTTGGAGGTATTACAGGCTCGTTTATTCGGATGTATCAGCGCGCGTTACCAGGAGGGTATGTTCATGATTCCAAGGCTGTAGGATGTGCGGTCTGTGCGACTCTCCGAAGGAACGGGGTTATATGAGGATAGTTGCTTCGAATCTTAAGGGGGTTTAACGAGCAAGGCAGTTGAATCGAGTTTGGGGGCGAAATGCAAGTTAAACGGGTCAAGAGATCCTTAGTAGCTCGGTCGGTTAGCTGATTAAAGGGGTATAGTATGAAGGCGATAAGTTGCGGTATTTGTTATGTTTGCTGATGGATCTGTGTTGATAACAGGAGGTACTGGTTCCTTTGGGCATACCTTCGTTCCAATGTTGTTGGAGAGATTCAACCTTCGGCGAGTAATTATTTTTTCCCGCGACGAGATGAAGCAGTGGGAAATGGCCAAGAAGTTCGACGGCGATCCGCGCGTGCGCTTCTTTATCGGTGACGTGCGTGATCGCGAACGTGTCTACCGCGCGCTGGACGGTGTTGACTTCGTGATCCACGCAGCCGCCTCCAAGATCGTCCCGACCGCCGAGTACAACCCCTTTGAGTGCGTGAAGACCAACGTCACCGGCGCCATGAACGTCATCGACGCCTGTATCGACAAGGGCGTGAAGAAGGTCGTGGCGCTGTCCACCGACAAGGCCAGCAGTCCGGTCAATCTCTATGGCGCCACCAAGCTGACCTCCGACAAGCTGTTCGTGGCCGGCAACCACTACGCGGGTCATCGCGACACGCGCTTCTCCGTAGTGCGCTATGGCAACGTCATGGGATCCCGCGGTTCGGTGATTCCATTCTTCATGTCCATCCGCGACCAGGGCGTACTCCCGATCACCCATGAGCGGATGACGCGTTTCATGATTTCGTTGGAGCAGGGGGTGGAACTGGTCTGGCACGCATTCGAGGACATGGAAGGGGGGGAGGTGTATGTCAAGAAAATCCCGTCCATGAAGGTAACCGACCTGGCCCGAGTAGTTGCGCCGGAGGCGCGGCAGCAGATTGTCGGCATTCGTCCGGGTGAAAAGCTGCATGAAGAAATGATCGGCGCCGACGACGCCTATTACACCTACGAATATCCCGATCACTTCAAAATCCTCCCGGCAATCAACAGCTGGGATAAAGATGCCAATCGCATCAAGGACGGCACGCGTGTCGCGGAAGGCTTCGTCTATGCCAGTGACACCAACACCGAGTGGATGAGCGAAGACCAACTCAGCGCATGGATCGACGCCAACTGGGAAAAGATCGGAGCCATCTGATGATCCCCTACGGTCGCCAGCAGATCACCGAAGACGACATTCAGGCCGTCGTCGACGTCCTGCGCTCCGACTTCCTCACTCAGGGGCCGGTGGTGCCGCATTTCGAACAGGCGGTGGCGGAGAAGGTGGGCGCCGGGCACGGGGTTGCCACCAACAGCGCCACTTCCGCCCTGCACATCGCCTGTCTGGTGCTGGACCTCGGCCCCGGCGACTGGCTCTGGACCAGCCCCATCACTTTCGTTGCCTCGGCCAACTGCGGGCTGTACTGCGGTGCGCGGGTCGACTTTGTCGACATCGATCCGCACACCTATAACATGAGCTCCGAAGCGCTGGCCGAGAAGCTGGCCGTGGCCGAACGGGAAGGGCGTCTGCCCAGAGTGGTGGTGCCCGTCCACTTCGCCGGTCAGTCGTGCGACATGGCGGCCATCCACGCCCTCAGCGAGCGCTACGGCTTCCACATCATCGAGGACGCCTCCCACGCCATCGGCGGGCGCTATCAGGGCGAGCCGGTGGGCTGCGGCCGCTACAGCGATATCACGGTGTTCAGCTTCCACCCGGTGAAGATCATCACCACCGGCGAGGGCGGCATGGCGGTAACCAACGATCCCGAACTGGCCGAGCGCATGACGCGCCTGCGCTCCCACGGCATCACCCGAGACCCGGAGCAGATGACCCATGCGCCGGACGGCCCGTGGTACTACCAGCAGATCGAACTGGGCTTCAACTACCGGATGACGGAGATGCAGGCAGCGCTGGGCATCAGTCAGCTGGCGCGGCTGGATACTTACGTTGCCCGCCGCAACGAACTGGCGGAGGAATACAATCAGATGTTGGCAGAACTACCAGTGATTACGCCTTGGCAGGGTCCCGATTCATTGTCCGCTCGTCATCTCTATCCGGTGCGGATCCCGCCGGAGGCGCGCTGGTCGCGGCGCGAGGTGTTCGAGGGATTGCGGGAGCAGGCCATTGGGGTGAACGTCCACTACATCCCGGTCTACCAGCAGCCGGCTTACCAGCGACTGGGCGATCCGTTGGCCGCGTGCCCCACCGCCGAGGGCTACTACAGTGAGGCGGTGAGCTTGCCCCTGTTTCCGACACTGACCACGGAACAGCAGGAGAAAGTGGTAACCACCCTGCGGGAGCTTGTCCAATGAACGTCGCCATAATACCGGCCCGGGGCGGCAGCAAGCGAATCCCGCGCAAGAACATCAAGCCGTTCTGCGGTAAGCCGATGATTGCGTGGCCCATCGAGGCAGCACGACAGAGTGGATTGTTCGATCACGTTGTGGTCTCGACAGACGACGACGAAATTGCCGAAGTTGCAACCGCCTTCGGTGCAGAAGCCCCGTTTCGTCGGCCCGCCAAGCTGGCCGATGATTATACTGCGACACGTCCCGTAGTGAATCATGCCATTGAAGAGATCGAGTGGGTCCACGGCCGGATACAATATGCCTGTACTATCTATGCGACATCTCCTTTCCTCTTGGTGGACGATCTGAAGAAAGGTTTTGATGCTCTGCAAGAGGAAAGCCGAGACTTCGCTTTTTCAGTAGCAAGCTATCCCTACCCCATTCAGCGCGCACTCAAGGTGACCGATGGAGGTGGGGTGGAAATGTTCCATCCTGAACATCGATGGACTCGGTCCCAGGATCTTGAACCCGCCTATCATGATGCTGGACAGTTTTATTGGGGTCGCAGGGATGCCTTTCTGGAGAACAAGCCAACCTTCTCTTCTGAATCCTATCCAGTGATATTGCCGAGCTGGCGTGTGGTCGATATCGACACGCCGGAAGACTGGACACGGGCGGAACACCTGTTCAAGAGCTTGATGTCTGCATGATCATCTTCCGCTGTGACGCAGGGCCAGATATTGGGTTTGGCCACTTGATGCGCTGCCGTACGTTGGCTGAAGCGCTGCATGATCGGGGGGAATCATGCATTATGGTCGGACCAGATGCGGTATATGCCAAGCCTGAAGACAAAAAGATATTCAAAGAATGGATTCCTGTTCCCGAATGGCAATCCAGCTCAGCTGATTCTGGTCGACTTGTGAGCTTGTCCCAAAAGTATCGGGCTCAGTGGTTAGTGCTAGATGATTACCGTGTGGACGAAGCTTACCAACTTGAATTGCGAGCGGCCGGCCTGAAGTGGCTGCAGTTTGATGGTTGGGCCGATAAGCCTCTGTGGGCAGATATAATCCTTAATGCAAATCCGGCTGCTGCCTCTGAAGACTATGAGCGGGTGCTGCATAATAAGGACGCAAAAATTTTGCTCGGCCCCAGTTACGGCATACTGCGCAAGGAATTCGCTCAAATTGAACCGCGAGACCCATCGCGTCCCGTCAGGCAGATCTTGGTTACGTTCGGCGGTGGAGACGATAGAGGCGCAAACGAATTTGTGCTGTCGACCTTGCTGCCGGTCGTTTCGCCGGATGTGAATTTTCTGGTCATTTCGGGAGCCACCAACCCGAATAACCCTAGCCTCGGGCGCTGGATTGAGGAACATGGAAAAGGTCGGGTTAGCCTGCACATTGACCCTATAAAGGTTGCCCCCTTGTTTGCATCCTGCGACTTGGCAGTTATGGCGGGAGGTACGTCAACTTATGAGGCAGCAGCCTGCGGGATTCCAATGATCCTAATCGCGATAGCGGCGAACCAGGTCCCTCAGTCCATGGCTTGGTCGAGGTTTGGAGCTGCCAACTATTTGGGGTCGATAACGAACCTTTGTGCGTCTAAACTGAGTGATGAGGTTTGCTCTCTTAGTGACAACCTCGCGGAACTCGAGATGATGAGTGAATCAGGGAAAAGTGCAGTTCAAGGGGGTGGAGCGTCTGCAGTAGCTGCTGCTATGTCGGAGGAAGGTTAGCAGATATGGAATCATCAAAGAGGTGCTCAACGCTCTGGCTTGAGACAGAGCGGCTTGTTCTACGGCCGATGTCTGAGGAAGATGCTGATTTGGTCGTTAAATGGAGAAATTCTCGACGCATTTCTTCAGAGACGCTTCAAGCGTCGGATGTTTTGTTGACAGTGGAAGATCATTTGTCTTGGTTTCGTAGGACGAGATCAAGCCGACTCGACTACATCATGGTTACGAAGGATGGCGAGGTACCAATTGGATGCCTTAGCTTTCGATTTGTCGAATTGAAAGGGTTTGGTTTGTGCGGAGAAAGCGGTAGATACATTGGGGAGGAGACTTACCTGGGAAATGGGTACGCTAGCGAGGCTGCCGCCCGATGGCTTAAATTTGGCTTTTATGATTTAAGCTTGGATTGTGTAGTAGGCAGGACTCGTTGTAGTAATGTGGCCAATATACGTATGAATAAAAGGCTTGGTTACAGGTTTCATGCATGGCCAGATGAGTTCGGAAGCGTGAGCGAAGAGTGGTGTTTTATGTATCTAACCAGAGAAGAGTGGTTTAGGGTCGATAAAAGTGATGCTGGGGGATGATAGGCGTGGAAGTTGATAGAAGAGTGTTTGGATTGGAGTCGCGCCCTTATATTATAGCGGAAATGTCTGGGAACCATAACCGATCTCTCGACCGCGCTCTGTCGATAGTCGATGCCGCCGCCGATTGTGGGGTGCATGCGATCAAGCTCCAGACTTATACCGCCGAGACGATGACCCTGGAGATTGAAGAAGGCGAATTCATCAATCGTGATTCAAACTCGTTATGGATAGGCCGGTCGATGTATTCTCTCTACCAGCAGGCTTATACGCCCTGGGAGTGGCACGCCCCCATCATGGAGAGGGCGCGTGAGCGCGGGATCACCTGCTTCAGTTCACCCTTCGACGAAAGCGCGGTCGATTTCCTGGAAACCCTCGATGTCCCCGCCTACAAGATCGCATCGTTTGAGTGCATTGACCTGCCGTTGGTTCGCAAGGTCGCCTCGACCGGGAAGCCGCTGATCATATCCACTGGCATGGCCACGATTGCGGAAATCGGTGAAGCCGTGGAGACGGCCCGCGAGGCCGGGTGTGGGGATCTGGTCCTGCTCAAGTGCACCAGCACCTACCCGGCCTCACCCGAGAACACCAACCTGCGGACCATCGCCCACATGCGGGAGCTGTTCGACTGTGAGGTCGGCTTGTCGGACCATACCATGGGGGTCGGCGCCGCGGTGGCCGCTGTTGCCTTCGGCGCGACCGTCATCGAGAAGCACTTCACCCTGTCTCGCGCCGATGGCGGGGTCGACGCCGCTTTCTCGCTGGAGCCGGACGAATTGAAGTTGTTGGTGACCGAAACAGAACGGGCCTGGCAAGCGCTCGGTGAGGTACGTTACGGCCCCACCGAAGCCGAAGAGAAGGCGCGCCTGCGACGGCGTTCGCTGTACATCGCCGAAGATCTGGAGCCCGGGGACGTGCTGACACCGCAGAATCTTCGTCGCATCCGGCCCGGACATGGATTGCCCCCCAAATACTACGACATCTTGCTTGGAAAGCGCGTTACACGCGCAGTGTCCAAGGGGACGCCGGTGTCCTGGGATCTGTTTGGTTAGTCCAGCGTGATGACAACCGGACCGCGGAAAACGGGGACAGATTTATTTTCGCCGCAGGGGGCGGGCCGGATGATTCGGGAGGGAAGGCATGCCAAGGATGGCGCGAGTGGTGTTGCCGCATATGCCGCACCATGTGGTGCAGCGTGGGTACAATCGGCAGGTGGTGTTTGCCGGGGAGGGTGATTACGAGCGGTACCTGGAGGACCTGCGCGAGCTGAGCAGCGCGCTGGACATTCGAGTGTATGCGTACTGCCTGATGACCAACCACGTGCACCTGTTGTTGGGGCCGAGTGAGGAAGTAGCCGCCATGGGCCGGTTGATGAAGGCGCTGGCGGCGCGCGCTACGAGGTATCGTAATCGGATAGAGGGACGGTCCGGTAGGCTGTGGGAAGGCCGCTACAAGTCCAGCCCGGTGCAGACGGAGACGTATCTGCTGGCCTGCACGCGGTACATCGAGCTGAACCCAGTGCGGGCGAGGATGGTGCCAGCGGCTGGTGACTATGCCTGGTCCAGCTTTCGTCAGCGTATGGGCGAGGAAGAACAATGGATCGATCTGGATCCGGCCTACCTGAACCTGGCGCACCGTGAAACTGACCGGCGCGCGCGATACGCCCGCTTCGTGGAGCAGCGCGTTCCGGAGCCGGAGCTGACACTGGTGCGCGAGGCCTTGCAGCGCGGGCAGCTCACGGGCAACCAGCGGTTCGTGGACGAGGTGGAACGGATCATCGGCTGCCGCATCGAGCGGCGGCGTCCGGGCCGCCCACCGTCTCGACGCGCGTGAGAAAATAAATCTGTCCCCGTTTTTCGAAAATCGTATGGGAGCGGTTGATGAAGTGCCCCGAGGTCCCAGGAGTGCGGGCGTTCCTCGAAGCCCATGAACATTTGCCGAAGTACGTGGTTTCGGCGGCACCGCACGAGGAACTTCAGGAACTCGCACGTGACCGGGACTTGATACGCTATTTCCGGGGCGTCCTCGGCGCCCCTCCGGGAAAGGCGGAGCTTCTCGGATGGATTCTTGAGCAGGAAGGGGTTACACCCAGCGCCACCACCATGTTCGGCGACAAACTAGCCGATCTCCGCGCCGCCGAGGAGGTTGGTGTGCATTTTGTGGGGCGGCGGACGTCCTTCAGCGCTGGAGAATTTCCCAGCGGCGTTTCAGTGATCAACTCCTTCACCGATCCGACGGGAACACAGCTTTAGTCGGTTGCCGCTCCAGCACCGCGGGCGGGTTTCGAGGATGGCGTCCCGTTTTTTGCCCAAGCTGATGGCCGACGTCGAAACGCGAGGTTTCCGCTAACGACTACTCCGCCAAACGCCATCAGACGTGGCGCGACTGGTTTGTGGAGGCAATGGACGCGCCCATGCCCGGGAGGGCACTGATCGACGCGATTGAGCCGCGTTACCCGGCAGCCCGCCGATCGGACTAGAGCCGCTCCTTCGGGCGTATGCGGCGCAGCAGGGCTTCAGCGTCTCGGATAGGGCGATGAGGATGGGTTGTACGGCAGCCAGGCAACTCGACCCATTTCGGGATTGACCCTGGTGGAGACGATGCCTCTGGCGCTACTAATCTGATGGGGTCCCCCGTGTGCTGGATGCGCACGAGCTCACCAAGGCACTTTTGTTGTAGTTCAGCGCCAACCTGCAGGAGCGTGGCCGGGGGGGTGCCTTACCCCGTCGGATGCACGCGCTGCACTTGTTCTGTGAATTCAGGCGTCAATTAACTATTGAAGGTATTCCATGAGTAAGGTATTCCATCACAAATATTGGTTTCTCGCACTCACAGCGATGGTGTTTTTGGTCACGGTTTCGATCGTGGGTGAGTTCGGCCCGGCGGTGCTGTCGATCTTTTTTCTTGCACTCTTGGTGCAGTTGATTCTAATAAAATACAATCAGCTTTACAGCCTAGCCGTTCCGATGGAACGGTTGTATCTGAAGGCGGCGGATTATGATTCGCGCTCTACAATGTGGTTGCAGTACGGGTTAGTGATGACGCCGTTGATGGCCGCAGTCAATGTATGGCTTGGCTTTTCCTGGGTGGTGGCAGTCTTGGCGGTGAGAGGGAAGGCTCTGTTTGCGTTGATCCATAGACTTTTCTCGCATCAGCGTTTACGTGAGGCCAGCCGGTGTGATGTAGAGGGGGGGCGTCCGGAGGTGGTGGCGTATATTTCCGGTTTGAAAGATGTCGCCTACCAGATTAACCAGTGGTTGCCGGTACTTGAGCGGCTCGAGCAGAAGGCAGTGGTGTTGGTGCGCGAGCGGTCCGTGTTCGACGGTATGGCGGATACTCCGTTGCCGGTGTACTCGGCCCGTACTCAGGTTGACGTGGAGGCGGTGTTGGGGGTTGAGAGCGTACGGACGGTACTCTACCCAGCGAATACAATGAAAAACGTTCAGGCTTTTCGGCACTATCGGTTGAATCATTTCTTTATTAACCATGGTGAGAGTGATAAAGCAGTCAATCAGAGTAAGCTGCTTATGGCTTACGACAAGCTATTGGTGGGTGGCCCGTTGGCCGAGCGACGGTTGCGTGCTTCGGGATTGCCCCTTCGGCCCGAGCAGGTTGAGCACGTAGGGAGGCCGCAAACCGAACTGTTTCTGGAAGCGATCGAAGCCCCACGCTCGGTCGAGACCGTCCTGTATGCGCCGACGTGGGAGGGTTTTGTAGAAGATGTGAATTACAGTTCGGTGCAGGCATTTGGGCTGGCGATGGTTGAGCAGTTGTTATCGGATAGCCGCTACACGGTACTCTTTAAGCCCCATCCCTACATTGGGGTGCGCAGTGCGCTGAATGCACGCTATCGCAAGCAGCTCGAGAGGCTCTGTGATGGGGATCGGCTTCAGCTCGTCGAGGCGGGGGCGTCCATCCACGACGCGATGAATCGCAGTGATCTGATGATCACGGACATTTCCAGCGTGCTGAACGAGTATCTCGCGACCAATAAGCCGATCATCGTCTGCAATGTTAAAGGGCAGAGTGGAAAGGCATTGGAAGAGGAGTTCCCGTCTACGAGGGCGGCCTATCGCCTGGATTCGGGCCAGGGGGTTAGTGATGTGATGGCCCGGGTCGAGGCTGGGGATGATCTATGGGAGCGTCGGAAGGAAGTTCGGCGGGATTCCCTGGGAGAGTTTCCCGAAGGCTCGTTGGCGCGGTTCCAGGAAGTGATTCGTGAGAGTGTGCAAAGCGCGCCGCGTTCAACGAACGTGCGCGAGCATGCGGGAAGCGATTTGGATGAAATGACATGATTCGGCTCAGAGGGAAGCGGCCCAAGCGAAAAACGAAGGTTCTGGCGCATCGCGGAGCCAGCGGCTATTTGCCGGAACTCTCGCTTGCATCGGTGGCGTTGGCGCACGCGATGGGGGCGGATTATCTGGAGATCGACGTCGTGATGTCTGCGGATGGCGTGCCTGTTGCGTTCCATGACCACACGCTGGAGGCGACCACGGATGCCGAGGCCCTTTTCCCTGACAGGGCACGGAAGGATGGTGCGCGCTATGTTGTGGACTTTGAATTTGAAGAGCTGCGGCGGCTGACACGGCGGGAACGCTTCGCAGATCGATATCCTCGGGAGGCGACGGGCTTTGGTATTGCGACTTTCGAAGAGGTGCTGCAGCTCGTGCGTGCGCTGAACGAGCGTGGCGGGTGCTCCGTTGGCGTGATGGTGGAGCTGAAAGGTCCGGGGTGGTATCGGGAGCAGGGCCTTCCCGTCGAGGAACGGGTAGCTGCGCTGTTGCAGCGGTTTGGATTCGTGGGTGACGTGGCTTACGTGCTCTCGTTTGACGTGAAATCCTTGAAGCGCATGCGTTCTCTGACAGGGCCTGAGGGCCGCGTGGTGCAGTTGGTTGGTGCTGGTTCGGAGAATGATCCCATGGTGACGGACGAGGGGCTCGATGCGATTGCGGTATATGCGGACGCCATCGGGCCGAGCAAGCGGCGTATTGAGTCGCGCAGCGGGATGCCGGTGAATGACGGGAGAGTGGTCGGGATGGCCCAGTCGCGTGGACTCGAGGTATTCCCGTACACTCTGCGCGCCGATCGGTTGCCCCGGGGGCACGAGAGCTTTGAATCCGAAGTGTTGGCCTATGCTGACCGATACGGTGTGGATGGGATCTTTACCGACCATCCGGATCAGGCGCTTTCGATCCTGGGGCGCAGTCGACCGGGATTTGCGCGGCTGGATGGGCGGTGTGTAGAGGCGTGACGCCAGTCCGCTCGGTGTAGGGAAGTAGGGAGAAGGCGTGGGTGGTATGGATAAGACGGTAATTACTTACGGAACATTTGACATGTTCCACATCGGGCATCTGAACCTGCTTCGACGGTTGAAGGCGATGGGGGACCGCGTGATCGTGGCCGTATCCACGGACGAGTTCAACCAGCGCAAGGGCAAGAAGACCCTGATCCCGTATGACCAGCGGGCGGCGATTGTAGGCGCGATTGATTGCGTGGATCTGGTGATTCCGGAGGAGTCCTGGGAGCAGAAGCTGCGGGATGTGAAGGAGCATGACGTTGACGTGTTCGCCATTGGCAATGACTGGCAGGGTAAGTTCGACTTTCTGGAAGACCTGTGCGAGGTGGTGTATCTGCCGCGAACCAAGGACATCTCCACCACGGACTTGAAGCGCTCGCTGAAGCGGTTCCTGTCGATTCCCCAGGAAGACCTGAGCAAGGCCTTCGAGGTGCTGGAGTTACTGCGGCGGGACCTGGAGTAGTTACCTCGTGGAGCGGTCCTATGCCCTGCTGAGGGTGCTTAACAAGGATTATCCGGAGTGGCTGCGTCGCGTTGCCGACAAAGTGGGCCGCTTGTGGTGCCGTATGTGCACCGGTGATCCCGTGGTGGCTGGTTGGGCCGGTTCCTGGTTTGCCGCAGGGGACTTCAAACAGGGGGCGCGGGTTTCGGGTTGGTGCGGGCGTGTCTGGCGGCCCCGGTGGCGGATCTGGAGCGATCCGTTTTTTGATTTTACCGAGGGTGCCGATGACGAAGTTCTGCGTCACTTCGAGGCCATCCTGCAGGATAAGCGGGCTCGATTGGCGGAGGGCGTCGCGCTAGGGGACGAGCTCTATGTGGAGGCTCGGCGGGGGCATCTCTTGCTCGAGCAACAAACCCTGGACTTGGCTAGGTTCAATGGCTGGTACTCAACTTTCGAGGCGCGAGCGAACCGGTTGCTGGATGCCGTGGTTGAGCCCGAGCTCGGTGCGACTGACGCAGAAACCACCAACCGAGCGGAGCGGCATGGTGATTTCAAGACGGAGCATGCTGTGCAGGCCCTGCAGGCATTCGAACAGGTGCTGCCCCTTCGGGAATGGCGATGGTATGTGGTCTCCGGGACGTTTCTCGGGCTTATCCGAGAGGGCGGGTTTCTGGCGCACGACTACGATATCGACCTGGGCATAGACGGTGATGGGGTCGATGTGGCGGAGATTCGCGAGCGCTTCATGCGATCGTCAGTCTTTGTGGTCAAGAAGGTCGATGCCCACGTAGAAGTATCCTTTGATCCCGATGGGGTTCCACATGTTTCTATGCGACCCAGTCTGGTTAAGCTGGTCCACCGTACAGGCATTAATGTGGACTTGTTTCTGCACTACCGAGAACGCGACGTGGTCTGGCACGGCTCGGTGATCCACCGATGGAATAATTCTCCATTTGGACTCCAGGAATATGATCTGGAAGGTCTTCGGGTGCTGGGCCCAGACGCGGCCGACCGGTATTTGACTGAGAACTATGGCGAATGGAAAACGCCGGTGAAGGAATTCGACTGCACTACGGGTACGCCGAATTTGGTTGTTTCCCGGAATTTCCTGTCTATAGGCCTGTTTCTCAAGCGCCTGGAGCATTTTTCTCGGCATGATGCTGAGCAATATCGGAAGCTTAAGGCGACACTGCTGCGCAATCGGATTGTCACCGAAGAGGGAGGGAAGCTCCGCCTTTCCGACCTGAAAAAGGTCTGGAGTTAATAGGCCGGATGAAGAGGAGGGTAGTGAGGGTAACTTCCCGGGGTTAAAGGCTTGCGAGATTATTGGCGAAGAGTTGATCTGGACCCTAGAGGGAGATTGCTACAGTTCAATATGGCTCTCGCGATGACGGTTGGTGAGGGATGACGGGGCGCGTGCTTGTCACCGGTGCGAGCGGTTTTGTCGGATCGGCGCTGGTGGATCGCCTGGAGCGGGACGATCGGTGGGATGTGCGTGCCGGATCGCGACGGGGTGGGGCGTTGTCGCGTGGCGCGGAATGGATCGTTACGCCTTCGCTGAAGGAGGGCGCGGATTGGGGCGAGGCGCTGCACGGGGTGAGTGCGGTGGTCCACGCGGCGGCCCGGGCGCATGTACTGGATGAGGCGGCCGATGATCCTTTAACCGAGTTTCGCAGGTGCAATGTCGACGGGACGCTGGAGTTGGCGAGGCAGGCAGCGCAGGCCGGTGTGCGGCGGTTTGTTTTTCTGAGTTCGATTGGTGTGTTGGGGCGCTCGAGTGAGCGCCCTTTTCGTTTTGATGATCCGCCGGCTCCGGAGGATGACTATGCCGTATCCAAGTGGGAGGCGGAGCAGGGGTTTGTGGAGTTGAGCCGAGAGACGGGGATGGAGGTGGTGGTTGTTCGGCCGCCGCTCGTCTACGGGCCGAATGCGCCGGGCAACTTTGGCAAGTTGATGGAATGGGTGGCGCGGGGCGTGCCGCTGCCGCTGGGGGCGGTTACGCGGAATCGGCGCTCGCTGGTGGGGCTGGATAACCTGGTGGATCTGCTGGTGACGTGCCTGGAGCATCCGGCGGCGGCGAATCGGGTGTTCCTGGCGGGGGATGGGGAGGATCTTTCCACTACCGATCTGTTGCGGCGGGTGGCGGCGGCGATGGATCGGCGGGCGCGGTTGGTGCCGGTGCCGGCGGGGCTGTTGCGGGCCGGGGCGCGCGCGGTGGGGCGCGGCGAGATGGCGCGGCGGTTGCTGGATTCGTTGCAGGTGGATATTTCGCATACCCGCGAGACGTTGGGGTGGGAGCCGCCGGTGAGTGTGGATGAGGGGTTGCGGCGCGCGGTTGTGCCGTTGGTTGGGTAGGTTTGGTGGTTTTTCGGGGTTTGGCGGGGGCTTCGCGGGCGAGCCCGCTCCCACAGGGGGTGCAGTCGGTGTAGGAGACCAGCCCTCTGGCCGATGGGGGCTGTTTAACATCCAATCGGCCAGGGGGCTGGCCTCCTACAGGGGGTGTTTTGCGTGGGTGATTGGCCTGGGGGCGGTGGGGTTGTCGGTTTATGGGTTGGTTCCGATATTGATTGGTTATCGGGTTGGGCGCATAATCGGGCGTTATGACATTGCTTGCGCGAACACCTAAGCAGATTGGGACGATTGTGCGCCGGGTCCGGCGAAAGCAGGGCCTGACGCAGGCCGCGCTTGGCGAGAAGTCGGGCTTGCGCCAGGAGACCATTTCCCTGATCGAGAACGGGAACCCGGCCACCCGGTTGGAGACGTTGCTTGCGGTTCTGGCGGCGCTGGATCTGGAGTTTCATATTGCTCCCCGTGCGCGGTCGACTGCGTCCATTGAAGAAATCTTCTGATGCCGCGCACGCGCCGCCATCCGCCGCTGCGTGTCTTGCTGAATGGTCGCCTGGTGGGGTTTTTGGAGAAGTCGGCGGCCGGGGCGATCCGGTTTCGGTATGACGCCAGCTGGCTAGGCTGGGAGCATGCGCTGCCGGTCTCGCTATCGCTTCCGTTGCGGGAAGATGCCTACCACGGCGAGGCCGTGGCCGCGGTGTTCGAGAACTTGTTGCCGGATGCGGACGTCCTGCGGCGGCGTGTGGCGCAACGTGTGGGCGCCGCTGGGACGGATGCCTACAGCCTGCTGGCGGCGATCGGGCATGATTGTGTGGGGGCTTTGCAGTTTTCGCTGTCGGATGCGCAGGAGTCCGGGCCCGCTGGAGGGATTCAGGGGGAGCCGGTCGATGAAAGGGGCATCGAAGAGCTGCTGGGCGGTTTGGCCCAGGCGCCGCTGGGTCTGGGTAGCGACGAGGCTTTCCGCATTTCGATTGCCGGTGCCCAGGAGAAGACGGCACTGCTGTGGCATGAGGGTCGCTGGCTCAAGCCGCATGGCTCGACGCCGACGACGCATATCCTGAAGCCCGCTATTGGGCAGTTACCCAACGGGCTGGATTTGTCGGACAGCGTGGAGAACGAGTTTTACTGCCTGCGATTGCTGGCGGCGTTTGGTTTGCCGGTGGCGCGTGCGGAGATCGGGCGCTTTGGGGGCGCCCGGGCGCTGGTAGTGGAGCGGTTTGATCGACACTGGGCGCGCGATGGGCGGCTGCTGCGCTTGCCGCAGGAGGACTGCTGCCAGGCACTGGGCGTGCCGCCGAGCCGCAAGTATCAGAGCGAAGGTGGCCCCGGGCTGGTGGATGTGCTGGGGCTGTTGCGGGGCAGTGATACGCCGGGGGCGGACCAGGCGACAGTGTTGAAGGCGCAGACCCTGTTCTGGCTGATCGGCGCCACGGATGGGCACGCCAAGAATTTCAGCGTGTTCCTGCAACCGGGCGGCGGGTTCCGGCTCACGCCGCTGTATGACGTGTTGACGATTTTACCCAGCGTGGCCAGCCGACAGGTCGAGCGCAAGCAGGTTCGGCTGGCGCTCGCTGTGGGGCGGCGCAACCACTATCGGGTGGATGGCATCCAGGGTCGCCATTTTCTGGAGACGGGCGCTTCGGCCCGTCTGCCTGCGGCGATGGTGCACGAGGTCCTGGCATCCGTGGTGCTGCAGGCCCCATCCGCACTGGATCAGGTGGAACATGAATTGCCGGCGGGGTTCCCGGCTGGCATCCATGACGCCGTTCGGCGTTCGGTGGAAGCGGGTATTCAGTCGCTGGAGCGGGTTCTTTGAGGCCAGGCCCGCAGGGGCGGCGCTCGGTGTAGGAGGCCAGCCTCTGGCCGATGGGGCCTGTCCAACGTCCAATCGGCCAGGGGGCCGGCCTCCTACGGGGCGTTGTTGGTTGGGATTTAGGAGGCGTTTTGATTCGGATTCTGGATGTGGTGCTGGCGTTGGTGGGGCTGGTGGTGGCGGCGCCGGTGATGGCGGTGTTGTGGGTGCTGGGCTGGATGGAGTCGCGTTCGCCGCTGTTCCGGCAGGAGCGGGTGGGGCGGTATCAGCGGCCGTTTGTGCTGGTGAAGTTTCGGACGATGCGGCCGGATACGGCGTCGGTGGCGACGCATCTGGCGGAGTCTTCGTCGGTGACGCGGCTGGGGGGCTTTCTGCGCAAGACGAAGCTGGATGAGCTGCCGCAGCTTTGGAACGTGCTGAAGGGGGAGATGAGCCTGGTGGGGCCGAGGCCCTGTCTGGTGAGTCAGGTGGAGTTGATCGCGGCGCGCGAGGCTCGAGGGGTGTTTGCGGTGCGCCCGGGCATTACCGGGCTGGCGCAGGTGAACGGGATCGATATGTCGGACCCCGAGAGGCTGGCCGAGGTGGATGCGAAGATGATTGGGTCGCTGACGCTGGCGGGCTATTTCCGGTATTTGGTTTTGACGGTTACGGGGAAGGGTTCCGGGGATCGGGTTCGGGGTTAGGTTCCGCGCTTTGGTGGTTTTCGGGCTTTGGCGGGGGCTTCGCGGCCGAGGCCGCTCCCACAGGGGGGTAGCATTGGTTGTAGGAGGCCAGCCTCCTGGGCGATGGGGCCTGTCCAACATACAATCGGCCAGGTGGCTGGCCTCCTACAGGGGTGGCAGCGGGGCCTTGGAATGGGAGCGGGCGGAGGATGTGCTTTAGGCATATGCAAAGGATGTGGGGTTGGCGATGAAGCGGCGCACGGCGAGTTTGTTCCGGAATGGACGCAGCCAGGCAGTTCGGCTGCCCAAGGGTTTTGCGTTCGATGCGGATGAAGTGGTTATCGAGAAGCGTGGCGATGCGTTGATCCTGCGGGCTAAGCCGAGATCCTGGGATGATTACTTCCAGGGGTCTGGAGAGACCCTTCCGGATGACTTTCCCGATTCGATCGAGGATCGCGTGGCGCAGGATCGCGAGGCGTTGTGAGCCATGCGCTACATGCTGGATACGAATATCTGCATCTACATCATGAAACGCCGACCACCCGAGGTGCACGCACGCCTGAGTGGTGTGCCAGTGGGGGAGGTGGGCCTTTCTGCTGTCGTTCTGGCGGAATTGCGGTATGGGGTTCGCCGGTCGAATCAGAAGGAACGCAGCGGGGCCGCACTGGAGCGCTTTCTGGCTTTCGCGAGGGTGTGCGACTGGCCGGAAGAAGCAGCTGAACATTACGGTGACATTCGTGCCGAGCTAGAGGGCGTAGGGACTCCGATTGGTGCAAACGACCTTTTGATCGCTGCACATGCTCGGGCCATTGGGGCCGTGCTGGTCGCGAATAACGGACGTGAATTCGAGCGCGTATCCGGGCTGCAGGTAGAGAACTGGGTGGCGGCGCATTGATCAGGTGTGTGTAGTAGCGCGTTGGGGGCTTTGTGGGCGAGTCGCTCCCACCGGGGGCGGTATTCGATGTAGGAGGCCAGCCCTCTGGCCGATCACCCACGCCAGCCCGACGCCCCATCGGCCAGAGGGCTGGCCTCCTACGGGGGATACGAAGATTCTTTGCGTTTCGCTCGGGTCAGTGCGCGGCGATTTCGCTGTAAAAGCTGGGATTGTCCTGGATGGTGGCGAGGACCTTTGCGGCAAGTCCGGTGGGGTTGCGGCGTTTGGCTTCCCAGCTCTTGATGGTGTCGACGCTCGTTCCCATGGCCTTGGCAAATTCGGCTTGCGAAACGTGCAAGTGGGCGCGAATGGCCTTCACGTCCGCCACTTCGTGGCGTGTGACGCGGCTGGGTGCTTTCTTGCCCTGCTTGATGGCGACGGCTTCCTGTAGTGAGCTCTGGAGTTCGTCGTAGATGCTCATTGGGGAGTTTCCTCTTTTAGCCGTGAAGTCAGTGCTTTCAGGGCCACTTTTTCGGTGGCGGTGAGGTTGTCTTTCACGTTCTTCGGATAGGCCAGAATCAGATAGATGATCTGCGCACTCGCCAGAAAGTAGATGACGCGTCCGCCACCACGCTTTCCCTGGTGGCCCAACCCGATGCGGACTTTCCGTAGGCCGCCTGTTCCCTGGATCAGGTCGCCTTTGTCGGGTTGGGCGATCAGCGTGTTCTGGAGTTCTTTCAGGTCATCATCTGTAGCGATCGCCTGGAATTGCCGAGTGAACGTTGGGGTTTCAATGAATTCAATGGCATGGAGCACGTGGAGACATGTCCTTATGTCTGTACCACCCAAGCGTACAGTGTACACCATTCCGTGTTCTGGGGCGAGTCTTGCCGGGATACGGTCGAGGTTCTGCCGATCGGCGCAGGAGGCGGGTGCTGTGCCGGGTGATGGGGCTTCGGGGCATAGAAGAGGTGGGGTTGGTGGTTATCGAACGTTGGCGGGGGCTTCGCGGCCGAGGCCGCTCCTACAGGGGGATGGTTCAGTGTTTGGCGCGTGATGGGCGGGGGTCTGGCTTCTGTGGGGACTTTCCCTTAGCGTCGAGGGGTGGATGCGGGAGATGGTGATGGATGACTGGGCTGAGCGGATGGAGCAACTGGCGGCATCGGAGCGGATGCGGCTGGTGCAGGGGCTGTTGCGCGGAATGGGGTATGTGGTGGTCGAGGCGTCGGAGGACGAAGACCGGCCGTGGCTGGAGCGGGTGACGGTTCCGGCCGGTGGCGGGGGTGACGATGTGTCGCGGCTGGTGGTGGGTGTGGCAAATGATTCAACGGTCGAAACGGGGCTGGTCGAGCTGGAGCGCTTTGCCACCGGACGCGGCGCCGGTGACCGGGGAATGTACGTGAACCTGGGCGGGTTCTCGTCCGCGGCGCGGGAGCGTGCAGCGGACTTGCCGATGCCGGTGATGCTGCTGGAGGCGGAGGACCTGGCCGAGCGGTTGCGCCAGCACTGGAGTGCGCTGGACGCGGAGACACAGGCATTGCTGGGCTGATTTGTGTGCATCGATGGTTATCTCGGGAACCGCGTTGTGGTTATCCGGGGTTTCGCCGGAATGGCTCCGGCGTCGGGTGCGGTCCGGCGTGAGAGATCTGGGTTCTTACGGCATCTTCGCTGGGCCGGGCTGGAGAGGCGTAAGGGTTGTGGTTTGGTGTTTGCCCTGACCGGGTGGTTTTCGGGCTTTGGCGGGGGCTTCGCGGCCGAGGCCGCTCCTACAGGGGGCTTGTCGGGGGCGTTGTCGCGGAAACGGCGTTGCGGTTATTCGGGATCTGGGGGAGCCGGGAGTAGCGGGCTGTAGCATGGTGCCGGGATGCTGGATATGCGACGGTGTCGTGTAATGCTCGAGTTTGGTCCGATGGTGGGGTATGGCGCTACCGCTGAGGGGGCGAAAACGACCGTTGGGCATTTTTTTTGCGGATGGGGTGGAATCCTCTACTTTGTGTGCTAGTTTTTGTCGCGGGGACAGGGATGCCCCCTGAAAGAGCCGCCCGGGCACGGATGCTGGGGTGGCTCTTTCTCTTTTTGGGGCATGGGTCTGGTTGCACCTTGCTGGCGGTGCGCGGGTGGAGATATCCGTGCGCCGTCGAGGTTCCGGCTTTGGCGGGGGCTTCGCCTGCGAGCAGGCTCCCACGGGGGGAGTGGGCTGGGCTGGCCTCTGTAGGAGCCGCCTTGGCGGCGAAGCTCCGGCCGGGGTGAGGGGCTGGCTTTGGAGGGGACTTCGCGGCCGAGGCCGCTCCTACAGGGGGTCTCGACGTTGTCTTCCCGGTTCTCCGCTCCGCTGCGGCCGGGAAGACGGAGGTGTGTGGGCAGATGCGGCCGGGAATACCGATGCCCTGGCCCGTCCCCGGCAGGAGTCTGCTTGTAGGCGAATGCTCCTGCCCGTGCCCGACTCTGGCGGGGCTTCGCCTGCGAGCAGGTTCCCACGGGGGAATCGTGGGCTGGGCTGGCACCTGTAGGAGCCCGCCTGCAGGCCAAGCCCCGCAAAAGCCGGCCCCGGCAGGGGCTTCGCCGCCAAGGCGGCTCCTACAGGGCAGGCGCCGGGTTAGTGGTCGGCGGGAGGCATGTATTCGTGGCGGATGTGGTCGGGTTGTTCGGGGAGCTGGATGCCGGCGTTTTCCAGGGCCTCGGTGAGGTCCTCGCATTCGTCGAGTTCGTCGGCGCGCTTCTTCAGCGTGGCCAGGGCGTCGGCGGCTTCGGCCTCGGGCATGGTGATGACGAGTTCGCCGTTTTCGGCTTTTTCCAGGTGCATGTCGTGCTCCTTGTATTCTTGTTTGGCTTGTTGCGGCCGCGGCGGGCGCGTCAGTCCTCGATGGAGGGCTGTTTGGGGGCGTGCTCGTCGAAGGCGTGCGGGGGCTGGCGGAATTCGTTTTCCAGTTCGTAGACGCCTTCCTGCAGTACGGAGCCGAGGGCCCGCGCGCCGTTGCTGATTTCGCCGCCGAGTTCGGTGATGTTTTCGGCGATGTCCTTGGCGGCCTTCTTGTCGATCTTCAGGGTGACCGTTCCGTTTTTCAGTGTGGCTTCCATGTCGATCTCCTTGCGTTTGCGGCGACGCTGCGCCGGTGGGACCCGTCTGGAACGGGTCTGATTCGTGTCTGGTTGACCTGCATCAATACGGGTGCAGGCGATTGTCGCTAGCCTAATTCCCCTGGGTGCTGCCTCCAACGTAACGAAGAGGCGGACCATCACGACGATTCCCGCTTGTAGGGAAAGGAGAAATCAAGATGCAATCTAATGTGATGACCACGCGCCATGGTGCGCGGTTCCTCGCGCTTCTGGCGATGCTGGTTGCGCTGGCCTTTGCCGGTGCGGTGCAGGCCGGCAGTCATGGGGGCGAGCAGCCGGACATGGTGAAGGTGACGCCGAGCCCGCATTCCTTCCCGGCCACGCTTGCCGCGTTTGAACAGGAGGCGTCCGAGGCGGGGTGGAGCATCCTGGGCCGCAACAACATGGCCGGTACGCTGTCGGAGCGCGGTTTCACGATTGATCCGGTGGTGATCCTGGATGTGTGCAGCGGGCGCTACAGCGCGCAGATCCTGGAGGAGGATGCCTTCCGTCCGGTGTCCGCGTTCATGCCCTGCCGCGTGAGTATCTATCAGGACAGCCAGGGCGATGTGTTCATCTCGCGGATGAACGTGCCGGGCTTTCTGCCGATGATGCCGGAAGGTGTGGCCGAGGTGATGGAGAAGTCCTCGGAGGAGATCGAGGCGATCATCGAGCGGACCGTCGCCGAGTAACGCAATCCGGTACAGTCCGGTACTGTAACCCGGTTCTCGGGCGAGAACCGGTACGAGGGAGACGCTGATTTAATCGCACGTCCGCGTTGGTGCCCCCTGTTTTCCGAGACAAGGCGCGTCGTGTAGCGGGTAGTGGTTCTACCCGCAAGCGGCGCAACGCAGGATCGGGGAACAGGGGGCACCAACCCCACAAGCGATTGAAAGCAGGGGCTCGGCCGCTTTCGCGCGGGAACGGCGTTGCGGCTCCTTTGTGCAGAATGACTGCACCGCAGTCACCGCGCCTTGTTCGCACGCAAAAGCGACTCGAGCGCGAACGTGCGATTAAGTCAGCGTCTCCCTAGGGGCCCGCTTCGGCGGGTCCCATGCTGTTCGGGCCGGGTAGTACATCGGTATGCCGGTGACAACGGATTTGGACGGAGACCTCTTTGCGGGTGCGAATGCCTTTGGCAGTGTCGACTGACGACGTGACAACCATTGAACCCGGCCTTTGGGGCGCCGTGCGGACCGGAAACGGGGCACGGCGCCTTTTTGCGTCTGCCGTTTGGGCGTGCGCGGGCGGTCGATGACGGACGCCCGCCACAGGACCCGTCGTTTCGCGGCCGGCTGGATCGCCGGGGGCTATGTCGTGGTGGGGGTGTTGTGGATTGCGCTGTCCGATGTGGCGCTGGCGTGGTGGGCCGGCGCGGACGTGCCTGACGCATTGACCCGCGCGAACCTGGGCAAGGGGATCGGGTTTGTGCTGGTCTCTGGCGTATTGCTGTACGCGGCGATGCGCTGGCTGCCGGCCTCGAACCCGGAGGCACCGGTGGTGGGGTCCCGTCAGGCACTCGGGCGCTTCGGCTACTGGCCCTGGTTGGCCCTGGCGGCCGCGGTGATCGGGTCGACCGCGGCGGTGGGGCTGGGCGCCTGGCAGTGGCAGGTGGCGGCCGCCGAGACGCAGGCCCGCGAGGACCTGCAACGTGCGGCATTCCTGAAGGGGGGCGTGATCGACCGGTGGCTGGCGGAGCGTACCGGGGATGCCGTGGTGCTGGCCGAGGCGCGCGGATTCAATCTGTTCGCGGTGACGGCGCTGGAACGGCGCTCGGTGCTGGCGCTGGAGCAGGTGCGTGATCGCCTGGAGCTGATGCGCCGGGCCTATGACTACGACGGTGTTGCCCTGCTGGATGCCGACCGGCAGCCGGTGATCGAACTGGGGCGCAGCGCGCTGGATGAATCGCAGATGGATGCCGTATTGCGCGAAGTGCGGCGCAGCGCGGAGACCAGCGAACCCATCCTGCATGCCGACCCGGACGGCCGCCCGCGGATCAGCTGGGCGGTGCCGGTGCGGGATCGCGCGCGACCGCACGATCCGGTGGTGGGGTTGGTGTTGCTGTCGTCCACGGTCGAGAGCCTGCATCCGCTGTTGACGCTGACGGAGAGCCGGAACGGGCTGGATGCGCAGGCGCATATCGTCGTGCGGGGCGGCGACCAGCGGGCCACGATTGCCCGGATCAGCGCAGCCGGCGGGGTGATCATCCCGGCTCCGGCTGCGTTCCCGCGGCTACGCGAGCGGATCCTGGACCATCCGCGCGACGCGGTGGTGATCGAGCGTTTCGACAACGCGGACAGCCGCTTCTTCGCGGGTGTGCAGGGCCTGGCGCCGGCCGGCTGGGACCTGGTGCTGAAGCGGGATCTCGATGGCGTGCAGGTGGCCCCCCGCCAGCAGGCGGTCTGGGCGGCCGGGGCCACGCTGCTGGTCTGGCTGGTCGTGCTGGCGGCCGGGGGGCTGCTGTGGCGCCAGCAATGGCTGCGGCGCAACCTGGCGCTGGTGCGGGCCCATGCCGACCAGGACCGGATGCTGGGGATCTTCTTCGACATGCCGTTCGTTGGTATGGCGATTTCCGGGCCGGGTGGCGCGGGCTGGGAGCGCGTGAACACCTGCCTGGCGGACATGCTGGGCTATGCCCCGGACGAACTGACGGCGATGGACTGGAACCGGCTGGCGACCCCCGAGGATCGTGGCTGCGAGGCGGAACTGGACGCCGAGATGCGGCGCGGCGAACGCAGCGGCTACAGTGTCGTGAAACGCCTGCTGCGGCGCGATGGCCGGGTGATGGTCGCGGATATCGACGTCAAGTGCAGCCGCACGCCCGAGGGTGCGCTGGACCGCGTCGTCGCGACGGTCGAGGACATCACCGAACGGCGCGAACAGGAGGAGCGTCAGCGCCTGGCGTCGGTGGTGTTCGAAAACACCCGCGAGGGGGTGGTGATCACCGATGCCACCGCGCACATCCTGTCGGTGAACCGCGCCTTCACGCAGTTGATGGGATATACCCAGGACGAAGTGGTCGGCCGCACGCCGAAGATGTTCCAGTCCGGGCGCCACGATCAGGCGTTCTACGCGAACCTGTTCCGCGAGCTGCAGGTGAACGGCCACTGGCAGGGGGAGATCTGGAACCGGCGCAAGAACGGCGAGATCTTCCCCGAACTGCAGAGCATCACCGCGGTGCATGACAGCCAGGGTCGGCTGACGCACTACGTGTCGGTGTTCGCGGATATCTCGCGGATCAAGGCCTCCGAGGCGGAGCTCGACTTCCTCGCCCACCATGACCCGCTGACCGAGCTGCCCAACCGCCGGCTACTCCGCGCCCGCCTGACGCACGGCATCTCGCTGATGCGGCGGCGTCAGGGGCATCTGGCGCTGTTGTTCGTGGACATCGACCGCTTCAAGGACATCAACGACAGTCAGGGCCATGCGGCCGGGGATCGCCTGCTGCGCCTGGTCGCCGAGCGGCTGCAGGTGGGGCGCCGCGGGACCGACACCGTGGCGCGCCTGGCCAGCGACGAGTTCGCGGTGCTGGTGGAGAACCTGGGCCACGTGGACGACGCCGCGCTGGTCGCGGAGAACATCATCCGCGAGGTGAGCTACCCCTGTGATCTCGGGAACGGGATGGAGATGGAGGTCACCGCCACGGTGGGCATCGCGGTGTTCCCGGAGCATGCGGCGGATGCCGATACCCTCCTGCAGCAGGCCAGCACCGCGCTGTCACAGGCCAAGATGGACGGGCGCGGCAGCTATCGCTACTACTCGGACGAGTTCACCCGCGCGGCGCGCGAGCGCATCGACCTGTCCGCGCGGCTGCGCCGGGCGATCGAGCAGGATGCGCTGGAGGTGCACTACCAGCCGCAGTACCACGTCGCGGATGGCCGTCTGCTGGGGGCCGAGGCGCTGCTGCGCTGGACCGACCCCGAGCTGGGCCCGATCTCGCCGGGGCGCTTCATCCCGCTGGCGGAGCAGACCGGGCTGATCGTCGAACTGGGCGGCTGGGTACTGCGCCGGGTGATCGAGCAGGGACACCAGTGGCGCGCCGCCGGGCACCCGCCTCTGCGGCTGGCGGTGAATGTCTCGGCGCTGCAGTTCCAGCGCGTGCCCATCGACCAGCAGGTGGGGCAGTTGCTGGAGGACTTCGACTTTCCGGCGGATCAGCTGGAGCTGGAAATTACCGAGTCGGCGCTGATGGCGGATCCGAGCCGTGCCCGCCGCATCCTGCAGCGCCTGCGCGAGCGCGGGGTCCACTTCGCGATCGACGACTTCGGCACCGGCTATTCCTCCATGGCGCAGCTCAAGCGCTTCCCGGTGGATACGCTGAAGATCGACAAGAGCTTCGTCGATGGCCTGGCCGAAGAAGAGGGCGCGGGCAATGCCGACGACCGCTCGATCGCCCGGTCCATCGTCGGGCTGGGGCATGGCCTTGGACTGAGCGTGCTGGCGGAGGGCGTGGAGACCGCCGAGCAACTGGCCGTTCTGCGCGAACTGGGCTGCGACCACTACCAGGGCTACTACGCCAGCCGCCCCGCGCCGGCGGCCGAGTTCGAGAGCTTGCTGGCGGCGCCGCGCGCGTAAAGCGGGCCCAACCGCCCGGCCTCCGTTGATGCACATTGGGGTGATTGGCGCGACGGAGAGGGTCGCCCGGGAGTGGTAGGGTAGGCGCATCTGGATTGCCCCCCGGCTAACAGGCCTCGCGGGGAGTTCGGGAACCGATCAAGGAGCCGCTGTTGGGGGAGTCGCGCGAGTTACAGCCAGGGATGGTGGTACTGCACGGCAACCACCTGGAGTCGCTGCGTACGCTGGCGGTGGAGTGGATGCGGCGGGCGCCGCTGGCGCCGCTGGAGAACGAGACCATTCTGGTGCAGAGCAATGGCATGGCGCAGTGGCTGCGGCATGCCCTGGCGGCGCCGCCGGATGCCGATCCGCCGGGCTGCGGGATCGCGGCCGCGCTGGACATGCAGCTGCCGTCGCGCTTCGTGTGGTCGGCCTACCGCGCGGTGCTTGGGGCCGATGCCGTACCGTTGGAGTCTCCCTATGCCAAGCGCCCGCTGACCTGGCGGCTGATGCGCCTGCTGCCGACGTGCCTGGAGCAGGAGGCCTTCGCCCCGCTCGGACAGTTCCTGCAGGACGACGACCCGGGCCAGGGCGGGGACCTGCGCAAGCGTTTCCAGCTCGCCGAGCGCCTGGCGGACCTGTTCGATCAGTACCAGGTGTATCGCGCGGACTGGCTGACCGACTGGGCGGCCGGGCGCGACGTGCTGCGCGACGCCCGCGGGCAGGCGCGCGACCTGGCGCCGGGGCAGCGCTGGCAGGCGGAGCTGTGGCGGCTGCTGCAGGCGGATATCGGCGTCGCGCAGGAGGGTGTGAGCCGCTCCGCGGTGCACGCGCGCTACCTGGATACGGTGCGTACGCTGGAGCGCCGCCCCGAGAGTCTGCCCCGGCGGGTCATTGTATTCGGGATTTCCTCGCTGCCGGGGCAGATCCTGGAGGCGCTGGAGGGGCTGGCGCGCTTCTGCCAGGTGCTGGTCTGCGTGCACAACCCCTGTGAGTACTACTGGGCCGACATCGTGGCCGACAAGGACCTGCTGCGCGCCACCCGGCGGCGCCAGGCGCGCAAGGCCGGGATGCCGGAGGCCCTGGACGAGGCCCAGTTGCACAACCACGCGCATCCGCTGCTGGCCGCCTGGGGCAAGCAGGGGCGCGACTACATCGGGCTGCTGGACGAGCACGATGACCCCGAACACTACGGCCGGGTGCTGCGCACACTGGACTGGGAGCGGGTGGATGTCTTCGAGCCGCACGGCACGCGCGGGCCGGAGGACTGCCTGCTGCACCAGTTGCAGGAGGACATTCGCGCGCTGCGGCCACTGGCCGAGACGCGGGACACCTGGCCCGCGGTTGCAGTGTCGGACCGCTCCATCCAGTTCCATGTGGCGCACAGCCCGCTGCGCGAGGTGGAGCTGCTGCACGACCGGCTGCTGGACCACTTCGAGCGCGATCCGGCGCTGCGCCCGCGCGACGTGATCGTGATGGTGCCGGACATTGACCAGTACGCGCCGCATATCGAGGCGGTGTTCGGCCAGCGCGAGACCGATGATCCGCGCTTCATCCCGTACACGCTGTCGGACCAGGGCCCGCGTGGGCGCGATCCGGTACTGGTCGCGCTGGAGCAGTTGCTATCCCTGCCGGAGAGCCGGATGGGCGTCAGCGAGCTGCTGGATCTGCTGGACGTGTCGGCGGTGCGCCGGCGCTTCGGGATCGCCGAGGAGGACCTGGGTCAGCTGCACCACTGGGCCGAAGGGTCGGGCGTGCGCTGGGGACTGGATGCGGCGCAGCGCGCCGGGCTGGGCCTGCCCGAGGGGCTGGAGCAGAACACCTGGCGCTTCGGCCTACGACGGATGCTGCTGGGGTATGCGCTGGGCGACCAGGGACCGTGGCAGGGGGTGGAACCCTACGACGAGATCGGTGGGCTGAGCGCCGCCTTGCTGGGCCCGCTGGAGGCCCTGATCTCCGCGCTGGAAGAGGCCTGGGACTGGCTGCGCCGGGCGCATGCCCCGGGGGACTGGGCGGCGCGGCTTGCCGCCTTGCTGGAACAGTTCTTCGCGCCGGAGACGGACGCCGAACTGTTCACCCTGGAGCGTCTGGGCGAGGCCCTGGAGCAGTGGCGCGAGGACTGTGCGGCCGCTGGGCTGGAGGAGGCGCTGCCGCTGGCCGTGGTGCGCGAACAGTGGCTGGCCAGTCAGGACGATTCGGGCGTGGGGCAGCGCTTTCTGGCGGGTTCGGTGAACTTCTGCACCCTGATGCCGATGCGGGCGATCCCGTTCCAGGTCGTCTGTCTGCTGGGCATGAACGACGGCGACTACCCGCGCAGCCCGACGCCGGTGGACTTCGATCTGATGGCACAGGACTACCGCCCGGGCGATCGCTCGCGGCGCGAGGACGACCGCTATCTGTTCCTGGAGGCGCTGCTCTCCGCCCGGCGCCAGTTGCATGTGAGCTGGGTGGGGCGGCATGTGCGCGACAACGAGCCGCGCCCGCCCTCGGTGCTGGTCGGGCAGTTGCGCGATCACCTGGCCGCCGGCTGGGGACTGGCCGGGGTTGACGGGCCCGAGGCGGGACCGGCCCTGGTGGAACACCTGACCACCTGGCACCCGCTCCAGCCCTTCTCGCCGCTGAACTTCCCGGCGGACGATGACGAGCGGCACTTCACCTATGCCCGGGAATGGGAGGCCGTGCACGCCGCGGATGTGGCCCCGGCCGAGGGCGCCTGCGAGCCGATCCCGCTGCTGGAGGCCGAGCGCGAGCCGCGCGCGGTGGCGCCGGAGGCCCTTGCGCGCTTTCTGCGCTTCCCGGTGGAGGCGTTCTTTCGTTATCGCCTGGGGGTGTTCTTCGACGAAGAAGAGGCCCCCGGTGACGACCTGGAGCCGTTCGGGCTGGACGGGCTGGAGCAGTGGCAGGTGCGCCAGAATCTGGTCGCGACCGCGCTGGAAACCGCCGCGGATGCGGCCGCCTGGCCGGAGATCCTGGAGGCCGAATCCGCACGCCTGCAGCGCGCCGGCTGGCTGCCTCTGGGGGCGGCCGGCGAGCTGGAACGCGGGGCGATGGTGGACGAGGCCGCGCGGCTCCTGGAGCGGATCGGCGAGCGCCTTGCGCTGTATCCCGAACGGCTGGAGGCGGGGCGTCCGCTGCGCCTGGAACACGCGCACTGGGGCCTGGAGGCGGTGCCGCCCGCGCTGCGCGGCGACGGCGAGGGTCGGGTTCGGGTCTGCCTGGACTACACGGCGAGCCGTATTGCCAACGGCAAGAAGTGGCGCTACGACAAGCTGATGGCGCCGTGGGTGATGCATCTGCTCGCCAACGCCGGCGCGGGGGATGTGGGTTCCGAACTGGTCGCGCTGGACACACGCCTGACCCTCCCTGGGCTGGAGTCGGGTCTGGCGGAGGAACTGCTGGGCACGCTGCTGGAGGCCTGGGCGGCCGGACAGGAGCGCCCGCTGCCGCTGGCCTGCGCCGCCGCCTTTGCCTGGCTGGAGGCGGAGGATGGGCAAAAGGACCCGTATGACGAGGCGTTGAAGACCCTGCGGGGGAACGACTACAGCCCTGGCGAGTGGTCGCGCAGTCCCGCGCTGGCACGGGCCTGGCCGGATCCCGAGACCCTGCTGGCCGATCCCGATTTCGGCTTCTGGCGGGACCGCGTGTACCGACCGGTGTTTGTGGTCGTGAACCAGTCGGAGGTCGCGGAATGACGGCCACCGCGCACAAGCTGGACCTGCTGACGTTGCCGTTGCACGGCAGCCGCCTGATCGAGGCCAGCGCCGGCACCGGCAAGACCTACACCATCGCCGCGCTGTATCTGCGCCTGGTGCTGGGCCACGGCGAGCTGCCCGAGGGCACCAGCGCCCTGACGCCGCCACAGATCCTGGTGATGACCTTTACCGATGCCGCGACCCAGGAGCTGCGCAGCCGCATCCGCGACACCCTGGCAATCGCGGCGCGGGTGTTCCGCGCGGAGGATCCGGATGCGGTGCCGGGCGTGCAGGACATCCACAGGGAGCTGCGCGGCGAATACAGCGAGGCGGAGCGGCCGGGCGCGGCACGCCGGCTGGAACTGGCGGCGGAGTGGATGGACGAGGCCGCGGTGTCGACCATCCACGGCTGGTGCTACCGCATGCTGCGCGAGCACGCCTTCGACAGCGGGAGCCTGTTTACCCAGGACCTGGCGAGTGATCAGCAGGAGTTGCTGGCCGAGGCGGCGCGTGATTACTGGCGCCGCTTCGTCTACCCGCAGCCGCCCGCGCCGCTGGCCCTGCTGCGCAACGCCTTCGGGCCCGATCCGGAGACCCTGTTGCAGAAGATCCGGCCACTGGTCGGGCATCTGCCCGCGGATGCGGCGGATGCGGAGCTGGAGACCCCGGAGGGCCTGGAGGCCGCGCTGGACGGTAAGCTGGCGCGGCTGGAGGCGATGAAGCGCCCTTGGCGCGAGGATTTGGAGGCGATCAAGGAGCAGTTTGACGCGCTGCGCGGCCCGGTCCTGCAGCCGGGCAAGTACAGCAATCCGGACAAGCTGCTGGGTGCGATGCGCGAATGGGCCGAGGATCCGGGCGCGCTGCGGCCCGGTGGCGTCTCCGGCGACTCCCCGCTGCTGCGTTTCAGTGCGGCCGGCATGCAGGATCGGCTGAAAGGCGGTCAGACACTGCCGGAGGATCTGCACCCGGCCTTTGCGGGGCTGGACGATCACGCCGAGGTCTGCGTGGATGACCGCGAACGGTTGCTGAAGGCGGCGGCGCGCCAGGTGGATGCGCGCTTTCGTCAGGTTCAGCGCCAGCGCGCGCAGATGGGCTTCCACGACTTGCTGACCCGGTTGCGCGATGCCCTGGACGGCCCGGGGGGCGAGCACCTGGCCGCGACCCTGCGTACGCAGTTCCCGGTGGCTCTGGTCGACGAGTTCCAGGACACCGATCCGGTGCAGTACCGGATCTTCCAGCGCGTCTATCGCATCGACGAGAACCCGCGCGACCTCGGCGTGCTGCTGATCGGCGATCCCAAGCAGTCGATCTACGGCTTTCGCGGGGCGGATATCCATACCTACCTGGCGGCGCGTACGGCCACCGCCGGTCGTCACTACACCCTGGAGCGCAACTTCCGCTCCACCGAGGCCCTGGTGGATGGCGTGAACCGGTTGTTCGGGCATGCCGAGGGCTGGGCGGACGGGGCGTTTCTGTTCCGTACCGGCGCGGAGAACCCGCTGCCGTTCGTGCCGGTTACGGCCAATGGCCGTGCGGAGGTCTTCGAGCAGCACGGGGAGGCGGCCCCGGCGGTCACGCTGTGGTGCCATGACCCCGGCGAGCCGGTGCCCAAGGGCGCCTACCGCGAGCGCATGGCGCAGGCCTGCGCCAGCCATATGGTGGAGCTGCTGAACGGGGGTGTCGCCGGGACCTGCGGCTTTCGCAAGGGCGCGGACCTGACCAGGGTGCGGCCGCGCGACATGGCGGTGCTGGTGCGCGGACGCGCGGAGGCCGACGCGATCCGCGCCGAGCTGCGTCGACGCGGCGTGCGCAGCGTATACCTGTCGGATCGCGAGTCGGTATATGCCAGCGACGAGGCGGGGGACCTGCTGCGCTGGCTGCGCGCCTGTGCCGAGCCCACCAGCGAGCGGTTGCTGCGCGCGGCGCTGGCCACCGCGACGCTGGGGCAGTCGCTGGCCGAGCTGCACCGGCTGACGGTGGACGAGCTGGCCTGGGAGGCGCGGGTCGAGCAGTTCCGCGACTACCGGCGCCTGTGGCAGACGCGCGGGGTGTTGCCGATGCTGCGCCGGCTGCTGCACGACTTCGAGGTCCCCCGGCGGTTGCGCGCCACGGCGGGGGGTGAGCGCGCGCTGACCAACCTGCTGCATCTGAGCGAGTTGCTGCAGCAGGCGGCCGCGGAGCTGGATGGCGAGCAGGCCCTGATCCGGCATGTGATGGAGCACCGGAACGGCGACGGCGAAACCGGCGAGGAGCAGATCCTGCGCCTGGAGAGCGACGAGGACCTGGTCAAGGTGGTGACGCTGCACAAGTCCAAGGGGCTGGAGTATCCGCTGGTGTTCCTGCCGTTCGCCTGCAATTTCCGGCCCACGGACGCGAAGAAGGACGTGCCCTGGCGCGACCATCCGCCGCAGGGCGGGGCGCGCTGGGTGTTCCACATGGATGACGCGGTGTACCGGCGGGCGGAGCGCGAACGCCTGGCCGAGGACCTGCGCCTGTTGTACGTGGGCATGACCCGGGCGCGCCATGCCTGCTGGCTGGGGATTGCTCCGATTGTCTCGGGGAGGAGCAAGACCAACCATTTCGACCGGACCGCAGCCGGGTATCTGCTGGCCGGCCCCGAGGGCGTGGCGGACGGCGGGCTGGAGGCGGCACTGCGTACCGCCGCGGGCGACGAGCCGGCGATCCGGGTGGGCCCGCTGCCGGAAGTGCGCGACGCTGCGGTGCAGACCGGCGCCAACGCCCCGACCACCGGACCGGCCCGACAACCGCCGGTGCGGCGCTTCGAGCGCTGGTGGGTGGCCAGCTACAGCGCGATTGCGGCGCACGACGAGGGGGCGGCACCGGTCGCGCCCGACTCGGCGCGCGAGGATGTACTGCGCGAGGGCGTGGCGGATGCGGGTCGCGAGGCCGTGGAGTTCCCCGAACTCGAGCCCGAGGCCGGGCCACGCGCGGCCAGCGGGCTGCACGCCTTCCCTCGCGGGCCGGGACCGGGCACCTTCCTGCACGGGCTGCTGGAGTGGGCGGCGGAGCAGGGCCTCGCCGCGCAGGTGGCGCAGCCCGAACGCCTGGCGCGGGAGGTCGAAACGCGCTGCGAGCGCCGGGGCTGGGGTGACTGGTCCACGGTGGTCACGGACTGGATGCAGCAGTTGCTGACGGCCGGCTTCCCGCTGGAGGAGGGCGGGACGTTCTCGCTGGGGGGCTTGGCCACGTATCAGCCGGAGCTGGAGTTTCTGTACCCGGCGCGCCGCCTCAGGGCCGGGGATCTGGATCAGGCGGTGCGGGCGCAGATCCTGCCGGGCGAGCGGCGCCCGCCGGTAGGGGACGTGACGCTGAACGGGATGCTGAAGGGCTTCGTCGACCTGGTTTTCGAGCAGGACGGGCGCTATTACGTGGCGGACTACAAGTCCAACTGGCTGGGGACTTCGGCGCAGGCCTATACCCCGGAGCGCCTGCAGGCGGCGGTGCTGGAACACCGCTATGACCTGCAGTTGGTGCTCTACACCCTGGCGTTGCATCGCCAGCTGGCCGCGCGGCTGCCGGGCTATGACTACGACCGGCACATGGGGGGCGGGGTGTACCTGTTCCTGCGCGGCGTGGATGCGCCCGGGCACGGGGTGTTCCATCACTGCCCGCCGCGCGCGTTGATCGAGCAGCTGGATCGCTTGATGAAGCACGGCGTCGACCGGGAGGGCGTGGCATGAGCGTGGTCACACATACCCGGGCGTTGGGGTCGGTGGAGGCCCTGGTGGGTCTCCTGGGCGAGTGGGAGGCCGCTGGCTGGCTGCGGGGCGTGGACCGGGCGCTGGTGCGCTTTCTGCACGAGCAGGCCCCGGAGGCATCGCCGCTGGCCCTGCTGCTGGCGGCGCTGGCCAGCCATCAGGTCGGGCGCGGCCATGTGTGTCTGGAGCTGGAGGCCTTGCTGGAGACGCCCGATGCCACGCTGGCTTTGCCGCCGGAGGGGGATCCGGGTTCGCAGCCACCGCCGCGGCCCTCGGCGGTCCTGCAGGGTGTGTCGGGCGCGCAGGTGGCGCAGGCCCTGGACGGGAGTGCCCTGGCCGGACCGGGCGAGGCGGGCACGACGCCGCTGGTGTTCACTGGAGGGCAGGTCTATCTGCGCCGCTACTGGGAGGCCGAGCGCCGCATCGGACAGGCGGTCCGCGCGCGGCTTGAAGACCGGGGCGCCTGGCAGGACGCGCTGGATGTGGACGCGGCGCATGGCTGGCTGGATCGCCTGTTCGGCATTTCGGCCGATGCGACCGCCGACCCGGACTGGCAGCGCCTGGCCTGTGCCCTGGCCGCCGGTTCCGGCTTCAGCGTGATTACCGGCGGGCCGGGCACGGGCAAGACCACCACGGTGCTGCGGTTGCTCGCGCTGCTGCAGGGTTTGCAGGGGCCCGAAGACCCGCTGCGGATTCGCCTGGCCGCGCCCACCGGCAAGGCGGCGGCCCGTCTGAACGCCTCGGTCAGCGGGGCGCTGGACCGCCTGGGGCTGGAGACGCTGCCGGACGGCGATGCGCTGCGGCGAAACCTGCCGGCGGAGGTGGTGACGGTACACCGGCTGCTGGGCGCGCGGCCGGATACCCGGCACTTCCGCCACGGGGCCCGCAATCCCCTGGCGGTGGACGTGCTGGTGGTGGACGAGGCCTCGATGATCGACCTGGAGTTGATGGCCAGTCTGGTCGCCGCGGTGCCGCGCACGGCGCGCCTGATTCTGCTGGGGGATCGCGACCAGTTGGCATCAGTGGAGGCCGGCGCGGTGCTGGGCGAGCTGTGTCACCGCGCCGGCGGTGGGCACTACACGCCGGAGACCGCGCAGTGGCTGGAAGCGGTGACCGGGATGGCCATGCCCGCGGCGATGCAGGATGCGCACGGGCAGGCGCTGGACCAGCACATCGTGATGCTGCGCGAGAGTCATCGCTTCGGCGCGGACAGCGGGATCGGGCGGCTGGCGGCCGCCGTGAACGCGGGCGAGTCGTCGAGCGAAGCGGGCGGGGACGATGCCGTCCTGCAGCGCGTGCTCGCCGGTCCGGAGGACCCGGCACTGGTGAGTCTCGCGGTGGACGGGCGCACGGATACGCCCGTGAACGAGGCAGTGGGCTATTCCGGGTATCTGCAGGGCCTGCGTGCGGCCCGCCCGGCCCCGGCCGCGCCGCGGGCGGCCTGGGAGGACTGGGCGCGGGACGTGCTCGCGGCCCACGGGCGCTTCCAGCTGCTGTGCGCGGTGCGGCGTGGCCCGTGGGGGCTGGAGACGCTCAACCGGCGTATCGCCGGGGCGCTGCAGGCGCGCGGGCTGCTGGAGGTGGATGCCGGCCGTGGCGGCGGGTCAGAGGGGCATGCGCCATGGTTCGAGGGGCGACCGGTGATCGTGACCCGCAACGACTATGCGCTGGGGCTGATCAATGGCGATATCGGCATTGCCCTGGCCGTTCCGGCCTGGCTGGCGCGGGGCGAGCCCGAGGCGACCGGGGATCATGGGGGTCCGGAGGCGGCGGCGCCGGTGCTGCGCGTCGCCTTTCTCGCGGCGGGGGATCGCGTGCGCTGGGTTTTGCCCAACCGGCTGGAGGCCGTCGAGACCGCCTTTGCGCTGACTGTGCACAAGGCCCAGGGCTCGGAGTTCGAGCATGTCGCGCTGGTACTGCCGGAGGCCGACAGCCCCATCCTGACCCGCGAGCTGGTCTACACCGCGATCACCCGCGCCAGCCGCTGGTTCAGCCTGCTGGAGCCACGAGCGGGCACCTTGGCCGCGGCCAGTCAGCGCCAGATCCGCCGCAGCGGCGGCCTGCGCCGCTGGCTGGACGATGCGCCGTAGGGAGGTGCGGGGGGCGGTGGCGTCATCCCGGAAACCGCGTAGCGGTTATCCGGGATCTCGAGCGTTGGGGTGGCCCTGGGCCTGGGGTACATCCGGCGGGGGGATCCCGGCGCTTCGCTGCGCTGCGGCCGGGATGTCCGGGGGTTGGGTGGTGCTGCGGTTGGGGTGACGGTGCCGGGGCCGGGTGATGGCCGGGGTGTTCCGGCTTTGGCGGGGGCTTCGCCTGCGAGCAGGCTCCCACAGGGGGTGGTGTGGTTGGCGGCTTGGGGGCGTTCAGGTGGTGCGGCTGCCGTAGGTGACGACGGATTCGATGCGTTCGGCGCGTTCGGCGTCGAGGCCGTCGGTCTGGGCGAGGGTGGCGGCGTCGGCGTTGATGATGTCGCGTACGCTGCCGAGGTCGCGCAGCAGGTCGCGTGCCGTGTCGGCCTCGACGCCGGGCAGGCCGCTGACGATGAACTCGGCGGCCTTGCGCCGGGTGTCCGGCTTGGTGGGGCGATCGGCCGGGTCCGGCTCCATCTGGGCGTTCAGGCCCAGCAGGTAGATGAGCATGCCGCTGTTGTCGGCATCCGGGCTGGGCAGCACGCTAATGCCGAGGGCGATGGTCAGGTGCGCGAGGGCACGGTGGATATCCAGCGCCTGCTGGTGGAAGCGCGGTTCGTACAGGTCCCCCTCGACGATATAGACCACCTGGCTGTGGTTGGCCTTCAGCTTGGCGGCGTTTTCCCACAGGGTCTTGTCGACCACGCTCAGCACCATGTCGGTGGCGGACTTGCGCTCGACCACGACGCCGTTGGGCAGCAGGTAGTCGCCCACATCGAGGTCGGTGAATTCCAGTTCCACCCCTTCCAGGCGTTCGATGCGCTGAATGATCTTGCCCTGTTCGCGGCGGTCGACGCGGATTGGCAGGTGCACGTTGTCCATGGGGGCTCCATTCGTTGACGGGTTGCGGGCACTGTAGGGCGTGGGGCCATACGCGCCAAATGGCCGGATGCGGGGCGGGGCGAGGGATGCCGTGCAGGCGCGGTGCGGATCGCCTACAGTCAGGGGACACGTTTCGCGGGTGGCGCCTGCGGTGCGTGTGTGGAGACAACAACAAGACCAACAGGATGGAGTGTTTATGTCGATTCACATTGCAGTCGTGGGGCTTGGCCGGGTGGGCGGCCGTTTCCTGGAGATGTTGCTCGAGTCCGGCCTGCCGGGGATGACGCTTTGCGCGGTCTCGGAGAAAGCCGAGACGGAGGGCCGCCGGCTGGCCGAGGAGAAGGGTATCCCGCTGGAGTCGGTCGCGGATATCGTGGCGCGTGGCGACCAGGTGGACGTGATCTTTGACCTGAGCGGCCAGCCGCAGGTGCGCCAGGAGCTGCGCGAGGGCATGCAGAACACCGGCAACCGCCATACGGTGGTGGCGCCGGAGGTGATGGCCCACCTGACCTGGGCAATGCTGACCCGCGAGGCGCCGCCGGACGTACACGGCAGCACCGGCTACTGATGGCCACCCGCGCCGTCGGGATGGGCGGCGTGGTGATCGACCCGTGGTTGAAAGGCCGCCTTCGGGCGGCCTTTCTTCTTTCTGGTTCCGGAAGGTGCTGGGACGTTGGCGTTCGTGTCGGCGACCCAGCCGCTGCGAGGGGCGGTTGGAACCGAACCCGGGGCCCGAAGGTCCCTGGGATTGGGCCCGCGCATGAGCGGGCTGGAGCCCCTGAGACGCGCCTCCGGAGCGACCCGATCAGGCGTAGCGAGTGTCGGTGGTGGAGGCTTGGCTCGGAACCGGGCACGGTTCCAGGGGTTCCGGCAGGTGCAGCCCGAAGCCCTGGGCGTAGTCGATGCCGATCGCGCGCAGGGGTGGCAGCAGGTCTTCGTGGGAGACACATTCGGCGACCGTCTTGATGCCCATGACCTGGCCGATGTGGTGGATGCTCTCGACCATGGCATGGCTGATCGGGTCGTCGCTCATGTCGCGCACGAAGCTGCCGTCGATCTTCAGGTAATCCACGCGCAGGGTCTTGAGGTAGCCGAAGGACGCCATCCCGGTGCCGAAGTCGTCCAGCGAGAAGCAGCAGCCCATGGCGCGCAGGGTGTTCACGAAGCGACTGGCCTGGTTGAGATTGGCGATCGCGGCGGTTTCAGTGATCTCGAAGCACAGGCGGCCAGGCGCCACGCCGCTGGTCTGGATGCGTTCGACGATGTAGTCCAGCATGCCGCGCTCGCACAGCGACTGGCCCGACAGGTTGATGGCGAAATGGCCGTCCGTGGGCGCGGTGTGGCGGGCGACCTGCAATACCCGGTCGATGACCCAGCGGTCGATGGCCGCCATCAGGCCGTAGCGTTCGGCGGCCGGGATGAAGGTACTGGGCGGTGTGATCGCGCCCTCGTCGTTGATCATCCGCAGCAGCACCTCGATGTGGCGGGGACCGCCACTGGTGATTGGCTCGATGTGCTGGCCGTACAGCCAGAACTGGTCGTTCTCCAGGGCGTGATTGATGCGCTGCAGGCAGTTCATCTCGCCCTGGTGCCGGCAAAGGGCCGCGTCGTCGGGGCGCGAGACATGGATACGGTTGCGCCCGCGTTCCTTGGCCAGGTAACAGGCGGCGTCGGCTTCGCTCATGAACTGGGCCGCGTCTCCGTGCTCGCCACGGACCGGGACGACCCCGATGCTGATGCCGATCCGGAACATGCGGCCGTCCCAGTCGAAGCGGAATTGTTCCATTGCGCGCCGCAGTTTCTCCGCGATCTCTTCGGCGCGTTGTAACGGGCAGCTTTCCAGGAGGACGCCGAACTCGTCGCCGCCGAGGCGGGCGAGGGTGTCGCTTTCGCGCAGTTGAGCCTGCATGTGCGAGGTCAGCTGGCACAGCAGGTCGTCGCCGGCACCGTGCCCGCAGGTATCGTTGACCAGCTTGAACTGGTCCAGGTCCATGTACAGCAGGGCGTGTTCGCGCCCGTCGTGATGGGCACTGGTGACGAGCTGACGCAGGCGGCGTTCGAACTCCAGCCGATTGGCCAGCGATGTCAGGCAGTCGTGGGTGGCGGCCCAGGACAGGTCGCGCGCCATTTCGCGCGCCCGGGAGACGTCCCGGAATACCAGGGCGGCCCCGATGACGGCGCCCGTGCGATCACGGATGGGCGCGGAGACCTCCTCGATGGCGTATTCGTGGCCGTCACGGGAGACCAGGATCGTGTCCTGGTTGAGGCTGCAGGTCGTGCCGTCGGGGACCATGTCCACCAGGGGGTGGGGGAGTAGCTGGCCGTCGTCCTCGCGGATGGTGCGGAACACCCGGTCCAGTTGTTCGTCGCGGGCCTCGGCATCGCTCCAGCCGGTCAGGTGTTCGGCCACCGGGTTGAGGTAGTCGATGCGCCCGTCCGTGTCGATGGTAATGACCGCGTCGCCGATGGCGTGCAAGGTGACCTGGGCGCGTTCCTTCTCGCGGAACAGCTCCGCCTCGATATCACGGCTGCGGCGCAGGACGGCCACCGCTACGACGATGCCGATCAGCAGGGCGGCGGTCCCCAGCAGGGACATGAACTGCACCGCGTTCCGGTATTGCTCGGCCGTGTCCCGCGCCGCGGCTTCGGAGGCCTCCTGCTGCAGTTCCAGGAGGGTGCCGAGATTCGCCAGGACCTCGTTCTGCATCGGGATGGCCTGTTCGAGTAGCCAGCTTGTGGCAGCCTCCAGGTCGTCATCCAGGATCTTGTTGAGTACGCGTTCCTGGACCTCGACCGCGCTCGATGTCAGTTCGCGGCCTTCGGTTAGAAGGGCCTGCTCGCGTTCCGTGAGGGGCATGGCCTCGAGCTGGTTGCGGTTGACCATGAAGTCCGACGCGTGCGAGCGGAACTCCATGATCCCCGCGTCGAGATCGAAGGGGTCATCGGTGATCGACAGGCGCAGCAGGGTGACCGAGCGTTCGCGCGCGGCCGTGCGCATGTTGTTGAGGAGTTCGGTCTTGACGTTGTGCTCGTGGACGATCACGTCCAGGCGATCGTGTACCTGACCGATGCGCTCGAGGCCGATCATGACCATCACCATCATCAACAGCAGGACGACCGCAAATCCCGCTGCGATCGCTACGGCCGAGCGATAATCGTGCGCATTACTGGACCCCACGGTTGCTGTGGAGTCGCTGGCTTCCTGGCTGTCCATCCTGCCCCCTGGCCTTCGCCCGGGCGGTCTTGTGCCGCCTTCTGTGAGCGCATCCCTTCAGAACCTAGACGCAATCCGCATGGAATGTAATCCCCTGGCCAATTGCAGGGAGTGGTGGCGGGGCGTGCGTCACACCGTTTCGTGTTGCAGGCGTTCCTTGAGGGCCCCTGCGGCCATCGCATGCGAATGCAGCCAGCCCTGGTACAGGTCACAGCCGATTTCCCGCAGGAAGGTTCGTTGTGCGTCCGTTTCCACGCCTTCGGCGACGAGCGTCAGGCCGAGGCTGTGGCCGAGGTGCACGATGGAGCGCAGGATCATCTCCGATTCCGGGTCCTCGCCGATGTCGGCGATGAAGGAGCGGTCGATCTTGAGCTTGTCGATGGGCAGGGACTTCAGGTAGGCGAGCGAGGAATAGCCGGTGCCGAAGTCGTCCAGGGCCACCCGGATGCCCAGGGCCTTCAGGCCGCGGAGCTGATCGTGGGTCAGGGCCACATCCGCCATGGCGACGGTCTCGGTTACCTCGATCTCGAGTCGCTCGGGCGGGGCGCCGGTCGCCTCGAGGGCCGCGCGCAGGCGTTCCACCAGGTCATGCTGGCGGAACTGCATCGCGGAGATATTGATGGCGACGCGGAGCCCGACGCCGGCCCGTGACCATTGGGCGAGCTGTTCGCAGGCCTCGCGGATGACCCAGTCGCCCAGGGGCAGGATCAGGCCGTTGGCCTCCGCGCTGGCGACAAAGCGGGCCGGTGCCACCGGCCCGAGCTCGGCATCGGTCCAGCGAGCCAGGGCCTCGACGCCGATCACGCGGTTCGACGCGACCTCCAGCAGTGGCTGGTAGTGCAGCTCGAGGTCGGCATTCTCCAGCGCCTGTTGCAGGCGCTGTTGCAGGCGCTGTTCCTCGTGCACCTGGGCATCCAGGTGCTGCGAAAAGAAGGCCCAGGTGTTGCGGCCGGAGTGCTTGGCCTCGTACATGGCCATGTCGGCATAGCGCACCAGGCTGCGATCGTCCTGGGCGTCGCGCGGGAACATGGCGATCCCGAGGCTGCCGCTGGAGACGAGGTTGCGCGCGTGTTCGGTCTGGAAGGGTGTGTCGAAGATACCCAGGATGCGCTGGGCGACCCGGGCGATCGCCTGTTCGTCCGCCACGTGGGTCAGGAGGATCATGAACTCGTCGCCACCGAAGCGGCCGATGGTGGCTTCCTGGTCCAGGGCGCCCTGGAGTCGGGCGGCCACGGCCTTCAGCAGCTGGTCGCCCTCGTCATGGCCAAAGGTGTCGTTGACCATCTTGAAGTTGTCGAGATCCAGCAGCATTACCGCGATCGGGTGGTCGTTGTGCTCGGCCTGGGCGATGCCCTGCGTCAGGCGGTCGTGCAGTAGCCAGCGGTTGGGGAGTTCGGTCAGACTGTCATGGGTGGCCTGATGCTGGATGCGCGCCTCGCGGCGCTGGCGGTCGGTGATGTCGCGGATGAAGGCGGTAATGCGGCGGCCTTCGGTGTCTTCGAAGGCGTTGAGGCTGATGTCCACCGGGAACTCGGTGCCGTCGATACGTTGGCCGCGCAGATGGGGTACCTGCCCCATGGTGCGGCGGTTGATGCTCCGGCCTTGGGTCTCGCGATGGGTTCGGTGGCGCTCGCGCAGGCGGTCCGGGACCAGACACTCCACCGGCTGGCCGATCAGTTGCTGGCGGGGGTAGCCGAACAGGCGTTCGATATTTCGGTTGGCCATCACGATGCGGCCCTCCGTATCGGTGACCAGGACGCCGTCGGGGGCCGTCTCCACCAGTTGCTGGTAGCGCCGCTCGCGCATCTCGATGTCGCGGTGGGCCTGGTGCAGACGCTCCAGGGGCGAGCGCACGCTTTCCAGAAACAGACCCTGGTAGATCAGCAGGTAGGCCGCTAGCTTGTACAGGTGGCCCAGTACGAAGGGGGTGTCGGTCAGGTCTTCGTAGAACATGAAGAACATCCCGCTACCCATGCTGATGACCAGCGCCGCGGCCACTAGTGGCATGCCGGGACGTTGCAGGAGTTCGCGGCGCAGGATCAGCAGGGCCAGCGTGACCAGATGCAGGGCGATCACCAGGGCCTCGAGCCCCATCTTGAAGGGTGTGAGGCCGCTGATCGGGTCGAACAGGGGCGGGATGATCCCGGCATGCCACAGACCGATCCATGCGAGCAGGGCGACCAGCAACAGGCTCCCGATCAGGTAGATATGGCGAGGCGGCCCGTCGCTGTGGGCGACCATCGGCAGGGCCACGTAGGCCAGCAACGCGGCCGCACCGACGAGGCGCGCGGCCAGCCAGAAGAACAGGGTCTGTTGCGTCGAGTTGGGGGTGATGAAGTCCGGCATCGCCGGATAGGTCATCAGGTGCAGGAAATCGAGCAGCGCGACCGCCAGGAAGGCGCAGGCGAGCAGGACCGAAGCGGCGACCCGACGCCGGTCGATGACGTGGTAGCCGACCGCGAACACCAGTACCGCGACGACCACCGCGAACAGCTCCGCCGCCGTATGGAACGCCGTCAGGTGCTCGCGGGGCAGGATCCGGGGCAGGTCCAGGCCGAGTAACCAGATCACCAGTGGGAACAGCAACAGGGCCAGCAGTACGCCGGAGGCGAGGCCCATATGCTGGCGCAGGTACCGATCGGATCGGGAAGTCATCCGGATGCTTTTCCTTTCAGCGATGTCTTGCCCAGAATTGCCGGGCAAGGCCCTGCAATCCTGTGGCGAGCTGTGCGACCTCACGGGCAGCGGCCTCGCTTTGGTCGGCGCGGTTCGCTGTGGTGTCGGCTGCGTTGCGGATGGAGTCGACCCCGCGGCGGATCTCTTCGCCGGCGGTCCCCTGTTGTTCCACGGCGGCCGCGATCCGGGTGCTCATGTCGCGGATCTGTCCGACGCCCGTGGTGATATTGTCCAGTGCCGCCGCGGCCTGTTGGGCCTGTTCGACGCTGGTTTCGGCCTGAGCCCGGCTTCGCTCCATGGTGGATACTGCCGCCCGTGCGCGATCCTGAAGACGCTCGATCATCTGCTGGATTTCGGCGGTGGAGTCCTGCGTTCGGCTGGCCAGTGTGCGCACCTCGTCCGCCACTACGGCGAAGCCACGGCCCTGTTCGCCGGCGCGCGCGGCCTCGATCGCCGCGTTGAGGGCGAGCAGGTTGGTCTGCTCGGCGATGCCGCGGATGACGTCGAGTACGCTGGTGATGTCCTGGCTGTGCTGGTCCAGTTCGGCCATTACACCGGAGCCATCGCGGATCCGCTTGCCCAAGTTCTCGATCGCCTGAGTGCTCTCGCCCACCACGGCACTTCCGGCACCGGCTTCGCGGTCGGTCCGATCCGCTGCATCGGCGGCACCCTGGGCGCTGCGCGCGACTTCCTGCACGCTGTTCACCATCTGCTGGGTGGCACTCGCCACCTGTTCGGTCTCGGTTTGTTGATGGTTGCAGGCTTGCCGGCTGTCACCGACCGCGGTCACCAGGGCGTCGGCTGTCCGGGTAAGGCGTTCGGCCGCATTCCCCATGCGCCCGACGACCGCGCCGCCCTCCGCCTCCAGCATCTCCAGGGCGAACAGGAGCTCGCCGGCCTCGTCGGTACGACCGGAGTAGATGTACTGGCTGACCGGGTTGTTGGCGATGCGGCGGGCGTGGGCCACCGCGCGGCATAGGGGCGACAGGCTGATCCATACCAGGGCGCCGCCCACCACTAGCGCGGTCAGCGCGAAGATCAGGGCGCTCGACCAGGACAGGCCGGTCAATACGCTGCTGGCGATCAGCCCCGCCAGGACGCCGCCGGCGAGGGCCGCTACGGTCCTGACCTTGATGCCGATGGGGGGCAGGCGCAGGGCCAGGGGCCTGCGACCCTGGAGGAGTTCCGCGTAGACGGATTCAGCCTTGGCTACCTGTTCGCGCCGCGGCTTGGTGCGAACGGACTGATACTCGACGGTTTGCCCGTCTTCCGTTACGGGCGTCACATAGGCGTTGACCCAGTAGTGATCGCCATTCTTGCAGCGGTTCTTGACCAGGCCCATCCAGGAGCGGCCGCCCTGGATGGTGTTCCACAGGTCCTCGAACGCCGCCGGCGGCATATCGGGATGGCGGACCACGTTGTGGTTCTTGCCGAGCAATTCGTCCGGTTCGAACCCGCTGATGTCGATGAAATCCGGGTTGACGTAGGTGATGGCCCCCTTGAGGTTGGTGGTGGAAAGGATGTTGGCACTCTCCGGGTAATCCACCTCGTTCCCGGTCACGGGCAGGTTGCGTTTCATGTTGTTCCCCTGATGGCCGAATCGTTGTTATTGGTGTCGCGTCGGCCGGACCGGTGCTGCCTGGGCGCCGGGTTATTCTTGTTGAATGGAAGCTAGTCCATATTCCCTCACAAAACAAATATATATCCAGGCGGTAATGGGTGGAGTGTCTTTTCATTGACGAAAGGCGTATAGTGCGTCCATCGAACGCCCCGCCCGTCAGCGTCCGTTCATCTGATCCAGAGCCATTCCGGTTCACAGTGATCCCCCTGATTTCGTTTCCCCCGATGGGTGCTCTTGTTGAACGAGTGGCGGGTAGCGTTGGAGCATTCCATGACTGATACGACCTTTGCCGACCTCGGGTTGGCCGATACCCTTTTGCGCGCGCTGGAAACCTCCGGGTACCAGCACCCGACCCCGATCCAGGCCCGGGCGATCCCGGAAGTCCTGAAGGGGGGCGACCTGCTGGCCGCCGCCCAGACCGGCACCGGCAAGACCGCCGGCTTTACCCTGCCGATCCTGCAGCGCCTGTCCACCAGCGATGCGCCCAAGCCCGGTGCGGGCCGCCCGCGCTGCCTGGTGCTGACCCCGACTCGGGAACTGGCCGCCCAGGTGCACGACTCCGTGAAGACCTACGGGCGCAACCTCAAGATGCGCTCGATGACGATCTTTGGCGGCGTGAACATGAACCCGCAGATCAAGGCCCTGCGCGACCGCATGGACATCGTGGTGGCGACCCCGGGGCGTCTGCTGGATCACGCCAACCAGAAGACCATCGACCTGTCCGGCGTGGAGATCCTGGTCCTCGACGAGGCCGATCGCATGCTGGACATGGGGTTCATCCGCGACATCAAGAAGCTGATCGCGATGATGCCGAAAAACCGTCAGAACCTGATGTTCTCGGCGACCTTCTCCGACGAGATCCGCAAGCTGGCCAACGGCCTGCTGACCCGCCCGGCGGAGATCGACATCGCCCCGCGCAACACGGCCGCCGAGAGTGTGCAGCAGAGCGTGCATCTGGTCGAGACGAGCCAGAAGCGCGAGCTGCTGAGTCACCTGATCCGTACCAACAACTGGGAACAGGTGCTGGTGTTCACCCGCACCAAGCATGGCGCCAACCGCCTGGCCGAGAAGCTGTCGAAAGACGGCGTGCGCTCGGAGGCGATCCACGGCAACAAGAGCCAGGCGGCGCGCACCAAGGCGCTGAAGCAGTTCAAGTCCGGCCAGGTGCCGGTGCTGGTGGCCACCGATATCGCCGCGCGCGGACTGGATATCGATCAGCTGCCGCAGGTGGTCAACTTCGAGCTGCCGAACGTGCCGGAGGACTACGTGCACCGCATCGGCCGCACCGGGCGTGCCGGTTCCGCCGGTGCCGCGCTGTCGCTGGTGGACGGCGAGGAGATCAAGCTGCTGAAGGGCATCGAGCGCCTGATCCAGCGCCCGATCGACCGCATCGAGACCGAAGGCTTTGCCGCGCCGAAGCCGGCTGCCAATGACGGCAATGGCAATAACCGCCGCGGCGGTCGTGGCGGCAAGCCGGGCGGCGGGGCACGCAATGGCGCCCCGCGCAACGCCCGCGGTGGCAAGCCCGGCGGCGGTCGCGGCGGCAACGGCCGCCCGTCCTCCAACGGCAACCGGGCGGCGCGCAGCCGCTAGTCCGACGCGCCAGCGCCATACCGCGAACCCGCGGCCCCGAACTCCGGGCCCGCGGGTTTTTTCGTTCCGGGCCTGGCGGGGAGGGCTTTATTCACCACGAAGCACACGAAGGCACGAAGAAGGGCCAGGTCAAGGGCGAAAAGCGATAACAGGAAGGCTGGAAGACAGGAAGGGGCTGGTGTTGTGCGCCAGGTGATTGGCCCCAGTACAAGGCTAATCACAGCGTGTTGTGATTGCCGAGGGCCCGTAAACACTTCCAAATTTCGCGTCGTCCTGTGAAATGCTTTTGCCCTTGCCCTTCTTCGTGCCTTCGTGTGCTTCGTGGTGAATACGGTTTTCGCGTTGCGGCGAGGCGTTGGAGTTGAGCTGGATCAGGGCGGCGGGGGATGGGCCGGGCGATACTCTGGCGGGCTCAAGGCCGGGCGCGGGTGGTCGTTAACGAAGCCAAAGGAGGGTGTCGATGAAGATTGGGAATCTGGGTGGGCTGCGGCTGAAGCTGATTATTCTGGTGATCGTGGTGAGTACGGTGCCGCTGTCGATCATGGGCGGGGTGACCTTCCACACCATGAAGGGCGATCTTGCCACCGGGGTCGACGATGCCCTGGTGACCCAGCTGTGGTGGTTGCTGTGGGCGCTGTGGGTGGTCGCGTTCGTGGTGGCGCTGGGGATTGGGTGGTTCTATGCCAATGTGCTGACGCGGCCCCTGGAGCGCCTGGCCGAGGGGCTGGAGGCGATCGGCGAGGGGCGCGCGGATCTCGGGCACCGCGTGGAGGTGACTACGGACGACGAAATCGGCCGCACCGGTGCAGCCTTCAACACGGTGATGGGCCGGCTCTCCGGGCTGATCCGGCAGGTCGCGGATGCGGCCGACGGCATCGCCGCCTCCGCGCGGCAACTGGAGGGTCGCAGCAACGAACTGACCCGGGCGACCCACGAGCAGCGCGGCGACGTGGAGCAGGTGGTCACCGCGATGAATCAGATGTCCGCCACTGTGCAGGAGGTGGCCAACAACACCCAGAGCACGGCCGAGAGTGCCGGTCAGGCGACCCGGGCGGCGGAAGGCGGACGCACCGTGGTGCAGGCCACGCAGGGCGCGATCAACACCCTGGCCGGCGAGATCCGCCAGGCGAGCCACGTGATCAGTGAGCTGAAGGGCGACAGCGACAACATCGGCACCATCCTGCAGGTGATCGAGGAGATCGCCGAGAAGACCAACCTGCTGGCCCTGAACGCCGCGATCGAGGCGGCGCGGGCCGGCGAGGCCGGGCGGGGATTCGCAGTGGTGGCCGACGAGGTGCGTCATCTGGCACAACGCACGAACGACTCGACCGGCGAGATCCGCGAGATCATCCAGCGTCTGCAGGGTGGGGCGACCCGCGCGGTACAGGCGATGGAGGTGAGCCAGCAGCACGCCGAGACCTCGGTGGAGAAGGCCGGCGAGGCGGGCGAGACCCTGGAGTACATCCACGACTCGGTGACCACCATCGACGACATGACCCGCCAGGTGGCCAGCGCGACCGAGGAGCAAAGCCAGGTGGCGGAGGAAATCAACCGCAACATCCACCACATCAATGACATCGCGGTGCGCAACGCCGACGGGGCCAACGAGATGCAGCAGGCGGTAGAGGCCCTCGAAGGGCTGGCGCAGCAGCTACAGAACGAGGTTGCGGGTTTTCGTCAGCAGGGCTGATCCGGCCTGGCGTCAGAAGCCCCGGCGCAGGGCGTCGAAGCCCAGGGCGACGTCGTCGGGATCCGCGCCGGGCTCGATGCGCAGGCGGTCACGCACGGTGTCGCGGTCAATATGGGACGCCTCGATCGCGTCGTCGGGCAGGCGATACAGCCACCAGGCGAGCGCGGCCTGGGTGCGGGTCTCCGACCAGGGCTCCAGGTCCGTCCCGATCCGCTCGGCATGCGTGCCCAGCTCCGCGTCGAAGAAGGGCTCCAGTCGATCCAGCGCGGCGACCGGGTCGGGCAGGTCCGGACGTTCGCCATCCAGTGCCTCCACGGCGCGCGCCAGTTCCTGGCGGGCGATCTCTGGCCAGATCTGTGAGGGCAGGTAGCCCTCCATCGCCGGCCGTCCGCCGGCGGTGATGCCGTGCAGGTAGCCGCTGCGGGTGAGCAGATAGCGGTCGAGCGCCTCCAGCGCCTCGCGGGCCCACTCAAGGGTGTCGCGGTCTTCCAGTACCCGCGCCAGGTTGGCGAGCGCGGCGATGGCCTGGCCCGAGGTGTCGGCATAGGTGTTGCGGTCGACCCGGGGTGGATCGGCCTGCGTGCGGGTCTCCGGGTCCAGCTGATAGTAGTCGCGGTCGGCGTACTGGCTGTTGCCGAAGCGCATCTGACGGGCGTCCCACAGGTGGTCGCGCAGATAGTCGCGAATGCCGCGCGCGATCTCCGCGTAGTGTTCGTCGCCGATGTGCTCGTAGGCCTCGGAGAACAGCCACAGGAACGCGGCGTTCTGATCCAGGCGCTTGGAGGTCTCCAGGGCCAGGACCGGGTCGCGCTGGTCGGGATCGTGGAAGAAGAAGAAGCCGCCCTCGACCTCGTCGTAGAGATCCTCCGCGATCTGGTCCAGCAGGCCGGGCATGCGTTCCTCCCAGTCGTCACTGGCCAGCAGGTAGCGGTAGGTCCAGGGTTGCGGGCGCTTGCTGAGCGTGCCGAATGTGGCGCTGCCGCTCAGGCGGTCGGCGCGCTCGTCATAGACCTCGTCGAGCATCTCCATGAAGGCCTCGAGGCCGTCGATCGCCGCGTCGTCCGGTGTGATCTCGCGGCCGGTGACCGAGAACATGTCGCGCTGCGCCTGGAGGATGCTCTCGAGGTCACGGGCATTCACGTGGCCGGTGAAGCGGGTCAGCATCTCGTCTTCGTGATTCACGATGACCACGAAGGGCAGGCCGCGCCCGCCATAACGGCGGAACAGGTCGGCGCGTTCGTCCAGGTCGACGAGGACGGGGATGTAGTGCTCGTCGATGACATCCACCACCGACGGGTTCTCCAGGGATTCGTCCTGGAAGTCGCGGCACCAGGTGCACCACTGGCCGTGGAAATAGAAGAAGATCGGGCGTTCGCGCGCCTCGGACTCGGCGAACAGCCCGCTGTCCCAGCTTTGCCAGTCGATGCTGGAGTCGGCCGGATAGTCCTCCGCGGCCGCGGGCAGGGCCAGTGCCAGCAGAGCCAGGCCGGCGAGTACGGCGCCCACCGATCCCGCGCGTCGGCGGAGGGGCGAAAAGCTGCCGATAATGGGAAAGCGGTGGCGCATGGCAAGGGCCAGACTCTCTGTATCTAGTGTTATAGACCAGATGGACAAGCGCACGTTCAGGCCCGGAGCGGGTGATACGATGGCACGAGTCCTGGATTCGCGAATCCTCGCAACAAGGGAGAGTCATGAACATCGAACACACCGGGCGCCGCGCCCTGCATCATGTCGAGGTGGCGGTGCTGGTCGTCATTGCCGTGGCCACCGTGATCGCGATCCTGCAGGAGATCGCCACCATGATCTCGGCGATGTGGGTGGGGCTGGCCGATCTGCTGTTGCTGTTTATCTTTCTCGAAGTGCTGGCCATGGTCGGGATCTACCTGCGATCCCGGCGCCTGCCGGTGCGCCTGCCGATCTATATCGCGATCGTCGCGCTGGCACGCTACGTGATCATCGACATGAAGGAAATGTCGGAGTGGGAGTTGATCGCGGTGACGGCAGGCATCCTGATCCTGGCCGGTGCGGTGCTGGTCCTGCGCTATGGCCACATCCGGTTCCCCTATGACGACGAGGGACGGGTGGCCCCGGGGATCGAGAACGATCCAGCCGGGGAGCGGGACGTGCCCAAGGGGCGTTACGGGTCCGATCAATGACTGGAGGCGGTGCGGAACGCCGGGTCCGGTACCTGCTCCCGGGGCTATGGGCCTCGCCCGGGGCGACTCGGGACGATGCGTCGCGACCCGTGCGGCGTCTGGCCCGCTGGCTGGGACGCGCCCGGCCCGTGGGTGCGGGGCCGGGCGCGGAAGGCTGGGAGGCCGCGCTGGCCGAGTGCCTGGGGTATCAGCCGCGGGGGCGTGGGGCGCGGACCTGGCTGGCCCAGCCGGTGCACTTGACGCCCGGGATGAAGGAGCTCGTGGCCTCGGCGGTAGAGCCCGTGGCGGACGCCGAGCGCGAGGCGTTGTGGGCGGCCGCGCAGCCGGAACTGGAGGCGGCCGGCGCCACCCTGGGCCTGGGCGAAGACGGCCTGTGGGAGCTGCAGCTGGACGCCGAGGGCGAGGCCTCCGGCCCGCCGCCGTCTGTCGGGCTCGGTCGATCCATGGTGGCCCCCTCGCTGCAGGGCGATGTCGCGCGGCGTCTCCAGGTCCTGGCGACCGGCTTGCAGATGGCGTGGTTCCAGCACCCCGTCAACCTGGAACGCGAGCGTGAGGGACGTGGTGCGGTGCATGGGCTGTGGCTATGGACGCCGGGCTTTGCCGGCGGAGCCAGCGACGTGAGGCGCGTCTGTGGCGGCGGGGCGATCGGCCGCTGGCTGGCACGGGGCGCCGGTATCGACTGGTGCCCGGATCCGGCCTGCACGCCGGCGGAATCCGGCGACACGGTGGTCGTGGTCGACGCGCTGGGGGCCCCGCCGTCCCCCGAACGACGCCTGGAGCTGCTGGAATCGGTCGCCGATGACGTGGTCGCGCCCGGGGTGTGCGGCGTGTTCCGCGGGGAACTGCGTGCGCTGGAGTTCGTGGACCCGCAGTCCAGCCACCCCGTACTGCGGCTCGACCGCCGCCAGGCGCTGGCCTTCTGGCGCCGCCCAAGGCGGCCCTGAAGCCGCGTGCCGGTGTTATACTGCGCGGCTTTTCTCGCCACCTGATGGAACGTGCCGTGCGCGCCACGACACCCGACGGAAACTGCCATGGAACTGAACGCGCTGTACTCCCGGATCGATGACCTGAAGGGCCGCCTGGACGCCCTTAGGGGGTATCTTTGACTACCCGGCCAAGGAAGAACGGCTGGAAGAAGTCCAGCGGGAGCTGGAGCAAAACCCCGACATCTGGAATGACCCGGAGCAGGCCCAGGCCCTGAACAAGGAGCGGGCCCAGCTCGAGGGTGTGGTCATCAACATCCGCGAGATCGGCACTCAGCTGGACGAGAGCCGGGACCTGCTGGAGATGGCCGAGGCGGATGACGACGAGGAGACGGCGGCGTCGGTCGAGACCGATGTCGACGCCCTGACCGCGCGCGTGGAGGGGCTCGAATTCCGCCGCATGTTCTCCGGGGACATGGACGAGGCCAACGCCTACCTCGACATACAGGCCGGCTCCGGCGGCACCGAGGCCCAGGACTGGGCGAATATGCTGCTGCGTATGTACCTGCGCTGGGCCGAGCACAAGGGCTTCAAGGCCGAGGTCACCGAGCTCTCCGAAGGCGAGACGGCCGGGATCAAGAGTGCCACCGTGCACATCCAGGGCGAGTACGCCTTCGGCTGGCTGCGCACCGAGACCGGTGTGCACCGTCTGGTGCGCAAGTCGCCGTTCGATTCCGGCAACCGCCGGCATACCTCGTTCGCCTCCGTGTTCGCCTCGCCGGAGATCGACGAGAACTTCGAGATCGAGATCAACCCGGCCGACCTGCGGGTGGATACCTATCGGTCCTCCGGCGCCGGCGGGCAGCACGTGAACACGACCGATTCCGCGGTCCGCATCACGCACGTCCCGACCGGGGTGGTCACCGCCTGTCAGGCGGGACGTTCGCAGCACAAGAACCGCGAGATGGCGATGAATCAGTTGCGCGCCAAGCTGTACGAACGCGAGTTGCAGGAGCGCAATGCCGAGAAGCAGGCGGTGGAGGACACCAAGTCCGACATCGGCTGGGGCAGCCAGATCCGCTCCTACGTGCTCGACCAGTCGCGGATCAAGGATCTGCGCACCGGCGTGGAGGTCGGCAACACCCAGGCCGTGCTCGACGGCGACCTGGACCAGTTCATTGAAGCCAGCCTGAAGAGCGGGCTGTAACGCTTTCTTTTACCGGGATTCCCGATGACCGAGATTACCGACGAGAACAAGCTGATCGCCCAGCGGCGCGCCAAGCTGAACGAGCTGCGCGAGGCCGGCCCGGCCTTCCCCAACGACTTCCGCCGCGATGCCCTGGCGGCCGATCTGCACGCCGCGCATGACGACACCGAAGGCGAGGCGCTGGAGGGGCAGGGGGTCCGCGTGACGGTCGCCGGGCGCATGATCGGCAAGCGCGTGATGGGCAAGGCGAGCTTTGTCCGCCTGCGCGACCAGTCCGGGGACATCCAGCTGTTCGCCCAGCGCGACAGCCTGCCGGAGGGCGTCTACGCGGCCTTCAAGCACTGGGATCTGGGCGATATCGTCGGCGGGCAGGGTACGCTGTTCAAGACGAAGACCGGCGAGCTGACGGTGCAGCTGGACGAGCTGCGTCTGCTGACCAAGAGCCTGCGCCCGCTGCCGGAGAAGTTCCACGGCCTGACCGACCAGGAACAGCGCTACCGCCAGCGCTACGTGGATCTGATCACCAGCCCGGACAGCCGCGAGCTGTTCCGCACCCGCACCCGAATCGTGCGCTACATCCGCGAGTACTTCGAGCGCGAGGACTTCATCGAGGTGGAGACCCCGATGATGCAGGTGATCCCGGGCGGCGCGACCGCGCGGCCGTTCGCCACCCACCACAATGCGCTGGACATGCCGCTGTACCTGCGCATCGCGCCGGAGCTGTATCTGAAGCGCCTGGTCGTCGGCGGCTTCGAGAAGGTCTTCGAGATCAACCGCAATTTCCGCAACGAGGGGCTGTCCACCCGGCACAACCCCGAGTTCACCATGCTCGAGTTCTACGAGGCGTTCGTGGATTACCATGCGCTGATGGACCGCACCGAGACGCTGCTGCGCGGGCTGTGCGAGGACGTGCTGGGCACGACCACCATCGAGTATCAGGGCGAGACCTACGATTTCGGCCAGCCGTTCACCCGCATGACGGTGCGCGAGGCGATCCTCGAGCACAACCGGGAGATCAGCAGCGAAGACCTGGGCGATATCGACAGGGTGCGCGCCCACTGCGAGCGGCTGGAGATCCCGATCAAGGCGAGCTTTGGACTGGGCAAGCTGTGGACCGAGATCTTCGAGTACACCGCCGAAAACAAGCTGCGCCACCCGACCTTCATCACCGCCTATCCGACCGAGGTCTCGCCACTGGCGCGGCGCAACGACGACGACCCGTTCGTGACCGACCGCTTCGAGCTGTTCGTCGGCGGGCGCGAGATCGCCAACGGCTTCTCCGAGCTCAACGACCCCGAGGACCAGGCCGAGCGCTTCCAGGCCCAGGTCGCGGAGAAGGACGCCGGCGACGACGAGGCGATGCACTACGACGCTGACTACATCCGCGCCCTGGAGTATGGCCTGCCGCCCACGGCGGGCGAGGGCATCGGCATCGACCGCCTGGTGATGCTGCTGACGAACAGCCCGTCGATCCGTGACGTGCTGCTGTTCCCGCACCTGCGCCCGGAGGCCTGATTCGGCACACCACGCCGTCGCGTGAACAATCCCCCGGTCGTCGTGTCCCATTTCTGCAATGGCAGATAACGGGAGGTACGGCATGCGAGAGGCAATGACACGAGGCTACGCCATCCGCACCGGTGCGCTGGTCGCGGGGCTGGCGCTGGTGGGCTCGGCCCTGGCCGGCGAAGTGGTCGAGGAAGGCATCTCCAGCGAGTACGAACGTTTCGATCTTGTGCGGGTAGCCGGTGATCTGGAGCACCCCTGGTCGGTGGCCTTCCTGCCGGACGGTGGCTATCTGGTGACCGAACGGACGGGTGCGCTGAAACAGGTGCGCGATGGCGAGGTGAGCTCGGTCGAGGGTGTGCCGGATGTCGTGGCGCGCGGCCAGGGCGGCTTGCTGGATGTCGTGCTGCACACGGACTTCGCGGCGAACCACCGGGTGTATTTCACCTATGTCACCGGGGATTCCGACCAGTCCTACACCGCGCTGGGGCGCGGGCGTCTGGAGGACGGGGCCCTGCACGAGGTGGAGGAGCTGTTCCGTCAGGACCGGGGCGGGAGCAATCCGGGCCACTTCGGTTCGCGGCTGGCCTGGCAGGCCGATGGCACCCTGCTGATGACGATCGGCGATCGTCGGCAGGAAGACCCGTCCCAGGACCTTTCCGCGCACACCGGGTCGCTGCTGCGCCTGACCGAGGATGGCGAGGCCCCGGCGGACAACCCGTTTGTCGACCGCGATGATGCCCAGCCACACATCTTTGCCTATGGCCTGCGCAATTCGCAGGGTCTGGTGGTGGATCCGGCGGACGGCACGATCTGGCTGACGGACCACGGGCCCCGGGGTGGGGATGAACTGAACCGTATGGAAGCCGGGGGCAACTATGGCTGGCCGGTGGTGTCGCGGGGGCGCGACTATCGGTCCGAGGAACCCTTTGGCGAGGCGCGTCACGACGCGGACATGATCGACCCGGTCTACGAGTTCCTGCCGACGCTGGCGCCGTCCGGGCTGGCGATGGTGACCGCGGATCGCTTCGAGTCCTGGCAAGGCAATCTGCTGGCGGGTGGCCTGCGTGCCGAACGGATCCTGCGCATCGTGATCGAGGACGACGAAGTCGTGCACATGGAAGAGCTGCTGCACGGCAAGATCGGGCGCATTCGTGATGTCCGCGAGGGACCGGAGGGGCACATCTATGTGCTGACGGACCATTCGGATGGCGGGCTTTATCGCCTGGAATGAGCCCGATCCCGATCCCGAGCCCATGGCCGGCATTGGGGCCGCGAGTTCCGGGCCCGCACGGGCCTGCAAACAGGAGCCGGTCTTAGCGGCTTCGGCCCGAGGCGCCCCGACGTCAGTCGCCGGCTGGCTCCAGTAACAGGGCCGCCAGTGGCGGCAGATGCAGGTAGAGTGTCGCGGGGTGCCCGTGGCGTTCCACCGGCTCGGCATAGGCCTCCGCCGGGCCGCGCGAGCCCCCACCGTAGACCTCGGCGTCACTGTTCAGGGTGACCCGCCAGCGCCCGGCGTGGGGCGCGGGTACGGGGTAGGCCGGGCGCTCCACCGGCGTCAGGTTCAGCACCACCACGACCTGGCGGCCCTGGTGGTCGCGGCGCACGAAGCTCAGGGTGGAGTGCGCGGCATCGTCGCAGTCCAGCCAGTCGAAGCCGTCCGGTTCGAATTCCCGGGCGTGCAGGGCGGGGTCGGCGCGGTAGGCGCGGTTCAGATCCCGCACCAGGTTCTGCAGGCCCTGGTGCAGCGGGTACTGCAGTACGTACCAGTCCAGTTCGCGATCCTCCGACCATTCCGGGCCCTGGCCGAATTCCTGGCCCATGAACAGGAGTTTCTTGCCGGGGTAGAGCCACTGCCAGCTGTAGAGCAGGCGCAGGTTGGCGTGCTGTTCCCACTCGTTGCCCGGCATGCGTCCGCGCAGGCTGCGCTTCCCGTGTACCACCTCGTCGTGCGAGAACGGCAGGACGAAGTTCTCGCTATAGGCGTAGAGCTGGCCGAACGTGAGCTGGCCGTGGTGGTGCATGCGGTAGATCGGGTCCATCCCGAAGTAGGTCAGGGTGTCGTGCATCCACCCCATGTTCCACTTCATGGTGAAGCCCAGCCCGCCCATGGACGGCGGGCGGCTGACCCCCGGCCAGGCGGTAGATTCCTCGGCGATCATGGCGACGCCCGGATGACTGGTCTGGACCGTCTCGTTCAGGTGGCGCAGGAAGTCGATGGCCTCCAGGTTTTCGTTGCCGCCGTGGATGTTGGGCAGCCAGTCCTCGCCTTCGCGGTCGTAGTCGCGATAGAGCATGGAGGCGACGGCATCCACGCGCAGGCCGTCGAGGTGGAAGTCCTCGACCCAGCACAGGGCGCTGGAGAGCAGGAAGTTGCGGACCTCGGGGCGCGAGTAGTTGAAGATCAGGGTGCCCCAGCCGCGGTGCTCGCCGATGCGCGGGTCGGCGTGTTCGTACAGCGCGGTGCCATCGAATCGGGCCAGCGCGAACTCGTCGCGCGGGAAGTGGCCGGGGACCCAGTCGAGGATCACGCCAAGACCGGCCTGATGGGCCTGGTCGACGAAATGGCGAAAGTCGTCCGGCTGACCAAAGCGCGAGGTGGGTGCGAAGAAGCCGGTGCTCTGGTAGCCCCAGGATCCGTCGAACGGGTGCTCGGTGACCGGCAGCAATTCGAGATGGGTAAAGCCCATGTCGCGGGCGTAGGGCACCAGGCGCTCGGCCAGCTCGCGGTAGCTGGGCCAGTGGCCCTCGGGACTGCGCTGCCAGGAGCCCAGATGCACCTCGTAGATGCTCATTGGCCGATGCTTCCAGGCCTCCGGATCGCGGTTGCGCATCCAGTGCTCGTCATTCCAGGCATAGGTGCTGGCCTCCTGGATGCGGGCGGCGGTCTCGGGGCGAACCTGGTAGGCGCGGGCGTACGGGTCGGTCTTCAGGTGCAGGCTGCCGTGCTCGCGATTGCGGATCTCGAACTTGTACAGCGTTTCCGCGGTCATCCCCGGTATGAACAGCTCCCAGATGCCGCTGCCCGCGTGGACGGTCATTGGATGGCAGCGCCCGTCCCAGCGGTTGAAGTCGCCCACCACCGACACGCGTTCGGCGTTGGGCGCCCACACGGCGAAGCGCACGCCGTGGATGCCGTCGCGGGCCATCGGATGGGCGCCCAGCATGCGATGGGCATGCCAGTGGCGGCCCTCGGCGAACAGGTGGCGATCGAATTCGGGGATGTCCGGGGCAAAGCTCCAGGGGTCAATTGACTGCAACGTGGATGTGCCACCCTCGGGCATCCAGTCCAGCTGCGGGTGCGCGGGGAGGGTGTCCACCGGCCCACGCCACAGGAACAGCCCGGGGAATCCCGAGGCGGCGTCCATGGGTATGTGGCGCCCGTCGCAAAGTGTGATGGAGGCCTCCGTTGCATGCGGTAGCCAGGCCCGATAACAGGTGGTTTGTTGATCCAGCGCATGGCGCCCCAGGACGCTGTGCGGATCATGGAGCCGGGCCTCGGCCAGGCGCGCTAACGGATCGGCGACGGAACGGGTGCATTTGTCGGGGGCTGTTGCCATACTCGGATCAAGCTCGCGTTTGGGTCGTGGAATAGTGCGGTTCAGGCCGGGTCGGCAGAACACGTGAGTACAACATACTAGGGAAACACTGATTAATGTACGCGCGCTTGTCGGATACCGCGGTTCCACGAGGCGGGTCAGGGCACACACCGAGCTTTGTCCGCGGGTGGGAGCGAGGACCCAGCGAGCGGGTACATGCGGACGTGTTTGCCTCGACAAGGATGGGTGCATGAGTCCACAACCGCAACGTTACGTCAGCCGCCTGACCCGGGAGACCCTTGCCCTGATCCTGGCCGGCGGACGCGGCTCGCGACTGAAACAACTGACGCTGTGGCGCGCCAAGCCGGCCGTGCCCTTCGGCGGCAAGTTCCGCATCATCGACTTCCCCCTGTCCAACTGCATCAACTCGGGTATCCGTCAGGTCGCCGTGGTGACGCAGTACAAGGCGCACTCGCTGATCCAGCACATGCAGCGGGGCTGGAGCTTCCTGCGCGGGGAATTCGGCGAGTTCATCGAGCTGCTGCCGGCGCAGCAGCGCATCGAGACCTCCTGGTACGCGGGGACGGCCGACGCGGTCTACCAGAACATCGACATCATCCGGCAGCACAATCCGCGCTATGTGCTGATCCTGGCCGGGGACCACATCTACAAGATGGACTATGGCCAGATGATCGCCTTCCACGTGGAGAGCGGCGCGGACATGACGGTGGGCTGCCTGGAGGTGGAACAGGAGCGGGCCAAGGCCTTCGGCGTGATGGGGGTGGATGCGTCCAGCCGCATTACCTCGTTTGCGGAAAAGCCGGAGGACCCGGCGCTGATCCCCGGCAGCAAGACCCACTCGCTGGCCTCAATGGGGATCTATGTGATCAACACCGAGTTCCTGTTCGACCAGCTGATCAAGGATGCGGACGACACCTTCTCCAGCCACGATTTCGGCAAGGACATCATCCCCGGCATCATCGAGCGAAACCAGGTGATGGCCTATCCGTTCCGTGACGAGCAGGGCGTGCGCCAGGGCTACTGGCGCGATGTAGGGACCATCGACTCCTACTGGCAGGCGAATCTGGAGCTGATCGGGGTGACGCCGGGGCTGAACCTGTACGACTCGGAGTGGCCGATCTGGACCTATCAGGAGCAGTTGCCGCCGGCCAAGTTCGTGTTCGACGACGAGGACCGCCGTGGCATGGCGATCGACTCGATGGTCTCCGGGGGCTGCATCATCTCCGGGAGCACCGTGCGCCACTCCCTGCTGTTTTCCAATGTGCAGGTCAACGCCTGTGCCACCGTGGAAGACTCGGTGATCCTGCCCAGTGTGACAGTCGGCGAGAACTGCGTGATCCGCAATGCGGTGATCGACAAGGGCTGCAAGATCCCGGACGGGACCGAGATCGGGGTGGACGACGAGGCCGATGCCCGCGACTACTTCGTCTCCCCGGGCGGGGTGCGCGTGGTGACGCCGGAGATGCTCGGACAGGCGACCCACCATGTCCGCTGAATCCGGCAGTACCACCGCGCTCGCCACCCAGCCGCCGCAGCTCGACGTGGTGCTGTGCTGGCATATGCACCAGCCGCAGTACTACGACTCCGGGGCTGGCGAGTATGTTCTGCCATGGACCTACCTGCACGCGCTGAAGGACTACACCGACATGGCCGCGCACCTGGAGGCCTGTCCCCAGGCGCGCGCGGTGGTGAATTTCGCGCCGATCCTGCTGGAGCAGATCGCGGACTACGGCGAGCGGCTGGAGGCCGGGATCGGCAATCGCTCGAGCTTCGGCGACCCGGTGCTGGACCTGCTCCAGCTGGATATCGTCCCGGTGGATCCGGTGCAGCGGCGCGAGATCCTGCGCGTCTGCCTGCGCGCGCATGCCCCGCGCATGATCGAGCCGTTCCCGCTGTTCGAGCGCCTGGCGACCCTGGCCCGCCAGGCGCTGGAAGACGCCGTGCTGCTGGCGCATCTGGACAACCGCTTCTTCCAGGATCTGGCGACCTGCTATCACCTGGCCTGGCTGGGGGAGACCGTGCGCCGCGCCTATCCCGAGGTGCAGGGCTGGCTGAAGGCGGATCAGGGCTTCAACCGCGACGTGCGGGGCCGCCTGCTGAAGCTGATCCGCGACGAGGTCAAGGCGATCCTGCCGCGCTACCGCGAGCTGGCCGAGCAGGGGCGCGTGGAGCTCTCGTTCACCCCGTATGCCCATCCAATCATGCCGCTGCTGCTGGATCTGCAGTCGGCGCGCGAGGCGATGCCGGATGTCGAATTGCCGCAGGCGCCGGCGTACCCGGACGGAGAGGCCCGGGTGCGCTGGCATATCGAACGCGGCCTGGCGGTGTTCGAGCAGTACTTCGGCTTCCGGCCACGCGGCTGCTGGCCTTCGGAGGGCAGTCTCAGCGAGGCGACCGTGCGCCTGCTGGATGACTACGACATCTGCTGGACCGCCAGTGGCCAGACCGTACTCGGCAACAGCCTGGCGGCGGCCGGGGAGACCGCCGAGTCGCATACCGGTTCGGCGGAGCAGGAGGGCTGGCTGCATCGTCCGTATTGCCTGAAGGGGGCCCGGACGGAGCTGTTCTTCCGCGACGACGGGCTTTCCGATGCGATCGGGTTTCGCTACGCCGACTGGCACGCCGACGACGCGGTCGGGGACTTCGTGCATCACCTTGAGAACATTGCCGCCGTCTCGCCCGACGGGGGCGTGGTGGCGGTCATCCTGGATGGCGAGAACGCCTGGGAGTACTACCCGGAGAACGGCTTCTACTTCCTGCGGGCGTTGTACGAGCGGGTAGCGGAGAATCCGCGGCTGAACCTGTGCACCTTCTCGGACGTCTGCCAGCGCACGGGTCCGCGGACGGATCGCGGCGAACTCACGGGCATGGTGGCGGGCTCCTGGGTCTACGGGACCTTTTCCACCTGGATTGGCGACCCGGACAAGAACCTTGGCTGGGACCGCCTGATCGAGGCCTGGACCGCCGTGGACCAGGCCATCGCGCGGCATCCGGAACTGGATACGCCGGAGCTGCGCAAGCAGCTCGCGGTATGCGAGGGCTCCGACTGGTGCTGGTGGTTCGGGGAATACAACCCCGCGGGTTCCGTCAGCGACTTCGAACAGCTCTATCGTCGGCATCTAGCCCGCCTGTACCAGCTGGCGGATCTCGATGTGCCCGACTCGCTGGGCGAGGTCCTCTCGGTCGGGGGCGGTGATCCCGCGGCGGGCGGTACCATGCGCAAGGGCCAGTAACTGTGTGCCAAGTAACCATGTGCCCGGTAACCATGTACGAGGGGCCGTAGCGGATGGAGGCGGGCGAAGAACACTGCAACCCCCTGATGCAGCGCCGCCGCGCGGGGGTCCTCCTGCACCCCGTGTCATTGCCGGGCCTGGGTCCGGTCGGGACGCTGGGGGACGAGGCCTTTCGTTTCCTCGACTGGGCGCGGGATGCTGGCTTCAGCCTGTGGCAGATCCTGCCGTTGCACCCGCCGCAGGAGGACGGTTCGCCGTATGCCAGTATCTCCGCCTTCGCTGGCGATGTGCGCCTGATCGACCCGCAGCGCCTGGCGGCGCGCGCGGGCCTTGCGGACCCGACGCTGCCCGTCGACACACTGCTGGAACAGGCGCGGGAGCGGCTGGAGCAGGCCGGCGATGGCTGGGCGCAGGCCTACCAGGCTTTTCGGGATTCCCAGGGCCCGGTGTGGCTGGAGGACTTTGCCCGGTTCGTGGTGATCCGGGCCCGTGAAGGCGGCCGTCCCTGGTGGGAATGGCCGGCCGCCTTGCGCGACCGCGATCCGGATGCCCTGGCGGCTGTGGAGGTCGATGCGGCCCGGGAGCTGGAGGCGGTACGCTTCGCCCAGTTTGTGCTGTTCGATCAATGGCAGGACGTTCGCGAGCATGCCCGCGCACGGGACATCCTGATCCTGGGCGACATGCCGATCTTCGTGGCGCACGACTCGGCCGAGGTCTGGGCCCACCGTGACCTGTTCGATCTGGACGACACGGGGCACCCGCTGACCGTGGCCGGCGTGCCACCGGACTACTTCTCCGAGACCGGGCAGCGCTGGGGCAACCCGCACTACCGCTGGGACCGCCTTGCCGAACGCGGCTACGACTGGTGGGTGGAGCGGCTGCGCTGGACCCTGGAGACGGTAGACGCCGTGCGCATTGATCACTTCCGCGGCTTCGAGGCCAGCTGGGCGGTGCCGGCGAGCGAGCCGGATGCCACGCAGGGGCACTGGGTGCCGGGGCCGGGCGCGGACTTCTTCGAACAGCTTCAGACCCGTCTCGGCGTGCTGCCGTTGCTGGCCGAGGACCTCGGCGTGATCACGCCGGAGGTGACCGCTCTGCGCCTGCGCTTCGATCTGCCGGGCATGCGCATCCTGCAGTTCGCCTTCGAGGGCGGGCCGGACAACCCGTACCTGCCGGCGAACCACGACGATCTGAGCGCGGTGTATACCGGCACCCACGACAACGACACCACGCTGGGCTGGTTTCGCTCCCTGGAGCCGTCCCTGCAGCAGCACGTGATCGCAACGCTGGACGAGGGCGGGGCCGAGGAGATGCCCTGGCCGCTGATCCGTGCGGCCTGCCGTTCTCCGGCACAGCTCGCGATTCTGCCGATGCAGGATGCCCTGCAACTGGGTTCGGAGGCGCGCACGAACATTCCCGGTACGGTGGACGAACGCAACTGGACCTGGCGCTTTGACTGGAGTCAGCTGCCCGAGGGACAGACCGAGGCGCTGCGCGCGCTGGCGCAGGAGACCGGCCGCCTGGAATGAGGGACCGTTCGGCCCGCGCGCCTCAATGCAGGCATGGGCCCGACACAAGAAAGCCCGGCCCCTTGACGGGGACCGGGCTTTTTCATCGGGTCTACGGTGACGCGATTAGCGCATCATGCCGCCGCCCTGGCCACCCTGTTGCTGCTGCATCTGCTGCTGCAGGCTCTGCATGCGCTGGATGACGTCGTCGATATCGGCGTTTTCCTGGCGCATGGCGGCCATCAGGTCTTCCCGCAAGGCTTCCTGGGCCTCCCGGATCTCTTCATCCTGAGCGACCGCCTGCTGGGCCTCCTGCAGGTTCATCTGCGCCTGCTGCACGTCTTCGGACTGGATGACTTCCTGGCGCTGTTCGGCGCTGAGGTCCGGATCGCGCAGGCGTTCCTCGGCGGACTCGAGGGTTTCCAGGTCCCGACGCGGCTGATAGCCGGCGGACTCCATCTTGTCCAGGACCAGATTTTCCAGCTCTTCGCCCTTCTGTTCCAGCTGCGGATTGTTCTGGATGGCCTGCTGCTGGGTCTCGGCGAGCGTCTGCTGGAGCTGCTGCATCTCCATCTGCGGGTTGCCGCCCTGACCGCCCTGCATGCCCATGCCGCCCTGACCCTGCTGGCCCATGCCCTGCGCCATGGCGAGCGGGCTGGCCAGCGCAAGGGCGGCCGCGGCGATCAGTCCGGCGACGGACCGGGAACGAATCTTCATAGAGTCTCTCCTGCTTAAGTAGTAACGGTAGCCTAGACAAGCGCACTTAACCCCAGCTTAACAAGCGTGGCGCTTTCATGCCCGACAAGGGGGCGTCCAACCTGGCGAGTGGCACCTGGCGAAGACGATCCGCGGATGGAGGAGTTCCCCGGGGCCCCGTGGCGGGCGTATCCGTGTGATGCCCGTCGCGGTTTCGGGTTGATCAGGGCGGATCGCTGCGCGTGAACAGCGCTATGTCGCGCGCGGGCAGCGCGAGGGCGCAACCCAGCCGGTCGGCGATCCAGTGCAGGGTGTCGGGCCCGTAGAACGCGACGTGGGTGGGGTCGCGGCGATAGTGCCAGCGGCGGAAGCGGTCCGCCGCGGGCGGCCATTCGGTCATTACGCCAAGAACGCCGCCCGGGCGCAGGTGGGTGCGCAGCGTTTGCAGCGTGTCCAGGGGGTTGTGCAGGTGTTCCAGAACCTCGGTGCAGGTGATGATATCCCAGCCGGAGTCGGGTGCGTCGGGCCAGGTGGGTGCGAAGGCGGGGTCCCAGGTATCCATGGTGTAGCCGCGTGTCCGCAGCAGGGCCGCGAGAACGGGTTGGGGGCCGCAGCCCCAGTCGAGGCCGCGGGCAGGTGGCGGCAGGGCCTCGAGCAGCGGTTCGATCAGCCGCTGCAGATGCGCCTGGTAACCAGGGTCATCGGGCCGATTCTCGTGGGTGCGGTAGTACGCACGTTCCGTCTCGCGGTCGGGCCAGACCCCGGGGTCGAGGTGGATCAGGCGGCAGTGGTGGCAGCGGCGATAGTCACCGGGTGAGGGGTCGCCGAGCCCGCGGTGATGGAACGGCCGGGTCGGCAGGCCGCACAACGGGCAGGCTGGCCGAGCGGAGGCGCTCAGCGGCGCAGGTAGCGGAACCACGAGGCGATGTTCAGCAGGCTCATCAGGGATTGCGAGAGGTAGGTATAGGCGGCGGCCTTCAGGATGCGCTCCGCATGCGGGTAGTCGGGTGGGTGCAGGTAACGCCCGTCACGCAACATCGGCATGGCCCGGCGGAAGCTGGCGTCGAACTCCGTGGGGAGAGTGACCAGGTGGGCCAGCGTGGCGAGCCCCATGGAGAGGACTCCGGCCAGCAGGAACAGGAACGCGGGCGCCGGATGCCGGGCGAGCAGGGTGACAAAGGGGATGGCGACCAGCAGCCAGGCGCCGATCTGCTGTCCGTATCCCGCGACGCAGACCAGGTAACTGCGCATGCGCAGCGGGGCGTAGCCCTCGGCATGCTGGATGGCGTGTCCGACCTCGTGGGCGGCCACGGTGACCGCCGTGAGGGAGTGGCCCTCGTGGTTCTCGGGCGACAGCCGCACGGTGCGGGCGTCGGGGTCGTAGTGATCCCCGTGCGTGGTGCTCTCCACCCGGACCTTGTGCAGCCCGTGACGGTCCAGCAGATCGCGGGCCAGTTCCGCGCCTGTGCCGTCGTAGCGGTCCCCCGGCTGGTGGTACTTCTTCATGACGTGACGGACCCAGAGGCCCGGGGCCCAGGCGAGGAACAACAGCAACGGCGCGAGCAGGATCAACAGTCGCATGCGGCTATATTGACCCAAATCCCGCCCTGGCGGAAAGGGTAAGCCCGTTCGGGATGACCGCGCGTGGCGGCAGGCCACTCAGCCGGCCGTTCGCCCCGCTGGTTGCGTCAGTCCTCGGACTCGTCGTAGTCGCCCTTGTGCTTCGGGTTCGGGCGGGCGCGCCGGTCGCGTGAATAGTCCCGGTCGTCGGCGTCGCCCTCCGGCGCGGCCTCGATCATGCGCAGGTTGGCCGCGGGGGCCGACCCGTCCTTCTCCTGACCGAAGTAGATGGTCTGGTGCGGGAACGGGATCTCGATGCCGGCGGCGTCGAAGTGCTTCTTGACCAGGCGGTTGAACGCGCGGCCCAGGCCGAACTGGGTGCCCGGCAGGGTCTTGATGCGGACACGCACGTTGACCGAGCTGTCGGCCAGGGCGGTGACGCCGTGCACCTCCATTTCGTCGAGGATGTTCGGACCCTGGTCGGGGTCTTCCTTGAGTTCCTCGAAGGCCTCGCGCAGGCGCACGATGACCTCGTCGATGTCCTCGCGGTAGGCGACGCCGTACTCGCCCACGTGGTAGGCGAATTCACGCATGTAGTTGGACACCGCATCGACCGAGGAGAACGGGATCAGGTGGTAGGTCCCGGACAGGTCGCGCAGACCCAGCGAGCGGATGGTCAGGCGTTCGACCACGCCAGTCGTTCCGGCGACGGTGACTACGTCACCGACGTTGATGGCGTTCTCGAGCTGGATGAAGACCCCGGTGATCACGTCCTGGACCAGTTTCTGGGCACCGAAGCCGACGGCCAGGCCGAGGACGCCCGCGCCGGCCAGCAGCGGCCCGATGTTCACGCCGATCTCGGCCAGCACGATCATGGTGGTCATCACGATCAGCACGATGGCGACCGCATTGCGGAAGATGGTCAGCAGCGTGGCCTCGCGGGCCGTCGGACCGCCGTCGCCGGTGTTGGGGTTCATGCGGTGTTCGATCCAGCTGGCGAATACCAGCCAGATGGCGAGCACGCCCAGCAGGATCAGGGCGACCGAGATCGCGGTGCCCAGTACCGCCATGCCGGTGTCGGAGGCGAGCCAGGTGGTCAGGCTGAAGGCGCCCCAGGCATCCGCGATCACCGCCAGCACGATCAGCAGGATCACCAGGCGCATGACCTTCAGCGCCTTCGGGATGTACGAGTTCAGGCGCAGTTCCAGCGACGGGAACTTCTCCCGGGTCTCGTCGGGCACGCGGATCTGCCGGCCGATCAGCTGCGTCAGCAGGTTGGCGACGAACACGCCCGCGAAGGCCGCGAGCAAGGTCTGACCGGTGGCCTTGGCCATGAAGGGCAGGGCGTCTTCCGGGCGCGTGACGCTGACCACGGCCAGCGCCAGGAAATAGAGCAGTGCGATCCAGTGCCAGAAATTCGCCAGCAGCGAGATCACGATCCGGGTGAAGGCGAACTCGGCCCGGTTGGCCATCGCGATCAGGCGGTCATGCACCCGGCTGCGGTTCTGCAGGATGATCACGGCGGCGTACAGGAACGCCGTCAGCATCACGATCAGCCCCAGCGAGCGCCCCGCCTCGGAGGAGATCTGGTTGTTGGCGATTGGCACCAGCAGCAGGAGGCCGTAGCCAATGTAGCCCACGATGCGCGCCAGCCAGGCGTTCCAGTAGGCGGCCTCGTCCCCGGCCATCGGCAGCAGGCGCAGACCGTGGTAGCGGGTGGCGAAGATCAGGCGCAGCGCCGCCTTGGTCACCTCGATCAGCAGGAAGGCGTTCAGGAACAGCGAGTGGCGCGTGTTCATCTCGCCCGACTCGCCCAGTACGAACAGCGCGAGGGCATAGCCGGCCAGCCAGGCGAGGATGACGATCAGGAAGTCGATCGCGGCGGCGAGGACGACGGCGGGCAGTGCCCGCATCAGGCGCATGTGCTCCGCGGCATTCAGGGCCCAGCGGTCGATGCCGGTAAACAACGGGGCACCCAGGCGGCGCAGGATCAGGAACACCACCACGGTGAATACAATGATGATCGCCAGATCGAGCACGGCCATCCCGAAAACCTTCGGTTCGATTGCACGGACCTGTTCGGCGATGTCCGCGGCGATGTCGTTGAGGGCCCGGATCTCGGCCACGGTGCCCTCGGCCAGCGACTGGGTCAGCTGGGCAATCTGGCGCGCCACCGATTCGCTCTCGCCGGTGTCCACCGGGACGGCATCTTCGGCCGTCTCGCTCTCGCTGGCGCCGCTGTCGGCGCGCAAGGCTTCCAGCAGGCGTTCGCGTGCCTCCTCGTTTTCCAGCGCGTCGATCAGCGTCTGCCGCAGGTCATTGCCGGAATCCGTCGCGCCGGCATCCTGGGCAGAGACGGCCCCCAGCGGCACGGAGAACAGCAGGGCGGCGAGGACGAGCAGGCGGGAGAAGAAGCGAAACGGCGAGCGCTGGTGGGTCACGGCAAACCTCAATGTTCGGGGGGCATCCATGGGAGCCGCGCTCATGGCGTCCATGTCGATGGACCTATTGAACGGCGGTTCGCCCGTGCGGTTAGTGCGAGCAGTCTAAAGGCTCGAAGTTCCCCGCCACAATGCGGGCCGGGGGTGCGTCCGGGGATGGCCGCCGCCCCTGGCGGAGCCTTGCCATGATGGGGGAAAGCACGCTCATCGCGAGCGCCAAAGGCGCGGGGCGATCTCCGTGCCCGACCTCGGCGTCGGTCGGGCACGAGGCTTACTCCAGCAGCATCGGGTCCAGCCAGGCGATCCCGAGCTGGGCCATCTGCTGCTCCACCCAGGCGATACGGCGGTCCAGTTGCGGGCCCGGCTGGACCGGGTTCATGCGCCCGGGGCTGGGGAGGATGGCGGCCAGGCGCGCGGACTGGTGACGGTCCAGTTCGGTGGCGGAGACACCGAAGTAATGCTGGGCGGCGTTCTCGATGCCGTAGATGCCGGGGCCCCATTCCGCCAGGTTCAGGTAGATCTCGAGGATGCGTCGTTTCGGCCACAGGGTCTCCATCCCCAGCGTGAACCCGGCCTCCAGCGACTTGCGCACCCAGGACCGGCCGTGCCACAGGAACAGATTCTTGGCGGTCTGCTGGCTGATGGTGCTGGCACCGCGCAGTCGCCCGCCGCGCACATGATCGCCCAGCGCCTGGCGCACCGAGCCCCAGTCAAAGCCGCGATGGTTGGGAAAATGCTGGTCCTCCGCGGCGATCACCGCCAGCATGAGGTGGCGGGGCAGGTCATCCAGACGCTGCCAGTCCGGGCGCCGGTTGGAGGCGGTCTGCCAGTCGGTGGCCACCACCATGGCCATGCCGTAGGGCGGGTCGACGCGAGCGAACAGCACCACCAGCGCGAACATAACCCCGATGCCCAGCGCCAGCAGGAATGCGGTCAGCCCGGCCACCCAGAGGAGCAGGCGGCGCAGCGGGCGGCGCTTGCGGCGGGCCGCCATTACCGTACCCCTGCCGCGCGCGGCGCACCGGCGAAGTCGATGTTGCGGATGCGGGTCTCCATGAGGCGCAAGGATAACGCTTGCGCGTGCCGGCCGGGGCGGTTTTCGCGATGCGATCCGGTCGTGTCGGCCCGCTGCCGGTCGAACTGTTTGCCCGTTTCGTGGCCCAATGGCGGAGGGGCTGCCCGACCGACCCCGAAATCCGCCTCGACAACCCGACCGTTCGCGAAGGAGAGAGCCATGGACGTATTGCCCTATCGCTATGTGACCCCGAGCGGCGAGGCCGTGTCCTTCGAGTTTCGTCTGCACCCCGAGACGGGTTCGGCGGTGCGGGTGCAGCAGTTGCTGGACCGGTTGACCGATACCCTGGATAACGAGATCGGGGTGCTGGGGGACACCTGCAACGGGGATGTGCTGCAGGCCCTGGCGATGGCCCTGGCGGTGCGTACCGAGATGATCCCGGCCGACCCCGAGATGACCCAGGGACTCGCGCGCGATGTGGTGGAGCGCGCGTTGAAATCGCTGGGCGAGGCGCAGCACCAGCAGACCGGGCCGGTGGGACATGCCTGACCCGGCCGCGAACCGACCGCCAAAGGCCCCCGGACGCCCGATCGTGTTCTTCGATGGCGGCTGCCCGCTGTGCCGTCGCGAGATCGGCCACTACCAGCGCCTGGATACCGCTGCCGCGGTCGACTGGCGCGACATCCACGCCGATGCGGCGCCGCTCGCCGCCTGGGGCATCACCTGGGACCAGGCCATGCAGCGCATGCATGCCGTCAGTCCCGAGGGCCGCATTCGCAGTGGCGCGTGGGCCTTCGTGCTGGTCTGGCGGCATCTGCCGTATTACCGCTGGCTCGGCGGCGTGCTGCATCGCCTTCCGCCGGTCGTCTGGCTGATGGACCGCGTCTACAACGTGATCGCCCGCTATCGCTGGCGGTCCCGCTGCGACGACGGGGTCTGCCGCCCGGGGAGGTAACGACCGCCGTGGCGCATGCCAAGCCGCATCTGCCGCAAAAGACCTGCGCCGTGTGCGGTCGGCCGTTTGTCTGGCGCAGAAAGTGGGCGCGCTGCTGGGACGAGGTGCGCTACTGTTCCGACGCCTGCCGGCGTCGTCGTACGAGGAAAACGGCGTCATGAAACGCTCTGCATTCCCGGGGATCTGGGCCGTGATCGTGCTGGCACTCGCTGTGCCGCTGGCGGCGGACGATCTGGCCGAAGAACGCGTGATCGTGGCGCAGTTGCAGGAGCCGCAGCGCATCCTGCTGATGCGTCATGCCCTGGCGCCGGGGATTGGCGACCCATCGGGCTTTGATGTCGACGACTGCGCCACGCAGCGCAATCTCTCCGAGGAGGGCCGCGCGCAGGCCCGCGAGACCGGCGAACGCCTGCGGGCCGCTGGGCTGGATGCGATCCGGGTATTCGCGGGTCCCTGGTGTCGCAATTTCGATACCGCGGAGCTGCTGGGCTATGGCGAACCGGTGGTCCTGGAGGCCCTGGGATCGGTGTTTCGCACCAACGCCCCGCACCGTGAGCGGCGCATGCGGGCGTGGCGCGAACACCTGGCGGAGGAATACCGGCAGGCGCAGGGACCTGCGGTCTACGTGACCCACCGGGCCAACATCATGGAGCTCAGCGGGCGCAGCATCGGGGCCGGGGCGATGCTCGTCGTCGAGATCGACGCCGATGGCAGTGCCCGTCCGGTGGGACAATAGGCGGGCGTCCTGAGCGGGGCGCCGGTCCTTCCAGCATTCGGATTACAGGCGAATCTCCACGCGTTCGGCACCCGGGGCGTCGATGCCGCGGTGCAGCAGCAGGGTGCCGCTGGCATTGAGCAGTTCGGTGCTCAGCTGGCGAAAGCGCACCACCGTCTCGGTCAGGTTCAGGCGGCTCTCCAGCAGGTCGCGCTGGGCCTGGGCCACGGCCAGGGCGGTCCCGGCCCCGACCCGAAAGCGGGTCTGTTCCACGCGCAGCAGTTCTTCCTGTAGTTCCACCGTCTCCTTCTGGGCCTGGATCTGTTCGCGCACACGGGCGGCGTCGAACCAGGTGGCGCGCACGTCCTCGATGGCCAGCTGTTCCAGGTTGGCCAGGGTCTCCTGGATCTGCTGGCGGGTCAGGCGCGCGCGGGTGTGCTCGGCCTCGGCCGCGCGATTGCCGATGGGCATCTCGAAGCGCAGGCCGGCGGCCAGGTCGTAGCCGTCGCCCTGGCGGTCGCGCCAGGTGCGGCTGAAGCTGTCGGCGTAGCCGGACTGGCCCAGGGTCACGAAGAAGTCCAGGCGCGGCAGCAGGCCGTTGCGGGTGCGCACGACTTCCAGCTGGTTGCGCTGCACGCGCAGGCGGGTCTCGTTGAGGTCGGCGCGGTGGTCGCGGGCCAGCGCCACGTAGGCATCCAGGGGCTCCAGGGCGTAGCGCTCCAGCTCCGGCTCCGAACGGGCCTCTAGCCGGGTATCCCAGAGCCCGCCGTTGTCGGCCTGCAGCAGGCGGGCCAGCGCGTCCTGGGCGCGGGCACGGTCGGCCCGCGCGTCGATCAGGCCCTGGCGGCGCAGCGCCACCTCGGCGCGCGCGGATACGGCCTCGGTCTCCGGGCGGTCGCCGGCCCGGATGCGGCGTTCGGTCTGGTCCAGCTGGGCGCGGGCGACCGCCAGGGCCTCCTCGAAGATGGCGATCTGTGCGTCGGCCAGTACCAGGTCCCAGTAGCGGCCCTCCACATCCGTGATCAGCTGCTCCACGAAGCCGCGTACCTCGTATTCCGAGGCCTCCACGTCCAGGCTGGCCTGGCGCAGGCGCACCAGGTTGGATTCGATACGGCCGCCCCGGAGCAGGGCCTGGGTCAGGCTGAGCCCCGCGCGGGTGGTGAACTGCGGGGTGTCCACGCGCGAACTGGAGGCGCGGGAACTGCGCAGCGAGACCGTCAGGTCGGTGCCGGTGGGAAGCGCCTGGGTGATCCCGGCCTCCCCGAAACGGCGGGTGGTTGTCACCGTGTCGGTCTCGCCGATCTGTTCCAGCTGGCGCACGCTCTGGTCGCGGCTGATCTCCAGCTCGGCGAACAGCTCGGGGTCGAACACGGCGCGCTCCTGGGCCTCGAAGGTGCCCTGGATGGCCGTTTGCAGGCGCTCGGCCCGCAGGCCGCGGTTGTTCTCCAGCGCGCGGGCGACGGCCTCCTCCAGCGACAGCGTCTCCTCCGCCACCGCCTCGCGCTCGAACGGGCGGGTGTCCAGCAGGGCCTCGGCGGGCAGCGACAGGCGCAGGCCCTCGGGGGTGTCCTGGGCGTCCGGGGCGTCGGCGCCCTGGGCCGGGAGAGTCAGGGCGAGCGCGACGAGGCAGGTCAGCGTTTTTCTAGGCATGTTCCGTTGCGACTCGATAGACCGGTTGTGGATGTTCGCCCCGGCGGTGGAACAGCAGGTACAGCGTCGGGATCAGCACCAGGGTGATCAGGGTAGAAGACAGCAGGCCGCCGATCACCACCCGCGCCATCGGGGCCTGGGCCTCGCCGCCGTCGCCCATGCCGATCGCCAGCGGCGACAGCGCGAGGATGGTGGTCAGCGTGGTCATCAGGATCGGGCGCAGGCGCTCGCCGGCCGCGGCCACGATCGCCGCGGTCAGTTCCATGCCGTCGTCGCGGTGGCGCCGGGCCATGCGGTCCACCAGCAGGATCGCGTTGTTCACTACGATCCCGACCAGCAGCAGGATGCCGATCAGCGACTGCACGTTGAGCGTGGTGTCAGTGATCAGCAGCGCCGCGGTGACGCCGATCAGGGCCAGCGGGATGGAGAACATCACGATCAGCGGGTCGCGCAGGGATTCGTACAGGCTGGCCATGACCATGTACACCAGCAGCGTGGCCAGCAGGGTGCCCAGCAGCAGCTCGGAGAAGGCCGCCTCCTGTTCCTCGATATCGCCGGTGACCGAGAAGTCGATCTCCTCCGGCAGCGGGATATCCGCCAGGGCGGCACGCACGTCCGCCGCGACCTCGCCCAATGAACGGTCGCCGATATTCACGAACAGGGTGCTGATGCGCGCCTGCTCGCGGCGCTGGATGCTGTCGGGGCCCATCGCGGTTTCAAAGGAAACAAGGCTGCGCAGGGCGACGCGCTCGCCGTCCTCGCTGCGCACCGTCAGGTTCAGCAGGTCGTCCAGCGAGCTCTGGTCGGCGTCGCGCAGCTGGACCCAGATGCGGGTCTCGTCGCCCCCGGCGCGCAGCTGCCCGGCGCTGGAGCCGCCCAGCGCGGTCTCCAGGGTCTGGGCGATGGTGCGCACGTCCACGCCCAGGTCGGCGGCGCGGGCGCGGTCGATGCGGGTGGCGAACTCGGGCTGACCGCCGTCGGAGCCGACGCGGGTATCGGTCACGCCGGGGATGTCGGACAGCGCGGCCTCGAACCGCTCGACCACCGCGTTCATCGTCGGCAGTTCGAAGCCACGGACCTCGATGGACAGGCTCTCCTCGTCCGCGCCACGGCCGAAGCCACGGAAGAAGATCCCGCTGGAGGCGCGTACGCGGATCTCGACCCCGGGCGGGCTGCCCAGCGCCTCGCGCAGCGCGGCGGCGATGGCATCGGAGGAGCGGCTGCGGCTTGCGCGAGAACCGACCATTACGCGCATGTTGCCGGAGGCCGGCGAGGAGGCCCGGAACGCCGAGGCGCCCGAGCTGGAGACCAGGTTTTCCAGTTCCGGGACCTCGTCGCGGATGATCGCCTCCAGCCCGGCCATGGTGGCGTACAGCTCTTCCAGCGGGGTGCCGGGTTCCATGGATACATGCACGCGCAGCTCGCCCTCGTCGGTGGCGGGCAGGAACTCGGTGCCCACGCCGCGCAGGCCGGCGAGGGCGATCATCATCAGCAGCAGGCTGATGCCGATGACCATCCACGGCTGGGTCAGGGTGCGCTGCAGCAGGCCCTGGTAGCGATGTTCCATGCGCGCGAGGGCGCTGGTGTCGCGCCTGGGCATCGGAGCGCGGGCCATCAGCATCGGCACCAGGGTGAGGGCAACGATCAGCGAGCCGGCCAGGGCAAAGGCGACCACGGCCGCCAGGGGCTTGAACAGCTGGCCGGCGAGTTCCTCGGCGAAGAACAGCGGCAGGAAGATCGCGACCGTGGTCAGGGTGCTGGCGATGATGGCGGGCGCGACCCGTCCGGTGCCGCTGATCGCGGCCTCGGCGGCGGTCTGCTCGGCGTGTTCTTCACGTCGGCGGGCGATGCTCTCGATGACCACGATGGCGTTGTCCACCATCAGCCCCACCCCCAGCGCGATCCCGCCAAGTGTCATCAGGTTCAGCGAGTAGCCGCCGAAGTACACCAGACCAAAGGTCGCGATCACGGCCAGCGGGATCGCGGTGGCCGCCACCAGGGTGTAACGGATATTGCGCAGGAACACGAGCAGCACCAGTACCGCCAGCGCGCTGCCGTAGAGGATGGCCTGGCCGACATTGGTGATGGAGTTGCGGATGAACCCCGCCTCGTCGGTGACCGCGCGGATGTCGATCTGAGGGAAGTCGCGGTTCAGGCGTACCAGTTCGGCGTGCACCGCCTCGGAGACCTCGACCGTGTTGGCGTCGGCCAGCTTGCGCACCGCGAGCTGGACGCCTTCTTCCTCGTTGACCCGGAAGCGGCGGGTGACGCGCTGATGGGTATCGCGTACCTCCGCGACCTGGTGCAGGTGGGTCACGCCATCCTCGCTGCGCTGCACGATGGTGTCGCGGACCTCGTCCACCGAGCGGAACTCGGCCGGGGTGCGCAGGCGGTACTCCCGCCGGCCGTCCATGATCGGCCCGCCGGGGGTGATCACGTTGGCGTCGCGGATGCGGTTGCGCAGGTCGTCTAGGCCCAGGTCGATGGCCTCGAGACGCTCCGGGTCCACCTCCACGCGGACCTCGCGCTCCAGCCCGCCGAAGGTGTCGACCGCGGCCACACCGGGGATGCGCTCCAGGCGCGGGGCGATGCGGTTGTCGATCAGGGTGCGCAGGTGGATGGCGTCCAGCTGCGAGCCCACCCCCAGGCGCATGATGGGCGAGTCCTGGGTGTCGAACTGGCGCACCAGCGGGCGGTCGGCATCATCCGGCAGGCGGTCCTCGATGCGTGCCAGACGATCGCGCAGGTCGTCCACGGCCTGGCGGATGTCCGTGCCCCAGGCGAAGTTGATGCGGACGTTGCTGTTGCCCTCGGCCGAGGTGGAACGGATCTCCTGGGCACCCGTGATCGCGGCCGCTGCCTGTTCCACCGGCCGTGTGACCAGTTGTTCGACCTCCTCGGCCCCGGCATTGGGGTAGGAGGTCATCACGGTGACCACGGGGTAGGTGATGTCGGGCAGCAGGTCCACCGGCAGGCGCGTCAGCGCGGTCAGCCCGAGGATGACCACGATCAGGGCCACCATACTGGTCAGCACGGGGCGGTGGACGGTCAGGCGCGCGGGATTCACGGGGTCTGTGCCTCGCGCGCGTCATCGCGGTCGGGGATGCGGCCCGGTTCGCTCAGCCGCAGCGGGGTACCGTCCGCAAGCAGGTGCTGGCCGAGGATCACGACCTCGGTGCCCGGCGGCAGATCGGGTTCCAGCAGTTCGACCCAGTTCCCGTCACGGACACCGGTGACGGCCTGATGGCGCCGGGCCGTTGGGCGCTCGCCACTGCGTTCCACGCTGAATACGGTGGGCCCGGCCTCACGCTGGATGATCGCGTCGCGTGGGATGGCCCGCGCGCCGTCGCGCTGGCCCAGGGTGATCGCGGCCTCGACGAACATGCCCGGGCGCAGGCGGACGTCGTCGTTGGGCAGTTCCACCTCGATCCGCGCCTGGCGCGAGCCGGGGCGGAACTCCGGTGCGATCCGCGCGATGGTCCCCGCGAATGCGGTGTCGGGGTAGGCGCCGGTGCGTACCTCAGTGGCCTTACCGGGAGACAGCCGACCGTAGTCGGACTCCGTCACGGCCAGGATCGCCCGGACCGGCTGGAGCCGGACCAGCGCCAGCGCCGGCTCGCTGGCGCTGATGACCGTGCCGGGATCCACATGCCGTTCTGCCACCCAGCGCGTGCTGCTGGATGCATCCGCCTCGATGCGGGTATAGCCGAGCTGGATCTCGCGGGTGCGCAGTGCGGAGCGTCGCTGCCGGATCTGCGATTCGGCGAGGGCCACTCGGGTCTGCGCCAGGGCCAGTTCGGTCTCGGCGGCCTCCAGCTCGGAACGCGAGGCGATCCCCTGATCGCGCAGTTCACGGGTGCGCTGCAGTTCGCGCCGGGACGCGTCGCGGCTGGCGATGGCCTCCGCCAGGCTGGCCTCGGCCACTTCCAGTTCCGCCGCGGCCTGGGCGACGTCCTGCTCGAACTCTTCGGTGTCCAGTTGCAGCAAGGGGTCGCCCGGTTCCACGCGGTCCCCCAGATTGACGAAGATCTCGGCGACCCGGCCGCCGACACGGGGCGTGATCTCGATGCGGTCCGCACCCTCGATGCTCCCGGTGAAGCGCCGGCGCTCGACCAGGTCACGGGTCTCGATGGCGGCCACCGCCACGGCCACCGGTCGCGTCTCGCCACCGCCGGGGCGACTGCTGGGCGCTGCATCGTCATCCGGAGCGAGCAGCATCCAGCCCAGCAGGCCGGCGGCCAGGAGGAAGAGAACCGCGGTGATCAGGGTGGCGGGGCGGGGCATTGCAGCTCGCTTTTGTTCGGGGTGGTCAGGGGGAGTGTGGCGTGGTTCACTGAATCCTGAATGAATTCGGTTCGGAATCCGGGCCTTGTTCGGGACATCCTGCCATGCGACCGCGAATCTCGAGGAGAATTCTGTAATGACACGCGATACGGCCCGTGCGCCGCGTCCGCGGCGACGCTCTTTCGGTGGGGACATGCTCGGGCTGCTGGCCTGGATGGTACTGGTGTTTGCCGTGGCGGGGCTGGGGGGCTGGGCCACCAGTCTTTCGGTGGGCGACTGGTACCCGACCCTGGCCCGGCCGCCGTTGAACCCGCCGGATGCGGTGTTCGGCCCGGTCTGGAGCGTGCTGTTCGGGCTGATGGGGCTGGCGGCGTGGCATGTGTGGCGCCGCGTGGGCCTGACCGGGGCGCCGGTCGCGCTGGGTCTGTTCCTGGCGCAACTCGCCCTGAACCTGGGCTGGTCGGTGCTCTTCTTCGGCCTGCAGCGCCCGGATCTGGCGCTCGCCGAGATCCTGATCCTGTGGCCGCTGATCCTGGCGACATTAATCGCCTTCTGGCGCATCGACCGCATCGCCGGCGCGCTGCTGGTGCCCTACCTGCTGTGGGTCGGCTTCGCCATCTACCTCAACGCCGGCATCGTCTGGCTCAACTGATGGCTTGCGGCTGAAACCTGGTTCGACCACGAAGCCCACGAAGGCACGAAGGAGGGCAAGGGCTTGTTACCACAGAGTGTGCACAGAGGACACAGAGAAACCGAAGCGGCTACGGCGTTTCGGGTGACGAAAGAGGACAGAACCAGCGACCGCGTTTATCAGGCCTTCCCGCTTTTCAGCCTTAGCCCTTCTTCGTGTCCTCCGTGCTCTCCGTGGTGAAATCGCCCTTGACCTCGCCCTTCTTCGTGCCTTCGTGAGCTTCGTGGTGGAACCGGGCTTTGCAGCGGCCGGGTGTCATGCGTTGGTCATGTGGGCGGAGTATCCTGACGCGATTTTTCGCGGGAGGGCGTCATGGCCGTACGAGTTGGCATCAATGGCATGGGGCGGATTGGCCGCCTGGCGCTGCGCGCGGCCTGGGATCGGGACGATCTCGAGATCGTGCACCTGAACGAGGTCGCGGCGGACGGTACGGTTACCGGACACCTGCTGGAGTTCGATTCGGTGCATGGGCGCTGGGATCACGGCATCCAGGCCGAGCCGGACGCCCTGCAGATCGATGGCCGCAGCCTGCGCCACACGCAGCTGGGCGAGCCGGGGCAGGTGCCCTGGGCCGAGTCCGGTGTGGATATCGTGATCGATGCCAGCGGCGCCTTCCGCACCATGGAGACCCTGCAGCCGCACTTCGACCGTGGGGCCCGGCGTGTGGTCGTCGCGGCTCCGGTGAAGGACGAGCGGGCGCTGAACGTGGTGATGGGCGTCAACGATGCGGCCTACGATCCGGCGCGGCACCATGTGGTCACCGCTGCCTCCTGCACCACCAACTGCCTGGCGCCCCTGGTCAAGGTGCTGCACCCGGCCCTGGAGATCCGCCACGGGACGATCCTGACGGTACACGACATGACCGCCACGCAGTCGCCTGTGGATCTGCCGCGCGACAATCTGCGCCGGGCCCGTGCGGCCGGGCTGAACCTGATCCCGACCACTACCGGCTCGGCGAAGGCGATCGGTGACATCTTCCCCGAACTGAACGGACGGCTGAACGGCCATGCGGTGCGCGTGCCGCTGATGAATGCCTCGCTGACAGACTTCACCTTCGAGGCGGCGCGCGAGACCTCCGCGGAGGAGGTGAACGAACTGCTGCGCTCGGCGGCCGCGGGCGAACTCGCCGGCATCCTGGGCTTTGAGGAACGCCCGCTGGTCTCCAGCGACTTCCGCACCGACCCGCGCTCGTCCATTGTCGATGCGCAGTCGACGATGGTGGTGGATGGGACGCAGGTGAAGGTGCTGGCCTGGTACGACAACGAATGGGGCTATGCCAACCGGCTGGTCGAACTGGTCGCGCGCGTGGCCGAGCAGGGCGTGTAGGACGGATGAGCAGCCCGGCCGAAACGCCGAACGCACCGCCCTTCCTGGGGCTGGGCGCCTACGCGCGCATCACCGCGAACTACTGGGCGTTTACCGTCACCGACGGCGCGATCCGCATGCTGGTCGTGTTGTTCTTCCACCAGCTGGGCTACAGCCCGCTGGAGATCGCGTTCCTGTTCCTGTTCTACGAGCTGTTCGGGGTGCTCACCAACCTGACCGGCGGCTGGCTGGCCGCGCGGCTGGGGGTGAACACGACGATGATTGCCGGGACGCTGCTGCAGGTCGCCGCGCTGCTGATGCTCACGGTGCCCGAGGCCTGGCTGGGCGTGGCCTACGTGATGTTCGCGCAGGCCCTGTCCGGGATCGCCAAGGACCTCAACAAGATGAGTGCGAAGTCCGGCGTGAAGCTGGTGGCCGGCGACGGGGAAGGGCGGCTGTTTCGCTGGGTCGCGGTGCTCACCGGCTCGAAGAACGCGCTGAAGGGGGTGGGCTTCTTCGTCGGCGGCGCGCTGCTGTACTCGGTCGGATTCCAGATGGCGCTGGTGATCCTGGCCGGGATGCTGGCGGTGGTGATGCTGTTCTCCATCGTCGGCCTGCCGCGCGGGCTGGGGAAGGTCGGGGGCAAGCCGAAATTCACCCAGATGTTCTCCAACTCCGCCGCGATCAACGTGCTCTCGGCCGCGCGGTTCTTCCTGTTCGGCGCACGTGATGTCTGGTTCGTGGTCGCCTTGCCGGTATTCCTCAGCGCGACACTTGACTGGAACCACATGCAGGTGGGGGCGTTTCTGGCGCTGTGGGTGATCGGTTACGGGATCGTGCAGGCCTCGGTGCCGCGCCTGCTGGGCCGCGGCGGGCTGCATCCGACCGGGCTGACCGCGCGGTTGTGGGCCTTCATCCTGATGCTGCTGCCCATCGGCATCGTAATCGGCCTGGAGACGGGGCTGGACCCGGCCTGGGTGCTGATGGTCGGGCTGGGCGTGTTTGGCGTGGTGTTTGCGATCAACTCCGCCGTGCACTCGTTCCTGATCCTCGACTACGCCGATGCCGACCGGGTCGCGATGAAGGTCGGCTTCTACTACATGGCCAACGCCGGTGGGCGTCTGGTCGGCACCGTCGCCTCCGGCGCCATCTTCATGGTCTGGGGCCTGGAGGGCGCGCTGATCGCCTCCACCTTGTTCATCTTCGCCACCTGGATGATCTCCTCCCTGCTGCCCCGCGAGGCCGCCCGCGCCTGATGCCGGCAAGGCTCGGTTGCCGTTGTCGAGAATCGTGCAGCGCTCGTTTTGTTGTGTGCACAGCCCGCAGAGAAGGGGCGTGCGGAGGGGCGGCGCCTGGATCGCACGTGGCTCTTGGCATAAAATGCCAATAGTGGTGGACGGAGGTTAACCATGCCTACACGAAACATTGTCCTGACGCCGGAGCAAAGCGGGTTTGTGGAGCAGCTGGTTCGATCCGGTCGCTACCAGAACGCCAGCGAGGTTCTGCGTGACGGGCTCCGCCTCGTAGAGGCTCGTGAGCGGGAGCAGGAGGCGCGTCTGGAAGCCCTGCGGCGGGCGACTGCGGAAGGTATTGCGGACGTCGAGGCAGGCCGCTACACCGAACTCGATACGGAGCGCGTCCTCGAGGCGCATTTGCAGGCACTGACCGAACAGGCCATCGCGAAGAGATAAGCCGTGAACGAATCATCCGGACAATGGACTGTCCGTCTCGCGGCGTATGCCGAGCAGGATCTTCGGGATATCGTTTCGTGGACGGCGGAGCACTTTGGCGAGCAGCAGGCCCGTACCTATGCCGGTACCCTTTCCGCGGCGATCCGGGCATTGCAGGGCGGGCCCGCCATCCCGACTGTGCGCAGCCGCGAGGATATCGGTCCGGGTATCTGCACGCTCCATGTCGCACGCGGAGGGCGGAGAGGCCGACACGTGCTCGTTTTCCGGCCCGCGTCCGACAAACCCCGTTGTGTAGAGCTATTGCGTGTGCTCCATGATGCAATGGACCTGCCCGGCAGGCTCACACCTGGAGATCGGTAAGGTCCGGGGGCTCCTGATCCTCCCCGTTATGTAATCCCTCGATCACGGCCGCAAGGGTCCGGGAGCGGTAGCGGTCCGCGTGGCGGACCCAGCCGAGCTGGCGGGCGATGGGTGGGGCGGGCCATTCGAGGATGGCCAGCTCGGCGGTGGCCATGGTGCGGGGGAGGAAGCCGATCCCGAGGCCGGTGGCGATCATCATGCGGATGACCTCCAGGTACGGGCTTTCCTGTGCCGCGGCGGGGTGCAGGCCCTGTGCGGCCAGGGCCTGGTCGATCTGGCGGCGGGTGGTGGAGCCCACCGGCGGAAGGATCGCCGGCCAGTCATGCAGCCGTTGCAGTGTCTCCAGCGGGGCATCCTGGGCGCGGCCGCGGGCGATCATCGGGACCAGGTCATCGGTCCAGACGGCTTGGGCCTCCGAGCCCTTCGGCAGGTCGTCCGGCAGGGTGGCCAGGGCCAGGTCGGCGTCGCCGTGCATCACCGCCTCGATGCCGGCCTCGGAATCCATGAACGCGAGTTCCAGCTCCAGCTCGGGGTAGCGGGTGCGCAGGGCGGCCAGCGGGGCGGGCAGGCGGTGCAGGGCAATGTGGTGGGAGGTAGCCATGCGGATGCGGCCACGCACGACCTGGTCGAGGTCGGCCACCTGCTGCTCGATCGCGTGCAGGCGGGCCAGTATTTCGCGTGCCTCGGGCAGCAGGCGTTCGGCGACCTCGGTGGGCCGCACGCGGCGCCCCTGACGCTCGAACAGGGGCCGTTGCAGGGTCGCCTCCAGCGACTGGATGCGCTTGCTGATCGCCGGCTGGGTCAGGTGCAGCCGGTCGGCCGCGGCGGAGAAGGCGCCGGTATCGACCACCGCCACGAAGGCCTGCAGGGACTCGATGCTTAGCTGTTCCGGGCGCATCTATCGCCTCCGTGGGATAATGACCGGCTGACTGATGCGACTCCGCATCGCCAATCCATAACCATATGGAATGATAAAGATAATAAATCGGATTTGAAAGAATGTAAGGGCGGCCGCAGACTGGCAATGCGGTGGTGCCGCTCGTCTGTAGGAGGCCAGCCCTCTGGCCGATCCGACGTCGGGGCCCATCGGCCAGTGGGCTGGCCTCCTACAGGGGGCTTTGGCGGCCGCGCATCGAAAACATGGCTGGAACATCGCGGCGCGGCCGCGGGAGCAGGTAATGGCAGGCAAGACACTGTACGACAAGCTGTGGGAGGCGCATGTGGTGCGCGAGGAGCCGGATGGCTCGACGCTGCTCTACATCGACCGGCACCTGGTGCACGAGGTGACCAGCCCGCAGGCCTTCGAGGGTCTGCGTCTGGCCGGGCGCACGCCCTGGCGCGGGGATTCCGTGCTGGCGGTGCCGGATCACAATGTGCCCACCGCTGATCGGGACAAGGGCATCGCGGATCCGGTCTCGCGCACCCAGGTGGAGACGCTGGAAACCAACGTCACGAGCCTGGGGCTGAAGTTCTTCCCGATGGCCGATGTGCGCCAGGGCATCGTGCATGTGATCGGCCCCGAGCAGGGGGCCACTCTGCCGGGCATGACGGTCGTCTGCGGCGATTCGCATACCTCCACCCACGGTGCGCTGGGCGCGCTGGCCTTCGGCATCGGCACCTCCGAGGTCGAACACGTGCTGGCCACGCAGTGCCTGTGGCAGAAAAAGACCAAGGCCATGCAGATCCGCGTGGAGGGCGAGCTGCGCCCGGGCGTGACCGCCAAGGATGTGGTGCTGGCGATCATCGGCCGCATCGGTACCGCTGGCGGCACCGGCTATGCGATCGAGTTCGCCGGCTCGGCGATCCGCAGCCTGTCGATCGAGGGCCGCATGAGTATCTGCAACATGTCCATCGAGGCCGGGGCCCGCGCGGGCATGGTCGCGGTGGACGAGAAGACCATCGAGTATGTACGCAACAAGCCACAGGCGCCGAGCGGCGAGTTGTTCGAACAGGCGGCGGAGTACTGGCGCACGCTGGTCTCCGACCCGGATGCCGAGTTCGATGCGGTGGTGGAGATGGATGCCGCCGAGATCGCCCCGCAGGTGAGCTGGGGCACCTCGCCAGAGATGGTCGCGCCGATCACCGGTCGCGTGCCGGACCCGGCGGCCGAGTCCGATCCGGTGCGCGCCGAGGGCATGAAGCGGGCGCTGGAGTACATGGATCTGCAGCCGAACACGCCGATGACCGAGATCCGTCCGGACAAGGTGTTCATCGGCTCCTGCACGAACTCGCGGATCGAGGACCTGCGTGCGGCCGCCGAGGTGGTCAAGGGCCGCAAGAAGGCCGACAACATCAAGCTGGCGATGGTGGTGCCGGGCTCCGGGCTGGTGAAGCAGCAGGCGGAGCAGGAAGGGCTGGACCGGATCTTTCTGGATGCCGGCTTCGAGTGGCGCGAGCCGGGGTGTTCCATGTGCCTGGCGATGAACGCGGACCGGCTGGAGCCGGGCGAGCGCTGCGCCTCGACCTCGAACCGAAACTTCGAGGGCCGTCAGGGGCAGGGCGGGCGTACCCATCTGGTCAGCCCGGCGCTGGCCGCCGCGGCCGCCGTGGCCGGGCACTTCGTCGAACCGTCGGCACTGAAGGAGGCGTAAGCGATGCAGGCCTTTACCGTACACCGTGGGATTGTCGCGCCGCTGGATCGCTCCAATGTCGACACCGACGCGATCATCCCGAAGCAGTACCTGAAGTCGGTCAAGCGCACGGGCTTTGGCCCGAACGCCTTTGACGACTGGCGCTACCTGGACCCGGGCGAGCCCGGCATGGACAGCTCCCAGCGCCGTATCAACCCGGATTTCGTGCTCAACCAGGCGCCGTTCGACCAGGCGAGCATCCTGCTGGCGCGCAAGAACTTCGGCTGCGGCTCCTCGCGCGAGCACGCGGTGTGGGCGCTGACCGACTTCGGTTTTCGCGCGGTGATCGCGCCGTCGTTCGCGGATATCTTCTTCTCCAACAGCTGCAAGAACGGCCTGCTGCCGGTGGTGCTGGCGGAAGACGAGGTGCAGACGCTGTTCGAGCAGGTCGAGGCGAACCCGGGCGCACAGGTCGAAATGAACCTGGAAGAGATGACCGTAACGGCGCCGGACGGTACGGTGTTTCGTTTCACGCTCGACGAGGACCGGCGCCACCGCTTGCTGAACGGCCTGGATGATATCGCCCTGACGCTGCAGTACGCCGATGACATCCGCGCCTTTGAGGAGCGCCAGCGCCGCGAGTGGCCGTGGATGGCGGAGCACTCGCAGGGCTGAATGGCACCCCTTGTAGGAGGCCAGCCCTCTGGCCGATTGGGCCTGTCCTGGCGCCCCATCGGCCAGGGGGCTGGCCTCCTACAGGTAGAGAAGAAATTCGATTGATCTGATGGTTAGGAGAGGTTTGTGAGCCGAATTCTGGTATTGCCCGGGGACGGGATCGGGCCCGAGATCGTGGCCGAGGCGCTGAAGGTGCTGGAGCGTGTGGGCGAGATCGGCGGGCTGGATCTGGAGATCGAGCAGGGCCTGATCGGGGGCGCGGCGCATGATGCGGCCGGGCATCCCTATCCGGAGGCCACCCGCGAGGCGGCGCGCCGCGCCGACGCGATCCTGCTGGGCGCGGTCGGCGGCCCGCAGTACGAATCGCTGGAACGTGATCTCCGCCCCGAGCGTGGCCTGCTGGGTATCCGTTCTGACCTGGGCCTGTTCGCAAACCTGCGCCCGGCGATCCTGTATCCGCAGCTGGCCTCGGCCTCCACGCTGAAGCCGGAGGTGGTCAGCGGGCTGGATATCCTGATCGTGCGCGAGCTGACCGGCGGGATCTACTTCGGCCAGCCGCGTGGGATCGAGGAGCGTAACGGCGAGCGCTACGGCTTCAATACGGCCGCCTACAGCGAATCGGAGATCGAACGCATCGCGCGGGTCGGGTTCGAGGCCGCGATGAAGCGCGGCAAGCGTCTGTGCTCGGTGGACAAGGCCAACGTGCTGGAGGTCTCCGAGCTGTGGAGGGAGGTGGTCGAGCGTGTAGGGAAGGAATTCCCCGAGGTCGAGCTGTCTCACATGTATGTGGACAATGCAGCGATGCAGCTGGTGCGCGATCCCAAGCAGTTCGACGTGATGGTCACCGGCAACATGTTTGGCGACATTTTGTCCGATGCCGCGGCCATGCTGACCGGCTCCATCGGCATGCTGCCCTCGGCCTCGCTGAACAGCGAGGGGGTCGGTCTGTACGAGCCGATCCACGGCTCCGCGCCGGATATCGCCGGGCAGGGCAAGGCCAATCCGATGGCGACCGTGCTGTCCGTCGCGATGCTGCTGCGCCACAGCCTGAACCGCAATGACCTGGCCGAGCGTCTCGAGCAGGCCGTGGGCCGGGTGCTGGATCAGGGCCTGCGCACGCCGGACATCTTCGGCGAAGGCATGACGCTGGTGGGCACCCAGGGGATGGGTGATGCCCTGGTGGCCGCGCTGGAGAGCTAGGCGTTGTAGCCAATGATGCGTTTCGCTGCGCTCAACGCATCCTACGAGTATTACGAATAATCAATATCTTGAAGATAGAACTTAAACCGGGAATGAACGATGAGTGACCGCAAGTTTGACGTGGCCGTGGTGGGCGCAACCGGCGCCGTCGGCGAGACCCTGCTCTCCATCCTGGCAGAGCGCGACCTGCCGCTGGGGCGGGTGCATGCGCTGGCCAGTTCGCGCTCGGTCGGCAAGACGGTCGCCTTCGGCCGCCGCGAGCTGGAGGTGGAGGATCTGGCCACCTTCGATTTCTCCACCGTGCAGATCGGGCTGTTCTCGCCGGGGGCCTCGGTGTCCGCGGAATACGCGCCGAAGGCGGCCGCGGCCGGCTGCGTGGTGATCGACAACACCTCGCAGTTTCGCTACGACCCGGAGATCCCGCTGGTGGTGCCGGAGGTCAACCCTGAGGCCGTCTCCGGATACAAGAAGCACGGGATCATCGCGAACCCGAACTGCTCCACCATCCAGATGCTGGTGGCGCTGAAGCCGCTGCACGACGCGGTCGGCGTCGAGCGCATCAACGTCGCGACCTACCAGGCCGTCTCCGGCACCGGCAAGGATGCGATCGAGGAACTGGCGCACCAGACGGCGGCACTGCTGAACGGCCGCCCGGTCGAGTGCAACGTGTATCCCAAGCAGATCGCGTTCAACGCGCTGCCGCACATCGACGTCTTCCAGGACAACGGCTACACCAAGGAAGAGATGAAGATGGTCTGGGAGACCCGCAAGATCATGGGTGACGAGTCCATCCTGGTGAACCCGACCGCCGTGCGCATCCCGGTGTTCTACGGCCATTCCGAGGCCCTGCACATCGAGACCCGCGAGAAGATCAGCGCGGAGAAGGCGCGCGAGATCCTGTCCGCCGCGCCGGGGATCACGGTGCTCGACAAGCACGAGGACGGGGGCTATCCGACCGCCGTGACTGAGGGTTCTGGCAAGGACGCCGTGTTCGTCGGGCGTATCCGCGAGGACATCTCGCACCCGCGCGGGCTGGACCTGTGGGTGGTGTCGGACAACGTGCGCAAGGGGGCCGCGCTGAACACAATCCAGATCGCGGAGGTTTTGATCCGCGATTACCTGTGATTTAATCCGGGAAAACGCCGGGCATCGGCCCGGCACATTCGTGGCCAGGGGGTCGCCAGCCGTACCGGCAGGGGCGTTTAGGCCACGCGGCACTTTCAGGGGGAATTCGTGCGCAAGTTTCTGGTTGGGTTTTTGTTCTTGCTGCTGGTGGCCCCGGCGTCGTCTAGCTCCGTGGGCTTTGGTGAAGTCAACCTGCAATCCTTCCTGAACCAGCCCTTGCGGGCGGAGATTCCCTTGCGCGGCGCCTCGGGGGTCGCGGACTCCCTCCGCATTCGCCAGGCGTCCGAGGATGCGTACCGCCGTGCCGGTCTCAACCGCGGGAGTGTTCCGGGTGACCTGAACTCCAGCTGGATGGCGATCGCGTGATCCTGACCACCCGCCGGCCGGTGCGCGAACCGTACGTCGGGATTCTGCTGGAGGCGCGCTGGGATGGCGGGCGTGCCATGCGAGAGGTCTCCCTGCTGCTGGACCCGCCCGGGACCATGCCGTCCGGGGCCTCGGCACCTTCTGTGAGCCAGGCCGACGCCGCGGCACCGCGCACGCCCCGCGCCGGTGAAACCCTCCAGGTTCGCAGTGGCGATACGCTCTACGCGATCGTGCGCCGCAGCGGGATCTCCGGTTACAGCGACGAGCAGGCCATGCTCGCGTTCCTGGATGCCAATCCCCAGGCCTTTATCGGGAACAATATCAACGCACTCCGGGCGGACGCCGAGCTGCGCACGCCGTCGCGCGAGCAACTGGAGGCCCGCAGCGCCGCCGCGGCGCGCGCCGAGGTGGCCGACCAGACCCGCTCGTGGCAGGAGTCTACGCGTGCCGCGCAGGAAGAGCCCGAGCCGGCACCGGCCGATGACGCCGTGGCCGCCGCCGAAGAGGACGCGGCGGTGGAGGACGACGCGGCCGCCGTCGAGGACGAAGAGACGGTCGCGGCCGAAGAGTCCGAGCCAGCGGCGGAGGATGACGCCGCTGCAGTCGCTGACACCGATCCGGCGGTGGCCGAGGATGATCCCGCGGTTGCCGAGGAGTCCGTCGCCGACGAAGGGGTGGAAGACCGCCTGGAGATCGTGGCCGATCTGCTGCCGGAAGACGCTGAAGCCGGTGTGGCGCAGGGGGGTTCCGAGGAGCTGCTCCAGGAGGCCCTGTTGTCCCAGCGCGCCGAGATGGAGGGGATGCGCGAGGAGCTCTCCGAACTGCGCGAAGAACTCGGGGAACGCGGTCGCCTGGCCGAGATCTCCAGCGAGAACATGGCCGAACTCGAGGAGCAGCTGAGCCAGCTGCGCGCCGAGCGCGAACAGCTGCGTACCCGCCTGGATCGCGCCGATGCGGAGCGGAACGCACCGCTGCACGAGCGCATTATGAATGACCCGCTGTTGCTGATGATGGCGATCGCACTGGTGGTCCTGCTGCTGCTGGTGCTGCTGGCCTTTGCACGCGGCGGCCGCCGCGAGGTGATGGTGGACGAACGGGGTGCCGGCTTGAAGCCGCGCGCCGACAACAGCAAGGTTCAGGCGTCCGGCGTCGAATCGGCCGGCTATGAGGCGAAGGAAGTCGACCACACCGAAGGTTCGCATTCGGCGATGGCCGGTGCGGCGACCGGCGCCGCGGCCGGGACCATCATGGGGGCTGCCGCGGCCCGATCCGACGACGAGACCGAAACCACGCAGGAGGAATCCGCGCATCCGCCGGCCGAACCGGAGGAAGAGGTCGGGGAAGTCGTGGTTGCCAGCACCAGCGAGGGTGCGGCAGGCATGGACGACGTCCTGGCCGAGGTGGATGTATGCCTGGCCTACGGCATGAATGATCAGGCCGTCGAGACGCTGAACGCGGCGCTCGAAACCAGTCCGGACAACAAGCAGTACCGGCTGAAGCTGGTCGAGGCACATGTCGCGCTGGAAGACGAGGCGGGTGCGCGCGAGGCCGCGAATGCCCTGCGCGAGCGTCTGGGGCCGGACGACGACGAGATGCGCGATCGTCTTTCGGAGCTGGAATCCCGTCTCGGGAGTTCCGCGGGTTCGGCGGGAGATGCTGCGGCCGATTCGCTGGACGACGCGGTTGCGGGCGACGACTCGGGCTCCGCCGATGCCGACGCGGACAGCAACGAGATCGACTTTTCAGGCCTGGACCTCCCGGACGTCGAGACGTCGGACACTTCGGAGGCTACCGAAGGCACCCCGGCGGGCGACGATGAGGGCCTGTCGTTCGACATTGACGAGAACCTTGAGGACGACCTGGCCTCGGCGGCAGAGGCCGATCGCGATGAAGCCGCGTCCGGAGACGACCTGAATAATCTGTCGTTCGACCTGGACGACAGTGAACTGCCGGATCTGGATGCGCCGGCCAGCGGCGGGGACAGCGGCGAAACCGAGGACAGCGGTTTGTCGATGGACGAGGATCTGCAGGTTCCGGGTGAACCGTCGGCGGCGGCCGGGGATGAGGCAGGGACCGGAGACGACGAAAACGTGACCCGCCTGAGCCTGGCGCAGGCCTATGCCGATATGGGCGATGCGGAAGGGGCGCAGGAGCTGATCGACGAGGTCCTCGCCTCCGGCACGGACGAGCAGAAGCAGGAGGCCGAGGCGATCCGGAGCCAGATCCAGGGCTCCTGATCCTCGGGGTAGAGCCGGCCCTCCAGCAACGGATTGCATCTACCGGCTTGCAGTGTACGGCCCCGCTCGGAGGCGCTCCGGGCGGGGCCTTTTGGTTTCGAGGAGGCTGGCGTGTGACCCCTGCCGAACGATCCAACATCGTGCGATCTGCTTCCCGGGAGGTTTCAGCCGCCGGTTTGGCGATCCTGGGTGTTGTGGCCGCCTCGGCCGCTCTGGTGCCGGCGGATCCGCTGGTGGTCGTCCTGGTGGCCGGCCTGTGCGCCGGGCTGGGGCTGACGGGTGGCGTGGAGTGGCGGCGCGCGGGTCGACTGATGCTGCGGCTGAAGTGGTTTTATCTGTCGCTTGCCGTGTTTTACGGGCTTTGGCCGGCACAAGCGGGAGACGCGTTCCAGGGGCTGCAGGAGGCGGGCTGGCGGATTGTCGCGCTGATGCTCGTGGTCGTGCTGGTCGTGTGGTTGACGGGGCGGTTCTCGCGATCGGCGCTGGTGGGCGCGCTTGGTGCGCTCCTGGGCGGGCCGCGCCAGGTACTGGGGGGCTGGGGCGAGCGTTTCGCTCGGCGGCTGTTCCTGGCACTGGCCTTGTTCGAGGACGAGAAGGCCGCCGTCGAGCAGCGTCGCGCAGGCCTGCGTGGATCCCGCGGCGCGCGGCTGCTGGCGGTCCGGGAGTGGCTGGTTGAGCGGCTGGACCAGGCGCTGGCGGGGGGGGCGGAGCTGCAACCGGAGGCCTGGAAGGCAGACGCGGGAAATGCGGAGGGAGGCGTGCCCTGGTGGGGCCTGGCCTGGCTCTGGGGGGGCGTGATGTTGGTCTGGGCGGCTTTGTTGGGGGGCTGGATTGAATAGCGAGCGAGAACGCGTGCATGGCGGAGTCGCGACGCCCGGGGCCGATGCGGACGCGATGGCACCCCAGCGCTGGGCGCTTGGCGTGGAATACGACGGACGCGGGCTGCTGGGCTGGCAGCGCCAGAAGGATGGCCCCAGTGTCCAGGGGCATCTGGAGGCGGCGCTGGGGTTCGTGGCGAATCATTCGGTGGAACTGGTCTGTGCCGGGCGGACGGATGCGGGGGTGCATGCCACGGCACAGGTGGTGCATTTCGATACGCCGGCCCGGCGCGAGCCCCACGCGTGGATTCTCGGAGCCAACAGCCGCCTCCCGGACGCGATTGCGGTGACCTGGGCGCAGGCGGTGCCCGCGACCTTCCATGCGCGGTTCAGCGCGTTCGGGCGGCGCTATCGCTATGTGATCGCGAACCGCGAGATTCGACCGGCGCTGGAAGCGGGGCGGGTGTCCTGGTGGCGCCGACCACTGGACGCCGAACGGATGCATCAGGCCGGCCAGGCCTTCGTTGGCGAGCAGGACTTCAGCAGTCTTCGGGCGGCGGCGTGCCAGGCGAAATCGCCGGTGCGCTGTGTGCATTCGCTGTCGGTACGCCGCCAGGGGCATTACGTGGTCCTCGATGTTCATGCGAATGCCTTTCTGCACCATATGGTGCGGAACATCGCGGGTGTGCTGCTGGCGGTCGGGGACGGCCGGGCCGATCCGGACTGGCCCCTGGAGGTGCTGGCGGCGCGGGATCGCCGGGCTTCTGGTATCACGGCCCCGGCGGGCGGGCTTTATTTCGTGCATGTCGACTACCCCTCGGAGTTTGCGCTGCCGCTGGCCGCCGGACCGGTCGTCGATGGCGTTCCGGGGAATGGGGCGGGGTGATTACGGGAAAGCCGGGCCTGCGCCCGGGTTCTGGTAGGCTTGCGACTGCGTTTTTCGGGATGGCGGGCATGCGCTACAGGGTCAAGATCTGCGGAATCACCACGGTGGAGCAGGCGCTTGCCGCGGCTCGGGCCGGGGCGGATGCGATCGGGCTGGTGTTTCACGCCCCGAGCCGGCGGGCCGTGGAGCCGGCGCAGGCGGCGGCGATTGCGGCCGCGCTGCCGCCGTTCGTGACTACGGTGGGGTTGTTCGTGGACCCCGAGCCTGCGCGTGTGGAACAGGTCCTGCGGACGGCAGGACTGGACTGCCTGCAGTTTCACGGGCACGAGAGCGCGACGGCCTGCGCGCGTTTCGGGCGGCCCTACCTGAAGGCGATCGCGATGGGGGACGGGGACGATCCGCGCTCGGCAATGGACGCGCATCCCGATGCCCAGGGGTTTCTCCTGGACAGCCACGGTGGCGGGCGCAGCGGCGGCTCGGGGCATCGCTTCGACTGGCAGCGTGTGCCCGATGCCCTGGAACGGCCGTGGCTGCTGGCCGGGGGACTGGATGCAGACTCGGTGCGGGAGGCGCTGGAACACCTGCGCCCGTACGGGGTCGATGTGAGTTCCGGGGTGGAATCCGCGCCCGGGGTCAAGGATGCACGGCGCATGCGGGCCTTCGTGCGGGCCGTGCGCCAATGCGAGGTGGAGACTGATGAACAAGATTGACTGGGCGGCATTCCCGGATGCCCGCGGGCATTTCGGTCCGTATGGCGGGCGCTTCGTGTCCGAGACACTGATGGGCGCGCTCGATGAACTGCAGCAGGTGTATGAGCGCTACATCGGGGATCCCGAGTTCATGGCGGAACTGGACCACGACCTGAAGCAGTTCGTCGGACGGCCGAACCCGCTGTATCACGCCGAGCGCCTGTCGCGGGAGCTCGGCGGCGCGCAGATCTACCTGAAGCGCGAGGACCTGAACCACACCGGTGCGCACAAGGTGAACAACACCATCGGGCAGGCGCTGCTGGCGAAGAAGCTGGGCAAGAAGCGGATCATTGCCGAGACCGGCGCCGGTCAGCACGGAGTGGCGACCGCGACCGTGGCCGCGCGTCTGGGGCTGGAATGCGTGATCTACATGGGCGAGGAGGATACCCGGCGGCAGTCCCAGAACGTCTATCGCATGCGCCTGCTGGGCGCCGAGGTGGTGGGGGTCAAATCCGGCACGCGCACGCTGAAGGATGCCCTGAACGAGGCGATGCGTGACTGGGTGACCAACGTCGACGACACCTTCTACATCATCGGCACGGTGGCGGGCCCGCACCCCTACCCGGCGATGGTGCGCGACTTTCAGGCGGTGATCGGCCGCGAGGCGCGCGAGCAGCACCTGGCAATGACCGGCAAGCTGCCGGATACCCTGGTGGCCTGCGTGGGCGGGGGATCCAATGCGATCGGGCTGTTCCATCCGTTCCTGGGCGATGAGTCGGTGGCGATGATCGGGGTTGAGGCCGGCGGGGACGGGGTCGAGACGGGCCGGCATTCCGCGCCATTGTGCGCGGGCCAGCCGGGCGTGCTGCATGGCAACCGGACCTATCTGATGGAGGACGAGAACGGCCAGATCATCGGCACGCATTCGGTCTCGGCGGGGCTCGACTACCCGGGCGTGGGGCCGGAGCATGCGTGGCTCAAGGACATCGGCCGGGTCGATTACGTGTCGGTGACCGATGATCAGGCCCTGGCCGGGTTCCACCGCCTGACCCGCACCGAGGGGATCATCCCGGCGCTGGAGACCAGTCACGCGATTGCCCATGTGCTGGACCTGGCCCCCGAGATGCGCCCGGACCAGAGCATCATCATCAATCTGTCCGGGCGCGGCGACAAGGACCTGAACACCGTGGCCGAACGCGAGGGGATTACGCTATGAGCCGAATCGAGCAGCGCTTTGCTGAACTGCGCGAACAGAATCGCGCCGCGTTGATTCCCTATGTGACGGCCGGCGACCCGGAGCCGGGCGCGACCGTGCCCCTGATGCACGCGCTGGTGGAGGCCGGGGCCGACCTGATCGAGCTGGGGGTGCCGTTCTCGGATCCGATGGCCGATGGCCCGGTGATCCAGAAGGCCTGCGAACGCGCGCTGCGCTTCGGCACCGGCTTGCGCGACGTGCTGGCGATGGTGGCCGAGTTTCGCAAGTCCGACACCACCACGCCCGTGGTGCTGATGGGCTATCTGAACCCGGTGGAACGCATGGGTTACGACGCCTTTGCCGAGACCGCACAGGCGGCCGGGCTCGATGGGCTGCTGACGGTGGACCTTCCGCCGGAGGAAAGCGAGGACGTGGTCGGGTTGCTGGAACAGTCCGGGATCGATCCGATCTTCCTGATCGCGCCGACCACCTCGGAGACGCGTATCGACCATGTGGCGCGGGCCGCCCGCGGCTTCGTGTACTACGTGTCCCTGAAGGGCGTGACCGGCTCGCAGAGCCTGGATGTCTCGGCCCTGTCCGCGCGTCTGGACGGTCTGCGACGGCACACCGGGCTGCCGCTGGGGGTGGGCTTCGGCATCCGCGATGCCGAGACCGCCGCACAGGTGGCGCGGGTCGCCGATGCCGTGGTGGTGGGCAGCGCGATCGTGCGCCTGGCCGAGGAGCACGACGGGGACGGCGACGGTTTCGCCCGGGCCGCGGCGGCCGTGGTCCGGGAGATGCGCAGTGCCATGGATGCAGCGCGCTCCCCGGGCGCGCCGGCCACGGTGTAGAATGCGCGGCGCCGATTCGGACGACGGGGAGACGGCATGAGCTGGTTCGAGAAGTTGATGCCTTCGCGCATCCGCACCGACAACGCGACCAAGCGCGGGGTCCCGGAGGGCCTGTGGGTCCGCTGCGAGGGCTGTGACGCGACGCTGTACCGCCCCGAGGTGGAGCGCAATCTCGACGTCTGCCCGAAGTGCGGCCATCACCGCCGGATGAGCGCCCGTCGGCGGCTCGAGACCTTCCTGGATACCGAGGGCCGCGAGGAGATCGCGGCCGATATCGAATCCTCGGATGTGCTGAAATTCCGCGATTCCAAGAAGTACAAGGATCGCCTGGTGGCCGCCCAGAAGGCCACCGGCGAGCGTGACGCCCTGGTGGTCATGCAGGGGCAGTTGCTGGGCCGCCCGCTGGTGGCCTCCGCCTTCGATTTCCGCTTCATGGGGGGCTCCATGGGCTCCGCGGTGGGCGAGCGCTTCGTGCGCGGGGCCAATCGCTCCCTGGAGCAGGGCATCCCGCTGGTGTGCTTCAGCGCCTCTGGCGGGGCGCGTATGCAGGAGGCGCTGTTCTCGTTGCTGCAGATGGCCAAGACCAGTGCGGTGCTGGCGCGCCTGCAGGAAGAGCGCATCCCGTTCATCTCGGTGATGACGGATCCGACCATGGGCGGCGTCTCGGCCAGCCTGGCGATGCTGGGCGATCTCAACGTGGCCGAGCCGAACGCGCTGATCGGCTTTGCCGGACCGCGCGTGATCCAGCAGACCGTGCGCGAGACCCTGCCGGAAGGTTTTCAGCGATCGGAGTTCCTGTTGGAGCACGGTGCGATCGACATGATCGTGGACCGCCGCGACATGCGCAGCCGTCTGGCGACGGTGCTGGGCATGCTGACTCATGCCCCGGTGCCCGGGTCCGATGCGGGTGAGGAGGATGCCGAGGGGGCCGTCGAGGTGATCAGCCCCGAGAACGGGGCGGATGTCGAACGCGTCGACCCGCCGCGTTCCTCCTGAGGCGGCCGATGCGTTTCGCGACCCTGGCGGAGTGGCTCTCCTTCCAGGAACAGCTCCACCCCGTGGGTATGGACCTGACACTCGAGCGCATTGCGCTGGTGGCTGACCGCCTCGGCCTGCGGGATACCGATGGGCCGCGCACGGTGATCGTGGCCGGCACCAATGGCAAGGGCACGGTCGCCACGCGTACCGCGGCCCTGCTGCAGGCCCAGGGCCTGAAGGTCGGCCTGTTCACCTCTCCGCACCTGCTGCGCTACAACGAACGCATCCGCATCGACGGTTACCCCCTCTCCGACAGCGCCCTGTGCCGGGCGTTCGAGGCCGTCGACCAGGCCCGTGGCGATGATTCCCTGACCTATTTCGAGTTTGGCGCGCTGGCGGCGGCCTGGCTGTTCCGTGATGCCGGGGTCGCCGTGCAGGTACTGGAGGTCGGACTGGGCGGGCGCCTGGATGCGGTCAATATCTGGGATGCCGATGTCGCCGCGATCACTGCGGTGGACCTGGATCATCAGACCTGGCTGGGTGACAGCCGCGAGGCGATCGGGCGCGAGAAGGCCGGCGTGATGCGCGCCGGACGGCCGGTGGTGCTGGGCGAACCGGAGCCGCCCGCCAGCGTGCTGGCGCATGCCGACCACCTGGGGGCGCGGGCCGTTCGCAGCGGGCGTGACTTCACCCTGACGCGGTCCGGGGCGGCGCTGCAGTGGGTCTGGCAGGGGCAGTCTCGCGAATGGCGGCTCGCGGGCGTGGGCGCCCGGATCGACGGGGCGGCATTGCTGAACACGGCCACCGCGCTGGCGGTGGTCGAGAGCCTGGGACGGGGCGCGGGCCTGACCGAAGCCGTGGTCCGCCAGGCGCTGGAGATCTCGGCGCCGGGCCGCCTGCAACGGCTACGGGGCACGCCGGAATGGCTGCTGGACGTGGCCCATAACCTCCATGCGGTTGGGGAACTGGCGCGCTGGCTGGAGGCACACCCGGTCGATGGCCCGGTGGTCGCGCTCGTGGCGGTGATGGCGGACAAGGAGCGGACGGCCATGTGGCCCCTGCTGGAAGGCCTTGTCGATGCCTGGGTCCCGGTGCCGCTGGATCTGCCGCGGGCGTTGCCGGCTGGCTTGCTCGCCGACGAGCTGGAAGCGGCCGGGCAGGGGCCGGTATGTCGCGTGAGCGGCGTCGATGGTGCGCTCAGCGAGGCCGCGCGCCGCGCCGGGCCACGGGGCAGGGTGGTGGTGTTCGGATCCTTCCACACCGTGGCGGCCGTCCTGGAACACGCGCCGGCGCTGGCCCCGGCGGCGTTGTCCGGTCGGGTGGAGCCTGACTGGCCGGATGGCGAGGCCGTGCATGCGGTCTGAAGGCCATGTCGCCATCTGGCATCGGCTTGCGACGGCAGCGCCAGCGGGCGTACTGTCATTGGTTCGTGATGTTCCCCGGATTCCCGTATTTTCCAGCCCCCGCCGTCGGATGAGCGCATGACCCGCGACAACCCCATTCGTTTTCGCCTGGTGGGCGCGGTCATCCTGATCGTGCTGGCGGTGATCTTTCTGCCCTGGCTTTTCGACGGGGCCGGTTACGAATACATGAGCGGGATCGAGGACCCGGTGCCGCCGGCACCGACGTTTGCCGAACCGGACATCGCCCTGCCGTCGGAGCGGCCGACGCCGCGTCGGGACGTGGCCCCGGCCGCCCCGACGGGGGAACGCGAGGGACCGGTGGCGGAACTGCACAGCCTGGAGAACGGCGGAGAAGCCCGCGAGGATGCTGCGGAGCCACAATCGTCAGACGCGCGCCGCCTGGCGGAAGCGGACGAGCCGGTGCAGGCGGGCTGGGCGGTCCAGGTCGGGAGTTTCCGCGACGAGGACAACGCACGCGAACAGTCCGCCCGCCTGCGCGAGGCCGGCTGGCCGGCGTTTATCGATGACTCCACCGCGGATGGGCGTCCGATTTACCGCGTGAAAGTTGGGCCGCTGGCGCAGCGCGAGGATGCGGTCACCCTGGGGGAACGCCTGCAGGACGAGCTGGAGCTCTCCGGCATCGTGGTGGCCCACCCCTGATGTCTATTCCAGGGCGTCCCTGCGAGGAACGGATGGCTGCGGTAAACTACGCGCCCTTTGAGCACGTGACGCCGGCCCCGTGAACTGGATCGACCTCGTCATCATCGCCCTGATCGTCGTATCCGGGCTGATCAGCCTTTTTCGCGGCTTCGTGCGCGAGTCGTTCTCGCTTGCCACGTGGATCATCGGGGTGTGGCTGGGCATCCGCTATGCGGCGGAGGTCGCGGAGCAATTGCCGCAGGCGGTCTCCGACGCGACGCTGCGCCTGGGCATTGGTTTCGCACTGATCTTTATTGCCGTCCTGATCGTGGGCGGCATCCTCGGTGTGCTGGCGAATCGGCTGGTCAAGGGAAGCGGCCTGACCGGTACCGACCGCTCGCTGGGCGTGATCTTTGGCCTGCTGCGCGGGGTGCTGCTGGTGGCGGTCCTCGTCTTCCTGGCCTCGTTGACGCTGATGCCGGACGAACCCTGGTGGGAGAACAGCCGCCTGATCCCCGAGTTCGAACGCGTGGTGGACTGGCTGATCGCCCAGTTGCCGGAAGGCTGGCAGGAGCAGATCCATGACCTGCTGGCGAGCGACGAACCGGTCGAAGAAGTGATCCCCGACGGTAAACAGGGAAACACTGAGTAATGGACACGCTCGCGTTGGCACCCCAGGTTTTCCGAGACAAGGCGCGGTGCGCAGCCGGTAGTGGTTCTACCGGCAAGTGCCGCAACGCAGGATCGGGGAACCTGGGGTGCCAACCCCACAAATCATTCAATGCAGGGGCTCGGCCGCTTTTGTGCGCGCACAGCGTTGCGGCTCCCTTGTGCAGAATGACTGCACGGCAGTCACCGCGCCTTGTTCGCACGCAAAAGCGACTCGAGCGCGAGCGTGTCCATTACTCAGTGTTTCCCTAGCCGTAGACCTGGAGCCAGTAGCCGTATGTGTGGAGTTGTCGGAATCGTCGGGCGCAGCCCGGTGAACCAGCCCCTTTATGATGCCCTTCTGGTGCTGCAGCACCGCGGGCAGGACGCCGCAGGCATCGTGACCTGTGATGATGACGGCCGCCTGCACCTGCGCAAGGACAACGGGCTGGTCCGCGACGTCTTCAACAACCAGCACATGCAGAGCCTGACCGGGAACATGGGCATCGGGCATGTGCGGTATCCGACCGCGGGCTCGTCCAGTTCGGCCGAGGCGCAGCCGTTTTATGTGAACTCGCCGTTCGGGATCACGCTGGGGCACAACGGCAACCTGACCAACGCGCGCGAGCTGAAGCAGGCACTGTTCGCGACCGATCGTCGGCACATCAATACCGATTCGGACTCCGAGATCCTGCTGAATGTCTTTGCCCAGGAACTGCTGCGCTTCCTCGACAACGGGCTGACCCCGGATGCGGTGTTTGATGCGGTGGAGCGGGTGCACCAGCGCGCGGAGGGGGCCTATGCGGTGGTCGCGATGATCGCCGGGCGTGGCCTGCTGGCGTTTCGCGATCCGCACGGCATCCGGCCCATTGTCTACGGCTCGCGCGAGTCCGAGGAGGGCGGACGCGAATGGATGGTCGCCTCGGAAAGCGCGGCACTGGAGTCCCAGGGCTTCGATCTGGAGCGCGACCTGGCGCCGGGCGAGGCTGTGTTCATCACGCCGGAGGGCGAGGTCAGCACGCGGGTATGCGCCGCCGAGACCCGTCTGAATCCCTGCATCTTCGAGCATGTGTACTTCGCCCGCCCGGACTCGGTGATCGACAATGTGTTCGTGCACCGCGCGCGCATGCGCATGGGCACCGCTCTCGGCGAGAAGATCCGGCGCATCTGGCCGGACCATGACATTGACGTGATCGTGCCGATTCCGGACACGGGCCGCACTGTTGCGCTGGAGATGGCGCACGAGCTGAACATCAAGTACCGCGAGGGCTTCATCAAGAATCGCTATATCGGACGCACGTTCATCATGCCGGGCCAGACCAAGCGGCGGAAATCCGTGCGCCAGAAGCTGAACGCGATCTCGCTGGAGTTCCGGGGCAAGAACGTGATGCTGGTGGACGACTCGATCGTGCGTGGCACCACGTCGCGCGAGATCGTGATGATGGCCCGCGAGGCGGGTGCGAAGAAGGTCTATTTCGCCTCGGCCGCGCCACCGGTGCGCTATCCCAATGTGTACGGGATCGACATGCCGGCGGCCGAGGAACTGATCGCCCACGGCCGCGACGAAGAGCAGGTGTGCGAGGCGATCGCGGCCGACCGCCTGATCTACCAGGACCTGGAGGATCTGCAAAAGGCCGTGCGCCGGGGAAACCGGAATATCGAGGCGTTCGATTGCTCGGTGTTTACCGGGGAGTACGTGACCGGGTTGCCCCCGGACTATCTGGAGCACCTGGCGGCCCTGCGCGGCGACGGACTGGTGAACACGCCGGTGGCGGGCGAGGTGCTGGATCTCGCCAACAAGAAGTAGACGCGAGGTGCTTGTGCCGAGTCTCCGCTGGATCGAACCCGTGGTACGGGATGCCCGGGAACGGGCCCCGGATGCCGGCAATGTGCCCGTCGTGGTGGTGCGGGTGGACCAGCAACGCCTCTACGTCTGGGACGGCGACCGGGTCACCGACATCTTCGACGTGTCCACGTCCGCGCGCGGGGTCGGTTTCGAGGAGGGAACCTACACCACACCGCTGGGGCTGCATCGGATCGCCGAGCGCTTCGGCGAGGGCGCACCGCGCGGGACGATCTTCCGGGCCCGGGGCAACACCGGCCAGATCGCCGATATCCTGACCGAGCCGGGTGCCCGCAGCCCGCGCGACAACATCACTTCGCGCATCCTGTGGCTGGAGGGCCTGGAGCCGGGGATCAACCGGGGCGGCAACGTCGATTCGCTGCGCCGATACATCTACATCCATGGCACCGACGAGGAGGGGCGCATTGGCGAGCCGGCCTCGGAAGGCTGTGTGCGCATGCGCAACGACGAAGTGATCGAATTGTTCCCTCGTCTGCCCACGGGGACGCTGGTCATGATCCTGGACGGCCCCGAGGTTCCTCGCCTCGGGTAGAACCTTAGCGGCGCGCCGGTGCGTCCCCGTGCAGGTCTGTCCTGTACTGGCCTGCGGCACCCCTCTGCGCAACCCCGCCGCGTCGGGTTAACCCGTGTATGTTCGTCCCCGGCATCCTCCCCGGGAACTCCCGCGCCCCGGGGGGTTCTGAATACCTACGTTAGCATTCCGTGATCTTTGTTCATTCGCCTGCTAGAATAAGGGAATTATTCCCGACTGTTGCTGTCAGGTAAGACGGGAATTATTCTTGACGAACACGGTCAGGAATTAAGAACGGATGCAAGCCTGCGAACGGATGTCGAGCAGGACACATACTCAAGGTTATTCGGAGGCAGAAATCATGAAACTCTCAACCAAGGGCCGCTACGCGGTGACGGCCATGATGGATCTGGCGATTCACGACCGGATCGGGCCCGTGACGCTTGCCGACATCTCGCAGTGCCAGGGCATTTCGCTGTCCTATCTGGAACAGCTGTTCGCCAAGCTGCGCAAGGCCGACCTGGTGGAAGGTGTGCGTGGCCCGGGCGGTGGGTATCGCCTGGCCAAGCGTGCCGACCAGATCAGCATCGCGAATATCATTACCGCGGTGGACGAATCAGTGGATGTCACCCGCTGCAAGGGTCACAAGGACTGCCAGGACGGCGACCGCTGCCTGACCCACGAGCTGTGGGATGATCTGAGCCAGCAACTGTACGATTTCCTGGACGGGATTACCCTGGCGCAGTTCGCCAATCGTCCGGAGGTGCAGAAGGTGGCACGTCGCCAGGACGAGCGCCGCGGTGCCCGGCACCACTTCATCTTCCGCAACGACGCGGCATAACGCGCCACGCGGAGCGACCCGGTGAAACGGGTCGCGAACGGCCAACGGGGCTGACCGGTCCAACTGCACCGGTCGGCCCCGTTTTTTTGGCGCCCCCCTTGGGAGTGAGCGCGACGGTTATGCGTGCTCCCGGGCTGGCGGCGCGGCGGGCTTTCCGCGTGAAACCTGTCGCAGCAGGTCACGCAGGTGATCAAGTTGGTCCTTGCGCTGCTCCGGGGTCAGCGGCGCGAAGCGCTGGCGGTTGTAGACGCGGGCGAAGGTTGTCAGCGGTTGCGCGAGGTCCGGACGCGCCCGGCCGACGCGCCGGGTCCACGCATCCACCGGTTCGTGAGCCTGGCGCGCCAGGCTGCGGTCATGCCGTGCGATACGGTCGGATAGCCTTTGCAGCAGGCGATCGGCTGGGGAGCGCCGCTGGCGCGGTCGGCGCAGCCAGATCCAGACAAAGGCGATCAGCGCCAGGCTGCCGAATCCGACGCCCAGTGCGATCAGGACCGAGCGCCAGTCCCGCGGATCCAGTCCGAGGCGGGCGAAGAGCTCGCGCTGGCGCTCTGGGTCGAACGCCAGCACCCAGCTCTCCCAGCGAAAGCGCACGAAATCGCCCCAGTCCTCGAGACCGAAGCGCGCCCGCTGCAGCCACGACAGTCCCTCTCCGCGCAGGAGAAAGCCCGGTATTTCCTCCCCGGTGTCGCGGGCGAGGCCGGTCAGCCCCTGCTCGATCCGCTCGGGCGCGATGGCGGCGGTGGGGTCCACGCGTACCCAGCCTTCGCCATCCAGCCACACCTCGTTCCAGGCATGCGCGTCGGCATTGCGCAGGCGCAGGTATTCCCCGCGCGTTTGCCAGGCACCCCCCTGATACCCCGTGACGACGCGGGTGGGGATGCCGGCCGCCCGCATCAGCACGGCGAATGCGGAGGCGTAGTGCTCGCAGTAGCCGGCCTGGGTCTCGAACAGGAACTGGTCGGTGGTGTCGTCCTGCAGGCGTGGGGGCTGGAGGGTGTAGCGATAGGGTTCGCCGGCGAAGCGGCGTAGCGCCTCCTGGATGATCGCGCGGTCGTCGTCGCCGTGGGTCGCGCGCCACAGCGCGACCTCGGCACGCGAGCGGGGCGCGGCCGAGGGGGGCAGATGCAGGGCGCGGGCGCGTTCCTGCGGATCCAGTGAAGTCTCGCCGGCACCGGGCGGGGTGACCAGATCGGCCCCGGCGCTGTACTGGATGCGGCTGGTGATACGGCGATCGCGCAGGACCTGGTGGTTCGCGCGCAGTTCGGCGTCCTCCGGCAGGGCGACGGGGTAGTCCAGCACCGGGAGATAGCGGGCGCGGGTCGGCTCGAGGGTGGCGGTATAGCGGGTGACACGGTCGTCGTCATCCGGTGCGGGGGCCTCGATCACGGACCGGTTTTCGTCGGCGGACCAGCGCCGACCGTCGAAATCCGTCATCACCAGGGCGCGCCAGTACTGCGCGCGCGGAGGGGGCACCGCGTCGGTGAATTCGACCCGCAGGGCGGTGGAGTCGTCCTGCAGCAGACTGGCGATGTCACCGGGATTGAGCTCGCCGGACAACCCGGTGCGGGCGCTCTCCTCGCGCTGCGGGTCTCCCCAGAGCGGACCTTCCACGCGCGGGAAGACGAAGAACAGGATCAGCATGAAGGGCAGGGCATGCAGCAGCATGGTCCCGGCCTGTCGCGCCAGTTGCCGGCGCGGGAGCGGACGCCCGGCGTGGACCTGGATCAGCGCGGCGGTGAGCAGGGCGGTCGCCAGGAGCGAGTAGCCGGCGATCAGGATGGACTGATCGAAGAAATAGGTGGTGACGACCACAAAATAGCCGAGGAACAGGGCGATCACGATGTCGCGTCGGTTGCGGGTCTCCAGCAGCTTGAAGGCGATCATGACGAGCAGCAGGGCGGTGCCGGCCTCCTGGCCGAACACGGTGCCGAACTGGGCAAAGGTCAGTCCGCCGGCGATCAGGGCCAGCAGGCTCATGGCGGCCAGCGAGGGGGCAGCGCGTCCGGTGGCCAGCAGCCACGCCCGGGTGGCGATCGCGAGCACCACCAGCGCGGTGATCCACAGGGGCTGATGCCAGACGTGCGGCAGGGCGGCCACCGGCAACGCGACCAGGGCCAGGTCCAGGCCGCGCAGCTCGGCCCGCGGGTCCGCCGGGGTGGGCGCGGGTGTCATGAGCGGGGCTCCGGGTCGAGTTCGATGGGCTCGGTCCGAAACCCGGCAAGCGCCCGGAGGCAGGAATCCCGGTGGCTGACACCCTGGCCCGGTTCCAGGGTCTGGTCGGGGAGACGCAGGCCGAAGAAACGACCCTCGGCATGGGCCGCCAGCACCTGATGGCACAGCATGGACAGGCGTGTCTCGGTATCCGGGGCGGGCATCGCGTCCCACTCCAGCCACAGGCGATCGCCCTGGCCACTGGCGGCCTCGCGCACGTGGAGTTTGCCGCTGCGGGCAAAGGCCTTCCAGATGATGCGTCCGGTAGGGTCCCCGGGTCGGTAGGGGCGAATCTGGTCCGGGGCATCCCCCGCGTGGCCGGTGGAGGCGGGCGCCTCGTCTTCTCCGGTCCCGCCGAGTGTGGCGCCCGGGTCGATGGGGTCCGGATAGACCACGATCTCCGGGGTCAGCGTCAGCCAGGTCCAGGCCTCGAGGATGCCCAGCGGGTAGCGGGTGTCGAGCCGCTGGCGCGGCAGACGGTAGAGCCCTCGCGGCTGACCGGACAGTTCCAGGCGGGCGGTTTCGGCGCCCCGGCCCGGTACCGGAAACGGGCCCGTCGCCCGGTTGCCGACACGCAGCACCAGAGCCTCGCGGGCGCGCCCGTCTGTCTCGCTCAGGCGCAGCGGGATACCGAGTGGCTGGCCGGCAAAGACCGGCGGCACGGGCAGGGTGGCCACCTGCAGGCCGAGCAGGTTGCGGTGGGTGTACCACATGGCGTTGTGGCCGATGCCGACCAGCAGGAAGGTCAGCAGGAACGCCATGTTGTTGGAGTAGTTGATCGAACCCAGGAGCATCACCAGGAGGATCCCGAGCAGGGTGTAGCCGGCCCGCGTGGGCAGGATGTAGATGCGGTCTCGGCCCAGGCGGGCCGCCTGGCCGTCGTGCGCGTGGCGGCGGGTGATCCAGCGGATCGCGTCGTCCCGCACTCGCGCCATGCGGCCTCGCGCGCGGGGAGAACGGGTCATGGAGTCGGGACGCATTCCATCAGGCGTGCGACCGTGCGTTCGGGGCTCTGCGGCTCGCGCGGCCGCAGGCGGTGGCCGGCGACCGAGGGCAGTACACGGACGACGTCGTCGGGCGTGGTGTAGTCGCGGCCGTCGAGAAAGGCATGGGCCCGGGCCGCGCGCAGGAGTCCCAGCCCGGCGCGGGGCGACAGCCCGTGGGCGAAGCGGGCCCGATCGCGGCTTGCACTCAACAGGCCCTGCAGGTAATCGAGGACTGCGGCATCCGCGTGGACGCCGGCCACCTGGTCCTGCCATTCGCGCAGCTGATGCGGGGCCGCCAGGCTGGGGGGTGTCGGGTGGGTCTCGGCGACCGGCGCGGCCGTCGGGGCCGGGCCGCTGCGCTCGAGCAGGGCGCGTTCGGCTCCGGCATCCGGGTAGCCCAGCTGGATGCGCATCAGGAAGCGGTCGAGCTGGGACTCCGGCAGCGGGTGCGTGCCGACCTGCTCCTCCGGGTTCTGGGTGGCGATCACGAAGAACGGCACCGGCAAGGCGCGGGTCGCGCCCTCGACACTGGCCTGGCGCTCCTCCATGGCCTCCAGCAATGCGCTTTGCGTCTTGGGAGGCGCACGGTTGATCTCGTCCGCCAGGAGCACCTGGGTGAAGACGGGGCCGGGATGGAAGCGAAACTCGCCGCTCCCCTGTTCGAAGATGGAGACGCCCAGGACGTCGCCGGGCAACAGGTCGCTGGTGAACTGTACCCGCTGGTAGTCGAGGGCCATCGCCCGGGCAAGGGCGTGGGCCAGAGTGGTCTTGCCGACACCGGGCTGATCCTCGATCAGCAGGTGCCCGTTGGCCAGCAGACAGGCCAGGGCCAGTCGCACCGGCTCGGGTTTGCCGAGGAGCACTTCGTTGAGTGCGTGTTCAATCTGTTGCAGGGCTTCCTGAGCCGATGGCATGCGAGCCTCGTGATTGGTGATGGCGGACAGGCCTTGGAATGTTCCGGGTGGGCGAATGGTTCCCGGGGCCGTGTTGCGGCTACCATGGCCGCACGTTCTACGCGAGTTGCGCGATGGATTCCACGGCCGCCGGTGGGCGACAGTCGTTTGAATATGATGCCACAGCCGACCCGGCGCCCCGCCTGCGCCTGACCGGGCGGCTGGATGTGCATGCGGTGGAACGTCACTGGGGCACACTGCGGCGGCGTGTGCGCGATCTGGCGCAGCAGGCGGGGGCGCAGGATGTGGTCGTCGATATGGAGGGCGTCGAGTACTGCGATGGCGCGGGGGCCGCACTGCTGCATGCGCTGGAGCTGGACCTCGGGAGGGCAGGGGCCGAGGTCCGGTTCGAAGGGATGGGGTCGATGGTCCGGGACCAGCTGGCGCCATACCGCGAGCTGGAGACGGTCGAGCCGGCGCGGGCCGCCCGGGGCCGTGGCTGGTGGCCGGCGTTGCTGGACGGGGTCGACCGCGTGGGGCGCGCCGCCCACTCGCAGTTCACCTTCGTGGGCGAGCTGGCCCGGGCCATCGGCAGCTCTCTGCGGCGCCCGCGCCAGGTGCGCTGGGGCGACACCCTGCGCGTGGCGGAGGCCGCGGGCTTTCAGGCATTGCCCATTGTCTCGCTGATTGCATTCCTGCTGGGGGTGATCCTGGCGTTTCAGTCGGCGATCGCCATGCGCCAGTTCGGCGGCGAGATCTTTGTGGCGAACCTGGTGGCGGTTTCGCTGTTCCGCGAACTGGGGCCGTTGATGATGGCCATCCTGCTCGCCGGCCGTTCCGGGGCGGCATTCGCGGCCGAGATCGGGACCATGAAGGTGAACGAGGAGGTCAATGCCCTGAAGACGATGGGGCTGGATCCGGTGCACTTTCTCGTTTTGCCGAAGGTGCTGGCCGGTTTGCTGGTGGCGCCACTGCTGGCGCTGTACGCCAACATGATCGGGCTGATTGGTGGCGCGGTGGTGATGCAGGGCTTCGGCATCCCCTGGGTGGCGTACTTCAACCAGGTGACATCCGCATTGAGCCCGTCGGATCTGTTTTCCGGGCTGGTCAAGGCCGTGGTATTCGGCCTAGTGGTGGCCGGCGTGGGGTGCCTGCGCGGGCTGCAGACCGGGAGCGGGGCGGCCTCGGTGGGGCTGTCCACCACCAGCGCGGTGGTGACGTCGATCATCCTGATCGTGGTGCTGGACGGCGTGTTTGCCGTGCTGTTCTACCATCTCGGGGTCTGACGCATGAACCAGACGCACATGCACATGGCGGATCCTGAAGATCGCGACGTGGTGATCCGCGTCCGTGGTCTGACCATGGGCTTTGACGATCTGGTACTGATGCGTGATCTCAATTTCGACGTGCGTCGGGGCGAGATTTTCGTGATCCTGGGCGGCTCCGGAAGTGGCAAGAGCACGCTGCTCAAGCACATGATCGGGCTCTACCAGCCGCTGGCCGGGCATATCTGGGTGGCCGGCGCGGATATCGCCGAGGCCGACGAGGCGCAGCGGGAGGCGATCCTGCGGCGCGTGGGGGTGATGTACCAGATGGGCGCGCTGTTCGGCTCGATGACCTTGCTGGAGAATGTGCGCCTGCCGCTGGAGGTCCATACCGATCTGCCGCGCGAGGCGATGGACGCGATCGCGCGGGCGCGTCTGCAATTGGTGGGGCTGGGGGCGTTTGCCGATTTCATGCCCTCCGAGATCAGCGGGGGGATGCAGAAGCGGGCAGCGATCGCGCGGGCCATGGTGCTGGACCCGGAAGTGCTGTTTCTGGACGAGCCCTCGGCCGGGCTCGATCCGATTACCTCGGCCGATCTGGACCGGCTGATCCAGCGTCTGGCCCGCACCCTGGACATGACGATCGTGATCGTCAGTCACGAACTGGCCAGCATTTTTGCGATCGCCGACCGGGTGATTATGCTCGACAAGGAGAGTCAGGGGATTGCGGCCGAGGGCGACCCGGCCACCCTGCGCGATACATCGAACCACCCGTGGGTACAGCGTTTCCTGCGGCGGACGGATTCCGACGAGGAGAGGCCCGCATGAGTGCCCGACATCATTTCCGGCTGGGGCTGTTCATCCTCGGGGGGCTGGCCGCGCTGGTCGCGGCGCTGCTGATCCTGACGGCGGGCAATCTCCTGCGCCCGTCGATCCAGATCGAGACGTACATGGACGCGTCGATCCAGGGCCTGGAGGTGGGGGCGCCCGTGAAGTTCCGCGGGGTGACCATTGGCGAGGTGACCGACATGACGTTTACCTCGGTGGTGTACGAGGCGGATATCCCGCCGCGCGATCGCAAACGCTACGTGATGGTGCGGGCGCGGCTGTACCCGGATCGTTTTGCGGCCAGTGCGCAGGAGGGCGAGTTCCGCGTGGAGGTCTTCGAAAACCTGATCGATGCCGGGCTTCGGGTCCGCATGGCCGCTCAGGGAATCACTGGTATGAACTATCTCGAGGCGGACTTCTCGGACCCCGAGGCCCATCCGCCACTGGCACATGACTGGGACCCGGAGGGTATCTACATCCCGTCCGCACCAAGTACCGCCATGCAGTTTCTGGAGTATGCCGAGAACCTCCTCAAGCGTATCGACGAGCTGGACATCGAGGGTGTGGTGGACAACCTGACGAGCCTGCTGGTCACGGTGGAGACCACGATCCGGGACCTGGATACCGCCCGCCTGGCGGACCAGGCGGATCAAATGATCGAGGAGCTGCAGACAACAACCCGCACGGCCACCCGGGTGATGGAGTCGGTCGAGCGCCTGATCGAGCACCCGGATACCCAGGCATTGCCCAGCGAGACGCGGGCCGCGCTGCGGGAACTGCGCGAGACGGCCGAAGCGGCGGATGTCGGACGGCTGGTCGACCGGATGGATTCGATGGTCGAACGCCTCGATCGGGGCATGGATGTGAGCGAGGCCAAGCTGCTGGAAACCCTGGACGAATTGCAGGCCGCGATCGCCGGACTGCGCAGCCTGTCCGATGACGTACGCCGCAACCCGGGGGGCGCGCTGTTCGGTGCCCCGCCGCCCCGCAGCACCATGGACAAGGAGTAGATGGATGACCCGATGGAGCGTTGCCGCACTGCTGCTGATCGCCTGGACACTGGGCGGCTGCACGCTGATCCCCGAACGCGAGGCCGTTGACCGCTCGTGGTTCCTGCTGGAGTTGCCCGCCGAGCCGGCGCCGCGCATGGCCGGAGACGCCGAGCCCCTGGCGGTCGAACTGGGATCGGTGCGCGTGGCGCCGGCCTATTCTGGCAAGGGACTGGTCTACCGCCTGGGGGACCATCGCTACGAGTCGGACTACTACAACGAGTGGTTCCTGCGGCCGGCCGAGCAGTTCGAGCAGCTGCTGCGCGAACGCTGGACCCGCAACGGTACCGCCATCGAGCTGGTGGATAACGCGGCGGACGCCTGGGCCGAAGGGCGACCGGCGGTGCAGTTGCACATCCTCGTTACGGCGTTGTACGGCGATCTGGATGCCGCCAATCTGGAGGCACTGAGCGCTGTGGACACCGGTGAGGCCGTACAGGGCACGGGTCGCGTCGGACTGCGGGCCCAACTCCGCACGGACACGCAGGCGCGCCTGGTACACCTGGAGGCGGCCCACACGCTCGACCGGCGATCGGCCTCACGCCTGGTGGCCGCACTGTCGCAAGCCGCCGCCGACGTGCTGGCGGAACTGGAAGACGAAGCGCTGCGCGAGACCGGGCACGGGATGGACGAATGACCGATGTGTTCGATTTTTCCGCCCCGCTGCTCGACGGCGACGAGCAGCCGCTGGCCGCCTGGCGTGGGGATATCCTGCTGATCGTGAACGTGGCCAGCGAGTGCGGTTTCACGCCGCAGTACGAGGGTCTGCAGGCCCTGGCCGAACGCTATGGCGAACGGGGGTTCCGCGTGCTGGGCTTTCCGTGCAACCAGTTCGGAGGTCAGGAGCCGGGGGATGCCGGGCAGATCCGCGCCTGCGGCACGCGATTCGGGGTGTCGTTCCCGGTGTTCGCCAAGGTCGAGGTGAACGGTACCGAGGCCCATCCGCTGTTTCGACACCTCAAGGAACAGGCACCGGGGGCCCTGGGTACGCAGGGCATCAAGTGGAACTTCACCAAGTTCCTGGTCGGTCGCGACGGCCGGGTGATCCGGCGGTTTGCCCCGCAGAAGAAGCCGTCGGAGCTGGTCCAGGCGATCGAGGCGGCGCTGGACGAGCCGCCCCCGAGGCCCCCCAGTGCCGCGTAGCGTGGCGCCGGGCGAGACCGGCCCGGCGCCCGACGCGCCGGGAGCGGCGGACTACTGGATGGAGCGCGCCCTGTCCCTGGCGGATCGGGCGGCCGCAGTCGGCGAGGTCCCGGTCGGCGCGGTCCTGGTGGACGCCGATGGCACCTGTCTGGCCGCCTGCCACAATGCACCGATCGCGCTCCACGACCCGACGGCGCATGCCGAGATCCGGGCGCTGCGCGAAGCCGGCGAGCGCTTGCAGAACTATCGGCTGCCCGGCACCACCCTCTACGTGACCCTGGAGCCATGCAGCATGTGTGCCGGTGCCATGATCCACGCCCGGGTAGCCCACCTGGTATACGGCGCGCCCGATCCGCGAACCGGCGCCGCAGGGAGTGCGCTGGATCTGATCGAGCATCCGGCGCACAACCATCGGCTCGAGGTGACCGGCGGGATTCTCGGGGAGGAAGCCGCCGAGCAGCTGCGCCGCTTCTTTCGCGCCCGACGCTAGGAGCCTGTCGGCTGGTCTTTGGTCGGTACGGCCGTGCGGGCCGGGCCAGCCTTTTTGCTGTCCCGGTCAGCGCTGCTCGATGGCGACGTATTCGCGGGAGGGGTAGCCGGTGTAGAGCTGGCGCGGACGGCCGATGCGGGATTCGGGGTCCATCATCATCTCGTTCCAGTGCGAGATCCAGCCGACCGTGCGCGCCAGCGCAAAGATCACGGTGAACATGTTCAGCGGGATGCCCATCGCGCGCAGGATGATGCCGGAGTAGAAGTCGACATTCGGGTAGAGCTTGCGCTCGATGAAGTAGTCGTCCTCCATCGCGATGCGTTCGAGCTCCATGGCCACGTCGAACAGTGGCTGGTTATCGGCGCCCATGTCGCCCATCTCTTCCAGTAGCTCGTGGCACATCTTGCGGATGATCTTGGCGCGCGGGTCGTAGTTCTTGTAGACCCGGTGACCGAAGCCCATCAGGCGGAAGGGATCGTTCTTGTCCTTGGCCCGGGCGACGAAGTCCTCGACGCTCTTGTCGGAGTTCACGATCTCCTCGAGCATGCGGATGACCTTCTCGTTCGCGCCGCCGTGGAGCGGGCCCCACAGCGAGGCGATGCCGGCGGAGATGGCCGCGAACGGGTTGGCCTCCGAGGAGCCGGACAGGCGCACGGTGGAGGTCGAGGCGTTCTGCTCGTGGTCGGCGTGCAGGATCAGGATCAGGTCCAGGGCGCGCACGAACACCGGGTTCGGCTGGTAGGGCTCGCTGGGGACCCCGAACATCATCGACAGGAAGTTGGCCGTGTAGGACAGGTTGTTATCCGGGTACATGAACGGCTGGCCGTGGGCGTATTTGTACGACCAGGCGGCGATGGTCGGCATCTTGGAGATCAGCCGGTGCGCGGCGATGCGGCGGTGCTCCGGGTTATGCACGTCGACGTTGTCGTGATAGAAGGCCGACAGGGCGCCGACTACGCCGACCATGATCGCCATCGGGTGCGCATCGTGGCGGAAGCCGTCGAAGAAGCGGCGCACCGCCTCGTGCAGCATCGAGTGTTCCTTGATGATGCGCGAGAAGTCGTGGAGATCGTCGGAGGAGGGAAGTTCGCCGTTCAGCAGCAGGTAGCAGACCTCGAGGTAGGTGCTCTCGGAGGCGAGTTGCTCGATGGGGTAGCCGCGATAGAGCAGGGTGCCTTCGTCGCCGTCGATGAAGGTGACGTCCGAACGACAGCTGGCCGTGGACATGAAGCCCGGGTCGTAGGTGAAGTAGCCAAGCTCCTTGTACAGGGCGCGGATATCGAGGCAGTTGGGGCCGTGCGAGCCCTCCTGGATCGGCAGCTCGATGCTCTTGCCCGTGGTGTTGTCGGTCAGCGTGACGGTTTTGCTCATGAAACGGCCTCGTAGAATTGGGGTCGCCCGGATGCGAAGGCCTCAATGGTAAACCAAAGGCGGGCCTGCGGCAGCGGGTTTCGGGCGGGGCGGAGCGAGACGGGCCGCCGGTTCTGGATACCCGCCGCTCGGCACCTGCGCGACTTCGGGGCGCAGGCGGGCCGCAACGCGCGTAACCATGAGTCAGTGCTTCCCTGGCGGCGATCAGTGGGCCGACGGGCCGCGGCGCTGGCGCTTGTCGGCGTACATGGCGGCGTCGGCGTTGCTCTGGGCGGCGGCCAGCGAGCCGCTGAAGGTGCGGCAGGCGTAGCCAATGGAGGCCTCGACACCTGCCGCCAGGAGCGCCGCGCGCAGCCGGTCGGCGATCTCGGGCAGGTAGTCCGCCGGGGTCTCCGGCAGGAGCACGCCGAACTCGTCGCCGCCCAGGCGCGCGACCACATCGTTCTCGCGGCTGGCACTCCGCAGCGCCTGGCCCGCCGCCTGGATCATCCGGTCACCGGCGTCGTGGCCCTCATGGTCGTTGACCGCCTTCAGGTGGTCGAGATCCAGGGCGATGATGCCCGCCGGAAGGCTGTGATCCTCGCAGCGCTGTTCCTCGGCATCGAGCGCGATCTGCCAGCCGCGGCGGTTGCGGGTACCGGTCAGGCTGTCGTTATAGGCCTCCAGGATCAGCGCTTCGCGTTCGCGTTCGAGTTCGTCGATGTGGCGGCGTTGTCGCAGCAGTGCCTCGATCACCTGAACCGCGGACTCGATCTCCCCCGCGCGCGATTCGATCGCCTGGGAGACGGGCTCGGGATGCATTGCACACAGCACGCCGTACATGCCGTACATGCCGTACTCGCGGTCGTGTACCGGAAAGCCGATGTAGCTGCCAATGGCGGGTGGATCCGTCTGCGCGGCGAGTGCTTCCTGGTAGGCGGGCACCTGTGTCACGTCCGGAGCGATTCGCGGGCCGCGCTCGGCCAGCATGCGGATGCAGAAGGAGTTGCCCCAGTCAAAGGCGGTGCCCGGTTCAATCCCGTAGCCGTGATCGTCGGCGCGCACCACGATCTGCTCGTTGTCCTCGATGCGGGTCAGCATCCAGACATCCAGCGGCGCGAGGCGGTGGAGCAGCTTCAGGGTGTGATCGACCCCGAGATTGAACGGGGTGTGCGAAGGGTCGGCTGGGTCGAAGGTCCGGGCCATGGTGTGTCCTGTCGAGCGAGCGCTGGGGCGGGACGGGTGGTTCAGGGAGACGTGGGTTGTGGCGCGTTGCGTTTCCCGCGTGCGGCGTTTTGCAGGGCGCTTGCGAGGCTGCCGGTGCCCGGTTCGCGTGCTGCGTACCCGACACTGGCCGGGATGCGCTGATCCGCCAGATATTGTTGCAGTGATCGGGCGCGTTCCGCGAGCGACGGGTTCTTCATCTCGCTCGCGAGCAGGGCGAAGCGGCCGCCACCCAGGCGTCCGATCCGGTCGGTGGGGTGTGCCCGCTCCTGCAGGGCGAGGATCGCCCGCACCAGTTCGGTGTCGTCGTGGCCTTCGGCCCCGTCGGAGGACAAGCCCTCCGGAAAGAAATCCAGCGCGATGATCCCGGCGGGTTGTCCGAGCCGCTGGCATCGGGTCTCTTCGGCCTCCAGCGCGAGCTCCCATCCGTGCCGATTGAGGACCCCGGTCAGCGGGTCGCTGTGCACGGACAGGGCTGTGTGCTGGCGCAGGCGGTCCAGGACCTCGGCGCGCTGGCTCAGGCGCAGCACGTGGCTCAGGGATTCGGCCAGGGCGCGGATGACCGGTTCGTGGCGTTCGATGGCGGGATCCACGGGCTCGGGGTGCAGACCGCACAGGGTGCCGAACAGCTGGCCTTCGGCGTCGTGCAGGGGGAATCCCACGTAGCAGCCGATGGCCGCGATGTCATTGATGGGGGCACTGGCGTAGGCGGGCACGCTGCGCGCATCGGCGGCCACGTTCGGCCCCTCGCCGGCGTGCATGTGGACACAGTAGGAGTGCTGCCAGCTGAACGCGGCACCCGGACGGAAGCGTGGGGCCCGCCCGCGTGTGTGCAGGACGATCCAGTCGTCGGCCTCGACTCGCGTCAGCATCCAGATGTCCAGTGGGACCAGGGCCTGCAGCGCGTTCAGGGTGGCATCGACGGCACCGGAGAACTCGTCGGCCAGCGGGGTGGCCAGCGTCGTGTCGGACATGGTAGCGGTCGCGTGCGGTGGGTTCGGGGCTGGCATCCTACAGACGCGGCAGATCGGGATGCGACACCTGGCCGCCGTGTACATGCTGGCGCCCGAACTCGGCACAGCGTGCCAGGGTGGGGACGGCCTTGCCGGGATTGAGCAGGCCCAGCGGGTCGAACGCACGGCGCAGGTGGTGAAACTGTTCGAGCTCCGGGGCGGCGAACTGCACGCACATCCCGTCCAGCTTTTCCACACCGACGCCGTGTTCCCCGGTGACGGTGCCGCCGACCTCCACGCACAGCTCGAGGATCTGCTGACCGAAGGTCTCCGCGGTCTCCAGTTGTCCGGGCTGATTGGCGTCGTACAGGATCAGCGGGTGCAGGTTGCCGTCGCCGGCGTGGAACACGTTGCACACCCCCAGGCCGTGCTCTTGTGACAGCCCGTTGATGCGTTCCAGCACGGTACCGAGCTGGTGGCGCGGGATGGTGCCGTCCATGCAGTAGTAGTCCGGCGAGATGCGGCCGGCGGCGGGGAACGCCGCCTTGCGCCCGGCCCAGAAGCGCGCACGCTCGGCATCGTCGCGGGCGGTGCGCACCTCGGTGGCGCCCAGGTCCAGCAGTTTCTTGCGCACGACCATGATGTCCTCCGAGACCTCGGCATTGGTCCCGTCGAGTTCGCACAGCAGGATGGCCGCCGCGTCGGTCGGATAGTCGGCATGGACGAAGTCCTCCGCCGCGCGGATGGCGGCGTTGTCCATCATCTCGAGCCCGGCCGGGACCAGCCCGGCAGCAATGATCCCGGCCACGGCACGCCCGGCCGATTCCACGTCGGCAAAGCTGGCGAGCAGGACCTGGGTGCGTTCCGGGCGTGGCAGCAGGCGGACGGTGACCTCGGTGACAACGCCCAGCATGCCCTCGGAACCGACCATGAAGGCGAGGAGGTCCAGGCCGGCGGTATCCAGGGTCTTGCCGCCTAGCCGGATGGTCTCGCCGTCGAGGGTGACGATCTCCAGCCCGATGACGTTGTGCACGGTCAGCCCGTACTTGAGGCAATGCACGCCCCCCGCGTTCTCGGCTACGTTGCCGCCGATGGAGCAGGCGATCTGCGAGGAGGGGTCGGGGGCGTAGTAGAGCCCTTGCGGCGCCGCGGCTTCGGAGATCGCCAGGTTGCGCACCCCCGGCTGCACCACTGCACAGCGATTGTCCGCGTCGATCTCGAGAATGCGGTTGAAGCGTGCCATGGACAGCAGCAGCCCGGTCTCGCTCGGCAGTGCGCCGCCGGACAGCCCCGTGCCGGCGCCGCGCGGGATGATCGGCACCCCGTGTTCGCGGCAGACCTGCAGGCAGGTCAGGAGTTCTTCCCGCGTGCGCGGGAGGGCGACCGCCCCTGGGATCTGGCGGTAGGCAGAGAGGCCGTCGCACTCGTAGGCGCGGCGTTCCGCGGTCTCGGTCACCAGGGCATCGGCGGGCAGCGCGGTCGCCAGGGTGTTGATGACCGTGGCCAGTGCCTGCGTGGCGGTCTCGGTCGGGTCGATGGACGGATGTGCGCTCATGGCTTCGATGATAGGGGCCTGCTGGGTGCACGCGATGTGATCGCATAAACTGTAGGTCTTTTCCGCGAACTGCGCATGGGATGGGGATGGGGCGGGGTTCCGGTGTGGCCGCGGCCGCCGGGCTGTGCGGGGTGTGCGTCCCCGGGGGCGATGGCTTCGTGAGCGACCGGGTGGTGCCCGTGGACGCCACGGGGCCGCGACCGTAGACTTCCCCGTCGTTCCCGCAACCCCGTACTGGAAAGCCGTCATGCTTGATATCCGCAGCCTGCGTCAGGATCTGGATGCGACCGCCACCGCGCTCGAGCGTCGTGGGTACACCCTGGACCGCGAACGTTTCGAGGCCCTGGAGGCGCGGCGCAAGGCCTTGCAGGTGCGCACCCAGGAGCTGCAGGCCGAGCGCAATACCCGCTCCAAGGGCATTGGCCAGGCCAAGGCCCGGGGCGAGGACATCGAACCGCTGAAGGCCGAGGTCGGGCGCCTGGGCGACGAGCTCAAGCAGTGCGAGACCGACCTGCACGGGGTGCAGGAGGAACTGGACGCGCTGTTGATGGGGATCCCCAACCTGCCACAGGCGGATGTGCCGGACGGCCTGGACGAGAAGTCCAACGTGGAAATCCGGCGCGAGGGTACGCCGGCGGATTTCGACTTCACGCCGCGGGATCACGTGGATCTGGGTCTGCCGGGCGGCTGGCTGGATTTCGAGGCGGCCGTTCGTGTTGCCGGGTCGCGGTTTGTGGTCATGCGCGGGGAGATGGCCCGGCTGCACCGGGCGCTGACCCAGTTCATGCTGGACCTGCACACCGGTACGCACGGCTACCAGGAGACCTATGTGCCCTACCTGGCGAATCCCGAGTCGCTGGAGGGCACCGGCCAGTTGCCGAAATTCGATGCGGATCTGTTCTCGGTGGACTGTGATCAGCGCTACCGCCTGATCCCCACGGCCGAGGTCACGCTGACCAACCTGGTGCGGGACCAGATCCTGGAGGCCGACGAGCTGCCGTTGCGGATGGTGGCCCATACCCCGTGCTTCCGCTCCGAGGCGGGCAGCTACGGCCGGGACGTACGCGGCCTGATCCGGCAGCACCAGTTCGAGAAGGTGGAGCTGGTGCAGATTGTTCGGCCCGAAGACTCCGATGTGGCGCTCGAGAGCCTGCTGGGGCACGCCGAGGCCGTGCTGCAGGCACTGGAACTGCCCTATCGCGTCATGCTCCTGAGCGCTGGTGACATGGGCTTCGCCGCGGCGCGCACCTATGACCTCGAGGTCTGGTTGCCGGCGCAGGATGCGTACCGCGAGATCTCGTCGTGCTCGAACTTCGAGGCCTTCCAGGCCCGGCGTATGCAGGCGCGCTTCCGGCCGAAGGCCGGCGAGCGGCCCGAGCTGGTTCACACCATCAATGGCTCGGGGGTGGCGGTGGGGCGCGCACTGGTCGCGTTGCTGGAGAATCATCAGCAGGCGGATGGCTCCATCCGGATCCCGGAAAAGCTGCGTCCGTATCTCGGGGGAACCTCGGTGCTGGAGCCGCCGTCCGAGTAGCAGGCCCTTTCGGAAACCGCCCACGTGAAACGCCCGTATTGCCGAACTCGTCGTCCCGGCCTGCTCGCCATTCTCGCGCTCGTGATGCTGGCGTTGGCGCTTGTGGCGTCGCCCGTGTCGGCGGACGACGGGGCCGGGGCGGACGAAGGACTGGTCTTCGACGACACGCCGCGGCCGATCGGGTTGCATACGCCGGACTGGTTCGAACTGAGTTTCCTGGACCTGCGCGAGGACCTGGACGATGCGGTCGAGCAGGGCAAGATGGGGCTGGCGGTCTACTTCGGCATGGACGACTGTCCCTACTGCGAGGCGCTGTTCGACAAGAATTTCGCGCAGGACGACATCCGGGAATATCTGTCGGCCCATTTCAATGTCGTCGCGATTGATGCCCTGGGGACGCGGGAAGTTATCGATCTCGATGGCGAGACCTGGATCGAGCGGCGCTACGCGGCCGAACAGCGGCTCAACTTTACCCCTTCGATTGCCTTCTACGACGAGGAGGGCGAGCGCATCCACCAGATGCGTGGCTACTACCCGCCGTATCGTTTTCGCGCGCTGCTGGAGTACGTGATTGACCGCCACGACCGGGAGGGGAGCTTCCGCGACTACCTGGACCGGGCCGACCCGCCGCCGAAATTTGACCTGGACGACATCAACCAGCGCGACTTTTTCGCGAACCCGCCGTATGCGCTGGATCGCAGCCGGATCCCTGCGGATCGGCCGCTGGTGGTGTTCTTCGAGCGCGAGGCCTGCCATGCCTGCGATATCCTGCATTCCGAGCCGCTGCAACAGGACGAGGTGCTGGAACGCATCGCGCTGATGGATGCGGTGCAGCTGGATGCCGACGATGCCGATACCCCGGTGCTGACGCCCGGCGGGGAACGCACGAACCCGAAGGAGTGGGCGGCGGCGCTGGATATACACTGGGCGCCGACCCTGATCTTCTTCGACGAGCAGGGTGAAGAGATCATCCGCATCGACTCCGTGGTGCACCTGAATCGACTGCGCAACGTGATGGACTACGTTTTGACGCGGGGCTACGAGGAATACCCGACCTTCGAGCGCTGGCGGGCGCAGCAGCCGGCGCGTCCCTGACGACACCCCGAACCGAGGAAACTGCCCCTTGCATTTCGAACGTGATTTCGTGATCCGCAACCGCGAGGTGCTGGAAGGCATCGTGGCCCGTTCCCACCGTGTTGCGCTGGGGATCTTCGTGCTGACCTTCGGGGGCTACGGTGTAGCAGTGTGGCTCTGGTTCCAGGACAACATGTGGGGTGCCCTGGTAGTGGCGACCGTCAGCTATCTGGTATTCCGCCAGTTCCGGATGCTGGCGCTGGGGGTGGCACGCATGCCGCTGCGGGGCGACCCGCAGGCGGTGGAGGCGCTGCGGGCGATCGACGTGGCGCTGGAACAGGACAAGCCGCACCCGGTGCTGGCCGAGGTCGAGGCGCACCTGCGCGCGCTGGAAGACGAGCCGCCCGCCGCCGCTGATCGGCCCACGGATCGGGCCACAGCCGGGCAGGACGATACGGACAAGGGGTCGGGCAAGGGCGACTAGGAGCTGTCGAGTTCGGGCGCCCGGCGGCGGCGCCTCAGAGTTCGACCGGCACGCCCAGCTTCTGCTCGATCACGCGCACCAGGGTCGCGTGCAGGTCTTCGCCGTTGCGGTCATCGATCCAGGCACCTTCCTCCTCGGAATAGCCGAAGTGGGCCGGACCCTCGGGGGAGGACAGCCAGATCTGCTCGGCGGCCTCTTGGCGGTTCAGGATGAGCTGGGCGCCGTCGTCGAATTCGATGGTCATCACGCCGTCGATCAGGTCGATATCCAGGTCGTCCAGCGCGCTCTGGTCGCTCAGGCGGGTCTGGATGTCGTCCAGGGCTTTCTCGGCGAATACGGCGAAGGAGGTCTGGCTCATGGGGCGCTCGGTCCGGTGGTGAAGGTTGGGGTCAGGCAGGGCGCGATTATAGGGAGACGCTGATTGAATCGCACGTCCGCGCTCGAGTCGCTTTTGCGTGCGAACAAGGCGCGGTGACTGCCGTGCAGTCACTCTGCACAAGGGAACCGCAACGCCGTTCCCACGCAAAAGCGGCCGAGCCCCTGCTTTCAATAGCTTGTGGGGTTGGAGCCCCCTGTTCCCCGATCCTGCGTTGCGCCGCTTGCGGGTAGAACCACTACCCGCTGCACGACGCACCTTGTCTCGGAAAACAGGGGGCACCAACGCGGACGTGCGATTCAATCAGCGTCTCCCTAGGTCAGCCGCGCCAGGCGGCAATGGCCAACCCCGCCCAGCCGAGGATAAAGGCCGTCCCGCCCAGTGGCGCGATCGCCCCGAGGATGCGGGGTGCCCCGAGCGCGAGGGCGTACAGGCTGCCCGAGAACAGGAGGATGCCGATCACGAAGGCCACCGCGCTGGCGGCGGCCCAGCCGTTGGCCAGATGCGCCCACAGGGCGGCGACCAGCAGCAGGGCCAGGGCATGGATGAAGTGGTACTGAACGCCGGTGTGCCAGGTCGTCAGGGCGTGTTCCGAAAGGCGTTCCTGGAGGGCGTGGGCGCCGAAGGCACCGAGCACGACCGCGATCCCACCCAGCAGACTGGCGATGACGATCAGGGGGCGAATCAGGGGCTCGCCGGCGACCATCAGGCGTCGTCGCCCATCTCGCTGTCGATGTCCTGTCCGGCGACCCAGCCGTGTTCCCGGGCGCGCTCGATCGCTTCCTGATGGATGCGTTCATGACGTTCACGAAGTTCTGGCGGGAGATTGCTGATACGCAGGTCGTACTTGTCCCATTCGGCATTGACCTGGTCGTGCAGCATCTGGATGCGCGAGACATCCCAGCCGTCGCAGGTTTCGGTCTCCGGGAGGATGCCGAATACCCAGGCATCACGGATGAAATTGCCGATGGGGGTCATGCCGCCGTACATGTCGTTGTACAGGCCGACGTAGGTGCGGTTGGAACGGTTGGGTCCTTTCATGCCGCATAGTGTAGGGGCGACTAGGGCTCAGGCAAAGCGTTTTCGCCGGTGGGCGAGAAAAACGGAGATCAGGGTGCAAACCGGGAACGATTCACTGACGCGGGTGCGGATCCGCGGGCTCATGAAGCTGATGGTGCTGGGGGCCGCCTTGCTGCTGGTGGGGGTTATGCTGCGGTATGCATTTTCCGGATCGGTGGACACCCGTGGCGACACCCTTCGGGTGGACCTTGCGGAGATCGCGCCGGGCGAGGCGGGACGCTTTGTCCACGGGAACCGGCATGTCCTGGTGGTCCACCGGGATGCGGCCTGGCAGGGCGCGCTGGCGAGCGACGAGGAACTGGTCGATCCCGCTGCGCGCCGCGGTCAGCAGCCGGACGGGCTGGACCTGCCGCTGCGCAGCTTTCGCCCCGAATGGCTGGTGGTGATCGGTGAGGGGACGGACCTGGGCTGCGAGCTGGACCTGGTGCACCCGGACGAAGCCGATGGCTGGAGTGGCGGGTTCGTCGATCGTTGCCGGGGCGGACGCTATGACGGGGCGGGGCGGGTCTACGCGGATCAGAACGCCCGCCGTAACCTGCCCATCCCGGACTACCGGTTCGCGGGGGAGGACCGGCTGATCCTGGGCAGCCCCTGAAACGGGCGAGGAGCGATATCAGCCGGACGCCGCGGTCGCTTCGGCGGGCCCCGTGGCCGAATAGAGGTCGAAGCGCACGCTCTTGCCCTTGACGCTGGCCTGCGGGGCGTCCGGTCCGAGAGCCGGGGCGTGCAGCGGGCGTTTTACGATCACCCGGCGTTCCACGTGGCCGCGCAGGGCGGCCAGGGTCTGTTCGCCGTCGGGGTCGGCCGTATCCGCCATCAGCGCCTGGATCAGTTGCATGTCCTTCTTGACCGCGGCGCGTTTGGCGCGCTCCGGGAACATGGGGTCGAAGACCGCGGCCATCGCGGGCGGGCTCACGGCCGTGGGCTCGGCGACGCCCTCGAGCAGGGTGATGCGCTGGATGACGGGGGCCAGTTCCGGGTGGGTTGCAGCGCGCGCCAGGGCATCGGCCAGCAGGCGATACACCACGGGGTGACGTTCCCAGGCGGTCACGCGAAAGCCGTGCGCGGCCAGCAGCAGGGTGTCGCGCCCGAGACCGGCGGAGGCATCCAGTACGTGGCCGTCGCGCGGGAGTTTGCCGAAGGCGCGGATCAGCCCTTCGCGCTGATGGCCGGCATGGGCCAGTCGATAGCCCTGGCGTCCGGCCGGGAAGTCGAGGTGCAGTCGCAGCGCCGGGTGGACGTCCTCGCGGATGAGCTGCAGGCCGTGATCGCCCGTTTCCAGGACCAGCCGAGCCGCGCCGCCGTGCCGGTAGCCGCGCGCCTCGAGGGCCTTGCGCAGTGCGTCGGCAGCGCTGTCGTAGCCCGGAGCCGCGCGTACGGTCAGCGCCATGGGGTCAGTAGTGCGGCGGGGGTGGTTCGGCGTCTTCGCGCCCGCCCCCGCGTTCCTCAAGCTCACGCAGGCGGTCGCGCAGCCACTGGACCTGCTGGCGCAGGTCGGCATTGGCCTGCTGCAGTTCCATCTGGATGCGGGCCTGCTCCTCCTGGGTGTATTCCTGGTGGGCCAGGCGGATCTCCAGGTCCTCGATTCGCTGATGCAGGGGGTCGGTGTCCATGTGCGTCATTCCACCACGTTGCGCGGTGAACCGCATGCGAAGCTGCGGATGTTGTGCGTGACTTCGTCGATCACCCCCTGACGGGCGCTGCGCGCCGCCCAGGCGGTATGCGGGGTCAGCACGAGGCGCGGGATGTCGTCTGCCAGCAGCGGATGACCCGGTGGCGGGGGTTCCGGTTCCAGGACGTCGATGCCCGCGCCGCCGAGATGACCGCTGCGCAGGTGACGCGCCAGGGCCTCAGGGTCAACGAGACCGCCGCGGGCCGTGTTCAGCAGAATGCTTCCCGGCCGCATTCGGCGCAGTGCGTCGTCGTCGATGAGGTGGCGCGTTGCGGGCGTGAGCGGGCAATGCAGGCTGATCACATCGCACTCCGCGAGCAGGCGCTCCAGCGGCAGGCGATCCGCGTGCGTCTGCTGCGCGGGATCGTGACTCTGCGCAACCCGTACCTCCATGCCGAAGGCCTCGGCAAGACGGGCGGTGGCCCGGCCCAGCACCCCCCACCCGATGATCCCGATGCGCATCCCGGCCAGGGTGCCGATCGGGTGGTCGAGGAGGCAGAACTGATCCGAGGCGCTCCAGCGTCCGGCGCGGATGTCGGCTCGGTAGTCATCCAGCCGCGTGACCAGCGTCAGGAGCAGGGCGAAGACATGCTGCACCACGGAGTCTGTGGCGTAGTCGCGCGCGTTGCTGACGACGATGCCTTGTCGGCGGGCGGCGGCCACGTCGATATTGTTGAAGCCGGTCGCGGCGGCGCAGATCAGTCGCAGGCGGGGCGCGGCGGCCAGCAGATCGGCATCCAGTTCGACCTTGTTCGTGATCACGACATCGGCGTCCGCGATCCGTTCGGCGCACTGGTTGGGTCGCGTGCGGTCGTGGAAGGTCCACTCGGGCAGGCAGGCGCGTAGCCCGGTGAGGTCGAGGTCGTCCCGGTCAACCGTGTTCAGGTCGAGAAAGACGCCGCGCTGGAGCTGGGTCATGGGCCGAAGTCCCCGGGAGTCTGCGTAAGCGGTGTCCAACGAAAAGGGCCCCGCGCGGCGGGGCCCTTGAACGAGTTCCTGCGGTTGGCGCTGGACCCTTAGTTGTCACCCATAAAGGCGTGGAACAGGTTCAGCAGGTGCAGGAACATCACGTAGAGGTTCGCGTACAGCGAGACGGTCATCACGATGTAGTTGGCCTCGGGGTCGTGAATCATCCGACTGGTGTCGAACAGGATGGCCGCGGACAGCAGCAGGACGACCGCGGCCGAGATGGCCAGCGAGAGCGCCGGGATCGCCAGGAACAGATTGGCGACGATGGCCAGCAGGGCCACGATCAGGCCGACGACGAGGAAGCCGCCGAGGAAGCTGAAGTCCTTCTTGGTGGCGAGGGCGTAGCCGGAGAGCGTGACAAACGCGATGGCCGTGGCGGCGAAGGCGTTGCCGACGATCTGCGGGCCGTTGGGCAGGCCCAGATACATGCTCAGGATCGGGCCGAGGAAGAAGCCCAGCACGCCGGTGAAGGCGAAGGTCAGGACGATGCCCAGTGCCGAATTGCGCGCGGCGTGGATGGCGAACGGGCCGCCGATCAGCACGCCCAGCATGATGATCCAGTGTACCGGCGGCGCATTGACCGCCATGGCGATGAACGCGGTAACCGCGCTGAACGCCAGGGTGAGCGACAGCAGCATGTAGGTCTGCCGGATCACCTTGTTGGTGGAGATGGTCTCGCTGATGGAGCCAGTGCTGGACGGGTTGCGACTCGAGCGGACGATCTGGTCTCGGGACACGGGTCAACTCCTCAATGCATTCGAATGAGCCACAGTGTAGCGATAAGCGCGCCCGGTTGCAGTGTTTCCACAGCCGGTCCGGGAGATCCGGCCGGCCGTGGGGCAACGGGCGCTGGCGTCCCCTACTTGATGGGTTCGCCGACCTTTTCGGAGATCGTCTTCACGGCGTGATCGGTGGACTTGAAGATGTTGTCCTCGCCGATGATCTCGTCCAGCCCGGTGCGCTGCATCACCTCCATGACCTGCGCCTTCACCCCGGCGAACACCAGCGTGATCCCGCGCGCCTTGAGGCGATGCACCAGCTGATGGATGACCTCTTCGCCGGAGGCATCGATCTCGTTGATGCCCTTGCCGACCACGATCAGGTACTTGGCCTGCGGGTGTCGTGCCACCAGGTCGAGCACTGCGTCTTCGAAATACGGCACGTTGGCAAAGTAGAGCGAGCCGTCGAAGCGCATCATGCCGACCTTCTCATTGGTCTCCAGACCATAGCGCTGGGCCTCACGCAGGGTGCCGTCCTCGTAGCGGGCCAGCTCCGATACACGCGGCTGCATGGTGCGGTACAGGTAGAGCACGATGGCAAGGCCGGCACCGGTCAGGATGCCGTAGTCCAGGTTCGGGGCCATGGCTAGCGTGGCGATGAAGGTCACGATCGCGGCGGCGCCGTCGTGCTTGTTGGCCACCCACGCGTGCTTGATCGCCTTGAAGTTCACCAGGCCGGCCACTGCCATCATGATGATGGCCGCGAGGACCGCCTGCGGCAGGTGATAGATCAACGGAGTCAGGAACAGCAGCGCCAGGCCGATGATCACGGCGGTGAAGACCGACGAGAGTCCGGTCTTCGCGCCAGAATTAAGGTTCACGGCCGAGCGGGAGAACGAGCCGCTGACCGGGTACCCCTGGGTGAAGCCACCCGCGATATTCGCCAGGCCCTGGCCCATCAGTTCCTTGCTGGGGTCCAGCCGCTGGCCGGTCCGGGCCGCCATGGCCTTGGCAATCGCGATGGCCTCGGTAAAGCCCACCAGGGCAATGACGAAGGCGGTGGTCAGGAGTGTCGTGAACGTGCCGAAGCTGATCTCCGGAATCGAGAAGCCGGGAAGGCCCTGAGGCACATTCCCGACCACGGCTCCGCCCCCGTTCAGGTGCACGGTGTCGTCGCCCACGCGCTCGATGCGCCAGGCAGCCCGGTCGGCGCGCTCGCGCTCAGCGTCGGTCAGGTGTTCGTCGGCAATGAAGCGGGCGGGTTCGTCATCGGTGCCGGGCACCCGTCGCAGGGTGAGGTCGCGGATCTCGTCGCGCATGGTCGCCAGTTCTGGGCGCAGTTCCTCGCGCTCCAGGCGCAGCTGGTCGGCCTCGTGGCGCAGGCGGACGGCCTCGGCGCCTTCCTGTTGTTGCAGTTCGGCCTCCAGGCGTCGGATCTGGTCGTCGAGTTCGGCCAGGCGGGCGCTTTCGCGCTCGATGTTCTGGGCAAGGGTCAGTACCTCGGCCGGGGCGATCTGCTCGATGGAGGTCTCGGCCTTTTGTTCGTAGTCGATCGCCCAGCTGGCGACGATCGCCACGACCACCGCGACCAGCACGCCGGGGATCTTGGGCGTGAAACGCTTCATCGCGACCATCAGGGCGATCGCGCCAATCCCGAACGCAAGGGTTGGCCAGTGCACGCTGCCCAGTTCCATGAGCACGCCCCAGAGACCGAGCATGAAATGGCCGCTGGTATCGATCGGCACGCCCAGAATCTTGTTTACCTGGGACAGGGCGATGATGATCGCGGCCGCATTCGTGAATCCGACGATCACCGGGTGCGAGATGAAGCTGACCAGCGCCCCCAGCTTGAACAGCCCCAGCATCAACTGGATCACGCCAACGATGAATGCGAGGGCGATGGCGAGCATGATGAATTCGGAAGAGCCTTCGGCTGCCAGGGGTATCAGTGCCGAGGCTGTCAGCAGGGAAACTACCGCCACCGGGCCGGTCGCCAGCTGATTCGAAGAGCCCCACAGGGCCGCCACCATGACAGGAAGCAGAGAAGCGTACAGCCCGTAGACCGGCGGGAGCCCCGCCAGTTGGGCATAGGCCATGGATTGCGGGATCAGGACCAGGGCGACCGAGATCCCGGCGATGAGATCCGCGTTGAGGGTTTGCTTGGTCGGGCGCCAGCCGAGAAAGGGAAACACTCGCAGCAGGATCGGATTCATCGGGTCACTCGCTTGGCCAGTTCGTGAGAAACGACGACGGCCGAAACCAGGGCTGGGGCGCCGGAAGGCATTCCGGGCCAGGGCGTGCCAGGGCCGTCGTCACAGAACTGGCAGCCGGAGCTGGGCCCGCTGGAGGTTCGCGGGCGCAAGCGGGAAAACGGCGCCGATTATAGTGCCTTTAGTCATTTTCTTCTATCTAACTTGTTCTATGTGAAACATGTTAGATGGGCTATGTGTGGGGTGCGGGGAGGGTGCGGCGAGTGGGGTGGGGGAATGGCGGAGAGGGAGGGATTCGAACCCTCGAGGGGCTTTCACCCCTGCCGGTTTTCAAGACCGGTGCAATCAACCGCTCTGCCACCTCTCCGAGGTCGGGCATTGTCTGGTACAGGGGCGAGGCTGGCAACCGGTGGGCGGGCTGCGTGGCCTGGCGGCCACGAGAGGGAGGGATGGATTCGGCCCTGCGGGCCTCACCCTTCGGGCGTTGCCTGGCGGCAACGTCCTGCGGCGGCTGCGCCGCCTTGTCGAACCCTCGAGGGGCTTTCACCCCTGCCGGTTTTCAAGACCGGTGCAATCAACCGCTCTGCCACCTCTCCGAGGTCGGGCATTGTCTGGTACGGGGCTCGGGCTGACAACCGGTGGGCGCGCTGCGTGGCCTGGCGGCCACGAGAGGGAGGGATGGATTCGGCCCTGTGGGCCTCACCCTTCGGGCGTTGCCTGACGGCAACGTCCTGCGGCGGCTGCGCCGCTCGATGGAGCCGAGGATCACGGGGAAATGCGGCACACAATGCTTGACGTTCGCTCGAGCGAACCCTAATCTTGTCCGCGCTCCGGGCGGTTAGCTCAGCGGTAGAGCACTGCCTTCACACGGCAGGGGTCACTAGTTCGAACCTAGTACCGCCCACCAGATTCGGATCAAAGGAAAGCGGCCTCGGGAAACCGGGCCGCTTTTTTTGTGCGCGTGGAGGGCCCGAGGCCGGATCGTCCGGGGCTGGCACAGGCGCCTGCCGTGACTCCGGTGCGCCGTGTCTCCCCGGGGCGACGTTCCGGCATTTCCGTGGCCTGCCAGTCGGATGGTCGGTTTCGATTCTCGCCGTAATTGGGGGTATTCAGACGCGCGAAAGGGGCCACTTGGGGCCCCCTTGCTTGAATCTGGCGGAGAGGGAGGGATTACTCGGCGCGGTGCGCCTCGCCCTTCGGGTCGTCACCTGCGGTGACGTTCTGGCATCGCTTCGCGCTGCCAGTCGAACCATCGTTTTCGATTCCTCGGGTTCGAATCCTGAAACCTCAGGGGCCAGACATGCGAAAGGGGCCACTTGGGCCCCTTTGCTTTGATCTGGCGGAGAGGGAGGGATTACGGCGACGTGGTCGCCGCCCTCCGGGCCGCCTTCGCTGCGCTGCGGCGTTCCGGTGTCGCTGCGCGCCACCGGTCGAACCATCTTCTCTAATTCCTCGGGTTCGAATCCCAGAACGTTGGGGCTATACATGCAAAAGGGGCCACTCGGGCCCCCTGTGCTTGAATCTGGCGGAGAGGGAGGGATTCGAACCCTCGGTACTCGCGAGAGTACAACGGTTTTCGAGACCGCCCCGTTCGACCGCTCCGGCACCTCTCCGTATTTGCTGAACCGGGCGGGGTCGAGCCGCCACGGCGGAGCGAATCCTAGCAGATTCGGCCGGGCGAGCGGTAGCGGCCGCCGGGGATGCCTATGGCATCAGGCGGGTGATTTCCCAGTCGCTCCCGACGCGGTGGTACTGGAACCGGTCGTGCAGGCGGTTGGCGCGCCCCTGCCAGAACTCGAACAGCTCCGGTTGCAGGCGATAGCCGATCCAGGCGGGGTCGCGCGGGATGTCGCCATCCGGATACTGCTGTTCCAGCGCGCGTACGCGCTGCTCCAGTTCGTCGCGGTTCGCGACCGGGTGGCTCTGGGTGGAGGCGGCGGCGGCGAGCTGGCTGCCGCGTGGACGCTGATGAAAATACTCGTCGGCGAGATCGGCGGGCAGGGCGGCGACGGGTCCCTCGATGCGGATCTGGCGCTCCGTTTCCGGCCAGTAGAACAGGAGCGCGGCGCGCGGGTTCTCGTTGAGGTCCTGGCCCTTGCGACTGCGCGAGTCGGTGTACCACGCAAGTCCGTCGGCATCCACATGCTTCAGAAGGACCGTGCGCGCGGATGGCTGGCCATCGGCATCGGCGGTGGCGAGGATCATGGCGGTCGGGTCGGGGTTGCCGGCCTCGCGCGCGGCCTCCAGCCAGTCGTTGAGCAGGCCGAGCGGGTTGGCCTGAAGGTCGCTGCGACGCAGTTCCGCGCGGGTGTAGTCGCGGCGGGTGTGGCGGTGGTCGGCGGTCGTCATGAGGGGCCTCGTGCTTGAGCGAGAGGCGCCCATCATACGGCGGCGCGCCGGATTCGGAAATTTGTCGCGGTTTCGCTGTCACACTGGGGGACGATCACAGAACGCAAGGAGCATCCGATGGCCGAGCCGATTATCGCCGCAGTGGAACCCCGGGGTGTGGAGCTGAAAAAGGGCGAGGAGTACGCCTTCTGCCGCTGCGGGCGTTCGCAGGATCAGCCGTTCTGCGACGGTTCGCACCAGGGGACGGGCATCGAGCCTCTGGTATTCACCGCACAAGAGGATGGCGAGGCCTACCTGTGTCAGTGCAAGCAGTCCGGGAACCTGCCGTACTGTGACGGGACCCATGCGCAGTTCGAGGCCGATGCAGTCGGCGGGCCGGCGAGTGCCGCGGATGCTGACACCAAGGGCGAAGCAGGTGACGCCGAGCCCGGGGAGCGGGCACCGAGCCCGCGCAACAGTGAGACGGAGCCCCATGTCGAGTGGATCCATGCGCTGGCGCGGGATGGACTGGAGGGTGTGGGACGACACGGGACCACGGTCGCCATGGGGGTCCCGCGGGACCGGCTGCCGAGCTGGGACGGGATGCAGTTGCTGGCGGCACAACTGGCCACGCGGCCGCTGGACGAGGGGGCCGAGGTCGGGACGTCGCTGGTGATCGGGCCCGAGGCGAAACGGCCGCTGGTGCTGAAGATCCCATTGCTGGTCTCGGACATGAGCTTCGGCGCGTTGTCGCGGGAGGCGAAGATCGCCCTGGCGCGCGGGGCCGAGCGTGCAGGGACGGGCATCTGCTCTGGCGAGGGCGGCATGCTGGATGCGGAGCAAGAGGAGAACTCCCGCTATCTGTTCGAGCTGGGTCCCGCCGGGTTTGGCTATTCCGAGGCGGTACTGGAAAAGGTCCAGGCGTTCCACTTCAAGGCCGGCCAAGCGGCGAAGACCGGTGTTGGGGGTGTCCTGCCGGGGAGCAAGGTGAGCGACGAGATCGCGCGGGTACGCGGGATCGAGGCCGGCCAGGATGCCCATTCACCCGCGGCGAGCGCGGACCTGCAGACGCCGGCCGATTTCCGACGGTTTGCCGATGCCGTGCGCGAGCAGACCGGGGGCGTGCCGGTGGGCTTCAAGCTCTCGGCCAACCATATCGAGGCGGACCTGACGTTTGCCCTTGAGGCCGGGGCCGATTACCTGATCCTCGACGGCCGCGGTGGTGGCACGGGCGCGGCACCGGCCTTACTGCGCGACCACATCAGCGTGCCGACCATTCCGGCGCTGGCCCGCGCGCGTCGATTCCTGGACGCGAACGGGGTCTCCGGTCGCGTGACGCTGCTGGTGACGGGCGGCTTGCGCACGCCGGCGGACTTCGTGAAGGCCCTCGCGCTGGGGGCCGACGGTATTGCCCTGGCCAATTCGGCGATTCAGGCGGTGGGCTGCGTGGGCGCGCGGATGTGCCACACCAATCAGTGCCCCAGCGGCGTGGCCACGCAGGATCCCGCCCTGCGCGCCCGGCTGGATCCGCAGGAAGGGGCGGAACGCCTGGGTCGGTTCCTGGAGGGCTCCACGGAGCTGATGAAGGTACTGGCGCGGGCCTGCGGGCATGCCAGCCTGGAGGACTTCGGGCCCAATGACCTGACCACGTTCGATCGCGACCTGGCGCGGCTGGCCGGTATCCAGTACGCGGGTGTGCTAGGGAGACGCTGATTTATCAGCGTCTCCCTAGAAGGCAGTTGACAGCCGATGGTACGGGTCGGGGCTTGATCTGGATCAGCACCCGGCGGGGCAATCCCGTTACACTCGCGCGTTTTCGGGACTGGGGGATCTGGATGAGCTACTCCGATGTGCACCAGAGCTACGGGCGTTGCCGGCGGGCCGGCAACTTCGTGGACCGCTTCTATGAACGCTTTCTCGCGGCGGACGAGCGGGTGGCGCAGGCCTTTACGACCACGAACTGGTCGCAGCAGAAGCGGGCCCTGGGGCAGGCGGTCTCCACCGCGATCAGCTACGCGGAGGGCGAGAGCTTCGTGGCACCGACCATGGAAAAGATGGCCGAGGTGCACAGCCGCCATGGCCGGGTGCCGGTCGCGCCGGAGCTGTACGGGGTGTGGCTGGACTGCATGGTGGAGACGGCCCGCGAGGTGGACCCGCGCTGGGACGAATCCCTCGCGCAGCGCTGGCGCGGGGCGCTGAGCCCGGCCATTGACCTGTTCATTGAACGCTACTGACGCCAGGCGCGTACCCGGCGGGGACTGAAGGACGAAGCCCCGCCCGTGGGCATGCCCTGTTGATCTCGGTGCCTCCCGGGCGTGTAATGCGGGGTTTTCCCGTTGCCGGCGCCCGCCGGAAGAAGCCTGGTGATGTCCGCAGCCCCCGAGACCCTGTTTGCCCGCAAGCCCTACTGGGCCAAGCGCTTTGGCACGGCACCGTTCTTGCCGACCACGCGCGAGGAGATGGACGCGCTCGGTTGGGACAGCTGTGACATCGTGCTGGTCACCGGCGACGCCTATGTCGATCACCCGAGCTTCGGTATGGCGATCATCGGGCGGCTGCTGGAGGCGCAGGGGTTCCGGGTCGGCATTCTCGCGCAGCCGGACTGGACGTCGGCCGAGCCCTTCCGCGCCCTGGGGCGGCCCAACCTGTTCTTTGGCGTGACCGCCGGGAACATGGACTCGATGGTCAATCACTATACCGCGGAGCGGAAGGTCCGCTCCAATGACGCCTACACCCCGGGGGACGTGCACGGCAAGCGCCCCGACCGGGCGGTGATCGTCTACGCCCAGCGGGTCCGCGAGGCGTACAAGGATGTGCCGGTGGTGGCCGGCGGTATCGAGGCCAGCCTGCGCCGGATCGCGCATTACGACTACTGGCAGGACAAGGTGCGCCGCTCCGTGCTGCTGGGTTCGCGCGCGGACATCCTGCTGTTCGGCAATGCCGAACGGGCCCTGGTGGAGCTGGCGCATCGCGTGGCCGCGGGCGAGCACCCGCGCGAGATCACGGATCTGCGGGGCACGGCCTTCCTGCGGGATGCGGTCCCCGCCGGCTTTGTCGAACTGGACTCCAGCGAGGTCGATACGCCGGGGCCGGTGGATGCCAACCCCGACCCCTACGCGATGGTCTCGACGGCAACCTGTGCCGATGCCGAAGGGCAGGACAGCTCGGCGGTACAGGGCGAGCCGGGCACAAAGGTCGTGCGCTTTCAGCGGCAGATCCCGCGGGGCACGCCGCGCGACCAGACGGTGATCCGCATCCCTGCGTTTGAGCAGGTGAAGGGGGATGCGGTGCTGTATGCCCATGCCTCGCGGGTACTGCATCTGGAGACTAATCCGGGCAACGCGCGGGCGATCGTGCAGCGCCATGGCGACAAGGAGGTCTGGCTCAACCCGCCGCCGATCCCGCTTTCCACCCCCGAGATGGACGCGGTGTTCGACCTGCCCTATGCCCGCGCCCCGCACCCGGCATACGGTGATGCCCGCATCCCGGCCTGGGAGATGATCCGCTTCTCGGTGAACATCATGCGCGGGTGCTTTGGTGGCTGTACCTTCTGTTCGATCACCGAACACGAGGGGCGGATCATCCAGAGCCGCTCGGAGGACAGCGTGCTGCGCGAGATCGAGGAGATCCGCGACAAGGTGGACGGGTTCACGGGTGTGATCTCGGACCTGGGCGGGCCGACGGCCAACATGTACCGCCTGGCCTGCAAGGACCCGAAGATCGAGCAGAGCTGCCGGCGGCTGTCCTGTGTGTACCCGGGGATCTGCAGTAACCTGGATACCGATCACGCCCCGCTCATCCGTCTCTACCGCAAGGCGCGCGCGCTACCGGGGATCAAGAAGATCCTGATCGCCTCGGGGCTGCGCTATGACCTGGCGATCGAGTCCCCGGAGTACGTGAAGGAGCTGGTCACCCACCATGTGGGTGGTTACCTGAAGATTGCGCCAGAACATACGGAAAAGGGCCCATTATCCCGGATGATGAAGCCGGGCATGGGCACCTATGACCGGTTCAAGGCCATGTTCGAGAAATACTCGAAAGCGGCAGGGAAGGAGCAGTACCTGATCCCGTATTTCATTGCCGCGCACCCGGGGACCACCGATCAGGACATGCTGCAACTGGCGCTCTGGCTCAAGCGCAATGATTTTCGCGCCGACCAGGTGCAGGCGTTCCTGCCCAGCCCGATGGCGCTCGCCACGGCCATGTGGCACTCGGGCCGGGATCCGTTGCGTGGCATCCGCCGCAAGGCGAGCGAACGGGTGCCGGTCGCCCGGGGCTTCCGCGCCCGCCGCCTGCACAAGGCCTTTCTGCGCTACCACGACCCGAACAACTGGCCGCTGCTGCGCGATGCCCTGCAGCGCATGGGGCGGGCCGATCTGATCGGGAACGGGAAGCACCATCTGGTGCCGACCTGGCAGCCGGCCGGGACGGGGCAGGGCGCGGCGCGCCCATCCACGGGCGGGCGGATGACCCGCGGCGGGAAGGCTCTGAAAAAGCGCGGCCAGACCTTCCAGACCCAGCACAACGGGGTGGAGGCCGCGGCCCGTCCGGGGGCGAAACCAAAGGCCGAGGCCGCGTCGGCGGGCAAGGCGGGCGGCCGTTCGCCGGCGCCCCACGGTGGCAAGCCGCGGGCTGGTGCCGGGAAGCTCCGCAAGAAGGGGCGCCCGGCCGGCAAGCGGCCGCGCGCCTGACGGCGCAGTGGCTCAGGCCGACGCGTCGGGCGTCGGTACCTGGCCTTCCAGGCTGAGATTCAGGCCGGTGGTGGTGCGGTCGCCGGGGTCCAGGAAGTACAGGTAGGGGCCCACCACCGCCTCGGGTTCGGGCAGCAGTTCCGCGTTCTCACCCGGATAGTGGCCGGCCCGGAAACGGGTGCGCACGGGACCGGTGTCCACGCCATTGACGTGGATGAAGCGCGGCTCGTTGCGATGCTCGTGGGACAGGATGTCGATCAGGGCGTCCTGCGCTGCCTTGGCCATCCCGAAGGCCCCCCAGAAGGCCTTGCGCGCGTTCTGGGTGGAGACCACCAGGCTGCCGGTGGGGCTGGCCTCCAGCAGGGGCAGCACCGCCTGGGTCAGGAAGAACGGGCCGTGCAGGTTGCTGTTGATGACCTTGAACCACAGCTCCGGGTCGTAGTTCTTCATCGGCATCAGGGCGCCGGCCCAGCCCGCGTTCAACACCAGGCCGTCGAGGCGACCCAGCGAGTCACGGATGTTCTCCGCCAAGTCGCCGTAATCCTTGACCGTAGCCCCCTCGAGATTCAGCGGGTAGATCGCGGGCTGCGGGTGGCCGGCCTGTTCGATCCGGTCGTAGACCGCCTCCAGGCCCTTCAGGTCCTTGTCCAGCAGGACCACCGTGGCGCCGGCGGCGGCGCAGGCCTCGGCGACTGCCCGGCCGATGCCGTCGGCGGCGCCGGTGACGAGGATCACGCGCTGGTCAAAGGCGCCCGGTTCGGGACGGTAGGCGAGGAGGCGAGGGATATCGAGGTCGGTCAAGGATGGTCCTCCAGGAACAGGTGCGCCGATTCTAGTCCAGATTGTACGGCGGCTTCGAGCGTCGACGGCAGTGCGTGGGTCAGGTAATCCCCTGACAGGTAGCAGTCGGGCCAGGGCGTGCGGGGCGGTGGACGGTGCCGATCCAGATCGACCCGGGCGTCCACCGTCGCGCGGCGCTCGCAGATGCAGTGACCGGCTGCGGGCTCCCCCAGCTCGGGAAAGGTCCGTGCCAGCGAGCGGGCGACGGTGCGCCATCGGGCATCCGCCGTCAACGGTTCGAGGTCGTCGGCGGCCGAGATCACGACAGCCAGCCAGTGCGGGGCGCCCGCGACGTGCCGGGGGATCAGCCACTGGCCATGCTGGCCGAGCAGCCCCTGGAGAGGGGGCCGGTCCGTCAACGGCCGCGGGTAGCGCAGGTAGACGGTGCAGATGCTGCGCGCGCCCATGGCCTTGAGCCCCTGATGCGTGGCGCCCCATCGAGCGTCCGCTGGCAACAGGCTGGCGGTGGCGGTGGGCGTGGTGGCCAGGATCAGCGCGCGGGCGTTGCTGGTGTCGCCCTGGCGATCGTGCAGTCGATAAGGGGCATCCGGGCGTGTCGCGTCGCGCTGGATCGTCGTGATGCGGCGGCCAAGGTCCACGCGCGCACCCCGGGCCCGCAGCTCGCGGATGGCGGCGTCGGGGAACACCTCGCCCAGGGGACGCGCAGGGATCAGCAGGCGGGCGGCCTCCGGCCCGTGATTCAGGGCTCGTCGCAGCACGTTCTGGAAGATCCGCGCGGAGGCCAGGCGGGTCGGAGTGTTCATCACCGCCAGGCACAGGGGGTCCCACAGCCGCTCGATCAGGGTTTCCGGCTGGTGGCGGCGCCGCAGCCAGTCGAGCACCGGGAGGTCGTGTCGCAGGGGACGGTGCAGCAGGGCCGCCGCGCCGAGCAGGGCGCGCAGCCGGATACCAGTGGCGTGGCCGGGGAGGGAACGATAGAGGGCCGTGGCCAGAGCCGGCAGCCGGGGCGAGCGGGGTTCGAGCGCGAAGGCCGGGGATGCTGGCCGGCGGTCGGGGTCGAACATCCGCAGCCCGAACGGGACGGCGTGAAAGGCCGAGTCGGGGTCGATACCGACCGCGCGGATCTGTTCCAGGGTCTGCTGGCAGGCCCCCACGAGGATGTGCTGGCCGTTGTCCAGTGGGGTGTGGTCCAGCTCCAGGCTGCGGGCGCGCCCGCCGGGGATCCTGCCGGCCTCGATCAGGTGTACGGGCTGTCCGGCGCGCGCCAGGGCGAGGGCTGCGGTCAGGCCGGCCCAGCCCGCGCCGACCACGGCGACAGGGTGCGCGGGAGGGCTGGAGGCCATGGCGTCAGGCCGCGCGGCGGCGATGCTCGCGCTTCAGGCGTCGGGCGGTGCGCCAGGCGATCCACAGCTTGCGGATCGGGGTCAGGCGTACGCGGTGTTCCAGCACGCGGAAGCCGTCGTCCTCGATCTCGTCGAGCAGGGTGCGGTAGATCGCCGCCATGATCAGGCCCGGGCGCTGGGGGTAGCGGTCGGCAGCGGGGAGGTGTTCCTCGGCGCTGTCGTAGTAGCGCCGCGCCCGTTCGGCCTGTTCCGCGAACAGGGCGCGATGACGGTCATCGGTGATGTTGACCTGGAACTCCTCGGGTTTGACCTCGTGCTTGCGCAGCTCGTCGAGCGGGATATAGACGCGGCCGCGCATGGCGTCCTCGTGGACGTCGCGCAGGATGTTGGTGAGCTGCAGGGCCATGCCGAGGTCGTGGGCGTACTTCAGCGTGCGCCGGTCGCTGTAGCCGAAGATGTGGGCGGAGAGGATGCCGACCACGCTGGCGACGCGATAGCAGTACAGCGACAGGGTGGTGAAATCCGGGTAGCTGTCGTAGTCGAGATCCATCTGCATGCCGTCGATGATCTCGTCGAAATATTCGCGGCCCAGGTCGAAGGCGGCGATGTGGGGCTGCAGTGCCTGGGAGATAGGATGACGGGGTTCGCCCGCGAACAGGCGTTCGATCTCCTGGCGCCACCAGTCCAGCTTGGTCCGGGCGACGCTCTCCTCGCGGACCTCGTCGACGATGTCGTCCACTTCCCGGCAGAAGGCGTACAGCGCTGTGATGGCGCGGCGCCGGTCGGGCTCCAGAAAACGAAAGGCGTAGTAGAAGCTGGAGCCGCTCTGTGCGGCCTTCTCCTCGCAATACTCGTCGGGGGACATGCGCTCTCGCGTGGCGGGTGTCGAACAGGGACGGGAAGGCTAGCACAGGCAGTGCGCGAGGCGGGAGATTGCCCCCGAAGGCGGATTGTTGACCTGTATCAAGCCCGCTACCGGGCCGTGGTCGTAGCCTGTGATGATCCGATGCCTAAAATGGGCGGTACACGCTCGAGGGGGACCCGATGGAGCAGCGCCTGGTATTTGATCCGGAGATCCTGCGTCGCTATGACGTGAGCGGACCTCGCTACACGTCGTATCCCACGGCACCCCAGTTCCACGAGGGTTTCAACGACCGCGCGTATGCCGAGGCGGCGCAGGCCACCAATGGGGCGGACCCGGCGCGTCCGCTGTCGCTTTACGTGCATGTCCCGTTCTGCGACACGGTCTGTTTCTATTGCGCCTGCAACAAGGTCATTACCGGCAACTACCAGCGGGCGCAGCGCTATCTCGCGTATCTGGAACGCGAGGCCGCGCTGCAGGGCGAGCTGTTTGACGCGGAGCGCACGGTGGGGCAGTTGCACTTCGGCGGGGGAACGCCGACCTATCTCGGGGACGAGGACCTGCGATCGGTGATGGCGTTGCTCGGGCGCCACTTCCGTCTCGATGCCAGTGCCGCGCGCGAATTCTCCATTGAGATCGACCCGCGCGCGGTGCGACCCGGGACGATACCGCTGCTGGGCGAACTGGGGTTCAACCGCATCAGCCTCGGGGTGCAGGACTTCGATCCGGATGTGCAGCGGGCGGTCAACCGCATCCAGCCCTTCGAGGTCACCGCGCGCGCCGTCGAGCAGGCCCGGGCCCATGGGTTCGAGTCCACCAACTTCGACCTGATCTACGGGCTTCCGCTGCAGACGGTGGAGACCTACACCCGCACCCTGGAGCGTGCCCTCGAACTGCGCCCGGAACGCCTGGCGATCTATAACTACGCCCACCTGCCGCAGATGTTCAAGACGCAGCGCCAGATTCGCGAGGCGGACCTGCCCGATGCGGCCGAGAAGCTCGCGATCTTAAAGACGACCATCGAGCGGCTGACCGCGGCGGGCTACGTCTACATCGGGATGGATCACTTTGCCTTGCCGGACGACGAGCTGGCCGAGGCACAGCGAGCCGGGACGCTGCAGCGCAACTTCCAGGGCTATTCCACCCGTGCGGAGTACGACCTCGTGGCGCTGGGTCCCACGGCCATCGGGAAGGTCGGCGCGACCTACAGCCAGAACCTGCGCGAGCTGGATGCCTACTACGCCCGCCTGGATGCGGGCCGCCTCCCGGTCTTTCGGGGGCTGGAGCTGAGTGCCGACGACCGCCTGCGGCGCGACGTGATCAGCGAGCTGATGTGCCACTCGCGGATCGACTTTGCCGCGATCGAGGCGCGCCACGGGATCGTCTTCGCCGAGGTGTTCGGAGACGCGCTGCAACGGCTCCAGGGCATGCAGGCCGACGGCCTGGTGCGGATCGAGCAGGGCCGGCTGGATGTGCTGCCGCGCGGCCGCCTGCTTCTGCGCAATGTGGCCATGGCTTTCGACGCCTATCTGGCCACCGAAGGCCAGCCACGCTACAGCAAAGTGGTGTGACGGACTTGACGGCGATGCGGGGTCGCCGAAAGACTTGAGGGAGCACAACCGCCAACAAGGATGTTGCGGTGAAGACGACACGCTATTTCGAAGCCGTAAGGGCGACGACCCGATCGGCGTATGATCCGGGACGAATGGATCGTTCAGGCGATCGACGAGCCGCTGTACGAAGAAGTGCAGGGCGATGGACGGATCCGCCGATGGGCTTTGATAGACGAGGCAGAAGGACGCTACCTGCGTGTCGTGCTGTTGGCGGACGGGGAAACCGTTCACAACGCCTTTTTTGATCGAGGGTTCAGACGATGAAGCTGCAGTATTTCGGGGATACGGACACGCTTTACATCGAGTTTCGAGGCGATCGCGTGGCGGAAACGCGTTCCCTCGATGAAAACACGACCCTGGATGTCGACGCGGAAGGAGAGGTGTGCGCCATCACCTTTGAACACGCGAGCGAACGGACGGACCCGCAGCATCTCACGGTCGAGGGTATCGCTGCCTGACGCGAAGGACACTACACGGAGGCGTATGGGGGGTTAGAAGACCGCTCGTCACCGGCTCCGCCGACGCGGGCGCAGGCTGTGGCTCAGGATGATCCAGGCGTCGCGGGTGCGCAGGCGCGGGCGGGCGAAGACGTCGTCCTGCTGGCGCAGGCGCCAGAGGATGCGGGCGCCGCCATTGATGATGGCGCGGATTTCCAGCCCCAGGCGCCCGCGCAGCATCCCGCCCAGGGGCGCGCCGGCCCGCAGCAGGCGATCGGCGCGGGCGTACTGGAACTGCATCAGATTGCGTAGCTGGAAGGTGGTCTTTCCGGCCGCGAGCATGGCCTCGGTAACGCCGTACTGATCCATCTCTTCCTGCGGGAGGTAGATGCGGTTGTTCTCCTCCAGGTCCTGCTGCAGGTCCTGGTAGAAGTTGATCAGTTGCAGGGCCGAGCAGATAGCGTCGGAATGGCCCAGCATTTCCTCGGTCGGGTTCCCGTTCAGATGCAGCAGCAGCCGCCCGACCGGGTTGGCCGAACGCCGGCAGTAGTCCATCACCTCGCCAAAGGTCGCGTAGCGCGTCTGGTCGAGGTCCTGCAGGAAGGCATCGATCAGGTCGGAGAACGGGGCCGCCGGCAGGTTGAAACGGGCGCGGGCATCCGCCAGGGCGATCCATTCGGGATCGCGTTCCGCGGCCGGGTCCTCCAGGATCTGCACGCGTTCCTGCATGGCCAGCAGTGCCTGGCGGCGCTCTTCCACCGGGCGCGGGTCCTCGTCGGCCAGGTCGTCGGCGTCGCGGGCAAAGCAGTAGATCGCCGCCACCGGGTCGCGCAGGCGGCCGGGCAGCAACCAGGAGGCCACAGGGAAGTTCTCGTAGTGCGCCGTGGCACGCTGACGGCAGTGGCGATAGGCCTGGCGGATCCGGGGTTCCATCAACCATCAGCCCCCGCGGGGTGGCGGGCGTGATCAGCCGGCAAGGCTGCGCTCCGGGGCGGGGGCGCCGTTGTACCAGGCCCAGAAATCGTCGGGTTGCTCCAGGGCGCCGTCGGCGCCCCATTGATCCGGCTGCTGGTCCGCGTCGATGTAGCCCCAGTTGGCGATCAGGGTGGGCATGCCGGCGGCGCGTCCGGCCGCGATGTCGCGCTCGGCATCGCCCCAGTAGCAGTGGCGCTCCGGGGGCAGGCCGGTTTGCCGCGCCGCCAGCCACATGGGTTCGGGGTCAGGCTTGCGCTGAGGCAGGGTATCGCCGCTGACAACGGCCGCCATGCGTGCCCGCAGGCCGAGCGCCTCCAGCAGTGGATCGGTGAGCCAGCCCGGCTTGTTGGTGACCACGCCGACGGACCAGCCCCGGGCCTCGCAGCGGTCCAGGAGCTCGGCGAGCCCGGGGAACAGGGCGGTGGCCTGGCACAAGTCGTGGGCGTAGATCTCCAGGTAGCGCTTCTTCAGGTGCTCCGTGAAGTCGACATCGGCGTCGGGGAAGGCGAGTGCGACGAGGGCCTGCGAGCCGTGGGAGACATGGTTGCGCACCGCGTGGAAAGGGAGCGGCGCACGGTCGTACTCGGCCATCAGGGTGACCAGTGCCGCGTGCATGTCCGGCGCGGTATCCAGCAGCGTCCCGTCGAGATCGAACAGGAGCGAACCCAGATGGCGCGTCATGCGGGGGTGTCGTCGCCCCGGCGGGCGGCCATGAGGTAGTTCACGTCGGTGCGCCCCACCAGGCGGTAGCGACCGCTGAGAGGCGAATAGGTCAGCCCGGTCATCGCGGTGACCTCGAACCCATGGCGGCGCAGCGCGGCGCCCAGTTCCGAGGGCCGGATGAAGCGGCCGTACTCGTGGGTGCCGGCGGGCAGCATGTTCAGCAGGTATTCGGCCCCGACGATCGCCTCGGCGAAGGCCCGCGGCGTGCGGTTGATCGTGGACAGGAACAGCCAGCCGCCGGGACGCACGAGCTTCACGAGCGCATCGATGACCGCTTCGGGGTCGGGCACGTGTTCCAGCATCTCCAGGCAGGTGACCACGTCGTAGTCGCCGGCGTGGTGTTCGGCATGGGCCTCGGCGGTGGTATGCAGGTAGTGGATCTCCAGCCCGGCCTCGTGGGCGTGCTCGCGGGCAACTTCCAGGTGTTCGGCACCGGCGTCCAGGGCGGTGACGTGCGCGCCGCGCACCGCCATCGCCTCGGACAGGATGCCGGCACCGCAGCCGACGTCCAGCACCTTCTTGCCGGTCAGGTCGGCCTGGGCGTCGATCCACTCCAGGCGCAGCGGATTGATCGCATGCAGCGTGGCGAAGGGGCCGTTGGGGTCCCACCATTCGCGGGCCCGGTGCGTGAACTTGTGGATCTCGGCGCTATCGACGTTGGCGTGCGTCTGCGAACGGGATTGAGTCTGCGGGCTCATGGGATCGGTTTCCCCTCAGGCAATGGGCTGCTGGGTTTCCAGCACCCGGATGCGCCAGTCATCGGCTTCGGCGCGGAGGTCCTGCACGTTCAGCGTAAGCAGTTCCCGGTCGCGCAGCAACGGGCGTCCGGCCACGTAGACGTCGCGTACGGCATCCCGCGTGGCGGCATACACGATTTGCGCGCTGGGGTCGTGCGCCGGCTGCAGCTCCAGGGCCTGCAGGTCCACCGCGACCACGTCCGCCTCCTTGCCGGGCTCCAGCGAACCGATGCGGTCGTCCAGCCCCAGGGCGCGGGCGCTGCCGAGAGTGGCCATCTCCAGGGCCGAGGCGGCGGGCAGCGCCGCGGCGTCGCCGCTGACGGCCTTGGCCAGCAGGGCGGCGGTGCGCATCTCGCCGATCATGTCCAGATCGTTGTTGGAGGCGGTGCCATCGGTGCCCAGGCCGACCGTGATCCCGGCTTCCTGCAGACGCGCGACGGGGCAGAACCCGGACGCCAGCTTCAGGTTGGATTCCGGGCAGTGGGCGACGGACACCGGCCGGTCGCGCAGCTGGTCGAGGTCGGATTCGTCCACCTGGGTCATGTGCACGGCGATGAAGGGCTGGTCCAGCATGCCGAGTCGGGCGAGGCGCGCCAAGGGCCGTTCGCCGTGGTCACGGACGGCGTCGGCGACCTCGCTGGCCGTCTCGTGGACATGCATGTGAATCGGGGCGTCGAGTTCGCGCGCGCGATCGGCCACGCGCTCCAGGCTCGCATCGCCAACGGTGTAGGGCGCGTGCGGGGCCACATTGAAGGCGATCCGTTCGTGTCGGCCCCAGGCGGTCACCACGTCGGCGCCGCGCTGGAAGTACTCGTCGGCCGTGCTCGCCCAGGGGGTGGGGAAATCGAACACGGTCAGGCCCAGGGAAGCGCGGATACCGGTCTCGTCGACCACTCGTGCCGCGTCCTCCACGAATAGGTACATGTCGCTGAAACAGGTGGTGCCGCCACGCAGCATCTCCGCGACCGAGAGCCGGGTGCCGGCGCGCACGAACTCGGGCGAGAGCAGCTTGCCTTCGGCCGGCCAGATGTAGCGCTTGAGCCAGTCCATCAGGGTGTGGTCGCTGCCGATGCCCCGCAGCAGGCTCATGCCCGAGTGGGTATGGGCATTGACCAGGCCGGGAATCAGGGCGTGCCCGGGATGGTCGCGGTACTCCGCATCGGGGTATCGGGCGCGTGCGGTCTCCGTGGGCTCGATCGCCTGGATGACGCCGTCGCGGATGATCAGGGCGTGATCCCGCAAGATGGTGTCGCGGGGGATGACCGGGAGAATCTGGGGGGCGCCGAGGATCAGCGTCTGGGTCTGGTTCATGGGACACGGTCTGCGCGGGATACAGGGTCGCGCATGGTACCCGAAAGGGGCGGCGTTGCGCCGCCCCGGGGCGTTAAGGAGACGCTGATTGAATCGCGCGTCCGCGCTCGAGTCGCTTTTGCGTGCGAACAAGGCGCGGTGACCGCCGTGCAGTCATTCTGCACAAGGGAGCCGCAACGCCGTGTGCGCGCCCGTTTTCGATCAACAACGGGCGGCCGAGCCCGCTCTTTCAATCACTTGTCGGGTTGGTGCCCCCTGTTCCCCGAGCCTGCGTTGCGCCACTTGCGGGTAGAACCACTACCCGCTGCACGACGCGCCTTGTCTCGGAAAACAGGGGGCACCAACGCGGACGTGCGATTCAATCAGCGTCTCCCTAGCCGGCCGGCTTACTGCTGCGGCTGGACGCTCACGAAACGACGGTTGTGCGGACCGCCCACCTTGAAGACGACCTGGCCGTCGACCTTGGCGAACAGCGTATGGTCCTTGCCGCAACCCACGCCCTCGCCGGGATGATACTGCGTCCCGCGCTGACGAACGAGGATGTTGCCGGCGCGCACGACCTGACCGCCAAAGCGCTTCACGCCAAGGCGTTTGCTCTCGGAATCGCGCCCGTTGCGGGTACTCCCGCCTGCCTTCTTATGTGCCATGGTTCAGTTCTCCTGAATGCCTGCGCCGATCAGCCGGCGATGCCGGTGATGCGCACGGTGGTGTAGTGCTGGCGGTGCCCCATCTGCTTCTGGGAATGCTTGCGCCGCCGGAATTTCATGATGTGGACCTTCTTGGCGCGGCCATGGTCTTCGACCTTGGCGGTGACCTTGCCACCGTCCACCAGCGGGGCCCCGACGCGGACATCGTCACCCGCACCGACCATCAGCACCTGGTCGAATTCGACCTCGGAACCGGCCTCGGCCTCGAGCTTTTCGATGCGAATCACGTCGCCTTCGGCGACGCGGTACTGTTTACCACCTGTTGCGATGATCGCGTACATTTCCCTGGGACTCCGTTGCGATACCTTGTGTGGACCAGCCGACGGGACTGGTCTCGCGAAAGGGCGGAAATGCTAGCAGCGCTTCGCTTGCGGGTCAATGCCGGGACCAGCCTGCCCCCGGCGCGCGCGAACGACAGGGACGCCGGGGGACGAGCCGCGCCCGCACCCGCGCGAGCTTGTACATTCGGTGGCGTTTCCCTAGCATGCCTGCGCCCCTCCCGACCACTCTCAGAGCCCGCTTGCCTACCCCCATGTCCATTGACGCGATCCGAGAACTGGCGGCCGACGACATGCAGGCCGTCGATCAGTGCATCCGCGAGCGCCTGAGCTCGCCGGTGGTGCTGATCAACCAGCTCGGGCATTACATCATCCACTCGGGCGGCAAGCGCCTGCGGCCGCTGCTGGCCACGCTGTCCGCGCGCGCCTGCCATGTGCAGGGCCAGGACCCCGTCACGCTGGCGGCGGTGGTGGAGTTCATCCATACCGCGACCCTGCTGCACGACGACGTGGTCGACGCCTCCGAGATGCGCCGCGGCAACGAGACCGCCAACCATATCTTCGGCAACGAGGCCGCGGTGCTGGTGGGCGACTTTCTCTACTCGCGCGCGTTCGAGATGATGGTCGAGGTCGGCTCCATGCGGGTGATGGAGATCCTCTCCCACGCGACCAACGTGATCGCCGAGGGCGAGGTCATGCAGCTGATGAACTGCCACGACGCCGACGTCGACGAGCAGCGCTACATGCACGTGATCCAGTCGAAGACCGCCAAGCTGTTCGAGGCCGCCTGCCAGCTGGGCGCAATCCTGGGCGAACGCCCGCAGGCCGACGAACAGGCGCTGGCGCGCTACGGCATGCATCTGGGCACCGCCTTCCAGCTGATCGACGATGTCCTCGACTACTCCTCGGATGACGAGGTCACCGGCAAGCGCATGGGGGACGACCTCGCCGAGGGCAAGCCCACCCTGCCGCTGATCCACGCCCTGCGCGTCGGCACACCGGAGCAGCAGGCGATCGTGCGCCAGGCCATCGAGGACGGCGGGCGCGACCGGGTCGACACGGTGCTGCAAGTGGTGCACGGGACGGACGGCCTGGCCTATACCCGGTCCCGCGCGGAGGCGGAAACCGACGCCGCGATCGAGGCCATCTCCACCCTGCCCGACTCACCGCACCGCCAGGCGCTGATCGACCTCGCCCGCTTCGCCGTCGGGCGCAACCACTGACGACCGCGCCCGACCCGATTTTCATCCTGCGGGGGCATGGACACGCCCGGAGAGGCTCGGCATAATAGCGGGCTCGGTTCGGAGTGTAGCTCAGCTTGGTAGAGCACTGCCTTCGGGAGGCAGGGGTCGAAGGTTCGAATCCTTTCACTCCGACCAACCTTCTTCTTTGACCCTGGCTACCCGCCTGTGGCTCGCCGCAAACGGCCCGCCCGGGAGACCGCCAGGTCCCGATCACGTTCAGGTTCCGCGGACACGTCCATGACCGCCAGCACCCCGGCCGCTCGCGGCACCCTCTATATCGTTTCCGCCCCGTCCGGCGCCGGCAAGACCAGCCTGGTCGCGGCGCTCCTGGAGACGGTGGAGGCCGTGGAGGTCTCGGTCTCGCACACCACGCGCAAGCCGCGCGCCAGCGAGGTGGACGGGCAGCACTACCACTTCGTCTCCGCCGAGACCTTCCTCGGCATGATCGAGGACGGGCAGCTACTGGAACACGCCAAGGTCTTCGACAACTTCTACGGCACCGCGCGTGCCAGCGTCGACGAGCGCCTGGACGCTGGCGTCGACGTGATCCTGGAGATCGACTGGCAGGGCGCGCGCCAGGTGCGCGCGGCGGTACCGGACGCCCACTCCATCTTCATCCTGCCCCCCTCGCGCGACGAGCTGGAGCGCCGCCTGCGCGGCCGTGGCCAGGACGAGGAGGACGTGATCCAGCGCCGCCTGCGCGACGCCGAATCCGACTGCACGCATTTCCGCGAGTACGACTACACCGTGGTCAATGCCGATTTCGACGAGGCCGTGCGCGACCTGGCCTGTATCTTCCGCGCCAATCGTCTGCGCACCGTGGAACAGGAGACCCGAGCCGCACCCACGATCGGGAATCTGTTGGCGGCGGCGCCGGGGTCGGCGTAACATGCTAGTGAACTGCGGCTGTGCCGCATGGATTTCAAGAATTTACTGACCGGAGTATCCGATGGCACGCGTTACCGTCGAGGACTGCCTCGAAAATGTCGAAAACCGCTTTCAGCTGGTGCTGATGGCCGCCCGCCGGGCCCGCCACATCGCCCACGGCAAGGAAGCGCGTGTACCCGAGGACAACGACAAGCCCACGGTGATCGCCCTGCGCGAGATCGCCGCCGGCGTAGTCGGTCCGGAGGTGTTCGACGAACACGACGAACGGCCCCAGAACCAGATGCTGGACTTCAGCACCATCCGTCATCTGGAACAGCTGGAAGCCGACGAACGCTAGGCGAGGGTTTTCAATGGCCGCTGGGCAGCCAGCCGCGCCCGGGGCCGTTTCGGCGGCAACGGGTGATTCGACCCGATTCCTGATCAGCGATTTGTGTTCCGAGCTCGAGGCCTATCTCGAGCCGGAAGAGGTCGAGGAGGTCTATCGCGCCTATCTCCTGGGCGCGGAATCCCACGAAGGCCAGACCCGCAAGACCGGCGAACCCTACATCTATCACCCCCTGGCCGTGGCCCGCACCATGGCCGAGATGCGGATGGACCACCAGGCGATCTGCGCCGCCATCCTGCATGACGTGATGGAGGACACCGCTACCAGCAAGGACCGCATCCACGCCGAGTTCGGCGAAGAGGTCGCGGAGCTGGTGGACGGCGTCTCCAAGCTCACCCACCTGCAGTTCCAGTCCAAGGCCGAGGCGCAGGCGGAGAACTTCCGCAAGATGATGCTGGCGATCACCCGCGATATTCGGGTGATCCTGATCAAGCTGGCCGACCGCCTGCACAACATGCGCACCCTGGGCGTGATGCGCCCGGACAAGCGCCGGCGCATCGCCAAGGAAACCCTGGAGATCTACGCCCCCATCGCGCAGCGCCTGGGCATGAACGCCATGCGCCGCGAGCTGGAGGCCCTCGGCTTTTCCGCCAAACACCCGTGGCGCGCGGCCGTACTGGAACGCGCGGTGCACCGTGCCGGCGGCAACCGCCGCGAGCCCATGCGCAATATCGAGCAGGCGATCTGCTCGCGCATGGAGGCCGCCGGCATCGTCGGGCGCATCTCCGGACGCGAGAAGGGGCTGTACAGCATCTACCGCAAGATGCGCGACAAGCACCACTCGTTCGAGGAGGTGTTCGACGTCTTCGCCATCCGCATCATCGTCGACGACGTCGATACGTGCTACCGCTCCCTGGGCGTGGTGCACAACCTCTACAAGCCGGTACCGGGGCGCTTCAAGGACTACATCGCGATCCCCAAATCCAACGGCTACCAGTCGCTGCATACCATCCTGTTCGGCCCGCAGGGCGTGCCCATCGAGATCCAGATCCGTTCCACCGAGATGGATCGCGTGGCCGAGAGTGGTATCGCCGCGCACTGGCAGTACAAGGCCGGGGGCGAATCCACCCGGACCGCCCAGAGCCGCGCGCGCGAATGGCTGAAGGATGTCCTCGAGATCCAGAACAGCGTGGGCAACTCGATCGAGTTCCTGGAGAACGTGAAGGTCGACCTGTTCCCCGACGAGGTCTACACCTTTACCCCCGGTGGCGACATCATGGTCCTGCCGCGCGACGCGACCCCGATCGACTTCGCCTACGCGGTGCACTCCGACGTCGGCAACCGCTGTGTGGCGGCCAAGATCGACCGTCAGCTGGCGCCGCTGTCGGTGCGCCTGCAAAGCGGCCAGACGGTGGAGATCGTCACCTCCCCCGGCGCGCGCCCCAACCCGGCCTGGTTGTCCTTCGTGGTCACCGGCAAGGCCCGTACCGGCATCCGGCACTGCCTGAAGTCGATGCAGTCCGAGGAGGCCCGCACCCTGGGCGAACGCCTGCTGGAGAAGGCGCTGGAGTCGCTGGACACCAGCCTGCCGCGGATCTCGCCGGCACGCCTGGACCAGATGCTGGACGCGATGCAGCTGAAGGACCTGGACGCACTGCTGGTCGACATCGGCCTGGGCAACCGCATGGCCTCGCTGGTCGCCCGCCAGATGGCCGGCAGGGACGCCCCCGAGCCCGCGGCCGACGAGGCACCCACCACCCTCGCGGTCAGCGGTACCGAGGGCCTGGTGCTGAACTACGCCCGGTGCTGCCACCCGATCCCGGGTGACCCGATCATCGGCCAGCTGAGCGCCGGCCGCGGCCTGGTGGTCCACCGGGAAAACTGCCGCAACGTCCTGCACGAAAGCCGCGACCGCAGCGACCGCACCATCACGCTGGAGTGGTCGCACGAGCCCTCCCTGCAGTTCACCGCCGCGGTGCGCACCCGCACCGCCAACCGCCGCGGGGCCCTGGCCGACATGGCCGCGGTCATCGCCGACCATGGCTCCAACATCGAACACATCTCCTTCAACGAGCAGGATGGCCACTCCACCGCGATGACCTTCCTGCTGACCGTGCGCGACCGCCAGCACCTGGCCCAGATCATGCGCGGTCTGCGCCGCCTGCCCGACGTCCTGCGCATCTCGCGCCAGCGCGGCTGACGCCCGAGACCTCGGCCGCACCGCCCGCCGGAGCGCGGGCTTCTTGCAGTTGCCCCCGCCGCGACGGAACATCGGGCCATGATCCTCGACATCCTCAGGCAGACGCTGAGTGTCGCGTTGACGGCGGCGCCCTGGCTGCTGCTGGGCCTGCTCGCGGCCGGCGGCGTCAAGGCACTGATTCCGGAGGCTGCCCTGCAGCGCTGGCTGGGCGGCTCGGGCATTCCCGCCACCGCGCGGGCCGCCGTGGTCGGCGCCCCCCTGCCCCTTTGTTCCTGCGGGGCCATCCCGACCGCGCTGGCCCTGCACCGCGGCGGGGCCGGGCGGGGCCCCACCACCGCCTTCCTGATCGGCACGCCGGGCGTCGGCGTCGACTCGCTCGCCATCAGCTATGCCCTGCTGGGCCCCATGATGGCCGTGGCCCGGGCCCTGGGCGCCATTGTCACGGCCATCACCACAGGCCTGCTGGTGGGCCGCACCCGCGCCGCGACCGAGCGTCCGGACCCACCGCGGGGCGAACCGGACAGCTGCGGCGGATGCTGCGGGACCGCCGACGGCTGCGCCACACCCGAGGCCCCGGAGCGTTTGTCCGCACGGCTGCGCGCGGGCCTCGCCTATGCCTTTGGCGGCGTGCTCGACGATATCCGCCTGTGGCTGGTGATCGGCCTGCTGGTCGCCGGCGCCCTGCTCGCCCTGGTCCCGCCGGCCACGCTGGCCGCCTGGGGATCGGGCCTGCCGGCCATGCTCGTAATGGCCGTCATCGGCATCCCCATGTACCTCTGCGCGACCGCCGCAACACCGATCGCCGTGGGCCTGATCGCGGCCGGGGTCTCCCCCGGCACCGTGCTGGTGTTCCTGCTGGCCGCACCGATCACCAGCCTGGCGACCCTGGGCGTGTTTCGCCGCGAACTTGGCACGCCGGCGCTATTGCTCTACCTGACCGGTATCGCGGTCACCACCATCGCGCTGGGGCTCGCCCTGGACGCCGGACTCGCCCACACCGGGGTCGACGTCGCCACGCAGATGGGCACCGCCGGCGAGATGCTGCCCGCCTGGCTCGAGTGGAGCACCCTGGTCATCCTGATCGTCCTGGCCACACCGGTCCTGCGCCGATGGCTGGACCGTCTGATCCCTCACCCACAACCCCGGAGCGCGTGATGTCCAATCGTTCCATCGGACTCGATGGCCCCCTGTATGACTACCTCCTGGAGCACTCGCTGCGCGAGCAGGAGATACTCGCCGAGCTGCGTGCCGAGACCGCGAACCTGCCCGAGGCCAACATGCAGATCGCCCCGGAGCAGGGCCAGTTCATGGCGCTACTGGCGCGGCTCATGGGGGCGCGGCGCTATCTGGAGATCGGGACCTTCACCGGCTACAGCGCGCTGGCCATCGCGCTGGCCCTGCCGGAGGACGGCGCGGTCGTTACCCTGGACAAGAGCGCGCAGTGGACCACCACGGCCCGGCGCTACTGGGAACGCGCCGGGGTCAGCGGTCGCATCCGGCTCGAGCTGGGCGAGGCCGGCAACACGCTGCAGGCACTGGAGGCCGAAGGCGAGACCAGCCGCTTCGACCTGGCCTTCATCGACGCGGACAAGACCGGCTACCCCGACTACTTCGAGCACTGCCTGCGCCTGGTCCGTGCCGGCGGCCTGATCCTGGTCGACAACACCTTGTGGCATGGCAGCGTCGCCGACCCGGACGACACGCGCGAAGACACCCGCGCGATCCGCGCCTTCAACGATGCCCTGCACCACGACGAACGCATCGACCTCTCGCTGGCCCCCATCGGCGACGGCCTGACCCTCGCCCGCCGCCGCTAGACCCGCCGCAAATTTCGATTCACCACAGAGCGCACGGAGTACACAGAGGGGGGCTTCGAGGCTCAGAAATCAAGGGCCTGTTCATTCACCACGAAGCGCACGAAGGCACGAAGAAAATCCTTTTGTTGTAAGCGTTCCTGGTGGCGAACGGCTTTGTTCCAGCCCGCGGGTCATCCTGAACAATTATCCCGCCCCCCTTGTCCTTCTCCGTGATCTCTGTGCCCTCTGTGGTCGAACCGCTGTTGCCCTCGCCCTTCTTCGTGCCTTCGTGCACTTCGTGGTGAATATTCTTTTCCCTGCGCATATCCTCCACGAAGCGTTACAGGCAGAGGCCGCTGTCGGCGAGGCCGCGGCGGCAGATGGCGCGGCGCTCCACCGCGCGCACCACCCAGCCGGCCTCCGCCTGCTCCAGCTCCAGGCGGAATTCGTAGGCCTCGACGGCATCATCACGCAGCCCGGTCAGGCGGACCTCCGCGCGTTCCGGGCGCGGCTGGTCGATCTCCAGCCCCGCGTAGTCGACGGCCAGGCCGGATTTCCAGCCACTGGCCGCGAACCACTCCATCACCGCGGAACCCGGCATCACCCTCGGCTCAAGCGATGGCACCGCCTGGGCCTCGAAGGCCGTCGGCGCGGGTTCCCATCCTTCGGGCAACCCCGAGGACGTGCCGTCATCGCCCGGATCCGGGGTCGACGTGGCGCAACCCGCCAGAAGCAGCGCCAGCACACCCCCTGCAACCTGCCTTCTCCAGTACATCACGTGGACTGCCTCGCAAATCATCCGCTCCCTGGAAACATACCGGAGCGCGAAACGTCCTACCATGAGAGATCAACATCATTGGTCAGCCGCCCCGCGGCACCCCGGAGGACCCGACATGAACCTGCTCGAACTGCGCCCCATCCTGCTCGCCGGGCTGTGCGGTCTGATGCTGGCCGCAAGCCCCCTGTATGCCGCCGATCACGACACCCACGCAGGGGACGAACCCACGGCCAGCGACGAATCGGATGCCGCCATGGAGGACGATGCCACCGCCAGCGAGATGGAGGAACTGCGCGAGTCCTGGGCCGAGACCCGCGAGGAACTCCAGGAGGAAGGCGAGGAGGCCGGCGAGGCCACCCGCTCCCGTACCCGCGAGACCCTGGACGCGATGGACCGCGAACTGAGCCGCCTGGGCAACAACATCCGCGAGGGCTGGGACGACCTGAGCGACGCCACCCGCGAGCGCCGCGAACGGGCCTATGACGGCCTGATCGAGGAACGGGACCGCCTGGCCGAATGGTCGGGCGAGATGCGCGAGCGCTCCTCCGGCGCCTGGGGCGGGGTGCGCGATGGCGCCCGCGACGCCTGGGGCGGCATCCGTGACGGCTCGCGCAAGGCCTGGGGCTCGGTACGCGACGCCTTCCGCGGGGACGACGCGCCGGCCGACGGCACCGGCGAGCCGGACGTTCAGGACTGATGCCGGACCCGCGTACCCTCCGCGCCGGTTTCGCCGGTGCGGTGCTGCTCCTGTCCGCTGCCACGCTGGCGGGCTGCGACGGCTTCGGCGGGGCCTCCGGCACCCCCGACCACCTCGAACGCACCACCGACCCGGAGATCCTGCAGCGCGGGGAACGGCTCTATCAGGAGCACTGCATCGCCTGCCACGGGGCCCAGCGCGAGGGCGCCGAGAACTGGCGCCAGCGCAACCCGGACGGCACCTTGCCACCGCCCCCGCTGGATGGCAGCGCCCACACCTGGCACCACCCCTATTGGCAGCTGAAGGACATGATCCGTTATGGCGCCGAGGCGCGCGGCGGCGCCATGCCCAGCTTCGAGGACACCCTGTCGGAGGCGGACGTCGAGGCGATCATCGCCTGGCTGCAGTCACACTGGCCGGACGAGATCTTCGAGGCCTGGAAACGCTACGACCGCAACCATCCCACCCAGGCGGACTGGGAGGAGGCCATGGGCGAACCCTGGGTCACCCATCCCGACGAATGATGCGGCGCGCATGCCGGGGCCCTACAATGCGCACGGAATGGCTCGGGCCACGGAGGCGTCTTTCCGATGAGACGCCACCGCGCATACCGGCTGGCAAGGGACGCAGCGCAATCATGACGGCCGGGAGTGGCCCATGCAGTACACCCAGACGCGCAGGCCTCGGACGCGCACAATTTGCCTCGCCCACGGGGGGTGCGCGTGAACCGACGCGCGCGCGACTTCGCGACGGATAGCGAACGGGATCGCCTGCAGACCCTGGTCGAGCAGGAACGCGCGGCTCGCCGCCGCGCCGAGACGCTGGCCGAGACCCGGCTGCAGGACGTCTATGCCAAGCAGCAGCAGATCGAGCTGCTCAACACCATTGCCTCCACCGCGAACCAGTCCGACTCCATCGCGCATGTACTGCGCGCGGCGCTGGCCGCGATCGGACGCTATCTGGACTGGCCGGTGGGGCACGCCTACCTGGCTCGACCGAACCAACACAGTGGCCACAATCAGCTAGACCCCACCGGCATCTGGCATCTCGCCTCTGCTGAGCCCTTCACCGCCTTTCGCGACAGCACCGAGAACACGAGCTTCGGCCCCGGCGAGGGGCTGCCCGGCCGTGTGCTGGACCACGGCGAGCCCGCGTGGATCGAGGATCTCGCGGCGGACGACAACTTCCCGCGCGCGCCTCAGGCAACGGCCAGCGGCCTGCACTCCGGCTTCGCCTTCCCGGTCATGGTCGGCCACGAGGTGGCCTGTGTCCTCGAATTTTTCGCCACCGAGCCCACCACCACCGACCCCGACCTGCTCTGGCTGATGTGGCAGATCGGCGTGCAGCTCGGCCGCGTGATCGAGCGCAACCGCCACGAGGAACGCCTGCTCCACAACGCCTCCCACGACCAGCTGACCGGCCTCCCCAACCGGCGCTTGTTCCACGACCGGCTGGCGCACGCGATCGCCCGTGCCACGCGAGAGCCCTTCAACCTGTTCGCGGTGCTGTTCGTGGACATCGACCGCTTCAAGGTCGTCAACGACAGCCTGGGCCATCCGGCCGGCGACGAGCTGCTGGTACGCGTGGGCCAGCGCCTGCTGACCGCGCTGCGCCAGAACGACACCGTCTCGCGCCCCAAGGGGGACGAGACCAATCGCCCGGACGATACCCTTGCGCGGCTGGGTGGCGACGAGTTCACCATCCTGCTGGAGGGCCTGCACGAGCCGGTGGATGCCCTGCGCGTGGCCGAGCGCCTGCAGGCCGTGCTGCACGAGCCGTTCTCCCTCGCCGGGCAGGACGTCTACGTCACCGTCAGCATCGGCATCGCGACCCGGCCCTACGGCCAGAGCTGCCCGGTCCAGGGGCCCGGCGAACCCGACGACCCGGCCCGTCCGGCCACCCCGGATGACCTGATGCGCGAGGCGGACATGGCGATGTACCGCGCGAAGTCACTTGGCAAGGCCCGGTGCGAGTTCTGCGACCCGGGCATGCAGACGCAGGCCCTGCAAAGCCTGGCGCTGGAGACCGACCTGCGCCTGGCGGTGGAACGCGGCGACTTCCGCGTCCACTTCCAGCCCATCATGTCGCTCGGCGAGGAGCGGATCACCGGCTTCGAGGCCCTGGTACGCTGGGAGCGCAACGGGGAACTGGTGCCGCCCGATCATTTCATCCCGATCGCGGAGGACACCGGGCAGGTGCACCTGATCGACATGCAGGTCCTCTACACTGCCTGCCGCCAGCTGGTGGAGTGGAACGCGGACGGGGCGAGAACGCCCCTGACCATCAGCACCAACCTCTCCGCCCGTCAGCTCACCCGCCCGGAACTCGTGGGGGACGTGCAGACCATCCTGGAAGGCACCGGCGCCCCGGCCGCACAGGTGCGCCTGGAGATTACCGAGACGGCCACCCTCGGCAACCTGGACGAACTGATCGAGACCCTGCTCCGGCTGAAGGCCCTGGGCATCAGCCTGGCGATGGACGACTTCGGCACCGGCTACTCCTCGCTCAGCTACCTGCACCGCCTGCCACTGGATATCCTCAAGATCGACCGCAGCTTCGTAGCCGGCCTGGATCGCGACGAATACAGCCAGCGCCTGGTGCAGACCGTGATCCACATGGCCCGCAATCTCGGGCTCGAGGCCGTGGCCGAGGGCGTGGAAAGCCACACCCACGCCGCCACGCTGCGCGCCCTCGGCTGCTCGCTGGCGCAGGGCTATTACTACTCGCCCCCGGTGGACGCGACACAGGCAACCGCCCTGCTCGGCGGGAAACTGCCGGCCCGGCCCGCCCACTGAGCCGGGGCTCCGGGAAACGCGCTCTGCCCGACCCGCGCGCGTTCGGTCAGACGGCGCGCGGCAACACCCCGCGCCGGCGTGCCAGCACCTGGCGCACCACCAGCTTTTCCAGTTCCACGATCACGAACACCGCCAGGCCAAAGGCCAGGATGCGCGCCCAGTCGTCCGCGCCGATGGCGGTGGTCCCGAACAGGGTGTGCATTACGGGCACGTAGGTGAACGCCAGCTGCAGCAGCACCAGGACCCCGATCGCCAGCCACATCGCGCGCGAGCGGAACAGCTCGCCGCCCGGCAGCACCGGTTGATGGATCAGACGCAGATTCAGCAGGTAAAAGGCCTGCCCGGACACCAGGGTATTGATCGCCACGGTACGCGCGACCTCGTCGGCCACCCCGGCCAGGGTCTCCATGTAGACGAAATGCCCGAAGGTCCCGGCCCACAGCAGCAACGCCACGAACGGGATGCGCCAGAGCAGGAACCCGGACAACAGGGGCGTGTCCGGCGCCCGTGGCGGGCGCTGCATAACACCCGGCTCGGCCTTCTCGAAGGCCAGCGCCATGGCCAGGGTCACCGAGGTCACCATGTTGACCCACAGCACCTGCACCGGGGTGAGCGGCAACGCCAGCCCCATCAGGATCGCCATCATGATGGTCAGCGACTGCCCGGCATTGGTCGGCAGCATATGCAGGATGGCCTTGCGGATGTTGTCGTAGACCGTCCGGCCCTCCTCCACCGCATGCGCGATGGAGGCGAAATTGTCGTCCGCCAGGACCATCTCGGAGGCCTCCTTGGCCGCCTCGGTCCCCTTGCCCCCCATGGCCACGCCGACATCCGCCCGCTTCAGCGCCGGGGCATCATTCACCCCGTCGCCGGTCATCGCCACGATACGCCCGCCCTGCTGCAGGGCACGCACCAGCCGCAGCTTGTGTTCCGGCGAGGTCCGCGCAAAGACGTCCGTACGCTCCGCGGTTTCGGCCAGCGCCGCCTCGTCCAGGGCATCCAGCTCGTGACCGGCCCGCGCCTCGGCATCGCGGCCCAGGCCCAGCTGCTCGCCGATCGCCCGGGCGGTCGCCAGGTGGTCGCCGGTGATCATCTTGACGTCGATTCCGGCCGCGCGGCACTCGGCCACCGCGCGGATCGCCTCGTCGCGTGGCGGGTCGATGATCCCCAGCAGGGCAAGCAGGGTAAAACCACCGGCCTCGACATCATCGAAACGCAGCTCGCCGTGATCGGGTTCGGTGTCGCGCACGGCCACGGCCAGCAGGCGCTGACCGCGGGCCGCCACGGCCTCCATGACGGCGTGCCAGCGCTCGCCATCCAGCGCCTCGCGGCTCTCGCCATCGACCTGCTGCTCGCTGCAAAGCTCCAGCACGCGCTCGGGCGCCCCCTTCAGGTAGATGCGGGCGTGACCGTCGTGGTCGTGGTGCAGGGTCGCCATGTAGCGATGATCCGACTCGAACGGGATCACGTCGGTGCGCGGCAGGCGTTCGCCTTCCAGGCGCGGGTCCAGCCCGGCCTTTTGCGCCAGGGTAATCAGGGCGCCCTCGGTCGGGTCGCCCTCCATCACCCAGTCGCCATCCTTCTGATAGAGCCGGGCGTCATTACACAGCAGCCCCGCCCGCAGCACCTCGCGCAACAGCGGGTCCTCGTCCGGGTCCATATCCCGCTCGTCCTCGGAGAACTGCCCCTGCGGCGCGTAGCCCACGCCGCTGACGAGGATCTCGCGGCTGGCCGTGCGCAGGGTCTGCGCCGTCATCTCGTTGCGGGTGAGCGTGCCGGTCTTGTCGGAGCAGATGGCCGAGACCGACCCCAGGGTCTCCACCGCCGGCAGGCGCCGGATGATCGCATTGCGCCGCGCCATCTTCTGCACCCCGATGGCCAGCGCGATGGTCATGATGGCGGGCAGGCCCTCGGGGATGGTGGACACCGCCAGGCTCGCCGCCGCGAGGAACATCTCGTCCAGCGGATAGCTCCGCACCCAGTAGCCGAAGGCGAAGGTTGCCGCCGCGATCACCACGATCACCGCGGCCAGCCAGCGGCCGAACTGTTCCATCTGCCGGACCAGCGGCGTCTCCAGCCCCTCGACCTCGCCGAGCATGGTGGAGATGCGCCCGATCTCGGTATGCTCGCCCGTGGCCACGACAACGCCCGCACCGCGGCCAAAGGCCACCAGCGTCCCGGAGAAGGCCATGCCGCGCCGGTCCCCAAGGTCGGCCTCCCGTTCCACCGTGGCGGTATCCTTCTCGACCGCCACCGACTCGCCGGTCAGGACCGCCTCTTCCAGGCGCAGGTTCTTGGTCTCGAACAGCCGCAGGTCGGCGGGCACCCGGTCACCGGCCTGCAGGTGCACGATATCGCCGGGCACCAGCTCCTCGGCCGGGATCTCACGACGCTCGCCAGCGCGCGTTACCACCGCGCGCGGGGACAGCATGCGACGGATGGCATCCAGGGCCTTCTCCGCCTTGCCCTCCTGGACGAACCCGATCAGCGTATTGATCAGGACCACGGCCAGGATCACGCCGGTATCCACCCAGTGCCCCAGCAGCGCCGTCCCCAGCGCCGCGACCAGCAGGATGTAGATCAGTACGTTGTGAAAATGGCGCAGGAAGCGCCGGACTACGCCCGCCCGCTCCGGCGGACGCAACTGATTGGGGCCAAAGTGCGCCAGACGTTCCTCGGCCACAACCGCCGACAGCCCCTCGCGGGCGGAGCCCCAGTGCTCCAGCGCATCATCCGCGGACCGGCTGTGCCAGGCGGGGGTCTCCCGGTTGTCACCCGGATCGGTAGGGTCGGGGGTATCGGTCATGGGCAACGCCCTGCTGTGTCAACGTCGCCCTATCGTCGCCCGGCGCCCGGGGGCCGGCAAGGCCCCGGACGCCGGGCAACCCGCCGGATCAGAACTGCATGCCCACCTTGCCCATCACGCGCATGTTGTCGGCATCGGCGCGACGGCCGTCGAAGCGGTCACTCTCGGTGAACTGGTAACGCGCCTCCAGCCCCAGAAACCACTGCCGGTCCAGCTGGTACTTCAGGCTGCCACCCAGCTGGGCCGCCCACAGGCCATTGCGGTCGTCATCCAGCTTGGCCCGCACGTAGCCGATGCCGGGACCAAAGCCCAGCGACAGCCGTTCGTTCGGCTCGAACATCCAGTGGCTGTTCACCTCGGCGCTGGTCATCTTGAGCGGGTCGTCGCTGTAACGGCTCACGCTCAGATGATGGCGCAGCACGCCGGTGGCCGGCTGGAACAACTGACAGTTGGCGCCGATCTCGACCCCGTAGGCACCATCGCTGCTGGCATCCGACAGGTCCGGCGAGACCACACCGCCCAGCAGTGCCACGCTGGGCTCCATGCCGCGATCCACCGCGCTGGCCTGGGCCACCGGCATGGCCGCCAGCGCCCCCAGGGCGAACATCACCATCGTCTTACGGTACTGCATCGGGCACCTCCTGATTCGAATGAATAAGAAAACTCTAATGGTAGACCAGCCTGACGCGATCTTCATCACATCAGGCAGGACCCGGCGCTCGACATGGAATTTTTCCCGGCCCCGGTGCATCCCCTCTGCCGAACCACGATCGCCGGAAGGCTTCGGGGATCCCCGCAAAAATCGAGGGAACCCTCAAGGGCCCGAGGGCTCGAAGGGGTTGAGCCCGCACGTATCCAGCGTGCGTCGTTCGCTCCAACTGGCAACAAGAAGAACCATCCATTCAGAAAGCAAACGGAGGACCTCATGTCCGATCAACCGAATGCGAACCGTCGTAAGTTCCTGCGCCAGGCATCCGCTGCCGTGGCGGCCATCCCGGTCGTCAGCATGGTGGGCATCTCCTCGGCCAAGGCCGATACGAAAGCCGAAGACGGCCACGCCCACAACTACGTGAACGATGCGGCCGACGCCGACCACGCGGACTACTCCGAAGGCGAGAAGTGCAAGAACTGCGCCTTCTGGGGCGGAGGTGATGACCAGTGGGGTCAGTGCTTCCACGCCGACTTCCAGGGCGTTCAAGTGAACGCCGACGGCTGGTGCGACGAATACGTCGGAGCCTGATCCCGGCCCGCATATCCGGTCCGCGCCCGCGGGCCGGATACTCCCTCTCATGTCCCTCCCCGGCCATGGCTTGCATCCCCGCCACACAACCCCGCAAGCTAGACACCTGATTTCGTAGACCGGCTCCGGCGGGCTCCGCCCTATGGCCGAAAGGAAACTGCGTGTCCGACCCATTGACCCGGCTGACCCGCATCCCCGCCGGTAAGGCACCCTCCAATGCGAGCGGCTGCCACTGATGGATCTCTCGCTCGCCGGATTCACCGTCCTATACCTGGTCTATGGCCTGGCCTTCTTCTCGCTTGGCGTAGTCGCTCTCGTCCTGCCCCGCGGGGACGGAACCCTGCCGTTCGCCCGGCATTTCTGGCTGCTGGGTCTGTTCGGCCTGATCCACGGCGCCTACGAATTCCTCCAGGCCGCGGGCTTGCACTATCCGGCGGCGCGCGACCCATGGCTCAATGCCACCTGGCAACTGTTGTCCTACCTGCCGCTTCTGGAGTTCGGGCGCCGCGCCCTGCTCGCGAGTTCATCGCGCCTGCGCCTCGACGCCCTGTGGCTTTATCCGCTGATCGCGGTCGCGGTGCTCCTGCTCGTCGGTATGGCCGAGGACCCGGCGCGCGGGCTGGCCAACGGCGGGCGCTACCTGGTCGGCCTTCCGGGGGCTGTACTGTCCGGCCTGGCGTTCTTGCTTCTGCTGCGGGGGCCCCTCCTGCGCACCCCCGACGCCGACGATCATGCCAGCCAGTACCCGGCCCTGGCCGTCCTCGCCCTGGCCTTCCTCGGCTACGCGCTGATCACGCCGTTTCCGGGCACTGTCGACCCGGCTCTGCCCGAGTGGCTGCCGACCCATGCCGACTTCCTGGAGGCAAGCGGACTACCGGTGCAACTGCTGCGCACGTTCGCCGCCCTCCTCGCCGTCATCGGGATGATGACCCTGACCCGCTCGCTGGGCACCCAGCAGGGCGACGACCTGCTGCGGGTACTCGACACCATCGACGGCTTCGTCTATCGCTGCCGCAACAACCCGAACTGGGACGTGATCAACGCCGAGGGCGCCCTGGAGGAGCTCACCGGCTACTCGCGCGAAAGGTTCTTCGCCGAACGCCTCAGCTTCAACGATCTGGTGCACCCTGAAGACCGCGACCGGGTCTGGCGCGAGGTATCCGAGGGATTGCAGCGGACCGGCCAGTACCAGATTCAGTGGCGCCTGATCGGACGCAATGGCGGGGAGCGCTGGGTGTTCGAGCGCGGCGCCGGGATCTTCGACGATCGCGGGCGCCTTAAGTACTTGCAGGGGCATGTCATCGATGCCGACGAACTGGTCACCACCGGCGAGACCCTGCGGGCCCGGACCGACGAACTGGAATCCTTTCGCTCGACCCTGGACCTGACTCTGGACGCGGTCTTCCTGTTCGACGTCGAGACCCTGCGCTTTATCTATGTCAATCAGGGCGCGGTGGACCAGACCGGCATCCCGCGCGAGGAACTGCTCGAACTCCACCCCTATGACATCAAGCCGGACTACCCCGAGCCGCGCTTTCGTCAGCTGATCGAGCCGCTGCGCCGCGGCGAGCGTGACCAGTTCCGCTTCGAGACCAGCCATCGCCATCGCGACGGCTTCGAGGTACCGGTCGAGATCTCCCTGCAACTGGTCGCCCCGCGCGGCGAGACCGCACGCTACGTGGCGATCTCGCACGACATCACCCAGCGCAAGCGCAACGAGGAGGCCCTGCTCCAGGCCCTGTCCGAACTGGAAGCCTCGCGCGACGAGCAAACGCGCCTGCTGGAACTGACCCGGCGGGAGCAGGGGCGCATGGCCGCGCTGCTCTCGGCGATGAGCATCGGCATCCTGTTCGAGGACCGCGAGGGCCGGGTGGAATACGTAAACCCGGCCTTCCGGCGCATGTGGGCCATCGGCAGCGAGGTGGAACTGGTGGGTCGTCCCTCGCGCGAGGTACTGGAACATTCCACCCACCGCTTCGCGCGGCCGGATCACGCCTCGCGCCACGTGCTGCACGTGCTGGATACCCACGAGATCAGCGAACGCTTCGAGGTCGACCTGTACGACGGGCGCATCCTCACCCAGGTCTCCTACCCCGTCCACGACACCGACGAGCGTTCCATCGGTCGACTGTGGCTGTACGAGGACGTGACCCACGAGCGCCAGACCGCCCAGCAACTGGTCTACCTCGCAGAACACGACGCGCTGACCGGCCTGTACAACCGCCATCACTTCCAGAAACGCCTGGAACACGTGATCCACAGCGAGCGGCGGCGCAACGGGCGCTTCGCCCTGCTGTACTTCGATCTCGACGAGTTCAAGACCATCAACGACACCTTCGGCCACCGGGCCGGGGATACCGTGCTGGTGCGCGCCGCCGGCGAGATCGCCGCGCTGGTGCGCAGTCAGGATATCTTTGCCCGCCTGGGCGGCGACGAGTTCGCGATCCTGGTGGATCGCGAGTCGGAGCAGGAGCCGATCGAACTGGCCGAACGCGTGGGCCGCGCGATCTCGGCGATCCCGTTCCGCTTCCGCGGCCAGAACTACCGGCTCACCGCCAGCATCGGCATCGCCCACTTTCCGGAGCATGGCGACAACGTCGAGGACCTGGTGGCCCACGCCGACACCGCGATGTACCAGGCGAAGGACCTGGGCAAGAACACCTGGGCGGTATTCGACCGCAGCCGCAATACCGCCGAGCACATGCTGGAGCGGATGTCCTGGAGCCAGCGCATCGGCACCGCGCTGGAGCAGGGACACTTCGAGCTGCATTACCAGGGGATCTACGCGGTCGGCGATGGCCACCTGCACCACATGGAGGCCCTGGTGCGCATGCGCGACCCGGCGTCCCCGGAGGAAATCGCCATGCCCGGCCAGTTCATCCCGATTGCCGAGAAGACCGGGCAGATCCTCGACATCGATCGCTGGGTGATCCGCGAGAGCATCCGCCGACTGGCCGGGGACCCGGCCATCCCCGGGATCGCGATCAACATCTCCGGGCGCAGCTTCGACGAACCGGGACTGCCGCAATACATCGCCCAGCAGCTGGAACAGCAGGGGGTCGAACCGCGACGGCTGATCATCGAACTGACCGAGACCGCGGCGGTCTCCGAGATGCAGGATGCCCAGCGCTTCATCGAGGCGCTGCAGCACACGGGCTGCACGGTCTGCCTGGACGACTTCGGCTCCGGCTTCTCCACCTTCGCCTACCTGAAATACCTCGGCGTGCAGATCCTCAAGATCGACGGCATGTTCGTGCGCGACCTGCCGAACAACCGCGACAACCAGGCCTTCATCCGCGCGATGGTCGATGTCGCCCGGGGCCTGGAAAAACAAACCGTCGCCGAGTGTGTGGAAGACGGAGCCACCCTCGAGATGCTGGCCGAACTGGGCGTGGACATGGCCCAGGGCTACCACCTGCACCGCCCGTCACTGGAGCTCCCCGCCGCCGATAGATGAACGCGCCCCGAAGGGGTGCGCACAACCCCTCAGTCATCCGTGACGGGAAGATACTCGCCGCGGCCCGCCGCAGGCTCCTCGAAGCAAAAACCCACCCCCGCAGGGGCGACCCGGAACACGCCCCGCGCGCGGCTCCAGCCCTGATCCAGCACCGTGGCATCCACCCGTTCGAACAGCCGCTGCAATGCCCGCGCGGTCGCGGCGCGGCGGGCGTAGTCCAGCCCGTGGCGTTCCCAGGCCTCGCGCGCTCTCGCCGCGAGCCCCCAGCCCGTCTCCACGAACCCGGCAATCCATAGTGCCCGCAGCACCCCGTCGCCCCATAGCTCGCGCAGCCGCGCCATGCCCGAACGCGCGTCCGGGGCCGCCTCCACCTCCGCAACCAGCGAATCGGGCAACAACTCGCGCCAGTCGTCACTCTCGAACAGCCCGGGCAACAGGTCCTCGTCGATGATCTGCACGAAATCCGCCACCGGATCGGACCCGGTGCGTTCCGCCAGCTGGATCAGGGCTCCCGCCTCGTCGACATAGCCGGACAGCGCGAAGCCGCACAGGTGGTGATCCACGATGTCGTGCACGAACACCGAGGTCGGAATGCGCTCGCCGGTATACGGCGTAGCCGCAATCACATCGGCGCCACGCCCCGGCAGGTCCAGCTTCCAGCCGCGAACGCCAAAACCGTCCTCCCAGGATTCGGCATATTGTGCCGGGATAGTGACACCGGCCCCATCGCTCACTTCATACGCTTCGGGGATTCGAGACATGGGCTCACACCTTCTGTAACGGCCTTGCCTTGCACTTTACCGACCGGTCAACTAGTGTGCAAAGACATGGAGACAACCACCCCCCATCACACCCGACACGACAGCCGCGAAGACCTGCTCAAGGCCGCCCGCGAACTGATCGTCGGACGCAGCTACACCAGCGTTGGGATTGCCGAGATCTGCGCCCGCGCCGGTGTACGCAAGGGCAGCCTGTACCACTTCTTCCCCGGCAAGGAGGCGCTCACCCTGGCGATGCTGGACGCCCTCTACGCCGACTTCGAGCGCGAGGTGCTGATCCCGGGGCTCGCCGGCGCCAACGGCCTGCACGCCCGGATCGAGGCGTTCGTCCATGCGATCCACGCCTTCGAGACCCGCATGCAGGCGGAATCCGGCCAGCTCCCCGGCTGCCCCTTCGGCAACCTGGCCGTGGAGATGGGGACCCACAACCCGACCCTGCGCCGGGCGATACGGGGGCACCTGGACGCCGTCACCGCCCATTTCCGTTCCGTATTGGACGAGGCCGTTCAGGACGGCGAACTACCCGGCGATACCAACACCGAGGCGCTGGCCGAGCAGTGGCTGGCCCTGATGGAAGGAATCCTGGTGATGGCCAAGGCCGACCAGGACCCGGCGACGGTCCTGCGCCTGGGCCCGGCGCTGGTCACACTCCTGACCCACTCGCCCCCGGAGGTACCCCATGAACGATGAACGCTTCCCCCTGCACGACGCCGCCAGCGCCCCGGAGGCGCAAGCCGTATTTGACCGGGCCGAACAGACCTTCGGCATGGTCCCCAACCTGATCCGCAAGATGGCCAGCGCCCCGGCCCTGGCCGAGGCCTACCTGGCGCTCCACGACCTGCTGCAGAAGACGTCGCTGAGCCCCACCGAACAGGGCGTCCTGCTGCTGACCGTCAGCCGCTACCACGAATGCGACTACTGCATGGCCGCGCACAGCATGACGGGTCGCATGACCGGCGTACCCGACGACGTGATCGCCGCGCTGCGCGAGGACCGCGTGATCGGGGACCCCAAACTGGAGGCCCTGCGCCAGTTCACCCGCACCATGCTCGAACAGCGCGGCTGGGTTGACGAGCCCACCCAGCAGGCCTTTCTGGACGCCGGCCACACTCCCGCGCAGATGCTGGAGGTCATCCTGGCGATCGGCCTGAAGACCCTGTCCAACTACACCAACCACATCGCCGGCACCCCGGTCGACACGCCCATGGCCAGCCAACGCTGGAGCGCAACCGCGCGTTGACCGCGCATGCCGTAGCCGATGATGCGATTGCGGCATGCACCGCGCAGCGGCAAGGTAGGGCCTCGCTCCCGACCGCCAGCCCGCCTGCATGCCGCCACGCTCGCGCATCCTCCTGCTCTCCGCCTACCGGGCCGACAGTCACGCCGCCTGGGTCGACTGGCTGACCACGACCTTCGGTCAATTCGACTGGGAGGTGCAGGAACTGCCCGGGCGGCACTTCCGCTGGCGCATCCGCGGCAACCCGGTCTCCTGGCTGGACCGGCTCGCGGGCGTGGAGGCCGATGCGGTCATCGCCACCTCGATGGTGGACCTGGCCACCTTGCGCGGCCTGCATCCGTCACTCGCCCGGCCACCCACGCTGTACTACGTGCACGAAAACCAGTTCGCCTACCCGGTCGGCCGCGACCAGGTGGATTCCGTGGAGCCCCAGATGGTGCAGATCTACGCGGCACTGGCGGCGGACCGCGTGGCCTTCAACTCCGCCTTCAACCGCGCCTCGTTCCTGGATGGCATGGACGCCCTGCTCTCGCGGATGCCGGATCATGTCCCTGAAGGCCTGCGCACCCGGCTGCAGGCACGCAGCGAGGTCCTGCCCGTCCCGGTCGCGCCACCCACCGCGGCGGACAACCCGCGCGATCCGCGCCTGATCCTGTGGAATCACCGCTGGGAGTACGACAAGGCGCCGGAGGTGTTCGTCGAGGCGCTGCTAAAGCTGCGGGAGGCCGGCGTGGACTTCCGGCTCGCCCTGCTGGGGGCGCGGCCCGCGCAACCCCCCGAGGCCCTGCAGCGACTGCGCGCCGCCCTCGGGGACCGCATCGTGGCGGATGACAAGCTGCCGCGCCGGGAATACGAAGACCTGCTGGGCCGCGCGGGCATCGTCGTCAGCACCGCCCTGCACGAGTTCCAGGGACTCGCGGTACTGGAGGCCACGGCCGCCGGGGCGACGCCACTGGTCCCGGATGCCCTGGCCTACCGCGAGCAATATCCAGACACTTGCCGCTATCCCGCCGGCGATGGCGCGGCCCTGACCGAGCGCCTGCGACATTGGCTGCAACAGGGAACGCCGCCGGCACCGGACGTGCGCGCCTGGCTGCCGGCTCGGCTGGAACCGCGCTGGCAGCAGGCGCTGGATGCACTGGTCTCGGGCAACGCCCGCCGGCCCGGGATCAGTCGCGCCTGACCACGATCCGGTCGGACGGGAGCTCGTCCTCGGCCACGAAGACCGGGCGGATCACGTCGCGGTAGTTGCGAATGCGCTGCACGTAGTACACCGGCTGGTAGCCGCGAGCGTAGCCGAAGCGCAGGTTCTGGTAGTAGCGCTCCTCGGTCAGCAGCGGCAGGGTCTCGCGCATGTCGGCCCAGCGATCCGGATCACGCCCCAGCTCGCGCGCCAGCCGGCGCGCATCCAGCAGGTGCCCGCGGCCGATGTTGTAGGCCGCCAGCGCCAGGTAGGTGCGGTCGGGCTCGTCAATGTCGTCGGGCAGCAGTTCGTGCTGGCGCTGCAGGTAGCGCGCCCCGCCGTCGATGCTCTGCACCGGGTCCAGGCGATCCACCCCCAGGGACTCGGCCGTGCGCTGCGTCAGCATCATCAGGCCGCGCACACCGGTGGGGCTGCGCGCCTCCGGATCCCAGTGCGACTCCTGGTAGGCCAGGGCCGCCAGCAGATCAGCCGGCAGATCGGTGCGTTCGGCCGCCTCCTCGAAATACGGCCGATACTGCGGCAGGCGGTCCTCGATGCGCCGGTTGAGCGCCCGCAGGTCGACAAAGTCGAACTGATCGATGTAGGCGTAGTAGCGCTCGTCCACGAGTTCGCGCAGTTCCCGGCCGCCATCACCTTGCATCCAGCCGCCCGCCAGTTCGGCCAGCGCCTCCTGGTCCGGCTGTACGTACCAGCCCAGGGTGCGCGGCTCGGACAGATCGAAGGCAATGTCGAGATGCGGGAAGGAGCGGCGGTTGTAGCGCACGATATGCGAGTCGGCCACGGTGCAGTCGATCTCCTGCCGGGCGACCTGCGCCATCAGCCGCTCGGTACCGATCTCGCGGACCTCGAACCCGGCCGCTTCCGGAAGCACTTGCTCCAGGGTCTCCACGTAGCTGCTGCCGGCCGAGACCACCAGATCCACCGAGCCCAGGTCGTCCGCCGATTCAGGCATGGCATCGAAGTCGCGATGGCAGACCACCTGCTCGGTGATCTCCATGTAATCGGGGCCGCGTCGGAAGCGCTCGTCCCGCGAGGCGAGATGGGTCAGCCCCGCCGCGGCCATGTGCGCCTCCCCGGAGGCCAGCGCCTCGAGCACACCGGAGACCGATTCGGCCATGACCCACTCCACCTGCCAGCCATGCGCCTGGGCAAAGCCCTCGACCAGATCATGCTCCGTGCCCGCCGCTTCCAGATGCTGGTCAAAGTACCAGGTGGTGGGGGCATTGCGGGTCACTACGCGCAGCGTGCCGGTCTCCTCCACCGGCGCCAGCCGCTCGCCGGCGCTGGCATTCGAGACCATCGAGTCGGATTGCCCGTCCTCGGCGCCACAACCCGCGAGCAGCGCCAGCAGTACGGCGGGCAGCAGCGCGCGGCCCTGTCCGCGGGATGACGGGCGCCAGCCCGCGGCGGCGCGATCATTCGGTTCATGCATTCCGGTTTCCTTCCCGTCGACAGGCCGCGCGGATTGGCTGACCCCGTCCATGACGGATCCATGAATGTCCGATACAGAGACTAGGGTTTTGCGGAATGGTTCTCAAAAATACCCACGACGAAGGGGTTGCCATCCCTTGCGGAGGTCACCGCTGGTGGGCGGCCCAGCCGCGTGCCCTGTACAGTCGAACCCTTCGCCACCGTGCTTTTCGGGGAACGCAGCGACCTCGGCACACTCCAACACTCCGTTACCCGCAAGGAGCGCGACATCATGGCCATCGAATCCCTTCTCCTCCTCCTGCTCATCGGCGGCATCGCTGGCTGGCTCGCCGGACTGCTGGTGCACGGCTCCGGGCAGGGCATCCTGCTCAATATCGTGGTCGGCGTGATCGGGGCCTTCCTCGGCGGCTGGCTGTTCACCCAGCTCGGGGTCCAAGCCGGCGGGCTGATCGGCAACCTCGCCGCCGCCACCGTCGGTGCCGTACTTCTGCTGGGCCTGCTCCGGCTGATTCACAAGGCCTGACCGATGACCCAGATCCTTGGAATCATCCTGCTGGTCGGGGGCCTGATCGCCGCTATTGTGGGCCTGCAGGATGCCTTCGGCATGCGCGAGCGCGCAGCGCGCCTGATCCTCGGCCGCTTTACCCGGCGCACCCTCGCGCTGCTGGTGGGCGGCGGCGTCGCCGCACTGATGGGCCTGATCCTGGTGACCTGACCGAAAAACGTGATGCGGTTGGCATCATCTCCCCGGAATCGGTAGTGTCCGCGGCGGGGGAGCTCGTGCCGGAAGCGCCATACCGCCCGCCGACGGTCCCCCCGAAAAAAGACCAATAAGGGGGAGACCGCATGACCTTGAAGCCTTCGCGCCGTCTGGCGCTTGCCGCCGCCGTCAGCACCGTCCTGTTCGCCACACCCACGACCCTGCTGGCCGCGGGCTTTTACCTGCAGGAGCAAGGGGTCTCCGGTCTCGGCCGCGCCTATGCCGGCGAGGCCGCCATCGCCTCCGATGCCAGCACCATCTACTTCAACCCGGCCGGCATGACCCGCCTGGAACGCAACGAGGTGCAGGCAGGCGTGTATCTGCTGGCCCCCGAGGCCAAGGTCAGGCGCAGCAGCTCCACCATCAATGGAGCCCCGTACGAGGGCCGCGACGGCAACAACCCCTACGACCCGACCCCGATCCCCAACCTGTACTGGGCAGAGCAGTACTCCGAACGCGTCTGGCTGGGCTTTGGCCTCAGCGCGCCCTTCGGCCTGAAGAACGAATACAACGATGACTTCTTCGCCCGCTACGACTCGCTGGAATCCGACCTGCAGGTGCTGAACCTGCAGCCCAGCATCGCCTTCGACCTGACCGACCGCATCTCCATCGGCGGCGGCCTCGACCTGCAGTACGCCGACGCGACCCTGCGCAGCGCCATCCCCGGCGGCTTCCCGCCCACGCCCGCCAGCGATGGCGAATTCAAGCTCGAGGGCGACAACTGGGATATCGGCTTCAACATCGGGATGCTGTTCGATCTGGGCGATGACACCCGCCTCGGCATCCATTACCGCGACGGCATCACCCACACCCTGAGCGGCACGGCGACCATCACCGAGCCCGCGGGCGGGCCTGTCTCCGTGCTGCCCGGGCAGGCCGACCTGAAGCTGCCTGATATCGCCTCCATCGGCATCCGCCACCGCTTCAATGACCGCTGGACCGGCCTGGCTCAGTACACCTGGTTCAACTGGTCGAACTTCGACGAGATCCGCATCCAGCTGCCGCAGGGCAACGAACAGGTGCTGGAACAGAACTACCGCAACAGCTACGCCCTGGCGGTCGGAGCCGAGTACGAAATGAACCCGCGCTGGACCCTGCGCGGCGGCATCCAGTATGACCAGACCCCGACCCAGACCGACGGCCGCAGCACACGCACTCCGGATGGCGACCGCACCTGGTTCTCCATCGGCGCCACCTTAACCAGTAGTGACCGCTTCACCTTCGACTTCGGCTACAGCTACATCCACATCGGCAGCGAGGACCTGGACGTCACCCGGGGCTTCGATTCCAGCGGGGATGGACAGGCGGATACCTTTGTGAACATGCAGGGCACCACCTCGGGTCACGTGCACGTACTGGCCGCCGCCATGCGCTACCACTTCTAGCACCGATACCGGGGCCGGGCATTCGCCCGACCCCGGCGATCACCGCGCAAGCTCCACGTCGCAGGCCGCCGCCAGCGCGCGGCGGTCGGCCTCGCTCAGGTCGCGCCGCCCGGCGTTGGCCTCCCCCAGCATCGCGTGCATTACGGCCGCCGGGTCGTCCACGTGATCGATCCCCAGGGCATGGCCCAGCTCGTGCGCCAGCGTCAGGCGCAGCTCGTCCGCGTCGCTCGCCTTGAACACGGTGATCGAGCGCCGCGCCCCGTGCTGCTCGTACACCGCCATGTCGAAGGCCCCGGTCGTACCGATCTCGCGGTTGAGCTCCGCGACCCGCTCGTTGAACCCATCGATCTCGCGCTCCAGTGCCCGGATGTCGCGGTTGAGCTCGTCACGGCGCTGTTCCAGCGTGCGCCGGCGCTGATCGAGGTCGTCACCCGCGCGGTCCAGCGCCCGGCGCTGCCGCTCCAGACGTTCGCGATTCCCCGCGCTGTGCGCCATGCGACCGGCATTCCAGGCGGCCACCGCCTGCTCGTATTCGCGCTGGCGCGCCTGGAAATCCTCGAGATGACGCTGATAGCCCGCGGCATCCGCCGCCAGCGCCGAGTGGCGATGATCCAGGCGCTCCTCGCGCTCGGCGATCCCCCGCTGGAGGCGGTCCAGTTCCGCGCGGGCACGGTCCCGGCTCTCGGCTCCTGCCTGGCGCTCGTCGAACACCAGCCGCACCGGCATACCCTCGCCTTCACGCTGGCGGAAGAGCACGTCCGGCGTCTCCCCGTCCCACATCCGGACGGCCGCATCCAGGGCCGTCTGCACCGCGTCGCGCTCCAGGCGGAAGCGCGGATCCACGCCCGCCAGGTGCAAGGTGACCGGCACCTCGCAGCGCGGCGCGGCCAGGTGCGCGTGCCCGCCGGACGAGCCCGGCAACTGCCCCTCCTGCCACAGCACCCCCCCCAGCGCGAGCGCGCCGACACCCCCGACCAGCCACAACGGCAATGCCATCGCGTTCCCTCCGAGTGAATCCTTGTAGAACCACTGATCAATGTTTCCTTAAGGTGCCAGTGCGCGGTCGCGGAGACCAGCGTTTGCCCCGTCATGGCGGGGCAGGCACCATTGAACGATCGCCTTACCCCGTTTCAGGAGACTGTCATGCTGCGCATCCTTTTCGCCGCCCTGCCCCTCGTGGCCCTGCCGCTGGCCGCCCAGGCCGACACCCCGAACATCCAGCCGGGCCTGTGGGAGAACCAGAACACCATGATCATGGAAGGCATGGCCGGGATGCCGGACCAGACCGAGACCACGACCGAGTGCGTCACCCAGGAAGAGATCGATCGCGGCGAGAACATCATCGAGGCGCCGGAGGGCTGCACGCTGGACCAGATGGACATGACCGCCGACCGCATGGACTACACCATGAGCTGCACCGACCCGCAGGGCGGCCAGATGCAGATGGAGGGCAGCATGCGCTTCATGGGCGATCGCGCCGAGGGCGAAATGACCAGCGAGATGGACACCCCGATGGGCCCGATGAACGTGCGCATGGAAATGCGCGGCCAACGCATCGGCGACTGCTGACCCCCCCTGTATTCACCACGAAGCACACGAAGACACGAAGAAGGGCCAGGTCAAGAGCCTGTCTACCACAGAGGTCACGGAGGACACAGAGAGATAAAGGGGGCATATAGGGCGGGCGGCTGACCCTGATCGCCGCTCGCCCTATTTCAGCTCAACGGGATGGCAGGCTGTTCCGGAGCAAGCGGGAAGCAGTTCCTGGTCCCGATCTGATCTCAACGGATCATTCCATTGCCCCTCCCCTTGAAGCCTTTCGGATTTCTCCGTGGTCTCTGTGCACTCCGTGGTCAATCCGACTTTGAATTTCTTCGTGCCTTCGTGTGCTTCGTGATAGCCACGCCCTGAAAGAGCTACGTCCTGCGCCAGAGGAGGATCTGGTTGTTGGCGGGGAGGTCAATGACCGCCTCGGGTGCGAGTCCGGCGGCGGTGGCGAGCGCGTCCAGGTCGGCGCGGTCGCGCACGCCCATGCCCGGGTCCTGCGCCCGCAGCATCTGGTCGAAGCGCGCGTTGGATTCGGCAGTGTGGGCGCCGTCGTGGGCGAACGGGCCATACAGGGCGAACAGCCCGTCCGGCGCCAGCACCCGAGCCACGCCGGCGAACAGCGCCTCGACCGCCGGCCAGTGCATGATGTGCACGGTGTTGGCGCTGTAGACGTATTCGAACGGCCTCTCCGGCCAGGGGTCCCGCAGCACGTCCAGTGGCCGTGCCGGCCGCAGGTTGGGCACGGCGGCATCGCGCCGCCAGGCCTCTACACCGGGCAGATTCTCGGCCACATCACTGGGATGCCAGTCCAGGTGGGGAAGCGCCGCGGCGAAGTGCACCGCGTGCTGCCCCGTTCCGGCGCCGATCTCCAGCACCCGACCGTGGGCAAGAAAGCGCTCGCGCAGCACCTCCAGGATCGGCGCGCGGTTCTGTTCCGCCGCCGGGGCATAGGGCTTGTCACTGGCCATCGTATCCATCCATCCGGAAAAGCAGGCCGGGTATTCTGGACGCCTCGCGAGCGCACTGCCATGATCGGGAGACACCTTTTCCCAGGCACCCTGCCGATGCCCCGCTCCCGGTTATCCCTGCCCCTCGTACTCGTCCTGCTGCTGGTTCTGGCCAGCGATGCCCTGGCGCGAGAGATGGCCACTGATCCGGATCGCCTGCTGCCGGTCGAGCTGGCCACCGTCGGGGTGGACGCCAACTCCGGCGCCCCCATCGCGTTGCTGCGCCACCCGGCCTCCGGCGAGGTGGTGCCCATCGTGATCGGCACCGATCAGGCCCGCGCGATCCTGCTCGCGATGCACGAGGTCCCGCTGTCGCGCCCGCAGACCCACGATCTGATGATCGACCTGCTGGAGCAACTGAACGCCCGCCTGGAGCGGGTGATCGTGGACGGCCTGGAAAACGGCACCTATCTCGGCTGGCTGGAGGTGCGTGTGGCCGGCGACGACGAGCCGCGGATGATCGACACCCGTCCCAGCGACGCGCTCGCCCTGGCCGTTCGCAGCGGGGCGGCGATCCACGTCGCCCCGGAGATCCTCGAGGCGGAGGTGCCCTTCGACTACACGCCGCCGGGCGAGGACGAGGTCGTCACCGCCCTGGGCATCACCGTAGTCGAGGCCCGCGACGACCTGCGCGAGGCCCTGCAACTGCCCGACGAACCCGGCGTTCTGGTCAGCCGCGCGACCGGGCGGGCCGCCACCGCGGGACTGAGCCACGGGGCCCTGATCCTGGAGGTGAACGGCCGCGTGCCCGCCACCCCGATGGACTTCCTCGAGGCGGTGTCGGCCACCGCCGATGGCGCGGAGGCCGAGATCCGCTTCTGGCTGGACGGCGACACCCGGACGATCACCCTGCCCACGGACGTCCCCGCTATCGAGGAGTCCGACGACGCCCTGACCGTCTGAGCCAAGCCGGAACGGACGTGGGTCAATCCCCGTGCGGTAACCGCGGGCGCAACCAGTCGAGCGTGGCGGTGGTCGCGGGATCATGTGCGGCGGGTGTCGCCCCCGGCTCCAGATCCGCGAGGATCTGGCCGGCCAACTGCTTGCCCAGCTCCACCCCCCACTGGTCGAAGGCGTTGATGCCCCACAGCGTGGCCAGCACGTAGATCTTGTGCTCGAACAGCGCGATCAGCGCGCCCAGCGTGGCCGGGTCCAGGCGTTCCAGCAGGATCAGCGTGCTCGGCCGGTTGCCGGGGAAGCTCCGGTGCGGCGCCAGGGCGTCGATCGCCTCCGGCGACTGTCCCGCCGCCGCCATCTCCGCGCGCACCGCGCCCTCGTCCTTGCCCGTCGCCAGCGCCTCCGCCTGCGCGACCAGGTTGGCCATCAGCAACGGATGCTGCGCCGGCAGGTCGTGCTCGGGGCGCGCCACGCCAATGAACTCGGCCGGGATGAAGCGCGTGCCCTGATGCAGCAGCTGGAAGAAGGCATGCTGGCCGTCGGTCCCCACCGCGCCCCAGACCACCGCACCGGTATCGTCCATCACCACCTGGCCGTCCAGCCCCACGCGCTTGCCCAGGCTCTCCATCTCCGCCTGCTGCAGGTACGGGGGCAGCAGCGACAGGCGTTCGTCGTAGGGCAGCACTGCGCGCGACTGCGCGCCCAGCAGATTCTGGTTCCACAGATCCACCAGCGCCATGCGTACCGCGGCGTTCTGCGCGATCGGCGCGCGCCGGACGTGCTCGTCCACGGCGTGCGCGCCGCCGAGGAAGGCACGAAAGCCGTCCATGCCCAGCAGCAGTGCCACCGGCAGCCCGATGGTGGACCACACGGAGTAGCGCCCACCGACCCAGTCCCAGAAACCGAACATGTTGTCCGGGTCGATGCCGAATTCGGTCACCCGCTCGCGCGCGGTGGACACCGCCACGAAGTGGCGCGCCACGGCCGAGTCGTCCGGTGCATGGCGCAGCAGCCAGGCGCGGGCCGCGCGGGCGTTGGTCAGGGTCTCCTGGGTGCCGAAGGTCTTGGAGGCGACGATGAACAGCGTGGTCTCCGGATCGGCCTCGCGCAGCACGGCGGAGAGGGCCGCGCCGTCCACGTTGGAGACGAACTGGACCGCCAGCGGCGGGCCTTCGGACGTCGCCCGCGCGTGCGGCGCCAGCGCCCGGCAGACCATGCGCGGCCCGAGGTCGGAACCGCCGATGCCAATGTTCACCACCCGCTGGATCGGACGTCCACTGTAGCCCCGGTGGGTACCGTCGTGGACCTGTTGCACGAAGGCCTCGACCCGGTCCAGCTGGGCATGCACCTGGGGCACGACATCGTGGCCATCCACCTCGCAGCGCGCCTCGCGCGGCAGACGCAGGGCGGTATGCAGCGCCGCCCGGCCCTCGGTGGTGTTGACCCGTTCGCCGGCGAACAGCGCGCGCAGCGCCTCCGGCACCTCGCAGGCCGCGGCCCGCTCGAAGAGCGCATCCCAGGCCGGGGCGTCCAGGCGCTGACGCGTCCAGTCCAGGCGCATGCCGGCGATTTCCTGCACATCCCGCTGCACCCGGTCGGGATCGCGCGCGAACAGATCGCGCAAGGTCTCGCCCTCCAGCCGGCGGGCCTCGACCCGCAGGGCACTCTCCATCCCCGTATCCCGTCCTGTCGTCATTCCATGCCCCCGCTTGTCCTGTTCCCCAGAGTGCCGCCCGGCCCCCTGCGTTACAATCCATAGAAACCATCCGGCGCCGCCGGTTCCGTTCCCGGGGAACTCTTCATGCGCATCCTGTTCGCCAGCAGCGAGGCCTACAGCCTGGTCAAGACCGGCGGGCTCGCCGATGTCAGTGCCAGCCTGCCCGCCGCCCTGCGCCGCCGACGCCAGGATGTGCGCCTGGTCCTGCCCGGTTATCCCGAGGCCTGCCGCAACCTGGTGGATGCCACCCCGCGCCCGGGTCCGGACAACGCCCCGTGGCAGCTCCTCGAGGGCCGCCTGCCCGGCACTCGCGTGCCGGTCTACCTGATCGACTGGCCGGAGTACTTCCAGCGCGCCGGCAATCCGTACAGCGCCAGCAACGGCATGGACTGGCCGGACAACGCCCAGCGCTTCGCCGGTTTCGCCCGCGCCATCGTCGCCCTCGCGCGCGACGAGGCCGGGCTGGACTGGACCCCGGAGCTGATCCACCTGAACGACTGGCAGACCGGCCTGGTGCCGCTGCTGCTGGACCCGGAGCGCACCGGCATCGAGCGCCCGCGGACCGTATTCACCATTCACAACCTGGCCTACCAGGGCCTGTTCCCGGCCAGCACCCTGCAGGAGCTGAACCTGCCCGCGGACCTGTGGCACCCGGAGGCGCTGGAGTTTCACGACCAGCTGTCGTTCATGAAGGCGGCCCTGGTCTTTGCCGACGCCATCACCACGGTCTCGCCGACCTATGCCCGCGAGATCCAGGAGCCAGCCTCCGGCATGGGCCTGGACGGCGTGCTGCGCGCCCGCGCCGCGGACCTGCACGGCATCCTCAACGGGGTCGACTACCGCGACTGGGACCCGGCGCGCGACCGCCATATCGCCGCGCGCTACAGCGCCGACGACCTCGCCGGCAAGGCCGCCAACAAGGCCGCGCTACAGACCCGCCTGGGCCTGGAACCGGACCCGGACATCCCGCTGCTGGGCCACGTGGGCCGCATGGTCGAGCAGAAGGGCGTGGACCTGCTGCATGCCGCCTGCACCCCGCTGCTGGAGGCCGGGCGCATCCAGCTGGCCCTGGTCGGCTCCGGCCAGAAGGACCTGGAACACGCCACCGGCGCCCTGGCGCGCGCCTATCCCGGCCGGGTCGGGGTGCACATCGGCTATGACGAGCCCCTGGCCCACCAGATCGAGGCCGGCGCCGACCTGTTCCTGATGCCCTCGCGCTTCGAGCCCTGCGGGCTCAACCAGCTCTACAGCCTGCGCTACGGCACCCCGCCGGTGGTCCACGCCACCGGGGGCCTGGCGGACACCGTGGTCGACGCCACACCCGATCATCTGGACGCCGGCACGGCCACGGGATTCAGCTTCTCGCCGGACAGCGTGGCCGCCCTCGGCGGCGCGCTGGAGCGCGCCCTGGGGCTGTACGCCGCCCGCGGCGACGGCCGCTGGGAACAACTGATGCGCACCGGCATGGCCCGCGACTTTGGCTGGAACGCGAGCGCCGACGCCTATCTCGCCCTGTACCGCGAACAGCTCCCGCGCCGCAGCCGGCGTGCGAAGGCCGCATCTGCGCTATAATCGCGTCCTTTTCGCGACCTCCCGACCCCAACCGGCAAGCCCAGGCAGCGGCGATCGTCGTCCTGCGCGCACAGGCCCGATATGACTCGAAGCGATCAACACGACCGATTCCTGCCCAAGGACAAGGAACTGCGCGCCCGCGTGCGGCTGTTCGGGGAACTCCTGGGCAACGTGATCCACAAGCTGGAAGGCCAGGCGGTATTCGACGCGGTCGAAAAGCTGCGCCGCGGCTTTGTCAGCCTGCGCAAGAACGAGGACCCGGACCTGCGCCGCCAGCTGATGGCGGACATCACCCACTTCGACGCCGCGCTCACCGAGCGCGTGATCCGCGCCTTCAGCATCTACTTCAGCCTGGTCAACATTGCGGAGGAAGACCTGTTCTACCGCTGGCGCCGGGCCCAGGTCTCCAGCGGCGAACCGCTGTGGACCGGCTCCTTCGACCAGACCCTGCGCCAGCTGCATGACGAGGGGGTCACCGCCGAGGAACTGGAACGGCTGCTCAGCGAACTGCACTACCAGCCGGTCTTCACCGCCCACCCCACCGAGGCCCGTCGCCGGACCACGATGGAGAACCAGCGCCGCGTGTTCGAGACCGCCGACCGGCTGAACCAGCCCGGTCTGGGCGAGGAGGAACGCCGCCTCATCACCGAGGAACTGGAAACCCAGATCCAGATCCTCTGGCGCACCAACGAGGTACGGGTAAAGAAGCCGCAGGTCCAGGACGAGATCAAGTACGGTCTGTTCTACTTCGAGGAGAGCCTGTTCGAGGCCATCCCGCAGTCCTACCGCTTCCTGGAAAAGGCCATCCGCCGCATTTACGGCGTCCACCCGGACGGCAGCCTGCCGGTGCGGATCCCGGCCTTCCTGCACTTCGGTTCCTGGATCGGCGGGGACCGCGACGGCAACCCGAACGTGACCCCCGAGGTCACCGAACTGTCCTGTCGCCTGGCGATGGAGCAGGTCCTGCGCGAATACATCAAGCGGGTCAACCACCTGCGCAACGTGCTGACCCACTCGTCGTTCATGTGTCAGCCGTCGCAGGCCTTCCTCGACAGCCTGGACTCCGACGCCAACATCGCGAACGCGGTGTTCCAGGGGGCCTCCGACCGCTTCGAGAGCGAGCCCTACCGGCGCAAGCTCTACATCATGCGGTATCGCCTGCGCGAAACCCTGGACACCGTGGTCCGGCGGGTACATGGCGAGGCCGCGGTGCTTCCGACCAACAGCGCCTATGCCGACGCCCAGGCCTTCCTGAGCGACCTGAAGCTGATCCGCGACTCGCTGATCAGCCACGGCGACCGCAATATCGCCAGCGGCGCGCTGACCGATCTGATCCGCCTGGTCGAGACCTTCGGCTTCCACCTGCACCACCTGGACGTGCGCCAGGAATCCACCGTGCATACCGACGCGATCGCCGAGATCCTCGGCCAGCTGGCCCCGGACACCGATTACGCCGCCCTGGACGAGACCGGCCGCCAGCAGGCCCTGAGCGACCTGATCGCCGCCGAACAGTTGCCGGAACTGGACCGCGACGCCCTGGGCGAAGGCACCCGCGAAACCCTGCGCGTGTTCGAGGTCATCCAGGGCATGCGCCGCGAGGTCGGCCCGGATGGCATCGGGACCTACGTGATCTCCATGACCCACGCGGCCTCGCATGTGCTGGAGGTCCTGCTGCTGGGGCGCCTCGCGGGGCTGGCCGGAGACAACGAAGACGGCAACCCCTTCTGCCACCTGCGCATCTCGCCGCTGTTCGAGACCATCGAGGACCTCCTGCATGTCGAGGACGTCCTCGAGGGCCTGCTGTCCAACCCGGTCTACGCCCGCCTGCTGGCCGCCTCCGGCAACATCCAGGACGTGATGCTCGGCTATTCGGATTCCTGCAAGGACGGCGGCATCCTCGCCTCCAGCTGGAACCTCTACGAGGCGCAGAAGAAGATCGTCGGCATCACCGACCGCTTTGGCGTGCGCTGCCAGCTGTTCCATGGCCGCGGCGGCACCGTCGGCCGTGGCGGCGGCCCGACCCATGAGTCCATCCTCGCCCAGCCCCCGGCCACCGTGCAGGGGCGCATCAAGTTCACCGAACAGGGCGAGGTGCTGTCGTACAAGTACTCCAACGTGGAGACCGCGGTCTATGAGCTGGGCATGGGCGCCACCGGTGTCATGCTCGCCTCGCGCAGCCTGATCCGGCCACCGCGCCAGGATCGCGACGACTACCGCGCCACCATGCAGGATCTCGCGCAATGCGGCGAGGATGCCTATCGCGAGCTGATCGACCGCACCGACGGCGTACTCGACTACTTCTACGAGATCACCCCGGTGCAGGAGATCGGCTTCCTGAACATCGGCTCGCGCCCCTCGCACCGGCGCAAGACCGATCGTTCCAAGAGCTCGATCCGGGCGATCCCCTGGGTCTTCGGCTGGGCCCAGGCGCGCCACACCCTGCCCGCCTGGTACGGCATCGGCACCGCGCTGGAGCGCTGGCGTGGCGACGATCCCGAGCGCCTGGCCCAGCTCCAGCGCATGTACCAGGAGTGGCCGTTCTTCCGCTCGCTGCTGTCCAACTGCCAGATGGCGCTGACCAAGGCCGACATGCGCACCGCGGCCGAGTACGCCCGCCTGTGCAGCGACCCGGACCTGGCCGAACGCATCTATGCCCGGGTCCGCGACGAGCACAGCCGCACCGTGACCGAGGTGTTGCGGGTCGCCCAGCTGGACGCCCTGATGGACGAGACCCCCCTGCTGGCGCGCTCGCTGCAACGGCGCAACCCGTATCTGGACCCGCTCAACAGCATCCAGATCCACCTGCTGCGCGAATCCCGCGAGTTCGACGCCGAGGCCGGAGACGACGCCGACAATCCCTGGCTGTCGCCCCTGCTGCGCTCGATCAACGCCATCGCCGCCGGCATGCGCAACACCGGCTGACCCTTACGGGAGCGCGAGCTGGCCGGTCCGATGGTCCGCGACCATCATCGCGTCAGGGAAACGCTGATCAATGTGCACATTGACCAGCGTTTCCCCTAGAATCCGGTCATGCGCCTGCTGCTCCTGATCGTTGCCATCGTCGCCGTGTTCCTCGCGGTGCGCACCCTGGTGCGCTCCAGCAGCAACCGCAAGCAGGTCTCCCGCGGGGAACGCCCCGAACGCCTCAAGGAAGGTGGCGCGGTGATCCGCTGCGCCTTCTGCGGCGTGCACGTGCCGGAGGCCGAGGCCTACCGCGACGGGGACCGCCTGTACTGCTCGCGCCAGCACGCCGAGGTCGACCGCAGCCGCTCGGACGCCGACACCCACAGCGAAGACGACTGATCCCCCCGCGCATGGACGGCCAGAACGGGGCGCACACGCCGATCGACGCCGACACCCGGCGTTCCGCCTGGCTGTTCGCGCTCTACCGGGTCTTTGTCGCAGCGGTTCTGCTGCTGCTGGGACTGTTCCCGGATACCCCGCTGGGACTGCATGCGGTCGCCCCCCAGTTCTACGCGGTGATCGCCACGGCCTACCTCGCCTTCGCACTGGCCGCGGCCGGCTTCGCCTGGCGTTGCACCCACAACCCGAACACCACCAGCCTCAGCCGCATCGCCCTGATCGGGGGCGCCGGGGACGGCATCGGCCTGATCGGGCTGCTGCTCGTCTCCGGTGGGGTCGGCACCGGGATCGGCCTCCTGCTGGTCCCCGCCCTGGTCGCCGCGGTACTGCTATCCAGCGCGCGCTTCGCGCTGAGTCTGGCGGCCATCGCCACCCTGGCGCTGCTGCTGGCCGAGACGGTCAGCGCCCTGCTCCTCCATCCTGGCGAGAGCGCCATCACCCAGGCTGGCCTGCTGGGCGCCACCCTGTTCGCGGCCGGCCTGCTGGCGCGCCACTTCGCCCGCCGGGCCGGCGAGACGCGCGCCCAGGTGGAACGCCAGGAGGCCGACCTGGCGAATCTGGCCGAGCTGAATGCCCAGATCATCGCGCGCATGAGCGCCGGGGTCATCGCGGTGGACCCGGAGGGCTACATCCGCTCCATCAACGAGGCCGCCCGCCGCCTGCTGCCGCCACGGCCGGGGCGCCACCTGTCGTCGCTGTCGCCCTCGGTGGCCCGCGTCATCCGCGAGTGGCAGCGCAGCGGCAGGCCCAACACCAGCCAGCAGTTGCCGGGCGATCGCGATCAGCCGGCCCTGCGCATCCGCCTGGCGCCGCTGGGCGATCGCGGCGACCAGGGCACGCTGCTGATCCTGGAGGACGCCGCCGAGCTTCAGCGCCAGGCCCAGGCCAGCAAGCTTCAGGCCCTGGGCCGGCTGACCGCCAGCATCGCCCACGAAATCCGCAACCCGCTCGGTGCGATCAGCCACAGCGCCCAGTTGCTCGGCGAGTCACCGGACCTCGCGCCTCACGACCAGCGCCTGCTCGACATCATCAACAACCAGAGCAAGCGGGTGAACGAACTGATCTCCAATGTCCTCAGCCTGTCACGCCGGGACGCCGGCGAGCGCGAACGCCTGAACCTGCAGGAGACCCTGGACCGCTTTGCCGAGGAGTTCTGCGGGGCCCTGCAACTGCCCCGCTCCACCCTGCATGCCCGGGTGGAACCGGGCGACTCCGAAATCCAGTTCGATCGCTCGCAGCTCAACCAGATCCTGTGGAACCTGTGCACCAACGCGCGCATCCACGGCGGTCACGACGAACCCGACAGTCCGCCCATCGTGTTGCGCGGGGGCGCCGGCCAGGTCGCCCGCGTGGTCAGCCTGGATGTCATCGATGCCGGTCCCGGGATCTCCACGGAACAGGAAAAGGACCTGTTTGAACCGTTCGTCTCCGGTCGCAGCGGCGGAACCGGGCTCGGCCTGTACATCTCGCGCATGCTGTGCGAAAACAACGGGGCCTCGCTGGAGTACATCCGGACGCCCACCGGCGGCTGCTTCCGGATCCTGTTCGCTCCCCTGGAAGACGAATCGCCAAAGGAACAAGGCGCATGAGTATCCGTCACGTGCTGGTCGTGGACGACGAGCCCGACATCTGCGAACTGCTCGAGATCACCCTGGCACGCATGGGCCTGGAAGCGACCACGGCCACCCGCCTGGAACCCGCCCGCGCCCTGCTCGCCGAACGCGACTTCGACCTCTGCCTGACCGACATGCGCCTGCCCGATGGCGACGGCCTCGAGCTGGTCCGCCACATCCAGTGCGAACGCCCGGAATTGCCGGTGGCCGTGATCACCGCCCACGGCAGCGTGGACACGGCGGTGCAGGCGCTGAAACTGGGGGCCTTCGACTTCGTCAGCAAACCGGTGGACCTGAAACAGCTACGCGAACTGATCGATGCCGCGCTGCGCCTGGAGACCCGTGGCCCCGGGCCGGAAGAAGGGCCCGATGACGCGACCACGCCGGACCGCCCCGACGACAGTCCCCTGCTGGGCCATTCCGAACCCATGCAGCGCCTGCGAGCCACCATCCACAAGCTGGCCCGCAGCCAGGCGCCGGTGTTCATCTCCGGCGAATCCGGCTCCGGAAAGGAACTGGTCGCGCGCGAGATCCATCGCCTCGGGCCGCGCGCCGAGCGGCCGTTCGTCCCGGTCAACTGCGGCGCCATCCCCGGCGAGCTGATGGAGAGCGAGTTCTTCGGCCACCGCAAGGGCGCCTTTACCGGGGCAACCCAGGACCACACCGGCCTGTTCCAGTCCGCCGACGGCGGCACGCTGTTCCTCGACGAGGTTGCCGACCTGCCACTGCCGATGCAGGTCAAGCTGCTGCGCGCCATCCAGGAGCGAGCGATCAAGCCGGTCGGCGGCACCCGCGAGATCCCGGTGGACGTGCGCATCCTCAGCGCCACCCATCACGACCTCGAGAAGGCCGTACGCGAGGGGCGCTTTCGCCAGGACCTCTACTACCGACTGAACGTGATCGAGCTGAAGGTCCCCCCACTGCGCAACCGCCGCGAGGACATCGAGCGCCTGGCCGCGCGTATCCTGCGGCGCATCAGCGAGCAGTGGGAGACCGGCGATCTGGAACTGGCCCCCGATGCCCTCGCGGCCCTGCAGGGGCACGGCTTCCCGGGCAACGTCCGCGAACTGGAGAACATCCTGGAGCGCGCCGCCACCCTGTGCGAGGGTCGGCTGATCCACGCCGACAACATCGACCTTCCCGCCACTGGCCTGGGCACCGAACCCGTCATGGACCGCGCCCCGGACAGCCCGCCTGACCCCGACCACAGCGCCCGCAACGAGGCCGACCGCGCACTGGACGACCAGCTCGCCGCGCAGGAGCGCCAGGCCATCGCCACCGCACTGCAACAGACCGGCGGCAACCGTACGGCCGCCGCGCGCCTGCTCGGCCTCAGCTTCCGCCAGCTGCGCTACCGCCTGAAGAAACTCGGTATCGAGTAACGGTCCCTCGACCAGTCCGCCGCTACAGCAGATCCGCCCACTCGGTCAGGGCAAACCAGATCACGTAGCCGCCGTAGAGGATCAGAAAGATGATGCTGAGCACCGTGATCGGCCGAAACCCCTTCACGTCCACCTGGTAGGACACATCCTCCCCCTGCGCGCGGCGGCGGCGCACATCCATCCAGCGCGACACCCGCCACCAGACAAACAGCAGGATCAGGATCACGGTCAGGAACTTCAGCATCGCGGTTCGCTTCCTCGTCGGACAGCACTGAACGCGACACTACCCGAGAACGCCACCCTCCGCATTCTCTGATGACGGCCGCGCCTTTGCCCCGCAACCCTGGCGGGCAGAACGCTTGAGGGAGCCTGCTTGCAGGCGAAGCCCCCGCCAATCCCGGGCCGGCTACCCACGCCGCTTCGTATGCCGCGTGGCCGGCGCATTCCACGGATCCTCCGGCCAGGGGTGCTTCGGATAGCGCCCCTTCAGCTCGCGGCGCACCTCCGGATAGCCGTTCTCCCAGAAGCTGGCGAGATCCTGGGTGACCTGCACCGGACGCCGCGCCGGCGACAGCAGGTGCAGCACCAGCGCCACGCGGCCGCCCGCCACCCGGGGCGTCTCGCCCAGGCCGAACAGCTCCTGCAGCTTGACCGCCAGCACTGGCGGGTCCTGCGTGTAGTCGACATGGTGGGCCGAGCCGGAGGGCACCTCGATCCGTGCCGGCGCCTCCCGCTCCAGTTGCTGCTGGCGCTCCCAGTCCAGCCGCGCGCGCAGGATCGCCGCCAGATCCAGCCGCTCCAGATCCCGGAGCCGCGTGATCCCGGCCAGATACGGCCCCAGCCACTCCTCGAGGGTCATCAGCAGCGCAGCGTCGCGCAGATCCGGAAAGCCAGACTCCGGCAGGGTCTCGTGCAGCAACTGGATGCGGGCGTGCAGCTGGGTTGCCGCATCATCCCAGGGCAGCAGCGCAAGGCCCTCGCGGCGCAGCCGTTCGCACCAGCGCGGGATGGTGGCGGCGGGATCGTCCAGCACGACCATCTGCCGCTCCACCACCAGCGTGCCGATCCGCCGAACCCGCGCGTTTTCCAGCCGCGAGCCATCCTCCACCCAGTCGCAGCGCATCTCGCGGTGGAAGAGCTCCGGGGCCTCCTGCTCCAGTGCCGCCAGGTCCAGCATCACCGCACAGCGGATGCGGGCCTCGCGGTCGGCATCCGTGCAATCCACCGCGACCAGGTAGTCGGCATGCGCCAGACGCTCGCGCTCCGGCAGCCACGCGCCGCGGCCGTTCCCCATCACGAAGCGCCCGGCCACCTCGCCGCGGCGACGCGCGATACGCTCCGGCCAGGCCAGCGCCGCCAGCACGCCCAGCGCCGTGCTTTCGTCCAGTGCCGCCTCCGTACCCGCGGGGCGCTCCCCGACTCGTGCCAGCGCCTGTTCCAGACGCCGCAGGCCGGATTGCCAGACCCGGCTACCCGAGCGCCGCGCGTGCTCCAGGCGCGCACCCAGCTCCAGCGGCGCCTCCGGCCCGGCCACACCCGGTTCTTCCACGGCCACCGCCAGTTCGCAGGCCAGGCGCGCAAGCCCCCGCTCCCGGCCCCGCAACAGCATGTGGGCCAGGCGCGGGTGCGTCGGCAGGCGCAGCAGGGCACGGCCGTGCCCGGTCATCCGCCCGTCGGCATCCACCGCACCCAGTTCCGCGAGTACGGCCTGCGCGGAGGCCAAGCCCTGCGCGGGCGGCGGCTCCAGCCAGTCGAGCTCGGCCACCGCCTCGCCCCAGCCGGCCAGCTCCAGGGCCAACGGCAGCAGGTCCACCTGCTGCATCCCCGGGGTCGCGTAGTCCGGGCGCGCGACCTCGTCGACCCGCGACCACAGGCGGATCGCTACGCCGGGCTCGGTGCGACCGGCACGCCCGGCCCGCTGTTCGGCGGCGGCCTTCGAGGCCGGGAGCGTCACCAGCCGCGAGAGCCCGGTCGCCGCATCGAAGCGCGGCTCGCGGGAGAGCCCCGCGTCGATCACCACGCGCACGCCCTCGATGGTCAGGCTGGTCTCGGCGATGTCGGTCGCCAGCACCACCTTGCGCTCGCCCGCGGGCGCCGGGCGCACGGCCCGGGCCTGCTCCTGCGCCGGCAGCCGGCCGAACAGCGGCGCGATCTGCGCCGGGCCGGCAGGGGTATCCATCTCCTCGCCCAGCCGCGTGGCCACCTCGCGGATCTCGCGCTCGCCGGGCAGGAAGACCAGGATCGAGCCCGTCTCCGCCGCCAGCGCGTCCCGCACCGCCTGCGCCACGCCGTCGGCCAGCGGCGCATCCTTCGCCGTCGGGACATAACGGACCTCCACCGGAAACTGCCGCCCGCGCGCGCGCAGCACCGGCACGGCATCCCCCTCCGGACCGGCCAGCAGCCGCGCCACGGCCTCGTCGTCGAGGGTCGCCGACATCACCACGATGCGCAGCTCCGGGCGCAGCAGCCGACGCACCTGCAAGGCAAAGGCCAGCGCCAGCTCGGCCTCGGGCCGGCGCAGGTGGAATTCGTCGAAGACCACGGTGCCGACACCTTCCAGCAGCGGGTCGCCCTGGATGCGCCGCAGGAACAGGCCATCGGTGACCAGCTCCACCCGGGTGCGATCCGAGACCTTCTGCTCGTCGCGCACGCGGTAGCCGACCGTCTGCCCGGCCGCTTCACCGAGCTGCCCGGCCATGTAGGTCGCCGCCATGCGGGCGGCCAGCCGGCGCGGCTGCAGCACGATCACGCGATCCTCGGGGCTGGAGGCGGCCAGATGCAGCGGGACGCGGGTGGTCTTGCCGGCACCGGGTTCGGCCACCAGCACGGCGGCACCGCGCGTCTGCAGCGCGGCATCCAGGGGGGTTAGCAGATCTTCCAGCGCCCGGGCCTGCGGCGCCTCATTCAACTCTGTGGCCATCTACAGCGGTCAGTTCTCGGTAACCCGCGTGCCGGCCCGCACCCGGTCCCCCGGGCGGGTGACGACACGCTCGCCCGCCTCCAGGCCCTCAAGGATCTGTGTGGCGAAACCCGAGCGACGCCCCACCTCGACCCGGCGCGGCTCGGCACGGCCGTCCTCGACCACGAACACCGACCACTCGCCGCGGTCCCGGAACAGCGCACTGGTCGGGACCTGCAGCACCTCATCCCCTTCCCACAGCAGGAACTCGGCCTCCACGCGGTAGCCCACTGCCAGCCCGGCCATGCGGGCCTCCACCGCGTCGAGGTCGACGATCACCGGCACGCGCTGCTCGTCCACGCCCAGCGCAGAGATCTTGGTAAAGCCGAACGGTTGTACCCGGCGTACGGTGCCCTCCAGTTCGGCATCGCGGCCCCAGTCGGTCAGGCGCACGCGCATGCCCGGCACCACGCGCACCGCGTCCATGGACAGCAGGTCCACCTGCACCTCGAGATCATCGAGATCGCCCACGACCAGCACCGGCTCGCCGGCCCCGATCGTGCCCTCGCAGCAGCGATGGCGCTCCAGCACCACACCCGTGGCTGGCGAGCGCACGGACAGGGTCTCGGCCTCGGATTCCGGCATCTGGCCGCTGGCGATCTCCAGCACGATCCGGGCCCCCTCGATCTCGCTGCGCGCGACCTCTACCGCGGACTCGCCGGCGCGCACCGCCGAGCGCGCGCGGTCACGCGCGGTCTCCATACGCTCCACCTCGGTGGCCGAGACCGCCCCGCGCTCGAACAGCTCCAGGTGCCGGCGGTACTCGGATTCGGCGAAGCGAGCCTCGGCCCGCAGATTCTCGAGATTCGCCTCGGCGCTTTGCAGGCGCGACCGCGCAGCGGCGAGGTTCTCGCGTGCCTGTTCGCGCGAGCGCACATCCAGTGCCGGGGTCGGCAGGGGCTCCATACGGAACAGCGTATCGCCGAGCTCGACTGCGTCGCCCTCTTCCAGCTCGACGCGATGCAGGAAGCCGGCGATCGGCGCCGACACGGTAAAGGTGTCGCGCAGCCGCGTGCGGCCTTCCTCGCGTACGGTCTCCTCGAACGGGCCGGCCTCGACCGTGGTCAGCGACACCGGAACCGGCTGCGGGCGCAGCGCCCACACCAGCGCGGCCACCCCCGCCAGCACGATCAGCCCAACCGTAATTCGCTTTTTCATCGCCATAGCGTCAGTCTCGCAAATCCCGCCATCCAGCGCTTCCCCATCACCCGGTGTGGCGCAGATCGCGCTGGACGCATATCGGTTATCACCTGACTTACCGTTCATCTCAACCGTTGTGAGGCTGGTCCTGGTTCGTCCTCCGGTGTTTACGGTGCCTTCGGTCCACATACTGCCCGGCGCTGACTCGCCAGCGCGCCCCGAGGTCCTTTCTTGCTTGCCCAAGAAAGGACCCAAAGAAGGGCACCCGGATTTCGCCCGGGAACCTCGCTCCGGACGCGCTGGGCCGGCGGCGCTGAACTCGCTGCGCCTCCGGCTCCGCTCAGACATCCAGCGCCTTCTCCCGGCCCATCACGCCCTCCGCGAGGGGCTCCATACGGGGGAGGAAGGTCAAAACAGGAGCTAGTCCAACATTCCTGTCTGACCCTATGCATTGCCGCCTGAAAGCCCCCGGCGCCCGCTGGCGGGCGCGGCACGCAACGGCCAAAGGCCGTGCGTGCCCAAGATGTCCGAAGACCCAGCCTTCACCTACTGGCAAGACCGTCGGGACCACCGTTGTCTTGACCTTGACCCCCCCGTTGTCGTCGCGCCGAGTGGAGAGGGTTTTCGCGGGATCAGAGGCGCTGGATGTCTGAGCGGAGGTCAAGACATCGCGATTCAATCAGCGTCTCCTTTAGGGTTATTGGCGGTTGATCGCGAAACGGCCGGGGCCGGTCAGGGCCAGCGCGATGGCCGTGAACAGGAACATGCCCTGCAGTTCCAGGGCCCAGCCGCCGTGGCCGGTGAGCTGGAAGACCTCGTGGGCATGCGCCAGAGCGATGGCAAAGACCATGTTGATCGCGATGAGTACGGCGCCGATGCGTGCATAGAGTCCGAGGATGACCAGGATCGGCGCCAGGATCTCGCCGATATACACCCCGTAGGCCAGGATGGTCGGGAGTCCGGCGTCGGCCAGCATGCCTTCGATGCCACTGATGCCACCGGTGATCTTCGCGATGCCGTGCAGCAGGATCATGATGCCGAGCGCCAGTCGCAGGATCAGCTTGCCGCTGTCGTCGAGGGTGTGGTCCATGTCGATACTCTCCTTGTAGCAGGGCGGGCAGTGGCCCGCGTTGGGGCCCGGGGCGATGCCGCCGGGCCCGATTCGGCTGGGCCCCCGCCAGAACGAGGGGGCCCTGGAAAATGGACCGGTTCGGTCAGCCGGCCTCGCGTCCAAGCCGCTGGGCGCGGGCGACCTCCGCAACGTGTCGGCCCTGGGAGGCGGCCATGCCCAGTTCGCTCTCGCTCGGCTGGCGCGAGCCGTCCCCGGCCGCCAGCGTGGTGGCACCGTAGGGCGTACCGCCGCAGACTTCGCTAACGTCGAGCATGCGCTTCTCGGTGTAGGGTAGACCAACCACGGTCATGCCGTAGTGCAGCAGGTTAACGATGGTGGAGACCAGGGTCGTCTCCTGGCCGCCATGCTGCGATGCCGTGGAGCTGAACACGCTGCCGACCTTGCCGACCAGCTTGTCGCCGAACCACAGGGCGCCGGTCTGGTCGAGGAAGTTGGCCATCTGGGCGGCCATGCGGCCGAAGCGGGTCGGGGTGCCGATGATGATGGCGTCGTAGTCCGCCAGTTCCTCCGGCTTCGCGATGGGTGCGGCCTGGTCGAGCTTGGCGCCGGCGTTGCGGGCTACCTCGTCCGGCATCAGTTCCGGGACGCGCTTGATCGTGACCTCGGTATCCGGGACTTCGCGGGCCCCCCGGGCCACGGCCTCCGCCATCTGCTCGATGTGGCCCCAGGTGGAGTAGTACAGGATCAGGATCTTGGTGCTCATGGTCGACGGGTCTCCGTTTGGCTGGAATTGAATACCCGCCAGCGTAGATCCGATTTATACGAAAGAAAATGCCGAAAAACGCCCCTTAAAATTCGATTTAATCGAATTGTTATCGGTGGGCGGCCGGGTGGCGGTTTCCCGCCTGGCGGAGGACCTGTGCCTCCAGGACGGCCAGGGTGTCGGGGTGACCGTACAGGTAGCCCTGGAAATGACGGCAGCCCAGGCCGAACAGGAAGGCGCGCTGATCGTCGTTCTCCACCCCTTCGGCGATCACGTCGAGGTCCAGGGTGTGGGCCAGATTGACCACCATCTGGGCAATCGCGGCATCGTTCGGGTCATCCAGCACATCGCGCACGAAGGATTGATCGATCTTTAGTTGGGCCAGCGGCAGGCGCTTGAGGTAGGCCAGCGACGAGTAACCGGTGCCGAAGTCGTCCAGGGAGAATTCGATCCCGAGCGTGCGCAGTTCCTCGATGTGGGCAATGACCGTTTCCACGTTCTCCAGCAACATGCTCTCGGTCAGTTCCAGTTTCAGGCGTTCCCCGGGGGCGCCGGTTTCGTCCAGGATCGCCGCCAGGTCGCGGACGAAGTGGCGGTGGCGGAACTGGCGGGCGCTGACGTTGACCGACAGCGTCAGGTCACGGAAGGCCGGCTGGTGCTGCCAGGCGGCCAGTTGCTCGCAGGCCGCGCGCATGACCTTGCGTCCGATCGGGACGATCAGGCCGGTCTGTTCGGCGACCGGAATGAACTCGGCGGGGGAGATCGCGCCACGGGTTTCGTGCATCCAGCGCAGCAGGATCTCGGCGCCCATGACCGCGCCGGAGGCATCCACCTGCGGCTGGTAGTGCACGCTGAAGTGGTCCTGATCGAGCGCATGGCGCAGCTCGCTCTCGAGTTCGAAGCGGGCCTCGACCGCGCGGTGCAGGTCGGGGTCATAGAAGCGGACGGTGTTGCGCCCGGCGTTCTTCGCCCGATACATCGCCAGGTCCGCCTGTTTCAGGATCTCTTCCACGCCCAGACTGCGGCCGCTGAACAGCGTGGCGCCGATGCTCGGGGTGACATGGCGTTTCTGTCCGGCGAGCTCGAAGGGGTCGCGCAGGAGGTCGATCAGTTTGCGTCCCACCGCTTCCGCCTGGGTCGCGGCCCGCGCCGGGTCGGGGTGGAGGTCGTTGAGGATGACCACGAACTCGTCGCCCCCAAGGCGCGCCAGGGTATCGGCCTCGCGGACCGAGTCCTGCATGCGCTCGGCGACCTGCCGCAGCAGGTCGTCGCCCACGGCATGCCCCAGGGTGTCGTTGATGTCCTTGAAGTTGTCGAGGTCGATGAACAGGAGCGCGCCGTGCAAATGGCTGCGCTCGGTGTTCCCGAGCGTCTGGCTCAGTCGATCGTGCAGCAGGGTACGGTTGGGCAGATGGGTCAGGCCGTCGAAGAAGGCGAGACGGCGGATCTCGTCCTCGGCCTGCTTGCGGTCGGAGATGTCGGTCATCGTGCCGAAGGTCGCCGTGACCTCGCCGCGCTCATTGAACCGGGCACTGGCATAGACGCTGACCCAGCGGATGTCGCCTTCGCGGGTGCGCAGGCGGATCTCCTCGGACTGGGCATGGGACCCGCCCTCCAGCAGGGTGGCGCAGAAGCTGCGGGCGTCCTCGGTGTCCTCCGGGGCCACGAAGTCGCACATCGGGCGGCCCAGGGTCTCCTCCACGCTGAAGCCGGTGAGGTGTTCCCAGGCGGGATTCAGGAGGGTCCAGCGACCGTCCGCATCGGTCCGGAAGATGACCTCGGAGATGTGGTCCACGACATCGCGGTAGCGATTCTCGCTTTCGGCCAGGGCATCGGTGGTGCGGCGATGGGCGGTGATATCCAGGGTCAGTCCGCGCAGGCTCTCGCGGCCGTCACTGTCCGTGGCCCAGGACAGGATGTCGCGCAGCCAGATCCACTGGCCGTCGCGGTGCGCGAAGCGGTAGTCCACGGTGCGTGACTGGTTGCGGCTCTCGCGGGCGGCGTTCTGGACCCGCGGCAGGTCGCTCGGATGGATGTGGCGGGCCCGCAGTTCGCCGCGGCCCAGATTGCGCGCGGGAAAGCCGAGCAGGTGGCGGGTGTCGCCGGCGACGAACTCCCATTCGTGAGTGGCGGGGTTGGCCTCCCACAGGATGGCATTGGCCCCGCCCAGCATGGATTCCAGGCGCGCGACCGAGCGGTTGAGTTGCTGGTTTTGCTGTTCCAGCGTGGTCTGGGTTGTACCGAGATGGGCGGCGACGTCGTTGAAGGTGCGCGCGAGGTCGCCGAATTCGTCGTTCGAGCGCATCGGGATGCGATGGTCCAGGCGGCCGACCTGCAGGGCCTTCGCGCCCTGATTCAAAAGGCGCAGCCGGCGGGTGATCACCAGACTGAACACAATCGCGGCCACCATCGACAGTACCAGAACGCCCATGGCCAGCAGGACGTTGCGCTGCAGGAGGTCGGCGGACAGGGCATCGATGGCGTCCGTCGAATACCCGACCGCGAGGGTGCCCAGGGGCTGTCCGGCCAGTTCGATGTCCCGGAGGATCTCGATCTGTCCAGGGGCAGTGCGAATGCGGTCGCCGGATTCGGGGATTGCCTCCGGCGAGATGCCCACGGAGGCCATGGGCTGGTCCTGGGCATCGAGCACCACGGCGTAGAGCACGTGGGAGTCGTCCGCGACCAGGTCCAGCAGGTCCTGCAGCATCGCCGGATCGGCGTAGGCCAGCCCCGGGGTCAGCGCGCTGGACAGGAGGCGCCCCTGCTGCTCGGCAAAGCGCTCCAGCATCTGCGACTGGTTCTGCTGGACCTGGGAGATGCCGCTGAACATCAGCACCGCCACCATCGCGACCTGGATCGCGACGGTCCCGATGATGATCTGCCAGGCGAAATTCAGACGCATGCGGATTGGGGCCCGCCTTTTTGGAGCGAGGCCATTAAGGCGGGGCCGAAGCCGGTTCGAGCCAGGCCGGACGAGGTCATGAGGAGTACCCGGGTCGCGTGTCCGCCCGTGTCGATGGCGGGACGAGAATGATGCAAACCCCGTCATTCTACGGGACTGGTCGAAGGATGCCCATCCGTGATGATGGTTCATCCGGAGGCCTTTCATGGCAGCCCGTAACCTGGTGGTTGCGAACGGTGCGTTATGGCGGGTTGGGTGTCTCCAGTTCGAGCTGCCTTTCCATCGACTCGAGTGCGCCGCGGAAGCTCGTGTATTCCCCGGCGTGTGTAGAGACGAAGCTGCGGTGACCGATCTGGCGTAGCAGTGTCGCTTCCGCCTCGTCGCGCGGCATGGAGGTCACGCGGGCGTCCAGGTCGGGTACTTGTTCGGCGAGCCGCTCGTGTATCAGGAGCGCCAGGCCGGGAAAGCGCTCGGACTGCGCCAGGATTCGCACCAGACTGCCGTCTGCCAGGGAGAGATGTCGTGGTCGGCGCGGGTTCGGAGGGGGCGGGGCGGGCAGCACGGTGCCCTCGATGATCATGACCAGGGCGTCGGTGAGCTCGCGCTGGAACGCGGCGATGGCCGCACTGTTGTGATGGTAGTACCGATAACGCGGGGGGCCGGGCGGGTCTGGCCAATCCTGCGCATCCGTGACGCCTCGCGCCAGGGTCGCGGCACGGCTTTCCTCGTATGGAGCGGCGATGGTTCGGCCGGCCAGGTCGGATATGGATGCGATCGAATCCCCGGGGCGAACCAAAAGCACCATCGCGAGCTGTTCCTCGGTGCGGGCGACAAGGTGATAGGGCGCGTGATCCAGCAGCAGGGGGACCACATGGGGCGCCACGAGCATGAGGTCGTAACGCTCGTCGCGCCCGCGGGCAACCAGTGTGGCAAGGTCGCGTGCGGACTCAAGCCTAGTGGGATGGCCCGTTTCGTTCGCCAGCCAGTCACGCAGGGGGGCGTAGCGCTGGAAAAGCGCCGGGGGGCTGGCGAATGGCTGGAGTCCGAACACAAGCGGCGGCGACTGCGTGGCCGACTGGGGCGGTGTCTCTTCCAGCGCACCGGCCTGCCCCCATGCACAAAGCCCCAGCAGCGTTAGCATCATGCTGACGCGTATCGGCGTGCGTCGGCGGAGCTGGACTTCGCCGGCGCGGCGAGGTGTGCGGGTGAACCAGGGGTTCATGGGTTAGTTCGATTTCTTGCAGGGATTCATTGAGTAGACGGGGTGGGGTGTTCATTCCGTCCCTTCGTGATGCGTCAATTAATGGACATGCGTTAGTCGAGGCAGGCGAGAATCCCGTGGCCTTGTGTGTCGAGAATTTGTCGTTCTGTGCTTCGGGATGGCCTTGCCGGGCGGATGGGGCGCTTGCTGACGCGGATTGGTGGGGCTGGCTCTATTCTTGCTAGGTATTGTTGCGAGAGGTTCGCAATACGGCGTGGGGCGTGAAGTGCCCGCGGCCTGGAGGAATGAAAATGAGCGGAATTCTGGATCGGGTGGCCGAAGCCCTCCTGGCCAGCCTGCAGGACTTGAGTCCGTTGACGGTGATTGGGCTGTTTGCGCTGTTGCTGTTCGGGTTGTTCCTGGCGGGCCTGGCGGCCACCGCCCTGCGCCGTGCGGAGGCCTTTCAGGGGGCAGCGCCCACCTTGCTGACGACCCTCGGGATCCTCGGGACCTTTCTGGGTGTTGCCATTGGCCTGCTGGATTTCGATGCCGGCCGCGTCGAGGCCAGCATCCCTGCACTGCTGGAGGGTCTCAAGCTGGCCTTCGTGACCAGTATCGTGGGCATCCTGCTGGCCGCCGTGCTGCGCATCGTGCAGGTGATCGCGCCGGCGCCGGCGCCGGTATCGGCCACCGAATCCTCGCCCACACGCGCCGCGAGCGGGCCATCCCGTGACGCAGAACTGGCGACGCAGCAGCGCGACGCCACGCTCGCCGTGGGCGAGGCGGTGCGCAAGCTGGATCAGCGCCTCGATGCGCGGCTGGAACAGCAGCACCGCGAACTGACCCGGACCCTGGACGGCATGGCCGAGCGCATCACGGAGATGAGCAGCGGGCATCTGGTGGAGGCCCTGGAGCGGGTGATTCACGACTTCAACAGCCGCCTGGGCGAGCAGTTCGGCGAGAACTTCCGGCGTCTGGATGACTCGGTGGCCCGGCTGGTGGAATGGCAGGAGCAGTACCGTCAGCAGATGGACGGCCTGCACCGCGCGTTCGACCAGGCGCGGGCCGGGGTGGAGCAAACCGAGCAGACCCTGGAGCGGATGACCGGCCAGGCCCTGCAGATCACCCGGCACGTGGAGGACCAGGAATCGACACTGTCCAGCCTGCGCCGGGAGACGGTGGAGCTGGAGGCGCTTCTGGGCAGTATCGCGGCGCTGCGCGACCGCGCCACCGAGGCCTTCCCGGCGATGGACGCTCGCCTGGAGGCGATGCTCGAGAGTATCGAGAATGCCGTGCAGGCGGGCCATGCGGCCGAGGGTCGCTGGGGTGCCGAGCGCGCCGCTCCGGCCGTATCCGCGGGCGGGCGTAGCTGATGCTGGCCTGGCTCGCGCGTCGCCGCCGAGGGCCGGGTGGCGGGAACGAGGCCGATCAGGGCTCGCACTGGCTGGCGGTGGCGGACCTCATGGCCGCACTGATGATGATCTTCCTGTTCCTGGCCCTGCTGCACATGGTGCAGGTGGAGCGCGAGAGCGCGGCCCACACCGAGGTCCGCAACGAGGCGGCCGCGCTGCGCGCGGCGATCTATTCGGTGCTGGAGGAGGAGTTCCGGGAGGATCTGCCGCGCTGGAACGCGGAGCTGGATCGCGACAGCCTGACGCTGCGTTTCCGTGAGCCGGAGGTCCTGTTCGAGCGCAGTTCATCCTCCATCCGGCCGCGATTCGAGGCCATTCTGGCGGATTTCATGCCGCGCTATGCCGAACAGCTGCGCCCGTTCGCCGAGGTGATCCGGGAGGTGCGGATCGAAGGCCACACGTCGAGTGAGTGGGCCGGGAGCGACGATCCCCTGGAGGCTTATTTCGGCAACATGGATCTTAGCCAGCGGCGCACGCGGGCGGTGCTGGAATATGCCTACCAGCTGGAACCCCTGCAGGAGGCAGACTGGTTTCGCTCGCGGGTCGCCGCCGTGGGCCTGTCATCTTCGCGGCGGGTGCTGGATGCACAGGGCGAGGAGGACCGCCGGGCCTCCCGACGGGTCGAATTCAGCGTGCTGACGGACTTTGAAACGCGCCTGCTGGGCGAGGCCTCGCCGGCGGCGCCGGAACCCTTGCCGCTGGAGGCGCGCGGGCGCTGATCGTAAGGGGAACACTTAATCAGTGTTTCCCTCGGCGTCAGAGGGCCTGAAGCAGGGCCTCGCGCAGTCGGGTCTGTGCCTCGGCGTCCAGCGGGGTGCGCCCGGGTCGGCTCAGCAGGAAGCTGTCTTCGACCTGTTCGCCGGCCGTGGCGATGCGGGCGGTGCGGACGTCGATACCCTGCTCGCCAAGGATATGCCCGATGGTGGACAGCAGGCCCGGTCGATCCAGGGCCCGCAGGCGCATGCGCGTGGCGTGGCCCCCGGGCGCCGGCTCGAATTCGATGCGGGTGTCCACGTCGAAGTGCTTGAGGCGTCGCGGTAGCTGACGCGTGGCGGGGTTGGGGGTGCGGCCCTGGCGGGCGAGTTCCTGCTCCAGAGCGTGGCGGATCTCGTCGGCGCGATAGCCGGCATCGACGGTCTGGCCGCCGCCGCTCTCCAGGACCAGGAAGGTATCCAGGGTGCGGCCACCCGCCGTGGTGATGATGCGGGCGTCTACGATGTCGAGCCCGAGCTGGGTCAATGCGCTGGTGATGCGGGCGAAGATCTGCGGGTGATCCTCGGCATAGACGAAGATCTCGGTGCTGCCGCGCGAGGTCTTGGGGCGTACCAGGATCAGCGGGAGCGCGTCCGGTTCCAGCGGGAGCAGGGCCTGGGCATGCCAGGCGATCTCGTCGGCGGAATGGCGGAGGAAATACTCGTCGTCGAGTTCATCCCACAGCCGACGCGCCTGTTCCGGATCGAAACCCTGTTGCTGCAGCCGCTCGAGCGCCTCGACGCGCGTCTGGCGGATCTGCTCGTCCATGTCCGGCGGGGTGTCCAGGCCACGATCGAGGACGTTGCGCGTGGCGTGGTAGAGGGTCTGGAGCAAGGCATCCTTCCAGCTGTTCCATAGCTCCGGGTTGGTGCCGCGGATATCGGCAATCGTGAGCAGATAGAGAAAGTCCAGGCGTTCGCCGGTGGCGACCTCCCGTGCGAAGCCGAGGACCACCTCGGGGTCCGAGATGTCCTTGCGCTGGGCCGTGAGGGACATCAGCAGGTGCGAGCGCACCAGCCAGGCGACCAGCCCGGCATCGGCGTCCGAGAGCCCGTGTTGCTGGCAGAAGTGCAGGGCGTCGTGGGCGCCCAGCTCGGAGTGGTCGCCGCCGCGACCCTTGGCGATGTCGTGAAACAGCGCGGCCAGGACCAGGCGTTCCGGCCGTTCCAGGCTCGCGTGGATGCGGTGCGCCAGGGGTTGTTCGTGGGCGAACTCGGGCAGGGCGAGCCGGCGCGCGTTGCGCACCACGTTCAGGGTGTGTTCGTCCACGGTGTAGGCGTGGAAGAGGTCATACTGCATGCGCCCGATGATGCGGCCGAAGGCCGGAAGATAGTTGCCCAGCACGCCATAGCGGTTCATCCGGCGGAGCTGGCTGGTGATGCCGCGCGGGGCCCGCAGGATGTCCATGAACAGCTCCCGGCAGACCGGGTTGCGCCGGAAATGACCGTCGATCAGGTGGCGATGCGCCCGGATCAGGCGGATGGTGGAGGCCCGTATGCCCTGGATCTCGGGGTGCTCCTGCAGCAGGCGGAAGACTTCCAGCAGCGCCGGGGGGTAGATCATGAAGACCTGGTCGTGGGCGGCCTCCAGGTAGCCGCCGCGAACCTGAAAGCGCTGATGGATGCGGACCGGGTCCTGCAGGTCTTCGGGATTGTCGAGGATGGCCTCGTTGAAGTGCTGCAGGAGCAGCTCGTTCAGGCGCTCGAGGTCGTTGATGGTGCGGAAGTAGCGCTGCATGAACTGCTCGACCGCCCGGTTGTGGTTCTGGTCGACGAAGCCGAAGGTGTTGGCCAGCTGGCGCTGCAGGTCGAACAGCAGGCGGTCCTCGCGGCGGCCGGCCAGCATGTGCAGGGCGAAGCGCACGCGCCAGAGGAAGTTCTGGCCCTCCATCATCTCGCGGAATTCGCCCTCGCGCAGGAAGCCCAGCGAGACCAGTTCCTCGATGCGCTCGGCGCCGTAGTGGCGCTTGGTGACCCATCCGATCATCTGGATGTCGCGCAGCCCGCCAGGGCCTTCCTTGACGTTTGGCTCCAGGCGGTAGGCGGTCTCGCCGAAGCGGCGATGCCGGGCCTGCTGTTCCGCCAGCTTGGCGGCGTAGAAACTGCGCGAGTCCCAGATGCGATCGGGTTCGATGGCCTGGCGGAAGTCGTTGAACAGACCCAGATGACCGGCCAGGTAGCGGGCCTCGATCAGGTTGGTCGCAACGGTGATGTCGTCGCGCGCCTCGCGGGTGCAGTCTTCGATGCTGCGCACGCTGTGTCCGACTTCGATGCCGATATCCCAGAGGAAGGTGACGAAATCGCTGATGCGGTCGAAGCGGGCACGGTCGTGCTCGCCCTCGAGGATGATCTGGATATCGATGTCGGAGGCGGGATGCAGTTCGCCGCGCCCGTAGCCCCCGACTGCGATCAGGCACAGCCGGTCGTCGTCGGCCAGGCCCTTCTGCGCCCAGATCAGCTTGAGCAGCTCGTCGATGCGCCGGGCATGGCCATGGATCAGTTCGGCGATGGGCATGCCGTCGCGAAAGCCCTGGTACTGCTGCTCCAGGATGGCGCGGCGGCGGTCCCGGAACAGGGCGATGTTCCCCGGGTTGCGGCTCAGGCGCTGGTAGTCCTCGCCCCAGTCGGCGGTGAAGGCCGGGGTATCGAGTTCGCCGGGGGTGCTGCCCGCAGGATTCATTGCAACTCCGTGGCGTTGTTGGTGCGAATCGGCGGGTAAGGGAGGCGAAAAGCCCGGATCAGGCCGCGATCTCCTGGGGCGGGGTTTCGTCCTTGCGCAGGGTCAGGATCTCGTAGCCATCCGCGGTCACCAGGATGGTGTGCTCCCACTGGGCCGAGGGGCTGTGATCCTTGGTCACGGCGGTCCAGCCGTCGGCGAGGATGCGCGTATGCCGGCGTCCGGCATTGATCATGGGTTCGATGGTGAAGCACATGCCTTCCTCCAGCGTCATGCCGGTGCCGGGCTTGCCGTAGTGCAGGACCTGTGGGTCCTCGTGAAAGCCGCGCCCGATCCCGTGACCGCAGAATTCCCGCACCACGGAGCAGCGCCGGGCCTCGGCGTATTCCTGGATGGCGTGTCCGATGTCGCCCAGCGTGGCCCCGGGGCGGACCTGCTGGATGCCGAGGTACATGCTGGTGCGCGCCACGTCGATCACCCGCTGGGCCTGGATGCCGGCCTTGCCGATCACGAACATGCGGCTGGTATCGCCGTGAAAGCCGTTCTTGATGACGGTGATGTCAATGTTGAGGATGTCGCCGTTCTTCAGCTTCCGGTCGCCCGGGATGCCGTGGCAGACCTGGTGGTTCACCGAGGTGCAGATCGACTTGGGAAAGCCCCGGTAGTTGAGCGGGGCCGGGATCGCGTCCTGGGTGTTCACGATGTAGTCGTGGCAGATCCGGTCCAGCTCCCCGGTGGTCACGCCGGCCTGCACATGGGGCTCGATCATCTCGAGGACTTCGGCGGCCAGGCGGCCGGCGACGCGCATGTGTTCGATCTCTTCGGGGGTCTTGATGGAAACGGACATGGGGGCTCCCGCCGCGGCGCCCGGAGGGGCTCGGCGTTTGGTTCGGGTAAGCGTCCTATGCTATAAAGCGCGCGCCTCGCTGGCAATTCGGCGGGGCCGGATGCCGCCCTTTGCGGGGCCGGTGTTCGAAACCTAAATCCACACACGTATCGGCACGGTCTGTCGGGTGCCCGCTCGCGAAAGAAGATTCGGTTCGGGTTTCAGATCGGGATACGTGGAGGCTCAACCCGTTACAGGAGAAACCTCATGTCCCTCGTGACTATGCGACAGATGCTGGAGGCCGGCGTGCACTTCGGCCACCAGACGCGTTACTGGCATCCCAAGATGGCCCCGTACATCTTCGGGGAACGCAACAAGATTCATATCATCAACCTCGAGAAGTCCCTGCCGATGTTCAACGACGCGTTGAACTTCCTCGGCAAGCTCGCCGCCGACGGCGGCCAGATCCTGTTTGTCGGCACCAAGCGCTCGGCGCGCGACGTGGTGGCGGAAGAGGCACGTCGCTGCGGCATGCCGCACGTGAGCCACCGCTGGCTGGGCGGGATGCTGACCAACTTCAACACGGTCAAGCAGTCGATCAAGCGCCTGAAGGATCTCGAGACGATGGACGCCGACGGCAGCTTCCAGGTCCTGAACAAGCGCGAGGCCCTGAGCCGTCGCCGCGAGAAGGAAAAGCTGGATCGCAGCCTGGGCGGTATCAAGGACATGAACCGCATGCCCGACGCCATGTTCGTGATCGACGTGGGCTACGAAAAGATTGCCGTGGCCGAGGCGAAGAAGCGCGGCATCCCGGTGGTGGCAGTGGTCGATTCCAACCATTCCCCGGAAGGCGTGGACTACGTGATCCCGGGCAATGATGACGCGATGCGTGCCATCCAGCTCTACGTGGCCGCGATCGCCGACACGATCATCGAGGCCAAGGGCGCCGTGAGCACCGGTGGCGTGAGCGAAGAAGAGTTCGCCGAGCCGGCCGCGGCCGAAGGTTCCGACGACACCGCGTCGCCCGCCAACCCCGCTTGATAACCGGGACCGGCCGCCCGAGGCGGCCGGTCCGAGCATGATTCAGGAGCACCAACGATGCAGATTACTGCTGCACAAGTGAAAGAACTGCGCGAGCGCACTGGCGCCGGCATGATGGAATGCAAGAAGGCCCTGACCGAGACCGGGGGAGACCTGGAAGCGGCCGTGGAAGCCATGCGCAAGTCCGGCATGGCCAAGGCCGACAAGAAGGCGGATCGGGTTGCGGCCGAGGGCCGGGTCGAGATCGCCTGCGAGGGTTCGCAGGCCGTGATCGTCGAGATCAACTGCGAAACCGACTTCGTTGGCAATGACGACAACTTCCGTGCCTTCACCGGCACCTGCGCCAAGGTGGCGCTGAACACCGCAGCCGATTCCGTCGAGGGTCTGATGGCCGAGACCGTGGATGGCCAGACCCTGGAAGAGCAGCGCACCCAGCTGATCGCCAAGGTGGGCGAGAACGTCCAGGTGCGTCGCTTCGAACGAATGAGCGCGGAAGGGGCCCTGGGCTTCTACCAGCATGGCGCCCGCATTGGCGTGCTGGTCGGCCTGAACGGCGGCGACGAGGCGCTGGCGAAGGACATCGCCATGCATATCGCGGCCAGCCACCCGGTGTGCGTGGACGAAAGCCAGGTGCCGACCGAGCTGCTCGACAAGGAACGCGCGATCTTCAAGGCGCAGGCCGAGGAGTCCGGCAAGCCCGAGAACATCATCGAGAAGATGATCGAGGGCCGGATCCGCAAGTACCTGGGCGAGATTACCCTGGTCGGCCAGCCGTTCGTGAAGGACCCCGATCAGACCGTCGGCCAGTTGCTGGAGAGCAAGGGTGCGTCGGTGTCCGGATTCATCCGCTATGAAGTGGGCGAGGGCATCGAGAAGAAGACCGAGAACTTCGCCGAAGAGGTCATGGCTCAGGCGCGCGGCGCCTGATCCAGCAGGATCCCGGGGCGGCCGCTTGAAGCGGCCGTTTCCGGATAAGAGGGCCAGAAAAAACTGGCAAGCGAGAATAACGAGCCCGAGATAAGGAACTCCATGAGTCAGGACAGCCAGCCCGCGTACCGGCGCATCCTTCTGAAGTTGAGCGGGGAGGCCCTGATGGGCCAGCAATCCTACGGGGTGGACCCGGATGTCCTGGCGCAGGTGGCCGAAGAGGTCTCGGAGCTCTCCCGCATGGGGGTAGAGGTCGGCATCGTGATCGGTGGCGGTAATATCTTCCGCGGTGCGGGTCTGGCGCAGGGCGGTATGGACCGGGTGACCGGTGATCACATGGGCATGCTGGCGACGGTGATCAACGCGCTGGCGCTGCAGGATGCGATCGAGCGGGCCGGGCGTTTCTCTCGAGTAATGTCGGCGATCCGGATCAACCAGGTCTGCGAGGACTACATCCGGCGCCGTGCGGTGCGCCATCTCGAGAAGGGGCGGATCGTGGTGTTCGCGGCCGGGACCGGTAATCCGTTCTTTACGACGGACTCCGCGGCCAGCCTGCGGGCGATCGAGATCAACGCCGATATCATGATCAAGGCGACCAAGGTCGACGGTGTCTACGATGCCGACCCGGTCAAGAGCAAGGATGCCCGACGCTTTGAACGCCTGACGTTCGATGATGCGCTGGAAAGGCGCCTGGGCGTGATGGATACCACGGCCCTGGTGATGTGCCGCGACAACGGCCTGCCGATTCGTGTAATGAACATGTTTGCCAGGGGCGACCTGCAGCGGCTCGTGATGGGCGAGGCGGTGGGTACCCTGGTCGAGGGATCCCGCAATGAGTGACGCCACCATCAAGGACGCGCGCGAGCGCATGGACAAGAGCCTGGAAGCGCTGCGCAACGAACTGTCGAAGATCCGCACGGGGCGGGCGCACCCCACGCTGCTCGAGCACGTGCACGTGGAGTACTACGGCATGGAAGTGCCGATCAACCAGGTCGCGAACATCACGGCCGAGGATGCGCGCACCCTGGCCGTGGTGCCGTACGAGAAGGACATGGTGGGTAAGGTCGAGAAGGCCATCATGACCTCCGATCTGGGGCTGAACCCGGCGAGCATGGGGACCGTGATCCGGGTGCCGCTGCCGGCGCTGACGGAAGAGCGCCGCCGCGAGCTGGTGAAGGTGGTGAAGGCGGAGGCCGAGCACGCACGGGTCGCCGTGCGCAATATCCGGCGTGACGCCAACAATGCCTTCAAGCAGCTGGTCAAGGACAAGGAGATGTCCGAGGACGACGAGCACAAGGCCCAGGAGCAGGTCCAGAAGCTGACCGACGACCACATCGCCAAGATCGACGCGATGCTGGCGGACAAGGAAGCCGAGTTGATGGAAGTCTGACCGGCGCGCACGATGCCGGTTATCCCCAAACCCCGCGATGGGCTTCCCGCGCATGTGGCCATCATCATGGATGGCAACGGCCGCTGGGCCGAGGCGCGCGGTCTGAGCCGATCCGAAGGCCACCGCGCCGGGCTGGAGGCGACGCGCAACGCCGTGCGCTTCTTTGCCGAACAGGGCGTTGGCACCCTCACCCTGTTTGCCTTTAGCAGCGAGAACTGGGGCCGCCCCCGGGAAGAGGTCGAGGCCCTGTTCGACCTGTTTGTTTCCGCCATCGAGGCGGAGCTTCCGGAGCTCGTCGAGCGGGGTATCGCGCTGCGCTTTATCGGGGATCGCGCGACGTTCCCGTCCGATCTTCAGGCACGCATGACCGAGGCCGAGCACGCCACCGCCGGCAATGATCGGATGTGCCTGGTGGTCGCACTGGGCTATGGCGGGCGCTGGGACATCCTGCAGGCGGCCCGCCGCTGGGTGGCCGACAGCGACCGCGGAGCGGACCCCGAGGCCGCCTTCTCCGGATATCTGAGTACGGCCGGCCTGCCGGACGTGGATCTGCTGATCCGCACCGGGGGTGAACACCGGGTCAGCAATTTCCTCTTGTGGCAGGCGGCCTACGCCGAACTGCTGTTCATCGAGACCTTCTGGCCGGATGTGACGAATACGGAGCTGGAGGAAGGGCTGACCTGGTACGCAAGCCGCCAGCGCCGCTTCGGGCGCGTGCCGGCCGCGGGCGACGCGGCCGCGCCGGGGGAGGCGACCGGTGCTTAGGCAACGGATCCTGACGGCGTCGGCCCTGGGCCTGCCGGCCCTGGCCCTGGTGGCCTGGGGCCCCAACTGGGCCGTGCTGCTCCTGGTGGTGCTGGTGCTCGGGCTGGCCACCTGGGAATGGGGCGGCCTGGCGGGACTGGTGGGCCACGGTGCCCGCGCCGCGCTGGTCGCGGCCGTGGGCGCCCCCGTGCTGGCGCTTGGAACTGCCCCCGCAGGGGCGCTGCACTACCTGATTCTGGGCCTGGCCCTGCTGTGGTGGCTGGTGATCCTGCTGGTGCTGCCGTTCTACCGGGAACACGAGGAGGGCGCGCGCGGCCGACATGGACCGCTGTTTGCGGTTGCGGCGATCCTCACCCTGGTGCCGGCCGGAATGGGCCTCGTCTGGTTGCACGCACTGGCCCCGTTGCTGGTGGTGTATCTGGTGGTGCTGGTGGGGCTCGCGGATACGGGCGCCTACTTCGCCGGCAAGGCCTTCGGCCGCAACCCGCTGGCGCCCCATATCAGCCCGGGAAAGACCCGCGAGGGGTTGTTCGGCGGCCTGCTCACGGTACTGGCCTTCGCGACCGTGGTGGCGATCGGGTGGGGGCTTGCCCCGATGGACGCGCTGGTCTTCCTTCTGCTGTCGGTACTGATCGGTCTGGTGTCGGTGGTCGGGGACCTGTTCGAGAGCATCCTGAAGCGCGAGGCCGGGGCCAAGGACAGTGGTTCCTTGCTGCCGGGTCACGGGGGTATTCTGGACCGGTTCGACAGTATGGTTGCAGCCGCCCCGGTGTTCCTGGCCGGGCTGTTGTGGCTGGCGCTGATACCGGCCTCGCCGGTGACGGGATAGCGCGCGCAGGCGCAGGTACTCATGAAGACGACGCAGCTCACCATTCTCGGATCGACCGGCAGTATCGGGCTGAGCACGCTGGACGTGGTGGCGCGTCAGCCGGAACGGTTCCGCGTCCATGCCCTGACGGCTCATCGCAATGTGGAACGTATGCGCGAGCAGTGCCTCCGGCACGCGCCGGACGTCGCGGTGATGGTCGATGCGGATGCCGCGGATGCCCTGCGCACGGCCCTGGCGGCGTCCGGTTCGCGCACGCAGGTGCGCGCGGGCGCGGAGGCCCTGGCCGAGGTGGCGCGCGCGCCGCAGGTGGACGCGGTGATGGCCGCGATCGTGGGGGGCGCCGGGCTGTTGCCCACGCTGGCCGCGGCGGAGGCAGGCAAGCGGGTGTTGCTGGCGAACAAGGAGGCGCTGGTGATGTCCGGCGCCTTGCTGATGGATGCCGTGCGGCGCTCCGGGGCGTGCCTGCTGCCCATCGATTCCGAGCACAACGCGATCTTCCAGTGCCTGCCGAACGGGTACGTCTGTGCGGAGCCGGTGACACGTCATGGTGCCCGCCGGATCTGGCTGACCGCGTCGGGCGGGCCGTTTCGCGATCGTCCGCTGGACAGCTTTGCCGGCATCACCCCGGACGAGGCCTGCGCTCATCCCAACTGGGAGATGGGGCGCAAGATCTCGGTGGACTCCGCAACGATGATGAACAAGGGCCTGGAGGTGATCGAGGCCTGCTGGCTGTTCGCAGTACCGCCGGCGACGATCCAGGTGGTGCTGCATCCGCAGAGTATCGTGCACTCGATGGTGGCCTATGACGACGGCTCTGTGCTCGCGCAACTCGGGAATCCCGATATGCGAACACCGATTGCCCATGCCCTGGCCTGGCCCGAGCGCATGCAATCCGGGGTCGAGCCCCTGGACCTTCTGACCATGGGCCGGCTGGAGTTCTCCGAACCGGAAGCGGCGCGCTTCCCTGCGCTGGGGCTGGCCTATCAGGCCCTGGAGCGCGGGGGGACGGCGACGGCGGTGCTGAACGCGGCGAATGAGGTGGCGGTGGAGGCGTTTCTCGCCGAACGCCTGGCGTTCAGCGAGATCCCCGTGGTGATCGCCGCCACTCTCGATGCCATCGAGGCCGAGCCGGTGGACTCGCTGGAGCGGGTGTTGAGCGCTGACCGGAAGGCACGCGCGATCGCCGGGGAGCAGGTGGCGAACGCACGGCAAGTGGTGTCATGACCTTTCTGACGAGCCTGCTGGCATTTGCGGTGGCGATCGGCGTGCTCGTGACCGTGCACGAGTATGGACATTACCTGGCCGCGCGCCTGATGGGTGTCAAGGTGCTGCGGTTTTCGGTCGGTTTCGGGCGCCCGTTGTACAAGCGCTACTTCGGACGGGATCGGACGGAGTTCGTGATCGCCGCGCTGCCCCTGGGCGGCTACGTGAAGATGCTGGATGAGCGCGAGGGGGCCGTCGCGCCGGAGGAGGTCCCGCGCGCCTTCAACCAGAAGGGTCTCGAGGCCCGTACCTTTGTGGTGTCGGCGGGACCCGCGGCGAATTTCCTCCTGGCCATCGTGGTGTACGCCGTGATGTTCATGGTGGGCGTGGGAGGGGTCAAGCCGATTCTGGGCGAGGTGGCGCCGGAGACGCCGGCCGCCGAGGCCGGGCTCGAGCGCGGGCAGGAGATCCTGCGGGTGGGGGATCGCGCGGTCGTGGACTGGGAGCAGGCCAACCTGCGGCTGCTGGATCATGCCGTGCGCGGCGAGGCCGTGACCCTGCTGGTGCGGGATGTGGAGGGTCGCGAGTTCGAGCGCGAGGTGGATCTGCGCGATCGCCAGGCGCTGCTGGGCGAGGGGCAGTTCCTCGACAAGCTGGGCTTGCGGCCGTATCGCCCCGCGCTGGAACCGCGTATCGGCGCGGTCGAGGCCGGGAGCCCCGCCGCGGCGGCGGGGCTGGAGCCGGGTGATCGCGTGCTGGCCGTGGATGGCGACGCGGTGACCGACTGGAACGACTGGGTCGAGCGCGTGCGTGCCCGTCCGGAGACGGACTTGCAGGTGACGGTCGAGCGGGATGGCCGAACCCTGGAGCTGCGCATGACGCCGGAGGCTGTGGATCATGAGGGCACGCGCATCGGCCGGATCGGTGCCGGGGTGGACCCGGATCAGCCGGCGGCGCGGGAGATGGCGGTCCTGGTGCGTCAGGGCCCGGTGTCGGCCTTTGTGTCCGGTGTCCAGCGCACGTGGGATGTCTCGGTCCTGACGCTCGGCATCCTGTGGCGAATGATCACCGGGGATGCGTCGGTTAAAAATATCAGCGGACCGGTTACCATAGCCGAGTTCGCGGGGGTCTCGGCGCTGATCGGGATCTCGGCTTTTCTGGGTTTCCTGGGGCTGGTCAGTGTGTCCCTCGGGATCATCAACCTGCTGCCGATCCCGATGCTGGATGGCGGACATCTGCTGTATTACGCCGCCGAGGCGGTCAAGGGCAGCCCGGTGTCGGAGCGTACCCAGATCATCGGACAGCAGGTGGGGCTCCTGGCGATCGCGGGCCTGATGACACTGGCCCTGTACAATGATTTGACACGACTGTTCGGCTAGGCGTGGCGACGGGCCCCTCCGGATCGAGGGTCTTCGACGGGTCTGCCGAGCGGCCTTTTTCTGGCGGAGAGCATGGCGCGAAACAGCTTGAGAGGAATGGCCCTGATCGGCTTGCTGGGCCTGGCGGGGACGGCCTGGGGGCAGGCCTACGAGATCGAGGACATCGAGATCGAGGGGCTCGAGCGGATCACCGCCGGCACCGCGCTCAGCTATCTGCCCGTGCAGGTGGGCGATACCTTCGACGACAGTCGCAGTCCGGAGGTGATCCGCGAGCTGTTCCAGACCGGTTTCTTTGACGACGTCGAGATCGCGCGACGCGGTGACGTGCTGGTGGTGATCGTCTCGGAGCGCCCCGCCATCAACGAGATCAACTTCTCCGGCAACCGCGACATCCCGGACGACGGGCTGCGCGAGGCCCTGAACTCCGCGGGCCTGCGCTCGGGGCGGGTGTTTAACCGGACTATGCTGGACCGTATCGAGAGCGAACTGCGCCAGCAATACTTCGCCCGTGGCCGCTACAACGTCCAGATCGACGTCGAGATCGTCGAGCTGCCGCGCAACCGCGTGGACGTGGAGATCGACATCGCGGAGGGGCCGGTGGCGAAGATCCGCCAGGTCAACGTGGTCGGCAACGAGAGCTACAGCACGCGCGAGCTGACCCGCGGTTTTGAATCCGGGGTGCCCCGCTGGTGGGCATTCTTCAGTCGCCGCGACAATTACTCCCGCGAAAAGCTCTCCGGAGACCTGGAGCAGTTGCGTTCGCATTACCTCGACCAGGGGTTCCTGGAGTTCGACATCGACTCCACGCAGGTCACCCTGACGCCCGATCGCAAGGACCTGTTCATCACCATCAACGTGGACGAGGGCGAGCGCTACACGGTGACTGGCGTGGATCTGGCCGGCGAATTCGTCATCCCGCGCGAGGAGCTGGAAGACCTGATCGAGGTGGATATCGACGCGCCGTTCTCGCGCAGCCAGATCACCGAGTCGGCGGAGCGCATCAGCGAGCGGCTGACACGCGAGGGCTATGCCTTCGCCAACGTGAACCCGGTCCCCGATGTGGACGAGGACAACCGTGAGGTCGCGATTACCTTCTTCGTTGACCCGGGGCCGCGCGTGTATGTGCGTAACATCCGCATTACCGGCAACCAGAACACCGAGGAGCGGGTCTATCGCCGCGAGCTGCGCCAGATGGAGAGCGCCTGGTACAACGGCGCGCTGATCGAGCGCTCGCGGGTGCGCATCCAGCGCTTGCCGTTCGTGCAGAGTGTGAACGTGGAGACCGAGCGGGTCGCCGGTACGGATGACGAGGTGGACCTGAACATCACCGTGACCGAGCAGCAGTCCGGGGCCCTGTCCCTGGGGGCCGGCTTCTCGCAGAACCAGGGCCTGTTGCTGACCGCCAGTCTGACCCAGGACAACTTTCTCGGGACCGGGAACCGCTTCTCGACCGAGGTCAGTACCAGCAAGGTCAACCAGCTGTTCCGGATGAGCGTGACCAATCCGCACTTCACGCCGTCCGGCGCGAGCCGCGGATTCTCTGTCTTTTACCGGAAGATCGATGCCGAGGAGGCGAACATCTCGCGGTACTCGTCGAATCGCTTTGGCTTCGACGTGACCTACGGCATCCCGCTGTCGGAATTCGACCGCATCCAGGTCCGGCCCGGTTTCGAGAACATCGAAATCGAGACGGTCGAGGCGTCTGCGACGCGCATCGGCACACCGGACGAGATCATTGACGAGCTGGACGAGTTCGGTGACTCGGCGAATCTCTACAAGCTGGAGACCAGCTACGTCCATGACACGCGGGACAGCACGACCTTCGCCTCGGAAGGTCGGCGGCACCGGGTCGGACTGGAAGTGGCGATTCCGGGCAGTGACCGCGAATTCTACAAGCTGACGTACTCGGGCCAGGAGATCTTCCGGCTGTCCGATCGCTATTCCTTCAGTCTGTCGGCCGGGCTGGCCTATGCGGATGGCTACGGGGGCGACGAGGTGCCGTTCTACGAACGGCTGTTCGCCGGCGGCATTCGCTCCGTGCGCGGGTATGAGGACAACCGCCTGGGCGACCTGCGCCCGCTGCGGGATGGCCAGCCCGCGACGCGTGATTCGAACGACGATCCCTACGGGGGTCGCTTCCGGACCACGCTGTCCGCGGAGCTGTTCTTCCCGATGCCGTTTGCCGCCGACAACGACGCGGTGCGCATGAGTACTTTCGTGGATGCCGGGAACGTGTTCGATCAGGTGTCGGATTTCGATAGTAGCGAGTTGCGCGCATCGGCCGGGGTCGCGGTCACCTGGTTCTCCCCGGTGGGGCCGTTGAGCTTCAGTGTGGCCGAGCCGTTCAACAACCAGCCGGGTGATGATCTGCAGCGCTTCCAGTTCCTGCTGGGGGCCAGTTTCTGAAGATGGTCGATGCAAGCGATGCCAGGGCATCGGGAGGCGGTATGAGATCCGGGCTAGCCTGGTGGGTGATCGTGATGATGGTCGTCAGCGGGTGGCTGGCGCTGCCGGCGGCGGCGGGCGCGCAGAACGTGGCCTTCGTCACCATGAACCGGATCCTCGAGGATTCGCCGCAGGCCGAGGAGGCGATGCGCGAACTGGAGCGCGAATTTTCCCCGCGTGACTCGGAACTCGTGGCGGAACGCGAGGAGCTGCAGCGCCTGCGGGACCGGCTGGAGCGCGACGGGGACCTGATGAATCCGTCGGAACGTGCCGACCTGGAACGCGAGTTTTCGCAGCGCTCGCGCGAGTTCCGGCGGGCCCAGGAGAGCTTCAGCGAGGACCTGAACGTGCGTCGCAACGAGGAGCTGGCCAAGCTCCAGCGGCGTATCAACGATGCCATCGTCGACCTCGCCCGCGAACGCGACATCGACCTGATCCTCACCGAGCGTAACGTGCTCTACGCCAGCGATCGCATCGATATTACGGACGACATCCTTGCCGCAATGCAGCGCGACTGACGGCGGGTATACCGCCCGCGAGCTGGCGGAAACCCTGGGCGGGCGGCTTGTCGGCGAGGGTGAGCGGCGGGTTGCGGGGCTGGCCCCGCTGGCCGCAGCCGGACCCGGGGATCTGACCTTCGTCACCGACCCCGACCGGCATGCCGAAGAAATCGAGAACTGTGCTGCGGGCGTGATCCTGGTGCCCGCAACCGCGGACCTGCCTGTGATTCCCGGGCGGCCCCTGATTGTGCTGCAGGATGTCTACCTGGGCTATGCACGTGCGAGTCAGTGCCTCGGCGCTCGCCGCCGCTTGCGGCCCGCGGGCGTACATCCGGGTGCGTTCGTCGATCCCGGTGCTTCGGTGGCGGCCGATGCAAGCGTCGCGGTTGGCGCCGTGATTGGTGCCGGGACGGTGATCGGCGCGGGGGCCGTGGTGTCCGCGCATTGTGTGGTCGGTGAGGGCGTCACCATCGGGGCCGGCACCTTCCTGTACCCGCGCGTGACGCTGCTCGATGGGGTGGAGGTCGGGGAACGGTGCATCCTGCACAGCGGCTGCGTGATCGGCGCCGACGGCTTCGGCTTCGCATCGGCCGGCGGCAACGGCTGGGAGAAGATCGAGCAGCTGGGCCGCGTCGTGATCGGCTCGAATGTGGAAATCGGGGCTAATACCACCATTGATCGCGGGGCGCTGCAGGCGACGCGCATCGGCACCGGTGTGAAGATCGACAACCTCGTTCATGTTGCCCATAACGTCGAGATTGGCGACCATACTGCCATTGCCGGCTGTGTGGGCATTGCGGGGAGTGCCCGTATCGGGGCCCATTGCGCGATCGGGGGCGGCGCCGGGATCCTGGGGCATCTTTCCATTGCGGATCACGTGACGATCCACGCGATGACGTTGGTTACGCGCTCCATCGACCGGGCGGGTCACTACGCGTCCGGGGTGCCGCATCAGGAGGCGCGGCTGTGGAATCGCATGCTGGCACGGCTGCGACGCCTGGCACGTTAGGGGGGACGATCCCGTCCCGGGAACAGCCGGTTCTGGCCCATGTACGGGCGAAGAACCGATCGAACGTCGTATCGCACGTCCGCGCAGCGGTCCGTATGCGGCATCTCAAGAATCAGAAAAAGGACACCGGCGTGGATGACTTTAACGTCCAGGAGATCATGCGCTACCTGCCGCATCGCTACCCGTTCCTCATGGTGGATCGGGTGCTGGAGTGGGAGGCGGGCAGCTATCTCACGGGGATCAAGAATGTCAGCATCAACGAGCCGTATTTTCAGGGCCATTTCCCGATCAAGCCGGTGATGCCGGGGGTCCTGATCCTCGAGGCCCTGGCCCAGGCGACCGGGCTCCTGGCATTCAAGACGGAAGAGGCGCGCAACGAGAATCAGGACAAGCAGCAGCTCTACCTGTTCGTCGGCATCGACGAGGCGCGTTTTCGGCGTCAGGTGGTGCCCGGCGATCAGCTTCACCTGCGGGTTGATCTCAAGCGTACGGTGCGCGGGATCTGGCGCTTCGATGCGGTAGCGAAGGTCGGCGAGGATGTCTGCGCCACCGCACAACTGATGTGTTCCGGCCAGGAAATTCCGGCGTGATTGATCCGCGGGCCGACGTCCATCCCAGTGCCGAGATCGACTCCTCGGTGGAGATCGGACCGTTCTCGGTGATCGGTGCCAACGTGAAGATCGGCGCCGGGACCCGGGTCGGGCCGCACGTGGTGATTAACGGGCCCACGGAGATCGGGCGCGACAACCGGATTTTCCAGTTCTCCTCGCTCGGGGAGGAGCCGCAGGACACCAGCTATCGCGGCGAGCCGACCCGGCTGGTGATCGGTGACCGCAACGTGATCCGCGAATCGGTGACGCTGCACCGGGGCACCGAGAAGGGGCTGGGCGAAACGGTGATCGGGCACGACAACCTGATCATGGCGTACGTGCACATCGCCCACGACTGCACCATTGGCAACAGCATCATCTTCTCCAACGCCACTTCGCTGGCCGGGCATGTGGAGATCCAGGATCACGCAACACTGGGGGGGTTCACCCTGGTGCATCAGTTCTGCCGGGTGGGGACCTATGCCTTTACCAGCATGGGGGCCGCCCTGAACCGCGACCTGCCGCCGTACTGCCTGGCGAGCGGAAACTACGCGCGTCTGATCGGGATCAACAAGGTGGGGCTCAAGCGCAATGGCTTTTCCAACGAGGCCATCCAGGCGCTCCATCGGGTATTCATTCAGGGCATGCGCGGCCGGGCCGGCCGCGAGAGCCACCTCGACACGATGTTCGAGGAGACCGATTTCCCCGAGGTGCGCAACCTGATCGGGTTCGTCCGTGGCAGCCGGCGCGGCATCCTGCGCGGCGGCCGCCCCCACTGACCTTTGCGCTCCAACTCCCTCGGTCATGGAACCACAGTGGACACGGAGTGCACGGAGAAGGGCAAAGGCGATTCACAGGAAGGTCGGAAGGGGCGAAGAAATTCCGATTCAGATGGTTTCAGTAAACGGGCCTTTCTGGCGGGCCGTTGCTGTAACCGCAAAGTGAATGGGCCATCACCGGTATGTGATCCGGGGGCGACCCATTCGTCATTTTGGGTCACAAAGCGACGTGGCGAACGTCGAGGGCGCCCCGTCTCACGGAACATAGTCGCGCTACGTTCGCAGCCACGCTCCCTCAGGAGCTCCCAGATGCCCCCGAGCCCACCGGCGCCTCACCCCTGTAACCCCTTCCTGCCTTCCCAGCTTCCTGTATACCGCCTTTGACCTTTCCCTTCTCCGTGCACTCCGTGTCCTCTGTGATTAAATCAGCGTCTCCCTAGTCAACAGATGGCCGTGCTGGAGGAGTTCCTGCGCCATTTCGGCGACGCGGCGGTCGGCCCCACCATCCCCCAGGCGTTCTCGCACGCGGGCCAGCCGTTCACGCATGGCCAACCGTTCCTCGGGGTGTGTGAGCAGGCTCATGGCATCCCGCGCGAGGCGCTCGGGGCTGGCATCTTCTTGCAGGTACTCGGGTACCAGGCGCTCGCCCCCGACGATATTGACCAGGGCGATGTTCTCGAGGCGAACGAGGCGCGAGAACACAGCATGGCTCACGGCCCCCATCCGGTAGAAGACCAGCATCGGGGCCTGGAGCAGTCCGGCCTCGAGCGTGGCTGTGCCGGAGGCAATCAGCAGGAGATCCGCCCCGGCCATCAGGGAATGGGTTTGCGCATCACCTCCCACGAACTGCAGGGGCAGGTCGTCCCAGGCCGCGAGCTCGGTCAAGCGATCGGTCGTTACCCCGGGTGCCATCGAAACCACGAACCGTACATCCGGATGCGCGGCATGGATGCGCCGGACCGTGTCTACGAGCATGGGCCAGTGGCGCTTCAGTTCGCCGCTCCGGCTGCCGGGCAACAGGCCAACCAGTCGCGTCTCGGGCAGCAGGTCCAGCGTTTCCCGAATCGGTGTTTGCGGCGGTTGCACCCGGTCCACCAACGGGTTGCCGACATAGCGCACCGGTACGCCGGCGGTCTCGTAGACCTCGGTCTCGAACGGGAACAGGACCGCCATGGCGTCGACGCAGCGGCGAATGCGCTTGATGCGCCCGGAGCGCCAGGCCCAAAGCTGCGGGCTGACGTAGAACAGCACACGAATCCCGAGGCGGCGGGCATGTGCCGCGAGGCGCAGGTTGAACTCCACGTAGTCGACCAGGACCAGCAGGTCCGGACGCTCGGTTTCGAGATGGCGGCTCATGCGCCGGAACAGCCGGCGCAGGCGCGGGTAGTTCACCAGCACATCGACCAGGCCGACCACCGCGAGCTCGGAGACGTCGATCAGCGTGTCGACGCCGGCGGCCCGCATCTGTGTCCCGCCCATGCCCGAGTAGCGCAGTCCGGGCTCGAGCGCGGAGAGCTCGTGGACCAGCCCCGCCCCGAGGGCGTCTCCCGAGCTTTCGCCGGCGCAGATCACCACATGCTGCGTCATTGCCGGAGCGGGGCTCCAGTCGGCGCGGGGCGGGGTGGCGTCATGCGAGGGCTTCGCGGATCTTCCCGCAGATCATGTCGATGGTCGCGTCCTCGAGTTCGGGGAACACGGGCAGCGACAGGCAGCGCGCGGCGATGTCTTCGGTGACGGGCAGCGATTCCGGGCGATTCTTCAGGTCGGCGAAGGCCTTCTGCTGGTGCAGGGGCACTGGGTAGTAGATCGCGCAGGCGACCTCGGCGGCCTTGAGGGCCTCCATGATGGTATCGCGGTGATCGGTCAGCAGCGTGTACTGATGGTAGACGTGGGTCCCGATACCGTCCTCGAAGGGCACCTCCACGGGCAGGCCGGCCAGGCCGTCGCGGTAGCGCGCGGCGACCCGGCGGCGCTCCGCGTTGTAGGTATCGATGTGCGGCAGCTTCACCCGAAGGATCGCGGCCTGCATCTCGTCCAGCCGGCTGTTGTAGCCGATCTCGTCGTGGTAGTAGCGCTCGCTGGAACCGTGATTGCGCAGACGGCGCAGGGCCTCGGCGGACGACGGGCAGCTGGTGGTGACCAGGCCGCCGTCGCCGAAGGCCCCGAGGTTCTTGCTGGGGAAGAACGAGAAGCAGCCGAAGGCATTGCCCGCACCGGTCTGCACGCCGTCGACCGTCGCGCCAAAGGACTGCGCACAGTCCTCCACGATCATCACCTTGTGCTTCTCGGCGATGGCCTGCAGGCGTGGCATGTCGGCTGGCTGGCCGAACAGGTGCACCGGCAGGATCGCCAGGGTGCGTTCGGTGATCGCAGCCTCTACCTGATCCGGATCGATGTTGAAGGTGCGCGGGTCGATGTCCACAAAGATCGGGTCGGCCCCGACGTAGCGGATGGCCTCGGCCGTGGCGATGAAGGTGAACGGGGTGGTGATGACCTCGTCACCCGGGCCGATCCCGGCCGCGGCCAGGGCCAGATGCAGGGCATCGGTGCCCGACGCGCAGGTGATCGCGTGCTCGACGCCGAGGTAGTCGGCCAGTTCCTGTTCCAGGGTCTGCACATTGGGGCCCAGGATGAAACGGGCGCCGGCCAGCACGTCCTGAAGGGCGGCATCGATTTCGGGGCGCAGGCTCTGGTACTGGCGCTGCAGGTCGACCATCGGGATCACGGCTTGACTCCTGTGGGGTTCGCATCGAGGTGGCTGTGCGGGCCGTCGGCCCGGCTCATGATGTTCAGGTTTTCATAGACCAGGTCGGTGATGCGGCTGGCCGTCTCCAGCGCGCGCTGGCCGTCGCGGCCGCTGACGACGACCGGACCCTGGCCGCGGACCGCGGCCACGAAAGCCTGGATCTCGGCGAGCAGGGCATCGGCCTCGTCGAACACACTCTCCTCGCGATGGATGGCCGGGGCGCCGGTCTCCGGATCGGGGTCACCGATATGGTTCAGCGACAGGATGCGATTCTGGAAGTCGACGGATGCGTAGGCATGCGACTGGAAGATGCGCATGCGGCGCTCGGACTTGGTGCTGATGCGGCTGGAGGTGACATTGGCGACGCAGCCGTTCGCGAACTCCAGGCGGGCGTTGGCGATGTCGATGTCGCCGGTCAGCACCCGGGCACCGGAGGCGCGGATCTCGGTCAGCGGCGCGTCCACCAGCGACAGGATGATGTCGATGTCGTGGATCATCAGGTCCAGGACGACCGAGACATCGGTGGCGCGAGGCTTGTAGGGCGCCAGGCGATGGGACTCGATGAATCGGGGATGCAGCGGGCTCTCGGTCAGTCGGCGCAGGGCGGCATTGAAGCGTTCCAGATGCCCGACCTGGAGTACCACGCCCTGCTTCTCGGCGATCCGGTTCAGGGCCTCGGCCTGCTCCAGGGTCGCGGTGATGGGCTTCTCCACGAGCACGTGGCAGCCGGCCTCGAGGAAATCGCGGGCGATGTCGTAGTGAAGGGTGGTGGGGGCGGCGATGGAGACCGCATCGACCTGCCCGATCAGGGCGCGATGATCGGTCTCCGCGCGGCAGTCGTTGTCGGCCGCCACGCGTTGGGCGGTTTCGGGGTCGGCGTCGACCACGGCCACCAGCTCGGTATCCGGCAGCGCAGCGTACTTGGCGGCATGCCATCTGCCGAGGTGGCCCACGCCGATGGCGGCGCAGCGTAACGGGGATTGGGACATGGGTAGGCTCGGATCCGGAGGGGGTGTGCTAGGATTTTCGGCGCTATTGTAACGGATCCCCGGCGCGGCGCATGGTCGTGTTCGGATGATTGCCCGCAGTTCACCGTGGTGGAGACTCCATGACAGAGGCAGCGCAGCGCCACGTCGCCGGCGTGGACGAGGTCGGGCGCGGGCCGCTGGCCGGGCCGGTGGTCGCGGCGGCCGTGATTCTGCCGCAGGACTACGCCTGTCCCGGCCTGACCGACTCCAAAAAGCTGAGTGCCCGGCGCCGGGAGGCGCTGGACGTACAGATCCGCGCGGATGCACTGGCGTGGTCGTTGGGGCGGGCCGAGGCCGCGGAGATCGACACACTGAATATCCACCGCGCCACTCTGTTGGCGATGCAGCGAGCCGTGGCCGGTCTGGCCCTGGCACCCGCGCACCTGCTGGTCGATGGGCGCTTTACCCCCGAGGGGCCCTGGACGGCCGAGGCCATCGTCGGCGGGGACGGTTCGGTGGCGGCCATCAGTGCAGCCTCGATCATCGCGAAGGTGGCCCGCGACGGCTGGTTGCGTGAACTCCACGGCGACTACCCCGAGTACGGTTTTGATCGGCACTCGGGCTATCCGACGGTGGCCCATCGCGAGGCCCTGGAGCGCCTGGGTCCGTGTCCCCAGCACCGGCGCAGCTTCGGGCCCGTCGCGCGTGCCATCGCCGCGCGGGAGCAGGAGGCCGGGGCATGAGCGAAGCCCATCCCGGCTTCGTGCACCTGCGGGTGCATTCGGAGTACTCCCTGGTCGACGGCCTGGTGCGGCTGAAGCCGCTGGTGAAGGCGGTCGTCGATGGCGGCATGCCGGCCGTCGCGGTCACCGATCATTGCAACCTGTTCGGGCTGGTGAAGTTCTACCGCGCCGCGATCGCACAGGGCGTGCAGCCGATTATCGGGGCGGACGTGCTGGTACGCGATGCGCGCGCCGACGGCAGTCTGGCACGGATGACGCTGCTGGCGCAGAACGATCCCGGCTACCGCAACCTGACGCGGCTGATCTCGCGGGCCTGGCAGGAAGGCCAGGAGAAGGGGATCCCGCGGGTGGACTGTGCCTGGCTGGACGCGGCGGCCGAGGGCCTGATCGCGCTGTCGGGGGGCATTGACGGGCTGTTCGTGAACGGTTCAGGGACCGCCCGCGCCCTGCTGGCCGAGGATCTGGAACCCTGGATGCGGCGCTTCCCGGGGCGCTTCTATCTCGAACTGGTGCGCTCGGACCGGCCGGGCGAGGAGGCCTGGATCGAGCAGGCCCTGGCCGCGGCCGAGGCCTTCGACCTGCCGGTGGTGGCGACCAACGATGTCCGCTTCCTGCGTCCGGAAGATTTCGAGGCCCACGAGGCCCGGGTCTGCATTCACGACGGCGTGACCCTCGATGATCCGCGGCGGCCGCGGCGCTATTCGGAGGCGCAGTACCTGCGTTCGCCGGAGGAGATGGCGGAGCGGTTCGCGGATATTCCCGAGGCCCTGGCCAACAGCGTCGCGATCGCGCGGCGCTGTTCGGTCAGTCTGACGCTGGGCGAATCGGTGCTGCCGGACTTCCCGGTGCCCGAGGGGTACACGGTGGAGGATCACCTGCGCGAGACCTCGGCGAAGGGTCTGGCCGCCCGCCTGGAGCGCTTCTGCTTCGCGCCGCAGGAGGACTACGAGGCGCGGCTGCAGCGGGAACTGGACGTGATCTGCCAGATGGGGTTCCCCGGGTACTTCCTGATCGTGGCGGATTTCATCCAGTGGGCCAAGGACAACGGCATCCCGGTGGGCCCGGGGCGTGGCTCGGGCGCCGGCTCGCTGGTGGCCTATGCGCTGGGTATTACCGACCTGGATCCATTGCGTTACGAGCTTCTCTTCGAGCGGTTTCTGAATCCCGAACGCGTCTCCATGCCCGACTTCGATGTCGATTTCTGCATGGAGAAGCGCGACGACGTGATCGACTACGTCGCCGAACGCTACGGTCGCGACAAGGTGTCGCAGATCATCACCCACGGGACCATGGCCGCGAAGGCCGTGGTGCGCGATGTCGGGCGCGTGCTGGGCCATGGCTATGGCTTCGTCGACCGGATCGCCAAGCTGATCCCGTTCGAACTGGGCATGACCCTGCAAAAGGCCCTGACCGAGAGCGAGGATCTGAAGGCGCTGTACGACGAGGACGAGGAGGTCCGCGCGATCATCGACCTCGCGCAGAAGCTCGAGGGCCTGACCCGCAACGCCGGCAAGCATGCGGGCGGGGTGGTGATCGCACCCTCCGCGCTCACCGATTTCTCGCCACTGTACTGCGAAGACGACGGCGGGTCGCTGGTGACCCACTTCGACAAGGACGATGTCGAGGCGGTCGGCCTGGTCAAGTTCGACTTCCTCGGCCTGCGCACGCTCACCATCATCGACTGGGCGGTCGAGAACGTCCGCAAGATGGATGCCGAGGAGCGGGTCGACCTGGACGCGATCCCGCTGGATGATCCGGACACCTTCCGCCTGTTGAAGGATTACCAGACCACCGCGGTGTTCCAGCTGGAATCCGGCGGGATGAAGGATCTGATCAAGCGTCTGCAGCCCGACAGCTTCGAGGAGATCATCGCGCTGGTGGCGCTCTACCGGCCGGGGCCGCTGCAGTCGGGCATGGTGGACGACTTCATCGACCGCAAGCACGGTCGTGCCCAGGTCGAGTACCCGCATCCGGATCTGGAACCGATCCTGAAGCCGACCTACGGCGTCATCCTGTACCAGGAGCAGGTGATGCAGATTGCCCAGGTGCTGGGCAACTACACCCTGGGTGGCGCGGACCTGCTGCGGCGCGCGATGGGCAAGAAAAAGCCCGAGGAGATGGCCAAGCAGCGCGAGATATTCCTCGAGGGCGCACTCGGACGCGGGGTCGACGAAGGGGTCGCGACCTATATCTTCGATCTGATGGAGAAGTTCGCGGGCTACGGCTTCAACAAGTCGCACTCGGCGGCGTATGCCCTGGTCGCCTACCAGACGGCGTGGCTCAAGGCGCATTATCCGGCGCCCTTCATGGCGGCGGTGCTGTCCGCGGACATGGACAACACCGACAAGGTCGTCGGGCTGATCGAGGAATGCCGCAACATGGGGCTGGAAGTCCTGCCGCCGGACGTGAACCAGTCCGATTACCGCTTTACCTGTCGCGACGCGCAGACCGTCGTCTACGGCCTGGGGGCGATCAAGGGTGTGGGCGAGTCCGCGATTGATACGCTGCTGAAGGCGCGCGGGCAGGGCGGCGACTTCCACGGGCTGGTGGACCTGTGCCAGCGGGTGGACCTGGGCAAGCTGAACAAACGCGTGCTGGAGACGCTGGTGCGCGCCGGGGCCATGGACGGTCTGGGCGCGAACCGCGCGACGCTGCTGAACGATATCCCCATGGCCGTGGCGGCCGCGGAGCAAACGGAGCGCAACGCCAGCCTGGGGGTAGTCGATCTGTTCGGCGACCCGGCCGCGGCTGTCATCCCGGAGAGCGCCACCCTCGAGGAGATGGACGATGACGAACGCCTGCGGGGCGAGAAGGACACCCTGGGGCTCTATCTGACCGGCCACCCGGTGGAGCGCTATCGGGCGGAGCTGCTGCGCCTGACCGGGACCACCCTGCAGGCCCTGGAGGCCAAACTGGAGGATCGCCCCGACGAGACGCAGGGCCAGAAATGGCGCGGTAAGCAGGAGACCGTGCGCATTGCGGGCCTGATTGTCGGCGTGCGCGTGCGCAACACGCAGAGCGGGCGCATGGGGATCGTTACCCTGGATGACCGCAGCGGGCGGGCCGAGGTGGTGCTGTTCAACGACGACTTCACCCAGTACAAGGATCGCCTGGAGCCGGACGCGCTGCTGGTGGCGGAGGGTACCGTCACGCTGGACGACTATGCCGGGGGTACCCGCATGCGGGCGCGGGCCGTCTACAGCCTGGACGAGGCGCGCGCGCAGTGGGCGCGGGCGCTGCACCTGTGCCTGGAGGGCGTGGTGCCGGAACAGGTCGCCCACCTGCGAGGGCTGATGGAGGCGCATCGCGAGGGGCCCTGCCGTGTGCACATGTGCTACCGCCGGGATGGGCTGGAGGCCGATATCAGCCTGCCGGAGGGCTGGACGATCCGGCCGGACGAACGCCTGTTGCGCGGCATCCAGCAGTCGCTGGGGCCGGACTGCGAGGCGCAGGTGCTGTACGGTCGATAGACCGCTGCGCATCGGCACGGGAGCGGCGCGCGCCGCGATTGGTTACAATTCGCGTCTTTCGCTGGCCTCTACCAACAAGCCTTCGGGACTCTGCATGAATCCGGACTTTCTCGACTTCGAACAGCCCATTGCCGAACTGGAGGCGAAGATCGGCGATTTGCGCTATGTCGGCGACGACGCCGAGGTCAACATCCAGGAAGAGATCCAGCGCCTGGAGGACAAGTGCCGGTCGCTGACCGAGAGCATCTTCGCCAAGCTCACGCCGTGGCAAGTCGCGCAGATGTCGCGGCATCCGCGGCGTCCCTACACGCTGGACTACATCCCCGATCTGTTCGAGGAGTTCGAGGAGCTGCACGGGGACCGCGCGTTTGGCGACGACCCGGCGATCGTGGGCGGGGTGGCGCGTCTGGATGGTCGCCCGGTGATGCTCATCGGACATCAGAAGGGGCGCCAGACGCGGGACAAGGTGTACCGCAACTTCGGCATGCCGCGGCCGGAGGGGTATCGCAAGGCCCTGCGTCTGATGGAGATGGCGGAGCGCTTCCGCATGCCGGTGCTGACCTTCATCGATACCCCCGGCGCCTATCCGGGCGTCGGTGCGGAAGAGCGCGGGCAGAGCGAGGCCATCGCGCGCAACCTGCGGGTGATGGCGCGCCTGGATACGCCCATCATCGCCACGGTGATCGGCGAGGGCGGATCCGGCGGGGCGCTGGCCATCGGCGTCGGGGACGCCACGCTGATGCTGCAGTATTCGACGTATTCGGTCATCTCGCCCGAGGGCTGTGCCTCCATCCTCTGGAAGAGCGCGGAGAAGGCCTCGGAAGCGGCCGAGGCGCTGGGAATCACCTCCGAGCGCCTGAAGGAGCTGGGGCTGGTGGACCGGATCGTGCCGGAACCTCTGGGCGGTGCCCATCGCGACCCGGAGGCGATGTCGACGCGCCTGCGTACCGCGCTCCTGGAGACCCTGGACGGCCTCGAGGGACTGGATCCGGGCAAGCGTCTCGAGCGGCGCTATCGCCGCCTGATGGACTACGGTGCCTTCCAGGAAGCCGCTTCCTGAGCGGGGCGCCCCGGCGCCCGATCCCGTAGCCACCGCGCTGCGGGCATTTCTCGAACCCCCTCCTGCCCGCCGGCGGGTGCGCATTGCCTTCAGTGGCGGCCTGGACTCCACCGTCCTGCTGCACGCGGCGGTGCGTCTGGGTATTCCCGGTCTCGAGGCCATGCACGTGGACCACGGTCTGCGGGCCGACTCCGGGCGCCAGGCCGAGCATTGCCGTGCGGTGGCCCGGGCGCTGAACTGCCCGTTCCGGACCTGCAGGCTGGAACCCCTTGATCCGCGCCCGTCGGGGCTGGAGGCCGCCGCGCGCGAGGCGCGCTACATAGCATTGCGCGACGGGCTGGAGGAGACGGATATCCTCCTCGCCGCGCAGCACGCGGACGATCAGGCCGAGACCTTCCTGTTGGCGGCCCTGCGCGGCAGTGGACCCGACGGGTTGCGGGGGATGCGCCCACTGCGACGGGAAGGGGCCACCTGGCTGGGCCGGCCACTGCTGGACCTTCCCCGGGCGGCGCTGGTCGAGTATGCCCGGCGCGAGGGTCTCGACTGGTACGACGATCCGAGCAATCGCGATGCGCGCTTTGATCGCAATTTCCTGCGCCAGTCGGTCCTGCCGCTGTTGCGCGAACGCTTCGGGAGTGTGACCGGCCTGGCGCGGGCCGCCGGCTGGCAGCGGGAGGTCGCCGGTCAGCTGCGGACGCATTTCGCCGATCACATGGAGGCGGCACGGGACCCGGAGTCCGGTGGGCTGGACCTTGCTCACGTGCGCAGGCTGGATAACGGGTCCGCCCGCGGGCTGGTGCGGCACTGGCTGCAGGCACAGGGGCTGCGGCCGCCGGGTCACGCACGCCTGGGGGAATTCCTGCGCCAGGTGGTGGCGGACAACCCCGACGCCAGCCCGCGGGTGGAATGGGAAGACGGCTGGATGCGCCGCTACCGCGATCAGCTATGGGCCGGGCCGCGGCAGGAGGGGCGCGAAGGGCAGAAGCCTCCGCCCGATCAGGAGTGGCCCGCGGACCAGCCGGAACTGCGGCTCGCGGACGGGCGGCGCCTGACGCGTTCGGGCCTGCGGGAGCTCGGCGTCGCGCCCGATGCCCCCCTGACCGTTAGCTATCGCCGTGGGGGCGAGCGGGTCGCGACGCCGGCCGGCCACCGCCCGCTGAAGAAGCTGATGCAGGAGCGCGGGATCCCGCCCTGGGCGCGTCAGCGGATTCCGTTGTTGCGTCAGGCGGATGGCGTAATTGTCGCAGTCCTCTGGCCGGACCGAGCTAACGCGCGGAGTTGACGGAGCCGTCCGAATCGGACAATTCTTGGGCCGTCTTCATGGGTTTCGGGTGAGCGGCACGTGACAGGTTTCGCGGCACAGTGCGGGCGACGTACGGGCACGGCCTTGCTGGCGGCCGCGGCGTTTCTGGCGGCGCCGCTGGCAGCCGACACGTTGACGCTGACCACCGAGAGCTATCCACCCTTCAATTTCGAGACCGAATCCGGGGAGCTGGACGGGATCTCCATCCGCGTGATGGATCAGCTACTGGAGGCCGCGGGAGTGGACGCGGAGATCCGGCTGCTGCCCTGGAGCCGCGCCTATGCCGAGGCCCAGTCGGTCCCCGGTACCTGCGTCTTTTCAACGACGCGCACGCAGGAGCGCGAGGATCTTTTTACCTGGGTCGGGCCTCTGGTCGAGAACCAGTGGCATGCATTCGTGCTGGAGGGATCGGACGTAAATGCCTCGTCTCTGGCCGAACTGGAGCGTTACCGCGTGGGCGGCTATCGCGACGATGCCGTGGCCCTGCATGTCGAACGTCAGGGGATTCCGGTGGATACCGCCCCCAATGATCGGCTGAACGCGCGCAAGCTGGCGGCCAACCGCATCGATGTCTGGGTGAGCGGTGAGCACCTCGCGCCCTGGTATGCGCGCCTGGAAGGGATCGGGGAACTCGAATCCCTGTTCGCGTTCAACGATACGGTGATGTCGCTCGCCTGCCACCCGGAGACCGAGCGCGGGCCGCTGGACCGCATGCAGGAAGAGCTGGATGCGATGCGTGCCGACGGACGCTACGCGGCGATCGTCGAGGCCGTACTGAACAGCAATGGAGAGCGAGATGAGTGAGGCAGCCGAGGCGCAGGCGGCGTCATCGACCCTGATTGCCGAAGAGGTGCTGGGGTTTCAGCGCAACATGACCCGGCGCGGCATCATCTTTTCGTTCACCGGTTACATCTCCGAGGGCATCCTGAAGGCCCTGGGCGATGCGCTGCGCCAGAAGATCCGGCTCGAATCCACCGACACGAAGACCGTGAACCGGGTCTTTTCGGTCTTTGTCGAGCAGGTGCAGAACATCATCCGGTATTCGGCCGAACGCATCGAGCACGATGACGAGCCCCCCGTTGAGCTGAGTTCCGGGATGATCACGGTCGGTTCGGAGAACGGCCGCTTCTTCGTCATCTGCGGCAATGTCATCGGGCGCAAGGACGCCGACACCCTGGCGGCGCGCCTGCGCGAACTGGCCGCGATGGACAGCGACGAGCTGCGCCGCTTCTACAAGGAAAAACTGCGCGAGCCGCCGGACGAGGGCAGCAAGGGCGGCAGTATCGGCCTGATCGAGATCGCACGGCGGGCGAGCGAACCGATCCAGTTCGATTTTCAGCATATTTCCGATGCCCAATCCTACTTTGTCCTGAAGGCCTACATCTGATGGCAGTCGTCGAGACCATTGAACACGAGGCAACCGACCGGACCCCCGCGGTGCAGTTCGATTTCGCGGCCGGGCAGTACCGACTGTCGGGGGAGTCGTATCCGGAAGATGCGGCGAACTTCTACGGCCCACTGACCCAGGGGCTGCGCCAGGCAATCGAGGACCGCGCCAGCGACGAGGTGGAATTCACGGTGGAAATGATCTATTTCAATTCGTCCACCGCGAAGGCCCTGATGAACATGTTCCAGATCCTGGAAGACGGGGCGGAGGCCGGGCTGAAGGTCCGTATCAACTGGTGCTATCACGAGGATGACGAAACCATGGAGGAGTTCGGCGAGGATTTCTCCGAGGACTTCGAGCACGCCGACTACCGCATGTGTCCGCTGACATGACCGCCCCCTCTCGTGACGACTCCATGAACCCCTCCAGCCGGCCCCGCGACGGGCAAGAGATGGACGAGGGCCTGGCCGACTTTTCCCTGTTCGAGCAGGAAAAGGCCATCATGGAGCGCTCCGAGCAGATGCTGGAGGCGCTGGACGCGGTGGCCGACGGGGTGAAGGTGCTCGCCAAGGCCTATTCCGAGAGCTACCGCGCGCAGCGGCGCATGATGCGTATGAGTGATCGCATGCAGGCGGATCTCCAGGATGCCAACCGGCAGCTGCGCGAACAGGCCGAACACCTGGCCCAGCTCAACAACGCCCTGTCTGACGAGGTCCGCGAACGCGAGCGCCTGACGGCCGAGCTGGAGCGCCTGGCGCTGGAGGACGCCCTGACCGGCCTGTTCTCGCGCCGCCGCGTGATCGACTGTGTCGAGGGCATGGCCGACAGCGTGGGTGACGCGTCGCACTCGCTCGCGGTGATGATGCTGGATCTCGACGACTTCAAGACCCTCAACGATACCCATGGCCATGCCGCCGGGGACTTCGCGCTGGAAAGCTTCGCCGAGATCCTGCGCGGCGAACTGGGGGCGGAACAATACGCGGGGCGCATGGGCGGGGAGGAATTCCTCGTCGTGGCCGCGGACCTGGACGTCGAGGCCGCCCTGGCCCTGGCCGAAAGGATCCGCTCGGCGGTGGAGAACGCCCGCCTGCACTGGAAGGACGAGCCGCTGTCCCTGGCGGTGTCGATCGGGCTGGTGGTGACCACGAACCCCTGGCCGGATGCCGGCGAACTGGTCGCGCTCGCTGACGACCTGCTTTATCGCGCCAAGAACGAGGGGCGCAACCGTGTCATCGTGCAGACGCACGGCGACCACGGATGATGCCGGAGACCCGGCGCCGCAACCGGAGCCTCGTTGCCAAGCTGGCGGTCGCCACGCTGCTTGCTGCGCTTGCGCTCAGCCTCCTCAGTAGTGCCTACGTCATTGCCTCCGACTGGAATGCCTTCCGGGCCGAAACCCAGGCCCAGGTGGATCGTCTGCAGCGTCTGGTCGAGCCGCCCGCGGCGGAGGCCGCCTTCCAACTGAGCGCCGGTCAGGCCGATTCGCTGGTCCAGGGCCTGCTCGTCTTCGACGAGATCCGGCGGGTGGAGATCCTCGACGATTTTGGCAATACGCTGGCCGAGGACGAACGGGCGGCGGAGGCCGCGTCCGGGGACTGGGCGCAGTGGCTTTTTGGCGACCTGCGGGCACACGAGCTTGAACTAACGCATCCGGGAACCCGGGGCAACGTTCAGGGCGTGGGGCAGCTGCGCATGGAGCTGGACCCCGGTGTCCTGGGGCGGATCTTCGTGGCGCGCCTGCAGACCGGGGTCGTGACCAGCGTGACCCAGGCCGTGATCGTCTCGCTGGTGGTCGTGGTGCTGTTCTACTTCCTCATGCTGCGTCCGATGCTGAAGATCTCCCGCGCCGTGGCGGATACCGACCCGGACCAGCCAGCCCATTGGCCCATGCCCCGCCTGGGACATCACGAGAATGACGAGCTGGGGGCCCTGGGGCGCTCGCTGGACCGCTTGCTGCGCGCCTTCCAGGAGGGGCTGGATGCGCGCGACGGGGCCCGCGGGGAGCTGAAGGCGCTGAACGCCGATCTGGAGCGCCGTGTGGAGGAGCGAACCCGACAGCTGGAAGACGAAAAGGCCGAGACCGAACGGGCGATGGCTCAGGTGGACGAGGCCAACCGGGAACTGGAACGCAGTAACCGCCTGGTGGTGGAGAGCATTCGCTATGCCCGGCGCATCCAGACCGCGATGCTGCCGGACAAGCACGCCCTGGACGGACATCTGGACGAGGTGCAGATCTACTGGGAGCCGCTGCACCTGGTCGGCGGGGACTATTTCTGGGTCGAGGCCATCGACGGCCACAGCATCCTGGTGGTGGCGGACTGCACCGGGCATGGCGTCCCGGGGGCGTTCATCACGCTGGTGGTGGCGTCGGCGCTGGACCGCATCCTGCACGAACACCGTCTGCTGGAACCCTCCGCGATCCTGCGCGAGATGGACCGGCTGGTGCGTTCGCGGCTGCGTCAGGACGGTCAGGACTCGGATTCGGATGACGGGCTGGAGGCCGCGGTATGCGTCTATCGGCCGGAAGACCGGATGCTGGCCTTCGCCGGGGTCGGGCTGCCCCTGATGATCGAACGCGGTGGCGAGATCGAGGAAATCCGCGGCGTGCGCGGGGGGCTCGGCTACCGCAGCCTGGAGCCCGCGCAGCCGGTCGACCACGAGGTGCCGGTGGAGCCGGGAACCGAATTCTTCCTGATCACCGACGGTGCGCATGATCATGTCGGTGGCGAGCCGCCACGCTTGTTCGGGCGCCGTCGGCTGCGCCAGGTCCTGGCCGAGAAGAGTGGCCGCGATTTGTCCGCCAAGATCGACGCTGTCGTGCGGGTGCTGGAGGATTATCGCGACGGAGAACCCCGGCGCGACGACATGACCCTGGTGGCCTTCCGCCCGCTGGCACGGGGTTCCCGAAACGAGGTGTTGCCCCCGCCTTCCGATTGAGCAGGGGCGGGTGCTCTGGTACTCTTTCAGGCGTTTTCCGCCCACCCCGCGTGCCAGGTTCGCGCCGGGACGGGGCGCTTGTCAGCTCCCAGCCAGGTTTCCCGCATGACGCGTTTTGTTTTCATCACCGGAGGCGTGGTCTCGTCTCTGGGCAAAGGTATTGCATCCGCCTCGCTGGGGGCGATCCTCGAGGCCCGCGGGCTCAAGGTGACCCTGCTCAAGCTGGATCCGTACATCAACGTCGATCCGGGCACCATGAGCCCGTTTCAGCACGGCGAGGTCTTCGTCACCGACGACGGCGCCGAGACCGACCTGGACCTGGGGCATTACGAGCGCTTCGTGCGCATCCGTACCTCGCGGCGCAACAACTTCACCACCGGCCAGATCTACGAGAACGTGATCCGCAAGGAACGCCGCGGGGACTACCTCGGCGGTACCGTGCAGGTGATCCCGCATATCACGGACGAGATCAAGCGCTCCATCCACGAAGGGGCGGGCGATGCCGACATCGCGCTGATCGAGATCGGCGGTACCGTGGGCGACATCGAGTCCCTGCCGTTTCTCGAGGCGATCCGCCAGATGGGCGTGGAACTCGGCCACGAGAACGCCCTGTTCATGCACCTGACGCTGGTCCCGTATATCGAGGCCGCGGGCGAGATCAAGACCAAGCCGACCCAGCACTCGGTCAAGGAACTGCGTTCCATCGGGATCCAGCCGGATATCCTGCTGTGCCGCTCGACCCAGGCAATCCCGGACGGCGAGCGGCGCAAGATCGCGCTGTTCACCAACGTCGAGGAGAAGGCGGTCATCTCGGCGGTGGACGTGGACAACATCTACAAGATCCCGCTCTGGCTGCATTCGCAGAAGCTCGACGAGATCGTGCTGCGCAAGCTGCATATCGAGGCGCCGCAGGCGGACCTCTCGGACTGGAAACACGTGGTCAATGCCATGGAGTTCCCGGAGTCGGAGATCACCGTCGGCATGATCGGCAAGTACGTGGACCTGACCGAATCCTACAAGTCCGTGAACGAGGCCCTGACCCACGCCGGGGTACAGGTCGGCACCCGGGTCCGGATCCGCTATCTCGACTCGGAGAAACTGGAAGGCGCCGAGAACGAGGCCGCACGGGAACTCGAGGGCCTGGATGCCATCCTGGTGCCGGGCGGCTTCGGCGAGCGCGGCGTGGAGGGCAAGATCGCCGCGGTGCGCTACGCACGCGAACACGACGTGCCCTATCTAGGGATCTGCCTCGGCATGCAGGTCGCGGTGATCGAGTTCGCGCGCGATGTCGCGGGCCTGGAAGGCGCGCACAGCACCGAATTCGCGCCCGATACCCCGCATCCGGTGATCGCGCTCATTACCGAGTGGCAGGATCAGGAAGGCCGTATCGAGCGGCGCGATGCCGACAGCGACCTGGGCGGCACCATGCGCCTGGGGGCCCAGAGTGCCCGGTTGTCGTCCGGTTCGCGCATTGCCGAGGCCTATGGTCGCGAAAAGGTGGAAGAACGCCACCGCCATCGCTTCGAGTTCAACAACGCCTACCGCGAACGGCTGGAGGCGGCCGGGCTGCGCATCTCGGGCGTGTCGGAATCCGGCGAACTGGTGGAGGCCGTGGAACTCCCGGGGCATCCGTGGTTTGTCGGCTGCCAGTTCCACCCGGAGTTCACCTCCACGCCGCGCGATGGCCACCCGCTGTTCACCGGTTTTGTGCGTGCCGCCCGGGACTACCAGGAAGCGCGCGAACCCGAAACCACCACGGCGCTGACGGAATAGGGCGCCGATACACGATTTTTCGCGGCCGTGCCCGGAGGGTGGCGGCCGCCGTACAGGACAGGACATGCAGCTTTGTGGTTTTGAAGTCGGCCTCGACCGGCCCTTTTTTCTGATTGCCGGACCCTGCGTCATCGAGTCCGAGGCCATGGCGCTGGAGACGGCCGGGGCCCTGAAGGCGATGGCGGATGACCTGGGCATCCCGTTCATCTACAAGTCGTCGTTCGACAAGGCCAACCGGTCGTCCACCCGGAGCTTCCGCGGCCTGGGCATGGCCGAGGGTCTGCGCATCCTCGACAAGGTGAAATCGGAGATCGGCGTGCCGGTACTGACTGACGTGCACGAGGACACGGCGCTGGACGAGGTCGCCAGCGTAGTGGATGTATTGCAGACGCCGGCGTTCCTCTGCCGTCAGACCAACTTCATCCAGAATGTGGCGCGCCAGGGGCGTCCGGTGAATATCAAGAAGGGCCAGTTCCTCGCACCCTGGGACATGGGCAATGTCGTCGACAAGGCGCGCGAGGCGGGCAATGACCAGATCATGGTCTGCGAGCGCGGGGTTTCGTTCGGCTACAACACCCTGATCTCCGACATGCGCGGCCTGGCCCAGATGCGCCAGACCGGCTGCCCGGTAGTCTTCGACGCGACCCATTCGGTGCAGCAGCCGGGTGGGCAGGGCGCGTCCTCCGGTGGCCAGCGCGAGTTCGTACCGGTGCTCGCGCGCTCCGCGGTGGCGGCCGGGGTCTCCGGGCTGTTCATGGAGACCCACCCGGATCCCGAGAGGGCCCTGTCGGATGGCCCCAATGCGTGGCCGCTGCCAAAGATGGCCGAGCTGCTGCAGACGCTGAAGGCGCTGGACGCCGCGACCAAGGCGCAGCCGTTCGCGGAGGCGGAATACGGCCTCGGCTGACCCCGGATTTTTCGATAATGCGTCCCGGGCGGCTCCGTCCGGGCGGGTACTTTTCAAGGAGAGAGCATGTCCCAGATTGCGGAGATTCACGCCCGCGAGATCATCGACTCCCGGGGCAACCCGACGGTCGAGGCCGATGTTGTCCTGGATTCCGGCGCCATGGGGCGCGCGGCGGTCCCGTCCGGTGCCTCCACGGGGGCCCGCGAGGCCCTGGAGCTGCGCGATGACGAGAAGCGCTACGGGGGCAAGGGCGTACTGAAGGCGGTGAGCCACGTGAACGGCGAGATCCGCGACGCGCTGCGCGGCATGGAGCTCGACCAGACCGCGGTGGATCGCCGCATGCTGGAACTGGACGGCACCGAGAACAAGTCGCGCCTGGGGGCGAACGCCCTGCTGGCCGTCTCCATGGCGACCTCGCATGCCCTCGCGGCCGATCGCGAGCAGCCGCTGTTCGAGACGCTGGGCGGGGAAGACGCCACGCTGCTGCCGGTGCCGATGATGAACATCATCAATGGCGGGGCCCACGCGGACAACAGCGTGGATATGCAGGAGTTCATGATCCTGCCGGTGGGCGCGGACTCGGTGCGCGAGGCGGTGCGCTACGGCGCCGAGGTCTTCCATGCGCTGAAGAAGGTCCTGGCCAAGCGCGGCCTGGCCACGGCGGTGGGCGACGAGGGTGGCTTCGCCCCCGATCTGCCGTCCAATTCCGCGGCGATCGAGGTGATCCTGGAGGCCATCCACAATGCCGGCTTCAAGGCGGGCGAGGACATCTGGATCGGCCTCGACTGCGCCAGCTCCGAGTTCTACCGCGACGGCCGCTACCACCTGGACTCCGAGGGCAAGGCCTTCTCGGCGGACGAATTCTCCGACTATCTCGCGCACTGGGTGGACCAGTACCCGATCCTGACCATCGAGGACGGGATGGCCGAGGATGACTGGGATGGCTGGAAGACCCTGACCGAGCGCCTGGGCAAGCGCGTGCAGCTGGTGGGCGACGACCTGTTCGTCACCAATACGCGCATCCTGCAGGAAGGCATCGACAAGGACATCGCGAACTCCATCCTGATCAAGCTCAACCAGATCGGCACCGTCACCGAGACGCTGGAAGCGATCGAACTGGCGCGCAAGGCCAACTACACAGCGGTGATCTCGCACCGCTCGGGCGAGACCGAGGACGTCACCATCGCGGATCTGGCGGTTGCCACTCGAGCCGGCCAGATCAAAACCGGTTCGCTGTCGCGTTCCGACCGGGTGGCCAAGTACAACCAGCTGATCCGGATCGAGGAACACCTGGGGAGCCGGGCCAGCTACCCGGGTATGTCGGCGTTCACCTTCGGGCGCTGAGGCGGTTGCGGGGCGGCCGTGTCGAGGATGCAGTCCGCAGCCTGCGGCGCGGTTCCTGTCCCGGGGCGTCCGGGCCTCGTAGAATGCCGGGCATGCCGGCCACTCGTAAAAGCCCTCGTTCCGTTGTACCCGCGCTCGGCGCGGTGCGCGGGCGAGGGCTTTTCTTTGGGTTCAAGTCGATGGAGTGCGGGTGATGCGCGGCCTGCTGATCGGGCTGGCGCTTGTGCTGCTGGCACTGCAATGGCCCCTGTGGCTGGGCGAGGGGAGCTGGCGCGACGTGCGCGACCTGCGCGAGCAGGTCGAGCGCCAGCGGGCCTCGAACGCCGAACTGGAGCAGCGCAATCAGGCCCTGGAGGCGGAGGTGCGAGACCTGCGCGGCGGAACCGAGGCGGTGGAAGAACGGGCCCGGCGCGACCTGGGGATGATCCGCGAGGACGAGGTCTTCTTCTTCGTGGTGGGCGAGGACGAACCCGTCACGCTGGACATCGAGCCGCTCCCCGGATCGGCCGGGCAGACCGAGCCCGGTCCCGACTCGCGGGTGCCCGAGGAGGCCGAGCCGGCCACCGACACCCTGCCACCGGAGGATCCCTTTGATGGCTGACACCGGGGGCGCAGCGGCGCGCGAACCGGCCTTCTGGGCACTGATCCCGGCGGCCGGCATTGGCCGGCGCATGGGGTCCGACCGTCCCAAGCAGTACCTGACGCTGGGTTCGCGGACGATCCTGTCGCATACCCTCTCGATCTTCCTCGAGCATCCGCGCATTCGCGGCGTGGTGCTGGTGCTGGGACCCGACGTGGATCCCGACGCCCTGGATCTGCCGCTGGCCGGTGGGCGGCTGTTCCGTGCCGCCGGCGGAGCGGAGCGGGTGGATTCCGTGCAGAACGGCCTGGATTTCCTGGCCGAACGGGCGCACGAGGACGACTGGGTGCTGGTCCATGATGCAGCCCGTCCCTGTCTGCCGCAGGCGGATGTGGACCGCCTGCTGCGTGAGTTGCGGGATGACGCGGTGGGCGGGTTGCTGGCCAGCCCCAGTACCGACACCATCAAGTGGAGCGATGGCGGCGGCCGCGTGGAGCGGACGCTGGACCGGGAGCGGGTCTGGCGCGCCCTGACCCCACAGATGTTCCGGCTGGGGATGCTGCGAGAAGCGAATGCGCGCGCACGCGATGCGGGTCATGCGGTGACTGACGAGGCCAGCGCGATCGAGTTTCTGGGGCAGGCCCCGCGGCTGATCGAGGGTTCGGCGATGAATATCAAGATCACGCGGGCGGAAGATCTGGAGCTGGCCCGTCTCTACCTGATGCAGCAGGGCCGGCTGGAAGGACGGTTCAGCGCATGAGCGGGTTGCGCATCGGCCAGGGCTTCGACGTGCACGCCTTCGGTGAAGGGGATCATCTGGTCCTCGGCGGCGTGCATATCCCGTTCGAGCGTGGCTTCGTCGCGCATTCGGACGGCGACGTGCTGCTGCATGCGGTCTGCGATGCCCTGCTCGGCGCCGCCGCCCTGGGTGACATTGGACGACACTTTCCGGATACCGATCCCGCATTTCGCGGCGCGGACAGCCGCGTCCTGCTGCGGGAGGTCCTCCAGCGTGTTGCGGCGGCCGGCTGGCGCCCGGTCAACATCGACTCCACCGTGATCGCGCAGGCGCCAAAGCTGGCGCCGCACGTCCCCGCCATGCGCGATCATATCGCCGCGGATACCGGCCTGGTGCCCGAGGCCGTCAGCGTGAAGGCCACGACGACCGAACATCTCGGGTTCACCGGGCGCAAGGAGGGCGTGGCGGCGCAGGCAATCGTGCTGCTGGAACCGGCCTCGGGGATGCTGCGGGTATGACCGGGGCCGGGCGCGGAACTGCGGGAGTCCTGGGCCTGCATCACGCCAGCCTGGTTATTGCGGACGTTCAGGCCGCGCGCGAGTTCTACGGGCACCACCTTGGGCTGGCGCCGCTGGAGCGGCCCGAACTCGGGTTTCCGGGGCTGTGGTACGACCTCGGCAACGGCCAGGCCCTGCACCTGCTGCGGGTGCCGAACCCGGACCCGACCGAGCGTGCGGTACGGTGTGGGCAGGACCGCCACCTGGCGCTGCGCGTGGATGAGCTGGAGACCTTCGCCGCGCGGCTGGAGGCCGCGGGGTTTGCGGTGGAACGCAGCCGCTCCGGCCGCCCCGCGGCATTCGTGCGGGATCCCGACGGCAACGCCATCGAGCTGATCGAGGACGGTGCCTGAATCGGCCAGAGAGAGTCCCCTCATGAGCGACGCGCGCTACATCCTCGCCCTGGACCAGGGCACCACCAGTTGCCGGGCCATCCTGTTCGATCGCGCGGGCGCGATCGTCGGCGTGGCGCAGAAGGATTTCGCCCAGATCTATCCGCAGCCCGGCTGGGTGGAACACGACCCGATGGAGATCTGGGGTACCCAGATCGGCGTGGCGCGCGAAGTACTGGAGACGCGCGGCATCAAGCCCTCCCGACTGGCGGCGATCGGCATCACCAATCAGCGCGAGACCACGGTGGTATGGGACCGCGCCACGGGGGAGCCGATCGCCAATGCGATCGTGTGGCAGGACCGGCGTACCGCCGCGTTCTGCGACGGACTGAAGGCGCAGGGCCTCGAGGGCCTGCTGCGCGAGCGTACCGGTCTGGTCGTGGATGCCTATTTCTCGGCCAGCAAGCTGCGCTGGCTCCTGGATCACGTGGATGGGGCGCGCGAGCGCGCGGAACGGGGCGAACTCGCCTTTGGCACCGTGGACAGCTGGCTGATCTGGAACCTCACCCGCGGGGAACGTCACGTGACCGATGTGACGAATGCCGCGCGCACCCAGCTGTTCAACATTCACACCCTGGAATGGGATTCCGATCTGCTGGAGCGGTTCGAGGTCCCTCCCGCGATGCTGCCCGAGGTGGTGGACTCCAGTGGCGTGCTGGGCGTGACCGGCGCCGAGATGTTCGGTGGTGCGGAGGTGCCGATCGCCGGCGTGGCGGGGGACCAGCATGCGGCCCTGTTCGGCCAGGGCTGTTTCGAGCCCGGCATGGCCAAGAACACCTACGGGACTGGCTGTTTTCTGCTGATGAACACGGGCGATACGCCGGTGGAGTCCCGATCCGGCTTGCTCACCACCCTCGCGTGGTCGCTGGACGGCCGGGTGGAATACGCGCTGGAGGGTTCGATCTTTATCGCCGGGGCCGCGATCCAGTGGCTGCGCGACGAGCTCCACCTGATCGACGCGGCCGAGGATTCCGAGTACTACGCGGGCAAGGTGGCGGACGCCGACGGGGTCTACGTGGTGCCCGCGTTCGCCGGGCTGGGTGCGCCGTACTGGGACATGTACGCGCGCGGCGCCATCTTCGGCCTGACCCGTGGAACGCGCAAGGAGCACATCACCCGCGCTACGCTGGATGCGCTGGCCTATCAGACACGCGATGTGATCGATGCCATGGCGCAGGACGCCGGGATCGGGCTGAAGGCCCTGCGGGTCGACGGCGGGGCCGTGGCCAACAACGTGATGATGCAGTTTCAGGCGGACATGCTCGGGGTGCGGGTGGAGCGCCCGGCGGTGACCGAATCGACCGCGCTGGGGGCCGCCTGGCTCGCGGGGCTGGGGGTCGGCTTCTGGACCCGTGACGAGTTGGTGCAGAAGGGTGGGCTGGACCGGGTGTTCGAGCCGCAGATGGACGCGGCCACGCGGGAACAGTACTACCGCGGCTGGAAGAAGGCCGTGAAGCGCACGATGGGCTGGGCGCGCGAGGACGACAGCGACTCGACGCCGTAGCGGGTGATGGTCTGGGGCCTTGCCGACGCGGGTTGGGGCTTCGCCGCCAAGGCGGCTCCCACAGGGGGCTGCAGGTAGAGTGATGCCTGCGACAGGCAGCCCGGCCCAGATCACTGTGGGAGCGGGCTTGCCCGCGAAGCCCCTGCCAGGCTCGAATTGGGCCCGGGGCTCAGTCCATGCTGGCCGGTTCGGCGGCGAGCTGGCCGGACTGGTAGTCGCTGATGGCCTGTTCGATCTCGTCGGAGGTGTTCATCACGAAGGGGCCGTAATGCGCGATCGGTTCGCCCAGCGGCCGCCCCTTGAACAGCAGCACGCGGGCATCCTGCTGGGCGATCAGGTGGATCTGGGTCTGGCCGCTCCACACACCCATCTGGCCGGTCTGCAGGCCGATGAGCTCGCCGTCGAACACATAGGCCAGCACGCGGTCCTCGAGCTGCACGGCGAGCGACAGGCGATAGCCGGCGGGCAGCGTCAGGTCGGCCATCGCGGCGCCTTCGCCAATCTGCGCCAGCGGGCCCTCGGTATCCCCGGCACTGGTCTGCCAGGATCCGGCAATGGCCTTGAAACGCAGCGGGTCGTCGTCTTCCGGCAGGTGGCGCATTGCGTCGGCGTGCACGTCGCGATAACGCGGCGGGTCCATCTTGCGCCGGGCGGGCAGGTTTACCCACAGCTGGAAGCCGTGCAGGCCCTCGCTGTCGAGCAGGGGCATCTCGGAGTGGATCACACCGCGGCCGGCGCTCATCCACTGGGCCTCGCCGGCCTCCACGCGGCCCTGGTTGCCCATGGAGTCCTCGTGCGTCAGGCCGCCATGGACCAGATAGGTCAGGGTCTCGAAGCCGCGATGCGGGTGGGCGGGAAAGCCGCCGATGTAGTCCTCGCGCGCGCTCGCTTTGAGCTCGTCCAGCATCAGGAAGGGGTCCAGCCCGCCACGAAAGTCATGGATGCGCCGAATCTTCACCCCGGCCCCGTCCTGGGTGGGATGGGAGGTCTTCACGCTGTCCGGCGGTGTCGGGTTCATGGCGTTCTCCTTCGCAACAGGTCTGCACCATACCGACCATGAAACGAAAAGAAAATTGCATCGTTTCCCGTCATGGGGCCTTTTGTCAGGCGGTGGACAGATCCCAGGAATCGGCAAACGCCTCCAGGCTCTCGATGAAATCGGGATCGTGTTCCTGACGGTTGATGGTCAGGTGCAGGACGACGGCCTGCGGGTCGGGCGGGTGCCCGGTGGTCAGCGTCCAGGCCAGGCCGTTGGGGCAGTCGGGCAGGGACAGGCGCACGCCACCGTTGATGACCTCGCGGTGCACCCGGAACTCGCCCCACAGGCAGTAGACCACGCCGGCATCGGGACCGTCGTCCTGGATCAGCGTGTCGATGGCATCACTGTGAGCGGGCAGGGCGGGGACGTTCAGCCGCCGCTGCAAGGTTTCGGCATCCAGGGTCGCGGGCAGATTGCGGAAGAATTCCATGGCGGTCACTCGTTGCGCGGCAGGAACACGGGCAGGCCGTCGACCTCGCCTACGCTCAGGCGCTGGTTGTAGAGGCGTTCCAGGGCACTGGGCACGAGCATGGTGGCGGTCGGGCCCCAGCATGCCTGGCCGTCGGGGAACAGCAGGAGCAGATGGTCGCAGTAGCGCGCGGCCAGGTTGACGTCGTGCAGGACCAGTACGGCGGCCCGGTGCGCCTGGGCAACGATGCCCTGCACGCGGTTCAGCACGGCGACCTGGTGATGCAGGTCCAGCTGACTGGTGGGCTCGTCCAGCAGGAGCAGGCTGGGGTCCTGGGTCAGCACGGTGGCGATGGCCAGACGCTGCCGCTCGCCCCCGGAGAGCGTGTCCACCATGCGGTGCTCCAGGTCGGAGAGGTCCATCTCCGCCAGGGCGGCCCGGGCGCGGGCGTAATCCTCGGAGGTCTCGATGTCCCAGGGGCGCAGGTAGGGGTGCCGACCGATCAGCGCGGTCTCCAGCACCGTCGCGGGGAAGCCGTCGTGGTGGGTCTGGAAGACCAGGCCGATGCGCCGCGCCAGTTCCGCGCGGGGCAGGCGGGTGATTGCCTGGCCACGGACCTCGATGGTGCCGGCGCGTGCGGTCCGCAGGCCGGCGAGCGTTTGCAGCAGCGTGCTCTTGCCCGCGCCGTTGGGCCCCAGGATGCCCCAGCACTGCCCGGGGTCGACGGTCAGTTCCAGCGGGGCGCCGGGTGCGCGCCCCGGGATGTCGATCACCAGGTCGCGGGTGGCAAGCAGCGTATCCGGGCCCGGCTTCTGGTGGACGCTGCGCGCGCCCAGGCCCGGGGCTTCATGCGGCCGGCTGTGGGCGGGTGCGGTGGGAGAGCTGGGTGCCATCAGCGGCTCCGGTACAGCAGGAACAGGAACACGGGGACCCCCAGCATCGCGGTGATTACGCCGACCGGCAACTGCTCCGGAGCGATCATGGTGCGGGCGAGGGTGTCGGCCAGCGTCAGCAGGATGCCGCCGCCCAGCGCGGAGGCCGGCAGGATCACGCGCTGGTCGTTGCCGAAGACCAGGCGCAGCATGTGCGGCACGATCAGCCCGACAAAGCCGACCGCGCCGACCTGCATGACCGCGGTCGCGGTGATCAGCGCGGCGGCGACATAGATGCTCCATTCCACCGGGCGCACCGCCACCCCGAGTGCAGCGGCCTGCATCGGGCCGCGCGCGAGCACGTTCAGCGTGCGGCCCAGCGGCAGGGCGAGGAACACGACCAGCACCAGCAGGATCCAGGCGGGATAGGGGTTGCGGGCATGGGACACATCGCCCATCAGCCAGTACAGCATGCCCGGAAGCTCGGCCGTCGGGCTGACTGCGAGCAGGAAACTGATCATGGCGCCCCAGCCCGCCGCGACCACCACGCCCGTCAGAAGCAGGCGCGTGGGGGTCCAGCTGCCGGTACCGTGCGCCAGGCCGAACACGATCACCGTGGACAGGAGGGCACCGGCGAACGCGGCCAGCGAGACGGAGAACATCGACAGGCCCGCGAGCATCGCCAGCAGGGCGCCGACGGAGGCGCCGCCAGAGAGGCCCAGCACGTAGGGATCGGCCAGCGGGTTGCGCAGCAGCACCTGCATCAGCGCGCCGGCCAGACCCAGCAACCCGCCTGCGGCGAAGGCCGCCAGGGCGCGCGGCAGGCGCAGCTCCAGCACCAGCGTGTCGTGCAGGCGGCTGCCCTCGCCGAGCATCACCGCCAGCAGGTCGCCGGGCGCGATCGCGACACTGCCGAAGGCCAGCGCGATCAGCACCGCCAGCAGCGACGCCGGCAGCAGGACTGCGGCGGCAAGGAGGAAGGCGCGGGTCACGAGGGGTCAGTCCGCCCGGCGCAGGCGCGCCCGCTCGAGCTCCTCGCACATCAGGCGGGTGCCCTCGGCGATGCGCGGGGTATGGCGCTGCAGCAGGGACGGCGGGATGAAGAACAGGTTGTCGCGCTGGACCGCGGTCATGTCCTCCCATTGCGTCCAGGCCAGGACCCAGTCGGGGCGATCCTCGCCCATGCCGCCGCCAATGATGACCTCCGGATCGGCCTCGATGACCGCCTCGCGATCCATGCGCGGGACCAGGCGATCCAGGTGGCCGAATACGTTTACCCCGCCGCACAGGCGGATCGCCTCGCTGATCAGGTGGTCGTCGTTCACCGTCATCAGGGGCTGTTCCCACACCTGATAGAACAGGCGTACCGGGTCGCGTTCGGCGTAGTCCTGGCGCAGGGTGTCGATCGCCTCCTCGAAGCTTCGCACCGCCTCGTCGCCCTGCGTCTCGGTGCCGGCGAGCTGGGCCATGCGGCGCATGCTGGCGGCCACGCCGTCGAAGCTGCGGGGCTCCGACACGTAGACGTGGAAGCCGAGCTCGCGCAGGTGTTCGATCTGGGATTGCGAGTTTCCGCTGCGCCAGGCAACGACCAGGTCCGGATCCAGTTGCACGACGCGCTCCATGTCGATGCGGCTGTAGCCGCCCACCCGGGGGAGCATCTCCGCCTCCGGCGGGAAGTCGCTGTGCTGAGTGGCGCCCACCAGCTTGTCGCCGGCGCCGACGGCGAACAGCACCTCGGTGATGTGCGGCGCGAGACTGACGATGCGCTCGGCGGGCTGTTCGAGCCGGACCTCGTGACCGTCATCGTCGGTTACCGAGACCGGTCCGGCCAGTGCCGGCGCCGTGCACAGGAACATCGCGAGGAACATCGCGGGGTTACGTCCGAAGGCCTTGAAGTCCATTGAATATCCGATGGTTGTGTCATGCTTTTGAGGTTGATTAGACGGTGGGTGCAATACCGCGCGCAAGCCGCAAAAGCGTTTCATCATAGCAGCATGGGCAAGATGGTTTGGTGCCCAAATTGGTCGGGGGCGCGCCGAACGCGTATCATACGGCGGCTTGAATCAGGTGCCTGCACTGCGCAGGTGAAACGGGAAGCCGGTGCAAATCCGGTGCTGCCCCCGCAACGGTAAGTGAGCGGCGAACCACACCGCAGGCTTGGCCACTGTGCCCCCACGGGTCACGGGAAGGCGTCTGTGGCATCGGCAGCCGCCGACGCTCGCAAGCCCGGAGACCGGCCTGGTGATGACGCATCCTGCGATCGTGCGGCGGGCAACGATCGAGGGCACGGGCACCATCTGCGGTGCCCGTTCCTTCGTGGTTTCGCCGTGCCGTCGCCCCGACGGAAACGCATGACGAACCCAGACCCCAAACCGACAGCAGAGCATCCGAACGCGTTCGCCTCGGCCGAGCGCGAGGCGGTTTATCGCGTGATCGGGGAACGCCGCGACATGCGCCATTTCCGTCCGGATCCGGTGGATGGCTCTACGCTGCGCCGGCTGCTGGAGGCCGCCCACCGCGCGCCCAGCGTCGGGTACATGCAGCCCTGGCGCTTCCTGCGGGTAACCGACCCGGCGCTGCGCGAGGCCCTGCATGCCCACGCCGCGGACGAGCAGGCCCGCACCGCCGAGGCCTGCGGGGAGCGCGCGGCGGAGGTGCACCGCCTGAAGCTGGAAGGGATCCGCGAGGCGGGGGAGTTGCTGGTGGTGGCCCTGACCGACGGCCGTGAACGCTATGTGCTGGGGCGCCGTACGCTACCCGAGATGGACCTGTGCTCGGCGGCCTGCGCGATTCAGAACCTGTGGCTGGCGGCCCGCGCGGAGGGGCTGGGCATGGGCTGGGTCTCGCTGTTCGATCCGGACTGGCTGGCGCGGCAGCTGGACATGCCGGAGGGCGGCTATCCGATCGCGGTGCTGTGCCTCGGCCATGTGGAGCGTTTCTACGACCGGCCAATGCTGGAGACCGCGGGCTGGGATCGCCGGCGGCCCCTGGAAGAACTGGTCTTTCAGGATCGCTGGGGCGTGCCCGGCGAGCTGGCGGCCGCCCCGGATGCGGCAGGCGCCGGAAACGGGGCGGACGAACGGACCGGATCCGACAGCGCATGAGCGCTTTCCTGATCCTGATAGGCGCCCTGATCCTCGATCGCTTGTTCGGCGATCCGCGGCGATTCCACCCGCTGGCCGGGTTCGGTCGGCTGGCGGCCTGGGCCGAGGCGCGCTGGCATGCGCCCAGTCGCCTGCGCGGGGCGTTGCTGCTCGCGGCGCTGGTCCTGCCATGGGTGGCGCTGGCCGCTCTGGGGGCGTCGCTGGCGTGGGGCTGGCTGCTGTCGCTGGCGATCCTGACCCTGGCGATCGGCTGGCGCAGCCTGGACGAACACGCCGAGGTGGTCGCGCGGGCCCTGGAGACGGATGATTTGCACGGTGCCCGCACGGGCGTGGGGATGCTGGTCAGTCGGGACACGGAGGCCCTGGACGTGCGCGGGGTGAGCGGGGCGACCATCGAGTCGGTCCTGGAGAACGGCAACGATGCGCTGTTTGCCACGATCTTCTGGTTCCTGGTCGCCGGGGCACCGGGCGTGGTGGCCTACCGGCTGGTCAATACCCTTGATGCGATGTGGGGGTACCGTAACGAGCGGTATGCCACGTTCGGCTGGGCGGCCGCGCGGCTGGATGACGCCATGAACCTGATCCCGGCGCGTCTGACGGCCCTGGCCTATGCCCTGGCGGGGCGCGGTCGGGACGCATTGCAGTGCTGGCGTGAACAGGCCGCCGGCTGGAAGAGCCCGAATGCCGGGCCGGTAATGGCCGCTGGGGCCGGTGCGCTGGGCGTGGTGCTGGGCGGCCCGGCGCCGTATGGCGGCCAGCGCGAGTGGCGCCCGCGCCTGGGCATGGGCCATCTGGCCGATGCCGCGGGCATTCGTCGGGCGGTGGCGCTGGTGGACCGGGCGCTGGCGATCTGGATGGCATTCATCGTGGTGGGGGTGATTGTCGTTGTCCTGTTCTGATCCGAAAACGGCTCCCATGCCCGAACCCCAGGCGCTCGTGCAGGTGCACGGGGGTGGCGTGCGCCAGGCGGCTGCGCGCTACGGCATTCCGGCAAGCGAGTGGCTGGATCTCTCCACCGGCATCAACCCGCATGGCTATCCCGTGGGCGAGGCCCCGCAGCGCGTCTGGGCGCGGCTGCCGGAACTGGACGACGGGCTTGAGGCCGCGGCCGCCGACTATTACGGCACCGCGGCCCTTTTGCCCGTCGCCGGCTCGCAGGCGGCGATCCAGTTGTTGCCGGCGCTGCGGCCGGATACGGCGCGCGTCGGCATCCTCGAGCCCAGCTACAACGAGCACGCCCGGGCCTGGCGCGAGGCCGGACACACGGTGCGCCCGCTGAGTGGCGAGGCGATCGCCGCGGCGCTGCCCGAGCTGGACGTGCTGGTGCTGGTCCACCCGAATAACCCGACGGGGCAGTGCTTCGAGCGTGCGGACCTGCTGGCCTGGCATGCGGAACTGGCCGCGCGTGGAGGCTGGCTGATCGTGGACGAGGCCTTCATGGATGTGACGCCGGGGGCCAGTCTCGCGCAGGAAGCGTCGCGCGAAGGCCTGGTGGTGCTGCGTTCCCTGGGCAAGTTCTTCGGGCTGGCGGGCGCGCGGGTCGGGTTTGTGATCGCCGACGACGCGATGCGCGCGCAGCTGGCCGCCCGTCTGGGTCCATGGGGTCTTGCCGGACCTTCGCGCTGGGTTGCTACTCGGGCGCTGACCGACCGCGCCTGGCAGGCCGAGACACGGAGCCTCCTGCAGGCGCGCGGCCAGCGCCTGGCGGAACGGCTGCGTGCGCACGGGCTGGCGCCCACCGGCGGCACCGCGCTGTTCCAGTGGTGCCGGGTGGATGATCCCGCGGGTTGGCAGGACCATCTGGGCCGGCGGGGCATCCTGGTGCGTCGATTCGATGCGCCTGGGAGTCTTCGCTTTGGCCTGCCGGGTGACGCGGCCGAGTGGCAGCGCCTGGAAGCGGGGCTGCAGCGGGCATGACGGGCACGACGCTGATGGTGCAGGGGACGACCTCGGATGCCGGCAAGAGCGTGCTGGTGGCGGGGCTCGCGCGCGTGCTGTATCGCCGTGGACTGTCGGTGGTGCCGTTCAAGCCGCAGAACATGGCGTTGAACAGCGCCGTGACCGCCGATGGCGGCGAGATTGGCCGGGCCCAGGCCCTGCAGGCCGCCGCCTGCGGCCTGGAACCGCATACGGACATGAATCCCGTACTGCTCAAGCCCAGCTCGGACGAGGGCGCGCAGGTGATCATCCACGGGCGGCCCGCGGCGGAACTGGATGCGCGGGCCTATCACGACTACAAGCCGGTGGCCCGCGAGGCGGTGCTGGCGTCGCACGGGCGCCTGACCGATCAGTACGACCACGTGCTGGTGGAAGGCGCGGGCTCGCCGGCGGAGATCAACCTGCGCGCGGGCGATATCGCCAACATGGGCTTCGCCGAGGCGGTGGACTGCCCGGTGATCCTGGTCGCGGATATCGACCGGGGCGGGGTGTTCGCGCATCTGGTGGGCACGCTGGCGCTTCTGAGCGAGACCGAGCGTGCGCGGGTTCAGGGCTTCGTCATTAACCGCTTTCGCGGCGATATCAGCCTGCTGCAGCCGGGGCTGGACTGGCTGGAACAGGAGACCGGCAAGCCGGTGCTCGGCGTGATTCCGTACCTGCACGGGTTGTATCTCGATGCCGAGGACGCCCTTCCGCGGGAGGCGGTGCCGGAAAAGGCTACGGATGCGCTGAAGGTGGTCGTGCCGGCCCTGCCGCGCATCTCCAACCACACCGATTTCGACCCGCTGCGCCTGCACCCGGCGGTGGATCTGCGGTTTGTCGGGCCCGGCGAGTCGTTGCAGCCGGCGGATCTGGTGATCCTGCCGGGCTCCAAGTCGGTGCGCGACGACCTCGCCTGGCTGCGCGATCAGGGCTGGGAGGCCGCGCTGCAACGGCATGTGCGCTACGGTGGCAAGGTGCTGGGCATTTGTGGGGGCTTCCAGATGCTGGGGCGCGCCGTGCACGACCCCGACGGTGTTGAGGGCCGGCCCGGCTCCACGCCGGGGCTTGGCTGGCTCGATATCGAGACCCGCCTGGCCCCCGAGAAGCGTCTGGAGCGTGTTCACGGGGATCGTGTGCTGGGCCGGGAGGCAGGCGTGGAAGGCTACGAGATTCATGCGGGCATCACGACCGGACCCGGACTGGAGCGGCCGCTTTTGTATCTGGCGCATGGGCCAGATGGCGCATGCAACGAGGACAGCACCGTGGCCGGTACCTACGTGCATGGCGTATTCGACCGTTCGGAGGCCGCCGATGCCCTGCTGCACTGGGCGGGTATGCGGGCCGGTTCGGGACAGGGAGAAGACCTGGCTGCGGCGCGCGAACGCGGTCTTGCACGCCTGGCGGATACCCTGGAGGAACACCTGGACATGAAGCGTGTACTGGCCCTGCTGGGGGCTGTATCCACGGAGCCGGTGGCATGAAGACCCTGGTCCTGGGCGGCGTGCGTTCCGGGAAGAGCCGACTGGCCGAACGCCTGGCGGCGGAATCCGGCCTGCCGGTCACCTATGTCGCCACGGCACGGGCCGACGATGCCGAGATGGCGCGCCGAATCGAACGCCACCGCGCCGACCGCCCCGGCGACTGGGGCCTGGTCGAGGCGGACACGGGGCTGGCCCGGGCACTGGAACAGGCCGCTGGCCCGGGCCAGTGCCTGCTGGTCGATTGCCTGACCCTTTGGCTGACCCAGCTCCTGTGCACCGAGGACGAGGCCCGGATCGAACGCGAGCGCGAGGCCCTGATCGAGACGATTCCGGGCCTGCCGGGCACGCTCGTCTTCGTCTCCAACGAGACGGGGATGGGCATTACCCCCATGGATGCGCTGTCCCGCCGCTTCGCCGACGAGGCCGGCTGGCTGCACCAGCGCCTGGCCCCCGAGATGGACCGCGTGGTCCTCACCGTCGCCGGTCTCCCGCATGTGCTCAAGGGTGACCTTCTGTGATCCGGGGCGGGCTTTGCTGTAGCCAGGGTGACAAGGGTTCGCGGGCAAGCCCGCTCCCACAAGGCTGCCGCACATGCCTTTGTGGGAGCGAGTTTGTTTGTGGGAGCGGGCTTGCCCGCGAAGACGGATCGAATAGGGAGAACATGTGACCGAAGACTGTGACTGGCTGCAGGTGCCGCCGGCGCCCCTGAGCGCCGAGGCGCGCCAGACAGCGGCCGAGCGGCAGGCCCAGCTGACCAAGCCGCCGGGTTCGCTCGGCCAGCTGGAGGCGATCGCCGAGCGCCTGGCCGCCATGCAGGGGGTGGGCCAGCCGACGCTGGAGCAGGTGCACATCGCCGTGTTCGCCGGTGACCACGGCGTTGTGGCCGAGGGTATCTCCCGTTTCCCGCAGGCCGTGACGGCGCAGATGGTCGCGAACTTCGCAAACGGCGGCGCGGCGATCTCGGTGCTGGCGCGGCACCTGGGCGCGTCCATCGAGGTGATCAACCTGGGTACCGTGGCTCAGCCACCTGCCGTCAGCGGCGTGCAGCAACTCAACCTGGGCGCCGGAACTGCGAATCTGGCCCGTGAGCCGGCGATGACGCCGGCGCAGCTGGAACGCGCGCTGAACGCCGGCCGTCAGTGTGCGGAGCGCGCCCGAAGAGGCGGGGCGCAACTGTTCATCGGTGGCGAGATGGGCATCGGCAATACCACGGCGGCCGCCGCACTTGCCTGTTCATTGCTGGACCTGCCGCCGGCCGATCTGGCCGGGCCCGGCACGGGTCTGGATGCCAATGGCGTGCGCCACAAGGCCGAGGTGATCGAACAGGCGTTGAGCACTCACGTCGACGTGCGCGGCGATGCACTGGGTAGCCTGCGTTGTCTGGGTGGCTTCGAGATCGCGGGCCTGGCCGGCGCCTATATCGCCGCGGCACAGATCGGGTTGCCGGTACTGGTGGACGGCTTCATCAGCACCTCGGCGGCGCTGGTGGCGGAACGCCTGTGCCCGGGCATCGCGGAGTGGTTCTTCTACGCCCACAGCTCGGCGGAGCCGGGCCACCAGCGACTGCTGCAGGCGCTGGCGGCCGAGCCACTGCTCGATCTCGGCATGCGCCTGGGCGAGGGGAGCGGGGCGGCCACCGCCGTGCCCCTGCTGCGCCTGGCCTGCGAGCTGCATTCGGGGATGGCGACTTTCGCCGAGGCGGGTGTGAGCGGAGAGGGTAGTTGAGCACGGACGCCACACGCATCGGCCTGCTGCGGCACGGCGAGACCACGGGGCAGGGGTTTTGTGGGCGTGGCAGCGATGTCCCGCTGACGGCAGCAGGCTGGCACGCAATGCGCGAGACACTCGCGCGTGACGCCGACTGGGATCGCGTCGTCTGCTCGCCGTTGATGCGATGCCTCGGGCCTGCCGAGGCGTTCGCCGGGCAGGCAGGCGTGCCACTCGCCGTGGACGAACGCCTGGCCGAACTCGACTTCGGCGACTGGGAAGGCCGTACGGCGGCAGCGCTGATGGAGACGCAGGCCAATGCCCTGGGCCGTTTCTGGGAAGACCCGCTGAATCATGCGCCGCCCCATGGCGAGTCGCTTCGAGCGTTCCGCGAGCGTGTGGTCGCCGGCTGGAATGACCTGGCCCCCAACGAAGGGGAGCAGGTCCTCGTGATCGCCCACGGCGGTGTCATCCGCCTGATCCGCGCCCTGCACGAGGGCTGGCCGCTGGAAAAACTCCTGAGTATCGACGTCCCGCTCGCGTCCCTGCATATTGTCGAGCCATGGCAGGCCTACTGATGATTACCCATCCCGCACTGCAACAGGACCCCGAGCCAACCCGCGCCCGGGCACTTGCGTGCGGTTCTGTGGGAGCGTGCTTGCACGCGAAGCCCCGGCCCGCGCCTGCCTCTGGCAGGGGCTTCGCTGCGCGCGCGATCGGGCAGGATCCCCGTAGGAGGCCAGCCCCCTGGCCGATCGGAACTATGCCAGCGCCCCATCGGCCAGGGGGCTGGCCTCCTACAGGTAGGGGTGATGGAGGGTGCCGTATGAACTCGGTATTGGCTCGCTTCTGGCCGATCGGGAAAATGCCAGCGCCCCATCGGCCAGAGGGCTGGCCTCCTACCGGCAGGAATGACGGAGGGGTCGCATGAACCCCGTGATGACGCCCCTCTGGCTGGCTATCCAGTTCCTCACACGCCTGCCGACCCCCGCGCTGGAGCCGCGCCCCGAGGATCTGGGGCGTTCGGTACTGACCTATCCGCTGGTCGGGCTCATCCTGGGGCTGATCGTGGTGATCGTCGGCATCGGGCTGTCCGCCATTCCCGGCGCGCCGACGCTCCTTGTCGCGGCATTGGTGCTGACGTTCTGGGTGGCCCTGACGGGCGCCCTGCACCTGGACGGGCTGGCAGATACGGTGGATGCCTGGGTCGGGGGGCAACGCCATCCGGAGCGCGCCCGCGGGATCATGAAGGACCCGGCCTGCGGTCCGATGGCCGTTGCGGCAATGATCCTGGTGCTGGCGCTGAAGGGCACGGCACTGGTGGCCGTGGTCGAAACCGGCGCGTGGATGGCCGTCCTGCTCGCCATCGTGCTGGCGCGTCTGGTGCCGCCGGTGCTGTTTCTGACCACTCCCTACGTGAACCCGGTGGGGTTGGGGGCCGAGATGGCGCAACACCTGCCGCGCGGGGCCGCGAAGGGCACGGTCGGTGTCGCGGCCCTGCTGGTACTGGTGCTGGGGCTGGTGTCGGGGCTGTGGGGCGTGATCCCGGCTCTGATCGCCGCCGGAGCGCTGCTGTGGGGTGCCACCCGCCTCCTGAAACACTGGCTGGGCGGCTTCACCGGCGACACCGCCGGTGCCACGCTGGAGCTGGTGGAGACCTCCGTGCTGGTCATCCTCGTGCTGGCGCTCGGACTCTATTAGCCCTGAAGGAAACACTGATCTGGATCAGTATTTCCTTAATGCGGCGTGGACTTTCCCAGTGCCTTGTCCAGCAGTTCTAAGCCTTCCTGCTCGCGGTCCTGACCGCGCTGCGCGCGAACCCGGAAACGAGTTTCCGCATCGTGTTCAGCAATCATCAACGTGGCCATCTCGTCCACGAGCCGATTGACGCTAGTGCCACGTTCGCGCGCCAGCACCTTCAGACGTTCGGACTTTTCGTCAGGCAAACAAATCGTCAAGCGAGCCAATGATGCGTCTCCCGGTTCAGGATCAGATGAGCTATCTCAGAAGTTAGCAAAACCTGTCATCGAATGGTCACGTAATTGCCACATAATTGGGTGATGACCGTTCCCGTTAGACTTCATCCGGCCCACATGACGCTGCGCGCGCTCGTGAACCCCCTGAGGGCCGTGCGCGATGCGCGTGGAATCGAGCCGGCCCCGCCATGGTGGCAAACGTTCCTGGGGCTTGCGTTGCCGGTGCTGCTGGCGAGCGTGATCGCCAGTCAGTGGCTTTACCAGGTGATCCCGACCGGCCTGCCGCCCGAGGCCATGCCGGGCACCTGGGGCTTTGGCGTCTACAGCGCGCTGGCGATGAGCATCGGGGTCCTGGGGATGGCCGGGTCCGCGCACTACCTGACCGAACTGTTCCAGGGCTACTCGCACCCGGACCGGGCGATGCTGGCCGTAACGGTCGGGTTGCTGCCCGGCTGGGTGGGCAAGGTCGTCGCCGCATTCCCCTGGCCCTGGGGCAACGGTATCGCGTTGCTGCTGATCCTGTATTCCCTCTGGCTGCTCTACTGGTCCCTGCGCGAGATCATCGGCCTGCGCCGCGGCAACCGCATCGGCCTGTTCGTCGCCACCGTCTTCTGCGGCGCCTTCATCACCCTCATCTTCGGCTGGCTCCTGATGGATCTGATCCCCGGCGCCACCCCCGAGCACCGCATCGGCACCACCTGGCTGATCTGAGACCCCTCGTTCGCGGGGTAACACTTGTAGGAGCCCAGCCCTCTGGGCGATCTTCCTTCATCAATGCCAGATGCCCGGCCCGATCGCCCAGAGGCTGGGCTCCTACAGTAGCGGGACCGGCGGTGGGCTATCGCGTTGCGTGGTTGGTCTGGAGCCAAGGCTGAATTCCGGGGCCTGTGTACAAAGCCTCTGAAACGCCGAGTGGTGGCCAGGCCCGATCGGCGTGAGGGCTCGCCTCCTACGCCACAGCATTATCATTCCGGAAACCGCGCAGCGGTTGTCCGGAATCTCCACGGTACGGGCTAGCCGTACGTTGGGGCTGGTCCGGCGTGGGGGAGATCCCGGCTCTTCGCTGCGCTTCGGCCGGGATGACGGTGAAGGGTGCGCTCTGCTGGGCATAACGGCGAGGCATGGGGTGCCGATGATGGCGTGGCTGTCGCGCGTTGGAGGGCGCATGCGCCGCGGGCGGCAAGGATTTGCCGCCCGCGGCGAAAAAAATTTCAACGAAGGGCTAAAGGTTCTGTGGGAAAGGTCGTTAAGGCATCTGAGAGCGGGGATCGGCCCGTTCACCAGAACCGCCCGAGGCGGTGACGAACGACTCTACAGGAGAGCGATCATGTCCCAAGTAATTAACACCAACGTTCTTTCCCTGAACGCCCAGCGCAACCTGAGCAACTCTCAGGGCGCGCTGGCCCAGAGCCTGGAACGTCTGTCCTCGGGCCTGCGTATCAACAGCGCCAAGGACGACGCGGCCGGTCTGGCCATTTCCGAGCGTTTCACCTCGCAGATTCGCGGCCTGAATCAGGCCGTACGCAATGCCAATGACGGCATCTCTTTCGCACAGAGCGCTGAGGGCGCCCTTGGTACAGTTGGCGATGCGATGCAGCGCATCCGCGAACTTGCGGTGCAGGCGGCCAACGATACCAACTCTGCCTCCGATCGCGAAGCGCTGAACAACGAAGTCAACCAACTCGTTGAAGAGATCAACCGCGTTGCCAATTCCACCGAGTTCAACGGTGAAAATATCCTCAACGGTGAGCTGGCGGATCTGGTGTTCCAGGTGGGCGCGAACCAAGGTCAGACCATCTCAGTCGATGGAGTGGATTCTCGCACGAGCCAGCTTGGCGAGTCTCTTCTGGGTGGTGAGACGGTTAATATCGCAACTTTGGAGGACACGGCGGCCTTCGACGAACTGAACAACGACCTGACCTTGAACGAGGTCGGGGTGAACCTGGCGGGCGTTGAATCGTTCGATGACATCGTTGCGGCAATCAACGCGGTTTCAGATGACAGTGGTGTGACAGCCTCACGCGCGGATTCCGTCGAGACGGATCCACTTTCCTTCACGGCGTCTACTGACGGCGATACTACCGTTGAAATCAATGGTGAATTGATCACCATCGGCGAAGGTGACGATGTAAACACCGCGGCGACGCTAATCAATGCGGAGTCCGATGTGACGGGCGTTACGGCTACGGTTAATGATAATGACGAGCTGATTTTGTCATCGGATGATGACTTCACCTTTGAAGTCACCGCGTACGGGACAGACTCCGATATCGGTGGTTTTGCTGCAACGGAAGAGCAGGAATTCGTTCGCGCCATCGATCTCGAAGCCGGGGTCTCGGACGGGATTGTCGTAGGGGGTGATGATGCGGCTTTGCTTGGTCTGGACGGCACCGTGGAAGATAATGCGATTGCCGATGTGAGCGTGCTCACCCGCGAGGACGCCACGCAGACGATTGGGACAATTGATGCCGCTCTGCAGCAGGTCTCCAACCTGCGTTCCGAGTTGGGTGCGGTCCAGATCCGTTTCGAGAGCACTATCTCGAACCTGGAGATCTCGTCGGAAAACCTGTCCGCCGCCCGTTCGCGGATCATGGATGCCGACTTCGCTTCCGAGACGGCCGAGCTGACCCGTGCCCAGGTGCTGCAGCAGGCGGGTACCTCGGTGCTCTCGCAGGCCAACGCGGTTCCGCAGAACGTGCTGGCCCTGCTGCAGTAAGCTCGATCACTCGGGCTTCTGGTTGAGGGAGGATGGCGAGGGCGCCATCCTCCCCTTCTGAAGAGGACAGCGATATGAGTGATGGAATTGGCAATATCACATCACCGCTGGTTGCAGTGAACCCGCGCGGGGGCGAGGGGGCCAAGGCTCCTGGTTCCGGCGCGGGTCTTGTTCGTGGCGAAGGGCGGCCGGAGGCCGTGGTTCGTGCGGACAGTAGTTCGGAAGCAACGGCTCGTGGTTCCACCGGACCGGCGATCGAGGCCATGGACATGGACGAGGTCAACCAGGTGGTCGAGTCGATCAATTCCTATCTGCAATCCACCAAGCGGGCGCTGGAGTTCAGCGTGGACGACAGCAGCGGCCGCACGGTGATTACGGTGATGGACGGAGAACGCGAAGAGGTGATCCGCCAGATTCCGCCGGAGGCCGTACTGGCCCTGGTGGAACAGTTCCAGACCGAGCAGGAGCTCGGTGGGACGGGGCTGGCGGACAAGGCCTGACGGCTTCGTAGACCTGCAAGCGTGATGTTGAGTTAAGCCGGGCCCGGCAGCGGGTCCGGCTTTTTTCGTTGGGTGGAGCACCGACTCTTCTACGTAACCCGCCCGGCCACCCCTTCCTCGTCATCCCGGCCGGAGCGAAGTGGGGAGACAGAGTCTCCCATGGATGTGGTTCCCCGGACGCTGTGCTGCCGCTGGGCAGTGGAGATCCCGGATAACCGCTGCGCGGTTTTCGGAATGACGGGGGGCTCCAGGATACTGCGGCACGTTCGAGTGGCGGGTGGGTGCCAGGTTCTGGAGATTGCTTCGCTTCGCTCGCAATGACGGGTATTTTTGGGGCATCGAGTCGGGGCGCGGCTTGGCGATTTTGAGGCGGTTTTCCTGCGGCGAGCTCAAGTTTTGGGCTAGGCTGTCGTAAATAGATATATCGCACGTGCAAAGGGTCCGAGACGTCGGACACCGAGGAGCATCAAGACCATGGCTATCAGTTCACTGGGTGTTGGGTCGGGACTGGATCTGAATCAGATCGTCGGTGATCTGATCAACGCTGAACGAGTCCCGAAGGAGCAGCGTTTCGATCGTCGCGAGGGCCGGATTGAGGCGCAGATTTCCGCGTTCGGCAAGCTTACCAACAGTGTGGAGCAAGTCGGTGGCAGCTTGAGCCAGCTGGCGGGCTTCGAGCTGTCCCAGTCCGCGGAAGTTTCCGACTCCAGCGTGGCCAGCGTGACCTCCGACGGCACCGCGGCGAATGGCAATTTCTCTTTGCAGGTGGATCAGCTGGCGCAGGCCCAGAGCGTAGCGACGGCGCCGGGCCAGTTCGCCGATGCGGATGCCGAGGTGGGTGCCGGTCAGCTGGAGATCAGCGTGGGCGGCGGGAACGCCATCACCATCGATGTCGAGGAGGGCGATACCCTCCGGGACGTGCGCAACGCGATCAACGAGGCCGGTGGTGGTGTGACGGCCTCGATCGTGAATGACGGCAGTGGTGCGCGGCTGGTGCTGAATGCAACCGAAACCGGTGCCGACAACACGATCTCGGTAGCGGTCAATGGTGACACCGGGGCCGCCAACGACGGTCTCGGGCGCCTGGCCAGCGACAACCTGGAAACCACGCAGGAAGCCCGGGACGCCGTGGCGGTGATCAATGGCCTGACCGTGACCAGCTCGAACAACACGCTGGACGATACGATCGAGGGCCTGAACATCGAGCTTCGCGGGGCATCCGAGTCCCCCGTGACGGTCTCCGTGAGCGAAGACCAGGACCAGTTGCGCGAGGCCCTGCAGGGGTTTGTGGAGTCTTACAACTCCCTGGTGGGGCAGACCCGTGAGTTGACCTCTTTCAACCCCGATTCCGAGGAAGGCTCGGTACTGACGGGCGACAGCACGGTGCGTGGTATTCGCAGCCGCCTGGGCAACGCGCTGATCCAGCCGGCCCAGGTGCCGGACGCGAACGCCCAGACGCTGGCGGAGCTGGGGATTGTGTCCAACCGCGACGGGACGCTTTCTTTTGACGGTGCACGCTTCGACCGTGCGATGGAGACAGACGGTTTTGACCGTGTCACCGAGATCGTGCGCGAGGTCGGCGGGCGCATGCAGGAAGTCACCGATGGCTTTATCGGGCCGGAGGGGTTGATCAATGCGCGCACTGACGGTCTGCGCAACGATCTGGAACGCATCGGCCAGCAGCGCGAGAATCTGGAAGTACGCTTGGAACGGATGGAAGAACGGCTGGTTGGCCAGTTCTCGCGGATGGACAGCGCCGTGGCGCAGATGCAGAGCACGGGCGATTTCCTGATGGGGCAGTTGGCGAATATGCCGCTGGCCCAGAACAATTCTCGTCGATAGTCGCGCCGCTGGGGCGAACGGATAACGGAGAGCAACGCATGTACGGACCGGGCATGAATCGAGCGGTGAACCAGTACCGGCAGTCGGGCGCGCTGGCCGAGGCCCAGGTAGCGGACCCGTACCGGCTGATCCAGATGCTCTTCGAGGGCGCGCTGGAGCGGATTGCCGTGGCCAAGGGTGCGATGCAACAGGGCAACGTGGGCCTGAAGGGCGAGAAGATCGGCAAGGCGATCGATATCGTCGAATCGCTGCGCGCCGTGCTGGACCACAAGCACAATGCCGAATTGGCCGGAAACCTGGATGCCCTGTACGAATACATGAGCCGGCGTCTGCTGGAGGCCAATGCGCAGAACGATCCGGCCGTATTGGACGAAGTCGCTAAACTGCTGCGCGAGATCAAGGCGGGCTGGGACGAGATCCCGGCTGACCAGCGCCGCGCTGGCTAGCGGAAGGCCTTGCATGGCACTTTGCGCGGTTTTTGGCTCCGGCCTTTGCCCATGAGCGATCCCGCCACTTCGAACAGCGGGGCCGGTTCGGGGGCGACGCTCGAGGATGCCGTCGAGGCGATCCGCGCCCATATGGCGCGCGCGGTGGCTGAAGAGGACTGGGAAGAGCTCCAGGAGCTGGATCGGCAGGCGCGCAGCCTGGTTGAACGGGCCTTCGGCCCGGAACCGGTGCCACTCCGCGATGACTCCGGGGCGGCACTGCGCGCCGCGCTCGAGGAGCTTGGCCGCTTCTACGAAAGCTCGGTGCAGGAGCTGGACCAGCGCCGCACCGAGGTCGCGCAGCAGATCCGCGAACTGAAATCCGGTCGCAAGGGCACCAGCGCCTACGAGACCACCCGCCGGCATTCTATGCGCACCGGTACGGGGCATCCCGAGGGTTAGGCCCCAGCCCGTGCCGCATCTCCTACACCCTCTGGTGGCCCTGGACCTGTAGGAGCCGAGCCCTCTCGGCGATGCGGCGCTGGACAGGCCCGCATCGCCGAGAGGGCTCGGCTCCTACAGGTCTACGTGGGGGCAGCGGGTGGGAGGCGGCGGACGGTCTGGATGCTGCCGAGGGCCTGGAGGCGGTCGAAGAGGTTGCTGAGTTCGCCGAGGTCGCTGTATTCGGCTTCCAGTTCCATGCGCACGCTGCGGTCCTCGCGGTTGGTCTGGGTGTTCACGCGCAGGAGGTTGATGCCGCATTCGGAGAAGGCGTTGCCGACCTCGCCGAGCAGGCCGGGGCGGTCATGGGCGTCCACCTCCAGGGTGATGGCCTCGCGCTCCGGTTCTTCGCCCCAGGAGACCGGGATCAGGCGGCCGCGCTTTTCCTCCGGCATGCGCAGGATGTTCACGCAGTCGCTGCGGTGGACGGAGACGCCGGCACCGCGGGTGATGAAGCCGATGATGGGGTCTCCGGGCTGCGGGTTGCAGCAGCGCGCCCGGGTGGTCAGCAGGCCGCCGACGCCGCGGATCTTGATGTCGTCCTCTTTTGCCTCGCCGTCATGGCGCCGCGGGCGCTGGGGCGCGGGCGGCGCGGCGGGCTTTTCCCGACCGCGCGTCTCGCGCATCTGCTGGGAGATGCGCCCGGCGATCTGGGCCGTGGTGATGTCGCCGGCACCCAGCGCGACCAGCAGCTCGTCGAAGGTCTGGTACTTCATGGCCTCGGCGAGCGCGCCGCGGTCGAGGTCCTGTCCGCAGCCGAGACGCTGGCATTCGCGATCGAACAGGTGCTTGCCGGTGGCCAGGTGTTCGTCCTGGTGCTGCTGGCGGAACCAGGTGCGGACCTTGGAGCGGGCGCGGGCGGTGTTCAGGTAGCCGAGATTGGGGTTCAGCCAGTCGCGGCTGGGGCCGCCCTCGCGAGTGGTCAGGACTTCAACGCGCTCGCCCGACTTCAGCTTGTAGGTGAGCGGCACGATGTGCCCGTCCACCTTGGCGCCACGGCAGCGGTGGCCGACCTCGGTATGGACGGCGTAGGCGAAGTCCAGCGGGGTTGCGCCCAGGGACAGGTCCAGTACCTCGCCCTGAGGGGTAAGCACGAACACGCGCTGGTGCAGGGGCTCGCTCTGGATCTCGTCGAGCAGGTTCTGATCGTTGTTGTCGGCGGCCTCCAGCAGCTGGCGCAGGCTGTTGATGGCGCGGTTGAGGGCCTGGTCCTCGCGCCCGCCTTCCTTGTAGCGCCAGTGGGCGGCGACCCCCAGCTCGGCGAAGTCGTCCATCTCGCGGGTACGGATCTGCACCTCCACGACCTTGCCCTCAGGTCCGACCACGGCCGTGTGCAGTGACTGGTAGCCGTTGTCCTTGGGGTTGGCGATGTAGTCGTCGAATTCGCTGGGCAGGTGGCGCCAGTCGTTGTGGACGATGCCAAGTACGGTGTAGCAGGTGGCCAGCTGGTCGACGATCACGCGGGTGGCGCGCAGATCGTACAACTCGGACAGCGAGGTCCGCTTGCGCTGCATCTTCCTCCAGATGCTGTAGATGTGCTTGGGCCGCCCGAAGACCCGTGCCTCGATGCCTTCGGCGCGCAAGCGGTCCTTAAGAGTCTGCGCAAATGCTTCTACATAGGTCTCTCTTTCCGTGCGGTTTTCTTCCAGGCCTCTGGCGATCTCGCGATAGGTCTCCGGTTCCAGGATGCGCAGGGCGAGGTCTTCCATCTCCCACTTGAGCTGGCCGACGCCCAGGCGGTTGGCCAGGGGCGCGATGACGTCCAGGGTCTCCTGCGCGAGGGCTCGGGCGCTGTCATCCGGCTCGCGTACCAGCAGGCGCAGGTGCTGCACGCGGAACGCCAGTTTGATCAGCACGGCACGCACGTCGTCGACCATCGCCATCAGCATGCGGCGCAGGCGCTCGGCCTGTTCCGGCCGGCCCGCCGGCGCCTCGAAACGGCGCCGCACCAGGGCCGCGACGTTGGTGGTGAGACGCGCGATAGCCGCACCAAAGTCCGTTTCGATCCGGGCCGGGGTGATCCGGGAGGCCAGATAGACGGGTACCAGAAGGGTTGCGATCAGCGTCTGGCGGTCCACGTTGAGGTGGCGCAGGATCTCGGCCACGTCCAGCGGGTGGGATTCGAGCCCGGCGGCCTCGACCGCCTCCAGCGCGAGGTCCAGTGCCTCGGCCAGTTGCTGGCCGGTGGAATCGTCCAGCGGCTGGCTGCCCGCGAAGTGGCGCAGCAGCGCGTCGCGGTCGAGGCCCTGCAGATCCGTATTGGTAAGCAGCGAATGGCGCATGGGGTAGGGTCGTTTCAGCCAGATCGTTCGCGGGCATTGTACCGGTCCGGGCGCACGGGCGAGAGCGCTTCACACACTCGGTGTTTGCCTTGCACAGGGGCGACTGGACGGTCAGGATCGGGATATGGCCAATCTGTTCAAGATCCTGGTGCTCGCAGGGCTCGGATACGCCCTGATGACCGGGTTGATCTTCGTGACCCAGGACCGTCTGGTCTACATGCCTTCCAGCAACCTGACCGGCACGCCGGAACGCATTGGACTGGACTACGAAGACGTCGAACTGGTGACTGCGGACGGGGTGCAGCTGCATGGCTGGTTTGTGCCGTCGCCGCAGGGCGAGGAGTCGCCGGTCTTGCTGTTTCTGCATGGCAATGCCGGCAATATCAGCCACCGACTGCACTCCCTGCAGCTCTTCCATGAACTGGGGCTTGCCGTCCTGATCATCGACTACCGCGGCTATGGCCGCAGCGCGGGCCGCCCGGACGAGGCGGGCACCTACGCGGATGCCCGCGCCGCCTGGGAGTACCTGACGGAAGGGCGCTCGATCGCCCCCGACTCGGTCGTGGTGTTCGGGCGCTCCCTGGGGGCGGCGGTGGCGGCGGATCTGGCCACCGGGGTGGAGCCGGGCGCGGTGATCCTGGAATCGGCCTTTACCTCGGCTGCGGATCTCGGAGCGCGCCACTATCCGTGGCTGCCGGTGCGGGCCCTGTTGCGCCACGAATACGACACCCTGAGCCGCATCGAGGCCATCACCGCGCCGCTGCTGCTGGCCCACAGCGTGGACGACGAGATCGTGCCGTTTGCCCACACCGAACGGCTGTACGCGGCCGCCGGGCAGGCTCGACTGCTGGAAATGGAAGGCGGCCATAACGAGGCCTTTCTGGCCACCGGGGATGCCTACCTCGAAGGCCTGCGGGCATTTCTGACCGAGGCGGGTATCGAGCTTGACGAGCCCTGACGGAAGCCCAGCGACATTCTGGCGGGCCCCGGCCCGCCAGGAGACCGTGTCTCCAGCGCGGGAGATTGGTAGACTGCGCCGCTGTTCTGGCCGGAATGGATGCCGATGGAGAGGCGATGCGCCTCCCGCTCCCACCGAATGATGGAATCCGCTGACAAAGCCCCGCTGACGGTCACCTACCGTCGAGCACAGGATCCGGACGGCGCCTCGGCGTCCGTGGTGATTCGTTTTGGTCGCACCAGTGGTGTCGAGCGCAAGCCCGGACGCCTGGAGATCCACGTGGGGCTGGAGCCGCTGGGCCGCGATACGGACTGGGTGGAGTGCTGGTCGCTGCGGGACGGCGTACGCGGGGAGACAGGGGCAGACGGCTCGTTGACCTACCTGCGCGGCCGCGACTGCCTGGTGGGTTGCTGGCACGCGCCGCTGGATGCCCGCGCGGACCCGGAACCGCTGACGGAACGCGCCTACCGCGAGATCCTGTCCGGTTGTCGGGCGCTGGGCTTTGACCACCTGGTGCGGGTCTGGAACTACCTCCCGGCCATCAATGATCCGGTCGACGGGCAGGAGCGCTATCGCGGGTTCTGCAGCGGGCGTGCGCAGGTCTTCGAGGCCTTGCCGGAGTACGAGCGCATCCTGCCGGCGGCCACGGCGATCGGCACGCACTCCGACGGCCTGCTGATCTACTTCATTGCGACGGGCGAGCCCGCGGCGCGCATCGAGAATCCGCGCCAGGTCAGTGCCTACCGCTACCCCCGGCAGTACGGGCCGCGCAGCCCCTCGTTTGCCCGCGCCAGCCTCTGGCAGCCGGGCCCGCAGGCCGCCGAGCTGTTCATTTCGGGCACGGCCAGCATCGTGGGCCATGAAAGCCGCCATGTAGGGGATCTCGAGGCGCAGATTGACGAGAGCCTGCGCAATATCGGGGCTTTGCTGGAGCAGGCCTCCACCCACCACCCGGTGCGAGCGGAAACGCCGCAGGCGCTCTCGCTGCTCAAGGTCTATCTGCGCCACGCCGAGGATGCGCCCGCCGTGGAGAACCACCTGCGGGCGCGCCTGGGTCACCACATCCCCTGGCTTCTGCTGCATGGCGACATCTGTCGCGAGGAATTGCTGGTGGAGATCGAGGGACAGTACTCGGAGCGCCTGTGCGAGGCGCTCGCAATGCCATGATGAACTGACGCCGGATCGGGTCGGCCGCAGTGTCTGGTCGGCCCCTGGTCCCCTGCCTGGGAGAATACGCAATGCAGCCAACGACCAAGAAGCCGCACCCGGTCCTGAAGGACTACTACGGGGACGAGGGCAGCCGCCGCGCCTACGTCGACGACCTGTTCGACCGGACGGCCCCGTACTATGACCGCATCCTGCGGGTCGGTTTTTTCGGGACGGGGCAGGCCTATCGCCGCTTCGTGCTGAAGAAGTCCGGCCTGAAGGCCGGGATGAACGTCCTGGATGTGGCGACCGGGACGGGGCCGGTCGCGCAGGAGATCCGGAAGGTGGTGGGCGACGACCATCTGACCTGCGTGGATCCGAGCCGGGGCATGATGGACATCGCCCGCACCAAGATGGACGCGACCTTCGTCCAGAGCCTCGGCGAGCAGATGCCGCTGCCGGACCGCCAGTTCGACCGCCTGTACATGGGTTACGGGCTGCGCCATGTGCGGGATCTGCATGAACTGTTCAGCGAGTATTTCCGCGTGCTCAAGCCGGGCGGTCGCTGCACCATCCTGGAGGTCTCGCGGCCACGGACCCGGCGCCAGTTCGCGCTGGCGCGTTTCTATTTCCGGGACTTCGTGCCGTTCGTCGGCAAGGTGTTGACCCGCGATCCCGACGGCCACCTGTTGATGCGCTATTTCTGGGACACCATCGACCAGTGCGTGCCGCCGGAAGAGATCCAGGACACCCTGCGCGCGGTCGGGTTCGAGGACGTGCAGCGGGATGTGCAGTTGGGCGTGTTCAGTGCCTACATGGCGACGCGGCCCGCCGAGTAGAGCGTATACATGGCTCAGTGTTTCGCATGGCGCGGCTGAAGGTGAAGGTCGCTCCGGGCAGCAAGCGCAACGCGGTGGCCGGCTGGATGGGGGAGACCCTCAAGCTGCAGGTCCAGGCGCCTCCGGAGAAGGGCCGCGCCAATGCGGCCGTGATCGAGCTGCTGGCAGCGAAACTGGCATGCCCGAAGTCGGCTGTGCGGGTGGTGGCAGGCGCGAACTCGCGTAACAAGACGTTACTGGTGGAGGGCTGGTCCGAGACCGACTTGCGCTCCGCGCTATCCTGATAACTGATGACTGTGACGGGCCCGTACCGTGCGGGCCCCTGCGAAGGGAACTACGGATGAACCGCCTGACCCTGACCCGACCGGACGACTGGCACCTGCACCTGCGGGATGGCGATGTGCTGGCGTCGGTGCTGCCGGATACCGCGCGCCGCTTCCGGCGCGCGATCATCATGCCCAACCTGAAGCCGCCGGTGACCACGCTGGAGGCCGCGGCGGAGTACCGCGACCGCATCCTGGCGGCGTTGCCGGAGGAGGCCGATTTCGAGCCCCTGATGACGCTCTATCTGACCGAGGGCACGACCCCGGGCATGATCGACGCGGCAAAGGCCTCCGGCTTTGTGCACGGGGTGAAGCTGTACCCGGCCGGGGCCACGACCAACGCGGCCAGCGGGGTGACGGATATCCGCCGCTGCTATCCGGTGTTCGAGGCCATGCAGCGGGTGGATCTGCCGCTGTTGATCCACGGCGAGGTGACGGATCCGGACGTGGACATCTTCGATCGCGAGGCGGTGTTCATCGAGCGCCACCTGGAGCCCTTGATCCGGGACTTTCCGGAGCTGCGGGTGGTGCTGGAGCACATCACGACCGAGTCGGCCGTGCAGTTCATCCAGGACGGGCCGGCCAATGTCGCGTCCACCATCACGCCCCAGCATCTGCTCTACAACCGCAATGCGCTGTTTGCCGGCGGGATGCGCCCGCATCACTTCTGCCTGCCGATCCTCAAGCGCGAGCGCCATCGCAAGGCACTGATGGAGGCCGCGACCAGCGGCCATCCGCGCTTTTTCCTGGGCACGGACAGCGCGCCGCATCCGCGCCACGCGAAGGAGTCGGCCTGTGGCTGCGCCGGAATCTATTCCGCGCATGCGGCCATCGAGCTGTATGCGGAGGCCTTTGCCGCCGCGGATGCGCTGGATCGTCTGGAGGGATTCGCCAGCCATTTCGGGCCCGATTTCTACAAACTGCCGCGCAACACCGACACCCTGACGCTGGAACGCTCACCCTGGACCGTGCCCGAGGCAGTACTCTTCGGGCATGACCCGGGTGTACCGCTGCGCGCGGGCGAGACCATTGCCTGGCAGCTGGCCCGGTAATCAGGGGCCGGGCTGTATCCAGGGTGCGATCGGACAACGCGAACCCTGAAGGACGCGCGCGGTCAGCAGGTCAGGCAGCCACCGACAGGACGAGGACCAGGATATGACGGAACCGAATGTGCAACGCGGAACCCTGTGGTTCTGGCTGGCCATCAGCCTGGGGGTGGCGCTGCTGATCATTGCGCTGGGGGTCGGGCTGGAACCGGCCGGGGCGGCCATCCTGCGGGCCCCGCTCAGTTCGCCCGCGGCGGGTGCGCTCGGCTTCGGCCTGCTGATGGTCTGGGCCGCGTACGCCTATGCCCTGTCTGCCGGACGGGCGGCGGGGAGCCAGGAGATGGGGGTCGTGATCCTGAATCTCGGGCTGCCGGTGGCGCTCATCCTGCTGTGGCGCGCGGAGCTCAACGCCCTGGCGTTCTTTGTCGCGATCGGGTGGACGCTGACGCTGGGCGGGATGGCCGTGCGCCTGTTTCGGCGCGAGGCGCTGGCCGGGGTGATGATGCTGCCGATCATCGGGGTAAGCCTGACGGCGATCCTGCTGTCGCTCACGCTCTGGGTGGTGCCGGCCGCGACCGGCGGCGCCTGATCCCGGGCCGCTACCCTCCGGTCGACGGCGCCACCGCACGGCTCGGTGCCGGGATTCCCTGGCAATAGTCGAGAAAGGCGCCGGCCTCCATGGGGCGGGCGAACAGGTAGCCCTGGAAGCGCAGGTTCCCGTGCGTGGCCAGCCACTGATGCTGGGCCTCGGTCTCGACCCCCTCCGCGACGACTTCCAGCTCGAACTGCCGGGCGATGTCGCAGATGGTCCGCACCATCGCCTGATCACCGGGGTCGTGGTCGACCTGGCGCACGAAGCTGCGATCGATCTTGAGTTCGTCGAAGGGCAGGCGCTTCAGGTAGCTCAGTGACGAGAACCCGGTGCCGAAGTCGTCCATCGAGAAGCGCAGGCCCATGTCGCGCAGGGCCTGCATGATGTACACGACGCGGTCGGTATCCTCGGCGACGACGTGTTCGGTAATCTCCAGTGTGATGCGATGCGCGTGTTCACGACCCAGGTGGCGCGCGATCAGCTCCTGCATGCGCTGCACGAAATTCAGGTGCACCAGCTGGCGCGGGCTGATGTTGATCGCGAGCTGTTCCAGGTGGAAGCCGGCGCGATCCCAGTCTCGCAGGGTCTGGAAGGCCCGAGCGATCACGGTGTCGCCCAGTTCGCTGATGAAGCCCGTCTGCTCGGCGATCGGGATGAATTCCGCGGGGGAAACCGGGCCCAGTTCGGCGCTGTTCCAGCGGATCAGGCTTTCGGCGCTGCGGATGCGGCCGTCGCGGTCGAGCTGCGGCTGGAAGAGCACCTCGATCCCCCGGTTCTGCAGCGCGAAATGCAGGCAGCGCTCGATCTGCAGGTGCCGTTCCACCGCTTGCGACAGTTCGTCGCTGAACACCACCACGCCGTCGCGCCCGCGGTCCTTCACCTCGTACATGGCGATGTCGGCCTCGCGGACCAGCTGGTGCGAGTCGATCCCCGGGTGCGGCTCGATCAGGCGGATGCCGATACTGGCACTGACATGCAGGTGATGATTGCGGATGATGTAGGGCGTCTTGACCACCCGCAGCAGCGAGTGCGCCAGGCGCCGGGCCGCCCGTTCGCAGGTATGCCGGTCTTCCTTTCCGGGGGCGACGATCACGAACTCGTCGCCGCCCAGACGGGCGAGATGGTGGCCCGGCGGCAGGGTGTTGGCGAAGTCGCGGGTGACGGCTTTCAGCAACTCGTCGCCGATGTCGTGGCCCAGAAGGTCGTTGACCGTCTTGAAATGATCCAGGTCGATCAGCAGCAGAAACGAATGCTGGCGATGATGCTGCAGCACCTCGAGGCTCTGCTCGAGGTGCTCGATGAAGGCGGCGCGGTTGTTGAGCCCGGTGAGGGCGTCGTGCGAGGCCTGATACAGGCTGTCGCGCAGAAGCCCGAAGCTGCTGCTGGCGGCGTAGTACAGCACCAGGGCCAGGGTCGCGGAGAAGGCGGCCAGCACGTAGCCATACCAGTCACCGATCAGCAGGAAGTAGCCGGCCAGCGGCACCATCATGGCCGGGATCAACGGGCGGAAGACCCACGGGGCTGGGTAGAGCAGGGCCGCGACGACCGTGGTGGCGCCGATCTGCGTGAAGATGGCGATGTAGTGCAGGTTCTGGGCGTCGAGGCGCACGAAGACCAGAAAGATCCAGGTCCACAGCGCCAGGTAGAGATAAAGAAAGAGCGTCAGCCGCAGGCGCCAGCGGCTGCGCTGCTCCGGTGACAGCGGCGATCGGTGGTACCGCCAGAAAAGCTGGACTCCCCAGAGCGAGGCGGCAAACATCACTGCGTACCAGGAGGCGGCCGCGACAAGCGCATCGTGCAGGGCGCCCAGCAGGATATACCCGAGCCCGGGCAGCAGCGATAATGCCACCAGCACCGGGATCTGCCGAGTCAGGTAGGTGTCGAACCGCGGGTCCGCGCGCAGGGCCTCGCGGGCCGGCGCGAGGGAACGCACGGCGGACGCCGACGGGTTGTCTCGCGAAGTGGCTGCCATCGGGGTCCGTGCGCTGGTCGTATTGTGCGGGTGCGGCGGACCTTACGGTAAACCCGTTCGGTCCTCAACAGGGCGGGTTCGGCCGGCATAACGGATGCGGTTGACGGGGCGAGCGATGCTGCTTAATGAGGCACAAATCGAGGCGAAACTGGCGGATGCGGCGCGTCGCGGGGCGTTCGACGACCTCCCGGGGGCTGGCCGGCCGCTGGAGCTGGACGATGACCGCGCGGTGCCGGAAGAGCTGCGCATGGCCTATCGCGTGCTGAAGAATGCCGGCTATGTGCCGGAGGCGGTGCGGATCCGGGGCGAGATCGCATCGGCGGAGGCCCTGCTGCAGGCGGCGGATGACGAGGCCTCCCGGCAGCACGCCGCGCGGCGCCTGCGGCTCCTGCTGGACCGGCTGAACCAGAGCGGCGAAGGCCGGGCGATGGTGTCGGAGTCCGGCTACTTTCGCCAGCTGTGCGAGCGCATGGACGGGTCGGCCCGATGACCGAGCGCTGCGGTCCCACGAGGGGGCTTGCACGGGGGCGCGGGGCGACCCACGACCCGTATGCCCGCTTCGAGCCCACCCGGAGCGAACCCTTCGATGATGGCTGGGAAGGCGATGGCGAGGCGCCGCCGCCCCTGCGTACGGAGGTGACCGTCGAGCATCCACGCCGCGTGCTGTCATGGAACCAGTCGCCGGATGTGCCCTTCGAGCTTTCGCTGAACCCGTATCGGGGCTGTGAACACGGCTGTGCCTACTGCTTCGCCCGCCCGGCGCATGCCTACGTCGGGTTGTCCCCGGGCCTCGACTTCGAGAGCCGGCTGTTTGCCAAGGTGGGCGCGGCCGAATGCCTGCGGCGCGAGCTGGCCCGCCCGTCCCACCGTGTGACGCCCCTTGCGCTGGGTATCAACACCGATGCCTATCAACCCGTGGAACGGGATTGGCGGATTACGCGGCAGCTGCTGGAGGTCCTGGCGGAGACCGGGCATCCGGTGTCGATCGTGACCAAGTCGGCCCTGGTGGAGCGCGATCTGGATCTGCTGGGCCCGATGGCCGAGCGCGGGCTGGTCCAGGTCGCCGTATCGGTGACGACGCTGGACCGCAACCTGTCGCGGCGCCTGGAGCCGCGCGCCGCGGCTCCGCAACGGCGTTTCCAGACCATCCAACGGCTGAGCGCGGCGGGCGTGCCCGTGAGCCTTCTGGTGGCGCCCCTGATCCCGGTGCTGACGGATGGCGAGGTGGAGTCTTTGCTGGAGGCGGGTGCGGCCGCCGGGGCGGTGGCTGCCGGCTATGTGCTGCTGCGTCTGCCACGCGAGGTGGCGCCGCTGTTCGAGGACTGGTTGCGCCATCACCACCCGCTCAAGGCAGACCATGTGCTGCAGCGCCTGCGTGAGGCCCATGGTGGCAAGCTGTATGACGCGACCTTCGGGCACCGCATGCGCGGGGCGGGGGCGTATGCTGAGCTGCTGCGCCAGCGCTTCCGGCTGGCCCGGCGGCGGGCGGGCCTGGGTGGCCGCCTGCTGGAGCTGGACTGCAGCCAGTTCGTGCCGCCGGCGCGCCCGCGGCAGAGACGCGAGGAGGGGCAGCTGGACCTTTTCTGACCGGAGAACGCGCGTCGCCGGCTCCCGGGCGTCCGTTTCTGGTTTACAGTGAGGCGGTGCATGGCAAGGACGGGATGATGGCGGAGACCTCGACAACGCGAACCGATCCCGCGACCTGGTGGGGGCGCCGGCCGCTGGACTCGGGCGCGCACGGTCGCTGGTCCATCGGTCCGCTGGACCTGTGGCTCCTGCACGGGGGGCAGGAATGGCAGATGGTGCTGGAGCGCCCGCGTGACGCGGCGGACGCGACCCTGGCGATCGACGTCCCCTGCAGTGAACCCTTTCCCGCTAGTGCCAAGGACCTGCTGCGGTTTGCGGGGGCCCCGCCCGATGCCGAGCCGGAGCTGCGCGTGGCCCTGGCCGATCGTCCGATGGTGAGCCGCCCGCAGAATCCGTTCTACGTGCCGGCCCACGGGCAGGTCACCCTGTACCTCAGTTCGCCGGCCTGGGTGCAGCTGTACCTGGGGGCGGCGCGGGTGCAGGAATTCCCAGTGTATACGCCTTCCGATACCTGGTTCGGCCCCAATACCGTGAATGGAGAGCTGTGCTACGCGACCCGAACCCAGGCGCGCCTGGACCTGGCCGATGTGCCGGAAAGGCCGCATCGCGTGGTGACGCCGCTGACCATCGCCAACAAGGCGGACGATGCCCTGTTCCTGGAGCGCGTGAACCTGCCGGTGCCGCGACTGCCGGTGTATGCCGATTGCCACCATCGGCTGTGGACCCCGGCTGTGCGCATGGAGCGCGAGGAGGACCGTGACATGGCGGCGATGAAGATCGACCCGGGGCCGCCCGGGGCCGCGACGGGGGCGCAGCGTATCGCCGAGCCCCGCGAGGCCGGCGGACGGCATTTGATGGTGCGGGCGTTCAGCGCCCTGTTTCAGTAGGGGGCGACGCACACGATGAACGAATGGCTACAGGCCGCGCAGGCCTTCGTCACCAGCGAGGCGTTCCTCGCGGCCGTCCGCGCGGCGGTTTATCTGCTGGTGGGTCTGCTGGTCGCGCGTCTGGTGTCGCGCGGGCTGGCGCGGGTGCTGGAAGACAAGCTCGATGCCCAGCAGGTGATGCTGACCCGGCGCATCAGCTTCTATGTAATCGTGCTCCTGGTGCTGGCCTCGGCCCTGCGCGAGCTGGGCTTCGACCTGACCGTGCTGCTGGGTGCGGCCGGGATCCTCACGGTGGCGCTGGGCTTTGCCTCGCAGACCTCCGCCTCCAACCTGATCTCCGGGCTGTTCCTGATCGGTGAGCGGCCGTTCTCTGTCGGGGATGTGATCAAGGTGGGGGATGCCACCGGCGAGGTGCTGTCCATCGATCCGCTCTCGGTGAAGCTGCGGACCTTCGACAACCTGATGGTCCGGGTGCCCAACGAGAGCCTGGTGAAGTCCCAGCTGACCAACCTCAGTCGGTTCCCGATCCGTCGGCTCGACATGCAGATCGGGGTCGCCTATCACACCGATCTCAAGCAGTTGCGCGATGTGCTGATGGGGGTCGCCGAGGGCAACCCGGTCTGTCTGGAGGAGCCCAAGCCGCTGTTCATCTTCCTCGAGTACGGCGACTCCGCGCTGAAGATCCAGCTCTCGGTCTGGGCGCGGCGGGAGAAATTCCTGGACCTGCGTAACTCCATGCACGAGGGGGTGAAGGCGGCACTGGACGAGGCCGGTATCGACATCCCGTTCCCGCAGAGGACCCTGGGCAGCCTGGGCGGGCCGTTGCCGGTACGGATTGTCGACAACGTGTCGGCGGCCGAGGCGGAGGCCGCCGTGCCTGCGGAACCGGACGCCCGCGACTGAGTGGCCGCAGTCACCGACTAGTCCAGGTACAGGTCGGCCCAGACCGGATCGTGATCCGAGGCGCGCCAGGGCCCGTCGGCTGGGGCGCGGCCATCAAATCCGAGGAATTCCGGTTCGTCGGCGTTGACCGCCCAGGTGGCGCCGTCCCGGACTCGTTCACGCAGCGTATCGGGCCCCAGCAGGTAGTCCAGCTGCCCGGCCTGGCCGCGAAAGACGTAGGTATGGGCGGTACTCGGGTCGTCGTGCACGAGATCGTGTTTTCCTGCGGCATGGAGGACGTGCAGGGGGTCCTCGGCGGCATAGGCGTTGAGATCGCCCAGGACCACGACGGGAGCATCCGCGAACTCGCCGGTTTGCTGTTCGCGTATCCAGGCGACGAGGCGTTCGGCCTGCGCGGTACGGCGCTGGTTCCAGCAGCCCTGGCCACGGTCGATATCGCCGCTGTCGGGGCAGCCGCTCTTGGCCTTGAAATGTACGACCACGGCACCGAGATGTTCGCCGGTAGCGCCCGCTTCGAACCAGCCCAGCAGCGGGGGGCGGTGGTGGACGGTATCGCGGTCGGCGGCCCTGTCGACCAAACGCAGCCGTTCCGGCCGGTAGAGCAGGCCGACCTTGATCGCGTCGTCCCCCGGTGCCGGGTGAACGATGGCCGCATATTCGCCACGCTCCCCGGGGCGGGCGTTCAGGCGCGCCACCAGGGTCTCGCGCGCAGCCGCGGCGTTTTCCAGTTCGACCGCGCCCAGCAGGTCCGCATCCAGGCCCTGCAGCAGGGCATCCAGCTTGGCGGTCTGGCGTTGGCGCTCGGCCGGGGTCTGCGCACCACGCTCGCCCAGCGTGACGAAGTCATTCTCCATGTTCGCGGTGGCAATGCGCAGGTCACCCGCATCCGCGGTTGGCACCGGGTCGGGACGCTGGCCGCCGGTCCAGTCTACGCGCTCGGTGGGGTGGATCCGGTACGCGCCGAAGGCGTGGGTGAGGATGCCGGTGAGGCCTTCCACCGAGCTTCCCGCGCGGCGGGTCCCCTGGTCGTCGAGGTACGGGATCGGGTCGGGGTTCGCGCGATAGCTCCCGTCGTCCAGTTCGATCCGCCGATCTATGTCCTGGCGCCCCGGGCTGTCCGCGGGGGCGGTCTGGCCCGGGTGCGCCAGGCGCCCGTCGGCGACCAGCGTCAAGCTTCCGTAGCGGCCGAGGTCCCGGTTGTCGGTGACCGTCAGGCGCTGCGGGAAACGGACAGGCTGGTCGATAAAGTCGCCCAGCCGGTCGGCTGCGTCGGGCAGGCGCAGGTCGACGGGGGCGGGCGGTTCGCCGTCGGCGCAGGTCACCACCGCGTCCAGTTGCGAGAGTTGGGGGCGGCCTCGATGGCGGGTGAAGGCGCCATGCACCTGCAGGCGCTGCCCGGCCGCGACCGGGTCCCTTCGTGGGGCGTAGACGAACAGGCCCGTGGCCCCGGTGGCCGAGCCCTGTTGCAGGTAGAAGCCCCCCAGCTGGTCCGTGTCCATGAAGACGCCGGTTACGGTGCCTTCCGCGACCACCTCCGTTCCTTCGGGGAGGGTCCCCGCGCGCAGTTCGGCGAGGGGGGTGGGTGTGGTCCCGGGATCGGGACAGGCCTGGCGTGCGTCGGCGCTCGCAAGCGCCAGCAGGCACGGAACGGCCACGGCCAGCCAGCGGGCGCCGGTGTGCGCGTGGAGGGCGGTTCGTTTTCGGGGTGCCGGGTCGGGCCGTTCCATGGCCGAAGGATACCGGGGTTCAGGCGCTCTTGCCGGGATGCAGGAGCTCGTAGAGGTAGTCGGGCGCCTGGGTCACATCGGCAATGGTGTAGCGGTCGAGCACGGCGAGGAAGGCGTCGCGTGCGTCGTTGAGAACACCGCGCAACTGGCAGGCGGGTAGGATCGGGCAGACGGGGTTCTCGCAGTCCACCACGTTCAGGTTCGGCTCCATGTCGCGGATTACGCTGCCGACGTTGATCTCCGCGGGTTCGCAGGCGAGCGAGATCCCGCCCCCCTTGCCGCGCCGGGTGATGATGTAGCCCTTCTGGCCGAGCTGGTGCACGATCTTGACCAGGTGGTTGCGGGGGATGGCGAACTGCTCGGAGATGTCGCTGACGGTTACGCGCTGCTCGCGCGGCTGCACGGTGAGGTACATCAGGACGCGAAGGGAAAAATCGGTATAGCGGGTGAGCTGCATAGGAGGGTTTCGTCGGTTCGCGGTGATCGAGGATATGCTTGAACGTATATTTCAGAGAACCTTAATCGGTCCGGACCTGCGTCACAAGCGCATGCGTTGCGGGCACGTGAAGCACAGGTGCGCCACGGCCTATAGTTTCGGGCCGGTGGGTCGTTACAGCGATAACAAAATCCGGAGTGTACCGGCATCAGGGGGCGGCAATGGAGCAGGAGAGTGGGTGGCTGAGTCGCCTTTCGCTGGCGGGACGTTTCTCGCTCGCATTGAGTGCGATTGTCGGGGTGTTCTTCCTGATCGCCGCCGCGGCGGTGTTCTGGCATACGGCCACGCTGAAGGGCGGGATGGAGGCCACCCTGGAGCAGGTCATGCAGGAGCACGCGACCACGCCGGCCCTGGAGGCCGAAGTGGCCGCTGCGGTGGACCGGCTGCTGGATGTCGCGGCCTGGCAGGTCAACGCGATGATGCTGGGCGTGGCGATTGGCGTGATCGTGGTGGTGTACTTCCTGTTCGTGTTCATGATCCGTCGCCGCCTGGCTGGACTGGCCGGGCGCTTCCGTGCGGTCTCGGAGGGTGAGGGGGACCTGCGCCAGCGCATCGAGGCCCCGCGCAACGACGGCATCGACCGCCTGGCTCGTCTGTTCAACGCCTTCATCGAGCGTCTGCAGCGCATGGTCTCCGAGATGGTGGAGCATGCACGGGAGCTGGGGGAGTCGGTTGGCACCCTGCACCGCGTGGCGGAGGAGACGAATCAGGAGGTGCAGCAGCAACAGGCGCGGCTGGGCCAGGTGGCGACGGCCATGAACCAGATGACGGCCTCGGCCGAGGAGATCGCCCGCAACGCGCGCACGGCCTCCGAGGCGGCCGACCAGGCCGAGACCGAGACCCGGACCGGCTCCGGCGTGGTCGACACAACCGTGCGCACCATGCGCGAGCTGGCGAGCGAGATCGGCACCGCCAACGAACAGGTGGCGCGTCTTCAGGCCGAGTCGGACCAGATCGGGTCGGTTCTCGATGTGATACGCGGGATCGCCGAGCAGACCAACCTGCTGGCACTGAATGCGGCCATCGAGGCGGCCCGCGCGGGCGAGCAGGGTCGGGGGTTTGCCGTGGTCGCCGACGAGGTCCGGACGCTCGCGACCCGGACGCAGGAGTCCACGACCGAGATCCAGGCCATGATCGAGCGGCTGCAGGCGGGTGCGCGCTCGGCGGCCGGTGCGATGGAGCGCAGTCGGGAGAAGGGCGAGACCGGCGTGGACGAGGCCGCCGGTGCCGGCGAGGCCCTGCAGTCGATCCGCTCGGCGGTCGAGCGGATCCGGCATCTCAACAACGAGATCTCCGGTGCCGTGTCACAGCAGGCGGAGGTCGCGCGCGAGGTCGATGGCACCCTCACGGAGGTCAGTCAGGGGGCCCAGGTGACAGCGGCCAATGCCGAGGCCACCGCCAGCGAGACCGATGCCCTGGTGGCGCGCATCGAGCAGTTGCGAGGTCTGACGACGCAGTTCCGAGTCTAGGAGCCAGTTGGATTTGGGACTGATCTGCTGCGCGCGCAGGAGAACGGCCCCTTTTTCCGCTCTCTCTCGTTACATAGTGCCCACTATGCGCCTCGAGAGACCGAAAAAATGGGCTCGCTCTCCCGCCACGCTCGCGACGATCACCCAAATCCGACTGGCTCCTGGCCGGGCTTTTGCCGGCGGTGCGACGCCGGTACCGACGCCGGGTAGGTGGTTTGCGTATACTGCGGCCCGCCTCGGGATCACGGAGCCGCACCTGTCATGACAGTCTGGGTCGCCACCCTGCTCGGGATCGTGCAGGGCATCTTCATGTTCTTGCCGGTCAGCTCGACCGCCCACCTGGTTCTGACCCAGCACTGGCTGATTCGTCAGGGCGAGCCACTGCCGCCCCCGGAAAGCCCTGAGATGATCCTGTTCGATCTGGTGGTGCACGTCGGCACGCTGTTATCGATTGTCTTTGTCTTCCGCAAGAGCCTGCTGCGGCTGAGTGGCGGGATCGCCCGCGAGAGCTGGCAGTGGGCCTCCGCCCGGGGCTCCGCGGGGCGCGAGATGCTGTTCCTGCGCCTGGCGCTGCTGTGCGGGTTGTCGGTGTTCGCGACCGCCGTCGTGGGTTTTACCCTGAAGGCCGGGTTCGAGCAGGTGTTTGCCCACCCGACGCTGATCGCCGGGACGCTCAGCCTCACCGGCGTGCTGCTGTGGTGGACGGACCGGTTGCAGCGGCGCCCGCTGGGCCTGCGCCAGTTGAGCCCGAAGATCGCGGCGATCATCGGCGTGGCGCAGGGTTTCGCGCTGATTCCCGGGCTCTCGCGCAGCGGAATGACGATCGTCTTCGCGCTGTTCACCGGGCTCAAGCGGCGCTGGGCGGCGGAGTACAGCTTTTTCCTCGCGATCCCCACGATCCTGGCGGCGACCGCCGTGCAGTCGCTGGACGTCCTGAACGGCAACGGCCTTGGGGACCTGAACTGGACGGCCCTGGCGGTGGGCTTTTTGGTATCCGCGCTGGTCGGGATCGTGTCGCTGAAGATGGTGTTGTTCTTCCTGTACCGGGCTAACCTGAAGGTCTTCTCCTTCTACCTCTGGGCGCTGGCGTTAATGGTCCTGTTCGGCTTCCTCGACGTGGACATCATGTACGGCCATTGATCCCGGTACGCGAGCGGTCCGGCCCGGCTTATTCCGGGCCGCGCAGCACCGCCAGCGGGGCCTGGTCCAGCACCCGGCGCGTCCCCAGCCAGCCGGCCAGGGCGATCCCCAGCGTGCCGCCCCCGATCCCGTAGACGAAGGTCAGGGGATTGACGCTGTAGTCGAACTCGAACACCTGCCAGGCGAGCAGGGCGCCCACTGCCGTGGCGATCACGGCCGCGAGCAGCCCGGCCAGCAGGCCCAGGGTCCCGAATTCCGCCAGCAAGCCGTTGCGAATGTGGTCGCGACGTGCCCCGAGGGTGCGCAGCAGGGCGGCCTCCCGTCGTCGGACGTCGCGGGTGGCCTGGACCGCGGCGTAGAGCACGGTCAACCCGGCGATCAGGGTGAACAGGAAGACGTATTCGACCGCCCGCGTGGCCTGGTCCATCACATCGCGGACCTGCGCGAGGATGGCGCTGACGTCGATGGCCGATACGGCGGGGAACTCCCGCAACCACTGGTTCTGGGCGCTGCGCTGGTCTTCGGGCACGTGCATGGCCGTGATGAAGGTCCGGGGCTGCTGGTCCAGCAGCGGAGGCGGGCCGATGACGAAGAAATTCACCTGGAAGCTGTCCCAGTCGACCTCGCGGACGCTGGTGATCGGACTGCGGATGGGCTGCCCCCCAACCCGGAACGTCAGGTAGTCGCCCAGTGCCAGGTCGAAGCGTTCCATGAGTCCGGCCTCCACCGACCAGCCCCGGTCGGGATCCTGCCCGGCCTCGCCGAACCAGTGTCCATCGACGATGCGATTGTGCGCCGGCGGGGTGTGCGCATACGACAGGTTGAATTCGCGATCCACCAGTCGTCGGTCGCGATCATCGTCAAAGTCCTCCGGATGAACGCGTTCGTCGTTGATCTCGATCAGACGGCCACGGATCATCGGGTCGAGTTGCGGGCGTTCGAGGCCGGCCGCCTCGACCCGGTCGGCGAAGGCCTGCTCCTGGCCCGGCTGGATGTTGATGAAGAACTGGTTGGGGGCGTCCTCCGGGATGCTGGCATCCCAGGCCTCCAGCAGGTCGACGCGCACGATCGCCAGCAGCAGCAGGGCCAGGATCCCGACACTGAAGGCCACCAGTTGCACCGCGCTGAGGCCGCCGCGCCGGGACAGGTTGGCCAGCCCGAAGCGCAGGGCCATGCCGCCGCGGTTGCGCAGAGGCCTCAGGGCGAGCACCAGCCCCATCCCGAGGACGGCCAGCAACGCGATGGCCACCGCGGTGCCGATCAGGACCCAGGCGGCGAGTTGCGGGTCGGCGGCCTGCCAGTAGAGTAGGCCGCCGAAGGCGAGCAGTGCGAGGGCGCCGGAGAGCCATACCGAGGTGGGCGGCAGGCCCAGATCGCGGCGCAGGACGCGCAGCGGCGAGACCTGGCCAATGCGCAACAGCGCGGGGAGGGCGAAGCCAACGGCGGTAATCAGTCCCACGCCCAGGCCGGCGACCAGTGGCCGCGCCCCCGGAGGAGGGAGATCCCCGTCAAGCCAGCCGCCGAGCAGGGACGCGAGGACGAACTGCGCGGCGAAGCCGATGGCGAGCCCGACAGCGCTGGCCAGCAGGGCGACCAGCACCACCCGGCCGAAGTAGGTCAGCAGGACCCGGCGGCCGCTGGCGCCCAGGGCGCGCATCACGGCCGCCGGATCGGCGCGGCGCTGGGCGAAGTGATGGGCCGCCACGGCAATCGCGGCCCCGGCCAGTAGCACCGCCATCAGCGAAGCGAGCCCGAGGAAGCGCTCGGCGCGCTCGATGGCCGTGCGCAGCTCCGGGTTCGCGTCGTCCAGGCCCAGGAGGCGTTCCCCGGCCTCCAGTTCGTCCCCCAGCCAGGCGCGGAAGGCTTCAATCTCCGAACTCGGCCCGGCGGCAAAGAACTCGTAGCGCACCCGGCTGCCGGGGCCGATCAGTCCACTGGCGTCCAGGTCGTCGAATGCGAGCATCAGACGCGGTGCGATGTTCAGCAGGTTGCTGCCACGGTCCGGTTCATGCGCGAGGATGCCGGTGACCTCCAGGTCCAGGTCGCCGACCTCTACCCGGTCGCCCACCTGAAGCCCCAAGGCCTCGAGCAGGGTGGATTCCAGCCAGGCGGTACCGGGTTGCGGCCCGCGTTCGCGCGGTTGCTCCTCCCCGTCCGGTCCCGAGCGGGTGCGGGCCTCGCCCTTCAACGGCCAGCTGGGCTCGACTGCGCGCAGGGCCGCCAGGCGCGACTGGTCGTCCTTGCCAAAGACCACGCTGGGCAGCGAGGCGGTGCGCGCCGTGTCCAGCCCGCGGTTCGCGGCTTCGTCGGGCCGGCCCGCCGGCAGCGGGTTGTCACTGACCACCGCAAGATCACCGCCGAGGAGGGCGGTGGCCTGCTGGGCCATCCCGCGATCCACGCGATCGGTAAAGAAGCCGACGGCGGCGACCGCGGCGACCGCGACGACCAGCGCCGCGGCCAGTACCCGCAGTTCGGCGGAGCGCCATTCCCGCCAGGTGCCGCGCAGCAGCGCGCGCAGGGGATTGCGGCCCTGACCCCGGGTATGGATGTGGCTTGCCGTCATGCCAGCACGCCATCCTGAATGGAGATGATGCGGTCGCACTGCGCCGCCAGTTCCGGATCATGGGTCACCAGCACCAGTGCGGTGGCGGGCCCGTCGCCGTCCGGATGCCGGGCCAGGCCGAACAGCAGCTCGATGATGCGCTGCCCGGTCTTGCCGTCGAGATTCCCAGTGGGCTCGTCGGCGAACAGGACCGCCGGGTGGTCGACAATGGCGCGGGCAATGGCCACCCGTTGCTGCTCGCCCCCCGAAAGCTGGTGCGGGTAATGCGCGGCGCGTTCGCCAAGGCCCACGCGCTCCAGGGCCTGGCTGGCCCAGCGGTTCAGGGTGGCCTGATCTTCGCCGGCATGGGCCGGGTTCAGCTCCAGTGGCAGCAGGGCGTTCTCCAGGGCCGTCAGCGCCGGGAGCAACTGGAAGGACTGGAACACGAACCCGACCCGGCCGGCGCGCAACGCGGCGCGGCCATCCTCGTCCAGTTCGCTGATGGTCCGGCCCAGCAGGCGAACTTCTCCCGCGCTCGGGGCGTCCAGACCTGCAAGGAGCCCGAGCAGGGTGGACTTGCCCGATCCGGAGGCGCCGAGGATCGCGACCGTCTCGCCAGCCTGGACCGCCAGCGATATGCCGCGCAGGATGTCCAGCGGCCCGCTGGGTCCGTTGATCCGCTGCTCGATGTCCCGGGCCTCCAGTACATATGACGAGGATGCATCCATGTTGCGTATTCCGTTGGTCGTGATGGGCTTGATCGCGTTGCTATGGAGTCCCGTTGCGCCCGGGAATTCCCCGGAAGACGAAAATCGCTCCGCCGAGCCGCTGCGAATCCTGGTGTTCGGGGATTCGTTGAGTGCGGCCTATGGCATGCCGGAGTCTGCCGGGTGGCCGGCCCTTCTGGAAGAGCGCCTGGCCGAGCGCGAGCGGGAATGGGTGGTGGAAAACGTCTCCATCAGCGGTGACACGACAGCCGGCGGCCGGGCGCGGCTGCCAGAGGTACTGGAGCGGATGGACCCGGCCCTGGTGATCCTGGCCCTCGGGGGCAATGACGGCCTGCGGGGCCTGGCACCATCGGCCATGCGCGAGAACCTGGAGGCGATGGTGGACGCGATCGACGCCGCCGGGGCCGAGACCCTGCTGCTGGGCATCCGCATCCCGCCCAACTACGGGCGGCGCTACACCGAACGTTTCGAGGCGGTCTTTACCGACCTGGCGGCTGCTCGGGATCTGGCCTTCGAGCCATTCTTTCTCGAGGACGTGCTGCTGGAGGACGGAATGCTGATGGATGACGGCATTCACCCCAGCGAGGCGGCGCAGCCGCACCTGCTGGATGCCGTGTGGCCACGCCTTAAACCCATGGTGGAGGACGCCGAGGCGCGCAAGCCGCCACGCGATGACCACGTGGCCGGGTAAAGCCCGGGGGTTCGCTCAGTCCGCCAGTAGCGCCCGCAACTCCGCCACAACGTTCTCCGGAAGCAGTTGCCGCAGGACGGGATGCAGGTCGCGCTCGACCTCGGACAGCAGGGAAAGGGTGCGGACCTCCGAGTGCCGGCAGAGCGGATTGCCGTACTGGTTGGCCTGGATGCTGCGCCGGGAGCCCATGCTCATCAGGGCCACGCCGGGCAGCCCGCGCGGGCCTTCGTCGAGGACCTCGACCAGTTCCACCATGCAGCCATCCACTTCGCCCTGGATCCCGATCAGCGGGGCGAGGCGATCGATCATGCGGCTGGACTGTTCGGTCGTCAGCATGGCCATTGGCCTACCTTACGACCGTTGCGGTCGCGGCGCTAGGGGGAATCCCGACGGCCTGCGAGAGAAATGGTGTCCCCGGCAGGATTCGAACCTGCGACCTGCCCCTTAGGAGGGGGCTGCTCTGTCCAGCTGAGCTACGGAGACCCGGGAATCTGCCGGATTTGGGCTTCGCGATCCCGCCACGCTTGCGACGATCACCGAAACCCGACAGAGGTCTGGCGCGAGAGTATAAGCGCCGGGTGCGGAGAGGCCCAAACGCGCTTACTCGTCCGGGCCGTATTCCGGCTCCAGCCGGTGATGGGCCCAGGCGAGGAAGTCGTCCAGTGTGGCGCGGTCTTCACCCGGGGCCTCGGGGCCCGCCAGGTGGCGGTAGATCACCTGCGCCCCGTCGCGCCGGAGCACGCGGCGAACCGCCCAGTCGGCGTCCGTTCCACCGTTGCTGAAGCAGGCCCCGGGCTGGATGGCCTCCGGGGTGATCGGGTCGGGGTGCTGGTGATGGCGGCGGGCCAGCAGGTACAGGCGTGCCAGATCGTCCTCGGTCAGATCCAGATACAGGTTCATCTCGCGCATGGCGTGCTCGAGATCCTCGCGGCCGTGACCGGCCCGCTCCAGGGCCGCCAGCGGGCTTTGTTCCGGGCTTTCGGGGGACGGGGTCAGGCTCGCGGGATAGCGGCGCCAGGGGAACGGGTAGTTGATGATGACGGCCACCATCAGCATGACCCCGACACTGGTCAGCACAGGGTGCAGCAGGAACCACGGCCCCAGGGCCGTGACCGAGTCGCCGCCCACGACCGCATAGAGCGCCGTGGCGCCGCCAGGGGGATGCAGGCAGCGCAGGTAGTGCATCAGCCAGATGGCGAGGCCCACGGCGACGGCGGCGGCCAGCAGGGGGTGGGGCAGCAGGTCGCGTATCAGTATCCCTACGATGGCGGCAACGCCATGACCACCGAGCACGTTCCAGGGTTGCGAGAGGGCGGCATGCGGCGCGGCGAACAGCAGGACGGCGGTGGCGCCGAGGGAGGCGAGGATCAGACCGTTGATGCCGTTGTCGGTTACCGAGGCGGCGACCTCCAGCGACAGGTAAAGGCCGATCATCCCGCCCATCAGGGCAATGAGCTTGTCCCAGTGATTGGTGGTGTCGAGGAAGTCGCCCAGCAGGGACCCGCGTCCGGTACGCACACCAGCCTCCTTAAAGTGCAAGTGTTGCGCATCTTCTATGGGGGTCGCGCGGGCGTCAAGTGGCCCTGCGGGCTCGCGGAATGCGGGTGGGGCGTCGGGTATCAGTTCGCTTCGGCCTCCAGGATCAGTGACACGCGACGATTCTCGGCGCGCCCACCCGGTGTCTCGTTGCCGGCTACCGGCAGCGTGTCGGCGCGCCCGACCGCGCGCAGCCGCGAGGGCTCCAGCCCCTGCGCGACCAGGTGCCGCACGACGCTGCTGGCGCGGGCCGCGGACAGTTCCCAGTTGGAGGGGAAGCGCTCGGTCGCGATGGGGACGTTGTCGGTGTGCCCCTCTACGGTGATGAGGCCCGTATGGTCCGCCAGGATGGTCAGCAGTCCTTCCAGGAGCGTTGCGCCGTCCGAACGCAGATCGGCCTGGGCGGTGGCGAACAGGATCTCGTCGCGGATGCGCAGTTCCAGACGGCCGGGTTGCTCGACGATATCGACCCCCTCCGGGGCCCGATCCCGCAGTTGATCGGCATCGGCGCCGGTTCGGGTTGTTTCGGCGGACGTTTCGGGAGTCGCCGGGTCCTCGGCGGTGCCGTCGTCGAGGTCGGCAAGACCGAGCAGCGTGGGGTGGACCAGGGGCTCCACCAGCGCGCTGCGGTCGGGATGCGCCAGCGCGACGGGGCTGGCGGACACCGCGCGGGGATCGTCGTCGCGCGGGTCCATGAAGGTCAGCAGGATCACGAAGACGACGATGACCAGGGTCAGCACGTCGAGGTAGGTGAGGATCCAGGCGTGTTCGTCGTCGCGCTGGCGTTCGCCGGGGTAGGAGGCGAGAAATGCCTGTTCCGGGCGGGTCGCCGCGTGGGCGTCCATTTCGGCCTGCAGCGCGGCGCGCTCCGAGGTGGAGTAGGCGGGGCCGGGCATGGTTCAGCGACGCTCGTTCGACGGGTCCGGGTCCCGTGGGTCCGCGGCGGGTTCTTCGTCCCCGTTGGTGGGGGCGGCCTGGCGGATCTCGTCGCTGTGGTTCTCCATGAACGAGCGCAGGGTCTCGCGGATGTATCCGGGCGAACGGCCCTTGCGCATGAGCATGATGCCTTCCAGCACCATGGTCATGAGGACCACGCGTTCCTCGGTCCGTCGCTCCAGCTTGATGGCGATGGGGCGAAACACCAGGTTGGCCAGGAGGATGCCGTAGAAGGTGGTGATCAGCGCGATGCCGAGGTTGACCGCGATCACGGTGAAGTCGTCGCTCTCGGTCGTCAGGAGCAGGTTGATCAGCCCGATCAGGGTGCCGAGCATGCCAAAGGCCGGGGCATAGGTGGCCATGGTCCGGAACATCTGGGCGTCGGCCTGTTCGCGGGCGCGCAGGCGGGCCATGCGCCAGTTCAGCAGGTCGGAGACGTCGTCCATCGGGGTGTCGTCGATGACCAGCTGGATGCCGGTGCGCAGGAACGGGTTGCGGATCTGGTCCAGGCGGTCCTGGATGCGCTGCAGGTTCTGGGAGAACCAGTAGCGCGAGACCTGCACGATTTCCTCGAGGTCCTGGCTGGCGTCGTAGCGTTCCTCGCGGATCGCGTTGGCCCCGGCGCGGAAGACGCGCATGACCTCGTGGAAGGGGTAGCTCATCAGGGTGGCCGCGATGGTGCCGCCCACCACGATCCCCAGTCCCGGCAGGTTCAGGAAGGCGTCGAGGTCCTGGGAGGAGAACGCGATGACACTGCCGAACACCAGCAGGCTGCCGAGGATGCCGAGCAGGGTGGAGAGATTCATGCGAGGTTCCGAGGATGGCCTGGCGCAAGGATAATGCACGGCGGCGGTTGCCGTCTGCGCCCGAGAATCCGCTCGCGGGGGACCCGTCCGCCGCGTACACTCGGCCGGGTAAACCGCAAAGGAGCTTTGCACGATGGATACGAAGTGGGTGGTGCTGGCGATTCTGGTCCTGCTGGTGGTCTGGGGGGTATGGACGTACAACCGGCTGGTCACATCGCGCAACCGGTACAAGAACGCGTTTGCCCAGATCGATGTGCAGCTGACCCGGCGCTACGACCTGATCCCCAATCTGGTGAAGGTCGCCGAGCGCTACATGAGCCACGAGCGGGATACCCTGGAGGCGGTCATCCAGGCCCGGAATCAGGCCCAGCAGAGCCTGCAGGAGGTGGCCGGCGACCCGACCAACGCGGAGGCCGTGCGCAAGCTGTCCAGTTCGGAGCAGGGGCTGTCCGGCGCCCTGGGGCGGCTGTTTGCGCTGTCGGAGGCCTATCCGGATCTGAAGGCCAACCAGAACATGATGCAGCTGTCGGAGGAGCTCACCAGTACCGAGAACAGAGTGGCCTATGCCCGTCAGGCCTTCAATGACGCGGTCATGCAGTACAACATCCTGCGCGAGATGTTCCCGAACAGCCTGATTGCCAACAATCTGGGCTTCCGTCCGGCGCAGCTTCTGGAGATCGAGGATCCGCAGAAGCGCGAGGCGGTGCAGGTGAACTTCTCCTGATGGCCCGGGCGATATGAACTTCTTCGAGCATCAGGACCGGGCCCAGCGACGCACCCGCTGGTTGCTGTTCCTGTTCGGACTGGCGGTGCTGGCGATTGTGCTGGTGATGAACGCCATTGTGCTCGTGCTTTTCGGGCAGGCCGAGCCGGTGGCGGCGGGGGAACCCTGGCTGACCCGGGAATTTCTGGCGCGCAACGTCGAGGTGATGGTCTGGACCAGCGTGCTGACGATCGGGCTGATCGGGGTCGGCAGCCTCTATCGCACCCTGGGGCTGCGCGATGGCGGCGGGGCCGTGGCCCGCGAGCTGGACGGCACCCGGGTGGACGGCGATACCCGCGACCCGTTGCGGCGGCGCCTGATGAATGTGGTCGAGGAGATCGCGATTGCCTCCGGCGTGCCCGTGCCGGAGGTCTATGTGCTGGAGCAGGAGGCCGGTATCAACGCGTTTGCCGCGGGGTATTCGCCGGACGACGCGGCCATTGCGGTGACGCGCGGGGCCCTGGAACAGCTGGATCGCGACGAGCTGCAGGGGGTCGTGGCGCACGAGTTCGGGCATGTCCTGAACGGCGATATGCGCCTGAATATCCGGCTGATGGGCATGCTGTTCGGGATTCTCGTGATGGCGCTCATCGGGCAGCGTGTGCTGCTCGCGATGCGCCTGTCGCGCAACAACCGCAACGCCGGGGGGATCGTCGCCGCCGGGCTCGCGCTGATGGTGGTGGGCTATATCGGGCTGTTCTTCGGGCGCTGGATCCGTGCCTCGGTCTCGCGCCAGCGCGAGTACCTGGCGGATGCCTCGGCGGTGCAGTTCACCCGTCAGCCGGCCGGCATTGCCGGGGCCCTGAAGAAGATCGGGGCCGGTCAGGCGGGAATGCGCGCGGATACCGAGGAGGTCGGACACATGCTGTTCGCCTCCGGGGCGCTGGGCCGGATGTTCGCGACCCATCCGCCGCTGGTGCAGCGTATCCAGGCCATCGAGCCTGGGTTCAAGTCGGAAGAGCTGGAGACGATTCGTGAACAGATGGAGCGGGATGCGCAGACCCGCCGCCGGGAACAGGAGGCGCAGGCCGAGGCGGAGGCGCGCGACCGGGAACAGCCGCGCGAGTCGGGCAGTATGCTGCTGAATCCGGAACGTCTGATGGAAAACATCGGTGATCCGGGCCTGGCACAGATCCTGGGCGCGGGACTGTTGGTCGCGGCGATGCCGGGACCACTGGAACGCGCCGCGCATTCGGATGCCTGGGCTGTGGAGGTGCTGCTCTATCTGCTGATCAGTGCCGACCCCGAGGTGCGGGATCAGCAGTTGTTGCGGATCGCCGCGAAGCGAGGCGGGGAGAGCGAGTCGCGTGTCCGTACCTTGCTGGACGCCGTGCCGGACCTGCGTCCGGACCTGCGCATCCCGCTGCTGGAGATGAGTTTCCCGGCCATGCGCCACCGTCCGCGGGAGGACCGCCAGGCGCTGGAGGCGCTGATCGACGAATTGATCCGGGCCGACGGCCGGGTGTCGGCCTTCGAATACGCCACCGGGCGGCTCCTGCGGCGCCAGCTGCGCGACCTCGATCAGCCAGCGCGCGCCCGCCCGGGCGGACGTGATCGCCTGGAACGCCACGAACACCGTGCGCGAAGCGTCCTGGCCGTGCTGGCTCATCACGGTCATCCGCAGGACCCGGAAGTGGCACGCGAGGCGCTGCGTGCGGGGCATATCGCCCTGGGGATCGGAGAGCCGGCGAGAGAGGCGATGGATCCGGCCCTGGAGGCCGCTGCCGACGCGGCGGCCTGGGCGGATGAGCTTGATCGCGCTCTGGAGGCGCTGGACGCGCTGCGTCCTGCCGACAAGCAAAGGCTGGTCACGGCGATGCTCGCCACCATCACCCATGGCGGGCAGACGGTGATCGCCGAGGTCGAGCTCCTCCGGGCGATCGCGGCGTCCCTGCACGTGCCGTTGCCAGTCGCGGAGATGCCGGCCGCGGAAGCGGAGTAGGCCCCGCCGGGCACGGGTGCGGCATCGCCACACGCACGGTATGATGCGGCGGCTCCGGGGGCGTGGCGGAACTGGTAGACGCATCGGACTTAAAATCCGCTGGCCGCAAGGCCGTGCCGGTTCGATTCCGGCCGTCCCCACCAATCCCAGATCGTTCCGCTCGGCGGGCCCCTTGGCCACGGTGCCGAGCGAGCAGTGGTCGCTGGACCGGCGGCCAACCCGCCCACGTACGGGCGAGCGCCCGGCCGCTTCATGCGGGGGCCGGGTTGGCCCGTGTGAGCGGGGCGTCAGCGGGGCATTTCCGGAGCCGTTTCGGTTTGCCCCCCGTTGGCGCATAGTAGAACCCTGTGCGCCCGCAAAAGACCCGGCATGAGCCCACCACCGGACACCACGGAAGCTTCCGACGCCCAAAACGCCGCCCGTGACAGCGCTCCGTCGTCGCGGGCCCGCACCACCGAACCGTATGTGCGGGGCCCGATGGTGGCGGCCCTGTTCGCGGCGCTGCTGTTCGCCCTGCTTTTTCTGGCCATCGATCAGGGCTGGAAGCAGCAGATGGCCGATCGTTATGAGCAGTCGCTCGCGACCGAGGCGAACAGCCTGCGCTCCCGCCTGGAGAGCGTGCTGAATGCGTCGGTGCACGCCACCATCGGGCTGGCGGCCTACGCCTACGTCCATCCGGAGTTGAACGAGGAGGAGTTCGCCCGCGCCGCGGAACGGCTTTACCGGGGGCAACCCGATCTGATCCGGTCGCTGACGCTGGCACGCGGCGAGGTGCTGGAGCTGGTCTACCCACGGGCCGGTAACGAGGGCGCGATTGGGCTCAACCTGGCCGAGCATCCCCAGCAGTCCGCGTCCTTCCATCGCGTGCTGGAGAGCCGCGAGACCGTGGTCGCCGGGCCCTGGCCGCTGGCCCAGGGCGGCCGCGGGCTGCTGGTGCGGGCGCCGGTCCTGACCGAAGCTGAGGACGAGGACGTGTCGGGTGCCGCCAACCCGTGGAGCCTGTCGAGCATCGCGCTCGATTTCGACACCCTGCTGCGACAGGCCGGGTTGGTACCCGGCTCGGAGCGCCTGAAGCTAGCCCTGCGCGGCCGCGACGGGGCCGGTGCCGAGGGCGAGGTGTTCTACAACCCGCAGGCGCTCGATGTCGAATCGGCGCCATTGCAGCTCGATGTGACGTTTGCCGGGGGGCAGTGGCGGCTGCTGGCAAAGCCGGTCCCCACCCCGTCCGCCACGGCCCGCCCCGCCGCCTGGTGGGTCCTGGGCGCAGTGGGCCTGATGGCGGTCAGCGGATATACCTTCCGCATTGGGCAGGGGATGCGGCAGCGCCGCGAGGCCCTGGGCCGCTACCAGGCCCTGGTCAACCGCCTGGAGGACGCGACGCTGGTCGTGGCCGGGCGGCGCGTTCTGTGGGCCAACCCGGCCTTCGCGCGCATGACCGGGGTGTCGCCGAACCCCGGGCAGGCCTTGGCCACACTGGATGTGATCCACCCGGCGGATCGTCCGCGTCTGCCCCCCGATCTCGATTTCACCCGCGCCGCGGTGCCGGAGGAGCCCCGGGGGCGCGAGATCCGGGTGAAGGCCGCGGACGGGGATCAGCGTTTTCATCTCTTGCGCTGGGTGCCGATCGACTGGGACGGGCAGCGGGCCTGTCTGCTCAGCTTCGTCGACGTGCACGAGAATCGCATGCTGTTCAATGCCCTGAGCGAGGCGCGGGACCTCCAGGACGCCCTGTTCGAGGCCGTGCCCGGCGATGCCCTGGTGATTGATGCGTCCGGGCTGGTGCGGCGGGTGTTCGGCGAGGCGCGCCATGGCCGCGACCCGCACACCACCGCCGTGGGGCATACCCTGGCCGAGTTGTTACCCCCCGAGGTGGCGGAGCGGTTCTCCGATGTCGTGCAAAGGGCCCTGCGCGAGGGGGCGATGCAGGAACTCGAGTACCGTCTGCAGGCCAGTGCGTTCCATGCGGCCGAGCCGGGGGTGGCAGCGGACGAGACGCGCTGGTACGAGGCGCGGGTCCGACCGATTCACACGCCGTTCGAGGGTTCCGCGGCCGTGGTCTGGCACGCCCTGGACGTGACCGAGCGCAAGCAGCTGGAGGAGCGCATGCAGGCGCTCGCGTGGGAGGACCCGCTGACTGGCACCGCGAACCGGGCCGCGCTGGACCGCGCGTTTCCCCGCCTGGCGGCCCGGGCCGACCGCAAGGAGGGTCAGCTGGCGCTGCTGTTCATCGACCTGGATCGCTTCAAGCCGGTGAACGATCAGTATGGCCACGCGGTGGGCGACGAGTTGCTGCGGCTGCTCGCCAGGCGTCTGGCCGGCAGCCTGCGCACGGATGACCTGCTGGTTCGCCTGGGCGGGGACGAGTTCATCGTATTGAGTGCCCCGCTGCACCACGCGGAGGAGGCAACGCGGCTGGTCGAGCGGCTGCAAGAGGCCTTCCGTGAGCCCTTTGAGCTGCACCCCGGGCATATGGATACGGTGGAGGTGAGCCTGTCATGCAGCATCGGCGTCGCCTTCTATCCGGGTGACGGACAGCGGCTCGCCGACCTGATGATGGCCGCGGATCACGCGATGTACCGGGTGAAGGCGGCGGGCCGCAACGATGTGGCCTACGCCTCGTCGGAGGCTCCCGGGGCCTGACCCGCGTGTCGGGCTGGGTCCAGCCGCGCGGCGGTAGTGGTCTCCAGGGGTTCGATGAGGCCCAGCCAATGGTCGGCCAGCCACTCGGCGGCCAGGGGTGCGTACAGCAGGCCGCGTGAGCCATGCGCGAGGTTGAGCTGGACGCGGCCGCGCGCGTCCATTCGGCTGGGCCCGACCAAGGGCAGGCGATCGCGGACCACCGCCCGTTCGCCGGCCCAGTGGTCCAGGACCTGGGTGGCGGGATCGTCCAGGCCGGGCACCCAGGCCAGGTGGCGAAGGTTCGCCGCGTCGTCCGTAGCCAGGAGCGTGTCGGCCTGACGGATGCCGGGGCCTTGCGTGCGCCGGTAGGTCGCGCCGATCCATGCTGTTTGGTCGGGGGACGGGATGCAGTAGCCCTGTCCGGTGGCAACGAACCCGCCCCAGTCGGGCAGGGTGGCCGCCACTCGGGTCATCTGGCCGGTGACCGTCGAGACCGCCCCGTGTTCGGGGCTCAGGGGCGCCCCCTGACCGGCGCCATTGGCCAGCACGACGGCATCGAATGACTCCCGGCCGTACTCCGTCTCCAGTTGCACTGCGTCTTGGCCGGGAGTCAGGTGGATGTGCGTGACAGCCTCTGCGCGGGGCGCCGGCAGGGTGCCGGCAAGGGCACGACAAAGAGCGGCCATATCCACCGCCAGGCCCTCGGGGTAGTACAGATGCGGGGCGTCGGTGCATCCCGGGCCCGCCGGATCAAAGAGCAGCCCGGTCGCTTCGCTGCCGGCCTTGAGCAGACGGGTCACCCGTTTCTTCCCGTGGGCGCTGATGCCGTGGAAGGCGACGCCGGAGGCCAGCCGCAATACTTCCCCCGTATGGGCCTCCAGTTCGTTGATCAGGGTCCGGGTCCTGCGCATCCCGGCCAGGGCCAGGCGGTTCAGGTCGGCATCGCGCGGGTGCAGGTTGGGCAGCAGTACGGCGGCCGGGTTGCCGGACGCACCACCGGCGACCCCGGCGGGGTCGAACAGGGTGGTGCGGATGCCGCGACGTTCCAGCGCGTGCGCGCTGGCCAGCCCGGCCAGTCCGGCGCCGACGACGGCCACGTGGCGGGGCGCCTGCGGTGCCGGCGTCGCCGGTTCGGCGGACGGCGCGTGAAAGGCCCCGGTCAGGCGCTCGCGCTTGCGTCCGTGGCCGTGGGCGCGCCGGACCGTGAATCCGACACCCTCCAGATCGCGCCGGACCTGGCCCGCGGCGGTGTAGGTGCCGAACGTGGCGCCGGGCGCGGACAGCCGGGCGATCTGGCGAAAAACGCCGGTGTTCCACAATGCGGGATTGCTGCGCGGCGCGAAGCCGTCCAGGAACCAGGCATTGATCCGGCCGCGCACGCCAGCGAGGACCGGTGCGGCGTCGCCCAGGCCCAGGGTCAGGGTGGCGCGCGCCCCGGGGAATTCGATCCGGTGCAGTCCAGGGACCGGGGGCGGGTACTGCGCGCGCAGGGCGCGGCTGTCGGCATCGTCGAGCCCGAGGTGTTGGTGCAGGGTGGCGAGGTCCTCCGGCGAAAGGGGGTGTGCCTCCAGGCTGAGCAGCGAGAGGAAGGCATCGGGCGGGGCGTGCCGGCGCCATTGCTCCAGCGCCAGCAGCAGGTTCAGCCCGGTGCCGAAGCCGGTTTCGCCGATCGCGAAGTGGCGGCAGCCGGAGAACCGCTCCGGCAGGCTGTTGGCCTCGAGGAAGACCTCTTGCGCCTCTGCGCGCGGCTGGCTCGATCCGAAATAGCCGTCGCCGTAGTCGACAGCAAAGGGCATGCCGTCGCGCCAGTCAAGACGCGCCCAGTCGAGCAGGGGAGACAACGGAGAGGAGGCCACCACGCAATCAGGACCCCGGCGATGAACGCGAGGCGCCCACCGACGGGACCCTCGGATCAATCCCTCAACGGGTCAGCTCTTCGAACGAGGTGAAGGCGACCTGCTGGTTGCGCACCCCGTTGTCCAGCTGGGCCAGCAGTGTCTGGCTGATGGACTTGAAGCGGTCGAGTTCGTCGCCTTCCAGGGCATCGCTCTCCGGGAGCTCCACGCGCATCGGGTTCTGCGGCCGGTTGTTCACGTGGATCTCGTAATGCAGGTGGGGCCCGGTGCTGCGGCCGGTGTTGCCGGACAGGGCGATACGGTCACCGCGCTCCACGGTCTGCCCGGGGCGTACCAGCTGTCGCTGCAGATGGAGGTAGCGCGTGGAGTATCCCTGGCCGTGCTCGATGACGATGAAGCGCCCGGCGTAGGGGTGATTCTCCACGCGGGTCACGCGGCCGTCGGCCGGCGCGAGGATGGGCGTGCCCACCGGCATGGCGAAGTCCGTACCGTGGTGGGGGGCCACACGGCCGGTGACCGGATGGCGGCGGCGGGGATTGAAACTGGAACTGATGCGGTAATTGCCCGCAAACGGGCGGCGGTCGAATGGCGGCAGCAGGCTCTCGCCCTCGGGCGTGTAGAACCGGCCGTTGACGTTGCGGGCGGCGCGGATCTCGATGCGTTCGCCTTCGTAGTCGAAGGCGAGCAGGCGGAGGTTGTGCGGGGTGTCGTCGCCGACCAGCGTCTCCTGTTCCACCAGCAGGGTGAACTGGTCACCGGTACGGGCATGGGTACGCACGGGCAGGTAGCGGTCGAGCAGTACGGCCAGGGCGTTGGCCGCCCCCGGGGAGATATCCGCGCGTTCGCTCAGCGCGGACGCGATGTTCCCGTCGATCTCGGCGCTGATGATCAGATGGCTGACCTCGCGGCCATTCTCGACCTCGCCGCGTTCGAAGTCCCAGCCCTCGGACTCGCGGATCCACTCGTGCCCGCTGGCGCGGGAGGTCCACAGGCGCATGCGGGTCAGATAGCCCTCGTCGTCGACCTGCCATTCGATCTCCTGGCCGGGACGCACACGGTTCAGGATGGAGGCGTTCTCGTCGTCATCCAGCAGGCGGTAGAGCGTCGCGAGGGGGAGATCCCATTCGCGTTCCCAGAGTCCGGTCAGGCGCTCGCCATCCTTCAGCGTATGGCTGTGCCATTCGTCCTCGGCCGCGTCCGCCTCGGCGGCGGTATCGCCCTCACCGTCGAGGTCGAAGGTTTCGTAGGAGGTGGGCGCCTCCGCGTCCGGGTCGATGGGGTCGTCGTGGTAGCCGGTGCTCGGGTCGTCCAGCATGTCGGTGGCAAACGCGACGGTCTGCGCGCCCGCATCGAACGACGCCGACGGTGCCGGGCTGATCGACGCGCCTCCGGCCGGGTGGTCCGGGCGTGCGAGGGACAGCTTGGCGACGGGGAGCGGGTTGCCGGCGCCGATCTGGAGCGGCTGGGAGGTCTCGGCGGGCTGGGAGGCGAGCAGGAGGCTGGTACCCACCAGGATGGCGAGTCCGGCGGTGCCCGCCAGAAAGAAATGCGATGTCTTTCTGTTGTAACCCATATGGCCCTTGCCCCGGAGAGTTTCCGCTTTATACCACGTTTTTTCGGGCAATAAACACCGTCGGAAGCCGCTTTCCGGCGGTTTCGCCGGGGCTGGGCGTCAGGATCGGATTCCGACGCCGCGATTGAGCAGGATCAGTGCCACGGAGTAAAGGACGGCGATGAAGCCCGCGATGATGGCGAAGGACATGGCCACGGGGAAGTCGCTGTGGCCGAGACTGCCGTAGCGGAAGGCGTCCACCATGTACAGGATGGGGTTGAGCATCGACACGCCCTGCCAGAACTCCGGCAGCAGGCTGATCGAGTAGAACACCCCGCCCAGGTACGTCAGCGGCGTGAGCACGAAGGTCGGGACGATCGCGATATCGTCGAAGGTACGGGCGAAGACACCATTGATCAGCCCGGCAAGGGCGAACAGGATCGACGTCATCAGCACGATGACCAGCATGACCGGGGCGTTGTGCACGCTGAGCGGACTGAAGAACAGCGACACCAGCAGGACGGCCACTCCCACCGCCAGGCCGCGGGCCACGCCGCCGAAGACGAAGCCGAGGATGATCACGCTGTTGGGGATCGGCGAGACCAGCAACTCCTCGATATGGCGCTGGAACTTGGAACCGAAGAAGGACGAAACCACATTGGAATAGCTGTTGGTGATCACGGCCAGCATGATCAGGCCGGGCACGATGAAGTCCATGTAGCGGTAGCCTTCCATCTCGCCGATTCGCTCGCCGATCAGGCCACCGAAGATGATGAAGTACAGGGCCGTGGTGATCACCGGCGGCAGCACCGTCTGCACCCAGATGCGGGCGAAGCGCAGCACCTCCTTGGTGACGATGGTGCGGAAGGCGGTCCAGTAGTGACGCAGGTGGGTGCTGCTCATGCCTGGTTCTCCGGCTGCTCGCTGGCGCCGCTGGCACCCGGCGTGAGGTGACTGGGGCTCTGGCCGTTGCGGGTCATGCGGATGAACAGTTCCTCCAGGCGGTTGGCCTTGTTGCGCATGCTCTGAACGCGGATTCCGGCCTGATCCAGGACCCGGAACAGATCGTTCAGGTGCTGGCCGCGGCGGATGTCGGCCTCCAGCGTGAGCTCGTCGACCTGGCGCAGGGCCACCGGCGCATCCTCGGGGAGGCCCGGCGGTGGTTCGCTGAGATCCAGGACCATGGTCTCCGTCTCGAGCTTGGCGAGGAGCTGCTTCATCGTGGTGTTCTCGATGATGCCGCCGTCATCGATGATCGCGATGTTGCGGCACAGCGTCTCCGCCTCCTCGAGATAGTGCGTGGTCAGGATGATGCTGCGTCCGTCGGTGTTGATACGGGTCAGGAAGTCCCACATGGAGCGGCGCAGTTCGATATCGACGCCGGCGGTGGGTTCGTCCAGGATCAGCAGCCGCGGTTCGTGCACGAGGGCGCGCGCAATCATCAGCCGGCGCTTCATGCCCCCGGACAGCGTACGCGCCATGTCCTTGCGCTTTTCCCACAGGCCCAGCTCGTTCAGGTAGTGCTCGCAGCGCTCCCAGGCCTCGCGCCGGGGGATGCCGTAGTAGCCCGCCTGGTTGACGACGATCTCGCCGATCGGCTCGAAGTTGTTGAAGTTGAACTCCTGCGGGACCAGCCCGATGGAGCGCTTGACCGCCTGCAGGTCGGTGTCCAGGTCGTGACCGAAGACCTTGACCGTGCCCGCGGTCTTGTTGATTAGCGAGGTGATGATCCCGATGGTGGTGGACTTGCCGGCCCCGTTGGGGCCCAGCAGGGCAAAGAAGCTGCCGGGCGCCACCTCGAGGTCGATCCCCTTGAGGGCCTCGAATCCGTTCTTGTAGGTCTTCTTGAGCCCGCGAATCTCCAGCGCTGGCGTCATCGTCACATCCTGTAGGGCCCCGGCACACGGAACCGTGCACCGGCTGAGTGGGTACGATCCCGGGGGATCGACAAGATGCGTATTATGGCCGTTTTGGATCAATTTCGAGGAAAGCCGCGTGGATTCTGTCTTTGTTGCGTCGTCCGAAACCGCTGTCCCGCTGATCCCGGTCAGCCGCGAGTCACTCCCGGTCCGCCTGGAGGCCGCGCCGGAGAGCTGGCGCAAGTGGGTCGAGGCCTCCGGCTTCGAGGCGGAGCCGGGCGCGATCCTGCGTATTCCCGACGCGGACGGCGGGCTGGCGGCAGTTCTGGCCGGGTTCGACGCCGAGACGCCGATCTGGATGCTGGCCGCGGCGGCGGAGACACTGGGCAGCGGCGACTATCGTCTGGAGACGGACTTTCTCAACGCCGACGTCCAGAACCTCGCCGCCATCGGCTGGGGCCTGGGGCGCTACCGCTTTGACCGCTACCGCGAACCGCAGGAACGCACGCCACGGCTGGTCTGGCCGGAAGACGCCGACCCGGCCCGGGTTCAGGCCTTTGTCGAATCGATCGGCCTGACCCGCGACCTGATCAACACCCCCGCCGCCGACATGATGCCGGCCAACCTGGCCCTGCAGGCCCGGGATCTGGCTGAGGCCTTCGGTTGCAGCCTGCATGTCGTGAGTGACAGCGACAAGCTGGAACAGGACTTCCCCTGCATCCACGCGGTGGGTGCGGCCAGTGACCACGGCGCGCGGGTGATCGAGCTGACCTGGGGGCCGCCGGATGCCCCGTCGCTGGTGCTGGTGGGCAAGGGCGTGTGCTTCGATTCGGGCGGGCTGAACCTGAAGCCCGGGAATTCCATGCGTCAGATGAAAAAGGACATGGGCGGGGCGGCCATCGCGCTGGGTCTGGCCCGCCTGATCATGGCGCAGGCGTTGCCTGTGCGCATGACCGTGCTGATCGGCGCGGTCGAGAATGCCATTGGTGCCGGGGCGTTCCGCCCGGGCGATGTCCTGACCGCGCGCAACGGCAAGCGCATCGAGATCGACAACACCGATGCCGAGGGGCGGCTGGTGCTGGCCGACCTGCTGGATCGGGCGGGATCGTTCCACCCCGACCTGCTGGTGGATTTCGCCACGCTGACCGGTGCCGCGCGCGTGGCCGTGGGGACCGAGATCAGCGCCTGTTTCACCGAGGACGAAGGCTGGGCCCGGGCGCTGGTCGAGCCGGCTCGGGAATGGGACGATCCGGTGTGCCAGTTGCCCCTGCATACCCCGTATCGCTACATGCTGGACAGCGACGTGGCCGACATCGTGAACAGTTCCAGCAGCGGTTACGCCGGTGCGATCACTGCGGGGCTCTTCCTGAAGGAATTCGTCCCCGAGGACACGACCTGGCTGCACTTCGACATCATGGCCTTCAACGATCGGGCTCGGCCGGGCCGGCCCAAGGGCGGCGAGGCGATGGGCCTGCGTGCCCTGTTCGCGGCGCTGGAGTCGCGGTACGGGCCGGCGGGTTAGGGGCATGGGCAGGGGAGGGAATTCCCCGGATCCCCTGCGTTCGCGGAGCGTGTGGGTCAGATGAGCTTGAGGTCGCTGCGGGCGCGGATGATCTTGCGCAGGGCGATCAGATAGGCGGCGGTGCGGTAGTCGAGTACCTCGCCGTTGCTTTCCACCTCGCGGACCTCGTGCATCTCGCGGAACGCCTCGCGCATGGTGTCCTCGAGGCCGGAACGAACCAGATCGATCTCCTCGGCACCGCGAACCACCGCGTCGCGAATCCATTCCGGGATGCTCTCGTTAGTCATCATCTCGATGGCCGTCACGATGTGCTGGCCCTGGGACTGGTCGTAGCGCCGCTCCAGGCGCCCGAAGCGCATGTGCGACAGGTTGCGCACCCATTCGAAGTAGGACACGACGACACCACCGGCATTGACGTAGACGTCCGGCAGGATCGTGATCCCGCGGGCCCGCAGTGCCTGGTCGGCCTCCCAGGTGCAGGGCCCGTTGGCGGCCTCGGCGATCAGCCGGGCCTGGATGCGGTCGGCGTTGCCGCGATGGATCGCGCCTTCCAGCGCCGCCGGGATCAGGATGTCGCATTCGCGTTCCAGGATGCGGTTGCCGTCGCGCTCGAACTCGACGCCGGCAAAGCCCTCCATGGTGCCGCTGCGGCGGACGTAGTCGTGCAGCGCCTCGACGTCGATACCGTCTTCGGAGTACACGCCGCCATCGCTCTTGATGACGCCGACGATCTTCGCGTGATCGTCCTGCTGCAGGAAGCGCGCGGCATAGTAGCCGACGTTGCCGAAGCCCTGAATGATGATTCGCTGTTCGCCCAGGCCACCTTCGAACCCGGCCTCGCGGGCGGCCGAGCCCTCGCGAAAGAACGCCTGTAGCGCGTACTGCACACCGCGTCCGGTGGCCTCGAGACGCCCGACGATGCCCCCCAGCTCCACGGGCTTTCCGGTCACCGAGGCGGCGTGATCGAGATCTTCCGGATGCCGTTCGCGGTAGGTCTCCATGATCCAGGCCATCTCGCGCTGGGAGGTCCCCACATCGGGGGCCGGCACGTTTTGCGCGGGGCTGATGTAGTCACGCTGGATCAGTTCGTGGGCGAAGCGTCGGGTGATGCGCTCCATCTCCCACTCGTCGTATTTCTGCGGATCGATCCGAAGCCCGCCCTTGGAGCCCCCGAAGGGGATGTCCACGATGGCGCATTTGTAGGTCATCAGGGCCGCCAGGGCCTCGGCGTGCTGCTGATCCATGGTCGGGGAGAAGCGCAGACCGCCCTTGGATGGCAGGCGATGCGCGGAGTGCACCGCGCGCCAGCCCTTGAATACTTCGATGCGGTCGCGAAAGCGGATCGGAAAGCTGACCTGAATCACCGAGTCGCAGGACTTCAGGGCCTCGCGCGCCCCCTCGGGGAGTTCGAGGTAGGCCATGGCCCGGTCGACCATGTGTGAGACACTATCAAGAAAGGTTTCAGGGACTTCGCTTTCCGACATGACGGCAATCCTTTATGGCTTTGCGAGGCGGCCTGCGCGGCACGGGGGCTTCGCGTATGGGTGACGCGGGCCACTTTCCCGACCCGCGGTTCTCGGTTGCACCGATGATGGACTGGACGGACACCTGGTGTCGCCGGTTCCATCGGCTGCTGACCCGGCGGGCATTGTTGTATACCGAGATGGTGCATGCCAACGCGGTGATCCATGGCGATCGCGACCGCCTGCTCGGCTTTGCCGCGGAGGAACACCCGATCGCGTTGCAGCTGGGCGGGTCGGACCCGGCCACGCTGGCGCAGGCGGCACGCATCGCGGCCGATCGCGGCTTCGACGAGATTAACCTGAATGTGGGTTGTCCCTCCGACCGCGTCCAGTCCGGCGCGTTCGGCGCCTGCCTGATGGCGGATCCGGGGCTGGTGGCCGACTGTGTGGCGGCGATGCGCGACGCGGTGGAGGTCCCGGTAACCGTCAAGCACCGCATCGGCATCGACGACCAGGACTCCGAGGCCGACCTGCATGCCTTCGTGGAACAGGTCGCCGCGGCCGGCTGCCGGGTGTTCGTGGTGCACGCGCGCAAGGCCTGGCTGCAGGGGTTGAGCCCCAAGGACAACCGCGATGTCCCGCCGCTGGACTATGCCCGCGTGTACCGCCTGAAGGCGGAGTTTCCCCAGCTGACCATCGTGCTGAACGGCGGGCTCGATGATGTATCGGGTGCCCGGGCCCATCTGCAGCAGGTGGATGGCGTGATGTTCGGACGCAAGGCCTACCACGAGCCCTGGAGCCTGTCCGTGGTGGACCGGCTGTATTTCGGTGCGGACCAGGATCCGACACGCGAGGGGGTGCTGGAGGGGCTCCTGGAGCTGGCCGAGGGGATGCGGCGAGGCGGCGTGCCGCTGGCACGCCTGACCCGGCACATTCTGGGGCTGTTCCACGGGGAGCCCGGGGCCCGGCAGTGGCGGCGTGTCCTGACCGAGGGGGCCCATCAACCCGGCGCCGGCCCGGAGCTGATCGAGCGCGCCGCCCGGGCTTGTCTGCCCCGGGCGGCCTGACGCCTCACACCGTACAGGCGGCTACTCGGCGGGCGTCTCCGGGGCGATCCAGCCCGCCTCGAGCCCGTCCGCCAGGATCTGGCGGATCGCGGGGATCGCCTCCTCCCATTCGGCGACGCTGAGCGTCTCCGCGCGGCAGAACGTCTCCAGGACCTCAGGCGCGACGTGCTGTGCGGGATAGTCATTGCCACCGACGCACAGGACCGGGCCGTCGGGGCCCTGGAACCACGCGCGGCGGATACCGGGGTGGAGGACAAAGCGTTCCGCAACCCCGGCACGGGCTGCGATCCCGGGGTCTTCCGGAGCGAGCTCGATGTTCCCGGCGGGGCGGGTCAGGAACCGGCCGAGATAGGCGTCCAGGTCCTGGTCCTCCGCGGCGAGCAGCGCGCGCAGGGCCTCGCGCAGTTCCCTGCGATCCGCGGCGGGGAGTTCGGCGGGGCAGGCAGCCGGGTGACGCCCCGGATCCTCGAAACGCGCCTGGTCGCCGATCACGTTGGCGCGCTCCTCGAGAAAGCCGGTCAGGACGTCGAGGATGGTCGGGGCGCGAAAACCGACCGACCAGGTCATGCACTGCGCATCCAGCGACAGGCCGTAATGCGGCAGACCGGGCGGCAGATAGAGCAGGTCGCCGGGGCCCAGCTCCCAGGTCTCGCTCGGGTGGAATTCGCGCAGGATGGCGAGCGGTAGGTCGTCGTGGCAATCCAGTGATCCCGGTGGGTCCTGGATCTGCCAGCGGCGGCGTCCCGCGGCCTGGAACAGGAACACGTCGTATTGATCCACATGCGGTCCGACGGAGCCCCCGGGCGGGGCATAGGAGATCATCAGGTCGTCCCGGCGCCAGCGCGGGATGAAGTCGAAACGGGCGAGGAAGTCCGACCCGCCGGGCCAGAAGCGTTCCACGTCGGTGATCAGCAGGGTCCAGTCGCGCGCGGGCAGCTGCCCCAGGTGCTCGGCGTCGAAGGGGCCGTACTCCACGTCCCAGTCCTGGCGGTCGACATGCCCGCGGACGATGCGGCTGGCGGCATCCGGATCGGTCGCCAGGCCGGCAAGATCGTCGGGCTCGATGGGATTCTCGAAACCCGGGACCGCATTGCGCACGAGCAGCGGGCGTTGCTGCCAGTAGTCGCGCAGAAACTCGGCGGTCGTGAGCCCGCCAAGCAGGACCAGCGGTTGGTTCGGATCCGGGGCCGCCATGCCGTGCGGGATCAGAGGTCGCGCGCGAGTTTCTCGGCGATGCCGGTATAGGTGCCCGGCGTCAGCTCGCGCAGGCGCGCACGGGCCTCTTCCGGGATCTCGAGACCGTCGATGAAGGCCGCCAGGGCTTCGGGCGTAATGCGCTGCCCGCGGGTCAGTTCCTTGAGCTTCTCGTAGGGCGACTCGATGCCGTAGCGGCGCATCACCGTCTGGACCGCCTCGCCCAGGACCTCCCAGTTCTGGTCCAGGTCTTCCGCCAGGCGGCCGGGCTCGATCTCCAGCTTCCCGAGGCCGCGATCGAAGGCCTTGTAGGCGATCAGCGACCAGGCGAACGCCAGGCCGATGTTGCGCAGCACGGTCGAGTCGGTCAGATCGCGCTGGAAGCGCGACACCGGAAGCTTGCCCGCGAGGTGATCGAACAGGGCATTGGCCAGGCCCAGGTTGCCCTCGGCGTTCTCGAAGTCGATCGGGTTGACCTTGTGCGGCATGGTCGAGGAGCCGACTTCGCCGGCCACGACCTTCTGCTTGAAGTAGCCCAGCGAGATATAGCCCCAGATGTCGCGCGCCGCATCCAGCAGGATGGTGTTCGCTCGCATGAAGGCATGGAACAGCTCGGCGAGGAAGTCATGCGGCTCGATCTGGGTGGTGTGGGTATTCGGTTCCAGCCCCAGGCCCTCGATCATTCGCCGCGACAGGGCCGGCCAGTCGACCTCCGGGTAGGCCACGCTGTGGGCATTGAAGTTGCCGACCGCGCCGTTGATCTTGCCGCGGCAGGCGACGGCGGCGATCTCGTCGCGCTGGCGCTCCAGACGCGCGACCACGTTGGCCAGTTCCTTGCCCATGGTGGTGGGGGAGGCCGGCTGGCCGTGGGTGCGCGCGAGCATCGGTTGTTCGGCGAAGCGTTCGGCAAGCGTGCGCAGGGGGGCGAGCACACTGTCCAGGGCCGGCAGCATCACCTGGTCGCGGGCCTCGCGAACCATCACGCCGTAGGCGAGGTTGTTGATGTCCTCGGAGGTGCAGGCGAAGTGCACGAACTCGATCTGGCTCTGCAGGTCGGTGCGGTCCGCCATCTGTTCCTTGATGTAGTACTCGATCGCCTTCACGTCGTGGTTGGTGGTCGCCTCGATCTCCTTCACCCGGGCGCCTGCGACCTCGTCGAAGCCGAAGGCGATCTCATCGAGGAAGGCACCCGCCGCGTCGGTCAAGGCCGGCACCTCGGGGATAGCCGGCTCGGCGGCCAGGGCCTTGAGCCAGGCGATCTCCACGCGCACGCGGGCCTGCATCAGGCCCTGTTCGGAGAAGTAGGGCGCCAGGTCGCGGGTATGGCGCGCGTAGCGGCCGTCGACAGGGCTGATCGCAGTCAGGGGGCTCGGGGACATGGGCATTCCGGGGTCGGGTTCGAGTCAGGCGGCGCAGTATACTAAGGCGTTCAGTTGCAATACAGCATCGCGCCGGGGAGACCCCGGTTACCGGCGCGGACCCAACCAGGAGAACGGCATGTCGAAGCCCGCAATGCGTCAGGAACAGGACAGTCTCGGACCGGTGGCGGTCCCGGAGCAGGCCCTGTGGGGCGCCCAGACCCAGCGTGCGGTAGACAACTTCCAGATCGCCGGACGCCCCCTCCCGGCGGCCTTCATTCGTGCCCTGGCGCAAACCAAGGCGGCCTGTGCCGAAGCCAATCAGGCGCTGGAGCAGCTGCCGGCGGAGGTGGCCGGGGTCATTGTCGCGGCCGCCGAGACCATCGCCAGTGGCGAACATGCGGATGCCTTCCCGGTGGATGTCTACCAGACCGGATCGGGCACCAGTACCAACATGAACATGAACGAGGTGATCGCGCGCCTGGCCTCCAGCGAGGCCCTGCCGATCCACCCCAATGACCACGTGAACCGTTCCCAGAGCTCGAACGACGTGATCCCGACCGCGTTGCACGTGGCGGCATCGACCCAGCTGGAACAGGAACTGATCCCGACGCTGCGTCACCTGATCGCCACCATCGCGCGGCGCGAGGGCGAACTGACCGCGATCGTGAAGACCGGGCGCACCCACCTGATGGACGCGATGCCGGTGCGCATGAGCCAGGAGTTGTCTGGCTGGCGCACGCAGCTGGAGCTGGATGTCGAACGCCTGCGCGCGACCCGCGACCGGGTAAACCGGCTGGCGATCGGTGGCACCGCGGTGGGTACGGGGATCAATGCCCCGGCTGCGTTCGGCGAGCGTGTGGCACAGCGCCTGGCGGAACGCACCGGCATTGCCTTCGAGCGCGAATCCAACGGGTTCGCGGGGCTCGCCAGCCAGGACACGGCGGTGGAACTGTCGGGGCAGCTGCGCACCACGGCCACCAGCCTGATCAAGATCGCCAACGACCTGCGCTGGATGAACTCCGGTCCGCTGGCGGGGCTGGGCGAGATCGCGCTGCCGGCCCTGCAACCGGGCAGCTCGATCATGCCGGGCAAGGTGAATCCGGTGATCCCGGAGGGCGTCATCATGGCCGCGCAGCAGGTGATCGGTCTGGATGCGGCGATCGCGGCCGCCGGGCAGGGCGGCAATTTCCAGTTGAACGTGGGATTGCCGATGATCGCCGACAATCTGCTGAATCAGACGGGCCTGCTGGCGCGTGCGGCCGGGCATCTGGCGGACCGCGCCATCGCGGGGTTCACCGTGAACGAGGCGGTCGTGCGCGCCGCCCTGGACCGCAACCCCATCCTGGTGACGGCGCTGAACGCGGAGATTGGCTACGAGGCCGGTGCGCGTATCGCCAAGGAGGCCTACGCGACCGGACGGCCGATCGTCGAGGTGGCGGCGGAACACACCGACATCCCGCGCGAGCGCCTGCAGGCCCTGCTGGACCCCGCGAACCTGACCGGCCCGTCAGAATAGAAGCGTCGCGGGGCGCAGGAGGACGAGGGGTCAGGCGGTCGCGAGCGGTAGCGCCACCTCTGGACGGAGCAGCTCGCGGAAGTCGGCAAACGGGACGGGGTGCGAGTAGAAGTAGCCCTGGGCCGTGTGGCAGTCGAGGTCCTGCAGGATCTGCGCCTGGCGCTCGGTCTCCACGCCTTCGGCGATCACGTCGAGCCCCAGGGTGCGGGCCATCAGCACGATCGCGCGCACGATCTGCGCATGCTCCTCGCCGTGGTCGAGATCCTTCACGAAGGAACGGTCGATCTTCAGGGTGTCGGCCGGCAACTGCTTGAGCTGCATCAGCGAGGCGTGGCCGGTGCCGAAGTCGTCGACGGCCAGGGACATGCCAACCTGGCGCAGGCGCTGGAAGACGCGCGCGGCACCCTTGGGGTCATCCATGATGCTGGTCTCGGTCAGCTCCAGCTCGATGCAGCGGGTGGGGATGCCGGCCTCGCGGATGATGCGATGGAAGCCGCCGGCCAGATCCGGCTGGCGCAGCTGGCGGGCGGAGACATTGATCGCCACCCGCGGGAGCTCGTCCTCCGCCGCGCGCAGGGATTGCAGGTCGCGGCAGACCTGGCGCAGCACCCATTCCCCGATCTCCTCGATCAGGGTCATGTCCTCGGCCAGTTCGATGAAGTGACCGGGCGGCAGCAGGCCCAGCTTCGGGTGCTGCCAGCGGATCAGGGCCTCGGCTCCGATGACGCGGCCGGTCGCGAGCTCCACCTTGGGCTGGTAGTGCAGCACCAGCTGCTCGTTGGCAATGGCCTGGCCCAGTTCGTTCTCCAGCTCGAAGTGACGGAAGGTGCGGGCGTTGAGGTCCTGGGTATAGAACCGGAACCCGTTGCGCCCACGCTGCTTGGCCTCGTACATCGCGGCATCCGCGTTGCCCAGCAGGGTGTCCGCGTCCTCGCCGTCGTAGGGGTACACCGCGATACCGCAGGACACGCTGCTGACCACCGGCTGATCGAAGATCTGGCGCTCGGTTGCCGTCTTGCGGACGACGTCGGTGACCAGGCGGACGATACCCTCCAGCCCCTGGCTGTCCTCGACGAGGATGCCGAACTCGTCGCCGCCCAGGCGCGACAGGGTGGTGCGCAGGTGGCGGCCGGAACGCTCGCGCGCATGGTCCAGCAGTTCGGAGAGGTCCTGCGCGACCTTGCGGATCAGCTCGTCGCCGGCGCGATGGCCGAGGGAGTCATTGGTGCGCTTGAAATTGTCGAGGTCCAGCAGGATCAATGCCACGTGACCGGCGGCGCCGGCATGGCGCTCCATGGCCTGTGACAGGCGGTCGCTGAACAGCATGCGATTGGGCAGGTTGGTCAGCGAGTCGTGCGACATGTGGTGCAGCAGTTCGCGCGACTGGCGCTCGGTGATCCGCTGCAGGGCCTTCTGGCGCCGATCCATCATCTGGAACAGGTCGGCGCTCTCGAGGGCATAGGCGGTATTGAAGAGCACCATGGTCAGGGTCGACAGGATCATCTCGTACCGCTGCAGCTCCGACTGGCGGAAGCGGGCGACGAACATCCCCCGAATCCGGGTGCGCGTGGAGATCACGTGGAGCATGACGCTCTCGCCGTCGACCGGCGAGGGGAGGCAGACCGGGTGATTCTGATGCAGCGCCCAGGAGAACTGCCCGTCGCGGATCAGCTGTTCCACGGTGTCCGCGAGGTCCGGCTCCAGCTCCTCCGGGCGCTCCTGGTAGGCGAGATTGAAGGAGCAGTCGTTGTCCAGCACGTAGACCGCCATGTCCTGTGCCGGCAGAAGCCGACGAATGGACTCGATGCTGTTCTGGATGATCAGCTCGGGGCTGCGGTTGCGGTCGGTGTCGCCAAAGATCGCCGTGGTCGAGGCGAGCACGTCCATCGCGTAGGCGTTGGCCTCCAGGGCCTCCTCGAGGAAACGGATGCGCTCATGGAGGGCATTCACCTCCTCGGGCGTGCGATACGATGGGCTCATGCAACAGCGTCCTTTGCCTGCATACGGGCTCAGTCGAGGAGGATCGCCTGCATCTGGTCCAGATGCTTGCGGGCGTGGCCGATGATGTCTTCGTAGACCGGCATCTCCAGGCCGATCCGGTCGAAGGTCTCGGGGCTCACCGGGGGCACGAAGCGCTCGCCGGACGATCCCAGGCGCAGCGAATTCGCGATGCTGTCGGCGACGTGCACGATCGCGGTTTCCACCGGGAAGGCGCGTGCCTCCTCCGGGGCATGGTGGTAGCGCGTGGCCTCCACCTGGGCCGGGGCCATGCCCCATTCCTCCAGCAGGGCGGAGCCGATGGCGGCATGATCGAAGCCGAGCAGCTCGCGTTCGGCCTCGAACAGCAGGCACTGCTCGCGTTCGCGGATGTTGATCAGCTCCTCGGTGCGGGTGCCCAGGCGCAGGAACAGCAGCAGCCGCCCCAGATCGTGCATGATGCCGTAGAGGTACAGCCGTTCGATGTTGGCCTCGCGGCGGAACCGTGCGATGGAGCGACTGAGCACGCCGACCGCGATGCTGTGGCGCCAGAACGACTCCATGTCGACGCCGATGACCGGCAATCCACGGAAATGCTCAATGACGATTGTCGACAGCACGATCTGGCGCATCTGCTGCAGGCCGATGATGGAGACCGCGCGGTGCAGGGTGTCGATGGGCTCGGGAAAGCCGTACAGCGAGGAGTTCGCCATGCGCAGCGTCTTCGCGGCGATGGTCGGGTCCAGCTCCACTGCCTCGGTGATCCCGGCGACGTTGGCCGTGGGATCGCTAAGACGGGTGAAGATCGTGTTGTAACTGCCGGAAAAGCTGCACAGCGAGTCGTCCTGCTCGAGGAACTCGGCGACGGTCATCATGCACCTCGGGACCGGTGCCCGCGGCGCATTAGCTCATCCAGCAACTGCTCGCGGGCGAGCTGGTGGAACCCGTCCATGGGGTGGGCGTTCACGTCACAGTGGCGGAAGCGCTCGGACAGGATGGTATCGGCCTGTTCCTCCATCTCCGGCGTGGGCCGGGTTTCGGGCGGGAGCTCCACAGGCTCGTCCTGCCCGTCATTGGCCGCTGCCTGCTCGTCCTCGACCACCTCGACCGTGCTGATGCCCCAGGACAGCAGCACGCGGATCTGCTTGTCCTGCAGCACCATGCCGGCGGGGATCAGGAGACGGCCGGAGCGGTCATGCACGGCGGTCGCCAGTGTCTGACCGGATTGGATTGCCTCCGTGGAGATCCGCCTTCCCATGCCGAAACCTTATGCGGAACCCGCGAGCTGGCGCAACACGTAGGGCAGGATGCCGCCGTGGCGGAAGTAGTCCACCTCCTGCGGGGTATCCAGGCGTACACGCACGGTGAAGGTGGTGCGCTGACCGTCGTCGTCCACCGCGGTCACCGTCGCCTCGCGGGCCTCGCCGTTCTCCACGCCGGTGATGCTGTAGGTCTCGCGCCCCGTCAGTCCGTGGCTGGCCGCGTTCTCGCCGGGCAGGAACTGCAGCGGGAGGACACCCATGCCCACCAGGTTGGAGCGGTGGATGCGCTCGAAGCTCTCGACGATCACCGCCTTGACCCCCAGCAGCAGGGTCCCCTTGGCGGCCCAGTCGCGCGAGGAGCCGGTCCCGTATTCCTGACCGGCGATCACGATCAGCGGGGTGTCCTCTTCCTGGTAGCGCATGGCGGCGTCGTAGATGGACATCTGCTCGCCATCCGGCAGGTGCTGTGTGACGCCGCCCTGGGTGCCCGGGGCCAGCAGGTTGCGCAAGCGCACGTTGGCGAAGGTGCCGCGCATCATCACCTCGTGGTTGCCGCGCCGCGAGCCATAGGAATTGAAGTCCGCGGGCTTTACGCCCTTGGATTCCAGGTACTTCCCGGCGGGGCTGTCCTTGGCGATCGATCCGGCCGGGGAGATGTGGTCGGTGGTGACCGAGTCGCCCAGCAGGGCCAGCACGCGCGCACCCTGGATGTCGTGCCAGGGCATCGGGGTCATGCCCATGCCCTTGAAGTAGGGCGGATTGCGGACGTAGGTGGAGTCCTCCTGCCACTCGAAACGCTCGCCCTTGGGGGCCTCCAGGTTGCGCCAGCGCTCCTCGCCGGAGTAGAGATCCCCGTAGGCACTGGTAAAGCTGCCGGCGCCGACGTGGCTGGCGACGGCCTCGCGCACCTCGTCGGTGGTCGGCCAGATGTCCTTCAGGTAGACCGGCGCGCCCTCGGCGTTCTCGCCGATGGGATCGTTGTACAGGTCGATATTGCTGCGCCCGGCCAGGGCGTAGGCGACCACCAGGGGCGGCGAGGCGAGGAAGTTCATCTGCACCTCGGAATGGATGCGCCCCTCGAAGTTGCGGTTGCCGGAGAGCACCGAGCTGACGATCAGGTCGTCCTTGATGATGGCCTCGGAGATCGGCTCGGGCAGCGGGCCCGAGTTGCCGATGCAGGTGGTGCAGCCATAGCCGACCACGTGAAAGCCAAGGGCCTCCAGATCGGTCAGCAGGCCGGACTTCTCCAGGTAGTCGGTGACCACGCGCGAGCCGGGGGCCAGCGAGGTCTTCACCCAGGGCTTGACCTGCAGCCCCGCCTCGCGCGCCTTGCGCGCGACCAGGCCGGCACCCAGCATCACCGACGGGTTGGAGGTGTTGGTGCAGGAGGTGATCGCCGCGATCACGATGTCGCCGTGATCCAGCGTGAAGGTCTCGCCGTCCATCTCGATGGCGGTGTGATGGGGTTCCTCCGCCTGGTGTTCCACGCCCACGGCGGTATGCCCGCCCTCGGCCGCGAAGCGCTCGGCCTCGGCCGGTTCGTCGGCGCCGCTCTCGCGCTCCTTCAGCATGGTGTCCAGATGGCGGCTGATGGTGGCGCCGGCCTGGCTCAGCGGGATGCGGTCCTGCGGGCGCTTGGGCCCGGCGAGGCTGGGTTCGACCGTGGACAGGTCCAGCTCCAGCATGTCGCTGTAGCGGGCGATCGGGGCGCTGTCGTCACGCCACAGCCCCTGGGCCTTGGCATAGGCCTCGATGAATTCGATATGGCCGGCGTCACGCCCGGTCAGGCGCAGGTAGTTCAGGGTCTCGTCGTCGATCGGGAAGATGCCGCAGGTGGCGCCGTATTCCGGTGCCATGTTGGCAATGGTCGCGCGGTCGGCGAGGGGCAGATCGGCGAGGCCGTCGCCAAAGAACTCGACGAACTTCCCGACCACGCCCTTCTTGCGCAGCATCTCGACGATCACCAGCACCAGGTCGGTCGCGGTGGCGCCCTCGGCCAGCTTGCCGGTCAGGCGGAAGCCCACCACCTGCGGGATCAGCATGGAGATCGGCTGGCCGAGCATCGCGGCCTCGGCCTCGATGCCGCCCACGCCCCAGCCGAGTACGCCGAGGCCGTTAATCATGGTGGTGTGGGAATCGGTACCGACCAGGGTATCCGGGTAGGCCATGCAGCCCCCCTCGGCCTGGTCGTCCACGAACACCGTACGGGCCAGGTATTCGAGGTTCACCTGGTGGACGATGCCGGTGTCCGGTGGCACCACCTTGAAGGTATCAAAGGCCTGCTGGCCCCACTTGAGGAAGCTGTAGCGCTCGCGGTTGCGGGAGTATTCCAGCTCCGCGTTCAGGTTCATCGCGTTGGCGTTGCCGTGGGCATCCACCTGGACCGAGTGGTCGATCACCAGCTCCGCCGGCTGCAGCGGGGTGATCTTCTTCGGGTCGCCGCCGAGGGTCTCCATCGCGTCGCGCATCGCGGCGAGATCGACCACCGCCGGCACGCCGGTGAAGTCCTGCAACAGCACGCGGGCCGGTCGGAAGGCGATCTCCTGGGCCGGCTCGGCCTTCGGGTCCCAGTCCAGCAGGGCCTCGATGTCGGCACGCCGGACGGTGCGCTCGTCCTCGAAGCGCAGCAGGTTTTCCAGCAGCACCTTGAGGGCAAAGGGGAGATCCTTCGCGCGGGCGTCGTCGGTGATCGGCACGTAACGGCAGTCGAGGCCGCCAGCGGACAGGGTCTGGGTGTTCTTCGGGTCGGCGTGGCTCATGATGCGTCTTCCGCGTTCAGGTATTGAGTCGATTGAGGATGTGGTTCGCTTCGCGAATCAGCCGCTTGCGGCCAAAAAGCAGTTTCCAGCGCGATCCGCCGGCCTGGCGCCAGAGGACCGCGGCCCGGATTCCGGCCAGCAGCAACGCACGAATGCGCGCGGCGGTCTCCGGGTTGGAGAGGTTGTTCTGTTCCCCCTGCACGATGATGCGCGGGCCGAGTTCGGAGATGGTCTCCTTGTAGATCTCGGCGAGCCGCGCGATCACGCTCTCGTGGGTGATGTGAAAGTAGTCGATCTGGCGTTGCGCGCCCTGCAGACCGTCGGTCAGCGTCTGCAGCATATCGTCGCGTTTTTGCAGCTTGCGCTCGAGGAAGATCAAGCCGATCGCGTAGCGGGTGATCTCCATGTCCGGCGGCTTGCTGCCGTTTTGCAGCTGGCTCTCGATGCGTTCCAGGCCGCTCTTCAGGCTGACGGCTTCGCGGTAGACCGCCTCCGGTGTCTCGGCATCGAAGGCAAACAGGCTGCCGATCAGGACCTCGAACTCGTATTCGTCGCAGCTGCCGCGCCAGGCCAGATCCTTGACCAGGCTGGCGCACTGGAAGAGGGCGGCAAGCGCCAGCGTGCGGTTGTGATCGGAGCGGTCCAAGCCAGTTCATTCCTTGGTGGGTCGGGGGCGGGGCGCCAGGCAGGGCTCACTATACCGGAAGTGACCCGGCGGACTCACTCAGGGAGACGCGGATTGAATGGCGCCTGCGTGGTGGTCCAGCGTGGTCCGGGTCGCGATCACCGCGCCGCCCAGGCAGACATCACCGCGGTAGAAGGCGATGGACTGCCCGGGGGTGGCGGCGCGCTGCGGGCTGTCGAACACCACTGTGGCGCCCGTCGGCGCAAGCGCCTCGATGCGGCAGTCCTGCAGGGGCTGGCGGTGGCGCAGTCGGGCCCGGAGCGGCTCGCCCGGGGCGGGCACGTCGTGGATCCAGTGGACCGGCTCGGTGACAAGCGTCGGGCTCATCAGTCGCGGATGCTGCGGCTCCTGGGCGACGACCAGGGCGTTGTGCTCGAGATCCTTGTCGACCACATACCACGGGGCCTCGGCGAAACCGTCGACCCCGCCAATGCCGAGACCCTGGCGCTGGCCGAGGGTGTAGAACATCAGGCCCTGGTGGCGGCCGACGACCTGACCCTCCGGGGTGCGCATCTCGCCCTCGGCGGCGTTCAGGTACTGCGCGAGAAAGTCGCGGAAGCGCCGCTCGCCAATAAAGCAGATCCCCGTGGAGTCCTTGCGGGCGTGGTTCGGCAGACCCAGTTCGCGGGCCCGCACCCGAACCTGGTCCTTCGGGATATCCCCGAGCGGGAACAGGGCCGGGCGCAACTGCTCCTGAGTCAGGGTATGCAGAAAGTAGGTCTGGTCCTTGTTGGCGTCGGCCGCCATGCACAGCTCGCTGAAGTCCGCATGATGGCGGACTCGCGCGTAGTGACCGGTGGCGATCCAGCGGGCGCCCAGCTCGCGCGCGTGGTCGAGGAAGGAACGGAACTTGATCTCGCGGTTGCAGAGGATGTCCGGGTTGGGGGTGCGCCCAGCCTCGTATTCGTGGAGGAACTGGGCGAACACCCGCTGGCGGTAGTCCTCGGCGAAGTTCGCCTTGTGCAGGGGGATCTCGAGACAATCCGCGACCTCGCGGGCCATCGCGTAGTCGGCCTCGGCGGCGCAGTATTCGGCGTCGTCGTCATCCTCCCAGTTCTTCATGAACAGGCCTTCGACGCGATAGCCGGCCTCCAGCAGGCGGCTGGCGGCGACGGCGGAGTCGACGCCCCCGGAGAGGCCGATGATGACGCGCTCGCCGCCGCTCATGGCGCGACCGCCCGAACCAGCCCGCCGACCGCCGCGAGCGGGAGGCGCGGGCCAGCCTGGTAGCGATGGATGCTGCGCATCACCAGGGGGCTGCGCAGGGGCCAGTCGCGTTCGGCCGCCTCGGGTGTCAGCCAGTGCAGGGCATGGATCGCCGGGTCTCGCGGGCCGGGCGAAGGCAGGGGCGTGGTCGAGCCACAGAAGCTGGTGCGCAGGATGACGGCGCCGCTGGCCAGTTCCAGGAGGTCGCAGCCGAGGGTGGCCTCGGGGGTGAACGCGAGGGAGGTCTCCTCGCGGACCTCGCGCACGACCGCCTCGATTAGGTCTTCGCGGGCATCCAGGTGCCCGGCCGGCTGGTTCAGGACCCGGCGCCCGCCGTCGGTCTCCTCGACAAACAGGAACCGGCCTTCGCGCTCGATCACGGCGGCCACGGTGATGTGACAGGGGAGGCGTTCGGTCATGCGGCGGATGATAACGCAGGCACAGGCGCACACGACCATGACGGAACGTCGATTTCACTCGCTCCGGGCCCCCGGAGATGGCGGTTGGGCATGTATAATCGAGGCATATCCGATTGACCGATCCATTGATCTCGATTTCCGTACAAGGAGTTGGCATGGCCTATCAGCACATTCAGGTCCCGGAGAAGGGCGAACGCATCACCGTCGACGAGCAGGGGAAGCTGCAGGTGCCGGATCATCCGGTGATCCCCTATATCGAGGGTGACGGCATCGGGGTCGATATCACCCCGGTGATGCGCCGGGTGACCGATGCGGCCGTGGAGAAGGCCTACGGCGGGAAGAAGGCGATCGAGTGGATGGAGGTCTATGCCGGCGAGAAGGCAACCAGGGTCTACGACGATGATTCGGGCCTTCCGGACGAGACCCTGGAGGCGGTGAAGGATTACCGCGTGTCCATCAAGGGCCCGCTGACCACGCCGGTCGGTGGCGGCTTCCGCTCCCTGAACGTGGCGCTGCGCCAGAAGCTGGATCTGTTTGTCTGCCTGCGTCCGGTGCGCTACTACGACGGCACCCCGAGCCCGCTGAAGGCGCCGGAGAAGACCGATATGGTGATCTTCCGGGAGAACTCGGAGGACATCTACGCCGGCATCGAATTCGAGTCCGGCACGCCGGAGGCGAAGAAGGTCATCGACTTCCTGCAGGGCGAGATGGGCGTGACCCAGATCCGCTTCCCTGATACCGCCGGCATCGGCGTGAAGCCGGTCTCCAGCGAAGGCACCAAGCGCCTGGTGCGCAAGGCCATCGAGTACGCGATCGACAACGACCGCCCGTCGGTGACGCTGGTGCACAAGGGCAACATCATGAAATTCACCGAGGGCTCCTTCAAGGCCTGGGGCTACGAGCTGGCGCGCGAGGAGTTCGGTGCGAAGGACCTGGACGGCGGCCCGTGGCAGACCTTCAAGAACCCGAAGACCGGCCGCGACATCGTGATCAAGGACGTGATCGCGGATGCCTTCCTGCAGCAGATCCTGCTGCGCCCGGAGGACTACTCGGTGATCGCCACGCTGAACCTGAACGGTGACTACATCTCGGATGCGCTGGCCGCGCAGGTGGGTGGCATCGGCATCGCCCCGGGTGCGAACCTGTCCGACACCACCGCGATGTTCGAGGCCACCCACGGCACGGCGCCGAAGTACGCCGGCCAGGACAAGGTGAACCCCGGCTCGCTGATTCTGTCTGCCGAAATGATGCTGCGGCATCTGGGCTGGCCCGAGGCGGCGGATCGGGTCGTGAAGGGCATGGGCGGCGCGATCAGCGCCGGCGAGGTGACCTACGACTTCGCCCGGCTGATGGAAAACGTCGAGCCGATCGCCTGCTCGGCCTTCGGTGAGGCGATGATCAAGCACATGTGACGGGACGGGTCGGTGGTCGGAGTGTCCGTAAGGGCACTTGGCCTCGGCCCGGAACCATTCGAGGATGGAGACGACCCAAACGAGTAACCGCTGAAGGCGCGAGTTCGACCGATGAGTGATGACAAGCCCCAAAACCCCGATCGAGACGACTCGGTAACGGTCGAAGAATCGAGGCCGGAGCTACAGCCGCCGCAACAGTACAAGGTGGTCCTGCTCAACGACGATTTCACGCCCATGGAGTTCGTGATCGAGGTACTGGAGACCTTCTTCAGCATGGATCGCGAAAAGGCCACCCGGGTGATGCTGCACGTGCATACGCGCGGCAAGGGAGTATGCGGCATCTTTACCCGGGATGTGGCCGAGACCAAGGTGGCGCAGGTGAACGATTACGCCCGCAGTCATCAGCACCCACTGCTTTGCTCGATGGAGGAGGCCTGACTCCCATGCTCGACAAGGAACTCGAATTCAGCCTGAACATGGTCTTCAAGGAGGCCCGCGAAAAACGTCACGAATTCGTGACCGTTGAGCATCTGCTGATGGCGCTGGCGCAGAATCCCAGCGCGGCCACAGTGCTGCGGGCTTGCGGGGGCGATCTCGATCGCATCCGCGACGAGCTTGAGGCCTACATTGACGAAAATACTCCGCGTATCCCGCCGAACGATTCGCGCGAGACGCAGCCGACGCTGGGCTTCCAGCGCGTGCTGCAGCGGGCCGTGTTCCACGTGCAGTCCAGCGGGCGCAAGGAAGTCTCCGGCGCCAACGTCCTGGTGGCCCTGTTCGGCGAACAGGACAGCCAGGCGCTGTACGTGCTGGGGCAGCAGAATATCTCGCGCCTGGATGTCGTCAACTTCATCTCGCACGGGATCTCCAAGGTGGGCGAGGACGAACTCGGGGCGCAGCCGAACCCGAACGAGTCCCAGGCCGAGCCGGTGGAGGGCGAGCGCGAGGAAAAGACCAACGCGCTGCAGCTCTACGCCACCAACCTCAACGACAAGGCGCGCAAGGACGAGATCGACCCGCTGATCGGGCGCGATCACGAGATCGAACGCACCATCCAGATCCTCTGCCGCCGGCGGAAGAACAACCCGCTGCTGGTCGGCGAGGCCGGGGTCGGCAAGACCGCCATTGCCGAGGGTCTGGCGCGCCGGATCGTCGACGAGCAGGTGCCCGAGGCGATCGAATCCGCGACCGTCTATGCCCTGGACCTGGGGGCGCTGGTCGCCGGGACCAAATACCGCGGCGACTTCGAGAAGCGCCTGAAGGGCGTTCTGGCCCAGCTCAAGAAGGAGCCGGGTGCGGTGCTGTTCATCGACGAGATCCACACCATCATCGGGGCCGGCGCGGCCTCCGGCGGGGTGATGGACGCCTCCAACCTGATCAAGCCGATGCTCGCCTCGGGCGAGCTGAAGTGCATCGGTTCCACGACCTACCAGGAATACCGTGGCATCTTCGAGAAGGATCGCGCCCTGGCGCGGCGTTTCCAGAAGATCGAGGTGCCCGAGCCGACGGTCGACGAGACCGAGCAGATCCTGCGCGGTCTGAAATCCCGTTTCGAGCTGCACCACAACGTACGGTTTACCAAGCCGGCGCTGCGGGCGGCGGCGGAGCTGGCCGACCGGTATATCACCGACCGCTTCTTGCCGGACAAGGCGATCGACCTGATCGACGAGGCCGGGGCCAGCCGGCAGCTCCAGCCGGCCAGCCAGCGCAAGAAGACCATCGGTGTGCAGGATATCGAGAGTATCGTGGCGAAGATCGCGCGCATCCCGCCGAAGTCGGTTTCCAGCTCCGACAAGGAGACCCTGCGCAACCTCGATCGCAACCTGAAGATGACCGTGTTTGGCCAGGACGAGGCGATCGGCACCCTGGCGACGGCGATCAAGATGGCACGCTCCGGTCTGGGCGATATGGACAAGCCGATCGGCTCGTTCCTGTTTGCCGGGCCGACGGGGGTCGGCAAGACCGAAGTCACCCGTCAGCTGGCGCAGCAGATGGGAATCCACCTGGCGCGGTTCGACATGTCCGAGTACATGGAGCGCCACACGGTCTCCCGCCTGATCGGGGCACCGCCCGGCTATGTGGGGTATGACGAGGGCGGGCTGCTCACTGACGCCATCCTGAAGCATCCGCATTCCGTGCTGTTGCTGGACGAGATCGAGAAGGCGCACCCGGACGTCTTCAATGTGCTGCTGCAGGTCATGGACCACGGCACGCTGACGGATGCCAATGGACGCGAGGTGGATTTCCGCAATGTGATCCTGGTGATGACCACCAACGCTGGTGCCGAGCAGGCCAGCCGCCCGTCGGTGGGCTTTACCCAGCAGGACCACTCCAGCGATGCGATGGAGGCGATCAAGCGGACCTTTACGCCGGAGTTCCGCAACCGGCTGGATGCGACCATCCAGTTCGGGCCGCTGGACGAGGCGACCATCCTCAATGTGGTCGACAAGTTCCTGACCCAGCTGCAGGCCCAGCTCGACGAGAAGAAGGTCCACCTGACGGTGGAGCCGGACGCCCGGGCCTGGCTGGCCGAGCATGGCTACGACGTCAAGATGGGTGCGCGACCGATGGCCCGCACCCTGCAGGAGCACATCAAGAAGCCGCTGGCCGACGAGCTGCTGTTCGGCCGTCTGGCGCACGGCGGCGAGGTGGTGGTCCGACTGGGCGAGTCCGGGCTGGAGCTGGATATCCAGGAGACGGCCGTGTCGTCCTGATGCGGCGTGCTGGCATAACCGGGCCCGCGCAAGGGCCCGCAAATGAAGAAGCCCCGGTCCTGCCGGGGCTTCTTCGTTGGAGAGGCGAACTTACTTGTTGCGGTAGACGATGCGACCCTTGGTCAGGTCATAGGGCGTCATCTGCACGATCACCTTGTCGCCGCGCAGGATCCGGATGTAATGCTTGCGCATCTTGCCGGAGATGTGCGCCGTGATCGTGTGCCCATTTTCGAGCTCCACCCGGAAGGTGGTGTTCGGGAGCGTCTCGACGACGGTACCCTCCAGCTCGATTTCGTCTTCCTTCGCCATACAGTTCCTCTCGTATTGAATCAAGGTGGCGACATTATCCGGATGCACCAGCGGAACACAAGTCATGGCGCGCCTCGCAGGGCCGGTCCACGGCGTGGATGGACGGGGCGACGACCTCGGTGTACGTGCGGAGCGAGTCGGCCGCCGCGTTTGCCGCCATTTCCCTGACCGCCTACACTACGCGCGCTTTCACGCGCGAGACCATTGCGAATGACAACTTCTTGGGCAGCCGTTTTTCCCGGCCAGGGGTCCCAGTCCACCGGCATTCTGGCCGATCTGGGCGACGACCATGCCATTGTCCGTGACACCTTTCAGGAGGCGTCGGACTGCCTCGACGCCGATCTCTGGAGCCTGTGCCAGCACGGCCCGGTCGAGCAGCTGAACCAGACCGAATGGACCCAGCCGGTGATGCTGGCCGCGGGGGTTGCCGCCTGGCGACTGCTGAGCGAGCAGACCACCGCGCGCCCGCAGGCGGTCGCCGGTCACAGTCTCGGCGAGTACAGCGCCCTGGTGGCCGCGGGCGTGCTGCGCTTCCCCGATGCGGTACGGCTGGTCGCGGAACGCGCCCGGGCGATGCAGGCGGCGGTCCCGGAAGGCGAGGGCGCGATGGCCGCGATCCTCGGGCTCGACGATGCCGCGGTGCAGGCCCTTTGCAGCGAGCATGCGGGTGGCGAGGTGCTGGAGGCGGTCAATCTGAACGCCCCGGGCCAGGTGGTCATCGCGGGTAATGCCGCGGCGGTGGACCGTGCGGTGGGGGCGGCGAAGGACGCCGGCGCCAAGCGCGCCCTGAAGCTTCCGGTCTCGGTTCCCTCGCACTGCGCCCTGATGCAGCCGGCGGCCGAGCGACTGCAGGCCGCGCTGGACAGCACCAGCTTCAGCTCGCCGAGTATCCCGGTCTGGCAGAATGTGACGGCCGCGCCGGCGGATTCGGCGGAGACCATCAAGGACAACCTGGCCGCGCAGCTGTACCGGCCCGTGCGCTGGGTCGAGACCATTCGCGGTCTGCGCGAGCAGGGCGTGGCGGTGCAGGTCGAGTGCGGGCCCGGGCGCGTGCTGACCGGACTGGCCAAGCGCATCGACCGCGATCTGGAATTGTTCGATGTCGCCGATCGCGACACGCTGAACGCCACCCTGGAACGCCTGGGGTCGGACGCATCCTGAGCGCGCTCGCGCCGCCGCGGTTCGCGACTCCCTCTCACATGAAGCAAAGGCACAACCATGTCTGACAGCAAACGTGTAGCCCTGGTAACCGGCGCCAGCCGCGGCATTGGCGCCGCCATCGCCCGGCGTCTGGCCGAGCAGGGCCTGCAGGTGGTAGGCACCGCCACCAGTGACGCCGGCGCCGAGCGGATCACCGAGGCCCTGAAGGAATGGGGCGGCCGCGGCATCGCCATGGACGTCACCGACGCTGATTCCGTCGCCGCCGGCCTGCAGGCGATCCAGGCGCAGGAAGGCCCGATCGAGGTGCTGGTGAACAACGCCGGCATTACCCGCGACAACCTTTTCATGCGCATGAAGGACGAGGAGTGGGATGCGATCATCGACACCAACCTCTCCGCCGCCGTGCGCCTGACCCAGCGCCTGCTGAAGGGGATGATGAAGCTGCGCCGCGGCCGTATCATCCTGATCGGGTCGGTGGTCGGCTCCACCGGCAACGCGGGACAGACCAACTATGCGGCGGCCAAGGCGGGCCTGGCCGGGTTTGCCCGGTCGCTGGCGCGCGAGGTCGGCAGCCGCAGTATCACGGTGAACACGGTCGCCCCTGGGTTCATCGATACCGATATGACCCGCGAGCTGGGCGATGACACGAAAGCGGCCCTGCTGGGCCAGATCCCGCTGGGGCGCCTCGGCGCGCCGGAGGAGATCGCCGCGGCGGTGGGTTTCCTCGCCTCCGAGGAGGCCGGTTACATCACCGGCGAGACCCTGCACGTGAACGGCGGGATGTTCATGCATTGATCACGGCGGGCAGGCCGTGTGCCGCCCGCATGGCTCGCTGCACGGATCGCTAGATCGCGGCGGGGCTTTTCTCTAGAATGGCGGACCTTTCAACGAAGCCGCCTCACACCGAAGGGGATTTCTGAACTATGAGTAGCATTGAAGAACGCGTCAAGAAGATCGTTGTCGAGCAACTGGGAGTCAAGGAAGAGGACGTGACCAACGCCGCCGCTTTCGTTGACGACCTGGGTGCGGACTCGCTGGACACGGTGGAACTGGTGATGGCGCTCGAAGAAGAATTCGAGACCGAGATCCCCGACGAGCAGGCGGAAAAGATCACCACCGTGCAGCAGGCGATCGACTATATCAACGAGCACATGAAGGACTGATCCGACGCCTCCGGGCGCCGGTCAGGACGACGCGAACGGGCCTTCCTGCGCGCAGGGCGGCCCTTCGTCGTTTCGCTGAACGCGTATTTCAGTCTTTCGAGGAGAACATCATTGGCTAAGCGACGTGTCGTGATTACCGGACTGGGGATCGTGTCCCCGGTCGGATCCACTATCGACAAGGCCTGGAGCAACATCAAGGCCGGCAAGAGCGGCATTTCCCCCATCGATGTCTTCGATGCCTCGGACATGCCGGTGAAGATCTCCGGCGCCGTTCGGGATTTCGAGGCCAATGATTACGTCCCGACGAAAGATCAGAAAAAGATGGACACCTTCGTCCTCTACGGGCTGGCCGCGGGGCTTCAGGCCCTGGACGACTCCGGACTGGAGGTGACCGAGGAGAACGCCGAACGGATCGGGGTCGCGATCGGCTCCGGAATCGGCGGTCTGCCGTATATCGAACGTTCCTACGGGGCATACCTGAAGGGCGGGGCGCGCAAGATCTCGCCGTTCTTCGTGCCCAGTGCGATCATCAATATGGTGGCCGGCAATCTGTCCATCATGCGCAACCTGCAGGGCCCGAACATCTCCATCGTCTCGGCCTGTGCCACCGGGACCCACAACATCGGCGACGCGGCGCGCATGATCGCCTACGGCGACGCCGATGCGATGGTGGCCGGCGGGGCCGAGATGGCGACCACGCCGCTGGGCATCGGCGGCTTTGCCGCGGCTCGCGCGCTGTCCACCCGCAACGACGATCCGGAACGCGCTTCCCGCCCCTGGGACCAGGATCGTGACGGCTTCGTGCTCAGCGATGGTGCTGGCGTGATGATGCTGGAAGAGTACGAGCATGCGAAGGCTCGCGGGGCGAACATCTACTGCGAGGTCGCGGGGTTCGCCTGGAACGCTGATGCCCACCACATGACGCAGCCCATCCAGGATGGCTCCGGCGCCGCCAAGTGCATGCACCGGGCGCTGAAGGATGCCGGCGTGAATCCGGAAGAGGTCGGGTATATCAACGCGCACGGGACCTCGACGCCGGCGGGCGACCTGGCGGAGACCCAGGGGCTGAAGAAGGCCTTCGGTGACCATGCCTACAAGCTTCTGGTGAACTCCACCAAGTCGATGACCGGCCACCTGCTGGGGGCCGCCGGCGGGATCGAGGGCGTTTTCACGGCGCTGGCCCTGCGCGATCAGGTTTCGCCGCCGACCATCAACCTGGAAAACCCGAGCGAAGGCTGCGATCTGGACTATGTGGCCAACGAAGCGCGCGAGATGAACACCAAGGTCGGCCTGTCCAACTCCTTCGGGTTCGGCGGCACCAACGGCACGCTGGTGTTCCGCAGCATCTGACGCTGCGGCGCCGCCATGGCGGTCCATCCACTGGCCGCCGGGGTCGATTTCGCGGCCCTGGCGCGGCGATTCCCCGAACGCTACCCGCACCTGCTGGAGTCGGCCCTCATCGGGCAGGCCCCGGCACGCTTCTCCATCCTGTTTGCCTTTCCCGGTCGAACCCTTTCGACCGCGGCGGGCGAGGATATCCTGCAGGCGCTGGACCAGGACCTGTCCGGGGTACCGGAGCTGGCCCCGGACGACACGCCCCATGCCCATCTCCCGTTCCTCGGAGGGTGGTTCCTCTACGCGGGATACGAGCTGTCCTGGGGCCTGGAGCCGGCGCTGGGCGAATGCCGGTCGGATCCCTGGCTGCCGGACGCGCTGCTGACCTATTTTCCGGTGGCCCTGATCCATGATCACCACGCGGGCCGTACATGGTTCGTGGACGAAACGGACGATGCCGAGCGCCGGGCGCAGATCGAGCGGGACCTGGAGGCAGTACAGGAGGATGCGGACGCGGCGTGCAACCCGTTGCCCGATCTTTCGTTGCAGGAGGAGGACCCGGCCCGGTACCGCGAGGCGGTACTTCGCGGGCTCGAGTACATTCGGGCCGGCGATACCTTCCAGGTCAATCTGTCGCGGGAATGGCAGGCCACGGCGTCCGCACCGCTGGATCCGGCGGTGCTGTATATGCGCCTGCGTCAGGCGAATGCGGCCCCGTTCGCCGCCTGGCTGCAGTTGCCGGGGGCCCACGTGATTAGCTCCTCGCCGGAACGCCTGGTGTCGGTAGAGCGGGGCGAAATCGAGACCCGGCCGATCGCGGGAACCCGCAGACGGGATGCGGACGCCGATAAGGATCGGCGTCTTTTCAGTGAGTTGAACTTTAATCTTAAAGAGCGGGCCGAACATGTGATGCTGGTGGACCTGGAACGCAACGATGTCGGGCGGGTGGCCGAGATTGGCAGCGTGCGGGTCGCGGAGCTGATGACCATCGAGAGCTATCGCCGGGTGCACCACATTGTCTCGAGCATCGTCGGGCGCCTGCGCCCCGGGACCACGGCCGCTGATGTCCTGCGGGCGGTCTTCCCCGGCGGCACCATCACCGGGTGCCCGAAGATTCGCAGCATGCAGATCATCCAGGAACTGGAGCAGTACGCGCCGCGGGGCGCCTACACCGGCGCCTGTGGCTACGTGAGCCGGCACGGGCGCATGGATACCAACATCCTGATCCGTACGCTCGTTGCGCACGGGAACGAGCTGCGCTTCCGCGCCGGTGCCGGCATCGTGGCTGACTCGGACCCGGAGCGCGAGCTGGAGGAGACCCGGCACAAGGCACGGGGTCTTCTGGAGGCGCTGGGCGTGCACAACGAGGTGCTTTCGTGATCCTGGTGAACGGGGAACCGGACGAGAACGTCTCGGCGGGTGATCGCGGGTTGCTGCTCGGGGATGGGCTGTTCGAGACCCTGCGCGTGCGTTCGAGCCAGCCGCAATTGTGGGCGTACCACCGGGCTCGGCTGTGGCGGGGTCTGCGCCAGCTGGGCTTCCCGGAGCCCGAGGAAGGGCAGATTCTCGAGGAAGTGGCACAGGTGGCGCACGGGCCCGAATGCCTGGTGCGGGTGACGATTACGCGTGGCGGAGGGCCCCGAGGGTACGCGCCACCCGCCCATCCGGCACCCACGCGGATCGTCAGTGCCGGGCCCGCGCTGGACGCCACGCCACCCGGCGACCGGAGGCCCCTGGTTCTGGGCTGGTCGGCCGTCCCGGTTGGGGTGAACCCGGCGCTCGCGGGGCTCAAGCACACCAGCCGCCTGGAACAGGTGATGGTACGCAGCCATTGGGAAACTGGCTGGGAGGAAGCGATCGTTTGCGATGCACTGGGGCGGGTGATCAGCGCCACCCAGGGTAATCTCTGGGTGCGTGAGGGGCAGCGCCTGCTGACGCCCCCGCTCGACGAGGCAGGAATTGCCGGGACCCGGCGGGCCTGGATCCTCGATCATGCGGCAAGGTTTGGATTCTCCGTGGTCGAAGAGTATCCGGAGACCGAACGGATCAGGCAAGCCGACGGTATCTACATAACCAATGCACGCCTCGGGATGACCCCGGCGGTGCTGGCTGAAGCGGACAATCCGGGGCGCGCGTGGCAGGATGATCCGCTCTACCGCATGGGAATCGCGTTGCATGAAGCGCATTAGTCTCGCCGTCCTGGCCCTGGTGGTCGTGCTTGCCCTGGGCACCGCCTGGTGGTTGGGCGAACACTACCGGGCACAACTGGACACGCCCCTGGCGCTGGACGCCTCGGAACGCTACCAGCTTGAATCCGGTCAGGGGCTGCGCTCGGTCAGCCGCTCCTTTGCCGAGCGCGACTGGATCGAGTCCGCCTGGGTGGCGGAGGTCTACGGGCGGCGCCAGGGGCTCGCGCCGCGGTTACAGGCCGGCGAGTACGCAGTGACCCCGGGGATGACGCCGCGCGATCTGCTGCACGCGATGGCCCGGGGCGAGGTTGTCCAGCATCGCCTGACCTTTCCCGAGGGCTGGACCATCCGGCAGGCACTGAGCGCCCTGCGTGAACATCCGGAGCTGGTCGGTCCGCCGGAGTCGGTCGGGGTTCACAACCTCCTCGAGACCCTGGGCTTGTCGGATCTGGATCATCCCGAGGGCTGGTTTCTTCCGGATACCTATTTCTTCGGCTCCGGCACCGAGGCCCTGACGGTGCTGGAGCGCGCCCATCAGGCCATGCGCCTGCACCTGGAGCGGGCCTGGGAAGGCCGTATCGAGGACCACCCGGTGGATTCCCCCTATGAGCTGCTGATCCTGGCCTCGATCATCGAGCGCGAGACTGGGCGCGGGGACGAGCGGGACCGGGTAGCGGGCGTATTCGTGAACCGGCTCAAGCGCGGCATGCGGTTGCAGACCGACCCGACCCTGCTGTACGTGCAGGAACCGGGCGTGCAGCGGCTGACGCGGGCCGAGCTGGATCGTGACCACCCCTACAACACCTACACGCGGGCCGGGTTGCCCCCGACGCCCATTGCGCTGCCGGGCCGGGCCGCCCTGGAGGCCGCCGCGCGGCCGGCGGATACCGACGACCTGTTCTTTGTCTCGCGCGGCGATGGCAGCCATCATTTCTCCCAGACCTATCGCGAACACCGCGAGGCCGTGATCCGTTACCAGCTGGGCGGGGACGGCAGCCGCTACGGCATCCGCAACCGCTAACGGGAGCCCCTGCGCATGGATCGCTCACCCCATCCTGGTCGTTTCCTGGTGCTTGAGGGCATCGAAGGCTCGGGCAAGACCACCCAGATCGAGCGGCTGGAGGCTCGATTGCGCGCCGCCGGCCACAGCCTGCGCGTCACGCGTGAGCCGGGCGGAACCGCGCTGGGCGAGCGTCTGCGCGGGTTGCTGCTGGACCCGGATCTGCCCGGGATGTGTCCGGAGGCGGAATTGTTGCTGATGTTCGCGGCACGGGCCCAGCACCTGGCCGAGATCATCCGGCCAGCCCTGGACGCGGGCGACTGGGTGCTCAGCGACCGCTTTACCGACGCCTCCTTCGCTTATCAGGGCGCGGGAAGGGGCCTGGGAGGCCAGCGAGTGGCCAGTCTGGAAGACTGGTTGCAGGGCGAGCTGCGGCCGGATCTGGTGATCCTGCTGGATATTGCCCCCGAGACCGGACTGGAACGGGCGGTGCAGCGGGGGCGCCGTGACCGGATCGAGCGAGAGGCGCTGGACTTCTTCGAGCGCGCGCGCGAGGCGTATCGCCAGCGCGCGGCAAAGGCCCCCGACCGGTACCTGGTGGTGGATGGAGCGGCGGATCCGGACACCGTGGCCGAGCGGATCCTGGCGGGCGTGCGGGAGCGCCTGCCGCTGCACGCGCTGGGGGGCGGCTGAAGGATGGAGGGAACCGACACCCGGGAGGCGCTGCCGCCCTGGCTGCAGGCGCCGTGGAGCGGACTGGTCCGGCGCGGACGTGACGGCCGCCTGCCCACCGGTCTGCTGATCCACGGCGCGACCGGGGTGGGCAAGGCCCTGCTGACCACCGCGCTGGTTCAGGCACTGTTGTGCCAGCGCGCCAGCGGCGAGGAAGCGGCCTGCGGCGAGTGTAACGCCTGCCGCAGCTTCAGTACCGGTGTGCACCCGGAGGTGATGGCCCTGGAACCGGAGGAGGCCGGGAAGGAGATCCTGATCGCCGCGGCCCGCGAGGCGATCGACTTCCTGTCGCTGTCCGGGTCGGGGGATCTGCGCTCCGTGATCATCCGCCCGGCCGACGCCCTGAACGCGAATGCCGCAAATGCCTTGCTCAAGACCCTGGAAGAACCGCCGACCGGGGCGATGCTGATCCTCGAGGCGGCGCAGCCCGCGCGTCTGCCGGCGACGATCCGCAGCCGCTGTCAGACCATCGAGATCGCCAATCCGGCCCCGGCGGACGCGACGGCCTGGCTGCGCGGGTTCTCGGATAATCCGGCAGCGGTGGACGAGGCCTATGCAGCCAGCCTCGGGCGACCACTGGCCGCCCGCGAGATCCTGACCGACCCCGAACGCATGGGTCGCTGGGAACAGGACCGCGAGGCCCTGACCGCGTTGTTGCGTGGCGCCAGCGTGCACGCGATGGCGGCTACCCTGCAGCGCAGCCTGCCGGAATCCCTGATTCCGCGGATCCAGGCCCTGCTGGTGTCGGCCCAGCGTATGGCGGTCAACGGCGAGCCGGATGCCTTTGGCCGGCAATTCCCGCGCGCTCTTCTGGAGGGCTTTGCCCGGCGTGCCGGCGCGCGACGCCTGGCCGAGCTGTCCGCGCGGGCGCTGGTCTGGCAACGCCAGGCGAGCCGTCAGCTGAACCCGCAGCTGCGCATGGAGGATATCGCCCTGAATTTCCAGGCGAAGTAGCGGCACAACTCACGCCGCGAGCGGCCACGGGGTGGCGCGCGATCGCATCGATGGGCGATACTCCTCGGCCCAGCACGTAATCAGGTCACACGGGAGGGTCTATGGCCGGGCAGGGCATGCTCACCTTGGCAATCAAGGAAAAACCCGCGCTGTATGCGGCGTACATGCCGTTCGTGACCAACGGCGGGCTGTTCATCCCGACCGACAAGGCCTACAAGCTCGGGGATCAAGTCTTCCTGCTGCTGTCACTGCTGGAGGATTCGGACCGCCTGCCGACGCCCTGCACGGTGGTCTGGATCACCCCGCCACGGGCGCAGGGCAACCGCCTGCGCGGCATCGGCGTGCAGTTCAACAAGTCCGACAAGGGCGTGACTCATCGCCGCATCGAGGAGCACCTGGGCGGTATGCTGAACTCGGACCGCAAGACCCACACGTTCTAGCCGCCGGGCAAAGGCCAGGGTGTTCGGGCGGGCTTGCCGTTCGAGCCCGTCACCCGCCGCAGCTCGCCGCGTCCGGGTCCCCTTGTCGACCCGCATCCGCCACCCTCAGCGCACGCCTGCAGCCGCCTTCTCGCGGATAGCCTCGGCCACGCACTCCAGCGCGCGGTCGATCTGTTCCCGCGTCAGATAGAAGTGGGGTGCAAAGCGGATCCCGCCGCCGCGCAGGGCACACAGCACCCCGTACCCCTGAAGCCGGGCGTACAGCGCATCCAGATCGTCCACCGGTGGCCGGAAGGTGAGGATGCCGGCGCGCCGGCCGCGCGGTGTCAGGATGCGGCATCCCTGGCTGCGCAACCCGTCCTCCAGGTGCAGCCAGTGCTCGCGGATTTCGTGGTCGATGGTCTCGAGCCCGGTCTCCAGCAGCAGCGACAGGCTGGCGTGCAGGGCGTGAACCCCCAGCATGTTCGGGCTGCCCGGCTCGAACCGCCGGGCGCTGGTGGCTGGTTCGATGCCGGGGTTGGAGAAGTCACCGGCATGCGCCAGCATGTTCCAGCCGTATTCCTGCAGCTTCAGCTGCTCGCGCGCCTCCGGGTTCACGTAGAACACCCCGATCCCCTCCGGTGCCAGCATCCACTTGTGCGCATCCGCCATCACGAAATCGGCATGACAGCCGGGCGCATCAAAGGGCAGGGCGCCCAGGTGCTGGATCGCGTCGACGCAGAACAGGATGCTGCGCGCGCGCAGTTCAGCGCCCAGCGCCTGGATGTCGATGCGCATCCCGGAGTCGTAGCGTACCGCGCTGGTGGCGACCAGGCGCGTGTGCCCGTCGCAGGCGGCCAGAAGATCGCGTTCCGGCTCCGGACCAACCGGCACCTCGCGGGCCTCGATGCCGAAGCGCTCGGCCGCGGCCAGCCAGACCACGCGGTTGGACGGAAACTCGTGGACCGGGAACACGACGTTGTCGCCCGGGCGCCAGTCGAGGCCGAAGGCCACCATCGAAAGCGCCTCCGAGGTGTTCTTGACGAAGGCGATATCCTCGGCCGACGGGGCACCGATCAGCGCGCGGGCGAGCGCCCGGGTTGCATCGACATGCCGCAGCCACTGGAGGTAGTCGCGCGAACCATGGACGACGTTCGTATGGGCGAACTGGCAGACCGCCTCCTCGGTGCGTCGCGGCCATGGGCCGACGGCGGCATGGTTGAGATGGATAATCCCTTCCTGCGGAAATTCCGGGTGCATGCGATCCTCCTGGGCCGGGCCCGAAGGGTAACCCAGTCGGGCGGCCGGTAGAACACCGTGCGCGCGCCAGAGCCGCCGTGACCGGTGCCGCGTGTCAGGCGCTTGTTGTGATTCCCCGGGCAAGTTGTTAATTTGCCGGCTCCCTGAATACCCCGGGTCTGCGCCTCAATCCATGTCATCGGGTTTGGTGAACGGGCCCTCGCAGCGGCCGCATGGCCTCGTCCACCGCGCCTTCCGGCCTCCCGCAGGCGCTGCGCCGTTTTGCACCTTGCCAGTACAGGAGGGACGGATGAATTCCGTTGTCCAGTTCTATCGGGACCCCGAGCTCGGGGCCGTCGAGTCGCGCGAATTCCGGGTCTTCAATGACCGTTCGCTCGATCGTATTCCGGCGGTCGCGGCGCTGCCGGAGGCCATGCGGTTCGAAATGCGCGTGGTCGCCAGCGTGCTGCCGTTCCGGGTCAACGACTACGTGATCGAGGAACTGATCGACTGGGATCGCGTCCCCGACGACCCGATGTTCCAGCTGACCTTCCCGCAGCGGGAGATGCTGGAACCGGGGGCCTTCGAGCGTATGGCCGATCTCCACCGCAAGGGTGCATCACGTGGCGAGATCCAGGCCCTGGCGCGTGAACTGCGCGAGGACCTGAACCCGCATCCCGCCGGCCAGCTGGAACTCAACCGGCCCAGCGAGGAAGCCGGCGAGGTGATCACCGGGCTGCAGCACAAGTACCGCGAGACGGTCCTGTTCTTCCCCGGACAGGGGCAGACCTGCCACAGCTATTGCACCTTCTGCTTTCGCTGGGCCCAGTTTGTCGGAGACAAGGAACTGCGGATCGCCAGTACCGATGCCGGATTGCTGCACGACTACCTGCGCAGCCACACGGAGATCAGCGACCTGCTGATGACGGGCGGCGACCCGCTGGTGATGAAAACCAAGCACCTGAAGGCCTACCTGGAGGGATTGCTGGAGCCGGATCTGGCCCATGTCCAGACCGTCCGTATCGGCACCAAGGCCCTGACGTTCTGGCCCTATCGCTTTGTCACGGACAGTGACGCGGACGAGCTCCTGCATCTCCTGGAGCGACTCGCGGAGGCGGGGAAACACGTGGCGCTGATGGCCCATTACAACCATCCCCACGAGCTGCGTACCCCGATCGCGCGCGAGGCGATCCGCCGCGTCCGGGATACCGGCGCCGAGATTCGTGCCCAGGGTCCGTTGCTGCGGCACATCAACGATGACCCGGGCGCATGGGCGGATCTGTGGCGAGAAGAGGTCCGCCTGGGGATCATCCCGTACTACATGTTCGTCGAGCGCGACACCGGCGCCCGACGCTATTTCGAGGTGCCACTGGCCCGGGCCTGGGAGATCTATCGCGAGGCCATGCAGCAGGTTTCCGGACTGGGTCGCACCGCCCGGGGCCCCTCGATGAGCGCGGAACCCGGCAAGGTCGAGATCCAGGGCGTGGCGGAGATCCAGGGCGAGAAGGTATTCGTGCTGCGGTTTATTCAGGCGCGCAATCCCGACTGGGTACAGCGGCCCTTCTTCGCGCGCTATGACGACCAGGCCACCTGGCTGGACCAGTTGCAACCGGCCTTCGGCGAAGAGCGCTTCTTCTTCGAGGATGAGCTGGCCGCGATCAAGGCCGCATCCGGCGAGTAACCGCCCCCTGACAGCAAGAGCCCCATGGACAACGACACCCTGAAGCAGCGTGACCTGCGCGCCCTCTGGCATCCCTGTACCCAGATGAAGGACTACGGCGAGGAGGGGACCCTCCCGCTGCTTCCGATCCAGCGCGGGGAGGGCGTCTGGTTGTACGACTTCGACGGCAACCGCTACCTGGACGCGATCAGTTCCTGGTGGGTCAATCTCTTCGGTCATGCCAATCCGCGAATCGGCGATGCGGTCAAGGACCAGCTGGACCGGCTGGAGCACGTGATCCTTGCGGGCTGCACCCACGAACCGGTGGTCGAACTCTGCGAGCGCCTGATCGACATCACCCCGGACGGCCTGGAGCGGGTCTTCCTCGCGGACAATGGCAGCGCTGGGGTCGAGGTCGCGCTGAAGATGAGCTTCCATTATTGGCGCAACGTCGGCCGCCCGCGGAAGACCCGATTCATCCGGCTCTCCAACAGCTATCACGGCGAGACACTGGGGGCGCTTTCGGTCAGTGACGTGCCGCTGTACAGCGCCACCTACGAACCGCTGATGCTGGACGTAATCACTGTCCCGGCGCCCGACTGCTTCGAGCGCGAGGCGGGCGAGAGCTGTGCCGACGTCGCCCGGCGGCAGTTCGCTCACATGGAGGAAGCCCTGGCGGCACATGGCGACGAGGTGGCCGCGGTCATCATCGAGCCGCTGGTGCAATGCGCCGGCCATATGCGCATGTACGATCCGGAGTATTTGCGCCTGTTGCGCGCGGCCTGCGACCGCCACGGCGTGCACCTGATCGCCGACGAGATTGCCGTGGGCTTTGGCCGCACCGGCACCCTGTTCGCCTGCGAACAGGGGCCGATCACGCCCGATTTCCTGTGCCTGTCGAAGGGGCTGACCGCCGGCTATCTGCCCATGGCCGCGGTGCTCACCACGGACTCGATCTACCAGGCGTTCTACGACGATTACGAAAAGCTCAACATGTTCCTTCACTCGCATTCCTACACCGGGAATCCGCTGGCGTGCAGGGCGGCACTGGCGACACTCGACATCTTCCAGGCCGATCCGGTTATCGAGCAAAACCGTCAACTTGCCAAACATATCGCGAAACGACTGGAACCTCTGACGGCGCATCCGCACGTCGCCGACGTGCGCCAGCACGGCATGATCGCGGCGGTGGAACTGGTGCAGGACAAGGCGACCCGTACGCCATACCCGTGGCAGGAACGCCGCGGCCTGCACATCTATCGCCACGGACTGACGCGCGGTGCCTTGCTGCGACCGCTGGGGAACGTGAGCTACCTGATGCCGCCGTATGTCATCACCGAAGACCAGATCGACTTTCTGGTGGAGGTGATGACCGAGGGGATCGAGAAGGCCGTGCACGCGTGATCCGACGACAACGCGGGCACTTCGCCAGGGATTGAGGGCGAGCCTCGTGCCGTACGGCTGTACCCATAACGACGCATAATACATATTATGTTAAAACGGAGGTGAGCGACGGTTGGCGGGTTTCAGGTCAGTCGCCGGTATCTCCCCCGGTCTTGCCCCTCTCTTGCCCCTCTCTTGCCCGTCCGGGCCCGAATCCGGCCTTGGCCGGGCTCCGGCGGTTCTCAGGAAAGACTGCTGATCACGTGGGTCAGGATCTGTTTGACCCGCGTCATGCCCACATCCAGATTGGCCGCGATGTCGTCCATGGTGATCTCGCCCTCGGCCCGGCCGGCGGCCCAGTTGGCGATCACGGCGCAGCAGGCGTAGTTGAGGCCCAGTTCGCGCGCCAGGGCCGCCTCGGGCATGCCGGTCATGCCGACCAGGTCGCAGCCGTCGCGTTCCAGTCGGTCGATCTCCGCGGCCGTCTCCAGGCGTGGCCCCTGAGTCGCGCCGTACGTCCCGTGCTCCACCGCCTCGATCCCGAGCTCGTCGATCGCCCGGATCAGGGTCTGGCGAACCGCCTCGTTGTACGGCCAGGTCATGTCGATATGGGTGACCTCTTCCAGGTCGCCGCCTTCGAAAAACGTGTTCGCGCGTGACCAGGTGTAGTCGATGATCTGGTCCGGGATCGCGACCACCCCCGGCTTCATCTCCTCGGTGATCCCACCGACCGCGGCGACGGCGACCACGTTGTCGATACCGGCGTTGTGCAGTGCCCAGATATTGGCCCGGTAGTTCACCTGGTGTGGCGGGATGGTGTGGCGCGCCCCGTGGCGCGGCAGGAACACGATCTCGATGTCGTTCAGCCGGCCAAAAACCAGCGGGCCGGAGGGCTCCCCATAGGGCGTGTGCATCACCTGGCGTCGGGTGATCTGCAGGTCTTTCAGTCGGGTCAGACCGGTGCCGCCGATGACGGCGATGCGGGGTGCGGACATTAATCAGTGCTTCCCTAGTGGTCGGCCACGGCGAAGATGCCGGGCGCGTTGCGCAGGTAGTCCTGGTAGTCCATACCGTACCCGAACAGGTAGCGGTTGGGCGCCTCCAGGGCCGCGTAGTCGACGGTGATCGCCGGATCCCGGTCGGGGTTGTGCTTGTCGACCAGGACGATGGAGATGACCTGCCGAGCGCCCTGCTCTTCGCAGAAGGTCTTGATGCCTTCCAGCGTAATGCCGCCGTCGAGGATGTCGTCGACGATCACGACGGTACGGTCCTGCAGGGCCGCCTGGGGACGCGCAAGCCAGTGCAGCTGGTCGCCGCCGCGGGTGCCGCCGCGATACCGCGTGGCATGCAGGTAGTCGACCTGCATCGGGAACGACCAGCGCGTCAGCAGCCCGCCCATCAGCACCACACCCCCGTTCATCACGCCCATCACCAGCGGATTGCGGTCCTTCAGCGCGACCGCCGTGCGTTCGGCCAGACGGTCGATCGCGGTCTCGACGGCGTCACGACTGAAGAGACAGTCGGCATCGCGCAGCGTGGCTCGCGCCTGTTCCGGGCTCATGGCATGTCCTGGGGGTGTCGGTGCGGGAAATCATGTCCGAGCATCCGGAGCGAGGCAAGCTCGCAAATTCCGGACCCCGGAAACGCAACCGGCCGGCACAAGGGCCGGCCGGCTGGCAGACGAAGGTCGAGGACCTTAGTAGGTGAAGGTCACCGTGTCGTCGTCCATCGCTTCGGAGATCACGTAGGCGCCGCCCACGGTTTCCTCGATTTCCGGGATCAGGTCGTTGCCCCACAGATCCAGGGTCGGGGTGCAGACCTTCATCACGACGCCGGCCTCGTGGGCATCCTTCATGAAGTCGTAGACGCTCTTGCTGGAGCCTTCCTGCACGAACAGGTTTTCGGCCACGCCCTTCTTGGCGAGTTCGCCGGCACGACCGGTCATCACGACTTCAACGTCGTATTCCATCGCGGCGGCGACAGTGGCCTGGAAGAACGGGGCACCCAGTTCGGAAGCGTTGCTCGGGTCGGTGTTGACCATGACGATCAGGAGCTTGTCGGCCATTTTGGATCTCCAACTTCAGTGGTGAGTGTGAATATTACTAGCTGCTCAATCGCAGACCGGTGGCGCATTATAGGCGCCTCGACGCGCGGGCGCCAATGCGCCGCCCGGCACGGTTCAGGCGGTGGCGAGCTGGCTTGCGCGGAGCCAGCGATCGAGCTGCGCGCGAAGCGCCGGGAGGCGGTTTGGATCGGCATCGACGGGCCGTGCGCGCAGGCGTTCCAGGCGGCGCGCCGACTCGGCGGACAGGGGCTGATCCTCCTGGGCCTCCAGGATCCGGTCGGCCTGTTCCGGCTCGTTGCAGATCAGCACCATGTCGCAGCCGGCGGCGCGTGCGGCGGCCGCCCGTTCCGCGGGGTCGCCGATCCCCTCGGCGCCGGCCATCGCCAGGTCATCGCTGAGGATGGCGCCGCGATAGCGCAGTTCGCGGCGGAGGATGTCCTGCAGCCAGACACGCGAGAATCCGGCGGGATAGCCGTCGACCTGAGGGTACAGGACGTGCGCCGGCATGATCCCCTCGAGATCTCCAAGCACGGGCCGGAAGGCCTCGAGATCCTGATTCTCGATTTCGGACAGGGGGCGATCATCCACCGGCAGCGCGACATGGGAATCCGCCTTCACGGCACCGTGCCCCGGGAAGTGCTTGCCGACCGCGGCCATGCCGGCGGCAGCCAGGCCCCGGATCAGTTCGCCGGCGAGGCGTGCGATCACGTCCGGGTCGTAATGAAACGCCCGGTCGCCGATGACGTCGCTGATCTCCAGATCGCGGTCGAGGACGGGCGTGAAACTGAAATCGATATCCAGTGCGCGCAGTTCCCGCGCGAGCAGCTCGCCGGTCGCATGCGCCAGTTCACAGGCCTTGTTGCGGTCGTAGTCGTAGACGTGGCCCAGCTGGCGCATGGGCGGGATCGCGGTGAAACCCTCGCGCAGGCGCTGCACGCGCCCGCCTTCCTGATCCACGGCGATCAGGATGCCGGGGCGCTCGGCGCGGATCGCGGCGACCAGCGCCTGGGCCTGCGCCGGCGTGCCGGCATTGCGGGCAAACAGGATCACCCCGCCGGTGGCGGGATGTCGCAGGCGTTCGCGATCTTCCGGGGTGAGTTCGATTCCGGTGACGTCGAGCATCACCGGACCCAGGGGCAAGGGGGCGTTCTGGGACATCACTCAAGGCTCGAATCGGCGCTCCCGCGGGAGCCATCTTTTCAGGATAGCGAGGCTTCGGGGAGAAAGGCGAGTGCCTTGAGCTTCTCGATGCGATCGCGGATGCGGGCCGCCTCCTCGAATTCGAGGTCGCGCGCCTTGGCGAACATCTCCTGTTCGAGGCGCTCGATCTCCTTCGCCGCGTTCTCCGGCGCCCCCAGATAATCAGCGCCCTCCTCCGCGACCTTCCGCCCGCGGCGGCCGCCGGAACCGGGCGTGGCGTTGCGCGCCTCGAGGATGTCCGCGATGTTCTTGCGGATGCCCTGGGGCGTGATGCCGTGGGCCTCGTTGTGCTCGATCTGCCTGGCCCGGCGGCGCTCGGTCTCGTCGATCGCACGTTGCATGGAGCCGGTGATCTTGTCGGCGTAAAGGATGGCCTTGCCGTTCACGTTGCGCGCGGCGCGCCCGATGGTCTGGATCAGCGAGCGGTCGGAGCGCAGGAAGCCCTCCTTGTCCGCGTCCAGGATCGCCACCAGGGAGACCTCGGGCATATCCAGCCCCTCGCGCAGCAGGTTGATCCCGACCAGGACGTCGAACTCCCCCAGTCGCAGGTCGCGGATGATCTCCATGCGTTCCACCGTGTCGATATCCGAGTGCAGATAGCGCACGCGCACGCCGTGTTCGGTGAGGTAATCCGTCAGGTCCTCGGCCATGCGCTTGGTCAGGGTGGTGATCAGCACCCGTTCGTCGCGTTCGACGCGATCGCGCACCTCCGAGAGGACGTCGTCCACCTGCGTACCGGCCGGACGGACCTCCAGTTCCGGGTCCAGCAGCCCGGTCGGGCGGACCACCTGGTCGACAATCGCCCCGGCATGTTCGCGCTCGTACGGACCCGGGGTGGCCGAGACGTAGATGGTCTGCGGCATCAGGTCCTCGAACTCCTCGAAGCGCAGCGGACGGTTGTCCAGGGCCGATGGCAGGCGGAAGCCGTATTCCACCAGGGTCTCCTTGCGCGAGCGGTCGCCCTTGTACATCCCGCCGACCTGGGGCACCGAGACATGGGATTCGTCGATGACCAGCAGCGCATCCTTCGGCAGGTAGTCGAAAAAGGTCGGCGGCGGCTCGCCCGGGGCGCGTCCGGAGAGGTAGCGCGAGTAGTTTTCGATCCCGTTGCAGTACCCGATCTCCAGGATCATCTCCAGGTCGAACAGCGTGCGCTGTTCCAGACGCTGAGCCTCGACCAGCCGATCCTCCTTGCGCAGGAAGTCCAGACGCTCCTTGAGTTCGTCGCGGATGTGGTCCACGGCCTCCAGCAGGGTCTCGCGCGGGGTCACGTAGTGCGTCTTGGGGTAGATCGTCAGACGCGGCACCGTGCGCAGCTGTTCGCCGGTCAGCGGGTCGAAGTACGACAGCCGCTCCACCTCGTCGTCGAACAGCTCGATACGCACCGCCTCGCTGTCGGATTCCGCCGGGTGGATGTCGATCACCTCGCCGCGTACGCGGTAGGTGGCGCGGCGCAGTTCGGTGTCGTTGCGGGTGTACTGCAGTTCCGCCAGGCGGCGCAGCAGGTCGCGCTGGTCGATCCGGTCGCCGCGCTCGACGTGCAGCACCATCGACAGATACTTGCGCGGGTCGCCCAGGCCGTAGATGGCCGACACCGAGGCCACGATGATTGCGTCGCGCCGCTCCAGCAGCGCACGGGTGGCGGACAGGCGCATCTGCTCGATGTGATCGTTGATCGAGGCGTCCTTCTCGATGTAGGTGTCCGACGACGGGACGTAGGCCTCCGGCTGGTAGTAGTCGTAGTAGGAAACGAAGTACTCCACCGTGTTGTGCGGGAAGAACTCCTTGAATTCCCCGTACAACTGCGCCGCAAGCGTCTTGTTGGGTGCCAGGATGATGGTGGGGCGCTGTACCTGCTCGATCACGTTGGCGATGGTGAAGGTCTTGCCCGATCCGGTTACGCCGAGCAGCACCTGGTGCGCGAGGCCGGCCTCCAGCCCTTCGGTCAGCGCGCGGATCGCCGTCGGCTGATCGCCCGCCGGCTGATACTCCGATACGACCTTGAATTGTTCGCCTTCGCCTGGCTGCACCTTATCCTCCGCGCCTGATTTCAGTATCATTTCGCCCCGACCGCTCGCGCGGCCCATCGACCCGATCACACAGAGGCCTACCCCTTGGATATCGAGCTTTCCGACCGCGTCCAGCGCATCCAGCCCTCCCCCACTCTCGCCGTCAGCGCGCTGGCCGCTCAGCTTCGCGCGGAGGGGCGGGACATCGTCGGGCTGGGGGCCGGAGAACCGGATTTCGATACCCCCGAGCATATCAAGCAGGCGGCGGTGGACGCGCTTGCCCGCGGAGAAACCAAGTACACTCCGGTGGACGGTACGGCCAGCCTCAAGGCGGCCATCATCCGCAAGTTCGATCGCGACAACGGCCTGACGTTCACCCCTGACCAGATTCTGGTGTCCTCCGGTGGCAAGCAGAGCATCTTCAATCTCTGCCAGGCCCTGCTGAATCCCGGGGACGAGGTCGTGATCCCGGCCCCCTACTGGGTGTCCTACCCGGATATCGCCCTGCTGGCCGGGGCGCGCCCGGTGATCGTCAGCGCCGAGCAGGACGCCGGCTTCCGCATCACCGGGGAACAGCTGGAGGCCGCGATCACCCCGAACACCCGCCTGGTGTTCCTGAACAGCCCGTCCAATCCCACGGGCGCGGCGTATTCGGCCGCCGAGTTGACCGAACTGGCCGAGGTGCTGCGGCGTCACCCCCGTGTGGTCATTGCCACGGATGACATGTACGAACATATCCGGTTTGGCTCGGCCCCGTTCGTGAACATCGTCAACGTCGCCCCGGATCTGCTCGAGCGCACCGTGGTGCTGAATGGCGTATCCAAGGCCTATGCGATGACCGGCTGGCGCATCGGCTACGCCGGTGGTCCGAAGAACCTGATCGCGGCGATGAAGAAGATCCAGTCGCAAAGCACCTCCAATCCGACCTCCATTGCCCAGGCCGGCGCCGAGGCCGCACTCAACGGCGACCAGGGCTGCGTGGTGGCCATGTGTTCGGCCTTCGCCGAGCGCGCTCGCCACGTCGTGGACGGCCTCAATGCCATCGACGGGATCGACTGCCTCATGCCGGACGGCACCTTCTACTGCTTCCCTCGCGTCACCGGCCTGATGGCGGCAGCCGATATCGACACCGACGTCGCCCTGACCAAGCAGCTGCTGGACGAGGTGGGCGTGGCCCTGGTTCCGGGGAGCGCCTTCGGCGCGCCGGGACATGTGCGTGTCTCGTTCGCCACCAGCGTGGACCAGCTCGACAAGGCCCTGGAGCGCCTGCGCGAGTTCGTGGCGCGCCACCACTGACGCCGGGTACGGCGGCGAAACGCGTCGGGCGGCCAGATTTTCCTTGACGCCCCCGCCCCGCCCGATTAGGATTTGCGCCCAATTCCCCGGTAGCTCAGTCGGTAGAGCGGGTGACTGTTAATCACTAGGTCGGCGGTTCGAGCCCGTCCCGGGGAGCCAGACAAAGAAAAAGCCAGGTCACCATGACCTGGCTTTTTTCGTTTGGGGGGTTACGGTCCCGTTACCCTACTCCGGCTCGTGCTCGAGGGGCTCCAGCGACTGCAGGTAGACGGCAATCGCGCGGCGGTCTTCGTCGGTCAGATGAGCGGTGCCGTGGTCGATCACGTCGGCCATGGCGCCGCCGGCAAAGTCGCCGTCGCGGGTCAAGCCCATCTCCAGGTAGCGGGCGATATGGCGTTCGCCCCAGCGTCCGATGCCGGTCTCGCGATCCGGGGTGATGTTCGAGGCGACATCCCCGTCCGGCAGGCGGGCCCCGGCGCCCAGACGCTCCAGGTCGAGACCGCCGGTCCGAGTGCGCGGGGTGTGGCACTCCATGCAGTGGCCGAGGGCCAGGGTCAGGTAGGCGCCGCGGTTCCACGGCTCCGATTCGTCCGGGTCGGGTTCGAAGGCCCCCGGCTCGAAATGCAGCCACTTCCAGCCCATCAGGGACGGCCGGAACCGCGCGTACCAGACCAGATCGTGCGGCGTGTTCTCCCGCGCCACAGGCTCGACCTCGGCCTGCAGGAAGGCCCACAAGGCCTCGATGTCCTCGTCCTTCATGCGGGTGTAGGAGGTAAACGGAAACGCGGGATAGTAATGCCGTCCGTCCGGCCCGCGGCCCTGCTGGAGCGCGCGCTTGAAGTCGTCCTCGGACCATCCGCCGATGCCGTGTTCCGGATCCGGCGTGATGTTGGGCCCGTAGAACACGCCAAAGGGGCTCTCGATGGGGCGCCCGCCGGCCAGGAATTCGCCGTCTTCCGCCGTGTGGCAGGTGACACAGCCCCCGGCCCGCAGGACGTACTCGCCATAGGCGATGCGATCCTCCGCGTCCGCCTCGGGCTCCAGCTCACCGATCGAGGTGTCCGCCTGTATGGGGGCGGACCCGATCAGGCCGGCAAGACAGAGGGCCGGCAGCCAGGCTGTCGGCCCTCGTTTGGTACCCGCCATTGCCACCGATCAGTCGCGGCGGAAGTCGTCGTGGCAGGCCTGACAGGACTGCCCGAGGTTGCGGAAGCGAATGGCGTATTCGTCTTCGTTGCCCGCCTCCACGGCGGCATGGAGCGCCTCGGCGGCCTCGCGGGTGTCGTTGGAGAGTTCCTCGAAGCGCTCCCAGTCATCCCAGATCTCTTCCTTGGCATCGGTATCCGGGAAGTCGCTGCCCTCGGGGAACAGGCTGGGGATATCCTGACTGAGCGCCACCAGCTGGCTGGTGTGCATCTCGAGGTTGTCCCCGAAATCGGCTCCATCCACGACCACGGCGGCGATGGCCCCGACGTTCCCGCCGATCGCGCGCATCACGCCCTGACGGTAGTCGATCGTCGCCTCGTGTTCGTCAAAGGCGTGGACGGTGCTGCCAGCGCTCAACCCGAGGGTCAGTGCGGCGGCCACGGCCGAAGCGGTGACAAGACGTGCGGCATTCTTCATGGTGCTTCCTCCCTGTAACGAAAAGAATCTCGCCCGTGGCGGGCGAGCCGAAGCCTGAACGCTACCCGAGAACTGTAGACGACCCGCCGGCCGCCTTGCCACGGGGCGAAGGGTCCCGCGAAAACTCGCCAGACCTGCCCCATTGACCCTGCTCCGCGCGCGGGGTTCCCGGAGGCCCGTTACAATCGCCCGGCACCCAGTCGTCTGGTACCCACATGCACGAATACACCCTCCCACCCGCCGACGCGACCGCCTTGCGCGAGGCCGTCATCCGCGCCGGCCTGGAGACCAACCGCCGCGGCCTCAATCAGGGCACGTCGGGCAACATCAGTGTGCGCCTGGGCGATGGCATGCTGATCACGCCATCCGGTGTGCCCTACGAGGCCCTGCGTCCGGAGGACCTGGTGTACGTGGATGCCGCCGGGCGCTGGAACCCGCAGCGCAAGCCCTCCAGCGAGTGGCACTTCCACCGCGCGATCCTGCAGGCCCGCCCGGAGCTGGGCGCGGTTGTCCACGTGCACTCCGTGTACGCCAGCGTGGTGGCCATCCAGGGACGCGACATCCCTGCCCTGCACTACATGATTGCGGCGGCGGGCGGGAACTCCATTCGCTGCGCGCCGTATGCGACCTTCGGTACGGAGGCGCTTTCGCGCCTGGCGGTTGAGGCCCTCGAGGACCGTACTGCCTGTCTACTCGCCAACCACGGCATGATCGCCACCGGACCGGACCTTGAGCGGGCCCTGTGGCTCACCGAGGAAGTCGAGCTGCTGGCGCGCCAGTATGTCCTGAGTCTGCAGATCGGCGGGCCCACGCTGCTGGATGACGCGGAGATGGACCGGGTGCTGGAGAAGTTCCGCCACTACGGGCCCCAGCGCGACGCGCCACAATAGTCGCCAGAATGGTTCAGAGCCCCGGCACCGCTTCGTCCGCCTCCGGCAACGGCGCCGAGCGCGGGGCGAAGTCGATCCGCTCGCGGGTTTCCAGGTAATGACGCAGCGCCCAGCTTACGGACGGGAACGCACGTTCCTCCAGCGGCGGCAAGGCGTCGAACGGGAACAGCTTCACCTCTTCGGACTCCGGGCCGGGGGCGATCGTGTCGCTCAGCAGGCGCGCCCGGTAGATCATCTGCACATGCCCGACGTGCGGCACGCTGTACACCCCCAGCAACTGATCGACTTCCAGCTCCGCGCGGGCCTCCTCCCAGGCCTCGCGGCGGGCGCCCTCACCCGGGCTCTCGCCCTTTTCCATGAAACCGGCCGGCAGGGTCCAGTAACCACGGCGGGGCTCGATCGCCCGGCGACATAGCAGGACGCGATCCTCCCATATGGCCACGCTCCCGACGATGATTCGCGGGTTCTCGTAGTCCACGAAGCCACAATGGTCACAGACGCGGCGCTCGCGATCATCGTCCTGCGGGACTTCGTTGTGGAAACGTGGACTCAGGCCGGTCGGGTTACGATTCATGGCGGTTCCGTGAGGGCGTGTCAGGAGCTGCAAACAGGTAAACCGGCGCGGCGTGCCCTGAACATGCAACGCCGGTGGCGGTCCACAATAGAAAAGGCGCACCGACGCAGTACAGAGGGGATCATGACCACACGCACACGCTTTACCGTCGGTGAACTGGTTCACCATACCAAGTTCGATTACCGCGGTGTGATCGTCGATGTGGACCCGGTATACGCCGGTTCCGATGAATGGTACGAGACGGTGGCCAGGAGTCGTCCGCCGAAGGATCAGCCGTGGTATCACGTACTGGTGGATGGCTATTCGCACAGCACCTACGTGGCCGAACGCCACCTGGAACCGGATCCGCGCGGGGAGCAGATCGAGCATCCGGCCCTCGGGCAGTTCTTTGACCGGTTCATGAATGGACGCTATTCGCGCCAAGGGGACCCCGGCGCCCATTGATCGCGGCCGCCGCCTCTTGGGGCCACCCCGTTCAACCCAATACGACAGGGACGCATATGGCACAGGACAACCGGCGCAGTCGCGTCGTCACCGAAGGCCCCCGCCGGACGCCGAATCGCGCGATGCTGCGCGCGGTCGGTTTCGGAGATGACGATTTCCGGCGCCCGATCGTGGGGATCGCCAACGCCCACAGCACCATCACCCCCTGCAATATGGGGATCGGCGCCCTCGCCGCCCGCGCCGAGCAGGCGGTGCGTCAGGCCGGGGGCATGCCCCAGACCTTCGGCACGATCACCATCTCCGACGGCATCTCGATGGGCACCCCCGGGATGAAGTACTCCCTGGTCTCGCGCGAGGTCATCGCGGACGCCATCGAGACCGTCGTCAATGGCCAGAGCCTGGACGGCATCCTGGCCACCGGTGGCTGCGACAAGAACATGCCCGGAGCGATGATCGCGCTGGCCCGGCTCAATGTGCCCGGGATCTTCGTCTACGGCGGCACGATCAAGCCGGGGCACTACAAGAACCAGGACCTGACCATTGTCAGCGCCTTCGAGGCCGTGGGACAGCATGGGGCTGGCAAGCTGTCCGACGAGGATCTGCTGGGCGTGGAGAAGAACGCCTGCCCCGGCGCCGGTTCCTGTGGCGGCATGTTTACCGCCAACACCATGTCCAGCGCCTTCGAGGCCATGGGGATGAGCCTGCCCGGGTCCTCCACCCAGGCGGCGGAGGACCCGGAAAAGGGCGATTCCGCGGCGCGTTCGGCGGAGGTCCTGCTGGACGCAATCCACGCCAACCGCCGGCCACGCGACATTCTGACCCGCGAGGCCTTCGAGAATGCCCTCGCCGTGGTCATGGCGCTGGGCGGTTCCACCAATGCCGTACTCCATCTGCTGGCGATCGCGCACGCGGCGGAGGTGCCGCTGGACATCGACGATGTCGAGCGGGTTCGACGCAAGGTCCCGGTCCTGTGCGACCTGAAGCCTTCCGGGCGCTATGTCACCACCCAGTTCCATGCAGTGGGCGGGACACCCCAGGTCATGAAGATGCTGCTGGATGCCGGGTGGTTGCACGGCGACTGCCTGACCATCACCGGCGCGACGCTGGCCGAGACCCTGCGCGATATCCCTCCGACTCCCCCGGAGGACCAGGACATCATTCGCCCCCTCGACCGGCCGCTGTATCCACACGGGCACCTGGCCATCCTCAAGGGGAATCTGGCCGCCGAGGGCGCCGTGGCCAAGATCACTGGTCTCAAGCGGACCGCGATCTCGGGCCCCGCGCGCTGCTTTGATTCCGAGGAAGAATGCCTGGACGCGATCCTGGCCGGACGGATCCAGGCGGGGGATATCCTGGTCATCCGCTACGAGGGCCCGCGCGGCGGGCCCGGCATGCGCGAGATGCTGGCCCCCACCGCAGCCATTATCGGGGCTGGTCTGGGCGATGCGGTCGGCCTGATTACCGATGGTCGCTTCTCCGGCGGCACCTACGGGATGGTGGTTGGCCATGTCGCGCCGGAGGCCGCCGTCGGCGGCACGATCGCGCTGGTCCAGGACGGCGACGTCATCGAGATTGATGCCAGCGAGAACCGCCTGGCCCTGCAGGTCGATGACACCGAGCTGGAGCGTCGGCGCGCCCGCTGGACGACCCCCGCCCCGCGCTTTGATCGCGGGGTGCTGGGCAAGTATGCCCGGCTGGTGGGTTCGGCGAGCCGAGGCGCCGTGACCGACGACTTCAGCGGCACCTGACGCCCGCCCGCGCCCATGACGCATCCGGATCCGCGGCACCCCGATTTCAGCATGCTGCCGCCGGTGATCGGCTTCCTGCTGATCACCAACGTCGCTCTGTTTCTCGCGATGCCCTGGCTGGGCGACTGGCTCGTCAACCATTTCGGGCTCTGGCCCGTCGGCACCCCGGCCACTATCCACCAGGACGGCACTTGGATGCGGGTTCCGGACTTCCAGTTATGGCAGCTGGTGACCTACGGCTTCCTGCACGGCGGCCCGATTCACCTGTTCGTGAACCTGTTTGCCGTGTGGATGCTGGGCGTGCAGATCGAGAATGCCTGGGGCTCGCGCACCTTCGCCGTGTATTTCCTGGTCTGCGTGATCGGGGCCGGGCTGGTGCAGCTGTTCGTGACCGCCTACGGCAACGGCGACATGATCTATCCGACCATCGGCGCGTCGGGGGGCGTATTCGGGGTTCTGCTGGCGTTCGGGATGATGTTCCCCAACCAGCGCCTGTTCCTGATCTTCCTGCCGATTCCGATCAAGGCGAAGTATTTCGTCATCGGCTACGGGGCGCTGGAACTGTACCTGGGAATCTCGGGCACCCTCGCCGGCATCGCCCACTTCGCCCACCTGGGCGGCATGGCCTTCGGCTTCTTGCTGATCCAGTACTGGCGCGGCCGCCTGCCCATCCGGCCGCGCCAGCGCCGTTTCTGGTGGTAGCGGCCCGGGTTGTGACGGACTCGATCAGCCCGCCGAGCGGGCCCGGAGGTATGCGGCGAAGTCGTCCTTCAGTTCCGGATGGTTGAGTGCAAACTCCACCGTCGCCTCCAGGTAACCCAGCTTCGACCCACAGTCGAAGCGACGCCCCTCGAAGTTGAAGGCCGTCACCCGTTCCAGTTCGAGCAGGCGTGCGATCGCGTCCGTCAGCTGGATCTCGCCGCCCGCCCCCGGCTTCTGGGTTGCCAGCATTTCGAAGATCTTCGGGGTCAGGACATAGCGCCCGACCACCGCGACACTGGATGGCGCATGGTCGGGGTCGGGCTTTTCCACGATGCCCTTGACGTCCCAGCTGCGCGGGCCGGTCTGCACCGGGTCGATGATGCCGTACTGGTGGGTGCGATCGGGCGGCACCTCCTCCACCCCCAGCACGCTGCAGCCGTGCTCGGCGTACTGCTCGACCATCTGCCGCGTCGCCCCGCCGTTGGCCGATTCGATCAGGTCATCGGCCAGGATTACCGCGAAGGGTTCGTTGCGGACGATCGGATGCGCGCAGGCCACCGCATGTCCGAGACCGAGTGCGTCGGACTGACGCACATAGACGCAGGTCACATTGGGGGGAACGATGTTCCGAACCTGCTCGAGCAGTTCGGTCTTGCCCCGCTCTTCCAGCTCGTGTTCGAGTTCGTAGGCCTTGTCGAAGTGATCCGGAATGGATCGCTTGTTTCGCCCGGTCACGAACACCAGGGTCTCGATGCCGGCGGCAACGGCCTCCTCCGCCGCGTACTGGATCAACGGCTTGTCCACGACCGGAAGCATCTCTTTCGGGTTTGCCTTGGTCGCCGGCAGAAAGCGCGTACCCATCCCGGCAACCGGGAACACGGCGGTACGAATCGGGGCGTGATTCTGGCTCATTCCTTCTCCTGGTGACTTCACAGCAAACCCCCGGCCAACGCATCCTTTCGGACCCGTCGACCGGGGGCCGGTAGTGAGTGGCGGCCCATGCCGCCACCCGTCTCGCTACTCGACGACGATGCGCTCGAGGTTCATCTCCACGGTGCGCTCGCCAATCCCGGACACCTCGGTCAGGGCCTGGACCGAGGCGAAGTCACCGTGTGCCTCGCGGTGCTCCACAATGGCTTGCGCCTTGACCGGTCCCACGTTCTCCAGTGCGGCCAGCTCGTCGGCCGATGCCCCGTTCAGGTTGACCGGCTGGCCACCCGATGCGGTCACCATGACCAGTGGCAGGACACAGAGGCCCGCCAGGGCCCAGCACTTCGCGCATTGGAACAGCTTGTTCATGAAAACGCTCCTTATCTTCGTTGAACGATCGGTGCATCCGTGCACCGCGTGGTAGACCCGGATTCCAACCTTCAACCCGAGACTACCCGGGCATCCTAGCGAGAACAGCCCCGCCGGAAAACCCCCTCATTCCACGGCGTCATTCGGCATGTTCAGGCTTGTGACGAAGGCCTCCATCGCCGCGGCCGGGTCGGGGGCGCGGGTGATCGGCCGGCCGACCACGATCGCGCTGGCGCCCGCCTCCAGGGCCCGCTCGGGGGTCATGACACGCTTCTGGTCATCGCCTCCCGTGTCTTCCAGCCGGATCCCCGGTGTTACCAGGAGTGGCCGCTCGCCCAGCCGGCGCCGCAGCATGGCGGCCTCCTGCGCCGAGCACACCAGGCCCTCCAGCCCCGCCTTGTGTATCGCCAGTTCCCCCAGCAAGCCCACCTGATCGGCCGGCTCGCGACTCACGCCGATCTCACGCAGGGTGCCGGCGTCGCTGGAGGTCAGCACCGTGACGGCCAGCAGCGCCGTGGTGTCGTTGGTTTCGCGTACCGCTTCGTGTGCGGCCCGCATCATCTCCAGGCCGCCGCTGGCATGTACGTTGATCAGCCACACGCCGGTACGCGCCGCGGCCCGGCAGGCAGCCGCCACGGTATTCGGGATGTCGTGAAACTTCAGGTCCAGAAACACCCGAAAGCCGAGGTCGTGGAGCCTTTGCAGCAGCGCCGGACCGGCGACCACGAACAGTTCGAAGCCGACCTTCAGGGCGCACTGCGCCGGGTCGAGTTGTCGGGCGAATGCCAGCGCCGCATCGGCCTCTGCAAAGTCGAGGGCGACGATCAGGCGCGTGGCGGGTTCCGGGGTCACTGTCGTGGGTCGGCTCATGGGTGGTGGCTCCCTTCGCGGATCAACGCCTCCTCGGCGGCTTCCGTCGTCTGGTCGATATCGAAATCAAGCCCGCGCAGGGTATCCCAGCGCCGGCAGCTCGGGCACTGCCATACATGCGCCCGTCCCTGGTAGCCGCAGTTCCCGCATTGGTACAAGTGTTGGCTGCCAAGCTGGTCGGCCAGGGCCTTCTCGAACGCCGAGAATTCCGTGCTGTATTGCTGCACCGCCGGCAGGATCTTCATCCAGCGAACCGCCTCCAGCAGGCCCGAGGTCGGGACCGGGCGTTGCGCCAGGATCTGCCCCAGTTCGGAAAGCGCGGCGTCCAGCCGTCCCGTGCGCCGGTACAGCCGCATCAGGGCAATCCGCGCCATGGTGATCCCGCGACTTCGGGCCAGGTCGTCCAGGAGTTCCTCCAGCTGCCCCAGACGGTTCTCGCCGGGCAGTTCCTGATGCAGGCGCTCGATCCGGGGCACCAGGAGAGGCGCCAGTTGCGGGGTGCGCGCCACGGCATCCCGCCCGAACCGGATCGCCTCGCGGATCTCGCCGGCGCGCGCCGCAATCTCCGACTGGATCAGCAGAGCCCGCGACAGACCGGGAACCAGTTCCTCGGCCTGTTTCGCGCGCGCCCTCGCCTCCTCGTGGTCGTCCTGGTCCAGCGCGATCCGCGCCAGTTCGCAGTGGTAGTGGGCGATCCGCAGCTGTTCATGGGCGACCCCATGCGCCTTCAGCCGGTCGCCCACCTCGATCGCCCGCTCCCATTCCCGCTGGGTTTCGTAGACCTGGCGCAGGCCCTCCAGGGCCGGCACGGCCTGGTGCGGCGAGTCCGCGAGTTCGCGAAAGACGGCCTCGGCCCGGTCCAGCACTCCCGCCAGCAGGAAGTCCTCGCCGAGCTCGCAAAGGGCCTGGGCCCGCTGGGCCGCCGGCAGCGTCGGGCGCGCCACCAGGTTCTGGTGGATGCGAATGGCGCGATCCACCTCGCCCCGGCGCCGGAACAGCCGCCCGAGGATTACATGCGTCTCGAAAGTCTCGTGATCGACCTCCACCATCTCGATGAAGGCCTGCAGCGCATCATCGGTGCGATCATCCAGCAGGTGGCGTACGCCCTCGAGGTAACGATCCAGTGACGGCTCGCGCTCTTCCTGGTCTTCCGGCACGCCATAGCGTGCCAGCCACCAACCACTTGCCGCGGCGAGCGGGAGCAGCAACCAGAACCAGTCATTGATCATCGGCGAGTACGCTCCCCGGGTACGGACAGCGAAACAAAAGGTATGGAAGACCGCATGGCGATGCGGCTAGTAGAAATCCCGCATGGGTGCGGTACGCAGCTGCTCGACCTCGACCTTGAGGGCATGGTTCTGCTCGCGCAGGTCGGCGATCTTCTGCCGCAGCCGGCGCAGGCGCAGCCAGAGCACCAGCGAGGCCAGGATCACTCCAAACAAGGCGGCCAACCCGAGGAACACCACCAGGGGGGCCTCGATCTCGAGACCCGGCAACACCAGTGTCACCAGGGCTTCGTTCAGAACAACAAGAATACCGACCGCGGACGAGATCAGGATCAGCGCGACAAACGCCACGGTGTTGCGAATCTTCTGTCGCCGCCGCTCGTCCATGGACGGTCTAGCCGTTTTCGGCTACAGAATCGTTTACCCGTTCGCGCAATTCCTTGCCGGGCTTGAAATGAGGGACATGCTTGCCGGGCAAGGCAACGCCTTCACCGGTCTTGGGGTTCCGGCCCAGTCGGGGTGGCCGGAAGTGCAGCGAAAAGCTGCCAAAGCCGCGAATCTCCACCCGTTGCCCGTTCGCCAGCGCGTGGCTCATGCGTTCGAGCAATGCCTTGACGGACATCTCCACGTCCCTGGCTGGCAGATGAGGTGACTTCCGGGCGAGGTTCTCGATCAATTCCGATTTGGTCATCTGGCACTCGTCACAGACAGGAAGGAAATCCGGTTTCCCGGTACAAAATGGCCCACGGCACCCCTTGGCACCGCGGGCCACGACGGAACGGACTTAGTCGTTCTTGTCCATCTGTTCCTTCAGCAGATCGCCCAGCGTGGTACCGCCGCCGGCATTACTGCCGTAGTCGGAGACCATCTCGGCTTCTTCCGCCCGGTCCTTGGCCTTGATCGACAGGCTGATGGCGCGGGTCTTCTTGTCGACGCCCATGAACTTGGCCTCGACCGTATCGCCCACCTTCAGCACGGTGCTGGCGTCTTCCACGCGGTCCTGGGAGATATCGGCCGCGCGCAGGATGCCGTCGATGCCGTCAGCCAGTTCGACCACGGCTGCCTTGGCATCCACTTCCTTGACCGTGCCGGAGACAATGCTGCCCTTGCTGTGCTCGGCCACGAAGTTGGCGAACGGATCGCGATCCAGCTGCTTCAGGCCCAGGGAGATACGCTCGCGCTCGGGATCCACGGACAGGACCACGGCCTCGACCTCGTCACCCTTCTTGAAGTTGCGAATGGCTTCTTCGCCCGCTTCGTGCCAGGACAGATCGGAAAGGTGGATCAGGCCGTCGATGCCACCTTCCAGGCCCACGAACACGCCGAAATCGGTGATCGACTTGATCTGGCCGCTGACCTTCTCGCCGCGGTTGTGGTTGGCCGCGAAGTCGTCCCACGGATTCGACTGGCACTGCTTCATGCCCAGCGAGATGCGGCGGCGTTCTTCGTCCAGGTCCAGGATCATCACCTCGACCTCGTCGCCGATCGCGACCATCTTGCCCGGGTTGACGTTCTTGTTGGTCCAGTCCATCTCGGACACGTGCACCAGGCCTTCCACGCCGTCTTCGATTTCCACGAAGCAGCCGTAGTCGGTGATGTTGGTGACCTTGCCGAAGATGCGGGTGCCGGTCGGGTAACGGCGGGTGATGTTCTCCCACGGATCCTCGCCCAGCTGCTTCAGGCCCAGCGACACACGCATGCGCTCGCGATCGAACTTCAGGACCTTGACCTCGACTTCCTGGCCGATCTCGACCACGTCGGACGGATGCTTGACGCGCTTCCAGGCCATGTCGGTGATGTGCAGCAGGCCGTCGATGCCGCCCAGATCCAGGAACGCACCGTAATCGGTGAGGTTCTTGACGATGCCCTTGACCTGCGCGCCTTCCTGCAGGTTCTTCAGCAGTTCCTCGCGCTCGGCGCTGTATTCCTGCTCGACCACGGCGCGGCGCGACACGACCACGTTGTTGCGGCGGCGATCCAGCTTGATGAGCTTGAATTCCAGCTCCTTGCCTTCCAGATACGCGGTATCGCGCACCGGACGGACATCCACGAGTGAACCGGGCAGGAACGCACGGATATCGCCCAGCTCGACGGTGTAACCGCCCTTGACCTTGCCGGAGATCTTGCCGGTGACGTACTGCTCTTCTTCCATCGCAGCTTCGAGACGGTCCCAGGCCTTGGCCCGCTTGGCCTTTTCGCGCGACATGCGCGTCTCGCCGAAACCGTCTTCCGGGGTCTCGAGGGCCACTTCGACGACATCGCCGACCTTGACCTCGAGCTCACCCTCGTCGTTCATGAACTGCTCGGTGGGGATGACCCCCTCGGACTTCAGGCCGGCGTTCACCACGACGACGTCCGGGGTGACCTCAATGACGGTGGCACTGAGGATGGCACCCGGCTGCATCTGGGTGTAGGCCATGCTCTCTTCGAGCAGTTGCGCGAAACTTTCACTCATGGATTTGTGAACCTGTGGTTTAACAAATGCTTGCAGAAACTTCCTGCAACCAGTTCTAGACGTTGATGATCCCGCTTCCGACGGCTTATTCCGCGGGGCGGGGGCTTTGTTCCGGGAGTACGTCCCGGAGGCGCTCCAGGATCATGTCCACCACGCCAACGATGTCGAGGTCCGTGGTATCCAGTTCCCAGGCATCTTCGGCGGGCTTGAGGGGGGCCACGCTGCGTTCGCGGTCGCGACGGTCGCGGGCCTCCATCTCGTCCTGAAGGGCGGAGAGATTAGCACTAAGTCCTTGTTCCTTCAACTGCATGTAACGCCGGCGCGCCCTTTCCTCGGCGGAGGCCGTGAGAAAGATCTTCAGGTCCGCCGCGGGGAAGACCACGGTCCCCATATCGCGCCCGTCCGCGACCAGCCCGGGGGGCTTGGCGAAGCCGCGCTGGCGCTCCAGCAGGGCATCGCGAACGGCCGGGATGGCGGCCACCCGGGAGGCATCGCTGCCCGCCTGTTCGGTGCGCAGCAGCTGATCGACCGGCGCCCCCTCCAGCAGGGTCGTCACCGCCGTGGCGTCTCGATTCACCTCGAAGTCGACGTCGAGACCGGCGGCCAGTCGAGCGAGCGCGGCCTCGTCGGTCAGCTCGACCCCGTGCTGGCGTGCCGCCAGCCCCAACAGACGGTACAGCGCTCCGCTGTCCAGCAGATGCCAGCCCATGGCGGCGGCCACGCGCATGCAGACCGTGCCCTTGCCGGCCCCGCCCGGGCCGTCGATGGTCAGTACCGGAATTTCCGAACTCATGCGGCCTCCAGCTGCAGACCGGCCTCGCGTGCAAGCGCCACAAAGCCGGGGAAGGATGTACCCACGTTCGCGCAATCGTGGATCCGGATGGGGGCGGTGGCCCGCAGACCCGCCATCGCGAATGACATGGCGATACGGTGGTCGCCATGACTGTTGATCTCGCCACCGGTGAAGCCGTCGCCACCCCGGATCCGGATACCATCCGGCTGCACCGCGCAGTCGACGCCGAGTGCGGCGAGGCCGTCCGCCATCACCTGGATACGGTCGCTCTCCTTGACCCGCAGCTCCTCGGCGCCGGTCAGTACGGTCTCGCCCTCGGCGCAGGCCGCGGCGACGAAGATCGCGGGGAATTCGTCGATCGCCAGCGGCACCAGGTGCTCCGGAATCTGGATCCCCTTGAGCGGGGCGGCCTCGACCTCCAGATCCGCCACCGGCTCGCCGCCTGCCTCGCGTTCGTTGAGGATGCGGATCTCGGCGCCCATCAGGCGCAGGATATCGATCACACCGGTGCGGGTCGGATTGATGCCGACATGCTCCAGACGCATGCGCGAACCGGCCGCGATCGAGGCCCCGACCAGGAAAAAGGCGGCCGAGGAGATATCCGCCGGCACATCGACCGGACTCGCGACCAGCCGGCCACCCCCCTCGACGCAGGCCCGAGGCCCGTCGCGTTCGACTGCGTAACCGAAGCCGGCCAGCATGCGTTCGGTGTGATCCCGCGTGGGTGCCGGCTCGGTGACGCAGGTCTTGCCATCTGCCCACAGGCCTGCCAGTAGCAGGGCGGATTTGACCTGGGCGCTGGCGACCTCGAGCACATGGTCGGTACCCCGCAGGGAGGCGCCGCCGTGCACCCGCAGGGGGGGCGTCCCGGCATCGCTGGTCTCGATCCTGGCCCCCATGCGGGCCAGCGGGTTGGTGACCCGGCGCATCGGACGCCCGGAGAGGGAGCGATCGCCGACCAGTTCACTGTCGAAGGCCTGCCCGGCGAGGACCCCGCACAGCAGCCGCATCGCGGTCCCCGAGTTGCCCATGTCCAGCGCAGTCGGCGGGGCCTGCAGCCCGCGAAGACCGGCGCCCTGGATGCGCACGCAGCCCGGTCCGGTGCGTTCGATGGCCACGCCCATCGCGCGGAAGGCCTCCAGCGTGGCGATGCAATCCGCCCCTTCGAGAAAGCCGGTCACATGGGTCTCGCCCTCGGCCAGCGCCCCGAGCATGATGGCGCGGTGGGAAATCGATTTGTCGCCCGGCACGCGGGCGTGGCCCGCAAGCTGGCCTCCGGGCTGTACGGTAAAGGTATTCATGGGGTTTCAGGTATCCAGTTGTGCATCCGCGGGGTCGCAGAGGCGATCGCGGGTTTCCTTGGCATGTTCAAAGCTTTGTTCGATGGTGGCGGCATCGCCGCGTTCGATCGCGCCGCGCAGCGTCTCGAGGTCGTTCTGGTATTGCCCGATGACCTCGAGGATGGCGTCGCGGTTGGCCAGGCAGATATCGCGCCAGACCACCGGGTCACTGGAGGCGATGCGCGTGAAGTCGCGAAACCCGCCGGCGGCGTAGTGAAAGATCTCGTCGCGTTCGCTCATGTTCGCCAGCGACGAGACCAGCGTGAACGCGAGCACATGCGGCAGGTGGCTGGTCGCGGCCAGGACCCGGTCATGATGCGCCGGGGTCATGTATTCGACCCGCGCGCCGGCGGCCTGCCACATGGCCGCCACGCGGTCCGTGGCCAGCGGGTTGGTGGCATCGGCCGGCGTCAGGATCACCAGGCGATCGCGGAACAGACTGGGGAAGGCGGCCCCTACCCCGCTTTTCTCGGTCCCGGCGATCGGGTGGCCGGGCACGAAGGCGCGCGGGACCGCACCGAAGCCGGCGCCCACCGCATCGATCACCGCCTGCTTGCTGCTGCCCACGTCGGTTAGCGGGCTGTCCTCGGGCCAGGCGGCCGCCAGGTCGCGGGCGAGCGGCTCCATCGCGCCCAATGGCACGGCGAGCACGCCCAGGTCGGCGCCCTCCGCGGCCGCGGCGACGTCCGTGGTCCAGCGGTCGATCACGCCCAGCCGCTTGGCTTCGCGCAGGTTGTCGGCATTGCGCGAGCAGCCGACGACCTCGCGGACCGCGCCGGCCTCGCGCAGGGCCAGCGCCAGCGAGCCGCCGATCAGGCCGACGCCAAAGATGACCAGCCGTTCGATCACGCCAGGACCTTGTCGAGTGCCGCGAGGAAGCGGTCGTTGTCTTCCCGGGTCGAGAGGGTGACCCGCAGGTGACCGGGCAGGCCGTAATTCTCCACCGGCCGCGTGATGACGCCCTCGCGCAGCAGGCCTTCGTATACCGGGGCCGGATCACGCCCGGTGTCAAAGGTCACGAAGTTCCCCACCGACGGAATCACACGCAGCCCCTTATCCCGCAGGGCCGCTGTCACCTGCCGCAACCCGTCGCGGTTGACGGCCACCGATCTCTCCACATGCGCGGTATCGTCCAGCGCCGCAAGGCCCGCGGCCTGGGCAATGGCGTTGACATTGAACGGCTGTCGGACCCGGTTGAGCAGGTCGGCGACCGCCGGGGAACTGACCGCGTACCCCAGGCGCAGTCCGGCCAGGCCCTGGATCTTGGAGAAGGTCCGGGTCACGATCAGGTTTGGGTAGCGATCCAGCCACTGCGTAGTGTCCGGATACCCGGCTGCCTCGACGTATTCGAAATAGGCCTCGTCCACGACCACCACGGTGGTCGCCGGCATCGCCGCCACGAAGGCCTCCAGCGCCGAACCCTCCAGCCAGGTCCCGGTGGGATTGTTCGGATTGGCCACGAACACCACGCGCACGTCGCCATCCACCCGTGCCCGCATGGCCTCGAGATCATGCCCGAAGGGCTGCTCCGGATGGTCGGCCCCCAGCGCGGGCGCGACCCGTGCCTCGGCATCGACCGCCTGGGTAACCAGCGGGTAAACCGCAAACGCATGCGCGGAAAACACGGCGGCTCGCCCCGGTGCCAGCCAGGTGCGCGCGACCAGCTCCAGCACCTCGTTGGAGCCGTTTCCGAGCGTGATCTGTTCCGGGGCGACGCCGTGGCGCTCGGCCAGTCGCGCCTTCAGCTCGAAGCCGTTCCCGTCGGGATAGACATGGGCCTCGGCCAGCGCCGCGCGGCCCGCCTCCACCGCAAGCGGCGACGGGCCCAGGGGGTTCTCGTTGGAGGCCAGCTTGATCGCCTGGCGAATACCCAGTTCGCGCTCCAGTGCGGCGACGGGCTTGCCGGGCTGATACGGGCTGAGGCCCTGGACCCCGGCGACCGCCAGGGCCTCGGGATCAAAGCCCGGGCCGGCCGCAGCGGATACGGAAGGGTTGGATGCCATGCGGGAAACCTCGGGGATAGCGGGTGGGCGTGTCAGGTGGCGGCCTGGGGATAGCTCCCCAGGACCTTGACGGTATCGGCACTGGCGCGCAGCTGCTCCAGGCAGTCGCGGATCAACGGGTCCTGCTGGTGCCCGACCAGATCGAGAAAGAACACGTAGTTCCACGGCGTGCAGCGCGAGGGGCGCGACTCGATCCGGGTCAGGCTGATGCCGGCCTCCGCGATCGGCTTGAGCAGCGAATACAGCGACCCCGGCCGGTTGGCGGTACTCAGCATCACCGATGTACGGTCCGCCCCGCTGGGTTGCGTGGTCCCAGAGCCGATGATCAGGAAACGGGTCGTGTTGTCGGCGCGATCCTCCACATGCGGGGCCCGCACCGGGACGTCGTAGTGTTCGGCCGCCGCCTGGCTGGCCAGCGCCGCCGCGGTCGAATCCTGTGCCGCGATCTCGGCCGCGCGGGCGTTGCTGGAGACCGCCTCGCGCTCGGCATGGGGCAGCTCGCTATCCAGCCACTGGCGGCATTGCGCCAGCGCCTGCGCATGCGCGAGGACCCGCCGTACCTGCCCGAGATCCTCGGCCCGGGACAGCAAGTGGTGGTGGATCGGGGTCACGACCTCGCCACAGATCTGGAGGGAGGAATCCATGAAGCAGTCCACGGTGTGGGTGACGACCCCCTCGGAGCTGTTCTCGATGGGAACCACGCCGAACTGCGCGCGCCCGGTCTCCACCGCGCCGAACACCGCATCGATCGAGGCCAGCGGCTGGGTCTCGACGGCATGGCCGAAGTGCTTGCGCGCCGCCAGGTGAGTGAAGGTCCCCACCGGTCCGAGATAGGCGACATGGAGCGGATGCTCGAGCGCCAGGCACTCGGACATGATCTCGCGGAACAGCCGCGTGATGGCCTCGTCGGACAGCGGGCCGGGATTCCGTTCGCGCACCCGCCGAAGGATCTCGGCCTCGCGCTCCGGACGGTAGAACACCGGGTCGCTCTCCTGGCTGCGCTTGACCCGCGCCACCGCCTCGGCGCAGCGGGCGCGCTCGCTCAGCCGCTCCAGGAGCTCGGCATCCAGCGCGTCGATACGCGCGCGCAGGGCCGCGAGGTCTTCGCGGTCCTCGGCGGATGGCGACGAATGCGGATCCCCGGCCATCGCCTATAGCACCCGGGCCCGCAGCACGCCGTCGATCCGGTGCAGGGCGTCCAGGGTCTCCGCGTCGGGGTGGCCGTCCACGTCCATCAGGGTGTAGGCCAGATCGCCACGGGAGTCATTCATCAGGTGCAGGATGTTGATATTCGATTCGCCCAGCGTGTGCGAGATGCGCCCGACCCGGTCCGGCAGGTTCCGGTTGATAATCGCGATGCGGGTATCTCCCTTGCGGTCCAGCACCAGGGTCGGCAGGTTCACGGAGTTCACCACGTTGCCGTTCTCCAGGTAGTCCCGGAGCTGGTCGGCGATCATGACCGCGCAGTTCTCCTCGGATTCGGTCGTCGAGGCGCCCAGATGCGGCAGGGTGATCACCCGCGGGTGCCCCACCATGCCCTGTACCGGAAAGTCCGTGATGTAGGCATGCAGTCGATCCGCATCCAGCCCTTCGCGCACCGCGGCGTCATCCACGATCCCCTCGCGGGCCAGGTTGAGCACCATCGCCCCGGGGTTCATGCCGGCCAGCGTCTTGGCGTTCACCAGGTTGGCGGTATTCTCGGTCAGCGGCACGTGTACGGTGACGGCGTCGGCCCCTTCCATGGCCGCCTCCACCGAGCGCGCCCGCTCGATGCCGGAATCCAGGCGCCAGGCGTTTTCCACCGTGACCTTGGGGTCGAAACCGACCACTTCCATGCCCAGCGCACGGGCGGCATTGGCCACGCCGACCCCGATCGCCCCCAAGCCCAGCACGGCCAGACGTCGGCCCGGCAGTTCGAAGCCGGTGAACTTCTTCTTGCCCTGCTCCACCGCGGACATGAAGTCTTCCTTCGAGGGGTCCAGTTCCTGCACGTAGCCAGCCGCCGGCAGCAGGTTGCGGGCACCCAGCAACAGCCCGGCGATGACCAGTTCCTTCACCGCATTGGCATTCGCGCCGGGGGCGTTGAACACGGCCACGCCGCGCTCGGACAGGGCCGCCACCGGGATATTGTTGACCCCGCTCCCGGCGCGCCCCACCGCCAGGACCGAATCCGGGATCTCCACCGAATGCAGATCGAAGGAACGCAGCATCAGCGCGTCCGGCTGATTGATATCCGAGGCGACCTCGTAATGGTCACGCGGGAAACGATCCAGCCCGCGCACGGCGATGTTGTTGTAGGTCTGAATCCGGTACATCACGACCTCCTCGTCCGGTAGCGTCCCCGGCAACAGCGATTCGACGGGATCAGGCGTGGCGGTTTTCGAAGTCCGCCATGAACTCGATCAGCGCATCCACGGCGCTCTCCGGAACGGCGTTGTAGATGCTGGCGCGCATGCCGCCCACCGACCGGTGGCCCTTCAGCGAGGACAGGCCGGCCGCATCGGCCTCGTTCAGGAAGGACCCGTCCAGGGCGTCGTCCGCGAGGATGAACGGCACGTTCATCCAGGAGCGGGACGCGGGCTCCACCGGGTTCCGGTAGAAGGCGGAATTGTCGATGTACTGGTAGAGCTTCGCGGCCTTGCGCTGGTTGATCTCGGCCATCGCCTCCAGACCGCCCTGCTCCAGGAGCCACTCGAACACCAGCCCGGCCAGGTACCAGCCAAAGGTCGGCGGGGTGTTGTACATCGAGTCATTCTTTGCCTGCAGGGCCCAGTCCAGCACCGCCGGCACGGGTGCCTGGCGCTCGCGTTCCAGCAGGTCGTTGCGCACGATCACCACGGTCAGGCCGGCCGGTCCAATATTCTTCTGCGCCCCGGCATAGATCACGCCAAACTTCGAGACATCGATCGGGCGCGACAGGATGGTCGAGGACATGTCCGCGACCAGCGGCACGTCACCCACATCCGGGATATCGGGAAACTCCACGCCGCCGATGGTCTCGTTCGGCGTGTAGTGCACGTAGGCGGCATTGGGGTCCAGGTTCCAGGAGGCACGATCCGGGATCGAGTCGTAGCCGCTTGCCTGCGAACTCGCCACGATGTTCACCGGCCCGTATTTCTGGGCCTCCTTGATCGCCTTGCCGGACCAGGCCCCGGTATCGATGTAGTCGGTGCTCTGGCCATTGGCCAGGTTCAGCGGGATGGCCGCGAACTGTCCGGTCGCCCCGCCCTGCAGGAACAGGACCGAATAGTTCTCGGGGATGTTCATCAGCTTGCGCAGGTCCTGCTCGGCCTTCTCGGCCACGGCCATGAACGGCTTGCCGCGGTGACTCATCTCCATCACCGACATCCCGGACCCGCGGAAGTCCAGCAGCTCGTCACGCGCCCGCTCGAGTACCGCCTGCGGCAGGGCCGCCGGCCCCGCGCTGAAGTTCATCACTCGCGTCATGCCTGTTCTCCATCGTCGCTGGATTCGGGACCCGTCTCCGGGTCCGCCCCGGTTTCCATCTCGTCGGATTCTTCGTCGCCGGCCTCGCCCTGCAGCTGGGCCACGCGGGCCAGCTCGACCAGGTTCTCGCCTTCGTCAAGCCGAATCAGCCGCACGCCCTGCGTATTGCGCCCGATCAGCGGAATCTGATCCACCGGCGTGCGCACCAGGGTCCCGCCGTTGGTGATCAGCATCACCTCGTCATCGTCCAGGACCCGCGAAGCCCCGACCAGCGGGCCGTTGCGCCCCTCGGTCTGGATCGCGATCACGCCCTGGCCGCCACGGCGGTGGACCGGGAACTCGTCGAAGCGGGTGCGTTTGCCGTAGCCATGCTCGGTCGCCAGCAGCGCCGATCCCTCGTCTACATTCAGCAGGGCAATCACCCGGTGATCGCCTTCCATGCGCACCCCGCGCACGCCACAGGCGGTGCGCCCCATGGCGCGCACGTCGCTCTCGTGGAAGCGCACGGCCTTGCCGGCCGTGGTCACCAGCATCACGTCCAGGGTGCCGTCGGTCAGGGACACGTCCACCAGGTGGTCGCCTTCGCGCAGATCCACCGCGATGATGCCGGAGGCCCGGCGGCGCGAGAAATCCGTCAGCGGTGTCTTCTTGACTGTCCCCTGCGCGGTGACCATGAACACATAGTGGTCCGGGTCGTATTCGCGCACCGGCAGGATCGCGTTGATCCGCTCGTCGGACTCCAGCGGCAGCAGGTTCACGATCGGCTTGCCGCGCGAGGCGCGCGAGCCCTGCGGCAGCTCGTAAACCTTCAGCCAGTACACCCGACCCCGGCTGGAGAAGCACAGGATCGTGTCGTGCGTGTTGGCCACCACCAGACGGTCGATGAAGTCCTCTTCCTTGAAGCTGGTCGCGGCCTTGCCACGCCCGCCCCGGCGCTGCGCGCGGTAGTCCGCCACTGGCTGGTACTTCACGTAGCCGGCGTGCGAGAGCGTGACGACCACGTCCTCCTCGCCGATCAGGTCTTCCAGGGTCAGGTTGGCCTGGCGTTCGCGGATCTCGCTGCGGCGCTCGTCGCCGAACTGTTCGGCCACGGCCAGCAGCTCGTTGCGGATCTCCAGTTGCAGGCGATCGCCGGAGCCGAGGATATCCAGCAGGTCGTCGATCAGCTCCAGCAGCTCGCGGTACTCGTCCAGGATCTTGTCCTGTTCCAGCCCGGTCAGGCGGTGCAGGCGCAGGTCGAGGATCGCCTGCGCCTGGGCCTCGGACAGGCGATAGCCGTCGTCCCCCACGCCGTATTCCGGCGCCAGGTCCTCCGGTCGCGAGGCGCTGGCCCCGGCGCGGTCCAGCATGTCGCTGACCACGCCCAGCGGCCAGCCGCGGGCCAGCAGGCCGGCCTTGGCCTCGGCCGGGTTGGGGGCCGCACGGATCAGCTCGATCACGGGATCGATGTTGGCCAGCGCGATCGCCAGGCCTTCCAGGATATGGGCGCGCTCCCGGGCCTTGCGCAGATCGAAGATCGTGCGCCGGGTGACCACCTCGCGGCGATGCCGCAGGAACGCCTCCAGCACCTGACGCAGATCCAGCACCTTCGGCTGTCCGTCGACCAGGGCGACGATGTTGATGCCGAAGACGTTCTGCATCTGGGTGTGCATGTACAGGTGGTTCAGGACCACCTCGGCCATCTCGCCACGCTTGAGCTCGATGACCAGACGCATGCCGTCCTTGTCCGACTCGTCGCGCAGCTCGGAGATGCCCTCGATGCGCTTCTCCTTCACCAGCTCCGCGATCTTCTCGGTCAGGCGTGCCTTGTTCACCTGGTAGGGCAGCTCGGTAACCACAATCGCCTCGCGCTGGCCACCCTCCAGCGGCTCGACATGCGAGCGTGCCCGGATCAGGACCCGGCCGCGACCGGTACGGTAGGCCTCGCGAACGCCCTCGATGCCGTTGATGATGCCGGCCGTCGGGAAGTCCGGGCCCGGCAGGTGTTCCATCAGACCATCGATGGAAATCTCGGGATCGTCGATCAGGGCCACACAGGCGTTGATCACCTCGCCCAGGTTGTGCGGCGGGATGTTGGTCGCCATCCCCACCGCGATCCCGGCGGAGCCGTTGACCAGCAGGTTGGGGAACTTGCTCGGCAGCACCGCCGGCTCGCTCTCGGAGCCGTCGTAGTTGTCGATGAAGTCGACGGTTTCCTTGTCGATGTCGGCCAGCAGTTCCGCCGCGATGCGCGCCATGCGCACCTCGGTGTACCGCATGGCCGCCGGGGAGTCGCCGTCGATGGAGCCGAAGTTGCCCTGCCCGTCGGCCAGCATGTAGCGCATCGAGAACGGCTGCGCCATGCGCACGATGGCGTCGTAAACGGCGGAATCGCCATGCGGGTGGTACTTACCGATCACGTCACCGACCACACGCGCCGACTTCTTGTAGGGCTTGTTGTAGTCGTTGCCCAGCTCGCGCATCGCGTAGAGCACGCGGCGATGGACCGGCTTGAGGCCGTCACGGACATCGGGGAGGGCCCGGCCCACGATTACGCTCATTGCGTAATCGAGGTAGGACTGCTGCATCTCGTCTTCGAGATTGACCGGGAAGATTTCCTTGGCAAATTCAGCCATCGAGGGTTACGCCGTCCGTCTGAACAAGCTCGCGATCATACCACAGGGGTAACCACTGGGGCTCGGCTTTTCGCGCCTCAAAACGGTTCTCCGGGCCTCTCAGGCCCGAAGACCGTCCACCGGGGGCGCGTTTGAGCGCTCGTCAGTGAGCGGATGCGAGCGTCTCCGGGGCCGTGGGCTCGCGCAGCGCCGCGAGCCGCTCCGCCGTCGGCGCCTCCACGACCCCGCGTTCGGTGACGATGGCATCGATCAGCTCCGCCGGGGTCACGTCGAAGGCCGGGTTGTAGCCTCGGGCGCCTTCGGCCGCCACGCGCTGACCCGCCAGTGCCAGCACCTCGTCCTCGCCGCGCTGCTCGATGGGGATACCGGTCCCGTCCGGCATCTCGAAGTCGATGGTCGCGACCGGCGCGGCCACCATGAACCGGACCCCGTGGGCACGCGCCAGGAGGGCCAGGCCGTAGGTCCCGATCTTGTTTGCGGTGTCGCCATTGGCGGCGATCCGGTCCGCCCCGACAATCACCCAGCCGACGCGGCCCGAGCGCAACAGGCTGGCCGCGGCGCCTTCGCACAGCACCTGTACGGGGATCCCGTCATGTACCAGCTCCCAGGCGGTCAGGCGGCTCCCTTGCAGCCAGGGCCGGGTCTCGTCGGCGAAGACCTCCTCGATCCGTCCGGCATCCCAGGCGGCGCGGATCACGCCGAGGGCCGTGCCGTAGCCCCCGGTGGCCAGCGAGCCCGTGTTGCAGTGGGTCAGCACCCCCTGCCCCGGCTCGATTAGCCTCGCGCCGAGCGCGCCCAGCCGCCGGTTGCCGGCGATGTCCGACTCGAGCATCCACTCCGCCTCGACCTGTGTCGCCGCGACCGCTGCCTCCGCGGACGGGCTCGCGTCCACCAGCGCCTGCATGCGATCCAGCGCCCAGAACAGGTTCACCGCCGTGGGACGCGCCGCGCGCAGGGTCTCGATATCCGCCGCAATGCTCGCACGCCAGTCGTCCCGCCCGGTCGCCCGCTGGCAGGCCAGTACCACCCCGAAGCCCGCGGTAATCCCGATCGCCGGCGCCCCGCGCACCACCATGTCGCGGATCGCGGCGGCCACGGCCGGCGCATCCCGGTAACGCTGCCAGAGGTTCTCGCCCGGCAGCCGACGCTGGTCGAGCAACTGAAGTTCGCTGTGGTGAAAGCGAATCGGGCGAATGGTGTCGGAGTGTTCACGGTTCATCCCGTCATTCTACCAGCCCGCCTGCGGTTTCGGGCCCGGGCGGACAGCCTGGCGGCAGGGGCGCTCCGGCGTCTGGCGCGGGCCGCCACAACCGCCGGGAACCCGCCCGGTGGCCGGGCCCGACCTTCAGTTCCGTATCCGCCTCAAGCCGCAGGGCCCCCTGGCGGCCGGTCTCCTGCAGCGGGACGCAGGCCCTGTCCAGGCGCTGGCGTGCCGCGCCGGCCAGCCCCCTGCCCTGCGCATCGGTGCTGGCCCAGGCCATGGCGGGGCGGGCGTCCTGCAGCCAGCCGCGGCTCAGGCTGTCGGCGCCGGCCCCGCGGGGCACGACCAGCAGGTCGCTGCTTCGCTGTTCCGCCCCTTCCTGCATCAGCACGGCCTCGCCCAGGCCGCCGAGCCCGCCGGTCAGTACCAGCCGCACACCGCCAGCCGTCTCCACCGCCAGCACGCAGGAGGCCGAGGCGCTCCCGTCCCAGCCGGCGGGTGGATGGAGAATCTCGAAATCGACGCCATCCCATTCCCAGACCTCGCCTGCCTCGCAGGGCCGTTCCCCGGGTCCTTGCGGGCGGCGCCGCAGGACCTCGCCCACAGGTAGCGTCGCGCGTACGGCGGCGGCCCCGCCGGAATGCGCGGCATGCTCGTGGCTCAGGATCATGCGGTCCAGGCGGCGTACCCCCTCCGCACGCAGGCTCGGAATCACGATCTGATCCCCCGCGCTGTAGCCCCCGGCGCGCCCGGGACCGGCATCCCATAACAACGCATGGTGGCGGGTCTGCAGCAAGAGCGACTGCCCGTTCCCTACATCCAGCAGAAGCGCCCGTACGCTGCCCGAATCGATCTGCGGACGCATGGGCAGGGCCAGGGCGATGCCGGCCAGCACCACCCACGGAGCGGCGAGGCGCAGGCGCGGCAGCAAGGCGACCAGCACCGCGACCCCGCCCAGGAGGCTGGCCGCCAGCGGCACCCGCCGCTCGTCCACCAGCACGGGCACGTGCGAAAGGCCGTCCAGTAGCCCGACCAGCAGCATCAGGATCCCGTCGCCGAGATGCAGGAACGGCTGGCCGAGCGGTGCCCACAATGCCGCCAGACCGGCCCCGACCAGCAACAAGGGCAGCACCAGCAGGCTGATCACCGGCACCGCCACCAGATTGGCGACGGGCGCCACCCAGGACCCCAGCTGGAACCAGGCCAGGCTGAGGGGAAGCATGGCCAGCGCGAGCATCACCTGAATGCTGCCGGCCGCGCGCCAGCCCGGACGGCCCGAACGGCCCTGCAACAGCAGAAGAATCACCGCCACGGCGCCGAAGGAAAACCAGAAGCCCGGAGCCAGCACACTGGTCGGCCGCCACAGCACCACGGCGATCGCCGCCAGCATCAGTCCGCGCCAGGCAAACGCCTCGCGCCGCCACAACAGCGCGGCCATAAAAGCCGCCAGCATGATCAGCGCGCGCTGGGTCGGAATGCTGAAGCCGGCCAGCGCGGCATAGAGCGCAGCCCCGGCGAGGCCCGCCAGCGCCATGAAGGCCGGCTTGCGTATCCGCGCCTGCACCGGGACGAGACCGGACCAGGCAAGCCCCGCGAGCAATCCGACAAACCCGGCGACGAGGCCGACATGCAGGCCCGAGATCGCCATCAGGTGGTTGGTCCCGGTCCGCAGGAAGGCCTGCCACTCCTCGTCGGTCATGCCCTGCCGGTCGCCGATGACGAGCGCCTGCACCAGCCCGGGGTGGCGCAGCCCCGGGGCCGCCTGTTCCAGGCGCTCGCGCAGCGCACCGCGCATGCGATGCAACCCGGCCCGCCAGCGGGCGTCCTGAATCCGGGGTGCCCGGGCGTCCTCTAACGCCTCGAAGTCGAGCAGTGTCGCGGATCCATGCAGGCCCTCGCGGTAGTACCAGCCGGCACGATCGAACCCACCCGGATTCGCCGGCCCCCGGGCCGGCCGCAGGCGCAGGGTCATGTAGCCATGCGATCCCGCCTCGAGCTCGGGGCGCGCGGGGTACGTCGAAACCAGCAGTTCGCGCGCCCGAAACGCTTCCGGTCCCCATCGGGTCGCGGCCACCCGTATCCGGAAACGGCTGCGACGTTCGCCATGTTCCGGCAGACTGATGATCGTGGCGAACACGGTGGCCTCCTCCCCGGCCAGGGCGGGAGGCAGCGCATGTTCCAGCCAGTTGTCCGCGTTCTGCTGGACCAGCCCCCAGGCGAGCAGCGCACCCAGCGCCAGCGTCCAGGGCCAGAGGCCCGGATAGCCGAGGCGCCGCAGGCCGAGGCTGACGCCCGCGGCGGCCAGAAACAGGGCCAGTATGGGTCCCGGCATCAGCGGAACCGGTTCGGGCAGTCGGTGAAGGCCCCACGCCGCCGCGATCAGCCCGAGGGCAAAGCCGGTCACAAAAGGCCCCGTTGACCAGGCGCCATGGCCGGACCGGATGTGGCTTGCCCCGCCGACCATGGTCCCGCACGTACAATAGCGGCGAGAATGCACGGCAGGTGCGCGGCGGCGCACCCACGCACGACGGACCATCGGCAGCCCGGTACATGGCAAGACACATCATCAAAAAGATGTTTCCCGGCATGGAACACATGCGCGGGCACAAGGCGCTCGCCCCGCTGGGGCCGCGCCTGGGTTCGCCGGATTTGTGGCATCTGAACCGCCGCTCCGTGGCTGGTGCGTTTGCCGTCGGGCTCTTCGTGGCCTTCCTGCCACTGCCCATGCAGATGCTGATCGCGGCCGCCGTGGCCGTGCTGGTCCGCGTCAATCTGCCGATCTCGGTGATCCTGGTCTGGATCTCCAACCCGGTCACCATGCCGCCCATGTTGTATCTGGCCTACACGATCGGGCGCAAGCTACTCGACGAACCGCGCCGCGACATCCATCTGGACTGGAGCTGGGAGTGGTTCTCCACGGAGCTGCTGACGATCTGGCAGCCCCTGCTCCTGGGCAGCGTCCTGCTCGGCGTGGCAGCCGGCCTCTCGGGCTACTTGCTGGTGCGTTTCCTGTGGCGGCTGAACGTCGTCCAGCGCGTGCGCAGCCGGCGTTACCTGCGACGGCTGCGCAAGGAAATGGCGGAACGCCAGGCAGCCGCGCGGCGGGGTGGCCGCCCGCCGGATGACCGGGGCGCCTGAAGCGAGAGAGACACGCGGTCTATTCGTGCGTGGCGAGCTGACCGTCGAACGGTTCCAGCTCCAGATGGCCCTTGACCAGTTGGACCGAGCGATCAAGCTCGCGCGCCAGAGTGATGTCGTGGGTCACCAGGGCCAGAGCGGTCCCGGTGGAACGGTTCATCGCGCGCAGCAACTCGAACACCTGCGCCGCCCGTTCCTGATCCAGGTTGCCGGTGGGTTCGTCCGCCAGGATGGCCGAGGGGCGCGTCACCAGCGCCCGGGCGATCGCGACCCGCTGGCGTTCGCCACCGGAGAGCTCCGCGGGTTTGTGTTCCAGGCGGGGTTCCAGGTCCACCTGGCCCAGCCAGTGGCGTGCCTCGGCCCGGGCCTTGCGGTTGGAGACCCCGCGGATGAGCAGCGGCAGGGCCACGTTCTCCACCGCGGTCAGCTCGGGCAGCAGATGGTGAAACTGGTAGACGAAGCCGAGGTGCTGGTTGCGCAGGTGGCCACGTCGGGCCTCGCTCATGCGGGTCCAGTCCATTCCCAGCAGGCGCACGGACCCCGCCGTCGGGCGGTCCAGCCCGCCCAGCAGGTGCAGCAAAGTGCTCTTGCCGCTCCCCGAGGCCCCGATGATCGCCGTCTGGTCGCCGGGCTGCAGGGCAAAGTCCACCCCGCTGAGAACGGCCACGTCCAGCTTGCCGTCGCGGAAACGGCGCTCCAGACCGACCGCCTCGAGGACCGGGGTGTCGTGATCAGTCATAGCGCAGCGCCTCCGCCGGCTGGGTGCGGGCGGCACGCCAGGCCGGGAACAGTGTGGCCACCACGGTCAGCAGGAAGCCGAGCACCCCGACCCGGAGCACATCCGCAAGCTTGAGCTCCGAGGGCAGGTCGCTGATGTAGTACACCTCGGCGGACAGGAACTCGATGCCGGAGACCCGCTCGATGAAGGGGACCACCACGTCGATGTTCGCGGCCAGCGACACCCCGGCGATGGTGCCCAGCAGGATCCCGATCGCCCCGATCACCACCCCCTGGACCATGAAGATCACCATGATCCCCGCCGGCGACAGCCCGAGCGTACGCAGAATGGCAATGTCTCCCTGCTTGTCGGTGACCAGCATGATCAGGGTCGAGACGATGTTGAAGGCCGCGACCGCGACGATCAGCGACAGGATGATGAACATCACCATCTTTTCCATCTGGATCGCGCGGAACAGGTTGGCGTGCTGGCGTGTCCAGTCGGACACCCGAAAAAGCCCGTCCAGCTGGGCCGCCACGTCGCGGGCTACCACACCCGCTTCCATCATGTCGGTCAGGCGCAGCCGCAGCCCGGTCACCTGTTCGCCCATCTGAAACACCGCCTGGGCGTCTTCCAGGTGGATGAACGCCGTCCCGCGGTCGTACTCGTACATCCCCACCTCGAACAGGCCGGATACCTCGAAGCGGCGCATGCGCGGCATCACGCCGGCCGGCGAGACCGAGGCCTGAGGCGCCATCAGGATGATCGAGTCGCCGACCCGGACGCGCAGTTCGGCCGCCAGTTCCCGCCCGAGCACCACCCGGTAGCGCCCCGCCTCCAGGCTGCCCAGCTCGCCCTGCAGCATGTGCTCGGCAATGCGCGCGACGCGCTCCTCTGCCTCGGGCTCCACGCCCCGGATCAGTGCCCCGGAGATATTCCCGCGCGCACTCAGCATGGCCTCGCCCTGGACATACGGCGCGGCCGCGACCACCCGCTCGTCGATCTCCGGGGCCTCGCGCTGCAGGCGTTCCCAGTCCCGCAGCCCGCCATTGGCCTCGCGGATCGTGGCATGCGAGGCCATGCCCAGGATGCGGTCGCGCAACTCGCGTTCGAACCCGTTCATCACCGACAGCACCGTGATCAACGCCATCACGCCCAGGGCCAGCCCGATGATGGACACCACCGAGATGAACGAGATGAAGTGATTGCGCCGCTTCGCGCGCGTGTAGCGCAGGCCGATGGCGAGGGTCAGGGGGCGAAACATCGCGAAATCATGCCAGAGATACCCGTTCGCGCCTATAGCCCGGCGGACCTGCGTTGAGGGAGGGGAGGCATGGCGTCACGCTAGACGCTACCATGGGCCTGTCCAGCAAACGGAGAGTCGGCCATGCCAGGGAAATGCAACGCCTCTAACCCCACCCCGAAGACCACTGTGCGCACCGTCGCCAGCGCCCTCGTCCTGGCATTGTTTGCCGGGGCCATGGCGACTGCATCGGCCGACATCCTGCGCAGTCCCGATGGTGGATTCACCGTGAAGGAACGCGAAGGGGTTCCCACCCGTGGCCAGACCCAGGCCGCGGTAATCCGCCAGCACGGCGAGCCCGAGCGACGCCATGCCACGGTGGGCGACCCGCCGATTACGCGCTGGGACTACGCCGACTTCTCCGTGGTCTTCGAGGGCGAATACGTCCTGCACAGTGCCGTGCGCAACGGATCCAGCGCCGATCGTCCATGAGCACCGGGGAAACCGGCCCGACAATGACGCAACGCCGGCTCCCGGCCGAATGGGAGCCCCAGGGCGCGATCCAGCTCACCTGGCCGCATGATGACACCGATTGGGCCCCGGCCCTGGAACAGGTGCATCCGGTGTTCGCGCTGATCGCTGCGAGCATCAGCCAGTTCGAGCCGGTCATCATCGTCGCGCGCGACCCCGAACACATCGAGGAGATCTCCGGCTTTCTTACCGAGACCGCGATCCGTCCGGATCGCCTGTGGTTCGCGCTGGCCCCCAGCAATGACACCTGGGCGCGCGATCATGGCGCGATCACCGTATTCGATGGCGACCAGCCGCGCCTGCTGGACTTCACCTTCAATGGCTGGGGGGGCAAGTATCCCGCGGACCTCGACGACGGCATCACCCGGGCCCTCGCGAGCCAGGGCGTCTTCGGGAGCTGCGTGCCGGAGCCGACCGGTCTGGTCCTGGAAGGAGGCTCCATCGAATCGGACGGCGCCGGCACCCTGCTGACCACCGCGCGCTGTCTGCTCTCCGCCACCCGGAACCCGCAGCTGGATCGCGCGGGCATCGAGCAAAGCCTGGCCCGATGGCTGGGGGCCCGGCGCGTGCTCTGGCTGGAACACGGCCAGCTGGAGGGCGACGACACCGACGCCCATATCGACACGCTGGCGCGCTTCTGTGCGCAGGACACCATCGCCTATGTCCAGTGCGACGACCCGCAGGATCCACACTACCCGGAACTGCAGGCAATGGAACAGGAGCTACGGGCCCTGCGCCAGCCGTCCGGCGAACCCTACCGGCTGATCCCCCTGCCCTGGCCCGCCCCGATCTTCGAGGATGGCCGGCGACTGGCCGCGACCTATGCGAATTTCCTGATCCTGAACGGAGCCGTCCTGCTGCCGGTGTATGACGATGCCGCGGATGCCGTCGCCCGGGACCGGCTCGCCGAGGCCTTTCCGGGACGCGAGATCGTGGAAATCGACTGCCGCCCCATCATTCGTCAGGGTGGCAGCCTTCACTGCCTGACCATGCAGTATCCCGCGGCCGCCCTCGGCATCCCGCAGGAATAACCGCCAGCCCGAGTCCCATCATGCCCCGTGACACCCTGTCCGTTGCCCTGATCCAGCACCAGGACGCCGGCAGCGTCGAGGCCAACCTCGACGCCACCGCTGCGGCCGTGGCTACGGCCGCGGCGAACGGCGCCCGCCTGGTGGTCCTGGCCGAACTGCATACCGGCCCCTATTTCTGCCAGACCGAGGATCTCGCCACCTTCGATGCGGCCGAACCGATCCCCGGTCCCAGCAGCGAACGCCTGGCGGCGATCGCGCGCGAGCACGGCGTGGTCCTCGTCGGCTCCCTGTTCGAGCGGCGCGCCCCGGGGCTCTACCACAACACCGCCGTCGTCTTCGAAACCGACGGCCGCCAGGTCGGCACCTACCGCAAGATGCACATCCCCGACGACCCCGGCTACTACGAGAAGTACTACTTCACGCCGGGCGACACCGGCTTTGTGCCCATCGATACCTCCGTCGGCCGGCTCGGTGTCCTGGTCTGCTGGGACCAGTGGTATCCCGAGGCCGCGCGCATCATGGCGCTGTCCGGTGCCGAGCTGCTGATCTACCCGACCGCGATCGGCTGGGACCCGCAGGACACACCGGAGGAACAGCGCCGCCAGCAGGAGGCCTGGATCACCGTGCAGCGCGGCCACGCGGTGGCCAACAACCTCCCGGTGCTCGCCTGCAACCGCACCGGCCACGAGACCGACCCCTCGGAGCATTCGCCCGGCGCAACCTTCTGGGGCACGAGCTTCGTCGCCGGGCCCCAGGGCGAATTCCTGGCCCGGGCCGGCGAGGACGCGCCGGAGATCCTCGCTGTCGAGCTGGATCGCACCCGCACCGAGGCCGTGCGCCGCCAATGGCCCTTCCTCCGCGACCGCCGCATCGACGCCTACGCCCCCATCCTCAAGCGCTACATCGACCCCGACTGATTCCCCTGAACGTAAACAAAAGCGTTTACAGGAAGAAGGGAAGATTGGAAGGGGGATGATTTGAGCGGCCGCAGGGGCACGACAGGCGCCGTGTCAGGCAACGGCGTCCTCATGATTTCTTCACCCTGAAACCCTTTTTGCCTTCCAGGCTTTCTGTGAATCGCCCTTGACCGACACAAGGACCTCGCGCACCCGTGCGGCGGAATCCGTATAATCGCGGCCCTTTCCGCAGCCCCGATCCGCAGGCCCATGTCCGAAAAACGGCGCAATCCGCTTCAGCCCGGCCGCCTACCCGGCTCCGGTTTCGAGATCTGGTCGGGACTCAACGCCACGGCGGCGACCCTCGCCCTCTCCCGCAATGCTGCGGCGTTCGATCGCCCGCTGCTGGTCATCACGGAATCCAACGAGGCCGCCGACCGCTGGCAGGAAGAATGGGAGTTCTTCGCCGGAGACCGCGACCTTCCGCTGCTGCGCCTGCCGGACTGGGAAACCCTGCCGTTCGATGTGTTCTCCCCGCACGAGGACATCATTTCGGAACGCCTGCGCACGCTGTACCACCTGCCCGGTCTGGAACGCGGCATTGTGCTGATGCCGGTCTCCACCCTGATGCAGCGTCTCCCGCCGCGCGACTGGCTGACCAGTCAGGGGCTCTCCCTGCAGACCGGCCAGCGGCTGGATCGCATGACGCTGCGCGAGAATCTCGCCGAGGCCGGTTACAACGCGGTGCAGCAAGTCATCAGCCATGGCGAGTTCGCGGCCCGCGGGGAGATCCTGGACCTCTTCCCGATGGGTGCCGACGAGCCCGTGCGTATCGAGTTCCTGGATGACGAGATCGACTCCCTGCGCCAGTTCGATCCGGAATCGCAGCGCTCCACCGAAAAGGTCGAGCGCCTGGAGATCCTTCCCAGCCACGAGTTCCCGCTGAACGATACGGCCATCCGCGAATTCCGGACACGCTACCGGGCTCAGTTCGCCGGCGACCCGACCCGGCACCCGATCTACCGCGACATCAGCGAGGGGCTGGTCCCGCCGGGTATCGAGGCCTACCTGCCACTGTTCTTCGAGGGCATGGACACGGTATTCGACTACTGCCCCGAGGCCCAGGTGGTGCAGCTCGGCAATATCGCCGGCGCCGCGGAGGAGTTTGCGCAGGAGATCCGCGATCGCTTCGAGCAGTTGAGCCACCAGTACGATCGCCCGCTGCTGCCGCCGGAGCGGCTTTATCTGGATATCGACCAGCTCGGGAACGCCCTGCGCGCGCACTCCGGCGTGGCCATGGGCCACCCGGCCGCACCACTTCCCGCGGACCGTGGCGCCGAGATCGCGTTCACCTGCGACCCGCTCCCGGAACTAGGGATGCAGCAGGGTCGCGAAGACCCGGCCCAGCGGCTGAAGGCGTTCATCGAGGGGCAGCAGCGAGTCCTGCTCACCGCGGAATCAGCCGGGCGGCGCGAGGCCCTGCTGACCCTGCTGCGGGAACAGGCCGTCCCGCACCATCCAGTGGAGAACTGGGACGCCTTCCTGGATGCCGGGACGGGCCTGCACGTGACCGTCGCCGCCCTCGGGGAGGGTTTCGTCCTGCCCGATGGCGTCGCGGTCGCCCCTGAGGCCGCGCTGCTCGGCGAACGGGCCCGGCAGACCCGCGGCCGCAACCGCAGCACCCGGGATGCGGATGCGGTTGTGCAGAACCTCAGCGACCTCACCATCGGCGCCCCGGTGGTACACGAGGAACAGGGCGTGGGCCGCTACCTCGGGCTGCAGACCCTCGACTTCAACGGCCAGCCTTCCGAGTTCCTGACCCTGGAATACGCCGACGGCGCCAAGCTCTATGTGCCGGTCTCCTCGCTGCATCTGATCAGCCGTTACACCGGCGCCGACGCCGAGCACGCCCCGCTGCATCGGCTCGGCAGCGAACAATGGGACAAGGCGCGCCGCAAGGCCGCGGAAAAGGCGCGCGACGTGGCCGCGGAACTGCTGGACATCCACGCCCGGCGCGCGGCGAAACAGGGCACCGTCTTCGCGACCGACACGGCCGAATATCACGCCTTTGCGGCCGGCTTTCCGTTCGAGGAGACCCTGGACCAGCAACAGGCGATCGACGCGGTCCTCGCGGACATGGCCGATACCCGGCCCATGGATCGCGTGATCTGTGGCGATGTCGGCTTCGGCAAGACCGAGGTGGCGATGCGCGCCGCGTTCGTCGCGGTGCAGAACAACAAGCAGGTGGTGGTGCTGGTCCCCACCACCCTGCTCGCCCAGCAGCATCATCAGAATTTCACCGACCGTTTCGCCGACTGGCCGGTCCGTATCGAGTCCCTGTCGCGCTTTCGCAGCGCCAAGCAGCAGGCGGCGGTGCTGGAAGGCCTGAAGGACGGCAAGGTCGACATCGTGATCGGCACCCACAAGCTGCTGCAGGCCAACCTCGACTTCTCCAACCTGGGACTGGTGATCGTTGACGAGGAACAGCGCTTCGGCGTGCGCCACAAGGAGGCGCTGAAGAAGCTGCGCGCCGAAGTGGACATGCTCACCCTGACCGCGACCCCGATCCCGCGCACCCTGAACATGGCCCTGGCCGGCCTGCGCGACCTGTCGGTGATCACCACCCCGCCGCGCGAGCGCCTGGCGATCAAGACCTTCGTCAACGAATGGAACGACGCCATTATCCAGGAGGCCTGCCTGCGCGAGATCCGTCGGGGCGGCCAGGTGTACTTCCTGCACAACGAGGTGAACACCATCGAGCGCACCGCCCAGCGCGTGCAGGAGCTGCTGCCCGGTGCGCGGGTAGGAATCGCGCACGGCCAGATGCGCGAACGCGAGCTGGAACAGGTGATGCTCGACTTCTATCACCGGCGCTACAACATTCTGGTCTGCACCACGATCATCGAAACCGGGATCGACGTCCCCACCGCCAATACCATCGTGATGAACCGTGCCGACAAGCTGGGCCTGGCGCAGATGCACCAGCTGCGCGGGCGCGTCGGCCGTTCGCACCACCGCGCCTATGCCTACCTGATCACGCCACCGGAAAAGGCCATGACCGCCGACGCGAAGAAGCGCCTGGAGGCCATTGCCTCGCTGGAAGACCTGGGCGTCGGTTTCACCCTGGCCAGCCACGACCTGGAGATCCGCGGCGCTGGCGAACTGCTGGGCGATGAACAGAGCGGGCAGATCCACGAGGTCGGCTTCTCGATGTACAACGACCTGCTCAACCGCGCGGTGAACGCCCTGCGCTCCGGCAAGATCCCGGAGCTGGAGGGGCCCGAGGCCACCGGCACCGAGGTCGAGCTGGGCCTGCCGGCCCTGCTCCCCGACGACTACGTACCCGACGTGCATACTCGGCTGATCCTCTACAAGCGGATCAGCAGCGCCGCCTCTGCCGACGCCCTGCGCGAGCTGGAGGTCGAACTGGTGGACCGCTTCGGCCTGCTCCCCGCCCCGGCCAAGGCCCTGATGGAGGCGGCCCGCCTGCGCCTGAAGCTCACGCCGCTCGGCATCCGCAAGCTGGAACTGGGACCGGCCGGGGGCCGTCTGGTCTTTGGGCCGAGTCCCAATCTGGACATCGCGGCCCTGATCCAGCTGGTGCAATCCGATCCGCAGGCGTACAAACTGGACGGCCAGAAGGCCTTCCGCTTCTTCGCACCAATGGAGACACTGGAGGCCCGGGCGCAGGCCGTTCTGCGTCTACTGGATACCATCAGCCCCGAACAGCAGGCCGCCTGAATGCCCAAGAACACCTTCCCCGTCCCGAATCCCCTGCGTCGCCGGATCCTGACCGGACTGGCCGCACTGCCCGTGGTCGGCCTGAGTGGCCCGGTAATCGCCCAGGCCGGGCGCCGGTACCGCATCGAACTGGTGATCTTCGAGCACCGCACAGAGGAGAGCCGGCGGCTGCAGATGGAGCTCGCAGCTCCGCGCGAACCGCTGTTCGGCGAATCGGAGCTGGGTGGGCGGAACTACCGGGATTCGCGCCGCGGCTTCGAACTGCAGCGGGTGGTACGGCGCGTGGAGGATTCCGGCGCCGGGCGTATCATCGCCCGCCTCGCCTGGGACCAGACCGGGCGCGACCATGCGTCGGCCCCCTGGCTGCGGGTCCAGCAGGGGCGGCGCCTGGGGGTGCACGATGCCCTCGGGGATGCGAGCGGCCTGTCACCCCGCCCGCTGGCCGAAGCCGTCGAGGAGCGCTTCGAGCTGGAGGGCCGCCTGCGCATCTGGGTGGGACGCTTCCTCCACCTGGAGACCGACCTCATCTACCACGTCGAGGAGCCGCTGGATGACCGCCCCCCACGCGCAATCACGGTGCGCGGCAGCCAGCGCATGAACTCCGGCGATGACCTGTTCTACCTGGATCACCCGGTGATCGGCATGATCGCCCGCGTCACCCGCATCGACGAGACCTGACGCGCCCGAGGCCGGTCAGCGCCACTGCGGCGTGGATTCCCAGGTCATCCACTGCTGGAAGGCGGCCATGCCGAGGTCCTCGAACAACAACTGCAGCGGGCTGCGGCGCGGCTTGAACACCACCAGCTTCTCCACGCCGATCACGTCCCGGGCCACGCTCCGGTCAGTGCCCAGCCCGTCGATCAGGCCCAGCTCCACCGACCGGTCCCCGGTCCAGATCAGGCCATTGAACAGGTCGTCCCGCTCCACGAGGCGATCGCCGCGCCCGGTGCGCACCACGTCCACGAACTGCTGGTGCACGCCCTGCAGTACGCCGTCAAGGTGGTTCACATGGCCCTCGTCCAGCGGCAGGAAGGGGTCCAGGAACCCCTTGTTCTCGCCCGCGGTGAACAGGCGGCGCTCCACCCCGATGTTGTCGATCAGGTCCACCAGTCCAAAGCTGTCCATGCGGACCCCGATGGAGCCGACCATACTGGCCTGGCTGGCATAGATCTCGTCCGCGGCCACGGCGATGTAATAGGCGGCCGAGGCCCCCACGTCCCCGATGACCGCATACACCGGGATATCCGGGTGCTTCTCCTTCAGCCGCAGGATCTCGTCGTGCACGTTCGCGGCCTGCACCGGGCTGCCGCCCCCGCTGTTGATGCGCAGCATCACCGCCTGGGTACCTTTGGCCTCGAACGCCTCGTTCAGGACCTTGGCGATATCCTCGGCGTTGGCCGCCGCGCTGGAGGCGATCAGACCCTCGACCTCCACCACCGCCACGTGTTCGGAGGGCTCGCGCTCGGTCTCGAACAGGCCGGCAAGGCCCATGTCGCCGCCGCGCACCAGGATCAGCAGTGCGACCAGGTAAAAGAAGAACAGCAGCTTGAAGAAGATGCCCCAGCGCCGGGCCCGACGCTGCTCGATCACCTGTGCCTGGACCAGCTTCTCCAGGGTCTCGCGTTCCCAGCCCGGTTTGTTCTCGTTCGCCCAGCCCATCGTGGTTCCTTGTTCAGGTTGTACGCTCGGCCTGCCGGAAGGCCTCCAGCAGCGCTGCCAGGTTCGGCAGCAGGGCCAGCGGCTCGGCGCCCTGCAGTCTCTGTGGCGGATGTACGCCGTGGGTTATCCCCACCGCGGGCACACCGGCATGGCGAGCCATTTCCAGATCATAAACGCTATCACCGACCATGCGCGTGCGCCCCGGTTCCACACCCGCCCGCTCCATCACGCAGCGGAGCATGGCCGGGTTCGGCTTGGACGGGTGTTCGTCGCCGGTGGCGGTCGCCACAAAGTAGCCCGCCAGACCGGTTGCCTCCAGCGCCTGGTCCAGGCCGCGGCGTGACTTGCTGGTGGCCACACCCAGCAGTACCTCGCGCGCATCCAGCCAGTTCAGGATCTCGGGCACGCCGGCGAACAGCGGGGTCTCCGGGGCATCTTCAGCCTCCAGATAACAGGCGCGGTAGGCGGCGGTGAACTGGTGAACGAACGCCTCGTCCGCGCCCGGGTACAGCTCCTGCACCGCCGCCTGCACCCCGAGCCCGATGATATTGCGCAGGCTGGCCTCGTCGCGCTCCGGGGCGCCGGTCGCGACCGCTGCCCGTTGCAGGCAGTGGACGATGCGGCGCGGCGAGTCCATCAGGGTCCCGTCCCAGTCGAATACGATCAGACGCAGGTCCGCGTCGCCGGGCGGCAGGAGCGGGATGCTCATGCGTCGTCCCCGGTGCCGGCATCCAGGTGCGCCAGCACCTCGCCCAGCTCGTCCGGTAGCGGTGCGGAGAACACATGCCGCTCGCCGTCCGCCGACTGATAGGCCAGCGCCTGGGCATGCAGGAACAGCCGTTTCAGGCCCTGCTTGCGGAGGTGGCGGTTGGCATCCGGCAGGCCGTAGTCGTGGTCGCCCGCCACCGGGTGGCCAATCGCCTGGCCGTGCACGCGAATCTGGTGCGTGCGCCCCGTCCCGATCCGCACCTCCGCCAGCTGGTACGCGCCATGCACCTCCAGCGGCTGAAAGACACTCTGGGCGGCACGAGCCCGTGGCCCGTCATCCCCGGCCTCCCCGCCGGCGCGCATCCGGCGCCGGCCGTCATCCTGGCGGCCGCTGGCGATCGGGGCATCACACTCGATGGGCTGGCCACCCGGGAACGGGCCCACCAGCAACGCCAGGTAGCGCTTCTCCACCCGGCCCTCGCGGAGTGCGGCGTGGAAGTCCTGCAGCGCGGGGCGGTTCTTTGCCAGCAACAAGCACCCGCTGGTCTCGCGGTCGAGGCGGTGGCCCAGCTCGAGCTCCGTATCCGGCCGCAACTGGCGCATCGCCTCGATAATGCCGAAGGCCAGCCCGCTGCCGCCGTGCACGGCGAGGCCCGAGGGCTTGTCCAGCACCAGCAGGTCGTCATCCTCGTGGATGATGGCCCGCCGCAGTCGATCCAGCACCTTCGGCGGGATCTCCGAGGCGGCCGCTTCCGGCCGATCGAGATCGGGCACGCGAACCTCGTTGCCCGCCGCCAGGCGTTTGTGGGCCTTGGCCCGGCGTCCGTCGACGCGCACGGCGCCCTGGCGTACCAGGCGATAGATCAGCCCCTTGGGCACGCCCTTGAGTTCGCGGAGCAGAAAGTTGTCGAGCCGCTGCCCGTCACCACGCTCGGTGACCCGGAAGCTGCGCGGGCCGGAGGGTTCACGCCTTGCATTCATGGCGCGGGATGCTACCGGAGCGGCGCTTCCCGGGCTACTGCACGCGGCGTTCCCGCGGCCGAAAAAACTTGCCCATACGGGGGGTTATGCCCTACATTGGCGCACGGTACGTTGCTGCGAGTTGCCGGCAACGCGCCTCGAATCACCCGCCACTTCGACCCACGAGCTTTCGACAGCTCCCGGTCGAAGGGCCATCGCCGCAAAGCGACACTGTGACGCTATTTCTTCTAACCCAGTCCTGTCTCCCCGGCTCCGCCTCCCGCAGGCGACTGATCCCGTGGTTGCTGGTGAACACCTGGCTGGCGCGCTGGCTTTCGCTACGCGCCGCCGCTGCGAGCACGCGTGCGCAAGCGTTGCCGTGCCGCCGCTCGATCGCCGCACCCGGGGTCCCGCGGTTCCCCGCCGGACGCCAGGACGCCCTACCGAGTCCATTGCATGAAACGCATCCTGATCAATGCCACGCAGCCGGAAGAGCTGCGTGTCGCCATGGTCGACGGCCAGCGGCTGTACGACCTGGATATCGAACTGCCCTCGCGAGAGCGCAAGAAGGCCAATATCTACAAGGCCAAGATCACCCGAGTCGAACCGAGCCTGGAGGCCGCGTTCGTCAACTTTGGGGCTGATCGCCACGGCTTCCTCCCGTTCAAGGAGATTGCCCATACCGCCGTTGGCGCCCCCGCCGACAGTGACAAGCCGATCCGCGAATTCCTGAAGGAAGGCACGGAACTGCTGGTCCAGGTCGAGAAGGAAGAGCGCGGCAACAAGGGCGCCGCCCTGACGACCTACATCAGCCTAGCGGGCCGCTACCTGGTCCTGATGCCCAACAATCCGAAGGCGGGGGGCGTCTCCCGCCGCATCGAAGGCGAGGATCGCGCCTCCCTGCGCGATGCCCTCTCCGGCCTCAACATGCCGGAAGGCATGGGCGTAATCGCCCGTACCGCCGGCGTCGGGCGCAGCACCGAGGAGCTGCAATGGGACCTCGACTACATGACCGCCCTGTGGGCCGCCGTGACCGAGGCCGCGGACAAGGCCAAGGCCCCGGCACTGATCCATCAGGAAAGCAACGTCATCATCCGCGCCCTGCGCGACCACATGCGCAACGACGTGGGCGAGGTCATCATCGATGACAACGGGGTCTACCAGCAGGCGGAAGACTTTGTCCGCCTGGTGATGCCGAACAGCCTGCGCAAGCTCAAGCGCTACGATGACCCGGTCCCGCTGTTCAACCGCTACCAGATCGAGAGCCAGATCGAGAGCGCGTTCGACCGCGAGGTCACCCTGCCCTCCGGCGGCGCCCTGGTGATCGATCACACCGAGGCCCTGATTTCCATCGACGTCAACTCCGCCCGTTCCACCAAGGGCGGCGACATCGAGGAGACCGCCTTCCACACCAATCTGGAGGCGGCCGAAGAGGTCGCGCGGCAGCTGCGCATCCGCGATCTGGGCGGCCTGATCGTGATCGATTTCATCGACATGAACGCCAACAAGCACCAGCGCGAGGTCGAGAACCGCCTGCGCGAGGCGCTGGAGATGGATCGCGCCCGGGTCCAGGTCGGGCGCATCAGCCGCTTCGGCCTGCTGGAGATGTCGCGCCAGCGGCTGCGCTCCTCCCTTGGGGAATCCAGCCAGAACACCTGCCCGCGCTGCGAGGGCCACGGCCAGATCCGCAGCGTGGAATCCCTGGCGCTGTCGATCCTGCGGCTGATCGAGGAAGAGGCCATGAAGGACCGGACCGGGCTCGTGATGGCCCAGGTCCCGGTCGACGTGGGCACCTTCCTGCTGAACGAGAAACGCGAGTCGATCACCGACATCGAGGGTCGCCACCAGGTCGACATCAGCATCATCCCCAACCCGCAGTACCTCACCCCGCGTTTCGAGGTCCGTCGCGTGCGCGGCGACGAGCGTGAGGAGACCATCAGCGACCGCGGCTCGCACGAACTCGTGGAGATCGTCGAGGACGACAGCGATCCGCATCAGGAACGCCGCAGCAAGGTCGAGAAGCCGCTGGTCCAGGGTGTCAAGATGACCGGGCCCGCCCCCGTCAGCGAAGCCGCACCCACGGCCCCCGAACCGTCGGAGCCGGTCACACAGCCGGGATTCTTTGCCCGTATCTGGTCCTCGCTGTTCCCCAATGCCGCGCCCGCATCCGACCAGGACCAGGAACAATCGGAGGGTCGTCGCAAGGAAGGCGGCCGCGACCGTGGCGGCAAGGGTGGCGGCGCGCGCGGCGGCTCCCGGAAAAAGGCCGACAGCGGCAGCCGCAAGTCCGGCGACAAGCGCGGCGACAGCACCAATGGTCGCAAGGGCGGCCCCGACAAGGCCGATGGCGCCAAGTCCGATAACGCCAGGGCCGACAAGGGTGATGGCGGCAAGGGTCGCTCGCGGCGCGGCGGCAAGAAGGACAGCGAGGCCGACAAGGGTCCGGGCCGCGATGCGACCAAACCCGCGGCCGAAAACCGGGGCGGCGAGGGCCAGACTGCTGACAAGACCGCCGGTGACAAGAAGGGCAACGGCAAGCCGGCGGAGAAGCCGCCTGCGCGAGATCAGGATCAACCCGCGACCGGCGACACCGGCGGTGCCCCCGCGGGCAAGGGTCCCGAGAAATCCGACGAGGACGACGGCAGCAAGGGACGTACGCGGTCCCGCCGCTCCCGCCGTGGAGGCCGTCGTCGCGGTGGCCGTAGCCGCTCCGGTGACAATGCCGGCGACACCGGGGGCGATGGCACCCAGAGCACGTCGGGGGATGCAGACGCCACCGAGTCCGGTCGGGACGCGTCCACGCCTGCCGATTCCGCCCCGGCCTCCGGGAAGCCCCAGGACGCCCCGTCAGGGGGCGGTCGGCAGCCGCAAACCGAATCGACCCCCGCCTCGCCGGACGCTGCACCGGAGCGAACACCGGCGAAAGCGGACAGCGATGAAAGTGTGGCGGATGCGCCGTCAGCCAAGGGTCGTACCCGCGGTGGACGCGGCCGCAAGCCTGGCGCCGATGCCGACCCGACCGGGGATGTGAGCCCGGCCTCCAGCGAAAGCCAGGGCGCAGCGAAACCGGAAAAGTCGGAAAACGCGCCCGCCCCCAGTGCCGAGGCGGCACCGAAACCGGAGGCCGACAGCCCGGCCCCGGCCAAGCGTCGGCCGCGTGGTGCCGCGAAGACGGGAGCCGGCGAAGCGACCCCGGACCCGGGCGAAGCTACGCCGAAGGAATCGACCGAGGCACCGGCCACGGCGAAGAGCGCGCGCTCGAAACCGACCCCGGAACGGTCCGGCGACGAAGCCGCCGCATCCTCTGCCCCTGCCCCGTCGAAGCCCGACGAGGCAAAGGCCGAACGCGCCTCGACGCCCAAGCCTGCCCCGGAACCGGCCGACACCACGGCCGGCGACACGGAGCGCAAAGGCAACGACTGAACGGAACCAGCCGGTTCCAATCGAAAAGGGCCCGCCTTTCGGCGGGCCCTTTCTTTGTGGGTCCGGCTCCGCTATCCCCGGACCCGTTCCTATCATCGCGATCAGGCGTTACGGTCCCGGGGTCGGCTCAGGAGGCCTTCAGCGTGTGACGCTCGCGGATGTGGGCCAGCAGCCCGTCGGCGGCCGCTTCCACCAGATCCATGACGTGCACGAAGCCCTCGTCTCCGCCGTAGTACGGATCCGGGACCTCGTGTTCATCGAACTGCGGGGCAAAGTCCAGAAACCGCAGCAACTTGGCCCGCGCCTCGGGCGGACGAATCGCCTCGGCGTTGCGGTAGTTCGCGTCGTCCATGGTCAGGATGTAGTCAAACTCGAGGAAGTCCTCCGGCTCCAGCTGGCGTGCGCGCAGATCATCCAGGTCGTAGCCGCGCGAACGCGCCTCCTGGCTTGCGCGGCGATCGGGCTTGGCACCCACGTGATAGCCCGCGGTCCCGGCCGAGTCCACCTCGATCGCGTGTTCCAGCCCGTGTTCGCGGATGCGCGCCGCGAACACCCCGTGCGCCATGGGCGAACGGCAGATGTTGCCCAGGCACACCATCAGTACACGTATCTTCGCCATCTCCATCGTCATCCCGATCATCAAAACACGCAGGATACCAAACCGGAATGCGCCGGCGGATTCGTTTCATGCCCGGCCCCGCGGTGTGCGATGCTGAGCCTTTAAACTCAGGAAGTGGTCATGGTCGACCTTGGCGGCCCGCGAATCCCCGGCTGGACATCCCCCGGCGCCCTGACCGGGGGTGCCGGGAGTCGTGAAGCCACGAGCCTCCAGGTTGGGGCCCGTATCGAGGTTCGGGTTCTGGATGTCCTCCCGGATCGCAGCGTGCGCCTGCGTCTGGGACCCAGTGCGAATACCGCCGGTGCGAATACCGCGGGGACAGCCGGAGCGGCAGCGCGACCTACGGCGAGCCCTGCGCTGATGACGGCACAACTGGCCGGCGCCCTGCCCGATGCACTGGTGAATCGCCCCGCGGGTGGCTCGGGCCCGCCGGTGATGCTCGCCGAGATCACCCGGACCGAGCCGCGCCTGGAGGTGCGTCTGCTACCCCTGCCGCTGGACCGCGCCGGCCCGCGACCCGCCGGGCTTGGTCCGTCGGCCAGTCCCGCTCAACAGTGGCTGGGACAGGAACTCCGCCAGCACCTCCCCGGGGCGCGCCCGTTGGGTCCTACCCTGCAAGCGCTGCTACCACCCGCCGGTGGAGCGCCACGCGGCGAAGCGCCAACGCAGGCCACCGGAGCGGTGGCGCCGCTACCGCCGGCGCTCCAGCGTCTTGTCGATCTCCTCCCGACGCCGGCACAGCTGTCACAGCCGGAAAGCCTGCGCCAGCAGGTTCAGCAATCCGGGCTCTGGATGGAGGCCATGCTGGGGCTCGCGGCCCGGGGCCAGGGCCCGGCCCATCCCCTGGCCGCCGATCTCAAGGCCCAGTTGCTGCGCGCGGCCGACCAGCTCCGCCAGGGAGGCGAAGCCCGCCCCGCGGCCCCGCCGGCCCCCGCGACGCCAGCGAACGCACCCGCCCTGCCAGCCCTGACGGGGCTGCTGGAAGGCTTGCTGAAGCGCGTCACCTCCCTGCAGCTCCAGTCGCTGCAATCCTTCGCCAGCGACGAACCCGGGAACAGCCGCTGGTTCTTCGAGCTGCCGCTACGCAGCGAGCAGGCCGTCCACGGCGTCTTCGGCGAGATCCAGCGCGAGTCGCCCACCGACGAGGAGCCGGATCCTCCCTGGTCGATCGTGCTGACCCTGGATATCGGGGACCTGGGACCGCTGCGCGTGGCAGCGGCCGCCCGCACAGCAGGCGTCAACGTGCACTTCACCGCAAGCGAGCCCGAGACGGTCGTGCGCCTGCGGCAGGAACTGCCCCGGCTGCGCGAACGTCTGGACGAGCGCGAATTGACGGTCACCGGGCTGTCGGTCCGCCAGGGCGAGGTGGAGCCCGAGCCGCGGCCGCCGGGCACCCACCGTATGCTCGACGAGCAGGCCTGAACGGTGGCACGCAGGGACACCGGAGAGCGGAAGGCCGGGCGCGACGGGGCGCCCGAGCGGGCGGTTGCGCTGGAATGGGATCGGCGCCGGGCGCCGAAGATCACGGCCAGTGGATCGGGAGCCACCGCCGAGGCCATCCTGCGGATCGCCGAGGAGCACGGCATCCCGCTGCATCAGGACCCGGCCCTCAGCGAGGCGCTGGCGCAGATCCCCGTCGGGAGCGAGATCCCGGAGGAACTGTACGTGGCGGTGGCGGAGATTCTCGCCTTCGTCTTTCTCCTGGCGGGCATTACCCCCGATGACCGCGCCGGTGGCTATCGGGATGCATCGCGCAGCCGGGGACGCTCGGGCGGCGGGCCCGAGCCGGAATCATGAACGCCCGCTAGAACCCGTTGGCGCCGCCGTGCCGGTCCCGTGCAGGTTGAAAAGCAGGTCGAGCTCGGTGGATGTGAGCCCGCAGCGCCGGCGCACCTCTTCGCGCCCCAGGCCCTGCCGGATCAGACGAATGGCCTGCTCGTAGGCACCGCTGTCCCCTTCGCGGGCCCGCAACTCGCTGTGCTGGTCATGCAGGCGTTCCAGGGCCCGCTGCACGGAGGCCTGGGCCTGGCCATGGGTGGCTACACCCTCGGACAGGGCCTTCATGGCCCCCTGCAACGCCATCACCGAGGTGGCTTGGCGCTGATAGTCCTGGCGCAGGGCGGCGAGCTGGCGCCGCAGCAGGATCACCAGCCCCACGGAAAATGCGGCCACGATGGTCGCCAGCAGCGCGATCAGCGCGACCAGCCAGATCACCATTCCCTCTCCCATTGCGCGCACTCTCCTGAATACCGGGCCCGGTAATTGTCGCGTGAATCGTGGGCGCCTGACCAGCGCAGCGCGATTGCCGGAGCGCGATCAGCCCGGGTTTGCGGATTTCTCGCAGCGGCGCGCGCGGACGGAGGTCTCAGGCGTAATCGTCGATCAGACCCCGCCGCTTGCCGCGTTCCTCCTTGCGTGGCGGGCGCTGCTGGGTCGGACGCACCGCGGGCCGAAAGACCGGGTCGCGGTCGTGATCGTCGCTCAGACGGCGACCGGGAACGGTGGTATGCACGGGCCGGACCGTGCGATCCGGCTGAAACTCGTCGACCATGGCTCACCTCCCGGCTTGCGCCCAATGGCCCGCTTGTTCAGGGAGTTGGACCCGACGCCCGCGCTACAGTTCGCGCAGTTGCGCCCACTCCTCGTCGGACAGCAGCTTGTTCAGGTCCACCAGGATGGTCAGCCCCTCCTCGGTGCTGGTGACCCCCTGGATGAAACGGCTGCTGTCATCGTTGCCGACCTCCGGCGCCGGTTCGACCGCGTCCGGGGCGATCCGCACGACCTCGGATACCGAGTCCACCAGGATCCCGACGTTCTGGTTGTCCACGTCGATGATCACGATCCGCGAGGCCTCGTCGGATTCGCGATCGTCCAGCCCCATGCGCCGCCGCGCGTCGATCACGGTCACGACATTGCCGCGCAGGTTGATGATCCCGAGGATGTAATCCGGAACGCCGGGGACCGGCGCGATCTCGGTGACCTTGAGGACCTCCTGAACCTGCAGGACATCGATCGCGTAGGTTTCCTCCGCAAGGCTGAAGGTCACATACGGAGCGGTGTCGGCCTTGGCCATGGCTTCTACGTCTTGTGCGCTGCTCATGTCGTCCTCGATGTTCCGTGCAGGCGGGTTTCGCCCTGTGGTGTCGTCCTGACCGGGTTATCGGCCGCTCGCCGCGAGGCTTGAATGCCGCGCGGGGTGCTTCAGTCCCAGCCGCCCTCGTCGAGGGTCTGGTCCAGGGCCTCGAGATCCAGCAGTGTCGCCATCTTCTCGCGCTCCACCCCGGCCAGCCAGGGCAGGCGCCGCCGGTGGCTGCGCCAGCGCAGCGAATCCGGCTGGATCACGCGGGTCCCGTGGATCGCCCGGCAGGCCAGGGCGAAGCGGGAGCCGGCCAGGAACACGACCTGGCGGGCGGTATCCGGCTCGTATTCGCGGTCCTCCGGCGTCACCACCGCGGCCAGGTCGATCAGCTGCACCCGGCCCTGTTTGGTATCGGCCAGCCCAAGGTACCAGACGGAGTGATTCGGGGTCGGTCGCACCTCCAGGCTATCCAGCGGGGCCACACCGCCCAGCGCGTGGAGCGGCGCCAGTAGCGTCAGGTTGCCGGCCTCGATCACCAGGGCGGAGAACGACTCCTCGGGGCGCGGGTAGTCCCGCTCCGCCGGATCGTCGGGCGGTGCGGGCGGTGCGGGCGGTGTCGCGGCAGGCGCTACCTCCGGCTCCCCAACCGACGTCGAAGTGTCGACCTCCGGAACGGCTTCCGCCACCGGCGCGGGCGGCTCCAGCAGATCCTGACGCAACAGCGTCCGAACCGGTTCCGGTTCGTCGAGCAGGCTGCCGAAATAGTCGTCCAGCGCGTCCGGTTCCGCCTTCAGGGCCAGGTTGTCGACTGTGGATCGCTTCATCCGCGCCGCCTCCGTTCATGGGGTTCGGACAGCTGTCCGCCGATCGCCTCCAGCAGATCCGAGTATGCGAGCACGCCGCGCGCATCGGGGATCATGAAGCAAAGCGGCTGACCCGCGCTGGAGGCATCGCGAAACTTCGTGTCCACCGGGATCACCCCGGGCCACACGTCGTCCCCGTACAGCCGGCGCAGCTCGGCCAGGGCCTCGTGCGCGGCGCGTGTCCGGCGATCGAAAAGCGTGGGGATGATCCGGTACTGCAGCTCGGCCTTGCGCGACTTCTGTACCATTTTCAGGGTATTGATCATCCGTTCAAGCCCCTTCAGGGCGAGGAATTCCGTCTGTACCGGCACCAGCAGCTCGTCACAGGCCGCCAGCGCATTCACCATCAGCACACCCAGCATCGGCGGGCAATCCAGCAGCACGTAGTCATACTGGTCGGAGACCTTCTCCAGCGCGTGCCTCAGCACCAGGCCCATGCCGCTGCGCGTCCCGAGCTGGCGGTCCAGAGTGGCCAGGGCGGTGCTCGCGGTCAGCAGATCCAGCCCCGGGAAGCGGGTCTCGCGGATCAACCCGTTAGGATCCGGGTCGGCCCCTTCGGCGCACTGGCTGAACAGCTCGTACACCCCGCGCGTGGCGGTTTCCGGATCGTGGCCGAAATAGGCCGTCAGCGAACCATGCGGATCCACATCCACCAGCAGCACACGCTGCTCCGGACCGGAGAGCAGGCCGCCCAGCGTTACGGTGGTCGTAGTCTTGCCCACCCCGCCCTTCTGGTTTGCCACCGCCCAGACCTTCATGGTGTGTCTCCATCCGTCGGGAGCGGCGCGGGCGGAAGATCCTCGCGCAGGCGCTCCGGTTCCTGCGCCCCCTCGGCGCGTGGCCGCGCCCCGGGCAAGACCACGATGGACACGCGCCGATTCTCGGCACGGCCCTCCGCCGTTTCGTTGCTGGCCACCGGTCGGTGTTCGCCATACCCCAGGGCCACCAGATTCTCCGGGTCCACCCCGGTCTCCTCGAACACGCTGACGACCGCCGCGGCGCGTCCAGACGAGAGCTCCCAGTTGGAAGGATAGACCGCCGTCTGGATGGGGACGTTGTCGGTGTGCCCCTCCACGTGGACGCGCGACACCCGCGGGGCCAGGATACCCCCCACTTCCTCCAACAACGCCGCGGCCTCCGGGTTCAGCGTCGCCGACCCGGAAGGGAACAGCAGGCGGCTGGTGATCTCGATCTCCAGCCAGTAGGCCTCCCGGGTCACGCGCAGGTCGCCCTGGTCGATCCACTGCGCCATGGCCTGTTCGATCTCGCGGGCGGTCTCCGCCAGTTCGTCGAGAAAGGCCTGCATGCCGGCGTCGTCGGGGCTGTCGTCCAGCATCCCGCTCAGCGCCATGTCGATGGGCTGCGGACCGTCCTCCACCAGCCCCGGCTGGACCTCGATCGGCACCAGTGCGCGGAGATCCTGCGGGGTGCGGTCGCGTGCCACGGTGGGATCCCCCACCTGAATCGGCTCCGCCTGCATGGGCGCCCGGAAGGCATCCACCAGGGACTCCGACAGCACGCGATATTTGCCATCATCCACCGACGAGATCGCGTACATCACGACGAAGAACGCAAGTAACAGAGTGACCAGGTCCCCGTAAGGAATGGCCCATGCTTCGTGATTCTGATGTTCCTCCGCCCGCTTGCGTCGCGCCATGGTGACCTCACTCGTGGATGAAGCCACTCAGCTTGCTTTCGATATTTCGCGGGTTCTCGCCCTCGGCGATCGCGATCAGACCTTCCATCAGCATTTGCTGGTGTTGCGAGCGGTTCTGAATAATCGACTTTAACTTGTTGGCCAGCGGAAGGAACAGCAGGTTGGCCGAGGCGATCCCGTAGATGGTCGCCACGAAGGCCGCTGCGATCCCCGCCCCCAGCTTGCTTGGATCCGCCAGGTTCTGCATCACCGCCATCAGGCCCATGACCGCCCCCACGATACCCAGGGTCGGCGCATAGATGCCCATGCTCTCGAACACCTTCGCACCCTGCATGTCGAAGTGCTCGCGGTTGTCGAGGTCGGCCTCGAGGATCTGGCGGATGGTCTGCGGCTCGCTGCCGTCGACCAGCAGTTGCAGCCCCTTGCGAGCGAAGCCGTCGCTCTCCTCGTCGGCGAGGGTCTCCAGCCCGAGCAGGCCTTCCTTGCGCGCCACATGCGACCATTCCACGATCTGCTCGACCATGGCCCGGTTGTCGATCTTCGGCGGCTTGAAGGCCCACGGCAGGATCCGCATCCCGTGCATGAACACCGTCAGGCGCGCCTGCACCAGGGTCGCCCCCAGCGTCCCCAGCACCACGATCACGAACGCCGCAGCATTCCACAGTGCGCCCAGGCCGCTGCCCTTGGCAATGCTGCCTCCAAGCACGGCCACCAGCCCCAGCGTCACCCCGATGAGGCTCAGGATATCCATGTCAGCAGAACCCCTTGACCAGCGCGGGACCGATCTCGGGCAGCGGATAGACGTGATCGGACAAACCGGCCTCTGCCACCGCCGCCGGCATCCCGTAGACCACGCAGGTCGCCGCGTCCTGCGACCAGACCTGCGCCCCGGCCCCTTTCAGCGCCCGCGCACCCTCGCGCCCGTCCGCACCCATCCCGGTCAGCACGACCGCGAGGACCTGTCCGCGCAGCGCATCCACGGCGGAGCTGAATGCGGCGTCCACGCTTGGCTTGTAGATCGTGCCCAGCGGGCTCTCCGCGATGCGCACATGGGTCTGGCTGCCCCGTTCCAGAGTCAGCTGCATGCCCCCGGGGGCCAGCAGGGCCACGCCCGGCTTCAGGGCATCGCCGTCCTTCGCCTGGCGCACCTCGATGTTGCACATTGCGTTCAGCCGGTCGGCAAAGGCCGGCGTGAAGCTGGCCGGCATGTGCTGGACCAGCACAATCGGCAACGGGAAACTGGCTGGTAGCGGTTTCAGCACCTCCTGCAGGGCGACCGGCCCCCCCGTGGAAGTCCCGATCAGGACCGCCCGCAGTTGCCGCAGGGGTGTTGGCGGCCGGGTGCGCGCGACCGGCGGCTGTTGCTTGGCAGCGTCTGCGGCCTGACGGTCGGCCTCTTCCCGCCGCGCGGTCGGCCGCGACTCGCGGGCCGGTGTGCTGGTGCCCGGCGCGCTGGCCGAGCGCGCGCGGCTGCGCGACAGCGAACGCACCCGGCGGCGCAGCAGCATGCGGGCGCTGTCCTCGTCGCCCGCCATGTCGCTGAACCGCTTGGGGAGGAAGTCCACCGCCCCGGCCTCCAGCGCATCCAGGGTGGCCTGGGCGCCTTCGGTAGTCAGGCTGGAGAACATCAGGATCGGCCGCGGACTCTCGGCCATGATCTTGCGTACCGCGGTGATGCCGTCCATGACTGGCATCTCGATATCCATGGTCACGACATCGGGGTCGAGCTCGCGCACCTTTGCGATCGCCTGCTCGCCGTTCTCGGCCGAGCCGACCACCTCGATGCCCGAGTCGGAATCCAGAATCTCCGCAATGCGTCGACGAAAGAACCCCGAGTCGTCGACGACCAGAACCCTGATCGGCATCCTCAGCCCTCGCTCGTGCGCGATGCGCGGCGGGGACGGCCGGACATCTGCAGTTGCCGCATCAGGATGGTCACCAGATCCGAGACATCCAGGATCAAGGCGATCCCGCCATCCCCGGTAATCGTGGCGCCCGCCAGGCCCTTCACGCCCTGCAGATTCTGCCCAAGGGGCTTGATGACCACCTCTTCCTGACCGACCAGGTCATCCACCACCAGACCTACCTTGCGATCGGCGGTATGCACCACGACCACATGGGCGTCCTTGCGCGGCTCGGGCTCGTGGCCCGGCTTCAGCCAGCGCTTGAGGTAGTGAATCGGCAGTGCCTGCTTGCGCACGATGATGACCTCCTGGTCATCCACGTAGTGCGTCTTCGTCAGGTCCAGATCCAGGATCTCGGATACCGACGCCAGCGGGATGGCGAAGCGCCGGCCATCCAGGATCACCATCAGCGCGGGCAGGATCGCCAGCGTCAGGGGCAGCTTGACCCGCAGCGTGGTGCCCACGCCCACCTCGGAGTCGATCTCGATGGTGCCGTTGAGCTGCGAGATCTTGGTCTTGACCACGTCCATCCCGACCCCGCGGCCGGAGACGTCGGAGATCTCGGTCTTGGTCGAGAAGCCGGCCATGAAGATCACGTTGAAGGCCTCGCGATCGGTCATGCGCTCGGCCATGGCCGGTTCCATCAGGCCTTTCTCCACGGCCTTGCGCCGCAGGGCCTGCGGGTCCATGCCGCCGCCGTCGTCCTTGATCAGCAGCGCGATGTGATCGCCTTCCTGAGCGGCCCCCAGCACTACGGTCCCCTTGCGCGGCTTGCCCGCCGCCTCGCGTACCTCGGGGGTCTCGATGCCGTGGTCCACGGCATTCCGGACCAGGTGCACCAGCGGATCCGACAGGGCCTCGACCAGATTCTTGTCGAGGTCGGTGTCCTCGCCGAAGATCTCCAGCTCGATCTCCTTGCCCAGATTGCGGGAGAGATCGCGGATCACGCGCGGGAAGCGGTTGAAGACCTTCTTCACCGGCTGCATGCGGGTCTTCATCACCGAGGTCTGCAGATCCGAGGTCACCAGGGCCAGGGAGCTGATCGCCTTGCCCAGCTCGTCATCGACATGCTGCGAGCGCAGCATGCTCAGCCGGTTGCGCACCAGTACCAGCTCGCCCACCAGGTTCATGATCTCGTCCAGGCGCTCGGTGTCGACGCGCACGGAAGTCTCGCCCTGCGGGGCCGCCCGACCGCCCCCCTCGGCACCCCCGCCGCCGGCACGCGCGCCGCCACCGCCCTGGCCTCCTGCAGGGGTATCGGCGGGCGCGGCGGCCTTCTCCGGTTCGGTGGGTTCGGGCTTCGCCGACGGGGCTTCCGCAGGTTCGTCGTCTGCGGGGCTGGGGACTGCCCCGGTAGCGGCCGGCCCGGCGCCCTTGGCCTGCAACTCGTCCAGCAGGTTCTCGAATTCGTCGTCGGTGATCAGGTCGCCGGAGCTACCCTCACCCTCCGCAGCCGGTTCTTCTCCGGCCGCATCGCCCGCGGTGGAGTCCGTCTCTACGGGCTTCGACGGCTGATCGCCGTGCAGGCTGTCGAGCAGGGCCTCGAATTCGTCGTCGGTGATCTCGTCACCCGCACCGACCATCGCTTCGCCATCCGCCGCCGGTTCCGCTTGCGGTTCGGGCTCTGGCTCCGGCTCGGGTTCCGGGGGCGGCGGCGCGGCGGGCTCCGCCGCCACGTCCTCGTTGTTCGCCATGCGCCGGAGGTTTTCCACCAGGTCGGCCTCGGCGGGCGTGGGATCCACGCCGGAGCGCAGGTCCCCGAACATCACGTTCAGGGTATCCAGCACCCGCAGCATGGTGTCCATCAGGTGACTGTCCGCCCGCCGCTCACCGTTACGCAGCAGGTTGAAGACGTCCTCCGCGTGATGGCACACGGTCACCAGGGGATCCAGGCTCAGGAAGCCGGCCCCGCCCTTGATGGTATGGAAGCTTCGAAAGACCGCATTCAGCAGATCCCGGTCATCGGGATTCTGTTCCAGGTCGATGAGTTGCTCGTTGAGCCCCTCCAGCAGTTCCCCGGCCTCGATCAGGAAGTCCTGAAGGATTTCGTCATTGGGGTCGATGGCCATTCAGTCTCTCCGGTCGCGTGGCGCCATTCGCATGAGGGGAACTGCCTAGAAGCCCAGGCTCGATAGCAGATCGTCCACCTCGTCCTGTCCTTGAACGACATCCGCGGCGGAATCTTGAGTCTTGGGCACGCTGGGACCGTGACCCTTGCGGTCCGCCTCGCGATCCTCCTCGCGTTGTTCAAGCGACGCCTCGGCCGCCTCGACCTGCTCCATGCGCCCACTGGAGAGCCGGATCAGGGACACCAGGTTCTCTTCCAGGTCGGTCACCAGCTGGATCACGCGGCGAATCACCTGGCCGGTAATGTCCTGATAGCTCTGTGCCATCAGCACCTCGGAGAGCAGCCGGCGCAGCTCCTCGGTGTCTTCCCCCGCCTGCGCGAAGAACGTGTCGAGCTCCCGGGCAAAGTCCCGGAACTCCTCCACCGAGAGCTGGCGGTTGCGAAAGCGCGTCCACTTCGCCGTCAGGTCGGCCGCCTGCTGGCTGAACGACTCCGCGATCGGCAGGCTCGACTCGATGGCATTCATGGTGTCGTGGGCCGCCTGTTCGGTCATCGTGACCACGTAATTCAGGCGTTCCTTTGCGTCCGGGATCTCCGCCTGGGTCAGTTCGACCAGACGCGAATCGCCGCGGAAGCTTTGCAGGGCCTCGTGAAGATCACGGGTCAGCTTGCCCAGCTCGTCGAAGAGTTCGCGGTCATAGGGGCGCGCCAGATCCTGCACCAGCGCCCGGGCGCCCGTGTCGTCGCCCGCCTCCAGCGTCTTGACTAACTGCCGCGCAAGCTCCAGCTGATCATCGCGTGGTGGGTGTTCCTGTTCAGTCATGAGAAGCCTCTTGCGGGTACGGCGCGGAAGGTTTCGGACAACGCCCGCGGCGGTCGGTGCCACGGGCGCCGGGCATATCGGTCACAGGCGCATGATTATCCCTGTGCTTCAATGCGTTCGAAGATCTTGTCGATCTTTTCCTTCAGCGTCTCGGCGGTGAACGGCTTGACCACGTAGCCGTTCACGCCCGCCTCGGCCGCCTCGACGATCTGGTCGCGCTTGGCCTCCGCCGTCACCATCAGCACCGGCATGGACTTGAGGTTCGGGTCGGCGCGCACGGCCTTCAGCAAGTCGATCCCCGGCATGTTGGGCATGTTCCAGTCGGTGATCAGAAAGTCGAAATCCCCGTTCTGCAGCATCGGCAGCGCGGTGCTGCCGTCGTCGGCTTCCTGGGTATTGTTGAAGCCAAGATCACGCAACAGGTTCTTGATAATGCGCCGCATCGTGGAAAAGTCGTCCACGATGAGAATCTTCATTCCCTTGTCCACACGTCACTCCGGGATTCGTAGGGTGGGTTTTAGAATAACTGCAAAGCCGTACCGTCTTCGAGCCACGAACCCAGGCGGGCGCGCAGTCGAATGGTGGCCTGACTTCGGATCTGGCTGACGCGCGACTCGGTCACGCCCAGCACGGCGCCGATCTCGCGCAGGTTGAGCTCTTCGATGTAGTAGAGCGACAGCACCAGCCGCTCGCGTTCGGGGAGGTCGCCGAGGGCTTCGGCCAGTTCCTGACGGAACTCACCGGCCTCGAGGGTGCGGGCCGGCGACACCTCCTGCCCTTCGATCACGCGATCGGCCCCGTCGTCACCCCCGCCGAGGTCGTCCAGGGCGAACAGGTGGGCTCCGGCGTGATCCTGCAGCATCTCGTAGTACTGGTCGATCGGCACGTCCAGCTCGGCGGCGACCTCGCTGCCACGCGCCGCCCGCCCCTCGCGCGCCTCGACGGTCTGGATCGCCGCGGCAATACGCCGACTGTTGCGGTGCACCGAACGCGGTGTCCAGTCACTGCGGCGCAGCTCGTCGATCATCGCGCCACGGATGCGGATCCCGGCGTAGGTGGCAAAGGTCGCGCCCTGGCCGCCCTCGAACTGGCGCGCCGCCTCGAGCAGCCCGATCATGCCCGCCTGAATCAGGTCATCCACCTGCACCGAGGCGGGGAGCCGCGCCATCAGGTGATGGGCGATGCGGTGGACCAGCTCGACGTGATCGGCAATCAGCTGCTCGTGCCCGCCGCTGGCCGCGGAGGTCGCCTGATAGCCGGAAAGTCGATTACGCGTCGTCATCATGCGCTCTGCAGCATCCGTTCCACGAAAAACCCGACGCCACCGTGGTCACCGCCGCCCACCGGCCAGCGGTCCACGGTCCGTGCCAGTTCGGCAAAGGCCTTCCCCGCCGGGCTCCCGGGGTACTGCTGTACCACTGGCGCGCGTTTCTGCACCGCCTTGCGCAGGTGATCATCCATCGGAATATAGCCGGCCAGGTCGAGCACCACCTCCGGCAGGTAGTTGCCGCAGACGGTATTGAGTTTCTGCATCAGTCGCTCGGCGCCTTCGCGGCCGTCGACCATGTTCGTCACCATGCGGAAGCGACGCAGGCCATGATCGCGGTGCAGGACCTTGATCAGGGCATAGGCGTCGGTAATCGAGGCGGGCTCGTCGCAGACCACCACCAGGGTCTCCTGGACCGCGCGGCAGAACGACGTCACGGATTCCTGCAGGCCGGCCGCGGTGTCCACGATCAGCACATCCAGGGGTTTGCGATAGGCGCTGAAGGCATGGATCAGACCGGCATGCTCGGCCGGCGTCAGGTTGGCCATCGCCGCGATCCCCGAAGCCGAAGGCACCACCTTTACCCCGTCAGGCCCCTGGACGAGCACATCCTCCAGGCTGTCCACATCACCGGTCACCAGGTCGTGCAGCGTGCGCTCGGGACGCATCCCCAGCAGCAGGTCCACGTTGGCCAGGCCCAGATCGGCGTCGAACAGCATGACCTCGCGCCCGAGCCGGGCCAGGCCCACCGACAGGTTCACCGATACGTTGGTCTTGCCCACCCCGCCCTTGCCCGAGGCAACCGCGATGACCTTCAACGGCTTGTTAGTGCGTGGCATAGCGCCCCTTCCCGACCGGTTGAATCAGTTCCAGCGTGGCGGGCTCCGCCGCCCGTGCCGGACGTGCCTGGGCGCGCGCGCGTCGCGGCGGTTCCATCTCCGCCAGGCGCTCGGCCGCCCAGGTCTCGCGGGCATTGGCCGCTGCCCCGGGTTCATCGGCGGCATCCTCCAGGGCCAGTCGGGTCAGATACCCGGTATCGACCCGGTGAAAGTCCTCGGCAATACGCTGGCCATCACTGACGAACCCCAGCCCCAGGTGCTGATCGAGCAGTACGGACAGGACCTCGCCCAGCTCCTCGGCCTCGTCCAGCTTGGTCAGCACCAGCGCCGAGGGCTCCGCCTTGCGAAATGCCTCCAGCACCCGCCGCAATGCGCTCCCCTGGGTCGTCGCCGACACCACCAGCCAGCTCTCGGCCCGGATGTCCGGCGGCAGGTGCGCGAACAGGGATTCGTCCTCCACTGCACGCGGGGCCTGTCCCGCCGTATCCACCAGGATCAGGTGCCCATCCTCCACGCGGCGCGCCAGTTCGCGCAACTCTCTCGCGTTCTGCAGCACCCGCACCGAGATCCCCGCCATCTGGGCGAAGGCCTGCAACTGGCGCGTGGCCCCGATGCGCTGGCTGTCCAGGGTGACCAGCGTAACCGAATCCGGGCCCATGCGGCGGATCTGGCGCAGCGCGATGCGGGCCAGCGTGGTGGTCTTGCCAACGCCGGTGGGCCCGACCAGCGCCAGCAGGCCGCCCTCGTCCAGGATGTCCGGCCGGTGGGTGGCAATCGCGCCCGACAACCGCGCCCGCAGGCGTTCCCAGGCCTGTTCCGGCGAGCTGTCATCGAGAATGCTTCCGGCCAGGCTGCGCGCCAGGGCCTCGCTGAACCCGCGGTCGATCAGGCGCGCCTTGCATTCCGCCGCCAGCGGGTGGCGGGCCGCCCAGCGCGCCTCTTCGCTCTCCGCATACTGGCGCGTCATCAGGCTGCGCAGGTCGCGCAGCTCCTGCCGCATGGCGGTCAGCTCCGGGTCGGCCGGCCACGACGCCGCGGCCTGACCGGCGCCGCGCTCGCGAGCCGGCCGGGCGGTTGTGCTCGCTTCGCGGCTCGTCGCGGGCGCGTCCTGCGCGGCTACCGGCTCCGACGCTGCGCCGTCCTCCAGCGCCGCGACCACCTCGAGCCAGCCGTCGACCCGGCGACTGGACAGGATGACCGCGTCCTCGCCCTGCTGCTCGCGCACCTGGCGCATCGCGTCACGCATGTCCCGGGCCCGATATCGTCTGACGTTCATGCTTTTTCTCCTGCGCCGCTCGCGCGGCGGAACCCTTCATCGTGTTGTTCAGGCGGACTGCTTCTGCGACTCTTCCTGGCCGACGGTGGCGACCACCCGGATCCGGCGATTGTCCGGAATCTCGGTGAAGGCCAGCACGGTCAGACTGCGGACCGCGCCGCGCAGCCACCCGGCGATCCAGGAGCGGATCTCCGGTGCCACCACCAGGACCGCCGGCTGTCCGGCCGTCTCCTGGCGGCGGGCCGCATCGGCCACCGAGCGCTGCAGCCGCTCCGCCAGCCCGGGCTCCAGTCCAACCGTGCCGCCCGAGCTCCCCTGCAGGGACTTATGCAAGAGCTGTTCCAACGACGGATCCAGCGCGATCAGGGGCAGCTCGTCCTCCGGCCCCACCAGGTCCTGCACGATCGAGCGCGCCAGGGCCACCCGCACCGCCGCGGTCAAAGTGCCGGGATCCTGACTCTTGACCCCCTCGTCTGCCAGGGTTTCGGCGATCGTGCGCAGGTCGCGGATCGAGACCTGCTCGGCCAGCAGGTTCTGCAGCACCTTCAGCACGATGGACAGGGACAGCGTCTTGGGCACCAGGTTTTCCACCAGCTTCGGCGAATGGCGCGCCAGCTGGTCGAGCAGGTGCTGCGCCTCCTCGTGGCCGATCAGGCGATGCGCGTTCTCGCGGAACACCTGTGACAGATGGGTCGCGATCACCGTGGCGCAGTCGACCACGGTATAGCCGGCACCCTGGGCCTGGTCGCGGTCCGCCGGGTCGATCCACAGCGCATCCAGATTGAACGTCGGGTCCTTGGTCGGCGTGCCCGGCACCGTCCCGAACACCTCGCCCGGATTGATCGCCAGTTCGCGCTCGGGGAAGACCTCGGCCTCGGCCACGGTCACGCCCAGCAGGCTGATGCGGTAGGCATTCGGGCTCAGTTCGAGGTTGTCGCGGATATGCACCGGCTGCAGCAGGAATCCCAGCTCCTGCGAGAGCTTGCGCCGCACGCCCTTGATCCGGCCCATCAGCTGGCCGTCCTGGGTGCGATCCACCAGCGGGATCAGGCGATAGCCCACCTCCAGCGACACCAGATCCACCGGCGGCACGTCTTCCCAGGTCAGGTCGCGATCCTCGGACCGGGCCCCGCCCTCGTCCTCCTGCGGGATGCGCTCCACCTCCACCTCGGCCTCGCGGGCCTGGCGCTTGAGCAGGTATGCCCCGCCGAAGATCAGCGCGGCCAGGCCCAGGAACACGGCATTGGGCATGCCCGGCACGATCCCCAGTGCGGCGATCACACCCCCGGCCACGTACAGCACGCGCGGGTTGGAGAACATCTGGCCGAAGACCTGCTGCCCCATGTCCTGGCTGCTGGTCACGCGGGTCACGATGATCGCGGTCGCGGAGGACAGCACCAGCGACGGGATCTGCGCGACCAGACCATCGCCGATGGTCAGCAGCACGTAATTGGTCGCGGCATCGCCGATCGTCATGCCGTGCTGGACGGCCCCGATGGTCAGGCCGCCGATGATGTTCACGAACAGGATCAGGATGCCGGCGATCGCGTCACCGCGAACAAACTTGGAGGCCCCGTCCATGGAGCCATAGAAGTCCGCCTCGCTGGCGATCTCCTCGCGGCGCTTGCGCGCCTCTTCCTGGGTCAGGATGCCGGCGTTCAGGTCGGCGTCGATCGCCATCTGCTTGCCGGGCATGGAATCCAGGGTGAAGCGGGCGCTGACCTCGGAGACGCGCCCCGCGCCCTTGGTGACCACCACGAAGTTGATGATGATCAGGATGGCGAACACCACCAGGCCGACGGTGTAGTTGCCGCCCACCACGAAGTCGCCGAAGGCCTGGATCACCTTGCCCGCCGCGTCAGTCCCGGTATGGCCTTCCAGCAGGATCACCCGCGTAGACGCGATGTTCAGCGCCAGGCGCAGCAGCGTCGCGACCAGCAACACGGTCGGGAACACGGCGAATTCCAGCGGCCGCGGCGTATACACCGCAACCATGATCACCACCAGCGAAAGCGCGATATTGAAGGTGAACAGCACGTCCAGCGCCAGCGGCGGGAGCGGCAGCACCATCATCGACAGCATGGCGATCAGCAGGATCGGCGCGCCGAGTCCCCACTTGCCGACGTTCCCGAGGCGGTCGAAGAAGGCCATCAGCGATCCCTCCGCTTGCCGCGCTGCTTGTCCGGATCGAGGTAATCCTCCGGCACTGGCAGGTCATCCGGCATCTGCGCGTCGGCGTCGGCCCGCTTGAGCTGGTAGACATAGGCCAGGATGCGTGCGACGGCGACGAACAGGCCGTTGGGGATCTCCTGGTTCAGGTCCGTGGTGAAATAGATCGCGCGGGCGACGCGCGGCGCCTCGACGCGGACGATCGCGTGTTCGTCGGCGACCGCACGGATCGAGGCCGCGACCTCGTCGGCGCCCTTGGCCACTACCTTGGGCGCCGCCATGCGCGAGGCCTCGTAGACGATGGCCACGGCGTAATGGGTCGGGTTGGTGATGATCACGTCGGCCTTCGGGACCTCCTCCATCATCCGCCGCTGCGCCATCTCCTGCTGCAGCTGGCGGACCTTCTGCTTGACCTCCGGCTTGCCGTCGGTCTCCTTGTATTCGTCCTTGACCTCCTGGCGGGTCATGCGCAGCTGCTTCTGGTGGTTCCACATCTGGAACGGCGCATCGATGGCGGCGACCACGATCAGCGCGGCCGATACCGCGATAAAGGTCCCCAGCACCAGCTGGGCGGTATGCGCGATACCCTGATGGATCGGCTCGTAGCCCAGCATCAGCAGGCGATCGGAAAAGGTGGCGAGCACCGCGACCGCGACGCTGGAGATCAGCACGAACTTGGCGAAGGTCTTGCCGAACTCCATCAGCCCCTGCCAGGAGAAGATGCGCTTGAGCCCCTTTCCGGGATTCAGCTTGGAGGCCTTCGGGGCCGCCGCCTTCCAGGAAAAGTTCGCGCCCCCGATCACGATCGGCGCCATCACGGCCGCAACGATCAACACCCCGAACAGCGGAAACAACGTGCGCAGGGTGCGGAAGATCTCCTGGGCGAGGTAGGGCAGCAGCAGCGAGGAGTCGTACGCCATTTCGGGATCGAAATCGAAACGACTGCTCATCTGTTCAGCGAGTTGCGCGCCCATGTTCGGGCCGTACATCAACATGAACGCCCCCGCGGTCATCAGCACCAGGAAGGTGCTGAGCTCGCGCGAGCGCGGGACCTGACCCTTCTCCTTCGCCTCGCGCAGGCGTTTCGGAGTGGGCTCTTCGGTTTTTTCCTGCCCGTTCTCGTTCTCGGCCATGTCAGAACCCCATCCGGGTCTGCATCAGGTGGAAGGCCTCGAGCATCAGCTCCCCGAAGCGTTCCGGCAGCCCCGGAAATGTGAACATGAGCAGCACGAAGCCGATCAGGATCATCATCGGGAAGCCCACTGCGAAGATGTTGAGCTGCGGCGAGGCGCGGGTGATCACGCCCATGGAGATATTCACCAGCAGCAGCGAGGCGACCGCCGGAAGCGCCACCAGCACCGCTCCAACGAACATCGTCGATCCGAACGCGACCAGCGCGTAGAAGGCCTCCGCGTTCAGGCCGGTCGGCGCGATCGGCATGGTCTCGAAGCTGGTCAGCATCAGTTCCAGCGCGATCAGATGGCCGTTCATCGCCAGGAACAGCAGGGTCGAGAAGATCACGAAGATGGTCGACACCACTGGCACCTGCACGCCCTGGGCCGGGTCCACGATGGACGCGAAACCCAGCCCCATGCCCAGCGCGATCACCTCGCCCGCCTGGGTCACGGCGGAGAAGACCATCTGCAGGATGAAGCCCATGAACACCCCGATCGCGATCTGGTGCAGCGTTACCACCACGCCTTCGAGGCTCAGGGGGTCGATATCCGGCAGCACCGGCCCCTGCATGGCGACGAAGATGGCCAGCAGCAGCGCCAGCCCCATGCGCACCCGAGCGTTGACCGTGTCGGCGCCGAAGATCGGCATGGCGACGAGCATGGCGCCAATGCGCGCGAACGGCCACAGGACCGCCCCCACCCACAGCACCAGCTGTTCCGCCGCCAGAGTCATCGGTCTACCCCACCATCCCCGGCGCGCCCTCGTAGAGGCGCTCGGTGTAGTCGATCAGCAGCGCCAGCATCCAGTGCCCACTGATCAGGAGGGCCGCGAACATGGCCAGCAGCTTGGGGATGAACGACAGGGTCATTTCCTGCACCTGGGTGGCGGCCTGAAGCATGCCGATCGCCAGGCCCACCGCCAGCGCGGTCAGCAGCGGCGGCGCGGCCAGAAGAACCACCACCGTGAGCGTCTCGCGCCCGATATCGACCACCAATTCAGGTGTCATCGGAACCTCCTAAACAAAAAAGCTGGTGGCAAGGGTGTTCATCATCAGCGCCCAGCCATCGACCAGAACGAACAGCATCACCTTGAACGGCAACGAGATGATCAGCGGCGAGAGCATCACCATCCCCATCGACATCAGGACCGAGGCCACCACCAGGTCGATGATCAGAAACGGGATCAGGATCAGGAAGCCGATCTGGAACGCGGTCTTGAGTTCGCTGGTGATAAACGCCGGCACCAGCAGGCTTAGCGGGATATCGTCGGCATCCTCGAAGCCGTCGATCCCGTTGATCTCGGCGAACATCGCCAGGTCACTCTCGCGGGTATGCGCCAGCATGAACTCGCGCAGGGGCTGCACCCCGGCCTGCAGCACCTCCTCGGTCCCCATCTCCTCGTTCACGTAGGGCACAAACGCGGTGTCGTAGATCTCCTCGAACACCGGGGCCATCACGAACAGGGTCAGGAAAAACGCCAGACCGATCAGGATCTGGTTGGACGGTGTCTGGGTCGTACCCAGGCCCTGGCGCAGGATGGCCAGCACCACCAGGATGCGCGTAAACGCGGTCATCATGATCAGGATCGACGGCAGCAGGGTCAGCAGCGTCATCAGCAGGATGATCTGCAGCGTCACCGAATAGGTCTCGCCACCATCCCCGTTGGTGGTCACCGTCAGGGCCTCGATGCCCTGCGCGACCTGCGCTCCGGCCAGGCCCGGCAGGGCCAGCAGAGCCAGCCCCAGCCCAATCCGCAGCAGCACCGACATCACGACTGCCCCCGCTCGCCGGTGACCGGCGCACGCCGCGTCACCGCGCGCTTCAACGCGCTCGAGAAGTCCGGGGTCTCGCCGGCCGGGGCCAGTACCGGTTCGTTCATGGTGTGCAGCGTGCGCATGCCGGCGGGCCCAACCCCGACCAGGACCTGTTCGTCCCCGACCTGGACCAGCACCAGGCGCTCGCGCGCGCCCACCGAGCGCGCCGCGACGATCTCGATCACCTGGGAGCCGCGATTGAGCCCGCCCTGTGTGCGCCGTAGGACCCAGCCCAGCACCACGATCGCGCCGATCACCAGGACCAGACCGCCGATCAGCTGGGCCAGATACCCGGCGGCGCCGCCGCTACCCCCCTCGGCGAGGGCGGTCAGTGGCCAGAGGCTCCCCGTAACGGCCGTCAGGACGAGGGCCGCGATGTGCGTATAGCGTTGATTCATGGCTATTTAAGCTTGCGGATCCGTTCGCTGGGGCTGATCACGTCGGTCAGCCGGATACCGAACTTTTCGTTGACCACCACCACCTCGCCATGCGCAATCAGCGTCCCGTTCACCAGCACGTCCAGCGGCTCGCCGGCCAGGCGGTCCAGCTCCACCACCGAGCCCTGATTCAGCTGGAGGAGGTTGCGGATCGGGATGCGCGTGCGACCGATCTCCATGGAGATGGTCACCGGTACATCCAGGACCATCTCCAGGTTCAGCTCCTCCCCGTCGCCCTGCACCACGCCGGAGAGCTGCTCCGGCTGCAGGGCCTCCGCGCCCGGGTCCGGCTTGTGCTTGCGTTCCCGCTTCTCGGCCTTCGGCGCTTCCTGCGCCGGGTCCTCGGACGCCCCGCCCTGTGCCTCGTTCAGCAGCGCGTCGGGGTCGGCGGCTGCCTCGCCATCCTCGTCCTTCTGCTCCGCCAGGGCGGCCGCCCACTCGTCGGCCAGGGCCTGGTCATCGGAACCGCCCTCCGTCTCCGGATTCTCGGCGGCGGCCTCCGCGTCGGGGCCGGGGGTGTCCTGTTTGGGATCGTCGGTGTCTGCCATGCTGCGGCCCTCTATCGTTTGATGATCCGTTCCGAAATCTGGATCGCATTCAGCCCATTGGATACGCCGAACTTCCCGCGGAACATCGGGATGTCTTCGACCTGCAGGGAAATCTTTTCGGGGAGATCAACCGGGATGATGTCGCCCGGCTGGATATCCAGCAGCTCGCGCACGGTCACCTCGGTCTCGGCCAGGATGGAGCTGATCTCGACCTCGGCGGTCTGGATCTCCTCCTGGAGTGCGTGCATCCAGCGCTGGTCCACGTCGGAGCGGTCCGACTGGATACCGGTATCCAGCTGCTCGCGGATCGGCTCGATCATCGAGTACGGCAGGGTCACGTGCAGGTTGCCGCCGCCCCCGTCGAGCTCGATGTGGAACTCGCTGATCACCACGATCTCGGTCGGCGAGACGATATTCGCGAACTGCGGGTTGACCTCGGAGTTCAGGAACTCGAACTCCAGCTCCATGACCGGCTGCCAGGCCTTCTGCATGTCCTCGAACGCGCCTTCCAGCACGCCGTGCACCACCTTCATCTCCATCGGGGTGAAGTCACGCCCCTCGATGCGGGTGTAGTAGCGCCCGTCGCCGCCGAAGAAGTTGTCCACCAGGATGAACACCAGCTTCGGGTCGAACACAAACAGCCCGGTACCGTGCAACGGATGCGCGCGCACCAGGTTCAGGCTGGTGGGCACGAACAGCGAATGCATGTACTCGGAGAACTTGGTGATGCGGGTGCCGACCACCGAGATCTCGGCGGAGCGACGCAGCACGTTGAACAGACGGACCCGCAGGTGGCGCGCGAAGCGCTCGTTGATCATCTCCAGCGTGGGCATGCGCCCACGCACGATCCGGTCCTGGGTGGCGAAGTTGAATTCGCGTGCCTGGCCATCACTCGGATACGGGTCTTCGGTCTCGACGTCGCCCTCGTCCACGCCGTGCAGGAGGGCATCGATCTCGTCCTGGCTGAGGATATCCGTCTGTGCCATGACGGGGCTCCTACTGCATCACCAGTTCGTTGAACAGCACGGCCTCGACCGCGTCCGGGGCATCGCGGGAACGCAGAATCCCGGCGATCGTCTCTTTCAGCTCTTCCGCCAGGGCCTCCTTGCCCGCGCGGGTATTGAGATCCTCGTAGCGCTGTTCCGCCAGGATGCCCAGGAGGTCGTTTCGGATTGCCGGCAGGTGTCGTTCGAAGGCCTCGGCGACCGCCGGGTCATGGGTCACCAGCGACAGTTCCGCGCGCAGGTAGCGGATGCGCCCCGGGGCCTCGATGTTCACCGTCATCGGCTCGAGGCTGGTGTACAGCCGCTCGGGCGGGCCGGCTTCGACCTGCTCGGTATCGTCACCGTCCGCCATCAGGAAGAACCAGGCGGCGGCCGCACCGCCGGCTACGAGAAACAGGACGACCAGGATCAGGACGATCAGCTTGCCCTTCCCGCCCTTCTTCGGGGCGCCGCCTTCGTCGTCGTCCAGATTGACTTCCTTCTCTGCCATATCGCACCCGCTGTCCGGTAAACCGAGGATTCGTTCTCGGTACAGACCATAGCAAGGCTGATGCCAGAAGTCGTTTTAGTCTTTGTAATCCGTCAGTTACGCTTGTTTACTGGCGGTTTTCCGGGGTAAACGCGGGCGCGGAAAACATGAAGAACGTCAAGAATCGGCCGCCCGGCCGCCGTGAAAGACGGAATCTTGGCGGCACACGGGAACATGGGGGAAGCCGGCATAAGCGCAGGAACGGGCCTGCAGCCACGGCCGCAGGCCGCGGCTGCACCCAAGCACGGCCGGTCAGGCAAACAGGTCCAGGCGCCGGTTCAGCATGGAGAGCGTGCTGCCATCGGCGGCCTCGCGGTCCTCGGCCTCGGCGGCCTCGTCATCCGCCGCGAGCGCCGTCTCGCCGGCCTCCTGCTCCGCCTGCTCCTCGGCCGCGTGGTCGGACACGGTCGCATCGTCCAGCATCAGGCCGCTCTCGGCCAGGCTGTCACGCAGGCGCGGCATGGCCGCCTCCAGCACCTCGCGGGTCACCGGATTGGCACTGATGAACTGGATACTGGTGCGATCACCCTCGACCAGCACACGCACATCCAGGCTGCCCAGTTGCGGCGGGTGCAGCTTGAGTTCGGTACGCCCGCCCTGCGCCTGGGCCAGCATGCGAACCTGGTCGGCCAGCTCCCGGGCCCCGTTGGGCTGCTGCAGGAGTCGTGTCAGATCGAGGCGCGGCAGCGCCCGCGCCCCGTCCGTCCCTTCGGCCTGCCCGAGCCCCTGGGCCGGCAGCACCCCGCTCAGGGGGTCGGAACGGCCGCGGCGCGCCTCGTCACCCCCCTGCCCCATCCACTGGGCGAGGATCTCCAGGACGTTGTCGCGGGCCATGCCTCCCTGCGCACCCACCACGTCGGGCTTCAGGGCAACCGCGCCATCCCGTCCGGCATTGGCCTGGGCCGCTTCGACGAACAGCCGCATGACCGCGGCCGGCAGCGGCTTCACCGGCAGGGCCCGCTCCTCGCCTCCTCCCCGGGCCGGGGTACCTTCGGCGCGGGGCACCTCGGCTCGTCCCGGTTCCTGGGTCGCAGCCATCAGCGCGGCGACCGGCAAGGTATTGCCACCCCCTTCGGGATCCGCGGCCAGGGGCTGCCCGTCCAGCAAGTCCTGGAGTCGCGCCAGCATCGCCTCCAGGTCCAGGCCTTCCAGTTCCTCGCCGGGAACGCCCAGGCTGGCCAGCAGCGACTCCATCTGGGGCTCCAGGATGGCCAGGAAGTCCTCGCCGTCCTGGCCCTTGAGGCGGCCTTGCAGGCCTTTCAGGTCGTCCAGGCCCTGCATCGAGCTGCCGCCCAGCAGTTGCAGCAGCGGCAGCATGCCCTGGCCCGTATTCTGTGTTGCGATCATTGCCGAATCCTCGGTCTGCCGGGGTCATCCCCGGGCCCATGCCTCAATCGATACTCAGGGTCCATTCAAGAACCCTGCCAACGCGCGTCTGCCTCGCGCGCATGGGCCTGGCGGGTGGCCCACATATCCTGTTCTGTCTGCTGGCGCCGCGCGTCATGCCGCGCGGTCTCGGCCCGCCGGCGCTCGAGCAGCTTCTCCAGCGATAGGCTGTTTCGATGGCGTTCCAGCCACTCCTGGCGCGCCGTCTCCACCTGGGACTCGGCCGCCTGGATGCGCAGATCCTGCTGCTCCAGCGCGGAGCGCAGCTGGTCGCGCATGCCGGCCAGCCACTTCAGCGCATTGGCATCGTCCGGCAGGGTTGCCTGCAGGTATTCCCGCTGATAGGTCTCCAGGCGCTCGCGCTGGCCGGCGATGGCATCCAGTTGCTGCAGCCGCTCGCCCAGCTGGCGCGTCGCCTCGCTTTCCTCGATCTTGCGCAGCCGCAGCAGGCGCTCCAGGCGCTTCGGGTTCATGCCGCGCCACCCCCGACCAGTGCCAGCAGATCATCCCGGGCGCGGTCGAAGCTGACGGCCTCGTCGCGGCCCTGCCCCAGATAGGCCTCCAGGCGTTCATGCATCGCCACCGCCTCGTCCAGATGCGGATCGGCGCCCTTGCGGTAGGCCCCCACCGCGATGAGGTCGCGATTGCGCATGTAGGTGGCGGCCAGATCACGAAAGCGGCGGGCCGCGCGTTCGTGTTCCGGAGTGATCAGTGACGACATCACACGCGAGACCGACGCCCCGACATTAATGGCCGGGTAGCGGCCCGTCTCCGCGATCTCCCGCGAGAGCACCACATGACCGTCGAGGATGGCCCGCGCTGCGTCCACGATCGGGTCGTTCTGGTCATCACCCTCGGCCAGCACGGTGTAGAAGGCCGTGATCGAGCCCCCGCCGACATCGCCATTGCCCGCTCGCTCCACCAGCTGTGGCAGGCGCGCGAACACCGACGCCGCATAGCCTTTGGAAGCCGGTGGCTCGCCAATGGCCATCGCGATCTCCCGCGCCCCCTGGGCAAACCGGGTCAGGGAGTCCATCAGCAGGAGCACGTGCAGCCCCTGGTCCCGGAAATGCTCGGCCACCGCCGTGGCCACCCAGGCACCATGCTGGCGCAGCAGCGGCGACTGATCCGCGGGAACCGCGACCACCACGGTACGGGTACGCGACTCCTCGTCCAGGATCTCGTGGATGAACTCATTCACCTCGCGACCACGCTCGCCGATCAGGCCGACCACGATTACGTCCGCTGTGGTGTTGCGCGTCATCATGCCCAGCAGAACGCTCTTGCCGACCCCCGAACCCGCGAACAGGCCCAGCCGCTGGCCGCGCCCCACCGACAGCAGGCCGTTGATCGCCCGGATCCCGACATCCAGCGGCTCGCGCACGGGCGCGCGCTGCAGAGGGTTGATCGGACGCCCGGCCAGTGGCCCAAAATCATGGGTACGGATCGGCCCCTGGCCATCCAGGGGCGCCCCGTTGGCGTCGATCACCCGTCCCAGCAGCCCCTCGCCCACCGGGATCTGGCGCTGGTTGTCCAGCGGTTCGATGCGCGCCCCGGGCGTCAGCCCCGTCGCCAGCTCCTCCGGCATCAGGAAGGTGCGCTCGTTCTGAAAACCGACCACCTCCGCCGGCACCGGCTCCCCGGTTTCGCCGTGGATCAGGGCGCGCCCGCCAATCGGCAGGCGCAGACCCTCGGCCTCCAGCGTCAGGCCGGTCAGGCGCGACAGATGCCCCTCCGCCTGGGGCGGGTTGACCCGCTCCACGCGACCCCGGGACTGCTGCAACCGGTCCAGAAGCCCCGTGCTCAGACGTTCGCGGCCCTTGCGGCGCAGTTCGTCGATCGGAGTGCTCATGACTCCTCCGCATCCGGGCGGTCGGATGCCTGATGGGCGCTGTCATCCCGGGGCTCGGTGTCAGCGGCCGGGGCATACTCGCCGTTCCACAGGGCCTCGACCGCATGCTGCAAGCGCCGCTCCAGGCTCGCGTCCACGCTCGCCGCGCCCGCCTCCACCCGGCACCCGCCGCGTGCCAGGCCCGGATCCGGGACCCAGGTGATGCGCGCGTCCGCGCGCTCGGCGTAGGTCTCGACCAGCCCCTGGTCCTCCGGGTTCAGATGCACCCGCACCTCCTGGTTGCGTCCCGGCAACTGAGCCAGCGCGCCCTCGAGAACCGCCCGGATCTGCTCCGGCCGGGACTCCAGCTCGCTTTGCACGACCTTGCGCGCCAGGACCGTCACCAGGGCCAAAAGCTCCGGCTCCAGGGCGTCGGCTGCATCGGCCAGCGGATCGGCGAGACTGCCGGCCACCGCCTCCAGTGCGGCCACCGTTTCGCGCAGTTTCTTGTCCTCGCGCGCCCGGGCGGCCTTTTCCGCCTCCTTCTGGCCCAGTTCGTGGCCCTCGGCATAGCCAGCCTCGAAGCCGTTCTTGCGCGCCTCTTCCTCGATCGCCTCGATCTCGGCGGCGGTGGGCAGACGGCGCGGGGGATGGACACCGTCGTCACCGATCTCCGGCGGCTCCCACAGCGACGCCGAGGCGTCGGTATACAGCCTGGCCGCCGAGCTGTCGCTCACAACATGGCCTCGCTACCGCCACCGCCAAGCACAATGTCGCCGTTCTCGGCCAGGCGCCGAGCCACCGACAGGATCTCCTTCTGCGCGGCCTCGACCTCGCTGACTCGGACCGGGCCCTTGGCCTCGAGGTCCTCGCGCAGCATCTCGCCGGCGCGCTTGGACATGTTGCGGAAGATCTTGTCCTTCAGGTCGTCGTCGGCGCCCTTCAGCGCAAGCACCAGGGATTCGGTCTGGATCTCGCGCATCAGCGTCTGGATGCCACGGTCGTCGATATCCACCAGGTTATCGAAGACAAACATCTCTTCCTCGATACGCGTGCCCAGATCGGAATCCGACTCCTTGATCGTCTCCATGATCTCGGCCTCCCGCGAACCCTCCATCAGGTTCATGATGTTGGCCGCCGAGCGCACGCCCCCCAGCATCGAGGTCTTGCTCGCCGCATTACCGGAGAGTTGCCGGTCGAGGATCTCGTCGAGTTCCTGCAGGGCCTGGGGCTGCACGCCATCCATGGTGGCGATGCGCATCACGATGTCGGACTGCACCCGCGCGGGCAGGTACTGCAGGGTGTCGGAGGCCTGGTCGGAATCGAGATGGGACAGCACGATGGCCACGATCTGCGGATGCTCATTGCGCAGCATGTCCGCGATGGCGCGCGGGTCCAGCCACTTGAGGGCCTCGATGCCCTTGGAATTGCGTCCCAGCAGGATGCGGTCGATCAGGCCCGAGGCCTTGTCGCCCAGCGCGCTCTCCATGACGCTGCGCACGTATTCGTCGGCGCCCACGCCCAGCGCGGTCTGTTCCTGCACATGGGTGGAGAACTCGTGCAGCGCGGCGTTCACATCGCTGCGCGAGATGCGGTCCATCGAGGCCATGGCGGTGCCGATCTTCTGCACCTCCTTGGGCCCCATGTGGCGCATGACCTCGGCGGCGGCATCCTCGCCCAGGCTCATCATGAACACGGCGGCGCGCTCGGCGCCTTCCAGCTTGGAGTTCTTGTCAGCGGCCATCGTCACCCAACCAGGTCTTCATTACCTGCGCCACGCGCTTGGGATCCTCGCGGACCATCTCGCGCACGGCCTCCAGATCCATCTCCTGCTGATCCGGACCCTTGGGACCCGTCAGCGCGGCCACGGCCGAACCCTCGCTCGGCCCCATGCCGGCCTCGCCGCCGGACTCGTCGGTCAGGGCCTCGCGGTCATCCTCGCGCCGCGGGGGCGGTGCCGGACGCTTCATCAGTTGCTTCATTGCCGGGCGCACCACCGTCAGCAGGATGATCAGGGCCAGCAACAGCGCCGCCACGATCTTCAGCACCTCGATAAACCAGGGCTGCTCCCAGAAGGCGATCTCCTCCGCCGGGATCTCGTCCGCGGGCGCCTCGAACGGCGCGGTCACCACATTGATCGTATCGCCTCGTTCGGCGTTGAATCCAACCGCCTCGCGCACCAATGCCTCGATGCGCTCCAGTTCCTCGGCGTCCCGCGCCACCTGCACCGTCTCGCCGTCCTCGTTGACCTCCTGACGGAAGTCCACGACCACCGCGGTGGAGACCCGGCGCACGCCGCCCGGCATCTCGCGGATGTGGTTGATGCGGCGATCGACCTCGTAGTTTCTGGTCACGTTGGTGCTGCGACTGCCCGGGAGCGGCGCCGGAGCAGCGGCACCTTCCTCGCCCTCTTCCCCGACCACGCCGCCCTCGGGGGGCTGATTGGTCAGCGCGCCCGGGACGCCCCCGGCACCGCCTTCGGGACCCGTGCGCTCTTCCTCCCGGCTTTGTTCGGACCGCAGCGCGATGGTCTCGGGATCGTACAGCTCCTCGGTTCGCTCCACGCGCGAGAAATCAATATCGGCATTGACCTGAACGCGCACCTTGTCGCGCCCGACGATCGGGATCAGGAGATCCCGAACGCGGTCGGTATAGCGGTTCTCCACATCCCGTGTGAAGTTCAGGCGATCGCCACTGCCGCCCATGCCCGCCTCGCCGCCGTCCTGGGTCAGCAGCGTGCCGCGCTGGTCGACCACGGTGACCCGCTCGGGATCCAGATCCGAGGTGCTGGAGGCCACCAGATGCACGATGGCCCCCACCTGCGTCTCGCTCAGGGATCGTCCGCCGCGCAGGTGCACCACCACGGAGGCGCTGGCCGGCCGGCGGTCGCGCACGAACACCGACTGTTCCCCCTCGGCAATGTGCACCCGCGCGCGATCCACCGCATCCAGGGAGGCGACCGTGCGCGCCAGCTCGCCTTCCATCGCCCGGTGATGACGCGCCCCCTCGATCATCCGACTGGTGCCAAGCCCGGTGTCCTCCTGCAACAGTTCGAAGCCGAGGTCGCCGGAGCGCGGCAGCCCTTCGCCGGCCAGCTGCAGCCGCGCGTCGGCGACATCGCCCTGCGGGACCTTCACCTGCCCGGTCGTGGAATCCACCTGGTACTGGATGCCGGCCTGGGACAGCACCTGCACGACCTCGGCCGCGTCCTCGGCGTCCATGCGCGGGAACAGCGGCACGTAGGTGGGGCGCATGGCCCAGTAGAGCAGCGCCACGATCACCACGATCGCGCCGGCCAGCATCCCGATCAGGGCAAGCTGGCGGCCCGCGGGCATCCCGTTGAACTCCTTGAATCCCCCGGTCACCACCGCGGGCAGGGACTGTGCATTGTCGGCCATCGTCCGTTCTCTCCCTCAGCCCGTCCGGCCGATCAGACCTGCATCCGCATGATTTCCTGGTACGCCGTCAGCAGCCGGTTGCGTACCTGGTTGGTCGCCTCGAAGGCGATACTGGACTTGCTCATTGCGGTCATCACCTGCGGCAGGCTGACGCTGTCGTCGCCCAGCTCGAAGCGCGTCTGCAGATCCGTAGCGGCCTGTTGGGTCTGGTTCACGCCGCGCAGCGACTCGGTCAGCACGTTCTGGAAATCCACCCCGCCCACCCGCTGCGGTTCGCGATTGGGCTGGGCCGGGTTGGTCCCCTCGATCCCGCTGGTCTGCGTCAGCTGACGCATCTGCTGCAGGACGTTCTGAATCTGCATCTCGCTCATCTTTCCTACCCTCGGGGGTTCTCGCTATGGCGACCCGGCGCTCTGCACGGAACCCTTGTGCTCCCATGTGCGCGGCTTACCGTTTTCTTCAAAACTCCAAGCAATCCATATGCCAGCCTCGCTGGGCGTCATCCCGACGCCGGAACCGCAAAGCCGTTCTCGCGCAGGCGCGCAATCTTGTAACGCAATGTTCTGGGGCTGATTCCCAGTCGGTCCGCGGCCTCCTTGCGCCGCCCGCCGGACTCGCGCAGGACATTCAGGATCACCCGGCTCTCCTGGGTCTGCAGGGTCTGCTCCAGCATCGGCGTCGGGTTTTCGTCGCTGGCCGACCACTCGGGCGTGTTCATCCGGATCGCCTGATTGCCGGAGTCGCCCGAGCTCCAGGGCGCCAGCATGTCCGCATCCAGCCAGACCGCCTCCAGCGTCACCCGGTCGTCATCGCCTTCGTGCAGCGTGATCGCGCGCTCCATCACATTGGCCAGCTCGCGGACATTGCCCGGCCAGTCGTGCTCCCGCAGTCGCCGCTGCGCCGCGGCGTCCAGTTCCCCCAGGCGCCCGCGGCTCAGCCGCCGCAGCAGGGCCTGTGCCAGTGGCACGATATCCTCCGGGCGCTCCCGCAGCGGCGGGATGCAAAGCGGGAAGACGTTCAGGCGGTAATACAGATCCTCGCGCAAGTGGCCTTCGGCCACCGCCTCGCGCAGATCGCGATTGGAGGTGGCGATCACCCGTACATCCACACGCTGCGCCTGGCGCCCGCCCAGCGGCTCTACCTCCCGCTCCTGCAGCGCCCGCAGCAGCTTGGCCTGCAGGTGCACGGGGATTTCGGTCACCTCGTCCAGCAGCAGGGTCCCGCCGTGGGCCCGCTGGAACTTGCCGGGCCGGGCCTCCAGCGCGCCGGTGAAGGCGCCCTTGGCATGCCCGAAGAGCATCGCCTCCAGCATGGCCTCCGGGAGCGCGGCGCAGTTGATCGCCTCGAACGGCCCGCGGCTGCGGGGGGAGCGCGCGTGCAGCTGCCGCGCCAGCACCTCCTTGCCCACCCCTGACTCGCCGGTCACGAAGACCGTGGCGGCGCTGCGCGCGATCCGAGATACAAAACGATCGATCCCCTGCATCGCCGCGCTGCGAGCCACCAGCGTCGGCGCCTCGAATTCCTGCGCCGAGACCAGCAGCGGCCGCAGCCACTCGGCCAGGGTGTCCGCCATCTCCGGCAGGGCAAAGTGCGCGTCCACCCCGGCTCGCATGGCCGACAGCTCGCGTTCGCGACTGGCCTCCAGACTGATCGCGGCGACGCAAGATCGCGGTTCGGGAAGGGCTTCTCCGCTCAGGGCGGGGTCACCGCCCAGCAGCACCGCTGCGGGACGGACCCCTTCCACGGTTTGCGGCAGGTCGGCCGCTTTGCAGGCCTGCAGTCGGACTCGAGGAATCGTAGCCAGGACCCGGACCACGGCCTCGCGCAGTGCCGGATCGGCATCCACCAACAGGATTGTGGCTCGCGACATGAACGTCTTCCCATAGAGATTCGGGGAAGGTTCAGCAAAAAACGCGCCATCGTTACAGGTTATTGATTAAGCGGGGTTTTATCCAAACCGGGAGGCCGATCCGTCAAGCATCCGTCGACCATCGCGCGGGAATTCAGGGCTTGTGGTGACGGGATCCCGACCTCCACTACGGTCCGGGCCCGTCTGGCCCGTCTGGCCCGAGGCCGGCTCAGGCTTTGCCGAGCCCGAACTTGCGCATGCGCTCGACAAGTGTGGTGCGGCGCATCCCGAGACGACGCGCCGCGCGCGCGACCACGTGTCCGGTCTCGTCCAGCGCACGGACGATCATGTCGCGTTCGAGATCGTTGAGGAAACTGCGCAGATCCACCCCCTCCGGCGGCAGTCCACCGGCCAGCAGGCTGGCGCCCGCCGACCCCGACTCGGTGCCGCCGGATGTGGGGGAGGTCACGGCCAGATCCTCGATCCCTTCCGGCCGGACCCGGGGGGGCAGTTGTGCGAGGTCCACCGGCAGGTCGGGATACATGATCGCCAGCTGTTCCAGCAGATTGGCCAGCTCGCGGATATTGCCGGGCCAGTTGAGCTGCCCCAGGTGCGCGACTACGGCCGGCGTCAGGTGGGCCGGGGTCATGCCCTGCTCGCGCAGCCGTTCTTCCAGCGCGCTGATCAGTTGCGGCATATCGCTGGTGCGTTCGCGCAGGGGCGGCAATTCGATGGGGAACACGCTGAGGCGGAAGAACAGATCCTGGCGGAAGCTGCCATCCGCCACCGCGTCATCCAGGTTGCGATGGGTGGCGGCAATGATCCGGGCCCGCGCCGGGAGCGACTTGTTGGAACCCACACGCTCGAAGACGCGCTCCTGCAATACGCGCAGCAGCTTCACCTGCATCGGCAACGGCATGTCGCCGATCTCGTCCAGGAACAGCGTGCCGTCCTCGGCCAGTTCGAAACGCCCCGCGCGGGCCGTGAAGGCGCCGGTGAAGGCGCCCTTCTCGTGCCCGAACAGCTCGCTCTCCAGCAAGTCTCCGGGGATCGCGCCGCAGTTCACCGCCACGAACGGCTTGTCCGCCCGGTCCGAGGCGTTGTGGATGGCGCGGGCCACCACCTCCTTGCCCGAGCCGGTCTCGCCCAGGATCAGCGCGGTGGCGTCGGTGCGGGCCACCTGGCCCACCAGGCGCTTGACCGCCTGCATGGTCGGATGCGACCCGACCAGCCCGGGCATGTCGTCGTATCCCGGCTCGCGGCCGAACCGAAGCCACTGCAGGACCTGCGAAACCCGCGCGATGGAAAGCGGGTGCTCCACCACGCAGTCCACCCCTTCGCCCTGGACCTCGCCCCGTCGGTAGGCTGCACGACCACCGCGGCGTCTTCCGTTCGTGCATCCTGCAGCCGGGCGGACAGCTCGGCGGCGGGTCCACAAAGCCAGATCGCGGCGGGGGCGACGTTCTCGAAGGTGCCAGTGGCCGGCTGATGCTCGGCCTCGCAGCCCAGGCAGTTCAGGATCGCCCGGGTGGCATCCGTCGTGCCCGAGTCACCGCTGAGTGCAATACGCATCGCCTGTTGCTGTTCGCCCGGATCCCGCATACCGCTGTGCCCCGATGTTCGCGACCGGATGTGGCAACGGGTGACGCCCGGCCCGCATCCGATGATGTGATCGAGTTCGCAGTATCCTGTCTAATTGCGATTGCCGTCAACTTTCTGGCGTTTCTCCGCCACCTCGCGGCGGTGCAGGCGGAAGATCCACCGCCCGAGCGCCTCTTCCAGAGGCCCCTCGACCCCCGTCCAGCGAGTCATTTGCTGGCCTCCGCGGGTTGTCGGAGTCTCGACACCCAGGACGCAGGGCTGCGGCAGCAAGCGGCTCAGATAGACCTCCACCCGCTCGCAATCCTCGGGCAGCGTGCCCGCGGGCAGCACCATGCCACGCCCGCTGAGTACCAGCTCGACCGGGTCCGGGCGTTCCGGGTGCAGCGACTCCGCCACCAGATGCAGCAGCAGGTCCAGCTTGTGTTCCAGGCGCTGCACCTCGGGGGCGCCCTCGTCCTCGTGGGGCATCGCTCCGCGCGGGTGTGCGTCGTCGAACAGGTCGAGGCTCTCGATCAGGCGCTGCGCCAGCACGGGGTCCGTAACCGGGCGTTGCGACGGGCCGATCATGAGGGTCGTCGTAACCCGCAGGTCCTCCCCGAGGAATTCGTCCTTGCTGGCGTCATCCATGTCCGTACCCGCCTCGTCTGTCCGCCGACCAAATGCCTTCGTTATAGACCATCGGCCCGGCGCGCTTCAGCCGACGAATGCGCGCGCATTGCGGAACAGCCGCAGCCACGGTCCGTCCTCGCCCCAGTCCGCCGGGTGCCAGCTGTGCTGCACGGTCCGGAACACGCGCTCCGGGTGTGGCATCATGATCAGCGCGCGACCGTCCTCGCTGGCAAAGCCCGTGGCGCCGCCCACGGAGCCATTGGGGTTGGCCGGGTACTGCGACGCCGGCGTGTCATCGGCCTCCACATAGCGCAGCGCGGCCTGGTCGTGGATCGGCACCCCGTCGGCATAGTGGGTACGCCCCTCCCCGTGCGACACCGCCACCGGCAGCACCGAGCCGGCCATGCCCTCCAGCAGGACCGCCGGGCCCGGTTCGATCCGCACCTGGGACAGGCGCGCCTCGAACTGCTCGGAACGGTTGCGCACGAAGCGCGGCCAGTGGCCCGCCCCCGGAATCAGCGGGGCCAGGTGGGACAGCATCTGGCAGCCATTACAAACCCCCAGGGTGAAGGTCTCGGGGCGTTCGAAGAACGCCTGGAAGGCATCCCGCAGCGCCGGGTGGTTGAGGATGGTCTGCGCCCAGCCACCCCCGGCACCCAGCACATCGCCGTAGGAGAACCCGCCGCAGGCGGCCACGCCCTGCATCGAACCCAGATCCTGGCGACCGTCCAGCAGGTCGGTCATGTGCACGTCCACCGGGGCAAACCCCGCGCGCTCGAAGGCCGCCGCCATCTCCAGCTGCCCGTTAACCCCCTGCTCGCGCAGGATCGCGATTCGGGGGCGTTCGCCGCGCGCGATCATCGGCGCGGCCACGTCCTCGGCGGGATCGAAGGTGACCCGCGGCTGCAGGCCGCCGTCGGCGTCCACCCGGGCGAGCTCCTCGTCGGCGCACTCCGGATCGTCCCGCAGCCGCTGCATCCAGGCCGAGGTCTCCTGCCAGTGGCGCTGCAACGCCGCGCGCGTGGCGGAGAAGGCCTCCTGGTCGCCATGGCGGATCACCACGCGCTCGTCGTCGGTCCGTCGGGCCACCGGAAGCAGATGCGCCTCCAGGCCAGCCTCCGCCATCGCGTCGCGCAGGGCCGATTCGGCACCGGGCGCGACCTGCACCACGGCGCCCAGCTCCTCGTTGAACAACCACGCCCCCGGCGCTTGACCCTCCGGGACCGCGATCTCCAGCCCGCAACGCCCGGCAAAGGCCATCTCCAGCAGGGTCGTGATCAGGCCGCCGTCGGAGCGATCGTGATAGGCGCGCAGCAGGCCGTTGCGACGCAGGGTCGTAATGGCCTCGAAGAAGGCGCGCAGGCGTGCGGCATCGACCACGTCCGGCGGGGTCGCGCCGACCTGCCCGTAGGCCTGGGCCAGGGCGGAGCCGCCCAAGCGGCCATGGCCCTCCCCCAGATCGATCAGCCAGAGCCGGTCATCGGCCTCCGGGTCGGGCTGCGGCGTCAGCGTCCGGCGCGCATCGGCCACCGGGGCAAACCCGGATACGATCAGCGATACCGGCGCGTGCATGTGCCGCGCCTGCCCGTCCGCGGTCTCCCAGACCGTCCGCATGGACAGCGAATCCTTGCCCACCGGGATCGAGATGCCCAGTGCCGGGCACAGGTCCTCCGCGATCGTGCGGACGGTGTCGAACAGGTTGGCGTCCTCCCCGGGCACGCCGGCCGCGGCCATCCAGTTGGCGGACAGACGGATCGCGTGCGTACCGTCGATATCCGCCGCCGCCAGATTGGTCACCACCTCCCCGATCGCCATACGCCCGGAGGCCGGGGCCGACAGGATCGCCAGCGGCGTGCGCTCGCCCATGGCCATCGCCTCGCCGGTATAGCCGTCGAAGTCGGTCAGCGTCACCGCGCAATCCGCCACGGGGACCTGCCACGGCCCCACCATCTGATCGCGTGCGACGAGGCCGCCCACGCTGCGGTCCCCGATGGTGATCAGGAAGTGCTTCGCGGCCACCGACGGCATGTGCAGCACCCGTTCCAGCGCCTCGGCGAGTGGCCAGGCCTCGGCATCGAACGCCGTTTCCGGCGGTAGCAGGCGCCGGTCCTCGCGCGTCATCCGCGGCGTCTTGCCCAGCAGCATGCCCATGGGCATGTCCACCGGCGGTTCGTGGAACAGGCTGTCCTCGACCTTCAGGTGGCCCTCGTCGGTCGCCCGGCCCACCACCGCGAACGGCGCGCGTTCGCGCGCGGCCAGGGTGCGGAAGGTCTCGAGATGCTCGGCGGCGATCGCCAGGACGTAGCGTTCCTGCGCCTCGTTGCACCACAGCTCCATCGGCGACAGGCCGGGCTCCGCGGTCGGCAGGTCCCGGAGCTGGATCACGCCCCCGCGCCCGGCGTCGTCGAGGATCTCCGGGATCGCGTTGGACAGCCCGCCGGCGCCCACGTCGTGGATCGACAGGATCGGGTTGCCCGCCCCCAGGGCCGTGCAGCGATCGATCACCTCCTGGCAGCGGCGCTCCATCTCCGGATTGCCGCGCTGTACCGACGCGAAATCCAGTTGCTCGGAGCTCGCGCCACTGGCCATGGACGAGGCCGCCCCGCCGCCCAGGCCGATCAGCATGGCCGGACCGCCCAGCACCACGATCGGGGTCCCCGCCGGCACATCCTGCTTGTGCACGTGCTCGCCACGAATCGACCCGACCCCGCCGGCCAGCATGATCGGCTTGTGGTAACCGTACAGCGTCTCGCCACCCGCCGGATTCGGCAGCGCCATCTCCAGCGTACGGAAGTATCCGGCCAGCGCCGGACGGCCGAACTCGTTATTGAAGGCCGCCGCGCCAATCGGGCCATCCAGCATGATCTGGCGCGCGCTCTCGATGCGCCCGGGCCGGCCGAAGTCGCGCTCCCAGGGCTGCTCGCGGCCCGGGATCCGCAGGTTCGATACGGAGAAGCCAGTAAGCCCTGCCTTCGGCTTGGAGCCTTGCCCGGTGGCGCCCTCGTCGCGGATCTCGCCCCCGGAACCCGTCGCGGCGCCGGGGAACGGCGAGATCGCGGTCGGGTGGTTGTGGGTCTCCACCTTCATCAGGATCGGCAGATCCAGCGTTTCACGTCGGTATTCACCGGTGATCGCATCCGGCATCAGGCGCACGCCCGTGTGACCGGCGATCACCGAGGCGTTGTCGCTGTAGGCCGACAACACCCCCTCGGGATGGCGCGCATGGGTCTGGCGGATCATCCCGAACAGCGTGCGTTCGTCGGCCTCGCCATCCAGCACCCAGGCGGCATTGAAGATCTTGTGCCGGCAGTGCTCCGAGTTCGCCTGCGCGAACATCATCAGCTCGGCGTCGGTCGGAGCACGCCCCAGCGCGGAGTATCCGTCCGCCAGGTAGTCGATCTCGTCCGGGGACAGCGCCAGTCCCAGCTCCCCGTTCGCGCGCTCCAGGGCGGCGCGGGCGTCCTCGCCCAGCTCCACGCGCGCCAGCGAGCGCGGCGTCTCGCTGTGAAAGAGCTGTGCCGCGGCCGCGGGATCCTCGATCACCGCCTCGGTCATGCGGTCGTGCAGCAGCGCGGCCAGCGACTCCAGGTCCGCGCCGGCCGCCGCGTCGCCCCCGATCTGCCAGTGAATGCCGCGCTCGATCCGTTCGACCGCGTCCTCCAGCCCGGCGTGATGGGCAATCTCGGTGGCCTTTGACGACCACGGGCTGATCGTGCCGAAGCGCGGGATCACCACCAGCTCCCGCTGCACGGCGAACTCGGGCGCCACCCAGATCTCGCCCTCGCGCAGCAGGCGCGTCAGCACTGCCTCCTCGTCCGGCGTCAACCGCCGCCGGGTCTCCACGAAATAGACAAACCGCGCGGCCAGCGGGCCCGCGCCCGGTACGCTTGCCCGCAGCCCTGCCTCCAGAGCCCGCAGCCGAAACGGCGAGACCGCCGCGCCCCCTTCCACAACCCGCATTGCGCTTCCTCGAACCGGACGTGCCAAAAGCAGCGCATTGTACCGGACCCGCCCCCCGCGCGGGACCTGCCAACCCGGCGCATCTGCCCCATTCGAAGCCGAAGTACGGCATTTTCACCACGAAGCACACGAAGGCACGAAGAAGTTCAAGGGCGACCCGCGGGAAGCCAGGAAGCTAGCGCAGGTCATCTCATAGATGCCCCGGCCCCGCGGACCGGTCCATTCCAGAGCAAATTATCCAAACCCTTCCCAAGCGCCCCGTCTTCCTGTAGACCGCTCTTGACCTGGCCCTCCTTCGTGCCTTCGTGAGCTTCGTGGTGAACCCGCCCTTGACCTTCTACCCACCGATGAATCACATGGCCGGGGAACTTCGGATGCGCTACCATGTCCATGACAGTACTTGGGGGCGACTTGGCTTCGACGCGGGTCGCGAAACCTGAGGTGCATGCCGAGGCTGTAGTGGACCTCGTAAAAACCGCTGCAAAAAAATAGTTGCCAACGACGACAACTACGCACTCGCCGCTTAAAAACCGGTAGATGCCGTCCGACTGGAGCCGTGCTTATGCGTCCAGTATCGGGCGTCGACTCTCATAAGCTCGTGGTGAAGCGCGCCCGGCGTGGATCCATTAAAACTCAACCGGGATCGCCAGCTGCATTCCCTGCCTGTCGGGTAGTAGCTGGTTAAACTCAAAGACAGAATAAGCATGTAGAGCCGAAGGCGGAGGTCCTGCGGACGCGGGTTCGATTCCCGCCGCCTCCACCAAATTAGACCGACCAATCAAGCGCCTGCGGGCGCTTTTTTGTTTGCATTCGAGGTAGATGCATGGCCGTGTACCAGGACACCCTGACCCAGCAGACCCGCGGCCGCGGCACGCTGAACATCACCCAGGCCGTGGAGCACATCGTCCGCGCCTCCGGCATCACCACCGGCACCTGCCACGTCTTCCAGCACCACACCAGCGCCTCGCTGCTGGTCACGGAGAACGCCGATCCCGACGTCCGCCACGACCTGGAAACCCTGATCGCCCGCATGGCCCCGGACGGCGACCCCGCCTACCGCCACGACATGGAAGGCGACGACGACATGGCGGCCCACGCCCGGGCCATGCTCACACACAACGACCTGACGCTCCCGGTCGGCCAGGGGCGGCTGATCCTCGGCACCTGGCAGGGCGTCTTCCTGTGGGAACACCGCTATGCCGCCCACACGCGCCGGCTGACCATTACCGTGCAGGGCGAATAACGCCCGACTCAGTCGCGCTGCACGTGGACCGTGATCTCCTCGCGGTCGTGGTAAAGCTGTCGCGCCTGCATCCGGTGGGCGATCCGGGCGTCCAGCAGGCGCTCCTCGATATGGTCCAGGCACTGGTCCACCGTCTGCCAGCGCCGTTTCATCGGCAGCTTCAGGTTGAAGATCGCCTCGCGACACCAGCCCGCCTCCAGCCAGTCCGCCATGCGCGCCGCCACGCGCCCCGGCTTGTCGACGATGTCGCAGACCAGCCAGGTCACCGGATTCGGGGGTTCCCACGAAAACGCATCCTCGCGGTGATGCTCCACCTGGGTGGTCGCCATCAAGCGGTCATCCATCGGCCCGTTGTCCACCGCGTGCACGTACATCCCGCGGCGTACCAGTTGCCAGGTCCAGCCACCGGGCGCCGCCCCGAGATCCACGGCCTGCATGCCTTGCGCCAGGCGCGTGTCCCAGTCCTCCCGGGGGATGAAGGTATGCCACCCCTCTTCCAGCTTCAGGGTCGAGCGGCTGGGGGCCTCGCGCGGCGAGCGCAGGTGCAGGATGCCGCCCGGCCACTCGCTGCGCTCCCCCGGCCGGCTCACACCGAGCTGCACGCAATCGCCCGCATGCCAGAAGACATGCAACCGCTGCCCGTCCGCCTGTGCCCGCAGCACCCCGCGCTTGCGCAGTACTGCGGCCAGCGGCCGCTCGACGGCCTTGACCAGGCGGCGCAGCCCTTTCCCTTCGTTGGTATCCGGCATCTCGTGCCAGACGGAATCCACTGCCAGACCGGAGGCCTCCGCCTGCTCGATGATCGGCGTCAGCCGGTCCGCGCGATCCAGCCCCTCGAGGACCGGAAACGCCGGGAACACCTGCCGCGCGAAGATCAGCGCGGAGAACGGAAGCGCCCCCGCGAGCGCCTCGACGGAGCCATCTGCCGGCTCGAAGTGAACCGAGCCGCTGCCGGCGCGCACGCGCGCGAAGCCACCCAATCCCGCCCGCGCCGCGCGGTCGGTCAGCTCCGCCGTCAGATCCGCCTCGAACCCTGGCCGGCAGTACAGCAACAGGCCCGAGAAGCCCGGTCCGTTTGTCTCCATCTCCGGATCGCTCCCACAAAAAAGCCGCCGTGCAGGCAGTGCACGGCGGCTGCGAGACTAACCGGCCCGCTCGCGCGGGCCAAGCCAGAGGGGTCGATCAGCGATCCAGACCGGGATCGCCCTCGACGTTCTTCAGTCGCGGCAGGTAGGGCTTGCCGGGGCTGATGGTGTCGTGCTCGCGCAGGTAGTTGGCGACTACGTCCCAGACCGGGTCCGTATCCAGCGGCTCGTGGACATTCGCCCAGCCGGCGACCACGTACTTCCTGTCCGGATCCAGCGGCTCGCCGTTGATGTGCATATCACTGATGCGGCTGCCCATGGATTCATGCGGATCGATGGTGTACTCGATCCCCGAGGTCCGGACCATGTCGCCCCCCCGGTGGTGATAGGGGTTGGAGTTGAAGATCGAGTTGGCCACGTCCTCCAGCGCGTTCTTCAACTGCTCGCCGGTCATCTCGTTGCGCTGGGTCTCCGAGTAGGTGGTCGCGGTCTGCGTCATCAGCTCCTCGAAGGTGATGGGCGAGCCCGGCAGCACACTCACGCCCCAGCGGAAGCCCGGCGAGAGGGCCACCTCGGCATCCATCTCCTTGATCATCGCGTCCATGATCACTTCGTCGAAGGTGCCGTTGAAGTTGCCGCGGCGATACAGCACGCCGTCGGTAACCGCCAACTCTTCGCTCAGCTTGTCCTCGTAGGGCTCGCGAACCTTGCGGATATGCTCTTCCATCTCCGCGTCCGCCTCGATCAGGTTGGAGAACACCGGCAGCAGCGTGAACTTGTAGTCGCGGATGCCGCTGTCGGTCACATCCAGGTCCATCACGCCCACGAACTTGCCGTTGGAACCGGCGTTGGTCACCAGGGTCCGCTCGCCGCCGGCATTCTCGATCTCCATCGCCCCGGGCACGGCATCGTGGGTGTGGCCACCCAGGATCACGTCCACGTCGCGCAGGCGGCGGGCCATCTCCATGTCCGTGACCATGCCGTTGTGCGACAGGATCGCGACCACCTTGGCGCCCTTCTCGCGGCACTCGTCGATCATGCGCTGCATGTTGTCGTCGCGGATGCCGAAGCTCCAGTCCGGGAACATGTAGTCGGGGTTGGCCACCGAGGTATACGGAAAGGCCTGGCCGATCACCGCCACCGGGACCCCGTTCATCTCGCGGATGGTGTAGGGCTCGAAGACCGGGTCGCCCCAGTCGCGATCCTCGATGTTCTGCGCCAGGAACTCGATGTTGTTGGGCTTGAAGTCGTTCTCGATGACCTCCATCACCCGTTCGTCGCCAAAGGTGAACTCCCAGTGGCCGACCATGATGTCCACGCCCAGCAGCTTCTGCGCATCCACCATGTCCTGGCCGTTGGTCCACAGCGACGTGGCCGAGCCCTGCCAGGTGTCGCCGCCGTCCAGCAACAGGGAGTTCGGGCGTTCCGCCCGGAGCTTCTGGATCAGCGTGGACAGGTGGGAGAACCCGCCCAGGCGTCCGTACTTCTCGGCCGCATATTTGAAATCCATGTGCGTCACGGCATGCGCAAGTGGCGTACCGGGCTTGATGTCGAAGTATTCCAGCAGTTCCTTCCCTGCCATCACCGGCGGCTTGCCCTGCATGTCGCCAACCCCGATGTTCACGTCCGGCTCGCGGAAGTACACCGGCTTCAGCTGCGCGTGGCAGTCCGTGTAGTGCAGCAGCGAGACATTGCCGAACTTCGGCAGGTCATACATATCCGCATCGGCCGGTCGCCAGGATCCCTTCTCGCCAGCCCAGGCATTCATCGAGAAGCCGGCGGCGCTTGCGGCCACCATGGCCTCCAGGAACTCTCGGCGTGTCAGACTCATGTCGCTCTCCTTGGTGATCTTCTGGATTTCTCGTCAAACGACGGGGCATTACCGCGGCCCCACGCAGTTCCCGACGCGCAAAACCCATTAATGTTCCGCCAGAGCCGGCCAAGCGAGCCTGCGATAACCACATTTTCCCGGACATGGGCAGGAGAAGCGCCCACCTTCGCCACCCCTTCCCGCGAGATCGCGAAACTTTGAATTCCTGAGGAATGCGTCACAGTTCGGCAGGCAATCGACACAAAAAAGCCTGCTATCCGGAGATAGCAGGCCAAGACGCGACATACACCGTCGGAAGCATCCGGCCGCCTGCACGCTGGGGGATCGTGCGCTCCTTGGCGGCCGTTGTTCGGATCCGACGGTTTCAGGCTAGTCAGCCATCCGCCGGTCTTTCTTGATCCAGATCAATAGATCCCCCAATCCGTGGACCCGGCCGTGGATCCGGCCCTGGATCCAGGCCATGCGGCATTAGCTTCAGGCCGCGTACTTGCCCTGGGCCGCCAGCCCGTTGTCGCGGGCGCGCTCGTACACCGTCTGCTGGGCCTTCTCGAAATTGGCGCCCATGTCCTTGCCCCACAGCTCCATCGCCGCCTGCTGCATGCCGCGACCATAGGAGAAGGACAGCGGCCACGGGGCCCCGCCGATGCGGTTCATCGCATCCAGGTGATTGGTGGCGTCGGCATCGCTCTGCCCACCGGAGAGGAACACGATCCCGGGCAGGATCGCCGGCACCGCGGACTCCAGGCAACGCAGCGTCGCATGCGCGACATCCTCCACGCTGGCCTGCTCGGGGCAGTCCTTGCCCGGCAGCACCATGCTGGCCTTCAGGATGGTGCCCTCCAGCAGGACATGATGCTCGTAGAGCGCCTTGAACACCGCGCGCTGGGTCGCCTCGGTCACGCCGTAGCAGGTCTCGATGTCGTGACTGCCGTCCATCAGGACCTCCGGCTCCACGATCGGGACGATGCCCTGCTCCTGGCACAGCGCGGCATACCGCGCCAGCGCGTGCGCATTCGACTCGATGCAGGTGTCGGTGGGCATGGTGTCGCCAATCGTGATCACCGCGCGCCACTTGGCGAACCGCGCGCCCATTTTGGCGTATTCCTCCAGGCGTTCGCGCAGGCCATCCAGGCCCTCGGTCACCTTCTCGCCGGGGAACCCGGCCAGGTCCTTCGCGCCGGTATCCACCTTGATGCCCGGCAGGATGCCGGACTCGTTCATTACGTCGACGAACGGCTTGCCGTCGCGGGTCGACTGGCGGATGGTCTCGTCATACAGGATCGCGCCCGAGATGTACTCGTTGAGCTGCGGCGTGGTCAGCAGCAGTTCGCGATAGGTCCGCCGGTTCTCCTCGGTGTTCTCGACACCGACCGCGCCCAGGCGCTTGCCGATCGTCCCGGTGGATTCATCGATGGCGATGATGCCCTTTCCAGGGGCCACCATCGCTTCGGCCGTCTCTACCAACTGATCGATCTTCATGCCAGCTCCTTGCGTTGCTGCTTGGGAATTTGAAGAGTAGTCACCCACCCCGGGTTCTTCCAACACGGGTCCTTCCAACCCGACAGGCGAAACCCCAGCACAGTTTCCCGAACAGCACGAAAGGCCGTGTTCGCGGCGCACAAAAACCCGCTCAGACGTACATGCCCGCCGCGTACCCGGAGGCCCAGGCCCACTGGAAGTTGTGCCCGCCCAGATGCCCGGTCACATCCACGACCTCGCCAATAAAATAGAGCCCCGGGATCGAGCGGCACTCCATCGTCTTCGAGGACAGGGCGGCGGTATCCACCCCGCCCAGCGTCACCTCCGCGGTGCGGTAGCCCTCGGTCCCCGACGGCCAGACCGTCCAGGGCTGACAAACCCCCGTCACCTGCTCGATATCGGCATTGCTCAGGCGCTCCAGCGGCCGGTTCTCCACCCACAGCTCGCACCAGCGCTGGGCCACCCGCCGCGTCAACTGCTCGCCCAGCACGCTCTTCAGCTCCAGCTTCGGGCGCTGCTCCCGCAGCTCGCGCAGATGAGCGGCCAGATCCATGCCCGGGAACAGATCGATCGCCACCGGCTCGCCCTCCTCCCAGTACGTCGAGGCCTGGAGCACCGCCGGCCCGCTGAGCCCGCGATGCGTGAACAGCAGGTTTTCCCGAAACCCCATGCCCCCGGCGGTCGTCACCGTGTCCAGCGACACACCCGACAGCCCCTCCAGGTCCTCCAGGGGCCGCCCGCTCAGGGTGAACGGGACCAGGGCCGGCCGGGTGGGCTGGACCGCCAGGCCCAGCGAACGCGCCAGGTCCAGCCCGAAGCCGGTCGCCCCCATGCGCGGGATCGAATAGCCGCCCGTGGCGATCACCAGCGACTCGCAGGCAATGGCATCCCCGCCGGCCTGCAGCCGATGCGGCGCCCCCGTGGCCACATCCGTCACCGGTGTATCCGTGCGCACGGTCACGCCGGCCGCCGCGCACTCGTCCAGCAGCATCCGCACGATGTCCTTCGACGACCGGTCACAGAACAGCTGCCCCAGCTTCTTCTCGTGGTACGGGATGCCGTGCTTCTCCACCAGGGCGATAAAGTCCCACTGGGTGTAGCGGCTAAGCGCGGACTTCACGAAATGCGGATTCGCGGAGATGAAATTCTCCGGCTCGCAGTACATGTTGGTGAAGTTGCAGCGCCCGCCACCGGACATCAGGATCTTCTTGCCCACCCGGTTGGCGTGGTCCAGCACCAGCACCCGCCGCCCGCGCCCGCCTGCCGTCAGCGCACACATCAGCCCGGCCGCGCCGCCGCCGATTACGACCACGTCGAAGTCCACTGTTGCCGGCCCCGGTTCCGTCACCAAACGTTCCCCGAGGCCAGCGGGATGTGACGCAGCCGCCCGCCCACGCTCAGCGCACCCACTCCTTGCGCACCACCAGGGTCTGCGCAATCAAGTCGTGCAGCGCCTGCCGGCGCCGGGTGAAGGCCACCATGATGTAGCCGATCATCAGGATCATCCCGGACAGAATGGTCGCGAAGTGCCGCCCGGTCGCGCGCAGGAACGAGATCCGCTCGCCGTTGAAATCCACCACCCGCAGCCCGAACACCATCTTGCCCAGCGTGGCCTGATACCGGGAGCTGTGCATGCCCGCCCAGTACAGCCAGGCCACCAGCATATTCACCAGAAACCAGGCCACCTCCGCCGGCGGCACCGGCTCATCCGGCCCGCGCACCGCCATCGTCTCCGGGCTGATCACGGCCTGCGCCACGATCTGCGGCACCCCGATGATCACGCCATCCACCAGATAGGCCCCGACGCGGACCCAGAACCCGCCATAGGCCGCGCGGTCCTCGGGCGGGCCGTCGTGCCCACCGGCTCCGGCCGCCATCGCTGCCCCGCACTGGATGCAGAACCGCGCGTCCGGCGGGTTCTGCTTGCCACACTGTCCACATTCCATGATCGCTCGCTCTCCTTTCCTTGAGTGTCTGGGTTAGTGTCCGGCCCCTACAATAACGGCTCGACCGGAAGAATCCGGGTCACGCCGGAGACGAACCGCCGCCACAGCCCCGCCTTGGGCTCGTAACGGTGGGCATTGCCGGAGCCGTCCCGCCACACCAGGCCGCCGGTCGCATCCCGCCCCACCCGGTAGGCCACCTGCGGCCGAATCCCTTGTTGATGCAGCGCCGCGAGCCGCTCCACCAGAACCGGCTCGCGCAGGAACACGCCCGACTCGCTGTTGGTATGCGCCGAGCGCGGATCCAGATTGAACGAGCCCACAAAGGCCTCGCGGCCGTCGAACACCAGCAGCTTGGTGTGCAGGCTGGCCTGCGAGGCATCGATCCCGCGGTCGCGCTCCAGGCGCGCCCAGCGCGGCGGCCCGGTGGGGCGCAGCTCGAACAGCTCCACGCCGGCATCCAGCAAGGCGTGGCGCCGGCTCGCATAGCCCGCATGGGTAAAGGCCACATCATTGGCGGCCAGCGAATTCGTCAGCACCTGAATCCGGACCCCCGCCTCGCTCATGCGCGCCAACTGGGCCGCCCCGTCGCGCCCCGGCACAAAATACGGCGACACGATCAGCAGTTCCTCTTCCACGCCCAGCAGCCGCTCGCCCAGCGCATCCGCAACCCGCGAACCCTCGCCGCGCCCGCGCGCCTTGGCCTCGTCATCCACCACGAACTCGGCCTGCGTAGTCCACACATAGGCCGCCGCATCCGCCACCGGCTGCGGCACGGGCAATCCGTTCAGGGGCTCCATCTGCATCAGGGGGTGGGTGTGGTTCTGTGCCAGCCAGGCGCGCAAGGCCCCCTGCTGCATCGCCAGCCGCTCCGGTGAGGCGTTCTCCCGCGCCAGACGCTCGACCCCGATCGCCCCCGGACTGTTCCAGAACTCCACAAACGAAAGATCGATCTCCCGGACCAGCGGCCCCACCACCACCAGGTCCAGGTCCGCAAAGTTGTAGTCCGGGCTGGCCTCGAAATACTCGTCCCCCACATTGCGCCCGCCCGTGATCGCCAAATGCCCATCCACGATCCAGGCCTTGTTGTGCATCCGGTGGTTCAGGTCGCTGCCGCGGAAGAAGAACTCCGCACTCGCGCGCAACAAGCCCTCGCGGCTGCGAAACGGGTTGAAGACCCGCACCTCGATATTCGGGTGCTGATCGATCGCGGCCAGGGTGGCGTCACGCCCGCGCGCATCGATGTCATCCAGCAGCAGCGACACCCGCACCCCGCGATCCGCCGCCCCCAGCAGCTCGCCCATCAGCACCCGGCCCGCCGCATCGTCGCGCCAGATGTAAGACTGAACCTGAATGCGCTCGCGTGCCATGCGCACGCTCATCACGCGCCAGCGAAACGCTTCCGCCCCCTCGTCCAGCAACCGGAAGCCCGTCTTGCCCTCGTCCCGGGCCGGCGGATGCCCCTGCAGCCACGTCGCCAGCGGCCCCTCGCTCGACGGCGGCTCCAGCCCCTGCCAGGCACGCTCCGGCGCCGGCTGCAGCGGGGCACAGCCGGCCACCAGCGCCAGCAACAGCACCGCCACAAGCCAGGAAAACCAAACCGGATAACGCATCACCAAGCCATCGCCGGACGCGAAGCCCCCCTTTCAAACCCCACGCGAGCGCTCAGCCTGCCGCCTCTACTCGGCCCTGTCGACGCGCCCGCCCGAACCCCGGACACAAAAAAAGCGAGCCGGGCGGACCCTGACTCGCTTTTTTCTACAAACTGGTAGGCGCGATTGGACTCGAACCAACGACCCCTACCATGTCAAGGTAGTGCTCTAACCAGCTGAGCTACGCGCCTGTCGTCTTCGAGCCGCGTATTGTACCGACTCCCCGCCCCCTGTCAAAGCCCATCGCAACGCATCGCCTTCCGGCTTTCCCAGGGGCAACACGGCGCCGCTGACCCGGCCGGTCTGCGCGACAAGCCGTCGCTCAGTCATACCGCCCGGCGAACTTGAACCAAGGGGCTCACCATGCACCCGAAGCGCATCACGGTATTCGGCGGCACCGGCTTTCTCGGCCGCGCCACGGTGCACGAACTGCTCGACGCCGGGCACACCGTGCGCATCGCCTCGCGCCGCCCGGTACTGCCGGATTCTCTGCAAAATCACCCCCGAGTGGAGCACTGCCGCGCCGACATCCGGGACGATGCCGATGTCGCCCGCGCCGTGGAAGATGCCAGGGGCGTTATCAACGCCGTCAGCCTGTACGTGGAGCAACGCAACCTGCGCTTCACCACCATCCACGTCGAAGGCGCCGCGCGCCTCGCCCGCGCCGCCCAGAACGCGGGCCTGGAGCGCGTCGTGCAGATCTCGGGCATCGGCGCCGACAGCCGCTCGCCATCGTCGTACATCCGTGCCCGAGCGCAAGGCGAAGCCGCCGTCCTGCACGAATTCCCCAACGCCATCATCGTGCGCCCCAGCGTCCTCTTCGGCCCGGGCGACGCCTTCCTGCGCAACCTGGCCGGCCTCGCGCCCCTGCCGGTGATTCCCCTGTTCGGCCGCGGCACCACCCGCCTGCAACCGGTACACGTCAGCGACATCGCCCGCGCCCTCACGAGCCTGTGCGCAGACGAGCCGCCCACACACCCCATCTACGAACTCGGCGGCCCGGACATCCTCACCTACCGCCAGATCGTGGCCTTGGTCCTCACGCACCTGGGCCGCAAACGCCCCATGCTGCCCATGCCATTTACCGTCTGGCACGTCCTGGCCGCCCTCGGCTCACTGCTCCCCAACCCGCCCCTGACCCGCGACCAGCTCTACCTGATGCAACAGGACAACATCGCCAACCCCACCCTCGGCACCTTCGCCGACCTCGGCATCACCCCCCACTCGCTCGAACAATCCCTACCCGACTGCCTCCCAACCCATTAACCCCACCCGAAGAAATTACCCGACCAGCCCGCCTCCCCTTGTGGGAGCCTGCTTGCAGGCGAAGCCCCTGCCAAAGCCAGACACAGTCAAAGGCTTCGCGTGCAAGCACGCTCCCACAGCACACTCCCACAATTTGTGCCCCACCACACACCGTCATCCCGCCCGCAGCACCCGCTCGTCATCCCGCCCGCAGCGAAGCGAAGAGCCGGGATCTCCCACGCACGAACCCACCACGGCACTACACACCTCACCCCAAGAGCCGCACCCCACAGGACAACCGCCAACAGAATCGGTAAGGTCAGGCCCAACACGTAAACGGACATGCGTCACATGGATGGACTCGCGGCCCGCCCGGCCCACGCCGAAGAATCCGGCCCCGCCCCCATTGCCCCGCCGGACCAGGTCGAGGCCTTCCTCGACCGCTGGCGCGACACGGGCGGCAGCGAGCGCGCCAACTACCAGCTCTTCCTCACCGAGCTGTGCGCGCTGCTGGATCTGCCGCAGCCCGACCCGGCCAGCGACGACACCCGCGACAACGCCTACGTGTTCGAACGCCGCGTCACCATCCGCAACCCGGACGGCACCGAAAACCGCGGCTACATCGACCTCTACCGCCGCGGCTGCTTCGTGCTGGAGGCCAAGCAGACCGGCAAGGGCCTGCACACCCAGGGGTGGGACAAGGCCATGCTCGCCGCGCAGAACCAGGCCGACCAGTACGTGCGCGCCCTGCCGGAAGACGAAGGCCGCCCGCCGTTCATCGTCGTCACCGATGTCGGCCGCAGCCTGGAGCTCTACGCCGAGTTCTCCCGCTCCGGCGGCACCTACGTCCCCTACCCGGACCCGAGCCGCCACCGCATCCGCCTGGAAGAACTGCGCGACCCCGAGATCCAGCAGCGCCTGCGCCACCTGTGGCTGGCGCCCGACCAGCTCGACGCCAGCAAACACGCCGCCCGCGTCACCCGCGAGGTCAGCGCACGCCTGGCCGAACTGGCCAAGTCCCTGGAACAGCACGGCTTTGATGTCGAACGCGTCGCCCACTTCCTCAAGCGCTGCCTGTTCACCATGTTCAGCGAGGACGTCGAACTCCTGCCCAAGGGCAGCTTCACCGCCCTGCTGGAACGCCTGCAGCAGAACCCCGAACACTTCCCCGACGCCATGCGCTCGCTGTGGGAGACGATGAACACCGGCGGCTATGAAGGCCAGCTGATGCACAAGCTGCAGCGCTTCAACGGCGGCCTGTTCCAGAACATCGACCCCATCCCGCTCAACGCCGACCAGATCGGCCTGCTCATCCAGGCCGGCAAGGCCGACTGGCGCTTCGTCGAACCCGCCATCTTCGGCACCCTGCTGGAACGCGCGCTGGACCCGCGCGAACGCCACAAGCTCGGCGCCCACTACACCCCGCGCGCCTACGTGGAACGCCTGGTCATGCCCACGCTCATCGAGCCCCTGCGCGCCGAATGGAACACCGTGCAGGTCGCCGCCGAGGCCTGGCTGCAGCAGAACAAACCCGACAAGGCCCTGGACGAGCTGCACCGCTTCCACCAGCGCCTGCGCGAAGTCCGCGTGCTCGACCCCGCCTGCGGCTCCGGCAACTTCCTCTACGTCGCGCTGGAACACCTCAAGCGCCTCGAAGGCGAAGTGCTCAACCTCATCCGCGACCTGAGCGCCGGCCAGGCCACCTTCGACACCGAAGGCCTCACCGTCGACCCGCACCAGTTTCTCGGGCTGGAGATCAACCCGCGCGCCGCCGCCATCGCCGAGATCGTGCTGTGGATCGGCTACCTGCAATGGCACTACCGCCTGCACGGCCGCCTCAGCCTGCCCGAACCCATCCTCCGCGACTTCCACAACATCGAATGCCGCGACGCGCTGATCGACTTTGATGCCCGCGAACCCATGACCGACGAGCACGGCGAACCCGTCACCATCTGGGACGGCATCAGCTACAAGAAAAGCCCCGTCACCGGCGAACTCATCCCCGACGAAACCGGCCGCACCCCCGTCTACCACTACAGCAACCCCCGCCGCTCCGAATGGCCCGAAGCCGACTTCATCGTTGGCAACCCGCCGTTTATCGGAACAAAACGAATGCGCGCAGCACTAGGCGATGGCTATGTGGACGCCATGCGCGAGGTTTTCAGGAGCATCGTCCCGGACTCCGCGGACTTCGTGATGTATTGGTGGTGCATCGCTGCACAGAAAGTCAGCAAGGGCGCAGCGCGGCGCTTCGGCTTCATCACTACCAACAGTATCGGGCAATCATTTAACCGAAAGGTGGTCGAATCGGCGCTCTCCGGCAAGAACCCGGTATCAATCGCCTTTGCAGTTCCTGACCATCCCTGGGTGGACACCGCCAATGGCGCTGCCGTCCGTATCAGCATGACGGTCACAGACAGTGGAGCGCAGCAGGGAATTTTATCTTCGGTCGTTTCTGAGCGCTCGGGAAACGACGACTATCGCAATGTGTCCCTTACTTCTCGAACGGGGACAATTTTTTCAGATCTCAGTATTGGTGCCAATGTAAGCTCAGCGATCCCGCTGAAAGCTCCTCTTGGGCTTAGCGGAATGGGGTCGGCACTGCATGGACCGGGGTTTATCCTAGACTCAGGTTCAGCTACGGAGATGATGCAGTCAAACGCATCATGTATTCGCCCCTACCTCGGTGGGCGCGACATTCTTCAGAAGCCTCGCGAGCGCTATGTCATCGACTTCTCCGGAATGTCGGAAGAAGAATCCCGAAAGGCCAATCCAGCCGCATTCCAGCATGTGCTCAACCACGTAAAACCAGAGCGAGACCAGAACAGGCGAAAATCCATCCGAGAACTATGGTGGCGATTTGGATGGGAGCGACCCAAGATAAGAGCTGCCTTGGCGGGTCTGCCACGGTTCGTCGGGACCACAGAAACGTCGAAACACCGCGTCTTCGTGTTTATCGACCGCACTTACGTAACCGACCATAAGGTGTTCACGATCGCGTTGGAGAGCGGGTTTCACCTTGGGGTTCTCCAATCGCGGCTCCACATTATTTGGAGCCTCGCGACAGGCAGCCGATTGGGCGTTGGCAATGATCCGATCTACAATAAGATTCGCTGCTTTGACACTTTTCCCTTCCCGGAACTCGACGACCAGCAAGCCGCCACCATCGGCGACCTCGGCGAACGCATCGACGCCCACCGCAAGGCCCGCCAGGCCGAGCACCCGGACCTCACCCTCACCGGCATGTACAACGTGCTGGAAAAACTGCGCGCCGAAGAACCGCTGACCGAAAAGGAACGCGCCGTCCACGAACAGGGCCTCGTCTCCCTGCTGCGCGAACTGCACGACGCCCTCGACCGCGCCGTCTTCGACGCCTACGCCTGGAACGACCTCGCCGACCGCCTCGTCGGCCGCCCCGGCGCCACCACCCCGCTGCCGGACAAACCCGCCGACCAGGCCGAAGCCGAAGAAGAACTCCTCAGCCGCCTCGTCGCGCTCAACGCCGAACGCGCCGCCGAAGAAGCCCAGGGCCACATCCGCTGGCTCCGCCCCGACTACCAGGCCCCCGAAGCCACCCAGACCACCGCCACCCTGGAAGCCAAACCCGAGGCCGCAGCCGACACCCCGACCGAACCGACCAAAAAGCCCACCTGGCCCAAATCCATGCCCGACCAGGTCGAAGCCGTCCGCCGCCTCCTCGCCATCGGCCCCCAGACCCCCGAAGCCCTGGCCAGCCACTTCAAGCGCAAACCAACGAGGTCGATCACCCAAGTGTTGGCCGCCCTCCAAATCCTCGGCCAGGCACAACAGGCGGGAGAGGTGTGGCGACTAGTTTGAGCCGGCTAGGGCTGAAAACGTCACTGCGGCGTCGGCTGAGTCAAATGGAGAATAAATGAACCTTCTTCCACTCATCATCGCATTTTTGGGCGCAGCATTCGGCGCATATTTTGCTGTATTGAAATCTAGGGCAGAGAGGCTTTGGCTTGAACGCTATGAGACGCTGAGCTCGATTACCCTGTCCGCCAACACGCTCGTCCACTTTCATGAGGCCAATCAGACGGAGACCATGGGCGTTACTGTGGCAACAGCAACCGAGATGCAACAACTCCGAGGTGCCGTAACCAAGACCGCCCCAGAGCTCCGCGACTCCATCGCACGCCTGCAACTACTATTTCCAGCCCACGATGCACAACGAGTTGTTCAGGCCTACCAAGATCTAAATAGCGCAATGGTTGACTTGTACAACAGGACCGAGGAAGACTACATCACTGAACATTTTTCAGACATTGCAAAACAGTCAAAGGCTCTTCTGGAATCCACGATCAATCTGGGCCAAAAACGACTATTCCTTGCAGGATTTCGGTTTTTCGGCATGCGGAGAAACGATCCGCCGCCCCCAACGCCTTTATGAACGTCACGAACGGACCAAGCCTCAGAACCCTTGAAAATCCGAGAGGGATATTAAGCCTTGCCTTTTTGCCCCCCGCATCAAGGGAGAGGCAGAAGGCAAGGTGTGACCCCATGATTCCAGCTCGCCGCCCTCCAAATCCTCGGCCAGGCGAAGCAAAGAGGAAAGGATTGGCAAGTCACCTAAAAACAGCCCCTCGCACCAAGGATTCCCGCTCGCCCCAAGCCCTTCACTTATCTCGACTAGGGAACTCGGGGGTCAGACCTTGCCTTTTGACCCCCCATCAAGGGAGAGGCAAAAGGCAAGGTCCAAAAGGCAAGGTCTGACCCCATGCAAGAACATGATTTTCCAGGCCAGGGACTGAAAGAAAGAGGACACCCACCTTCTTCCGGTTCTCTCGCAGTCATCCCAGCCGAGCGTAGCGAAGAGCCGGGATCGCAATAACGAGGTTCTACCCCGGCGCCGGAGATCCCGGATAAGCGCTACGCGGGTTCGGGGATGACGACCGGCGCGGGATACGAACGAGCCCCGGTGGATACCGTCTTGCCCTATGTGGTGCAAGGGGGCGCGTGACGGGGTAGAGCTCGCCGCAGGAGAATATACTCCCGGACCCGTGGGAGCTCAGCCCCCTGAGCGATCCGGCGCTCGACCCGACACCATCGGCCAGAGGGCTGGCCTCCCACAGCCCAGGACACCCCCGGTAGGTGGCTGCTTGCAGGCGAAGGCTCCTGCCCGGGCCCGGCTTTGGCGGGGGCTTCGCTTGCGAGCAAGCTCCTACCGGGGGACCGTGAGGGCCCGGGGCCCGACCTTGCCTTTTGCCCATGCTTCGACACCCCCGTACGTACCCAGATCTTGTTGGAGGACTCTCCGCGATGAGCCAGGAAGATCCGCGAGGGATGTTCCGATCTTGCGGATTGGCTTCCAGCCTCGCAGGGGCAAAAGGCACGATCTGAGGCCGTGCCGCGTGCTGCCCTGCCCCGTTGACTGCGTTACCGAAACGCCTTGTATGCGCCTTTCATTGTCCGGGACGAGTGGCTATAAGAAGAGTTATCCGAACGCACAGAAACCCGCCAACGCGGAACGACGCATGGGCATGCGTCAGACAGGATTGGAGGCGTCGCCATGGCCACTTCGAGCACCGATGAACTGCTTCGCAATAATGAGCAATACGCCAGTGGCCAGCCGGTCCACGAACCCAGCCACCCCGGCGAGCAGCCCATCCAGCCGTCGCGGCGCGTGGCGGTCGTGGCCTGTATGGACGCGCGCCTGGATGTAGAGGACCTGCTGGGTTTGCAGACCGGCGAGGCACACATCATCCGCAACGCAGGCGGCGTCGTGACCGAGGATGCGATCCGCTGCCTGATCATTTCGCATCACTTGCTGAATACCAATGAGATCATCCTCATCCACCACACGCGTTGCGGAATGCTCGCCTTTACCGACGACCTTCTCAAAGCCGGTCTCGAGGGTGATGCGGCAGCGGAGCAGCTGCTCGGTCAGGCGACCGGTCGCACCTTCGTCAGTACTGGGCAGGCCTCAAGTAGTCCGGCCGCTTTCCACGCTTTTCGCGGTCCGCTCGAACCACTGGATTCGCCGCGCGACGACAACAACATGGAGCGCCTGGCGTGGGACGTCCGGCGGGGTATGTCGGTGATCAAGAATCATCCCTGGCTGCCCAGCAGTGGGCCCGACGCGGTAACGGTGCGCGGTTTCATCTACGACGTCGACACCGGCAAGCTCGAGGAGGTCAGCTACCCCGGGCCGATGGGATCGATCGGCTGACCAGCGCGTTTGGGCATAGGCGTTCGGACCTACGGGGCCAGATCTTGCCTCTTGCCCGAAGCCGACCGGACAGGTGAAACCACAAAATCCAACCCCGCGCCGACCGAGAAAAACAGGGACAGATTTATTTTTCCGCGGCCAAAACGTCATCCCGGCCGGAGCGAGGCGGAGAATCGAGATCGCTGACGCTAACGCCTGCACCGCCGGCCGAGATTGCGGATAACCGGTTTGCGGTTTCCGGGATGGCGTTCAAACGCCACAAACCGTGAGCGGAGGTCTGGTGGCGGCCTAGTTCTTCTTCGACGCTCCACCAGGGAGGTGCAGCAGGCGTTCGCTTCGCCAGACCCGGACAACCCTTACCCGGTCGGGATCACGCCGGTACACGATGCGGAACGGTGGATGGACGAGCTCTCGCAGAAACGGCTGGTCAAATTCAGGCACTACCCTGCCGATGTCGGGGTGGTCGTTCAGGGCCTGAACTCGTTGGAAAATCTCTTGTAACAGTCTCTGTCCGACCTCCGGCACACCTTGCTCCGAGTACCACTCCTGCATCTGCTTGAGATCGCGCAGGGCGGATTCGGCAAACGTGATCGTAATGTCGGGCATATTGCTAGTTGAGACCGAGCTGCGCCCTGGCCTCGTCCATCGAGACTTCCCGACCGGCCTCCAGGTCCGCCAGACCCGCGACGACGGCCCGCATGAACTCCCGCTCTTCCTCGGCCTTTTCGTAATCCGCCACCGACTGAACCACGGCAACACCCCTGCCCCGACTCGTCAGCAGCACGGGCCGGTGAACCTCGGCCACGTGTTTCATAACCCGTCCTGGATTCGTCTTCAGGTCGGTCAGGGGGACCAGGTCTTCGGAAAATTTGATCATCGCAATCCGCTCCATCATAAGCCGCCGTTAGGGCGGACTATAGCACCTGTTAAAAGGGCTATGGAGAGCACCCTGCGGAGCAAGAGAACACCCACCTTCTTCGAAATACCACACTGTCATCCCGGCCGGAGCGAAGCGCAGAGCCGGGATCTCTGACGTCCGCTCCTGCCTTGGCGCCCGAGATCCTGGATAACCGCTTTGCGGTTTTCGGGATGACGTTGCAGGCTGGACGAAAGGACAATTCCTGGAACGATCCGGCCGGTTGCCGCAGTTTGTGCGGTGTCTGGCAGTGGCGGAATACCCGTACGGTTTACGGGACGTACGCGAAGGCGTACTCTTGGTCGAAGCCCACACACTTGCGAGGTGCGCCATGACGGGAATTACGGCTACAGAGGCGCGCAGCAACCTCTACCGGCTGATCGACGAAACGGCGGAATCCCATGAGCCGATTGTGATCACCGGCAAGCGGAACAACGCAGTCCTGCTATCCGAGTCGGACTGGTCGGCCATTCAGGAGACCCTGTACCTGCTATCGGTGCCGGGTATGCGCGAGTCGATCCGCGAGGGCATGGATACTCCGGCGGATGAATGCCACGAGGAGCTGGATTGGTGACATGGAAGTTGGTCTACACCCGACAGGCTCAAAAGGATGCGAAGAAGCTGGCTGCCAGCGGCCTTAAGCCAAAGGCACAGGAACTGCTGTCGCTGATCGCGGAAGATCCGTATCGAACGCCCCCACCTTGCGAGAAGTTGGTGGGTGATCTCTCCGGCGCGTACTCGCGGCGCATCAATATTCAGCACCGGCTTGTGTACCAGGTGCTTGAAGACGAAAGAGTGGTCAAAGTGATTCGTTTATGGAGCCACTACGAGTAACCCGGCTACACGATTCCCCGGAAACTGGGACAGATTGATGTTCTCATGCGAGACGTGACGGCGGACGGCCTGGACGCCGCCCCTCAATGCGACAGCCGATGACCCACTCCACCTCATCCACAAAACGCTGGTTGCCGGTGAGTTGGCCGCGCTGCTGCGCCTCGCGCATCAGCGACAATCGTTACCGGAAGAGGACATCCATCTTGTTTACATGCCGCAGCAGCCCCTCCTCCCGCAGGAGCCCAGGCCTTCGGGCGACGAGGTGCTGGATACGCCCGATCGGCGAGAGGGCTCGCCTCCTACAGTTATAGGGCCCCAGCCTCGAGAAAGAGGACACCCATCTTCTCCCTGGCGGCAGACCGCGTGGTCTCCGGGGCCAGACCTTGCTTTTTTCCCTTGGTCAGCTAAGGAGGCAAGAAGCAAGGTCTGACCCTCTACCACCTCTCTACCACCTTCCGATCAGCGCTTCGGCTCGACCAGGCCCGGGTCGTCCTCGACCGGTCGGTTCACTCGGCTCGAGACGGCGTAATAGCGCAACATCTCCGGCTGAATGCGGCGAGTCTTTGCCCGGATGTCGTCACGCTCGGACAGTCCTGGATCGAGCCAGTCCCACCGACACTGTGCGTCAAGTATCAGCGGTTGGCGGTCATGGATATGTGCGAGTTGATCGTTGGCGGGTTCAGTGATGATCGCGCAGCAGGCGCCGCCGTCGCTTGTTCTCCCAGATGCCCGCCATCATCAGGATGTCCTGCGGTGCGCCCTCGGTCAGGGTGATGTAGTGCGGCTGCTTGCCCTGTTCGGTCTTGCGCCATTCGTACCAACCATCGGCCAGCACGATGCAGCGCCGGTGCGCAAACGCTGATCGAAAATACCGACTGGTGGCGACCGTCTCGGCCCGAGCGTTGATCGGTCGGGGCCCGTCCTCGACGCGCATCGGCCGAAAGCCCCAGAACATCGGCTGGAAGGCCGCTGGCGCATCCTCGCCGGCCCGGAACGCTTCCAGATGGGTGCCGGGGGCAACGTTGTACCTGGGTACGTCGAACCCCTCGTCGACGGGGACCTGGAAGTACCGCATGGCGAGTTCGCTGGTCGCGCTATAGCGCGTCATCCGTCCGCACATGGCTTCTCTCCCTCCTGGGGTCGTGGGGGTAGCAGCATTCTCGTGTGGCCGACCTCGCGATCGCCTCCCAGTGCGGCTCCAGCATCATCACACCGGAAAATGGCCCACCGCTGCGAGTGGGTCAGGTCTTGCTATCGTCCTCCGACTGGTTCCACGGGAGACGGCCCTCGATCTCCAGGTGCAGGGCAAAGACCAGCAGTGTGCGTATGAGAATAATCAGGGCCAGCATGAGTACGTTTTCCATGGAGTACTCGATCGCTACGGTCATGATGATGTCGGCCGCGACCAGGAACTCCAGTCCGAGAATCAGCCCGCGCACGCTGCGACGGCGATAATCGACGTAGGCCTCGTGTGTGCTCATGCGGCGCATGTTCACCAGCCAAACCACTGTTGCCAGCACGAATCCACCGATGATCACGGCGATGCCGACTGCTTCGAGCCCTAGTACCAGTGCGTTGGCGATCTGAAGAAAGACATCGTTCATGTCTGCATCCTTTTCGGGTCAGCGACTTGCGGCAAGTCTACTGCCGGCGGTTGGTCGCCGCCCAATGTTGAACCGCCAGGAGTCTGTCGGGCCCGGGGGAAGAACGGGGCTGAAGCGCGCCTCTTCCGTGGGGTGGTTTCGGTATGCTCGAAGGCATGTGCCCGCTCAAGGACCGCGAATCCGCACCCCTCGGCCGCGCGACCGCGACCTTCCGGTTGTATGCCGAGCTGAACGACTTCCTCGCGCCCGAACGGCGATACCAGAGCTTTGAACACGCGTTCGACGGAACCCCTTCGGTCAAGGACCGCATCGAGTCGCTGGGCGTGCCGCACACGGAGGTTGACCTGGTACTGGTCGACGGGCGGGCAGTGGATTTCGGCCACCGGCTGCGCGGCGGTGAGCGGGTGGCGGTCTACCCGGTGTTCGAGGCCTTCGATGTAGGCGACGTCTCCCGCCTGCGACCCCAGCCGCTGCGCGAACCACGCTTCATCCTCGATGTGCATCTGGGCCGGCTGGTCGGTTACCTGCGTGCACTGGGCTTCGACTGCCTGTATGCCAACGATTTCTCCGATGAGTACATCATCCGCACCGCGCAGGACGAGCACCGCATTATCCTCACGCGTGACACTGGCCTGCTGAAGGACGGCCGGGTGACTCACGGGCGGTACGTGCACGCTACGGACCCATTGCAACAGCTTCGCGAGGTGGTCGACCGCTTTCAGCTCGCCGGGCTGTTCGAGCCGTTCTCGCGTTGCATGCGGTGTAACGGCGAGCTCCGGTCGATTGATGGCGCTGCACTCGCCGACTCGGTCGAGCCGAGCGAGGTGCCGCCCGGGGTGCTCGAGCGCTTCGGCGCATTCGTGCGCTGCAGCGGCTGCGGCCGGGTCTACTGGCGCGGCAGCCACTACGATCGACTGCGTCAGCGCTTTCGGTCGGTCGGCATCGACATCTGACCCTGTGCGGCCTGGCATGATCTCCGAGGTCACCAAGCCCCTGAAAACGGTGATCTGCAGGATGTTCAGAAGCCAATGCGCAGGCCCCGGATGGGGCGCGTTACACCCGGGAAACGGGGACAGATTGATTCTCTCATGCCTGACGTGACGGCGGACGGCCTGGACGCCGCCACTCAATGCGACAGCCCATGACCTGCTCCACCCCATCCACAAAACGCCGGTTGACGGTGAGTTGGCCGCGCTGCAGCGCCTCGCGCATCAGCGACAGCTTCTGTTCCGGGACGCCCTGCTCCACGAACCGCGCATACCGGACACGTCGTTCATCGTCATCATCCCCTCAACGTGCTCGCGCGCCGCGTGGCAGCAGCAATGCGCTCCGCGAGCATCTACAGGGGCAGCGTCGTTTGTCGGCTGGCTTCCAGCTGGGTGTTCCGTGACGCCGAGGCCAGCTTGGTGACGCGCACGCCCAGCAGTCGCAGCGGTTGACCCAGGTCGATCCGGCGCAAGCAGCCACGGGACGCGGCCAGAATCGCCTGAGGGTCGTCCGTCCACGTGTCCAGCGTAAGGTCGCGAGTAACCGTGCGGAAATCGCTATAGCGCAACTTGATCCCGATCGTCCGGCCCAAGTAGCCCTTGCTACGGAGATCCCCGGCAACCCGTTCGCATAGGGCCACCAGGATGCGAGTCAGCTCGTCCCGATCCGCCCGTGGATGCAGGTCCCGCTCGAAGGTGGACTCTCGGCTGATGGATTTAGGCTCCCGCTCGGTGACTACGGGGCTGTCGTCCCGGCCATGGGCCGCCTCGTGCAGCCACCAGGCATAGGTCTCGCCAAAATGCTGGCGCAACCGATACAGATCGGCCTTCGCCAAATCGCCAATCGAAACGATCCCCAGCGCTTTAAGGCGCTCGGTCGCCTTTGGCCCTATACCGTTCACCTTCCCCACCCCCAGCGCCCAGATGCGCGCCTCGAGGTCGCCTTCGCCCAGCACCGTCATCCCCGCCGGCTTCTCCAGATCCGAGGCGATCTTGGCCAGCAGCTTGTTCGCGGCCAGGCCGATGGAACAAGACAGCCCCGTCTCGGCCTGCACCGCATCGCGAATCCCTCGCGCCGTCACCACCGGATCGCCCTTCACGTCGGTCAGATCGATGAACAGCTCGTCGATGCCGCGATCCTCGACCTTATCGGCCCGCGCCCGGACCGCCTGCTTGAACTGGTGCGAATAGGCCCGATAGGCATCGAAATCCGCCGGCAACAAAACCGCATCCGGCGCCAGCTGCCCCGCCTTCATCAGCCCCATCCCGGAATGCACCCCGAACGCCCGCGCCTCGTAGGTCGCCGTCGTCACCACGCCGCGCCCTCGATAATCGCCGAGCCGTTCGAACCGATACCGCCCATCTGCCCCTCGCTCCGGCACGGAGAGACGTCGCCCGCCGATCACCGCGGGCCGCCCCCGTAGCTCCGGATAGCGCAGCAGATCCACGGATGCATAAAACGCATCCATATCGAGATGAGCGATGGTTCTCACGGAATGCCAATCAGACCCGGACTCGGCTTTAAGGCACGCAGCACGCTGCGCGCCCTGAAGGGGCAGTCTAACAGCCAGCATCCCGACCACACCGATGAATTACCGCCCCATCCCACCCTACTGTGGGAGGCCAGCCTCTGGCCGAGGGGCATGGCTGGCGCTGGATCGACCAGAGGGCTGGCCTCCCACAACAGAGAAAGAGGACACCCATCTTCTTCCTGGACGAGGCATTTCGCACCCGAAATGGGGCGATGACGCGCTCTGGCTCAGCGCGCGGGGACGCGCACGGGTCCCAGCCTAGACGAGCCCTTCGGCAACCGCTCGGGATCGCATTCCAGCGACGCAGGGGCGGTTGCGCGGCTCGCCACGCTCGCGCGGGCCGGACGACTAACCCAGCGCGTCGAGCAGCCGTGTCAGGTTGTCCCGGAACTGCTGCTGGCGCTCGGCCTCGGCCTCGCGGAACCGCGCATCCTGCTCGACCAGGGTGTTCAGGATCTGCCCGCCCGTGTCGACGGGATTGTCCAGGAACTGGAGCGCTGGCTGGCTGAAGCGTTCCTGGAGGGCCTCCACCAGTTGCTCGAGGCGCTGGGCCGCGCGGGAGTGTTCCGGCGCGTCCAGTTGCTGCGTCTGTTCGTAGCCCTGGGTCATTCGGTAGGTCTCGGTGCGCGTCATGTTCAGCTCCATCGACTGGAGCCGGTCGGTATCGAAACGCAGGTCCGGCAGCATCTCGAACGCCCGCTGAACATCGCCATGGAAGAATTCGTCCGCGAGCGAGCCGATATCGCGCACCAGCTCCTCGACGGCACGCAGTTCGTCCGGGTCCAGGTCACCCTGCACGGAGAACTGGTAGCCGCTCGCCGCGTACCGGCTGACATCCAGCCAGCCATCGGCTGCCCCGTCCTGCACCTGGACCTGGGTCTGCAGCCGCGCGTCCTGGACGCTCTGAAACCGGATCTGAACCTCCGCACCCGACTGGGTGGTGATGTTCAGTTCCAGGCTCTCGGCGCGCGAGAAGCGCTCGCTCATGGACAGGCGCGTGGTGCCAGCCAGGGTGCGCTCGGAGGGAGGCAGCCGAAAGTCTTCCAGGGCCGCGAAGGTCAGGCGTTCGGTCTCGTCCACGTCATCGGCGATGCGGCCTTCCAACAGGTTGAGACCCGACAGGATCTCCCGCGCCTCCCGAAAGCCCTGTTCCACGCCCTGAGTCGCCTGCTCCCTCAGCGCCTCCAGCTCGGCGCCCGACGCGCCGCGGGCCCGGGCATTCGCCAGACCCATCTCCACGAAGGTCGCGATCCGGTCGGCCACCTTTTCCGGGGTGAAGTCGCTGGCATCCAGACGCTTGAGGCTGCCAAGGCTTTCGCCGGGGATGGCCCGCGCCAGGTTCTGCAGGATCTGATTCTGCAGGGCGTTCAGGCTGCGGCCGGAGCCGCCGTCGGCCTGCGCAAGGCCCTGGCGCGCAAAGCCAGACCGCCCTGCGGGGCCCTTTAGGGAGATTGGGTGGAAACTGGTATCGACAGGCATGGCGGCGCACTCACACACGGGGACGGGTACGGCGTTAACGGCCGCCGGTGGAGATTCTTTAGCCTACCTTCGGGGCAAGGGAGCACCCAGCGTAAGACGGTGCCCCCTCTGCTCCGGGCGCCACTGCGGTATCCCGGCTGGGCGAATCGAGGAGCCGGGAGCTCTGCAGTTGGCCCCTGCCCCGGTGCACCAGATCCCGGATAACCACTGGGCGTTACTGGAATGACCGCCTAGTCGGAAACAGAACGGCCTGTAGGAGGCTGCTTGCAGGCGAAGCCCCTGCCCGCGTCTGGCTTTGGCAGGGGCTTCGCCTGCAAGCAGGCTCCTACGGGGCCCCGGGTCTCTCAGGGCCATCGGGGTTGGTCAGGGGGCGCGGGTGCGAGCGAAATCAGTATTGTGCGCGGGTCAAAGGGCCAGGCCTGGCCTTTTTCTCTTGGCCAATCGCTGGGCCAAGCAGCAGGATTCGCTCTTGGGGTTCGGATTATCGCGAATCGGGTGGGAGTCCGATGGACTCGCGCATCAGATCGAGCAGGCCCTCGACACTCGACGGATCCTCGGTATCGAACATGACGCCCGCGCCATGCTCATCCACCCGCATCACGATGCACTGCCAAACATAGGTCCGGCCGTCGGCGCCCTCTTCCGGGCTCACCGTCACTTTCAGTCTTGAATGCTCGGAGATACCTGAAACGGGCATCTCTACGTAAAGGCCGCTAAGGCTGACATCGCGGACCCACCCATTTGCCCGGAATGCGGGGGCACCCTGCAACGGCTGTACTTCCGCGGTCATGCGAACGCCCCTGCGTCGCCCTTCCCGAAGTTCCATCGACCACCCCCCTGCCGCGAAGCCGCAATCTCCGACATTTCCATGTGCCTCGTCCCTAACTGTCAGGGTACCGAAATGCGCACCCGCGGTCAGACGGGCCGGGTCCCGATCGTTGCGTCTCGGGACAGCTAGCTGGTATGGCCCAGGACGGACGGGGCGTCGTTTTGCGGCCGGTTCACTCGGGTCGAAACGGGGTATGCCTGCAAGGCGCTGGGCGGCAGGCGCCGGGTCATGTGACGAACCTGCTCGCGGCCCGTGATGGCGGGGTCCAGCCAATCCCAGCGGCATGTGGCGTCCAGCGCGAGGGGCTGTCGGGCGTGAATGAACGCCAGCTGCTCGAACGAGGGCTCGGTAATGATCGCGCAGCAGGCCCCACCCTCCGCGGTCGGCCCCCCCAGATGCCGGCGAGGAACAGCACGTCCTGCAGCGCGTGGTCGGTCAGGGTGATGGAATGCGGCTGCCTGCCCCGTCCGGTCAGTTGCCATTCGAACCAGCCGTCCGCCGGGATGATGCAGCGCCGATGCGCGAAGGCGCTCCGAAAGTACGGGCTGCTGGCCATCTTTTCGGCACGCGCATGGACTGGCTGCGGCCCTTCGGTGACGCCTTTCGGCCGGGCAAGCCTCAGTGCATGGTGTGAAACGTGGCCCTGGCTTGCTCGTCCGCCCGGAACGCCTCGATGTCCGTGCCTGGTGCCACGTTGTACCGCGGGGCATCAAGGTCCTGGTCAATCGGTGTCTCGAAATAGCGCCAGGCCAGTTCGCTGGTGGCCGAGTAGCGCGCAAATCGTCCACACATGTCGCCTCGCCTTACCGGGCCGTTGCCTCGATCCGCCCCTGCAGTCTTGCGATCCGTGCTTTGGCCCGGGGCCCGGATGCCAGTTGCCCGGCATACTGCAGCGCGCGTTTCCAGTCCCGGCGCTGGTGCTCGTGGTATTTGGCCAGCGCCTCCAGTGCCTCCTGGACGCCCTGCTCCGCCAGCGCCTCCCAGACGGGCACGGCCTGGTCATATCGCCCCTCGCGACGCCATTCGCGCGCAAGCCACAACCGGCCGGCTGGCGACAGCTGGTGCTGGTGGGATTCGAGCAGCCGCCGGGCAGTGTCCGCGCCCTGCAGGCGTTCCTGTAGGCGCGCGGCGCCCTCCACCGATGCCCCATGGGCCGCGGGCTGTAACAGCACGGACGCCAGCACCGGACCCAGCAGGGTCAGGGACAGGATGTCGTCGGTGTTGTGCCGGACGACGCGTTCCAGTTCCTCGCTGCGCCCGGAGGCAAGATAGTCCTTCCAGGCCCACGGGGCCTCGGCCCCGGGCAGATCGTCCTGACGATCGAGTCCCAGCAGGCGCTCCTCGACCGTTCGCAGGCGACAGTCCGGCCAGGCGTGGCTAAACAGGCTGCGCACCGGGTGCAGGAAATCGGTGTGCGCGGCCTCCTGCGCATCCGGGCGTCGCTGCATACGACGACGATCTCGGAGCAGCGGCAGATCGAAGGTCTTGCCGTTGTAGCTGACGAGGTGGTCGCACTCGCTCAGCGCGGCGTCGACCGCTTCCAGCAGGGCCCCCTCGCCCGCGAACGCCGTCGTCAACCACTGACGCAGGCGGACCCGGCCATCCCGAAGGGTCGCCAGCCCGACCAGAAACGCGACCGTCCCGGCACCCCCGGCGAGGCCCGTGGTCTCGGTATCGATAAAACCCAGGCGCTGATCGGTGTTCCAAAACGGCATTGCCGGTTCGCGCGCCCGTGCCAGGGTATGTCGGCCATGGGCGTGGCAATCTGGCATCGCGCGGTCGAGCTGGATCACCTGTGGCGTCAGGAGTTCGCCATCCAAGCGCCTGGCCAGCTCTTCGGGCGGGGTGGCGGATTCGGCGGCTGTACGGTTCGGCCGTGTTCGACCGGTGCCCGCCCCACCCATACGGTCGAGCCGGGCCCGGATCTCGTCCAGCACGTTGCCCTTGCCCGATGCGGCCCCGGCACTGTGAGGATCCGCCGAGGTCCGGCCAGGGGCCGGCGGTTCGCTACCGGACTGGCGGCGCAGGGTGTTCAGGCGGTCATGCAGACCCATGGGATTCCAGGCCCTCCAGGACCGTGATCGCAGCCTGTTTCGGCGAGAACCCGCGCACCTCGTCACTGGCCAGGATGGGTCCGATGCAGCCCGGACAGCCGTGGGCACAGTCGCACTGCCGGATGAGGGTCAATGCGTCGCCGATGACCCGTTGGCGCGCATCGAACAGGGGCGCGGACAGGCCGACGCCGCCCGGATAGTGGTCGTACAGAAACACGGCCGGGCGAAAGCGGCCCTCCTGTTCCGGATCGCACTCGCCGCCATCCAGCGTGCGCAACTGGCCGCGGCCGTTCGCGCCCACGGTGGCAAACCAGCGGGCATCACCATCGCCCACCGCCCGGCCCAGATCCTGCGGCTCGGACATCACCACCAGTGCGGCCACGTGGTGCATGGCGTAGGCGGCACCGAGAAAGCCATCCAGGGCCTCGTGGCGAGAGGCGAAGCGCTGTTCCAGCGCCTCGGGTGCCATCTGCCACCAGACGGCCGTGGTGTGCATCTCCTGGTCCGGCAGGTGGATGTTGCCGTAGCCGATGTTCTCGTGGGTGTAGTAGCGGATCTTCTTGTAGCCGGGAATGCGCCGGACGATGTGGACCTCGCCGCGTGCGGCCTCGCCCTGCCCCGCCGGGCTGCGTTCGAAGCCGTCGAGGATCTTCAGGCGGGTGTAGTCGATGGCGTCGGTGTAGTAGTCCGCGCGGGTGCGCGTGACGAAGGCCTTGCGCCCGGTCCAGTCCAGCCGCTCAACTTGGTAGGGCACGGCCTGGACCAGATAGATCGCCCCTTCGTACAGCGTCTCGGCCGCGCTGGAGAAATCCACCTCGGCGATGATCTGTTGCTGGCCGTCGGTCGTGTCCACGACCACGAAGTTGCCCTCGGCGACGGAGCGCAGGCTGACGCTCTGGGCGGGGTAGCTGTCCTCGGTCCAGTGCCAGGTATCCGACTCGCGGTGCAGGACGCCCTGCTCCTCCAGGTAGGCCAGCAGAGACTCCAGATCCTCGCCACCAAAGGTCTCGCCCTTGCGGAAGGGCAGCTCGAAGGCCGCGCAGCGCACGTGATCCAGCAGGATCAGAAGCTGATCCGGCGCGATGCGCGCCTGTTCCGGGGACTGACCGAGGAAGAACTCCGGGTTCCGGATGATGTACTGGTCCAGCGGATCGGAACTGGCGACCAGCACGCCCAGCGACGGGCGGTTACGCCGGCCGGCCCGGCCCAGACGCTGCCAAGTGCTGGCAATGGTCCCGGGGTACCCGGTCAGCAGGCAGACATCGAGGCTGCCGATATCCACCCCCAGCTCCAGCGCGGAGGTGGCGATGACGCAATCGACGTTGCCGCTGCGCAGCGCCTTCTCGGTCTGGCGGCGCTCGTTCGGGAGGTAACCACCCCGGTACGCCGCGACGCGCGAGGCCTTGCGCGGGTCGTTGTCGAACACGTCTTTCATGTAGCGGGTGATCACTTCGACCATCAGTCGGGTGCGCGCAAAGATGATGGTGGTGAGCTTGCCGCGCAGGGCCATGCGTGCGATTCGCGTGACCTGGGAACGGGCCGAGGCGCGGATGCCGAGATCCGCGTTGACCACCGGCGGGTTCCACAGCAGCAGATGGCGTTCCCCGGCCGGTGCCCCGCTCTCGGTGATCGCCGTCACCGGCTCGCCGACCAGACCCGAGGCCAGTTCTTCCGGGTTGGCGATGGTCGCCGAGCTCATGATGAAAACCGGGTCCGCCCCATAGAACCGGCAGATACGGCGTAGCCGCCGCATCACGTTCGCCACGTGGGAACCGAACACGCCGCGATAGGTGTGCGTCTCGTCGATCACCACGTACTGCAGGCTCTCGAAGAACTGGGCCCACTTGGTGTGGTGCGGCAGGACGCCCTGGTGAAGCATGTCCGGGTTGGTCACGACGATGTCGCCCCGGGTGCGCACCGCCTTGCGGGCATCCCCCGGGGTATCGCCGTCGAAGGTATAGGCGCGCACGCCGAGGTCCCCGGCCTCATTGAGCTCCATGAGCTCCGCGACCTGGTCCTGCGATAGCGCCTTGGTCGGGAACAGGTACAACGCCTTGGCCTTGTTCTCGCGGGCTGCCTGCAGGACCGGCAGGTTGTAGCAAAGCGTCTTGCCCGAGGCGGTCGGCGTGACCACCACGGTGTGGCGGCCGGCGCGGATCTGATCCCAGGCCTCACGCTGGTGGCTGTAAAGCTGCTCCACGCCCCGGGACCGGAGGGCGCCGGCAATGGCCGGGTCCAGATCCACTGGGAGATCCGCATACTGCGCGGGCCGCGCCGGCAGGACCAGTTCACCGGTAATGCGCTTGGCGTAGCGCTCCTTGATGCGCTCGACCAGGCGTCGTGCACCCGCCTCGCCACCCTGGGGTTCGGCGCTCAGCTCGGGGACAGAATCTTCGGGGAGGACGCGCGCCGGTTCGGTCATGGCAATCTTCTCGCGGGAGCCGTACAGTGGCGATCATAGCCCGGAGAACAAACGGAGAACAATGTTCCCGGTCCAGCACGATCCAACACCAGGAGAGCGGATGCCATGGAGGCACTGACCCCGCACCAGCGTAGCGTGCTCGAGGCCCTGCAGCGCTTCGCGGCGGAGGGGCACGCCCCGAGCCTGGAAGAGCTGGCACAGGCGCTGGGGTTGCGCTCGCGCGGCTCGCTGCACAAGCACATCCGGGCGCTGGAAGCCGCGGGCTACGTCCAGCCTGCCCGGGGCCGTCATCGCGGCATCCGGCTGGCCAATGAACTGCCGGCGCTCACGGATACCCAATACCCCGCAACGGATGGGGACACGTGGACCCCGCACACCCTGCCCCTGCTGGGCCGGATCGCGGCGGGCCAGCCCATCGATGCCCTGGCGCATCCCGAGCCCGTGGAGGTACCCGCCCACCTGCGCGGGCGCGGCGAGTGCTACGTGCTCAAGGTGAAGGGCGACTCGATGCAGGATGTCGGCATCCTGGACGGAGACTGGGTGGTCATCGAGTCGCGCAGCGAAGCCCGCAACGGCGAGATCGTGGTCGCCCTGATCGATAACGGAGTCGCCACGCTGAAGCGGATCGAACAGAAGCCGGGTGGCGTCCTGCTGCATGCGGAGAACCCGGCCTACACACCCCTTTTCGTCACCCCGGACCAGCTGCGCATCCAGGGGGTGCTCGTCGGCCAGATGCGCCGTTACCGCCCGGTCTAGGTGGGATCTATCGATAGGTTGTAGGGGTGGCACCCCAGATTCCCCAATCCTGCGTTGCGCCGCTTGCGGGTAGAACCACTACCCGCTGGACGACGACACTTTACGTTCGCGCCAACGAAGACCGAGGACCGCCGGTTCCTTCGGCGTTACTGCGAGCAGAGGCCGCCGTCAACAACATACGTGTTGCCAGTGCAGCCCGAAGCAGCGTCAGACAGCAGGAAAACCGCCATACCGGCACACTCCTCGTTGCTGACGTAGCGGCCCAGCGGAATGCGTGCCTCGAAGGCCTGGTGCACCTCGTCGGCGTGACCGGGCTTCGCTTGCTCCTCTATGGACTGCATCATGCGATTCGCGACCGGCCCCGGGTTGAGTGTATTCACGCGGATGTTCTCCGGCCCCAGCTCAGCGGCCAGGCACTTCATCATGCCGACCACCGCATGCTTGCTGGACACGTACGGCGACAAGCCCACGGCGCCGCGCAGCCCGGCCACGCTGGAGGTGATCACAATACTCCCGCCGCTGCCACGTCGCAGCGCCGGCAAAGCGGCCTCCGCGCCCAGGCGCACGCCCTGCACGTTGACGGCGAAGACCTTCTCCCAGGCTGCATCGGAGCGGCTTTCGAATGGGCCGACCTCGCCCTCGATCCCGGCGTTGAGGAACACCCCGTCGAGACGGCCGAAGCGTTCCAGCGCGGCCGCCACCATGCGCTCGTTATCCTCACGCTGAGTGACGTCCACCGCCATCCCGATCGCCCGCTCACCCAGGGACCGGGCGATGGCTTCGACCGGTCCGGTCTCGCGGTCGGTAATCACCAGGCTGGCACCCTGCTCGTACGCCATGCGCGCAGTGCACTCGCCGATACCTCCGGCGCCACCGGTAATTGCGATCACCTTTCCTTCCAGACCCCTCATGCTGCTTCTCCTGATCACAAACGCTCCGAGAACAATCCCATTATTCGCTCGGTCCGGTCCAACACCAACCAAGAGGCCACCCACCCCTGGTCAGATCCAGCATCGCAACTGTGCCCGGCAAGCTCTCCAGCCAGTCCGGAACACCGCAAGTCTCCTGCAGAAGCCTGCTTGCAGGCGAATACCCGGCCCGCTCGGCTTTGGCCGGGGCTTGGCCTGCAGGCAGGCGCCCACCGCGCCCAGAATCCCTCAGGGCTATGGGAGAGGCATCTGGGGTACACGATCCTGCGGTGCGCCCGCCGCCGCGATCAAAACCGGCGTCGTGAGGTCCGTTAGGGAAACGCTGATCGATGTACCCACTCGCGTGGGTGCCACAGGTTTTCCGAGACCAGGCGCGACGCGCAGCGGGTAGCGGTTCTACCCGCGCGTCTTTGATGCATTCGGGGCGCAACACAGGATCGGGGAGCCGGGCAAACCAATCCCGTGGCCGAGATGGCGTGAGTCAGGTCCCCGATGCCACGACCTTGAGGGGCCCGTGGTCGTCGCAGTGGTCACCATGGGGGTGATGCAGGTGGCCATCTACCAGGTAATCGACGTGGTCCCCGTGCGGAACGGGCTCGTGGCCGCAGCCGGGACCGTGCACGTGATTCGGGTCATGACCTTGGCACTGGTGGTCCGGGGTGCAGTGATCCGGGTTCGTTTCGCTCACCTCGATGACATGCTCGTCAACATGGTCGCCATGCGGATGGTGGAGATGGCCATCATGCAGGTAATCGACGTGTCCGTTGTGCTCCACCGCGGTGTGTCCGCAGCCGGGTCCGTGTTCATGCTCGTGATTCGGATGTTCCTGGCAACTCATGACGCTCCCTCCTGCTGGACTAGGCAATTGCACCCTTTAGGGAAACACTGATCCATGTTTTAGGTGTCCGTGGCGATTTCCTCAACTCGTTGGTTGATACGACGTCACAGCAAGTTCCGTACGTTGTGCTGATCAATGACAAGGTTGGCTGCCGGTAACCGGCCGATACGGCCGCGAAGAGCCGGACTCTCTGACGTCACCCCGCCTGTCCCCAAGGGCCGTTAACCGCTGCGCGGATTCCGATCGGCCCGGGACACCAAACGCCTCCTGCAGGGGCCTGCTTGCAGGCGAATCCCCTGCCCGCGCCCGACTTTTGACGGGTCTTCGTCTGCAGGCAGGCGCCCACTGGGCCCAGAATCTCTCAGGGCTATGGGGCGTGATCAGGGGTACACGGGAATGCGGATCGTCCGCAGCTGCGATCAAAACCGGCGACGTGTGGTCGGAAAGAGACCTTTGTGCCGATGGCGAGCGACCCAGCCCATGACTTCTCCGAATGTGGAACGTGACCAAACCGTAGACCCGGACGAGGTGGAGCGCTACCGCGCCCTGGCCGAGATGTGGTGGCAACCGGATGGAAGACTCTGGCCCCTGCACGTGCTGAACGGCCTGCGCAGCGACTACATCCGGGACCAACTCTGTCGCTCGCTCGAGCGGAACGCGGAGGCCGAGCGCCCCCTGGCCGGCCTGCGCATGCTCGATATCGGGTGTGGCGGCGGGTTGCTGAGCGAGGCCATGGCCCGCCTGGGCGCGGATGTACTGGGCGTGGACGTCGTTGACCGCAACATTGCCGCTGCGCGGCTTCATGCCGCGGAGCAGGGCCTGGATATCGGGTACGAAGTGAACACCGCGGAGGCCCTCGCCGCGCGTGGCGAGACCTTCGATGTGATCCTGAACATGGAGGTGGTCGAACATGTGGCGGACCTGCCCGCGTTCATGGGGAGCGTCAACCGCATGCTGCGTCCCGGCGGGCACACCTTCGTGGCCACCATCAATCGCAATCCGGTCTCGTTCGTGGTGGCGATTGTCGGGGCGGAGTATCTGTTCCGCATCCTGCCCCGGGGCACTCATCAGTGGAAGCGCTTTGTGACGCCGCGGGAAACGCGGGACCTGCTGGCGCGGGACGGCCTGGAGCCTGTGGCGCAGACGGGAGTCAAGGTGAATCCGCTTTCCCGCCGGATGTGGCTGTCGAGATCGATGAGTGTCAATTACATGATCCTGGCACAGAAGTCCGAAGCCTGAAGGACAAGTCCGCGGTATGCCGCTTCCGCTGATCCATCATCCGCGCTACACGATCGAACTGCCGGATGGGCATCCATTCCCCATGGCAAAGTTCCAGGCCCTGCGGGACCGGCTGGAAACCGAGCTGGGCGACACGACAATCGACTGGCTGCAACCGGAGATCGCCCCTCGGGGGGCTCTGGCCCGCGTGCATACACCGGCCTACCTGGATGCCTTCCTGTCCGGCCAGACCAGCAAGGCCGCCCAGAGGCGCAGCGGGTTCCAGTGGTCGGAAGCGCTGGTGGAGCGCGTGCGACTGGAGACGGGCGGCACCCTGCTGACCGTGGAGGCTGCACTGAGCGACGGCCTGGCTCTGAATACCGCCGGCGGCACCCACCATGCCCACGCGGGGTTCGCGAGCGGGTACTGCCTGATCAACGATATTGCCGTCGCAGCGGCCCATGCGCGCGCTATGGGATGGGTCCAGCGTGTCCTGATCATCGACCTCGACGTCCACCAGGGCGATGGGACGGCCGCCATCTTCGCGGATACCCCCGAGGTGGTGACCTTCTCCATGCACGCGGGCAGCAATTTCCCGGCGCGCAAGACGCCCGGCGACCACGACATCGAACTCGCCCGCGGCACCGGCGATGATGCGTATCTGGCCACCCTGCGAGATGCCCTTGCGACCCTGATCGACGCCGTGCGCCCGGACCTGGTGGTGTACGACGCCGGCGTCGATGTACATCAAGCGGATCGGCTGGGGCATCTGGAGCTGACCGATGCGGGCCTCGAGGCGCGTGACCGGCACGTGCTGCAGGTCTGTCGCGAGAGGGCCGCGCCCGTGGCAGCGGTGATCGGCGGGGGTTACGACCGCGACATCACGGCGCTTGCCGATCGCCATGCGATTCTCCATCGGACCGCCGCGTCCCTGTGACCGAGAAAGAGGACCGAGCAAGAGGGCACCCATCTTCCTCCCGGTGCCCACGGTCATCCCGGCCGGAGCGAAGCGGAGAGGGGGATCTCTGACGTCCGCTCCTGCCTCGGCGGCCGAGATCCCGGATAACCGCTGCGCGGTTTCCGGGATGACCACGGAAGAGGACACCCATCTTGTTCACATGCCGCCACAGCCCCCTTCTCCGGTAGGAGCCCAGCCCTCTGGGCGATGGGGCGCCGGACATGCCCGATCGGCGAGAGGGCTCGCCTCCTACAGTAGGGAGGCTTCAGCCTCGGTGACGAACAGGCGCAAGCGCTTTGGGGCGGTATCGTCGTTTCGGTGATGGCTGGCTTCTCGCGCAGCTCGCTGACGGAACCTGTGGTGATCAGGTGCTTACCTTTGGATTTCGCGGGCCGGCGCTTGTCTTTTGCCGCTGCCTCGGCCAGAGGGCCGACCTGAGCTGTTGAGCGCGCGCCGCGCTGTGGTAGCTGTCTCTACGAATAGTCCCATCAAGGGGCCACTTATAGCCCGTAATGGTGACACGCCCAACGCCGTGGCCTATCCGACGTCAGGATGCGTCAAGTCGGTTGTTGCGCCACCGCCGGTCCTGCGGCACCCTCGCGAGACGGTCGCCCCTGGCGGGCGCGTTCCCATCGTTATCCTCCGAGCGAAGGCCATGAGTGAAGCGACAATGACGGCGGTGGCCCGGCAGCGACTGCTGCTTCAGGGGCAACTGTCGACCGCCCTGGCGCGGCTGGTGGGCCCCTGCGCCGAGAGGTGGGGCGAGCGTGAGGCCCTCGAGCAGCGACTCGCCGTGGCCCTGGGCGCGCTGCCGTCCTGCAAGTACCTCTATGTGCTCGATCCGCGCGCTCACCAGGTGACCGCCAACGTATCCCCGGAAGGCCCCTTGCCGGACCAGGCCGGAAGGGATCGCAGCACCCGGCCCTACATGGCCGATGCCCTGGCGGGTGCCGAATTCTCGATGTCGTCGGCCTACATCAGCCGCAATCGGCGCCGCCCTACCCTGACGGCCGTGCAACGGCTGACCCAAAGCGACGGCACACTGCTGGGGTTTCTGGGGGCGGACTTCGACCTGCGGGAGCTGCCCCTGACCCGCGACCTCTATCAGCAGCCGGACCAATGGATGCAGCTGAAGGGGGATCCAGCGATCCGCGGGGGCCTGTTCAACCAGCATCGGGTGGACAGCCCGCTCGACACCCGGATCGACGAGGTACTGGATCTCCTGACCGAGCTGGTGGCCGCCCACGGCGTATTCCACGGCAAGCTGCATTTCTCCAGTTCCCGGGCCACCTTGTGGCTGCGCGGCGACCCGTTCCGCTACCGCTTGCTGGACTACGAGGACCTCACGGATCCCGGGATCTGTCTCGCCTATCCCCAGCGGACCTACCCCGAGGAGGCAGTACTCTCCACGGAGCAGGTCGCAGCCGTGTTCCGTACCTTCCGCGAGCTGCGCTTCATGGACGACACGATCTACCTGCGCTCCGGCTCCCTCAATATCTTCAACGGCATGGTTGGCCTCAACTTCTCCTGTGATGGGTCCCACTACATGAGCGGGCAGGAGTTTCTCGCCAAACGCCTGGACTTCTGGCTGGGCTCCGGAGAAGAGCACGAACGCCCGTAACCCCTCGGTGCCTGGATGTCTGCCTTCGGATTGACCCCACATCGCCCCGAGCGGAGAGACGCCGAAGCGTGAGGAAGTGGGCGCCCATCTCCTTCCACGCGCCACACCGTCATCCCGGCCGAAGCAAAGCGCAGAGCCGGGATCTCTGGCGTCCGCCCCGGCCCCGGAGCCCGAGTTCCCGAATAACCGCTGTGCGTTTCCGGAATGACCGCCTGTTCGGAACTTCGCCTGCAAGCAGGCTCCTACGGGGGTTGGTGGTCTGGATCGATGAGTGGCCGCTATATGCTGCTGGCGCGCTGGCTGGCATCCTGACCGGCGGTCGTACTGGCAGGTCTCGCCACCACCAGACAGGAGGCGCGAGCCCCGTGGGTGGCGAGTACGGTCCATTCCTCGACCACAAGCCCGGCCGCCGCCAGCTGGGCACGGAGATCCGCCTCGTAGGTCACCTGCCCGAAATCGATGGTAGTGAGCCGTCGCAGCAGCGGCTTGAACCACTCCATCCAGCGAGAGGGCCGACGCTGGATGGTCTGCGTGAACAGGAAGCGACCGTCCGGTCGTAGCTGGCCAGTGGCATGGCGCAGGGCCTGTTCTGGATCGGGCAGCAGCATGAAGCTCGCCGAGAAATACACCACGTCGTAGGGGCCGCCCGCGTGGTCGTACACGGATTCCTGACGCGCCTCGACGCAGTCGGCCAACGGTGACTCCGCCAACCGCCGCTGGGCCCGACGGACGTAGTCGCCGTCGATGTCGATCCCCGTGACACGCAATTCCTTGCGTCTGACACCCGGTGCGTTGGCCAGTAATGCCCCGGCCGTGCCGATCCCCACGTCCAGAACCCGTGCCCCGTCGGGAATCCGTTCCAGCGCCGCCGCGTACCAGTGAGCCGTCAGCCGCAGGATCAGGAAATCATAGATCGCGCTTCGCATGGCATGCCTCGACCGGTACCGGTGACGATTGACGGAGCGAGCCCGCCCTACCGAGCCGGCCGTAACGCCCTACTCTACCGCGTACACATGCAGGACAGCCGCGCTGTTCGACGAGCACCGAAGCCGTACCCCGGAAGCCGCTCACGGATCCGGGTCCGGGAACAGGTCCATCTGATCCCGCGTACGCGCCTGCCTCGTCCGGCCCGGGGTACGCGCAGAAGGGCGGCGCCGGCTGCCATGGCGCTGGTGGATACCGGCCGTCTCCTGACGGGAAGCCCCGGTCCCGCGCACCGACTTGAAGCGTTCACGTGCCCGCCGCGCCGCGTGCTCGTGATCCACCACCGGCAGCGGATAGTCGTGGCCAATGCGGCAACCGGATTCACGCTGCAGGCCCTCTGTCATCTTCCAGGGCTGGTGAATCCAGTCGCCCGGTACTCGCGCCAGTTCCGGTACCCATTGCCGAATAAATACGCCGTCCGGATCCTGATCCAGCGATTGCTTCACCGGGTTGTAGATGCGCAGGGCGTTGATACCCGTCGTTCCCGACTGCATCTGCATCTGGCTATAGTGGATGCCGGGCTCGTAGTCCGTGAACATGCGTGCCAGATGCTGCGCGGGCCGGCGCCAGTGGAGCCAGAGGTGATATGAGGCGAACGCGACGACCATCGCGCGCATACGGAAGTTGATCCAGCCGTGATCGCGCAAGGCGCGCATGCACGCATCGACCAGGGGGTATCCCGTGAGGCCGTCTTGCCAGGCACGAAAACGGTGCTCATCAAAGGCGTCTTCACGCAGTCCATCGCAAGCACGATGCAGGTTCTGGAACTCGATGTCCGGGGCATCTTCCAGCTTCTGCATGAAGTGGCAGTGCCAGTGCAACCGCTCCTCGAACTGGCGCAGCGACCTCTTCCATGCTGCCTGCCGGCGATCCAGGCCGCGCGGCGCGCCCACCTCCCTCTGACGTTCGCGCGAGGCCTGCAGCACGCGGCGCAACGAAACCGTGCCGTAAGCCAGATGCGGGCTCAGCCGCGAACTGGCGGTCCAGGCCCGCGCGGGGCTGCTGATACCACCGGCATAGTGCTCTGCGCGCTCGCGCAGGAAATCGCGCACAACGCGGCGCCCGGCTTGCAATCCCGGGGACTGCAGATCGATCGCGGCGTCGGCCGCAACACCCGCCGGAGCCTGCGGCAGGCGGTCGACCCCGCCGGCCACCGCGGGTCCAGCAGCCAAAGCCCCAGGTGCGCCAAAGGGGCGTTCACGCATCAAATCCTCCCACTGGGACGCCCAGCCATCGCGGTTGCGCAGCCCGCGCACGACCCCATGCTGACGATACTCGCGCCACGGGACACCGCGATCGCGCAGCAGGCGTGCGACCGCACGATCACGGTCATAGGTCCAGCGATTCCCGGTTTCCTGATGGCTGTACACGGCTGCAACCGGGATCTCGTCGAGTAGCTGCTGGAGCACCTCCACCGCAGAGCCCTCGCGCACGACGAGGGACCGACCAAGATCGGACAAGGCCTGGTCCAGTTCCAGGAGGCTGGCCCGGATGAAATCCCAATGGCGCCGGCTCGTATCCGGCAGCTCCCAGTAGCCGGGCTCCACAATGTACAGCGGCAGTATGGGTCCCGCCTGTGCGGCGTGATGAAGCGGGCCGTGATCATCGACGCGCAGATCGCGCTTGAACCATACGAGGTGGACGGGCTTGGGCATCTGTCACGGACTCCGCAAGGTGGGGCTGGGCGGGCCTGCATGGAAGCCGCCGCCCGGTCTTCCCAGTGCAGACACCCGGCGGCGCTCGGGGTTCGTGCGGGGCAAAGCGACAACCCGCTCAGGGGCGGCTCGAAGGTCCCTGTTGAACTTGCCCTCCGGAGACAGGACGAACGCTTTGTCTTGCCCCATGTAAGTAGCCCGAAGGAGCCACGCGCGATGACGAAACGGACAGTCCTGGTGACCGGCGCAACCGGCGGGGTGGCAAGCGCGCTGTTGCGATCCCTCGATCCCGCATATGACCGGGTCGCTCTTGTCTCGCGCAACGCCGAGGGGCTGGAAGCCCTTCGCGGGCAGCTTCCGAATGACCTCGAGGCCTGTACGATCGCCGCGGATGTCAGTACCGCTGAAGGCGCGGATGCGGCCGTGGTCCGGGCCTCCGAACATTTCGGCGAGCCCCCCACGCGACTCGCTCACTGTGCCGGCAGCGCGCTGCTGGCCCCGTTGCACCGAACCACAGAGGCGCAGTATCGCGACTGCATGGCGGCCAACCAGGACAGCGCCTTTTACACTTTGCGCGCCTGGGTGAAGGCCCGACTCCAGACGGACGAACCCCGCGGCAGCGCCGTTCTGTTCAGCTCGGTCGTTGCTCAGATCGGCGTGTCCAATCACGAGGCGATTGCGATGGCCAAGGGTGCGATCGCCAGCCTGGTCCCGGCCGCTGCCGCGACCTACGCCGGCCACGGCATCCGGGTTAACGGGATTGCACCCGGGCTGACACGGACGGGCGCCACCGAACGGTTGTTTGCCTCCCCGCGTGCCGAGGCACAGATCGTGGCGCAGTATCCGCTGCAGCGTTACGGGCAGGCGGAAGACCTCGCGCGGGCTGTCACATGGTTGTTGTCCGACGAGGCCGGATGGGTCACCGGCCAGGTCCTGTCGGTGGACGGCGGGTTCTCCCGCGTGCGCCCAATGGTCCCGACAGGCGGCTGAAGGGTTGTGGCACGCATCGCGATCATTGGTGCCGGGATCTCCGGGCTCGCAGCCGCCCGGCGGCTGCACGATGCCGGTCATGACTGTCTCGTGCTGGAGAAGAGCCGGGGCCTCGGCGGACGCATGGCGACGCGGCGCACGGATGGCCTGAGCTTCGATCACGGGGCCCAGTATTTCACTGCTCGTGGGGCAGGCTTTCGCCGTCAGGTACAGGCCTGGCAAGCGCAGGGTGTGGTGGCGGAATGGGGAGCCGACAGGCTTGTGGGCCACCCCGACATGACGGCCCCGGCCGGTGCCCTGGCTGCACCCCTGGAGGTGCGGCGCAGCTCCCGAGTCGACGGCCTTCGACGTTCAGACGGGGTTTGGTATCTACAGATCGAGTCGGTGCCTGAACATGCCGGCCTTGAGGGCCCGTTCGACGCAGTCCTGCTCGCCCTGCCCGCACCGCAGGCCGCAGAGCTGGCGGCCACCGCCGAGACGGGGTTTGCGGAGCTCGCAGGCGTTCGCTATGCCCCCTGCATTGCGTTGATGGCCGCCGTCGAAGGCCGGACCGACCTGCACGAAACGTCGCGCGAATTGTCCGGGCAACCACTGGCATGGGTTGCCCGGAACGGCACCAAACCTGGCCGAGATGCGGAATCCGAGGCCCTCGTGGCCCACGCTGGCCCCGACTGGTCCCGCGAGCACATCCAGGAAGACCCGGATCAACTGGCCCATCCGCTACTGAGCGCCCTGCGGCCCCTGCTCGGCTCCGGCCGCCTGCTCCAGCATCAGGTCCACCGGTGGCTGTACGCGCGAGTCGAGCAGGCCGCCGGCCGCCCCTGCCTCTGGGACGCCGGGCAGCGCCTGGGCGCCTGCGGGGACTGGGCCCTGGGACCGCGCGTCGAGTCGGCATTCGACAGCGGCCAGGCCCTAGCGGACGCGGTCCTCGAGAACCTTCCCGCCCCGCACAGGGGCACCCCATGACCGGCCTCGTCGACACCGACGGCGACACACCAGACGAACGCGCCGCCCTTTTCCCGCCGTCACGGGCGGCCGCCCTGGAGCGGCTGTCGGATTTTGTCCCCCGCGCGGGGCGTCACTATGCGGCCCAGCGCAACCGCGACCCCGGGCCCGGTGGCCGCGACAACGTATCGCTGCTTTCGCCTTACATCCGCCATCGAGCCATTAGCGAACACGAGGTGATCGCACGGGTCCTGGCCCGGCATTCACCCGAGGCGGCCGAGAAGTTTGTCCAGGAAGTCTTCTGGCGTACCTACTGGAAGGGGTGGCTGCAGATGCGCCCCCGCGTCTGGCGGGCCTTCCTGGAAGAACGCGACAGCGATCGGGCACGCCTCGCCGAAGACGATGGCCTGCGCGAGGCCGTCGCCGCGGCCGAGGCCGGGCGCAGCGGAGTCGACGGATTCGACCAATGGGCCCGCGAACTGGTCGCAACCGGGTATCTGCACAACCATGCGCGCATGTGGTTTGCGTCGATCTGGATCTTCACTCTGAGGCTGCCGTGGACGTTGGGGGCGGACTTCTTCCTGCGCCATCTGCTCGATGCCGACCCTGCCTCCAACACCCTGGGCTGGCGCTGGGTCGCGGGCATCCAGACGCCGGGCAAGATCTACCTCGCAACGACCGACAATATTGCCCGGTTTACCGACAATCGGTTCGGTCCGCACGGTCTGGCGTCCGAAGCGCCCGCTATCCGCGACGAGAGTCCGCCTGCTGCTGGGGCCCTCCCGGGCCCGCGACCCCTGCCGCGCGGCCGGCGTGTGCTCCTCCTGCTGCATGGCGACGACTTCAGCGGTCAGGAAGTATTGCCGAAGGAGACCGACGTGGCGGCAATCGCCGTCGCCCGGCGCGGCCACCCTGACATGCCCTGGCCATTTGGGGCCGCGACTGGCCACTGGGTAGACACGCTAGCCGAGGATGCGGCGCGGCGCGCGGGCGAGAGCCTACAGCAACCCGCAACCGTTCTCCCGCAACTCAATGCGGAGACCCTCCGGTCGCAGTGTGCCACCGCCGGCGTGACCACCATCGCCACACCGGAGGCGCCTGTCGGGCCCCTGGCCGACGCCCTGGATGTCATTGCTCACGAGCTGGGGGAAGACGGAATCGAGGTCATTCCGCTGCGCCGGATGTGGGACGACCTCGCCTGGCCCCATGCCACCCACGGATTCTTCCGGTTCAAGCGCCAGATCCCGGAACTGCTCGCCCGGAACGGCCTGTAACGCCAGGCAGTCCGATCAAGTGGGGAGCGGTCGATTCAGCAGGTAGCGCTCCTGGTCGGGGCTCTCGATCGCACCGGGGCGGGCCTTGCGCACCGTCTGAATGGCCTCGTCCGGCGTGTATCCGCGTTCGATGAGCGTAAGGGCCGCGATGGTCCCCGCGCGACCCTGCCCGCCACCACAATGAAAGGCCACGCGCTCCCCCGCCCGCAGCCACTGATGGATGCGGGGCCCGACGTCTCCCCAGCCTGTTTCCCAGGGACGGTCCGGGGCGGCCATGTCCCCGATCGGCAGGTGCACCCAGCGCATGCCGGCTGCCTGGACGCTTGCGCCCAGGTCCGGCACCCCGAGCCCCGTCAGCTCGCGGTTCTGGTTCAGGGTCACGACGGTTCCCGCGCCCCAGTCCCGCAGGGCCGCAAGATCCGCCTGAACATCCCGCGGCGCGCAGACCGCTTCATTCGGACGTTTTCCGGGGCAGCGGGTCATGCCAATGGCCCCGCCCTCGGGAAGCGGAACACTGCCGATATCGAGAACGGGCGAATCGGTGCTTGGCGGGTTCACAAGGCGCTCCAGCGCGTCAGGAATGGCGCCTCAGTGTAGCGCCCCTGCAGGCGGTGAGGTGCATTCCGGGACCCTCCGCGCGGGCCCGGTTTCTTGCGTGCGCCGCTGTACTGTTTTTATATACAGTATATGGAAGACACCCCGCCCCCTCAGCCCGCAAGCCCGGCGTATGCCGAGTTGACGAGCGTCAGCAACTTCTCGTTCCTGCGCGGGGCCTCGCACCCGGAGGAGCTGGTCGAGCGGGCCCAGGCGCTGGGCTATCGCGCGCTGGCGCTGACCGATACCGCCTCGCTGGCCGGCGTGGTCCGCGCCCACGCGGCGGCGAAGGACTGCGGGTTGCACCTGATCCTGGGGGCGACCTTCCGGCTGACACACGGCCCCGCCCTGACCCTGCTGGTGCGTAATGCGGCGGGCTATGCCGCGCTGTGCCGTCTGATCACCCGGGCGCGCGGGGCGGCGGACAAGGGGCACTACCACCTGACGCAAGCGGACCTCGACGCCCTGCCCGCCGAGGCCCGTACCGGCTGGCACGTCCTGCTGCGCATCGAGCCCGAGATCGCGGAGCCGACGCTCGCCGAAACGGCCCGCTGGCTGGCCGGGTGGGCCGTGCCGGACCAGGCCCATCTGGCAGTCAGCCAGTTGCGCACGCCGGAGGATGCCCCGCTCGCGACCCGCGCACGGCAGCTCGCCGACACGACGGGGCTCCCGATCGTCGCCTGCGGCGATGTGCACATGCACGCTCGCGGCCGGCGTGCCCTGCAGGACGTGCTGACCGCGCTGCGCCTGCGCACCACGGTTGCCGAGGCGGCCCCGGCGCGCTTCCCCAACGGCGAGCGCTGCCTGCGCCCGCGCGACGACCTGGCCACGCTGTATCCCGCCGCCTGGCTCGCAGCCAGTGTGCGGATCGCACAGGACTGCGACTTCTCGCTGGATGCGGTCACCTACCGCTACCCGACCGATCCCCTGCCCCGGGACACGAGCCCGGCCGCCTACCTGCGCGAGGAGACCCTGAAGGGCGCGCGCGGGCGCTGGCCCGACGGCATCCCGCCGAAGGTGTCCGAGCAGATCGAGCGCGAGCTCGGGATCATTGCGCAGCTTGGCTACGAGCCCTACTTCCTGACGGTCTACGACATCGTGCGCTTTGCCCGCGGCCGCGGGATCCTGTGCCAGGGGCGCGGCTCGGCGGCGAATTCCGCCGTTTGTTATGCCCTCGGGATCACGGCGGTGGATCCCTCGCGCTCCAGCATGCTGTTCGAGCGCTTCATCTCCGCCGAGCGTGGCGAGCCGCCGGATATCGACGTCGACTTCGAGCACGAGCGCCGCGAGGAGGTGATCCAGTACATCTACCAGCGCTACGGCCGCGAGCGCGCGGCGCTGGCCTGTACGGTAATCCGCTACCGCCGGCGCAGCGCCCTGCGCGACGTCGGCCGCGCCCTGGGCATCTCGCGCGCGCGGCTGGATGCGCTGACCGCCAACCTCGCCTGGTGGGACGACGGCATCCCCGCCGAGCGCCTGCGCGAGGTCGGGCTGGACCCGGATGGCGCCCTGGCCCGGCAGTGGCAGACGCTGACCGCCGAACTGCTGGGCTTCCCCCGCCACCTGTCGCAGCACACCGGCGGTTTCGTGATCGCAGAGGGCCGGCTGGACGAGCTGGTGCCCATCGAGAACGCGGCGATGCCGGAGCGCTCGGTGATCCAGTGGGACAAGGACGACCTCGACGCGGTGGGGCTGTTGAAGATCGACGTGCTGGCGCTGGGGATGCTCTCCTGCGTGCGCCGCGCGCTGGAGCTGATGGCGCAGCACCGCGGCCGCGACTGGGGCCTGGCCGACATCCCCGCCGAGGACCCGGCGGTCTATCGCATGCTGCAGAAGGCCGACACCCTGGGCGTGTTCCAGATCGAGTCGCGCGCGCAGATGAGCATGCTGCCGCGCCTGAAGCCCGCGAACTTCTACGACCTGGTGATCGAGATCGCCATCGTGCGCCCCGGTCCCATCCAGGGCGAGATGGTGCACCCGTACCTGAAGCGCCGCGCCCACCCGGAGCGGGTGCGCTATCCGAACGAAGAAGTGAAACGTGTGCTCGGGCGCACGCTGGGTGTACCGATCTTCCAGGAGCAGGTGATCGAGCTGGCGATGGTCGCGGCCGGCTTCTCCACCGGCGAGGCGGACGGGCTGCGCCGTGCGATCGGGGCCTGGCGCCGCACCGGCCAGCTCGCGCGCTACCGCGAGCGCCTGATGAAGGGCATGCGTGAACGCGGCTATCCGGAGAAATTCGCCGAACAGCTCTACAAGCAGATCCTCGGCTTCGGCGAATACGGCTTCCCCGAGTCGCACTCGGCCAGCTTTGCGCTGATCACCTGGGTCTCGTCCTGGCTCAAGTGCCACGAACCGGCGATCTTTGCCTGCGCGCTGCTGAACAGCCAGCCGATGGGCTTCTACGCCCCGGCACAGATCGTCGCCGACGCGCGCCGCCACGGCGTGGAGGTACGCCCGGTGGATGTACGCTGCAGTGTCTGGGACTGCACGGTGGAACCGGTCGCCGGAAGCAACGCGCTGGCCCTGCGCCTGGGCCTGAACCGGGTCGGCGGGCTCGCGCAGGCCGTAGCCGAACGGGTCGTCGCCGCGCGCGCCGAACGCGCGTTCGCGGACGTGCCGGATCTGGTCGCCCGCGCCGCCCTGACCCGCGCCCAGGCCAACCGCCTGGCCCGCGCCGATGCCCTGAAGGGTCTGGCCGGCAACCGCCACCAGGCGCGCTGGGTGACCGAGGCGGTGGAGGAGCCCCTGCCCCTGTTCGCCAACGCCCCGACGGAGACGGTGCGCGAGGCCGACGTGACCCCGCTGCTGCCGCGACCGGATGCGGTGGATGATCTGGTACAGGACTACGCCACCCAGGGCCTGAGCCTGGGCCCGCACCCGCTGGCGCTGATGCGCCCGTTCCTGGAGCAGCGCCGACTGGTCACCGCCGCCCGGCTACTGGCGCATCCCGGTCACAGCAGGGCGCGCTATGCCGGGCTGGTGATCACCCGCCAGCGGCCCGGCTCGGCCAACGGCACGGTGTTCCTGACCCTGGAGGACGAGAGCGGCACACTGAACCTGATCGTCTGGCCGGACCGGGTGGAGCGCTTTCGCGCCGAGGTCCTGCACGGCCGCCTGCTGGAGGCCCACGGGGAATGGCAGTACAGCGAGGGGGTCGGCCACCTGATCGTGCAGCGCCTGATCGACCGCAGCGCCTGGCTGGGCGAGCTGACCACCCGCTCCCGCGACTTCGGCTGATCGGCATTCGTCATCCGCATAGCGACTAAAAGACCGGGGCCTTATTCACCACGAAGCTCACGAAGGCACGAAGGAAAACCACAGAGCAGACGGAGTTCACCGAGAATTCCCGGCATGCATCGCTGAATCGATCACGCGAAACGGCCCTGGTTGGACAGGCGTGATCTCTCGGCCTGTTGTCCCTGGCCCGCGAAATACCTCAGCCAGCGCGGCCGGAGAGGTGGCCGATGCGCTGGGTGAGTTTTTCCCAGGCGCCCTCCAGGGCGGCCAGCGGATCGCGGCGGCGCAGGGCCCGGCGCGAGTGGATCCACTGGCCGGTCGGCCCGGCCGGTTCGGTATCGTGCGCGGCCTCGATGATGCGCGCGACGACGGCGAACTGGTTGTACTCCTCCAGCACGCGGCGCCGGGCCTCGAGGATGTGCGGCAGCCGCTGTTCGTACTCGTTGTCGCGGATCGCGCGGCGAATGCGCTCGGCCGTCCCATCGACATCGTCGATGTCGATGGGAATGAAGCTCTCCGGCGGGAAGTAGTCCGCGGCATTCGGCGCGCCGTAGTAGAACGGCAGCGTGGCCCCGAGGAAGGCATCGGCCAGCTTCTCGGTCCAGTGATGCGGCCCCACGTAGTTCTCCACCGCGACGTGATAGCGGTAGGCATCCAGGCACTCGGCCTTGTCGTCCAGCGGCTGTACGCCCTTGCCGAAGATCTCCAGCTCGGGCAGTTGGGCCTTCAGCGCCCAGGTGAAGTCGTAGCGTCGCCGATGCAGGGTGTGGCGCTGGCGCTTGGCCGAGCACATGGTGGCGATGTCGCGGGTCTTTTCCAGCGGCGGGTGTGCCCGCATCTCGTTGTACGGCCGTTCACCCTGGCTGCCGAAGCCGTAGTACCAGATCATCCCCTGCTGGGAATGGATGCGCCGCCGGTGTTTGAGCGCCCATTCCGGGTGCGACGTCAGTACCCGACCGAACTGGCGCGTAAAGCGCCGGCCGTAGGACTTGATCGAGGGCGGCTCCATGGTCACCAGCAGGGTGCGCTCGGCGCCACAGGGGAGGCGTTCGCTGTAATGCCGGTTGCGCCCGGTGTTGGACGGGAATTCGTCGTACACCACCAGCCAGTCGTACTCGGTGGCCTGCGGGTCGAAGGTGAACTCGCAACGCCCCCAGCGCGCCTCGCCGTCCGGCAACTGGTGACGCCAGATCGCCTCGCGCATCGTCGACAGGAACTTGACCCGGATCCGGTCCGTCGGCGAATCGCTCACCGGTTGGCTCCGCCGTGTTCCAGGAACTCGGCATAGGCCCCGGCCAGCCCTTCGTCGAGCCCGATACGGGCCTTCCAGCCCAGCGCCGCGAGGCGCGACACATCCAGCTGCTTGCGCGGGGTGCCATCCGGCTTCGAGCGGTCAAAGCGCAGCTCGCCCCGGAAGCCGACCACGCCGGCCACCCGCTGCGCCAGTTCGGCAATGGTCAGATCCTCGCCCGTGCCCACGTTGATGTGGCTCAGCATCGGCTCGGTGTGCTCCGCGTACGTGGTCTGGTCGAGGTTCATCACGTGCACGCAGGCCCCCGCCATGTCATCCACATGCAGGAACTCGCGGCGCGGGGTCCCGCTGCCCCAGACGGTCACGTAATCGGCGCCGGCCTGTTTCGCCTCGTGAAAGCGCCGGATCAGCCCGGGGATCACGTGGCTGTTCTCCGGGTGGTAGTTGTCGCCCGGGCCGTAGAGGTTGGTCGGCATGACCGAGCGATAGTCCGTGCCGTACTGCCGGTTGTAGCTCTCGCAAAGCTTGATGCCGGCGATCTTGGCGATGGCGTAGGGCTCGTTGGTCGGCTCCAGCGGCCCGGTCAGCAGGGAGGCCTCCGCGATCGGCTGCGGGGCCTCGCGCGGGTAGATGCAGCTGGAGCCGAGAAACAGCAGCCGCCGCACGCCGGCGCCGTGGGCGGCGTGAATTACGTTGGTCTGGATCGCCAGGTTGTCGCGGATGAACTCGGCCGGATAAGTGTTGTTGGCGTGAATCCCGCCCACCTTCGCCGCCGCCAGGTACACCTGGTCCGGGCGTTCCACGCGCATGAAGGCCTGCACCGCGGCCTGATCGGTCAGGTCGAGCTCGGCGTGGGTGCGGGTCAGCAGCTCCACGCCCGGCCAGTCCTCGAGCTGGCGGCAGATGGCGCTGCCCACCATCCCCCGATGCCCGGCGACGAAGACGCGCTGCGGCTTACTCATGGCGGCTCAGGGTGCGGTAGCCGTGGTCGCGCACCAGCTCGTCGCGCTCGGCGCTTCTGAGGTCTTCGCGCACCATCTCGGCCACCAGTTCCTCGAAGCGGATGCGCGGTTCCCAGCCCAGCTCGCGCTTGGCCTTGCTGGCATCCCCCAGCAGGGTCTCGACCTCGGTGGGCCGGAAATAGCGCGGGTCCACCGACACGATGCAGCGGCCCTTATCGTCAAAGCCCTGCTCGTCCACGCCCTCGCCGCGCCACTCGATGCGCATGCCCAGCTCGTGGGCCGCGGCGTCCACAAAGTCGCGTACGCTGTGCTGCTCGCCGGTGGCGATCACGTAGTCGTCCGGGGCGTCCTGCTGCAGCATCAGCCACTGCATCTCGATGTAGTCGCGGGCATGGCCCCAGTCGCGTTTCGCGTCCAGGTTGCCGAGGTACAGCCGCTCCTGCAGCCCGAGTTTGATGCGTGCGAGGGCGCGGGTGATCTTGCGGGTGACGAAGGTCTCGCCGCGCACCGGGGATTCGTGGTTGAACAGGATGCCGTTGCAGGCGTACATGCCGTAGGCCTCGCGGTAGTTGACCACAATCCAGTAGGCATACAGCTTGGCCACCGCATAGGGGCTGCGCGGGTAAAACGGGGTGGTTTCGTCCTGCGGCGTGGCCTGCACCTTGCCGTAGAGCTCCGAGGTGCTCGCCTGGTAGAAGCGCGTGGTCTGCTCCATGCCGAGGATGCGGATCGCCTCCAGCAGGCGCAGGGTGCCCAGGGCATCCGAGTTGGCGGTGTATTCCGGCTCCTCGAAGGAGACCGCCACGTGCGACTGCGCGGCCAGGTTGTAGATCTCGTCCGGCTGCACCTGCTGGATGATGCGGATCAGGCAGGTGGAGTCGGTCAGATCGCCGTGGTGCAGGATGAAGCGGCGATCGCTCTCGTGCGGGTCCTGATACAGGTGGTCGATGCGATCGGTATTGAACAGCGAGGAACGACGCTTGATGCCGTGTACCTCGTAGCCCTTGTCCAGCAGGAACTCGGCCAGGTAGGCCCCGTCCTGTCCGGTGATCCCGGTGATCAATGCCACTTTGGCCATATCGACTCCCGCTGCCGGGCGGCGTGCGCGCCACGCCCCGCCCAAAACGCGGGATCATACCATTCCCGCCCCCGGCGGCACGTGCTTCAGGCGCGCCCGTAGACGTCCTCCAGGCGCACGATGTCGTCCTCGCCCAGATAGCTGCCGGACTGCACCTCGATCAGTTCCAGCGGCAGCGCACCGGGGTTCTCCAGGCAGTGCACCTGCCCGATCGGGATGAAGGTCGACTCGTTCTCGGTGACCAGGTAGTTCTGTTCGCCGTTGGTGACGCGCGCGGTACCGCTGACGACCACCCAGTGTTCCGCCCGGTGGTGATGCATCTGCAGCGACAGGCGCGCGCCGGGATTCACGGTGATGCGCTTGACCTGGTAGCGCGACCCGGTATCGATGGATTCATAGCAGCCCCAGGGCCGGTACACCACGGTGTGGTCCACGTGCTCGCTACGATCGGCCGCCTGCAGGCGTTCGACGATGCGCTTGACGTCCTGCACCCGGTCGCGGTCGGCCACCAGCACGGCGTCGCGGGTGGCCACTACCGCCAGATTGCGCAGCCCGATGCCCGCGACCAGCAGACCATCGGCATCCACCACGCAGCCCTCGCTGTCTTCCAGCAGGCAGTCCCCGCGCAGGGTGTTGCCCTGCTCGTCCACGCCCCGCACCCCCGCCAGGGCCGACCACGAGCCGATATCACTCCAGCCAGCCGCCAGCGGCGTGACGGCGGCGTGCTCGGTCCGCTCCATCACGGCGTAGTCGACCGAGATATGGGGGGCCGCCGCAAACGCGTCGGGGTCCACCCGGAGGAAGTCGAGGTCTTCCCGCGCGTTCTCCAGGGCGCTCCGGCAAGCAGACACGATGACGGGTTCGAAACGTTCCAGTTCTTCCAGATACTGCGACGCCCGAAACACGAACATCCCGCTGTTCCAGAGGTAATCGCCGCGCTCGATGTACTCGCGGGCGGTGGCCGCGTCCGGCTTTTCCACGAAGCGGGCGACGCGCGCGCCATCCGCGCCCAGTGCATCGCCCTGCTGGATATAGCCATAGCCGGTCTCCGGCGCCGTGGGCACGATCCCGAAGGTCACGAGATGCCCCGCCTCGGCCAGCGCCATCGCCCGCACCACCGCGTCCCGTAAGGCCTCGGGATCGCCGATGTGGTGATCCGCCGCCAACACCAGGAGCAGCGGATCGCGCCCCTCGGACCGCGCCTGCAATGCCGCCAGCGCGATCGCCGGGGCGGTATTGCGGCCCTTGGGCTCCAGCAGGATGCGTGCCTGCTGTACGCCCGCCGCGCGCAGTTGTTCGGCCGCCAGGAAACGGTGCTCGACATTGGCCAGCACCAGCGGCGGGGCCGCGCCCAGACCGTCCAGTCGCTGGGCGGTCTGCTGCAGCAGGGTCTGTTCCCCGGTCAGGGGCAGGAACTGTTTCGGATAATGGCTGCGGGATACCGGCCACAGGCGGGTGCCCGAGCCGCCGGCCAGGATCACCGGTTGCAGTTCGATCCGGCTTTGCGTCTGTTCCATCGTCCTTAACCCCGTATCAGGCGGGAAATCTCGTCCACGCGGCGCTCCAGCAGGGCCGGGTCCGCGCGGGTCTCCACGTTCAGGCGCAGCAGCGGTTCGGTATTCGAGCTGCGCAGGTTGAACCGCCAGTCGGCGAATTCCAGGCTGACGCCATCCGTGTGATCCTCCTCCCCGCCCTGCCCGGCGTAGGCCTGCAGCACGCGCTCGCTGGCCGCTGCGGCGTCCTCCACCTCGAAGTTCAACTCGCCGCTGCAGGGGTAGCGGGCCATGCGCTCGGCGACCATCTCGCCCAGGGACTGTTCGCGCCGCCCCATCAGTTCGGCCACTCGCAGCCACGGCAGCATGCCGGTATCGCAGTAGTAGAAATCGCGGAAATAGTGGTGCGCGCTCATCTCGCCACCGTAGATGGCGTCCTCGAGGCGCAGCCGCTCTTTCATGAAGGCATGCCCGGTCTTCGACTGGATCGGCTCGCCGCCCGCGGCGCGCACCATCTCGATGGTGTTCCAGGTCAGGCGCGGATCATGGACGATACGCTCGCCGGCATGGCCGTCCAGGCAGGCCTCCGCGAGCAGGCCGACGATGTAGTACCCCTCGATGAAGTTCCCCTGGGCGTCGAACAGGAAACAGCGGTCGAAGTCCCCGTCCCAGGCCACGCCCAGATCCGCGCCATGAGTCCGCACCGCATTGGCGGTGGCGGCGCGGTTCTCCGGCAGTAGCGGGTTGGGGATGCCATTGGGAAAACGACCGTCCGGCTCGAAATTGACCCGGATCAGCTCGAACGGCAGATGCGGCTCCAGCGCCTCCAGCACCGGGCCCGCGCCGCCGTTGCCCGGATTGACCACGATCTTCAGGGGCGGCAGGGCCTCGCGCTGGATCGAGGCCAGCAGCCGCGCCACGTAGTCGCCCCGGTGGTCCAGATGCCGGATCTGCCCATTGGGCATGGGTCGGAAATCCCCCCGCTCGGCCCGGAGACGAATCGCCTGCAGGCCCGAGTCGCCACTGATCGGGCGCGCCTCGCTGCGCACCAGTTTCAGGCCGTTGTAGTCCAGCGGGTTGTGGCTCGCCGTGACCATGATTCCACCACCGGCGCCGTAGTGCGCCGTTGCGAAGTAGACCTCCTCCGTGCCGCACAGACCGATGTCCGCCACGTCGCTACCGCCCGCGGTCAGGCCCTCGATCAGCGCCCGCGCCAGTTCCGGGCTGGACAGGCGAATATCGTGGCCGACCACGGTTCGACCCGGCCGAATCTCCTCGGCAAACGCACGCCCGATGGCCCTTACCACCTCCGGGTTGAGCTGATCCGGCACCCGCCCGCGTACGTCATAGGCCTTGAAACAGTCGATCTTCATTCACGTCCCTTTTCCGCATTCTTCGCGACAACGGCGCGCAAGCCTTCCCGCGTATTCCTTCATGATACATAGCCGGAACGCCGCGCGAGGCCCTGCCAGCATCACCGGCGTCAGTAGCGTTACTTGACGTTCCGCGCGCATGCCCCCGAACATGGTGGGTTTATCAAACGAGGAAAAGCCGATGAGTGAGCCGCAAGTGAAGACCGAGGAGAAGAAACAGCATTTCGACGACATCTACGTCGCCGAGACGCCGGTACCGTTCAAGGAGCGCATCATCGACGCGCTCGACTACATCTCCGACGACTTCAACCGGCAAACCTTCGACCGGCTGATCCTCCCCTGGGCCGAGAAGCAGGCGGCCGCCGGCAAGACCCTGAACTACGTGGACCTGTGCTGCTGCTTCGGCAACACCACCATGGCCGCCATCCACAACATGGATGTCGAGGCGATCCGCGCCAACTGGGCCGACGAACAGGCCTGCAAGACCGTCGCCGCGCCGCGCCGCCTGCCGATGAAGACCACCGGGATCGATATCTCCGGCAATGCCCTGGCCTACGGCAAGAGCGCCGGGCTGTTCGACGAGACCTTCGAGGCCGATCTGAACCAGCCGGCGCCGGAGACCCAGGCCGCGATCGAAAAGGCCATGGCCGACGCCGATATCGTGATCTCCACCGCGTCGCTGGTCTACCTCGACCCGCCGGCCATCGAGAAGCTGGTGCGCTCCTTCGCCGAGACCCCGCGCGAGGGCTATATGCTCGTCAACTTCCTGAACCCCTTCGCGCTGGAAAAGGCCGACGCCACCAAGCGCCTGCTGCTGGAACACCTGGAGTTCGTGGGCAGCACCGCCAGCCGGCACCGCCGGCTGTCGCCGCTGGAACAGGAGAACTACCCGGGCGAAGACTGGGCGCTGCTGGAGATCTGGGTCCTGCGCCGCCGCGCGTAGGCCGCGGGCGCGGCTGGGGCGCGACGCCGCGCCCCGCATATCGTCCCTGAAATTGCCCGCTGAAAGCGAAAGGGCCGGCCCATTCGGGTCGGCCCTTTTTGCTGGCTCGGGGTGTGTCGGGTTTGAGTGCTCGGCTCAGAGCAGCACGACGCGGTTCCGACCCGACTCCTTGGCCTGGTACATCGCCTCGTCCACCCGACGGGCCAGCGTCTTCGGCGTATCGCCCGGGCGCATCTCGCTGACACCGAAACTGGCCGTCACCGAGATCGGGCAGGGTGTTTCCATTGCGGCCACCGCCTTGCGCAGTTTTTCCGCCATCGCCGCGGCCCCGGCGCCGGGCGTCTCGGGCACCACCACCATGAACTCCTCCCCGCCCCAGCGACCGAGGGAATCCGCCTCGCGCAGGGCGCCGCGGACGGTTTCCGCGAGGCGCTTGAGCACCTCGTCCCCGGTCTCGTGGCCGTAGTCGTCGTTGAAGTCCTTGAAGCGGTCGATATCGAACATGATCAGGGACAACGGACGCCCGTAGCGTCGGCTGCGCTCCATCTCCGCCTCGAGGGTATCGCCGAGACTCAGACGATTGGCCAGACCCGTCAGCCAGTCGGTGTGCGCCAGCCGCCGGATCTCGTCTTCCATGCGCACGCGATCGGTCACGTCCTTGCCGATCGACACGTAGTGGGTTACTTCGCCCCCGGCATTGGTGACCGGGCTGATGCTCTGCTCCATGTGCATCAGGGAGCCATCCCGGCGCCGATTCACGAACTCGCCGCGAAAGGCATCCCCCCGCTTCAGCGTGTCCCACATCTCGCGATAGAAATCGGCATCCTGCTGGCCGGATTTCAGGATGCGCGGAGTCTGCCCCAGGGCCTCGTTGCGGCTGTAGCCGGTCTGTTCCTCGAAGGCCGCATTCACGTAGGTGATGGTGCCCTCGGGGTCGGTAATCAGGACCGGGTCCGCGGATACCTCCAGCGCGGTGGACAGCAGCCGGATCTCGTCATCGCGGCGCCGTTCGTCGGTGATGTCCTGCTGCACCGACACGAAGTGGGTCACCCGGCGGTCGTCATCCTCCGCATACACCGGCGAGATGTGCCAGCGAACCCGGTACCAGGAACCGTCCTTGCGGTAGTTGATGGCCTCGCCATCGAAACACTCCCCGCTGGCCAGGGCACCCCGCATCCGGTCCAGCACCGCGCGCGAGGTGGCCGGGCCCTGCAGCATGCGCGGGGTCTGGCCCAGGGCCTCGTCGCGATCGTAGCCGGTCATGTGCTCGAAACCGGCATTCACATAGACGATCCGCGGGCCTGCATCCAGATCGGCATCGGTGATGACCACCGAGTTGTGCGACTGTTCGATGGCCGCATCCAGAAGGCGGAGTTTCTCGAACCCCTCGATGAACGACATGGGCGGCATGGCACGGCCTTCCGGAAACGAATGGGCGCGGGGACGGGCCCCGCGAAGTATACGGCCGAGGAATCGGACTCGTCCGCGAAAGCGGGGTTCAGTCCATATCGGCCATCTCGAGGATCGAGCCGACGATGTCGCTGGTGGTCACGATGCCCTCAAGCTCGTTGCCCTTGAGCACGACCAGCCGCCGGATCCCCTGGCTCACCATCAACCGCGCCACATATTTCACGTCCATCTCGGCGGGCACCGTGATCACCGGCTTGGTGCAGACATCATAGACGTTCGAGAGGTCAATATCGCCCTCCTCCGCCACGATCGTCTTCAGGATCGTGGTGTAGGTGATGATGCCGTAGGCATCGTGGGCGTGCTGCTTCTCCACCACCAGGGACTTCACGCCATGCTTGCGCATCAACTGCATGGCCTCGCGCAACGGCGCCAGGGGGGACACGGTCACCACGTTGGGTCTGAGAATCTCGCTTACCAGCATAATCGTCTCCGTCAGAGTTCTTCCTTGACCTGTTCCTGGAACTGCTCGATCTGGTTGCGCCCGATACCGGCCAGGTGGGCAAGATCCACCGTAAAGGCAATCCCGCGCGGATCGTTCGCCAGATCGAGTTCCCTGGAGATGCATTTGAGCACGCCCAGGGCCACCTTCTTTTCCAGTACCCACAACAGGACCGACTGACTCCCCTCGTAGGTCATGCCGAGGAAGGTCTTGCGCGCCTCGGCCCCGATGCCGCGCGCGTCCATGATGGTTACCCCACCCGCGCCGGCCTCCTTGGCCGTGGCGATTGCCTGTTCCTCCAGGTCATCCGAGAGGACGGCCACCAGTGCGGAAAATCTCATTGCGCTACTCCTCCTGGTTACGCGTAAACCAGCGTTCGTACAGATCCACGGCGATCGCGTAGAGCATCACCGTGACGATGGGAAAGATGGACGCAAACGCGATCAGGCCAAAGCCGTCGATCAGGACGTTGCGGTCCTCCAGGTGCGTCGCGAGACCAATCCCCAGTGCCGTCACCAGCGGCACCGTCACCTCCGAGGTGGTCACGCCGCCCAGGTCGAAGGCCAGCGCCACGATCTGCTTCGGCGCGAGGATGGTCAGCACGATCACCAGCAGGTAGCCGCCCATGATGTAGTGGTGGATGGAATCGCCCGCCAGGATCCGGTGCACCCCGATAGTGATACCGATGGCCACGCCCAGCGCCACCAGGATGCGGATCACATCGCCGCGCAGGGAGCCGCGCGCCGCCTCCTCCGCCTTCTGGCCGATCGCGATCAGGGCCGGTTCCGCCATCGTGGTGGCAAAACCGATGGAGAACGCGAACAGATAAACCCACAGGAACAGCTCGTTGGTGATCAGCTGCTCGGCCATGCTCTCGCCGATCGGGAACAGTCCCAGCTTGAGCCCGACCACGAAGGCGTACAGGCCCAGCACCACCAGCACGAAACCGAAGATCACCCGCGGCAGATACGGGATGCGCTTGCGCAGCACGAAATACTGGAACACCACGATCACCGCGATGATCGGCGCCACGTCGCGCAGCATCAGCAGCAGGTCCATGCCCATCGTGGCCAGCCAGTGACCCTCGGCCCCCGGCAGATCCGTGTCCGGATCCATCGCGGCGGTCTCGGCGTTGGTCGGCGCCCCGATATCGGCGCCGGTGAACACGATGATGCCGTAGAGCTGCACGGTGATCATCGGCACCATCACGGCCAGCGCCACCAGCCCGAACCCGTCACGCAGCGGATTCCGCCCGCTGATCGAGGCGGCCAGCCCCAAACCCAAAGCCGCCACCAGGGGCACGGTCACGATGTTCGTGGTCACCCCGCCGGAGTCGTAGGCCAGACCGACAATCTCTTCCGGGGCAAAGAAGGTGACCAGCACCACGAGCACGTAGCCGGTCAGGATGTACCAGTGCAGCGGGTGGCCCAGCACCGTGCGCAGGATCCCCAGCGCCACCACGGCCCCGACCGACAATGCGACGATCAGGCGCAGCACGATTCCCTCGATCCGCCCCTCGCTGATCAGCTCCGCCTGCTCCGCGACCGCGATCAGGGCCGGCTCCGCAATCACCGTGGCAAAGCCGAGGGTGAAGCCGAACGCCATCAGCAGCAGCAACGAACCCCGCCGGGCCAGCGCGTTGGAAAGGTTCTTGCCGATGGGGAAGATCCCCATCTCCAGCCCCTGCAGGAACAGCGCCACGCCAAAGACCACGATGGCCAGCCCGACCACCATGGACAGCAGGCCATCCGGCACCGTACGCAGCACCAGCGCCTGGAACACCGCCACCACGATCACGATGGGCGCGAGATTGCGCGCCGCGTGACCCAGGGTGTGGAGAAAGTTCATGCGCTCCCTTCCCGGGATATGACCCCGGAATCAATTCCCCGCCTGGCGGTCGCAGGGTGTATGGAATCCCTGCAGATACCCTATCGCGCCGTGGTGGTCGGCGCCACGGGCGGCCTCGGTGCCGCGTTCGTGCAACACCTGGAACAGGACCCGAACTGCACGCAGGTCATCGCACTCGGTCGCCACAGCGACCCGCCCGTGGATCTCGTCGACGAGGCCAGTATCGAACATGCCGCCGCCTGGCTGCGCGAGCAGGCCGCCGAGTGGGACCTGATCCTGGATGCCACCGGTATCCTGACCATCGACGGCCAGGGCCCGGAGAAGCGCCTGCGCGACCTCGATCCGGCCGTCATGGCCCGAGCCTTCGCCATCAACGCCATCGGCCCGGCGCTGTTGTTCAAGCATCTGGCACCGCTGCTCCCGCGCAACCGCAAGGGGGTCCTGGCCACCCTGTCCGCCCGGGTCGGCTCCATCGAGGACAACCACCTCGGCGGCTGGGTCAGCTATCGCGCCTCCAAGGCGGCCCTCAACCAGATCGTGCGGACCACGGCCCTGGAACTGCGGTTCAGCCACCGTCAGGCCGTCGTGGTCGGCCTGCAGCCCGGCACCTGCGCCACCCGCCTGTCGGAGCCGTATCGCTCGCGCGCGCCGGAGGTGCTGAGCCCCGAGTACGCAACCGGTCGCCTGCTGGATGTTCTGGACCGGCTGGACGCCGAGCAGTCCGGGAGTTTCCACGACTTCGAGGGCCAGCGACTGCCGTTCTGAAAACCATCAGCGGAGATGATCTGCATCAACGAATACTGATACGCGCGGCGCGATAGTACCTCCGACCAACACGCCTTCGGAGGAATCGAACATGCGACACACCCTGACCTTCCGCTCCCTGGCGCTGGCCGGCCTTCTGGCCCCTGCCGCCCTGATCCCGGCCCACGCCACCGCCGCCAACGCCGACGTCTCCGCCGGCGACTGGCTGATCCGCGGCGGCCTGACCCACGTGGCCCCCAAGTCCGACAACGGCAACCTGAATGCCAGCGGCTTGGGGCTGAGCGCAACAGCTCCGGCTGACGTCGGGTCGAACACCCGTCCGTCCGGCAACATCACCTACATGATGACGGACAACCTGGGTCTGGAACTCCTGGTCGCCATCCCGTTCAAGCATGATCTGAACGTGGGCGGGGTCGACATCGGCAGCACGCGCCACCTGCCGCCGACGCTGAGCCTGCAGTACCACTTCAACACCGGTACCGCGGTCCGCCCCTACGTGGGTGCCGGTATCAACTACACCTACTTCTTCGACGAAGATACGGCGTCAGTCACGCTGGGGCAGGATGTCGACCTGGACGACTCCTGGGGCGCCGCGGTGCAGGCCGGGATCGACTTCGCGGTGGACGACAACTGGTTCGTGAATGCCGAAGTGCGCTGGATCGACATCGACACCGACGTGTCGCTGGGTGGCGCCCATCTCGGTACCGTCAACATCGACCCCTGGACCTTCGGGATGAACGTCGGCTACCGCTTCTGACGCATACCCTGAAGCAAGACGCCGGCCTAACCGCCGACGTCTTCCACGAGGCCGAGGACCCGCGCGATGCGGTCCTCGGCCTCTTGTGTTTCCAGGCCCCGCGATTTCGGCGCACCCCAGACGGGGCCGGGCCACGCCGGGTCCCCCTCGAAGCGCGCCACGTGGTGCAGATGCAACTGCTCCACGATGTTGCCCAGCTTGGCCACGTTCAGCGCTCGCGGGACGAAGGCCTGCTCCATCGCCCGGGCCAGGGCGCGCGATTCGCGCGCCAGCTGGGTGGCATCCTCCACCGCGAGTGCATGCAGTTCCCGCAGGTCGGGGCGCCGCGGGACCAGGATGAACCAGGGGTAGTCCCAGTGATCCATCAATCGGACGCTGGACAGCGGCCACTCCGCCACGGCCCAGGTATCCGCGACGAGCCGCGGATCGAGTCGAAACTCAGTCGTCATTGGTCAGCTCCTGCCAGATGCCGGGTTGCGACCAGAGGCCCGTCTCCCAGTCCCCGCCTGCGGTCCTTAGCAGATAGCTATAGTGCGACCGATGGCGCAAGGCGGCCGCGGCACTACGCCGGGCCTCCGCATCCGGGCCGCTGATCACCACCAGTTGCGTGCCGGGGACCGTCCAGGCCCGGGCGCTGGTTCCCGTTTCCAGGCCCGGTTCCACGGCCGCAGGCTCCGGTGCGAGCCCGCGCGCGTCCAGCCATTCCGCCACGGCGGCATGCGTGCCCAGCAGGATCCGCGTGCCCCCCATGCCCACCGCGACCTCGGGCACACGCCCCAGCCAGGGCGCAACCTCCGCGGCCCCGGCATCCCCGAGCGGGAACACCCGCACATCCGGATCCAGAGCGCCCTGGCGCAGGATGTCCGGCGACTCGCCATCGGCCAGATGCCGGAACAGCCGCCAGTCCGGATCGACGGCGATCGCCCGCGGCCGCCTTTCGGTCTTGATCGAAACTGGCCGGGACACGCTCTCCAGCTCGATCCAGTGCGTTTCGCGCCCCTCCACGGTCTTCAGCACCAGCGGCACACGCAGGTGCCACGGGTCGTCGTCATCCGCTTGACGCAGTTGCCCCGTCACCTGCCACCCGTTCCCGCGCGGCTCCAGCCGCAGCGCGGCCAGTTCCGGCGTCGGCGCCCCCGTACGTTCGATCCATTGCTCGAAGAACGGGCGCAGGTCCTCCTCCGTCTCCCGGTCGAAGGCCTCGATCACGGCGGCCCAGTCGGCCTCGCGAAAAAGCCACTCGGCATACAGCTCGCGCACGCCGGCGCGCAGGGCCTGCTCCCCAATCCGGTCCTCCAGCATCCGCCACAGCATCGCTCCGCGGTGATACCCGGCAATCCGCGCGGCGCCGGAATTCCCGCCCCGGAAGCTACCATGTGGCCGGTCCTGCCCACTGGGCAGGGCCGCGTAGTCACGCAGCCACTGCCCGCGCTCCTCACGCCCCTCACCACGATCACGCTTGAATTGGTAATCGGCCATGAAGGTGGTCAGCCCTTCCGACCAGTTGCCGCCCGAGGCGTCCACGTACACCCCCGTCCCCCACCAGGCGTGGAGCACTTCGTGTCCGAGGGAGGTATGGGGGATGAACGGCAACGGAATCACGCGCTCGCCCATCAGCGTAAAACCCGGGAAGGCCAGCCCCACCGGCCGCGGACTCGCGGCGATGGTGAAAGTGTCGTAGGGATATGGCCCGATCGCCTCGCTGAAGCGCTCGATATAGCCTGCCGCCTGCTCGCGATAGGTCGCGCCGAATTCGGCCTCCAGGTGAGCCGGAAACAGCGTGCGCACCGTGACCGTTCCAACCTCCTGCTCGACCGCGTCCCAGGGTCCGGTGGCCACGGCCAGCGCGCGTGCCGCCGGGTGTTCGAAGGTTGTGCGGTACCGGTCTCCTTCGCGCTCCTCCGCCACCTGCGAACCGGATGCGACCGCCCGATGGCCGCCGAGGCTGGTCACTTCGATGCGCACGGCATGCGGCTCCTGCTCCGGTCTTCGCGGATACCAGTCCGCCCCCGCCGGCAGATATCCGCCCTCCGGGGCCAGGAACCCGCTTCCGGGTCGCGCATCGTCCAGTGCGGGCAGACGTGCGCCGTAGCGAATCACCAGGGCGCCGGCATCGGCCTCCGGCGCGCGCGCCAGCTCCAGCCAGCCATCTCCGCTACGCTCGAACTCGACGGGGTGCCCGCCCAGCGAGACGGCGTCCACGGCAATCCCCGGATCGAGCCGGAAGCGCCGCAGAGTGGCCGGATCCACCTGCGCCGGATCCGCCTCGAACCGGCCCTCCAGCCGCGACTGGCCGGGATCCAGTTCCACCTGCACCACCACCCCGGCAACAGAGGCCGCGCCGGGGAGCGGCGCCAGAAGCAGTCCTACGGCGATGATGACGCCCGCAAGCAAGCCGGTTCGCATGGTTCAGTCCCCGCGCGGGAAACGCGCTACCCGCTCGAGCTGCTCGCCCTCGCGCTCGATCTCCAGGGGCAGCCAGGTACCGGGCGCGACGGCCCGCACCACGCGCTGCAGGTCGCTCGCCGCGCGGATGGATCGGTCCCCGGCCCGCAGGACGCGGTCCCCCGCTTGCAAGCCGGCGGCCTCGCCCACCGAGTCCGGCTGGACCCGCAGGATGCGAATACCCGGCTGGTCATCGGCCTCCAGGTGTACCCCAAGCAGGGCCCCCGAAAGTTCGAATCGATCGTCGCGCGGGACCCCGAATACGGCATCCGCCAGGTCCGGGTCGGTTTCCGCGCATTCCCCGGGCTCGCGCGGCAAAAGCACCGCCGTGTCGGTCACGCCCAGATCGGCGAGCTGGTGGGGTACCCCGTAGCCGTATTCCAGATGCCCCGAGCCGATGATCGCCGCCACCAGCGGAGGACGCTCGCCGCCCGCCTCGAGATGCGCGGAGATGGCGCCCGCCATCATGCGGTCCCAGGCCACCTGGGTCGCGACAAAGCGCTCCGCATCCGGCCCCATCCCGGCCGGGTGGCGTTCCAATACGGATTCCAGATACGCGCGGTACCCGTCGCTGGGCGCGGCCGGGGCGGACACGCCGTCGCGTGCCTCCTCGTCCAACGCGTCCCAGCCTTCATGGCCCAGCCGCCGGATCGACTCCCGCTCCAGGTTCAGCGCCAGCAGGGGCACGTCATGCAAACGGGCGAAGTGCAGGATGGGCCAGTACAGGTCGGGATCGAAGCCCCAGTGGGTATACCAGCCACTCGCTTCCAGGAAGGCCTCCGGGTCCAGTTCGCCCGCGACCCAGGCATCCAGGACCGGCTGTTTGGAACGCGGAAGCATCTCGAGGCCGATCACCAGGTCCGGGCGATACCCATGCAGTGCCGCCAGGGTCGCCAATTGCCAGCGATGATGATCCATTCGGTCATGGCGCTCGCCCAGCAAGACCGCATCACGCCTTGCCAGGTCGGCATACAACTCGGCCGTATCCAGCCGCTCGCCGCCCGGCGCCGACCAGACGCCAGCGGCGGCACAGTCATCACCGGCCTGGGCAACGCTCACCAGCGAAACGGCCAGCAGACCCGAAGAAACCAGCCGTTTCAGCATCCGAAAACCTGCATTCATGCATCGCTCCTCGTCCCGCCCGTTCTACCCGGCCGCTCGTGCCAGGCACGTACCTGCCAACCCTTCTGAAGACTCTGCTAGACCGCCGGCGTTCCCCCGTGGCCCCGGCTCGGTTAGCCTGCCGGGATGAATGCATCCCCGCAAAGCCCTTCCCGCATGGCCTGGCTGGACCAGGCGATAGGTGTCCTGCGCTCGCTGATCATCTACCGCCGTCCCGGCCGGCAGCGAGGCCTGCAGCGCATGTATGCCTCGTTCGTCCAGCCCGGCGACCTGGTGTTCGACATCGGGGCCCACGTCGGCGACCGCACCCTGGCCTTTGCCGCCCTGGGCGCCCGGGTCGTGGCACTGGAACCCCAGCCCCAGCTCCTGCCCTGGTTGCGGCGCGCCGTGCGCGGCCGGCCGGGTATCGCGATCCGCCGCGAGGTCGCCGGGCCGCGCCCCGGCTCCGCGCAGTTGCAGATCAGCCGGCGCCACCCCACGGTCTCCTCGGCTTCGCGCCCCTGGGTCCGATCGCTGCGCAACCACAACCGGAGCTTCCAGCACGTGCACTGGGACGACGAGATCACGGTCCCCATGGTCACCCTCGACCAGTTGATCGAGGAATACGGCACCCCCGCCTTCTGCAAGATCGATGTCGAAGGCCTGGAGGCCGAGGTCCTGCGCGGGCTCACCCACGCGGTCCCGGCCCTCTCGTTCGAATTCGTCGCCGGTGCGCTGGACGTCACCCGCGACTGCCTCCAGCAACTGGACGCGCTCGATACCTACGAGTACAACCTGATCCCCGGCGAACAACGCCGGTACCGCTTTGCCCAATGGCAGTCCGGGGCCGAAATCCTGAACTGGCTGGAGGCACACGGCGACCGCCTGGGTTCGGGCGATCTCTACGCCCGCCGCCCTGTCGCTTGACGCCATGCCCCCAGGGGGCAAGGCTGGACGCATGAGTGCCCGAGACCTCCCCTGGTGGCAGGACCGTACAAGCGCCGGGATCGCCGAACTCGCCGCGCGCGACGCCGTTGCGCTCCTGCCCCTGTCGGCGATCGAGCAACACGGCCCGCACCTCCCGCTGGACACCGACTACCGCATCGGCCTCGGTCTCCTGCAGGCGGCCTGCAAGACCCTTCCGGCAGATCTGCCGCGGGTCGTCCTTCCGCCCGTGGCCGTCGCTACCAGTCATGAACACACTGACTTCTCTGGCACGCTGACCCTGCGCCCCGAGACCGCGCTGGCCCTGCTGCGTGATCTTGGCGAGAGCGTGGCACGCAGCGGTCTTCGCCGACTGCTGATCGTGAACAGCCACGGCGGCAACACCGCGATCTGCGACCTGGCCGCGCTGGAGCTGCGCCGGGACCACAGTATGCTGGTGGTCAAGCATCACTACTTCACCCAGCCCCCGCCGTCCGAATTCGGCATCCCGGCCGAGGAACTCCGCCACGGCCTGCACGGAGGGCTGATCGAGACTGCGATGATGCGCTTCCTCGCGCCGGAGACCGTCCACATGGACGCGGCCGCGGACGCGCCGTCGCTGGGGGCCACGCTGGCCGAGACAATGGAGGTGCTGGAACCCGAGGGCCGCGCGTCCTTCGCCTGGATGGCGCAGGACCTCAACCCTTCGGGGGTGGTGGGCGATGCCCGCGCGGCGACCGAGGACCTCGGCGAACGCCTGGTGGCGCACTATGCCGGAATCCTGGCCGCCGCCATCCGCGACACGGCCCGCTTCGATCTGGCGCAACTGCGCGCCTGACCGGTCCCTCAGCCGCGCTCGGCCTCCGAGGCCAACAGCTCCTGCAGCCAGTGACCGCCGCGGTCGGCCTTGGTGCTGAGGTAGCGCAGGTTGTGCGGATTCAGCTTGCCGTGCACCGGCTCGCGCGCCACCACGTCGATGCCGCCGGCCCGCAGCGCCTCGATCTTGCCGGGGTTGTTGGTCAACAGACGGACGGTATCGATACCCAGGAATTCCAGCATCTCCACGGCCGCATCGTAGCGCCGCCCGTCCGCCTCGAAGCCCAGCTGGCAGTCGGAGTCGATGGTGTCCAGACCGGCCGTCTGCATGGTGTAGGCGCGCAGCTTGTTGGCCAGCCCGATGCCGCGGCCTTCCTGCGCCAGGTACAGCAGTACGCCCCCACCCGACTCGTTGATGGTCTTCACGCCCAGCCGCAACTGGTCGCCGCAGTCGCAGCGCAGGCTGCCGAACAGATCGCCGGTCAGGCAGGCCGAATGCAGTCGCACCGGGACCGCCTCGGGCCAGTCCCGGGGCTCGCCGATCAAAACGGCGACATGCTCCAGAATCCCGTTCCCCTCCCGGAACAGCATGAAGCGCGTGACCGGAGCATCCGCGAGCGGCACGGGGGCCTCGCTGACGTAGGCCAGTTCCAGCCGCGGATGCTGGGCCACGGCCCGGGCCTCCTGCTCGTCTACATCCAGGAACATGCCATCGGCAAGCGCCGACTGAATCGCCTCGGGCACCGGTTCGGGCACCGGGGCGGCCACCACCGCCGGCAGCAGGCGACCCGCCCGCACCAGTTCCAGGGCGGCGACTTCCGCCGGCAATGCCCGCGTCACCGTCGGCTGGCCGAGGGCGGCATCGGGGTGTCCGGCCTCGTTCGAGGCCTCGGGGGCACTGGCCAGGGTAAACAGCGCCTCGGGATCGGTGTCCGGGGCGAACTCGAGGGCCACGCCCTCCCAGCCTTCCTGCAGCGGCTGGGCCCAGCCCATTGCAGAGGCCCGGTGCGCAGTTAGAATCAGTCGAGGCGACGCCCCGGTCATGTGGGTCAAACGATCCAGCAGAACGGGGGTCAGACCCTCGACGGCCGCAACGAGTACACTCGACTGCGAACCACTTACCAGGACCGGATGGCCCCGGCGCAGATCAAAGATCCCGCGATCGGCGTTGTGCATCGGGTACGTCCATAGGGAGTTTTGTTTATGACCCGCCCGCAACCCGCGAATTCCCCGAAGGCGAGCCCCGGATACTCCAGACGTGTCATCAGGAACCTGCCGGATTCGGGACTGATCGGATACGCGTGCGGGAGATCGGCCCCTAGCCTACCCCAACTGGCCGGTCGCGGTCCCGTAACCCCGGAATTTGCGGCATGACGGCATATCCGGTCACCGAGGAGCAAGCCTGGCGCTGGCTGCTGGCCCAGCGGGCCGAGCCCGGCTGCTGCCCCCTGCCCGGGCCCCTGGCGCCGGGCGCCCACGAATTGCTGGATCTCTACGGCCCGATCGTCGAGGCGCCCAGCATCACCGTGGCCCAGCTCGGGCAAAGCCTGGACGGACGCATCGCCACTGCCAGCGGCCATTCGCACTACGTCACCGGCCCCGAGGATATCGAGCGCCTGCACCGCCTGCGGGCCCTGGTGGATGCCGTCATCGTCGGCGCCGGAACCGTGGTCGCGGACGACCCCCGTCTGACCGTGCGCAAGACCGAGGGCCCGAATCCGGTGCGCGTGATCCTGGACCCCGACGGCCGCATCCCCGCCGATGCCCATGTCTTCCGCCATGCCGAGGTCCGCACGCTCGTCCTCCACGCGGCCGGCTACGGCCCCTGCGGGCTTCCCGAACACGTGGAATGCCTGGAGATGCCCACCGGGGACGACGGGCGCTTCGACCCGGCACAGATCCGCGGGCGGCTGGCGGAGATGGGCCTGCACCGCCTGCTGGTCGAGGGTGGCGGGCAAACGGTTTCGCGCTTCCTGCAGGCCGACACCCTGGACCGTCTGCACCTCACCATCGCACCGATGCTGATCGGGTCCGGGCGCCCCGGCGTCACGCTGCCGGAGATCGACTCGCTGGATCAGGCCCTGCGCCCGCCCTGCCGGATCTTCCGACTGGGGGGTGACACCCTGTTCGACCTGGACCTGCGCAGCAAGCCCTGAGGCCGGCCGGCACGGCGTGGCCTCAGCTCAGGTTGTCGCGAATGGCGCGGGAGACCGCGTCCAGCTCGGCCGGCACCTTGGTCGGCTGCACCACGCTCTGCGCGATCGCGGTGTCCGGGTCCTTCAGTCCGTTGCCCGTGAGCGTGCACACGACCGTCGAGCCTTCCGGGATCTTGCCTTCGCGGATGTCGCGCAGCGCCCCGGCCAGAGATGCGGCGGAGGCCGGCTCGCAGAACACGCCTTCCTTCTCGGCCAGCAGCTTCTGCGCGGCCAGGATCTCGTCGTCCTGGCATTCGTCGAACCAGCCACCCGACTCTTCGCGCACCTTCCACGCCATGTCCCAGGACTGCGGATGGCCAATGCGGATGGCGGTGGCCACGGTATCCGGGTTGTCGACCATCGCGCCGCGCATGAACGGCGCGGAGCCCGAGGCCTGGTAGCCCACCATATGCGGGCGGTTACCCACCATGCCGCCTCCGGCATACTTGCAGTGGCCCTTGCAATAGGCGCAGGCATCGGTCACGTCGTCGCTGCTCTTGGCCGCCATCTCGCTGTAGCCGATCCAGTGCGCGGTGATGTTACCCGCGTTGCCCACCGGCAGGCAGTGATAGTCCGGGGCCCGACCCAGCTCCTCGACGATTTCGAAAGCGGCAGTCTTCTGGCCCTGCAGGCGATACGGATTGACCGAGTTCACCAGGGTCACCGGGGTGTTGGAGGCCACTTCCTTGACCAGGCGCATGCCGTCGTCGAAGTTGCCCTCGATCTGAATCACCGTCGCGCCATGCATCATCGCCTGCGCCAGCTTGCCCATCGCGATCTTGCCATCCGGGATCACCACGAACGCGGTGATCCCGGCGCGGGCGGCATAGGCAGCCGCCGCCGCGGAGGTGTTGCCGGTGGAGGCGCAGACGATCGCCCGCGAGCCCTCTTCCACCGCCTTGGTCACGGCCATGGTCATGCCGCGGTCCTTGAACGAACCGGTGGGGTTGAGCCCCTCGAACTTCACGTAGATCTCGACCTCCCGCGCCAGATCACGCGGGATGTTGTTCAGCCGGATCAGCGGCGTGTTGCCCTCGCCCAGCGAGATGATGCGGGTGTCGTCATGCACCGGCAGGCGGTCGCGGTAGCGTTCGATCAGTCCGGTATAGCGGTGTCCAAAGGCCATGATGTTCTCTGTCGTTGCGGTTGCAGTCCGGGCGCCGGGATCAGCGCGCCAGCCCTTCCATGCGGATACGGGTAATCGGGGTCAGCAGGTGATCCAGCGCTTCCAGCGCCGCGATCGCCTCGTTCATCGCACCCTCGCGGACCTTGTGCGTCAGCATGATGATCGTCGCCTCGCCGCGCTCCGGATCCGGTTCACGCTGCAGGATCGCCTCGATGCTGATGCCATGCTCGCCGAGGATGCGGGTGATGTCGGCCAGCACGCCCGGACGGTCCTGCGTGCGCAGACGCAGGTAGAAAGACGTCTCGACGTCCGCGAGATCCAGCACCGGCTTGTCCGACAAGGCATCCGGCTGGAAGGCCAGATGCGGCACGCGATTCTCGGGATCGGTGGTCAGGGCACGCACCACGTCGACCAGATCGGCCACCACGGCCGAGGCGGTGGCCTCCGCGCCCGCACCCGCACCGTAGTACAGCGTCGGGCCCACGGCGTCGGCGTTGACCAGCACCGCGTTCATCACGCCGTCCACGTTGGCGATCAACCGGCGTTCCGGGATCAGCGTGGGGTGTACCCGCAGCTCGTAGCCCTTGGGCGTGCGCCGGGCGATACCCAGGTGCTTGATGCGGTAGCCCAGCTCGGCGGCGAAACCGACATCCTCGCGGGTGATGTTGCTGATGCCTTCCACCGCGACCCGGTCGAACTGCAGCGGAATGCCAAAGGCAATGGAGGCCAGGATCGCGAGCTTGTGGGCCGCGTCGATGCCTTCCACGTCAAAGGTCGGGTCGGCCTCGGCATAGCCCAGTGCCTGGGCCTCGGCCAGCACGTCCTCGAAATCGCGACCCTTGTCGCGCATCTCGGTCAGGATGAAGTTGCCGGTGCCGTTGATGATGCCGGCCAGCCATTCGATCTGGTTGCCGGCCAGGCCCTCGCGAATCGCCTTGATAATCGGGATGCCACCGGCCACCGCGGCCTCGAAGGCGACCATCACGCCCTTTTGCTGGGCGCGCTCGAAGATCGTGTTGCCGTGCAAAGCGATCAGGGCCTTGTTCGCGGTGACCACGTGCTTGCCGGCGTCGATCGCGGCCAGCACCAGGTTCAGGGCCGGGTCGGTCCCGCCCATCAGTTCGACGACGACCTCGACCTCGGGGTCATTCACGACCGCCGCCGGATCGGTGGTCAGCCGAATCTGCGAACAGTCACATTCCCGCTCGCGGTTGACATCGCGCGCGGCGGCCGCCACGACCTGGATATCGCGACCCGCGCGGCGGGCGATCTCGGTGCCGTTGCGCGCGAGCACGTTCACCGTGCCGCAGCCCACCGTACCCAGTCCAAGAATTCCGATCTTTACCGGCGTCATAGCCTTGCTGTCCTTGACGTCAGGCGCCGTCCGGCGCCCGGTGTTGATTGCATTCGAACGCGGCCCGCGCGCCTCAGGCGTTCGAACCCGAGCTTTCCTCGGCCGCGTCGGCGAGGATCGAGTCGGCCCGGAACATCGCCTTGATCCCGCGCAGCGCCTGGCGGGTGCGCTGTTCGTTCTCGATCAGGCTGAAGCGCACGTGGTCATCGCCATAGTTGCCGAACCCGATGCCCGGCGAGACGGCCACCTTGGCGTCACGCAGCATCTTCTTCGCGAACTCCAGCGATCCCATCTCGCGGTACGGTTCCGGGATCGGGGCCCAGACGAACATGGTCGCCTTCGGCTTTTCCACCTGCCAGCCGAGCTTGTTGAGGCCGTCGCAGAGTACATCCCGGCGCACGCGGTACAACTCGCGGATCTCCTCGACACAGTCCTGCGGACCTTCCAGCGCCGCGATCGCGGCCACCTGGATCGGGGTAAAGGTCCCGTAATCGAGGTAGGACTTGATGCGCGCGAGGGCGGCCACCAGCGTCGGATTGCCGCACATGAAGCCCACGCGCCAGCCGGGCATGTTGTAGGTTTTGGACAGGGTGTAGAACTCCACCGCAATGTCCTTGGCACCCGGCACCTCGAAGATCGACGGCGCCTTGTAGCCATCGAAGCTGATCTCCGCATAGGCCAGGTCGTGCACGATCCAGATGCCGTGTTCCTTGCAGATCGCCACCACCCGCTCGAAGAACTCGAGATCCACGCATTGCGTGGTCGGGTTCGCCGGAAAGTTCAGGATCAGCATCTTCGGCTTCGGCCAGGAGTCCTGGATCGCCCGCTCCAGCTCGGCGAAGAAGTCGACATCCGGCGTCAGCGGCACATGGCGCACGTCGGCGCCGGCGATCACGCAGCCATACGGATGAATGGGATACGCCGGGTTCGGCACCAGGACGGCATCCCCCGGCCCCAGGGTCGCCAGTGCCAGGTGCGCCAGGCCCTCCTTGGAACCGATGGTCACGATGGCCTCGGTCTCCGGGTCCAGATCCACGTCGAACTGGGTCTTGTACCAGCGTGTGATCGCACGACGCAGGCGCGGGATGCCCTTGGACACGGAGTAGCGATGGGTATCGCCGCGCTGGGCCGCCTCGCACAGCTTGTCCACGATGTGCTGCGGCGTCGGCTGGTCGGGGTTGCCCATCCCGAAGTCGATAATGTCCTCGCCACGGGCGCGGGCCTCGGCCTTCAACTGGTTCACGATGTTGAAGACGTAGGGCGGGAGGCGCTCGATACGGGGGAAGACGTCGGTCACGGGTCTGGGTCCTGGTTGGGGCCTTGGCGGTTGTTTTCCGGGACCCTGAAGGCCCCTCCGGATGCCGCACCGGAAAGCGCGCCAAAGTATAACCCGGGCCCGGACCTGTCAACGAATCGGGGCGCCGCCGCCCTTTGGTGAGGGCGCGCATTCTTGAGTCATTCACGGCGCCGGAGTAGCGTACGCAGCATGCTGTTCTCCGAAGTCACCAGCGAAGAGTCCTACATCGTGACCGGCTACGAGACCGGTCGCGTCGGGATCAATCAGGTGGCCCACAGCCGCAGCCTGATTGTCCGCCCGCACCAGCTGCAAACCGACTGGCCGGTGCAGGCGGCGGACGAGCTGCGGGTGGATCACCTGCAAGCCGTACTGGACACCCCGCCCGAGGTGCTGCTGATCGGCACCGGCGAGCTGCAGCGGTTTCCGGACCGTGCGGTCTGGCGACACCTTCGCGCTCAGGGGCTGGGCGTGGAGATCATGGATACCGCGGCGGCCTGCCGCACCTACAACCTGATCATGGCGGAGGGCCGCGACGTCGCCGCAGCTCTGATCATCGAGGGGTAGTCGGACCACCGCCCGGGGAACCCGGGTCAGGAGTTCGGCAGGACCTCGTCGCCCTTCATCCCGCGCGATTCGAGCAGCTTGCGCAGCCGCTTGAGGGCATCCATCTGAATTTGCCGCACGCGTTCGCGGGTCACGCCGATCTCCGACCCCACCTGCTCCAGCGTCGAGCGTTCGAAACCGTGCAGCCCGAACCGACGCACCAGCACCTCGCGCTGCTTGTGATCGAGTTCCGCCAGCCAGGCCTCCACCAGATGGTGGAGGTCCTGATCCTCCAGCAGTGTAGAGGGCTCCGGGGCATTCGCATCGGCCAGGATATCGGTCAGCGAGCGGTCCCCGTCCGGGCCCGACGGCAGGTCCATCGAGGTCGAGGGCTCGGACATCGCGCGCAGCTTCTGGATCTCGGCCACCGGCTTGCCGAGGCGCTGCGCCAGCTCCTCCTCGCTCGGGTCGCGGCCGAGTTCCTGGGTCAGGTTGCGCGCGATCCGCGCATGCATGCGCAGTTCCTTGCTGACATGCACGGGAATGCGGATCGTCCGCCCCTGATTCATCAGGGCCCGCTCGATGGTCTGGCGGATCCACCAGGTCGCATAGGTGGAAAACCGGAACCCCCGCTCCGGGTCGAACTTCTCGACCGCGTGCATCAGACCGAGGTTGCCTTCCTCGATCAGATCCAGCAGTGGCAGCCCCCGGTTGAGGTAACGCCTGGCAATCTTTACCACCAGCCGCAGGTTGCACTCGATCATGCGGCGCCGACCGGCGTCATCGCCCTGACGTGCCAGCCGGGCGTACTTGCGTTCTTCATCGGGGGTCAGCAGCGGGCGGTACTCGATATCGCGCAGGTAGATCTGGATGGCATCCAGCTCGGCCGGCCGGGCATCACGCAGGGTCTTCGGCCGCACGGGGGCCTCGGTTTCCGGCTCAAGGCCAACCGTGACCTCGGGGGCCACCTGCGCCGCGTCGTCCTCGGCATCTTCAGGATCTTCGGGGGCTTGCATGGACTCGACCGGCCGAGCCAGATCTTCGGGCAGCGCCTCCCCGTCTTCGTCCTCGGCCGGGCCTTCGGTCAGGCGTTCGTCATCCAGTTCCGGGTCCACCGGCTGCCGGGTCTTGGCCATGTAGTGTCCTGCTCTTGATCGTTTCAGCGATCCGGGAGATAGCGCGTCGGGTCTACCGGCGTCCCATCCACCCGGATCTCGAAATGCAGCATCGGGCGCTCGGCCCCCGACGAGCCCAGACGCGCGATCGTGTCACCCGCCTGCACCCGGTCACCCTCCGAAACCAGCAGTTCATCGTTGTGCCCGTAGGCGCTGAGGAACCGCGCATCGTGTTTGAGGATGACCAATCGACCATACCCCACGAGACCGCCGCCTGCATAGACCACTTCGCCGGCCCGCGTCGCGCGGACGTTATCTCCACGTTCGCCGCCGATCGCCAGGCCTCGCCGCGTGCCGCTACTGGAGAAGCCGCGCAATACCTGGCCGTCCGCGGGCCATTGCCAGCCCCCCGGATCGGCAGGCGCCGAACTCGGACTGGAACTCGAACTGCTGGAGGTCGAGCTGGACGCCCCACTGCTGGAGCTGCTGCCACTCCCGGAACTGCCGGACGAGGACGATCGCGAACTCGGCGCGGACGATGCCTGAGGCGCGCTGGGCGGGGACGAGCGGGCGGCGCCCCGCAGCCGCAGGCGCTGCCCCGGGTGGATCAAATAGGGGGCATCGATCGCGTTGCGCCGCGCGAGGTCACGCCATTCGAGCCCATAGCGCTGGGCAATTCGATAAAGCGTCTCGTTGCGCTGCACGACGTGCGTATCCGGCATCGAGGCCCCGCTCCCGCTGGGGGCCCGCGCCGCGCAACCGGCCAGCGTGCCCACGATCAGGGCCAGCAGTACGATCGTCAGCACCCCCTGAACCGCGTGCAGGCGCATCGGTCAGTCCATGACCAGGTAAACCGCCATGACCGCGACCAGCAGGATCACTGCGGCCCAGCCCAGGCGTTCCATGTACGGGCGCAGGTGCTGCTCCGCGCGCGGACCGGCCCAGGCCATGAACAGCGCCACCAGAAAGAAGCGCAGCCCGCGCCCGACCAGCGAGGCGATGAAGAACGGCAGCAAGGCCATCGACAAGGCCCCGGCGGTGACGGTGAACAGCTTGTAGGGGATCGGCGAGAAACCGGCAATCAGCACCACCCATACCCCCCAGGTCGCGAACCAGGCCTCGGCCTGGCGCAACTCCTCGCCATACCCCACCTGCTGCAACCAGGGGCCGATCCACTCGAACGCCAGCCAGCCAATCAGGTAACCCAGCAGACCGCCGAGGGCAGAAAACAGTGTCGTCAGCGCGGCCAGACGCCAGGCCGAGCGCGGGCGAGCGGCCGCCATGGGCGCGAGCATCACGTCCGGCGGGACCGGAAAGAACGAGGATTCGGCGAACGAAAGCCCGGCCAGATAGCGCGGCGCATGGGGGTGACGGGACCATCCCATCACCCGGTCGTATAGGGGCTCGAAGAGCTTCATCGGCACCACACCACCATCGGCTCAGTCACACCCACCCGGAAGGGGCGCCACCCGCGTCACTGCTCGGCCCCCGGCAGCATGGGCACGAACATCACGGCATCCAGGATGTCGCGCACGTAGGCCTCCTCCGTCCGGGTGTAGCGCACCAGTTGCTGGCGCCCGTCCGGACCCTCCACCGGCGCGACCAGTCGGCCGCCCAGCGCCAGCTGGGTAAGCAGCGCCTCCGGCACCTCCCGGGGCGCCGCGGTCAGGATGATGCCGTCGAACGGCCCCTTCTCCGGCCACCCTTCCCCACCGTCGCTATGGCGCAGGTTCACGTTGTTGATCCCCAGACGACTGAGAAGCTCGCGCGCGTTGCGGCTCAGCGCCTGGATGCGTTCCACCGAAAACACCCGATCCACGATCTGGGCCAGCACGGCGGCCTGATAGCCCGAGCCCGTCCCGATCTCCAGGACCGTGCGCGGGCGATCACCTTCCAGCAGGGCCTCGGTCATCCGCGCAACGATAAAGGGCTGGGAAATGGTCTGGCGATGACCGATCGGCAAGGCCGTGTTCTCGTAGGCACGGTGCCCCAGAGCCTCTTCCACGAACAGGTGGCGCGGGATGCTGCGCACGGCCTCCAGGACCCGTGGATCGCGAATCCCCTGCCCCTCCAGGATCCGGACCAGGCGATCGCGCGCCCGCTGCGAGGTCAGGCCCGCGCCGGCGGCATCAGGAACCATGCCCAGCCTCCGGCAGGGAATCGTCCAGCCAGCGCCCTACCGTATCGATCGCGTCAAAGCGGGTCAGGTCCACCTGGATCGGCGTGACCGAGACATACCCCTCGCGCACCGCATGGAAATCCGTACCGGGCCCGGCATCCTGTTCCGAACCGGCCGGCCCGACCCAGTAGATCGGACGCCCGCGGGGGTCCTCGTCCGCGATCATCGGCTCGGCCCGGTGGCGATGCCCCAGGCGCGTGGCCTGGACCCCGCGGATCTCGGCGCGCGGCAGGTCGGGGACATTCACGTTCAGGATCGTGGCCGCCGGCAGCGGAACGCGATTGATGCGGTCCAGCAGCTCGACCACCACGCTCGCGGCGGCGTCGTAATGGCGCAGGTCCGGCCCCACCAGCGAGACCGCGATCGCCGGGAGTCCCAGGAAGCGCCCCTCCATCGCGGCGGCGACCGTGCCCGAATAAAGCACGTCATCCCCCATGTTGGCACCGGCATTGATGCCGGAGATCACCACGTCCGGTTCCTGCTGCAAAAGGCCGGTGATCGCCAGGTGGACACAGTCGGTCGGCGTCCCGTCCACCTGCACGTCGCCCCCCTGAAGGTGACGCGTGCGCAGCGGCCGCACCAGGGTCAGACTGTTGCTGGCGCCACTGCGATCGCGGTCGGGCGCCACCACATGGACCTCGGCAATCCGGCGCAGATGCGTCGCCAGGCACTGAATGCCCGGGGCGTGAATTCCATCGTCGTTGCTAACCAGAATGCGCATGCAGGAAAGGGGCCGTTGAGAGGGCTCTTAATATACTGGAAACCGTCCGGGCCGGGCCCGTCGATCGACACGATCGCGCCCGCCCCCCGAAAAGTGCGAGTATCCTGCCATGAACTCCGGGGATGATCCCAACGATTTCGACGAATTCCTGCAGGCGGTTGGCAACGTTCGTCGACTCCACAGCGATCAGGCCGACGTGCGGCCGCCGCGACCCGCCGCCCGGGCCCGCCAGCGCGACGCCGACGAGGCCCAGGCCCACGCCGACTGGCTCAGCGATCCACTCAACGCCGCTGACCTGCAGCCCGGCGATGAACTCCGCTTCACGCGCCCGGGGATCAGCCAGCGGGTATTCCGCAAGCTGCGCGGCGGGCATTACCGCATCCAGGACGAGATCGACCTGCATGGCCTGTTCGCCGACGAGGCGCGCCGCGCCATCGGCCTGTTCCTCGACGATGCCCGCCGGGAAGGAGCCCTGTGCGTTCGCATCGTGCATGGCAAGGGACTGCGCTCGCGCCAGCAAGGCCCGGTCCTCAAGGGTCTCACCGACCACTGGCTGCGCCAGCGCGACGATGTACTCGCCTTTTGTTCCGCACGTCCGGCCGACGGTGGAACCGGGGCGGTCTACGTCCTGCTCAAACGTCCGCGCAACCCGGATTCCGCTCGCTGAGGGAGACGCTGATTTAATCGCACGTCCGCGTTGGTGCCCCCTGTTTTCCGAGACAAGGCGCGTCGTGCAGCGGCTAGTGGTTCTACCCGCCCGTTTCTGATGGATTCGGGGCGCAACGCAGGATCGGGCCATATTCATTCAGAATCGGGGGGCACCAACCCCACAAGCCATTGAAAGCAGGGGCTCGGCCGCTTTTGCGCGGGAACGGCGTTGCGGTTCCCTTGTGCAGAATAACTGCACGGCAGTCACCGCGCCTTGTTCGCACGCAAAAGCGACTCGAGCGCGGACGTACGATTAAATCAGCGTCTCCCTGAGACCCCATGCGCACGGGCCGTGACCGCCCCAACCAACGGCACACTCACATACGGCCCTTGCCATATTCGCAATTCGCGATATTCACGCTTAGACTGAGTCGAGGCCTGTGAGGTGCGCTACGGAAACCGGAAACCCGGTGGGCTATCCTTTCCGTACGCCCTTCCTTGCATTCCAACCACGATCGGTCCATGCTTTGTACAGCTCTTGTATAGGTACAGGACGCAACGGACTCTGCACTGCGAGGTATTTGCCATGAAGAACTGGAAGCTTGCCCCCCTGGCCCTCGGCCTGATCGCATTCACCGCCGGCAGCGGCTACGCCAGTGCCGACACGATGCCCCAGCTGAGCCAGGATGATCTGCAGGAACGCATCGCCGCCAATCGTGACGCCATCCAGAAGTTCGCCAGCACCCTGCAGGGCGAGCTGATGTCCGCCATGCAATCCGGCGGCCCGACCGAGGCCATCCAGGTCTGCAACGAACGCGCCCCCGAGATTGCACGTGACATCTCGGCCGAGACTGGCATCGAGATCGGTCGCACCAGCCTGAAGCTGCGCAACCAGAACAACGCCCCGGACCGCTGGGAGCGCCTCACCCTGCAGGGTTTCGAGGCCCAGCACGCGGCCGGCACCCCGGCCGCGGATCTCCCGCCCCGCTTCGGCGTGGTCGAGGCAGAAGACGGCGAGCCGAAGTTCCGCTTCATGGCCGCCATCCCGACCGGCGGGGCCTGCCTCACCTGCCACGGGTCCGAGGTCAGCGGCGAAGTAAAGCACGCGCTGGAACGCCTTTACCCCGAAGATCAGGCAACTGGCTTCCGCGAGGGTGACGTGCGCGGCGCCTTCACCGTGACCCAGGAAATGTGAACCTTGGTGTGGTCCCGGCGAACCGCCCGGGCCCCATACAGAAAGGCCGCCTCCGGGCGGCCTTTTTTGTGTCTGCGCCACGCGAAATCATCCCGGCTGGTGTCCGATTTTTGAACACAGTGGCACCGGAACGTGCTATTTTCGTGCCATACAAGCGCGGGGGTTGCGCCCGGTACCGGGCCCTGGCGCGCTCGACTCGCAGACCAGATCGCTACACGTTTATGACCCGAACGATAGACGCCGAACTCCTCGCCCTCGCCGTGGATGCCTCCAATGACGGCATCGTCATCGCCGAGCGCGAGGGCGATGACAACATCCTGATCTATGTGAATCGGGCCTTCGAAGAACTCACCGGCTACCGCTCCGAAGAGATCCTCTACCGCGATTGCCGGTTCCTCCAGGGCACCGACACCGATCAGGAGGTACGCCAGGAGATCCGCTCGGCCATCGAGGAAAACCGCCCCTGCCGCGTGACCCTGCGCAATTACCGCAAGGACGGCAGCCTGTTCTGGAACGAACTGTCGCTGACCCCGGTATTCAACGACGAGGACCGGCTCACGTACTACATCGGCATCCAGAAGGACATCACCGACCGCGTGGAGGCCGAACAGCGCGCCGAACGCGCCGAAAGCAAGCTCAAGAACTCCGCCTGAGCCCGCCCCGGTCAGCCCGACCGGTCCGCGTCCCGCGCGTTGCCAATCGCGTCCAGGACCCCCGTCGCATATTCCCCGGCCCCCAGTTCCAGCGACAACCACAGGTCGTCGCCCCCCCAGCGCCATGCAAGGGCCCGGGGCACCATGCGCAGTGATCGGCGGGCGGCCCGGACACCCTCCTGCTCCAGCCCTTCCGCCAATACCGGTTCTTCTGCAGCGATGGCCGCCTCCAGCGCCGCCACCTCGCCCGCCGTCTGCATGGCGCCACGGCCCCACAGGGGCCCGGTCGGGTGGATGTCCAGGCGGGCGGCACGGGCCTCCAGCTCGGCATCCACCTCCGGTACCGCGAACACGCTGCCGGAGCCTTCCAGATTGGCCACGTCCCCCGGCAACAGCCGGTCCCAGTCGCCACGGCGCACGCGGGCCGCGAGTACCGCGTTGAAGATCGCCGAGCGCGCGGCGGAGAGCAGGAGACTGCGCTGATTGCGGCTGCGCGGCGCCCGCCCGCCACCCAGCCAGACGCGCGCCCGCTCCAGATTATCGCGACCAAAACGCTGCGCACCGAAGTAGTTCGGGATGCCACCATCCCGCACCGCCGCCAGGATCGATTCCGCCGCCGCCCGGTCACCCTGCACGGCACCCAGCCGGATCTCGAAGCGGTTGCCGGCCAGGTGGCCGGTGCGCAGCTTGCGCGCGTGGCGCACCATGCGCAGCACCCGCATCCAGCTACCCGTCGCCTCGGCCTCCTGTGCGATATTCCAGGCCTCGGCCCGGCCGGCCCAGTCCGGCTCGGACTCGGGCGGGCACTGCACGCTGAACCACTGGCGGGTAACGGCCTGACGGTCCTTGCGCCCGGCGTAGCTCACCCGGCCGCGTCCCGCACCTGACTCGCGTCCCAGCCACACGGCCACGTCCTCGGAGTTCAGCAGGCGCTTCTCGATCTCCAGCCAGACATGCTCGCCTTGCCCCTCGGGCGTCGTGGCGGGTACCTCCTCGACCCGAAAGTCCTCCGGCTCCGCCTTGATCGTGGCGACCAGCGGCGGCAACCACGGGTAGGGAGTGGCGTCGTTTTCGGTTTCCCGGCTCATCGCGGCGTGGCCGGGCGGGCGACATCGTTGCGGATATACTCCGGCTGCGCATACTCGGGGGCCACGGCCTCGCCGCGCTCCCAGGCGTCCACCCCCAGCAGGGCGATCTCGCGGGCATCCGGCAGCGCGTCGGGATCCACGGCGGCCATGGCCAGCCCCTGCGCGGCCGCCAGTTCAGGGTAGGCGGCAAACGCGGAGCCCAGACCGAAACGCTCGCCCTCGGGCCAGGCAGGCACCAGGCTGGCAGGCGCCCCGACCTGTTCCGCCGCCGTCTCCACGCGGTCCCCCCGGACCGGACAAAGGCTCCAGTAAATCTCGCCCATGCGCGCGTCCAGTGCCGCCAGTACGGCTGCCGGCCGTCGCCCCTCCCGCAGCGCCTGCTGCGCCAGGGCCTGCAGCGTGGAGACCGGCACCACGGGGCGATCCAGCGCGAAAGCCATCCCCTGTGCCACCCCCAGACCGAGGCGGACGCCCGTGAAGGCCCCGGGGCCGCGGCCCACCGCCACGCCATCCAGGCTGGCGCGCGGGATATCCGCCTCGCGCAGCAGCTGTTCCACCTGCCCCAGGATCAATTCCCCGTGGCGCCGCGCCGCGCGCTCGGCAACGCCAAGGATCTCGCCATCGAGATACAGGGCGGCCGAACACTGTTCAGTTGCGGTTTCGAGCGCAATCAGGCGCATGTATTCGTCTCCCGGGCCTGCTCCAGAAAGCGCAGCGCGGCCGCCGGTTCCCGGGTGCGATGGAACGGCGGCAGGCTGGCGAGAAAACGCCGACCGTAGGATTTTCCGGTCAGGCGCGGATCGCACAGGGCCAGGATGCCGGCATCATCAGCATCCCGGATCAACCGCCCCGCGCCCTGCTTCAGGGCCAGCACGGCCTGCGGCAGGGTGAACTCCATGAACGGCGAGCGACCTTCGGCCTCCAGCGCGGACGCGCGCGCCTGCAGGACGGGATCGTTGGGCGCGGCGAACGGCAGGCGATCGATGATCACGATCGACAGCGCCTCGCCGCGGATGTCCACCCCTTCCCAGAAGCTGTGGGCCCCCAGCAGCCAGGCCGTCCCCGACTCGCGAAACCGCGCCAGCAAATCGCCCCGCGGCTGTTCGCCCTGGACCAGCAGCTCGCGATCGCGGGGCAGTTCGGCGCGCAGGATAGCGGCCGCCTCCTGCAAGGCCCGGTGACTGGTAAACAGGAAGAACCCGCCGCCCGGGTTGTCCCGCAACAGCGGCCACGCCCAGGCAATGCAGGCCCGGGTATATCCCGGATCGTTGGGATTGGGCAGCGGTGGCTGCGGATGCACCAGGCAGGCCTGACGGGGAAAATCGAAGGGACTGTCCAGGCGTTCACTGGCCACGTCCGCGGGGAGTCCGAGCCGTCGCGCCGCATGGCTGAAGTCCTCTCCCACGGCGAGCGTGGCCGAGGTAAAGATCCATGCCGCCGGACGCGCGGCCCGGCGCTGCGCGAGCGGACGCGCCGCATCCAGCGGCGTCCGATGCAGCGTCAGGCTCTGGCTGAAGCGCTCGGCCCAGGCCACGGTATCCGGGGTCTCCTCGCGCCATTCCCGCAGGCGCTCCAGCAACAAGGCGCTGCGCCCGCGCAGCTGCTCCAGCCCCGGCGCCCGCGCCGCGGCGGCCTCCAGGGCGTCCCCGACAAACCCCAGGGTCGCGTCAAGGCGGTCCAGCAACGGATCCAGGGCACCCTCCGGGTTGACCGTATCCCAGCTGGAACGCCCCTCCCAGGTCCGCGACGCCTCGAGGAACTCGGCGACGCACGCCTCCAGTTCCGCGACCCGCTGGCGAATGTCCAGCATCTCCGGCGCATGCTGTTCCTGTTCACGCCGCGTGTCCCGCGCCAGCTCCCGCAGGGCGCGCGTGCCGACGGCAATCCCGAAGAACGATCCGGCAATATCCGGCAACTGGTGCGCCTCGTCGACGATCACCGCGTCCACCTCGGGCAGCAGTTCTCCGAAGCCCTCCTCCTTCAGGGCCATGTCCGCGAGCAGCAGGTGGTGGTTGACCACCACTACGTCCGCCTCCTGGGCACGCTTGCGCGCCTGCACCACAAAGCAATCGTTGTAGTTCGGGCATTCCCCGCCCAGGCAGTTGTCCACGGTCGAGGTCACCTGCGGCCAGAGTCGCGAGTCCTCCGCGAGGATCCCGGCCAGCCCCAGATCCCCGGTGTCACTAGTGCGCGCGAACCGCTGCAGGGCCTCGATCACCGGCAACTGGTCACGGCGTACTCCGCCACCGGTCGCGCCGCCCGCCTCGGCCGCTGCCAGTTCCAGGCGATAGTGGCAAAGGTAGTTGGCCCGGCCCTTCAGCAGGGCTGCGCGCGGGCGATAGCCCAGCGCCTCACAGACCACCGGGAGATCGCGTTCGAAGAGCTGGTCCTGCAGGGTCTTGGTACCGGTGGAGATCAGGGCGCGGCGGCGCGCCTGCAGGATCGGCACCAGATAGGCGAAGGTCTTGCCCACCCCGGTGGCCGCCTCGACCAGCAGGGCGGTGGGTGCGGTGGCCAGGGCCTCCTCAACCGCCACGGCCATGCGCTGCTGCGGCTCGCGCGGGCGAAAGCCGGCAACGGCCTCCGCCAGGTCGCCCCCCGGGCTCAGGGCGTGAACGGCCGCCGATCCCGCCGCCGCGTCAGACAACGTCGGCTTCCAGACGGCGGATCGCCTCGCGGGCCTCCTCGGCACCGGCGGCATCGCCCAGGGCCTCGCGCGCCGCGAGGATCACGCGCCAGTTTTTCAGCCCGAGCTCGCGGTCGGTCCCACCCGCCAGCCGCAGGGAACGCTCCGCCAGGCGCTCGGCCTGTTCGTGGCGACCCTGTTCCAGGCGCAGCACGGCCATCTGATGCCACAGGCCCGCATCCCGTGGCGCAATGCGCAAGGCCCGTTCCAGGCGTTGTTCCGCGCGCGCGGTATCTCCGGCCTGGCGCGCCGACTCGGCCTGCTGGGCCAGCTGCAGGGCCGCGCCAGGGGTTGGCTCGCGTTCCGGCTCGGGTGCATCACGCTCCTCTTGCGCCGGATCCTCATCAACGGCCCTCTCGGTCGCGTCGGGCGCGGGCGCGCCGGCATCGCGGGGCGCCGGGGTCGCGCAGGCCGCCAGCACAAGCGCCAGCGCAACGACCCCCGCACCCTGCACGGCCCGCCAGCCGCCGTCGGCCATCCAGGCCTCTCGGGACCGGTCCTCTGCAATACGGAACATCTTCAACGAAATAACCTCTCGAACCAGCCCTGCGAGCCGGAATCACTGCCCAGGTCGCACTCGGCGCGCCCTTCGGGCCCCGAATTCTGCCAGAACGGCAGCGTCTTCACCGCCTCGCAGGCATGGTCCTCGTTTTCCACCCGCAGGCCGGAGGCCAGGTCCACCTCCTGATAGCCCACGCCGGGGTGGCCTTCCAGCCGCAGAGAGTGCACGCCTACCCCCGCCATGATCTCCGCCCAGACCGGCGCGGCGGAGACGCCACCGGTGAGTCCGGTCGGGCGATTGTCGTCCATCCCCAGCCAGACCACCGCCACATGCCGATCATCGAAGCCGGCGAACCAGCTGTCCCGAAAGTTGTTCGTGGTACCGGTTTTGCCAGCCACCACCTGACCGTTCAGCCGCGCCGCGATCCGCCGCCCGGTCCCCTCGCGAGTCACGTCGTGCAGGGCATGGGTCAGGACGCGCACGGAACCATCCGACACCGCCCCCTGGAGCGACAGGCCGTAGTGGGACAGGACCTCGTCGTTCTGATCCAGGACATCCCGGATCACCCGGGTACCCGTCGCGTAGCCGCCGTTCGCCAGCGCCTGGTAGAGCCCGGCCACCTCCAGCGGTGACAGCTCGATCGCGCCCAGCGCCAGCGAAGGCAACGGGGCCGGCGTCCGCTGCAGCCCCAGCGTCTGCAGCAGGTTGACCACCTGGGAAATACCGATCTCCTCCGCCAGGCGGACGGTCGCCACGTTGTAGGATTGCACCAGGGCCTCCCAGGCCGTGACCGTCCCCCGGTTCTCGCGATCGAAATTGCGCGGTGTCCAGGGCTCCCCGTGCGGCAGCTGCAGGGTCAGCGGGCTGTCATCCAGGAGGGTCGCCAGGGTGTAACGATCCGGGTTGGTCAGGGCCGCGAGATAGACGAACGGCTTGATCACCGACCCCACCTGGCGCTGGGCCTCCACGGCCCGGTTGTACCCGGGATAGCGCGGGTTGCGATCCCCCACCACCCCCAGCACTTCGCCCGCCTGCGGATCGGTCACGACCGCCGCGGCCTGCAGGTTGTCGAGGTCGGAACCGCCCCCGCGGCTCCGGACCAGCTCGTCCACACCCCGCACCAGGCGATCCTCCAGCCGCATCTGCACCACCGGATCCATGGTCGTGAAGATCCGCAGGCCCTCGCTGCGCAGATCCTCGTCCGCGTAGTCGGCCCGCAGCTCACGCCGCACCAGGTCGAGAAAGGCCGGGAAACGGCTGCGCCCCTCCGGCATTACCGGGGAGACATCAAGTGCGGTTGCCAGGGCCCGATCCACGCGCTCGCGACTCGCCAGACCGGTCTCCGCCATCGCCTCCAGGACCCGGTCGCGGCGCTGCGTGGCCCGCTCCGGGAAGCGGCGCGGATCGTAATAACTCGCTCCCCGCGCCAGACCGACCAGCAACGCCAGCTGATCCAGGCGCAGTTCGTTCAATGGACGCTGATAGTAGAACTGGGCCGCCTGGCCAAAGCCATGGATCGCCCGCTCGCCGGTCTGCCCGAGGAACACCTCGTTCAGATACGCCTCGAGGATCTCCCGCTTGTCGTAGCGGTGTTCCAGCAACAGGGCCATCACCGCTTCATTCAGCTTGCGGCTCAGCGTCTGCTCGCGCGTCAGGTAGAAGTTCTTGACCAGCTGCTGGGTCAGCGTGCTGCCCCCCTGGACCGTGCGCCCGGCACGCAGGTTGGCGACCGCCGCGCGCCCGATGCCCACCGGATCAATCCCGCGATGCGACATGAACCGCCGGTCCTCGATCGCCAGCAGCGCCCCGATCAGCTCGCGCGGTACCTCGTCGATATCGACCAGGATGCGATCCTCACCATGGGTCGGATAGATGCTGCCAATCAGCAACGGCTCCACCCGCATCAGGTCCACATTGCGGCCCCCGGACTGCTCCGCCACCGACTGCACCCGGCCGTTCGCCAGGCGCACGCGTACCGAATGGGCCGGCTCCGGTCCGTCCCCAAACGTGAACGGCCGGGTGGTCAGCCGCACGGTACCGCCGCTGACGTGAAACTCGCCCGGGCCCGAACCCTCCGGCGTCTCGCGGTAGTTCAGCGCGCGCAGCTCCATCTCCAGCGCATCCGCCGTCAGCGGGCGGCCGGCATACAGCTCCAGCGGCCGCGCATACACCCGGGCGGGCAATGCCCAGCGCTGGCCCTCGAACCGTTCGCGGATCTCGCGGTCCAGATGATGGACATAGAGCCCCCCGATCCCCACGGCGGCCAGCAGCAGGCCGGCCAGGGTCCAGCCCCCCGCGCCCAGCAGGCGCCGGACCCGCCCCCTGCGGGGCGCGTTTCGATGACGGGGACGCTGGCGGCTCTTTCGTGGCATGGACTGGCTGGGGGGCGACGTGACCGGAACGGCTGCAATGGTAACCTGACCGACAAGCAAAAACGGGTGCATGCCCGGCGATTCCGGGAAAAACATCCGGCGCCGACGCTCGCCCGCCTGAACCTCCAAGCGGAGCCCCCATGACCGAACTGGAACAGCACCAGAAACGCCTGCGCCAACTGGTCCAGGGCAACGGCTTCCCGACGCCCCTGCCGGACACCAGAGCGGTTCGGACCATCGAGACCCATATCTCCACCGTGATCCTCGCCGGCGACGAGGCCTACAAGTTCAAGAAACCGCTGGATCTCGGCTTTCTCGACTTCACCACGCTGGACGCCCGCCGCCATTACTGCGAGACCGAGCTGGAGATTAACCGCCGCCTGGCGCCCCAGCTCTATCGGGAGGTCGTGACCCTCAATGGTGACGACGCGCATCCGGTCATCAATGGCGACGGACCCGTGCTCGACTACGCCGTGCGCATGCGTCGCTTCGACCGCGAGCGTCAGCTCGACCGACTGCTGGACCGGGACCGGCTCCCCACGGCGGCCATGGATGCGCTCGGTCACTGCATTGCGGCCTTCCATGAGCGCACCGAGCGGACCGATGCTCAATCCGAGTACGGGACCGCCGAGGCCGCGACCCAGCCCATGCTGGACAACTTCCCGGCCCTGTCCGAATCGGTCACCGGCGCCTCGGATCGGGCGCGCCTCGAGCGCCTGAAACAATGGACTCGAACGGAAATCAATCGGCTGTGGACCTTTCTTCAGGAACGTCATGATGCCGGGTTCGTGCGCCACGGCCATGGTGACCTGCACCTCGGGAACCTGGTCTACGTCACGGACGAGAATGGCGACGAGGTCCCGGTCGCCTTCGACGCCATCGAATTCGATCCCGCCCTGCGCTGGATCGACGTGATGTCCGAGATCGCCTTCACCACCATGGATCTCCTGGCCCGCCGCTCCCGCGCCCATGCCTGGCGGCTGCTGAATGCCTATCTCGAGGGGCGCGAAGACTTCGAAGGCCTTGCCCTGCTGCCGCTGTACCAGGTCTACCGTGCCCTGATCCGGGCCAAGGTCCAGGGCATACACGGAGCCGAGCCCCAGCTGCCGTCCGATGAACAAGCGGCCCACCGGGCGGAGATGAGTCGCTACCTCGCCCTCGCGGACCGGTTGACCGAGGCTGGCTCGCCGCGCCTCGTCCTGATGCACGGCGTCTCCGGCAGTGGCAAGACCGTCGTCAGTACCCAGGTGCTGGAGGCCCTGGGGGCGATCCGGCTGCGCTCCGACATCGAGCGCAAGCGGATGGAGGAGCCGGTGGACTACAGCGCCGCCGGGCGCGCCCGGATCTACGAACACCTGTTGCAGCGCGCGGAACGCCTGCTGTCGCTCGGACTCACCGTCGTCGTGGATGCCACCTTCCTCACCCGCGAGCAACGTGCTCCGTTCCAGGCTCTGGCCCGACGCCATGCGGCCGGGTTCGCCGTGGTCGCCTGCCAGGCGCGCGAAGACGTTCTGCGCGAGCGCCTGGAGCGCCGCGCTCGCGCGGGCACCGACGCCTCGGATGCCGGTATCGAGGTCATGCAACAGCAGCAGCCCCAACAGGAATGGCCGACCGATGCCGAAGGCTGCATCGAGGTCGCCCCGGATGCACCGCTCGACCCCGATGCCCTCGCGCACCGCCTGCTCCAGCCCGTCGCAACCTGAGCAACGCGCTACAATGAGGCCCACGAGCACCACAGTCCGCCCGGAAACCGGAGACACCCCCATGCATCGTTGCCGTACTGGCCCGTTCGACCGCCTCCGCCAGGCCCTTGCACCGCTCGCCGCCTGCGGGCTGCTGGCGCTGGGCTCTGCGGCCCAGGCCGATGCCCTGCTCCACTATGTGGACGACGAGGGGCTGGAGAGCCAGATCCTGGTGCGCGGTGACATCGTTCGCATGGAGCTGAACGAGGCGATCAGCGGCACCTCCGGCTATATGCTGTTCGACGCCACCAACGACCAGCTGACCGTCGTGGACGACACCGAACAGACCTACACCCCGCTGACCCGCGAGGTTATGGACCAGCAAATGCGCGCGATGACCGATATGGTCAGCGATCTGCGTCGCCAGATGGAGCAGCTTCCGCCGGAGGTGCGCCAGCAACTGGAATCGCAACTGGGCATCGGCGCGGAAGGCTTCGATGCCGAAATCAGCACCCGGACCACCGGCGAGCAGCGCGAGATCGGCGATTTCGTCTGTGACGAGCACGAGGTCCTGATCGATGGTCAGGTGCAGAGTACGGTCTGCGTGTCGGACCCGGCCCGTCTGGGATTGGAGGAACACGACTTCGCCACCCTGGGCGCCCTGATGGATCGCCTGTATGAGCTGTCCCTCAGCGCCCTCGAGGCCGGTGGCCCGATGGCCTCGCAGATGGGCGCGTCCCTGCTGCCGCGCGTGGATGGCATCCCCCTGGAGGTCAGCGAACACGACGGCGTGACCACTCGCCTCGCGGGCATCTCCACCGACGACCTGAGTCCCGAGCTCTTCACTGTCCCCGACCGCTATGCCGAACGCGATCTTTTCTAACACCGTCCCGCGCTTCCTGCCCCTCGCTCTGGTGGGCAGCGGCCTGCTGTTCCTCGCGGCCTGCAGCGCCGGCCCCGAGCCGCGCGGCACGGAGACCGCCACCACCATCGCCACCCCCCAGCCGCTGCCGCAGGGGCCGATGAGTCCCGCACCCGAGGCCGGTCTGGAGCGCTCGGAGGTCGTCCTCACGGCCCTGGGGCACCTGGACACGCCCTATCGCTACGGGGGAACCGACGCCTCCGGACTCGACTGTTCCGCCCTGGTGCAGCGCGCCTACCGCGAGGCCGGTCGCAGCGTGCCGCGCACCACTCGCGACCAGGCCCGGGCCGCCACGCGGCGCGACGGCGCCCCGGCGCCGGGTGACGTCGTGTTCTTCGCGATCAACGGGAGTCAAATCGATCACGTCGGGGTCTACGTGGGAGACGGACGTTTCGTACATGCACCCAGCTCCCGGGGCCAGGTGCGTATCGAGCAACTGGACAACCCCTACTGGGCCCCTCGAACCCGGTTTGCCGGTCATTTCTTCGACTGAACCCGGCATCCCGGAAAACGCGGTGCCGGCCGCCCCGAGGGGCGTTGGCGGCGACACCCGCCCTCGCTCATCCAGCCTTCGAACCCGCTACCTGAGGAAGGAACCATGAAAACGACCAACCCCGTAACACGCGCATTGCGGACCTCGGCCCTCGCCATCACCCTCGGGCTTGGCGTCGGCTTCGCCACCAGCACCGCGCACGCATTCGGCCCCGAGACCGTGATCGAGACCCAGGAACGCGTGGTGTACAGCGTCGAGGGCGAGTTCGACTTCTACTACGAGATGATCGAGGACGCCATCGCCGCCGAGGGACTGGTGATCAACAATCGCGGCTACATTGCCGACATGCTGGACCGCACCGCCGACCAGGAAAGTGGCGAAGGCCTGTACCTGAACGGCATGTCCGTCGATTTCTGCAGCGCCACCTACTCGCGCGCGACCATGGATGCGGACCCTCACAACATCACCTTCTGCCCCTACGTGATCGCAATCTACGAACTCTCCGACGAGCCCGGTACCATCTACGTGGGCTACCAGCGCGTCCCGGAGATCGGCGACGAGCCCTCCGCGGAGGCCCTGCGCGACGTCAACAAACTGGTCGACCGCATCGTGCAGAACGCCCTGTCCTTCTGAACCAGGCGGCCCGTCCGACACGAAAAAGCCCGGGCCTTGCGGCTCCGGGCTTTTTCTTTCCGGGCCGCAACGTGCAACCCGGTGTGACGCCCCCCTCAGGGCGTCTGATCTTCCTCTGCCCCTTCCTTCTTAACTGGAAGCAGGACCTGTCGATCCACGCCCAGCATCAAGGCCGCCGTCGCCGCGATGAAGATGGACGAGTAGGTCCCGACAATGACCCCGATGATCAGGGCGATCGAGAAGTTCTGCAATGCAGCCCCCCCGAGGAACGCGAGCGAGAACAGTACCAGCAGGGTCGTGGCACTCGTCACAATGGTACGCGCCAGGGTCTTGTTGACGGCATTGTTCATCACCTGCTCCGTCCCCTGCTTGCGCAGGACCCGGAAGTTCTCGCGTATTCGGTCATACACGACGATGGTGTCATTCAGCGAGTAGCCAATCACCGCCAGTACCGCCGCCAGCACGCCCAGGTCGAACTCCAGCTGCAGCAACGAAAAGATCCCCAGAGTGATCAGGACGTCGTGTACCAGGGCCAGAACCGAACCGATGGAAAACCGCCACTCGAAGCGAACCGCCACGTAGATCAGGATGCCCGCCAGGGCATAAATCATCGCCAGGCCGCCCTGCTCGCGCAGCTCCTCCCCGACCGCCGGGCCGACAAACTCCACCCGACGCAGGTCCGGGTCCTGCGGTCCGCCATCCTGCAGTGCATTGAGCACGCGGTTGGACAGCATGGCAGGATCGTCGTCATCCTCGCTTGGCGGCAGACGGATCAGCACATCGCGCGAGGTCCCGAAGGTCTGCACCTGGGCCCCGGCAAAGCCCCCGGCCGCGAGGGTCTCACGGATCGGATCCAGCTCGACCGCCTCGGGATAGCCGACCTCCACCAGGGTGCCCCCGGTAAAGTCGATCCCGAAGTTCAAGCCGCGGGTTGCGAGCATGGCGATGGAAGCGAGGATCAGGATCAGCGAGATGGCGATCGTGATCTTGCGCTTGCCCAGGAAATCGATGTTCGATTCGGCGAAATTCAGATGCGGAAGCATGCGGGTCTCCCGGCGCTCAGATGGCCAGGCGCGTCAGCCGGCGCTGGCGCCCGTAGGTCAGATTGACGATGGCGCGGGTCACGATGATCGCGGTAAACATCGACGCGATGATCCCGATCGACAGCGTGATCGCGAAGCCCTTGATCGGACCGGTCCCGAACAGGAACAGCACCAGGGCCGCAATCAGCGTCGTCACGTTGGCGTCCGCGATGGTCGTGAAGGCCCGATCATAGCCGGAGGAGATCGCCGCCTGTGGCGACAACCCGTTGCGGATCTCCTCGCGTATGCGCTCGAAGATCAGCACGTTGGCGTCCACCGCCATACCGACCGTCAGCACGATCCCCGCGATCCCCGGCAAGGTAAGGGTCGCCTGCAGCATCGAGAGCACCGACACGATGAAGATCAGGTTCAGGGCCAGTGCCACGTTCGCGATCAGGCCGAACACGCGGTAATAGAGGATCATGAAGATCATCACCGCGATAAAACCGATCACCACCGACTGCATGCCGCGGTCGATGTTTTCCTGCCCCAGGCTTGGCCCGACCGTGCGTTCTTCCACGATGGACATCGGCGCGGCCAGCGCCCCGGCACGCAGCAGCAGCGCGAGGTTGCGTGCCTCGCGGGTGCTGTCCAGCCCCGAGATCTGGAAGCGCCGACCCAGCGGCTCGTTGATGCGCGCAACGTTGATCACCTCTTCGCTGCGCGAGGTCCGCAGGACCTGCTCACCGTCTTCCTCCACCGTCTCGGTGGTCGTCTCGATGAACACCGAGGCCATCAGGCGCCCCACGTTGTCCGACGTCACCCGCGAGAAGATTCGCGCCCCCTGGCCATCCAGGTTAATGAACACGGCCGGCCCGCCGGTGTCTTGCGCAATACCGGAAGAGGCGTCGGTGATGTAGTCACCGGTCAGCATGACCTGGCGCTGCAGCAGCACCGGCGTCCCGTCACGCTCGCGATACAGACGCGTGCCCGACGGGGCCCGGCCGGACTCCGCCGCCTCCATCGGATCCCCGGATTCCGAGACCAGACGGAATTCCAACGTCGCCGTCGCACCCAGCACCTCCTTGGCCCGGGCGGTGTCCTGCACGCCCGGCAGCTGCACGACGATGCGGTTCTCGCCCTGCTGGGCAATGATCGGCTCGGCCACGCCCAGTTCATCGACGCGCGAACGCAGGGTCGAGATATTCTGCTGCAGGGCCTGCCGCCGCAGTTCGGTCAGATGGTCGTCGTCCAGAGTGGCCACCATGCGGATGGAGTCGCCGGAGCCGCGGACGTCCCACTCCAGTTCGCCGCGGTACTCGCGGGTCAGCCAGCTTTCGGCCGCTTCATAGTTCGCCTCGTTGCCGAACATCACGGTGAGGTCGCTGGAGCTGCGTTCGATCGTGTCAAAGGACAGACGCTCGTCGCGCATGCGCCCGCGCAACTCGTTCGCGTAGCGCTCCATCGCCGTGCCGATCACCGCCTCCAGATCCACCTCCATCAGGAAGTGCACCCCGCCGCGCAGGTCGAGGCCCAGAGCCATCGGCTGGCCATTGATCGCCCGCAGCCAGTTCGGCGTGGCCGGGGCCAGGTTCAGGGCCACCGTATGGTTGTCGTCCAGGGCGTTGCGCAGAATCTCGGCGGCGGCCGACTGCTCGTCGGTGGTCTCGAAGCGCAGCAATATCTGGCCGTCGTCCTGCTCCTCGACCTGCTTCGGCGTCACGCCCTGGGCACCCAGGATGGTGCCCATGAGGTCCCGGATGTTCTCGTCGATCTCGCCGGTCATCGGATTCCCGATCTGGACCGAGGGGTCCTCCGGAAACAGGTTGGGCGCGGCGTACAGCCCCGCACCCAGAACGACCACGACGATCAGGGCGTACAGCCACGCCGGATAGGAATTGCGCATATTCGGAGACCCTGAAGGGCGGGGTTTAAAGGTCTTTGAGCGTGCCCTTGGGCATCACGGAGGCGACCGACTGCTTCTGCACGGCCACGTTTACGCCATCGGCGATATCAACCTTGATGAAGTCGTCGCTGACCTCGGTGATCTTGCCGGCCACACCGCCGTTGGTGACGATCTCGTCGCCCTTGGAGAGCGCCTCGACCATGTTGCGATGTTCCTTGGCGCGCTTACTCTGCGGGCGGATGATCAGGAAGTACATGATCGCGAAGAAAATGACGATCATGATCAGGAACTCGATCATGCCGCCGCCGGCGGCTCCGCCTTCCTGGGCATGCGCTGCAGAAATCAGAAAGTCCATCGAAACACTCCGTCTGTCGGTTCGGGTCGAGCCCCGCCCCGCCGCGAAAAGCGCAGCCGGACGGCGCAAAAAATAACGCGCGGATTATGGCACAGGCGGGACGTCCATGCCGCGCCGAGCGTAGAAATCGCCGACGAACGCCTCGAGCGTCCCCGCCGCGATTGCCTCGCGCATTCCGCGCATCAGGTCCTGGTAGTAATGCAGATTGTGGGTGGTCGCCAGGCGCGAGCCGAGGATCTCGTTGCACTTGTCGAGGTGCTTGAGATAGGCACGCGAATAGTGACGACAGGTGTAGCACCCGCATTCCGGGTCAATCGGCCCGGTATCCTCGCGAAAACGGGCATTGCGAATGCGCAGCACGCCCTCGCGGGTGTACAGAAAACCGTTGCGCGCGTTGCGGGTGGGCATCACGCAGTCAAACATGTCCACGCCGCGACGCACTGCCTCGACGATATCCTCCGGGCGTCCCACGCCCATCAGGTAGCGTGGGCGATCCGGCGGCAACAGCGGCAGGGTCACGTCCAGGGTCTGCAGCCGCTCGTCCTCCGGCTCGCCCACCGACAATCCCCCGATCGCGTAGCCGTCAAAGCCAATCGCCTGCAGGCCTTCCGCCGATTCCCGGCGCAGCTCGGGGTACATCCCGCCCTGCACAATCCCGAACAGGGCCGCCGGGTTGTCGCCATGCGCCGCGCGCGAACGTGCCGCCCAGCGCAGGGACAATTCCATGGACTGGTGCGCCTCGTCCTCCGTGGCGGGGTACGGCGTGCACTCGTCGAAGATCATCACGATGTCCGAGCCCAGCTCGCGCTGCACCTGCATCGACGACTCCGGCGTCATCAGCACCTTCGAGCCATCCACCGGCGACTGGAAGCGCACGCCCTCCTCCGAGATCTTGCGCATCTCGGCCAGCGAAAAGACCTGGAATCCCCCGGAATCGGTCAGGATCGGCCCCTCCCAGTGCATGAAGTCGTGCAGGTCGCCATGCGCGCGGATGACCTCCGTGCCCGGGCGCAGCATCAGGTGGAAAGTATTGCCAAGGATGATCTCCGCCCCAAGCTCGCGCAGCTCTTCCGGAGTCATCGCCTTGACCGTGCCGTAGGTCCCTACCGGCATGAAGGCCGGCGTCTCGACCGTCCCGCGCGGAAAATGCAGGCGGCCGCGCCGCGCCGGGCCGTCGGCGGCCAGGTTTTCAAACTCCATCAGGGCCTCCGGTATCGGCGCTCAGGCTGGGCGGGAGGTCATCGGCCCGCCCCGGCGCCAGCCACATCGCATCGCCGTAACTGAAGAACCGGTACCGCTGCGCGACCGCATGGGCGTAAGCATCCAGGATCCGGTGATAACCGGCGAACGCCGCCACCAGCATCAGCAGCGTGCTCTGTGGCAGATGAAAATTGGTCACCATCCGGTCCACCACGCGGAACGTGTAACCCGGCTGGATGAACAGCCGGGTCTCGCCCTGGAACGGCTCAAGCGCTCCCCCGGCCGCTGCGGTCTCCAGCGAGCGCACGCACGTCGTGCCCACTGCCACCACACGCCCGCCGCGGGCCTTGCACGCCGCCACGGCGGCGCAGGCCTCGGGCGAGACCTCCAGCCACTCCGCATGCATCTCGTGCGCGGCGGTGTCCTCCACCTTGACTGGCTGGAAGGTCCCGGCCCCCACGTGCAGGGTCACCGTCGCCGTGTCCACCCCGGCCTCGCGCAGCCGCGCGAGCAGCGCGTCGTCAAAATGCAGCCCCGCGGTGGGCGCGGCGACCGCACCCTCGCGGCGGGCGAACACCGTCTGGTAGCGATCCGCATCATGGGCCTCGTCAGCCCGCTCGATATACGGCGGCAGTGGCACATGGCCGTGCACGCGCAACAGAGCCAGCACGTCCCCGGCCTCCACCAGCGCCAACCGGAAGAACGGCCCCTCGCGCCCGGTCACTTCAACGGTGAAGGCATCCGCGAGCCGCAGGCGGGTCCCCACCTTTGGCGCCCGGCTGGCGCGAACCATGGCCAGCACCTGTCCGGTCGATTCGATGCGCTCGACCAGCACCTCGACCTGGCCCCCGCTCTCCTTCTGCCCGAATACTCGCGCCGGGATCACGCGGGTGTCGTTCAGCACGAGCAGATCGCCCGGGCGCAGCAGGTTCTCGATCTCCGCAAACCCGGCATCCCGCGGGCGCTCGTCCTCCAGCACCAGCAGGCGCGACCCCACACGGTCCGGCAGCGGATACTGGGCAATCAGCTCCGGCGGGAGCTCGTAATCAAAGTCGGCAACACGCATGGCGCGCGATGCTACCACGCGCCACGCCAGCGCGGCGCGGCATGCCCCGGCCCGCGAAGCCCGTTTCTGCCGCGGGAAACCTGCGCTACACTACGGTCGCGCTGAACAAAGTCGACCTGGCTTTTTCAGCGCGCGCAGCGCTGCAAACGCGTTTTGCAGCCTGCTTTGGAATCCACCCCCGTTGAGGGCGATTCCGACGGCACATCCGTGTGCCGCGGGGAGACGCCGACCCATCGGCATCTCTCCGGCACCCCACAAGCCGGGATGGCGGAACTGGTAGACGCGCCGGACTCAAAATCCGGTTCTGGCAACAGAGTGCGAGTTCGATTCTCGCTCCCGGCACCATCATTTTCTCGGGCCCTCCGCCAGGGCCCGCCCGGGGCGCACGACTCCCCGACACCAGGCCGGTGTAGCTCAGTTGGTAGAGCATCTGATTTGTAATCAGAGGGTCGCAGGTTCGACTCCTGTCGCCGGCTCCATTTTTCGGGCTCCCACAGCCAGTGGTGTTCTCTCCTGACGCACATCCCTACCTTGACGATCGCCCCGCGGGGTGTAATCTCGGAAATACGAGGTTGTCCAGAGGCGCCCCACAGGGAAGCCGAGTCAGCAGGCCCGGCTTTCCCCCGGGCTGCGCCCCGCAGACAACCCCCTCGGGCTCTGCCCCAAGGAGGCGTCATCATGTCCACAGACCGCTTTTTCATGTTGTTCGCAGGGATCGTCGTGCTGGTCAGTGCCCTGCTCGCCTGGCTGGTCAGCCCCTGGTGGCTGCTGCTCGCGGCCTTTATCGGCGTCCACCTGATTCAGGCCGCGTTTACCGGCTTCTGCCCCCTGATCATGATCCTGAAGTCGATGGGGCTGAAGCCTGGCGAGATCTTCCGCTGAGTCCCTACAGGCCACTTTGGGCTCAACGTTCCCCGTAGGGTGCGACCGCCCCGCACCCCTTGTAATCACGGGCGACAGACTACATATTAGCGATTACTAATACGAAACCCGGAGGCATCATCCATGAGCATTGACCGCATCGTCCTCGCCTTTGCCGGCACCGTCGTGATCATCAGCGCCATCCTCGCCTGGCTCTTCACCCCGATGTGGCTGATCCTGACCCTGTTCGTTGGCTTCAACCTGCTGCAGTCCGCCTTCACCGGCTTCTGCCCGCTGGCGATGATCCTGAAGGCCATGGGCGTGAAGCCCGGGGAAGCCTTCAACTAAGCCCCTCGACCAGACCATCTCCTCGCGAGGCCCGGGCGCCATTGGCCCCGGGCCTTTTCTTTTGGCGTTCCCCGGTGCGCGATACGGTGGCCTACACTCACGGGAATAACCCCCTGCGCGAGGTGCCCGCATGCGCTTCCGAGACCGCAATGAAGCCGGTGAGCGGCTCGCCCGCGCCCTGGACCGTTATCGAGGTCAGCCCGGGGTCGTCTATGCGTTGCCACGAGGCGGGGTGCCGCTGGGCGCTGTGGTCGCCCGGCACCTGGGCATGCCGCTGGACCTTTTGATCCCGCGCAAGATCGGTCACCCGTTCCACCCCGAGTACGCCATCTGTGCCGTACCGGAACACGGCGAACGGGTCTGCAATCCGCGCGAGGCGGAGCGCGTGGATCCCGACTGGCTGGAGCAGGCCGAGGCGCGCGAGCGCTCGGAGGCCCGGCGCCGGCGCGAGTTGTACTGCACGGCACCCGCGCCGGAGGTGACCGGCAAAATGGCCATCATCGTCGATGACGGGATCGCGACTGGCCTGACCATGCGGGCCGCGATCCGCGACGCCCGCCAGCGCCGGCCCCGCCAGCTCGTCGTGGCCATCCCCGTCGCGCCGGCGGAGACCGCCGCGCTGCTAGAAACCGAGGCAGACGAACTGGTCACCCTGGATATCCCAGAGTATTTCCGCGGGTCGGTCGGAGCTTATTACGAAGACTTCGAGCAGACCTCGGATGACGAAGTGATCGCCTTGCTCGCCTCGGTCCACCAGTCGCAACGCCCCGATGTCTCCCGCTGAGGACCGTAACGTAAGCCTCGTCTTGGATGGCGATCCCCACCAGGGCATCCTCGACCTGCCCGGGTCGCCCATTGGGCTGGTCATTTTCGCGCATGGCAGCGGCAGCAGCCGCCTGAGCCCCCGCAATCACCAGGTCGCCGGCACCCTGCAGGACAGCGGCCTGGCTACGCTGATGTTCGACCTCCTGACCGAGGAGGAGGACCGGACCTACGCCAACCGCTTCGACATCGAGCTGCTCGGCCGGCGGCTGGTGCAGGCCTGCCAATGGGCCACGGCCCAGCCGTCCCTGGCGGCTCTGCCGCAGGGACTGTTCGGCGCCAGCACCGGCGCGGCCGCAGCGTTGCGGGCCGCCGCGGCCGCGCCACAAGCGATCCGGGCGGTCGTCTCGCGCGGCGGACGTCCGGACCTGGCGGGTAACGCCCTGGAACGGGTGCAAAGCCCCACGCTGCTGATCGTGGGCGGCCTCGACACCACCGTCATCCAGCTCAACCGCCAGGCGCAGGCGCTGATGCCCGCCCGTTGCGATCTGGAGATCATCCCCGGCGCCACGCACCTGTTCGAGGAACCCGGCACGCTGGAACAGGCGGCGGAACTCGCGGCGGCCTGGTTCCGTCAGTGGCTCCCTACGGAGTAATTGCCACCTTCAGCACGCCGTCGCGCTGATGCGAAAACAGGTCGTAGGCGGCCTCGATATCGGCCAGCTTGTAGCGGTGCGTCACCATCGGCGTCAGGTCCACGCGCCCCGAAGCGACCACCTCCATCAGCCGCCGCATGCGCTCCTTCCCGCCCGGGCACAGCGTCGTCACGATGGTGTGGTCCCCCAGGCCGGCCGCGATTGCATCCAGCGGCATCGAGAGCTTGCCCGAGTACACCCCGAGACTGGATAGCGTCCCGCCCGGTTTCAGGATCCGCAGGCAGGCCTCGAAGGTTTCCTGCTGCCCCAGGGCCTCGATGGACACATCCACCCCGCGGCCCCCGGTCAGGTCCATGATCGCTTCGACCGGGTCCTGTTCGTGGAAGTTGATCGCCACATCCGCGCCCAGCTTGCGGGCGGTCTCCAGGCGTTCCGGCACACCATCGACCACGATGATCCGGGTCGCGCCCATCAGCTTGGCGCCCGCCGTGGCACACAGGCCGATCGGGCCCTGCGCGAACACCGCCACCGTGTCGCCGATATGGATGTGCCCGCTCTCCGCACCGCCGAAACCGGTGCTCATGATGTCGGGGCACATCAGGACCTGCTCGTCACTGAGCCCGTCCGGCACCGGGGTCAGGTTGGCCTGGGCGTTGGGAATGCGCACGTACTCCGCCTGGCAGCCATCGATCGTGTTCCCCAGCTGCCAGCCCCCCATGGCCTTGCCACCGCACTGACTGGAGATGCCTTCCTGACAGGAATGGCACTGCCCGCAGGGCGTAATCGCCCCCGCGATCACACGCTGGCCCACCTCGTAGCCGGTCACCGCGCTCCCCAGCTGTTCGATCACCCCGACGGGTTCGTGCCCGACGATGCGCCCGGCCTCCACGGGATACTCGCCCTTGAGGATATGAATATCGGTCCCGCAGATCGTGGTGGTCGTCACCCGCAGCAGGGCATCCGTCGGCCCGATCTCCGGGATGGGCCGATCCTGAATCTCGATCCGACCCGGCTCGACGAAAACCGCCGCCTTCATCGTACTCATGCTGGCCTCCTGGGGTTTGGCCGGTTGTTGCATATGGCTTCATGCGCAACCTGTTTATCGAACATAGCAGGCCGTCCGCCTGGTCACTTGGACCGAGCCTTGCGATCGCGACCCGACGATCGCCTGCCGTACAATAAGGCTACATCCGCCGTTCAGGATCGCATGTGATCTCGCTCATCCCCCGCCTGTTTCAACGCGCGCCCGCCCTCGACCCGGAAAGCCGTGCCTGGATTCACGCGGTCTTCGACTGGGCCGGGAACGAACCCCACCTGGGCCCGCTTCTGCGCAAGGCACACCTGGTATTGCCCACGGCCGAGCACTTCCCCGGCCAGGCGGACACCCGGCAGGCGATGGCACAGCTGGTCTTCGATCGCGTTCTGGAGCATGCCGGGCTCGCCGACGGCCCGTTTCGGCTCTCGCATCCCGGCAACCTGATGGACACCCCGGTCCCTTGGGACACCATGGGCACGGCCCGCGCCGCCTCGAACGAAGCGACAGCCCAGAGCGCGGGAGTGGGTATCCCCTACGATCCGGAACTGGTCCCCCATTCCCAGGCCCTGATCGCCCACTTCGCACGCGAGATCGCCCTGCGTCTGCTCGCCACGGCGCGCCAGACCCCACCGGCCCTGGAAGGCAACGAGGCGCACATCGCGGAGCTTCTGGCCACCCGCATGGGCTTCGGCGTAATGCTGACCAATACCGCCTTTCAGGTCCGCGTGAATCAGTGCGGTGCCTGCAAGGGCCCGTCTGCCGAACGTGAAGCCGCGCTGTCCCGCGATGATCTTGCCTATGCCCTGGGTCTGTTCTGCCGCGATCAGGGGATACCGCCGGGACGCGCCCGCGCCCATCTGAATACCCCGCTTCGGCCCGCCCTGCGCCATGCCCTGCGCGACCTCGCCCGCCGTGATCGCGAAGTCGCCAGCGGCGCGGCCTGAGCCAGCTCGACGACCACTCGCGCCAGCGTTATTTGATGCGTTTTATAAAGAAAACACAGTAACTTACCGGCGAAACGGATCGTTTCTTCAAGCAGGCTGAGCAGCCGGTCCGCGCGCATCGTGGACCGCTTGAAGGGCACGACCGGGCGATCTAGTGATCAGGGTGCGAAACCCCGGCTCCCTGGAGGCCCGTAATGAAGACTCTGCGCTACGCTCTTGCCGCCCCCATCGCCCTCGTACTGGCTGCCGCGCCACTGCATGCCAGCGAGGGGACGTTCGATACCCCCACCCTGATCCCCGAACTCGCGGTCAAGGCCGCCGAGGCGGCGGTACAGGCCTGCCGTGATCGCGACACCCAGGTGACCGCGGCGGTGGTCGACCGCCACGGGACGCCCCAGGCGCTCAAGCGTGATCGCTTCGCCGGGCCACATACCGTGGACACCGCTATCAGCAAGGCCTGGACGGCCGTCAGCTTCCGCACCGACACCCTGGAACTGCGCGAAATGACCGATCCCGGCGCGGCCGGTTACGGGATCCAGCATCTGCCCCGGGTCAGCATCCTGGGCGGGGGCAAGCAGATCATGGCCGGGGGCCGCATTATCGGCGGCATCGGCATCTCCGGCGCGCCCAGCGGTCAGATCGACGATGAATGCGCGGCCGCCGGCATGGACGCGATCGCCGACGACCTGCTCTGATCTACGCGACGCGGGGGCCTTGCCGCCACAGGCGACAGGCCCCCGCTCGGGATCCCCTCGGTCCCTTCATGCCCCCAGCAAACCGCTGCGCTGCAGCCCGTCAAAGATAAACTGCATGGCCAGCGCGCTCAGCAGGACCCCCAGGATGCGCGTCAGCACATGCGCCCCGGTCACGCCCAGCCAGTGCTGCAGCCGCGAGGCCACCAGAAGGCACACCAACGCGAGGACCATCACGGCGACCAGCGCGCCCAGCACCACCGCCTGAGCGGCGGGATCGCCCTCGGCCCGGCTCATCATCAGAATGGCGGCTCCCATCGCGCCGGGGCCGGCCAGCAACGGCGTCGCCAGCGGGAAGATCGACAGGTCCTTGCGCGTCCGGGCCTCCTGCGTCTCCGCCGCCGTCGCCGATACGCCGCCGGAACTGCGGGCGAACACCATATCGATCCCGATCAGCAGCAGCAGGATGCCGCCTGCGGTATACAGCGCCGCCAGCGAAATGCCCAGAATCGAAAGCAGCGCCTCTCCGACCAGCGCGAACAGCAGGAGAATACCGCCGGCCACCAGCGCCCCGCGAATCGCCATAGCTCGCCGCTGGGCCGGGCTCATGCCCTGACTGAGCACGGCGAACACCACCGCCACATCCACCGGCCCGATGGTCACGAAGAACGTGGTCAGTGCGACGATTCCCAGTTCCAGCATGGCGGATCCCTCCTCTCGCGGCCCCTTCCGGGGGGCATGGCACAAACCTGAATGAGCCCGACACTTCGAGGTGTAAGTTGCCCTTCGTGTTTCACGAACCTACTTTAGCGCGCTCTGAAATACCGATTGGGGAGCCATCCAGCCATGAAACGTCGTGTTGTCGGTCAGCTGACGCTGGCCAGTCTGCTTGCGTCACCCGCCCTTTCCCACGCCCAGGACGCCGCGCACACTCTGGGCACCGTGTCGGTCACGGCGACGGGCTACGAGACGCTGATCGACGAGACCCCCGCCTCGGTCACCGTGATCGAGTCCAGCGAGATCCGCAACCGCGAGGCGCGCACCCTGGGCGATCTGCTGCGGGGCCAGCCGGGCATCGCCACCGCGGTGGACGGATCGGTGGGCTCCGATCCGATCATCCGCGGCCTCAAGCGCGACCAGGTCCTGGTGCTGGTGGACGGCGTACGCATCAACGCCATGCAGCCGCCGGCGCGTGGCTCGCTGGCGTCCTACGTGAACGTGGACCTGATCGAACGCATCGAGATCGTGCGCGGTCCGGGCTCCGTACTCTATGGCGCCGGCGCCATGGGCGGCGTGATCAACATCATCACCCGCGGCGGCGACTTCACCGAGGAGCCCGAGACCCGTGGTTTCTCGCGCCTCGGTGTCACCTCGGTGGATGACGGCATCCGCGGCGCGGTCGGCGTAACCGTCTCCAACGACCGCAACGTGCTGGACCTGTCCACCGCGTATCTGAACACCGACGACTACAAGAACGGCAACGGCGACCGCCTGCGCGACTCCGGGACCGAACAAAACGCCTACCACCTGCGCTATCGCGGCAAGCTGGCGCCCGGCCACGAGGTCCAGTTCCGCGCCCAGCGCGACGAACGCAAGGACGTCTGGTATCTCGCCTCGCGCACCTTTACGCCGAACGACGGGCAGCGCCCGGCAGGTGTGAATACGCACTACACACCGCGCCAGACACGTGATCTCGTCGAGTTGAGCTATGAAGGCGAGTTGAACGGGGCCTGGGCGCCACGGGTGGAGGCCTCCATCTATCGACAGGACCTCTCTCGCGGGAATTACGACTGGAGCGACCGCCTGCAAAAGGACTACCGGACCTCCGACACCGACTTCACCACCGACGGGCTCCGCGTGCAGACCGAGCTGGTCCCCACCGATGACCAGATCCTGCTGCTCGGGGCCGAGGCCTGGCGGCTGCGCGCCAGCCCGGTGTCCTTTATCGGGCTGGAGAGCACTTCTTACGAACCGGTGATTCGCATGCCGCTCGTAGAGAACGGGAAGATCGAGTCTGCCGGCGTGTTCGTTCAGCACGAGACCTACCTCGACTGGGCCACCGTCAATATAGGGGCCCGCTATGACGAGGTACGCGGGAGTGCTGACGCCGCCATGGGCGTTACCGGGCCGCTGGACAACACTGATCGTAACCTCAGCTGGTCGGCCGGGCTCACCTGGCACCTGCACGAGGCCTTCAACCCCTACTTCAGCCTGTCCGAGGGCTACCGCTCCGCCAGCCTGCTGGAACGCTACCTGACCTATCCCTACAGCGATGGGTACACATGGAACAGCGACCCGCAACTGGATCCGGAACGGAACCGCACGTTCGAAGTGGGTGCCCGCGGCCAAATCGGCGCGACCTCCTACACCGTATCCGCCTATGAAAGCCGCATCCGCAATTACATCGGTGGCGTAACGATTAGCAGCGACGAGAAGGACACCATCAATCTGGACGAGGCCCGCATCCACGGCATCGAGGCCCTGGTGGAGCACGCCTTCACCGACGCGATCACCGGCTATGCGAGTGGCACGTGGATCCGCGGCGAGAACCGCGACCGCCGCTTTGACGAGCCGCTGACCCAGATGCCCCCGCCGGAGGCCACGATTGGCCTGACCCAGTCGACTGCAAAAGGCTGGCAGTGGGATGCCCGCATCCGGGCAGTCGCCAGTCAGAGCCGCACCGCGGACCGGTTCACCGCCAATGAGGATTTCCCGGACGGTACCGAGCGCAACACCTCCGGTTTCGCCACCGCCGACCTCGCTGTCGGCTACCGCTTCGGGCCCAGCGCCGGCTTTCGCTCCAACGAGATCACCTTTAGCGTGACCAACATCGCGAACAAGACCTACCGCGAGCACGTCAACGAGATGACGGAGGCACGTCTGGACCCGGCCAATGGCGTACAGGACATCTGGGCCCCCGGTCGCAGCTTCGGGCTCACCTGGAACGCCGAGTTCTAGACCGGCCGCGGACATCGCCCCCAAGACAAGACAAGGACAACACCATGCGTTTACGCGTAATCGATTTCGGCCAGCAGCCGGCCGTGCGGTCCCAGGCGGTCTACCACGGCATCGCCGAGGCCATGGGCAAGGACGACGATCCTGTGCTCACCCTGGTCAACCCCGACGACCCCTATGTCTGCGTCGGGTTGCATCAGGAGATTGCCCTGGAGGCCGACGAAGACTTCTGCAAGGAACAGAACCTGCCGATCATCCGCCGCCACGTCGGCGGCGGTGCGGTATATCTGGATCACAACCAGATGTTCTTCCACTTCATCTACCCGTCGTCGAAGGCGCCGCGGATCGTCTCCGACATCTACAAGAAGTTCATCGACCCGGTGATCAACACCTATCAGGACCTGGGCGTGAACGCGACCTTCCGCCCGGTGAACGACATCCACGTGGACGGACGCAAGATCGGTGGCACGGGTGCCGCCAGTATTGGCAACGCCACCGTGATGGTCGGCAGCTTCATGTTCGACTTCGACACCGCGACCATGGCGCGTTGCCTCAAGGTCCCTTCGGAGAAGTTCCGCGACAAGCTGCGCGCCGGCATGGAGGACTACATCACCACGCTGTCCCGCGAACTCGGGGAGATGCCGGAACGCGAGACTGTGCGCGACGCCTTCCTGAAACGGGTGGCCAGCGATCTCGACGTCGAGGTCGAGCTGAGCGAGCCCACCGCCGAGGAAACCGCCGCCATCGAGGAACAGATGGCCGACCTCACGGACCCTGAATGGACCTACCGCAAGGGCCGCAAATTCGTGGAGATGGGCGTCAAGATCGCCGCGGGCACCCACCTGACCGAGGGGGCCCACAAGGCCGCCGGCGGCCTGATCCGGGCCCAGCTCATGGAGAAGGACGATCACATCGCGGATCTCCTGCTGTCCGGCGATTTCACGGTCTTCCCGGAAGACGGCATGGACCGCATCGCCGACGCCCTGCACGGCCAGCCGCTGGACCAGGAGGCCCTGCAAACCGCCGCGACCGCCTGCATGCAGGAGATCGGCCTGGATGCCCCGGGTATCGAACCCGGCGACATCGCCACCGCGATCCTGGCCTGCGTCCACCGCGAACCGCACTGATCACCTCCGCTCCACCGGAGGTGCAAACGAAAACGCCGGCGTCCTGCAAGGGGCGCCGGCCGTTTTGTCATGCCGCGTATCCCGGTGGTGCGCTGATCAAGCCGAGTCGAGGAACTCGGCACGGCTGGGCGCGGTAGCCAGCCGCGCCCGGTCCCCCGCATAGGGCTCCGCTCCCGCCGCCGCGCGTTCGGCAGCCTGCAGGGTCGCGCCCGCCCACTCCGGCAAATCGGACGCAATCCGGTAATAGATCCAGTTGCTCTCCCGCCGCGTCCGCACCACCTTGTGCTGACGCAAGGCCGCCAGGTGACGCGACACCTTCGGCTGGGACATCTCCAGAGAATGCGTCAGCTCGCACACACAAAGCTCCCCTTCCGCCTGCATCAGCAACAGCGAACGCAGCCGTGTCTCGTCCGCCAGCAGGTTGAACAAATCCGTTGGTTTAAGCGACATATCGAATCCAGCTAAATTCCTTTTGCGAACCGTATACCGGGCCCGCGATCGCGACAAGAAGCCCTCGTTTCCAGCAACTCAAAGACGCAGGCTAGGGGCAACGCCACGCGGGCGGGGGTTCAGAGCAGACGTCCCTTCGCTTGGCATCATTCCCGCACGGAACGAAAGCCCTGCCGCATTCAATGATGGTGATGGCCATGCCCCCCAGCGCCTCGGCTCTCGGCCGGCGTGTCCTTCTCCCCCTCGACCGAGGCCCCCGCCTCGACCAGAATCCCGAGCACGCGCCCATGGGAAGACACCGCCTCGGCGCGGCTCCGGTGATGATCATGGGGACCCTCATGCGGCGGATCATGGCGGACCTCATGCGTCCCGCGCCCATGATGGGCGTGGGCACCGCCTGGAGACGCATCCTCCCCCTCTTCTCCGGGCATGGCCTCGGCCAGCGCGTACATGTGCCGCGCAATCCCTTTCGGCGTAGTGCCATCGGCGCGCACGACATCCACATCCGCCCCTTGCTCCACCAGTGCCGCCACCATGTCCGCATATCCATACAGGACGGCGTAAGTCAGCGCGGTATTACCCCTCGGGCCCCTTGCATCCACGTCCAGAGCCGGCTCCTTCAGGAGCCGCCGGACCACGGCTGCATCACCGCCGTGCACGGCCTTCATCAGGACTGTTACCCCCTCGCGCTCGCGCGCGTTCACGTCCGCCCCCGCACGGATCAGCAGGTCCGTCAGCTCCGCATCGAGGCCGACCGCCACGAGCAATGGGGTCAGTTCCCAGGGCCGCTGGGCGCGATTCACATCGGCGCCGCCGTCAATCAGATCACGCACCCGTTCCGTGTCACCGCTGGCCACCGCCTGGTACAGGGCTTCCGCTCGCTTGTCGCTGTCATCGGCAAGGCCGGGGCCCGCCATACCCGAAAGGCAGACCGCCATGACCAGGCATTTGTAAAACTGTCGCATGGCTTCTCCAGAAAATGCCCCGGCGATCCCTCGATCGCCGGGGGCGGTATTACCAACCCGAGGCCCACGTTTCGTGGGTCCCTCCATCAGGAAATATTGAACCGCGTGCGGATCGACCCGATCGGCTTCAGCATGCCGTTCGCGGCCCGATAGTCGAAGAAATCGATATCGACCGGGAACGAGCCCGCCTGTTGCGGCTCGAAGATCAGGTCGTAACGTTCCGCGGAGGTCATGAGGATCTCCCCGCCCGCCGGGATGGTCTCGATCTGCGGCAGCGGCCGGCCATCCTCCGCGACCACCTGGATCGGGCCCAGTTCGGCCGGAAAACGCACTCGCTGCGGGACATAGCCCGCCATGATGTAGCGCAGCAGGACCCGGTCCACGCGACTTGCGTTGACCACCACAGAGGGATCGGTCTCGCTGAGATCCGCACCAATCCCGTTGATGCAGAAGATCTCCGGGTTGAAGTCATTCAACCCCGCGTCGCCCCCGCAGAGAGCGGAATCCCAGGGCAGGCAGTGCCAGTTCATGTCGATGTCGTCCACGGCCCAGATCGCCTCCACCGTGTAGCTTGGTCCACCCTCGTACACGGTGCCGGGACCGCTCGGGGGGTCGATGATCAGGGCACCGTACATCCCCATCTCGGCATGCAGAACGGTGTTGGTATGACAGTGGTAGAAGTAGGTACCCGCCTGCGACGCCCGCCACTGGTAGGTGTACTCCCCGAGTACATCGAACGAGTAGTGACCGACCCCGTCGTTGAAGGTATCGGGCTCGATGCCATGGTGGTGGACCGTGTGCGGCGCCATCATCGCCATCGCATTGAGGTGGGTGTGCACGATCTGCCCCTGGCGCACGCGCATCGGCGGGGACGGCATGGCACCGCCCATGCCGCCACCACCACCGCCCATGCCGCCACCACCCATACCACCATCCATGTTGAAGCCCCAGATAGGGACCTCGACACCATTGATGATCTGGCTGCCCTGCATGAAGGTGTTCAGGAAGAATTCCACATCGGGCGTGACGCGGTTCGGGGTATTCGGGGCGTCGATATGCAGGCCGCAATTGCCGGTGATACCGGCATCGCAGCCACCGCCCATACCGCCGCCACCCATGCCACCGCCGTCTCGATTTCTGCTCATGATCTTGTGCTCCGTTTCAATCCGTTGGTTGCGCCGAACTTGTATCAGGACAGGTCATCCACTTTCTGGGTCAGATCCGATTCCATCGACGGCGCCGCCCCCATCACGATCGGCGCATGTGCGCCGTGGGGATAAGAGCCCCCGCCCGCGGTCTGCGACATCTCGGAATGGCAGTGCATCGGGAAGTGCTGGATCTGATTGGCGGAGACCGGCGGATAGGCATCCGGCGGAGCCTTGAACGGATAGATCACGTCGCGCACGTCCAGCGGGAACATGGAAACAGCATCCTTGTTCTTGAACGGGGCACTGAAGCGCTCGTAGTTGATCGTCACCATTTCCACGTGGTTCCCGTGGAAGTGCGGGGCATGGACGATCCCGCCAGCGTTCAGCATTCGCACATAGGCCGCCTCGTCGTAGTGGCCCATCAACTCGGTGTTGTACTCGTGCGTGTTCTCGTACGCATGCCCGTTGATCGTGAAATAGCGCGGATCGAAGCTGTCCGGGTCGATGGAGCTGACCTGGTAATCCCCCAGGTTGCGGACCTGTTCGCCCCACGCCGGATCCACATTGCTGAACAGCCACTTGTACTGGCGCACGAACTGCGGTCCGCCAATGAACGGCCGATCCTTGATCCCCGCGGGCATCACCACCAGTGCCCCGTGCAGGCCCATGATCCGGTTGACGCCATTGTTCTGGTCGTCGTAGTACAGGTACGTACCCGCCGGCGGCGCCGAGAACGAGAACGAGATGTTGTTCTGCGCACTGGCCTGATAACGAATATTGGTGGCCCCGACATGGAACACCACCGGCGTATGCAGCGTGTTCTGCAGATTGACCGTGATGGTGTCGCCCTCCTGGCACACCAGGGTCGGACCCGGCCAGGACATCGCCCCCGTGGCAGAAAAGCCGAAAATCCGCGCCGACGTACCATCGATCATGGTCACGTCGCCTCGCCGTGCCGTCAGATCAATGCTGAGCTCCTCGGCGTGCGCCCGGGGCGCCCAGGCCAGCAGGCCCATCGTGCCCGGAATCGCGAACCCGGCGGACAGCGCCATCCCGCCCTTCAAGAAATTTCTTCGATGCATGCGCGTGCTACCTCCGTGTTGAACAAGGGAGTGCGCAGAAGTCTTCCGTGATCGCGTTCCCGTGACGTCGCGACTCCCGCCGATCACGAAAGGCAGTCACCGGGCCGCATGTACCAACCTCGGTGTGGCGGCTACCGAACCGACATGGCACGGGAACCTCCCCGCCCCCTTCTGCGTCTACGTCTGGCGTTCCTGTATTTGTTCAGGAACTATTGGCCAAACAGCGGGCGAAGATAGAGAAAAACTCCGGTTTTACAACAAGGTTATTACCGAATATTTATATTGAATGCCTCTAATTCTTCGCTGGTCTGGCACAAAAAACCCCGAAGTTTTCGCTTGTTAGGGCTCCGATTCGTGTATGATGCCGGGTTGGCAGTTGCCATCCGATTTTCGCCGGGCCTTTGTTTCCGGCCTGTGTGAGTACCCCCAATGTCCGATTCCCCCTCCTTCTCCCAGCTCGGGCTTTCCGAGTCGCTGGTTCGTGCCCTGTCGAATATGGGCTTCACCACCCCGACCCCGGTTCAGGCCGCCTGTATCCCTGCATTGCTGGAAGGCCGCGACGTCCTGGGCGAAGCCCAGACCGGCACCGGCAAGACCGGCGCCTTCGGCCTGCCGCTGATCGACCTGATCGATGCCGGCGAGCGCGTGCCCCAGGCACTGGTGCTGGCCCCGACCCGCGAACTGGCCAATCAGGTCGCGGGCGCACTGACCGAATTCGCCGCCGGGTTCGATGGCATCGACGTGCTGCCCGTCTACGGCGGTCAGCCGATGGGCGAGCAGCTGCGCGCCCTGCGCAAGGGCCCGCAGATCGTGGTCGGCACCCCTGGCCGCGTGGTGGACCACATCAAGCGGGGCACGCTGAGCCTGGAGGCCCTGCGGGTCGTGGTGCTGGACGAGGCCGACGAGATGCTGCGCATGGGCTTTGTCGAAGAGATCGAGTGGATCCTGGAGCAGACCCCGGAAGCGCGTCAGACGACCCTGTTCTCGGCCACCATGCCGGGCCCGATTCGTCGTATCGCGCATCGCCAGATGCGCGAGCCGGAAGAGATCAAGATTGGTGCCGGCAACGAGGCCGGCACCGATATCGACCAGAGCTACTGCCTGGTCGACGCCCGCCACAAGCTGGAGGCCCTGACCCGGCTGATGGAAACCGAAGAAGACCTGGATGGCGCGGTGGTCTTCGCCCGCACCAAGGCCTCCACGGTGGAGATCGCCGACGCCCTCGGCCTCGCCGGCATCAAGGCCTCGGCCCTGAACGGCGACATGGAACAGGGCGAACGGGAGCGCGTCGTCAGCGACCTGCGCGACGGCCGCCTGGACGTGATCGTTGCGACCGATGTCGCCGCCCGCGGCATCGATGTGCCGCGCATCAGCCACGTCTTCAACTTCGATGCCCCCGGCGATGCCGAGGTCTATGTGCACCGCATTGGCCGTACCGGCCGTGCCGGGCGCAAGGGCCGCGCGATCCTGTTCCTGGAGCCGCGCAAGCGCCGCATGCTCAAGGACATCGAACGCCTGACCGGCAAGCCGGTCCGCGAGCAGCCGCTTCCCGATCGCCAGGCCGTCCAGGCCCGTCGCGAGGCGCGTTTCGCGGAACAAGTCCAGGCCCTGCTGGGCAGTGAACAGGCCAGCGCGCACGACGCCCTGGTCGAGCGCCTGCTGGCCGACGGCACGGTATCCGAACGCGACCTGGCCCTGGCCCTGGTCGCCCTTGCCACCGCCGACAGCCCGCTGGATGCCAACGCCCGTCAGGGTACCGACCCGCTGCTGGCCGCCGCCCGCGCGCCCCATGCCGACCGCGGCAACAGTCGTCGCGACGCGAAGCCCCGGGGCGAGCGCCCCTCACGCGGCAAGGATCGCGAGCCGGAAGCGGATATGGTGCGCTACTACATGCCCGTGGGCCGCAACAACGGTGTGGCACCGGGCGCCATCGTCGGCGCACTCGCCAATGAGGGCGGGCTGAACGGCCGCGACATCGGCCGCATCGGGCTGCGCGACGACCACAGCCATGTCGATCTACCGGCCTCGCTGGACGAGGCTGCCATTCGCCGCCTGGGCAACATCCACGTCGCGAATCGCAAGCTGGAGCTGACCCGCCAGGCGCCCCGCCCCGGCCAGTCGGCCCACCAGGACGACGCACGGCCCGCCCCCGCGCGCAAGCCCGGCAAATCCCGCAATGAGCGGTCCGAGCCGGCGGCCCGGAAGTCGCGGCCCATGGGCAAGCCGGCACCCGCCAAGCGCGGCCCGGCCCCGGCCAACCGCAAGCGCCCGGCCTATGCGGCGCCGGGCAAACGCCCCGCCGGCAAGGGCACGGGGTCCCCGAAGGCCTCCGGTCCACGCGCGGACGGCACGCTGATGATCAAGCGCAAGGTCGCGAACGGCTAACCCGCCCCAACCCGCGAAGACGACGGCTGGCTCAGGCCAGAAGCCCGCGACACCTCTGGGTGTCGCGGGCTTTTTCGTTTACAGCGTCAGAAATCGCCGGTACGGCCCGCCTCGACAATGCTGTAGATCGTGTCGCGGACCTCGCGCGCGGTCGCCTCGAGGTCCTCGGGCAGGTCCGTCGCGTGCAGCATCATGTCCATGTTGGTGGTCACGATCCAGCCCTGCCCCTCGTCGTCCTCCACCACGGCGATCCGGCAAGGCAGAAAGCTGGCGAAGATGATGTCGTGCTGCACCATCTGATTGGCAATCAGCGCATCACAGAAGGCCAGGATGCGCATGTAGTTGCCCTCGCCCCCCATCGCCCGCACCTGCTCGGACAGCGGCAGATCCGCGACCTCCTGGAAATTGCGCAGGTTGGCCCGCAGCTTCATCGACTCGATAGCGTCATCAATGCTTACGCCATCCTCGATGCGCACCAGCTCCACGCTGTGTCGAACCATCTGCTGCAGGGTCTCGCGATCCAGCTCCTCCACATCGGTGGAATCCGACGCAGCCAGAGGCAACGGCAGCAGCATCAACAGCAACACCAGCATCCAGACTTTCATCGCGCTCTCCTGATTCGGGTGGACGGAAGGGTTCGCCGGCCGGGGCGGCATGTGAATCCTTCCTTACCGAAATCTAGATCATGCTGGCGCGCTTCACCCGCTCTCCCGCACTGGACGACGGGAGATACCCCGCGATCAAAGCAATCTGCCCCCCTGCACTAACGCCGGATCAGGCGGTGCAGAAGCTCGTACTTGCCGTTGGTGTGATCGGTGCGACCCGCCTCGTCACGCCAGTCCCAGCGATCCGCCGGAAACAGTTCCCGCATGGCCGGCAGCGCGCAATGGAAGGGCGGCCCACCCTCCCGGCCGGTCTGCATGAAACACGCAAACAGCTCACCGCCCGGGCGCAACCAGGCGTGCAGCTGGCGTTCATAGGCCGGCCACTGAGCGGGCGGCAGGGCACACAGGGAGGTTTGCTCGTAAACCCCGTCTACCGGTGCCTCCGGCCGCCAGGACAGCATATCGGCCTGAACCACATCGGCTTCCAGGCCGGCATGGTCCAGATCGCTCCGCAGCTGTTCGACGGGCGTTGGCGCCACGTCCAGTCCAATCACGCGAAAGCCCCGTGCCGCCAGGGTCGGGACTTCGTGGCCAAACCCGCAGCCGGGCACCACGATACGGGCCCCCGGCTTCAGGGCGGTGCGTTGCAACCATTGCTCCAGCGAGGGGCTGGGCCCACCGCGATCCCAGCGGGTCGAGCCCGCCTGATAGCGGGCCTCCCAGTCCGCCTCCGCATCGACGGAAGCGGAATCGGCAGGGGAACTTTCGGAATTTGGCATCGGACTCCTTCTCGGCACAGGATAGGAACCCGATAGACCATACCAAAGCGCCAACGACTCACGGAGATCCCGATGGACCGGAACCAACTGCCCTACCGCATCCACCGCCAGGAACTCGGCCCCATGGAGAACTTCGTCTACCTGATCGAGGATCGCGCCAGTCACCGCGGCGCCGTGGTCGACCCCGCCTGGGAGCCCGAGGCGATCATCCGTCAGGCACGGGAGAACGACGTCGAGATCTCCGACATCCTGCTGACTCACAGCCATCACGATCACATCAACGGCGTCGAGGCCATCCTGGAGCAATACCCGAATGCCCGGCTGCACCTGCTCAAGCCGGAGGCCGAATTCTGGGGCAAGCAACTGGAACGCCCGGAGCTGCACCACGGCGGCGATGCGATGCGCCTGGGCGATACCGAGATCCGCTTCCTGCATACGCCCGGCCACACGCCCGGCTCTGCCTGCTTTCACATGCCCGCGGGCGACGACCTCATCACCGGGGACACCCTGTTCGTCTTCGGCTGCGGTCGCTGCGACCTGGCCGGCGGCGACCCGGAACAGATGTTCCATACCCTGAACGGGCTGCGTGAAGGCCTGCCGGCGCATACCTGCATCCACCCGGGCCACAACTACGCCGACAAAGCCGAATCCACACTGGAAGAACAGGACGCCGGCAACCCCTTCCTGCACTTCCACGACAAGGACGACTTCGTCCACTACCGCATGGTCGAGCACGACCGCGTACGCAGCACGCCCTACCACCCCATCCCCCGGAGCTGAGACGGGCCGAAAAACAAAGAATCCGTCCCGATGGCTTGCATCCCCCGGGACCAATCGCGATAATGCGCGCCTTCAGACGATGCGCCCGTAGCTCAGCTGGATAGAGTACCTGGCTACGAACCAGGTGGTCGGAGGTTCGAATCCTTCCGGGCGCGCCATATTCCAGAGAAAAGGCACCCACAGCCGGGTGCCTTTTTTCGTTTGGGCCAGCACAAAGGATTCGAACTTCCGTTCAACAATACGGTTCGATCCCGAGCGCAGCGAGGAACGTGTCAGCCCACAGCCGGCAGCCGGGAGGTCAACACGTACCGCGTCGCCGCCATCCTTTCGGGCGCGCCACATTTCGGAGAAAGGGATCCCTGACTTACAGTCGCTGGTCCCTTTTTCGTTCTGGCTCAGGGCTCGTGCCACTCCTGTGACAAACCCGAATTACGCCAATTGGGCTCCTCGTGCCCGATTAGTACCTGGCTTCGCGAGTCATTCCGTTCCTTGTGTTCGTAGGAACGCCTTCGATCGTGCCCCTACAGCCAGCCCTCAGGTGCGGCGCAACGCATCTCCTTCTATATTTTCCACGGGCCAGCTCCCGGGAATGCGCCGTTTGCGCAATCATGCCCCCGACCCGTACTTTTAGCGTAGCAACCGGGTTTCGATGACGCCTCGGTAGTGCTCCCGGCGTTTTCCCAAGCTGGGCGCCGTGCAGGCCTCGGGCAGGACGCGATCGGAGGTGGACGACCCGCAACACGCGGGGCGTTACCCGAAAGAGCGGGGTGGGACGATGATGGAACTGCAGTGGCTGATCGCCCTGCTGCCCTTTCTGGCAGCACTGCTGGTGCACCTCCTTGCGGGCCGGCTGGGCCACCGGGTCGCGCACCTGAGCGTGGGGATCAACGTCATCGTCGTAGGGATCGCCGCGTTCCAGCTGGCGCTCTACATCACCGGCGACACCGGGCCGCAGTGGATGGGCCTGGCCAACGGCTGGGGCAGCCTGCAGCTGGACCCGCTCAGCGCCATCATGGCGCTGGTCGTGGCCGGGATCAGCCTGGTGGTGCACGTCTACTCGATCCGCTACATGTTCGAGGAGCCCGGGTACGCCCGCTTCTTCATGCTGCTGGACCTGATGACCGGATCCATCCTCCTGATGGTGATGGCCGGCGACCTGATCACCCTCCTGATCGGCTGGCACCTGATCGGGGTAGTCCTCTACTTCCTGCTTACGCACAACACCGAACCGCCGCGCGCGCAGCGCTACGCCTTCTGGACGTTCATCACCTACCGTCTGGGGGACCTGCCGCTGGTGCTGGCCACCGTGATCCTGTTCCAGGCCTACGGCGTACTCGACCTCCCCACCCTCTTCGACCGTATCGCCGAAAGCCCCGATGCCCGCACCGTCATGGGGCTGCCCGTCACCGGGACGGTGGCCTTCCTGGTAGCGCTGGCCGCCTTCGCGAAGTCGGCCCAGTTCCCGCTGCACACCTGGCTGCCCTACACCATGGAGGGGCCCACGCCCGTGTCGGCCCTGATGCATGCGGGGATCGTCAACGCCGGCGGCATCATCATCAACCGCTTCGCCCCGGTGTTCGTCCACAGTAGCGAGGTCCTCCATCTGCTCTTCATCGTGGGCCTGCTGACCGCCGTGATCGGCTCGCTGATGATGCTTTCGCAGAACGACATCAAGAAGTCGCTGGGCTACTCCACCATGGGGCAGATGGGCTTCATGGTGATGGAAACCGGTGCCGGCGCCTTCGCGCTGTCGATCTTTCATCTGATCGCCCACGGCCTGTTCAAGGGCACCCTGTTCCTCGGAGCCGGCAACGTGATCGGGGCCGCGCGTCGCCATGACGGGGTTCCCAATGAGCCCCTCTACGACTTCCTCGTGGAGCGCAAATCAGCCCCCGCACGCGTGCCCTGGTTCATCATCGGGGCGGTCACGCTGATCGTGCCTCTGGTGATCCTGGTCGGCGCACATGCCTGGGTTGCGGAGCGCTTCTTCCAGCAACAGGGCGCGATCGTGCTGCTGTTCTTCGGCTGGATCACCGGGGTCCAGGTGCTCTTCACCGCCCAGCGGCTCGATACCGAGAATCCGCTGCGCATGATGGCCCTGATCATCCTGTCCTTCGCCGTGATCGTGATCGGCTACGTGCTCGTGGGCCACAGCTTCGAGGCCTTCCTCTACCCGGATGCCGCATTCCGTGACGCACTCTACTCGTCGGCGGGTATCGACAAGCTCACCTTCGATGTCCTGGTCGTCCTGCTGGCCGTGGTGTTCGTCCTCGGCTGGATCGGGGCCTACCTGAGCCGGACGCGCCAGCGCCCGATGGACAAGCTGCCGGCCGGCGCACGGCTGATGCTGTACTCGCTTCTGTCGCGCGAGCTTTATGTAGCCGACGTCCACGAACGTGTCACGGACCGGCTGCTGGCCCTGTCCAGACGCCTCAATATCTGGCTGAGGTGGCGCTGACATGTCGGTGTTTCTATTGATACTCGCCGCGTTCTTCCTGCCGCTCTTCCCGGCCACGATGCTGTTCACGCGGCTCGCCGTCAGCACCCAGCCTCTGCCGGTACGGCTCGCACTCGTCGTCTTCTGGCCCCAGATCGGGGTCGTTCTGATCCTCTGGGGCGAACTGGAGCCAGGTCCGATTCTCGCGACCTGGGCCGTGATGAGTGCGCTGTTCTACGCCTTCCGGATGCTGACCGTGCGCGAGGTCGGGCGCTGGAACGCCATGCTGGCCGTATCCGCCTGGCCCCTGGTCTGGCTCTACGCCCTGCAAACACCCGCGCCGGTTGATCTCGTCGCCGTGACGCTGGCACTGACCACCGCCCCTGTCCTGATGCTGGTGGTGCGCGAAGTCCTCGTCGGACGCCTGGGAGCCGCCTACACGGGGCTCCACGGCGGTCTGGCACGCGATCTGCCGCGCCTCTCGGGGATCATTGTGGTGGCAACGCTCGCGGCAATGGCCCTGCCCTTGTTCCCCGGCTTCTTCGCCCTGCTGACCCTGCTGGGCAGTGCGCCCGTCGGCTTCGCCATTGGCATCCTGCTGATCTGGCTGCTATGGAGCTGGGCGGGGGCCCGTCTGCTGCAGGGCACGGTATTCGGTCCGCGCAGCGGACCCGTGGCTGCCGATCTGACGGCCCCCCGCGCATGGGGCTTCGCCGGTCTCGTCGTGGCCCTGACAGGCGCCGGGCTCATCTGGACCGGAGGTGCGCTGTGACCCTTTCCCTCGGCCGCCAGCTGAAGATCCGCTCCATGGTGCACATGGCCGCCGAGCCGATCCCCAACTTCTGGCCCATGCGCACCTTCATCCACCACAACCCGTTGCACGGGCTGGAGGACCACCCCTTCCCCGAGGCGATCGAGCGTGGCCGGGCCCTGTTCCACGGGCGCGGCTTCCTGGCCCGCGCCGACTACCAGTGGCTGCTCGCCGATGGCCGCATCGACCCGGATGCGCTGGACACAGCGATCGACCGGGCGCTTGGTGGCTATCCAGCCCTGCAGGCCACCGGTGGCCACGCGCTGATCCATACCCTGCTCACGCGCTGTCGCGAACCGGCCCGTCGACCGTGCGTGCTGGCCGCGGCGGAGGACGTGGCGGCCATCCTCGCCGGCGGTGTTCCATCCGCGGGGGACGGCGTGGATGTGGAACGCATCGAGGACATCCTGCGACGGGCATTCCCGCCGGAGCGGCCACTCTACGAGGCGCTGGACCACCTCTACGACACCCGCATCGGCGAGACCCTGGACGAGCTCCTGATCAAGACCTGCCTCGACTTCTTCGACGAAGGCCAGTCGGCCTGGCCCATGCCCGGGCGCGAACAGGGCCTGTTCGCCGCCTGGAGCCAGCTTGCACAGCGCAACCTGCGGCTGTTCCTGCGCGGCCTGCACATCAAGAAAATCCTGGATCAGAGCGACACCCCGGAGGGCATCATCGCCTTCGTCCTCGACGAACTCGGCATCCCCGAGTCGTCCTGGCCCGGGCTGATCGTGCGCGAACTCACCCATCTGCACGGCTGGGCCGGCTTTATCCGCTGGCGCGAACGGGCGCCTCGCTATCACTGGGCCCGCGAATATCCAGCGGACCTGGTCGACTTCCTGGCGATTCGCCTGGTGCTGGCACTGTCCCTGGTCCGCGAACACGTGCGGCGCCGTCGGATGCCACGCAACCGGTTCGAACTCGAGGCCCGGATTACCGAGCGCCCGGCGGAATCCTTCCTGCGCCACGAACTGTTCACCGGCGCCGTGCTGCCCACTCGGGCCGAGTCCGTCGAGGACGCAGTGGCGCGCGGTCGGCCGGCCGAAATCGCCCGGCTCATCGGGGCTTACATCCCCGAAAAGCGCCAGGCTGAAGCCGGGACCCAGTCACGCGCCCTCGAAGAACTGGCACAGCGCGCCGGCACACCGAATGCCTTCCGCGAGCTCTCGCCGGGATGCCTGGCCGAGGTGCTGACGGAACTGGAGGCATTCGAACGGCGCGAGGGCATGATCTGGCTGGAGGCCATGGAGACAACCTACCGCCGCGCGCTGCTGTCACGCCTTCACCCGACTCCCGCGCCACCCCGCGAAAAGCGCCCCTTTGCGCAGATGCTGTTTTGTATCGATGTGCGCTCGGAACGCATTCGCCGCCAGCTCGAGACGCTTGGCGACTACCAGACCTACGGGATCGCCGGATTCTTCGGTGTCCCGGTCAGCTTCATCGCGCTGGGCAAGGGCAGCGAGGATCACCTGTGTCCCGTACTGCTGACCCCGAAGAACCTGGTCCTCGAGGTGACGACCGGCGCCGAGAAACTGGAGACGGATCTGTATTCCTCGGCGGAACACCTGCTGCACGACCTGAAGCATTCGGTCCTGTCGCCCTACTTCACGGTCGAGGCCATTGGCCTGCTCTTCGGTTTCGACATGGTCGGCAAGACCCTCGCGCCGCGGCTCTACAATCGCTGGCGCCACCGCATCGAATCGGACAAGCCGTCCACCCGTTTGCTGGTCGACAAGCTCACCCGAGAACAGGCGGACTCGGTCGTTCGCGCGCTGCAGCGGGTCATCATCGTGGAGGCGATTCACAAGGAGTTCGGCATCGAGCGCGAATCGATCACCGATGCGATCATCCGCGAACTGCGCGAGGCGGCCCTGGGGCGCCACACGGGGCAGACCCACTTCGCGCAGGCGTTCGCCCTTGGCAAACGCGCCGAGGCGGATTTTATCCAGACCCTGCAACAGCGCTACCGCATCAATCGCTCGTATGCGCAGATGCAGCTCGAACGCCTCGGGCGCATCGGCTTCTCCCTCGACGAGCAGACCTACTTCGTCGCCCAGGCGCTGCGCTCCATCGGGCTCACTGAACAGTTCTCCCGCTTCATCATCCTGACCGGGCACGGCAGCCAGTCGCACAACAATCCCTACGAGTCCGCCCTCGACTGCGGTGCCTGCGGCGGGAGTCACGGCCTCGTCAGTGCCCGCGTCCTGGCGCATATGGGCAACAAGCCGGAGGTTCGCCGGCGCCTGCGGCGCGAGGGCATCCACATCCCGGACGATGCCTGGTTCCTGCCGGCATTCCACAACACGACCAGCGACGCGATCGAGTTGCACGACCTGGATCTGCTCCCGGCCAGTCATCTCGTCTACCTCGAGCGCCTGCGCAACGGGTTGCAGGCAGCGCGGCGCCGCACCGCCGCGGAGCGGCTGCAGACCCTGCCGCCGGAGGGCGGGCCGGAACTCGAGCCCATCCAGGCCGCGCGGATGGCCCAGCGCAACACGGTGGACTGGGCCCAGGTGCGGCCCGAATGGGGCCTGGCGCGCAACGCGGGCTTCATCATCGGGCGCCGCCACCTGACCGAGGGCAGCGACCTCGAGGGCCGTACCTTCCTGCACTCCTACGACTATCGCCTCGACCCGCGCGGGCGTCTGCTCGCGAATATCCTGACCGGCCCGCTGGTGGTCGCCCAGTGGATCAACATGGAGCACTACTTCTCCACGGTCGACAACGAACACTATGGCAGCGGCAGCAAGGTCTACCACAACGTGGCGTGCCGCCTCGGTGTCATCACCGGCAACCTCAGTGACCTGCGAACCGGCCTCCCCGCCCAGACCGTACTGCGCGACGGCCGGCCCTACCATGACCCGATCCGCCTGTTGGCGGTCATCGAGGCGCCCTTTGAACACGCCCAGGCGGCGATCGACGGCGTCGCCAAGGTCCGGAGCCTGGTCACCAACGGATGGATCCTGGTAGTGATCCTCGACCCCGAGACCCACCGGATCCATCGCTTCGCGGACGGCCAGTGGCTGGAAGAGCCGCTGCCCGGGGCCGCTCATGGGCAAACCGATCCAACGGCTGCGGAGGAGACCCGCGCATGAACGACGTGAACCTGAATCCCCTCAAGAAGCTGGAGATCATTCTCGAGGGCGAACACCAGGCCTTTGCCACCGATCTGCTCGACCGGGCCGGCGTCAAGGGCTACACCATCATGGGCAACCTCTCGGGAAAGGGCAGCCAGGGCTTCCACGAAGGCCATCTGATGTTCAACGAGGACGACGTGCTGATCATGATCATCGCCGCCGTACCCGAGGAACTGGTCGAGCCGATCCTCGAGGGCTTCACCCCCTTCTTCAACCAGCACAGTGGCGTGATCTTCATCTCCGACATCCAGGTCAGTCGTCTGGTGAAATTCAAGGGCTGAAATCCACCCCCGGGCGGCTGCGGCGCTCCCGGGAACACCTGCTATTCGACAGCCGGGCTTGGCCGGTTCACAGGCAACATGCCAATCCCTGGCGTGCATCCCGCCTCTTGCAATGCGCCACTCCCGAGGCCAGCCTGAGTCACTCCCCAGTCACGGTTCACCACCATGCGCCAGATGTCCCCCCGGGAATTGCACGACTATCTCTCGCAGGCAAAGAGCCCGCCGAAGCTGCTGGATGTGCGCGAGCCCTGGGAATTCCGGCACTGCCACATCGAGGGCTCGCAACTGCTCCCGATGGGCCAGATCCCGACGGCGTATCAGGACCTGAATCCGGAGGACGAGATCGTGGTGATCTGTCACCACGGCGTCCGCAGCCAGCAAGTCTGCGGCTTTCTGCAGCGGGTCGGGTTCAACAACGTGATCAACCTGTCCGGCGGCATTGATGCCTGGGCACGCGAGGTCGATCCCCACATGGCGACCTATTGATCAGAGCTCCCCTGGCCGCTGCGTGAGACGCGCACCCACCCTGTCGGTCATCATCCCGGCCTGGAACGAGGCCGAGTGGCTGCCACGAACCCTGACGGCCGTCCAGGAGGCCCTGTCGGGCCTTGATCGCCCCAGCGAGATCATCGTGGTGGACAACGCCTCCACGGACGCGACCCCGCAGATCGCGCAGCGCGCCGGCTGTCGCGTCGTCTTCGAGCCGGAACGCAGGATCAGCCGCGCCCGCAATGCCGGCGCGGAGGCCGCCAGCGGGGACTACCTGCTGTTCGTGGACGCCGACACCTGGCCGGATGGCGCCCTGCTGCAGGCTACCCTGAAAGCACTGGACAGCGGCCGCGTCTGCGGCGGCGGTGCCCGGGTGGCGTTCGACCACCTGAATCACCGCATCTACCGCTGGGGCGCGCGTACATGGAATACGCTCTCCGCGCGCCTGGGGCTGGCCGCGGGCTGCTACGTCTTCTCCACCCGCGAGGCGTTCACGGCGGTGGGCGCGTTCAGCGAGCGCGTGTACGCCGGGGAAGAGGTGTTCCTGTCCCGCGCCCTGCGCCGCTGGGGCCGGGCACACGGCCAGCGCGTGGAAATCCTGGACACGCCGGTCCTGACCTCCGGGCGCAAGGCGGACTGGTTCAACCCCGCGCGCCACCTCCTGGTCGTGTTGCAGGTCCTGCTGTTCCCCTGGAGCCTGCGCTCCCGCCGCCTCAGCTGGTTCTGGTATACCCGTCCGGGCAGTCGCGACTGAACGATCGCGGTGCCGTCGCCCCGTCGGGTTCGGTATACTGCGCGGTCTTTCGGTTCGCGCCCTGCAGAGGAACCCCCGGACGCCATGAATCCCCGCCTCGACCGGCTCCAGCCTTACCCGTTCGAACGCCTGCGGGCCCTGTTCGCGGACCTGCGCCAGCCGGAAGGGCTGGAGCCCATCGCGCTGTCGATCGGCGAACCACGCCATGCGCTTCCGGGTTTCGTCGAACCCGCCCTGCGCGACGCCGTACAGGGTTACAACCACTACCCCACCACGCGCGGCGAACCGGCCCTGCGCGAGACGATCGCCGCCTGGCTGCAACGCCGGTTCGACTTGGATACCGTGAAGCCCGAGCGCCAGGTGCTGCCGGTCAGCGGTACCCGCGAGGCCCTGTTCGCGATCGCCCAGGCCGTCGTCGCGGAGAAGCCCGGGGCGCGCGTGCTGATGCCGAATCCCTTCTACCAGATCTACGAGGGTGCGGCCCTGCTGGCCGGGGCAGAACCGGCCTTCTACGACCTGGCGCCGGAGAACGGCTATCTACCCGACTTCTCCACGATCGACGTCGCCACCTGGGATGCGGTGCAGCTCGTCTACATCTGCAACCCGGGCAACCCGGCCGGCGCCTGCATGTCCGAGGCGGCGATGCAGGACCTGATCCGTCTGGCCGAACGCCATGACTTCGTGATTGCGGCCGACGAGTGCTACTCCGAGATCTATCACCCGGAGGCCACCCCACCCGCCGGCCTGCTGGGTGCCGCGGCGCGCATGGGCAATACCGGGTTCGAGCGCTGCATCGTGTTCCACAGCCTGTCCAAGCGCTCCAACCTCCCGGGGCTGCGATCCGGGTTCGTAGCGGGCGATGCCGAGCTGCTGGACCGCTTCGCGCTGTACCGCACCTACCACGGCTGCACACTGCCGCCGCCCACCCAGGCCGTCAGTCGCGTGGCCTGGGCAGACGAGGCCCATGTCGCGCACAATCGGGCCCTGTACGCGGAGAAGTTCGCGGCGGTCGTCCCGCGGCTGCAGGCCATACTCGACGTCACCACACCGGCCGCCGGCTTTTACCTCTGGCCACGGGTTCCCGATGGCGACGACGAGGCCTTTGCCCGCCGCCTGTACGCCGAGGCCGGGGTGACGGTGCTGCCCGGGCGCTACCTCTCGCGCAGCGACCCGACCTCCGGGCACAACCCCGGTGCCGGGCACGTCCGCATGGCCCTGGTCGCCGAGCCGGCCGCCTGTGTCGAGGCCGCCGAGCGCATCACCGGCCTGTATGAATCCATTACCTATTAATACCTTGCAAGGAAAACCTGATGTCCGATATCCAGAGCACCATCGAAACCGCCTTTGAACGCCGCGCCGAGATCAACCCGCGCAACGTGGAGACCAACGTCCGCGATGCGGTGAACGAGGCGCTGGAGATGCTGGACACCGGCCGTGCCCGGGTCGCCGAGAAGAAGGGCGGCGAATGGGTGGTGAACGAATGGCTGAAGAAGGCCGTGCTGCTGTCGTTCCGCATCTCGGAGAACGAGTTCATCAAGGGCGGCTTCACCAACTACTACGACAAGGTGCCCTCCAAGTACGCCGACACCTCCAGCCGTGACTTCCGCGAGGCCGGTGTGCGCGTCGTGCCGCCGGCCACCGCGCGCCGCGGGAGCTTCATCGCCCCCAACACGGTGCTGATGCCGTCCTACGTGAACATCGGTGCCTATGTGGATGAGGGCACGATGGTCGACACCTGGGCCACGGTCGGCTCCTGCGCCCAGATCGGCAAGAATGTGCATCTCTCCGGCGGCGTCGGGATCGGCGGCGTGCTGGAGCCGCTGCAGGCGGCCCCGACCATCATCGAAGACAACTGCTTCATCGGTGCCCGCTCCGAGGTGGTCGAGGGCGTGATCGTCGAGGAAGGCGCGGTCATCTCCATGGGCGTGTATCTCGGCCAGTCCACCCGGATCTACGATCGCGAGAACGACGAGATCCTCTATGGCCGCGTACCGGCCGGCTCCGTGGTGGTCTCCGGCACCCTGCCCTCCAAGGACGGCAAGTACTCGCTGTACTGCGCGGTGATCGTGAAGCGCGTGGACGAGAAGACCAAGGCCAAGGTGGGTCTGAACGCCCTGCTGCGCGATGTCTGAGATCGCGCTCTTCGGGATCGCCAACTGCGATACCGTCCGCAAGGCCCGCCGGGCGCTGGATGCGGCCGGCGTGGATGTTCGCTTCGTCGACGTTCGCAAGGACGGGCTGGAGGAGGCCCGGCTGCGCAACTGGGTCGAGGCGCTTGGCTGGGAGGCCCTGGTCAACCGGCGCGGCACGACCTGGCGCCAGCTTCCCGCCGAACAGCGCGACGGGCTGGACCGCGAACGCGCGATCGCCCTGATGCTCGAACACCCAGCCCTGATCAAGCGGCCGGTGATCGAACAGGGGGACGCGATCACGGTTGGCTGGACCCCCGACATCGCGGTCCGCTGGGGGGCTGCCTGAGGCCCTCGGCGGCATGCTGAGGCGGGCCGGTATTCGCTGGCGGGCGTTGCGCTGGCGCGCCCACCACTGGCTGGCCCGTCATCCCCGCCTGCACACCGGCCTGCATGCCGCCGGGAGCATGAAGAGCGGCCCGGAGGCGATGGCCCGCGGGGTCGCCATCGGGCTCTTCATCGGTCTGACCCCGACGGTGGGCTTTCAGACCGTGCTGATGATCGTCCTCTGCATCGCGCTGGCCGGGAATTTCCCGACGGCCTTCGTGGCCTCGTTCGTCAGCAACCCCCTGACCACGGCCCCCCTGTACTGGGGCTACCACTCGCTGGGCGAGGCAGTCTTTCGCTACATGCCCCTGCTCACCCACGACCCGGACGCCTGGTACCTGCAGGGGATCGGCGACGAGATTACCTTCACGCTACTGGGCAGCCTGCTGACCGCCACCCCCACCGCCATGGCCGGCTACTGGATCTCCCATCAACTGTCCGCCGCCTGGCAGCGCCACCGGGACCGGAGACGTGCCGAGCGGTCTCGGCGCCGCGGCCCCTGAGCCGCATCAATCGGCCGCATCAATCAGCCGCGTCCTCCACGCCCCCTTCCCCTGCCGGCGCGCCACTGGGTTCCGGCCATTCCAGCCGGACATCCAGCAACTCCACCGTGCCCCGGTCGCGCTCCAGGGGCGGTACGTCGGCGTAGGGGTCCGGATCCAGCCGGCCGTCGTGCCACACCCACACGAAGTACCCCAGGTTCAGCAGCGCGACCGCCAGGATCAGCCAGCGCATCCGCCATCCTCCTCGCGCGACAGTGCCCACAGCCCGTCCAGCACCAGGTTGGGGATGATCCGCGATTCCTCGCGCAACAGCGGCGCCAGCCAGTAGGCATCCCCGCCGGTCAGCCAGCAGGGGGCCTCCTCGCCCAGCACGTCGCGGGAGCGCGCGATCAGCCCGTCCAGCGCCCCGGCCAGCCCCAGGCCCCAGCCACGCTCCAGCGCATCCGCACTGTTCAGCCCGGGCGACGGGTCGAGGTCCTCGGGCCACTGCGTCGCCTCGCGCGGCGCGATACGATCGGCCAGACGGGGCTGCAGCGCCTCCCAGCCGAGCTGGCGCCCCGGCAGTATGTAGCCGCCTGCATGACACCCGTCCGCCTGCAACACGTCGACGGTGACCGCGGTTCCGGCATCCACCAGGATGACCGGCATGTCGCCAACGGCCCGCGCCGCGACCAGCGCGCAGTACCGATCCACCCCCAGCTGGCCGGCTGCGTAGTCGGTCCGCAGGCCGTTCGGCCCGGCAGCCGCGACCCGGACCGCGTGGACCGAGGCCGCCAGCCCGGCGCTGTCCAATTCCTCGGCGAACGCCGCCCCGCGATCACCCGCCACCCGCGAGACCCATACGGCGTCGATGGTCGAGTCCTGCGCCATGGATGCGAGGGCGCGGGCGCAGCCCGCGGGCTCCGGGGCCGCGCCGGAGCCCAGCACATCGCCATCCCGACTGCGCACCTGCCATTTCACCCGGCTACTGCCGATATCCACCAGCGCGATGTCAGACATGTTCAAGACTCCGTACCGAAACCTCGCCCGAGTGCAGATGACGCACCGATCCGTCCGCGAATGCCGCCACCAGACAGCCGCTGGCCGGGTCGATCCCCAGCGCCCGGGCCTGCGCTCCATCGTCCAGAAGCTCGATGGCCTGCCCGCGCAACAGATCGAGCCGCTCCAGCTCGGACTCCAGCGAGGCCACGCCCTCGCGCACCAGGACGGGATGCAGGCGGCAAAGCCGGTCGACCACCCGCGCGGCCAGTTCCAGGCCGTCCGGTGCGCCGCCCGGACAATGACTGGCGAGATCGGTAACCGCGCGGTCCAGTTCCAGTGTATCCGCGGCCTCGCGATTAATCCCGATCCCGGCCACCAGCCGGCCCGGCCGCTCCCGACGGGGTGCCCGCTGCTCCATCAGGATTCCGCCGAGCTTGGCGCCCTGGATCATCAGGTCATTGGGCCACTTGAGCCGCACGGACTCCAGACCCAGCCCCTCCAGGGCCTGGATTACCCCGATCCCCGCACCCACCGGATAGGCGGGCGGCACCGGTCCCCGCGCGATGGGCCACGCCAGCGACAGGGCGAGGCTGGCGCCGGGCCGCGACTGCCAGGCCCGACCCCGCCGGCCGCGACCCGCGGTCTGGCTGCGTGCCACGCAGACAAGCGGTCGCTCATCGTCCGTGGCAGCCGCCTCCAGGAGATAGCGGTTGGTCGAATCGACCGATTCCAGGACCTCGACCCAAGGTGCGGCGACGTCGCTGCCCGCCAGCAGGCCATCGACGCGCTCTTTCAGCCATGCACTTTCCGGCGCCATAATGCAGACTGTGAACGAAGTCTCGGTCATCGGGATCGGTACTCGGCCAGGGGACAGGGTTGGATACCAGGGATACGCAGAGCAAAGCCAGGCACCATGGTAAGCATTCCGCCCGGACGGCGCTGCTACTGCTGGTACTGGTGGCAGGGCTGGTCGCGGGCGGAACCAGCGCGGCCGAGCTGTACAGCTACCGCGATGCCTCCGGTGCCCGCGTCCTGACCGACGAACGGCCCCAGGGTATCCCGTACGAAACTATCCGCTCGCCCGCGAGCACGGGCACGGGGACCCCGTCCACGGGCGGCGACTGGTCTCCCAGCCAGATCTTCGTGTTCGAGGGCCCGGGCGGTGAACGCCTGGTCACCAACCAGCATCGCCAGGACAGCGGCATGGAACTGGTCGCCACCTACGGCCGCCCCACCGCGCGCGCCCGCTGCGGCGAGCGCGCCCGCCAGGCGCTGGCCACCGGCGGTGGCGAGTTCGCGGACCTGATTCGTACGGCCGCCACCCGCAAGGGCCTCGACCCTGCGCTGGTCCAGTCGGTCATTCACGTGGAATCCTGCTTCGATCCGCAGGCGGTCTCGCGGGTGGGCGCCCACGGCCTGATGCAGCTGATGCCCGCGACCGCGGCCGATCTCGGGGTCACCGACCGTTTCGATCCGGCCCAGAACATCAACGGCGGCACACGCTATCTGGCCGCGATGCTCGAGCGCTTCGAGGGGAATCTGGATCTCGCCCTGGCCGCCTACAACGCCGGCCCCGGCGCGGTGGAGCGCCACGGCGGCGTCCCGCCATTCCGCGAGACACAGACCTACATCCAGCGCATCCGCTCGCAGTACACCGGCAACGGACGACCGAACTGAATCAGTCTTTGGGCTTGTCGCGCCCGCAGTTCCAGCACTGGGTGAACTGCGGCTCGATCACCTCGCCGCAGCGCGGGCACTTCCAGTCCCGGCCGTCGTGTTCCGGCTCGCCCTCCAGGTACTCCAGGATCAGGGCTCGCGCCTCCTCGGCCTGCTCCTCGTGCACCACCATGATGCGCGCCCAGGTCTCGGTTGGCGGGACCTCCCCCGCCGCGCCCATGAGCCCGGCCTGGTTCACGTACGCCGGGATGCCGGCCTCTTTCAGCAGGTCCTCGATGAACCCGGCCATCACGGGGTCGGCGGCGGAATAGACAGTCCTCATGGCCGCGACCGTAGCACGCGCGGCAAATCCGACGCAGCGGGCCTACCCCTACTGCACAGTGCCCTGATTGGCCGCCTGGAAGTATTCCATCGCCTTCTGGATTGCGAAGAACGGGGCTTCCTCGAGCGCGGTACGGGTGTGCGGCAGGTTGATGTCCGCGTGGTACTTGCGCATGGCCAGGACATGAATCGGCAGCTCGCGCGCGAACATCGGGTTTTCGAAGTTGAAGTACTGGCCCAGCCCCAGCACCAGATCCTGGCGCTCGTCGGCCGTCAGGCTCTCCGGGGACACCCGGACATCCGGGAGCTGCCCGGCCTGGCCGTCGACCGATACGACCACCTGGCGATCCCCGTCGGCCGCGGCCGGCACGGAATCTCCGTTCACCAGCTGCAGGTTCTCCGACAGGTCCAGGTACCCCTTGGACAGGATATGCCCATGCGGCTGGAACACCTTGCTGGACATGTTGACCGCCCAGAGTTCCATGGTCTCCTTGAGGTCCTGGGCCGCCTGCACCTCGCCCAGGGCGAACAACTGCTGGGCGTAGACGATATCCCACACCCAGACCTGGCCGTATTCGGGCAGCTCGCCCTCGACGGCCAGCGAGACCTTGCGCAGCTCGGGCTGCGATTCGTCGCGCGCATGCAGTGTCAGGGTAAATTCGGCCAAGGGAGTTCTCCTTACGGCAGCGCCACTCGCGCTGCATGATCAAGGCCCGGATTATAGTCGCCTGTGCCCACCCGCCGCAGTTCAGGCACGCAGCCCGGGGGCTTCGGCCACGCCTGCCCCCCATTCACGGAACTGACATAATGTCGGAGGGGAACACTGGTTAATCTACACATTCGCGTTGGTGCCCCATGTTTCCCGAGACAAGGCGCGGTGCGCAGCCGGTAGTGGGGCTACCGGTAAGCGCCGCAACGCTGCATCGGGGAACATGGGGCACCAACCCCACAAACTATTGAACGCAGGGGCTCGGCCGATTTTGCGCGCGCACGGCGTTGCGGTTCCCTTGTGCAGAATGACTGCACGGCAGTCACCGCGCCTTGTTCGCACGCAAAATCGACTCGAGCGCGAACGTGTAGATTAACCAGTGTTCCCCTAGACTCGCGGGTCCACTTCTGCCGCGAGTCGTGCATGCCGGATGCCGACGTGACCCAGACCGATCTGTTCCTCAATCGCGAGCTGTCCCTGCTGGAATTCAACCGTCGGGTGCTCGCGATCGCCCAGGACCCCGCCTTCCCGCTACTCGAACGCCTGCGCTATCTGAGTATCTCCTCCACCAACCTGGACGAGTTCTTCGAGGTCCGCTTGGGCTCGCTGCGCCAGCAGGTCGAGCTGAACGTGCAGGCCCCCGGTCCGGACGGCCTTTCCGCCGCCGAGCAGCTTCGCCAGATCGCCCCGCGCGCGCACGACCTGGTCGAGGAGCAGTACCGCACCCTGAACGATGAACTGATCCCGGCACTGGCGGCCGAGGGCATCCACTTCGTGCGTCGCACCCACTGGAGCTCCGCGCAGCAGGAATGGGTGCTGCAGTATTTCCGCGAACAGCTGCAGCCGGTCCTGACCCCGATCGGCCTGGACCCGGCGCATCCCTTTCCGCGCATCCTGAACAAGAGCCTGAACTTCATCGTCACGCTCAAGGGCAAGGACGCCTTCGGCCGCGAGTCCGGCCGCGCCGTGGTACAGGCACCGCGTTCTCTCCCGCGTCTGGTGCGCCTCCCGAGGGAGGTCGCCAGCGGCGACAACGATTTCGTCCTGCTGTCGTCCATCCTGCACGCCCATGTTGACGAGCTGTTCCGCGGGATGAAGGTGACCGGCTGCTACCAGTTCCGGCTGACCCGCAACTCCGACCTGTTCGTGCAGGAAGAGGAGATCGACGACCTCCTGAACGCCCTGGAGGGCGAACTGCCCCAGCGCAACTACGGCGCCGGCGTGCGGCTGGAGGTCGCGGACAACTGCCCGCAGGAGGTCGCCGATTTCCTCCTGCAGCAGTTCCATCTGGACCCCGACGACCTGTATCAGGTCACCGGCCTCGTGAACCTGAACCGGCTGATGGCGGTGCACGAACTGGTCGACCGCCCGGACCTCAAGTTCCCGCCCCTGGTCCCGGCCCTGCCTCGCGTGGACGCCAGCGGCAGCGGCATCTTCGCCTGCATCCGCGAGCAGGAGCTATTGCTGCATCATCCGTACCAGTCGTTCATGCCGGTGGTGGATTTCCTGCGCCAGGCCGCGGCCGACCCGCGGGTACTGGCCATCAAGCAGACCCTGTACCGCACGGGCACCCGCTCGCCCCTGGTCGAGACCCTGATCGAGGCGGCGCAGGCCGGCAAGGAGGTCACTGTCGTGATCGAGCTGCGGGCGCGCTTCGACGAGGCCGACAACATCGAGCTGGCCAACCGCATGCAGGATGCCGGGGTGCATGTGACCTACGGCGTGGTCGGCTACAAGACCCACGCCAAGCTTGCCCTGGTGGTGCGCCGGGATGGCGACCAGATTACCCGCTACGCCCACCTCGGCACCGGCAACTATCACTCCGGCACTGCCAAGGCCTACACCGATTTCGGCCTGCTGACGGCCGACCCCGTGCTGACCGAGGACGTCCACCGTGTGTTTCTCCAGCTGACCGGGCTCGGCAAGGTGACCCGGCTGCGCCAGCTCATCCAGGCCCCCTTCCGCCTGCACGACGCGATGCAGGAGAAGATCGAGCGCGAGATCGAGAACCACCGGGCCGGCAAACCGGCGCGCATCGTCGCGCGCATGAACTCCCTGAACGAGGCCACCATCATCCAGGCCCTGTACCAGGCCTCGCAGGCCGGTGTGCCCATCCAGCTGATCGTGCGCGGCATCTGCAGCCTGCGCCCCGGGGTCCCCGGCATATCGGAAACCATCGAGGTGCGCTCGGTACTGGGCCGCTTCCTCGAACACTCGCGGGTGTTCTACTTCGAGAACGCCGGCAACCCCGATGTGTTCCTTTCCAGCGCCGACTGGATGCCGCGCAACTTCTTCCGCCGCGTCGAGGTGGCTTTCCCGGTGCGCGACCCGGAGCTGCGCGACCGCGTGGCCGAGGAATCCCTGTTCAACTACCTGCGCGACACCGCCACCGCCTGGTCCCTGCAACCGGACGGCAGCTACACCCGCATTCGGCCCGCCGACGACCAGGCCCCCTACTCCGCACAGGAGGTCCTGGCGGCCCGGCTGGCGGGGTCTACCGCCGGCTGACGCGACACCCATGGCCGGCGCGGGGCACCCGGTCGTGGGACTTCGCCGGTCCCCGCTTGACCCCATCCTTCGGACAACCGAACCTGAAGGTCACAACCTCCCTGTGGGCGCGAGCATCCGGACCCCCTATGAAGATCCTGATACTGGAAGACGAAGATCTCATGGCGGATCTCCTGAAGACGCTCGTTCGCGGCCTTTATCCCGATTCCGACATCTTCCACGCGCGCTCCATTACCGAGGCCCTGCGACGGTGGCGCGAGACACACCACGACCTCGTGCTGTCGGACCTGTCGCTGCCCGACGGGAACGGGCTGGACTTCCTGCGACGGGCGGCCATCGATGGCCGCGTCACGCCCATCGTCATCATCACCGCAGACCCGGACCGTAAAAGCGTCCAGCGCGCCGCTCGCTACGGCGTCCGGGGTTTTATCTCCAAGCCCTTCGAGGCGGAACTGGTGCATGACCGTCTGCAAGCGATACTGGCTACGAGAGCGACTACCGCCGAGTCCCGCGAAGAAGCCGAGGGCGAGCCGGAGGCGCCCGCCCTGGAAAACGCCCTGCAACAGGCCGAATCCGGTGAGCTGAGACTGCCTACACCGATCGATCTTGACGCACTGCGGGAATTGAGGGCGCGGGCCGACACACTCTCGCTGTCCGAACTGGAGAAGGCCTGGCAGGACATTCCATCCCTGGTCACGCGCCTGATCGATGCATCCAACGGCAGTGCTCTGAGGCGCACCGACACCCCCAATACCTCGCTACGCGACGCCCTGCAGGTTCTGGGCATCCCCACCGCCCTGAATCTGGCAATGGCCATGGCCCTCGATCTCACCACCACACTTCAGGACCCCAACCTCCAGACCCGCGCCCGGCATTACCAGGAACAGAGCGAGCGCATGGCCCACCAGGCCGCGGCCCTGGGTCGCAGCCTGCGGGCGGACGCCAGCCTTTGCTTTACCGCCGGACTGATGCATCGCCTGGGCGAGCTCGCGGTCATCGCCACGGCACAGCGCTGCGTCCTTCAGGGCTGCACCCTCGACCCAGCCGCCCTGGATACGGCGCTTGCGGGGGACTGGCCCGCTCGAATGGCCGTAGCGCTGAAGTCGCGTCTGCGCCTTTCTCTCCCGTTAAAGCAGATGATTGGGGCCGCCCACGGCTTCGGTCTGGGCAGCGGCCACATTCATCTCCCCATCATGCGCACCGCCTTCTTGCTGACCAATGGGGCGGCGGACTCCGCCGAATGCCAGAAGCTACTGGGGCGCCTTGGTCTGTCGGACCAGGACACAACAGGCGACATACCCGCTCAGCAGGTCTCGCTCCAGAGAAATGCTGATGGGTGAACACGCTCGCGTGGGTACCCCGAGCCCCCGAGGCAGGGGTCACACAGCCGTTAGCGCCTCCACCCCCGTTCTATAAACCCTCGGGGCGCAATGCAGGGTCGGGGAACCTGGAGTACAAGCCCCAAACGTGAGTGAATACAGGGGCACATGCGCCGCACACCATCGGGCCGCACACGCGTGCGGCACCCTCCCGGAACCGAGGCGCTCCTGAACCCAATCCTCTTGTTCCCGATGCAGAGGGTCGCTGGGTTCCCTACCCGTTCACAACACACCCGGTAAGCGCCTCAGCTCCCGCGGTTTTTTGTATCCGCTTCACTTTGACGCTCGGAGCGCGGCACATCATGCAGTCCGCCCAGCAGGGTGACCTCGGCGTCGCCATGACGCAGCAGGTCCTGCAACAGCACCACGATCCCGACCACGCAGAGGAACAGCCCGAAGTTCAGTCCGATCGACTGCACATGGCGGAGCACAAAGAAGAACTCCGCCTCCTGCGCCGGAATCCACAGGATCGGCGCCATCACCCCCAGCAACGCCACGAATGCATACACCATGAAACGGATGAAGTGCACCGGTACCCGCCGTATGCTCAGGCCGTACACAATGGTGGCCACGATCAGCACACTCGCCGTCGCCTGAACCGCGATCATGGCCCGGTCGGTGATGAACACGTACCGACCCTCCTCGTAGGTGGCTTCGCTGAGCCCGCCGAACATGGCCACCAGCAGGGCGTTTCCGACCACATACACCAGACTGAGCAGGAAGGGCAGTGCCAGCAACCGGTTGTGCCGCATCAACCGGAACCCCGTAGCCGACCACCAGATGCCGATCCACAACGGCACCGACAGCACCTAGGGCAACACTGATTAATGTGCACGCTCGCGTTGGCATCCCAGGTTCTCCGAGACAAGGCGCGTCGCGCAGCGGGTAGTGGTTCTACCCGCAAGTGGCGCAACGCAGGATCGGGGAACCTGGGGTGCCAACCCCGAAGGGGCTCGGCCGCTTTTGCGCGGGAACGGCGTTGCGGCTCCCTTGTGCAGAATGACTGCACGGCAGTCACCGCGCCTTGTTCGCACGCAAAAGCGACTCGAGCGCGAGCGTGCACATTAATCAGTGTTGCCCTAGATGTGATCTCTCAATAGGTTGTCCACGGGACGACTCCGAAGGATGCTGAGTTTGCGGACTGAGCCATTCCCAAGGAGGACGCCCCGTGAACCTTCATCAAAATGCCTTAATGGGTCCCCGCGGTCGAGAGCGGATGGCTCGCCTGGTCGTGGATCACGGCCTGAGCCTTCGTGCAGCGGCCCGCGCCTTTGACGTGGATCCGAAGACCGTGCAGCGCTGGGTCCAGCGGTTCCAGGAGGCCGGCCGTTCCGGACTTGTGGACCGTTCGTCCCGGCCGCGGAGCCAGCCGCGGCGAACCCCCCGACGGATCCAACGGCAGGTGGTCGCCTTGCGGCGCCAGCGCTGGACCATGGATCGCATCGCGACCTTCACAAGGATCTCGAGGGCCAGCGTCAGCCGCATCCTGCGGCGCGAGGGCCTGAACCGCCTGAGCGCACTGGAGCCGGCCGAGCCACCCCGGCGCTACGAACACGAACACCCCGGCGATCTGCTCCACCTCGACATCAAGAAGCTGGCGCGCTTCCGTCACCCGGGCCACCGCGTGACCGGCGTCCGCGCCAAGGACTCCATCGGAGCGGGCTACGAGTACGTGCATGTGGCCATCGACGACCGCTCGCGCATCGCCTACAGCGAGATCCATCCCGCCGAGCGGGCCCAGGATGCGATCGCGCACCTGGAGGCGGCCGTGCGCTACTACGCCACCCTGGGGATCACCATCCGACGGGTCCTGACCGACAACGGACCCTGCTACCACGCCCGGGCGTTCAGCCAGGCCTGCCGCCGACTGGGCATCCGCCATCGCCGCACCCGGCCCTACACGCCGCGAACCAATGGCAAGGCCGAGCGCTTTATCCAGACCGCCCTGCGCGAGTGGGCCTACGCCTTCACCTACGCCACGTCAGAGGAGCGCAAACGCCATCTGCCCCGATGGATCCACGACTACAACTGGCACCGCCCACACGGTAGCCTGAACAAGCAGCCACCCATCAGCGTCCTCGGTCTACCTGAGGACAACCTTGTGAGACTCCACA